>NZ_CP115450.1:5675000-8075000 GCF_027627435.1 Kitasatospora cathayae | reverse complement strand
GGCCTCCGTCGGCGGACTGATCGGCGCGCTGATCGCCCGGCGGGTGATCGCCCGCTTCCCGCTCGGCCGGGTCTACCTGGTCGGCCAGTCGGCGCTGCTGCTGGGCCCGGGCCTGATCCCCGCCGCCGCGGGGCCGCGGCCGGTGATGATCGGGATGTTCGTGCTGTCCTTCTTCACCACCTACCTCGGCCTCGGCGTGGCGGGGGTGATCATCGTCAGCCTCCGCCAGGCCGTCACGCCCCAGTCGATGATGGGGCGGATGACGGCGGCCTTCCGGACCCTGCTGTTCGGCGGCGGATCGCTGGGCGGCCTCGCCGCCGGGCTGCTCACCGGTCAACTAGGCGCCCGGGGCGCGCTGATCGTCGCGGCGGTCGGCTCCGCCGCCGTGGTGGTCGGGCTGCTCGTCTCCCCGGTCAGCCGGCTGCGGGCGCTGCCCGCCGCGCCGCAGGGGTGACCGAGGCCCGACCGCACCCGCGTGCCCTCGTCCGGGGCACCACCGAGGCCGTCAACCTGGTCGCCCAGACCTGGGGGCGCGCCAACCTCGGCGTCGGCGACGAGATCCTGGTCTCCGCCGCCGCGCACCACTCCAACCTGGTGCCCTGGCAACTGATCGCCAAGGAGCGCCGGGCCCGGATCGTCCCGATCCCGCTGCTCCCGGACGGCAGTTGGACCAGGACGCCTACCGGGACCTGCTCGGCTTCCGGACCAGGCTGGTGGCGCTCACCCACGCGTCGAACGTGCCGGGGACCGTCCCGCCGGTGGCCGAGATGACCGCGCTCGCCCACCGCTACGGCGCCAAGGTGCTGGTCGACGGCGCCCAGGCGGTGGCTCACTTCCAGGTGGACGTCACCGCTGTGGACGCCGACTTCTACGCCTTCTGCGGCCACAAGGTCTTCGGCCCGACCGGGATCGGCGCGCTGTACGGCAAGCGGGAGCTGCTCGAGGCCATGCCGCCGTGGCAGGGCGGCGGCAACATGATCGACTCGGTGAGCTTCGAGGAGACCAGTTACGCCCCCGTCCCGCACCGCCTGGAGGCCGGCACCGGCCACATCGGCGGGGTGGCCGGGCTGCGGGCGGCCCTGCGGTACCTCTCCGGCCTGGACCGCCAGGCCGCCTCCGCCCACGAGGAGCAGCTCACCGCCTACGCCACCACCGCGCTGCGGACCGTGCCCGGCCTGCGGCTGATCGGCGAGGCCCCGGGCAAGATCGGAGTGCTCACCTTCCTGCTCGCCGGCACCGACCCGATCGCCCTCGCCGGGGCGCTCGACCAGCAGGGCATCGCCGTCCGGGCCGGCCACCACTGCGCCCAACCCGCCCTCGCCGCCTACGGCTTGCAGGCGGCGGCCCGGGCCTCGCTGGCCCTGTACAACACCGTGCAGGACGTCGACTCCCTGGTGGCGGCCCTCCAGGGCATCCAGGCCGAGGCCGCCGCCTCCTGACCGGCACCCCCTGACCGACTCCGCGGGCGGGCACCCGAACAGGGCGCCCGCCCCCGGCTGTTCTTGGAGGCCGGTCGGTGATGTTCCGTGACTTCGACCACGGTTTCGCGCAGGAGCTGCCCGCGACCCGACCGGGACGGAAACGACATTCCTGGCCTGAAACCGTCGAAACCTGTCCCGTAATCATCGGATTCGAGAGACATTCATCGGACTTGTCTGCCTGGCGGAGGTCTTGGCGCAGAGTTCCGAACCTCGCCGATTTACCTGGCGTTCACATGGATCCGTCAACCGTGTTCACCGCTACGCTCTAGCGTCTAGCCGCCGCGCCGCGAGAGCTACGCGCGTCACGGCCCCCTTCTGACACGTATGACGATGACGTCCGAGGAACCGACCATGCACGCAGTCCCCACCCGTAACAGGTGGCTCCGCTACGGTGCCGGCCTGATCGGCGCGGCCTCGCTGGCCGCCTTCGGCGGTGCGCCCGCGGCCTTCGCGGCCGACGGCACGCAGACCGCCACCCCGATCAAGCACCTGGTGGTGATCTTCCAGGAGAACGTCTCCTTCGACCACTACTTCGGCACCTACCCGAACGCGGCCAACACCGCCGACGACAAGGTGAAGTTCACCGCCAAGCCCGACACTCCGAAGGTGGAC
Organism: Kitasatospora cathayae; assembly: GCF_027627435.1. GTDB lineage: Bacteria > Actinomycetota > Actinomycetes > Streptomycetales > Streptomycetaceae > Kitasatospora > Kitasatospora cathayae. The sequence goes on along the minus strand of NZ_CP115450.1, from coordinate 8,072,907 downwards.
GGCCTCAGCGACGACCTGCTGCACAAGAACCCGAACCGGAACAACCCGCAGCGGCTGGGCCCGGCGCAGGCCGTCACCTGCGACCAGGACCACACCTACAAGGACGAGCAGCTCGCCTTCGACGGCGGCAAGATGGACAAGTTCGTCGAGCACACCGACGTCGAGAGCTGCAAGCCCCCGATGTACACCGCGCCCGGCCTGGTGATGGACTACTACGACGGCAACACCGTCACCGGCTACTGGAACTACGCCCAGCGCTTCGCGATGAGCGACAACTCCTTCGGCACCAACTACGGGCCCTCCACCCCCGGCGCGATCAACCTGGTCTCCGGCCAGCTGCACGGCGGCTACCCGGTCGACCCGAAGACCGGTCAGCAGACCACCGACGCCTACGTGGTCGCCTCCCCGGACGCCAAGGGCATAGGCACCGTCATCAACGACCCCGACCCGGGCTACGACGACTGCTCCAACCCCAAGCACAACCAGCTGGTCATGACCGGCAAGAACATCGGCGACCTGCTCAACGAGAAGGGCGTCAGCTGGGGCTGGTTCCAGGGCGGCTTCAAGCCGACCGGCACCAAGGACGGCAAGGCCGCCTGCGAGTCCGCGCACGACAACATCGCGGGCGTCTCGCAGACCGACTACAACCCGCACCACGAGCCCTTCCAGTACTACAAGTCCACGGCGAACCCGAAGCACCTCGCGCCGAAGAACGTGGACGAGATCGGCCACGACGGCCAGGCCAACCACCAGTACGACCTGACCGACTTCGACGCCGCCCTCCAGCACGGCAACCTGCCCGCCGTCAGCTACCTCAAGGCCGCCAACTACCAGGACGGCCACGCCGGTTACTCCGACCCGCTGGACGAGCAGCACTTCGTCGTCGACACCCTGAACAAGGTGCAGAAGTCCAAGGACTGGGCCTCCACCGCCGTCGTCATCGCCTACGACGACTCGGACGGCTGGTACGACCACAAGTTCGCCGAGCCCGTCAACGGCTCGCGCGACGCCGCCAATGACAGCCTGAGCGGCCCCGGCCAGTGCGGCAAGGACGCCGGCTGGGGCGGCTACGCCGACCGCTGCGGCTTCGGCCCGCGCCTGCCGCTGCTGGTGGCCTCCCCGTACGCCAAGTCCAACTTCGTCGACCACACCCAGACCGACCAGACCTCGATCCTGCGCTTCGTCGAGGACAACTGGAAGACCGGCCGGATCGGCGACTACTCCTTCGACGAGCACGCCGGCTCCATCGAGGGCATGTTCGACTTCAAGAACCCGCAGTCGGCCACGCTGATCCTCGACCCGACCACCGGCCAGCCGGTCGGCGGCGACACCCCGAGCGGCCAGCCCACCGGCAGCTCGGCCACCACCCCGGCCGGCTCGGCGACCTCCACCGACGGCAGCACCGCCGTCGCCGGGGCCACCAGCAGCGTCTCCGGCCCGCCGCTGGCCGAGACCGGCGCCGACTCCAACACCGGGCCGATCGCGGCCGGGGCCGTCGCCCTGCTGGCGGTCGGCGGCGGCGCGGTCTTCCTCGCCCGCCGCAAGCGCGGCCGCCGCGCCTGACGCCCGGCCGCACCTCGCACCACCCCGGCACCGCCGGGTCCTCGCCCCGAGGACCCGGCGGTGTCCGCGTTCAACCGAGACGCGCGACGGGCTATCCTTCCCGCAATGACCGCCACCGCCCCGCGCCGCCGCACCGTGCTCGGCGCGGCCCTCGTGGCGGCCCTGACCGCCGGCTGCTCGGGCGGGGAAGGGCCGGTGCGCTCGCTGCGGCTGGCGACCGGCCCCGAGGGCGGTCCGTACAACGCCTTCGGGCGTTCCTTCACCGAGGCCGTGACGGCGAGCGGGTGGCTGACCCTCACCCCGGTGAGCAGCGCCGCCAGCGTGGACAACCTCCAGCAACTCGCCGACGGCACCGTGGACCTCGCGCTCACCACGGCGGACGTCGCCGAGGACGCGGTGCTGGGCCACGACACCTTCGACCGCCCGCTCGGCCTGACCGCCCTGGCCCGGGTGTACGTCAACTACCTGCACCTGCTGGCCCCCGCCGACGGTCCGGTGCGCGAACTCGCCGACCTGGCGGGCCGCCGGGTGGCGACCGGCGCGGTCGGCTCCGGCCTCCAGGTGACGGCCGCGCGGCTGCTGCGCGAGGCGGGGATCGGCGTGCGGCAGCAGTCGCTCGGGCTGGCCGAGTCGCTGGCCGCGCTGCGCACCGGCACGTTGGACGCGGTGTTCTGGTCCGGTGGCGTGCCGACACCCGCCGTGTCCGCGCTCGCCGGGGAGCTGCCGCTGCGGTTCGTGCCGCTGGACGCGGTCGCCGCGCCGCTGCGCGAGCGCTACGGCCCGGTCTACACGGTGGTCACCCTGCCCGCCGGCGCGTACGGCCTGGGCAACCCGGTCGCCACCCTCGGCGTCGGCGACTACCTGACCGCCCGCCCGGGCGTGCCCGAGGACGCCGTCCGGCAGTTGCTCGGCATCCTCTTCGACCAGTGGGCCACCCTGCTGCGGTCCGTGACGGCGGGGGCCCGGCTGGAGCCCCGGTTCGCCGTCTCCACCGGGGCCGTCCCGCTCCATCCGGGGGCGGTGGCCTACTACCGCTCGGTGTACGGGTGACGGGCTCGGTGGAGAGCGTGACGGACCGGTGACACGGAAGGCTCCGTTCCGTCGACTGCCCGGACTACCTTCGATCGTGCACGCCGTTCCGTCGCCCACCGCTCCCCGTCCGGGTCGGCGCGGTCAACGGGCTTTCCCTCACCCGTACTTCGCGCAGGAGACCCGCATGCCCTTCTCGACGACCCGCCGCGCCCCCGCCGTCCGCACGCTGGCCGGCACCGTCCTGGCCGCCGCTCTGCTGGTGTCCGCCGCCACGGCCTGCAGCAGCTCGTCCGACGCGCCTGGCACCGCCGCGCCGACCACCACCATCGCCGCCACCCCGACCCCCGGCGCCTCCACCGCGCCCAGCGCCACCGCCACACCGCCGGCCTCGCCCGGCACGCACGGCACCACCGCCTCGGCCACCCCGACCGGCTCGCACCGCAGCACCCCGCCGGCGAGCAGCGGCAAGGGGACGAAGAGCCAGCCCCTCCCGGACGGCAGCAAGGTCGAGATCCAGCAGCTCGGCGACCAGCACTACGCCGCCAGGATCGTCCACGACGGCCAGGTCCTCGGCACGGTCGAGGCGAACGGCCACGACGCCGGTGTGGACGCCAACGACATGTTCGTCGTGCTCGCGCTGGACGGCACGGTCCACGCCTGGATGGACGGCTCCCACCAGGGCCCCGGCACCTTCGAGCTCGCGGGCGGCTGGACGGCCAAGGTCACCAAGGTCGGCGAACTCCACTACCGCGCCGACATCATCGGCAACGACAACGCGGTGATGGGCACCATGGAGGCCAACCAGCACGACGACGGCCTCGACGCCAACGGCGTCTACATCGTGCTCGGCGCCGGCGGCGAGATCAGCGCCCACGCATGAGCCCGGTGCCCCGGACCCCGGGCAGTCCGAACTCGACGGTCAGTCCGTGCGGGCTGGTCGCGCCGACGGTCAGCGATCCGCCGCAGGCGCGGGCCAGTTCGTCCGCGATGGCCAGGCCGAGGCCGGTGCCGGGGACGTTCTGGTGCTCCGGTGCCCGGGCGAAACGCCGTAGCAGCATGGGCAGTTGGTCCGCCGGAACACCGGGGCCGGTGTCGGTGACCCGGACCACCGAACCCCCCTCGGGCGCGGCGGCGGCCACCACCCGGACGCGCTCCCCCGCCGGTACGAACTTGCTCGCGTTGTCCAGCAGCGCGTCCAGGATCCGCCCGGTCGCGTCGGGGAGCCCGAGGGCCCGCAGCCCCGGCTCGACGTCCGCCGTCAGGTCCAGCCCGCCCGCCTCGAACACCGGCGTCCAGGCGGCCACCCGCTCGGTCACCGCCGCGGACACGTCCTGCTCCTCGACCGGTGCGATGGCCGCCTCCAGCCGGGCCAACGCCAGCAGGCCGTCCAGCAGTTCGCCCAGCCGGTCCGCCTCGTCCAGGGCCAGGGCGTGAGCCTGCCGTCCGGGGCCCGGCCGGACGTGCGGTTCGGCGTTCTCCAGTTGCAGCACCAGGGTGGCCAGCGGGTTGCGCAGCTGGTGGGAGGCGTCGGCGACGAAGTCCCGCTGGCGGCGCAGCGATTCGGCGACGGTCTGTGCCATGCCGTCGAAGTTCCTTCGCAGCCGCCGCAGTTCGGGCGGGCCGGTGTCGGAGGCGACGCGCAGTTCGAAGCGCCCGCCCGCCACGGTGGCGACCGCGCGGTCGAGTTCGTGGACGGGCCGCAGCAGCCAGCGGGCGATCCCGGCCGCGACCAGCGCGGCGGCGCCGAAGGCGGTGACGGCCCCGGCCGAGATCAGCACCCAGCGCACCAGCACGTCGTGCCGCGCGGCGTCGGTGGGGACGGTCAACAGAACGGCACCGCCCACCCGTTCGTCCTGGCCGACCGGTTCGGCCAGCACCACGCGGGCCGGGCCCCAGGGGCGGACGGTGGGCAGTTCCTCGGTGGAGCGGCCGGTGAGGGCGCGGTCCTGGGCCTGCCGCGCGGCGGTTCCGCCCGGGGCCGGTCCGGCCCGGCCGACGGTGTGCCCGGCGGTGTCGACCACGGTCACGGCGGCGCCGTAGAGCTGGGCGTAGCGGGTGAGTTCGGCGTCGAGTTCGCGGCGGTCGGCGTCGGTGCGGATCCGGTCGGCGAGCTCGGCGAAGCGCACGCCGTCGGCCCGGCGCTGCAGCAGCAGGTGCTCGGTGCGGCCGCGGGCGTAGGAGTCGGCCAGTGGCAGGGCGAGCAGCAGCACGGCGGTGCCGATGAGCGCGGTGAGCACGGTCAGCAGGCGGCGCCTCACGGACCGTCCAGTGCGCCGAGCTGGTAGCCGTAGCCGCGGATGGTGCGAACCAGTCCGGCCCGCGCGGTCTTGGCCCGGATGCCGGCCACGTGCACGTCCAGTGAGCGCGAGGAGGCGAGGAAGGCGTCGCCCCAGATCCGGTCGAGGATCTCCTCGCGCGAGCGGACGTCGCCGGGCTGGGCGGCGAGCAGGGCGAGGACGTCGAACTCCCGGCGGGTGAGCCGGACGGGCGTGCCGTCGACGGTCACCGTACGGGCGGCCAGGTCGATCGCCACGTCGCCGGTGCGCACCTGCCGCTGGCCGCCGGCCTGTTCGGAAGCGGAACTGCGGCGGCGCACGGTGTCGATCCGGGCGAGGAGTTCGGCCATCCGGAACGGCTTGACCACGTAGTCGTCGGCGCCGGCCCGCAGGCCCTGGAGGACGTCGCGCTCCTCGCTGCGCGCGGTGACCACGATCAGCGGCAGACTGCACACCGTGCGGAGCTTGCGGAGCAGCTCGATGCCGTCCAGGTCGGGCAGCCCGAGGTCGAGCAGGATGAACTCGGCCTCCCGGGCGTGCCGCAGCGCCTCCGCGGCGCGGACCACCCGGCGCACGGTGTGGCCGCGCCGGGCGAGCGCGGTGGCGAGGGCCTGGGCCATCCGGTCGTCGTCCTCGACGAGCAGCATGTGCATGGACCCCTCCCCACCTGTGAGGTCACTACCGTACGGCCTCGGCCGCGGCGGCCGCCGTCTGGGCTCCCTCGGGGCTGAGCACCGCGTGCCGGGTGTCCGGCATCAGGACGTAGGCGACCAGGGAGACCAGCGCGCAGCCGGAGACGTACCAGAAGAAGCCGGACTCGTGCCCGCTGTTCTTGAACCAGAGCGCGATGTACTCGGCGGTGCCGCCGAAGAGCGCGTTGGCGAGGGCGTACGGGAGGGCGACGCCGAGGGCGCGGATCCGGGTGGGGAACAGTTCGGCCTTCACGGCCGCGTTGATCGAGGTGTAGCCGGTGACGATGACCAGCGCGACCAGCGAGAGCCCGAGCGCGGACCAGTAGCCGGAGGCCGAGCCGAGCGCGGTCATCAGCGGGTAGGTGCCGACGGTGCAGCCGAGCGCGAAGGTGATCAGCAGCGGGCGGCGGCCGATCCGGTCGGAGAGCAGGCCGGCCAGCGGCTGGATCGCGGCGAAGACGGCGAGCGCGGTGAAGCTGACCAGGGTGGCGGTGTTCTTGGCGAGCCCGGCGCTGCCGATCAGGTACTTGGTCAGGTAGGTGGTGTACGTGTAGTAGGCGACGGTGCCGCCGAGGGTGAGGGCCATCACCAGGACGGCCTGGCGCCGGTGTTCCCACAGGCTGCGCAGGGTGCCCCGGGCGCCGTCCTGCTCCCGGCCGCCGGCCGCGGCGGTGAAGGCCTCGGTCTCCGGCAGCCGGCGGCGCAGCCACAGCACCACGCCGGCGAAGACGGCGCCGAGCAGGAACGGCACCCGCCAGCCCCAGGAGTGCAGTTGGGCGCTGCTGACGGTGTGCTGCATGACGATGAGGATGCCGAGGCCGAGGAGCTGGCCGCAGGTCATCGACACGTACTGGAAGGAGGAGCCGAGGCCGCGCCGGTTCGGTGCGGAGGCCTCGGTCAGGTAGGTGGCGCTGGCCGCGTACTCGCCGCCGATGCTCATGCCCTGGAGCAGCCGGGCGAGCAGCAGCACGACGGCGCCGAGGTAGCCGGCCTGGGCGTAGGTCGGGGCGGCGGCGATCAGCACGGCGGCCGCGGACATCATGGTGACGGTCAGGGTGAGGGCGCTCTTGCGGCCGTGCCGGTCGGCGGCCCGGCCGAGCAGCCAGCCGCCGACCGGGCGCATCAGGAAGCCGACCGCGAAGATGCCGGCGGTGTTCATCAGCTTCGCGGTGGAGTTGCTGCCGGGGAAGAAGTCGTCGGCGAAGTAGACGGCGAAGCTGGCGTAGACGAACCAGTCGTACCACTCCACCAGGTTGCCCAGCGACCCGCCGACCAGGGCGAGCCGCCGCCGGGCGCGCTCCTCGCCGGGCGGCTGCGGACGGACGGCGGCGGCGGACGGGGACATGGCGGCTCCCGGGATCTGGTGCGGCGGGTGGGTGCCCCAGAGCGTGCCGCCGCCCGCCGGACGGCGGCAAGGACCGCCGCGCAGATCTAACGTTCCGCTAAGGAAGCCGGCCGGCGGGCCCTCCCTCCCCCGCCCGCCGGGCCGTCCTCTCCCCCGTCCGCCGGGCCGTCCCTCCCGGCCCGCCGGGGCGGGCGGGGCGACAAGCGTTACATTGGGGCGGAAAGGGGCCCGATCACCGACGAGGTGTGGCCGATGGACACGATCACCGACTGGCTGCGCAGCCTGTCCGGCCCGGTCGTGTACGCGGCCGTCGGCGGCATGGTCTTCGCCGAGGACGCCCTGTTCTTCAGCTTCTTCATCCCCGGCGAGACCGCCGCCGTCCTCGGCGGCTTCATCGCCCACCAGGGCAGCGTCTCGCTCGGCTGGATGGTCCTGGTGGTGGTCTGCGCGGCCGTCCTCGGGGACTCCGCCGGCTACGAGATCGGCCGCCACCTCGGCCCGGCGATCCTGCGCACCCGCCCGCTGCGGCGCCACGAGAAGCAGGCCGACACCGTGCAGGACCTGATCCGCCGGCGCGGGCCGGCCGCCGTCTTCCTCGGCCGCTTCATCGCCTTCGTCCGCCCGCTGGTGCCCTCGCTGGCCGGGATGGCCCGCATGCCGTACCGCCGGTTCCTGTTCTACAACGCCCTCGGCGGGCTCGCCTGGGGCGTCGGCTTCACCCTCCTGGGCTACTTCGCCGGAGCCGCCTACGCCAAGGTGGAGGGCACCGTCGGCCGGGTCGCCGCCGTCACGATCGCCGTGGTCGTCGCCGTCACCCTGCTGGTCTGGTACCTGCGGCGGCACCGTGCGCAGGGCCCCGAGCCGTCCGACGATCGGTCGGACGAGCAGTCCGACGATCGGTCGGACGAGCAGTCCGACGAGCAATCCGACGAGCAGTCCGGCAAGCAGTCCGACGAGCGGTCCGACGACCGCGGCGGCCGGAAGCCCTGAACCGGCCGGCCCCGACCGGCACGGGGGTTCCCGCCCCCTCGGATCGGGGCCGACCTGATCAGCGACCGCTACTGGAACGGCCGCCGGTCCGGGGCGCAGACCTGGCCGGGCGGCGGCAGTTCCCCGTCCACCAGGTAGCGCTCCTCGTAGCCGGACGCGCAGCCGCTCGGGTTGCCGAGCACGGTGTGCCCGTCGCCGTCCACGGTCAGCAGCCGGCCGCGGGCGAGGGTGTCGGCCAGAGCGCGGGAGCCCTCGTACGGCCAGGCCGGGTCGTCGGTGTTGGCGACGACCAGGACGGGCGCGGCGGTACGCCGGTCCCACGGCCCGGTGTAGCGGTCCCGGGTGGCCTCGGCGGGCCAGGCGGCGCAGCGCTGGGTCTGCCAGACCCAGAACGGACCGAGGTCGCCGGAGCGAGCCCCGGCGAGGTCGGCGAGCGCCGGGTAGTCCGCGCTCGCGGGCGGGTCGGCGGTGTCGGCGCACAGCACGCCGAGGACCTGGGTCTGCCGGGACGGTGCGCCGGTCGGCAGCGGCGCCGCCGGGGTGTCGGGGGCGGTCCACAGGCTCTGCAGCTGCTGGCCCAGGCCGGCCCAGCCTGTGGTGCCGAGCTGCGGCACCGGCTGGGCCGAGTACAGCAGCAGCGCGACGGCGGACACGGCGGTCGCCCGGTCGTAGGCCTGCGGCCCGGTGCCGACGGTGACCGGCCCGCGGTCCAGGCGGTCCATCAGTTCGGCGAACTTGGCCCGGGTCGCCGCCGGACTGCCCGCCGAGAAGGCACAGTTCGCCGGATCGGCGGCGCCGCAGCGGTCGAGGAAGGCGTCGAGGGTGCGGGCCGAGCCGAGGTCGCTGCCGGTGCGCAGGAAGGGCGGCAGCGCGGCGTCCTGCGGGGCGCGGCCGGTGGACCAGGCGACCGGGTCGACGGCGCTGTCCAGGACCATGGCGCGCACCCGCCCCGGGAAGAGGTTGGCGTACGTGGCGCCCAGGTACGTTCCGTACGAGGTGGCGAGGTAGTTCAGCCGCCGGTCGCCGACGGCCCGGCGCAGCAGGTCCAGGTCGTGGGCGACGTCCGCGGTGGACAGGTGGGCGAGCAGACCGGTCCGGTCGTTCTCGGCGCACTGCCGGCCCAGTCGGGCGTAGGTGTCGGCCCACCGCGACTGCTGCTCCGCGCCGACGGGGTAGCCGGCCGGAAGGCCGCCGAGCAGGGCCTGTTCGGCGGCCTGGTCCGGGAAGCACCGCAGCGTGGTGGAGGCACCGACGCCGCGCGGGTCGAAGCTGACGAGGTCGAAGCGCTTGCGCACCTGCTCGGGGAAGAACGGGGCCACGGCGGGCAGGGCCTCGGTGCCCGGGATCGCCGGGCCGCCCGGGTTGTAGAACAGGGTGCCGATCCGGTGCGCCTGGTCGTCGGCGGGGCGGCGGATGAGCGCCAGCTCGATGGAGCGGCCGTGCGGGTCCCGGTAGTCCAGCGGCACCTGGGCCGTGTCGCACTGGAAGCCGGGGGCGCAGGGCTTCGTCCAGGTCAGCTTCGGCACCGGCGGGGCGGGCGCGGCGGCCGAGGCCGCGGCCGGGGTGAGGCCGGCCAACAGCAGGCCGGCGGCTGCGGCGCGGAGGGTGGCGGTGAGGCGAGGTCGGGGCACGGGCGGCTCTCTCGTCGGTCGCAGGAGTCGGATGCATCACAGGAATCACCGCAGTCGAGTGGCTCTGGGGAGTCTCAGGAGTCTTCCGACCGGACGTGACGGAGTCTTCCGCCCGCCGCTGTCAGCACGCTGTCGGATCGCTTTCGGCCACTGTCGGATCGCTGTCACGCCGCTGCCGCCGTGAGCGGGCGCGATGCTTTCGGCAAAGCCTTGTTGACGAAAAGTCAGCAACTTGTCCGCAGTGCCTTGACGGCGCACCGACACGGTCCTAGAACGTAGTCAGCTCCCCGATCCCCCACCTTCCGGGAGCAGCGAAAGGTCGTCTTCTCGCCCCCTCACCGAGGAAGAGGCTGTCCCATGCGCGCACTCCCCCGCTGGACCGTACCGGCCGCCCTCGCCGCCCTCGCCCTGGCCACGGCGGTCCCCGCCTCCGCCGCCCCGGCCGACGCCGGACCCGTGCTGACCGCCGGTGGCAGCGCCGTCGCGGTCGGCGACGCCCTGGCCGCACCGCTCGCCGCCGGCACCAGCGCCACCTTCTACTCGACCGCCACCAGCACCACCGGCGTCACCTGCGCCACCTCCCAGTACTCCGCCACCGTGCTGACCAACCCGGCCGCCCCGGGCGTCGCGACCGAGTCCCTGACCGGGCTCACCTTCGACTCCTGCACCGCCAACGTCACCGGCGTCACCTCGGTGCAGAGCCTCACCGTCGACACCCTCCCCTACGGCGTCTCGGTCGACGACGGGACCGGCCTGCCGGTCACCCTCACCGGCGGCAGCACCGGCCCGATCCAGGCCACCGCCGTCCTCGACAGCTGGTTCGGCACCATCACCTGCACCTACCAGCTCAGCGGCGCCTTCACCGGCAGCGCCGACAACGGCAGCAACGGTCTGACCTTCACCAACGAGCACTTCGCCAAGAGCGGCGGCTCCGGCCTCTGCCCCGCCGACGGGTACTTCTCGGCCGGCTACGGCCCGGTCACCGACACCAGCCAGTCCGGCGCTCCGGCGGTCACCGTGAACTGATCCGTGCCCCGCGCAGCCCGTCCGGGTCGTCCACAACTGATCGACCCGGGCGGGACGAACGATCAGACCAGGGCAGAGTCAGACCGATCCGGGCGGGATGGGACGATACCTGCCATGTCTAGCAAGTCTCCATCGGTCCGGGGCGACGAAGCCCCACCGGACCCGCTCCGCCGCCTGCTGCTCGAACTGGGCGAAGCCCTGCTGGGCGGGGGCCTTCCCGTCCACGACGTCGAGGAGGAGCTCCGCGGGCTGGGGCGGGCGCTGGGGGCTCCCGACGTACGCGTCGCCGCACTCACCAACGGGCTGTTCGTCGCCCTCGACCCGACGGAGGCCACCCGCTTCCAGCCGGTCGACGCCGCGCTGCGGTTCGAGCAGACCGCGGACGTCCTCCACCTGGTGCACCGGCTGCGCTCGGGCGAGCTGGACGGGCCCCGGGCGCTGGCCGAACTGGACGGCATCCGCCGGGCACCCGCCCGCTGGCCCGCCTGGGTCGCCGACCTGGGGGCGCTTCCGGTCGGCGTGGGCGTCTGCCTGTTCCTCCAGCCCGTGACGGCGAACGTGCTGGCCGCGGGGGCCGGTTCGCTGATCGTGGCGGGCCTGACCATGTTGGCGCGCCGACTGCCCCGGCTGCGCCCGCTGCTGCCCGTGACGGCCGGGTTCCTGGTGGCACTGCTCGTCCTGTCGCTCACCCGGGCCGGCCTGCTGGACGGGCCGCTGCGCACCATCGTGGCCACCCTGGCGATCCTGCTGCCCGGCGGGTTGCTGGTCACCGGGCTGTCGGAGGTCGCCGCGGGCGCCGCCAGCGCCGGGACGGCCCGGCTGGTGTCCGGCGCGGTGCAGCTCGCACTGTTCCTCGCCGGGGTGGCCGCGGCCACCACCGCGATCGGCATGCCGGCCCGCGCGCTGGCCAACGTCCAGGTGTCCGAGCCGAGTTGGTGGGTGATCGGGATCGGACTGGCGATCGCCGTGGCGGGCGTCGTGGTCAACGTCGCCACCCCGCCCTCGGCGATCCCGTGGATCGTCGCGGTGATCGCGGTCAGCGTCACCGTCCAGGTGGCGGTCGGACAGGTCCACGGGGCCGCGATCGGCGGCCTGGCCGGCGCGGTCAGCGCCGCGGTCGCGGCCACCGTCGTGCACTGGCTGCCGGGCGGCCCGCTCTGGCAGGTGCTCTACCTCCCGGCGTTCTGGATCGTGGTGCCGGGCTCCTTCGGACTGCTCAACACCGCGCAGATCGAGGTCGGCAACGGGGCGCAGTCGGTGCTGGCCGCCGTGTCCGCGGTGTTCGGGGTGTCGATCGGCACCCTGATCGGCTCGGTGATCAGCCGCATCCCGCGCCCCCACGCTCGCCGTCCCCCAGCTGCGGGCCTGACCGGGGCCGGTCGATACTGGGCGACGGGCGAATGACGCAGCCCGGGGAGGAATCGTGGACTACGGACTCGGCGTCCGGCTCGACCGGCCGTTCCAGCAGGCGGTGGCGGACGTCACCGCCGCGCTGAAGGAGCAGGGCTTCGGCGTGCTGACCACCATCGACGTACGGGCGACCCTGCACGACAAGCTCGGCGCGGAGCTGGAGGACTACCTGATCCTCGGCGCCTGCAACCCGGCCCTCGCCCACCGGGCGCTCAACGCCGACCGCCGGATCGGGCTGCTGCTGCCCTGCAACGTGGTGGTCCGCCGGGACGGCGACGCCACCGTGGTCGAGGCCGTCGACCCGCAGACCCTGGTCACCCTGGCGGGCCCCGACGGCGGCCTGGCCGAGGTCGCCGGTGAGGCGGCCCGGCGGCTGGCCGCGGCCCTCGCCTCCCTCCCCGGCTGACCGCGCACCCACCGCCTGCGCTGCGCTCAGCCGGAGTCCGCACCGACGCTGCGCCGGACGGCGAGCAGCGCGGTGTCGTCCGTCCGGCGACCGCCGGTGTGCCGGACGACGGCGGCGGCGACGGCCTCCACCAAGTGCTCGGGCACGGTGGCCCCGGACCGCCGCACCAGCTCCTCCAGCTGCGACCGGAGGGCGAAGAAGGTGCCCTGCCGGTCCCGGGCCTCGGTCACCCCGTCCGAGACGATCAGGACGGTCTCGTCCCGGCCCAGCCGCAGCCGCTGGACCGCGGGCAGTCCGTCGGCCAGCTGGGTGAGCCCGAGCGGCACGCCGTTGCCCTGCGGCAGCTGCCGGACGCCGGCCGGGCCCAGCACGTGCGGGCTGTCGTGGCCGAAGTTGACCAGCTCGATCTCCTCCGGGGCGTCCTCGGGGAACCAGATGACCACCGCGGTGACGAACCGCTCCTCCGGCTCCCCCAGCCGCGAGGCCAGCAGGTTGTGCCGGTGCACCCGTTCCTCCAGCCGGGCGGCGAGGGTCGCCAGGTCCGCCTCGCGGAAGGCGGCCTCCCGGAAGCAGCCGACCAGGGCCGCCGCCGCGGAGACCGCCGGCAGTCCCTTCCCCTGGACGTCGCCGAGGACCACCCGGGCACCGTACGGCGTGGCCACCACGTCGTAGAAGTCGCCGCCCACCCGGGCCTCGACGTCCGCGGCCAGGTAGCGGGCCGCCGAGTCCACTCCGCCCCAGCCCGGCGGCACCGGGCGCAGCACCACCTGCCGGGTGGCCTCGGCGGCGCCCTGGAGGTGGCGGACATAGGTGGCGGCCCGGGCCCGGAAGACGCTGAGCGGCAGCGCGAGGACGCCTCCGGCGACCACCAGGAGGAAGTCCTCGATCCCCTGGGACTTGGCCCAGATGCTGTCCAGGGCGGGGTAGGCGGCGACCACCAGGCAGGAGAACAGCACCGTGGCCGCCGGACCGCAGAGCCCGGCGGCCACCACGGGCACCAGGGCCAGCCAGCTGATGGACGCGAACGACCTGGGCGTGAGCGCGTCCACGACCACCACCGCCACCAGCAGCACCGCGGGGATCAGCCAGGAGCGGTGTCCGTACCGGACCAGCGCCGGCAGCGGTGCGACGCCCGACCCCGACGGCGGCAGCCGAGTCGCCTTCGCGGAACGCACCCGCATCCCGCCCCTCCACTCCTCCGGTGTTCCGCCGACGTCCCGCCAACGTTAGGCGGCTGGGCGCGCCGGGGCACCCGGATCGGCCCTGCGGTCTCCGCCCATCGCCCGGCCGGCCCAACCGGCCCGCTCGCCTCGACCCGCCGGGCCCGACCCACCCGGCCCCCGGTCAAGGACTACCCTGACCCCGCACCAGAAGCCCGTACGGGCCCCGCGAACGAAAGGCCTCCGCGATGAGCACCCCCGGCACCCCCGTCGTCGAGCGGTCGGACGCCCTGCACCGGTACGAGATCCGGATCGACGGCGAACTCGCCGGCTTCACCGAGTACCTGGGCCTCGACGGGCAGCGCGTCTTCTACCACACCCTGGTCGAGGAGGCCTTCGCCGGCCGCGGCCTGGCCGGGCAGCTGGTCCAGGAGGCGCTGACGGACGTGCGCGCCGCCGGGAAGCGGATCGTCCCGGTCTGCCCGTACGTGGCCAAGTTCCTGATCAAGCACGACGAGTTCGCCGACATGACCGACGAGGTCACCCCGGAGGTCAAGGACTGGCTGCGCACCCGGCTGCGGTAGCCGCCACAGCCGTTCCCGCCGGCCCGGGGTGGTGGGTCTTCGGGCGCTCGACAGTGCTCCCGGCCGGCGGCCGGGGCCGGGTGCTCTACCCGCGCTTCGACGGCCACCTCGGCCTGATCACGGGCCGGGCCTGAGCGCCGGTCCGAGCGGAGCGCGCACGCACAGGGCCCCGCCGGGCGCTCGCCGCCCGCCGGGGCCCTGCCGTCACACCGGACGCGTCATCACATGTTGATCATGTGACCGGCGAGGCCGTGGATGGCCTCCTTGACCGCCTCGCCCAGGGTCGGGTGGGCGTGCACGTTGCGGGCGACCTCGTGGACGGTGAGGTCCCACTGCTGGGCCAGCGTCAGCTCGGGCAGCAGCTCGGTGACCTCGGGGCCGATCAGGTGGGCGCCGAGCAGCTCGCCGTACTTGCCGTCGCTGATGACCTTGACGAAGCCGATCGGGTGGCCGAGGCCGTGCGCCTTGCCGTTCGCGGTGAACGGGAACTTGGCGACCTTGACGTCGTAGCCCTGCTCGCGGGCCTGCGCCTCGGTGTAGCCGAAGGAGGCGATCTGCGGCTGGCAGTAGGTGGCGCGCGGGATCATGACGAAGTCGACCTCCTGGGTCTCCGCCCCGCCGATGGTCTCGGCGGCGATCACGGCCATCGTCTCGGCGGCGTGCGCGAGCATCAGCTTCGCGGTGACGTCGCCGATCGCGAAGATGTGGTCGACGCTGGTGCGGCCGCGGCCGTCCACCGCGATCGCGTTGCGGTCGGTGAGCTTGACCCCGGTGTTCTCCAGGCCGTAGCCGTTGACCCGCGGCGCGAAGCCGATCGCCTGGAGCACCTTGTCGGCCTCCAGCACCCGCTGCTGGCCGTCCTTGGTGACGGTGACCTTGACCTTGCTGTTCGGGTCGCTGTCGTCGATCGACTCCACCCGGGTGGAGGTGAGCACCTCGATGCCCAGCTTGCGGTACTGCTTGGCGAGTTCGGTGGAGACCTCGACGTCCTCCAGCGGCACCATGCGGTCCAGGAACTCGACGATGGTGACCTTCACGCCGTAGTTGTGCAGCACGTACGCGAACTCGACGCCGATCGCGCCGGCGCCCGCGATGATGATGCTCTCCGGCAGTTCCTCGGTGAGGATCTGCTCCTCGTAGGTGACCACGCGCTCGCTCAGGCTGGTACCGGGCAGCAGACGGGTGGTGGCACCGGCCGCGATGATGCAGTGGTCGAAGGTGACCACGTCGAAGCCGCCGCCGCTGAGCGCGACCTGGAGGGTGTGGTCGTCGACGAAGGTGCCCCAGCCGTCGTACTCGGTGATGCCGTTCTTCTTCATCAGGTAGTGGACGCCCTTGACCCGGCCGTCGGCCACCGTTCGGCTGCGGCGGAAGGCCTCGCCGAAGTCGAAGCTCACCTGGCCCTCGACCTTGATGCCGAAGGTCTTGGCCTCCTTGGTGAAGATGTGGGCGAGCTCGGCGTTGCGCAGCAGGGCCTTGGAGGGGATGCAGCCGACGTTGAGGCAGACGCCGCCCCAGTACTTGGCCTCGATGACCGCGACCTTCAGGCCCAGCTGCGCCGAGCGGACGGCGGCGGTGTAGCCGCCGGGGCCCGCGCCGAGGACGACGACGTCGTAGTGCGTGCTCATGTTGCTGACTCCTCCGAGGGTGTCACGGTGTCGTGATCTCGGTCCCATGGTGTCAGGACCGGACCCGGCGCACCCACCGGGTCTCGGCGGATGCGCTCCGCGCGGCACCGTACAGGGCCCGGGCCGGATCGATGTCAGCGCCCTCCGCTACGGTGGCTCGCACCCGGCCCCACCAGGGGCGGTGACGAGGGGAGGACGCGAATGGTCGGTGGGTGCCCGGCGGGCGGGTGGGCCCGCCACCCGAGGACGGCAGCGGGCCCACCCGGGCGTCAGGCCGCCGCCTCGTGGGCGTCGGCTCCGCCCGTCCCGGTGCCGCCGGGGGTGCTCGCACCTGCGCCGGCCGCCGCCTGACCGGCGGGGCGCTGGGCCGGTACGGGCTGCCGCAGCGAGGACAGGTCCCAGGCGTAGGTGCCGACGGCGTGGGCGATCACGTCGATGTTGACGTCGAAGGCCGCCATGTCGATGTTGTCCAGGTCGTCACAGGCCTTGTGGTAGCAGGCGTCGAAGGCGGTGCCCGCCGTGCCGCCGTAACGGGCCTGCTGCTCGGGGGACTTGATGACCTCGGCGCCGGTGTCGGTGCCGCCGGCCGGGATGCCCGCGTCGATGAACGGACCGTAGTCGGAGCGGCCGTTGAAGGCGGACGGGTCGTGCGGCAGGCCGCGGCCGTCCAGGTACCCGGCGAGGTCCCGCTCGATCTGGGCCGAACCCTCGGGGCCGGCTGCGCCGCCCGCGCTGCCGGAGCCGTTGTAGACGAACTGCGCGTAGTTGGGGGATGCGATCATGTCGAAGTTGAGGTAGAGCCGGATCTTCTTCCGGTCCGCCTCGGAGAGCGACTTCACGTACGCCTCGGAGCCCTTGAGGCCGAACTCCTCGGCGGACCACCAGGCGAACCTGACCTTGTTCCTCACCGGGCGGACGCTGAGGTTCCGGGCGACCTCGAGGATGCCGGCCGAGCCGGAGCCGTTGTCGTTGACACCGGGCCCGGCGGGCACGGAGTCCAGGTGCGCGCCGATCATCACGGTGTTGTCCGGGTCCCCGCCGCGGGTCTCGGCGATGACGTTCCAGGTCCTGCGGGGCTCCATGACAGTCCGGATGTCCAGGGTCAGCCGCACCGGCCCGGCGGCGGCCTTCGCCGCCAGCGCCTCACCGGCCGCCTTGCCGATCCCACCGGTCGGGACCTTCCCGGCCGTGGGCTCGCCGAGGGTCCCGCTGAGCTCGCCGTCGGTGTTGTTGTAGATCAGCGCCCCGAGCGCACCGGCCGAAGCGGCGGCCGCCTGCTTCTCGGCGAAGCCGCACCCGCCGCGCCGGATCAGCGCGATCCGGCCGGTGACCGAGCCGGTCGGGTAGTCGGCGGGCGTGCAGCCGGTGGTGGCACCGACCGGGGCGACGCCCAACTCGGCGGTCAGGCCGGCCTCCGGGCCGCTCACCGAGTACGTCATGGCGATCACCGGCACCGACTCGGCCCGCGGTGACACCACGTCCAGCCGCTGGGCGCGGGCCTCGAAGAAGGTGTACTCGAACTCCTGCCGGGACACCCTGAGTCCGGCCCGCCGCGCCTGCTCGTAGACGTAGCGCGCCGATTCGTCGTGCCCCTTCGAACCGGCCGCTCTGGTACCGCCGTTGCGGTCGGCGATCCGTTGCAGCGCCGCCAGGGCGTCGTGCGCGTCGTCGGCGCTGCTGGCCGCGACCAGCCGCTCGGCCAGCTTGGCGCCCCGGCGTGCCGGGTCCGGGTCGGCGTTCGCGCTGCCGGCGCCGGTGCCGACCAGCAGCAGCGGCGTGACGAGCGTGGCGACGGTGAGCGCGGCGCCTGTTCGGTTCCCGGTGCGCGGCTTCAAGGCGACTCCTTCCGACGATCCGTGAACTCACGATTTGACATGACCGGGATCGCCTTGCCAAGGCCGCCGCGCCCCGCGAAGTGCGCGGAACGACCCGCGCTGTGATCCTGGAGGGGTGGGGGCGTCTCATCCAGGAGGGTGACCAGATGTCCATGCTGGATAAGCTCAAGAGCCTGCTGAAGGGCCACGAGGACCAGGCGGAGAAGACCGTCGACAAGGCGGGAGACACCTTCGACGAACGCACTCAGGGCAAGTACAGCGGCCAGACCGACGCGGCCCAGGAGAAGCTGAAGGACCAGTTCCGCGACCAGCCGCCGCAGTAGCGGCCGAGGTCAGGTCCGCCCGCCGGGCCGGGCGGCAGGCGTTCAGCCGTCGTCCCGGCTCGGCGCCTGTTCCGCCCCGTCGCCGGAGTCCGCGTCGGCGCCGCCGCCCGCGCCGCAGTTCTCGCACGGCCCCGGGCCCGGCCGCTCACGCAGCCGCCCGCACTCCGGGCACACCCGGTCCAGCCAGCAGGCCGACTCGCCGCCTTCGTCCATGCCCCCGATTCTGCCCGGCGGAGCGCCGTCCAGGCGAGTAGACACTGTCTACCAAGATCGGGTAGACAGTGTCCATGACCGAACACGACAGCGACCTGCGCGCCCGGCTGGTGGCCGCCGGCGTCGAACTGGTGACCAGGGAGGGCGTCCACGCCCTCGGCCTGCGCGAGATCGCCCGGCACGCCGGGGTCTCCCACGGGGCACCGCGCCGCCACTTCCCCACCCACCGCGAGCTGCTCGCCGCCGTCGCCCGGCGGGGCTTCGGCAGGCTCACCGACTCCCTCGCGGGCGCCGACGCCCTCGCCGTCACCACCGGCGGCGACGCACGCACCCGGATCGAGGCGCTCGCCCGCGCCTACCTCTGCTTCGCGGCGGCGAACCCCGGCATGTTCGAGCTGATGCACCGTCACGACCTACTGGAGGGCAGCGGCACCGAGCTGCGCCGCACCACCCTGCCGCTGTTCCTGACCTTCGTCGGCCTGGTCGCCGAGGTCCACCCCCAGTCCGACGACCCGACCGCCGCCAGCGCCGCCCTCTGGGCCAACCTGCACGGCCTGGCCCAGCTGCGCGCCTGGGGCAGTCTGCGGCTGGCCACCGGCAGCAATGGCCTCGAATCGCTGCTGCGCACCACCCTGGACGCCCACCTCGGCCCGGCCGTCCGCTGACGACGGCCCGACAACTCGACGGGCCGCGCCTGGCGCGGGATCGCCACACCAGGCGGAACCCACCTCGGCGACCTGCCACGCACGGGTGTCCGTGTCGCAGGCGCGGGAGGAATCCCCGTCCCTTGAGGGCGGGGAGGATGTCAATGTGCCACGGACCACCGACAACGGGCTGCGGCGGCGTCCGACAACGCCGGGGGTGGAGCACCGTCCGGCGATGTCACGTTCCCGCGCGCTGCCCGGTCGACCCAGTGGGCGCGGACGTTCCGCACCCCCGCGAGCGCGGAGCGAAGGGAGCATCACCATGAAGGCCGTCATCGTGTGCGTCTCGGTGTCCCACGGCAACACCCGGCGGATCGCCGACGCCATGGCCCAGGCCCTGGCCGCCCCGGTGGTCGAACCCGAGGAGCTGGAACCGGCCGACCTGGCCGGCTACGACCTGGTCGGCTTCGGCTCGGGCGTCTTCACCGGCCGGCTGCACCCGCGCCTGCGCCACTTCGTCCGCTCCCTCCCGCCGGCCCGACCGGCCCGCCGGGCCTTCGTGTTCGCCACCAGCGGCCTGCCCGAACCCGGCTTCCGCCCCTTCACCCGCCCGTTGGCCCACCGCCTGGAACGGAAGGGCTTCGAGGTGGTCGGTGGCTTCACCGCCCGCGGCCACGACACCTGGCTCCCGTTCCGACTGGTCGGCGGCATCAACGAGCACCGGCCCGACGCCCGCGACCTGGCGGCGGCCCACACCTTCGCCACCGGGCTGCACCGGCGGACCGGCGGGGCTTCCTGAACCACCGACAGCACCGAGCCCACGCCGGGTCAGCGCCAGCAACAACCCGAACTGCACCACCGCGCCCACCACCTGCCCCCACCACACCCCGGCCACCCCCAGCACCCCCGACAGCACCACCGCGCCGCCGGGGTGCGGGTGTCGCCGGCCCCCTTGAAGAGTTCGTCGGCGACGCGCTGGGCGAAGAACAGGACGAACGCCGGGAAGGCGACGGTGAGGTACTGGGCCGCCCGGGTGGCGGCCTCGCCGTCGAGGAAGGCGGCCGCGAGCCGGTCCCGCAGCAGGTAGCCGGGAACGGCGAGGGCGAGGCTGCCGAGCACGCATAGGCGCCAGGCGGCCCGGGTGATGCGGGCGGCCTCGTCCCGGTCGTCGGCGCCGAGGGCCCGGGCGAGCCCGACGCTGACGCCGGAGGAGACCACCAGGACGAGTCCGAGCAGCAGGTTCTCGACGGTGCCGGCCAGGGTGACGGCGGCGACGGCGGATCCGCCGAGGCTCGCCACCCAGAGCGTGCCGATCACGGTGGCGATCACCCCGGACAGCAGTTCGGCGTAGACCGGTCCGGCCAGTGCGGCCAGCCGGGACAGCTGCTCGCGCATGGTTCCCCCTCTGTCCCGCCGCCCGCACCAGCGCCGACGGCTACCTCGGATATACCTCGAATGGATATACCTCGATTCGAGTCACCTCGACAAGAGGTAGCATGACGCGCACCATGGGGGCGCGCTCCGACGAAAGGGCTCCGACTGTGCTCACCCTCGCGATCCTGGGTTTCCTGTACGAGCAACCGCTGCACGGCTACGAACTCAAGTCCCGGATCGCCGGGCTGACCGGTCACGTCCGGCCGGTCAGCGACGGCGCGCTCTACCCCGCGATCGCCCGGCTGGAGAAGGCCGGCCTGCTGCGCCGCCGCACCGAGCCCGGCAGCGGGGCCGTGCCGCGCCAGACGCTGGAGCTGACCGACCAGGGCCGGGCGGAGCTGCTGCGCCGGCTGGCCGACCCGGAGCAGGCCGAGATCACCGACCAGATCCGCTTCTTCACCCTCGCCGCCTTCCTCCACCACCTGGCCGACCCGCCCCGCCAGGCCGCCGTGCTCCGCCGCCGGCTGACCTTCCTGGAGGCGCCGAGCAGCTTCTTCTACGACGGGGACGGCCGGCCGGTCACCGCCGAGCGGGAGCCGAACCCGTTCCGGCGCGGCATGCTGCTGGTCGCCCGGGCCTCGGGCGCCGCCGAGCGGGCCTGGCTGGCCGAGACCATCGCCGACCTGGAGGGCCGCTCGGACGGCCCGGAGAGCCCGTAAGGGGGCGCGTAACCACACCCGCGCCCCTGTCGAACGGCAGGACGATGGTGCGGAATTGTGCCGTTCGGCAGCTGGCCCCGGGTGGCCCGGGCCTCGCTATGATGATCCGTCTCACGACCTCGGCGCCCTACCGCGGCGTGATCCACCACCGCGCTCCGCCCGTCCCCTGGAGGCAGCCGTGCCCAGTGAAGCGATCGAAGCCGCCCGCCCCGCTCCGCAGCGGCGGGACGACATCCCCGGCTGGTTCTTCGGGCTGGACCGGGCCGCCTTCTCGCACCTGCTGTCCGCCCAGACGGCCGCCGGGGTCACCGGGGACATCCTGGAGCTCGGCAGCTACCTCGGCCGCAGCGCCGTCCTGCTCGGGGACCACCTGCGGCCCGGCGAGCGGCTGACCGTCTGCGACCTGTTCGACTCCGAGGCGGGCGACGCCGACAACGCCGCCGAGATGGCGATGTCCTACCGCAAGACGCTCACCCGCAGCGCCTTCGAGTCCAACTACCTCGCCTTCCACAGCGAGTTGCCCGAGATCGTCCAGGCACCCACCTCGGTGCTGGCCGACGGCCGGATCCCGGCGGGCAGCTGCCGGTTCGTCCACGTCGACGCCTCGCACCTGTACGAGCACGTCAGCGGGGACATCCTGGTGGCCAAGGCCGCACTCTCCGAGGACGGCCTGGTCTCGCTGGACGACTACCGCTCCGAGCACACCCCGGGCGTCTCGGCCGCGGTCTGGGAGGCGGTCTTCACCAGCGGGCTGCGGCCGGTGCTGCTCACCCCGATGAAGTTCTACGGCACCTGGGGCGACGCCGCAGCCGCCCGGCGGACCCTGCTGGAGCGCGACTGGCGGGCCGAGGGTTACACCGTCGACGAGGACACCATCGCCGGGCACCGCGTGCTGCGCCTCAACTACCAGGTCAAGACGCCCGCGCAGATCCGCTCCGCCCCGCGCCGGCTGGCCCTGGAGCTGCTCCCGCCGGTCGCCACCCGCGCCACCCGCCGGGTGCTGCACACCCTGCGCGAACGCCGCGCCGTCCGGCCGGCACCGCGCGCCTGACCCCGCAGGCCGCTTCCCCGACGCCGACCGCGCCGACCGCGACCGCGTCCCAGCGGGCGCTCACCGCTGCTCACCCGCTCGCGGGGCTTCGGCCCGGCTGCCGTCGCCGGGCGCGGCGGCGCCGGGCGGGCCGGCCCGGAAGGTCCGCCAGACCAGGCCCTGGTCGTGGGCACGGGCGGAGGAGGGGGCCTCGCCGGGCCAGGCGCCTACGTACCAGAGGTGAACGAGGGCGTGCTCGTCGCGGACCCGGTGGGCCAGGGTGGTGCGGTGGTGTTCGTGCGCCATGCCGGTGGCGCGCAGTTCGGGGACGTCGAAGCCGGTCAGTTCGGCGCAGACGCGCAGGAACTCGTCGAGATCCGCCAGTTCGTCGTCCTCGGCGAGCTCCGGGTTCCCGTACGGGTCGTCATCGATGGTGCGGTCGTGGGACACGGACACGCGGGCACCCCCACGATCGGCGGCGAGTGGCCTAGACATGACAGGACACGGGCACGACGGGACGGCCGGACCGTTCACACCCCGTCTTACCCGTCCGTCCCCGCTCAGCGCGATCCTGCCGCCCGGGCGGACCGCCCGGGACCGCTTGCCCGAAGGTGCCCGGTCTTGGTCGTTTCCTGATCGATCGGCACTACTAGCTGGCGGATGTCAGAGCGTTTCAGCCCAGCGCGCGCACCGCCGCCAGCACGTCCAGGCCGAGCGCCGGGTCCGCGTCCTCGGGCAGGTTGACGGACAGTCGGGTGACCAGTCCCGCGTACCGGCGGTGGATCTCCCGCGCCGCCTCCTCGACCGTGCCGGACACCGCGAAGGTTTCGAACACCTCGTCGGAGATCAGCGCCGTCATCTCCGCCCAGCGCCCGCGCACCGAGTGGGTGTGCAGTTCCTCCTGCAGCCCCTCCCAGCCGTGCTGCGCCAGCACCGGGCGGTAGGCCGGGGTGGAGGCGTAGAACGCGAGCCGCTCCCGCACACCTGCCCGACTGGCCGCCAGCTCCTCCTCGGTGCGGCCGGTGGCGGTGAGCACGTTGCCGACGATCTCGAACGGCCGCCCGGTCCACTCGGCGCCCTCGGCCTCCGCCTGCCGGCGCGCCTCGGTCAGCCCGGGCAGCACCTGCTCGGCCAGGTAGGCGGTGGAGGAGAACGGATGGCCGAGGAAGCCGTCGGCGACCGCCCCGGCGGTGCGGGTCATCAGCGGACCGACGCCCGCCAGCAGGATCCGGGGCACCCCGGCCGGAATCGGATCGGGCGAGAACACCGGCGTCATCACCGTGTGGGTGTAGAACTCGCCCCGGAAGCGCAGCCGTTCACCGGTCTGCCAGCTGTGCCAGATCGCCCGCACCGCGTGCACGTACTCGCGCATCCGAGCCGCCGGGCGGTCCCAGGGCATCCCGAAGCGCTTCTCGATGTGCGGCTTGACCTGCGAGCCCAGCCCGATGACGGCCCGCCCGCCGGAGGCCGCGTGCAGCCCCCAGGCCTGGTAGGCCAGGGTCATCGGGGTGCGGGCGAAGGCCACCGCGATGCCGGTGGCCAGCTCGATCGACTCGGTGCGGTCGGCGGCCCGGGCCAGCTGGAGGAACGGGTCGTACGCGGTCTCGGCGACCACCAGTCGGTCCATGCCCCGGCGTTCGGCCTGCTCGGCGGCGTCCAGGATGCCCGCCGGGTGCCCGGAGGCGGTGGCGTCGAGGTGGAGGGCGGCGGGTCGGTCCATGGTGGTGCTCCTGGTCGGGGGGTCGGGCGTTGTGCGGGTCCAGCGTCGCGCGGTACCCGCCCAGCGTGCCACGCCGTCACGGCCCGGCGGACCCGGCCTCCCACGCGAACAGCCCGTCCAGGTGCCGGTCGACGGCGGCGAGCACGGCGTCCGGCTCCACCACCCGCAGTTCCAGCAGCGTGGTGAACCCGGTGAGCGCGAGCAGCAGGTCCGTCTCCACCACCGGATCGCGGTCGGCCGCGATCAGCCCGTCGGCGATCGCCTGCCGGACCACCTGCTCCACCGCACCGCGCCCCTGCAACAGGGCGCCCCGTGCCCGCGCGTGGACCTCCTCGTCGTGCAGCGCCTCCAGTACGTAGGCGGCGCTCATCCGGCTGGTCACCCGCGAATCGGCGTGCAGCGGCAGCAGTTCGACCAGCATCGCCCGCAACACCGCGCGCGGGTGCGGCCGTTCGCCCAGCCCGGCCAGCGCCCGGCCGACCCGCCGTGCGCCCTGCTCGCCGGCCAGGTCCATCGCGAAGCCGAGCAGCTCCGCCCGGGAGGCGAAGTAGTGCTGCAGTTGCCCGAGCGAGATCCCCGCCTCCCGGGCCACCTCACGCAGGGTCAGGTGCGTGGTGCCGCGCTGCTCCACGACGCGCCACAGTGCCCGGGCGATGGTCTCGCGGCGCTCCTGGTGGTCCACCTGTTTGGGCATGGCCGGCACTCCTCGAAGACTTCCCCCGATTTTTCCAATACGCTTGACATAATACATCTGACTGATAACGCTGGAGGCATTCCGAGGGATGGAGTGTCCACATGCTCGTACCGCCCGTCGCCCACACCACCGAGGGAACCGTCCGCGGCCTGGTGGACCGCGGACTCGCGGTCTTCCGCGGCCTCCCGTACGGCCGCCCGCCGGTCGGACCGCTCCGCTTCGCCGCCCCCGTCCCGCCCGAGCGCTGGGACGGCGTCCGCGAGGCGGTCGAGTTCGGCCCCGTCGTCCCGCAGTCCGGGCCGCTGCCCGCCGAACCGACCCACGGCACCGACTGGCTCACGCTCAACGTCTGCACCCCCGACCCGGGCACGACGGGGCTGCCGGTACTGGTCTGGTTCCACGGCGGCGGATTCATCTCGGGCACCTCGGGCGACCCGCTGTACGACCCGGTCGAACTCGCCCGGGCCGGGATCGTCGTGGTGAGCGTCAACTACCGGGTGGGCGCGGAGGGTTTCGCGCTCATCGACGGCACCCCGGCCAACCGCGCCTTCCTCGACCAGATCGCCGCCCTGGAGTGGGTGCGGAACAACATCGCCGCGTTCGGCGGCGACCCCGACCAGGTGACCATCGCCGGCCAGTCCGCCGGGGCCGCCTCGGTCGCCGCGCTGCTGACGATGCCCCGGGCCCGCGGCCTGTTCCACCGGGCCGTCGCCCACACCGTCGGGGGCAACCTCTGCACCCCCGCGCTCGCCGCCGAGGTCACCGCCGCCCTGGCGAAGCAGCTCGGCACCGTCCCCACCGCCGCCGCCCTCGCCGAGGTCGACCCCTGGCGCCTGGCCGCGGCCGTCACCGACCTCGGCACCGCGCTGCCCGAACACCTCGAACGCTGGGGGCGGCTGGCGCAGACCGGCGTCGCCACCGTCCCGGTGGTCGACGGCGAGGACCTGACCGAGGAGCCCTGGGCCGCCCTGGCCGCCGGACGGGCCGAGGGGATCGAGCTGCTGGTCGGCCACACCCGCGACGAGTTCCGACTGTTCGCCGTCCTGGCCGGCCGGCACGGCACCTTCACCGAGGAGGAGGCCCGCACCGCCCTGCGCCTGCTCGCCCCGCACCCGGACGGCCCGGACGCCTACCGCGCCGCCCTCCCCGGGGCCACCCCCGGGGAACTGCTCGAAGCCGTCACCTCCGACGCCCTGTTCCGGATTCCCTCGCTCCACCTCGCCGAGGGCAACACGGCGGCCGGTGGCACCTCGTACCTCTTCGAACTCGCCTACCCGGCCCCCGCCATGGGCGGGGTGTTCGGCGCCTGCCACGGCCTGGACCTCCCGCTGGCC
This sequence comes from Kitasatospora cathayae, assembly GCF_027627435.1. Lineage (GTDB taxonomy): Bacteria > Actinomycetota > Actinomycetes > Streptomycetales > Streptomycetaceae > Kitasatospora > Kitasatospora cathayae. Next base: position 8,047,278 of record NZ_CP115450.1, on the reverse strand, counting down.
TTCGGCAGCCTGGACAGCCCGATGGGCCGGCACTTCCTCGGCGACCCGCCCGCCCCGGAGGCCGTCGGGCTCTCCCTGGAGCTCCAGCAGGCCTGGGTCCGGTTCGTCACCGTCGGCGACCCGGGCTGGGCCGCCCACGAGCCGCGGCAGCAGCTCACCCGGGTCCTGGACACCCGCTCGGAGACCGTCCGCTACCCCGAGCAGGCCTCCCGCACCATCTGGGCGGGGCACACCCCCACCGCCTTCGACCTCGGCTGAGGCGAGCCGGCAGCCGGCAGCCGGCCCGGCCACGGCCGGACCCGCCCGGCCGTGGCCGGGTCGCGGGGGCGGGCCCGCAGCGGTTGGGTGGGTGGTGGAGCGGCTGGTCCGCTCCCCTCCACGGAAGGAGAGCGGCTGTGGAGCAGCGATCGGCGCAGCCGCCGCGGGTGGGGTTGTGAGCTGTTCGGCCACGAGTGAGCGGGAGCGCACGCGTTGCGCGCTCGCGCCCTCCGGATTGGGCTCGGTTCGGTGGCTGTGCGTGGTCCGTCCCGGGAGGCCGGTTCCCTCACGAGCCACGCACCCAAGACCGTTCGGGGCGTGCGGCTCATCGGGAGTCACTCCTGATCAGTCCCCAGGAACGGTTCTTCACCGACACGTCGGTGTGCATCGGGTGCAAGGCCTGCGAGGTGGCGTGCAAGGAGTGGAACACCGTTCCCGAGCACGGCCTCGAACTGATCGGGATGTCGTACGACAACACCCGGGGCCTCGGCGGCGACTCCTGGCGCCACGTCGCGTTCGTCGAGGAGTCGAGGGCCCCGGGCGCCCGGCTGTACGGCGCGGACCCGCGGGACGGGGTGGACGGCGCGGGCGCGTTCTTCCTGCTGCTGGACGAACCCGAGGTCTACGGACTTCCGCCGGACCCGGTGGTGACCATCCGTGACCTGCCCGCCATGTGGCGCCGGGCCACCGTCGCCGCCGTCACGGTCGCCGCGGGCGTGGCGGCCTGCTGCCTGCGGAGGGCCCGATGAGCCGGCCCGGGCACACCCGCGGCAGCGGGCCGTCCGGGCGGTCGGCCCCCGGCCGAGTTCGACTCGTACTACGGCCGGCCGGTGCTGAAGAAGCGGCGTCTGGAAACCGCTCGACATCGCCGGCTACCTGTTCCTCGGCGGGCTCGCGGGCGGCTCCTCGGCGCTGGCCGCCGGTGCCGGGGCCTGCGGCTGCCCGGAGCTGGCCCGCCCGCTGCGGGTGGCCGCCTTCGGCGCGATCGGGCTGTCCCTGGCGGCGCTGGTCCACGACCTCGGCCGGCCGGGGCGCTTCGTCAACATGCTGCGCGTCGTCAAGCCGACCTCGCCGATGAGCGTGGGCTCCTGGCTGCTCGCCGGGTACGTGCCGCTGGCCGGCGCCGCCGCGAGCACCGTGAGCGGACGGCTGCCGCGCCTCGGTACGGCCGCCGGGGCCGGCGCCGCCCTCCTGGGGCCGGCCGTCTGCACGTACCCGGCCGTGCCGATCGCCGACACCGCCGTGCCGAGCTGGCACGACGGCCGGCGGGAGCTGCCGTTCGCGTTCGGCGGCTCGGCCGTGTCCGCCGCGGCGGGCCTCGGTCTGCTGGCCGCGCCCGCCGCCCAGAACGGCCCGGCCCGGCGGGCCGCCGCCTTCGGCGCCGCACTCGAACTCGGCGCCACCCGCGTGATGACCGGCCGGATGGGCCTGAGCGCCGAGCCGCTGCGCACCGGCCGGGCGGGCGCATGATGCGGGCGGCGGAGCTGCTGACCGGGGTCGGGGCCGCGCTCGCGGCCGGGCACCGGGACCGCCGGGTGGCGGCGGCCGGGGCCAAACCTCGGCAGGTCGTCGGGGGCGCCGACGTGACGGCCCGACGTCGCTCGGACGGCCGAGGACGGCCGAGGACGGCCGAGGACGGCCGAGGTCAGATCGCCAGGTCCCGCCGCTCCAGCAGCCGGAAGGCGGCCAGCAGCCCGAGCAGTCCCACCCCGAGCAGCACCGTCGGTGACGTCCAGGGCACACCGCCGTGCGCGAGCGCGTCGCCCGGCGCGTAGTAGTGGAACGGGCTGAGGTAGCGCAGCGGTCCGGCCGGGGACCAGGCCAGGGCGATGAAGTTGAGCGCGAAACCGCCCGCGCCGAGGACGACGGCGGCGCCCACCACGTGCGCCCGCCGCCGGCTGAGCGCGGAGACCGCCAGCACCGGCCCGATCAGGCAGAACGTGAGGGCGCAGCCCAGCAATCCGGCGGCGAACACCCCGCCCTCCGGAACGGCCGCGCGCAGCTTCGGAGAGAACGCCACCCCGAGCGACACGGCCAGCGTGGCCGCGGCATTGAGCAGCACCGAGGCCGCGATCAGCGCACCGGCCCGTTCGGCGAGCAGCCGGCGCCGGGAGACCGGACGGGTCATCAGCAGCTCGATGGTGCCGGACTCGACGTCGGCCGCGACGGCGGCAGCGCCCAGCGAGCCGATCACGGTCAGCTGGAGTGCGATCCAGACCGGGTGGGTGAGCCCGGCGCCGAGCAGTCCGGGGTAACTGGCGATGGAGACGTCGCCACTGGAGCCGCTGAAGGCCTTGAACGCGCCGGGCGGGGTGCGGCGGGCGCCGAAGACCTCGTTCGTCGGCACGGTTCCGGCGATCACGACGATCAGGACCTCGAAGACGACCATCGCGATCAGCAGGGTGAGCAGCATCCGGCGCCGCCGGTGGAGGGCGAGCCAGACCAGCGGGAGGCGGCGGCTGACGGTGCCCGGGGTCACGGCCGTTCCTCCTGTTCGCCGGAGCGATAGAGGTCTTCGCCGGAGCGGTAGAGGTCGAGGAAGGCCTCGTCCAAGCCCGCCTCCTCCACCGTCAGGTCGGCCACCGGCAGTTCGGCCAGCAGGCTCCGCACGGCCGGCACCACCTCGTCGGGCGGCACCAGCAGCTCCACCCGCCCGCCCTCCCAGCGCGGGGACCACCGCTCGGCGGCCCCGAGCGGCCGCGCGCCCCGCCCGTCGGCGAACACCAGCCGCACCCGGCGGGCCCGGGCCCGGCGCAGCTCGGCCACCGAGCGGACGGTCACCAGCCGCCCTTGGCGCACGATCGCGACCCGGCCGCAGGTCCGCTGCACCTCGGGCAGCACGTGGCTGGAGAGCAGCACGGTGCGCCCGGCCGCGGTCTCCTCGGCGAGCAGTTCGAAGAAGGTCTCCTGGAGCAGCGGGTCAAGCCCCTCGCTGGGTTCGTCCAGCACCACCACGGCGGGCCGGTGCTGGAACGACTGGACCAGCCCCAGCTTCTGCTTCATGCCGCGCGAGTACTCCCCCACCGGCCGGGCGAGCTCGGCCGGGGTGAGCTTCAGCCGTTCGCACAGCTCGCGTTGCCGGGGCACCGGCGCGCCCTGGAGGGCGGCGAGGAGGTCGAGGGTCTGCTGCCCGGTGAGTTCGGGATAGAGGCGCAGCTCGCCGGGCAGGTAGCCGAGCGACGGGGCGAGCCGGCGGTGATCGGCCACCGGGTCCAGGCCGAGCACCCGCACCCGGCCCCCGCTCGGGCCGAGCAGGCCGACCAGGCAGCGCAGGGTGGTGGTCTTCCCGGCGCCGTTGGGGCCGAGCAGCCCGAACACCTCGCCGGCCTCGACGGTCACGTCGAGGTCCTCGATCCCGATCGTGGCGCCGTACCGCTTGGTGAGCGAGCGCAGCTCGATCACCGGCCCGGCCGTGTTCCCCGGCATGTCCACCTCCTGTGACTGGCGCTCCGGACCGTGACCGGCGCTTCGGACAGTGACCTTGTTGCTCCGACCGTGTCCGGTGCACCGGACCGTGACCAGGTGCTCCGGACCGCGACCGGCGGGTCGGAGCACCACGGCGTGCCGGCCCGGGCGGGTCGCGGGGCGCGCCCGGGCCCGGGCCCGGCGGCCGCTCACCCGCCATCTGATACCCGTGGATACCCCTGGCTGCAGCCGGCAAAGCCTGACCCGCGAGGGTTGGAATCCCCCGGCTTCAGCCGGAGGAGGATGTCAACCCTTGCACACCCCCAGCGGCACCAGCCGGGCGACCTGCCGGGCCAGTCCGGCGGCCTCGGTGACGGCGGCGACCGCGTCCACGTCCTTGTAGGCCTCGGGCGTCTCCTCGGCCAGGGCCCGCATCGAGGCGGGCCGGACGGCGATGCCGCGCGCCTCCAGTTCGCCCTTCAGGTGCTCGCCGCGCACCGTGCGCAGCGCCTGGTGGCGGCTCCACACCCGCCCGGCGCCGTGGCAGGCGGAGCGGAAGGCCTCGTTGTCGGGCAGGCCGACCATGACGTACGAGGCGGTGCCCATCGTCCCCGGCACCAGCACCGGCTGACCGGCCCCGGCCAGGTCGGCGGGCAGGTCGGGGTCGCCGGGCGGCAGGGCGCGGGTGGCGCCCTTGCGGTGGACGCACAGCTTCCGCGCCGCGCCGTCCACCTCGTGGGTCTCCAGCTTGGCGAGGTTGTGCGAGACGTCGTAGACCAGCTCCAGCCCGACGCCGAGGGCGGTGGCGAAGGCCCGGCGGGCGGCTTCGGAGAGCAGCTGTCGGTTCGCCCGCCCGTAGTTGGCCGCGGCGGTCATGGCGCCCAGGTAGGCGCGGCCGCGCGGGGAGTCGACCGGGGTGCAGGCGAGTTGGCGGTCCGGGAGATCGATCCGGTAGCGGTGCAGCTCGCGGTCCATGGCGCGGACGTGGTCGGTGCAGATCTGGTGGCCGAGGCCGCGCGAGCCGCAGTGGATCATGACGCAGACCTGGCCCGCCCGCAGCCCGAAGGCGGCGGCCGTCTCCGGGTCGTGCACCCGGTCGACGGCCTGCACCTCCAGGAAGTGGTTGGCCGAGCCGAGGCTGCCGACCTGCTGCAGACCGCGCTCGACGGCCCGGGTGCTCACCTCGCCGGGGGCCGCGCCGGCCAGCACCCCCCGGTCCTCGCAGCGCTCCAGGTCGCGCGGCACGCCGTGGCCGTGTTCGACGGCGTAGCGGGCGCCGCCGAGCAGCAGCTCGTCCAGCTCCTCCGGCCCTTCCAGGTGCCACAGGCCGCCGCGACCGAGCCCGCGCGGGACGGTGCGGTCCAGCAGGTCCATCAGGCGGCGGAGCCGCTCGGCGTCGAGTTCCTCCCGGTCGACCCCGGCGGCGAGCAGCCGGACCCCGCAGGAGATGTCGAAGCCGACCCCGCCGGGCGAGACCACCCCGCCCTGTTCGACGTCGGTGGCGGCGACCCCGCCGATCGGGAAGCCGTAGCCCCAGTGCACGTCGGGCATCGCGTAGGAGGCGCGGACGATCCCGGGCAGCGTCGCCACGTTCGCGACCTGCTCCAGCGCGCGGTCCCCGGCGGCCTGCGGCAGCAGCGCGCCGGTCGCGAAGACGATGCCGGGCACCCGCATCGGCGGGCGCGGCTCGATCCGCCAGCGGTAGCGGCCCGCCTCGGCCAGTGCGATCTCCACCTCGCTCACCCCGCTCCTTCGGCGCTCGTTCCGGACGGCCCGCGCGGTTCGGAGGTCCCCGCGTGTTGCGGGCGTCCCGCGCGGTTCGTGCGTCCTGCGCGGCTCGGGCGTCCCGCGCGTTTCAGACGTCCACGGTGGCCGCGCAGGTCCAACCGCCCGGCCCTTCGCCCAGCTCCAGACCGTACAGCGCGACGGCCTTCGGCACGGCGCCGACCAAGGCGACCGTCGAGGTGTCGGCCATCCGGAAGCGCACCTCGAGGCTCCGGGCGCCGTCCAGGCCGCGGATCGGCCCGAGGGCGAGCGCGGCGGGCAGTTCGCCGTCGGCGTCCATCCGGTAGATGACCTCCTCCAGGACGCCCGCGAGCAGGTCCGGGTCGCTCACCGCGAGCACGGTGCAGGCGCGCTCGCCGACGATCCGCGCGCCGGACAGGTCGGCGAAGCTGCCGACCACGGCGTGCACCAGCTCGCCGATGCAGCCCTCGGCCGTCGGCGCCCAAGCCTCCACCCGCAGGTCCGCCGTGTGCGGCACGCTCCGGTGGCCGCTGTCGGACCGCTGCGCGGGCTCGTGACCGTCCACGAGACGCCTCCCGCACCCGTTGTCGTCCCCCTCCAGCGTCGTCCCGGGGGCGGGGCGGGGGCAAGCGGGGCCCTCCGCCACATGCGGACCCTAGCCTCCGACCGAGGACAGGTAGGCGGCGGCCAGCTCGGCCGTGGCCAGCCAGGCGGCGTGGTCGCTCGGTTCGGCGTAGGTGTTGGCGAGCCGGCGGGCGACCGCCGGGTGCTCGGCGGCGGCCGCGAAGACGCCCTGCAGGTGGTCCGGCATGGTCAGCATGGCGGCCGTGAACTCGACGGTGTGGCGGGCGTGTCGCTGCCAGAAGCGCTCTGCGGTGCGGCACATCCAGTCCGCCGTGAACGGGGCGTCGCCGTGCTCGCGGATCGCCCGCCGGTACGCCTCCGCCGCGCGGGCGGCGCCGTTGGCGCCCTGGCCGGTGATCGGGTCGTTGACCACCACCGCGTCGCCCAGGCCCAGGACGTGCACGGCGTCGACGCCCGTGCCCAGTTCCGCCACCGGGCGGCGGACCGTCGGGGTCACCGCGCCCCAGAGCCCGGCCCCGGCGTCGGTCGGCTCGGCGTCGCGCCAGAGCTCCGCCTCCCAGGGCAGGTACTCGGCCAACAGCGCGCGGATCCGGTCGAGTTGGACGCCGGGGTCGGGACCGTCGCCGAACACGTCCAGCGGGCCGCCGGGCAACGCCTCCCAGAGCAGGATGTCGCAGGGACCGGAGCGGGTCAGGGCCGGCTGCAGGTAGAGCTCGCCCAGGCCGGGCAGGGCGTGCATCCGGGCCCGCGGCCCGGCGGACGGATCGGGCGAGCCGACGCCGTGCGCGTACAGGCAGGACAGCGCGCGCTGCGGGCGGTCGAAGGGCGAGCGGGCGGCGTCCCGTTCGAAGATCCCGGCCAGCTCGCCGCGGCCGGCCGCGACCACGGTCAGCTCGTGCCGCCGGGCCAGCGCGTGCAGCCCGGCGCGGTCCATCGAGCGGTACTCGACCCGGCCGCCGCGCTCGGCGAGCAGTTCCAGCCAGCCGGCCAGCTTGATCCGCTGGTCCACCGAGCGGGCGGGCTCGTCCAGGGTCATGGTGAACTCCAGGACGCGGACGGCCGACGGCGCCACCAGCACCGCGTCGACCGAGGACACCGCCGGCGCCCCGGCAGTCCACCGGTCCAGCCCGGCCGCCGCCTCGATCCGCAGCGCCGGGCCGAACATCGCCTGGGTGGACAGCACCCGCCCGCCGCGCACCTGCTCCGGGGTGCGTTCGGCGACCAGCGTCACCTCGTACCCGTCGGCCACCAGCCCGAGCGCGAGCTGCAGGCCGGCCTGGCCCGCTCCGACGACGGCGATCCGGCGCATACGGTGGCCTCCCGGCGGTCTGTTGACGGTCTGTCGGCTGCGAGAACACGGTGCGTCAAGCAGGCACAGTAGTCGAGCCGCCCGGCCACGGGCAGGGGCGGGACGGGAGGAATCCCGTAGGTGTCGCAGCCGCCGCCGCTACGAGCCGCCGCATACTCATGCAGAAGTGGGAGCGCGCCGCGGAGCCGCGCGGCCAGCCTCTGACCCTGAGCAGACCGTCACTTGAAATCCCATTGACCACACTGCGATGTTTGATGTATTCAGATCTCCGCAAATCTATTCGCTGCTCAACGGTTCGAGGCCGCGCCGAGGCGACCAGAGCCGGGGACCATTCGGAGAGGGATCGATCGACCATGCAGCCTGCTGCGCCCCGGGGCTTCCGGGCCATCACGACGAACATGGGCCTCAAGGACGTCGAGGACGACTTCGCCGCGGTCGTCTCCGAGGTCCCGTGCCGGTCCGCGGCCGTGTTCACCCGCTCGCGCTTCGCCGGCCCCAGCGTCGTGCTCAGCCGCGAGGCGGCCGCGCTCCGGCGCGCCCGCGGGATGGTCGTGCTCTCCCGCAACGCCAACGTCGCCACCGGGCGCACCGGCGCGGAGAACGCCGCCGAGGTGCGCCGCCGGGTCGCCGAGATCGCCGGCGTCTCCCCGGACGAGCTGATCATCGGCTCCACCGGTGTGATCGGGCGCCCCTATCCCATGGAGGGCATCCGGGCCGGGCTCGACGCCATGACCTGGCCGTTCCCGGAGGCCGACTACGCGGCTGCGGCCAAGGCGATCATGACCACGGACACCCGCCCCAAGCACGTCCACGCGCGCTGCGGCGACGCCGTGCTCGTCGGCATCGCCAAGGGCGTCGGCATGATCGAGCCCGACATGGCGACGCTGCTGACGTTCTTCTTCACCGACGCGGACATCCCCGCCGCCGAACTCGACGCCGTCTTCCGCCGGGTGATGGACCGGACGTTCAACGCGCTGAGCATCGACACCGACACCTCCACCAGCGACACCGCCGCGATCTTCGCCAACGGACTCGCCGGGGAGGTCGACCTGCCCGCCTTCGAGCAGGCGCTCTACGACTGCGCGCTGCACCTCGTGCGGGACATCGCCTCGGACGGCGAGGGGGCCTCCAAACTGATCGAGGTCCGGGTCACCGGGGCCCGCGACGACGCCCAGGCCAAGCGCGTCGGCAAGAGTGTCGTCAACTCCCCGCTGGTCAAGGCGGCCGTGCACGGCGCCGACCCGAACTGGGGCCGCATCACCATGGCCATCGGCAAGCTCTCGGACGAGACCGACATCGACCCCGCGGCCGTCAGCATCGGCTTCGACGACCTCCTGATGTACCCCGAGGAACCCAACGACGACCTCCTCGAACAGGCCCGCCGGCTCCTGCGCGGCGACGAGGTGGTGATCCGGATCGACCTGGGCATCGCCGACGGCGCGTTCACGGTGTACGGCTGCGACCTCACCGAGGAGTACGTCAAGCTGAACGCCGACTACACGACCTGACGCCCCCTTACCGACGGCGCGGCCATCGGTCCCGCCCCGCTGTCCCGATCGGTGGCCGATCGGGGTGGGGCGGGACCATCCGGCCGGTCAGCCGCGCAGGTGCTCGGTGAGCAGCCGCACCACGGCGTCGACCTGCTCCGCCAGGTAGAAGTGCCCGCCCGGGAAGACCCGCAGGCTGAAGCCGCCGCTGGTGTGCCGCTCCCACTGGGCGACCTGCTCGACCGTGGCGTTGGCGTCGGTATCCCCCACCAGTCCGGTGATCGGCTGCGGGACGACGGCGTCCGGCGCGGCCAGGTACGTCTCGATGGCGGTGTAGTCGGCCCGCAGCGCCGGGATGATCAGCTCGCGCAGCGCCGGCTGGTCGAGGACCCGCTCGTCCGTCCCGCCCAGCCGGATGGTCGCCTCCAGCAGGCCGTCGTCCGACATCTTGTGGACCTCGGTGTCCCGGGGCAGCGAGGGCGCGCGGCCGGCGGACACGAACAGCCGCTCCGGCCCCGCCAGGCCGTCCCGGGTGAAGCGGCGGGCGACCTCGAAGGCGACCGACGCGCCCATGCTGTGCCCGAAGAAGACGATCGGACGGTCCACCCACCCCCGCCGCAGCTCCTGGTAGACCTGTTCGGCGAGTTCCGGCACCGAGTCGATCGTGGGCTCGCTGTAACGGTTCTGTCGGCCCGGGTACTGGACGGCGAGCACGTCGGCGTACGGCGCGAGTGCCTTGGCGTGGTCCAGGTAGTAGCTGGCCGATCCGCCGGCGTGCGGGAAGATCACGATCCGGGCTGGAGCGAAGTCGGACGGGTCGAACCGGCGGAACCACGGGTTGTCGACGGCAGCGCTGCTGGACATGCGGGGTGGGACCTCTCTCCCTGACGGACTGTACTCACACCAGTCTCGCAGCGCGCCTGCACCACCGGGGACGCTTACGCCGCGCCATCCGAATTCCCGGGCCCCGGCCACCGACCCGTGCCGCGCCGGCTCAGTCTTCCTCCGACTCCTCCCACTCCTCCCACTCCTCCGACTCGTCCGGCACGGCCCCCCACGGGTCATCACCCGGGTCCGGCTCGGTCACCCAGCCCGCCGCCAGGACCAGCCCGGACAGCCGGTGCACGGCGAGGAAGCCGAACGGGCGGGTGAAGCCCACCTCGACGAAGCGCTGCAGGTACGGCGGCTTCCGGGTGCTGCCGGCGCTGCCGCCCATCATCCCCATCGCCGTCACCGAGGCGGCCCGGAAACCGCGGGCCGAGAAGGACGCGGTGGCCTTCTGGCGCGCACTGTTGACGAACAGTGGCGGCTCACCGTCCGACAGACCGGGCAGCCGGTCCTCCGTCTCGGACCGGCTGGCGAGCGTCTCCAGTCCGAAGAGCCCGCGGTGGGCGATCAGGTCGTGGCCGGCCTCGACGGTGAACTTCGGGACGCTGACGAACAGGCGGTCCTCCGGCTCGTACCGCCGCACCGCCTCGATCGTCAGCCCCGGGCCGGCGACGCCGACGGGCAGCCGGTCGGCGGTGGTCCGGCGGACCCGCTGCGAGAGCACCCCGATCCCGGCGGACAGCACGTCTCCGGGCGCAGCCTCGGGCTCGCCGAGCAGCAGGTGGACGCTGATGTCGCCGCACCCGAGCACCCGCAGCTCGGTCAACGGCCCGGCGGACGTCTCCAGCAGCGCCGCGCGGTCCAGCAGGGACGTCGCCCGGGTCAGGTAGTGGACGCCCCGGCCCCAACCGTCCGCCGCGTCCTCCCCGAAGGCGCCGTAGTCCCGGAACGGTTTGATCCAGTCCGTCCGGACGGTGAGCGCCGCCGCCAGCACCAGAAGGTTGTCCGGGCCCGGCTCGACCGGCATCTCCTCGATCTGGCCGTCCGTCTGTTCGGCCGCCCAGGCGTACAGCAAAGCGCGGTCGCGCCCCGCATCACCGGTCAGCCGGCCGACCAGGTCCGCCGGGACGGAGGCCAGCCACTCCGAGCTCAGCCGCAGCCGGTCGTCGCTCCAGACCCCGAGCGCGGACCGCACCGCCGGGATGTCCCGCAGCAGGCCGAGCAGGGCACGGGCGCGCTCGGCGGCGACCGCGACCGGCACCCCGAGCGCCTGCGCCAACTCACCCTGGACGGTGGTGCTTCCGGCCGGGGCCAGCAGCCCGAGCAGCGGCCAGACGCCGGCCGGCATCAGGACCGTCCCTCGCCCCGGGTCGGTCTGCCCGACCCAGCGCTCCCCCAACGCGTTGGCCGCCCGTACGGCCTGGGCCCGGCTCATGCGCCCCCCTGCTCGCTCTTTCGGTGCGCCGAGCGTAGGCGGCGCACCGCGTGCGGAGCGAGCGGTTTTCCGGGTCAGGGCCGGAGGCGGGACAGGTGGTCGGCGCGGGTCGGTTGGTGGACGCGGACGGCGCTGCCGTTGCCGAGGACGGTGATCTGCCGTTCGGGGCGCAGGCCGAGCTTGGCCATGACGCGCTCGCCGGTCCACCGCATCACCTCGGGGTCGGCGTTCACCGCTGCCATCGCCGGCACGTCGTCCTCGCGCCAGCGCCGCAGCACCAGCCGGGGAGTCTCGATCGTGACCATCCGCTCGCTCGCTCCCTCCCTCCGCTCAGATCCTCCGCGTGGCCAGGACGGCCGAACTGCCCGGTGCGGTCAGCACTTCGGTGGCCGCCAACGCGGGGTGCGTCAGGTAGTGCAGGCGCAGCCGGTCGACCTCGCCGCCGAAGCGGGGCGGCCAGTGCGGCGAGGGCGTGAAGTCGTCCAGGACCAACAGGCCGCCGGGGGCGAGCAGTTCGACCACCCGGTCGGGGTCGTCGCGCTTGCCGCCGCCGTCACAGAAGAACACGTCGAACGGGGCGTGCTCCTCGAGCAGCCGCCAGTCGCCGTGCAGCACCCGCACGCGGGCATCCTCCTCGAACGACTCCGCCGCACTCCGGGCCAGTCGCCCGTCCCGCTCGACCGTGACCAGCCGGGCGCCCGGGCCGAGTCCGCTGCACAGCCAGGCCGTGCCGACCCCCGCGCCGGTGCCGCTCTCCGCGACCGTCCCGCCCGGTTTGGCCGCGGCGACGAACGCCAGCAGCCGGCCGACCTCCCGGGTGCAGCTCTTGCCGAACCCCAGCCGGGCGGCGACCCGCTCGGCCGCCAACACCCCAGCGGGTACTCCACGTTCCTCGTCGCCCGTCATCCGCTCGCGAACCCCCTCCGACTCCGTACGGCTCCGTGCCATCATGCCGTCATGACCGAGTGGATCACCATCGCCGGCTACCGGAACCGGACCGGCCGCCCGACGCCCATGGCCGTGCTCCGCGCTTGACCGCGTGACCGGGGCATCGACCGGATGCGCTTCCCGCCGGAGGCCGTCCGGTGGGACGCGCCTTGCGACGTCGGTCCGGACGGGCACTGGCAGTGCTGGTTCGACGTGCGGATCGACGCCGACGCCCTGCGCCCCCTCGGGCTCCACCCCGACCAGCCGACCGCCGCCGTCAACGGGCCCAGCCCGCCCGGCTGGCGGCACGCGGAGGCGGAGCGCCTGGCCCGCCGTCACTGAGCCCGGCGCGCCCCACCGAACCGGGCCGCCTCGGCCCTCGACCGGGAGACGGCGTCGAGCAGCAGCACGGACGCCGCCTCCGGGGTCGGCACCGGCCCGCCGGACCGCGCGTGCCGGGTGAACGCCGCCAACAGCCGCCCCAGGCCACGGTGGTGGCGGGCGAAGACCCGGGCGGAGGCGTGCCGCCCGCGCGCCCGCTGGCCGTCGAGGGCGGTGGCGGCGCCGACGTCGAGCAGCACCGGGTGCAGTTCGCGCCCCTGCCGGGCGGCCTCCCGGGCGAGCCAGCGGCGCATCCAGGCGCGGCTGCCGCAGTCGTGCACCAGCAGCGGCCCGCCCCGCCGCACCGAGGCGCGCAGCAGGCGGAAGTGCTCCAGCCGCGCCCACGGCCGGTACACCGCGTACGGCAGGATCGCGGGCATCACCGCCTCGCACGCCTCGTGCACCGTCCGCGGGTCCACCGTCGAGACGGCTCCGGCCGCCGCCCAGCGCCGCAGCAGCGTGCTCTTGCCCGCCCCCGGCAGGCCCGACACCACCACCACGGCCTCGGCCGGGTACCCCACCAGGAACCCCGTCCCGGCCTCGCCCCGCAGGTCCAGCACCCCGCGCGGTGCCACGACCGCCGCCTCCACCTCGCCGCCCACCGCTTCCCCGTCCGTGTCCGACCGCCGACCCTAACAAGTCCGGCGCTCCCGAACCCGCCGGTGGATACGCTGGCGAGCTGACCGATGACCATGTGCGCTGGGGGAGCGACATGCCGGACATCCGCACCTGGCTGCCGTGACGGCTCTGGTCGCCCGCCCCGCTGGCGCCCGTTGCCGGCCCGAGGACGTGATGGCCGTGCGGTTCACCAGCGGCACGACCGGGCGGCCGAAGGGCGTGCTGCGCCGCTTCGCCCGTCCGCCCCGGCCGGCGCTGCTGTCGGGGGCGTGCTTCCTGCTCCGCACCCCGCTGGGTCACGGCGGCGGCGCGACCGCGGACTTCGCGCTGGCGGCGGGCGGCACGGTGGTGCTGCAGGAGGGCTTCGTGGCCGAGGACGTGCTTGCGGCGGTCGAGCGGTACCGGGTGTCCCGGTCGTGCCTGCCGTCGCACCTGCTCTACGGCCTGCTGGACCACCCGTTGCCGGCCGCGACCGGCACCGGGAGCCTGCGGCGGGTCGGCTACACCGGCTGCCCGCCCTCGCCGCGCCGGTTGGCGGAGACGACCCGGCGGCTGGGCCGGGTGCTGCAGCAGACCTACAACCTGACGGAGTGCGGGCCGGTCTCCCGGTTGAGCCCCGACGAGCACCTGGATCCGCGGCTGCTGACCACGGCCGGGCGCCCGTACCCGGACACCGAGGTGTGGACCGGGCGGCCGGTCATCGCCCTGGTGGGGCGCGCGCGGTGGTGTGACGCGCCCCTGTGGCGCTTCGAGCGCCCGCGCGGACCACCTGTCGCGCGGCGGACGGCGGGAAGAGACCGACCGTGGGCACTCGACCGCGCGGGCCGAGCTGCCGATACACCCCGGCGGCGCGCCCTCGCACCGTCCCCAGGAGGCACTCCCTTGACCTGGCTACGCGTCCTGACCGCACTGGGCATCCTCGGCCTGGCGGCCGGTGCCCTGCTCGTCTTCGCCCGCTGCACCGCCCCCTCGCGGGGCCGGCCCATCGCCGGGGCCGCGCCGTCCGACCTCCGGACGGACGCCGAGGGCAGCGGCCTCTTCCAGCGAATGGGCGGTGACGGCTGGGACCGGGTCAGCCCCCCGTGACGTCGTCCGGACGGACCTCGATGTGGTCGGCCGCCAGGTCGACCGCCACCCGGTGCTCCATGCCGAGCGCCTCCAGGAACTTGACCGGCAGCTGCACCCGCCCGGTGCGGTCCAGCATCACGTACTCCCGCTCGTTGATCGACTCCTCGCCGTGCTCGTCCGTCACGGTGCGGCGCAGCACCTCGCTGCTGGTCCGTCCGTCCCGGATCGCCACCGTGCGGCGGACCTCGCCCGCGACCATCGGGTCGTGGGTGACGATCACGACGGTGGTGCCGAGCTCCCGGTTGACGGTGCGGAAGGACTCGAAGATCACCCCCGCGGTCTCGGAGTCCAGCTCGCCGGTCGGCTCGTCGGCGAGCAGCACCGGCGGGTTGTTCGCCATCGCCACCGCGATCGCGACCCGCTGCTGCTGGCCGCCGGAGAGCTCGTTGGGGCGCCGGTGGGCGAGGTGCCCGATCTCCAGCGCCTCCATCAGCTCGGCCACCCGGGCGGCCTTCCCCTTCGGGCCGAGCGCCCCGGCCCGCCGGCCGCGCAGCTGCATCGGCAGGGCGATGTTCTCGGCGGCGGTCAGGAACGGCAGCAGGTTGCGGGCGGTCTGCTGCCAGATGAAGCCCACGACCTCGCGCCGGTAGCGCAGCCGCTCCTTGGCGGACATCTCCAGCAGGTCGCAGCCCGCGACGGTGGCGGTGCCGGCGGTCGGCACGTCCAGCCCGGCGAGGATGGTGAGCAGGGTGGACTTGCCGCTGCCGGAGGCGCCGACCAGGGCGACCAGGTCGCCCTGCTGGATGGTCAGTTCCAGGCCCTGCAGCGCCTGGACCTCGATCCCCTCGGCGCTGAAGATCCGCACCAGCCGGTCGCAGACGATGGCCGCGCCCGCTCCGTACGCCTTGGGGGAGGCGGCGGCGAGGGCCCGCTGCCGGAGCTCCTGCAGGCTGGGGGCCTCGACGGTCGGCCGCTCCTGGGGGGTGCTCTTCACCGCTGAACTCCTGTCTCGACGGTCTCGACGGTCTTGACGGTCTCGCCGGTCCCGGCCGTCCGCCCGCTCCCGGTGCTCTCCGCCGTCACGGCCCGTGCCGCTGGTCCCGCTGTCACGCCTGCTCCCCCGCCCGCAGTTCGGTGGCGATCTGTCGCCGGCCGGCGACCAGCGTCTCCGCCACCACCCCGAGGCCGACCAGCAGGGCCAGGCCCGCGGTGGGCAGCAGCACCGGCATCAGCACGGGGCTGATGACCTCCCCGACCCTGGCGCCGACCAGCGTCGAGATGTCGAAGGCCCCGCCCAGCAGGGCGACCGCCGCCAGCGCGACCAGGCCGCCGCCGACGGCCGCCGCCAGGGTCTGCGGCAGCGCCTCGGTGACGATCAGCGCCAGCCCCTGCCGGGGTCGCAGGCCCATGGTGCGCAGCCGGGCGAGGAGGGCCGTGCGGTCGGGTGCGGCTCGGAACAGTGTCAGCAGGACGGCGAGCAGGGCGAATCCGGCTCCGGCGGCGGCCGCGTACCAGAACAGCCGTCCGGCGGCGTGCTGCAGCGGGTCGTCGGCGAGCTGGGTGACGGTTTCCCGGCTGCTGTGCACGGTGTATCCGGCGGGTAGGCCGTGGGTGGACCTGCCGGCGGCCGCGGCGTCCTCCGCGACCAGTCTGGCCAGGCCGGTCGGCTGGGACCGGCCGTTGTCCCGCAGTGCGGACCTGACCTGCTCGGGGTCGACGTCGCCGACGGCGAACCACTTGTTCGTCCGTTTGGTGTCCGGCAGCCGCTCCCAGGCGGGGCCGGCGGGAACGACGACGAACGGCTTGCCCGGGTCGGGCAGGGCGGGGGTGGCGGGGACGATCCCGGCGACGGTGAGGCGCAGGCCGTTCCCGTTGGGCGTGCGCATCTCGGCCGGGCCGGCGGCCAGGCGCTTGGCCAGGTCGCGGCTGAACAGGGCGGGCACCGGGGTGTCCCGGCCGCCGGGCGTCCCGGCGAGCTTCGCCGGGTCGAACTCGCCGACCCCGAGGGTGCGGGCGATCTCGGCGTAGGCCGTGGGCTCGATCGCCACCAGGTAGGCCTCGGTGTACGCCTGGTCAGCGCCGACGAAGCGGGCCTTGGGCTCGACCCAGGCCCCGGTGGAGGCGTGGACGCCGGGCAGTGCGGCGGCGGCCTTGGTGAAGGACTCGGGCAGGGTGGCGTAGTCCGGGAGGGAGACGCCGATGTCCCCGCCCGTGGCGATGCGCGCGGCGCGGCTGCGGACGTGGTCGACGGTGTCGAGCACGGTGGCGCCGAAGCCGGTCGTGGTGACGGCGATCAGCAGGGCGAGCAGCGGCAGCACGGACGGCTTGCGGCGTCCCGAGGTGTCCCGGGCGGCGCGGGCCAGGCCGAGGAAGGCGATCAGACCACGCCCCCGGGCGGCGAGTCTGGCCAGCCGGCCGACCGCGACCGGCTCGATCCTCGCCAGCAGCAGCCCGCCGCTGACGGCGAGCAGCAGCGGGGCGGCGACCAGCAGCGGGTCCAGTCCGCCGCCCGAGCCGACGCCGCGGCGGCGGACCTCCGCCACGGCCGCGACGGTGACCGCGAGGACGGCGAGTTCGCCGACCAGCCAGCGCCGGCCGCCGGCGGGCTTCCGCCGCGACCACAGCAGGGCGGTGCGGGCCGGGAAGGCCAGCAGGGCGAGCAGCGCCGCGGCCAGGGCGGCCAGTACCGACTGGCCCCACCGGGGGGTGGGCAGCAGCACCATCGCCAGGGCCGTCCCGAGCACGGCGGCGGGCAGGACGGTGGCCGCGCCCTCGCCGACCAGTCGCAGCAGCACCCCGGTGCGGGAGCCGCCGCGGGCCTGGAGCAGCCGGATCTCGCCGGTGCGCCGGTCGGTGGTGAGGGCGGCGGCCAGGAACAGCACCACGGTGGCGACGCCCGCGACCCCGGCCGGGCCGATCGTGCTCAGTGGCAGCGAGGCCCGGTAGCGCTCGTCCGCCCGGGTGAGGATGTCGGGCAGGCCCGAGCTGGTGTGCAGGTCCGAGCGCCGGGTCTCGGAGATCAGGGCGCTTGCGCCGGGCCCGGTCAGGAACGAGCTGATGGTGTTGCGGGTCCGGTCGAGCTGGTCGGCCCGCAGCGTTGCGGGGTCGACGGGCAGCCGCCAGAAGTTCTCGCCGCCCGAGCCCCAGCGGGCCAGCGCGGGCAGGCTGCCTCCGTCGACGAAGCCGCTGGTCGTCCAGTGCTCGTGCTCGCGGGTGGCGTTCAGGCAGGCGCGGGCCGGGCAGCCCAGGTCGTCCCAGAACGGGTCGTGGGGATCGTTGATCCGGTAGAAGCCGACCACCACGGTGCTCCGTTGGGTGCCCGAACCCTCGACGCCGTTGTCGATGACGTCGCCGAGCTTGATGTGGATGGTCTCGGCGGCTTGCTTGCTGATCACGATCGGCAGCGGGCCGTGGCCGTCGCCGCGGGTCGGCCAGGTGCCGTCGGTCAGGGTGGCCCGGGCGGCCAGGTCGTGCAGGTGGAGCAGGCTGAGCACGGGGTCGTTCGCGTCGGAGATCCGGACGTACTCCCGGTTGGCCATGCCGCGCGAGCTCAGCGCCTTGGCGCCGTAGGCCTGGCCTGACCCGGACAGCGTGAGCTGTCGGCCGACCTTCGCGGTGAGCTTCTGCTCCACCCGGTCGAGCTCGGCGGCGTTGTCGTCGTTCTGAGTCCTGGAAGTGGTCTGCAGGCTGGTCGGGTTGAGGCCCTTCTGGCTGACGAAGGCGCGGAGCGCCGCGTCCGCGCCCCGGTCCGCGACGCGGGGGAAGGCCGCCGCGAGGAAGACCGTGACGAAGGCGAGGGCCGCCATCAGCACCGCGGCCAGCGGGCTGGCCCGCAGCCTGGTGCGGACCCAGGGCGCGGGGCGGTGGGCGGTCTCAGGGGTGGGCACGCCGGTGCCGGCCTGGATGGTCACATCTCCTCCACGTGGCGCAGCCGGCCGGCCACGTCCCGACGGCGGCGTCCGATGAGGAAGCCCGACAGCAGCGGGACGACGGCGATCGCGGCCGCGAGCAACAGGGCCTGGCCGACCGGCAGTTCGATCAGGGCCTCGGGCATCGGTTGCCGGGCGGCGGGCGTCAGCACCACGAACGGCACGATCAGGTGGACGAGCAGGGCCCCCAGAGCGAGCCCGACGGTGCCGCCGAGACCGACCAGCAGCGCCTGTTCGGCGGCGACGGTACGGCTGACCTGCTTGCGCGGCGCGCCCAGGGCGAGCAGCAGCGCGGAGTCCCGGGCGCGCTCGTGGGCGGAGCCGGCCACGGCGGCGACGAAGCCGATCGCGGCGAGCACGGCGGTGACGAGCGCGATCGCCATCAGCGCGTTCTGCGGGGCGGCGCCCACCGGGTCGCTGAGCAGCCCTTCGGCCACCTCGCCGGAGAGCTGGACGTCCTGGGAGCCCGGGGCGGACCGCAGGGCGACGGCGGCCTCGGCCGGGGTGCGGTCGCCGGGCCCGGTCGCGGGCAGCCACCACTCGGCGTGGCTGGGCACGGAACGGCCCTGGGCGGCCAGCAGCCGCGCCACGGTGCCCAGGTCGACGACGAGCGCGGTGCGGCCGGCAACCGGCACGGCCTCGACCGCCCCGGTGACCTTGACCGGCAGGGTGATCCCGGCGAACGGCACCCGGATGGTGTCGCCGACCGAGGCGCCGGTGAGCTTCAGGTAGTCCTGGGTGGCGACGCCGGACACCGTCGTCGGGGCGGTCGCCCCGACCGGGCTGAGGACGGTCCGGATGGTGTCCCCGGTGCCGTTCGCGAAGGCGAAGTCGACGGTGAACAGCTGGTTGGCGTCGGCCGGGTCGGGCCGGACGACGGCCGGAGGCCCGGACTTGGTGCTCGCGGTCGCCGCGACGTCGGGCGCCCTCCAGGAGAGCCCGGCCGGCACCGGGACGTCGGCTGCGGGGCCGTCGGCGCTGTCGGAGACGGCCAGCCCGCGCACGGTGATCTCGCCGTCGGCGCGGTCGCTGTAGGACACGGTCGCCCCGACCACGGTGAGCGGGGCGGCGGCGGAGCCCATCGGGGCGTCGACCAGCGCGCTCAGCGGGGCCGAGGCGCGCAGGTCGCCGTTGACCGGGAGGGCGGCGAACGGGGCCTTGTGGACGTAGCCGAAGCGGTCCCGCAGCAGCAGCGCCACCTCCGGGGGCGCGTCGGACACCATGTGCAGGGTGCCGGGCAGCGGGATCTTCCCGTGGAAGTTCTGGTGGATGGAGAGGTCGGCGTCGATCCGCAGCGGGCGGCCGGGCAGCGGCACTCCGGCCGCCGCCCCGGTCGGGGCCGGCTCGGCGAGCGGGCGGAACAGCTCCCCGCCGGAGTGCCCGCCGAGCAGGTCAACGCGGACCGGGACGCGGTCGGCGAAGGCCGCGGTGTCCACCACGAGCAGTTGCGCGGTGCCGTTCGACAGCGGCTGTTCCTCGCGGGCCACCGGGACCAGCCGGTCGCCGCCGGGCAGGGCGCCGTAGCGGCCGCCCTGGCCCATCAGCGCGCTGTGCGCGGCGGAGATCCTCAGGCCGCCGCCGGTGGCGAACGCGGCCTGGTCGCGCTGGGAGGCGGTCCAGGTGGCGTGCTGGCCGAGGGCGAGCACGCCGGTGGCCACGGCCATGACGAGCAGCAGCACCGGCCCGGTCGCCCGGGCGGGCTGACGGGCCAGCTGCCAGCCGACCATGGCCGGGCCGAGGCCGCTGCCCCGGGCGGCGACCCGGGCGCCCAGCCGGGCGACCAGCGGCAGCAGGCGCAGCACGACCAGGGTTCCCGCGCACAGCGCCAGCGTGGGGGTGGCGACCAGCAGCAGGTCGACCCCGAGCCTGCCGGAGGAGTCGGTGGACAGCCCGCCGCCGTACTGGTCGAGCTGCTGGTAGGCGAGCACCGCCAGCGCGAGCACCGCGAGGTCGCCGCCGTTGCGGGCGACTCCGGAGACCAGCGCCTGGCGGCGGCCGGCCTTGCGGCGCAGGGCGGCGCCGGCGCCGCGCAGCAGGCTGGGCAGGGTGGCCAGCATGATGCAGACGAGGGCGCCGATGACGGCCACCGGCCAGAGCGTCCAGCTCAGGCGGGTGTCCAGGGCGACCTGGTGGGACCGGCCGAAGCCCGCCAGGACGCGGACCAGGAACGGGGTGAGCAGGGGTGCGAACACCGCGGCCGGGAGTGCCAGCAGCACCGACTCCAGGGCGGTGAAGCCGCCGAGCCGGGCACCGGAGGCGCCGCGTGCGGCGAGCAACTCGTTCTCCCGTTCCTGGCGGGCCGAGATCAGCCGGACGACCAACAGCAGGGCGGCTGTGGCCAGCACCGCCAGCTGGAGGGCGCCGATCAGCAGGGTGGACCGGGCGACCATCAGACTTGCCGACAGTTCGCGTACCAGATCCGGGAGTTCGGTGTCGGCGCTGAGCGAGGACGTCTTCCCCAGGTCGTCGTTCAGGCCCTGGGTCCGCTCGCCGATGGCCTCGGCGATGTCCTGGTCGACGCCCGCGAAGTCGGCGTCGAGCAGCCACCCGCGGCTGCTCTGCGGCAGACCGCCCGCGGTGAAGGCGCTCTGGTCGACCATCATCGGGCCGTAGGTGGTGAACCCGCCGGTCTCGACCTCGTGGCCGCCGACCGGGTCGATGCGCCAGTACGGGGCGGACGGGTCGACGGCCCGGTAGGTGCCGGTGATCCGGACGGCCAGCGGCTTGCCGTCGAGCCGGTCGGCGAGCTGGACGTCCGCGGGCAGCGCCTGGGCGGCCAGGCCGAGCCTGGCCAGCAGGGCCTGCGGGACGGCGACCTGGAGGGCGGCGGACCGGACCGGACCGGTGACGGCGCCCGGCCAGGCGCCGGCGGTCAGCCGCACCTGGTTGCGGTCGAGGTCGGCGAGGACCGTCAGGTCGACCTTGGCCGTGCTGGACTGGCCGGCCGTCGCGGTTGCGGGGGCGGGCGTTGCGGGGGCGGGGGTTCTGGCGGTGGGGGTCCCGGCGGTGGGGGTTCCCGTTGCGGGGGTTCCCGTTGCGGGCGTGCCGGCCGCAGCGGTCCCGGCTGACGCGGCGTCGCCGCCTGGTAGGCCGTAGGAGCGGCTGCGCAGCAGGCTGTCGGTGCGTACGGGCAGCTCACCGAAGAGCTTCTGCCGGTATGAGGCGAGCGCCTCCTCGTCCTTCTGCCGCTGATCCAGGCCGTGTTCGGCGGTCACCACCACCGAGGTCCGGGCATGGCTCGAGCCCTGGAGCGCCTGCCGCAGGCCGGCCTGGCCGACGCTGCTGTTGAAGGTCACCAGGGCGGTCAACACCGCCGTGGTGATCAGCACCGTCAACAGGACGGCAGCAGCCAGCGGCAATCGTCCGCGCAGTCTGCGCACGACGAAGCCGAGCATCACGTTCCTCCCCCGGTCGCGTCCCCGGTCGCAGCCCAGCCCCACCCGTCGATCCGGCCCCGCCCGGACACACATCGGCCACAGACGGACACCTCACGGGCACACCGGCGCAGTGATCACCGACCAAACGGTCACCGGATAGCGGACGATGCTGTCAGATTCGATCCG
Source organism: Kitasatospora cathayae (assembly GCF_027627435.1). Taxonomy (GTDB): domain Bacteria; phylum Actinomycetota; class Actinomycetes; order Streptomycetales; family Streptomycetaceae; genus Kitasatospora; species Kitasatospora cathayae. Next base: position 8,025,739 of record NZ_CP115450.1, on the reverse strand, counting down.
GGAACGGAAGGGACTTGCGCGAATCAAGTAACCAATGAGCAAATTCCTTGCATTGATAGGATCCCCGCCGGCAACGAGCCGCTGAAATGCCATGCACACTTCACAACTTTGGCTTCACCACCCGTCCTTGGCCGGGGATCTTCCCTTTCGCGAATTCCCCGCGGGACGGGTGAACCCGCGAACTCGCCTCACCCGTTGACCCGGACAGAACCGGGTAGTCACCGCCCACAGGGGGACGCCGCATGACGCAGCACCAGGCCGCCGACACCGCCCTGACGACCACCGGCCCGATGGTGGCCGTGACCGACCTCCGGCGCAGCTTCGGCACCGGCGAGCGGACCGTCCACGCCCTGCGCGGCATCAACTTCTCGATCGAACGCGGCGAACTCACCGCGCTCAAGGGCCGATCCGGCTCCGGCAAGACCACCCTGCTCAACCTGGTCGGTGGCCTGGACGCGCCGACCGGCGGCAGTATCGCGCTGGACGGCATCGACCTCGGCGGGCTGGACGAGGACAGCCGACTCGCCCTGCGGCGGGAGCGGATCGGCTTCGTCTTCCAGTCCTTCGGACTGATCCCGATGCTCACCGCCGCCGAGAACGTCGGTGTGCCGATGCGGCTGCGCAAGGTCCCGCCGGCCGAGCGCGAGGAGCGCGCCCACACCCTGCTGGCGCTGGTCGGCCTGGCCGACCACGCCAACCAGCGACCGGGCGAGCTCTCCGGCGGCCAGCAGCAGCGCGTCGCGATCGCCCGCGCACTGGCCAACGACCCGGGCCTGATCATCGCCGACGAACCCACCGGGCAGCTGGACTCCGAGACCGGCCGCTCGATCATGGAACTGCTGCGCGCGGTGGTCCGCAGCGAGGGCGTCACGGTTCTGGTCGCCACCCACGACCCGACGCTGATGGGGCTCGCCGACCGGGTGATCGAGCTCCACGACGGGCGGATCGTCGAGGAGGGTGCGGAGCAGGCCGCGTAGGCCGGCGGGCCTGCCGGGCCACGGACGCTGTGGTGCGCCCGACCTCCCGGCCGCCCGACCCACCTGGACCGTCCTACCCGCCCGGACTGTCCGGACTGTCCGGACAGTCCAGCCCCTGGCTCAGCGCACCGTGGGTCGCCGCTCAGGCCCGGAGGGGCCGGATCGACTGGGCATGGTGGAACACCTCCTCCCCGTCCCAGTAGGCCTTCGTGCGCTGCAGTCGTGGATAGTTCCCCTTGTAGTACAGCCTCGGGTAGGCCGGGTCGGGCTGGTCGACCGTGCCCAGGTCCACGTCCGGGTAGTTGACGTAGGCGCCGTCCGTCGCGGTGTCGATCTCCGGGACGCCCCCCGTCTCCCGGTACACCTCCCGGTAGAGGCCGCTCAGGTACGCCAGATGGTCGGCGTCCTCGGCCGGATCGGTCCAGTAGGTCTGGTACTGCAGCTTCATGATCGAGTCCCGCTGCGCCACGGCGGTCTCCTCCGGCCGGCGGGCGTTGATCCGGCAGCCGTAGGAGTCGATCTGCACCAGCGTCTTGGTGAGGTCCACCCCGCTCACGTCCCGTGTCAGCCAGTCCCAGAGGGTGCCGATCCGGGCCCGGTCGAACGGCTCCCGGTGGTAGGCCGACTTGTACTTGCCGCGCTGGTTGTCGCCCGAGGGGTTGAGCGTCATGGTCGCCTGGAACCAGGGAAGTTGGCGCCGCTTCTCCGGATAGGGCAGGAACAGCCCGGCGACGCTGTGGGTCTGGACCACCGAGCGGGTCGCCATCCCCTGCTCCACGGACGCCACGAACTCGTCCAGCGGGCCAGGGTCGTCGCCGTCCCACTGGCTGAACAGCACGACGTTCCCGTTGGAGTGGTGGGTCAGCTTGAGGATCGCGAACAGCCCGTCGTAGACCGGTTCCCGCGGGCCGCTGTGCGCTGCCAGGAAGCTGCCGAAGTTGGTCAGCAGCCGCTCGAAGTCGCTGGGGCGGTTGATCAGTTCGTTCCAGGGCCAGGCGGTGCTGCTGATCCAGACCCGCGGCGGCGGCTCGGGTGCGTCGATCGAGAAGTGGTAGCGCAGCACCACCCCGAAGTTCCCGCCCCCGCCGCCGGTGTGGGCCCAGAAGAGGTCCTGCTCGGGCGAGCCGCTCGCGTCCTCACGGTTGGCCCTCGTCACCGCGGCGCGGCCGCCCCGCACGGTGACCACGTCGACCTGGACGAGGTGGTCCACCGTGAGCCCGTGTCGGCGGGAGAGCACCCCGAACCCGCCGCCGCAGATGTGCCCGCCCGCACCGACCGAGTAGCAGGACCCGGCGGGCAGGGTGACGGCGTACTCCCGGAACAGCGTGGTGTAGACGTCCCAGTTGGTGGCGCCGCCCTCGACGCAGTACGTGGGCCGGCCGAACTTGTCCGCCCCGGCGGCCACCCCGCGCATCGTGCTGAGGTCGAGGATCACGCCCCGGTCGTTGTCGACGAAGCCCTCGTAGCAGTGCCCGCCGCCGCGCACGGTCGGGCGCAGTCCGCGGTCCAGCGCCCGGTTCAGCTCGGCCACCGCGTCGGCCTCGTCCGCGACCAGCCGGATGTAGGCGGGACTGCTGTGCCAGCGCTGGTTGAAGCCCTGGCTGAGCGTCCGGTATCGGGGATCACCGGGCAGGACCGTCCGCCCGGAGAATTCGTGCCGCATGCCCTTCCCCCACTTTCTCTAGTCCGAGAGAACCTGGCGGGCCGCACGCTAACACCCCTATTCGGCTTTGTGAATTCATTTACGAATTAATGTGACAGTACGTCATTTCTCTGGCCCCATCGAGCGCCCTTCACGACCTCCGTCCGGGGGTCGATTGTCAGTGGCATCGACTACGGTCCACGACGACTCCGCAGAATCCGTTCCACGGGAGGTTCGATGACGATCTTCTGTCCCATTCTCCGCGCGCTCCGGGCGCTGGGCCGGAGAACACGGCTGTGGTGGCCGGCGGAACCGCCGACCACCACAGCCCCGGCCTCACCGGCCGGGCGTTCGAGGGGAGAGCCCTCAGACCGCCGGGAAGATCTCGGCGTCCGGCTTGAGCAGCTGGCCCGGCTGCGGCGCCGTGCCGTCCACCAGGTAGCGGGTCACCATCGCGTTCAGCGCCTTGCTGCGGCCGACGGCGCAGTGCTCGATCGAGTCGACGCTGACCAGCACGGCGTTGCCCAGCTCCTGCTGCATCCGCTGGGCGAACTTGTACTGGGTGGCCGGGTCGTAGAGGTTGCCGATGACCATCACGGTGTTGGAGGTCTTCTTGTTCCACGGGCCGCTGAAGCGCTCGGCGTCCCGGGCCGGGGCCGGCCAGCTCGCGCAGGCCGGGGCGTCGAAGGCCTGGTAGCGGCCGAAGGTCGGCGACTCCTGCTCCCAGGCCCGGGCCACGTTGGCGAACACCCGGTCGTTCGACGGGTACGGCTTGTCCTGGCAGTTGACGCCCATGTAGGAGTCGTCACCGGCGTACTCGGAGTCGGCCGGTGCCTCGCGCAGCGCGCGCGGGACGTTCACCGTGAGCTGGTTGGCCTCGTCGTCCGGGACGTTCGCCTTCGGCGCCAGCAGGGCGGCCGCGGCCGGCTTCTGCATCACCTGGTAGGTGGCCTGCAGCGACTTCGCCAGCGGAGCCAGCTTGGCCTGCGAGTACAGCGCGCTGGCCACCTCGCTGGTGAAGCTGCTCAGCGTCACCTTGGAGCCGTTCGACAGCACGATCGGGCTGGTCCGCAGGTGGTCGCGGAGCTCGTCGAACTTGGCCCGGGTGTCGCCGTCGCCGAAGGCGCAGCGCGGGGCGCCGGCGGCCTGGCAGCGCTTCAGGAACTCGTCCAGGGCCAGTTCGAAGCCGCCCGCCCGCTGGCGGTCGTACTCCAGGCCGTTGTGCAGGCGCAGGTTGGGGTCGACGTTGCCGTCGATGATGATCGCGCGCACCTTGTTGGGGTACATGTTCGCGTACGTCGAACCGATCAGGGTGCCGTAGGAGAACCCGGCGAAGGTGAGCTGGGAGTCACCGACGGCGCGGCGCATCCGGTCCAGGTCGCGCACCACGTTGATGGTCGACATGTGCTCGATCAGCGGGCCGGCGTTCTTGCTGCAGGCGTCGGTGTAGTCCTGGTCGGCGTCCAGGGTGTCGTTGACCTCGGTCCTGGTGACGGGCACGCCCACCATGCGGTTGTTGACCGCGTCGGCCTCTTCCTGGGTCTTGAAGCACTTGAGCGGGTTGCTCCGGGCCACTCCGCGGGGGTCGAAGCCGACCAGGTCGAACTTGGCCTGCACCTCGGCGCCGAAGCGGGTGGTGGTCGCCCACATGTAGCCGCTGCCGCCGGGGCCGCCCGGATTGAGGAACAGCGAGCCGATCCGCTTCGACGGATCGCTCGCGCGCCGCCGCAGCATGGCGATGCCGACCTTCTCACCGGACGGGTTGTCGTAGTCCAGCGGCACGGGGTAGACGGCGCAGTCGTAGATGCCCGGGTCCGGCTTGCTCGGGTCGGGGTTGCACGGCTTCCAGTCGACGGGGTCGACCTTCGCCTCGGCGGCCGCCGCACCCGGGGCCTGGTCGAACGGCGCGGCCGAGGCGGCCACGGCGGATCCGGTGACAAGGGCGAGCGCGCAGGTGACCGCTCCGGCCAACGTGGATATGCGGGACAAGGAACCTCCTCCGTACTGAAAGGGCGGCCCCAGCCTGTCAGTCTGAGAACTCCGTGTGAAGACCTCGAAGCAGCGGAAATCTTCCGAGTTCCTCACCCTCGTTCCTCACCCTCCGCGACCGGAACATTCTGTGAATGAACCGACTTGACGGTTGGTTGACCCGATGGTGGTTCAATCCGACCGGTTTCGGCGACCGGTGGCCGGCGACCGGCCGCTGTCGGCCGGGCTGCGGGCTTCCGGCGTCACCCGCGGCCCGGAGGTCGACCGCTATTCGGCGATCGGCTGCGACAGGTCGTCCTCGGCGACGACCTGGTAGACCGCTTTCAGGGTCGGCGGTCCGGCCAGGTCCTTGATCCGCTCGAAGCGGCGCTCCTCGACCGGCCCCAGGCGCTCCATCCACTCCCCCATGGACTCCGACCCGTGGTCACCCTCGATCAGCTCGCGGATGCTGAACGCGGTCGCCGAGCGGCTGGGCGGAGGCTTCGCGCCGCTCGCGGTGAGGGTGGAGCGGCACGTGCTCGACGCGCCCGCCGAACTCAAGCCGGAGCACGAGCTGTTCACCGACGTCGAGTACTACGCGGGCGTGGTCATGGACCAGTGCGGTGTGCCGCGCGAGATCTTCACCCGACGTTCGCGGCGGGCCGGATCGTGGGGTGGCGCGCCAACGTGCTGGAGCAGGCTGCGGACAGCAAGATCATCCGCCCCGCAGCAGGGTACGCCGTCCCGGCGATGCCGCAGCCGGGCCGGCGCTGGGCTGACCCGGGCGGGGGCTCGTCGCCCCGTTCCCGGGTGTGGGGTACGGTGCGCGGATGAAGTTCCTGGAGCGGATCCTGGTCCGCGGGTTGTTCCGGTTCCTGTTCACCACGGCGGCTGGTTGGGTGGTGCTCGGTGTACTGGTGACGACGATCGTGGCGCTGGTGGCGGTCCGCGCGGTGCGGGACGAGCGGGCCGGGTGACCGTCCACCGGTATGCGTCGAACACACGGAGGGCTCCGGCCGGACCACTCGGTCCAGACCGGAGCCCTCGCTCATGACAAATCGAGGTTGACGGCCAGCCCGCGTCCGCCCATGCGGCAACCGGCCCGGGGCAAACGCCAAACTAAGCCCCGGTCGCGCCGCGGAGGGCGGCCGCCACCAGACCCTGGAGCTCGTCGGCCCCGGTCTCGCCCCCGCCCACCAGGCGGTCGAAGACCAGGCCGTCGATGCAGGCCAGCAGCGTGGCGGTCCGCCCGTCGGGGTCGGCCACGCCCTGATCGGCGAGGAAAGCCCGGACGACGGCCCGGCCGGCGTTCTCGCGCGGCACGAGGATCTCCCGCAGCTCGGGGTCGCGCACGCTCTCCACGGCGCAGGCGTACCGCGCGAGCGACCGCCGCCGCCCCGCGCCGGTCAGCCGGTGCCGCATCAACTCACGGATGTTCTCCACCAGTTCGTCCGCCGAACGGACCGTCGCCCGCTCCCCCAGCGCCTGCAGCTCACCCTGGTCCAGCTCGACCAGCCGCCGCACCAACGCGGTCAGTAGCGCCTGCCTGGTCCGCAGGTAGGCCGAGGTGGTGCCGACCGGCAGCCCGGCCGCCGCGTCCACCGCCCGGTGGGTCAGCCCCCGCACCCCCGCGTCCGCCAGCACTCCGATCGCCGCATCCGCCAGTACCGTCCGCCGGTCCGGCCTCCCCGCTCCGTTCGTGCCGCCCTGCTCCTGCTCGTGCCCCTGCTCCCGGTCTCGCCGCATCCCCCCTTTCTACCGGGACGGGGCCCCGCCTCGCCCGTCCGCCCGCCCGGACCCACAAGCGGAGCACCCCTCACCGCCCGCCCGGGCGCCCGCCCCTCCCCACCGATCGCCTCCCGTAAGCCCGTAGTACGCTCCTTCTACAGCTGTAGAAAACAGCGTGGCGACACGGGAAGGACCGGGCATGAGCAGCAGCAGCGCGGTGGTGGTCGGGGGCGGCATCGGCGGGTTGGCGACGGCGATCGGACTCCGGCTGGCCGGGTGGGACGTGACCGTGATCGAGCGGGCGGCCGTACTGGACGACGCCGGAGCCGGGATCTCGCTCCACGCCAACGGCATGCGGTCGCTCGGGATCCTCGGGGTGGGCGAGGCCATCGAGGCGGCCTCGCGGCGGCAGTACACCGGCGGGACGCGGACGCCGGACGGCCGTCGGCTCGCCCAGATGGACGGCAGGGCGCTGGAGCGGGAGTTGGGGGCGCCGATCGTCGGCATCCCCCGGGCGGACCTGCACCGCATCCTGCGCGAGGCACTGCCCGCCGAGTCCCTGGTGATCGGCGCGGAGGTGACGGAGATCGACACCGCCGACCCCGCCCGGGTCACGGTGGGCTACGACGGCACCACCCTGAAGGCGGACCTCCTGGTGGCGGCCGACGGCATCAACAGCCGGATCCGGCGCCGCCTCTTCCCCACCCACCCCGGGCCGGTGTACAGCGGCTCGACGGTACTGCGGGCGATCACCGAGCGTCCGGTCGACGGGCTGTCCGCCGACTTCGAGCTGACCTGGGGCCACGGTGCCGAGTTCGGCCACATCGCCTTCCCGGACGGCCGGGCCGAGTGGCACGCCGTGCTCAACTCCCCGGCCGGGGTGCGCTACCGGGACTCGCTGACCGAGGTCCGCCGCCGCTTCGCGCGCTGGCACGACCCGATTCCCGCGCTACTGGCGGCAACCAGCCCGGAGGCGGTGCTGCACCACGACGTCAACGAGCTGGTCACCCCGCTGCCTTCGTACGTCTCGGGCCGAGTCGCCCTGCTCGGTGACGCCGCACACGCCATGACGCCCCACCTCGGCCAGGGCGCCTGCCAGGCGCTGGAGGACGCGGTGACGCTCGCGGCGGCGGTCGCCGGGAGCCAGACGGTCGAGGGCGCGCTCGTCCGCTACGACGCCGCCCGCCGTCCGCGCAGCCAGACCGTGGCCCGCGACGCCCGCCGGGCCGGCCGGATGGGCCAGCAGCTCGCCAACCCGCTGGCGGTAGGCCTGCGCAACGCCGCGATCCGGCTCACCCCGCCCGGCGCGATGATGCGGACCGTCCTGAAGCACGCCGACTGGACGCCGCCCCGGATCGCTTCCCGGGCCGCCTAGCCCCGCGCTTCGCACATGGGGTTTTAGGTCTCCAGCCAGCGGGGTCGGGTTTCGTCGATGCCGAGGAGTTCGAGCAGGTGTGCTTGGACTCCTCGGTTGATGAGGACGACGGGTGGGCTGGTTGCGGTGCCGGGCCGCATCATCAGGCTCGCCAGGTGGTAAAAGATCATGCGTCCGGTGGGGCGGACGGCTCGGTTGTCGGGGTAGAGGCCGCGCATGGTCTGCTCGGGGCCGAGGGCTTGGCGGACCTGTCGTTCGATGAGGCAGAACACCAGCAGGGCCAGGCAGATCACGGTGATCAGCGCGGTGATGCGGCGGTTGTGTCGGAGGAAGACCGGTGCGACCGCGAGTGGGCCCTTGAAGTCGTGGTAGCGGCGTTCGACCACGGTTTGGCCTTTGTAGCGCAGGAAGACCTCTTCCGCGGTGGCTTGTTCGGGGGTGAGGTTGGTCAGTAGTGCGTACCAGCCGTCGACGGCGGCCTGGGCGTCGAGGACGTCCTGGTCGAAGTGCCATTCCAGGGCGGGCCGGCCGGCCTCGTCGGTGGTGATGGTGGTGCGAAGGCAGTCCTCGACCCGGCGGGCGCGGGCGATCACGCCGATCCGTGCGGTGATCTTCTCGGCCGTGCCGTAGAAGCGTCCTCCGGCGCCGCGTTGGAGCTTGTCGAGGTCCTCGGCCGCGCGGGCCAGGCGTTTGGCGCGGGCGCTCTGCTGGCCGCGGGCGTTACCGGTGGAGTGGACAAGAATCCTGCGCAGGGTGTGCGCCGGGTCGCTTTTGCGACGGCTGGTGATGGTGTGGGTGTCCTCCAGGACGCGGTAGACCTCCCGCTGATCAGCGGGCTTGTGCGCGTCACGGCCGGGGACGTAGTCCACGACCGTCGCCGTGTCGGGGTCCAGGGCGACGTAGACGTGGTGGGGGACCTTGGAGGCCGGGGCGGGCGCGACGAAGGCGACCTTCGCCTCCAGCAGGGCAGTGACGTTCGGGTGGGACACGAGTTTGGAGTCGGCCACCAGCAGGAAGTCCCGCCGGCCGGCCATCGTGCGCAGGGCCTTCATCGCGCCGACGACCTGGGCGACCTCGCCCGCGCCGCCGTCGTAGACGCGGTGGAAGAGCGGGATGCCGCCGTCGCCACTGACCGCGAGGCCGGCCTGGATCTGCTTCAGATCGACCCTGCGGTCCTTGGGATGACCGTACCTGGCCTGTGGAAACTGCTCGTCCTGGTCCTCGTAGGCGCCGAAGAGGGACATCGAGGTCATGTCCCAGTGGATCCGGGACACCTCGATGCCGAACTCCGTGACGGCCTGCGCGCCGACCGTGCCCACCAGCTTGTCCAGGTGCGGCGCGATGGCGTCCAGCGCGCGGGCGAGCCGGTCATCGCCCAGCAGGTCCGGGGCGATGCCGAACACCTCCTCCACGGCCCATTCCCGGGCCCAGTCGCCCACCCGCACCAGCGGCGCCGGTGCGGACAGACGGTTGGCGATCAACACCTCGATCACCTGGCCGTGCGTGAGATGCGCGACCTCGCGGATCGGGCACAGCCCGTCGACGATCCCGGCCACGTCCAGCCGGCGCAGAAACTCGGCAGAGGCAGGCAGAGCGCCCAGACGCCTCTCCACCACGGGCGTCAACTCCACAGCGAAGCGCGGACGGTGGACCCGGGAACGACGTGAACGGGATATCGGCACACCAGGCTCAACGACCAGCACCCCACCGGGGTACCGGTCGCATCACCAGTTCATCCGAACTCGTCATGTGCGAAGGACCGGCCTAGCCAAGGACCGTCGACCGCAAGGACCGCCGACCGCAAGCACCGTCCGCTCGGGCGACGCACCACCTCCGTGACGCGGCGTCCCGAGACCGGGCCGGCCGGGGAAGCCGTCGCCGCAATCCCCGGCCCGCCCGGCCCACCACCCGAAGGAGCAGCAATTCCTGTGGCATGGATCACGATCAGGATTTCAGCCTGCCGATCCGTCAATTCGACTGACCTATCGTCACATCAATACAAAGAGGCATCAGTTGTCAGCTGATGTGACGTCAGATTCGGCCACTCCTGCGCCAGTTGGGCCGGGTGTCAGCCCCTGCCGGTTCGGGAACCCAGGGCTACCATCGGTCGGGTTGTCCGCTCCGGCCCCGGAGTGGGGTCACCCGTCAGGCGAGTGCTCCCACCGCCCCAAGGGCCGGACATCGGTCGGAACGGGGCGAGGACGAGGAGCGCACGGGCTGCCATGACAGCTGAACCGAGCCACCCGAAGCAGTACGCCACGCCACCGCGGCCCGCACCGGAGCAGGCCGCACCCCCGCAGGCCGCACCCCCGCACGCGCTGTTCCCCGGCCGCCCGGCCGCCGCCCCGCGCACGCTGGTCGACGTGCTGGACGCCACCGTGCGCGCCCACCCCGACGAGCCGGCCCTGGACGACGGCCGCACCGTGCTCAGCTACCGCGCCCTGGCCGCCGAGGTCGAGCAGCTGCGCCGCCGGCTGACCGCCGCCGGGATCGGCCCGGGCGACCGGGTAGGCGTCCGGGTGCCCTCCGGCACCAACGACCTGTACGTCTCGATCCTCGCCGTGCTCGCCGCCGGCGCCGCCTACGTCCCGGTGGACGCCGAGGACCCGGACGAGCGTGCCCAGCTGGTCTTCGGCGAGGCCGCCGTGGCCGCCGTGCTCGGCGCCGGGCGCGCCCTGAGCAGCACCACCACGCGCCAGGCCGTGAGCGGGCGCCGCCCCACCCCGGCCGACGACGCCTGGATCATCTTCACCTCCGGCTCGACCGGCAAACCCAAGGGCGTCGCCGTCACCCACCGCAACGCCGCCGCCTTCGTCGACGCCGAGGCCGCGCTCTTCCTCCAGGAGGAGCCGATCGGCCCCGGCGACCGGGTGATGGCCGGCCTGTCGGTCGCCTTCGACGCCTCCTGCGAGGAGATGTGGCTGGCCTGGCGGCACGGCGCCTGCCTGGTGCCCGTCCCGCGCTCCCAGGTGCGCAGCGGCGCCGACCTCGGCCCCTGGCTCGCCGAGCAGGAGATCACCGTGGTCTCCACCGTGCCGACCCTGGCCGCGCTGTGGCCGGCCGAGGCGCTCAACGAGGTCCGGCTGCTGATCTTCGGCGGCGAGGCCTGCCCGCCCGAGCTGGTGCAGCGCCTCGTCACCGAGGGCCGCGAGGTGTGGAACACCTACGGTCCGACCGAGGCGACCGTGGTGGCCTGCGCCGCTCTGCTCACCGGCGAGGGCCCGGTCCGGATCGGCCTGCCGCTGGACGGCTGGGACCTCGCCGTGGTGGACGAGGCCGGGCAGCCCGTCGCCCCCGGTGGCACGGGGCAGCTGGTGATCGGCGGGGTCGGCCTGGCCCGCTACCTCGACCAGGAGAAGGACGCCGAGAAGTACGCGCCGCTGCCCTCGCTGGGCTGGGAGCGCGCCTACCGCAGCGGCGACCTGGTCCGGGCGGACCCGGCCGGTCTGCTGTTCCTCGGCCGCACCGACGAGCAGATCAAGCTCGGCGGGCGCCGGATCGAACTCGGCGAGGTGGACGCCGCCCTGCAGGCGCTGCCCGGAGTGGCGGGCGCGGCCGCCGCAGTACGGACCGCGCGCCGCGGCAACCAGCTGCTGGTCGGCTACCTGGTGGTCCAGGACGGCTTCGACCGCGAGCGGGCCGTCGAGCGGCTGCGCGCCGAGCTGCCCGCCGCCCTGGTGCCGCTGCTCGCCCCGGTCGACAGCCTGCCCACCCGCACCTCCGGCAAGGTCGACCGGGGCGCCCTGCCCTGGCCGCTGCCCGAACTGGAGGCCGCCGCCCCGGGCGAGCAGCTGTACGGCACCGAGGCCTGGCTCGCCGAGCAGTGGGCCGAGATCCTCGGCGTGCAGGTGAGCGGTGCGCGCGACGACTTCTTCGCGATCGGTGGCGGCAGTCTGGCCGCCGCCCGGCTGACCACCCTGCTGCGCACCCGCTACCCGAGCGCCGCCGTGCTGGACATCTACCAGCACCCGACGCTGCGCAAGCTCGCCCGCCACCTGGACCGCACCGCCGCCGCGGGCGGTGAGGCCCGTACCGTCGCCCTGGTGCCGACCCGGGCCAAGCTGCTCCAGTTGCTCCTGCTGGTCCCGCTGTTCACCGTGGTCGGCCTGCGCTGGACGGTCGCCCTGCTGGCCGCCGGGAACCTGCTCTCGCACCTCGGCGACTACCCGTGGGCGCCCACTGCCTCCTGGTGGGCGGTCGGCGCGGGCGCGCTCGTGCTGTACAGCCCGCCGGGCCGGCTCGCGATCGGCGCCGGTGGCGCCCGGCTGCTGCTGCACGGACTGCGCCCCGGCAGCTATCCGCGCGGTGGCGCCGTGCACCTGCGGCTGTGGGCGGCCGAGCGGCTCGCCGAGCTGAGCGGCGCGACCGGGCTGTCCGGCGCCTGGCTGGTCCCTTATGCCAGGGTGCTGGGCGCCAAGGTCGCCCGCGAGGTGGACCTGCACTCGCTGCCGCCCGTCACCGGGATGCTCAAGCTGGGCCGGGGCTGCGCCGTCGAGGCCGAGGTCGACCTGTCCGGCTACTGGCTGGACGGCGATCGGCTGGAGGTCGGCCAGATCAAGGTCGGCGCCGACGCGGTGGTCGGCACCCGTTCGACGCTGCTTCCCGGGGCCCGGGTCGGCAAGCGCGCCCAGGTGCTGCCGGGTTCCAGCGTCACCGGCCACGTGCCGACCGGCCAGCGCTGGGGCGGCGCGCCCGCCGTCAAGCTGGGCCGGGCCGAGTGGTCCTGGTCCAAGGGGACGCCGGTCCGCCGGCCCGCCTGGGCCGCGGTGTACGGCGCCGGCGTCGCCCTGCTCGCCCTGCTCCCGGTGCTGCCCGCCGCGGCGGCCGTCGCCCTGCTCTCCCGCTTCGTCGACCGGGGCGCTGACCTCGGTCCGGCCCTCGCCGGCGCCCTGCTCGGCCTGCTCCCCGCCACCCTGGCGTACGGCGCGCTGTACGCGGCGCAGCTGGTGGTGCTGGTCCGGCTGCTGAGCATCGGGCTGGTGCCGGGTGTGCACCCGCTGCACGGCCGGGTCAGCTGGCAGGCATGGACGGTCAGCCAGCTGATGGACCGGGCCCGCGAGGTGCTGTTCCCGCTGTACGCCGGGCTGGTCACCCCGCTGTGGCTGCGGGCGCTGGGGATGCGGGTCGGCCGGGGCGCCGAGGTGTCCACGGTACTGGCGCTGCCCAGCCTGACCACGGTCGGGGACGGCGCGTTCCTGGCCGACGACACCCTGATCGCGCCGTACGAGCTGGGCGGCGGCTGGATGCGCCTGGGTGAGGCGAAGGTCGGCGACCGGGCCTTCCTCGGCAACTCGGGGATGACCGCGCCGGGCCGTTCGGTGCCCAAGCGGGGCCTGGTGGGCGTGCTCTCGGCGACGCCGGCGAAGGCGAAGAAGGGCGGCTCGTACCTGGGCATGCCGCCGGTGCGGCTGCCGCGCGCGGCGGACCAGGCGGACCAGAGCCTGACCTACGAGCCGCCGGCCCGGTTGCGGTGGGCGCGCGGGCTGGTCGAGCTGGCCCGGCTGCTGCCGGTGCTGGCCTCGGGGGCGCTGGGCCTGGCGACGGTGGCGGCGCTGTCCTGGCTGGCGGCGGGTTCCCTCCTGCTGGCCGCGCTGCTCTCCGGACTTGTGCTGCTGGCGGCGGGCGGCGTGGCCTGTCTGGTCGCGGTGGCCGCGAAGTGGCTGCTGGTCGGGCGGTTCCGGGCGGTGGAGCACCCGCTGTGGAGCGGCTTCGTGTGGCGCAACGAGCTCGCCGACACCTTCGTGGAAGTGCTGGCGGTGCCCTGGCTGGTCGGCGCGGTGCCCGGCACCCCGGTGCTGAACCTGTGGCTGCGGGCGCTCGGCGCCAAGGTCGGGCACGGCGTGTGGTGCGAGAGCTACTGGCTGCCGGAGGCGGACCTGGTCACCCTCGGGGACGGGGTCAGCGTCAACCGGGGCTGCGTGGTGCAGACGCACCTCTTCCACGACCGGATCATGCGGATGGATACTGTGGTCCTCCGCGAGGGCGCCACCCTGGGCCCGGGCGGGATCGTGCTGCCCGGCAGCACGGTGGGCGCGCGCAGCACGCTGGGCCCGGCCTCGCTGGTGATGCGCGCCGAGTCCGTCCCCGCGGACACGCGGTGGCTGGGCAACCCCATCGAGGCCTGGCAGACCACGCCGTGACCACCCCTCCGACCGATCGCCCCGGCATGGTCACCCGCCCGGGCACGACCATCCGTCCCGGCATGACCACCCGCCCGGGCACGACCATCCGTCCCGGCCCGCAGGAAGCACCCGCCCCCGTGAAGCCCAAGCACGCCCCGCCGGCCGCCGGCGGTCCGGACCCGTACTTCCCGAACAGCGGCGACCACCGCTACCGGTTGCACCGCTACGAAATCGCGCTGGACTACCGGCCCGGGCCCAACCGGCTGGCCGCCTCGGCCCGGCTCAGCGCGGTGACGAACGCGGCACTGGCCGAGTTCGCGCTCGACCTGGCCGAGTTCCGGATCGGGCGGGTGCTGGTGGACGGCAAGGCCGCCCGCTACACCCACCGCGGCGGCAAACTGCGGATCCGCCCGGCCAAGGCGCTCGCGGCGGGTGCGGCCTTCACCGTCGAGGTGCACTACACCGGCAACCCCCGGCCGGTGCGCAGCCCGTGGGGCGGACTGGGCTGGGAGGAGCTGACCGAGGGCGCGCTGGTGGCCAGTCAGCCGGTCGGCGCGCCGTCCTGGTTCCCGTGCAACGACCGGCCCGCGGACAAGGCGACGTACCAGGTGGCGGTGACCACGCCGTCCCCGTTCACGGTGGTGTCCGGCGGGCGGCTGCTCACCCGGACCGCCCGGGCCTCCAGCACCACCTGGGTGTACGAGCAGAGCGCACCGACCTCGTCGTACCTGGTGACGGTCTCGATCGGGCACTACCAGCCGGTGCCGCTTGCCGCCCGCCCCGCGCCCCCGCGGACCGGTGTCGTGGCGCAGACCGGGTACGTGCCGCAGCGGCTGGCCGAGGCCTTCACCCGGGACTTCGCGCGGCAGCCGGAGATGATGGCGTACTTCGCCGAGGTCTTCGGGCCGTACCCGTTCGGCGAGTACGCGGTGGTGGTCGCGGACGAGGAGCTGGACGTCCCGGTGGAGGCGCAGGGCGTGGCCACCTTCGGCACCAACCACCTCGGCGGCGGCTGGGAGCGCGAGCGGCTGATCGCGCACGAGCTGGCCCACCAGTGGTTCGGCAACAGCGTCTCGATCGCCGACTGGCGGCACATCTGGCTCAACGAGGGCTTCGCCAAGTACGCGGAGTGGCTCTGGTCGGAGCACTCCGGCGGCCCGGCCGCGTCTGTGCACGCCGCCGCCGCGCACCGGCTGCTGGCCGGACTGCCGCAGGACCTCAGGCTCGGCGATCCGGGCCGCCGGCTGATGTTCGACGACCGGCTGTACCAGCGCGGAGGCCTTACGGTGCACGCGTTGCGGCGGGCACTCGGCGAGGACGCGTTCTTCGCGATGCTGCGGGACTGGGCCGGTGTCAACCGGCACGGCGTGGTCGCCACCGGCGACCTCCTCGCCCACGCCTCCCGGTACACCGCCACGCCGCTCGGCCCGCTGTTCGAGGCATGGCTGGAGCGGCCGGAGCTGCCGCCGCTGACGGACTGACCGACGGACGGGCTGACGGTCCGAGGTTCTGGCGGTCTGCCGGTCTGGCGGGAGCCCGGCTGCCGGGTATATTCACGCTGGTCCGAGGCCCGGCTGGGCTACTGTCCGTCCATGCCGATGAGCTCAGACGATCAGATGACCGACCAGCCCGACCACCTGCTGCCCACCACCCGCCGCGCCCTGCTGCACCGCGTCGCCGTCGCCCAGGCCGAGGGCCGCACCCCGTCGCTGGTGGCCGGGGTGGTGCGGGAGGGCCGGCTGGTGTGGAGCGGTGCCCGCAGCATGATCGACGGCCACGCGCCGGACCCGGACGTCCAGTACCGGATCGGTTCCCTCACCAAGACCTTCGTCGCGGTGCTGGTGCTGCGGCTGCGCGACGAGGGCCTGCTCGACCTGGCCGACCCGCTGGGCCGCCACCTGCCCGGCACCCCGGCCGACCAGGCCACCGTCGCCCAACTGCTCGCCCACTCCGGCGGGCTCGCCGCCGAGACGCCCGAGCCCTGGTGGGAGCGGACGGACGGCGCCCTGCGACCCGAACTCGGCGACCTGCTCGAGGAGGAGAGCCCGCTCAAGCACCCGGCCGGGCGCCGCCACCACTACTCCAATCCCGGCTACGCGCTGCTCGGCGCACTGGTCGAGAAGCTGCGCGGCGAACCCTGGGGCGAGGTGCTGCGCCGCGAGGTGCTGGCCCCGCTCGGCATGGACCGCACCACCCTGCTACCCGAGCACCCGCACGCAGGGGGCTTCGCCGTCCACCCCTGGGCCGACGTCATGCTGCCCGAACCGCTCACGGACACCGGCCTGATGGGCCCGGCCGGCCAGCTCTGGTCCACCGGCGCCGACCTGGCCCGCTGGGCGGCCTTCCTCGCCGCCGGCCACGACAAGGTGCTCCAGCCCGACACCCTCGCCGAGATGCGCCGCCCCGCCGTCGGCCCGGACGACGCCGAGTGGACCTCCGGCTACGGCCTCGGCCTGCAACTGCGCCGCCACGAGGGTCGGTTGCTGTACGGCCACACCGGCTCGATGCCCGGCTTCACGGCCGGGCTGTGGGTCAGCGAGGAGGACGGCCTGGCCGCGTTCGCCCTGTCCAACGCCACCAGGGGCGCCAACACCCCCTTGCTGGCCGCCCAGTTGATCGGCATCACGGCGGCTCACGAACCCCGGCTGCCCGCGCCCTGGCGTCCGCTGCCCGAGGTGGACGAGGAACTGCTGGCGCTCACCGGCCCCTGGTACTGGGGCGCGGCGCCCAACGCCCTGCGACTGCGGGCCGAGGGCGTCCTGGAGCTCACCGAACTCGCGGGCGGCCAACGGGGATCGCGCTTCCGGCCCCAGCCGGACGGCAGCTGGCTGGGCCTGGACAACTACTACGCGGGCGAGACGCTGCGGGTGGTCCGGCACGCCGACGGCACGGTCAGCCACCTGGACGTCGGGTCCTTCGTCTACACCCGCGAGCCGTACGGGCCGGCCGCCGCCGTTCCCGGCGGGGTCGACCCGCAGGGCTGGCAGGCGTTCTGAGCCGGTCGGCCGGCCGGTTCCGGGAGGCGTGACGACGGGGGCGTGCGATGCAGGTGCGCGCCCCCGTTGTCCACCCCGGCCGAACGACCGCCCGGTGCCGGGCAGGTGGCCGACGGGCCACGGGGGATCCCATTCAACAGGTGCACATCTGCGCTCCGCCGGGCCGCAACGTGAATGCCAACCGGCTTGGAGACACATACGGGGACCGGTTCGCATCCATGCCCGACTCCTGCGGGCCGGGACGGTGCCCTGGCGATCCACGGCACCGCCGACCGTGCTGCCCTGGAGGGTCCGCCATGACCACCGTCCCCACGTACGCTCCGTCCGCAGTCGCCCCCGCCCACGACGCCCCGGCGGTCCCCGCGCCTCGCCACCAGCCGGCCCCGGCCGCCACGTACACCGTCTCCCTCGCCGGCGACCAGGACGACGTGCGCGCCGCCCAGCGACTGCGCCACCAGGTCTTCGCCGCCGAACTCGGCGCCGAGCTGCACAGCCCGGTCGCCGGCCTCGACATCGACGCCTTCGACGAGTACTGCGACCACCTGCTGGTCCGCGAGGGCGAGGACGGCGCCGTCGTCGGCACCTACCGGCTGCTGCGTCCCGAGGCCGCCCGTCGCGCCGGACGGCTCTACTCCGACGGCGAGTTCGACCTCTCCGCGCTGGCACCGGTCCGGCCCGGCCTGGTCGAGCTCGGCCGCTCCTGCATCCACCCCGACCACCGGGGCAACGGCGCGGTCATCAACCTGATGTGGGGCGGCATCGCCCGCTACCTCGCCGACACCGGCAACACCTGGGTCGGCGGCTGCTGCTCGATCGACCTCGAGGACGGCGGCGCCACTGCGGCCCGGGTCTGGGACACCGTCAGCGCCAAGTACCTGGCCCCCGAGGAGTACCGGGTCACCCCGCACCGCCGCTGGGACGCCACCGGCGTGCCGCGCGCCGACCGCGGCGCCCTGCCCGCCCTGCTCCGCGGCTACCTGCGGCTCGGCGCCTGGGTGTGCGGCGAGCCCGCGTACGACCCGGACTTCGGCTGCGCCGACCTGTACGTCCTGCTGTCGCTGGAGCGCACCGACCCGCGCTACCTGCGGCACTTCCTGTCCGGAGCGGCCGCCCCCGGCGCCTCGTCATGAGCGTCTGGCTGCCGACCGCGCCCTGCCGGCCGGAGACCTGCCTGGACGAACGCGCGCCGGAGGTCTCGCACCCCCGGCGGGCGCTGCGGCTCACCGCCTGCCTGGTGGCGGTGCTCGCGGGCGTGCTGCTCAGCCTTCCGGTGCGGCTGCTGCCGTACGGCGTCCGGGAACGGCTGATCCGGCTCTGGGCGCGGGTGCTGCTGCGCGCCCTCGGGGTGACGGTCCACCTCGGGACATCCGGGGCTCCGTGGTCAGGCGGAGCAGGCCAGTCGGGCAGAGCTCGCGGCGGCACGGCGGTCGGCGCCGACGGGGCGCTGGTGGTGGCCAACCACGTGTCCTGGCTGGACATCCCGCTACTCGCCGCCGGGCGGCCCGGGCGCTCGCTGGCCAAGACCGAGGTCCGCAGCTGGCCGGTGCTCGGGCACCTGGTCGCCTGGGGCGGCACCGTGTTCCTGGACCGCGACCGGTTGCGCACGCTCCCGGACACCGTGGCGACGGTGACCGAGGTGCTGCGCGCCGGGCACCCGGTGATCGTCTTCCCGGAGGGGTCGACCTGGTGCGGGCGGGAGAGCGGCCGGTTCCGGCCCGCGCTGTTCCAGGCCGCAGTGGAGGCGGGCGCCTTCGTCCAGCCGGTGACGATCCGCTACCGGCTGGCGGACGGACGGTCGACCAGCGCGCCCGCCTTCATCGGCGACGACGGGCTGCTCACCTCGCTCGCCCGGGTGGTCGCGGTGCGCGGCCTGGTCGCGGACGTCACCTTCCTGCCGCCGATCCCGCCGCCCGGGCCGCAGCCCACCCGGGCGGGGGCCCGGCGGGAGCTGGCCCGGGCGGCGCAGGCGGCGGTGGAGGGGATCCGCTGAGGAGCCGTGCCCGCACCGCCCCAACCCCGATCCGGGGTACTGCATCGGCACGGCGTCGCCAGGACATCGGCGGCACCAAGGCCCGACGTCGCCACGGCACGACGTCGCCACGGCACGGCGTCGGCACGGCACGGCGTCGGCACGGCATCGACTCGGCACCGCTCAGGCGAAGCGGCCCCCGGCCAGTTCCTCCTGCTGCGGTTCGCCGGAAGCCGCCGGGGCGAGCGGGCGGGCCCGGCCGAGCAGCACGGCGACCAGCACGGCGGTGACGGCGAGCGCGACCGAGCCGCAGCGCAGCGCGAGGTGGATGCCGTCGACGAAGGCGCCGTCCACCGCCTGCTGGACCGGCGTGGGCATCGCTCCGGCCGCGGCGCCACCGCCGTGCGCCGCGCCGGTGGGCGCGTCCGCGATCGTCCCGACGGCCTCCGCCGGGACGCCGAGCCGGTGCAGGGCCGCGGTCAACTGCTCCGTCAACCGGTTGGTCAGGACGGCGCCGAGCACCGCGATCCCGAGCACGCCGCCGAGTTCGCGCAGGGTGTTGATGGTCGCCGAGGCCATCCCGGTCTGCGCGGGAGCGACCCGGTGGAGCACCGCGATCGAGATCGGGGTGAAGGTCAGGCCCATGCCGAAGCCCAGGGTGAACAGCGTCCAGAGGTACTCGAGGTAGCGGGCGTGCTCACCGTACAGCGACAGCCCGCCGAGGCCGGCCGCGCAGAGCGCGAGACCGAGCACCATCGGCAGCCGGGGCCCGTACCGGGCGGCGAGCCGACCGGACAGCGGGCCCGCGACCACCAGCATCGCGGTCATCGGCAGGCCGCCGTAGGCCGCACCGGACGGGGACCAGCCGAGCACGCCCTGCATCATCAGCGGCAGGAAGAACAGGGCCCCGAACATCCCGAAGCTGACCATGAACGCGCTGAACAGGGCGCCCCTCAACACGCCGTCCCGGAACAGCCGCAGCTCCAGCATCGGCTCGGCCAGGCGCAGTTCCAGCAGTAGGAAGACGACCAGCAGGACGACGGCGAGGGCGCCGCCGCCGATCACCCGGGGGTCGGTCCAGCCGCGCGAAGGGCCCTCGATCAGGGCGTAGACCAGCAGGCCGAGGCCGGCCGCCGAGAGCGCGAACCCGCCGAAGTCGATCCGCCGGGCGCGCGACGGGATCTGCGGCAGGACCTTGGCGGCGAGCAGCACCCCGGCCACCCCGATCGGCACGTTGATCCAGAACACGCTGGACCAGCCGAGGTGCTCGACCATCGGGCCGCCGATCACCGGGCCGATCGACAGGCCGAGCGCGGACACCCCGGACCAGATGCCGATCGCCCTGGCGCGCTCGCGCTCGTCGGTGAACACGTGCCCCAGCAGGGTCAGGCTGCCCGGGGTGAGCAGCGCGGCTCCCACTCCCTGGACCATCCGGCCGGTGACCAGCACCCCGATCGTCCCGGCGAGCGCGGCCACGGCGGAGCCGACCGTGAACAGGCCGAGGCCCAGCACGAACATCCGGGTGCGGCCGTGGCGGTCACCGAGCGCGCCGCCGGTCAGCACGAGTGCGGCGTAGACCAGGCTGTAGCCCTCGGCGACCCACTGGAGTCCGCTGATCCCGGAGTCCAGGTCCTGCCCGATCCGGGGCAGGGCCACATTGACGACGACGTTGTCCAGCATGGCCATGAACATGGCTACACAAAGCGTCAGCAGCGCCAGCTGTTTCCTGCGGCGCGTACTCGGCTCCTGCATGGAGATCCCTCCCGATTTCTCATCCCTAACGGTGTTAGGGCCCGATCCGGCACGCACAGACTGCCCCTAACGCTGTTAGTTCGCAAGTCATATTCCCGACCTGCGGATTCATCCGCCGGAAGCTCGTGGCACTGTTGACCCGCCACACCGTCAGTCCGCCACCCCCTTGACCCGCCACACCGAACCGGTCCGCCGAACCGAACCCGAACCGAACCCGAACAGAACCGCCCGACCGCTGGAGGCGTCCGCACAGCCATGCCGGAGAACGAAGACGCGACCCCCGCCCTCACCCGCGAGGCCCTCACCCAGGCCGCGCTGCGCGTGCTGGAGCGGGACGGCCTGGACGGACTGTCGATGCGCAAGGTCGCCGCCGAGGTCGGCGTCAAGGCCGCCTCGCTGTACTGGCACGTCCGCAACAAACAGGAACTGCTCGATCTGCTCAGCGACGCGATCCTCGCCTCGGCCGAACCCCCGCCGCGCCAGGACGACTGGCGGGCCGAGCTGTACGCGTACTCCGCCAGCTACCGCCGGCTGCTGCTCGACAACCGCGACGCCGCCAGGGTCGTGGCCGGCCGCCTCGCCCCGGGACCGTGCCTGCTCAACCTGATGGAGGACCAGCTCGACCGGCTCCGCACGGCCGGGTTCTCCGACGCCGACACGGCCATGGCCAGCTACCTGCTGGGCGCCTTCGTGCAGGGCTTCGTACTCCAGGAGCAGTCACCGATCTCGGCCGCCGAGGTGCTCGGCACCAGCCGCCGGGACGTCGCCGACGCCGCCGGGGACCTCTTCCGCGGCCTGCCCACGGACCAGTACCCCAACCTCTCCCAGCTCGCCGACCACCTCACCGGACCGGACATGGACGCCCGCTTCGACTTCTGCCTCAACCGCGTCCTCGACGGCCTGGCCGCCCTGCTGCCGCCGGAGCGGCGCTGACCTGCGGCATCACCGCGGCGGTCGGCTACGAACGACACAGGAGCCGGTCGGGCAGCAACCCGGGGTCCGACGCCCGTCCCCGGCGGCCAGGTCGGGCTGCTCGGCGGCGCCCGCCCGCACGTCGGCGGGCCGCCTCGGCGGACTGGTGCTCGAAGTCGTCGGCGGCTTCGGGCTCCTCGCCCTCACCACGGGTTCGCTGGCGGCCGCCTTCGTCCTGGCCCAGGTGCTCCACCCGCGGATCTGACGGCGGGTAAGCTCACCCGGCGCCCCGTCCGAACGTCCATGGAGGAGTTACCGGTGTCCAAGCAGCCCTACCACCACGACGAGCCGTACGCGCAGGGCCTGTTGGACGTCGGCGACGGGCAGCGGATCCACTGGAACACCTCCGGTGACCCGGCCGGAAAGCCCGCCGTGGTGGTTCACGGCGGGCCGGGCTCGGGCCACAACCCGGGCTCACGGCGGTACTTCGACCCGCAGCGCTACCGCGTCGTCCAGTACGACCAGCGCGGCTGCGGGCGCAGCCTGCCGCACGCCGCCGACCCGTCGACCGGGCTGGAACACAACACCACCGCACACCTGGTCGCCGACCTGGAGCGGCTGCGCGAGCACCTGGGCATCGACAAGTGGCTGCTGTACGGCGGCTCCTGGGGATCCACGCTGATCCTGGCCTACGCCCAGGCCCACCCCGAACGGGTCTCCGCGATCGTGATCTGCGGGGTGACCATGACCCGCCCGGAGGAGACCGAATGGCTCTACCAGGGCGTCGGTCGTTTCCTGCCGGGCCCGTGGGAGGAGTTCCGCGACTTCCTCCCCGCGGCCGACTGGGACGGCGACGTGTCCGGCCTGCTCGCCGCCTACAGCCGGCAGCTCAACAGCCCGGAGGAGAGCGTCCGTCGGGCTGCTGCCCGGGCCTGGGCCACCTGGGAGGACGCGGTCATCTCGCACGAGGTGCTGGGCAAGCCGAACGCCTACTCCGACCGCCCCGCCGACGCCCTGATGGCCTTCACCCGGATCACCGCGCACTACTTCTCGCACCAGGCCTTCCTCGAGGACGGCCAACTGCTGCGCGACGCCGGGCGACTGGCGGGGATCCCGGGCGAACTGATCCACGGTCGGCTCGACCTCGGCGGACCGCTCGACACCGCCTGGCAACTGGCCAAGGCCTGGCCGGACGCACGGCTGACGGTGATCGACGAAGCCGGGCACACCGGCAGTCCGAAGATGACGGAGGCCCTCCTCGCCGCCGTCGAACGCTTCGCCTGAGGAACCAATGCCCTTGGGGCGACCGGGCCGTTCGTACAGATGATCTTCAAGTCCGCTGCCCCTACGATACGACCCATGCTCGCTTATGCCCCGGCTGCCCTGTTCTTCCTGCTGTGTGGGATCGGGGTGCTGCGCGACCGCCGTCGGTTCAGCAACGCCGTCCTGCTCGGCATCGCCGTCTCGCTGCTAGCTGTATTGACCACGAGCGTTGTTGACAGTGGCAGGGCTTGATCAAAAGTGAAGACCTCCGGTGTGGTGGAGCTGTCTAGGACCGCACCGCACCGGAGGTCTTCGTGTCCCACCGTAACGCCCGCCTGACCGTGCACGGCAGGCGGCTCCTCGTCGAGCGCGTCCGAGCGGGACGGCCGGTCGCGCACGTGGCTGCCGAGATGGGAATCTCCCGCACCACCGCACACAAGTGGGTCCGACGGTGGCGCGCGGAGGGCGAGGCAGGCCTGCACGACCGCCCCAGCAGGCCGCACACCACCCCGCACCGCACCCCGGACGCGATCGAGGCCCGGATCTGCGACCTGCGACGGGAGCGCAAGCTAGGCCCCGCCCGGATCGGGCCGATCATCGGCCTGCCCGCCTCCACGGTTCACCGGATCCTCACCCGGCACGGCCTGAACCGGCTGCGGTGGATGGACCGGCCCACCGGACAGGTCATCCGCCGGTACGAACGCGAGCGCCCCGGCGAACTGGTCCACGTCGACATCAAGAAGCTCGGCAACATCCCCGACGGCGGCGGCCACCGCGTCATGGACCGCCAGGCCGGCGAGAGCAACCGCCACGCCACCACCGGCCTGCGGACCCCGAGCGGGACACCGAAGATCGGCTACAGCCACATCCACACCGCCGTCGACGACCACACCCGCCTGGCCTACAGCGAGATCCTTCCCGACGAACGCAAGGAGACCGCGGTCGGGTTCTGGCAGCGGGCCCAGGACTTCTTCGCCAGCCTGGGCATCACCGTCGAACGCGTCCTGACCGACAACGGTTCCTGCTACAAGTCGCACCTGTGGCGCGACACCCTGCGGGCATCGGGCATCGCCCACAAGCGCACCCGCCCCTACCGCCCGCAGACCAACGGCAAGGTCGAACGCTTCAACCGCACCCTGCTCGACGAGTGGGCCTACCAGCGCCCCTACACCAGCAACCAGGAACGAGCCGAAGCGCTGCCCGACTTCCTCCACCGCTACAACTACCATCGCTGCCACACCGCACTCGGAGGACAACCCCCGATCAGCCGCGTCAACAACCCTGCGGGTCAATACAGCTAGCCCTCGCCCTGCTCGCCGAACTCCGCAGGGCGCCCACGCTGGTGGCGGAGCTCGCGGCGGTGGCGATCGTCCTGCTGCCGACCGTCGGAACGGTGGCCCTGGTCTGGTTCCTGCTCGCCAACGGCGTGACCATGATCCGCAAGGAGGGCCGACGCCCGGCCAACCTGCTCTCCCTGCTCGCCGGGCTGGGCATCATCGCGGTCATCGCGCTGCTGTTCGCCGCCCTCGCCACCCGCTCACCGCGGCTCGCCATCCTGGCGGGCACCGCCGTCCTGGTGGTCGGCTACATCTCCTTCCTGTTCGTCTGCTTCGTCGGCTACGCCTTCCTGTACGGTCGCCACCGGCCGCGCCGGGACGTGGACTTCGTGGTCGTCCTCGGGTCCGGCCTGATCGGCGGCGAGCGTGTCCCGCCGCTGCTGGCCAGCCGGCTCAACCGGGGCCGCGAGGTGTACGAGCAGCAGGCCGCGCGCGGCAACCCACCGGTGCTGATCACCTCGGGCGGCCAGGGCCCGGACGAGAAGCTGCCGGAGTCCGACGCGATGGCCGATTACCTGATCGAACGCGGCTTCCCGGCCGAGCGCATCGAGCGGGAGGACCGCTCGCGCACCACCGAGGAGAACCTGCTCTTCAGCAGGGCCATCATGGAGCGGGCCAAGCCCGACTACCGCTGCGTCGTGGTGACCAACAACTTCCACGCCTTCCGGGCCGCGCTGATCGCCCGCAAGACGGGCGTCAACGGACACGTCTTCGGCTCGCCCACCGCCCGGTACTACTGGCCGAGCGCGACCATCCGCGAGTTCGCAGCGATCTTCCTCTCGCACAAGCTGGTCAACTTCGGGATCTGCGGCCTTCTTGCGCTCTGCGGGGTGCTGGCGGCGCTCTGAGCGTCCCGGCGCCCTGATCACGCGGGTCTTCGGGTCGGGCCCCGGCTGCCTCGGCAGCCGGGGCCCGCGCACTTGCCGAAGCAGCGGCAGCGGCTGTCCGAGCCTCAAAGCGGTACGGTCAGGCCGCCGGGCGGGGCCTCAGGATCGCGCAGGTGGTGGTGGCGTGCGCGTAGAGCTTGCCGCTCTCCGCGCCGACCACCCTGGCCTCCGCCGTCGCCATCGTCCGCCCCACGTGCAGCACCACGCCCTCACAGCGCAGCAGCTCCGAGTCGGCGAAGAGCGGGCGCAGCATGTGGACGTTCAGTTGGGTGGTGGTGTACCCGACCCCGGCCGGCAACCTGCTCAGCACGGCACAGCCGAGCGCCGAGTCGAGCAGGGTGGCCAGGTACCCGCCGTGCACGGTGTTCATCGGGTTGAAGAGGTGGTCCCCCACCTCCCCCTCGAACACCGCCGTTCCGGCCTTCACCTCGGTGAGGTGGAAGCCCATGGTGCTGCAGATCGAGGGCTCGGGGATCCGCCCGGCGATCCATTCCAGCAGGATCTCCTCTCCGGTGAGGTGCGGGAACTCGGAGATCGGCGGACCTGACGTCCAGCCGTGGGTACGGAGGCGCGGCTCCTGACCGGTCGGGGGCTTCTGCTCGTCGGGGGCAGTCTGCGGGTTCGTCATGAGATCAACCTGCCCGGTTCGAACGCCCGGCTCAAGTCCCTTCCTACACCCACACCCCCGTGAACAGGTCGTTCTCGACCACACCGGCCGGGCTGCCGGGACCGGGGCCGGGCACGAAGCTCTGCGCCAGGTGGTACTCCTCCGTCGGCCAGACCTCGCGCTCGATGTCCCGTGGGTGGGCCATGAACGCGACGCCGGGCTGGACCTGAGTGGCGTGGGCCAGCATCGCCGCGTCCCGTACGGCGAACTGCTCGGCGCAGGCGATCCGGGTGGTGGTCGCGAGAGCGGGCGGGGTGTCGGGCCAGTCGGCGAGCAGGTCCCCCATCGCCGAGGGGACTCCGCGCTCCGTCATGGCGTCGTGCAGCGTCTGGAACCAGGCCCGGGAGAGCGCCAGGTGGTAGTAGAGCTTCGCCGCCTGCCAGGGCTCGCCCGCCTCGGGATGACGCTTCGGGTCGGCGGCGGCCTCGAAGGCCTCGACGGCGACCTTGTGGGTCATCACGTGGTCCGGGTGCGGATACCCGCCCGTCTCGTCGTAGGTGATCACGACGTGCGGACGGAACTCCCGGATCAGCGCGACCAGCGGTGCCGCCGCGACCTCCACCGGCTGGGCGGCGAAGCAGCCCTCCGGCAGCGGTTCGTCCGGGCCCGGCATCCCGGAGTCGACGAAGCCGAGGAACTGCTGCCGCACACCGAGGATTTCACGCGCGGCGGCCATCTCCTCCCGCCGGATCCGGGCGAGGCCGGCGCGGACCTCGGGCCGGTCCAGCGCCGGGTTGAGCACCGAACCGCGTTCGCCACCGGTACAGGTCGCGACCAGGACGTCCACTCCCTCGGCCGCGTACCGGGCGAGGGTGGCCGCGCCCTTGCTGGATTCGTCGTCGGGGTGGGCGTGGACGGTGAGCAGCCGCAGGCCGCCGGAGTGCTTGGTGAACACGGGTACCTCCAGGTCGAAACGGATCAGGGCGGGGGGCGGCCGGGCGGAGAGCTGATGGATGATCACGGACCGGCGGCCGGTCAGTCCGCGGTACGGGCGGAGCCCGGGTAGAGCAGGGCCGGTGCGATCGAGAGCGCCGACAGGGCCAGCACCCACCAGAAGGTCGCGCCGAAGGCCGCGCCGGGATGGCCCGGGTGCCCCGCCTGGGCCTGCCGGAGGATCAGCGTCAACACCGCCGTACCGAGCGCACCGCCCAGCCGATTGAGGACGTTGACCGCACCGGCGGCCGCCGGCACCTGGCCCTTCTCGACGCTCCCGTACACCGCCGCCATCCCGGGGATCACGATGATCCCCATGCCCGCCCCGCGCAGCACCAGCGAGCCGACGACCAGCCAGTCGGCCGGGCCGGAACCGCGACCCAGCTGGGTGAAGGCGAAGGTGCCGAGCAGCGAGCAGCCGATGCCGACCAGGATCAGCGGGCGCGGCGCGAAGCGGTCGGCTATTCGGCTGGACAGCAGCGAGGTGACCGCCGTGCCGAGCGCCTGGGGCGCGAGCAGCAGCCCGGCCGCCACCGCTCCGGTGCGCTCCACCTGCTGGTAGTAGAGCGGCACCAGGAACATCGAGCTGTACAGCACGGCTCCCTGCAGGAAGCTGTTCGCCGTCGCCACCGCGAAGCCCCGCCGGGCGAACAGCCGCAGGTCGATCAGCGGAACCCGGCCCCCGCGGCGCCCCACCCGCAGCGCGTGCCACCCATAGGCCGCCAGCAGCACTGCCCCCGCCCCGACCGCCACCGGGCCGGCCGCACCGCCCTCACCGACCGTGGAGAGCCCGTAGACCAGTGCGGTCAGGCCGGGCGACAGCAGCACCAGGCCGGTCACGTCCAGCCGGGGCCTCGGGAGTTCGGACCGGGCCTCGGCCGGGAGCCAGCGGGCCGCCAACAGCACCGTCAGGAGCCCCACCGGCACGTTCAGCAGGAACATCCAGCGCCAGTTCAGGTGCTCCAGCACCAGCCCGCCGAGGATCGGCCCCAGGACCGGGGCCAGGCTGATCGGGAGCAGCAGGGTGCCCATCACCCGGCCGATCCGGGACGGCCCGGCCGCCTGCACCATGATCGTCTGCCCGAGCGGCTGGATCAGGCCGCCGCCGATGCCCTGCAGCACCCGGAAGACGATCAGACTGCCCGTCGACCAGGCCAGTCCGCACAGTGCGGATCCGAGCACGAACAGCACGACCGAGCCGAGCCACGCCCGCCGGGCCCCGAACCGGCCGGCGGCCCAGCCCGAGAGCGGCATGGTCAGCGAAATCGCCAGCAGGTACCCCGTGGCCACCCACTGCACCGCCGCCATCGAGCTGTGCAGATCGCGGGCGACGGAGTCGATGCCGACGTTGACGATCGTGGTGTCCAGCAGGGCCAGGATCGGGCCCAGCGCGAGCACCACGCCCATCTTCAGCAGGCCCGGTGGCAAGGGCTCCGGCCGCGCCGCTCGCGCCGCTCCCGACCTGCTCTTCGTGGTGACCGACATGGTCGTGCGCCCTCCCCTGAGTCGTCCCTCACGGCGGCCGTTCCGACCACCCGGAAAGAACTTAGGACCGACCCAGTGATTAGGTCAAGCATAATTTCTGTGCTCGACCCAGCGAACTGCGCTAGGCTCGCACCATGACCGACACCGGCACCACTCCGAACCTGCGCGAGCTCAACAAGCGCCGCACCCGCGAGGCGATCTCGCACGCCGCGACCAGGCTCTTCATCGAGCGCGGCTTCGACCGGACGACGATCGCCGAGGTGGCGGCCGCCGCCGGGGTCGCCAAGATGACCGTCACCAACCACTTCCCACGCAAGGAGGACCTCTTCTTCGACCTGCACGAGGAGCTCGTCGCCCGACTCCCGCGCGCCGTCGCCGAGCGCGCCCCCGGCGAGTCCGCCCTCGCCGCGCTGCGCCGCGACTGCCTGACCGGACTGGACCGGCACGATCCGCGACTCGGCTTCTCCGGCCCGGACTTCGCCCGCACCGTCGCCGAGAGCCCCGCCCTCGGCGCCCGGCTGCGCGAGCTGCACGAGCAGAGCGAGACCGCACTCGCCGAAGCGCTGTCCGAGGCCGTGCGCGCCGCTCCGGACGATTCCCAGGACGTCGACTTCGAGAGCCGGGTCGCCGCCGCCCTGCTCGCCGCCGTCGACCGGGCGGTGTTCGCCGAAGTCTTCCGCCGCACCCTGGCCGGCGAGGAGCAGGCCGCCATCGCCGCCGCGGTACGCCCCTCCGCCGCCCAGGCCTTCGACCGATTGGAGGGTGCCCTCGGCTCCTACGCCGTCCGCGAGAGCTAAGCCACCGCCCGAGCCGGCGGGTGCCCCACAAGCCGCGAACGGGCACCACACCCCGCCCCCGCCCCATACCCCCGAAACCGCCCGCCCCACGGCCCGAAACGAGCACGCCAAAGGCCCGGTCGGCACCGCCGGACCGGCTTTGACGCCCGCTCGAACGTCGGCTGCGCCACCGAGGCCTCCTGGGGGATCGTCCGGGCCGCGGCCGACGACTTCCACGAGATCGCGTTCGCCGTACCACTGCTCGCCTTCGCCGCCACCGTGCTCGGCCGCCGCCGACCACTCGCCGCCGCACTCTGGTCCCTGCCCCTGCTCCTGGTCAAGGAGTACCTGGGGCTGACGGTGGCCGCCGTCGGACTGCTGATCGCCTGGCAGGCCCGGCAGGACCAGCGCACTCCCCTGCCCGGACTCGCCCTCGCCGCCGTCGGCGTGGCCGCGACCACGCTCACCCTGCTCGTCGTGCTGCCGGGTTCAACCCCAGCGGCGGATTCGACTACTGGCAGCAGCTCGACGGCGGCAGCGGGCACTCCCCGCTCTGGGCCCTACCCCTGCGGCTCGGCTGGCCGCCGCTGAAGTGGCTGCTGCTGCCCCTACTCGCCACCACCACCGGCTTCCTCGGCCTGCGCTCACCACTCATCCTGCTCTGCGCGCCCACCATGACCTGGCGACTGCTCTCGACCAACCTGCAGCACTGGGGCGCCAGTTACGACTACAGCGCGGTGCTGATGCCGATCGTCTTCGCCACCCTGGTCGATGCCGTGCGCCGCGCCGCCCCCGCAGGTGGCCTTGCCACCACCGCCACCGCCCGCATGCTGGCGGCCTACCAGAACCACGGCTACCAGCGGCTGGTCGACCACGACGGACTGCTCCTGCTCAAACGTCCCTGACCATGCGCCCTGACCATGCGCCCTGACCAAGCGCTCCGACCAAAGCACTCTCACCAAAGCTCCGACCAGGCGCCCTGGCCAGGAAACCCACCGCCCCTCCAGCCCCCGTCCGGCTTGACCCGCGCGTCGCAGTGGGTCACCATTCCACTATTGAACTAGTGAAAGGCCGCAACGGGTGTGATCGAGTACCGCATCGATCGGCGCAGCGGCGTCTCCACGTACCAGCAGATCGTGCAGCAGACCAAGCAGGCGCTGCGGCTCGGGATGCTGCAGCCCGGGGACAAGCTGCCGACCGCCCGTGAGGTGGTCGAGCTGACCGCGATCAACCCCAACACCGTGCTGAAGGCGTACCGCGAACTGGAACGCGAGGGACTGGTCGAGCCCCGCCCGGGGCTGGGCACCTTCGTCCGGCGCTCGCTCGCCCGGCCGGAGGCGGCGGCCGACGGGCCGCTGCGTGCGGACCTGGTCGGCTGGGTGGACCGGGCCCGGGAGGCCGGGCTGGAACGCGAAGACATCGCCGCGCTGATGACCTCCGTATTGGAGCAGCGCTTCGACACCGGAGTCCCCCCGGCAGCACCGAACTGACGGGCGCCGGGGGTCTCCCCGGCGGCACCGAACCGACGGACAGCGGGGGCGTCCTCCGGTCAACACCGACGACACCGACGACACCGACGACGACACCGAACCGAGAACAGTGGGGGGAACCGGGTGAACGACGACCCGACGAGCATGGCTCCGGCGCTGGAGGCCGCCGGGCTCGGCAGGCAGTACCGGGGCGGCTGGGCGCTGCGCGGCTGCGACTTCACCGTCCCGGCGGGACGGATCTGCGGCGTGGTGGGTCCCAACGGCGCGGGCAAGAGCACCCTACTCTCCCTCGCCGCCCGCCAACTCGATGCCACCGAGGGAGAGTTGCGGGTGTTCGGCGAACCGGCGGCCACACCGGACCAGCGCGCCCGGGTTGCCTACGTGGCACAGGACAAGCCGCTCTACCCGGGCCTCACCGTCGCCGAGACGCTGCGGATGGGCCGCGAGCTCAATCCGACCTGGGACCAGGAGATGGCCCAACAGATCGTCGACCAGGGCGAGTTGCGACCCAAGTCTCGGATCGGCTCGCTCTCCGGCGGCCAGCGCACCCGGGTCTCCCTGGCACTCGCCCTGGGCAAGCTCCCCGACCTGCTGCTGCTCGACGAGCCGATGGCCGACCTCGACCCGCTCGCCCGGCACCAGCTCATGGGCACCCTGATGTCGGCCGCCGCCGAGCGGGGCACGTCCATCGTGGTGTCCTCGCACATCCTGCCCGAACTGGACGGCGTCATCGACCACCTGCTGCTCGTCCAGGGCGGACGGATCCGGCTGGCCGGCGGCCTGGACGACATCCTGGACGGACACCAGCTGCTCACCGGACCCGCCGAGGGCGCCCCGCTCCCGGCCGACCTGGTGGTCGAACAGCGGATCGGCGGGCGCCGGGCGACCACCCTGGTCCGCACCGGGGATCCGCTGGACGGCCCCTGGGAGAGCGAACGGCCCAGCCTGGACGAACTGTTGCTCTGCTACCTCCGCACACCAGACGATCCCCGACCGAACGCCACCCGACCGACCGATCCCCAACCGGACGACACCCAGCAGGACACCACCCGAGCGAGCAGCACCCGCCCGAGCACCACCCCGGCCAACGACGAGAAGGCGGCATGAGCACCAACGTCCTGACCGACCAGGCGAAGCCCGCCCCCAGGCCGATGAGCCCGGAACGCTCCGCCACCCCCCGGCTGCGCGGGCTGCTCTGGCTGTCGCTCCGCCAGAACCGGGCGCTGCTCCGAACGCTGGCCGCGCTGCTGATCCTGGTGGCGGCCGACCTGATCTGGATCCACGCCGTCTGCCACCACACCGTGGGCGTGCTGCGCCGGACGGGCTGCTACAGCCCCGCGAGCTGGGACAGCCCCCAGTGCTGGACGCTCCTCGCCCCGATCAACCGGCCCAACTTCTGGTACGTCTCCGTACTCCAACCCGCGGTCACCGCGGTCCCGCTGCTGATCGGCGTGTTCATCGGCGCGCCGCTGCTGGCCCAGGAGCACGAGCGCGGCACGATCCGCCTGATCCGCGCGCAGTCCGTCAGCCCCGTGCGCTGGCTGGCCGCCCGCCTCGCCGTGCCCGGGCTCGCCGTTCTGGCCGCCACCGGGGTGCTCGCCGCGCTGATGAGCTGGGTGTGGTGGACGGACATCGTGCACGGGCCGGTCGCCTTCGATCCGCCGTTCCAGTCCTTCACCTACCCGGCCCTCGGGGTGGCGCCGGTCGCCTGGTCCCTGTTCGCGCTGGCCCTGGGCGTCCTCGTCGGCCAGTTGACCCGCCGGACCCTGCCGGCGATGTTCCTCACCGGCGCACTGGTCGCGATCACCCACGGGCTGATCCGCTGGGCCCGCCCGTCCTTCTACCCCACTGTCGACGAGGCGGCCCCGTCGGACGCCGCGCAACCCACCAACGCCTGGTTGACCAACCGCGAAGCCATCATGCCCGACGGCAGCCACATCAGTTCCTACGCCTGCATCGGCACGCACCGGTGCGACGCGGCCACCGGAAGCTGGCTCCAGTACCACCCCTCCGCCCACCTCGTGCCGATCCAACTCGTCGAGGCCGGGATCCTGTTGGCGCTCACCGTCCTCATCCTCACGACCGTCTTCCGCCGCATCCGCCGATAGCGCCCGGAGCTGCCCCCGCTACGCGGCACTTGACGAAAGGTTGACCTGTTCACGGCAGATCGTTGACGCGGGACGCCCCTATGGTCGGCCCATGCCCTCACAGCCCATCAGGCCCACCGCCCTGCCGGTCCTGCCCTACCGCAAGCCCACCCGCGGCCGGGACTACTGGGTCCTCGACAACGTCCTGCCCGACCCGGACGCGGTCCGCGAACGCGTCCTGGCCCGCGGCGACTGGACCGAGGGCTACCCGTACCGCCCCGAGACCTGGCCCGGTCTTCGCACCATGCCCGGCCTGGAACCGGACGAGCTGGCGCGGGTCGAGGCCCAGGTCCGCAAGGCCACCGGCGCCTCCCGGCTCTGGGTGCAGAGCACCCCGGGCGGCGGCACGCTCAACCACAACTGCGTCCAGGTCGTCGGCGCCGGGGAGTCGGAGTCCCGCCCCCACACCGACTCCCGCGCGCTCTGCCGCTACGCCGCCGTGCTCTACCTCAGCCCGGGCGCCCCCAAGGACGCCGGCACCAGCTTCTACCGCCAGCAGTTCCCCGGCGGCCGCCTCGGCGGCAACCTGGTCAACGCCCCGCACAACAACCTGGTCGAGGCGCTCGGCACCCGCCACGTCCCCGCCGACCACTTCACCGAGGACGTCCGCGTCCCGAACCGCTACAACCAGCTGCTCCTCTACCACGCCAACCTGATCCACAGCGCCACGAACTACTACGGCACCGACCTGGCGGAGCGCCGGATGACGGCCGTCTTCTTCTGGATGGCCTGACGATGGCCTGACGGATCGTCTCAAAGACGACGGGCAGCGCCCGTAGGATGGGGACCAGCCCTAGGATCACGGGGACCAGCCGTTGGCACCCCCGGACCACCCGAGGCCGAGATGACCCAGGACGCCGTACCCCCCACCGAGACGGTCCGCGCCGACTGGGCCGGGATCGACCGGCTGCCCACCGTCGACCTGCTTCGCCTGATGAACGCCGAGGACCGCACCGTCCCCGCTGCCGTCGCCGGCGAGTTGGCGCGGATCGCCGCCGTGG
Organism: Kitasatospora cathayae; assembly: GCF_027627435.1. Taxonomy (GTDB): domain Bacteria; phylum Actinomycetota; class Actinomycetes; order Streptomycetales; family Streptomycetaceae; genus Kitasatospora; species Kitasatospora cathayae. Next base: position 7,992,312 of record NZ_CP115450.1, on the reverse strand, counting down.
TCGACGCCGTGGCCGCCCGGATGGCGCGCGGCGGGCGGCTGGTCTACGCCGGAGCGGGCACGGCCGGACGGCTCGGGGTGCTGGACGCCGCCGAGTGCCCGCCGACCTTCGGCACCGATCCAGCCCTGGTGGTCGGCTTGGTCGCGGGCGGCCGGACGGCCGTGACGGAGGCCGTCGAGGGCGCCGAGGACCGCACCGACCTCGCCGAGGCGGATGTCGCCGCGCTCGGCCTCACCCCGGCCGACACCCTGGTGGGCGTCTCCGCCTCCGGCCGCACCCCGTACCCGCTGGCCGCCGTCCGCGCCGCGCGGGCGGCCGGGGCGCTGACGGTCGGGCTGGCGTGCAACCGGGGTTCGGCCCTGGTGGCGGCGGCCGAACTGGGGATCGAGGTGGAGGTCGGCCCGGAGGTGCTGGCCGGCTCCACCCGGCTGAAGGCGGGCACCGCGCAGAAGCTGGTGCTCAACCTGCTGTCCACGGCCGTGATGGTCCGTCTCGGCCGGACGTACGGAAATCTGATGGTCGATCTGCGAGCCACCAACACCAAGCTCCGCGACCGCGCCCGCCGGATCGTCGCCGAGGCCACCGGCGCCGACGAGGACGCGGTCCGCCGCGCCCTCACCGCCACCGACGGCCGGACGAAGGACGCCATCCTGGTCCTGCTCGCGGACGTGGACGCGCCCACCGCCGCCCGACTCCTCAGCGCCTCGGCCGGACGGCTGCGCGACGCCCTGGAACTGCCGAGGAACTGAACCGGGAGGCGGACGGGCCGAGCCGCTAGCTGTATTGACCACGAGCGTTGTTGACAGTGGCAGGGCTTGATCAAAAGTGAAGACCTCCGGTGTGGTGGAGCTGTCTAGGACTGCACCGCACCGGAGGTCTTCGTGTCCCACCGTAACGCCCGCCTGACCGTGCACGGCAGGCGGCTCCTCGTCGAGCGCGTCCGAGCGGGACGGCCGGTCGCGCACGTGGCTGCCGAGATGGGAATCTCCCGCACCACCGCACACAAGTGGGTCCGACGGTGGCGCGCGGAGGGCGAGGCAGGCCTGCACGACCGCCCCAGCAGGCCGCACACCACCCCGCACCGCACCCCGGACGCGATCGAGGCCCGGATCTGCGACCTGCGACGGGAGCGCAAGCTAGGCCCCGCCCGGATCGGGCCGATCATCGGCCTGCCCGCCTCCACGGTTCACCGGATCCTCACCCGGCACGGCCTGAACCGGCTGCGGTGGATGGACCGGCCCACCGGACAGGTCATCCGCCGGTACGAACGCGAGCGCCCCGGCGAACTGGTCCACGTCGACATCAAGAAGCTCGGCAACATCCCCGACGGCGGCGGCCACCGCGTCATGGACCGCCAGGCCGGCGAGAGCAACCGCCACGCCACCACCGGCCTGCGGACCCCGAGCGGGACACCGAAGATCGGCTACAGCCACATCCACACCGCCGTCGACGACCACACCCGCCTGGCCTACAGCGAGATCCTTCCCGACGAACGCAAGGAGACCGCGGTCGGGTTCTGGCAGCGGGCCCAGGACTTCTTCGCCAGCCTGGGCATCACCGTCGAACGCGTCCTGACCGACAACGGTTCCTGCTACAAGTCGCACCTGTGGCGCGACACCCTGCGGGCATCGGGCATCGCCCACAAGCGCACCCGCCCCTACCGCCCGCAGACCAACGGCAAGGTCGAACGCTTCAACCGCACCCTGCTCGACGAGTGGGCCTACCAGCGCCCCTACACCAGCAACCAGGAACGAGCCGAAGCGCTGCCCGACTTCCTCCACCGCTACAACTACCATCGCTGCCACACCGCACTCGGAGGACAACCCCCGAATCAGCCGCGTCAACAACCCTGCGGGTCAATACAGCTAGCCCAACCGCAGCTGCGCCGCCGCCGCGACGTCCCCCAGCCGCGGGAAGTCCAGTTCCACCGACGCCCGGTGCTCCGCCTCGGTCAGCCCGGTCATCGCGTCCTCGACGAACACCAGCTGGTAGCCGCGATCGGCGGCCGCACGGGCGCTCGACTCCACGCCCAGGTTGGTGGCGATCCCGGTGAACACCAGCGTCTCCACGCCCCGGCCTTGGAGCAGTTCGTGCAGACCGGTGCCCTGGAAGGCGCCGATGGTGCGCTTCACCACGACCTCGTCGGCCACCGCCTCGACCTCCGCCACCAGCTCGCTGCCGGGCGGCTGCTCGGCGACGCCCGGCCGCTCGACCCGCACCGCGATGACGGGGGCGCCGGCGGCGCGGAAGGCCTCGGCGAGCTTCAGCGAGGCCGTCACGACCTCCGGACCGGTGTGCGGCGCGAGCTGGTTGGCGACGATCCGGTCCATCAGGTCGATCAGGACCAGGGCCGTGCTGCGGGGATCAAGGGTGACCATGGCGCTCACGCTAGCCCATCCCCGTTCAAACCGAGCTTCGGGCCGGGCGCTCGCCCGCCTCCCGCGCGATCTCCGCCCGGAAGCCCTCGATCAGCACCCGCAGCCCGTAGTCGAAGTCGGCGTCGTGGTCGGTCATCCGCAGCACGTCGGCCGCCTCGCTCAGCAGCGGCAGGTCGCGCAGGGCCTCGTCCGGGAACGGTGGACGGGTGCGCTCCGCGGCGTCCTGTCGCCAGGCCTGCTCCTCGGTGACCCAGCCCATGATGTACCGGTCGACGGTCAGCAGCAGCCGCAGCGCGGTGCGCGGACGCAGTCCGGCCCGGCACAGTGCGCTCAACTGGGCTTCGACGGCCGGGAGTTCGTCTTCGGTGGGCAGGGTGCCGGCGTGCACCCGGGCACCGTCGCGGTAGGCGAGCAGGGCGTTGCGCTTGGCGCGGGCGTCGGCGGCGATCCACTCGGGCCAGTGCGCCGGGTCGGGCTCGCGGTCGGACGGGAGGGCGTCGGCGAGCATCGCCTCGGCCATCAGGTCGAGCAGTTCCCGCTTGTTCTTGAAGTGCCAGTAGAGCGCCGGTGACTGCACGCCGAGCTCCCGGGCGAGCCGCCGGGTGCTGAGCCCGTCGATGCCCTCCTCGTTGAGCACGCGCAGCGCGGTGCGCACCACCTCGTCGCGTTGCAGCGCCATCCGATCGGCCTCCCGATAATCCGCTTGCGGGGCCCACCTTATCGCCGCTAAGTTCCGACCCGTACTTTATCAGTGATAAGGAACCGTCGATCAAGGACCCTCATGACCTCTGGCACGGACCGCCCCCGCTCCCGCTCCCGCCTGCTGCCCGACACCGCGCCCTGGCGCTCCTCCCGGGACTTCCGGCTCACCTGGGCCTCCGGCACGGTCACCCTGCTCGGCTCGATCTTCACCATGACGGCGATCCCGCTGCAGATCGCCGACCTCACCGGCTCGCCGCTCGCCGTGGGCGCCGTCGGCGCGGTCGAACTCGTGCCCACCGTCCTGTTCGGCCTCTACGGCGGCGTGCTCGCCGACCGCGCCGACCGCCGTGCCGTCGCCCTGGCCACCGAGCTGGCGCTCACCGTGCTCAGCGCCCTGCTGCTGGCCAACGCCCTGCTCGGCACCCCCGCCGTCTGGCCGCTCTACCTCGCCGCCGGCCTGGCCGCGGCGGTCCAGGGCCTCCAGCAGCCCTCGCTCGAGGCGATGGTCCCGCGCCTGGTGCCGCCGGATCAGCTGGTCGCGGCCGGAGCGCTGCTCTCCCTGCGCTGGAGCATCGGCGGCGTCGCCGCGCCCGCCGCCGCCGGACTGCTGATCGCGACCGCCGGCGTCCCGGCCGCGTACCTGGTCGACCTCGGCACCTTCCTGCTGTCGATCGCCCTGCTCGCCCGGGTCCGGCCCGTCCCCTCGGAGCGGGACGCCGAAGCACCGCCGCTGCGCGAGTTCGCCGAGGGCGCCCGGTACGCGGCGCGGCGGCCCGACCTACTGGGCACCTACCTGGCCGACCTCGCCGCCACCGCCTTCGCCCTGCCCACCGCGCTGTTCCCGTTCCTGGCCGAGGAGTTGGCGGCGCCCTGGGCCCTCGGCCTGCTCTACTCGGCGTCCGCCGCCGGCAGCCTGATCGCGGCCGCCACCGGCGGCTGGACGGAGCGGGTGCACCGGCACGGGCGGCTGGTGCTGCTCTCCGCCGCCCTGGTCGGCGCGGCCACCACCGCGGCCGCCTTCGCCCCGGGCCTGTGGGCGGTGCTGCTCTGCCTGGGCATCGCCGGCGGCGCCCACTGGATCGGCGACACCTTCCGCAGCGCCATCTGGAACCAGTCCATTCCGGACGAACTCCGCGGCCGCGCCGCCGGCCTGGAGCTGCTGATCGGCTCCGCCGGACCGGCCCTCGGCGACCTGCGGGCCGGCGGCCTCGCCGCCCGCCAGGGCATCCGGGCCGCGCTGCGCACCGGCGGTCTGCTCTGCCTGGGCGGCAGCGCCGTCCTGGCCGCCGCCCTCCCAGCGCTCTGGCGCTACGACCAGCGCGCGCACCAGCCGGGAACGGCCGCGGAGGCGGCCCCGGAGGCGACCCCGGAACCCACCCCGTGACCGCCCGGTGACCGCCGCTCAGCCCTGCGGAAGCGCCGAGGAGCGCCAGGCGATCAGCTCACCGAGCCGACCCGGCTCGTCCGTGCCGCGCTTGGGCAGCACGGTCAACGTGTGCGTCTGCTCGTTCCCGCCGAGCAGCACGAACTGCTCGGGCGTCTCCAGGTAGTACGGCAGCTCCCGCCAGTCGAGCACGGTACTGGACACCGCATTGGTGACGGTCACCCCCGCCTCGTCCACCAGGACCCGGAACTCACCCTTGTCCGCCGCGAGCCGCCGCGCCTGCCACGCCCGTAGCCAGGGCCGCGCCAGCACCAGCAGCGCGAAGAAGAACATCAGCACGGCCGGCGGCCGGGCCACGCCGTTGGCCGCCGCGGTCAGCGCCCCACCTGCCCCGGTGAACGTGGCACACCCGGCGAGCAGATTCGTCCACCTCCGGGCACCGCGCCCCGCCACCGTCCCCCGGGCACGGGCCGCGAAGGCCGCCCGGAAGTCGCCGGCCGTGGGTGTGAAGCGGAGCTCCAACGGCTCCGTCCGCCCGCCCGAATCCATCCCGCACGACCTCTCATCAGGCATGTTGTCGCGGGATGCTAGCAAGGTTCCGCTCCGGCCGATCCGACGGGACACCCGCCCGCACGTCCGCCCCGTGACGTGGATCCACCGTTCTACACGAACCACCGTTGACCACCCGCCCCACCCGACGATCGGCTCACCCACGAGCCGGCGCCTGGCAGTTCGACGTCACCAGCCCGCGACGCCACCAGGCGCCACCGTCGACGCGGCCCGGCGGTGTGGACCGGCCGCACCGAGCGGGTCAGCGTGGCCGCCGACGGCTCGCAGACCGCCGGCGCCTCGTACGACCCGCACCCCGACGCCCGCGGCACCACCGTGGTGTTCACCTCCGAGGACGGCACCCTCGTCCCGGGCGACACCGACAAGGCCGCCGACGTCCTCGCCCGACGACTCCCTCGCCGACCTCAACGCCCTGACGCCCGGCCCGCCGGGTCGGCCGGGTCCGCCGGGTCCGCCGGGTCCGCCGGGTCCGCCGGGTCCGCGTCAAGCGAAATCTTGCCGCGGCCACGTTGACTGACGTTTTGTCAAATATTCACCATTCCCGGTCTACCCGCATAGACACGCCGGTGATGGCATGGACACACACCGCCCGGCGTCCCGTGCCGGGCCCGTGACAGGGAGCTCCCCACATGCTTCGTGCCCACCGCATCGCCCCCGCCGTCGCCACCGTGGTGCTCGCCGCGGCCGCCCTCGCGACCGCCGGCACCGCGCACGCCGCCCCCACCACCGCCGCGCACACCCGCACCGCCCTCGACGCGACCTGCTCGCAGGCCTACCTGCCGCTGCCCGACCCGGCCTGCACCCCCGGCGCCACCAACCCGGACGTCACCCAGGACACCATCGACTCCACCATCTGCGTCTCGGGCTACAGCACCTCGATCCGCCCGTCCAGCACCTACACCAACCGCCTGAAGGTCCAGCAGATCGCCCAGTACGGCTACGACGACACCAGCACGGCGGACTACGAGGAGGACCACTTCATCCCGCTGTCGCTCGGCGGCAACCCCACCGACCCGAACAACCTCTGGCCCCAGCCGCGTTACGCCACCGGCGCGAGCGGCCTGTCCTCCACCGACAAGGACACCGTGGAGTACAAGCTCTACCGCGCCGTCTGCAACCACCAGGTCGGCCTGGTGCCCGCCCAGCAGGCCATCGTCAACGACTGGACCACCGCGCTCTCGGTCCTCGGCCTCGGCTGATCACCAACCTCGGCTGATCGCGAGCCCCCACCGATCACCGACCTCGACCGATCGCGAGCCCAAGCCGATCACCAACCCCGGCTGATCGCGAGCCCCGGACCGTCCGGCGCGGACGCCCACGCCTTCACAGCGTGAGCGCCCGCGCCGACGCCCGTACCGGCGCCGGGAGTTCGGTCCGTCCGCGAAGGTAGGCGTCCACCGCCGCGGCCACCGCCCGGCCCTCGGCGATCGCCCAGACGATCAGCGACTGGCCCCGCCCGGCGTCCCCGGCGACGAACACCCCGTCGACGGCGGTGCCGAAGCCGTCGTCCCGCTCCAGCGTGCCCTCCGGCCCGAGGCCCAGGCCGAGTTGGGCGAACAGCGGCTGGTCCGGCTCCGGCCCGGTGAAGCCCAGCGCGAGCAGCGCCAGCTGCGCCGGGAGCACCCGCTCGGTGCCCGCCCGGGCGCTACGGTCGCCGGGCGCGGCCTCGGCGAAGCGGACGGCCGCCAGCCGCCCGTCCGGCCCCGGCTCGAACCCGACCGTCACCGCCTCGAACACCCGGCCACCACCCGCCACCGCGGAGCCCGGTCCGGCCACCGACGACCCCAGCCCGGCCTCCGACCGATCCGCCCCGCCCGCCACCGCCCCGTCCGCCACCGCCCCCGACTCCTCGTGCGAGGTGGTCTCCCGGTACACCTTGGGGTGGACCGGCCAGGGCTGCCCCGGCGCCCGGCGCTGCGGCGGGCAGGGGTTGATGTCCAGCTGGGTGACCGAGGCCGCGCCCTGGCGCAGCGCCGTACCCAGGCAGTCGGCCGCGGTGTCCCCGCCGCCGACGATCACCACCCGTCGCCCCTCGGCGGACAGCGGCGAGGTCGCGCGGTCCCCCTCGTCCACCCGGTTCGCCCAGGTCAGGTACTCCATCGCCGGATGCACCCCGGCCAGTCCGCCCCCGGGTACGGCCGGTTCCCGGTGGGCGGTGGCCCCCACCGCGACCACCACCGCGTCGTAGTCGGTCCGCAACCGCTCGCCCGTGACGTCCCGCCCCGCCCACACCCCGGTACGGAACTCCGTTCCCTCGGCCCGCAGTTGGTCGAGCCGCCGGTCCAGCCGGTGCTTCTCCAGCCGGAACGGCGGGATCCCGTAGCGCAGCAGCCCGCCCGCCCGGTCGGCCCGCTCGTAGACCGTGGTCGCGTGCCCGGCCCGGGTCAGCTGCTGGGCGGCGGCCAGCCCGGCGGGGCCCGAGCCGATCACCGCCACCCGCCTTCCCCCGCCCAGCGGGGAGGGTGGCAGCGGCGCGTCCCAGCCCTCCTCCCAGGCCCGGTCGGCGATCGCCAGCTCCACGTTCTTGATCGTCACCGCCGCGCCGTCGATCGCCAGCACACAGGCGCTCTCGCAGGGCGCCGGGCAGAGCCGCCCGGTGAACTCCGGGAAGTTGTTGGTCGCCAGCAGCCTGGCGGCCGCGGCCCGCCAGTCCCCGTCCGCCGCCAGCCGGTTCCACTCCGGCACCAGGTTCCCCAGCGGGCAGGCCGCGTGGCAGAACGGCAGTCCGCAGTCCATGCACCGCGCCGCCTGCCCGCCCACCACCGGCAGCAGTTCCCCGGGCCGGTACACCTCCCGCCAGTCCCCCAGCCGCTCCCGCGCGTCCCGCCGCGCCCGCTCCGCGCGCGGGGTGGTGAGGAAGGCCATCCGCTCTGCCATCTCGGCCTCCGGCGGGGCGTGCCGACACGTACCGGCGGCCCGCCCGGCGGCGCGCCACCGTGTGGCCACCGTACGCCTGCGAAGCAGCGCGCGAAACCCGCGGCGGCCGGGAACCGCGCCCCGCTCTCCACTGCCGTGAGCACGCCAGGGAGAATCTCCCCCATGACCCACACCGTGCTGATCGCCGAGGACGACCGCGCCATCCGCGACTCGCTCACCCGCGCCCTGACGCTGGAGGGCTACCGGGTGCGGATAGCCGCCGACGGCACCCAGACCCTCGCCGTCCTCGCCGAGCAGCGCCCGGACGTCCTGGTCCTCGACGTGATGATGCCCGCGCCGGACGGTCTGGAGGTCTGCCGCCGGCTGCGCGCCGCCGGCGACCGGACCCCGGTGCTGATGCTCACCGCCCGGGTCGAGGTCCCGGACCGGATCGCCGGGCTGGACGCCGGGGCCGACGACTACCTGGTCAAGCCCTTCGACGTGGAGGAGCTGTTCGCCCGCCTGCGCGCCCTGCTGCGCCGCAACCCCCCGCCCGAGAGCACCGAGGACGTGCTGACCGTCGCCGACCTGCGGGTCGAACCGCCCGCCCGGCGGGCCTGGCGCGGCGGACGGGAACTGGAGCTGTCCCGCACCGAGTTCGACCTGCTGGAGCTGCTCGCCCGCAACGCCGGCGCCGTCCTCGACCAGACCACCCTGTACGAGCGGATCTGGGGCTACGACTTCGGTCCCGGCTCGAAGAACCTCGCGGTGTTCATCGGCTACCTGCGGCGCAAGCTCGACCGTCCCGGCCTCGCCCCGCTGATCCACACCGTCCGCGGCGTCGGCTACACGCTGCGCGAGCCGTGACCGGCCGCGCGGGCGACCGCGCCCGGCTGCCCCGCCCCGGCCTGCGCACCACCCTCTCGCTCGCCTTCGCCGCGATGGCGGCGCTGGTCGCGGTCCTGATCGGCACGCTCGGCTACCGCGCCGCGGCCGCCCTGATCCGGGACGACGAGGCGGACGACTTCAACTCCGCCGTCCACGCGGTGAGCGGCCAGGTCGACCGCGAGAAGCTGTTCCCGGGGGACTTCAACGGCCCGAGCGGGCTGAGCGAGCAGTTGCTGCACCCGATCCGGGTCACCGCGCAGGCGCTCGACCCCAACGGGGCCGTCCTGCCGGGCACCGCCCACGTCGACCTGCCGATCACCCCGGACGACCGCGAGCTCGCCCGTACCGACGCTGTCGGACGGACGGTGACCGACGTGCGCCACCTCCCCGGCGCCACCTGGCGGGTGGGCGTGGTCTCGCTCGGCGGCGGCCGCGGCGCGGTCCAGGTCGTGCAGCGACTCGACGACTTCGAGCAGTTGCTGGCGCGGCTGCGCATCCAGATGGTGGCCGTGGTGGCCGCTGTCGTGCTGGTGGCGGGCGGGGCCGGCCGGCTGGTCGCCGGGCGGATCACCGGCCGGCTGGTCAGGCTCACCGACGCCGCCGAACTGGTCGCCTCCAGCGGCCGGTTGGACGTCCCGGTGCCCGCCGCCGGAACGGACGAGGTGGGCCGGCTCGGCCGCGCCTTCGACCGGATGCTGGGCCGCCTCGCCACCGCCAAGGAGAACCAGCGCCGGCTCGTCCAGGACGCCGGGCACGAACTGCGCACCCCGCTGACCAGCCTGCGCACCAACCTCTCGGTGCTGCCCAGCATCGACCGGCTGCCGCCCGCCGAACGCACCGCGCTGCTCGCCGACCTGGAGGAGGAGGCCCGGGGGCTGACCCAGCTGGTGGAGGAGCTGGTGGCGCTCGCGGCGGACCGCAAGGCGGACGAGGACCCGGTCGAGGTGGTGCTGGCGGAGGTGGTGCACGCGGCCGCCGCCCGGGCCCGCCGGCACAGCGACCGGGAGATCACCGTGCACGCGGACGACACCGTCGTTCTCGCCCACCCGGACGCGCTGGCCCGCGCGGTGAGCAACCTGCTGGACAACGCGGCCAAGTTCGACCCGGCCGGGACGTCCCCGATCGAGGTGGTGGCGCGCGGCTCACGGGTCGAGGTCCGCGACCGGGGCCCGGGCATCGACGAGGCCGACCTCGACCGGGTCTTCGACCGCTTCTACCGGGCCACCGCCGCCCGCAGCCTGCCCGGTTCGGGTCTGGGCCTGGCCATCGTGGCCGAGGTGGCCCGCTCGCACGGCGGCACCGCCTTCGCCGCCAACCGGGAGGGCGGCGGCGCGGTGATCGGCTTCACCCTCGGCAGCTGAACCGGCCGGAAAACCTGAACCGGCCGGAAATCCTGAACCGGCCGGAAGACAGCCGACACGAACGGGCCCGGTGCGCAGCAGCACCGGGCCCGTTCGCGGTGTCACCCTCAGACGGCGGCCAGCAGCCCCCGCCCGAGCCAGTCGGCCTCGTCCTTCACGCCCGGCAGGACGAAGAAGTACCCGCCACCGGTCGGCGAGATGTAGTCCACCAGCGGCTCGTCGATCAGCCGGGTCTGGGTGGCCTCGAACTGCCGCACCACGTCCTGCTGGTAGCAGCAGAACACCAGACCCATGTCCAGGTCGCCCGCCTTGTCGATGCCCCGGTCGTAGTTGAAACCGCGGCGCAGGATGCGCGAGGTGTCGGTGTCGGCGGTGCGCGGGTTGGCCAGGCGGATGTGCGCGTTGAGCGGGATCGCCTTGCCGTCCGGGTCCTTGCCGTAGTCCGGCGCGTCGTTCTCCTGGTGGCCGTCCAGCGGCGCGCCGGTGTCGCGGCGGCGGCCGAACATCTTCTCCTGCTCGCTGAGCTTGACCCGGTCCCAGAACTCGATCAGCATCCGGATGATCCGGATCACCTGGTAGCTGCCGCCGGTCGCCCAGGCGGGCTCGCCCATGCCGTCGTTGACCCAGATCAGCCGGTCCATCTCCCGGGCGGAGGTGGTGTCCGGGTTGACTATGCCGTCCTTGAAGCCGAGCAGGTTGCGCTGGGCGCCGTCCGGGCGGGACTGGTTCTGGAAGCCGTCGATCCGCCAGAGGATCTGCAACCCGCCGCGGGTGTGCCGGGTGATGTCGCGCAGCGCGTGCAGCACGGTGTCCTGCCGGTCGGCGCAGATCTGCAGCGAGAGGTCGCCGTGCAGTTCGCCGGGCTGGAGGTTGTCGTTGGGGAAGGTCTTCATCGGCGTCAGCTTGACCGGCTTGGCCTTGGCCAGCCCGTAGCGGTCGTCGAACAGCGAGGCGCCGACGCCGACGGTGACGGTGAGGTTGTCGGTGGGCACGACGGGGCCGAGGATGCCGCTGTCGGACGGCGGGGCGCCGACGCCGAGGTCGGGCGGGGTGCCGCCGGCGGTGAGGAAGCGGATCCGCTCGGTCAGGGTCCGGAACAGGTCCTCCAGGCCCTTGCGGTCCTGGGCGATCACCTGGCACGAGACGAAGGCCGCGTAGCCGGGGGCCGGGGTGGTGATGCCGGCCTGGTGGGCGCCGTGGAACGGGACGGCCCCGGTCCTGGTCTGGTGGGTGTCCCCGGCGGCGGCCGGCTCGGCCCCGAGGCTGAACGCCCCGCCGGCCAGGACGGCGGCCCCGGCGCCCGCGCCGAGCGCGGCCCGGACGAAGCTGCGCCGGGCCGGACCGGCCGGGCAGCCGCCCTGCTCGACGACCGGCTCGGCAGCGGCGGAGGCGGCGGAGACGGGGGCGGCAGCGGCGTGCGGGAACGGGCAGGAGCCGGCGGCTGCGGTGTGGTCGGTCATCAGGCGGCCTTCCGGATCTCGAGCAGGGCGGGGATGGGCGAGAGGTCTTCGAGCAGCTGGCCGGTGGCGCCGTTCAGCTGGCGCCGGGCGTCGGCGGGCAGCTTGTCGAGCGGGGTCCAGCCGTCGGCGGTGTGGGCGGCGGCGACCAGGTCCCCGACCCGCTTCATCCCGGCGTTGACCTTGATCAGCACCTGCGGGTCGCGCTCGTCGAGCAGCGGCTGCAGCAGGGTCAGCAGCTCCTGGGTACCGGCCAGGTTGGCCTGGGTGGTGGCCAGGTTGGTGCCGCTGCCCATGTCGGTGTCGCCGGTCAGCTCGAACTGGAGGGTGTTCTCCAGGATCTCGTGGGCGCGCAGCGGCAGGTCGCCCGGGTCGAAGTCCTGGCTGGGGAAGTCGTGCACCAGCTTGGCGACGTTCTGGGCGAGCTCGTCGGCGACGGGCGTCAGATCGGCGGCGGACTGGCCGTGCCAGAGGCCGTACTCCAGCCGCAGGAAGCCGGTGAAGCCCGGGTCCTGGGCCTTGTCCGCGTAGCCGTCGGGGCGGCCGTCGATCTTCTTGTCGAGGTCGGCGAAGGTGCCGTAGGCGGCGCCGAGCGAGGCGTACTGCAGGTGGGCGGTGAGCCAGTCGGCCTTGGCGGTGGCGAGGTCGCCCGCCCGCACGTCGGCCTGGATCTTCTGGGTCTGCGTCATCAGGGTCGCGAGGCCCTTGTTGACGTAGTCCTTGTAGCTGTCCAGCGGGGCCTTGAGGTCGTCCTCGGAGACCGGTTTGACGGCCTTGACCTCGGCGCCGCCGGTGACGTGCACGGGGGCGGAGGTGACGGACGTTCCGCCGGTGGGCACGCAGCGCCAGGCGTAGTCGCCGTTGCCGATGGTGGCGGTGAGCGCGCGGGTGGTGCCGGGGGCGAGGCCCTCGATCTCCCCGTAGACGGCGCCGCTGCCCGGGTTGACCAGGTACACCTCGGAGACCTTGTCGCCGGTGTTGTGCATCTGGAACACCTGCTGGCCGGGCTGGGGGCTGCCGAAGCCCTTGCCGCACTCCTTCTCGGAGACCGAGACGGTGGCGGAGCTGTCCTGCTTGCCGTCGCTGACCGCGATCACGGCGCCGGCCACCACGACCGGGACGGCGATCGCCGCGGTCGGCAGCACCCAGCGCGGCCGGCCGGTGCGCACCGGCTGCTCGACCTGCTCCGCGTCGGACCCCGACTCAGCAGGAGCCGCCGCCGGAGCCGCTTTGCTGCCGCGCACACCCTCGATGAAGAGGGTCATCACGATGCTCAGGTAGGCGATGTAGCCGACGACCTGGAGGACCGTCATGGTGACGGTCAGGTTGAGGGTGCCCTGGACCAGCGTGGCGTACCAGGAGGAGGCGTCCAGGTGCCCGCTCAGGTCGAAGGCGTACGTGCTGCCGCCGCCGACCAGCCCGGACTCCTGGAGGTCGCGCAGGCCGTAACCGAGCACGCCCGCGGCGACCAGGATCAGGCCGGCGCCGGTGATGGTGAAGAACCTGGTGAGGTTCATCTTCAGGGCCCGCCGGTACAGGCCCCAGCACAGGCCCACCGAGAGCAGCAGGCCGACGGCGGCACCGATCAGCGGGCCGGTGGACTCCCCGGCGGTGCGGGCGTTGGTCCACAGGAAGAGCGAGGTCTCGAGTCCCTCGCGGGCGACCGCGAGGAAGCTGGTGAACACCAGCGCGCCCGCGCCCATCGTCAGCGAGGCCTGGACCTTCTCCTTCAGGTCGGCGGAGAGGGTGCGCGCGGAGCGGCGCATCCAGAACACCATCGCGGTGACGAAGCCGACCGCGATCAGGCTCAGCACCCCGCCGAACGCCTCCTGGGCGTGGCCGGAGAGGTTGGCGGCGGTGAAGGTGAGCACCGCGCCGAAGCTGAGGCTGAGCGCCATGGCCGCCGCGACGCCCGTCCAGACCTGGGGCGATCTGCCCTTCTGGCCGGCCCGGACCAGCGTGGCGACCAGGATCGACACGATCAGGCCGGCTTCGAGCCCTTCGCGCAGCCCGATCAGAAAGCTGGGAAACGCCTCATCCCACATGCAGCGGGCTCCTCCCCCGGGCCGCCCCGGGTTGTACCTGTCCTCGAGCGCACCGCCGCTGACGGCGGAACGGGCATGGCGAACGCCCCGGACGGAAGGTCCAGGGCGCTTCGCTTAGCTTAGGCAAACCTTAGAGCCGCTGCGGTCAACTGCACCCCGCATTCAGGTAAGGGTTCGGCATGGGAACACCCATGCGCCGGTCAACTCGGCGCGCCACCGCCACCGAGAGGGATCTTCGTCACCCCCACCACTGCTCGGGCGCCGCCTCGGGCTCCGACTCCGGAGGGACCGTCACCGGTTCGGCCCAGCGCACCAGTAGGCCCCCCTCCCCCGTCTCGGTGACCAGAAGGCCTCGTTCCCGCAGGACGAGCGCGGCCGCCCCGACCACCGCCGCCCGCGCCAGGCCGGACGGCGGTCCGTCCGCCTCCACGTCCGGGGACCAGCCGACCACCACCCCCTCGGGGTGTCGGCCGATCGACAGGGGCGAGGCACCCGGCGTGGTGTCGAACCCGGCGCGGGCCAGGGCCTCGGTGACGTCCTCGAAGAGTTCACGGTGATCCACCATTGGCGCAGCGTAGGCCCACCCCCGCACGACGCCCGGACGCGGCACGCACCGACACGCTCCAGCTGCACCCGAGCGCAGCATCGCCCCCGTTGCGCCGACCGGGGCCGACCGATCGGGCGTCAGGAACCCCCGTCCGGCCCGACACGCGCGGCCGGACGGCCCGATGGACGTGCACAGTCGGCCCCCTGCCGACAGCATGACAGAGTAAGCGCTCCATCACCCTGAGCAACGGGTCCAGCGAACCGCCCAGGTCCGCGCGCCGGTCCGCCCGGCGGGCCCGTATCGAGAGGTCCCATGATCACAACACTTCGTCGGCCGGCGTTCCCGCCGGCGGGCCTCCACCACGGCACGCCGGGAACGCCGGGGAGCCCGTCGTGAGCACCGAACTGCAGTCGCAGCCGGGACGGGTGACCAGCAGCACGCGCACCAAGCCGGCCAACAAGGCCGAAGCCCTCGCCGACTGGACCGACGGCCGGCTCGGCATCTACTCCCTCGCCAAGTCCAACCTGCGCAAGATCTTCCCGGACCACTGGTCCTTCATGCTGGGCGAGATCGCGCTCTACACCTTCGTCATCATCATCCTGACCGGCGTCTGGCTGACCATGTTCTTCCAGCCGAGCATGGCCGAGGTCGTCTACGACGGGAAGTACGTGCCGCTCAAGGGCGTCCAGATGTCGCTGGCCTACGCCTCCACCGTCGACATCAGCTTCGACATCCGCGGCGGCCTGCTGATGCGCCAGATCCACCACTGGTCCGCCGTCGTCTTCATCGCCTCGATGCTGACCCACATGCTGCGCGTCTTCTTCACCGGGGCCTTCCGCAAGCCCCGCGAGATCAACTGGGTCTTCGGTGCCCTGCTGCTGATCCTCGGCATGTTCGACGGCTTCATGGGCTACTCGCTGCCCGACGACCTGCTCTCCGGCACCGGCATCCGCTTCATGGAGGGCGCGATCCTGGCCGTTCCCATCGTCGGCAGCTACCTGCAGTTCTTCATCTTCGGCGGGCAGTTCCCCGGCTTCATCATCATCCCCCGGCTGTTCACCGTCCACGTCCTGCTGATCCCGGGCATCATGGTGGGCCTGCTCGCGGCGCACCTGATCCTGGTCTTCTACCACAAGCACACCCAGTTCGCCGGGCCCGGCCGCACCAACGAGAACGTGGTCGGCATGCCGCTGATGCCGGTCTACATGGCCAAGGCGGGCGGCTTCTTCTTCCTGGTCTTCGGCGTGATCGCGGTCATGTCGGCGATCGCCACGATCAACCCGATCTGGGCGTACGGCCCGTACCGGCCCGACCAGGTGTCCACGGACGCCCAGCCCGACTGGTACATGGGCTTCTCCGAGGGCCTGATCCGGGTGATGCCCGGCTGGGAGATCAGCGTCTGGGGCGGCCACACCCTGAACCTCGGGGTGTTCATCCCGCTGCTGGTCTTCCCGACCCTGCTGCTGGTCATCTGGTGCTGGCCGTTCCTGGAGGCCTGGGTCACCGGGGACCGCGGCGAGCACCACATCGCCGACCGTCCGCGCAACCACCCGGTCCGCACCGCCTTCGGCGTGGCCTGGATGGGCCTCTACCTGCTCCTGCTGGCCGGCGGCGGCAACGACCTGCTGGCGACCCACTTCCGCCTGTCCATCAACGTGATCACCTACGCGGTGCGGGCCGGCTTCTTCGCCCTGCCGGTGGTCCTCTTCGTGATCACCAAGCGCTGGTGCCTGGGCCTGCAGCGCCGCGACAAGGAGAAGGTGCTGCACGGCCGGGAGACCGGCGTCATCAACCGGCTGCAGCACGGCGAGTACATCGAGGTGCACGCGCCGCTGCCGCAGGGCCGGCTGTACACCCTCACCGCGCACGAGCAGCCCGAGCCGGTCGTGCTGGAGCCCGAGGTGGACGAGAACGGCGTGGTCCGCCGGGCCGGCCTGTGGACCCGCACCCGGGCCAAGCTGTCCCGCGGCTTCTACGGCGAGGGCAGCCAGATCGCCAAGCCCACCGTCGAGGAGCACGAGGAGATCACCAGCGGCCACGGCCACCACTGATCCCCCGTACGACGAGGGCCCGCTGTGCCGTTGCCGGCGCAGCGGGCCCTCGTCGTGGCGGGGCGCTCAGAGCCGCAGGGCCGCCGGGACGACGGCGAACAGCGCCGCCGCGACGGTGACGGACAGACAGAGTGCCGCCCAGCGGGCGCAGATCCGGCGGCACTCGGCACGGTAGCGGGCGGCCAGTCGGCGGCAGCGCTGGACGGCGCGCTCCACGACCTCCTCGGCGTAGCGCAACCGGTCGGCGGCGTAGGCCTGTTCGAGGCTCTCCCGCTCCGCGTCCGGCAGCCAGGGGAACTGCGCGGCGAAGGCCCGGGCGTCCCGTTCGGCCGCTGCGACCTCGGCCTCCCAGGCCAGGAAGCCCTCGATCCGGGCGATCCCCACTCCGGAGTTCACCCGGCCGCCACCGGCCGGCCCGCCCTGGCGCGGCGCCCGCGCTCGCGGTGGACGCTGTCTGCCACCCATGACCGCTCCTCAAGTCCTGTCGAGTCGTCCGGAATTCCTGCGGGGATGGGCTCCCATCCGGGATCGCTCCGCAATCAGGCAACTACTACCAGCGACGAACCGCAGGTCGCGGGCGGCTCGCCACGGTCCCGGAAGGCCGGAAAAACTTGCGCCATGCGCACTATTGCGTGACGCGCACTTTCTGGGGAGAGTAGTGCCATGACGAACGGGCAGCCCGGTCTGCGGGAACGGAAGAAGGCCGCGACGCGGGAGGCACTGAGCTGGGCGGCACTGTGCCTGGCGGTGGAACGGGGGCTGGAGAACGTCCGGGTGGAGGACATCGCGGCCGCGGCCGGAGTGTCCCCGCGCACCTACAACAACTACTTCTCCAGCAAGGCCGAGGCGATCGTCTTCCGGCACCGCAACCGGATCCTGCGGACCGCCGAGGCCCTACGGGCCCGCCCCGCGGAGGAACCGCTGTGGGAGGCGCTGACCAACTCCTTCGTCGTGCCCTTCGAGGACGCGACCGAGGAGCCGGCCCCGGAGTGGATTGCCGCCGTCCGACTGCTGCTCAGCGAGCCGGCCCTGCAGGCCGAGTTGAGCCGTGGCGGCGCGGAGACGCGGACCGGGCTCGTGGCGGCGATCGCCGCCCGGACCGGAACCGACGCCGCCCGGGACCTCTACCCGAAGCTGGTCGCCTCGGCCGCGCTCTCCGCGATGCAGGTCGCCTACGAGCAGTACCTGACCGCCGAACCGGCGGTGCCGTTCCTGCCGGTGCTCGCCGAGGCACTGCGGCAGCTGGCGGCCGGGCTGCCCGAACCGTCCCGGTCAACCGAACAGAGGGGGATCTGAGATGACCAACGACGTCATCATCGTCGGCGCCGGCCCGGTCGGGCTGTTCCTGGCCTGCGAACTGGCGCTGGCCGGAGTCCAACCGGTGGTGCTGGACCGGCTGCCCGCGCGCTCCGGCGAGCAGAAGGCCAACGGGCTGGTCGGGCAGGTGCTCCGCCTGCTCGACCACCGCGGTCTCCACCAGCCGCTCAGCGGGGTCCCGGGCGCGCCACAGCCCGTACCGCGCTTCGTGTTCGGCGCCTTCCCGCTGGACCTGCACCGGCTCGACCCGAACCCGCTGCACGCCGTGCCCGTCCCGCAGCACCGGGTCGAGGAGGTGCTGGAGGAGCGCGCCCTCGCCCTGGGCGTCACCGTGCACCGCGACCACGAGGTCACCGGCTTCGCCCAGGACGCGACCGGGGTCAGCGTCGACCTCCACGGCCCCGACGGCGCCGGGCAGTTGCGGGCCCGCTACCTGATCGGCGCGGACGGCGGCCGCAGCACCGTCCGCAAGCTGGCCGGGATCGACTTCCCCGGCGTCACCTCGCCCGACCCGGTCTCCCGCGTCGCCCACGTGCTGCCGCCCGAAGGCCTCCGCATGACCGACGGCGGCGAGGTCCTGCTGCCCGGTTGCCCGACCCCGTTCCGCCCGTACACCCACACCCGCACCGAGCACGGCGTGTTCGTCATCTCCCCCTTCAACCCGGACGCCGTCATGATCGCCACCCAGGAGTGGGGCGGCCCGCCGGTGGACCAGGAGGCCCCGCTCACCCTGGACGAGCTGCGCGCCAGCATCCGCCGGGTCACCGGCGCCGACCTCAAGCTCGCGCCCGCCCGTACCGCCGGCCCGTTCACCCCGCGGCGCACCGTCGGCCACAACACCCGGCTCGCCGAGCGTTACCGCGACGGCCGGGTCCTGCTGGTCGGCGACGCCGCCCACGTGCACGCGGCGACCGGCGGTCCCGGCCTCAACCTCGGTCTGCAGGACGCCGCCAACCTCGGCTGGAAGCTGGCCGCCGACCTCCAGGGCTGGGCCCCGCCCGGTCTGCTGGACAGCTACCAGCACGAACGCCGCCCGGTCGGCGAGCGGGTGTTCATGCATTCCCAGGCGCAGACGGCCCTGATGTCCCCCGGCCCGGCGGTCACCGCACTGCGCGCCCTGGTCGGCGAACTGCTCTCCCACGACGACAACCTCGCCCGGATCGCCGCGCTGATGGCGGGCAGCGACGTCCACTACGACACCGACTGCCCGCACCCGCTGGCCGGGGGCTTCACCCCGGAGCTCACCCTCGGCACCCCCCGAAGGGCCCGCCGGTGCCGAAAGGGAGAAGCGAGGGAGCGACGAAGGAGCGACGGAGCGCCGACCGTCGGCACCGGGTCAGGAGGGCCCGGAGGCGAGCGGGCGGACGGCGGCGTCCGCCTCGCCGAACTCGCCCGCGGCGGGCGGCCGTTGCTGCTCGACCTGAGCGGCGGCGGGCTCGGCCTCGCCGACCGGGCGGCGGCCTGGAAGGACCGGGTCGACCTGGTGACCGCCGACTGTTCGCAACCACCGGCCGACGCGCTGCTGCTGCGCCCGGACGGGTACGTCGCCTGGGCCTGCGCCCCCGGGGACGCCGACCCGGAGGGGCTGGACCGGGCGCTGCGCCGCTGGTTCGGTGAACCGCGCGGCTGAGTAGCCGTACCCGGTCGACCTGAGTATCCCGCCCCTGCCGGGGGTCGTGGCCGGGGCCGGACGATGGACGGCATGAGCGAGTCCGCCCACACCGCAGCCGCCCCCAACCGGCCCGTCCACGACCGCTGGTGGCGAGCCCCGTTGATCTCGACAGCGGTCACCCTGATGCTCCTGCCCCCGGCGATCGTGTTCCGGGGACTCGCCGAGATGACCACGGATCCCTGCACGTCCACGGACCCGTGCCCCGCCGTGCCCTACCTGGCCGCCGCCTCCTCCGCCCTGATCGCGGCACAGATCGCGACGGTGCTCCAATGGCCAGCGGCCTGGCTGTTCCGCAGGGCCCGGGTGGCGGTCTCGCTCGCACCGGTGGCAGCCCTGGCGGTGGAGATGATCGCGATCACGAGCGCGGGGAGCGCCCGCTGAACACGGGTTCCGCCCCTCGTGGCAGTGCGTCAACTATCGTCGTCGCGACCGCCCCACGAGGGACGGACGACTTCGAGACGACGGGGAAGAAGTGCGCATCGGAATCATCGGCACCGGCGTGGTCGGGCAGACCCTGGGAACGAAGCTGGTCTCCCTCGGCCACCAGGTGATGCTGGGCTCCCGCACCAAGGACAACGAGAAGGGGCTGGCCTGGACCCGGCAGGCCGGCCCCGGCGGGAGCACCGGAACCTTCGCCGAGGCGGCGGCCTTCGGCGAGGTGGTGCTGAACGCCACCGGTGGGACGGTCTCGCTGGAGGCGCTGCGCGCGGCCGGGGCCGAGCACCTCGCCGGGAAGCTGCTGATCGACGTCTCCAACCCGCTGGTCTTCGGCCCCGACGGCGGCGTCACCCTCGCCCCGGTGAACACCGACAGCGTCGGCGAGCAGATCCAGCGCGAGTTCCCCGAGGCCAGGGTGGTGAAGGCGCTCAACACGCTGAACTGCGCGCTGATGGTCGAGCCGGGCAAGCTGGCCGGCGAGCACAACCTGTTCATCGCCGGGAACGACGCCGGCGCCAAGGCCGAGACCGTCGCACTGCTGGGCGAGTTCGGTTGGCCGGCCGGGTGGATCGTCGACCTCGGCGACATCACCGGCGCCCGGGCGACCGAGATGATGATGCCGTTCTGGCTGCGGATGATGGGCCACTTCGGCAACGCCGAGTTCAACTACTCCTTCAAGCGCCCCCGGTAGGACGCTTCGGGCCCGTCCCTCCCGCTCGGGCGGGGACGGGCCGCGTGCGGCCGCCGACCGTGGGGGAGAATGGACGGCATGTCCCGACGTCGTTCCGCGCCCCGCCCCGCCGCTCCCCGGCTCCTGCCGTCCTCCCCGTGCCCGTGCGGCCTGCCCGCCGCCTACGGCGACTGCTGCGGCCGGCTGCACCGAGGCCAGGCCAAGGCCACCACCGCCGAGTCGCTGATGCGCTCCCGGTTCAGCGCCTTCGCCGCCCAGGACGAGGCCTACCTGCTGCGCACCTGGCACCCGGACACCCGGCCCGCCGAGGTCGACTTCGACCCGGCGCTGCGCTGGACCCGGCTGGAGGTGGTCTCCACCAGCGAGGGCGGCGCCTTCCACGCCGAGGGCACCGTCGCCTTCCGGGCGCACTGGACCGAGGGCGGCGAGGAGGGCGTGCTCACCGAACACAGCCGGTTCGTCCGGTACGAGGGCGCCTGGGTGTACCTCGACGCGCTCTCGCTCGGCTGAGGCCGTCCTCGCGGGTGGTCGTCAGAGGTAGTCGTCCAGGCGGCCCAGCGAGAAGCCGGCCGCGGTGACCTCGTTGACCACCTTGCGCAGCAGGTCCGGCATGGTGGCCTTCCAGTCGGAGACGCCGCGGAAGTGGGTGAGGATGATGTCGCCCGGGTGGAGCTTGCGGTCGTCGTAGCGCCACTCCATGTGGTCCGGGAAGGCCTCCTCGTTCCACAGCGGCACCGCCTGCACCCCGCAGGAGGCGGCCGCGCGCAGGGTGTCGTCGTTGTACTCGCCGTACGGGGGCCGGAACAGCCGGGGGCGGACGCCGATCTGCTTCTCCAGCTGGTCCTGCTGGTCGCAGATCTCCTGGCGCTGGGTCTCGTAGTCGAGGACCTTGAGGTCGCGGTGGTTGATCGTGTGGTTGTTGATCTCCACGCCCTGCTTGTGCAGGTCCCGGAAGTAGCCGTAGTTGTCGCGGACGAGGTAGTCGGAGAGGAAGGCGCTGAACGGGATGCCCAGTTCCCGGGCCATCCGGGAGAACTCCGGGTCCTTCTCGTCGCCGTCGTCGATGGTCAGGAAGACCACCTTGTCCTCCGTCGGCACCCGGAACACCACGGGCGGGCGGCCGTCCTTCAGTTTGACGCCCTGCACCGGGGTGAGCACGGTCCTGGTCGCCGGGCGGGGCGGGGCCTTCAGCGGTGGGCGGTCCAGGCCCCAGTGCTGCGCGGCCTCCAGGGCGGCGCGGGCCGCGTCCGCCTGGCGGGCGACCGCCTCGCGGCTGCTCTCCTCCTCCTGCCGGGCCAGCCCGGGGAGCACCGGCGGCACGGCGGGCGGGCGGGCCGCGCCGCGGTCGTCGGCCTCGGACGCTGCCGGGTCTTCGGCGGCCGCCCCGGTAACGGCTCCCTCGGCGGCGGCTTCCTCGGCGGCGGCTCCGACGGCGGCTCCCACCGCGGAGGCTTCGGCGGAGGGGTCGGGCTCCGGCTGGGCGGCGGGTCCGGCGCAGCCGGCGACCACGGCGGCGAGGCAGACGGCGGCGAGCACGCCGGTCCGTGCGCCGCTCCGCTTCTGACTTCCCCTCAGGCCTGCACTAATGCGACAAACTGATGGTCCGTTCATGGCTGCACTGCTCCCCCGCCGTGCAGCCCCGCCAATCCCCCCATCACCCACCCGGGGCAACGGCACGCCGATCGCCTTGCCGTTCCTTTGCCGAATCCTCCGGAACCGGCACGAAAAACCCTTTGCGGTCACCGCCTGCGGGAGCGGATCATGCGCGCATGACCGACACCGCGCCCAGCCCCTCCGGCCTCTGGACCATCACCACGGCCGACGTGACCTCCCCAGAGGCCGAGGCGCTGCTGCGCGAGTACTACTACGAGGTGGCCAACCGCTACTACCGCCTCCACCTGGGCCGGGAGGGCACCCCGGAGCAGCTGGCGGCCGGCCTCGCCGACTCGCCCAGCCGCGACCTGGCAGCCCCCACCGGCCTCTTCCTACTCGGCCGCTATGACGGCGCCGCCCAGTCCTGCGCCGGCCTGCGGCGCCACGACGCCACGACGGTCGAGCTCACCCGCGTCTTCGTCCGCCCCGGCCTGCGCGGCACCGGCGGCGGCGCCCGGCTGCTCGCCGCCGTCGACGAGGCCGCACGCACAATGGGCGCCGAGCGGATCGTCCTCGACACCCGCCTCGACCTGGTCGAGGCCCGCGCGCTGTACCTGCGCCACGGCTACCGGGAGATACCGGCCTACGGCGACCCCGGGCCCTACGCCGAGATCTGGTACGGCAAGGACCTCACCGATGCCGATCGGTAAGGGAGTTGAGCCGGTGGACACCGACTTCGCCCGGCGCTGCGCGGCCGCGGGCCGGGCGCTGGATCCCTACGTCGGGCACTTCATCGAACGGATCTCGCTCACGGCCGGCCGGACCGAGGACTCCCTGGACGTGGCGCTCCACGCCGGACCCAGCCGGCCGCAGGCCCTGACCGCGGTCTACACCACCTCGGCGTCCGCATAGCGGGCCAGGGCGTGCGCCAACTCGGCGGCCGAGGGCGGGTTGGCGCCGGGCCGGGAGACGGTCACGGCGGCGGCGGTGACGGCCTGGGTGAGGCAGTCGGTGAGGTCGGCGCCGCAGGCACGGGCGTGCAGGAAGGCGGCCATGAAGGAGTCACCGGCGCCGACGGTGTCCGCGACCGGCACCGGGACGGCCGCCGCATGCTCGCGGCCGCCCTCGGCGGTCAGCGCGAAGGCGCCGTCCGCGCCGAGGGTCACGGCGACCACGGCGGGGCCGAGGGTGAGCCAGCGCTCGGCCACCGCCTCGGCGGGTTCGCCCGGGTAGAGCCAGGCGAGGTCCTCGTCGCTCGCCTTGACCAGGTCGCTGAGCGCCACGCAGCGCTCGACCCGGCGGACGGCCTCCGCCCGCTCGCCCATCAGTGCCGGGCGCACGTTCGGGTCGTAGCTGACCTGCGCCCGGCCGCGCCAGCGCTCCACCAGGGCCAGCACCGCCGCCGCGCCCGGTTCGGTGACCGCGCCGATCGAGCCGAGGTGGATCGCGGCGGGGGCGGCGGCCGGCTCGGTCGGCGGGAGGGTCCAACCGATGTCGAAGGCGTACTGCGCCCGACCCTGCCCGTCCAGCCGCACCACCGCCGAGGGCGTCCGAGCCACCTCGGCGGCCCGGACCTCCACCCCGGCCGACTCCAGGTGCGCGCGGATCAGCCGCCCGTTGGCGTCCGGCCCCAGTTCGGTGAGCAGCACGGCCGGGCGGCCCAGCCGGGCCAGGCCGTACGCGAGGTTGGCCGGGCTGCCGCCGGGGTGCACCCGGTCGGGGGCGCCGTCGGTGCGCACGATGTCGGCGACGCACTCGCCGATCACCAGAACGGGTGAAGCGGGGCTGGTCACGGCGGCTCCTGGCATCCGGTTCGCGGGCGTCGTCTCGGGCGCCAGCCTACGGCGTGTCCTACGGGGTGCGTCCGGGGTGCCGTCAGAGCGCATGAGTACGGCCGCCGGACCTGGCCAGGTTCTCCGACGGCCGTGGCTCCGTCCGTCAGGGGGCGAAGCACTTCGAACGTTAGCCCCGGCTCGCGGGCGCCGCCAGCAGCGTGGTCCATCCGGGGGATGTGCGTCTGTCGGCACGGTTCGGATCGAACCCGCCCGGTCGGGTCTGACGGTCCACTAGCATCCGTGCCCGGAGCGTCGCGCGTACCGCCGCACCGACCCCGGCCCTCCGTCTCCGAAGTGTGGTGATCGCCCTGCTCAGGTCCCGTGTCGGCCTCGCCCTGTCGCTGGTGCTCAGTGCGGCGCTGCTGTCCGCGAGCGTCCCGTCGGCCACCGCCGTGGACGGGCTGGGCGATCCGGTCTTCCCCACGCTCGGCAACACCGGGTACCGCGCGCTCGCCTACGACCTGTCCTTCGAGTACCGGGCCGACACCCGGACCGTGGACGCCACCGCGGTGATCACCGCCCGGCTCTCCCGTACGCTCCCCAGCCTGTCGCTGGACTCGCTCGGGCTGAACGTGCGCACCGTCCGGGTCGACGGGCGCCCGGCCCGGTTCACCGCCCACGACGAGAAGCTGACCGTCACCCCGGCGCGGCCGCTGCACCGCGGCGGCACCGCGCGGCTGACCTTCGAGTACTCCGCCGACCCGCGCGCCGCGCTCCCCCACACCGGCTGGGTGCCGACCCCCGACGGCTTCGCGGTGGCCGGCCAACCGGCCAGCGCGCACACCGTCTTCCCCTGCAACGACCGCCCGAGCGACAAGGCCCGCTTCACCATCGCGGTGACCGCGCCGGACGCGCTCCTCGGCGTCGCCAACGGGGAGTTGGCGCAGACCGAACGGCTCGACGACGGTCGCACCACCCGGCGGTACGTCTCGCGCGAGCCGATGGCCACCGAACTCGTCCAGGTGTCGGTCGGCGACTACGCCGTCCGCGAGCGCCCCGGCCCGCACGGACTGCCGCTGCGCGACGTCGTCCCGACCGCCCGGGTCGCCGAGCTGGCCCCCGCGCTCGACCTCACCGCCGACCAACTCCGGTGGGCCGAGCAGCACTTGGGGTCGTTCCCGTTCGAGTCCTACGGCATCCTGCCGGCCAACACCGACGACCCGGCGGCCTTCGCCTTCACCGGGCTGGAGACCCAGACCCTCACCCTCTACAAGCCCGGCTTCCTGCGCCAGGCCGAGCCGGCGATCGGCTCGCACATGATGCACGAGCTGGTGCACTCCTGGTTCGGCGACAGCGTCTCCCCCGCCACCTGGGCCGACCTCTGGCTCAACGAGGGCCACGCCGACTACTACGGCCTCCTCTACCGCTACGAGCGCGGCTGGCCCGACGCCTGGGGCCACACCACCCTGGTCGACCGGATGCGCATGCTGTACGGCCTCGGCGACCAGTGGCGGCACGACGCCGGGCCGGTCGCCTCCCCCACCGCCGACAACCTCTTCGACAGCCAGCGGTACACCGGCGGGGCGCTGGTGCTGTTCGCGCTGCGGGAGAAGGTCGGGGCGGCGACCTTCGACCGGATCGAGCGCACCTTCCTGCGCGAGCACCGCTACGGCACCGCGACCACCCGGGACTACGTGCGCACCGCCTCCGAGGTCTCGGGGCAGGACCTCAGCGGCTTCCTGGACGACTGGCTGTACGGGCGGCGCACCCCACCGATGCCGGGGCACCCGGACTGGACCGTGGCACCGGTGTCCGACGCCCCGGCCGCCGGCGCGCGGGCGGCCGTTCCCGGCGCGGCGGAGGGATCGGGGACGATCTGAGGCGTTTCGCGGCCCCTGATCGCCTTTCGGAGGCTCTGCCGCGATTCGCCCGCCCGGTCGCGCCGCGCTGCGACCCCGGGCGCCCCCGTGCGCCCCTGGCCGTCCCGGCTCCGGCGGGCCATGGTGGTCCCCACGGCCCGCCTGCCGCCCGGCCCAGCCCCGGCCGGCACGCGGGCCGTCCAACGCCTCCGGCGGGCCCGGCGCGAGGTGGGGTGAATTTCCCCCGCCCGGACAGGCAACCCACCGCGCCGCCCATCGCGTTCAGCAGCCGTGAGAACGACACCCACGACAACGCGGCCCGTCCGGCCGCCACGGCTGACGGGAACGGTGCGGACACCATGGCGGGGGCAGCGGCACGATGAGGGACGCGACACCGGACTTCGCGGAGTTCGTCGCCGCCTGCACCCCCAAGCTGCTGCGCACGGCCTGGCTGCTGACCGGGGACCCGCACCAGGCCGAGGACCTGCTGCAGACCGCGCTCGCCAGGGTCTGGCCCCGCTGGGATCGGATCGCCCACGAACGGCCCGAGGCCTACCTGCGCAAGGCGCTGGTGAACTGCCACGTCTCCTGGTGGCGGCGGCGCTGGACCGGAGAACTGCCGCACGGCGAACTGCCGGAGCCGGTGCCGGCCCGGCCCGACCCCTACGACGACGTGGTGCTCACCCACGTGGTCGCCGAGGCGGTCCGGGCGCTGGCGCCGCGCCAGCGGGCCGTCGTGGTGCTGCGCTTCTTCGAGGACCTCAGCGTGGAGGAGACCGCCGAGGTGCTGCGCTGCAGCACCGGCACGGTCAAGAGCCAGACGCACCGCGCGCTCGCCGCCCTGCGCGGACGGCTCCCGGACCGGGAGCTGCTGCTGGACGGAGGAAGCCGTGAGCAGGGCTGAACGCCCCGAGGGGGCCGGCGGCGCCGAGGAGGAGGAGCTGCGCATCCTGCTGCGCCGGGCCGTCCCGGCGCTGGCCGCGCCGCAGGACCGGCTGGAACGGGTACTCGCCCGGGCCGACCGGAACCGGCGACGACGGCGAGCCGCCGGGCTCGGGCTCGGCCTCGCCGGCGGACTGGTCGCCGCCGCGCTGGCCGCCGCACCGGCGACCGCTCCGGGCCCGGAGCGGGGGCCGGCGGGGCAATCGACGGCCTCGGCCCCGACCACCGGAACGCCGTCCGGCACGCCCGCGGAGCCGGTCGAGCTGGTCCACTTCCCCGGAGCCGACGGCCTCACCGCGACCCGGCCGCCGGGCTGGTACTTCCAGCCCGTCTCCAGCGATCCGCGCAGGACCATCGGCTACCTGGCCAACCGGCAGTTCAACGCGAAGGCCCCCTGCCCCGCCTCGGTCGGCCCCTGCGTGCCGATCGCGCCGCTGACCACGGACCGGGTCCTGCTCACCCTGCGGCTGATCGACCTGCCGGACGCGGCCGGGCAGACCGACGGGGAGACCACGAGCATGACGGACATCGTGGTCGACAAGGACTGCTCCGGCTACGGCGGCAACCGGGAGCTGGTCGGTCACCGGAGCATCGTCCTCGAGAACACCATGACGGTCGAACTGACGGCCTGTGCGCGGGAGCCGTCGGACCAGACGCTGCGGCAGGTGCAGCAGGTGCTCGACTCGCTCCGGATGGCGGGCCGCTGAGCTCCTGCCCGTCCCCTGAACCATTCATCGACGAAGACGAAACGGAAACGCCATGTCCCTACCCCGCCATGCCCTCATGGGGCTGACGTTGCTGCTCCTGGTGGGCTGCGCACCCGAGGGTTCCGGGCCGTCCGCGCCCGCCGCCGGGCCGGCCGTCACCGGTCCGGCCGCCCCTTCCGGCCAGCCGCTCGCCGTCACCGCCGCACGGCCCGCTCCGCCCGAACTGCCGCGCCAACTGCCGGGCGTCGGGCCACGGTGGCGCAGCGCCGTCCCGGCCGGTACGCGGCAGGTACTGGTGGTCACCGGGGACGGGCCCGACGCCTCGACCGGCCACGCCGTCCTCTACCGCAACGACGGCGACGGCTGGCTCGCCGGGCCGAGCTGGCCGACCCGCAACGCCCTGCGCGGCTGGACCGCCGACCACCGCGAGAACGACCTGCGCTCCCCGATCGGGGTGTTCACCCTCAGCGACGCGGGCGGCCGCCTGCCCGACCCGGGCACCCGGCTGCCGTACCGCCGCTCCGACGACTTCACCGTCTCGGGCACCGGCTTCGCGGGCGAGCCGCTGGCCGGGTCTTTCGACTACGTCGTCGCCATCGACTACAACCGCGTCCCCGGCTCGACCCCGCTCGACCCGCGCCGCCCGCGCGGCGGCCGGTACGGCGGCGGGATCTGGCTGCACGTCGACCACGGCGGGCCGACCCACGGCTGCGTGAGCATGAGCACGGACCGGATGCGGGAGCTGCTGCTCGCGCTGGATCCGGCTTTGGACCCGGTGGTGGTGATGGGCGACGCCGGGACGCTGGCCCACTGAGCCGGAGGGATCCGGAACCACCCGTAACCCTTGCGGCGTAGCGTCGTTGGACCGGTCATGAAGAAGCGCAGCATGCTCGCCGTCGCCTCGATCGCGGTCGGTTTCGTGGCCTCCCTCACCGCACCGAGTGCGCACGCCAGTGCCATCGGCGGCCAGGAGGGGCTGCCCGGTGCGCTGGCCGGCGCGCCGGACTCGGTGCCCGGGCGGGTCGGGGACGCGGGTGGCGTGATCGGCCAGCCCACCGGGTTCGTCACGGGCGCGGCGAACGGCCTCACCCCGGTCACGCCCGCGTAGGTCGGCCGGTCCGGCCGCCGACGGGGCCGTGGTCGGGACTCGGGGAGGGGATGGGTGCAGCCGTCGAGCGGTTCCCCTCCCCGAGCCGCCGTCGGGATCAGCTGCGGACCAGGAGCCAGCCGCCCAGGCCGCTGCAGCCGGTGTTGTCATGACCTTAGCCAGCATTGGAACGATCCAATAGACGCGGCATGGCCACATCAAGAACTTGGCCGGAAACGGACATGCCGCATTCCGCCGAGGCGCACGGGCCTCGGCGGTCGGAACGGGCGGGGCTCGTCAGGACATCGGGGCGCCGAGGTCCTGGGTCCACAGGGTGCCCGCGGGGCTGGTGGCGACGCCGACGCCGATGTCCTTGAAGGCGCAGTCGAGCATGTTGGACTGGTGGATGCCGCCGTCCATCCAGCGGGCGAAGACACTCGCGGGCGTGGTCGGGCCCCGGTCGAGGTTCTCGCCCCACTGGGACCAGCGGTAGCCGGCCGCGGTGATCCGGGCGTCCGCGCGGACGCCGTCGGGGTTGACGTGGTCGAAGAAGCCGCGGGCGGCCATGTCGTCGGCGTGCTTCTGGGCGGCGCTGTGCAGCCGGGGGTCGATCCGCAGCGGGGCGCAACCCGCCTTGGCGCGTTCGGCGTTGACCAGGTCCACCAGCTGCCGTTCCGGGTTGGGCGAGGGCGCGGCGGTGGTCGGCCGGGTGGCGGTCGGCGTCGGCGTGGGCGTCGGGGTTTCGGTCGGCGTCGGGGTCGGAATGGGAGTGGGAGTGGGAGTCGCCGACGGGGTCGTGAGCAGGACCGCAGGGGTGTCCATCGCGGCCGCCGGGGTGCTGGGTTCGGGAGCCGCCGCGCTCGGCGGCTCGCTGTGGCTCGGCCAGACCAGGGCGAGGGTGGTGACGGCCACCGCCGCGGCCGCGCCGCTCGCCAGGACGGCCTTGCGGGCGACGGTGCCGGCCCAACCGCCGTGCGCGCCGGAGCCGGTGGCCGCACCGGTGCCCGAGGCACCCGCTCCGCCCGCGCCCGCTGTGCCCGCTCCCGAACCCGCCGCGCCCGCACCCGCCCCGGCCGCGGTGGCCGAGTGCGCGGCCGTCGCGGCGGTGGCCGCCGTGTGCTGGAGGTGCAGCAGGGCGTGCGAGGCCGACGGGATCGGCACCAGGGCGAGGCCGGCCAGCAGGCCTTCGGCGGGGAAGAGGTCGCGGCCGAGGCCGTCGCAGTCGGCGCAGCCGCGGATGTGCCGGGCGATACGCTTGCGCCAGACCGAGTTCGGGGTGCCGTCGAACCCGGCGGTGACCTCGGCGAGTTCGGGGCAGCGCGGGTAGGCGCCGAGGGCGCGGACCACGACCCGGCCGGCTTCCAGCTGCTTCTTCATCCGCTGGACGCGGACGGCGGCGTGCTGCGGGGTCAGGTCCAGGGACTCGGCGAGTTCGGCGCGGGTGAGTTCGCCGCTCGCCTCCAGCCACCACAGGGCGAGCAGTTCGCGGTCGTCCGGGTCCAGCCAGCGGGTGGCCTCGGCCACTTCGCGCCGCTGGCCGGACAGGCCGAGCCGCAGGATGGTCAGGTCGGTGAAGTCGGCCCGGGGGTCGGGGACTTCCCAGGTCTCGTCCAAGCCGCCGACGGTGGGCTGCTGCTGGCCGGCGGCATGGCGGCGGCGGACCTGGTTCATGGTGATGGCGACCAGCCAGGACCGGAAGGACTCCGGCTCGCGCAGCCCGTCCAGGCCGTCCAGGGCGCGAATCATGGTCTCCTGGGCGACGTCGTCCACGTCTGCGTGGCCGCCGAGGGCGCGGCCGGCCACGTTGTAGACGAGCGGCAGCCAGGCGGCGACCAGGGCCTCCTGGGCCTGCCGGTCACCTGCCTGCGCCGCGCGTACCAGGGTCGTCCCGGTCCTGTTCTGCACATCAGCGTTCATGGTCCGCACTCCGTCTTGCCGTGTTTCCGTCCGCCGCTGCCTCCTCGGAGACCCGTGGGGAATGATCAGATAACAACAATGTGCGCGGAATCGGAAAATCGGACTGCCCGTGAGGGCCGGGGCGAGGGCCGGGGCTGGGAACCGATCAGGCCGGGGCGGCGAACACCTGGGTCCACCACGGGCCGTTCGCGCCGGTCCGCACGCCCACCCCGAGCTGCTTGAAGTCGCAGTTCAGGATGTTGGCGCGGTGGCCCGGGCTGTTCATCCAGGCGTCCATCACCGCCGCCGGGTCCTTCTGGCCGCGGGCGATGTTCTCGCCCCAGCTGTTCCAGCGGTAGCCGGTGGCCTCGATCCGGTGGTCGGCGTGGTAGCCCTCGGGGCTGGCGTGGTCGAAGTAGTTGCGGTCGGCCATGTCGTCGCTGTGCGACTGGGCCGCGCTCGCCAGCCGGGGCTCGGCGCTGACCGGGCCGCAACCGGCCTTGGCGCGCTCCACGTTGACCAGGTCGACGACCTGCTGCGCGTACGAGGCGTTCGCACCGCCGCCGGCCGGGGCGGCGGCCGGAGCCGCGGCGGCGCGCTGGGCGGCGACCGCGGCGCCGTTGGCACCGCTGCCGCCGCCGGTGCCCGTACGGGTGGCCGGCGGGCTCGCCTTGGCGGTGGCGGTGGACTGGGCGGTCGCGGTGGCCGTCGCGGTGGGCAGGGCCGTCGGGGAGGCCGAGGCGGTCGCGCCGGCGGTGGCGCTCGGGGTGGCCGCCGGGCCGGACGCCGTCGGGCTGCCCGACGGCAGCGCTGCGCCCGAGGGGTTCGTTCCCCCGGCGCCCGGCACCTGTATGCCCTCGTGCGTCCCGAGCTCGGCGGCGACCAGCGAGTCGGCCGCGGCCGCCTGCCCGGCGAGGTCACGGTCCGTCTGCTTGCCGTCGTACGCCGCGTACCCGGCTCCGGCCAGCGCGGCGAGCAGACCCGTCCCGGCCACGGCGGCGACCACCGCCGTCACCGGCACGAACCCGCCACGCCTGCGCCCCCGGCGGCCGCGGCCCTGGTGCCGCTCGGCGGCCCGCCGGGCGGCCCGGCCACCCGGGCGGCCCTGACCACCGTTCCCGCCGCCGCTCACCGGGCTGATGGTCGTCCTGTCGTCGCTGCTCACGTGGCCACTGCTTTCTGTCCAGGTCGGCTGGTCGGGTGCCGACACCTGGGAGACCCCACGGCGGAGGGCCGATAACAGAAAGTCCGAAGGAATGTCCGGCGACCTGGTCACGCGAACCGGTCACCCGCCTCGGTCGGCTCAGCGGGCCGTGCTCTCCGGGGCCATGTCGTAGGTGACGAACATCGTCCGGGTCGCGACCTGGTCGTACTTGCTGCGCGCCCGGTGGTTGTCGTCCGCCGTGATCCACCGCACCGTGGTCCAGCCGCGCTCGGCGGCGATCTCCCGCAACCGGGCCAGCAGTTGGTCCACCGCGCCGCCGCCCCGCACCTCGGGCGCGACGAACAGGTCGTCCAGGAACCCGCCGACCGCGCCGTGCAACGGCCGGGAGAACGGCCGGAAGTGCGCGAGCCCGACCGGCCTCCCGTCGCCGTCCCGGGCCAGCAGCCCCTCCAGCTCGTGCGCCGGATCGTTGAGCCAGGACCACACCAGCTCGGCCTTCGCGTCCGGCATCGGCACCCGGTAGAACTCGCAGTACCCGCGGAAGAGTTCACGCCAGGCCGGATAGTCGCCGGGCTCCGGCGCGCCGATGCTCCAACGGTTCGCGGCAGCGCTGCTCAACGCGGTCTCCTCGATCGGTAGGTCGGACGGGCCGGTTCAGCATGACGCCCCGTCGGCCCCCGGCCGATCTCCACCCCGGCCAACACCGCCCGCCCCGCACTCCACTCCGGCGACTACCCGCCGCTTCGGGTCTACCCGGGAGGGTGAAACTTTTTCCCTTACCGGCGCCCATCGCCTACGGTAGGTCACCCCGATGACACGGAGCGGAGGTTCCTGCGGTGGACGAGCCGACGACGCAGTACCAGAGCTACAGCTGGCAGGACGAGGACGGGGGCCAGTACATCGTCCTCTACCCGGGCGACGAGGAGACCGACGAAGAGGGCAAGGCGCGGCTGCGCGCCATGGGCGCCCGGGAGCTGGCGGCGCTCCGGGCCGAGCAGGAGGAGCGGGCGGCAGGGGCGGCACCGGGCGCCGCCCGCGCCGGACGCGGGCGGCGCCGGTCCATCACCATCGACCTCGACAACCCCACGCCGCTGCCCGGTCCGCAGCTCGATCCGGAGTGGCTCCGGACCTGGTGCGAGCGGACGGGCGCGGCCCTCACCGGGTTCACCCGGTCCTTCGAGGCGAGGTACGGATTCCCGCCCGGCGAGAACGCGTTGGCCCCCGCGACGGACGACAGCCGACGGGCGGCGGACGCACTCGGCGAACTGCTGCCGGTTCCCCCCGATCTGGCCACGCTGTACGGGGTGATCGACCAGGCGTCCCTGCCCGACGTCGACAACGGCTACTTCATCCACTCACCGGGGGCGGTCACGGGGCACATCCGCGAGCACGGCACCCCCGCCATCGAGGGCGAGCGGCTGGGGCTGGTCTTCGGCAGCGACGGCGGGGGCCGCCTGTTCGCGACCGGACACACCGGACGGGTCTGGAAGTCGACCACGGCCTCCTTCGACGGCGACTTCGAGCTCGTCGCCGGCACCCTGGAGGAGTTCCTCGACGGCATCGGCCGGCTGATCGCCGGCCTCTGATCCCATCCCCTGAACCCATCCCCGGCGGCCGGGCTCTGCCGGCGCCCGGCCGCCGGCAGTGGGGGTCAGAGCCGCTCGGGCACCGGGTTGCCGACCGCCTCGATGGCGCGGCGCACCGGGACCTTCACCAGCACGGCGAAGCCGATCACGAAGAAGATCAGCAGCGAGATGATGGCCGAACGGTAGCTGCCGGTGATCTGGTAGGCGAGGCCGAAGACCAGCGGTCCCATCCAGCTGGTGCCGCGGTCGCTGACCTTGTAGACGCTGAAGTACTCGGCCTCCCGGCCCGCCGGGATGAGGTGGGAGAACAGCGAGCGGGAGAGCGCCTGGCTGCCTCCGAGCACCAGGCCGATCATGCAGGCCAGGGCGTAGAACCAGGCGGGCTGGTGGGCGGGCATGAAGTAGCCGAGGGCCAGGGTGACCACCCAGCCGACCAGCGAGCCGAGGATGGTCTTCTTGGCGCCGTAGCGCCGGGCGATCCGGCCGAGCAGCAGCGCGCCGCCGATCGCCACGATCTGGACCATCAGGACGGCGATGACCAGCGAGGTCTGCTCCATGCCCAGTTCCTCGCTGCCGTACAGCGAGGCCTGCGAGACGACGGTCTGGATGCCGTCGTTGTAGCAGAGGAAGGCGGCCAGGTAGAGCAGCGTCAGCGGGTGCTTGCGCATGCCCTTGAGGGTCCGGCCGAGTTCGCGCAGGCTGCCGGCGGCGGGCTGGTCGGGCGCGGCCGCACCGCGCTCGCGGACCACGCCGGCCCGGGAGGGCAGCCGCAGCATCGGGACGACGGTGAACAGCGCCCACCACAGGCCCGCCGAGGCCAGGCAGATCCGCACGGCGGTGCCGGAGGACAGGCCGAGCGCGTCGTGGCCCTGGAACAGCGCCAGGTTGGCGATCAGCAGCAGTCCGCCGCCCGCGTAGCCGTAGGCCCAGCCCTTGGAGGAGACCGCGTCGCGCTCGTCGGGGGCGGCCAGGCCCGGGAGGTAGGCGTAGGAGAGCGCCACGGACACCGCGTAGGCGATGTTGGCGACCACCAGCAGCGCGCCGCCGAGCAGGTAGCGGTCGCCGTGCAGGAGGAACATCCCCATGGTGGCGAGCGCGCCGACGTAGGCGAAGCCGCACATCAGCTCCTTGTGCCGCCCGGTGCGGTCGGCGACCGTGCCGGTCAGCAGCATCACCGCGACCGAGATCAGCACCGAAAAGGAGACCGTGTACGGGAAGAACGATCCGGCACGGATCGTCAGGCCCAGCGGGTGCACGTCGCCGGACGCGTCGGCGGCGTTCTTCGCCACCTCGGTCAGGTACGGCCCGAGGAACACCGTCAGGACGGTGGCCGAGAAGGCGGCGTTGGCCCAGTCGTTGATGTACCAGCCGAACTGCATCCGGCGCAGGTCCCGGCCGTCGCCGGCGGCCGCCGGCGGCGACGAGACGTCGTCCGGCAAGTGGTCCGTGGTGCTCATGGGGCTCCTATTTCACCGTGCTGGAGCCGGTGCTGCCGTCCGTCCAGCAGCCGCGCTCGCCGAGGACGTCCCGCAGGACGTCGATGCGATCCGCCATGATGCCATCCACACCCAGGTCGAGGAGAGCCCTGATCCGTGTGGGATCGTCCACAGTCCACACGTGGACCTGCAGTCCGAGCCGGTGCGCGGCCCGGACGAAGGCCCGGTCGACCACCCGCACTCCCCGGTGCCGCTCCGGCACCTGGGCGCACACCCCGGCGAACGGCGCCCCGCCCCCGGCCAGCAGCGGCCCGGCCAGTGAGCGCAGCCGCAGCCGGGCCACCTCGCGCGGTCCGAGCGAGGTGGCCAGCCGGGGCCCGGCGGCGGCGCGGACGGCGGCGAGGCGGCTGTCGGAGAAGCCGCCGACGCACACCCGGTCCCAGGCGTCGGTCCGGCGGATCGCCTCGACCAGCGGACCGACGGCCGGCGCCGCCTTCACGTCCACGTTGAAACGGACTTCGGGGAACGCGCCGAGCAGGTCCTCCAGCAGCGGCACCGGCTCGGTGCCCCCGATCCGGGCCCGCCGGACTTCCTCCCACGGCAGCTCGGCCACCGCGCCGCCGCGGTCGGTCACCCGGTCCAGCCGGGAGTCGTGAAAGGCCACCAGCACGCCGTCCGCGGTGGCGTGCACGTCCGTCTCCAGGTACCGGTACCCGAGCGCCACGGCGGCCTCGAACGCGGCGAGCGAGTTCTCCGGGTGCCCGAGCTCACCGCCCCGGTGCGCGAAGGCCAGCGGCCCCGGGTGGTCGAGGAAGGGGTGCATGTGGTGCTCCGAGCTGCTGGGAGAGGACGCGGCTGCGGCCCGCGCCGACTGCGCCTCGGACCGCTGGCGTTACAGTATTACGCACCCTGTCAAGCCGTAACGCGGGTCGGCACCTGCCCCGGCGAGGCCCTGGCGGTGACGAGCCGATGGATCTGCGCGGCCACCAGGTCGGCGCGCAGGGCGGGGGCGTTCGCGGCGTCGTCGACCACGGAGATCACGACGCGGTTGTCACCGACGGCCGCGTACAGGTACACCAGGGCCCCTAAGATCATCTTCCCGAACGTCGCGGCAGGGGGCTGCGACGTGAACTTCGAGGGGCGAAAGTCACATGGTCCAGCTTTCCGACAACCCGATGACCTGGGTGATGGCCGGGGACAGCATCACCCAGGCCGTCTACCACACCCACGGCGCCCGCGGCTGGGTCGAGCACGTGCAGGAGCGGGTCTGCTGGCAGCTGGACCGGCTGACGGACATCGTGGTCAACAGCGGCGTGTCCGCCTGGCGGGCCACGGACGTGCTCGAGGCGTACGACTTCGTCATCGGCCGCTTCGCGCCGGACGTGCTGTCGCTGTCGCTCGGCACCAACGACGCCCGCGCCGGGCTGGACGGGCTCGCGGAGTTCCGCGACGCCATGCGCGAGATCATCGACCGGTCCGCAGGAGCGCAGATCGTGCTGCACACGCCCCTCGTGGTCAGCCACGCCGGGCGCGCGCCCCGCGCCGAGATGCCCGCGTACTGCCAGGCCGTCCGCGAACTCGCCGGCGAGACCGGCGCACTGCTCGTCGACCACGAGGCCCACTGGCTCGCCGCCTTCCCCGACGGCGAGGCCATCCCGTGGCTGGACGACCCCGCCCACCCCAACGCCACCGGCCACCTCCAGCTGGCCAACCACACCCTGCGCGCCCTGGGCCTGGGCGAGCTCACCGAACTCTGAGGCGGCGGATGCCCGGCGGCGCGGCCGTCTGCGCCGCCGGGCACCGGGCGGATGGAGGCGGGGCTGCCCTCACCCACCGGTGCGGCACAGGTCGTAGAGGTACGACCTGCCGGCCTCGGCCGCTGCGCCGGAGCTCGGCTTCATCCTGTCCGCCGGCCCCGCGTCACGCGGTTCACGACGCCGAGAAGCCGAGCTTGGACACCACCGGGTCGAGCGGCGTGTAGTAACCGGTCGAGAAGCAGGTCGTTGCGGACGAGGTGCCGCTGCACGGGGTCTTCGTGTCGGTGTTCCCGGCGATGATGACGCCGACCGGCGCCATGGAGTCGCCCTGTGGGTTGGCCACGGCCGGCCCTCCGCTGTCCCCTTGGGCGACGGCGATGCCTCCGCTGCGGGACTTCACCTCGGTCGCGTTGGTGCGGCCGGACGGGGAGTGGACGCCGACGCGGGTGACCTCCAGCTCGCAGTGGAACCCGGACGTGGCACCGCTGAAGCAGGCCGACTGGCCCGGGTCCAGGCGTGCCGGGCCGTACAACGGGCGGGAGTCGCCGCTATCCCAGGCGCTGCTGTAGAAGCGGGCCGCGGTGTTGTCGCCGGTGGTGATGACGGCGACGTCGAGACCGCTGTCGTAGGCGGTGACCTCGCCGACGACGCGCTGCCCGTTGTAGACGTTCCCACTGGTCTGACAGTGGGCGGCGGTGAGCAGGACGCGCCTCTTGTCGACCCAGCCGGGGATGCCGGTGGAGCAACGGCTGTTGTCACTCAGCCTGAGATCGGCCCCTGCGTACCAGGGCGGGGCGTCGCTGGTGCGGCTGCCCCGCGTGGGAGTTTCGACGGAGCCGACCTGCGGGTGGACGGGGATGCCGGCGATCCGCTCGGCCCGGGTCGCGTAGTCGCGCATCGGTGCGTTGGCCGGCGCGATGCGCTTGGTGGCCTTCGGCTGGTACGAGAGCACGAGGCCGCTGCCGTCGTTGGCCGGGGAGATCGACGACCACTCCGCCTCGTCGTTGCCGACGACGTCGACGAACCTGCTGATGGCCCGGTCCATCTCGGAGCGCGAGTAGGCGGCCGTCCGGTAGTGGACGTCGTAGTCGGGGCTCACCGGACCGGCGGGGTCGTGGCGCATCGCCTCGCGGGTGCGGGTGCGCCAGGCGTCCACGGCCTCGGTGATCCCGGCGGGAACGGCGCCCTTCCAGAAGAGGTCGAGGTAGTGCTCGTCGCCGTGGAACACGATCGAGGTGAAGTCGCTGCCGTCGACCTGCTCGGTGTCGATCAGCCGGTGGATCTCCTCGGCGATCGGCTGCAGGTGCTTCTCGTGGTACTCGCGGCTCAGCAGGATCGCCGGAGCCATGCGTGCCTCGTCGGCGGTCTCCTGGACCCTTGCGACGGCGACCGACGCGGCGCCCAGGACCAGGACCGCGGCCGCGTACAGGAGTTTCGATCCGCGCATGGAGACACCATAGGGTGACCGGCACTCAGACGCGGAGTTATCAGTTTGTATGCGTGCTGCAACGCCACGCCCCCGGCCCGCACACCCGCGGCGCCCGGGTGCAGGGGCGGGCCCGTCCGTCGATGCTGGGTGGGTGGAGGTGTGGGCGGATGGGCCTGTGGCGGTTGGCGGTGGTGTCCCGGGAGGTGGCGGCGGAGCCGGGACGGCGGGCGAAGGTGGGGTTGTTGGCGGGGTGCCTGCGGGAGTTGGGAGCGGAGGAGGGGGCGGCGGCGGTGGTGCTGCTGTCGGGTGAGGCGCAGCGGCTGCGGACGGGGGTCGGGTGGGCGAGTCTGCGGGACCTGCCGGCGCCGGCGGCGGAGGCCTCGTTGGGGGTGCGGGAGGTGGAGCGGGAGTTGGAGCGGATCGCCGGGGTGCACGGGGCGGGGGCGCAGGCGGAGCGGCGGCGGTTGCTGGTGGGGCTGTTCGGGCGGGCGACGGAGGTGGAGCAGGGGTTCCTGCGGGCGGTGCTGGTCGGGGATCTGCGGCAGGGCGCCTTGGACGCGCTGGTCGGGGAGGCGGTCGCGCAGGCGGCCGGGGTGCCGGTGGCGGCGGTGCGGCGGGCGTTGATGTTCCGGGGGTCGGCGCGGGCGGTGGCGGAGGCGGCGCTGAGCGGTGGGGCGGCGGCGCTGGCGGGGTTCGGGCTGGAGGTGGGGCGGGCGGTGCGCCCGATGCTGGCGGCTTCGGCGCCGGACGTGGTCTCGGCGCTGGAGCGGACCGGTCCGGCGGGGCTGGAGTGGAAGCTGGACGGCATCCGGGTGCAGGTGCACCGGGACGGCGGGGAGGTGGCGGTGTTCACCCGGAGTCTGGACGACATCACCGCGCGCGTGCCCGAGGTGGCGGAGGCTGCGCTGGCGTTGCCGTTGCGGACGGCGGTGCTGGACGGCGAGGCGATCGCGCTCGGTCCGGACGGGCGGCCGCGCCCGTTCCAGGAGACCGCCGCGCGCTCCGCCTCCCGGCGGGATCCGGACCTGCTGCGGGCCGCGGTCCCGCTCAGCGTCTACTTCTTCGACCTGTTGCACCGGGACGGCGAGGACCTGGTGGACCGTCCCGGCCGGGAGCGCTGGGCGGCGCTGGCCGAGGCGGTGCCGGAGGATCTGCGGGTGGGCCGCACCGAGACCGGGGACCGGGAGCGGGCGCTGGAGTTCTTCCGGGAGGCGCTGGCGCTCGGGCACGAGGGCGTGCTGGTGAAGGACCCGGCGGCCGGGTACGCGGCCGGGCGGCGCGGGGCGGGCTGGATCAAGGTGAAGCCGCGGCACACCCTGGACCTGGTGGTACTGGCCGCGGAGTGGGGCAGCGGCCGGCGGCAGGGCTATCTGAGCAACCTGCACCTGGGGGCCCGGGCCGCGGGCGAGCCGGGCCTGGGCCCGTGGGTGATGCTGGGCAAGACCTTCAAGGGGCTGACCGATGCGACGCTCACCTGGCAGACCGCCGAGTTGCTCGCCCGGGAGACCGGACGGGACGCCCGGACGGTGTGGGTCCGGCCGGAACTGGTCGTCGAGATCGCCTTCGACGGCCTCCAGCGCAGCCCCCGCTACCCCGCCGGGCTGGCGCTGCGGTTCGCCCGGGTGGTGCGCTACCGGCCGGACAAGGGCGCCCCCGACGCCGACACCGTCGCCACCGTACGGGAACTGGCCGCCGAGGAGGGGCTGTGACGTACGCCTTTCGGCACCGTAACGCCGATTCAAACCTGATGTGCCGCAAGCTCGTTGGGACGAGCGCTGAATCGGCCAATCTCCGCTTTCCGGCCACCGCGCCCTCTGGGGACGGACGGGCGGCGGCTAGGTTGGCGAAGACAACGAACCGCGCCCGCCGGTCAGTCGGCGGCGCACTGGCGAGAGGTGCCCGACATGCAGGTGAGCGTCGACCGGGACCGTTGCTGCAGCTCCGGGATGTGCGTCACGAACGTCCCCGAGGTCTTCGAGCAGGACGACCAGGACGCTTTGGTGAAGCTCCGTCAGACCTCCATCCGGCCGGACCAGTTCGACGACCTCAGGCTGGCCGCCGAGCTCTGCCCGGGCGGTGCGATCACCGTCACCGAGGACGGGCCCGCCCAGGCCTGAGCCTGACCGGCCGACGGTCCGCCGTACCCCACCGATAGCGGAGAACCCGGAGAACCCGGAGAACCCGGAGTCCGCGACGAACCCCACCAGGACACCGCGACGCAAGGAGACCCCCACCTTGACCAGCACACCCACCGCAAAGGCCGTCCCCCTGCCGGCCCCGCACTCCAGCGGCTGCCCGTTCGGACCGCCACCCGCGTACACCGAGGCCGCCGCCACCGCCCCGATGACCCGCGCCGAACTGCCCGACGGCCAGTCCGCCTGGCTGGCCACCGGCCACGCCGAGGTCCGCACCGTCCTGTCCGACCGCCGGTTCAGCGCGGACGTGCGCCATCCGACCTTCCCGCTGCTGGTCTCCGGCCGCCGCGAGGAGCTGGTGACCAGCAAGCCGAGCTTCCTGCGGCTCGACGATCCCGAGCAC
This sequence comes from Kitasatospora cathayae, assembly GCF_027627435.1. Taxonomy (GTDB): domain Bacteria; phylum Actinomycetota; class Actinomycetes; order Streptomycetales; family Streptomycetaceae; genus Kitasatospora; species Kitasatospora cathayae. The sequence continues at coordinate 7,952,185 of NZ_CP115450.1, read as the reverse complement.
GCCCGGCTGCGCCGCATGGTCACCGGAGACTTCCTGGTCAAGCGGGTGGCCGCGCTGCGCCCGGACATCCAGCGGATCGTGGACGAGACGCTGGACCGGATGACCGAGGGCCGCACCGAGGCCGACCTGGTCGCCGACTTCGCGCTCCCGGTGCCGTCGCTGGTGATCTGCCTGCTGCTCGGCGTGCCGTACCAGGACCGCGATCACTTCCAGGAGCTGAGCCGCACCCTGCTCAGCCAAGAGGCCACCGTCGAGCAGTTCAAGGCGGCCCAGCACGGGGTGCTGGAGTACCTGCGTGCTCTGGCGGCCCGCAGGCGCGAGCAGCCGGAGGACGACATCCTCAGCCGGCTCGCCGTACGGGACGACCTGACCGTGGACGACGCCGCCAACACCGGGGTCCTGCTGCTGATCGCCGGACACGAGACGACGGCGAACATGATCTCGCTGTCGACCGCCCTGCTGCTGGAGCACCCCGAGCAGATCGCCAAGCTCGCCGACCCGGCCACGTTGCCCGGCGCGGTGGAGGAACTGCTGCGCCTGCTGACCATCGTGCACACCGGGCTGCCCCGGGTGGCGCTGGAGGACGTGGAGCTGGGCGGCGTCACGGTCCGGGCCGGGGAAGGCGTGATCGCGATGCTCTCCACCGCCAACCGGGACGAGGAGGTGTTCGGCGGTGCCGGCCGGCGGCCGACGGACGAGCTGGACCTGGAACGGGACGCCCGCCGGCACATGGCGTTCGGCTTCGGCGTGCACCAGTGCCTGGGCCAGCCGCTGGCCCGCGCGGAACTGCAGATCGCCCTGGAGACGCTGTTCCGACGACTGCCCGCCCTGCGGCTGGCCATCGCGGAGGGCGAGCGGGAGTTCCGCACGGAGTCGTTCGTCTACGGGATGCGGTCGCTGCCCGTGACGTGGTGAGCGCGGCCGTCCGCCGACCGGAGGGCACCGGGAGCCGGGCGGGCGCGCGGCGGGGCGGCTCACCCGGCTGGCCCCGGCGCCGGGGCGGAGGCAGGCTGGAGGGGCGACAGACAGACCCGGCCCAGCCACGCCTCCGGCCCGCGCGTGCCGGGACCGGCCGAGAAGACGGAGCCCGCGATGACCGACATGAGCGAACGCTCCGAGGTGAGCACCGACCGCGAGGATGACGTCCGAGCCGCCGATCCCGAGGAGGGCATCACCTCGATGCAGAACCTGCACGCGCAGGACACCTCCCAGGCGGAGGGCGCCCCCATGCTGGACGAACCCGGCGCGAACAGCTGACCGTCCGCCACACCGATCCGACCGCCCGGCGGAACCGGGCGGTCCCTGCGACCGCAGGTGTCGCTGCCCGGACGGCGGCTCACCGGCGGGGGAGGATAGGCGCATGACTGAACACGATCAAAGCGGCCGGCAGGCCCGACCGCCCGCGGACCCGCGCACCTCGTGGGCGACCTGGACCACCCAGTCGATCATCAGCGGCCCCGGCGGGGTCACCACCGCCGAGGTCGGACCGATCTCCGGCGACCTCACAGTGCACACCACGTGGGTGGACGGCGAGGCGCGGCTGACCGTCCAGTACACCGGCGCGCTGGACTGGTACACGGTCTCCGGCAGCCCGGTGCCGGCGGCGGACGAGATCACCGCGCGGGCCGTCCACCAGGCGATGGTGAACGGCGTCAAGGCCGGACACGGAGCGGTCGCCCCGCCGCCCCCGGCCGCGTGACCCCGCCCGTCCTCGGCTCCCGGTGGTGAACCCGTCCGCGGCGGACCCGTCGGCCGCCGCGGACTGGCACGAGCCGGCGCGCTGCGCGGGGGCTACTCGGTGATCTCCACGCCGTGCCAGAACGCCACCCGGCCCCGGACCTGCTCGGCCTCGGGCTTCGGGTCGGCGTAGTACCAGACGGCGTCCGGGTTGGTGTGCCCGGCCACGTCCAGCGAGTAGTAGTTGGCGGTGCCCTTCCAGCCGCACACCGTGGTCGTGTCGGAGGGCCGTAGGAACTCGACCCGGACCGACTCGACCGGAAAGTAGTGGTTGCCCTCGACGACGACGGTGTCCTCGCTCTCGGCGACGACGGTCCCCTGCCAACGCGCTGTGGTCATACGGCGATTGTGCCCGACGGACGGGCCCGCGGGCGGGAGTTCGACGACGGGCCCTATGGCAGCGGATGGGCGTGCACCGGCAGGTGCGGGGTCTGGTGGCCGCCACTGGCGAGCATCCGGACCTCGCCCGCGTCGCTGATCTCGGCCCGGATGATCCCGCTGGCGTCCTCGTACACGGGGTGCCCGCCCGGGCCGTTGGCGCTGGTCCGGGTGACCACGACCACGTCCTGCGGGGCCTGGGTACCGGGCGTGCCGGGGAAGGTGAGGGCGTAACGGTCGGCGGGGTTCATCACGGGCTCCTGCTCCTTGTCGGCGACCCGGGCGCATCGGGCCGGTCGCTGGGCGGTGGCCTCGGCGGCCCGTACGCGCCGGGCCGATCGCTAGGCGGTGGCCTCGACGGCCCGGGGGTGCGAGCCGCGGACCTCCAGCTCGGTGAGCAGCCGGGCGGTGGCCTCGGCGACCGCGTCCACGGCCCGGTCGAAGGCCTCGCGGTTGTGCGCGGCCGGGGCGCGGAAGCCGGAGACCTTGCGGACGTACTGCAGCGCGGCGGCGCGGAAGTCCTCATCCCCGGCGTCGGGCGTCACGGGCGGTCGCAGCGTCTTGATGTTGCGGCACATGCCCCCAGTCTCCCGCGCCGCGGCCGCGTCGGCGACCTCCTCCGGCCGCGCACCCCCGGCCCTTTCGGTCCCCCGCCCCGTGCTCGTCACCCTGGCCTCACGAGGGCGTCATCCGGCCGGATTAGGATGCCCGGTGAACGAATCACCCGCCGCGCACCGTTCCGGACGCGGGCTCACCCCGGAGTCACCCCCTTGCCTCTCGCGCTGTTCGCGCTGGCCGTCACCGCTTTCGCCATCGGCACCACCGAGTTCGCCGCCATGGGGCTGCTCCCCCAGGTCGCCGACGGTCTGCACGTCTCCATCCCGCAGGCGGGCTGGCTGATCTCCGCGTACGCGCTGGGGGTGGTGGTCGGCGCGCCGCTGCTCACCGCGCTGGCCGCCGGCAGGCCCCGCAAGGCGGTGCTGGTGGCGCTCGCCGGGCTGTTCGCGACCGGCAACCTGCTGTGCGCGCTGGCGCCCGACTTCTGGACGCTGGCCGCCGCCCGGCTGATCACCGGGCTGCCGCACGGCGCCTTCTTCGGGGCCGGGGCGGTGGCCGCCGCCGAGCTGGTGACGCCGGACCGACGGGCCCGGGCGGTCGCGGTGATGTTCTCCGGGCTGACCGTCGCCAACATCGTCGGCGTCCCGGCCGCCACCTTGCTCGGCCAGCACCTGGGCTGGCGGACGACCATGCTGGTGGTGGTGCTGATCGCCGCCGCCGGGACGCTCGCCATCGCCCGGCTGGTGCCGACTCTCCCCTCCCCCGCCCAGTCCGGGCTCCGGCACGAGCTGCGGGCCTTCCGCAGCGGGCAGCTCTGGCTTGCGCTGGCCACCGTGGTGCTCGGCTGCGGCGGGCTGTTCGCCTGCTACAGCTACATCGCGCCGCTGCTCACCGAGGTCTCCGGCTACGCGGCCGGTTCGGTGACCCTGGTGCTGGCGCTGTTCGGGGTGGGGATGACGATCGGCAACGTGCTCGGCGGCTTCGCCGCCGACCGCGCGCTGCGCCCGACCGTCTGCGCGGCCTTCGGGCTGCTCTCGGCCACCCTGGCGTTGTTCGCGGTGACCGCCCACACCCGCTGGTCGGCGGCCGTCACGGTGGTGCTGATCGGGCTGTTCGGCTTCGCGATCGTCCCGGCGGTGCAGACCCTGGTCATGCGGAAGGCGCGCAGCGCGCCCACCCTGGCCTCGGCGACGGTGCAGGGCGCCTTCAACCTGGCCAACGCCCAGGGGGCGTACTTCGGCGGGCTGGCGCTGGACGCCGGCTTCGGCTGGACCTCGCCGACCCTGGTCGGCGCGGTCCTGGCCGCCTCCGGCGCCGTCGTCGCGGTGCTGGCCTGGGCCGCCGACCGGCGCCCGTCCACCCCCACGCCGGTGGAACCGGCTACGGAGCCGGCGGCGGACCCGGCGGGCGCGGCCATGACCTCGGCGCCAGTGCCGTAAGGCCTGGCTAGCCCCGGCGGAGTCCGCCGCCGGCACCGAGACCACCGGCGCCACCCCCCACCCAGCTGGTCAACGGCCTGGTCAACGCGGGCTACGTCACCCGCACCCGCCCGCCCGAGGACAAGCGGTCCGTCCTGGTCGGCCTCACCGACGCCGGTCGCGCTCGCCACCGGCAGCGCCGGCAGGCCCTGGCCGAGGCCCTGCACGGCGACCTCGCCGACTGCGACGAGGACGCCCTCGACCGGGTCGCCGAGGTGCTGCACCGGCTGTCCGCCGTCTACCCTCGGCTGTAGCGGCGGCGGGGGTTCGAAATGCCGTGCTAGATCTGCCGGTGGGCCTCGGCGAGGAGCAGGTAGCCCTCGCCGTTGACCTTGATGCCGGCCTTCTCCTCCTCCGTCAGCGGGCGGCGGACCTTCGCGGGGACGCCCGCGACCAGGGAGCCGGGCGGGACGTCCGTGCCCTGGGTCACCACCGCGCCCGCGGCGACCAGGGAGCCGGCGCCGATCCGGGCGCCGTTGAGGACGGTCGCGTTCATGCCCACCAGGGCGTCGTCCTCGACGGTGCAGCCGTGCAGCACCGCGTTGTGGCCGACCGAGACGCGCTCGCCGACCACCAGCGGGAAGCCGGGGTCGGCGTGCAGGGTGCAGTTGTCCTGGATGTTGCTGCCCGCGCCGACGGTGATCGACTCGGCGTCGCCGCGCAGCACCGCCCCGTACCAGATGCTCGCGCCGGCGGCGACGGTGACGTCACCCACGACGACGGCGTTGGGTGCGAGGAAGGCGCCCGGGTCGACGGCGGGCGCCCTGCCCCCGACGGTGGCGATCAGCGGTTCGGCCATGGCTCGTCCTCCTGGTGACGGTCGACGGTCTGTCGCCGGTCAGCGTAGGGGGCCGGTCAGGACCCGGGGCGGGCGAGGTCGGGTACCGGCCCGGGTACGGCGGAGGGGTCGAGCGCCGGAGCCTGGGTGCCGCACAGGGCGGTGGCGGTCAGCCTGTTCCAGGCGGCGTTGGCGGCGGTCCCGTCCCCGACGTCGTAGACGGTGAGGGAGGCGGCGAACTGGCGCTTGCCGTCCGCCGAGCCGAGCATCAGGGTGCTGTAGCCGGGGATGCCGCCGGCGTGGCCCCAGAAGGTGCCGCACGGGGTGTCCACCCTCTGGAGGCCGAGGCCGTAGCTCCGGCCCCCGCCGTTCGGGCTGGTCCGCTGCATCTCGGCGAGTTCGGCCGGGGGCAGCAGGCGGCCACCGAGCAGGGCGCCGACGAAGGTGGTGAGGTCGGCGGTGGTGGAGATGCCGGCGCCGGCGGAGCCGGCCATCGAGGGGTCGAGCAGGGTGACGTCCGCCGGGCCGGCGTCGGTCTTGAGGTAGCCGTGGGCGTGCGGGCCCGGGATGAAGGGCGAGTTGCCGGGCATCGAGGTGCCGGTGAGGTGGAGCGGGCGGATGATCCGGCGGGTGACCTCCTCCTGCCAGCTGTGGCCGGTGAGCTTCTCGATGATCATCCCGATCAGCACGAAGTTGGTGTTGGAGTAGCCCCAGTCCCGGCCCGGCGGGAAGGCCGGCGGGTACCTGTCGGCGATGTCGACCAGGGCCTGGAGGGAGTACGGCTGGAAGCGGCGGTCGGTCAGCCAGTCCTGGTCGGTGAACTCGAAGGCCGGGTCCTGGGTGTAGTTGGCGATGCCGCTGGTGTGGTTGAGCAGTTGCCGGACGGTGATCGCGGTGCTGTTGGGGACGACGCCGGGCAGCAGGCACTCCAGCCGGTCGTCGAGGTCCAGCCGCCGCTCGCCGACGAGTTGGAGCAGCGTGGTGGCGACGAAGGTCTTGGTGGTGCTGCCGATCCGGAAGCGGCCGTCCGGGTCGGCGGGCCGGCCGGTGCCGAGGTCCGCGACGCCGGTGGCGTTGCGCCAGACCAGCCGGCCGTTCTCCCGGACGGCGCCGAGGGCGGAGGTGCCGTAGCCGGGCCCGGTGAGGCCGGCCAGGGCGGCGTCCGCGGCCGCCCAGTCGGCCCGGCCCTCGGCGGAGTCCGTCCGGTCGGCGCGGTCGGCGGCGGTGAGGTGGACGGCGCCGTGGCAGCCGGACGCCGAGGAGCTGCCGACGGGCCGGGCGACGGCGGCCGGAGCGAGGGTGGCCAGCAGGCCGGCGCCCGCGGCGATCGTGAGGGCGGCCCGCAGGGCGGGTCGGCGGCGTCCGCGGCGGGGGACGGTCGGATCGGCGGTCATGCCGTGCTCCCTGGTTCGGGGCCGCCGGGATCCCGGGGCCGACAACTCCAGCTTTTTCCATGGTGGTTGACACCATGGCAGAGCGGTCGGCGACGGTCGTCAACCCGGAGGAGGGCCCGCTACCCTGACCGGGACCCGGAACCGTACCCCGAGAAGTCTCGGGGTACGGACGGAAGAAGTCAGGAGAGCGGGGCCTTGGTGCGCAGGACCTCGATGAAGGCCCGCAGCCACGCCGGGTGGTCGGGCCAGGCCCGGGCCGAGACGACCACGCCGTCCACCACCGCCTCGCCCTCCACGAACTCGGCGCCCGCCGCCTTGATGTCCGGGGCGAGCGCGGGGTAGGCGGAGGTGCGGCGGCCGTCGAGCACCCCGGCGGCGGCGGTGATCAGCGGGCCGTGGCAGATCTGGGCGACCGGCTTGTCCCCTTCGAAGAAGTGCCGGGCGATCCGCTGCACGTCCGGGTCGTTTCGCAGGTACTCGGGCGCGCGGCCTCCGGGGATGACCAGGGCGACGTAGTCGGCCGGGTCGACGTCGGCCAGGGCGAGGTCGGCGGGCCAGGTGTAGCCGGGCTTCTCCGTGTACGTGTCGTAGCCGTCCACGAAGTCGTGCACCACGAACTGCAGGCGTTTCTTGGTCGGGGCCGCGATGTCGACCTGGTAGCCCTCCTCGCGCAGCCGCTGGTACGGGTAGAACACCTCCAGCGACTCGGCGGCGTCCCCGGTGACGAGCAGGATCTTCGATGTCATCGCCGACATCCCTCCACGTGATCGAGCATCAGGCCTGGTGCGGGCCTGGGCGGCGGCCGCCGCGCTCGGGCCCGGTCCAACCTCCCGTACCGGCGCCGCCGTTGGCAACGGGGCGCACCGGGCGTGCGGCGGCGCACCGCCCTGCTCGGGCGCCGGTCGTGAGCCGTGCGCGCCGGGGCCGGCGGCGCACGGCGGCTGATACGACTGTGGGCCCGGCGGCGGGTGCGACGCCCGGCTGCGGCGCCGGGGCGTGCGCGGCCTAGACTCTCGTGCTGCCTGACCACCGGACGTCCACCGTCCGCAGCCCGACCGCCTCCCGGAGGAGCCCATGCCCGACCGCGTCACCTACCTCGTCCTGCCCGGCTACCAGAACTCCGGCCCCGCGCACTGGCAGACCCGCTGGGAGGCCGCCGAGCCGGAGACCTTCCGCCGGGTCGAGCAGGCGGACTGGGACCACCCGGAGCAGCAGGACTGGGTGGCCCGGGTGGACGCGGCGGTGCACTCGGCCGCCGCCGAGGGGCCGGTGGTGCTGGTCGCGCACAGCCTGGGCTGCATCACGGCGGCCCGCTGGGTCGCGGGTGCGTCGGTCGAGCGGACCGCCGCCGTGCGGGGCGCGCTGCTGGTCGCCCCGGCGGACGTCGACACCGCCGAGGTGCCGGAGCTGCTGGGCTTCCGGCCGGTGGCGCTGGAGCGTTTCCCGTTCCCGACCCTGGTGGTCGCCTCCACCGACGACCCGTGGGTGACCCCCGAGCGGGCCCGGCAGTTCGCCGAGGCCTGGGGCGCGCGGTACGTCGAGCCGGGCGCCTACGGGCACGTCAACTCGGACTCCGGGCTGGGTGACTGGCCGGAGGGCCGGAAACTCCTCGCGGAGCTGTGAGCCGATGACCGGGGGGTCGATGAACGAGCGCTGGAACCGGCGGACGCCGCGGGGCAGGCGCACCCTCGTCCGGGTGCTGCTGGCGCTCGGCGCGGCGGCCGTCCTGCTGTACACCGAGGGCCAGTGGGAGAGCCGCTCGGGCGGCCTGATGCTGGTCGCCGACCTGCTGAACCGACCGGAACTGCTGCTCGGCGGCGCGCTGGCCGCGCTGATCGCGGCCGCCTGGCTGAGCGACCGCCGCACCGCCGTACGGGCGGCCACCCGGGCGGTCACGGTGACCGCCGGGGTGGTGTTCCTGCTCGGCGTGCTGGCCGCGCACAAGGTGTCCGCGGCCGAGACCCGCAGCCGCGAGGACGCCCCGGCCGGCGCGGCACGGGCCCTGGTGGTGGTGCACCGCTCGTACGACTCCGGGCCGCAGGCCGGCGAGCACTGGCAGGTGCTGCTGGAGAGCGGCGAGGGCTGGTCGGCCCGGCGCTGGCTGCTCGCCGACGTCGGCGGCGCCCCGGACGAGGCCCGCCTGGTGGAGGCGAGTTGGACCGGGCGGGCACAGATCACCGTGGTCACCGACTCCTACCGGCGGGTGTTCAACCTCGACCAGGACACCGGCGAACCGGTAGAGGCGCGGTAGGGCTGGTCCTTCAGCCCCCCGCAGTCACGGGGTGGTCTGGACCGGGAAGCCGGTGGGACGGCCCTGCGCCTTCAGCCAGCCGAGCACCTGGCCGAGGGCCTCGACGGTCTGCTGACGGTCGCCGCCCCCGTCGTGGAACAGGATGGTCGGGCCGTTGCCGATCTCCTTCTTGACGGTGTCGACGATGGCGGCCGTGCCGGGCTTGCTGAAGTCCTTCGAGTCGACGTTCCAGCCGAGCGGGCGCATGCCGTTCGCCGCGGCGATGCGTCGGCTGTCGGGCGTGAACGCGCCGCCGGGGGCCCGGTAGTACATCACTTCGGCACCGCCGCCCGCGGCCTGCTCGATCATCTTCTTCGCGTCCAGGATCTCCTTCTCCTGGTAGGCGACGGGCTTCTTGTCCATGGTGGTGTCGTGGTCCACGGTGTGGTCGCAGAGCCGGTGGCCGGCCGCGACGACCTGCTTGACCAGGTCGGGGTGGGCCTTGGCCTGAGGCCCGATCATGCAGAACGTCGCCTTCACGCCGTACCGCTTGAGCACGTCGAGGACCTTCGGGGTCCAGACCGGGTCCGGGCCGTCGTCGATGGTGATGTTGACGGCGTTGCCCCCGGTCTCGGAGGCGTGGGCTATGCCCTCCGGTATGCGCCCCTGCTGCGTACCGCCGCCACCGCCGCTGCCCTGGGCGCCGTCCTGGCCGCTGTGGTCGCCGTCGTTCGACTCCCCCTGCTGCGCGACGTTCTGATGGGGAGCGGCGGTCGATTCGGTGACCGTCGGCACCACCCAGGCGGTCGCCGCCACGGCGACGACCGCCACCGCTATGGCCACCCGCGAACCGTTGCCCAGCTTCCCCATGCGCGCCCTGAAGTCCATCGACGACACTCCCCCCGACTACACCTGCCTGCTGTCTCCGAGGTCCATGACGCCAACCGGGCCGGAAGGGTTCCCTCGGTTCGACGCGCGTAGCAGGCGGGTGGCGCCTCACCGGTGAGATCCCGGGCCGGAGACCGCATCCCGTGGTTCCGCCCCGACGGCGGGCCGCCGCGGCCGTACTGAGCTGGGCATGCGCTTGATCCGGGCGGGGAGCCGAAGGTCGGGCGCGGTGGATAGCATCGCTGCAACGGGGTGATCGACCCGGCCGGCTCTGCCGGTCGGTCTTGGGGGAGTCGTGCGTTTCAGCTTGCTCGGCCCGGTCGCGGTGCGGCGGGGCGATCGGGTGGTGCCGGTGGGCGGGCCGAAGGTCCGGGCGCTGCTGGCTGCGTTGTTGTTGCAGGCGAACCGGGCGGTGTCGCCGAGCAGTCTTCAGGGCGCGCTGTGGGGCGAGGAGCCGCCGGTGACCGCGGCGTCCTCGCTGGCCAATCATGTGATGCGGCTGCGGCGGGCGTTGGAGGCCGAGGCCGAGGATGGGTCGCGGCTGTCCGCGACCCCGTACGGGCCGCTGCTGCGGGTGGACGAGGGGGAGCTGGACGTCCGGGAGTTCACCGGTCTGCTCACCCTCGCCCGCGAGGCCCGTGGGCGGCGGGACTGGCCGGCCGTGAGCGGGCACGCCGGCGCGGCCATGGCGTTGTGGCGCGGTCGGCCGCTGTCGGACCTTCCGGTCCTGCACACGTTGGAGGCCGAGGTCAGGCACCTGTGCGAGGCGCATCTGCAGGCCCTGGAGTGGTACTTCGAGGCGGAGCTGGAGCTGGGGCGGCACACCGAGGTGACTCCGGAGCTGAGCCGTTGGGCGGCCGAGCACCCGCTGCACGAGTCGCTGCACGTCCTGCTCGTCACCGCGCTGTACCGCGGCGGGCGCCAGGCCGAGGCGCTCGAGGTGTTCGAGACCGTGCGCACGGCGCTGGCCGAGGAGCTGGGCGTGGATCCGGGCCCGGCCCTGCGGGCCGTTCACCAACGGGTGCTGACCGCCGACCCGCTCCTGTTGAAGGAGCAGTCGAAGGAACAACGGAAGGCACGGCCGGTCCCCGAAGCCGGCCTCGTGACGGCGCCGCCCGCGCCGTCGGCACCAGCCCAACTGCCGCTGGACGCAACGCTGTTCACCGGACGCAAGAACGAACTGCGCCGGCTGCGCGCAGTGCTGGAGCAGGCCGCGGACGGGAACGGCCCCGGCGTGGTGGCCGTGACCGGCATGGGCGGCGTCGGCAAGAGCGCGCTCGCCGTCCACGCCGCCCACCTGCTGCGCGACCGCTTCCCGGACGGGCAGCTCCACCTGGACCTGCGCGGCCACGGCACCGCGACCCCGCGCACCGCGCACGAGCTGCTCGCGTCCGTGTTGACCGACCTCGCCGTAGCCCTGCCCGAGGACACCGGCCACCGGGCGGCGCTGCTGCGCTCGGTGCTCGCCGAGCGGCGCGTGCTGCTGCTCCTTGACAACGCCCGCGACAGCGGGCAGGTGCTCCCGCTGCTGCCCGGCACCGGCCACAGCGCGGCGATCGTCACCAGCCGCTCCACCCTCACCGACCTGCCGACCCCCCACCACCTGTCGCTCGCCCCCATGGACGTCGAGGAGCAGCGCGCCCTGCTGTGCGCGCTGTGCGGCAGCGACCGGGTCGAGCAGGACCTCGACGCCGCGCTGCGGATCCTGGCGGCCTGTGGGGGCCTGCCGCTGGCCCTGCGCATCGTCGGCGCCCGGCTGGCCGCCCGACCGGCCTGGCCGCTGGCGACCCTCGCCGACCGGCTCGCCCCCGAGGGGCCCGGTCGCCTGAGCACCCTGGCGGCAGGGCACCTCCAGGTCCGCGCCACCTTCGCCGCCAGCTACCTCGCCCTGCGGGACAGCGAGTCGCCCGGCGAGCGAGAGGCCGCGCGGGCCTTCCGCCTCCTCGGTCTGTGGTCCGGTCAGACGGTCGGCCCGGCCGACGCCGCCGCCCTCCTCGACCGCGACCCCGCGCGGGCCGAGGAGCTGCTCGAACAGCTCGTCGACGCCCACCTGCTCCAGACCCCGGCCCCGCTGCGCTACCGCCTCCACGACCTGCTCGCCGAGTACGCCGTCGAATGCGCCGAGGCCGACGAGAGCGAGCAGGAGCGCGAGGCGGCGCGGCTGCGGATGTGCGTCTGGTACGCGCTGGCCCTGGAGAACGCCCGCCTGGCCATTCCCGAGGGCGGCCAACTGCCGCCCCGGCTCGGCCAGGAGCCGCCCGCCCCGCTGCCCGTCTTCACCGACGAGGCCCAGGCCCTCGCCTGGTGCCGGCGCGAACTCGCCGGCATCGGCGAGGCCATCCGGCAGGCCGGGGAGAGCCGCCGCTTCGACCTCGCCTGGCGGATGGCCGTCTGGCTCCTCGGCTACATGCGGACCTCCTGGTGGACCGGCCACTGGGAGAGCTACCTCCAGCAGGCGCTCGACATCGCCCACGGACGCGCCGAACGCCACGACGAACAGCACGCCGCACAGCACGACGACCGGCTCGGCCGCGCCTGGCTGCTGCGCAGCCTGGGCGCATGCCACGGCATGTCCCGACGCCCCGACCGCGCCATCGAGGCCTTCGAGGAGGCCCTCACGCTGTTCGACGACCCCGAGAGCCAGGCCGCCACCCTCGCCTACCTGTCGGTGGCGCACGGTGCGGCCGGCCACGGCGACCAGGCCCTCACCCACGCCCGCGCGGCCCTCGACCTCCACCTGAGCAGCGGCGGCAACCGGCACCGCACCGCGATCTTCATGAGCACCATGGCCGACGCCCTGCGGGTGTCCGGGCACCTCGACGAGGCCGAACTGCATTACCGCGAGGCGATCGTGCTGTGGCGCGACCACGGGGACGCCAACGGCACCGCCGTCGTCCTGACCAACCACGGCGACGTGCTGCGCGAACTCGGCCGCCGCGACGACGCGTTCGCGGCCCTCGACGAGGCCCTCGCGACCTTCCGGCGCATCGGCAACGCCGCCCTCACCGCCGAGTGCCTGGTCACGATGGCCCGCACCCACGCCCGCTTCGACGAGTGGACGCAGGGCCGCGCCCGCATCCACGAGGCGATCGACGTCGCCGACCGCCACCACCTGGGGTCCTGGCTCCACGAGGCGCGTGAGGTCCACGACATGATCGAACTCGGCGTGATCGAAAGCACCTGGCCCGCGGACCGCTGAGAGCTGCCGTCCGTTCCCGCAAAAGCCTGTCCCTTCACAAAGGCCCGTCCGTACCGGCTCACTCCCCCACGGAGCGTACGGACGGGCCTTCGCGTACGGGTCAACAGGCGGCGTGAATCTCCTGTTGACGGCCTGTTGAGCGGCTGTTGACGGCCGCTGCGACGCTGGCTCCAGAGCGGTCCGAACAGGGACCGCCCGAATCTCGAAATGAGCCAACTGCCATGCGCAATCCCAATGTTGACATCCTCGAAGAGATCAGCGAGCAGGACCTCGACGGTCTGAGCGCCGGCACCTTCACCGGCCCCATCGAGGTGCTCACCTACACGGCCGCCAGCTGGGCGATGGGCAACAACGGCTACCTCTGCACCGTCACCGCCGAGTGCCAGAAGAACTGCCAGCACTGATCCCCTCCGGGGTGCCGGGTGCTGAGCACCCGGCACCCCCACCCCTCCGCGAAACCGGAACACTCATCATGCGTGCACCAATGCCGAGTGCAGTGGCGGAAATCCTGCACACCTATCTTCCGGAGCTGCCGGACGGCGCGGCCCGGGACCGCCTGTTCGAAACCCTGCTCGACGAAGCCGCGCGCGGCGATGACGCCGGAGCCGCCGGCCCGGACGTTCCCGTACCGGGGGCCTACCACCCAGCATCCGACCCGGAAGGCCTGTTCGGGGACTACTTCGCCCACTTCGTCCGAACCTGGGCGGGGCGGATCGAGGCCGCCGTGGCCGCCTCACCGGTGGTGGCGGCGGAGAACACGATCGTCCGGGACTTCGTCCAGGCCCAGACCGAGGCGGTCTCCGCCCTGATGCTACGTGCCCTGCTGGAGGAGCTCCACCGGCTCCGGTCCGCCGGTTCGCTGCCGGGCGACACCCCGGAGGAGCGCTACCGCGGTTTCCGGGCCTGGACCAACAGCGCTGCCGGGCACGCCGAAATGCTCCAGCGCTATCCCCTGCTCTTCCGCGCCGTGCGACTGCGCGTGCGGTCGGCGGAGGACTACCTGCTGGAGGTGATCGAAGCGGCCGGACGCCACCGCGAGGAGCTCGCCGCCCGCATCCCCGGAATCGGCCCGGACCCGCTGGTCACCGCGATCTCGCTGGGCCAGGGCGACACCCACAACGGCGGGAGGTCGACGGCCCGGATCCGCTTCGCGGACGGCAGCCGGGTGATCTACAAGCCGCATCCGATCGAGGCCGAGATCGGGTACAACGCCTTCGTCGCCTGGATCAACGAGCGTCTGGGCACCGGTCTGCGCACGATCAGCGCGGTGCCGACCGGGGACGGCGGGTTCGTCGAGTACGTCCGCACCGAGGAGTTCACCGGCGACGCCGAGGAGTACTTCGCGCACATAGGCCGGCTCACCGGGGTGCTCCACCTGCTCAAGGCCACCGACATCCACTACGAGAACGTGGTCACGGGCGCGGCCGGTCCGGTCGTCATCGACACCGAGACGCTGCTCACCCCGCGGCTCGACGTGCCGTCCGATGACGGCAGCCGGTCCGCCGCGCACGAGGCCGCCACCGCGATCCGTGAATCCGTCGCGGCGATCGGCATCCTGCCGACGCTCCTGAAGCCCGGCGATGCCGACCGGGGCCTGGACATCGGTGCCATCGGCTACGACCCGGGCCAGGACATCCCGTTCCGAACGCTGGCCGTGCGCAATCCGGGCCGCGACGACATGTTCGTGGAACTCGCGGCCGGGCGGACGGTGGCCGCCAACGCGAACCTCTCCGTGCGCGGTGCCACCGCCGTGCCGGTGCCGATGCAACGCGACGTCATCAAGCGGGAGTTGCGCCGGGTCCTGGAGTACGCGAGCGCGCACCGCGACGAAGTGATGGCCGCGATCGAGACCCACCTCGGCGACGTCCGCTTCCGGTACGTCAACAACCCCACGATGTTCTACACCCAGCTCCTGAGGATGGCCACCCACCCCACCGCGCTGCGCGACCCGCTGGTCAGGGCGGCCGTACTGAACCGGGTGGTGCTGCGGACCGGCGACGCGGCCGAGCTGGTCGACGAGGAGGTCCGTCAGCTCGCGGCCTGGGACGTCCCGTACTTCTCCTACACGCCGCGCTCCACCGCCGTGTTCGCCGGGACCGGGGCCGAAACCGCCGGCACCTCGGTCGTCCGGTCCGGGGCGTTCCAGGAGCCCGCCCTGGAGACGGTCCGGGCGCGCATCGCCGCCCTGAGCCCGGCGGCGATCGAACGCGAGCTACTCCTGGTCGACCTCGCCTTCGTCCACAAGCTCCCGGTGGAACAGGAGCCGACCGGCTTCGCCCCGGTCCGGCCCGTCGGCGCGGCACCCGCGACCGTGGACCGGGCGCGGCTGCTGGCCGAGGCCGTCCGCATCGGGGACGGCCTGGTCGAGGGGATGGTCCTGGGCCGGGACGACCGGTACCCGGCCACCTGGATTGCTCCCCAGGTCATGACGGCCGAACAGAGCCAGTGGTGCCCGGGCACGCTGGGCTTCGACCTCTACGGCGGCAGCCCCGGACTCGCCCTCGTCCTCGCCGGGCTCGCCCGCGAGACCGGGGACGAGCGGTACGCGGCCGCGGCGACCCGGGTGCTCGGCCCCTTGGAGTACCAGCTCCGGCGCGAGGCGCTGGCCGGTCCGAGGACCTCCCTCGGCGGGATGACCGGCCTCGCGGGCACCGTGTACGCCCTCGCCACGGCCCGACGGCTGCTGGGCACCACGGGCACCGACGCCATCGGCACCACCGGCGGCGCCATGACGCTCGGCGAACTGGCCGGCGAGCTCGCCCGGCGCGCCGAGCCGGCGGTGGGCTGCGACTTCGTCAGCGGCATGGCCGGCACGCTCGCCGTCTGCCTCGCCCTGCACCGCGACGCGCGGGAGGACGCCGACCGGCAGCTCGTCGAGGAGGCCGCCCGGACGATCGCCGCCGAGGAGGCGCGCCTGCTCCGCGGCCTCAAGGCCGAGTCCGGGCAGGTCACCCCGTACACCGGGTACGCCCACGGCGCGATGGGGATCGCCCCGGTGCTGATCCGGTACGGCACGCTCTTCGGCGACGTGGAGGTGCGCGAGCTCGGCCTCGAGATCCTCGGCGCGGTGCTCGACGCCTACGACCCGGGCGACCGGGACTGGCCGCGGGTCTGGGGCGGCGACGACCGCTCGTACGCCTGGTGCCACGGTGCGCCCGGGATGCTGCTGGGCGCGCTCACGGTCGAGCGCCACGCTCCGGGCGCGATTCCCCGCCCGCGGCTGGAACGGCTCGCCGAGCTGACCCTGCACCGCGGCTTCGGCAACAACCCGACGTACTGCCACGGCGACCTGGCGAGCACGGAGATCGCCGTCATGGCGGAGCGGGAGCTGCCCGGCCTGTTCGGCGGGCGCCTGCCCGACGACCTCTACCCGCGCCTGTTCACCGAGGTCGTCGAGCGCTACGAGGAGCGCGCCGACACCAAGTACGGCCACAGCAGCAGCCTGCTGGTGGGCCGGGCGGGCTTCGCCTGGTCCGTCCTGCGCCACCTGGCCCCGGACGCCTACCCCTGCGTGCTGAGCCTCGCCTGAAGTTTGGCGGCCCACGCCCGCCGACGTCCGTCGGCGTGGGCCGTCGCTGAACGGGTTCCCGGACCCTCCGGGGACCTTGCTTGATCAATACCTCTTGATCAATACCTCTTGGTCAACACCCTAGGAAAGGAAGAGACATGAGCGACATCCTCATGGACGCCAGCACCGGCTTCATCCCGGAGGACGAGCTGGTGGAGCTGGCCGCGGAGCCGGACAGCATCGCGGTCGGCACCTGGCAGGTCATCGCGGCCACCGCGGCCACCGCCGCCGGTGTCGGGGCCGTTCTCGGCGGCATCGGCTCCATCAGCTCGTCCTGGGGCGGTGGTTGCCCGACCACGGCATGCACCAGCCGCTGCTGATCCCCTTCTGACGGACCGGCCCCGGGACACCCCGGGGCCGGTCCTCCCCGACGTCCATCGACGACCGAATGGCGAGGCCTCGTAGTGCAGTTGAGTGAGGAGACCCTCGAGACGTTGCTGCGGCAGCGCATCGAGGACAAGATCGAGGACAAGGCGGACGTGTTCGGCGGCTTCCACCGCCAACTGCTGGCCGAGAGCGCACGGCGGTTCACCCGCTGGGACCGGCTGGCGGAACCGGAGTTCGCCGACTTCATCGACCTCCCCGCGGTCACCGACGCGCTCCTGCACGCCATCATGGCCGCCTGCAGCGACATCGGCCTGCGCACCATCGTCACGGCCTTCCGCTCCCGCGGCACCGATCCGGCCCTCGCGGGCATGGACTACGACGAGTTCCACGCCTGGGCCGCGAGCGAGCACGGCCGCAAGGAACTGCTGGGCCGCTTCCCCGAGTTGGATCGCCTGCTGCGGCTGACCGCCGCGCGCCGCGTCGAGCACGCCCGGCGCGTCCTCCAGGCCGCCTGGGAGGACCGGCACCTGCTCCACAACGCCTTCGCCACCAGCGGGCGCGTCGTGTCGTTCGTCCCCGGCCTCGGCGACCCGCACCGCGGCGGCCGGACCGTCTCCTTCGTCGGCTGGGAGAACGGCGCGACCGCCGTCTACAAGCCACAACAGGACAGCGCTCAACCGCTCCTGGAGGCCGTGCGCTCCGTGGCCGACGCGGACGGCGGATTCTTCGGCCCGCTCCACCCCGCGACCGTCGCCCGCCCGACCCACCTGTGGCAGGAGCGCGTCCAGCACACCGACCTCTACGAAACCGCCGGCCCGGCCCGCTACTTCCGGCGGTTCGGCCGGGTCGCCGCGCTGCTGACCATGCTCGGCGCCACCGACCTGCACAACGAGAACGTCATCGCCACCGCCGAAGGTCCCGTGGTGATCGACACCGAGACCCTGGTGTCCCTGCCCGCCACGCAGGCCTCGCCGCTGAACCGCGAACTCGAGGCTTCCGTCCTCAACACGCTCCTCTTCCCGGCCCGTTTCAGCGGCGCCACCGTCGACGTCGACCTGTCCGCCGTCGGATGCGTGAGCCCGGGAGGCTCCCAGAAGCTGCAGTCCCACGGCCTGGTCGACGCCGGCACCGACCAGATCCGGTTCGACCAGGCCCCCGCCGTCCCCCAGCACCGCACCAACATGGCCACCGTACGGGGCGAGCAGCTCGACCCCCGGCTGTGGGTCGGCGAGATCACCGCGGGATTCGATGAGGCCCGCGCGCTGCTCGGGACGCACCGCACCGCGATCGAACGCGTCGTGGAGCGGACGAGCGGCTGGTCGATCCGCCAGGTGCTCCGCCCCACCTACCTCTACGCCCGCTTCCTCGAAGCCTCCCTCCACCCGGCCCACCTCGCGAGCCCCTCGGCCCGCGCGGACCTGCTCGCCAAACTGCCCCCGCGCCACCGCGGCCTCGACGCCCCGGAGGCCTCGGACGCCGCCCTCCGCGACGAGGTGGCCGCACTGCTCGACCTCGACGTGCCCTTCTACGACCTGCCGTGCGACTCCCGGCAGCTGCGCGGCAGCGACGGCCGACCGGTCGTCACCGCCTCCGGCGACCCCGTCGAGCTGCCCAGCACTCCCCAGCAGGCGGCGCTGCGCAGCATCGCCGCCTTCTTCGACCGCCCCGCGGGCCGCGACCTGACCTACCTCGGCTACGCGCTCGGCAGTTCGGTGGACGACGTCTGGGACGTCCGCCGCCCGCCCGTCCACGCCGGTCCGGCGCTCGATGACGCGCCCGGCTGGCGCGCGGACCTCGCCGAGCTCGTGGTCGGCGAGGCCGACCGGCCGACCTGGCTGATGCCCCGGCTGGACGGGGACGGCCTGCGACTGGGCGCCGTCGACCCGGCGCTGCACGAGGGCGGCGGACTGCTGCTCTACCTCGCCGAGGCCGGGCGCGCCCACGGGACGTCCGTGATCGGGGCCGACCCCGCCGCCGTCTACGCCACCGCGATGCCGCCGCAGCTGCCCACGGCGACGACCGCGGCCGCTCTCTCGCCGTTCACGGGGGCGCTCTCCGCCGTCGTCACCGGACTGGAACTGCGGAGGCGCGGCGCGGACCCGGCTCGGGTCGTACCGCCCACCCTGGCCACCGACATCGACGTCCGCAGCTTGTCCATCGACGACTTCGACTACCTCAACGGCTTCGCCGGCTACCTGCTCCACCGCGCGGAGTACACCGACGACAACGGCCTCCCCGCCATCGGCCCGCTGCTCGACCGCCTGCTGGACCTGGACGGCCCACCCACCGGGCATGAGGGCGAACTCGGTCTGGCCCACGGCCGCTTCGGCCGGATCGCCGCCCTGAGCGCGCTCGCCCTGAGCGGCGCCGACGACAGCGGCACGGACGACAGCGGCAGGGTGCGCGAGCACCTGGACGCCTTCGCCTCCGCGTACCTGCGCCACCGCTGGCAGGACGACTCCCTGCGGGACGCCGCCAGCCGGAGCAGCTGGTGCAAGGGCTACACCGGTGTCGCCTTCGCCGCCGCGAAGCTGCTGCGCGCCGTGGGGTACTCGGCGCAGCAGGCCCGCGAGGCCCTCGCGCCGGAGGTGGAGCACATCATCAACAACGCAATCAGCGGCGACATCAGCTTCTGCCACGGCGCCGCCGGCCGCCTCGCGATGCTCTGCTGGCTGGCCGACCGCCTCGACTGGCCCGCCCTGCGCGTCGAGGCCGCCGCCCTGCACGGCCGCTTCCTCGACCGCTACGGCGAGGGCGGCTGGTCCTTCGGCATCGGCTCGGTGACGGACCTGCCGTCCTTCCTCTACGGCCGGTCCGGCTGGTACTACGCCCAACTGATGCTCTCCGACCGCCGGGTCGAACTGCCCCTGTGCCTGGGAGGCCGCTGATGTCGCGCGTACCTCGGATACCGCTGCCGCGCCGTGTACGGCGGGTCAAGGAGGTCCACCAGTTCGCACCCACCGAGTGCGCGCTGTGCTGCATCGCGATGATCCTCTCGGCGCACGGTTCGACCGACTCGGTGGCGCGGCTGCGCCGGGAGCACGAGACCGGCCGGGACGGCCTGACCATCAGGGAGACCGCGGACATCCTGCGCGGGCACGGCTTCCGGGTGCGCACCTTCCGCGCGGGCACCGGCGGCCTGCGCAAGCTGGCGTTCCCGCTCATCGCCTACTGGGACGACAGCCACCTGGTGGTGCTGGAGAAGCTCACCGAACGCCACGCGACCGTCGTCGACCCGTCCGGCGGCCGGCGCAAGGTCACCGTCGAGGAGTTCGAGGGCCACTACTCGGGCCTGGCGATGGAGGCGACGCCCACCGACGCCTACACCCCGGTGCGCCACCACGAGCCGAGCGTGTGGCGGGAGTTCCTGCGGGCCCTGAGCGGTACGAAGGGGCCGCTGGCCGGCGCCTTCCTGATGTCGCTGCTGCTCTACGCCTTCACCGTCGTCATGCCGATGGCGATCGAGCGGGCCGTCAACGGCTTCGCCCGCTACTTCACCGAGCTGTCGCTGCCCCTGGTGCTGGCCGCGCTCCTGGCGCCGATGGCGGCCTACCTGGCCGTCTCGCTGGTGCGGTCGGTCTGCCTCTCCTCCGTCATCCGGAGCCTCGGCGAGCTGATGATGGGCCGGACCTTCCGCACCCTGCTCGGTCTTCCCTACAAGTACTTCGCCAACCGCTCCCAGGGCGAGCTGATGTACCGCCTGTCCAGCATCGCCGCGGTGCGGGACATGATCTCCAGTCAGGTCGCCGCCGTCCTGCTGGACCTGGGCAGCCTGGTGGTGGTGCTCACCTACGTCTTCCTGGGCTCCGTGCCCCTCGGGCTGATCGCCTCGGCGGTGCTGCTGTGCATGGTCGCGGTCGCCGCCGCCGCGTACCGGCCGATCCGGCGGACGACGGCCCTGGAGATCGACCGGACCGCCGAGTCGTCCTCCCTGCAGATGGAGGCGCTGGCCTCGATCGAGACGCTGAAGGTCTCGGGCATGACGGACTCCTTCCTCGCCGACTGGTCGAAGGTCTACGCCGGGGTGATGGACCGGACCCGCCGGCGGATCCTCCTGCAGGGCGCGGCCTCCGCGGGCCAGAGCGTGTTCCAGGTCTTCGGCCCGCTGCTGGTCCTGACGGCCGGCCTGTGGATGGTCTGGAAGGGGCGCCTCGACCTGGGCACGGCGGTGGCCGTCCAGGCCATGACGGCCACCAGCCTGGGCACCGTGACCTCGCTGTCCGGCGCCTTCTCCCAGCTCGTCGTCGTGAACGCCCAGGTGTCCCGGGTCGGCGACATCCTCCACCAGCCCCCGGCCCCGGCCGTGTTCGGCGACCTGGCGGCCGACCTGCGGGGCGACGTCTCGCTGCGCGAGGTCGGCTTCACCTACCCCGGCGCGAAGACCCCGGCCCTGCGGGGCGTCAGCTTCGACGTCCGGGCCGGTCAGAGCGTGGCGATCGTCGGCGGCTCCGGCTCGGGCAAGAGCACCCTCGGCAAGCTGCTCATGGGCCTCTACCCGGCCGCGACCGGCAGCATCGCCTTCGACGGCCTGCCCCTGGGCGAGATCAGCGCGGACTCCTTCTACCGCCGGGTCGCCTACGTGCCCCAGGACATCGTCCTCAGCAACCGGTCGATCGAGGAGAACATCGCCTTCGGCGTACCCGACGCGGACCGGGAACTGGTGCGCGAGGCCGCCCGGCAGGCCCAGATCCACCAGGACATCGAGGCCATGCCGCTGGGCTACCACACCCAGATCCGGGAGATGGGCGGAAGCCTGTCCGGCGGCCAGCGCCAACGCGTCGCCCTGGCCCGCGCCCTCGCCCGGCGGCCCGGCGTGCTGGTGCTCGACGAGGCCACCAGCGCCCTGGACACGGTGACCGAGTCGAGGATCGCCGAGGCGCTCGCCGGCCTGGAGTGCACCCGCATCGTCATCGCCCACCGGCTGTCCACCATCATGAACGCCGACCTGATCGTCGTCCTCCAGGACGGACGGGTCGTCCAGACCGGCCGGCACCACGAACTCCTGGCCGTGCCGGGGCCGTACCAGGAGCTGGTGCGCTCGCAGGTGAGCGTCCAGCCGGTGTGAGCGCGGCGGCGGGTGGAATCAGGCCCAGGGCGGTCCGCCCGTCCCCTCCGCCCACAGCGCGAGCGCCCGCCGGTCGACGGTCCGGATGCCGACCTGAGCGCAGAACGCGGCCGCGGCCTTGGTGAACGAGCTGGTCGTCACCACGGCGGCCAGGTCGCAGCGGTGCACGTCACGGTAGGTGCCGTTGACCGTCTGGACGTCCCGGGAACCGACGAAGGTCTTCGGCCCGTACCGCTTGGCCTGGATCAGGATCCGCTGCCCGGTGGGCGTCGTGGCCAGCACGTCCGCCGCCAGGTCCCCGGCCCCGCCGACCACCGTCACCTTCGTACAGCCGTCCCGCCGGCACAGGTCCGCCAAGGCGTGCTCGAACGCCTTCGGACTCATCGTCAGGAACGGTCCGATGTGCCGCAACTGCGCGGCCCGCACCGCCAACTCCCGCTGCCGCGCCCGCACCCGCGAGCGCAGCCGCGCAACACCCGCCCCTGCGGCCACCGCCAGCAACCCGGCCACCAACAGCAGGTGCTGAACCAGCCAGTGCACCACCACCGACACCACGGCGAGCACGACCACCGCCGCCACTCCCACCAGCAGCGCGTTCTCCCTCACCTGCCGCACCCGGCGGGCAGCACTCGACCGACGTCGTCGAACAGGCCTGCGGGCCACGGCGTTCCCCCTCGCACCACGGTGTCCGTGCGAGCGTAGAAGCCGACGCCGGTCGAGCGCCCACGATCCGGGCGAACTCCCCCGGCTCCGCCGTCGAGTTGTCCGGATCCCAGCGGCAGACGGCCAGTACCGGGCGCCACCTGCGCGAGATCGGACCGACCCCGGGCACGCCCAGGGAGCCCCGGTGACGATCACCCTCCGCCGCCACGAGGCCGGCAGCCTCCGGCGTGCCTTCCCACCGGAGCGTGCGCCCCCTCGGTGGTTCTTCCGCAGGGTCTTTCCCGGCGCTCAGGGCCGCCCGGCTGCTGGAGCCCGTACAGCCGAGCCGGCCCGGCCCGTCCGACCTCTTAGGGCGCGCCGGAGAGGACTTCCACCGCGCCGGTGTCGAGCGAGTAGTACGCGCCGACCACGGCGAGGGCGCCCTTCTGTACGAGTGGAGCCAGGTCCTGGTTGGAGCGCAGGTCGGCCGCGGTCAGCGTGACCTGGGCGCGGGACATGGTCTCGACCGGGTCGGCGCCGCCCTCCTTGACCGCCTGGTCGTACGCCGGCTGCAGGGCCTTGGCGATCGCCTGGAGGTTGCCGGGCAGCGGTTTGCCGTCGCGGAAGGAGTTGTACGCCGCCTTGACGGCGCCGCAGCGCTGATGGCCGAGGACCACGACGAGGGGGGTGCTGCTCGTCATGGGCCCGTACTCGACGGACCCGGTGACCACCGGCCCGACCGCCACCCCGCCCGTGCGCATCACGTACAGGTCGCCGAGGCCGGTGTCGAAGAGGAGCTCGGGCGGCACGCGCGAGTCGATGCACGAGAGGACCGACCCGTAGGGCTCCTGTTCCTGGGCCACCAGTTGACGCCGGTTCGGGTCCCGGTTGGGGTGGTGCAGGTCTCCGCTGACCCAGCGCTTGTTGCCGTCCATCAGCCTCGCGAAGGCCGCGGCGGGCGTGGTGGGCCGTGCCTCCGGCGAGGTGCTGCTCGCGGGCGAGCCGGGTGACGCCGACGAAACGGGCGAGGCCGCCCTCGTCGTCGTGCACCCCGCGAGCGCGACCGCAGCGCTCGCCAGCCCGCCGGCGAGCAGCGCTCGACGACTCGGGCGATCGGTTCCGTCCATCGGTTCGTTCCCCTCACTGCCACACGGACTCGTCCTGGGTGTCCTGACCAGGCCGATTGTTCGGCGTGGCGCGGCCGCGCCGGCAGCAGGCGCAAGCGGACGCGGACCACATTGCTCCGGACGGCCCACCGCGCGCGCCCGGGGCGGTGTGATCCCGGACCTCCGAGCTGCCGCGCACCGGCCGCATGGTCCGCTTCTCCCACCCGGTCACCTACGCCGCCGCGGTCAAGGACTTCCTCGCCGCCCTCCCGACCACCCGGAGGGACGCCGGTGCGTAAGGCCGAACACCTGCGGTTCGCGATCCTGGCAGCCCAGCGCGAAGGCAACCGACTGCTGATCCAGGCCCTCAAACCCCACGGCATCACCCCGTCGCAGGCCGAGCTGCTGCGCCTGCTCCAGCAGCACGGCACCTTGAGCCTCAACGGGCGCTGCCCGCGCTCCGGCCGGCCGGCGAGGGGGAACGGTGTCGAAGAACGACCGTCCGTCGACACCGTGGGTGGGGGCTCCGGAGGATCGGGAAGCGCCTCAGGCCTCGCCGAGGAATCCGGGATCGGCCAGCCCCATCTGCCCGGCGAAGTCGGCCGCCACCCCGAGGACTTCGCGCATCGGTACCGCCCGTCGGCTCGTGGTCGCGAGATCGGCCTGGGCTTCCCGGGACCACAGGAACGGAAACACGGTGATGCCCTGGGACGGAGTCAGGGCTGCTGCCTCCTCCCGCCAACCGGGCCAGCGCACGCCGTCGTAGAAGGTCTCCGGGCCACCCGAGAGCAGCCAGGAGAGCCACCCCGAGTGGCCCAGCTCCAGCGCTTCCCATTCGAGCGTGTCGGGAGCGAAGTAGGTCATCTGCCCTGGAGCCCCCGGACGGCCTGCCCCCGCAGGGTCGTGGCCGTTCAGGGCGAACACCCCGCCCACGACGTCGTGGCCGACGACGAGACCGTCCGCAGGATGCCACGCGGGATCGAAGGCGGCGGGAAACCCGTTGATCCGTCCCAGGCTCGGCAGACTCCCGTCAGCGACCGGACCGCCGCCGAACACCCGTACCCACCCGTTGTCCAGGAGCAAGCCGCCCGTGTTCAGGACCAGGGCGCCGAGCATCGATCGAGCCGTGACCTGCAGCTGCAGGAGGCACCGGCGTCCCTCGTCCCGGTCGGCAGGAAGGACCTCCACGGGCACGGTCGTCGCCGCGAGCTCCTCCTCGAGCTCGGGCCACGCCGGATCGTCCACAACGGTCAACTCGTCGATCTCTCGCATCGGAGGATGATCCCACCCACGCGCTCGACGTCGGCAACCAGGGTGGTCGGGGCCGGCCACTCAGGGGCTCGGGCAGGTGAGGTGACGTCATACCGCAGGGGGCGAGCGAACTGTTCGCCGGGCAGCGGGACCGGGGGCCGTTGCCGTTGCCGGTGTCGGCTTGGGACGTACCCGCTCGGGGCCTGCCAAGGGCGGGCCGGTAGCGTACGTCCGTGACCAACTCGACGCCCCCCGGGTGGTACCCGGTCCCCGGCACGGACAACACCTCCAGGTACGAGCGCTGGTGGGACGGCAACGCCTGGACCAACGACGTCCGGCCAGTCCAGGTCGTCGCCGCACCGCCCGGCTACGGCTACCCCGGCCCGGTGTACCCACCCCCGCCGAGCCCCCGCCGCACCAGGCCGGCCGTGGTCGTCGGCGCCGCGGCCGGCGTGCTGGCCCTGGCCGGGATCGCCGCCGCGTTCGCGTTCAGCCACGGCGGCACCCCGCAGGCCGGCCCGACCCCGAGCCCGACGCTCAGCACCTCCCGGAGCGCCTCCCCCACGCCCGGCCCCACCCCCACCCCGGCGCCCACCACACCCAAGCCCGCGCCGGCCGTCACGGGCATCGCGCCGGACCCCCAGCACGCCATCACCGTCCCGCTCCTCGACGGCTGGGCCACCGAGACCGACCGCCCGAACTGGTCGATGTTCGAAGGCACCGGCAAGTACAGCTGCAACGGCGGCCACCGCTGTGTACGGGGGATGTTCGGCGTCGGCAAGAACGTGCTCCAGGGCGCCACGGCCAAGGACGCCGCCGACACCGCGATGCCCGGATGGGCGGGCGCGCTCTACCCCGGAGTCACCCAGCACACCGACTACGGCTCGGGCCCGATGAGCGTGGACGGCGTGCCCGGCTACGTCGACCGCTGGCACGTGAGCACCTCCACCGGCGCCCAGGGCTACGTCCTGCTGGCCACCTTCCAGGCCAAGGGCGGCGGCTACGTGGTGTTCGAGGGCTCGGTCGACGACGACGTGCTCTCGCCGGACAAGGACTCGCTGGAGCAGATCCTCATCGGCATCCGGCAGTCGGGATCCGCCAGCAGCACCTGACTCCGGCGGACACCGTCCTGCTCGTGGACCCCGTCACGGTCGGGCGATGGCGTCCGTGGCAGCGCGGATGGCGTCCGGCCGGCCCAGGAGGTCCGTACTGTCGGCCCACTGGTCGACGCCTCCGGTCAACGGCAGGCTGCGCAGGCGGGGATCGGTGACCGTCTCCATCAGGGCCCGGGCGAAGCGTTCGGCGTGCAGGACCAGGAACGGCCGGCTGTGGTACGGCCGGCGCGTCGGATCGACCGCATCCGTGAGCCCGGTGGCGTTGTGGATCCGGCCCGCCGTCTCGTACGCCTCGCACAGGTGCCGCTCCCGGGAGGGATGGTCGGCCGCCGTCAGAGCACCGTGCAGGGACGGCGCCAGGAGTTCGGCCGCCCTCGACCGAGCGAAGGCGCTGCCGAGCCACTTGCCGTACGGCGCGTAGCGGCGCTCCGTCAGCAACGTCAGCCGCATCAGCTCGCGGACCAGACGTGCGGCCACGACGGCGGAGCCCAAATCGTCGCCGACTTCCGCGCAGCGGCCGACGAACGCCTCCTCCTGGGAGATCCGCTGCCACTGGCAGGCCAGCAGGTACC
The DNA here is from genome assembly GCF_027627435.1 of Kitasatospora cathayae. GTDB lineage: Bacteria > Actinomycetota > Actinomycetes > Streptomycetales > Streptomycetaceae > Kitasatospora > Kitasatospora cathayae. The sequence goes on along the minus strand of NZ_CP115450.1, from coordinate 7,925,899 downwards.
GCCAGACCTGGTCCGGGTACCACGCCAGCCGCCGCCGGACCGCCGTGAGATCGCCCAGGTCGTCGCGGAACACGGCGCCTCCGGTCACCTCGGCCAGTCTCTGCTGCGGCAGCGCCAGCCAGTCGCCGACCTCCGGCCCCTCGTCACCCCAGCCCGCCACGCACGGGCCGAGCCGCGCGGCCAGCCAGCCGCCCACGTCGTGCACGGTGACCCGGTGGTCGACCGGGCCCCGGGTCGGCTCCATGTGCCCCACCGGATCAAGGGGATCGCCGCTGGAGCGGAAGTGGGTGGGCCAGCCGAGCACCTGCTTGGGCAGCCGGTGCGCCAGGAGTTCGCGGATCCGCCCGCCGTGGCGCTCCGCGTCCTCGGCAGCGAGGAACAGCTCCAGCCGCGGCCCCCAGTCGTGGTCGGCCGAGCGCACGGTGTCGAACCCCAGCACCTCGGACCCCGCACCGACCCGGGCCGCGGCGTACCGCAGCCCGGGAAGGGCGGCGCGGAGGATCGGCCGCACCCCCTCCTCGTACAGGGTCCTCGCGAGGTCGATGCCGGGCACGAAGGCGGCGGTGGGTGTGACCATGGCGTCCACTGTGCCAACGACGCCCCGGGAGGGTCCATCGGATATCGGCCGCACCACGCGCGGCCCGGCCGCTGACGCGGAGGTCGTCGCCCTCGGACACCACTTCCTCGGGTTCGGTGACGCCGTGATCGATCAGGCGATCGGTGGGGCGAGGTACTCCAGCGCGTAACCGTCGCCGGAGGGGGTCACGCGGGCGATGCCGGGTGAGTCGAGGTGGGCACCGGCGACGTAGTGGTGCGGCTGGGTCAGTTGTCGGAGGAGGGCCGCTCGCGCGGCGCGGGCCTGGGACTGGTCGCCGTCGAACTCCCAGGACACGTGCGGCTGATCGAACTGGAGCGTGGGAACGTGAACGGTGTCGCCCCAGACGAGGAGGTGGCCGGCGCCGCTCCTGACGTCGTAGACGGTGTGACCGGGTGTGTGGCCCGGTGTCGGGATCGCGGTGGTCCAGTCGTTGATCGCGACCTTCTCCGACACGGGTACGACCCGGTCGCGGACCGGCTCGAGTCGCCCCGTGAACACCGAGGTGTCGCCCGCGCCGATCCACACGCGCTCGAGTGCGGCGAAAGCCTGTGAACCGTCCGGTGCGATCAGGCCGCTCACGTGGTCTTCGTGCTTGTGGGTGATGGCCACATCGGTGATCCGCGCGCGGTCGATCCCCGCTTCGTCGAGCGCGTCGTAGATCAGTCCCATGGTGGGGTCGTGCCAGGCGTTGGAGGCGCCGGTGTCGATGAGGAGCGACCGCGTGCCGTCGGTGATGAAGAAGGCGTTGACCGACAGCCGCAGGTTGTCGCCGGCCAGCGGGACGGCGGCCGGCAGCACATCGAACGTGCGCCCGTCCTCGTCGCGGAGCCGGGTCGGCGGCATGTCGATGTACCCGTCTCGTAACGAGATCACCCGCAACTCGCCGAATTCGAACGTGGCATGGTGGCGGCCACTCGAGATCAAACGCATGGAACCTCCGTCAGGTCGGGCGCGGCGCAGCTCTCGCGTCTCCGATAGGAGACTAGTTCTTCTTTAGGAGAAACACTAGACTGTGGGCGGCGAAGTACCCGTCGAACGAGGAGCACGGTGGTCGAGCAGGACGGAAACGCGGCCGAACCAGGGCATGGTGACGACCTGGCGGGTGCGTTCGGCGGGAACGTGCGGCGACGCCGCGAGGAGGCGGGCCTGACGCTGGAGCAACTGTCCACGCGGTCGTCGGTCAGCCGGGCGATGCTGTCCAAGGTCGAACGCGGTGAGAAGAGCCCGACGATCGGCGTCGCGTCCAGGATCGCCCACGCGCTCGACGCGTCGCTCTCGGAGCTGATCGGCGCGCCGGCCGCTGCCGCGTCCGGTGTGGCCATCGTCATGCGCAGGAACGACCGCCCCGTCTTCCGCGACCCGGAAACCGGCTTCGAACGGCACATGGTGTCAGCAGCCCCGGGCGCGGGCGGAGCCGAGATGGTCGTCCACCACCTCCCCGCGCAGGTCTCCACCGGGCTGCTGCCCGCGTATCCGCCGGGTACCGAGAAACAACTCGTGGTGCTCGAAGGCACCCTGACCGTCGCGATCGGCGGAATCAGCGAGACCCTGAACACCGGCGACTCCCTGTTCTTCCAGGCCGACGCGGACCACGGCTTCGCCAACCCGACGAACGTCCCCTGCGAATACCTCATGGTCATCTCCCGCAGCCCCTGACCGGGCGACAGCTCGCGGACCTTCCCCGCGACCTCCCGCACCTCCATGCGGGCGACGGCGCAAAAGCTCGTCCTTCGCCATCTACGGCATGACCAGGGTGTGTTCACCGCCTGTCACCAGGATCACCCGACGCCGCCCTGGCAACGTCCTATTGGGAGTCGGCAGCACAACATTCCTACTCGGAATCGGCCACGCTCGCGTTCAGCGGCTTCACCGGATCCAGCGCCTGGCCGTCGCCGATAGCGGCCGCCTGGTGAATTGCCCGCACAATTAGCTACGTTGCCCTCACCTCGTCCGATTCCCACAGGGGGAGTGGCAGCCATGCGGCAACAGCACAAGACCTTCCAGGCGATCGAGGTCGGCGACGGCGGCGACGGGCGGTGGGCCGCCCACGCCCGGGCCCTGTGGCAGGGCATGGATGGCCTGCTGACCGACGAGGGCCGGACTCCGGAGGGCGCGGACCGCGTTCGGGCGCTGTTCCGTGCGCACATGCCGGAGCTGGTCCCGGTTCTGGACCGCCTGGCCGGCCAGCTCGACCGGCCCGAGGCGGAAACCTTCCTCACCCACGCGGCACTGCGGCCGTTCTCCCCGGCCTGCACCCAGATCGGCACGAACGGCACTCTGCTGCGCAACTACGACTTCCCGCCCGATCAGTGCGAGGGCACCGTCGTCTCCTCCTGCTTCCTGCGCCCCGTGATCGGGATGCAGGACATTCTGTGGGGCTTGCTGGACGGGATGAACGACGCCGGTCTCGCAGTCTCGGTCACCTACGGCGGACGTTCTGTCCACGGACCTGGCTTCGCCATTCTCATCGTGGTGCGCTACCTGCTGGAGACGTGCGACACCGTCGACGAGGCGGTCGGCAGGCTGCGGTCCCTGCCGGTCGCCGTCCCCCAGAACCTCACCCTTGTCGATCCCGCGAAGGCGGTGACGGTGTTCGTGGGGCCGGACATGTCGCCGACGGTGGCACCGGATGCCTGCGCCGCCAATCACCAGCACCTGCCGGTGACCGACGAGCAGGAGCGGGCCTTGCGGACGCAGGAGCGGCTGCTTGCCATTCGCACCGCGGGTGCGGACGTAGCTGCGATGCTCAAACCGCCGCTGTATCGATCCGTCGACGAGCAGGGGTGGGGAACGCTCTACACAGCCCGCTACCAGCCCGTCGAGGGCCGTGTGACGTACTACTGGCCCGGTGAGTCCTGGCAACAGTCCTTCGACGACTTCGCACCCGGATCCCGCACCGTCGCCTTGGGCCGGGCCAGCTGAGAGCCTTTCCGGTCCGGCCGGTGCCGGCGGGATCGGCGCCGGATCCGGCAGCGGCTCACGGCCAGTCACCAGGGCACCCACCACGACGGCCGCACCACCGATGGTCATCAGCCACGACATCGGCTGACGGTCAGCCACTTGCATCTTGCACGACTCCGAAACGTCCCCGTACGACCCGCCCTCCTTCGGGGACCACGACAGTCCGCACGCATCGTCCACCGGGTACAGCCCCAACGCGATCCCACCGGCCGCCGGCCGTCGCCAGCCCCTGCGTCACCTGAGACACAGCACGCCCATCAGTTCGATAGCGAGCACAGGGGCAGGCAGTACACGATCGGCACAGGTGGGGGGCAGCGCACGAACCGTCGCCCGTCCTTCCCGGCGTAGTTCCCAGGCGCGAAAGTCAGGCGCGGCCGGCGTCGTTGCGCAGCCAGTGTGGTCCCGTGGTCCAGCCGAGGAGGAGTCGGCCGGCGCCCGCGTTCGCCGGGCGGCCGGCTGCGGCCTGGCGTAGGCCGGTCAGGGCGGGGGCGAGGCGGGCGGTGACATGGTTGGGGTGGCGGGCGGCTTCGTCGTCGAGTGCGGCGATGACGCGGGCCTGGACCGTGGGTTCGCAGAGGGAGAGTTGGAAGACCATCTGGCGCCAGGCGTAGGCCGTGTCCTTGATGGTGGGCAGCGGGCGCGGGTTGTTGTGGATGCGGGCCGTGGTGCGGCAGACGGTGGTGAAGCTGCGGCGGGCCAGGTCGTCCCAGCCGGGTCGGGGGTTGATGCCGACCCGGGCGACCAGGGTGGCCAGGTTGTGGGTGGTGAGGATCTGGGACTGTTCGATGATCCTGCCGTTGGCGGCGACCGACCGGCCCGCGAACTCCCCGGCGCGCTGGACGCACAGCTCGGCGAATCCGCCGGAGGTGCGGATCGCACGGGTCCGGGGCCCGCCGCTCGCCGCTGCCGCTGGCGCTGCCGCTGCCGCTGCCGCGAGGTCGCGTACGGCCGCGTAGTCGATGTCGTAGTAGCGCTCGTACAGGGTGCCGTCGAGCAGGTCCGCGGCGACGTGCGCCGCTTCGAGGAACTTCGGCGTGAAGGTGCCCATGAAGATGTCCGCCGCGAGTTCCTCGACGAGCGGCGCCTCGAGGCCTGACTTGCTTGCGAGGACTGCGAGTTCGCGCACCAGCGGGTTGGGCAGGAGGGTGCCGGGGAAGGCCTGGACGGCCAGTTCGCCGAGGCGGCGCAGTGCGACCCGGGCCGGTTCGCGGCCGTCCTCGTCGGCGCGGTGCGCGGCCACTGCCCGTACCCAGGGCAGTTCGTCGACCCGTACCTGGGCCGCGAGGTTGTACAGGAGCAGCGAGCGGCGGTTGCGGAAGGCCCGGTAGTTGGCGGCCGCGAGGGTGCGCAGCGCGTCGTCCTGGTGGGCCTGGGCGCTGGTGGCGGCGGTCAGTTGGGGGACCAGTTCGGCCAGGGCTTCGGCGGAGGGCACGATGCCGCGTTCGACGAGGGTGCCGAGCGGGGCGCTCGTCGCGGCTTCCACCACGCGGCGGATCGCCGGGGGTACGGGTTCGCCCGCGGGCAGTCCGGTCTCCTGTGCTTCACGTGGCGAGACGTCGGCGATCAGCGGTTGGACGTCGGCGATGCCGGTGTCGGGGCGCAGCCCGTCGAGGCGGCGCAGCACGAGTTGGGCGAGGTGGTGGTGGGAGGGCCGGGCGGCCTGGACGGCCTGGCGGGCGCGCAGTTCGGTGTGCGGGGCGGAGCCCGGTCGGCCGCGGCGGCGCAGCATGGACTCGACGGCGTGGCGCAGCAGTCCGAGTCGGCGCGGGTCCAGGGTCCGACCGGCAAGGGTTTCCGCGAGGGCGCCGCGGAGGATGCCGAGGTTCTCCTTCGGGTTGCGGTGCTTGGTGCAGCGGGTGTGGACGGCGGCGAGTTCCTCGTACTGGCGGAGCAGGAGGGCGCCGCGTTGGAGCCAGGAGGTGTCGGGTGCGTGCTCCAGCACCGGTCCGGTGGTGGCGGTCTCCAGCCAGTGGGCGAGCAGTCGATCGCCGAAGGGCTGCCAGACGGTCAGGGCCTCGCGCTGCGCTTCGACGGCCGGGTTGGGCCGTCGGCGGGTCAGGGCGGCGTGGGCGTCGCCGGCGGTGCGACGGTGTACGGCGTCGGCGTCCGGTGCGGGCAGCGCGGCGGGGCGGGGGGTGAAGCGCAGCCGGCCGGCGAACGGTTCGAGGGTGTCGACGAGGTCCAGCGCGGCGGCCGTGTCCCCGGCGCGCACCAGCCAGGCCACCGTCAGCAGCGCCGCCTCCTCGGGCACGGTGACCTGGTAGCGGCCGCTGTCCAGCAACTCGTACAGCCGGGCCAGGCCGGGTTCGGTGAGGCAGTACGCGAAGAGCGCCCCGCGCTCGGCCGGGATCCCCGCCCGGGTCGCGGCCTCGCGTTCGTACGGCTGGAGCGGGCCCTCGGCACTGGCGGCGGAGGTGGCGAAGCCGCCGCGTACGACCTCGGGCGTCACCCAGGCCGGCAGGCCGGCGACCGGGGTGCGCGAGCCGATGACCAGGCGGCCCTCGGCCATCCCGGCGAGTACCGCGCGCCAGCGGTCCGCCCGGGCCTCGGCGCGCAGCCGGGTCCGGCCGTCGCCGTGGACCACTGAGGTGAGGAGTGCCCGGGCCAGCTGGTGCTGCGGGTACTGCGTGGTTGCCCCGGCTCCGGTGGAGTGCTGCTGCTCAGCGTCGTCGTCCATAAGCCGACGTGGCAGGTCCTGCCCCTGCGCCCTCCGGGTTAGGAGCCCGGTGCTCTACTGCTGAGCTACACGTCGATGCGAGTGAGAGTAGTCGTCGCTCCGGCGGCCGTGCAACGCGCTTTCGGGCTGCTGCCGGTGCCGGTGCACCTTGACGGATGCTGGACGACGAGCACGAGGCGGGCGGGATCGGGCACGGGCCCGAAGCTGTAGGCGATGAAGTGGACGCCGGTGGGCCGCTCGCTCGTCCTGCGGCCGTAGGGGCCGGGCCGGTGCGGCGCGCGCAGCCGCACCGGCCCGTCAGGCGGTCAGGTGTCAGACCTTCGCCCGGCCGATCGCCTGCACGGTGATCTCACGCATCCGGTCGAAGGCCGTCCGCGGATCGTCGTAGTTGAGCCAGGGGCCGGCCACCTCACGGCCCATCAGCTGGAACTGTTCGAACGCCAGCGCCACCCGGGCGTTCATGACCAGCGACCAGGCAGCCCAGCCCCGGGCAGTCTGGAGCTGCGGATGCGCCGGATCCGCCTGCTCCAGGTCGGCCAGCAGGGCGTCCACGGCCGCCGTGAACTCGGGCGTCCGGTAGGCGGCCGCCCCTGCCTTGTCGCGGGTGTTCTGTTCGAGGTACGCCCGCACCCTCAGGGTGGTCAGCAGGCTGCCGGCCGGCGCGTCGACGAGCGCGGCATCGACGAAGGCGTGCATCAGCTCGTGGCTGCCGTGCCACTTGGCGCACCAGTACTGCAACGCGCCCTCGTGGGCCCGCAGGTGGTGCGGGTCACGGGCCGTCACCTCGGCCCAGAGCTCACGGAAGTCCTCGTGCGACCAGCCCAGTCCCATGGCGATGGCGATCTGCGCCACCCAGGGGTTGGGGTCCTCCGCCGGTGCCAGTTCAACGGCCTCCCGGGCGGCCTGTTCCGCCTCGCGCAGGACGCGGTGGAACCCGCGGGCCTGCTCCATGGTCACCTCGGAGGCGTACCTGTCGGTACGGATCTCCCAGGCGAGCCCGACCAGCGCGTCGGTCTGCAGCAGGGCGGCCACCGCGCTGCGCGGCTCCTCCTCGCGCCACAGCCGCAGCCAGTGGTCCTCCTTCGCCGCCGCGGTGCTCAGCGGCTCCATCCGCATCCAGCGCCGGTTCGCGTCGCGGTCGCGGTCGGCGTCGGCTTCGGCCAGGTACTCGGCCACCGGGCGCCAGTCACCGCCCTCGGCCGCGTCGAGCGCGGTCGCCAACTCCGCGGACGGCTCGTCCCCCCGAAGCACGAGCTGCTCGCGCGGGACCAGCCTGCGCCGCAGCTCGGTCTCCCGGAGGCTCCGCCGTTCCCGGGCGACCCGCGAGACGACGAACCTACCCGCGACGACCACGAGCACCACGAGCACCACGAGCGACAAGAAGACCATGAACTGCTTTCCTAGCGGACGGGGAGGGGCCGCCACCCGTACCCGAGCGGTCCCTGAGCGGGCACCGGGCACGGACGAAGAACAGAAAGCAGAAGGCAGAAGACAGAACACAGCGCCGGCGCACCGCGCCCCAACCCCCCGCCCTCGCACCTGCGTGCGCGGCGAGCAGGATCGTACCGGCCCGGTGCACCGCCCCCGTATCCAGGGCCGGGCCCTGGCTCAGTGATGGAACACCGGTGCCGCGCTGTCCAGCCAGGTCCAGTTGACCGGCGCGTACTGCTTCTTCAGCGCGAGGCGCCCGGAGCCGTACCCCTTGAGCGCGGTCTCGACGGCGGCGGGCAGGGCGTCGAGGTCCTGCGGCACCGGGACGCGCAGCAGCAGGTGCTGCTTGCGGTGGACGAGGAGGACCTCACCGGCCGGGGTGCACTCCAGCAGCGCGAAGTGGACGAGGGACTTGAACGGCTTGTCCGCGGTGGAGATCCGGGAGCGCGGTTTCCCGTCGGCGGTCCAGGCGTAGAAGCCGTAGCGGTTGAGGTGGAAGGCCCTGCCGCGGTACGGGTCGGCCACGACCGTGAAGTCGAAGCCGGTGAACGGGCTGTCCTCCCTGAGGTCGAGTCCTTCCAGCCGGCCCCGCAGCCCGCCCTGGTCGTCGACGAGCGCGAAGCTGAACTGCTGGCCGCGGTTGCTCGACCGGTAGGTCCGGCCGAAGACCGGGACGACGAAGAGGTCGTCGGCCAGGGCGCTGGGGCGGGTCATCGTGCCGTCCTGGTGGCCGCCCAGCGTGCCGGAAGTGCCGGTCAGCTCCGAGAGGAGGTCGATCAGGGAGGGCGAGGGGCGGTTGTCCCGCCAGAGCGGCTCGCCGTCGTGGACGACGTGCGGCTGCCGGTGGGCGTCGGTCTGCCGGTCGGCGCGCGTCTCCAGGGCCGTCAGCGCCCGCAGGGTGGCCTTCGAGCCGGGGGCGAGCGCGCTGCCGGGCTCGGAGAGCGCGACGACGTTGAGGTGCGCGTCGGCCCAGTTGGCCAGGCCGTACTCGGACGTCGCGCAGAGCAGCCGGCCGGAGGGCGTGACCGCGATCGACGAGGCGAACAGGTCGCCACCGTCCTGCTCGGGCTGCTGCTCATCCTGTTCGTACTGCCGGTCGTGCGGCGTCTGCCAGGTGGCCAGGACCCGGCTGAGGTCGGGCGGGAACAGGTGGGTGCTTCCTGGGTGCCCGCTGGCGGCGACCGTCCCGTCCGGAAGGAGCGCCAGCGTCTCGCTGTTCGCGTACGGGATCGCCGACGGGGTGCCGTCCGGTCGCGGGTGCCCGTACAGGGCGGTGGCGACGGGTGTGCCGTCGGGGTCGTGGCGGGTGATCACCTGGTAGTTGAGGTTGCAGTGAGCGGCCGAGGTCGGGTCGCCGCTGCCGCGCCAGTAGCGCCACACGGTCGAGAGCGTGTAGGTGTCGCCAGCCGGTGTGGCCACGGCGTGCTTCGGGAGGAGGACCCACCCGTCGCCGGCCGGATCGAGACCGTGGGCGTCGGCCAGCGAGCGCGGCACGGTCAGGGGGAGAGTGGGCATCCGGTTCATGGTCGGCCATTCTGCACACGCTCACCGACAACGGACCGCCGGGTCGCACCGATCGCCGGATCGGGACCGGCGAAGGAGCTTGAGTCTCCAGCAGGGCGGACTTCCGCGCCGCCGTCCGCCGCATGGCGCAGTACCAAGCGGCGGAGCGCGCCCGGGGCGACTCCACCGGGCTGCACCACGACCTCACCGAGACCGTGCGCGACAGGATCGGCCACGCGCTCGAGTCCGGCATCGCCCCGACCTCTGCCGAGGCCGCACACATCCTCGACGCCCTGACCGCTTGCTATGCCCAGACCTTCGGCCGCGCCGACGACGCCGACCTGCGCCACTGGCTGCTGACCCGCCTGGAGATCGCCGGCGACCCCCGCGCGGAACGGTACTGGCACCTGCTGGCGGTCATCAACGGATGGCCCGTTCCGCCAAGCCTGGCTCCGGTGTTCGCGCGGTTCGTGGCGGCGCTGCGGGTCCACATCGGGCAGTAGTCCCCCGCCGTCGCACATCGGGCCGTTCCCCGCGGCCACCGGGTCACGCCGCGAGGACCTCTGGGCGTTCGACGAGCCGGGCGCGTGGGTTCGAAGGCCGGCGAGACGGTGAACGGCCGCTCCGGCGACCTTCCTCCTGCACGGGCGTGATTGAGTAACAGCGCGGGTCAGTTTGGGTACCCGTACTCACGCCGGCCCGGCCGTGGCCACCGGAGCATGGGGGCATGTGCCCAGCAGCAACTCCGAGCACGCGCTTCACCACCTCCCGTCTTCCGGTTTGCCGGCTCACATCGTTTGCCGGCTCACATCGCGACGGGTCAAGGGCGAAGTCGCCACGGGCAGTTGTCCGGCTGGTCCGACCATCCGCCACGGCAGCCCGGCTCCCTCGGAGCTCCTGCCGTCCCTACGCCACCCTCCACGGAGTCCTTGCATGCGTACCGACCTCCTGCTGCGCGCGGCCGTGCCGACGACTGCGGCGCTCGCCCTCCTGCTGAGCGCCTGCGGGCCGGACCAGAGCGGCGCCGACGCCTCCGCTGCCGGGCCCTCGGCGACCACCTCCGCGGGTGACCCGATCGGCACGACTGCGCCGGCCGTCACGTCTTCGGCCTCCGCACCCGCGCAGGTCGGATCGAGTTCGAGCCCGTCCTCGGGTTCCACGGCAGGAAGTCGCTTCCCGGGTGCCTTGGCCGTCGGAGCGAAGGCCCAGGGCACCTACCCCGACAACGAGAAGGGCGACATCTCCCTCAGCATCGCCCCGACGGGTGTGGTGAAGGGCGACATCGGCGATCTGGCCAAGTTCCTCAAGCCGGAGGACATGGCCGGGAAGACGCCGTACTACGTGAACGTCACCTACACCCACACCGGCGGCAACGGGATCTTCGAGCCCTACTTCAACCGGCAGCTGCGGGCGATGGTCAGCGACACCGCCCAGGCCCGCAAGGTCGACCTGCTCAGCAGCTTCCCGAAGTGCGAGAGCGATGTCCCGCAGGGCGGCAAGGACTTCGTCAAGGGACAGAGCGAGCACGAGTGCGCGATCTACCTGGCGCCGGCCGACAAGCCGTTGACGTACGTGCTGTGGATCGACAAGGACGGCAAGCCGCTGGCCTGGAAGGCGAGCTGACGGTACCGCTGTGGCGGAGGGCTCGCCGACTGTGCCCAGCAGGACGGGCCATCCGGTCGGGGCCGGTTCGACCGGGCCGCACGCGGCCGTTCGGGCCGCGCGCAGGGCCGCTCCGGCGCCGGCCGCGCCGCTGCGGGTGAACGGCTCGCCGCCTCCGACGGTGAGGGTGTGTGGGGCGACGCCGGCGAACAACGGGGATGGTGCACACTCGGCCCGGTCCCGTGTTCATCCGGGTCGGGCTCGCCGCGTTGGGGCAACATCACCTGAGGGCGGGCACCGGACGGGGACCGCTACGAGAACGAGGCGAAGGGACGGCGGCCGAATGGGCATGTGGACGGAGGACATCCGGGCACGGGTGGCGGAGGCGCGGATCTGGTTCGTGGCGACCACCGGGGCGGACGGCGCCCCGCACGTCACGCCGATGTGGATCGGTCTGGAGGATGACCGGGTGTTCTTCAACACCTCCATCGGCCGGGTCAAGGAACGCAACCTGCGTCACGACCCGCGCGTCTGCCTCTCCAACGCCGACCCGGCCGATCCGTACGACCGCGTCCAGATCCACGGCCGGGCGGTCGAGTTCGTGACCGGTGAGCAGGCCGACCGGCAGATGGACCGCCTCGCCCACAAGTACCTCGGCGTCGAGGAGTACGGCTGGCGCATTCCCGGCGAGCGGCGGGTCACCGTGTTCATCGAGCCCACGCGCATCCGCCGCATCGTCGGAGTCGAACCGCTGCCGGCCGCCGCCCGGGCCGCCGGTTGACCTCGCTGCGCTCGGGGGCGGAAGCATGGTTTCGACACCGTAGCCAGGCCCGACCACGGCCTGATCGAGGTGTACGACTCCGACGCCCACCTCACGGAGATCGCCGAATCCGAAGACGACGAGCCCGAGGACGAGGAGAGCGAGGACGACGGGGGCAGGTGGTGTGGCGCGGTCGACGAGGGTGCCCCTTCCCGCCCCGGGCTACCCGGGCATCACGCCGTGGATGCGGGAGAGGGTGAACACGCGCTCGTCGTCGCGCAGGTGGCACCAGGCGTTCAGGTAGGGGGCGTCGAGTTCGAGCCGGCTGAGGGTGCGGACGGTCGCGTTGCCCGAGGTGGCGACGTACTCGATCGTGATGGCCTGCCGTTCGTCGACGGCGTGGGCCAGCTGGCGGACGTCGGTGAAGGTCAGGTTGCGCGCGTGCCCGGCGATGATCTCCTCGGTGTCGCTGGCGAAGGGACGGCCGTCGTACGGGTCGGGCTCCGGGACGTCCTGCGGCCCGTCGCGGAGCCGGGTGGCGAGGGCGCGCAGGTCGACGGGCGGCGCCGCGTTCGCGGTGCGGGCGTCCGTGCGCTGCGTGCGGGAGCTGCCGCGGGGCGGGCGCGGGGACGGGAGCGGGTGCGCCGCACGGTGGTGCTGGGCCCGTTCGATCCGTACGGTCCCGTCGGGCTTCTCGGCGACGGGGGCGTAGCCCGCGGCGCGCAGGGCCGCGAGGGTCTTGTCCGGTGGGGTCCGGCTGATCAGCACCGTGGGTGCCAGCTGCCGCAGGCCGAGTGGGGCGAGCTTGCGGTGGGCGGCCAACTCGGCCAGCAGGGCGGGTTCCTGTCCGTGGATCACGCAGGCCGCGGCGACGACGCGCACCCGGCCGTGGCTGCGCGCGGTGTCGTGGATCAGGTAGCAGAGCGGCTGGGGAAGCGGTTCGGCGGCGACGGCGGCCAGGTCGGCCGTGAGGGCGTCGGGGGTGAGGCCCGCGTCGAGGGCGCGGCGGACACTGCCCGGGCTGAACCGCCAGACGGAGGCCGCGCCGGCGCTCTCCCGGTCCGCGGCGGAGTCCAGCAGGGCGGCGAGGGCCGCGGACGGTGTGCCGGAGACCACGGCCGTGAGGTCGCTGCCGAAGCGGGCCGTCCCGCTGGCGGCGGGCAGCAGCCGTCGGCAGGCGGCGGTCAGGGCTTCGGCGTCGTCGGCGAGCAGGGCTGCGCCGATCGGGGTCACGGCCCCGAGAGCGAGTGCGCCGAGCAGTTCCGCCTCCCGGGTCAGGGTGGCGAACGGCGCGGTGTCCTGCGGGAGTTCGTCGACGAGCGGGCGGAGCCAGACGATCAGCGCCCCCAGGTCCGCGGGGTGCGCCGCGCCTTCGCCGGTGGGGAGCTGGGACGCGGCCGTGAGCAGTGCGTGCCGGGCCTGGACGCAGCCGCCGCAGGGCGGGGCCCCGGCGAGGGCCGGCAGGGCCTTGCCGTCCTCGTCGCGGCTTCCGCCGGGCGTCAGCGGGAGCTCCCACCAAGCCCGGAGCAGGACGGCGAGTTGCTCGGCGGGTTCCTCCTCGGCCCAGGTGTCGTAGGCGGCGGTCGCGGCGACCCGGTCGCCGTCCCGGGCCAGCAGTCCGGCGGCGCTCGCCGTCTCCAGTACGAGGCGTACCGGCAGCTCGTCGCACTGCGCGGCCTTGCCGATCCGGGACAGCTCGCGAGCGCCGATCCCTCCGGCCTTGAGCCGGGCCGGTGGCGCGGCCGCGCACACCCCGAGGACGGAGACGGCGTGGGCGGCGAACGCCATCGAGGCGGCCGCGGCCTCCCGTTCGACCTCCGGGACGGTGACGGGCACCGACCGCACGAGGGGTGCGACGGGCATGAACGGGGCGTGCCACTCGGGGCCGCGCAGGGCGAGGGCCACTTCCGCGGGCATCCGGGCCGGCCCGTACCGGTGGCGGTCCTCGATCAGCAACCCACGCTCCAGCGCCCATCGGAGGCCGGGCTCGGAGGCGTCCGGCGGAGCCCCGAACATGATGAAGCCCGGCTGCCTCGGTGCCCGCAGCGCCCGCCTCTCCAGCAGCTCCCGGGTGGCCGCGGGCGCCTTCGCCACCAGCGCGACGACCCGGTCCGGATCGCCGTGGTGGTCGACCAGCGCCGCCAGCCGCTGCTGCTTGTTGTTGCCGGTCGGCTTGATGCCGAGCTTCGCCAGGAGGCGCGCCAGTTCGTCCGAGGTGACGTGCGCCACGAGTTGGGTCAGTGAGGGGTCCAGGCCCAGGGGTGAGCCCCAGGCCTGCCGCAGCGGCCCCACCGTGTGCAGCCGGCCGTTGCCGTCCGGCCACACCAGCGCGCGATCGGCCAGCACCTCCAGGACGGCGGCCAGGCCGTGGGCGCGTTCGCCGTACGTCGCGTCCAGGAGGCCTGCCAGGTCCTCCCGGGACGGGGACGCCAGGGCGGCGAGGGCCTCCGCCACCTGCAGGCACGGCAGCGTGAGCCGGGGCAGGACCAGCGCCACCGACGCCGGGCGCTGAAGACGGTCCGCCAACTCACCGACCGAGCGCGGCTCCGGAGCCGACGCGGCGTCCGGGCGCGCCGCCAGGACGCGCTCCAACGCGGCCGAGTCGAGACCGCGCAGCCATGCGGCCAGTGTCGATCCGCTCTTCTTACCGATGGGGAACACCTCACGACGTACGAGGACGGCCAAGGACACCAGGATGGCCTACCGACAGGGGCGATGACGAACGCGCTTGACATCGTGCTGCGTCCGCCCTGGTGGGGGCGCTCATCGGCGTCGGGGTGGTGTCAGTGGGTGGCCTCGACGGCGGCGCCGACGAGTTGGAGGATGGCGTGGCCCAAGGACGTGGCGGCGATCAGGACTCCGAACACGACCGCGGTGAAGACGGTGAACACCTCGTCGGTACGGCTGCGGGCCTCGGTGCGGCGGCGGAGCCGGATGACGATGAGGATCGCGAGGAACGCGGTCGCGCTGATCGTGTACTGCACTGCCCACCCTTGACGCCGAGTCACGCATCGGTCACCCGATGTCTGCTGCCGTTCGAGTGAGCATGCCAGAGCAGCCGACGACCCGGGGGCGATTCGGCGAAATCAGCCGGACGCGAACGATTCCGCACCGGCACTGACGGGCAGGGCAACACCGCCCGCCAGGCGCACGCCCCCGGCGCGCGGTGCCCGGCGTGCCCGTTCGGCGGTCGCGGGCGGGCGTCAGCGGTACCAGGTGCGGATGACGGCTGCGGCCTCGCGGACGTCGGCGGTGCCCGCGCGGATGCGGGCGGCGAGTTCGACGGCCTGTTCGGGGCCGGCGGTGACGATGACGCCGGAGGCGGTGAGGTAGGAGGCGGCGACCACGGCGGCGAAGTGTTCGTTGGCGGACTCGAGTGCCGGGACGCGGATCAGCTGGTGCATCAGGGCGGCCGCGCGCTGGTTCACGGCCTCGTAGACGGGGACGTCCATGACCTCGTCGGCATGCCGGGCGACGGCGGCGGCGAGGGTGCCGTAGTCGATGACGTCCGGGTCGCCGGGCACGAACTGGTGGGCGATGTCGAGCAGCCAGGCCCGGTCGATCCGGAGGATCACGCCGCGTCCGCCGTGCCGGCGGGGTACGGGCCGGGCTCCGCTGCGGACTTCGGCCGCCGGGCCTGCGTGGGATTCGGGGCCTCGTGCGCGACGGTCTCCGGGCGCGCGGTCAGCTGCTTCATGGGCGTGAGCGTAGCGAGGTGTAGCGGGTGCTACCAACACGGCGGCCACGGACGGCGGCTACCCCAGGCCGAGGGCGTGGGCGGCCAGCGCCAGCAGGGCCGCGTTGCCGGCCGCGCCGAGGACGGTGGCGGAGAGGAAGCGGGCCGGGGTGCCGTCCGGGAAGGGGTTGACGATCGTCGTGAGCAGGAAGGTCGGCATGGTCAGCAACACCGCCCGCCACTGCCGGACGGAGTGGGCGGCCGCGACGCCGGCCCGCAGTTCGCGGGCGGCGGCCGGGATGAGCAGCAGGCAGACCGCCAGGTAGCCGGTCGAGGGCCAGCGGACGGCGGGGACGCCGGGGAAGCTGTGCGGCATGGCGTCCATCGTCCGCCGACGGGGCGCGGCCCCGCATGAGTACGGGTACTCATGCGGGGCCGGCGGCCGTGCAGGCCCTCACTGGCCCGAGGGGTCCGAGGGGTCCGAGGGGTCCGAGCGGTCCGGCGGGGTGGTCGGGGCGTAGCGGCCGGTCGGGCCGCCGGTGGACGGGTTGGTGGCGCGCGGCCTGCCGGTGCTGCCCGGGGTGGGCGATCCGGTGCAGGTGGCCGTGCCGGGCGGGCTGCCGGGGGTACCGCAGCCCTGGTCGTGCCTGACCGGGTCCGGGATGTAGACGGTGGTGAACTCCTTGTCCGGCATGGTGCGGACGGCGTCGCTCATCGCCTTCTGCCAGATCGGCCCCGGGCCGGTCGCCCCGAACACCTCGGGCTGGTACTCGCCGCCGATCCGGATGTTGCGCATCGGCACCTTGGTGCCCGGGCTGCCCAGCCACACCGAGCCGACCAGGTTGCCGGTGTAGCCGGTGAACCAGGCGGACTTCTTCTCGTCCGAGGTGCCGGTCTTGCCGGCGATCTGGCGGTCGTCGTCCAGTCGCAGGTCGCGGGCGGTGCCGCCCTTCTCGGTCACTCCGAGCAGCACGCTGTTGATCACGTCGGCGGTGTCCTGGGACATCACCTGGTTGCAGCGGACCGGGGTCACCGGGACGTCCTTGCCGTCCACCGTGGTGATCCGGTTGATCGCCAGCGGTGCGCAGTAGTTGCCCCGGGCGGCGAAGGTCGCGTAGACGTCGGCCATGGTCAGCGGGCTGACCTCCTGGGTGCCGAGGCCGAGGGCCGGCACCTCCTGGAGCGGGTCGCCGCTGGCCTTGCCGGTCACGCCCAGCTTGTCGGCCATCTGCTTGACGGCGCAGAGCCCGATCTCCTGCTCCATCTGCACGAAGTAGGTGTTGACGGAGAGGGCCATCGCCTCCTTGAGGTCGTACGGGCCCTTCTCCCGCGGGCTCTCGTTGGGGATGACCCCCTCCTTCTTGCCCTTGTTGAGGTTCTTCCAGGTGCCGTCGCAGGTCTTCATCGTCGGCCAGTCCATCCGGTTCGGCGAGTCGTACTGCTGGGTGGGCGGCAGACCGGCCTCCAGGGCGGCGGCGGCCACGATCGGCTTGAAGTTGGAGCCGGGCTGGAAGCCGATGCCGCCGCCCATCGCCGCGTCCACGTTGAGGTTGACGACGGTCTGGTTCTTCTCCTTCGCCAGGCCGTACGGGCGGGTCTGGGCCATCGCGAGGATCTTGCCGGTGCCCGGCTCGACCATCGTCATCGCCGCCGAGACCGGGTCGGTGACGTACACCTTGGTGGAGACGGCGTTCTGCGCGGCGGCCTGCTTGTCCGGGTCGAGGGTGGTGTAGATGTTCAGCCCGCCGGTGTCCCAGAGCTTCTTGCGCTCGGCGGCGGTCTTGCCGAACGTCGGGTCCTGCTTGACGACGTGCCGCACGTAGTCGCAGAAGAACCCCATGCCGGCCTGGGCGGTGATGCAACCGTTCTGCGGGTCGCGGTAGTCGAGGCCGAGCGGGGCGGCCTTGGCCGCCTTGGCCTGCTCGGCGGTGATGTGCTTGTTCTCCAGCATCTTGTCGATGACGGTGTCCCGGCGCTTCTGCGCGGCCACCGGGTGCAGCTTCGGGTCGTACTGGGACGGGTTCTGCACCAGCCCGGCGAGCATCGCCGCCTCGGGGAGGGTGAGGTCCTTGGCGTCCTTGCTGAAGTAGCGCTGGGAGGCTGCCTGGATGCCGTACGCCTGGTGGCCGTAGAAGGTGATGTTCAGGTAGTTGGTGAGGATCTGCTCCTTCGGGAGGTCCTCCTCCAGCTTGATGGCGTACCGGAGTTCCTGGATCTTGCGGCCGAGGGTCTTGCGCTGGGCCTCGCGCACCGCCACCGGATCATCGCCGGCCATCTCGACGTTGACGTTCTTCACGTACTGCTGGGTGAGGGTGGAGGCACCCTGCACGGCGGTGCCGCTCTCGGCGTTCTTGGTGATCGCCCGCAGGATGCCCTTGAGGTCCACCGCGCCGTGTTCGTAGAAGCGCGCGTCCTCGATGTCCACCTGGGCCTTGCGGATCAGCGGTGACATCTGTTCGGCGGTCAGCACGGTGCGGTCGCGCTCGTAGACCTTGGCGATCAGGCCGCCCTTGGCGTCGTAGATCTGGGTGGCCTGGGTGAGCGGCGGGGTCTTGAAGTCGTCGGGGATGCTCTCGAAGCCTTCGGCGCCGTTCTTCGCCCCGAGGCCGACCGCGCCGGCAGCCGGGAGGATCAGGCCCGCCAGCAGGACGCCGCCGAGCACGCTGGAGCCGAGGAAGGTGGCCGCATGGCGCAGGATTCCGAGCGGGGTCTCGCGGCGCCGGGGGCGTGGCACCCAGGTGTCGCCCGGGTCCGGGGCAGGTATGCCGGCACGGCGGCTCTTCGGTGACATAGTTCGAACATTACGGCCGCGAATCCCCACGATGGGGGGCAGGTTGGCGAACTATTGTCACAAAATCGCGACAGGTTCGACTCATGTGCGGGGATCGAATGGAGGTCCACGAAGGGACAAGGGCCGTTCGCCTACAGCCCGTTGTCTCCCCCGTGTGACCAGCTGGACGTCAGTCGGCCGGGCAGAACACGTCCTCGGCCGGACGACGGCCCGTCACCAGGAAGTCCGTCACCGCCGCGTCGCCGCAGGCGTTCCCGTTCGCCAGGTAGGCGTCGTGGCCGCCGGAGTCGAAGGTGACCATCCGGGCGCGGTCGCCGAAGGCGGCGCGGAGCTTGAGCGCGCCCCGGTACGGGGTGGCCGGATCGCGCAGGTTCTGAGCCAGCAGGACGTTCGCCGGGCCGCGGTCGGTCACCCGCACCGGCGGCTCGGCGGGCTTGAACGGCCAGAAGGCGCAGGGCATCACGTTCACCGGCAAGCCGGCGGTGAGCGGATGGGCGGCGCGGTCGGCGGCGACGTCCTCGGCGTAACCGGTCGGGTCCGAGGGCCAGCTGACGTCGTTGCAGAGGGTGGCGACGGAGACGGCGGTGGTGTTCTGCAGCGCCTGCTCGGGCGGCAGGACCGGAGCGGGCAACGGGCGGCGGCCGAGGCCGGCCAGCATCAGGCGGGCCAGATCGGGGAACCTGGCGTCCGCGTACAGGCTCTCCAGCATGGTCTCGCGCAGTACGTTGCCGTTCAGCTCGGCCGGGTTGGCGCCCGGCCAGGGCAGCGGCGAGTGGTCCAGGCGGGCGGCGAGGTCGAGGAAGAGCGGGCGCACCTGCTCGGGGGTGTCCGCGACCCGGTCCGGATTGTCCGGCGCCGAGGCCCACTTGGCGAAGTCGGGGAAACGGTCCTCGGCGCCCTGGTCGAAAGCGGCCAACCAGCCCCGGCCGACCCGGGACGGGTCCGGGTCGTCGTTGCTGTCCAGCACGATCCGGTCGGTGTGCCGGGGGAACATGGTGGCGTAGACGGCGCCCGGGTAGGTGCCGTACGAGGTGGCCCAGGCGGAGAGTCGGCGCTCGCCCAGGGCCTGGCGGATGCGGTCGATGTCGCGGGCCTCGTTGGCGCTGGAGATGCTGCGCAGCACCGGGCCGCCGTTGCGGGCACAGGTTTCGGCGATCCGCCGTTCGGTCGCGATGTTCCCGTCGATCGAGCCGTCGGCGGCGGGCCAGGGGCGCAGGTTGACCATGGCCAGGTCGGCGTGGTCCAGACCGCAACTGACCGGCGTGGAACGGCCGGCGCCGCGCGGGTCGAAGCCGACCAGGTCGAACCGGTCCCGGACGGACGGCGGGAGGCGCTTGGCCGCACTGCTGGGGAGGTTGAGCCCGGAGCCGCCCGGCCCACCGGGAACGGTCAGCAGGACGCCGTGGCGCAGGCCGGACTCGGCGGCGGGGATGCGGGAGATCGCGAGCGTGATCTGTTGCCCGTCCGGGTCGTTGTAGTCCAGGGGGACGGTGACGGAGGCGCACTGCTGACGGGGGTCAACCTGGCCCTGGCAGGCGGACCAGTTGAGGCCGTCGTCGCCGTGGTGCTCCGGGGCGGCGGCAGCGGGCAGGGCGCTGAGCACGGTGACGGCCAGCGCGGCGAGGGTGGTACCGGTGAGCTTTGACATGCCCAAGAGTCTGCTGCGGCGCTGGACTTGGGCCCATGCGGGCAGCCGCACGATGACGGGTGGGGTAATCCCCCGGCCCGGGGTGCACCCTGCGCCCCGCTCGCGGCACGCCGACGGCGCGTGCCCTGCGGGGTGACGGAGCACCGGGCGTCGATGATTTCGGGTGCCGCACGGGAGAGCTGAGGAGGCGTGAGGTGGACGCAGGGACACCGGACGACGGGAACGGGAACGGGCCGGAGCACGGCGATGGTCACGAGGCGCACTCCGCGCCGGTGGGGCACTCGCATGCCCACGGGCCGGCCGCGCCGGTCTCCGCGCATCTGCGCAGGGTGATCGCGGCCGTGCTGATCCCGTTCGCGGTGGCCGTCGTGGTCGGCCTGGTGGTGCTCTGGCCGGACGGCGTCCCCGCCCACCAGCACACCGGGGTCGGCTTCGACCAGCAGATCCGGCACGGTCGGGTCACGACGGTCCGGGAACTGCCCTGCGCCGATGTCAACCCCGCCGACCAGGGGACCTGTCGGCAGGACACCGTCGAGGTGACCGACGGCCCGGACCGCGGCCGTGTCTTCACCGTGGTCGTCCACCCCGACGAACCCCGGCAGTACGGGGTCGGCGAGCGGGTCGTCCTGGCGTACGCGCCGGACGCCCCCGCGGACCTCCAGTACAGCGTGGTGGACGTGGACCGGAACCTGCCGATGGGCGTGCTGGCCGGGCTGTTCGCGGTCGTCGTGGTGGTGATCGGGCGCTGGCGCGGGGTGGCCGCGCTGATCGCGCTGGCGATCAGCTTCGCCGTGCTGTCGCTGTTCATCCTCCCCGCCATCCTGCGCGGTTCGGACCCGCTGCTGGTGGCGATCGTCGGCGCCAGCGCGATCATGCTGATCGCCCTCTACCTGTGCCACGGGCTGTCCGCCCGCACCTCGGTGGCGGTGCTCGGAACACTGGTGTCCCTGGTGCTGATCGGGGTGCTGAGCCTGGTCTTCTCCGCCTGGGCGCACCTGACCGGGAACACCTCGGAGGAGACCGGACTCATCCACGACCTCTACCCCGGCATCGAGATCCGCGGCCTGCTGCTGGCCGGGTTCGTGATCGGCTCGCTCGGCGTGCTGTTCGACGTGACGGTCACCCAGACCTCGGCGATCTGGGAACTGCACGAGGCCGACCCGACGATGGGCGCCGGCCGGCTGTACCGGACGGGCATGCGGATCGGCCGCGACCACATCGCCTCGACCGTCAACACCCTGGTCCTCGCGTACGCGGGCGCGGCGCTGCCGCTGCTCCTGCTGTTCTCCGTCGCGCACCGGACCGTGGTGTCGGTGGCCACCAGCGAACTGGTCGCGGAGGAGATCGCCCGCACCCTGGTCGGCAGCATCGGGCTGGTCGCCGCGGTGCCGGTGACCACCGGGCTGGCCGCCCTGATCGCCGCCGCCGACCACCCCCGCCCGGCGCCGGCCCCCGTCGGGCGGCACCGGCACGCGTAGGGCAGGCCCTGGCGGGCACCGGACGGTACTCCGGCCGGACGGAGGGGCACCGCGTGGCGTCCGTCACCTACGGCAGGGTGAGGATCCGCGGGCCGTCCTCGGTGATGGCGACGGTGTGCTCGACGTGGGCGGCGCGGGTGCCGTCGGTGGTGCGCAGGGTCCAGCCGTCGGGGTCGGTGTCGTAGTCGTCGCGGCCGCCGGCCGTCAGCATCGGCTCGATGGCCAGCACCAGGCCCGGGCGCAGCGGGTAACCCCGGCCCGGGCGGCCCTCGTTGGGCACGTGCGGGTCCTCGTGCATCCGGCGGCCGATGCCGTGCCCGCCGTAGCCGTCGAGCAGCCCGTACCGCCGGGCCCGGGCGGCCTTGCCGATGGCGTGGGCGATGTCGCCGATCCGGTTGCCGACCACGGCGGCGGCGATCCCGGCCTCCAGGGCGCGCCGGGTGGCGGCGATCAGCTCGTCGTCCTCGGGGCGGGCGGCGCCGACGGTGAAGCTGACGGCGGAGTCGCCGCACCAGCCGTCCAGGACGGCGCCGCAGTCGATGCTCACCAGGTCGCCGTCGCGCAGCCGGTAGCCGGTCGGGATGCCGTGCACGACGGCGTCGTTGACGGAGGCGCAGATGACGGCGGGGAAGGGCACGGGCGCGAAGGACGGGCGGTAGCCGAGGAACGGCGAGCTCGCCCCGGCGGCGGCGAGGACGCCCCGCGCCACCTCGTCCAGGTCCAGCAGGCTGACGCCCACCGCGGCCTCCCGCTGTACGGCCGCCAGCGCGTTGGCGACCACCCGCCCGGCTTCGCGCATCGCGGCGAGGGCGGCGTCCGACTTGAGTTCGACCATGGTGAATCACTCCCCTGAATCCAATTCTTATACCGGTATTTGTATCACGGTCGAGGGAGCTAACCTCGAGAGGACGGGCAGGGCCTAGACTCGACGGCATGGTGAGGACTCCGCTGACCCCGTGGGAGCGCGAGCGTGGGGAGCGCTTCGGGGCGCTGCTGCGTGAGGCGCGTGGTGAGCGCAGCATGGTCGAGGTGGCGGCGGTGGCCGGTGTCTCGGCGGAGACGCTGCGGAAGATCGAGACGGGCCGGGCGCCGACGCCGTCGTTCTTCACCATCGCGGCGCTGGCCTACGCGCTCGGGCTGTCGCTGGACGAGCTGGCGGGCGCGTGCGCGCTGCCGGAGGACGGCGAGGCGCTCTCGGCCTGACGGCGCTCCCGGCACTCCCGGCGCGACGGCGACGGCCCGCCGGGCGCGTGGTGCGCCGGGCGGGCCGTCCGTCGTGCGGGGAGCGGGGCGTCAGCCGACCGAGCTGTTGTAGCTCTCGATCGCGGGCTGGAGCTCCTTGGCCGCGTCGGCGAGCGCCTGCTGGGCGGTCTTGCCACCGGCGATGGTCTGCTCGATGGCGGTCTCCACGCCCTTGCGGGCCTGCGGCATCACGCCGAGCAGGCAGCCGGCGGTGGCCGGGGTGGGCTTGGTGGCCTTCAGCTGGTCGATGGCGGTCTGGAACTGCGGGTACTTGGCCACCCACTCCTTGTCCTCGGGGTCGTCCAGGGCCTTCCGGTTCACCGGGAAGTATCCGGTGCCGGTGTGCCAGGCGGCCTGCTGCGCGGGGCCGGTCAGGAACTTCTCGAACTCCCAGGCGGCGCGCTTCTCGGCGTCCGAGTGGCCGGGGCCGCTGATCCACAGCGAGGCGCCGCCGATCACCGGGCCGCCCTGGTCGGCGGCGGTGACCTTGGGGAAGGCCGCAGTGCCGACGGTGAACTTGGCGGCCTCGGTGTAGCCGCGCAGCACACCGGTGGACTCCAGGTGCATCGCGACCGTGCCGGACTTGAAGGCGCCCTGGGCGTCGTCGGTGACCCGGCCGGTGTTGGCCGCGTAGCCGCCCTTGACCAGGTCCGCCCACCACTGGACGATCTGCGCGCCCTGCGCGGAGTCGAACACGGCCTTGCCCGCCTTGTTGCCACGGCCGTTGTCGTTGTCGCAGTACATGGTGCCGGACTCGGCGATCAGCTCCTCGACGAACCAGCCGTAGATCGCCGCGCCGAAGCCGTAGCGGACGGTCTTGCCGTCGGCGTCCTTCTTGGTGAGCTTCTTGGCCAGGTCGGCCAGCTCGTTGAGGTCCCTGGGCGGCTGCGCCGGGTCGAGGCCGGCCTCCTTGAAGGCGTCGGTGTTCAGGTAGAGCAGCGGCATCGAGGAGTTGAACGGCATCGAGACCAGCTTGCCGCCGGCCGAGTAGTAGTTGCGGATGTTGGGGTCGAGGTCGTCCAGCGAGTAGCCGTCCTTGTCGGCGAAGGCCTGGACGGGGACGGTCTGCCTGGAGTCGATCATGAACCGGGTGCCGATGTCGTAGACCTGCACCAGGGCGGGGGTGCCCTTCTGCTGCACCGCGGCCTTGTACTTGGTGACCAGCTCGTCGTACTTGCCCTGGAACTGCGCCTTGACCTCGATCTTGCCCTGGTGGGCGGCGTTGAACTGGCTGACCAGCCCGTTCAGCACGTCGGCGTTCTTGCCGGTCATCGAGTGCCAGAACTCGACGGTGGTCACGCCGGAGGCCTGGTCGAGCGCCTGGGCCCCGGGGGCGCCCGCGTCGGCGGAGCCGCCCGAGCCGGAGCCGGAGTCGCCGGAGCCGCAGGCGGTCAGGGAGAGGCCGGCCACCAGCAGGGCCGCGAGCGCGCGTGCACTCTTCTTCACGAGGTTCTCTTTCTTCCGAGGAGGGGAGGCGGGCGTGAACGGGTCAGCGGGGTGGGTCAGCGGACGGCGCCCGCGGTGAGGCCGCGGACGATGAAGCGCTGACCGAAGACCACCAGGGCGAGGGTGGGCAACAGGGAGAGCACGACTCCGGCCAGGATCAGGCCGGGGTCGGCCATCTCGGAGTCGCGCAGCGAGGTGAGGCCGATCTGGAGGGTCTGCATGTCGGCCGTGCGCGTGATGATGAGCGGCCAGAAGTACTGGTTCCAGGCGGACAGGAACACGTAGATCGACAGCGCGGCCAGCGCCGGCTTGTTCAGCGGGACGACGATCCGCCACAGGAAGCGCCAGTGGCCGGCGCCGTCGATCCGGGCCGCGTCGCGCAGTTCGCCGGGCAGCTGCCGGAAGGCCTGGCGCAGCATGAAGGTGCCGAAGCCGGAGGCGAGGAACGGCAGGACCAGGCCGAAGTAGGTGTTGCCGAAGCCCCAGTCCGACAGCGTCAGGTAGTTGGGGATGATGATGGCCTCCCACGGGACCATCAGCGTGGCCAGGAACACCCCGAACACCACCGCCCGCGCCTTCAGCGGCAGGAAGACGAAGGCGTACGCGGCCAGGATCGAGGTGAACAGCTGGGCGAGGGTGATCGCGGTGGCGGTGATCGCCGAGTTGGCGTACTGCCGGAACAGCGGGATGGTGTCCACGGCGCCGGAGAAGTTCCGCCCGGTGACCGAGTGCGGCACCAACGCCGGTGGGTAGGAGGAGAGTTCGGCGGGGCCCATGAAGGCACCGGCGATCGCGTAGTACACCGGGAAGGCCACGGTGACCAGGGCCACGGCCAGCAGCAGGTGGACGACGGCGCGGCCCAGCAGGTCGCGCGGGGAGCGCCCGGCGAGGGTCCGGGGGCGCGGGCGGGGCGCGTCGGCCTTCTTCGTCTCGACTTCGGTGGCGAGAACGCTCATGCGTAGTGCACCTTCCGCTCCAGGACGCCGAACTGGACGCCCGTACAGGCGAGGACGACCACCAGCAGCACCACGGCCTGGGCGCTCGCCGTGCCGAAGTCGCTGGAGTTGTAGGCGAACGCCTTCTCGTAGACGGAGTAGACGAGGGTCCGGGTGGAGCCGTCCGGCCCGCCCTTGGTGAGGATGTGGATCTGGCCGAAACTCTGCAGTGCCTGGACGGTGGAGACCACGGTCAGGAAGAACAGGT
The DNA here is from genome assembly GCF_027627435.1 of Kitasatospora cathayae. GTDB lineage: Bacteria > Actinomycetota > Actinomycetes > Streptomycetales > Streptomycetaceae > Kitasatospora > Kitasatospora cathayae. The sequence goes on along the minus strand of NZ_CP115450.1, from coordinate 7,900,883 downwards.
TCGGGCCGAGCATCGGGACGGTGATCGAGCGGGCCAGCCGCAGGCCGGAGGCGCCGTCGATGCGGGCCGCCTCGACGATCTCGCCGGGGATCGAGCCGATGCCCGCCGAGAGCACCAGCACGTTGTAGCCGAGGTTCATCCAGACCGTGGTCAGTGCCACCGAGACCAGCGCGTACCGGGAGTCGGTGAGCCAGCCGATCGGGCCGAGGCCGACGTGCGACAGCAGGCCGTTGAGCACCCCGCTGGCGGGGTTGAAGAACACCGCGAAGACCACCGAGGCACTGGCCACCGAGAAGGCGAAGGGCAGCGCGAAGGCCGAGCGCAGCAGCCGCACGCCCCGGATCCGGTTCTCCAGCAGCAGCACCAGCACCAGCGCGCCGAGCACCCCGGGCACCACGGTGAGCAGGGTGAACAGCCCCGTGGTGACCAGCGTCCGGCCGAAGTCGGCCGAGGACAGCAGGTCGGTGTAGTGCTTCAGCCCGACGTAGCGGGAGGGCGCGCCGAAGAGGTCGTTGGCGTGCCCGCTCAGGTAGATCGTCCGTCCCAACGGATAGCCGATGAACAGGGCGAAGACCACCAGGGAGGGCAGCAGGAAGGCCCAGGCGAGCCCGTGCTCGCCCCAGCGGTTCCGGCGTGCGGTGTGCGGTGCGGTCGGCATCTGTCGCGCGTCCGCCTTTCGTGTGTCGGTTCCGGCCGAAACCGTGTCTTGCCCGAACGACGGCGCGGAAACCCCGTGGTGATCAACCGGTGTCCTCGGGATTACGCGTTCGCGTCAGATTCGGCCGGTCGTGCGCTGACGAGGGTTCGGACCCGGGGCGATGTCAGCGGGGTGTCGTACCGTGCGCGGGTGAACGACACGGATTTCGACATGCCGGCCGCGATGGCCGAAACCCTGCGCGGCCGCGAGGGCGCCTGGGCCCTGGTCCGGGGCTTCGCCGCGCACTGGGGCGAGCCGCTGACGCCGGACGACGGTTTCACCGACGCCGAACTGGACGCGGCCGAGCAGCGGCTCGGGCTGCGGCTGCCGGTGGCGCTGCGCGAGGCGTACCGGCTGTTCGGGCGCCGGGCCGACCTCACCAGCTGCCAGGACGTGCTGCTGACGCCGGACGAGCTCTACGTGCTGGACGGCGCGCTGGTGTACCGGGTGGAGAACCAGGCCTGCGCGCGCTGGGGCGTACTGCTGGACGACCTGGCGCAGGAGGACCCGCCGACGGTGGAACGGCTGGACCTCGCGGACAAGTCACAGGAGCGCTGGGAGCCCTGGGAGGAGCGCTTCTCGACGGCGGCGGCGGTGATGGCGATGAGCGAGAAGCTGATGGAGGACGACGGGCTGAGCCTCTTCTTCGAGCCCGATGAGGAACTTCCGGACGGGTTGGTGGAGTTGCCCGCGCTCGGTCGCGGCTGCCGCTGGTTCGCGGGGCCGGAGGGGTTGGTCCTGCTGGTGGCGGCGGACGACTATGCGTTCGCGCGGGCACGCACCGAACAGGCGCTGGACGCACTGTAATCGCGAGTTGCCTCAACGGCCGTTCACTGAACGACCGTTGAGGCTGCTTCGGGCGGACTCAGGCGGTGACGCCGCCGTCCAGCACCAGGTCCGCGCCGACGGTGCAGCCCGCCGCCGGCGAGGCCGGGCTGGTGGGCCGGCCGAACCGGCCGCCGCGCGGCCCACGCCGACCCCGAGGCCCTAACCGTCCGCGAGGTGCCGCTCGACCGAGGCGACCTTGGCGGTGAGGCCGTCGGTGACCCCGGCCCGGTCATCGATCTTGATGACCGTACTCACCCGGTTGCTGTGCGCCTTCACCGCCTCGATCGCCGCCTTGATCACCGGTATGACCTCGTCCCACTCCCCCTCGATGCTGGTGAACATCGCGTCCGTGCGGTTCGGCAGCCCGCTGGCCCGGACCACCCGGACGGCCGCGGCCACCGCCTCCCCCACGTCCTCGCCGATCCCCAACGGGGTCACCGAAAATGCTGCGATCACGGTTCTGCGCTCCTTGTCTCCCGACGACACCGGTCGCGGCCAGGCTAGGCCCTGCACTGAGGATCGGCCCGCAGCCCGTTGAGTACCCGTACTCATGCGGCGGCCCGACGGCCCCCGGCACGATGCGGGCCATGGAGAGTTCGCAGCAGATCACCCCGCGCCGCAAGGCGGCCGTCCTGTCCACCGCCGCGGTGCTCTCGGCCGCCGTGCTGCTCGGTGCGGTGGGGCTCGGCCGGGCCTGGGAGGGGGATCCGTTCCCGGTGGCGGATCCGGCCGCCACCGCCCGGCACCTGAACGACCGGGCGGTGACCGCCTACGACGCCCTCGCCCTGCCGCAGGCGCCGGTGCTGGAGCCGGACGTCGGCACCGGCATCGAGGCCCGCCCGAGCAACTGCCGCCGGCGCGGGCTGGCACACTTCGGAGGCGACCTGTCGGACAGTCCTCCCCTCGAACCCCGCACCGCCGTGATCGCCGCGCGCTTCACCCTCCGCGGAGTCACCCACCAGCAGGCGGCGGAGGGAGTCCAGCGGGCCCGCCAGGCCCTGACCGAACAGGGCTGGACGGTCGGCTCCTACCAGGAGTTCGACGGCTTCCGGCTGCAGCTGAACCCGCCGGACACCGCCCCCGGTTCCGCCTCCTACGCCATCGGCATCAGCTACACGGACTCGACCGACCGGCTCGCCGTCGGCGCGTCCTCCGAGTGCATCCGCTACCCCGGCGGCACCTCCACGGATGACGACGGCAGGCCGGCGGACCTGCCCTCGCTCTCGCTGCCGGCACAGGTCCGCCGGCCCTGAGCGCCGCATCGGGGCTCCCGACCCACCCTCAGACGACCGTCGGCAGCGGTGGTTCCACCGCCAGCGGGGCGCTGGCGCGAGCCCGGTGCTGGTCGGCCCAGGAGGTGAGGGCCAGGGTGCAGGCGTGGTCCAGGTGGCGCAGCCCGGACCAGTCCAGTTCCACCGGCCGGTCGCCGGGCAGCCGTTCCAGGGTGTCCAGCAGCCGGGGCAGCCGCAGGAAGGTGGCATTGCCGCTGAGCCGTACCCGGCGCAATGGCCGACCACTCGTCAGCACCAGCTCCTCCACGGCGATCTGCAGGTGGGAGGTCTGCCAGGCGGACTTGACCACGGCCAGGCCGACGCCGATCAGCACCCCCTCGAACAGGTCGGTGGCGACGATCGCGACCGCTGTCGCTCCCAGCACCAACGCCTCGCCGCGGTGCCCGCGACACAGCGCGGCGATCCGGCGCACCGGCACCAGCTTGGCTCCGGCGTGCACCAGGACCGCGGCCAGCGCGGTGAGCGGGACCAAGCCGAGCGCGCCGGGCAGCAGGGCGGTGAACAGCAGCAGCCACAGCCCGTGCAGGAAGCGCGCGGCCTTGGTGCGGGCGCCCGCCTGGACGTTGGCGGCGCTGCGCACGATCACGGCGGTCATCGGCAGGGCGCCGAGAAGTCCGCAGACGGTGTTGCCGAGGCCCTGGGCGGTGAGTTCGCGGTCGTAGTCGGTGCGCGGGCCGTGGTGCATCCGGTCCACGGCGGCGGCGCTGAACAGCGTCTCGGCGGAGGCGATCAGGGTGAAGGCGACGACCGTGCCGAGCCCGGCGGTGCCGACCAGGGCGCCGAGCGTGGCGGGCTCGGGCAGCTGGACGACGTCGAGCAGACCGGCGACCCGGACCCGGGCGACCGGCAGGTCGGCCGCGGCGGTGACGGCGGCGGCGAGGCCGACGACGGCGAGCGGCGCGGGAACGCTGCGGGCCGCCCGGGCCGGTAGGTGCTTCCAGCCGACGAGCACCAGCAGGGTGCCCAGGCCGAGGGCGACGGCGCTCGGGTTGGCGGCGGCGGTGGCCGCGTCGGTCAGCAGGGCGGGCAGTCCGGCGAGCTTCTGCGGGCCGGTGCCGGGGGCGCGGCGGTCGGCGAGCGCGTACAGCTGGCCGGACACCAGGGTCAGTCCGATGCCGGCCAGCATGCCGTGCACCACCGAGGCGGACATCGCGCGGAACCAGCGGCCGAGCCGTAGCGCTCCCATCGCCAGCTGGAGCAGGCCGGTGCCGAGCACCAGCGGGCCGAGCGCGCCGATGCCGAAGCGCTGGACGGCCTCGGCGACCAGCACGGTCAGTCCGGCGGCGGGCCCGCTGACCTGGAGGCTGCTGCCGGGCAGCAGGCCGACGACCAGGCCGCCGACGATGCCGGTGACCAGCCCGAGTTCGGCCGGGACGCCGGAGGCGACGGCGACCCCGACGCAGAGCGGGAGCGCGACCAGGAGCACCACCAGCGAGGCGGGCAGGTCGTGCCGCCAGGGGACGGCGCGCAGCGTGGCGAGCGGGGGTCGGCGGCGGCCCGGCGGGGCGTTCTTGCGGGGGCGGCCCGGCGGGCCCTGGCGGCGGGGCGGACGGTTCACCCGGTCACCGCCGGGGGTCGGGCAGGGGTGCGGCGCATGGCGGCGTTCCTTCCGCGCGCCCGCCGCTGCGGGCGCGCCGTTGCGGGGCGGGAGGCGGGAGGCGGGATGGGGCGTGGGACGACGGCGGTGAGGGCTGACCGCGGCAGGCGACAGCGGTACGGCACCGGGTCCGAACGGACGACGGGTGTCGGGCGACGGGCGACGGGCGACGGGCGACGGGCGGCAGGCGGCGGGTCTCGGGTCGGCGCGGTCGGGAGGTGCGTCTCACGACCGGAGGCTGCGGCGGACCGGGCGCCGGTCCTGGACGGGCCCGCCGACGGTGTCCCCCCGTTCCGGCGCGCCCGGGATCCCCCTGCCGCGGCCCCGGTCGGACGCCACGGGCCCGGCGTGGCACCGACGGTACCCAGCTCCGCGGGGCGGGCCGACCTCGGGCACCGTCCCTTCACCGGCACTGCACGGCGGGTGCGCTTTCCGGGCCGGAGGCTCCGCTTCCCCGGGTACACCGGCGCGAACGCGGTTCTGGTGTACGAACCACGGCCGTCCGGGAGGTCGCGATCCGGCGTTACACATTCTGTTGAAGTCCCCCTTGACTCCCCGCCGGACCCGACCCTACCGTGTTTCCACATACAGAAACCGCTCTTCCGTATGGTGGAATTCAGGAGATGAGCCCTCCGAGCCACTGCGGGCCGACGCAGGAGAGACCCGATGCCTCGTATGACAGCCGCCCGCGCGGCCGTGGAGATCCTCAAGCTCGAAGGCGTCGACGTCGCCTTCGGCGTGCCGGGCGCCGCGATCAACCCCTTCTACGCCGCCCTCAAGGCCTCCGGCGGGATCAGGCACACCCTGGCCCGGCACGTCGAGGGCGCCTCCCACATGGCCGAGGGCTACACCCGCGCCAAGGCCGGCAACATCGGCGTGTGCATCGGCACCTCCGGCCCGGCCGGCACCGACATGATCACCGGCCTGTACTCGGCGATCGCCGACTCCGTCCCGATCCTGTGCATCACCGGCCAGGCCCCGGTCGCCCGCCTCCACAAGGAGGACTTCCAGGCCGTCGACATCGCCTCGATCGCCAAGCCGGTCACCAAGGCCGCCACCACCGTCCTGGAGGCCGCGCAGGTCCCCGGCGTGTTCCAGCAGGCCTTCCACCTGATGCGCTCCGGCCGCCCCGGCCCGGTCCTGATCGACCTGCCGATCGACGTCCAGCTGACCGAGATCGACTTCGACCCGGAGGCCTACCAGCCGCTGCCGGTCTACAAGCCGACCGCCAACCGGATCCAGATCGAGAAGGCCATCGCGTTGCTCCAGGAGTCCGAGCGCCCGCTGATCGTGGCCGGCGGCGGCGTCATCAACGCCGACGCCTCCGAACTGCTGCTGGAGTTCGCCGAGCTGACCGGCGTCCCGGTGGTCCCGACCCTGATGGGCTGGGGCATCGTCCCGGACGACCACGAGCTGAACGCCGGTATGGTCGGCCTGCAGACCTCGCACCGCTACGGCAACGAGAACTTCCTCGCCTCCGACTTCGTCCTCGGCATCGGCAACCGCTGGGCCAACCGCCACACCGGCGGCCTGGACGTCTACACCGCGGGCCGCAAGTTCGTCCACGTCGACGTCGAGCCCACCCAGATCGGCAAGATCTTCGCCCCCGAGCTCGGCATCGCCTCCGACGCCAAGGCCGCCCTGGAACTGTTCGTCCAGGTCGCCAAGGAGCTCAAGTTCGCCGGCACGCTCAAGGACCGCAGCGCGTGGGCCGCCTCCACCCAGGAGCGCAAGGCCCAGCTGCAGCGCCGCACCCACTTCGACAACGTGCCGCTCAAGCCGCAGCGCGTCTACGAGGAGATGAACCGGGCCTTCGGACCGGAGACCCGGTACGTCACCACCATCGGTCTGTCCCAGATCGCCGGCGCGCAGATGCTGCACGTCTACAAGCCGCGGCACTGGATCAACTGCGGCCAGGCCGGCCCGCTGGGCTGGACCATCCCGGCCGCGCTGGGCGTCGCCACCGCCGACCCGGAGGGCCGGATCGTCGCCCTCTCCGGCGACTACGACTTCCAGTTCATGATCGAGGAGCTGGCGGTCGGCGCCCAGCACCGGATCCCGTACGTCCACGTGCTGGTGAACAACTCCTACCTGGGCCTGATCCGCCAGGCGCAGCGCAACTTCGACATCGACTTCCAGGTCAAGCTGGAGTTCGAGAACATCAACGCGCCGGAACTGGGCGTCTACGGCGTGGACCACGTCAAGGTCGCCGAGGGCCTGGGCTGCAAGGCGATCCGGGTCACCGAGCCCGAGGGCCTGCTGCCGGCCTTCGAGGAGGCCAAGAAGCTGGCCGCCGAGTTCCGCGTCCCGGTCGTGGTCGAGGCGATCCTGGAGCGGGTCACCAACATCTCGATGGCCGCCGCCGACATCGACAAGGTCAACGAGTTCGAGGAGCTGGCCACCCTGCCCGAGCACGCGCCGACCGCGATCAAGCCGCTGGCCCTCTGACCGGTCGACGCCGCGAGCCTGCCGGTGCGGGGGCGGACGAGCCGCTCCGTACGCCCCCGCACCTGCGGAACACCGGCGGGCCCGGACGGAACACCGGCGGTGCCGCCACGGTTGAGCCGTCCGGGGCCCGCTACCGTGTGCCCGGGCGACATCCCCCGCCGACCTGCCGAAAGGACCACCACCGTGAGCCTGTACGACATCCCGCTGCGCACCCTGTCCGGCGAGGCCACCTCGCTGGGCGACCACAAGGGCGAGGCGCTGCTGATCGTCAACGTCGCGTCCAAGTGCGGCCTGACCCCGCAGTACACCGGTCTGGAGAACCTCCAGAAGCGGTACGCCGCGCGCGGGTTCACCGTGCTGGGCTTCCCGTGCAACCAGTTCGCCGGGCAGGAGCCGGGCAGCGCCGAGGAGATCCGGAGCTTCTGCTCGACCACCTACGGCGTGACCTTCCCGCTGTTCGAGAAGATCGACGTCAACGGTGACGACCGGCACCCGCTGTACCAGCAGCTGACCCAGGTCGCCGACGCCGAGGGCCAGGCCGGGGACGTCAGCTGGAACTTCGAGAAGTTCCTGATCTCCCCGGACGGCACCGTCGCCGCGCGTCTGCGTCCGCGCGTCGAGCCGGAGTCGGCGGAGCTGATCGCCGCGATCGAGGCCGTGCTGCCGGCCTGAGCGCACGCACGCCGAAGGCCCGGGGCCAGCCCCGGGCCTTCGCGCTCGCGCACGCTTGGAAAGCGTGTTGGGGGCAACCCCTCACGAGTTCGAATCTCGTATCCTCCGCCTCCGCCCAGCTGGGCAAACGCTGGCCCCGACCGCACCGTGTATGTGAGTTTCCTGACCGGCCGACTGGCCGGGCTGACCGCGGTCGGCCGGGTCGACCCGCACGCCGACCACGAAGATGATCAAGGATGGCGGCCGGGAGTCGGCACGGGAGGCCTCAGGACGCCGGGCGCAGATCCTCCTGGTCCTTGACGACAGTCACCTGCTCGCCGTCGGCGACGTACGAGACCACCCCGCTCCACCGCCCGTCGGCACCGCGCCGCCACTCGGTGAGCAGGCCGCCCAGCCATTGCGTGCCCACCCGGACGAGGCAGGGCTTGGTGGTGCTGGTCGGGCGGTAGCCAGGGAAGCAGGGGATGCAGGCACCGCGCCCCTGTGCCATGGCGTCGGCCAGTGCGACGCGGGTCGGCTGGTGCACGTCCCTGCCCGTGCGGGCGGCGCGGGCCTGTCCGTCGGCGAGCGCGTCGCACGCCACCGATCGGTGGAACACCGAGCCGCCCCGGGTGGTCCAGACGGATGCGGTCAGACCCGGGGGAACCGGCTTGCAGTGACCGCACTGCCCGACTATCAGCCCGTGATCACAGCGTTCGTCAGCCATGAGTGCATGCTGCCTCCAACACGACGGAGAATCAATGACGTTCGGTCAGGCCGTCATCCCGGGCGAACGGCCGATGGTCCCGGAGCGAGTCCAGGGAGTCGTCGCCGAACGACCGCAGCAGCTCGTACAGCTCACCCTTCGGCTCGGCAGGCCGGCCGTGCTGGATCCAGGAATACAGGTTCTCCAACGAGTTGGGCCACAACTTCAGTCCGGCGCCGGACAGATCCCCGTCCTCGCGGCGGTGGATCAGCTCCAGCAGCGGTTCCCGCAGCGCCAGCCCGCTCTTCTGGCCGGCGACCAGGGCCGTGGTGGCGCCGACGACCAGGTCGGCGAGCTGGAGGCCGGGCAGATGGTCGGACGGGCCCATGACGAAGCGGTTCACGATCCGGGAGGCGCTGGTGTACTCGGTTCCATGGTCCGTCAGCTTCCGGGTGGCAGCGAGCCAGTCAGCGTCGTGCCCGCGCAGGGAGTGCTTCTGGTCGAAGACCACTGTGCCGAGACCGTCCCGATCGGACAGACCCATGCTGATCCGCTCGTAGAGCAGCTTCAGCATCCACTTCTCTCGGTGGGCATCCGGACTCGGATCGCGCTCCTGGTCCCACACCACGGTCGCCGTCCAAGCCCCGCACTCGGCGGCCACTGCCAGCAGAGCCCGCTGCACCGGCTCGCGCCCGCGGGCGCCGAGTGCGAACTGCGCCGGCTGCCGCTTCCGGTCCGGCGACCACTTCAACTCCTCGCCACCGATCCCGAACTCGGCCTGGATCCCGGCCGCGCGGGCAGCGAAGACCGGCAGCAGCTCGCCCGGCAGCGCGACCGCGCCGTACGCCTGCAGAGTCCCCAACCCGGCACGCTGCACGTGCTGCGCGCGCACGGTGGTCTCGTCGACGAAGACGGTCACCAGCTCCGCCGGACGGTCGGCGGCGTCCAGCAGCCAACCCGCCTCCCTCGCACCGATCAGCTCGCCCAACTCCTGCTGTGCGGCCAGCTGCTGGGCGAGTGACTCCTGTGCAGCCGACAGGTCTCCGGCCCGGCGGGCAGCGGTCAGCCGTTGCCCACTCGCGCGGTACGCATCGAGCGCCTTCCCCGCCGCCCGTGTCCGGCGCGGGGCAACCCACCGCTCAAGCAGCGCCTGCTGCCGGGTAGCCTCCGCCCGCCGCTGATCCTCGCGCATCCGCCCCCCCGTTCCTGCCCCGGCAGCGCGGACCGACACGCCCGCCGCCGTGAACCGCGCACGGTGCAGCAGCTTAGCGGTCGGCTCCGGAAGTCCTTCGGGGGTTGATCATGCGGCGAGGCGGAGCGAGGATTCTTCCTGGTGGTCGGTGGTGTGCTGATCGAGCCTGGCCAGCAGATCGTCCAGGTCGGAGGTGGTGAACCTCCACTGGAACGGCTGTGCCGTGGCGTTGTAGCGGTCTTCGAAGGCTCGAGGGTGGGGTGGCAGCGGCAGCGGGCCTGGATGGAGGTCTTCTCGTCCGCGCTGATCACGTACTCGTCCTCGCCGAGCGGGACGCCTTGCCAAGTGCGGGCGCTGCCGCGCCAGCACCGGACCGTGTCCAGGTGCAGGCCGGTCTCCCGGGCGATGCGCGCGTTGGCGTGTCCGCGTGCGGCCTGCAGGACGATCTGCGCGCGCATCCGCAGCCGGTACTCGGTCTTGTGGCCGTAGGCCATCAGTTTCAGCCGCTTGCGCTCGGCAGCGTGCAAGGTGATCGGACGGGCGGTGGCAACGGGCAAGGCAGGCAGGCCAATCGAGAGAAGTGGATCACATCGGGTCGCAGCCTGCCGTATCCGGTCCAGGAGATTCCGGTAACGTCCTCGAAGTATGGATACGAGTGCAGAGCCCAAGATGATCGACATTCCCGCCGGACAGATCGTCTTGTCAGACCGGCGCACGCAGCGCAGCTGGACGGTTGAGCTTGCGCCTTACCAGCTCGCGGCGTATCCGATCACCCAGGCGCTTTACGCCCGGATCGCCGACCAGCATCCGATCGCGGCCTACGGGGACCGGTTACCCGTCGATAGCGTTTCCTGGTGGGATGCCGTCCGATTCTGCAACGCGCTGTCCCAGCGCGACGGGTTCTCCCCCGTCTACCACTTCCAGGCCGGCGGTGAGGAAATCGAGTGGGACGCATCCGCCGATGGGTACAGACTGCCGACAGAAGCCGAGTGGGAGTACGCCTGCCGCGCCGGTACCACGGGACCGCGGTACGGCCCCCTCGACGAGATCGCTTGGTACCGAGGCAACTCGACCGAGCGCATCCATGAGGTGTGCCGTAAGCGGCACAATCCGTGGGGCTTTCACGACACGCTCGGCAACGTGTGGGAGTGGTGCTGGGACATCTACGACGCCGAGGTATACGGAACCTACCGGGTACTGCGCGGCGGTGGCTGGTTCGACGAGCACTGGAGCTGCAGGGCCTCCGTCCGACGTCGCAGCCACCCGACCTTCCGAGTCGACGACGTAGGATTCCGCGTTGCGCGCACTGCGACTCGCTGATCGCTTGTGATGCCCGGCCCGCACGCTGCGGGCACCCTCGTCTGGCGTGCTGGTGGAGGCTTCGAAGTCCTGCGGGCGTTGACGCAGGGCCCGGACCACGCCGGGGGGTCCTCCGCGATCCGGGGCTGTACGGCTGAGATCGGTGCTGCCGCGCTACGTCGAACCCCACGCGCGTCGAACCCACACCTCCTCCCGCGCCACGCGCAGGTTCGGGACGGGGGTCACGGCAGCAACAGCTTGGTGCCCGGTGGGAGTTCGCCGCTGCGGGCGGCGTCGCGCAGGTGCGCCAGCAGGGTCGTACGCAGGGCCTCCGCCGCGCGGGTCAGCGGCACGTCGTGGGCGTGCGCCACGGCGATGGTGCGTGCTAGGCCCGGGCCGGCGAAGGCCGTCACCGCGAGCCCCGAGCGTGCCGCCACCATGCCGGGCAGCACGGCCGGTCCGAGCCCGGCCCGCACGAAGCCCAGCACCGCGTCCATCTCGCCACCCTCCACCGCGAACTCCGGCTCGAACCCGGCCGCCCGGCAGGCCGCCAGGGTCGCCTCGCGCAGGTCGTAGCCCTCCCGGAACATCACCAGTGGCCGTTCCTTGAGTTCGGCCACCCGCACGGTGCGCCGGGCACGCCCCGCGGCCGAGACCAGCACCAGCTCCTCGTGCAGCAGTTCGGTGACGGCCAGGGCGGGCGCAGCCTCCCCGCTGGGCGGGGTGATGATCAGCGCGAGGTCCAGCTCGCCCGCCGCCAGCCAGCGCACCAGGTCCCGCGAGCCGCCCTCGCGCACCCCCAGCGCGACGCCCGGGTAGCGGTCCCGGAACACCCGCAGCACGTCCGGCACCAGGCTGGTGCACAGGCTCGGCGGCGCACCCAGCCGGACCCGGCCGCGGCGCAGCTGCACCGTCTCCTGGACGGCGAGGCGGGCGCTCTCGGTGTCCGCGAGGATGCGCCGGGCCAGCGGCAGCAGGGCGTCCCCGGCGTCGGTGAGGGTGATGTTGCCCCGGGTGCGGTGGAACAGTTCGGCCCCCAACTCCCGCTCCAGCGCCCGGATCTGCTGCGAGAGCGAGGGCTGGGCGACATGCGCGGCCTCGGCCGCCCGGGTGAAGTGCCGGGTCTCGGCGACGGCCAGGAAGTAGCGGAGTTGCTGCAGCTGCACGCGACCAGGCTACGCCGCAACGATAGGACCCGACTATCGTCACCAGCCGCAGCATGTCTTGGACGCCCCCTTGCCGCCCTCCCTACCGTTGCTGCCATGACAACCGCGACTCGGACGGGCCGGCATCCGTCCACCCTGGCGACCCTGTGGCGGTCGACCGTCGGCAAGAAGGCGGTCATGGCCGTCACCGGCCTGGTCATGCTGCTGTACCTGGTCGCGCACATGCTGGGGAACCTCAAGGTGTTCTTCGGCCCCGACGACATCAACGGCTACGCGGCCTGGCTGCGCACCATCGGCCAGCCGTTCCTGGGCCACGAGTGGTTCCTGTGGATCGCCCGCACCGCCCTGCTGGCCTCCGTCGTCCTGCACGGGGTGTCCGCGTACCAGCTCAGCCGCCGCGACCTCGCCGCCCGCCCGAGCAAGTACGTGCACCAGCGCCGCCGCGCCAGCTACGCGACCCGGACCATGCGCTGGGGCGGGGTGATCCTGGGCCTGTTCATCGTCTGGCACATCCTCGACCTCACCACGCTCACCGTGAACCCGGTCGCCGAGCACGGCCACGTCTACCAGAACGTCGTGGGCACCTTCGGTCGCTGGTACAGCGACGTGATCTACATCGTCGCGATGCTGGCCCTCGGCTTCCACATCCGGCACGGCTTCTGGAGCGCCGCGCAGACCCTCGGCGCCAACAACGCCCGCCGCGACCGGGCGCTGAAGCTGACCGCCAACGGCCTGGCGCTGCTGCTGACGGCCGGCTTCCTGTCCGTCCCCCTGGCCGTGATGTTCGGAGTCGTCAAATGAGCTACCTGGACTACGCCGTCGGCGAGCCGATCGCCGACACCAAGGCCCCCGCCGGGCCGATCGAACAGCGCTGGGACCAGCGGCGGTTCGAGGCCAAGCTGGTCAACCCGGCGAACCGGCGCAAGCACACCGTGATCGTGGTCGGCACCGGCCTGGCCGGCGGCGCGGCCGGCGCCACCCTCGCCGAACAGGGCTACCACGTGGTCCAGTTCTGCTTCCAGGACTCCCCGCGACGCGCTCACTCGATCGCCGCCCAGGGCGGCATCAACGCGGCCAAGAACTACCGCAACGACGGCGACTCGATCCGCCGGCTGTTCTACGACACCGTCAAGGGCGGCGACTTCCGGGCCCGCGAGTCCAACGTGCACCGGCTCGCCCAGGTGTCGGTGGAGATCATCGACCAGTGCGTGGCCCAGGGCGTGCCCTTCGCCCGCGAGTACGGCGGCCTGCTGGACACCCGCTCCTTCGGCGGCGTGCAGGTCTCCCGCACCTTCTACGCCCGCGGCCAGACCGGGCAGCAGCTGCTGCTCGGTGCCTACCAGGCGCTCTCCCGGCAGATCGCCGCCGGGAACGTGGAGATCCACCCGCGCACCGAGATGCTCGACCTGCTGGTGGTCGACGGCCGGGCCCGCGGCATCGTCGCCCGCGACCTGGTCACCGGCGAGATCAGCTCGTACACCGCGGACGCCGTCGTCCTCGCCACCGGCGGCTACGGCAACGTGTTCTACCTGTCCACCAACGCCAAGAACTCCAACGCCACCGCGATCTGGCGGGCCCACCGGCGCGGCGCCTACTTCGCCAACCCGTGCTTCACCCAGATCCACCCCACCTGCATCCCGCGCTCCGGCGACCACCAGTCCAAGCTCACCCTGATGAGCGAGTCGCTGCGCAACGACGGCCGGATCTGGGTGCCCAAGGCCCAGGGCGACACCCGCCCGCCCGCGCGGATCCCGGAGGAGGAGCGGGACTACTACCTGGAGCGGATCTACCCCTCCTTCGGCAACCTGGTGCCCCGCGACATCGCCTCCCGGGCCGCCAAGAACGTCTGCGACGAGGGCCGCGGCGTCGGCCCCGGCGGGCAGGGCGTGTACCTGGACTTCGCCGACGCGATCCGCCGGATGGGCCGCGACGCCGTCGAGGCCAAGTACGGCAACCTCTTCGAGATGTACGAGCGGATCACCGCCGAGGACCCGTACCAGGTGCCGATGCGGATCTACCCGGCGATCCACTACACGATGGGCGGGCTCTGGGTCGACTACGACCTGCAGACCAGCATCCCGGGCCTGTTCGCCATCGGCGAGGCCAACTTCTCCGACCACGGCGCCAACCGGCTCGGCGCCAGCGCGCTGATGCAGGGCCTCGCCGACGGCTACTTCGTGCTGCCGCCCACCATCAACGACTACCTGGCCCGCAACCCGGTCGCCGCGGTGCCCGCCGACCACCCGGTGCTCACCGAGGTCGAGGCCGAGGTCGCGGACCGGCTCAACCTGATCCTCTCCGTCGACGGCGACCGCACCCCGGACTCCTTCCACCGCGAGCTCGGCGAACTCCTCTGGGACGAGTGCGGAATGGCCCGCGACGAGGCCGGGCTCAAGCGCGCGCTGGAGCGGATCCCCCGGCTGCGCGAGGAGTTCTGGCGCCGGATCAAGGTGCCCGGCACCGGCCGGGAGCTCAACCAGTCGCTGGAGAAGGCCAACCGACTGGTCGACTACTTCGAACTGGCCGAACTGATGTGCCTGGACGCGCTGCACCGCGCCGAGTCCTGCGGCGGCCACTTCCGCACCGAGAGCCAGACCCCCGACGGCGAGGCCGCCCGGCGCGACGAGGAGTTCTCCTACGCCGCCGCCTGGGAGTTCACCGCCACCGGCGAGGCACCCGTCCTCCACCGCGAGGACCTCGACTTCGAGCACGTCCACCCCACCCAGCGGAGCTACGCGTGAACCTCACCCTGCGCATCTGGCGCCAGTCGGGCCCGGACGCACCCGGCTCGATGACCACCTACCAGGTCAGCGGCATCAGCCCGGACATGTCCTTCCTGGAGATGCTCGACACCCTCAACGAGGAGCTGATCACCCGTGGCGACCAGCCGGTCGCCTTCGACCACGACTGCCGCGAGGGCATCTGCGGCGCCTGCGGCATGGTCATCAACGGCCAGGCGCACGGCCCCGAACGCACCACCACCTGCCAGCTGCACATGCGGCACTTCCAGGACGGCGACACCATCGACGTCGAACCGTGGCGGGCGGCGGCCTTCCCGGTGGTCAAGGACCTGGTGGTGGACCGCTCCGCCTTCGACCGGATCATCGGCTCCGGCGGCTACATCACCGCCCCCACCGGCAGCGCCCCCGAGGCGCACGCCACGCCCGTCCCCAAGGAGGCCGCGGACACCGCCTTCGAGCACGCCGAGTGCATCGGCTGCGGCGCCTGCGTGGCCGCCTGCCCGAACGGCTCGGCGATGCTGTTCACCTCCGCCAAGGTGGTGCACCTCAACGTGCTGCCGCAGGGCGCGCCCGAACGCGCCGCCCGGGTGCGGAACATGGTCTCGGCGATGGACGCCGAGGGCTTCGGCGGCTGCACCAACACCGGTGAGTGCGCCACCGCCTGCCCCAAGGGCATCCCGCTGCCCAGCATCGCGGCGATGAACCGGGAGTTCCTGCGGGCCGCCCGCGGCTGAGACTCCCCCTGATCGGTCGGCCCCTCGCTCTGGTGCTCAGGCGAGGGGCCGACGCCGTCTCGCCGTTAACCGGAGCCCTTCTCCGGGGCGCGCGACGGGAGTTCGCGCTACCCGAACGGGTGGTGGATGGCTGCGGGCGGTGCTTCCCGACGGAGAATCGCGCTACGGTGGTGCTCCGCTACGGAAGGACGGCATATGCCCGAGGTTCAGTCCTGCTCCGGCTGCGGCGGGTCCGGGGGGACCCAGAAGACCGAGGCAACGGTCGAACTGGACGAGGAAGGGAGCATGGTGCCCAGGGTTCACACCTTCTGGTCACCCTGCGGTCGGTGCCACGGATCCGGGACGGTGATCGTCGGATGAGACTGGTCTTCGAATGCGTCGAGTGCGGTGGGCACTACCTGCCACCGGAGGGCATGGTGTACCCGGACGGGCCGGCCTCGCCGGTCTGGTGCTCCCCCTGCCAGACGTCCAAGCTCACGGCGGGCCTGCGGGAGGACCCGCTGCTCGCCCGGCTCGCCCTGGCCGCCGCCCGGGCCGCCCTGGCCCGGCGCGCCGCCGAGGCCGCCGAGCCGGTCGCCGCCGGTCGCGGCGACGTCCGCCCGTCCCGCCCACCACTGTCCCGCCGGGCCCGCTCGGGGCCGGGCGGGGTGCGCGGCCGGCTCGGTTAGGGCCTTCAGAACAGTGCCTCCTGGGTGTCCGGCTCCGGCGGGCGGCTCCGCTCCTCCAGGGCGAGGCCCTCGCAGGGCCGGCCGGTGACGGGCACGAGCGTCCAGCCGGTGAGCCGCCGGGTGTCCAGCAGCAGCGGGCCGGAGCCGTCCGGCTGGTCGAGGAAGAGGTGCCGGCCCACCGGCGGGCGCAGCGTGCCCGCGATCACCGCGCCGGCGGCCAGGCCGGTGATCTCCCGGTAGGCCTCGGGGGCGCCGTCGGCCAGGCCGAAGCGCTCCACGTGGTCCACCACCGGGCGGTCGGCGAGCAGTTCCACCGCGTGGCCGTCCAGCAGCCGGTGCGCCTGGGCGCGGGCCTCGGCGAGCACGGCACGGCGGTGCGGGGCGTCGCCGTGCGCCCACCAGTGGTCCGTCTTCAGCCGGGACTTGTACCGCTCCCGGGCCAACCCCGAGGCGGCGACGGTCAGTTCGGCGCGGCGCACCGCGGGCAGGCCGCCGCGTGCGGTGAACGCGTAGGCCAGCGCGCCCTGTTCGAGCAGTCGGCTGTCACCGCGCTGCTCGGCGGTCAGGCCGACCTTCAGCAGCCCCTCGCCGAACCAGGCGAGGTAGAGCAGGTAGGTCCGGCCGTCGTCCAGGATCTGGTCCCGGGCCAGCGCCAGGCCGCGGTCCACGCTCTGGCAGGCCGGGCACTGGGTGGCGCCGCCGTCCGGGGCGATCACCGCGTGGTGCGGGCAGGGCGTGCGCTCCGTCGCCCCGGCCAGCCAGGCCCCGGTGCAGCGGCGCGGGCCGCCGAGCAGCCAGCCGACCTCCGTACCCGGTGCGACGGCGCGCTCGTGCACCCGGGTGCCGCGCACGGCACCGAGCAGGGCCCGGCCGTCGTGCCAGCTCAGGCCGGTGGAGATCCAGCCGGCCGGCCGCTCCGGGTGCTGGGGTGCGGGGATCGTCACGGGCAGCCCTCCCTGTAGGTCCACGACCCAGGTGAGGCTACCCGCTGCCACTGACAACGACCGCATCCCGGAGAATGCGGGGACCCGGACCCCAGTGGCCCCGCGCCGCTGCTAGCGTCCCGTCCATGATCGACTCACCGACCCCGGACGACCTCGCCCGCACCCTGCGCCTCGCCGTCGACACCCTGGCCGGCGCCCCCGCGGACGCGGACTGGTCGCGGCCCGCCGGCACCCTCGACTGGAGCTGCTGGGAGACCGTCGAACACCTCGGCGACGACCTCCTCGCCTACGCCGCCCAGCTCGGCCCGGCCCGGCCGCCGCGCGACCGGTACGTGCCCTTCGAGGCGACCCGCCGCTCGCCCGGCGCCCCGAACAACTTCGTCCGCGCCAAGCCGGCCGACGGGGTGCCGGGTCTGCTCGAAGTACTGGAAGCCAGCGGCGGGTTGATGGTCGCCATCGCCCGGGTCGCGCCGCCGGACACCCGGGCCCACCACCCGTGGGGCCTCGCCGACGCCTCCGGCTTCGTGGCCATGAGCCTGGTGGAGACCCTGGTCCACCTCCACGACGTCACCCAGGGCCTCGGCGTCCCCTGGACCCCGCCCGCCGATGTCTGCACCCGCGTCCTCACCCGCCTCTTCCCCGACGTCCCCCTCGCGGACCCCTGGCCGACCCTCCTCTGGGCCACCGGCCGCACCGCCCTCCCCGGCCTCCCGCTCCGCACCGACTGGCGCTGGTACGCCGAGCCGCAGCACTGACGCCCGTTCATGAACTCGCCGGCCGGGTCGACGGGTTGACGGACCTCGACCCACCACCCGCGCGAGCCACCCCGGACCGGAAGCCCCGCAGGCCGCGGGCGCTTGGCCCGACGGGCCGTCCACGTTCTATTGTGGCGGGCGCCAGTGGCGGCGTGTGGACGGGAGGGGTGGCTGGTGGCGGGGCGGCGGAACAGCGGGGTGCTGGCGGTCTGGGCAGAGGCGCAGCGGCAGCAGCAGCGCCGGGAGGAGGCCCGTTGGCGTGCCGAGGCGGCGGAGTTGCGGCGGCACGAGCGCGCCCAGCGGGAGGCGCAGCGGGCGGCCGCCCGGGACGAGCGGGAGGCGCAGCGCGCGTACCAGCAGTCGCGGGAGGCGGAGGCTGCCCGGCGGACGGCCGAACTGGACGCCCGGGTGGCGGAGTTGCGCGGATTGCTGGCGGCCGGGCTGGCCGCGCCGGCGTTCGGGCCGCAGGCGCTGCTGGCGGCGCGCCCGGTGCCGCCGTTCGATCCGGGGCCGCTGGGCGAGCCGGTACCGATGCCGGACCAGGCCTCCGCCGCGTACCACGTCCCGCCGCCGGACCCGGTGCAGGCCCGCAACGGCGGGGTGCGCCGGCAGTACGAGCAGTACGTCGCCCAGGCCCGGGCCCGGTTCGAGCAGGACTGGTACGCCGCGCAGGCGCGGGAGGCGGACCGGCAGCGCCGGCTGACCGCGTACCGCCAGGAGTACCTGCACTGGGCGGAGTCGTTCCGCCGCCAGGAGGCGGAACGCATGGCCGGCACCGAGGAGTTGCTGCGGCGGCTGCGGGCGGGTGAGCCGGAGGCGGTGCAGGAGTACTTCACGGCCGGGCTGTACGCCTCGGCGGCCTGGCCGGAGGGCTTTCCGCACCGGCTGGTGGCGGCCTGGGAGGTGTCGAGCCGTCAGCTGGTGGTGAACTGGGAGCTGCCCGGTCCGGACGTGGTGCCGGCGGCCGCCCGGGTGCGGTACGTGAGGACGGACGACCGCGAGGCCGAGGTGGCCCGCCCGGCGACCGAGCGCAAGGCGCTGTACCGGGAGGTGCTGGCGCAGTCGGCGCTGCGGGTGGCGGCGGAGCTGTTCCGGGCGGACCCGGACGGGATGCTGGACTCGGTGGTGCTGAACGGCTTCGTGCTCGGCATCGACCCGGCGACCGGCCGGGAGGCGGAGCGCTTCCTGTCCACGCTGACCGCGACCCGGGACGGTTTCTCCGGGCTGGCGCTGGACCGGGTGGCCCCGGTGGAGTGCTTCCAGGGCCTGGGCGGCAAGCTGTCGGCGCGGCCCGAGCGGCTGGACGAGGTGAAGCCGGACCGGCTGCCGGAGTCGGTCGGCGGGAACCTGGCCGGGCACTTCGGCGAGGACGAGCCGGACCTCTTCGAGATGGATCCGCTCGAGTTCGAGGACCTGATCGCCGAGTTGTTCCGGTTGCGCGGTTTCCGCGTGATGACCACGGCCCGCAGCGGCGACGTCGGGGTGGACGTGGTCGCCGAGGACCTGGACCCGGTGACCGGCGGGAAGATCGTGATCCAGGCGAAGCGCTACAAGAAGACCGTGCCGCCGACGGCCGTGCGCGACCTGGAGTCCACCGTCCGCCACCACGGCGCGATCAAGGGCATCCTGGTGACCACGGCGGGCTTCGGCCGCGGCTCGTACAGCTACATCGAGGGCAAGCCGCTGACCCTGGTGAGCGGACCGGAGCTGGTGGAGCTGCTGGCGGAGCAGGGGCTGCGCGGCCGGCTCGGGGGCGGACCAGGCGGAACAGGCCGACCGGGCGGGAGCGCCGCGCCCGAGCCGGGACCGAGGGAGCCGAGGGAGGCCGAGCCGGCCGCCGCGCAGAGCAGCGTGACGGTCAGCTGGCAGAGCCGCACCGCCGGCGGGGACCCGGTGGAGCTGGACGTCACGGCGTTCCTGTGCGCCGGCGGCCGGGTGCTGAGCGACGAGCACTTCGTGTTCTTCAACAACCCGCAGGACCCGGACGGCGCCGTCCGGCTGCACCCGACCCACTCGGTGCCGGGCGAGCCGGCCCGGGCGGCCCGGCTGAGCCTGGACCTGCACCGGCTGCCGGCCGCGGTCGACGAGGTGGTGCTCGCGGTCTCCACCGAGGAGGAGGAGCCGCCGGCGCTGCCGCTCGGCTACGTGTACGGGCTGGCCGTCGCCGCCGAGTACGGGCCGGGTGCGAGTGGACCGGCGAAGTGGCCGGGCGCCAACGGCGGCGTCCCGGACTCCGCGATGCTGCTGGGGAGTTTCCGGCGGGCGGACGGCGGCTGGCACCTCGCACCCTCGGCTCGGGCGGTGACGAACGGTCTGGCGGGACTGGCGACCGCCTTCGGCGTCGCCGTGGAGTGACCACGAGGAGTTCCCAGGGGGACATGTCATACCTGAGGAGGAGAGCGCTCCCGCCGCACCACCGGGTCGGCGGGGGCCGACCCTCCCCCCGGCATACACATCGGGCCCGAACCGCTGGAGAGGATGGATCGGTAGGAAAATCCGATTCGTTCCCAGGAGTCCTCGTGACGTTCCCCGCAACCGCCGTCCACACGGGCCTGGCGGCCGCCCGCGCCACCGGTCTGAACAAGGTCTACGGGGAGGGGGAGACCCGGGTCGTCGCCCTCGACAACGTCAGCGTCACCTTCCCCCAGGGCGAGTTCACCGCCATCATGGGCCCCTCCGGCTCCGGCAAGTCCACCCTCATGCACTGCATGGCCGGCCTGGACACCGTCTCCTCCGGCTCCACCACCATCGGCGACACCGAACTCGTCGGCCTCAAGGACAAGCAGCTCACCCAGCTGCGCCGCGACCACATCGGCTTCATCTTCCAGGCCTTCAACCTGCTCCCCACCCTGACCGCCCTGGAGAACATCACCCTCCCCATGGACATCGCCGGCCGCAAGGCCGACCAGGCCTGGCTCGACCGGGTCGTCGACACCGTCGGCCTCTCCGGCCGCCTCAGCCACCGCCCCTCCCAGCTCTCCGGCGGCCAGCAGCAGCGCGTCGCCTGCGCCCGCGCCCTCGCCGGAAAGCCCGACATCATCTTCGCCGACGAACCCACCGGCAACCTGGACTCCCGCTCCGGCGCCGAGATCCTCTCCTTCCTGCGCAACTCCGTGCGCGAACTCGGCCAGACCGTCGTCATGGTCACCCACGACCCGGTCGCCGCCTCCTACGCCGACCGCGTCGTCTTCCTCGCCGACGGCCGGATCGTCGACGAACTCCACGCCCCCACCGCCGACACCGTCCTGGACCGCATGCGCCGCTTCGACGCCAAGGGCCGCACCAGCTGAGCCCCTCAGCGAACGAACCCGACGCCCCCGAACTCCCAGGACACCCCTTGTTCCGCACCGCACTGCGCAACGTACTGGCCCACAAGGGCCGACTGCTGATGACCATGCTGGCCGTCATGCTCGGCACCGCCTTCGTGGCCGGCACGCTCGTCTTCACCGACACCATGGGCCAGGCGCTCAGGACCCAGAACTCCAAGAGCTACGCCGACATCGCCGTCACGGTCAGCGACAACGAGGCCGTCAGCCGCGGCTACGACCACGGCGGCCGGGCCGCCACCGGCCCGACCCTCACCGAGGAGACCCGCCGCACGGTCGCCGCGCTGCCCGGCGCCGCCGAGGTGCGCGGCGTGGTCAGCGGCTTCGCCGGCATCGCCGACCACAAGGGCGCGCTGATCGGCAACGGCTTCTCCACCACCGGGACCAACTACGTGCCGGGCCCGGACGGCACCGACCCGCGCTACCCGCTGGTCACGGGCCGCGGCCCCAAGGACGCCACCGAGATCGCGCTGGACACCAGGACCGCCGAGAAGGGCGGCTTCAAGGTCGGCGACACCGTCCGGGTCGCGGTCAACGGCCCGGTGATGCGGCTCAAGCTCACCGGCACCCTGCACACCAACGACCCGCGCGTAGTAGCCGGTGGCTCGCTGGCCGCCTTCGACACCGCCACCGCCCAGCAGTTGTACCTGAGCCCCGGCCGCTTCGCCGAGTTGGACGTCAAGGCCAAGCCGGGCACCGACGACACCGCACTGCTCGCCGCCGTCAAGCAGGCCCTTCCGCAGGGCGACAGCATCGAGGCCAGGACCGGCCGCGAACTGGCCGACGAGCAGGACAAGATGATCGCCCGGGGCACCAAGGTCCTGAGCACCTTCCTGATGGGCTTCGCCGCCATCGCGCTGTTCGTCGGGATCTTCATCATCGCCAACACCTTCACCATGCTGGTCGCCCAGCGCACCAGGGAACTGGCCCTGCTGCGCGCCGTCGGTGCCACCCGCCGGCAGATCACCCGCTCGGTGAAGGTCGAGGCCGTGCTGGTCGGCCTGACCGCCTCGGTCGCCGGGCTGCTGGCCGGCATCGGGATCGCCGTCGGGCTCAAGGCGCTGCTCAACGGCCCGATGGACGCCAACCTGCCGGACGGCCCGCTGGTGATCGCCCCGACCACCGTCCTCGCCGCGATCGCCGTCGGCGTGCTGGTGACGCTGCTCGCCGCCTGGCTGCCCGCCCGCCGGGCCTCCCGGATCGCGCCGGTGGCGGCGATGAGCTCGGTCGAGCAGCCCGCCACCCAGAAGAGCCTGCGGCTGCGCAACACCATCGGGCTGCTGTTCTCGCTGGCCGGTGCGGGCGCGCTGGCCGCCGGCGCGAGCGGCAAGGAGGTCAAGCTGGTCGGCCTCGGCGCCGGCGCCCTGCTGATCGGCGTGTTCGTGCTGACCCCGCTGCTGTCCCGGCCGCTGATCGCGCTGTTCGCCCCGCTGCTGCGCGCCGTGTACGGCACCCCGGGCAAGCTGGCCCGGGAGAACGCGGTGCGCAACCCGCGCCGCACCGCCGCCACCGCCTCGGCGCTGACCATCGGCGTCACCCTGATCACCTCGCTGACCGTGGTCGGCGCCTCGGTGAACAAGGCCGTCGACGACTCCACTTCGAGCGACCTCAAGGCCGACTACACGGTCGCCATGCAGAACTTCTCGATGCTCTCCCCCGAGGTCGCCGCCCAGATCGCCAGGACCCCGGGCGTCAGCGCGATGAGCACCGAGCGCGGCGTCCCGGTGGCCATCGGCCGGAACGGCGATGACAGCGAGTGGCTGACCGCCGTGGACGCGACGACCATCGACCAGCTGACCACCATCAAGATCAAGGAGGGCTCGGCGGACGCGCTCAAGCAGGGCAAGCTGCTGGTGAGTTCGAGCCGCAGCCAGAGCGCCGGCTACAAGGTCGGCGACACCCTGAGCGTCACCTACCCGGACGGCAGCAAGGGCTCGCTCACCGTCGGCGGCGTCCTGGAGGCCGACACCGCGCTCGCCCCGGTGCTCGCCCCGGAGGCCGTGGTCGGCCCGCACGCCCAGCCCGGCTCCGGCCTCAACAAGGTCCTGGTCAAGGGCGCGAACGGCGCGACCGAGCAGCTGAAGCAGGCGCTGCGCGACGCGACCGGCGGCAACCCGCTGATCGCGGTCAAGGGCGAGAAGGACATCAAGGCGGAGAGCCGCCAGGCCGTCACCAGCATCCTGAACATGATGTACGGGCTGCTCGGCATGTCCGTGGTGATCGCCGTGCTCGGTGTCGTCAACACCATGGCGATGTCGGTGTTCGAGCGCCGCCGGGAGATCGGCATGCTGCGGGCGATCGGCCTGGACCGGCTCGGCATCCGTCGGATGGTCCGGCTGGAGTCGCTGCTGATCGCGCTGTTCGGCGGGCTGGTCGGGGTGGGCCTCGGCATCCTGGTCGCCTGGGCGGGCGTTCGGACCATGGCGGACGACCTCAAGGGCATCACCACCGTGGTGCCGCCGTTGCAGATCGCCGGCTTCCTGCTCGCCGCCGCCGTGATCGGCCTGTTGGCCGCACTCTGGCCGGCCCACCGGGCGGCGAAGCTGGACATCCTGGACGCGATCAAGAGCCAGTAGTCCGGGCGGACGACAGGAGCCCCTGGGGGAACGGTCCGGTGCGACCGTCCCCCCAGGGGCTGCCACGCGTCACGACTTGGGGAAGACCACGCCCTGGTTCGAGGGCTGCAGGCTGCCGGTGGTCAGGCCCTGGGCGGAGACCAGGAGTTGGGTGACGGGCTTGCCGTCGAGACCGAGCACCTCGGTGGTCACCTGCTTGGTCTCGTCCGGCGGGGTGAGCTGCAGACCGGTGATCACGTGGCAGCTCGGGTCGGCCTTGTCGCAGGAGTTCCACTTGAGGCCGGCGAAGGCGGTCGTCTTCGGCGTCAGGGTGACCGCCGTGGGCGCCCCGGGGTACGGCTCCCGCTTGACCGGCAGCGGGTCCGCGCTGTTGTCGGCGCGCAGTCCGCCGTATCCCGGGTAGCCGAACAGCGTGCAACTGCGGTCGCCCTTGACGGTGAGCAGCACCATGGCCGATCCGGGCTCCTGGAGCTGGACGGTGACGGCGAGTTCGTCGGCCCTGCACCGCGCGCCGACCGGCTGGGTGGCCATCGGCCCGGTGGGCGTGGCTCCCGGGACGGTCGCCTTGCCGGTCGCCGTCCTGCCCGCTCCGGTCGGCTGGGCGGGCGCCACCCCGGTGACGGTCACCGTCGGTGCCGGCAGCGCCCCGGCCCCGGCATCATCGTTGCACGCGGTCAGCAGGACGGCGGCGGCGAGCGCCGCGGCACTGGCCGCGAGTAGCCGGGTCGGTCGACGGACGTGCATGTTTCCCCCCACGGGTGAGCGATCGGCACGAGGCTGTTCCCCTCAAAGCAGGACGGTGGGGCAGCAGGCGTGGTTCCATGGGCGCCGGGGAATCGCCAGTGGTCCGTGCAAGGATCACTGCGAACGGCAGCTACGCTCAAGGGGGTGGGCCGTGATCACGAGCCGGTTCACGGGCACGGACTCGAACGGGCACTCGCACACGGCGGTGATCGTCTCGCGCGGGGACAACCAGCGCTACGTGGAGTGCCACAGCTGCGACTACCAGCGGCGGGTGTCCTGGGACGCGCGCGGCACGGCCGAATCGCACCTGTGGAGTGAACACAACGTCTCCGGGACGCACCGACAGCTCGCGCTCGGCCCGTTCATCGCGGCCGGCTTCGGGCTGCTGCTCGTCCTCTTCCTCATGTCCAAGACCCACGCTCTCTAGGGCCGTTCACACCACACCGCCCCGCCCGGCGGGTGCCGGGCGGGGCGGTGGGTGGTGAACTGCCGGGTCAGGCGGCCGGCTTGGTGGCGACGGGCTCGGCGGGCTCGGCCTTGCCGCCGCTGAACAGGTTGAAGAAGACGGCCAGGGTGGGCAGCAGGTAGGCCAGCCAGACCACCAGCTGCAGGACGGTCGGGTCCGGCTGGAAGTTGAACACGCCCTTGAGCAGGGTGCCGTACCAGCTGTCCTTGGGGACGGTGCTGGAGATGTCGAAGGCCGGCGAGTGCAGGCCGGGCAGCCAGCCGGCCTCCTGGAGGTCGTGCACGCCGTAGGCGAGCACGCCGGCCGCCACCACGACCAGCATCGCGCCGGTCCAGGTGAAGAACTTCGCCAGGTTGATCTTCAGCGCACCCCGGTAGAACAGCCAGCCGAGCACCACCGAGGTGAGCAGGCCGAGCGCGGCGCCGAGCAGCGGGTTCCAGCCGTCGTCGGTGGCCTGCACCGCCGACCAGATGAACAGCGCGGTCTCCAGGCCCTCCCGGCCGACCGCCAGGAAGGAGGTGACCACCAGGGCGGTCGTGCCCATCGCGATCGCCGCGTCCAGCTTGCCGTGCAGCTCGGTCTTCAGGTGCCGGGCGGTGCGCCGCATCCAGAACACCATCCAGGTCACCAGCCCGACCGAGATGATCGACAGCGAGCCGCCGAGCGCCTCCTGGGCCTCGAAGGTGAGCTGCGAGGAGCCGAACTGCAGCACCGCGCCGAAGGCCATGGACAGCACCACGGCCGCGGTGACGCCGATCCACACCGGCGGCAGCCTGTCCCGGCGGTCGGTCTTGACCAGGTAGGCGATCAGGATGCAGACGACCAGGCTGGCTTCGAGGCCTTCGCGCAGGCCGATCAGGTAGTTGCCGAACACGGCTGACTCCTCGGGGTGGTGAGAGCGGGCGGGATCATCCGAAGAGGGCCTGGCCCCACCACTCCCCCGGCTTGCGCACGCCCGCCGGGCAGGCGAAGTGGGCTGAGCCGACGTGCTGGATGTACTCGTTGAGCTTGTCGGAGGCCGCGAGCCGCTGTTGCAGCGGTACGAAGGCCTTGCGGGTGTCGCGCTGGTAGGCGAGGAAGAACAGCCCGGCGTCCAGGCGGCCGAGGCCGTCGGTGCCGTCGGTGAAGGAGAAACCGCGGCGCAGGATCATCAGGCCGTTGTTGGCGTCCGGGTGGGCCAGGGCGACGTGCGAGGTCGCGGGCATCGCCTTGAGGTCGGGGGCGTCGTGCTCCTTGGCCCTGCCGTACGGGGCGCCCTCGCCCTTGGTGCGCCCGAAGGTGTCCTCCTGGTCCTTGAGCGAGGCGCGGTCCCAGGTCTCGATGTGCATCCGGATCCGCCGGGCGACCAGGTAGGAGCCGCCGGTCATCCACTCCGGGCCGTCGCCGGGGGCCGCCCAGACGTGCTCGGTCAGGTTGGCGGCGTCGGTGCCCGCGATGTTGTGGGTGCCGTCCTTGAAGCCCATCAGGTTGCGCGGGGTCTGCTCGTCCGGGGTGGTCGAGGAGGTCTTGCCGAAGCCGAGCTGGGACCAGCGGATGTTGACGGTGCCCATGCCGATCCGGGCCAGGTTGCGGATCGCGTGCACCGCGACCTGGGGGTCGTCGGCGCAGGCCTGGACGCAGAGGTCACCGCCGCTGCGCAGCGGGTCGAGCTTGTCGCCCTTGAAGTTCGGCAGCTCGATCAGGGCTTCGGGGCGCTGGGCCTTGAGGCCGAAGCGGTCGATGCCGTCCTTCTCGAACAGGCTCGGCCCGAAGCCGATGGTGAGGGTGAGCCGGGAGGCGGGCAGGCCGAGCGCCTCGCCGGTGTCGTCCGGTGGCGCCTCGGCGGAGCCGGGCACGGCGCCGGTGCCGACCTCACGGCCGCCGGTCATCGCGGCGGCCGCCTTGGTCCACTCCTTGAGCAGCTTGACCAGCGACTCCCGGGTGGCCTTCTCGGAGACGTCGAAGGCCGCGAAGTGCAGCCGGTCCTGGACCGGGGTGGAGATGCCCGCCTGGTGCTCGCCGTAGAAGGGCACCTCCCCGCCGGTCGTCGCGTTCGCGGCCGGGACCGGGTCGGAGTCCTGCCGGGTCGCGGCGGCGACCGAGCCGACGGCGGCGGCGCCGAGCGCGACGCCCGCGCCGGCCCAGCCGATGACGGCGCGTCGGCTGACCGCGGCCCGGTTGGTGGTGTCGGCAGCGGCCGGCGTGCCGTTCTGCTGCTCGTTCTCGGCGTCCATCGACGGGCGGGCCCTTCTCACTCTTGCGGAACCACTGAACTGCGGCCGGATCCCGGCCACTTGACGGGACTGTTACTTGACGACCACGGCGGCGGCCAGCTTCGACAGCGGCTCGCCCAGCGAGTTCACCGCGTCGGAGAAGGTCTTGCGCTCGGCCTCGGTGACCCTGTCGTAGGGGGTGAAGGCACCGTCGGTCTGCCGGTACTTGGCCAGCAGGGCGTTGATGGCGGCGAACTCGGAGTCGAGCGTCCTGGCGAGCTCCGGGTCCTTCTCCGCGGCGACCGGCTTCAGCAGCTCATAGGCCTTCTGCGCGCCCTCGACGTTGGCGTGGAAGTCCGCCAGGTCGGTGTGGCTGTAGCGGTCCTCCTCACCGGTGATCTTGTTGGTGGCGACCTCGTCCAGCAGTTCCTTGGCGCCGTTGGCCATGCTGGTCGCGGTGATCTCCGCCGCGGGGATCTTCTTCTGCCAGTCCTTGAGGTCGGCGACCAGCTGGTCGGCGAGCTTCTTCTCGTCGTCGCCGATCTTCGCGTCGGCCCAGAGGGCCTTCTCCAGCCGGTGCCAGCCGGTCCACTCCTGGCCCTGCTCCAGCTTGTCCTCGCGGGTGTCGGTCTTGGGGTCGACGTCCCCGAAGCTCTCGGCGACCGGCTCGGTGCGCTCCCAGCCGGTGCGCGAGGGCGCGTACAGCGACTTGGCCTTCTCCAGGTCGCCGCCCCTGATCGCGGCGGCGAAGGCCTCGACGGCGGGGACGGTGGCGTCGGCCTGCTGCTGGGCGTAGGCGCGGTAGGCGTCGACGGCGGCGGCCAGGCGCGGGTCGGCCGGGGCGGCGCTGCCGCCCTCGCCGGTGACGGTGATCTTCTGCCGGATGCCGTCGCCGACCATGCCGGGCTTGCAGGCGATCTCGTACGAGCCGGCCTTGATCTCGGCGTTGATGGTGGCCTTGGTGCCGGGGCCGATGTTCTCCCGCTCGGTGACGATCTTGTCGCCGGCGGCGTAGACGTAGACCTCGGTGGTCTTGGAGCCCTTGTTGCTGATGTCCAGCACCACGTGGCCGGACGGGAAGCTGGTCCTGGAGACCTCGCAGGCGGTGTCGGTGGCGTTGACCTTGACCGCGTCCGCGCCGCCCGCCTTGTCGTCCTTCTTCGAGGCGCAGCCGGCCAGGGCGGCGGTCGCCACGGCGAGGCTGAGCAGCGCGGCTGCGGTGGAACGGCGGCGGGCGGACATGGGGGCTCCAACGGAAAAGGGCATGGGGGTGCCAAGGCCGGGTAAAGCACCGGCCGGGCCGGTGCCTCCTTTTTAGCTAAGGCATACCTTACGTAAGAACTCTTTACCGTCGACACCCACCCCCCTGCCGATCCCGGCCCGCTACCTCCCGGGCACTCGACGGGCGGCGGCGCGGGCCGTCCAGCGGCCCTCGTGGCGGCTGATCCGGATCGGGTGGCCGAAGGTCTCGCTGATCAGCTCGGTGGTCATCACCTCGTCCACCGTCCCGGCCGCCACGCACTCGCCGCCGCGCAGCAGCAGGGCGTGGGTGGTGCTCTCCGGCAGCTCCTCCAGGTGGTGGGTGACCAGCACGCTGGCCAGCTCCGGGTGCTGGTGGCGCAGCAGGTCCAGGCTGTCCAGCAGCAACTCGCGGGCGGTCAGGTCCAGCCCGGTGGCGGGTTCGTCGAGCAGCAGCAGGCGGGGGCTGGGCATCAGCGCGCGGGCGATCAGCGCCCGGCCGCGCTCGCCCTGGGAGAGCGTGGTCCACGGGGCCTCGGCCATCGCGGCCATGCCGAGCGTCTCGATCAGCTGCTCGACCCGCTCCACCGCCTCGGGGGCGGGCTTGCGGTGCCACTCCGGCTCGATGGTGTTGGTGTGCCCGGTGAGCACCACCTCGCGCACGGTCAGCGGCGAGCGCAGCGGGTGGCGCGGGTTGACGTGCCCGAGGTGGGCGCGCAGCTCCCGGATGTCCACCCGGCCGAGCCGGCGCCCGAGCACGTCCACCGTGCCCCGGGTGGGGTGGGAGACCGCGCCGAGCAGGGCGAGCAGCGTGGACTTGCCCGCCCCGTTGGGGCCGAGCAGCGCCCAGTGCTCGCCGGGCTGGATCTCCAGGGTGATGCCGCGCAGCAGGTGCCGGCCGTCGCGCACGACGTCCACGTCGTGGGTGCGCAGCAGCGGGCCGTCGAAGGACGGGCTCATGGGGACTCCGTTTCGTGGCGCCGGGCAGGGTACGGGTGTCGGGCGCCGCACCGGACGGGCCGGCGCCGACCGTCCGTGTGCACCGTACCGCCGCCGGACGGGGCGGAGCCCGGCCGTCCGAGGGGTGGACGCGGAGCGGTCCCGGGTGGATTCCACAGAACGCTGTCGCACGAGGGGAGTTGGGAGGAAGATTGTGCCTTTCCGAGGGGGACGAGGGGGAGGCGTGATGACGGTGGACGAGGAGCGGGCGGCGACCCTGCACGGGCTGGTCGCGCGGCAGGCCCGCCGGGCCCCGCAGGCGGTGGCGGTGCGCTGCGGCGAGGCGGAACTGACGTACGGGGAGCTGGACGCGCGGGCGGACCGGCTGGCCGCCGTGCTGGCGCGGCGCGGGCTGGCCCCGGGCGGCCGGGCGGCGGTCGCGCTGGGCCGGGGCACCGAGGTGTACGTCGCGTTGCTGGCGGTGCTCAAGGCGGGCGCCGCGTTCGTGCCGGTGGAGCCGACCGCGCCCGACGCGCTGCTGCGGCACGTGCTGGCGGACGCCGCGCCGGACCTGGTGCTGACCGAGCAGCGGTACCGGGCGCGACTGACCGACGCGGCCGCGTCCGAGCCCGTCTGCGTCGACGAACCGGCCGCGCCGGACGGGGAGTTCGAGCACCCCGAGGTCGAACCCGGCGACCTCGCCTGCGTGTTCTACACCTCCGGTTCCACCGGCCTGCCCACCGGCGCGATGGTCGAGCACCGCAACCTGCTGGCCGCGTACGCCGGTTGGCGCGAGGTGTACGGGCTGACGGCCGAGGACCGGATCCTGCAGACCGCGAGCCTGGAGTTCGACGTCTTCACCGCCGACTGGGTCCGCGCGCTGTGCACCGGCGCGACCCTGGTGGTCGCCCCGTTCAACCTCACCCTGGACCGCACCGCCGACCTCGCCGCCCTGCCCGCCCTGGTGGCGGAGGAGCGGATCACCGTCATGGAGCTGAACGTCCGCACCGCGCGCCGTCTCACCGCCCTGCTGGAGGCGGGCGGCACCGGGCTGCCGGGGGTGCGGCTGCTCACCGTCGGCGCCGAGAAGTGGTACCTGGACGAGCAGTTGGCGCTGCAGCGGCTGCTCGGCGGGTCCACCCGGGTGCTGAACGTCTACGGCCTGGCCGAGGCCACCGTCGACAGCACCTACTTCGAGGTGCGCGGCGCGGCCGCCGCCGAGGGGGCGGAGCGGGTCTCGCTGGTCGGCCGGCCCTTCCCCGGCACCCGGGTGTACGTGCTGGGCCCGAACGCCACCCCGGTGGCGCCTGGGCGGGTCGGCGAGATCGCCGTCGCGGGCGGCGGCCTGACCCGCGGCTACCTCAACCGGCCGGCGGACACTGCCCGCCGCTTCGTCCGGGCGGACTTCGACCCGGACGGGCGGGTGCTGCTCACCGGCGACCTCGGGCTGCTGCGGGCGGACGGCGTCCTGGAGTTCGTCGGCCGCGCCGCGACCGTGGTCGGTCCGCTCGGCGCGGAGCGGGCCACCACGGTGACCACCCGGGTAAAGGCCGCGGCCCGGGCCGAGGGCGTGCTGCGCGCCCACCCGGCGGTGCGGGAGGCGGCCGTGGTCGAGGTGGAGCGGACGCCGGGGCAGCGGGTGCTGGTCGGCTACGCGGTGCCCGCCCGGGGGACGCCGGAGGGGACGGACGGCTGGTCGCTCACCCAGTACCTGCTGGCGGAGCTCAACGGCTACTCCGCGCCCGCCGCCGTCATCCCCGTCGCCGAGCTGCCGCGCACCCGGGCCGGCAAGCTGGACCGCGCCGCCCTGCCGCTGCCGGCCCCGCCGAGGCACACCGGGCCGCGCTCGGCCAAGGGGGGCGGCAGCAGGAAGGGCGGCGGCAAGGCCGGAGGCGGCAGGCCCGGGATGCTCTCCGAGGGGGAGGCGATGGGCTGCTTCGCGGCCTCCATCGTGCTGGGCGGCGCCTTCTTCGCCTGGATGTTCACCGATGCCTTCTTCGCCAGCTCGACCGACGTCTCGGCGGTGCCCAACGCCTACCAGTTCGGGTTCGAGCTGCTCTACCTGTGCGAGAACCTGGCCTTCGGCGCCGGCGTGGCCTTCCTGGTCCTCGGCCTCCCCGCGGTGCTGCGGCAGGGCCGCTCGCTGCGGCTGTCCCTGCTCACCTGGATCTCGGTGTTCTGGCTGCTCGCCTCCTGGTGGCCGCAGGACAACCTGTACCGGCTGACCGAGTCCACCGACTGGTCGCGCGAGACGATTATGGTCTTCGTGTTCAACATCCCACTGATGCTGGCCGCGGTGGTGGTCGTGGTCTTCCTGCTGAGCAAGCCGAAGGCCAAGAAGTAGGGCCTCAGCGCAGCGCCTCGAACATCCCGGTCAGCGCGTGGTTGGCCGCCTCGACCAGGGCCTGCGCGGCGTCCAGTGCCTCGGCGTCCGGCCCGGCGAGGGCGAGGCCGACGGCGGGCTCCGGGTCGTGGCCCGCCGTCGGGATCAGCGGCAGCAGGGTGACGCCGAGCCGGGCGCAGCGCGGGCGCAGCCGGTCGAGGTGGTCGTGCAGCGCCTCGGGGGCGAGCCGGGCGCCGAGCGGCATCGCGTCCAGGGTGCGGACCAGATGACCGGGGCCGCGCACCTGGTCGAGGCGTTCGCGCAGCACGAAGGCGATGGCGGGCCCGGTGAGCCGCAGGTTGATCTCGGTGGGGGCGAGCCGGCGCTGCCGGTCGGTGACGAAGTCGACGTCGTACCAGCCCCGGTAGCCCTCCGCGGCCAGCCGCTCCCCCACCGCGAGGGCGAAGGCGCGGGCCGTCTCGGCGGCGGCCCGCGGGACGGCGCCGGGGCCGACGGTGACGCCCTGGTAACGGGTGCCGGCCACCTCCATGGCACCCGCCCCGACCGGGTGCACGGTGCCGTCCGGGCCGACCACGGCGTCGTAGGTGAGGTCGCGCAGCCGGGCGGCCGGGCCCGGGTCGACGTACTCCTCCAGCAGCAACTCGCCCTGCGGCGGCAGCACTTCGGAGCGGACCAGGCGGCGCAGCAGGGCGCCCCCGCCGCCCGCGGCGAACAGTTCGCCGGGCTCGACCACGACGGTGCCGTAGCCGCCGACACCGTGCGGGCTCTTCAGTACGGTGGTCAGCCCCCGGGCGGCACGGACGGTCAGCCTACGGGCGGCGCGGCGGCGGCTCTCCAGTCGCTCCTGCGCCGGGACGACGATCCCCGGGTGCTCAGCCGCCAGGGCGGCGAACAGCCCGTGCGCGGCGGACTTGGACTCGTAGCGGCGGACGGCGGCCAGCTCGGGCCCCTCGCCCTGCGCGGGCGTACGGCCCCAACTGACCACCGGGCGACCGGAGTCGGCGATCCGCGCGGCGAGGGCGGGCCGGCCAGCGAGCGCCTCGGCGAGCGTCCGGCCGTCCGCGACCCCGCTGTGCACCTCGACCGGACCCCACGCCAACTCCCGGGCCAGCCAGTCGGTCCACTCCCGGTCGACCTCGGCGGGCAGCACCAGCACCGCCGGTTCCGGGCTGTAGCCGACGGCCAGGCAGGCGTAGTGGTGCGCCTGCCGCAGCCGCCGGGCGCGCTGTTCGGCGTCCATGCCCGGGGCGAAGAACTGCGCGTTGAAGTCCGCGACGTTGCCGATGTGGACCGCCGCCCGCCCGCCGGTCCAGGCCCCCACCCATCCGTCCATGAGCGGTGAGTGTAGGCCCTCAGAGCGCCAACAGCCCCGCGTCGGTGGGCCGGAGGCCGCACGCCTCGAGGTAGAAGGCGCGCAGGTGCGGTTCGAAGTCGACGTGCAGCCAGGCGCAACCGGCCGCGCGGGCGCCGTCGGCGGCCTCGGCGACCAGCCGGGTGGCGATGCCCTGCCGCTGGGCGGCCGGCGAGACCACGGTGTCGAGGACGAAGGCGTGGGCGCCGCCGTCCCAGGCGAGGTTGACGAAGCCGACGAGCGCGCCGTCGGCGGCCCGCCGGGCGGTTACCCAGCCGAGGCTGTGCCGCTCCAACCGGGCCAGCCGGCCGCCGGGTTCGACGGGGTGGCCGAAGCCTTCGGCGTGCAGGGTGTCGAGTTCGGGGTCGGTGAGCGCGCCGCGCCACTGGTAGTCGATCGTCACGACGGCAGCGTAGACGGCTTGTTAACGTCCGATCATTTTTGATTTGACCAGGACACAACTTGGCAAAGTTATGACCTTTCCTCTAGCTGAACGTGACTGATCGCCGTCAATCTCGGTCGCAGCTCTTTTCCCTGCAGCTACCCCCACTGGAGCCAGAGTGAGCCCCACCTCCTCCTCCCGTCGTGTCCGCACGGCCGGAGCCATAGCCGTCGCCGCCGCCCTCGCCGCCGTCGTCGTCCCCGGCACCACGGCCTCCGCCGCCCCCGCCACGCGCGAGGCCGCGATCGCCCAGGCCCGCGCCAACGTCAGCCACGCCCCCGGGGTGTTCGGCTACGGCGCGGGCCAGGACCTCGTCCTCAAGGACGTCGTCCTCGACGCCGACGGCGCCTCGCACGTCCGCTTCGACCGCACCTACCATGGCCTCCCGGTGATCGGCGGCGACCTCGTCGTCCACCAGGACGCCCGCGGCAGGCTCAAGGACTCCACCCGCGCGGCCGCCCACGACGCCGCCGTGAAGTCCACCGTCCCCAAGGTGCCCGCCCGGTCCGGCGCCGCGGACGCGCTCGCCGCCGCCCCCGGCGTCAAGGACGCCGTCAGCACCCCCGAACTGGTGGTCTGGGCCGCCGACGGCACGCCCCGGCTCGCGTGGCGGACCACCGTCGAGGGCACCGGCGAGCACGGCCAGCCGGCCGGCCGGATCGTCGTCACCGACGCCACCACCGGCGAACAGATCGAGTCCTACGACGCCGAGCACCAGGCCGCCGGCACCGGGAACTCCGAGTACACCGGCCAGGTCACCATCGACACCACACCGACCGGCAGCGGCTACACCCTCACCGACCCCGTCCGCGGCCACGTCACCAAGGACGCCGGCAACCTCTCCGCCAGTTCGGTCAAGGCGAGCTCCGGCACCCCGTTCACCAGCACCACCAACGTCTGGGGCGACGGCCGGAAGTTCTCCACCGACCGCGCCACCGCCGCCGTCGACGCCCACGCCAACACCGCCTGGACGTACGACTACTACAAGAACGTCCACGGCCGGAACGGCATCAAGAACGACGGCAAGGGCGCCACCGTCTTCGTCCACGTCGGCACCGACTGGGACAACGCCCAGTGGTCCGACAGCTGCTTCT
Organism: Kitasatospora cathayae; assembly: GCF_027627435.1. GTDB lineage: Bacteria > Actinomycetota > Actinomycetes > Streptomycetales > Streptomycetaceae > Kitasatospora > Kitasatospora cathayae. Next base: position 7,866,452 of record NZ_CP115450.1, on the reverse strand, counting down.
GCATGATGACCGGCGACGGCAACGGCAGCACCGACCCCGAGCAGGTCGACCTCGACACCATGGGCCACGAGATGACCCACGGCGTCACCAGCGCCACCGCCAACCTGCGCTACAGCGGCGAGTCCGGCGGCCTCAACGAGTCCACCAGCGACATCTTCGGCACGATGGTCGAGTGGTACGCCAACAACAAGATCGACACCGGCGACTACCTGTTCAGTGACCAGTCCACGCCCCCGTGGCTGCGCCGCTTCGACAAGCCCTCGCTGGACGGCCACTCGGCCGACTGCTGGAGCAGCTCGGTCGGCAAGCTCAACGTCCACTACTCCAGCGGAGTCGGCAACCACTGGTTCTACCTGGCCAGCGAGGGCAGCGGCAGCAAGACCGTCAACGGCGTCAGCTACAACAGCCCCACCTGCGACGACTCCACGGTGACCGGCATCGGCAACCAGAAGGTCGCCAAGATCTGGTACCGCGCGCTGACCGTCTACATGACCTCCACCACGAACTACAAGGGCGCCCGCGCCGCCTCCCTCAACGCCGCCCGCGACCTGTACGGCGCCGGCAGCACCGAGTACAACGCGATCGCCGCGGCCTGGAGCGCGGTCAGCGTCAACTAGCCATGCCTGGCTAGCTGTTGAACCCGATGTGGACGTGGTCGTGGTGGGTGTCGTCGGTGAAGAACCGGTTGCCGCTGCCCGCGATCGCCACCGGCCCGCCCACGTTGTACGAACCGGCCGCCGCCGCGTCCCGCATGAAGGACTCGATCAGCTGCCGGGGCGTGGCCGGGTCCACCACCGCCCGGCCGTCGATCCGCCAGACGTCGAAGGCCCGGCCCAGCGGATGGTCGCTGGGCCGGGTCGTGCCGAAGACGTCCAACGGGTGGCCGCTGCGCACCACGCTCACCGACAGCGTGTACGGGCCGGCCAGCCGCAGCATCGCCGTCGGCACGGTGTCGTGGACCGTGCCGCTGCGCAGGTCGGCCACCGCCTCGGGCGGCAGCTCGATCCTCGGCTCGGCCAGCACCTTCGCCACCGCCGGGGCGGGCGAGGCGGCGGCCGGGCCCGGGTCGCCCGGGTGCAGCTCGGTGACGTTCCAGCGCGGCTCGGCCCGGCTCAGCCGGACGTCCACGGTGATGCCGCCCGCGGCCACCGAACCGTCCGACTGCCGGGTCCACTGCCGGCAGACCACCAGCACGCTCGCCGAGTCGGCGAGGATCCCGCCGTACTGGGCGTCGACCACCTCCAGGCTCACCTCGGCCGCCGGCGGGGCCAGCCGCCCGGCCTGGTCCGCCAGCCCCGGCGCCAGCCCGAGCGCCGCCACCCGCGCCCGGGCCGGCTCCGCGCCCTGCCCGCCCGGCGGCCAGGCGCCGAGCGCGGCGACCAGCTCGACGGCGCGGCGCTTGACGTCGGGCTGGATCTCGCCGGGGCCGGGCTGCCAGAGCGGCGGGTTGGGCAGCGGCGCCGGGGCTGGGGTGGGCGCCGCGGTCGTCGTCGGGGTGGGCGGCGGGGTCGGGGGTGCGGTCGGAGGTGTGGTCGGGGCCGCCGTCGAACTCGTCGGGGCCGCCACCGGCTTGCCCCCGCTCGAACACCCCACCGCCCCCAGCAGCACCGCCGCCGCCCCCGCCCGCAACACCCCGCGTCGGCCCCTACCCCGGTAGCCGTCTCCGCTCGTCATACCGTCAGTATGCGAGCGGCAGCCGGGCCACGGGCGCCCGCGTCAGCCCAGACGGCGGATCGGTTCCCCCTTGAGGAAGGCCTCGATGTCCTCCACCGCCTCGCCGAAGTACCGCCGGTAGTTGTCCTGCGAGACGTACCCCAGGTGCGAGGTGGCCAGCAGCCGGGGCGCGCTGCGTAGCCGATGGTCGGCGGGCAGCGGCTCGACGTCGAAGACGTCCAGGGCGGCGCCCGCGATCCGGCCCTCGGTGAGCGCGGCGAGCAGCGCGTCCTGGTCGACGATCGCCGCCCGGGAGGTGTTGACCAGGTAGGCCTCGGGCTTCATCAGGACGAGTTCGGCGCCGCCGATCAGCCCCCGGGCGTCCGCGGTGGAGGCGAGGTGGACCGAGACGAAGTCGCTCTCCCGCAGCAGTTCCTCCTTGGACCCGGCCCGGCGCACTCTCGCCTGGCCCGCCCGCTCGTCCGTCAGGCCCCGGCTCCAGGCGAGCACGTCCATGCCGAAGACGAGCTCCACCCCTGGCCACGAGCGTGCCGATCCGTCCGAGGCCGAGCACCCCGAGGGTCCGCCCGTGCAGGTCGGCCCCGACGGTGCTCTGCCACGGCCCGCCCTCGCGCAGCGCGGTGCTCTCCTGGACGATGCCCCGGGCCAGACCGAGCAGCAGCGCCCAGGTCAGTTCGACCGGCGGGGTGCCGGAGCTGGCCGTGCCGCAGACCGTGACGCCGTGCGCCGCGGCGGCCGCAGGAATGGCCGGCAAGCTCAGGAACGGTTCAGCAGTGCCTCCGCCGTGGCCGTCCGGGCGTACAGCACCCAGCGGCCCGCGCGGTGGGCGCTCACCAGGCCCGCGTCGCGCAGCGCCGTCAGGTACTGCGAGACGGCCGAGGGCGACAGCCCGGTGCGCCGGGCGAGTTCGGTGGTCGAGGCCGGGGCGGCGAGTTCGGCGAGCAGCAGGGCGCGGGAGCGGCCGAGCACCGCCGCGAGGGCCGCGGTTCCGGACGCCGGCGCCGCCTCCGTCGTCCAGAGGCCGCCGATCCCCCGGGCCGGGTAGGCGAGTTGGGGCGGGCCCGGCGGGGCGAACAGGGTGTACAGGCCGGGGCCGGTGAAGGCGGAGGGGATCAGCAGCAGGCCCGGGCCGGTTGCCCGACGGGACATCGGGCGGGAGCGGTGGCTGAGCCGCAGGGTGTCCTCCGCCCACCGCAGTTCGGCGTGCAGGTCGTTCAGCACCCGCGCGGCGCCGTGCTCGGCGGCCTGCCGGGCCCGGTGCAGCACGTCGGCGTCGAGCACCGCGCGGATCCTCGCCCAGTACGGCGCGAGGGCCAGCTCCCAGTACGCCTCGATCGCCTCGGTCAGCCGCGCCAGCCCGGCTCCGGGATCGGCGTGCAGGGCCCGCAGCCGGGGGCCGAGTGCGCCCCGTTCCGCCGCCAGCCGGTCGAGGTCGCGCCGGACCTGCCCGGCGGGAGTGGCCCGGATCGCGGCGAGTTCCTCGGCGAGGGTCGGCGCCGGCCCGGCCGGGGCCGGGTTGACGAAGTCGGGCACGTAGCCGGTGGGCGGCACGAGTTCGGCGAGCAGCCCGTAAGCCGGCCCGAGCGCCGACAGCCGGGGCCGCACCTGCTCCACCCAGGGCCCGTGGACGGCGTGCGGCAGCCCCGAGCGCAGCAGGCGCAGGCTCGGGCCGATCTCCCACATCGGGGCGACCGCGAACCGCATCCGCGCCAGGTCGCCCGCCGTGAACAGCAGCTCCGCCAACACCCCACCCCTGGACGTCCCCGATGGATTCGCACATTCCCGAATCAGTGGCGATCAGGCTAGTGCAGTAGCGATCATGACGGGCATGACTTCCGACACCACCGTGACCGCCGCCGCCTCCGGCACCTGGAACCTCGGCGACCGCGCCGTCCACCGGATCGGCTTCGGCACGATGCGCCTGCCCCAGACCGGCCCGGCGCTGACGCCCGACGCCGTACCGCGCGACCGCGAGCAGGCCCTGCGGGTGCTGCGCCGGGCCGTCGAACTGGGCGTCAACCACATCGACACCGCCGCCTTCTACTTCTCCCCGCTGCGCTCCGCCAACGAGCTGATCAACCGCGCCCTCGCCCCGTACGCCGACGACCTGGTGATCGCCACCAAGGTCGGCCCCGCCCGCGGTCCCGACGGGGAGTGGACCGAGCACGCCCGCACCCCCGCCGGGCTGCGCGCCCAGGTCGAGGAGAACCTGCGCCAACTCGGTCGCGACCACCTCGACCTGGTCAACCTGCGCATCCTCGGCAGCGACTCGATCGCCGAACGCTTCGGCGCGCTCGCCGAGTTGCGGCAGGCCGGCCTGATCCGCCGGCTCGGCCTGTCCAACATCCAGCCCCACCACCTCGCCGAGGCCCAGGCCATCGCCCCGGTCACCTGCGTGCAGAACCCGTACGGCATCGGCGCCTCCGCCACCCAGGACGAGGTGCTGCGGCTCTGCGGCGAGCAGGGCATCGCCTTCGTCCCCTTCTACGCCATCGCGGGCGCCGGACGGGAGGGCGGCGCCGGCGGGAGCGAACCCGCCCAGGTCCGGGCGGTGGCCGAGGCCCGCGGGGTCAGCACCGCCCAGGTCCGGCTCGCCTGGACGCTGCACCGCGGCCCGCACGTGCTCGCCATCCCGGGCACCGGCGACGTCGCGCACCTGGAGGACAACATCGCCGCCGGCGCCCTGCGGCTGACGGCGGCGGAACTCACCCTGCTGGACCGGGCCCACACCGGCTGACCCGGAACCGGGACCGGCCCCGCGGGCGTCGCTGAGGGACACCACCGTTCCCGAGCGAAGTCCCGGAGCCCGCCCGTGCCCGCCACCGCCACCGCCACCGCCACCCGCTACCTCTACCTCGCCCGCCACGGAGAGGCCACCTCGGACGGCCCGGACGGCCCGGACGGCAGCGGCGGACTCACCGCCGCCGGACGCCGCCAGGCCGTCCTGCTCGGCCGCCGCCTGGCGAACCGCCCCATCACGACGGTGCACCACGGTCCGCTCCCCCGGGCCGCGCAGACCGCGCACCTCATCGGGGAGCAGCTGAACGGCCCGTCGCTGTCGGTGTGCGAGGAAGCCGGCGACTACGTCCCCTACGTACCTCCGGCCGCCGAACTCCCCACCGACAGCGCCGAGTTCCTGCTGCGCTTCCTCGCCAGCGCCTCGGCGGAGGAGCTCTCCCGGGGCCCGGAACTGGCCCGCCGCGCAGTCGAACGGTTCACCGGGCCGGTCCCGGGCGGTGAGGACCGGCACGAACTGGTCGTCACCCACGCCTTCCTGGTCGGCTGGCTGGTCCGCCACACCCTGGACGCCCCCGGGTGGCGCTGGCTCGGCCTGAACGCCGCCAACGCGGCCCTCACCGTCCTGCGCTTCACCCCCGGCCGCCCCTCCTCCGTCCTGCTCCTGAACGACCAGAGCCACCTCCCCGAGGAGCTCCGCTGGACGGGCTTCCCACCCGAACTGCGCTGCTGACCCGCCGCGTTACTCCCCGGCCCCGCGGTTCACCGTGGGCACGGCCATCAGTGCTCCGCCGCGTTGCGGAACTGCAGGGCGATCGCCGCGGCCTGGTGGACGTCCGTCATGTCGAAGACCGCGACGGCGCCCGAGGTCGAGGCGTCGTTCCAGCGGCAGATCATCGCCGGGGCCTTCCCACCCCGGTAGCCGCACTGCATGGCCCCGCCCAACGGACCGGCGTCGACGTCCTGGGGATCGTCGATCCGGGCGCCCGCGAAGAAGTTGCGCAGGCCCCAGGCGGCGGAGTGGGCGGCGTTCTCCTTGGCCAGCTTGGGATTCCACTCCGCGGTGGAGGCGCTGAGCATCAGGGTCGGCCGGGTGCCGCCCGGCGTGGCCGAGTAGAACCAGTAGTGCTCGGGGCTCGCGCTCGGCATCCGGGCCGCCAGCGCGGCCGCGGCCTCGCCGGTGATCAGGTGGTAGCCGGCGGCCGCCTCCGGAGCCTCGACGGTGCGCCCGGCCGGAGTGGACTCGGCCACCGGAGCGGACTCGGCCACCGGACCGTAGTCGGGGTCCGTGCCCACCTCGACGAGCACCGCGGCCACCACGGCACCGGCCGCGAGAACGGTGGCCAGAATGCTGACGTACCCACGCCTCCTCCGCAGTGCCGCGACCCGGGGCGCCTCCTCGAGGCCGTGCGCGACGGGATTGCGCCAGGTGCGGGTGGACGACCAGGCGAGAACGACCACGATCAGGGCTGGTATGCCCCACTCGGCCGAGTACTGTCCGATTTGGTAAGCATGCGAGTGCACGTCAACAGCGAGGATCACGGCGCGCATCGTAGCGGCGCGCACCGTCCCGGGAGCACCCGCTGCCCGAGTCCGAGGTGCGGCGAAATCCGGTTGCGTGCCGTCTCGCCGGGGTGTTAGCTTCCCGGTGGTCGTGATCCAGCAGCAGGAGGTGAGCCCCGTGAACGCAGCAGTGTCCGTAATGGGTGCTCCCCCGCAGTCCACGATCGCGCGGCTGAAGTAGTCGCCGCCGGGAGCGCCGCCAGGCAATTCGCGAAAGGCGACTCCCATGAACACCACACCTTCTTCGACTCCGCAGGTCGACGCGACGAAGCGGCTGCGTGCCGCGGGTGAGCGCGCCCTGGTCCTGCACGGCGGTGGATCGGCCGGCAACGCGTGGGAGATCGGCGTCATCGCCGGTCTGTTCGATGCCGGGCTGGATGTGACCGAGGCCGATCTGACCGTCGGAACGTCAGCCGGGGCGACGGCCGCGGCCCAGCTCACCGGCACGACCGCGACCGACCTGTACGCCGCCATCCTGTCCGCCGCGCCCCCGCAGCGGACCGGTCCGGTCGGCCCCGGCGGTGGTCGCGGTCGCCTCGTCCCGGTGGCGAACTACCTGGAGGTGACGAACCGGATCATCGCCGCCGCCGCGGACGCGGCCGACATGCGCCGCCGGATGGGTGCGGCGGCGCTCGAGCTGGACGCGGCGTCGGACGGCTCCGGGGCGGCGCGGTGGCGCGCCACGGTCGCGGCACGGCTTCCCGGTGCGCACTGGCCGCAGCGACCGGTGCTCATCACGGCGGTCGACGCCCGCACCGGTGAGCCGGTCGTGTTCGACCGCCACAGCGGAGTCGACCTGGTGGACGCCGTCGCCGCCAGCACGTCCAGCGGCTTCGGCGTGCCGCCGTACGGCATCGGCGACAGCCGGTACATCGACGGCGGCTACCGACGCAACGAGAACGCCGACCTGGCGGCCGGGCACGCGAGGGTGCTGGTGCTGTCGCCCTTCGGCGGTCGAACGCGGCATCCGTTGGAGTGGCGCATGCAGCTCGCGGCGCAGGTCGACGAGCTCCGCGCGGCCGGCAGCAGCGTCGAGACGGTCTTCCCCGACGACGCCGCACTCAAGGCGTTCGGGACCGACATGATGGACCTGTCGACGCGTCCGCCCGCCGCCCGAGCCGGTTACGACCAGGGCCGGGCTCTGGCCGGGCGGCTCGCCGAGTTCTGGCGCTGACGTCCACGGCCACCGGCGGCCCCGGCCCGTACCCGGGGCCGCCGGTCCGTGCCCGGGGCCGTCGACCCGTGCCCGGGGGGGTCGTCGGTCAGTGCCCGCGCTCGAGGACCAGCTCGGTCCAGCTGACGTCCTCCCGGCCGTGCAGGTCGGAGCGGGTGCCGCGGTGGAGCAGCTGGAGACCGTGGGACTGCGCCAGGGTGATCGTGTGCTCGGGTGGGAGGTCGAACATCCGGCGGCCGGGTGGGACGGGGCCGTGGCGGAGGGTGAGGGCGAGGCGGCCGCCGGGGGCGAGCAGGCGGGCCAGGGTGGCCATGGCGGGCGGGCCTTCGGCGGGGGTGAGGTGCATCCAGACCGCGGTGAGCAGGATGAGGTCGAAGTGCTCGCCCTCGGCGCTGAGCCGGGGCAGTGCGGGCAGCTCGTCCGCGACCCAGCGGATGCCCGCGTCCGGGTGCAGGCGTTCGCCGACGGCGCGGAGTTCGGGTGTCGGCTCGGCCGCCACCACCCGGTGGCCGAGGGCGGCGAGGGCGGCGGCGTCGCGTCCGGTGCCGGCGCCGACGTCCAGGACTGCGGCGGGGGCGGCCGGGTAGAGGTGCAGGCGCGAGTGGTGGACCTCGGTGAAGGCCACGCTCTCGTACTGGACGGCGAGTTGCGCCGCCGCCTCGCCGTAGCCCGCCGTACTCGGGTTGCTCACCGGGGTATTCCTTCCGACTCCCGTACCACCACCGCGTCCCCGGCGGCGGCCGCGCCCGCGAAGAAGTCCCGCAGTTCGCGCAGGTCGTTGACGACGCGGGCGGCCCAGCTCTCCGACCAGGGTGGCGCGGAGTCGAGTTGGGCGACCCGGCGGGCGAGCACGGTGTCCTGCTGGCGGACGAGTTCGCCGAGCGCCGAGTCGCGCAGGAAGGTGGAGGCGGCGGCGACCTGTTCGGGGCGCAGCACCGGCATCCCGGCCCCGGCTTCACGCGGGGCACCGCCGTAGACGGGCAGCCGGGCGGCCGGGTCGGGGTGCAGCCCGTTCTCGGTGAGCGCGAGTTCCATCAGGGCGGCGGTCTGCCGCACGCCGAGGGCGAGTCCGTCGGCGGCGAGCCGGTCGTACCGGAGGTCGCGGCGCCGTGGCACCAGTTCGCCGAGCTCCTCGGGCGAACAGGCGTCCAGGGCCTGACCCGGCAGACGGCGCCAGAAGTGATCCACGCTCACCCGGAAAGCGTAGCGAACGGCGGCTCGGTGACCAGCGCGTCAGGCCTCACCGGGGTGCCAGGCCGGCCATTCCCAGGGGCGGTCGGCCCAGTGCACCTTGACCGGGTCGTGCGGGTCGAGGCCGGGGAAGAGCTGGTGGATCCGGGGCTCGAACTCCTCGGGGGCGAGCGGTTCCCAGCCGTGGCCCTCGAAGTGGACCAGGCGGTAGCGGCTGTCGGTCCGGAACTCGGCCACCTCGACCAGGTGTGCGGTCGTGCTGTTGGTCTCCATGACCCCCAGCATGTGGCGCGGTGGCAATTCACGCCCGTTCAGACCCCTCTTCCGGGTCATGTCCCGGCGTCGGCGCGCTCGTTGAGCACGGAAAGGTACGGCGGGGGCGCGCTGGAAGGACGAACAGATGACTGAGCAGCCCACCGGAGGACAGTGGCAGTGGCCGCCGAACGCCTGGCAGCCGCCGCCGGTCCCGATCCCGCCCCAAGCGGGCCCGTCCGAGCCGTTTCCGCCGGTGGCCCCGGTGCCGCCGCGCCGTTCGCGGAAGGCCTGGGCGGTGGCGGCGGGCGGGACGCTCGCCGTGCTGGCGGGCGTGCTGGTGATGTGCGGACCGGGCTCGGGTGGCGACATCCATGTGACGGCCGTGTCGGGCGCCCCGCCGTCCGCCACCCCGACGGACCGGCTGCTGGACGGCACGCCCGCACCGTCCCCGGTGCCCTCCCCCGGCCGGGACGGCACCGGCCGGGACGGCACGGGTCCGGACGGCACCCCGCAGGACGCCCTGGCGAGCGGCGCTAGCGGCGCGAGCGGCGACGACCCAGCCACCCCGGCGGCCGCCCCGGCCGGGCCGGGGCACGCCGACGGCCGGCACCCGACGCCCGGCGCCCACCCCAAGTCCGGCCATACCCCGCACCCGAGCCCCGGCGCCCGCCCGGCGCCGAACGGCGGGGCCCCGGCGATCCCCACCCTCGGCCCGGGCACCATCTGCGACCAGGCCGAACGCATCGGCCGCTGGCCGGCCGGTTCGGAGCAGGCCCGCCTCTGCCGGAGCGTCTACGGCTGACCCGGGCCGGTTCCGTGCCCTTCGCGGAGCACCGCAGCAAGCCGCCCTCAGGCCTGCTTCAACTCCTTGGTCAACAGCTCGAACCGGAGGTCCGGCCGGCGCGGGATGCCGAAGCGCTCGTCGCCGTACGGGAAGGGGCTGTAGACGCCGGTGCGGCGGAACCCGCGCCGCTCGTACCAGGCGATCAGGTCGCCCCGCTGCTCGACCACGTTCATCTCCAGCCGCCCGACTCCCCACTCCTCGCGGGCCATCCGCTCGGCCTCGGCCAGCACCAGCCGGCCGATCCCGCCGCCCTGCAGGGTCGGGCGCACCGAGAACATGCCGAAGTAGGCGCTGTCCGGGCGCCGCGCCAACTGGCAGCAGGCGATCGGCTCGCCGTCGCGCTCGACCAGCAGCACCACGCCCTCCGGGTGCTGGACGGCCTCGGCGACATCGGTGGCATCGGTGCGCTGCCCGTCCAGCAGGTGCGCCTCGGTGGTCCAGCCGGCCTTGCTGGCCTCGCCCCGGTAGGCGGACTCCACCAGCTCGACCAGCGCCGGGACGTCGGCGAGGGTCGCGACCCGGAAAGCGGGCCCGGCTCCGGGCTCCGTAGCGGTTTCGGACATGGCTGATCCTCTCCTCGGAAAAGTCGACTTCCGGGGCATGGTGCCACAGCGCGCGGCCCGGGCACCGGGGCAGGACCATGCCGGAGCCATGGCACGGCTGACGAGGACATGGACGCCACCCGAGCGCTCGACGCGGCAAGGTCGCCGGCAGGGGCGGGCCACAGGCCGTACTGTCAGCCGCGCTCCCGCCGACGGCATCGCGCCCTCCCCGGGTGCCGACCATCGGCGGCTGAAGCCGGGCTTCTCAAGGTCCCCGACAGAGTCGGGCCACCAGAAACCTCAGATTGGAAAATGGCTCATGGAGTCGGCTACAGCGTCGCCTCCCCGTACTCATGCCTGTCCCAGTGCACACAGAGCGCGTAGATCGCCAGGATGTCCAGCAGGATGATCAGCACCGACCAGAGCGGGTAGCTGGCCACCACCCACATGTGCGAGAAGGCGTTGAGCGACAGCACGGCCACGCCGGCCCAGCGCGCCAGCTGGCTGCCGGCCACGATGCCGGCCCCGATCAGGGCCAGCAGGATCCCGAGCACCAGCAGGGTCCAGCCCCAGGCCCGCAGATCGCCCACGACGATGTGGGCGCCGTCGATGAAGACGTGCGACCGGTTGATCGCGGCGATGCCGTTCAGGCCGTTGAAGAGCGCCAGTATGAACACCAGCACACCGGCGAAGGTCACCATGCCGCCCGGGCAGCAGCGGCGCCTTGCGAGCCTCTCGCTCGCACCGGTCGCCGACGAAGTAGGAGACTCCATGGAACACCTCCGATGCGCCGCACCCGTCCCCGGGATGGGCGACGAGGGCTTGCGCTGAGTGGCTCCTACTGACCAGCCTAGATTCGCACCGCGCGGCGGGCGCGACGTACCCGGCTCAGGCGGCGGCCGTCCGCTGCAGGGCGCCGAAGGAGGAGCGGAGGAGCTGGCCGCTCACGGCCGGCACCAAGGTGGGGAAGGCCGACTCCGCCCTCTTCGAGAAGGGCGACACCACCAAGGTCCACGCCGCCCTCGTCGAGGAGGGCGACACCACCAACGTCCACGCCGCCCTGGACACCGGCGACGACATAACCGGCGGCCCGCACCACCGTCCCCCCCCACGGGCGGCAGGCCGCCGGCCGCGCTGTGCCGACGGCGGGTGTTGTAGAAGTCCGTGATCCAGGTCGCGATCCCATCAGCGCGTGATGCGGTCGATCACCAAGCGCTCGAAGAGGTCGTCGTGCAACTCGTCCTGGTACTGCTCGACCGAGCGGTGCGCAGCCGCCGCGTCGCCGCGCCAGCAGCTGATGACGTCCTCATTGAAGTCGATCAGCCGGCGCACGTCGTCCGGGGTTAGCTCAGGATGGAACTGGCACCCGAAGACCCGCTCGCCGTAACTCAGTGCTTGGACGGAGGTGTGCTCGTTGTGGTACTCGATACGCACCCCGTCCACCTCCTCGATCTGCGGACTGATTGCCTGATAGTGGAACGACGGCACAACGCCAACGCCGTGGTCGCCGCCTCCACCGCGGTGGAGGTCGCCAACTCGGCTCACCTGGGTCAGGCCAACCTCGATGCCCGAGGTGTCGATGATCGAACCTGGACGCAATGCCTCGGCGATCAACTGCGAGCCCAGGCACACACCGATCACCGCCGGGCCCGTGCCGTCGTGCTTGTTCGCGTCAGCGATGAGCTCCCGCATCAGCTTGATGGTCGCGCGCATCCACACGGCGTCCGAGTGCACCGAGGTCTGGCCTCCAGTGAACACGTACGCCAGGGTCGGTTGGGGCCGACGCGTGGTCAGATCGGCTGCCTCGGTCACCAGGTTCAGACGGCCGCAGCTCAGGCCGGCTCGGATCAGCCGCTGCTCGATCCGGTCGGCGTAGTCGAGACCGTCGTAGATCAGCCCGTCTGCGACGCAGATCTGCACGTCCACTGGCACGATCCCCGCCCCTTTCACCCGTAGAACCTCGACCACAGGTTGAGGGCCGAGTCGACGCACTGGACGAAGCTCAGGATAGCTACGATCGTCACCGCCAGGTTGACTCGCGTCACCCGGCGCATCTGGTCGTGCTCCAGCTTGCGTTCCACCGCGCGTCGCGCCATTTCGAGCAGTGTGTCGGTACGCTCGCGCACCTTTTCGGTCTCCCATGCCTTCAGTACGCTGTCGCGCAACTTGAGCACGTGGAAGTCGTAGCTGAACGTGGGTCGCACCAACGCCTGGTAGTCGGCGCGCAGCCGCCGTTCCAGCCCGATGAGCAGTTCGGGGTCTTCGTCCAGGGCCGACTCACGGATGATCCGTTCCGCGGCACCGGCGGAGCGTTCGAGCCGGGCGTAGTGCACGTTCAACTGACCAAGGAGGTGCTCAAGCTGGCCGAGCGTGCCGTGAGGGTCGTCTCGGGAGGCCAACAGGAAGAAAGCGTATCCGGGGTAGAAGAACTCCTCCGGCCACGTCGATTCGGAGGGGATCGGCTCGGCGGAGCGAGGGTAGATCAGGTGCCGCAGAGAATCAGAGAGCGTCGCCCGGCCAGGGACCGGGTGGGTGGTGCTGCCTGCGTAGGTGAGGTTGAAATACGGCAGGATGGTGGGACACGGCGGCCCCTGTCGGCACCGATCGGACATCGCGGTGAGGGCTGGCAGCAGCTCGTCCCTGATGCGTGCGGTGACATCGTCGCGGCCCTTCTGCCCGAAGCCGTCGATGAGCTGTTCCCGCCGTCTCTCGGACCACCCGTCAACGATGCGCAGATGTACAGCCACTGACCCGTAGCCGTCCGGGAACAGAATGCCGGTGACATGCAACTCCACTGGTAGCGCCGTCGTCTCCTGCACGATCGTCGTCAGCCGCGCGTGGAAATCCTCGGAGCCGGCGAGGTGGGTGAGCAGGTCAACAGGCGGATTGCCGAAGGTGAGCGAGCCGCGCAGGAATTGGTCCAGGGACCGGTGCACCAGCGTGAGGCGCCCCTCTGGATCGAGCTTGCCGTCCGCCGGAACGGCGAAGCCGGGAGTGCCCCCGAGCGACACGGGCCCCGGATAGAAGGGCCCGGTCAGCAGGAGCAGGGCATCGCCACAGAAGTCAACGTCACTCAACTCCGCGGGCGGTGGCCCAACAGCCGCACGAGCACGTGGTAGCTCCGCTCCGTCCGATACCCCGTCCTTCTCCTGGACAGGTCCAGGACCGTCCATGCGACCGCCCCCAACGATTCAGGCATCACCAGCTCTGCCAACTGCCGAGATCCATTACAGGCATCTGACACGGCGCGCCGCCCCGTTCGCACCCCCGCCTTCGATTCAAATCGGCGGTCCCGGCCCCCTGGCGTCAGGTCAGAGAGCCCGCCCGCTTCACCCGGTGGCTACTGCAACCGCTGACATGCGCCGAGGCCGCCCTGAGGCTAACGGCGCTCGCCCGGCGCCAGGCTGAGTACGGCAGCGCCGGTCGCGAGACGCTTGATGATCCGCATGCTGAAGCCCCCGTTCGTGTCCCCCGCCATCGAACACGCAGATCAGTCTGCATGAGGAGTTGTGACAGCACATCCAGCTCGACGTAAGAAGGGGTCGGAATTCCGCTTCGCGAGATGTTCAGATCGCCGCCAGGGCGATTTCCCAGCGGAACCAGCCCGGCTCCCGCTGCCGCTGGCGATAGCTTCCCAAGCGACCACGGTAATCGCCAATCCGTTGGCTGATTCGGAGGATCCAGTGCCGCAACTCTGCACGATTTCCATCACCGGCCGGCCGGACCCTGCTGCGCGAGGCGCACTGGACGCGACGGCAGTCGTTCATCGAGCGCTTCACGGACTGGGGGACGAGGACCTCGCCGTGTACGCCGAGTACCTGGTGCGCTACGTCGCGGCGGACCGGCCGCCGCCGCGGTTCCGTCCGGACCCCGGGTACGCCGACGGCCCGGCTCACGCAGCGCGACGTGAACCGGGCCGGTCAGGTGGCCGCCTGGCAGCCCGTCAGCCGCCGGACATCCGGCCACCGGGCGGTACTCGCTGGGACCCATCGGTTCGAACAGGCCGATCAGGTCCGATCAGTACGCGTGGTGCACCTGCCAGAACGCCCAGGCGGCATTCGGGCTGCCGTAGACGGTGTTCATGTACTGCAGAGCCCACTTGAGCTGGGTGGCGGGGTTGTTCTGCCAGTCGGAACCGGCCGAGGCCATCTTGTTGCCGGGCAGCGCCTGCGGCAGGCCGTAGGCACCCGAGCTCGGGTTCGTGGCGTGGATGTTCCAGCCGCTCTCGTGGCTGATGATCTGGTCGAACGAGGCCAGCTGGTTCGCCGGGACGATCGAGGCGGCGAGCGCCTGCAGCGCGGCCGGGGTGTTGGCGACCGGGGCGGCCGCAGCGACCGGGGTGGCGGCGGCCGGCTTGGCCGAAGCCGCGGCGGGCGCCGGGGCGGCCCCGCCCAGGGTCAGGTGCTGGCCCGGGTGGATCTTGTCCGGGCCGTCGGTCAGCACGGACTTGTTGAGGTCATAGAGCTTCTGCCAGCCACCCTGCACGTGGTGCGTGGTGGCGATCTTGGTGAGGGAGTCACCGCTCTGGACGGTGTAGCCGGCGGGCGCCTGCGGGGCGGCGGCCTGGACCGAGTGCACCGGGGCGGACTTGACGGGGGCGGCGTTCGCAGCGGTGGCGGCGACCACCGGGACGCCTGCGCCGACGCCGACGACCACGGCGGCCGCGACGATGCGCTTGATGGAACCGACGGCGAACAGGCTGGGGCGAGCGTTGACGGGCAGCATGAAGTGCGATTCCTCTCCCACGCCTGCGAGGTGAGCTGTCGGGTTCGGGCTGGAGCAGCCCGGCCGCGCAGAGGCACGGCTTCACCCCTAGCCCCGCCGGGACCAGCCCGGATGAGGCGACTTACCTGTGGGTCCCCCGCCCCTGCCGTGGTGCTTCATGGGTGCACGTGCCCGCCCGATCCGGCGGCAGGATTCGGCGTTCCGGAGAGCGGGGTTCGTTTCGTACAGAGACGAACGAGAAGGACCGTAAACGGCATGGAGCCATTAGCACAAGCATTCGTGACCCGGGTCACGGCCCGGCCGGATTGTCCGAATGATCCGTAACAGTCCTTGATAACGATGCGGCAACAGCCCGGTGAAGGTGCCCGCCGGCAGGCCATCGGACTCGTGGGCTTCGGGGGCGGGCGCTCCAACGGCAGAGGGGCCGGGCCCGGGTGATCAGGCATCGGACAGTGATGATGGTGCCGGCCGGGGCGAGGAAGAACCCGGCTGCTGCTCTTCGGCGCTCGGTGCAGCGACGGAGCCTGCCGAAGTCGTTCATCCACGCCGGGCATCTGGCGACCCTGGCGGATGCATGGCTACCCTGCTCCCCGACCGGATCAACTACCGGCCGTACCGGGCCCGTTGGGCCTTCGCGCCGCGGGCCGTCGCACCGGAACCAGAGGAGTGTCCATGCCCCGCTCTTCCCGCTCCGCCCGCCCCACCGGTACCACCAGATCCACCCGCCGCCGGCTCCCCCTAGTGGCCGCGCTCGCCGCCGCGACCGCCCTGGTCGCCGGCGTCACCGCGCCCGCCTACGCGGCCGACCCCGCCCCTCTCGCCCCCTCCGCCTCCGCCATCGAGGGCCGTCCGGCCTTCCACCCCGACCGCGACTTCGCCGGCTCCACCGTCGCCGCCCACGAGGGCCGCACCGGCGGAGCACCCGCCGCCTCCCTCGCCGTCACCCAGACCCCCGGGATGGACGTCGCCAGCTACCAGGGCAACGTCGACTGGTCCACCGCCGCGGCCAACGGCGCCCAGTTCGCCTACGTCAAGGCCACCGAGGGCACCAGCTACACCAATCCGTACTTCGCCCAGCAGTACAACGGCTCCTACAACGCCGGCCTGATCCGCGGCGCCTACCACTTCGCGCTGCCGGGCAACTCCTCCGGCTCCGCCCAGGCCAACTGGTTCGTCGACCACGGCGGCGGCTGGTCCGCCGACGGCGCGACCCTGCCGCCCGCGCTCGACATCGAGTACAACCCGTACGGCGCCACCTGCTACGGCCTCAGCCAGAGCGCCATGGTCAGCTGGATCAGCGACTTCAGCAACACCGTCCACTACCGCACCGGCCGCTACCCGACGATCTACACCACCACCAACTGGTGGTCGAGTTGCACCGGCAACTACGGCGGCTTCGGCGCCACCAACCCGCTCTGGATCGCCCGCTACTCCTCCACCGTCGGCACCCTGCCGAACGGCTGGAGCTACCAGACCTTCTGGCAGTACTCCGACACCGGCACCTTCCCCGGTGACCAGGACCTGTTCAACGGCGCCTCCGACCGCCTGAGCGCCCTCGCCCTGGGCTGACGCGGCAGAGCCGGTGCGGGGCCGCCTCCCGGGGCGCCCCGCACCACCCCGCGTCCGCGCCACCCCGCGCCCTCCCGCGCCGGGCGGCCGGGAACGGCACGAGGGCCCGCGCCGGCGCGGATGCGCGGGCACGGGCCCTCGTGGGTCGCCCTGGTGGTCCCTGTCCGGCCTCCGGGGCACGGGGGGAAGCCGATCGGTCGGCTCAGTACCAGTGGTGGGTCTGCCAGAACGCCCAGGCGGCGTTCGGGCTGCCGTAGCGGGTGTTCATGTAGTCCAGCGTCCACTTGATCTGGGTGGCCGGGTTGGTCTTCCAGTCCGCGCCGGCCGAGGCCATCTTGGAGGCCGGCAGCGCCTGGCCCAGACCGTAGGAGCCCGAGCTCGGGTTGGTCGCCGACACGTTCCAGCCCGACTCGTGCGAGACGACCTGGCTGAACGAGGCCAGCTGGTCCGCCGGCACCATCTGCGCGGCGATCGCCTGCGGGGAGGCGTCCGCGGCCGAGGCGACGGCGGGCACCACGGCGGCACCCAGCGCGGTCAGACCGGCGGTGCCGGCGAGAATCGCGGCAGAGGTACGCATACGGAGCTTGAAAGCGGGCATGTAGAACAAGACCTCAATCGGGTTGGGCCGACGTCACCCCCCGCTTCGACCGTGGCCGGACAGGGGCCGAACTGGTCGCGGGGAGTGACTCGGCGGTAAGCCGCATCCGGCGGGACAGGAGCCGGTGCGGCCGACGACGAATGCCAAGGTGCCAGACCGGATCGGCGGCGGCCAAGACCCCTCGTTACGATCCGCGGTCGTAGCCGACGGGGCCGGCGCCGCCTCGAAAGGCGGGCCGCCGGAGCGTGTCCATCTCCGCCCACCCCTTCCGGCCTGCGCAGACACCTTCCAAGCGCTAGACAAATAGTCGCAAAAGGGAGCAAAACGGACACTACTATCCGTCGTCGTGCACCCGATTCCCATGTGAGCGCACTCACCCCACGGCCCCCGGCGACATCACCGACCGACCCGGCGCCACCACGCCGAGTCAGCACCAACCGCCCGCCGTTGAGACCGCCATCACACGGCGGCGGGCCTGGGAACGACACTGAAGGGCGCCCCCGACGCCCGGGGGAAACAGGTCCCCGGAGCTGCCACGACGATCCTTCGACGTCATCGGCGCGACGGTCGCGGCCGGCCACGTGATCCCGGCGTTCCGCGGTGGCCGCGGGACCGTCCTGTTCACCGGTGGCGGCTTCGCACTCGCGCCGTCCCCCGACTACACCACCCTCTCGGTCGGCAAGGCGGCGCTGCGCGCCTACGCCCACGCCCTGCACGAGGAGCACGCGACGCGGGCGTGCACGTCACCACGGTCACCATCCGCGGCGTCATCCGCCCGGGCGACGAGCGGTTCGCCCCGGTGGCCGTCGCGGAGGTCCACCTGGAGCTGCACCAGCGACCCCGGGACCAGTGGCAGCCGGAGTACGTCTACGCGCGAGGCGGGCAGGTGTGGTGGCCGGGGAAGGAAGCCGCCCGGCCACCACGCCGTGCTCCGTACGCCGTGGCCGTCAGCCACGCGGGTCACGCTCCTCGACGGGCTCATTCGCCCCAGCGCGGCGGTCCGGCACGTCGATCCCGAGCAGGTCCAGCGCCCGCCCGGCCGTGTGCTCGACGATCTCGTCGATGCTGCTGGGCCGCAGGTAGAACGCCGGCACCGGCGGCATGACGATCCCACCGGATTCGGTGACCGCGGCCATGGCCCGTAGGTGACCGAGCGTCAGCGGTGTCTCCCGCACCATCAGCAGTGGTGCGAACGGGATCGCAGCCGCACCAACGCCCCTCTATCGCGGCACTATCGCGACGGGTCCACCCCAGCGGGACTCAGGAGCCCGTTCAGCGGGAGTCCGCTCAGCGCGGATCGATCAGCTCCGGCGCGTACACCGTGCCCAGCGGCTCCGGCCCCACGTACTGCTGGCAGTTGCACTGCCCCGGCTCGTAGCGCACCGGGCGGCGGTCGGCGTCCCAGGCGGTGGGCGTCTCGACCACCTCGTGGCAGCGGCCCTGCCGGTCGTGCTTGGCCAGGTGGTGGGTGCAGCCGCAGACCGGCTCGGGCGGCCGGTTGGCCGCCTCCAGGGCGAGGCGCTGCCGGTGCTGGGCGTCGAGGAGTTCGAGCTTGCGCCGGTGACGGTCCTTCACCTCCCGGCGCACCCGGGTGGCGATCGATCCGCCCCCGTAGAGGACGGCCGGCACCACCCAGAACAAGGCCCACAACGAGTCCATCGACGCCCCCACCCCTCCCGCTTTCCTGGTGCAGATCATACGACTGACCAGCGCAGACGGTTGATCCGGAGCAGCCGGGCCGTCGGCGTCAGCGGATGATCGGCAGCACCTGCTCCGAACTGCGCCCCGCCGCCGCCTCGATGAAGGCCACCGGGTCGGTCGCCTCGGCCAGCAGCCCCCGGGTGAAGTGCAGCGCCTCCTCGGCCGGCGCCGGTCCGCCGACCGCCGCGATCAGGTCGAGCAGGTGGACGGTGGCCTCCATCAGCGCCACCTCGCCGAGCGCCCCGACCGTCACGCTGCCGAGCAGCTGGTGCGACACCACCGTGTCCGGCGGAAGGTCCGCGATCCCGGCCAGCGCGGCCGGCCCCTCGACGCCGAACCGGGCGATCAGCGCGGCTGGTTCGGTCACCTTGGCGGCCTCCTTGGCCAGCTCGGCGATGTGCCCGGCGGCGGTGTGCGCGAGCCCGCCCGGCCGGTTGAAGGTGCGCAGGACGTCCGCCCCGCGGGTCAGTTCGGCCGGGCCGTCCAGGACGGCCTCGCGCAGCCCGGTGAACTGCGCCGGCGCCGGCGCCACGTGCGCGTACAGGTCCCGGACGGTCCACTCGGACAGCCGGGTGGGCCGGTCCCAGTCCTCCGCGCTCAGGGCCTCGCCGCGCTCCGCCCAGGACGCCCAGGCCTCGGTCAACAGCTGGTTCACTGCGGTGTTCTGACTGCTCATCGGTGGCTCCTCGAAA
Source organism: Kitasatospora cathayae (assembly GCF_027627435.1). GTDB lineage: Bacteria > Actinomycetota > Actinomycetes > Streptomycetales > Streptomycetaceae > Kitasatospora > Kitasatospora cathayae. The sequence goes on along the minus strand of NZ_CP115450.1, from coordinate 7,847,188 downwards.
CAGTGGTCACGGGAGTACCCCACGCTACCCGCCGCCACCGACAAAACCACTTGCGCCCCCCGTGGTCCGCCCGCCACCATCGGCCCATGACCGACGCCACCGCCCGCCCGCTGCCCGTGACCGCCGCCGCCCGCCCGGCCGCCGTCCAGCAGCAGCCCGGCCGCCCCCGGAGGTCCGACCGCGCCCGCGGATGAGGGCCGCGCTGGTCGCCGGGCTGCTCGCCGGGTACGGCGTCGCCGTACCGGTGGGGGCCGTCGGCGCCTACCTGGTCTCCCTCACCGCGCGGACCTCGCTGCGCACCGGGGCCTGCGCCGCCCTCGGCGTGGCCGCCGCGGACGGGCTGTACGCGCTGCTCGCGGCCCTCGGCGGCGCCGGCCTCGCGCCGCTGCTGGAACCGCTCGCCCGCCCGCTGCGGATCGGCTCGGCCCTGGTCCTGCTCGCCCTGGCCGCCCGCACCGCCGTCACCGCCCTGCGCGCCCGCCGCCTTACCGTCGCACCGGTAGCGCGGACCCCGCCCGGACCGTTCCGGGCCTTCCTCACCCTGCTCGGAATCACCCTGCTCAACCCGCTCACCGTGCTCTACTTCGCCGCCCTGATCCTCGGCGGCGGCCAGGGCGGCAGCACCTCGGGCCCGCTCGGCCGGGCGGTGTTCACCGGCGCCGTCTTCGCCGCCTCCGCCAGCTGGCAGCTGCTGCTCGCCTCCGGCGGCGCGCTGCTCGGCCGGACCCTGACCGGGGCGCGCGGCCGGCTGCTGACCGCCCTCGGCTCCGCCGCCCTGGTCGGCTGGCTCGCCCTCCGGCTGCTGCTCGACTGACCCCGGCTTGAACCCCGGTGCCGACTACGATCCGTGACCCACCAGCGCGCCCTCGAGGCCTGTTTCCCACCTATTCGTACCTTGTATCCTGGTTTTGTATCCGCTGCGTAACCTGCCACCAGCCCGGCCCCGGCACGGCCGACGGTGTCGGCACCGACTCGGAGGAGTACGGACATGGTTGAGCGGGAGAGCCCCGAGAAGCGGGGGCGCCTGAGCCGCCCACTGGTGCTCGACGCCGCCGTGTCACTGGTGGACCGCGAGGGGCTCGGCGCGCTGACCATGCGCAGGCTGGCGGCGGAGCTCGGCGTGGAGTCGATGGCGCTGTACCGCTACACCCCCGGCAAGGAAGCCCTGCTGGACGGACTGACCGAGGCCTACTTCACCGAGATCAACGCCCGGCTGCGCACCAGCGGGGGCGGCGGCCCCGACGAGCCCGGGTGGCGGACGGAACTGCGCCGGATCGCCCAGGCCTTCGCCGCCGTGGCGCACGCCCACCCCGAGATCCTGCCGCTGGTGGCGACCCGCCCGCTGGCCGTCCCGGTGTCCCGCCGGCCGGCCCCGGCGCTCGAACTCACCGAGCACATCCTCGCGGTGCTCGGTCGGGCCGGTTTCGACGACGCCACCGTGCTGACCATCTACCGCACCTTCGTCGCCTGGAACCTCGGCTGCCTGCTGGTGGACAAGCGCCAGGTGGTCGACAACCCGGACGAGCCGGACCCGGCGCTGCGGCTGGGCCTGCACCGGCTGTCCGCCACCGAGTACCCGCGGTTGCGCACGCTGGTCCCCCGCTTCGCCGACTTCGACGACCAGGCGGAGATGCTGGCCGGCCTCGACAGGCTGCTGGACGGGATGCCGGAACCGCCCCTTGACGCCTTCTACGGCGGCGGCGGATCCTGAGGATACGAGGTACACGTCGGACATATCCGTACTCGTCACCAGAGGTCGTCATGTCCGCCGTCCCATCCGCACAACCAACCCGGCCCGACATCCTCCGGCTCCGCGTCACCGCCAAGGACGCGGACACCCTGCGCGCCCTGCTGCGCGAGACCCGTCCCGACACCGGCGGACGCCCGCGGGTGGAGCCGGACGGCCGCGTCGGCATCGACGTCTACGCCCCCGAGGACCAGGCGGCGTCCCTCGAACGCGAGGGCGTCACGGTCACCGTGATCGGGAACGCCAGCGAGGCCGGGCGGGCCGCCCAGGCCGAGGTCGGCACCGGCGACCGGTTCGCCGCCGCCGACGCCGTCCCGCGCGGCCTGGCCGCAAAGCTCGCCGGCTGAGCCGGGAGGTCGTCATGCCGTACCTGAACATCACCGAGGTCGAGTCCGCCGTGGCCAGCCTGGCCTCGGCCTACCCCGGCACCGCCCACCTCATCCCCCTGCCCGAGCCCTCGATCGAGGGCCGCGACTGCCACGCCCTGCAGATCGGCAGAGCATCCCGGATCCCCAAGGACTGCGTGATGCTGATCGGCGGCGTGCACGCCCGCGAGTGGGGCAGCTGCGAGATCCTCGTCCACTTCGCCGCCGACCTGCTGGAGGCCTTCGAGTCCGGCACCGGCCTCGGTTACGGCGGCACCACCTTCACCGCCCAGCAGGTGCAGGACCTGCTCATCCGGCTGGACCTGGTGGTCTTCCCGCTGGTCAACCCGGACGGCCGGCTGCACAGCCAGACCGTCGACCCGATGTGGCGCAAGAACCGCAACCCGGCCAACTCCGGCGGCAGTTCGAACCCCGACTGCATCGGCATCGACATCAACCGCAACTACGACTTCCTCTTCGACTTCACCAAGGCCTTCGCCCCCACCGCCACTCCCCAGGTCTCGACCGACCCGTGCGACCAGCAGGTCTACGAGGGCCCGAGCGCCTTCTCCGAGCCCGAGACCCGCAACGTCCGCTGGCTGCTGGACCAGTTCGAGGGGACCAGGTGGTTCGTCGACGTCCACAGCTACTCCGAGGACATGCTCTACAACTGGGGCGACGACGAGAACCAGTCGGACGACCCCGACATGAACTTCCAGAACCCCCGGTACGACGGCAAGCGCGGCCTCCCCGGCGACACCGCGTACGCCGAGTACATCCCCAAGGACGACGCCAACACCGCCCTCGACCTCGCCACGGCGTTCTGCCAGGGCGTCCAGGGCGTGCGCGGCGCGGCGTACAAGCCGTTGACCGGGTTCCACCTCTACCCGACCAGCGGGACCAGCGACGACTACGTCTTCTCCCGCCACTTCGTCGACCCCGCCCAGGGCAAGGTGCTCGGCTTCACCGTCGAGTGGGGCAAGAAGTTCCACCCGCTCTGGGCGGAGATGGAGAAGATCGTCCTCGACGTGGACGCCGGGCTCGTCCAGTTCTGCCTGTCCACCTGACCCACCAGCCAACGTGCCCGACAGCGGGGCGCCCGCCACCCGGTCGTGGCGGGCGCCCGGACTTGTGGGCTCAGGCGGCCCGGTGGAAGAAGAACGGGTCGAGGGACGGCGGCACCCGGGTGACACCGTCGAGGGCGAACAGTTGGTGGGTGGTGAAGTTGGCGTTGCGCTGGTAGGTCACGCCGACCGGGAAGTTGGCGTTGTCCGGGGTGTTGTTGCCCACGAAGACGCCGTAGAAGTCCTTCCCGACCGCGAGCATCCGGATGTAGTCGCCCAGGTACGGCAGGTGGCCGGGTGGGGCCTTCGGCACATTGCCCGGAGCTTGGTGCAGGACGTGGCTCTCCATGGTCTTGAAGCCGTCCGAGGTCAGCTCCAGCGTCGTCGTCCACTGGTTCTCGGCGAGTTGCTGGTAGACCAGTCCGACCAGCCCGTCGGAGTTGACCGCCAGCGAGGGGTTCTTGGCGTTGATGAGGTCCTGGCGGGCCTCGGCCCAGGTCTTCCCGCCGTCACCCGAGTGCTGGACGTGCAGCACGTAGTCGGTCGGGACGGTTCCGCCGAAGCCGTCGCACCAGGCGATCCACACACTGTCGGCGTCGTTGGGGTCGACCGCGATCGACAGGTCCGCGCCGGTCCGCTCCTGGCCCAACGACGCCACGTGCACGTTGAACGGCACGGTCCGCCCGCTGACCACCGACCGGCCGACCGCGCCGCCCGGGTCCGCGAGGTTCTTGAACGGGCCGAGACCGCCGTTGTCGTCGCGGGTCACCACGACGTCGAAGGTGACGACCGAGGTGCGCTGGTCGAAATCGGTCCAGTTCTCGAACGCCGCGTAGACGACCTGGCCGCCGGGGTGGGCGGCGAGCCGGATCGGCGGCCCGTCCTGCGGTGTGGTGGCGGGGCGCTGGTCGACGTTGACGTCGGCGAACGCGCCCGTACCCGTACGGGCGTTGGCCGACACCGCCACCATGGCGGTCTGGGGCGCGTTGCCGAGGGTGTTCTTGCCGACGTACACGACGTCCTGGCCGCCGTTGCCGGCCGCGGCGGTGCCGGTGACCACCCAGGGCTGGTCCGGCATGTCCTGCGAGGAGACCCTCTCCAGGACCGTCATCGGAGTGGTCGAGGTGATGTTCGTCGCGCGCAGGATCTCCAGGTCGTCGGTGTCGCCGTTGAGGATGCCCGCGTAGAGCGTGCCACCCCGCGCGGCGAAGCCGACGCTGATGTCCCCGGTACCGCTGCCTGGGGCGTCGCCCGGGACGACGCTGTTCAGCACCCAGGTGTTCCCGCCGTCGGTCGAGACGTAGACCGGGGCCCGCGGCCCGCCCAGCGGGTCGGGGGTGAAGGCGGTCGCGACCATCTCCTGCGGATTCTCCGGGTTGACCGCGAGGTTGGGCTCACCGTCCAGATTCGCGTCGCCGCTCTGCGCCCTGGGGGTGATGTTGACGACCTTGATGGTGGGCATGTCGGCTCACTGCCCTTCTCGCAGCACGGCGAGGTTCTGCACCGGCTGGTAGTCGTCGGGATCGCTCAGTTGGTACGGGGCCTGCGCCGCCAGGTCGGACGGTGTGTCGTGCAGCAGCCAAAGGCCCAGCTGCCCCGCCACCGGCTTGGGGATGTGGCGCCAGCGGACGTCCCCGCTGCGCGGGTAGAGGAAGGTGGTCCGTCCGTTGACCGGGCCCTTCTCGACGTGCGAGACGTCCAGTGTGGCGCGCCACAGGAGCGGGGCGTGCTCGGAGAACGCCGGCAGTCCGAGGTCCTCAAGGGCGGCCACGGTGCCGACGACCACGGCGTCCGCGGCCCGGGCGTGCTCGGCGATGTCCTTGTTCCGGTTCTCGCGCTGCACCGAGGACAACGGCATTTCGTCAGCGGTGGTGGCCGCCATCGAGACGTGGGGCTGGACGGCGGAGGCGGGCAGCCGCCCCACCTCGGCCAGGCCCAGGCTCTCGCCGTAGACCATCCCCCGAGTGAAGAAGGCGGCCGTCTCGCCGACCTCCAACAGGTCGGCGTCGGAGGCCAGTTGGACGGTGACCTCGCTGCCCGCGAGGTGCCGGAAGGCATCCGGTGCGTGCAGCACCTCGTTCACCTTGACCACGGTGGTCCGGTCGTCCCTGACATCGGCCGGGAAGGCCGCGAGCGAAGTGCCGCCGACCCGGGTGACCGTGCCCAGGAAGCTCAACGGGGCTTCCCGGACGAGTCTCTTCAGTTCCTCTGAGGCTGCGGGAGCTCTGTCGGTCATGATTCTCCTCTCCGCTCACCGCGCGAGGCGGGCCGGGGCCTGGTGCGCCCGGCGCCACTCGACCCGCGCGCCGAGCAGGCAGGCGGCCGTGACCGCGGCCGTCAGGGCGACCAGCAGCCACTCGGCCGCGCCGCTGCCGGCGTCCGGATCGACGCCGAGGAGCGCCTCGATCCACTGCGGCCACACCAGGGTGAGCAGGAAAAGCAGCCCGGACAGCCCGCCGAGGGCCGTCTCCAGCCAGAAGCGGGGCCGGACCGGGCTCGATCGTTGCGGGGTGGTTCCTCGCCGGGAAGGCATCGCTTGCGCGCCTCCCCTCTCCCCCTGCCCGGGCCGCGCCCGGCGTACCGCGCACACGACCGACCTGCCGGCCGGCCCGGGGTCGGGGCCTGCTCCCGTCGGCGCCGCGGGTCGGGGGCGCGGTCGCCGCGGAAGGTACTGCTGGGGTGCGCGGTGACGGAAATCGCGCCGGGGTCCGTCTGGCACGAACCGGGATGCGTCGGAAGTCGGCGCTGTACGCCTACGAGGCACACGTACTTCGTATACGAGTCTGCCCGCGGCCCCGGGGCTGGTCAAGGGTGTGGCGCAGGGCCGGCGGTCAGATCCGGGCGCCGAGCATCCGCAGCACCAACTCGCCGTAGCGGCGGCCCAGTTCCTCCGGCGTCTCGGAGGAGCGCTCGGTGTACCAGCGGGAGACGTCGATGCCCAGCGAGGTGACCGCCCGGGCCGCCGTGCGCACCTCCGAGACCTCGAACTCGCCGGCCGCCACGCCCGCCCCGATCAGCTCGCTGACCTCGCGCTCGATGTCCAGCCGCAGCGCCGCGACGACGGCGTAGGCGTCCTCGGGCAGCGCGTGCAGCTCGTAGTTGACCACCCGGCCGACCGTGCGGGCCCGGGCGTGCCAGGCGGTGAACTGCTCGACCAGGCGACGCATCCGCTCCGCCGGGCCGCCCTCCCCGGCCGCCGCCTCCCGCACCAGGGCCAGCGTGGCGGCGTGCCCGGCCTGGCTGATCTCGGCGAGCAGGGCGGCCTTGGAGTGGTAGTGGATGTACAGCGCGGCGGGGCTCATCCCGGCAGCGGTGGCGATGTCCCGGGTGGTGGTGGCGTGGAAGCCGCGCTCCGCGAACGACTCGACGGCCGCCTGGAGCAGCCGGTACGCCGCCTCTGGGCGGGTGTCGGCGCCGGGCAGGGTCGGCCAGAGGTCGGCGATCGGCGTGCTGGTCATGGCGCCATCCTCCCAGAGGATTCGTACGGGCATTCCCGCCGGCCGCTCACTGCGGCCCGCGGACTGTTGACAGGCTGCCGCACCGACACCATGCTGAGCAAGCGCTTAGTCAGCAGGCTGCAGTGCCGCAGTGCTGAACCTCAGCGTTTCCGAACCAGACCCTCGCCGGAAAGGCAGGACCCTCCGTGGCGCACTCCTTCAAGGGCCGGGTGGCCGTCGTGACCGGATCGAGCCGCGGCATCGGCCTCGGCATCGCGCGCGAACTGGTCGAGCGCGGCGCCAAGGTCTGCCTCACCGCCCGCAACCCCGAGCCGCTCGCCGAGGCCGTCCGCGACCTCGGCGGCCCGGAGAACGCGATCGCCGTCGCGGGCAAGGCCGACGATCCCGCCCACCAGGAGGAGGCCGTCGCCCGCACCCTGGAGGCCTTCGGCCGGCTCGACCACCTGGTCAACAACACCGGCATCAACCCGGTGTACGGGCCGGTCCTGGAGACCGACGAGGCCGCCTCCGCCAAGATCATGGCCGTCAACGTGCTCGGCCCGCTGGCCTGGACCCGCCGGGCGCACGCCGCCTGGATGGGCGAGCACGGCGGCTCGATCGTCAATGTCGCCTCGATCACCGGCATCCGCGCCTCGCTCGGCATCGGCATGTACGGCGTCAGCAAGGCCGCGCTGATCCGGCTCACCACCGAACTCGGCGCCGAGCTGGGCCCGCAGGGCATCCGGGTCAACGCCGTCGCCCCCGCCCTGGTGAAGACCAGGTTCGCCGAGGCGCTGTACGAGGGCCGCGAGGAGGAGGTCACCAAGGCCTACCCGCTGGGCCGGCTCGGCGTCCCCGAGGACGTCGCGGGCGCCGTCGCCTTCCTGCTCTCCCCGGAGGCCGGCTGGATCACCGGCCAGACCCTGGTGGTGGACGGCGGCGTGACCCTCGGCGGCGGGCTGTGAGCGAGCGCAGCGAGCGAACCGGCAAGAGGTGCGCGTGGGCGAATGCCCCCGCCGAGCGCAGCGAGGTGGGCGCATGAGCGAGCGCAGCGAGCGAACCGGCAAGAGGTGCGCGTGGGCGAATGCCCCCGCCGAGCGCAGCGAGGTGGGCGCATGAGCGAGCGCAGCGAGCGAACCGGCAAGAGGTGCGCGTGGGCGAATGCCCCCGCCGAGCGCAGCGAGGCGGGCGCATGAGTGGCTTCGAGGGCCAGGGCGTGGTGGTGACCGGCGCCGGCCGGGGCATCGGCGCCGCGCTGGCCCGGGCCTTCGCCGCGGCCGGCGCCCGGGTGGTGGTCAACGACCTGGACGCCGAGGCCGCCCGGGCGGTCGCCGAGGACTGCGGCGGCACCGCCCTGCCCGGGGACGCCGCCTCCGCCACCGGCCTGGCCGCCCTGGTCGGCCGGGCCCGCGCGGAGCTCGGCGAGATCGACGTCTGGTGCGCCAACGCGGGCGTCGCCCCGGTCGGCGGCGCCGACGCGCCCGCCGCGGCCTGGGCGAGCGCCTGGGAGGTCAACGTGCTGGCCCACGTCCGGGCCGCCGAACTGCTGCTCCCCCGCTGGCTGGAGCGCGGCCACGGCCGCTTCCTGGCCACCGTCTCCGCCGCCGGGCTGCTCACCATGCTCGGCTCGGCCCCGTACGCGGTCAGCAAGCACGGCGCGCTCGCCTTCGCCGAGTGGCTCTCCGCCACCTACCGCCACCGGGGCGTCAAGGTGCACGCGCTCTGCCCGCAGGGCGTGCGCACCGACATGCTGGCCTCCACCGGTCCGGTCGGCGAGGCGCTGCTGGCGCCGACCGCGCTGGATCCGGAGGACGTCGCCGAGGCGGCACTGGACGGGCTGCGCGAGGAGCGCTTCCTGATCCTGCCGCACCCGGAGACCGCCGAGCACTACCGCGTCCGGGCCACCGACCCGGAGCGCTGGATCGCCGGGATGAACCGGCTCCAGCAGGGACTGGAGAGGAGCGAGGTGCTGTGAGGGCCTGGCAGGTGGGTGAGCTCGGCGAGCCGGCCGCGGTGATGCGGCTGGCCGAGGACGTCGCGCGGCCGGAGCCCGGCCCGGGGCAGCTGCTGGTCCGGGTCCGGGCGGCGGCGGTGAACTTCCCGGACGCGCTGATGGTCCGCGGGCAGTACCAGGTGCGCCCGCCGCTGCCGTTCACCCCCGGAGTGGAGCTTTGCGGCGAGGTCGCGGACGGCGCCCGGCGCGGCGAGCGGCTGATCGGCAACCCGGTGCTGCCGCACGGCGCCTTCGCCGAGTACGCGCTGCTGGACGCCGAGGCCGCGTTCCCGGCGCCCGAGGCGCTGGACGACGCCGAGGCGGCGGCGCTGCACATCGGCTACCAGACCGCCTGGTTCGCCCTGCACCGCCGGGCCCGGCTGCGGGCCGGCGAGACCCTGCTGGTGCACGCGGCGGCCGGCGGGGTCGGCAGCGCGGCCGTCCAGCTCGGCCAGGCCGCCGGGGCCCGCGTGGTCGCCGTGGTCGGCGGCGCGGCCAAGGCGGAGGCGGCCCGTGCGCTCGGCGCCGACCTGGTGGTCGACCGGACGGCCGGGGACTTCGTCGCCGCCGTCAAGGAGTTCACCGGCGGGCGCGGTGCGGACGTGGTCTTCGATCCGGTCGGCGGCGAGGCCTACACCGGCTCCACCAAGTGCGTGGCCTTCGAGGGCCGGATCGTGGTGGTCGGCTTCGCCGCCGGGCAGATCCCGGCGCCGGCGCTCAACCACGCCCTGGTGAAGAACTACGCGATCCTCGGCCTGCACTGGGGCCTCTACAACACCCACGACCCGCGCGCCGTCCGGGCCGCCCACGACGAGCTGACCAAGCTCGCCGAGCAGGGCGTGGTCCGGCCGCTGGTCAGCGCCCGGGTCCCGCTGGCCGGGGCCGCGGAAGCCGTCCAGCTGGTCGCCGACGGGCGCAGCACGGGCCGGATCGCGGTTCTATGCGCCTGAGGCCGGCTCGGCGATGACCTCCAGGGCCGGGCGCGGCGGGCGGCCGAGCAGGGCGGCGAGGTCGCCCGGCCCGCCCGGCCCGGTCAGGAAGCCGTGGGCGATCGCCGAGTAGGTGCCCACCACCATCGGCACCTGGAAGTCGAACGCGTCCGAGGCCGCCACCGCCGTCCGGGCCTCGGAGAGCCGGCCCGGGCGGTACTCGGCGCCGAGCACCTCGGCCACCTCCGCGCCGCCCACCGCCCGTTCCCCCACCAGCTCGTACGTCCGGCCCGCGTGCCCGGCGGGCGCCAGGGCGACGTTCACCGCCACCTCGGCGAGGTCGGCCCGGGCCACCGCCGCCAGCCGCCCGGCGCCCAGCGGCGCGGTGATCACCCCGTCCGGGCCGGGCGCGGCGATCCCGGCCAGGAACTCCGCGTAGAGGCCGTTGCGCAGCACCGTCCAGCGCAGGGTGCCGGACTCGCGCAGCCGCCGCTCGGTCCAGCGGTGCGCCAGCGCGTAGGGCAGGTGGTCGCCGTCGCCGGACAGGCTGGTGTAGACGACGTGCTCGACGCCCGCCTTCTCGGCGGCCTCGATCGCCGCGCCGTGCCGGGCGATCACCACGTCGTCCTCGGCGGCGCCGGCCGAGATCAGCAGCAGCGTCCGCACCCCGTCGAAGGCCTCGGCCAGGGTCTCCGGCCGGTCGAAGTCCACCAGCCGGACCGGCAGTTCGCCCCGGACCTGCTCGGGCGTCCGGCTCCCCGCGACGACGTCCGCTCGGCCGGCGAGGCGCTCCAGGACGAGGGTGCCGAGCCCTCCGTTGACACCAGTGACGAGCAGCATGGTTCTCCTCCGGATGGCTGGTCGTTGAAGACGTGACCATCCTCGGTAGCCTGGGCGTCCGGCGTAAGGAGGCACTTCCATGTCAGTAGGGCACACCGCGGTGACCACCCCCCGTCCGGTGGTCTGGTGCGACGAAGGCGTCGACTGCGGCATCCGCGACCTGCTGAACCGGCTCGGCGACCGCTGGTCCGTCCTGGCCGTGGTCGAACTCGCCCAGGGCGTACGGCGGTTCCGCGAGCTGCAGCGCGCGCTGCCGGGGATCTCGCAGCGGATGCTGACCCTGACGGTGCGCCGGCTGGAGCGCGACGGACTGGTGTCCCGGACCGTCCACCCGACCGTCCCGCCGCAGGTGGAGTACGAGCTGACCCCGCTCGGGCACAGCCTCACCCACCTGGTGCGGGCGATGGTCGACTGGTCGTACGACCACCACGACGCCATCGTCACCTCCCGCCAGGAGTGGGACGAGGCCAACCCCGGCTCGGAGATCCGCTGACGCGGCACAACGCGGCCGGCGGTGGTTACGAACCCTGCGCCGTGAACGCGGTGGCGTGGTCGGCGGCCCACTGACGGAACGTTCGCGGGGCCGTGCCGAGGATGTCGGCCACCGCGGTGGTGACGTGTGCGGGCGGTCCGACCGCGGCGGCCCAGGCGGCGAGCAGCATGTCGACGACCGGGCGGAGCGCCGTGTCCTCCGACCGGCTCCGGAACTCGTCCGGCGTCATCTCCTCGAACGCGATCCGGCGCCCCAGGGCGGCGCCGATGGCGTCCACCTGTGCGGCCTGGGTCAGCGATTCGGGGCCCGTGAGGACGTAGTCACCTCCGGTGTACCCGTCCTGGTGGAGCGTCCGGGCCGCGACGGCTGCCACGTCGCGGTCGTCGACCGGTGCCGTTTCGGCGGCGCCGTATGGCCATCGGACGACCTCGCCGAGCCGGATCGCGGGCGCCCACCAGGCCAGCGAGTTCGACGCGAGCATCCCCGGCCGGATGATCGACGACTCGAGTCCGGTGGCCGCGATGAGCCGCTCGATGTCGGCGTGCAGCGCGGCCATGGGATTGGGCTGCTGGAAGAAGGGGTGCGGCGTCCGATGCGGGGAGGAGAGGAAGACGACCCGCCGCACGTTGGCCGCCAGCCGGTCGATGACTGCGGCGGCGGTCCGAGGCGGGGCGGTCCAGACCAGGAAGACCGCACCGGCGCCCTTCAGCGCCGGGTCGAGCGACTCGGGCACGGTCAGGTCGCCGGTGAAGACCTCGACCTTCGCCGGCAGCGTCGCCGCCGCCTCGGACCGATGGGTCAGGGCGCGGACCGGTACGCCCGCGTCGAGGAGTCGGTGGATGACGATGCGGCCGATCCGGCCCGTCGCCCCGGTGACGAGCACGGGAGGAGTGACTGTGCGATTCATGCACCCATGAAATCCTTACTTGGTTAAAAAAGCAACCTAGTAAGGCCTTGCTCGGCGGTCCGATGTCCCGCTCGCCCCGGCGAGATCAGGTCGCCCAGGGCGGTGCGGATCCAGCCCGGTGCCATGAGTACGAAGGCGCGCCGCGTCTCACTCTGCCGGGCCGCGAAGCTCCGCATGACATCCGGCGTCGTCTCCGTTCCTCGGGCCTCGTACTCCGGTCGGGCCTCGTCCCGGGGGTTCCGCCCGCACCGCAGCGCACGCGAGCCACCGGCGCGCCCTGCGCGACGCAGCGCGGCAACAACGCGAGGACCTCCTGGGACGGCGCCCGCCCCGCACGGCCGCGGTGATCGACATCAACGCCTTCACCATGCTCCGCCAGTTCTAGCGGGAGCGGGCCGTGGATAGGCTGGCACGGCACGTCAGATGGCCGGGAATGGCCGGGGAGGGTCCTGGAGCATGGGGAAGAAGAGCGAGCTGGACGACCTGCGGGCACGGCTGGCGACGCTGGAGGCGGAGGTCGACCGCCTGCGTGGTGAGGCTGCGGCGGCGGGTGCGACGACGACGGCCCAGAGGGGGGAACGCGGGCAGCCGCAGTCGATGACCCGTATCGCCGATGCCGTCGGTGTCATGGTCTCCGGCCGGACCGAGGAGCGGACCCGGGTCCTGCGGGCGCGCGCCGAGCCCCTGGAAAGCAGCCGGAGCGCGCCGCTCCCCGAGCACGGCCAGTTCCTGGAGAACCTCCTGTCGGGCCGGCCTGCTCTCCAGGAGGAGCTGCGCCGCCGGTAGCGGCCCGGGCCCAGGGGTCAGGCCCCCGCGCCGACCGGGCGGCGGGCGGGCGGGGTTCGGTGGCGGCCCTGGAAGGTGCGGCGGTAGGCGGCGGGTGAGACGCCGATCGCGGCGGCGAGGTGCTGGCGCAGGGAAGATGCGCTGCCGAAGCCGGCCTGCTCGGCGACCCGGTCGACCGGCAGGTGGCTGGATTCCAGCAGCCCACGGGCGAGTTCGAGGCGCTGGGTGGTGAGCCACTGGCCGGGGGTCTGGCCGGTCTCGGCGAGGAAGCGGCGGCTGAAGGTGCGCACGCTCATGCCCGCCCGGGCGGCCATCTCGGCGACGCCGTGTTCCCGCTCGCGGACGCCGCCAGGGCGCACGAGCTCGGCGAGGCCGGACACACCGTCGGCAAGCTGGTGCTGACCGTCGACTGACGGCGGGGCGGTTTCGGCCAGAGCGTCACCCCTGTGGCGCGCAAGGCGTCCTTGTCGCCTACGGCGCACGCCGCTTCCATGGCCGCATGGGCCGACGAGACCTCGTTCTTCTGACCGATCACAGCTCCACCGAGGGCACCCGGGACGCGATGGCCACCGCCGCCCGGCGGCTGACCGGCCGCGAGCCCGTCCTGGTGGACGCGCGGCACTTCATGACGGACGGAACGGACGGCTCCCGAGACGCCACCGGCCGGATCGACGCCGTGGGCGAGGGCACCGTCCGCCTGGAGGCCGAGGGTCGCGTCGTGACCACGGACACGGTGGTCGTCTACGAGATCCCGCCGCACCGGCGCCCCGCCTTCGCCCACTGCCAGCGGCAGTTGCGCGCGGCCGGCGTCCGCTCGCTCGGCACCGACGTCGAGGCCTGGCGCGCGGCGACCGAGAAGGACCGCACGGTCGAGCGCTTCACCCGCGACGGCGTGCCGCACATGCCGACCATCACCCTCTCCCGGCCGGGCCCGGAAGCCGCCACCCAGGCCTTCGAACGGCTCGGCGGCGACGTCTGGGCCCGGCCCTGCGTCGGCATGGGCGGCGACGACGTCTTCCACGTCACCACGCACGCCCAACTGGCCGCCGCCGCACGGCACTACGCGGACATCGGCGCCGACTGGCTGATCGCCCAGGACGCCCGGAACTTCACCGCCGACGGGCGGCGCCACCAGTACCGGGTGGTCGTCCTCGGCGGCCGGGTCGTCCGCGCGACGGAGCACGTACAGGCGGACCCGGACGCGCCGTGCAACGAGTGCCGGGGCGCCGTCTCCACCCTGCTGGAGACCGACGAGATCCCGCCGGGCATCCCCGAGTTGGCGATCCAGGCCACCAAGTCGCTCGGCCTCCCGCTGGCTGGCGTGGACCTCGCCGCCGAGAGCGGCGGCGTGGTCTTCGAGGTCAACGTCCACCCGGCCTTCGGCACGCGAGGGGTGGAGCAGATCGCCCTCCCGTACGTCGCGGCGCACCTGCAGTCCTGAAGCAAATTGTCGATCGAAATCCAATTGCCGAACGCCAGATCGCCCATGATGACCCGTTCGCGTGAAATGCACCGCTCGGCCCTACTCGTTCGCCGACGATGGATGCTCCAATTGGCACGCACTCGAGCCTGAGCTGCTGAATCACACCCTGGCCGTGCGCGAACCACACGGCCTACCGGGAGAACGGAAACCGACTCATGGCATTTGCTCTCCGCAAGACGCTCGCCGTCGCCGCTCTGGCGCTGACGGCCTCCTTCCTGCCGGCCGGCGGGGCCGGGGCCGCCGACACCGACCACTCGGCCCCGCGCACCCCCGGTCTCTACTGCCTCGCCAACGCCTGGAACACCCCGAACATCGGCACGAAGCCGTGCAACTCCAGCGACCCCGGACAGCACTGGACCCTCGCGGGCGAGCAGATCTCCCTCAGCAACGCGCGGGGCTACTGCCTCGCCAACACCTGGAACACCCAGAGCGTCTCGGTGAAGCCCTGCAACCCCAATGACCCGGGGCAGTACTGGACCGTGTCGGGCGAGCAGATCTCCCTCACCTTCGCGCCGGCCTACTGCCTCGCCAACGCCTGGGACTCCCCGGCCGTCGGCACGCAGCCGTGCAACATCGCCGACCCCGGCCAGCACTGGGTGGTCTTCAACGACCAGATCAGCCTGGCGCTCGCCTGACGAACCCCACCGTGGTGCCCGGGGCCGCTCCTGTCGGCCCCGGGCACCACGCTGTCGTGCCACCGGCTAACGCTCGTACGTCATCTCCGGGAAGCGCGCCGAGGGGCCGTCCAGCAGGTGGTCGTCGTGGCCGCGCAGCCAGCGGTCGAAGAAGGACGCCACGTAGGAGCGGGTGGCGAGTTCGGCGCGGTCGGGGCGGATGGTGCCGACGTCCTTGGTCACCTGCTCGGGGCTGATCGCACCCTGCCGGGCGAGTTGGGGCAGCAGGGACTGCGCGTCGGTGTACGAGCCGTGCCGGGAGCCGTCCAGGGTGAGGTCGGCGTGCCATCCGGTGCTGTGCCGCCAGAGGGCGTCCCAGCCGGGCTGCTGGCGGTAGCTGCCGGAGTCCTTGCTCCGGGTCCCCATCAGCAGGAACGGGCGGTCCAGGCCGTCCTCGGCGACGCTGGGCAGGAAGACGCCGGTCTGCCCGTCCGGGCCGGGGAAGTGCAGCTGGCCGTCCAGGTTGATCCCGGCCGCGATCCGCCGGTCGTCGTGCATCGTCTGCAGGGCGGTGAAGCCGCCCGCCGAGTGGCCGATCATGCCGATCCGGTCGAGGTCGAGCGAGGCGGCGAGGCCGGTCGGCAGGCCCGGGACGCGGCGCAGCCCGGCGAGTTCGTCCAGCACGAAGCGGGTGTCGTCGACCCGGGTGGACAGGGACTTGCGCAGCACGGCGCCGATGTCGAGACCGGGCCGTCCCAGCATGGCGGGGAACACCGAGGTGGCCAAGTCGCCACCGGGGAAGGCGACTTCGGAGGCCTCGTAGGTGTGGTCGATGGTGACGACGACGTAGCCGCGCGAGGCGAGGTCCTCGACCAGGGCCGTGCCCCAGCTGCGCGGGTCGCCGAGCCCGGGCGAGTACAGCACCACCGGGCGCGGGCCGCCGGGGCGGGCCGGGGCGTCCTGCCGGGCGTGGGTGCGGATGGCGCCCCAGTCCGTACTGCCGGGCTGGACCCCGTAGTTGAGCTGCGCCATGCCGGTGGCGCTGCCGTAGTGCTGCCCGGCGGCGGGCGCCATGTAGCGGGCGCGGTCCTCGCCGGCGGCCGGGCGGGCGGTCGGGTACCAGAAGCTGATCATCAGCTCGCGCTTGCGCCCGGGCTGCCAGGGGTCCTCCCGCCCGGCGTCGGTCAGGTGCAGCGAGGTGGTCCCGATCGGGTACGGCCCGGTCGGCTGCGGCAGCCACGCCGTGGCCTGCCGCCCGCCATCGCCGTCCGCCGGCGCCGCCACCGCCCCGGGCGCGCCCGCCACCCCCAGCGCCGCCGACGCCGCCAGCAGTACCGCCGCCACGGCCCGTCCCCGCCCGCCCATGTTGCCGTCTCCCTCGTCGCGTCCTGTGTTCCGTTGACGAAGCAGACGCTACGGGCAGGGCGGGCCGGATCCGTCATACCGAAGAGCCAAGTCCCCCTGAGTACTTCGGTATGACATCCCTACGGGTCGGGGCACACTCGCCCTGGCGGTAGGGACCGCACCCTCGTGCCCTCAGCCGCCGAGGTGGCCGGCCAGGGCCTCGATGGTGCGGCGGCGCATCGTGTACATCGCGACCGCCGAGCCGTCCGCGAAGCGCAGCCGGAACCTCGCCATGGCCTGCAGTCGCGGGCGCCGCTCCACCCCCGCCACCAGGTCGCGCGGGACGTGCCAGTGGAGTCGGCCGAGCTTGCGGATGTCCGGCCCGACCGTGACGAAGGCGGTGCGGCGGTCGGTGACCACCAGCAGCTTGGCCGCGACCCCGCTCTCCACGTTCGGGAAGCTGCGCGCGATGCTGCCCGACCCCCCGGTCACCGCCCCGATCCGCGCCAGCTTGTTGCCGATCGCCGCCCCGGCGCCGTCCCCGATCCCCTCCGCCCCGGCGGCCGGGATCACCTTCGCGACGTCCACCAGCTGCTCGTCCGGGTCCAGCAGCGGTTGCACGGCCTGGCGGTAACGGTTCATCAGGGTCTCGGTCATCCCGTCAGACTAGCGGGGGATGATCAAGGATCGGGCACGGGGACGGCGTCGGCGTGCGTCAGCGGTACTGCTTGAGCTCCCGGCGGGCCAGCGAGCGCTTGTGCACCTCGTCCGGCCCGTCCGCGAGGCGCAGGGTGCGGTTGCCCGCCCACAGCTGGGCCAGCGGGGTGTCCTGGCTGACCCCGGCCGCGCCGTGTGCCTGGACGGCCTTGTCGAGGATCCACTCGACGGTGCGCGGGGTGGCGATCTTGATGGCCTGGATCTCGGTGTGGGCGCCCCGGTTGCCGACGGTGTCCATCAGCCAGGCCGTCTTGAGCACGAGCAGCCGCAACTGTTCGATCCGCACCCTGGATTCGGCGATCCAGTCCTGCACCACACCCTGCTCGGCCAGCGGACGGCCGAAGGCGACGCGCTCGTTCGCCCTGCGGCACATCAGCTCCAGGGCGCGCTCGGCGATGCCGATGGCCCGCATGCAGTGGTGGATCCGGCCGGGCCCCAGCCGGGCCTGGGCGATGGCGAAGCCGGTGCCCTCCTCGCCGATCAGGTTCTCGACGGGCACGCGGACGTCCTCGAACAGCACCTCGGCGTGGCCGCCGTGGTCGGCGTCGTCGTAGCCGAAGACCGTCATGCCGCGCTTGACGGTGACGCCCGGGGTGTCGCGCGGGACGATCACCATGCTCTGCTGCCGGTGCGGGGCCGCGTCCGGGTCGGTCTTGCCCATCACGATGAACAGCTTGCAGTCCGGGTTCATCGCACCGGTGATGTACCACTTGCGGCCGTTGACGAGGTACTCGTCGCCGTCGCGCTCGATCCGGGTGGCGATGTTGGTGGCGTCCGAGGAGGCGACCTCGGGCTCGGTCATCGCGAACGCGGAGCGGATCTCGGCGTTCAGGAGCGGGCGCAGCCAGCGCTCCTTCTGCTCGGCGCTGCCGAACTGGGCCAGCAGCTCCATGTTGCCGGTGTCGGGGGCCGCGCAGTTGAGGGCGGGCGGGGCCAACTGGATGCTGCGGCCGGTGATCTCGGCGAGCGGGGCGTACTGGAGGTTGGTGAGGCCGGCGCCGTGCTCGCCGGGGATGCTGTGCTTGTCCACGAAGAAGAGGTTCCACAGGCCCTGCTTGCGGGCCTCCGCCTGGAGGTCGGCGATCACCGGCGGGGCGGCCCAGCGCTCGCGGGCGGGGTCGGCGAGCTGCTGCGCGAGGACGGTTTCGGCGGGGTAGACGTGCTGGTCCATGAACGCGAGCAGTTGCTCGCGGAGTTCGTCGGTGCGGGCGTCGTAGGCGAAGTCCATTGTGGTTAGCCCTCCTTGAGGGTGCTGAGGCCGTGCCGGGCGAGGATCGGGGCCATCTCGCCGGCACGCTCGAAACCGGCGCCCAGGGTGCGGCCCTGTTGGAAGCGGTAGTGGATGCCCTCGGCGACGGCAGCGAGCTTGAAGGAGGCGAAGGCCACGTACCAGTCCAGGTCGGCGGCCTGACGGCCGGTCAACTCGGCGTAGTACGAGACGATTTCGTCGGGCTTCGGGAAGCCGGGGGCGGTCATGGCGGAGGGGATGATGCCCCCGCCGACGCCGGCCAGCTCGGTGTACATCACCAGGAGGCCGATGTCGGTGAGCGGGTCGCCGAGGGTGGACATCTCCCAGTCGAGGACGGCGGTGATCGTGTCGGAGTCGTCGACCAGGACGTTGTCGAGGCGGAAGTCGCCGTGGACCAGGGCGGGGGCGGGCGAGGCGGGGAGGCGGTCGGAGAGGAGGGCGTGCAGCCGGTCGAGGTCGGGGAGGTCGCGGCTGCGGGACTTCTCCAGCTGGGTGGACCACCGTCGAAGCTGGCGCTCCAGGTAACCCTCGGGGCGACCGAAGTCGGCGAGGCCGACGGTGGCCGGGTCGATCTTGTGCAGGGCGGCGAGGGTTTCGACCAGGTTGCGGCCGAGGGCGGCGACCCGCTGCTCACCGAGGGCGGCCAGCGTCTCGCGATCGCGGTGCGCGACGCCGCTGACGTGCTCCATCAAGTACCAGGGGGCGCCGAGCACGTCGGTCTCGTGGTCGATCAGCAGCATCTGCGGCACGGGGACGTCGGTGTCGCGCAGGGCCGACATCACGCGGTACTCGCGGCCCATGTCGTGCGCGGTGGCCAGGACGTGCCCGAGCGGCGGACGGCGCAGGACCCACCGGGTGACGTCGTCCGTGAGGACGTACGTGAGGTTGGAGCGGCCCCCCTCGATGAGCGAGGCCCGCAGCGGCCCGTGGAGGGCGTCGGGCAGCTCCCGGTCGAGGTACGAACGGAGGCCGCCCAGGTCCAGGCCGGGCGGATCGGCGGGAGTCTCGGACATCGGGCGGCTCCTCGGGGACGGCAGGATCGATGACTAAGCGCTTGCTTAGCATTCAGCCGTAGCGGGCCCCCTGTCAATGCCGCGAGCCCCCGGACTCGCCAGTCCGGGGGCTCGCGGCTCACATGGTTCAGCCGACTCGGCCGGCCTCCATGGCCTCCGGGCTCATCCGGGTGTTCGAACCCGGTCTCGGGGTCGATGGTCCGGCCCTCCACCCACCAGTTCTCCGCAGCGGTTTCCAGGACGGTCATCAGGACGTCCTGGCGGCGCAACCCCGTGGCGGTCGCGAGGCGGTCGGCGACGGCTTCGAACAGTGCCGCCTTCTGAGCGGGGGGTCGGTGCTTGAAGGTCATCCAGATGATCACCGAGTCGGTGCTGCACTCGATACCGAAGAACGTCGGTGGGTGCAGGATGTCGGCAGGCTCCATGGCGTGCACGTCGTGCGCGACCGCAGCGCACGCACTGGGCGTCTGACCTGGTCTGCCCGGGCGACCGCGCATCGCACATATCGCGCGCGACTGGCTGACCGAGCTTCACCTGGTGGCGGCGGGCTGCGGCGTCACCACCCACCGCCGCCGGCCGTGGCGCAGGCCGTCCAGGCCCTGCACCGCGAGGCGGCCGGATGATCGGCGGATGGTCAGATGTCGCCGAACTCGCCGGAGACGGCCGCGGCGAGGAACGCACTCCACGCATCCGCCGGGAAGACAAGTGCCGGGCCCTCCGGGTCCTTCGAGTCGCGAACCGGGACGACACCGGGGAAGTCGGGTGAGACCTCCACACAGGAACCGCCGTTACCGGAGTGCGACGACTTGAACCAGGCAGCGCGGGACAGGTCTGGGCGGGTCATGGGTCAAAGTTCCTCTCGGGCCTTGCGAATCAGTTCAAGGGACGCAGCTCGGGTCAGCGCTTCCACCTGCAACCGATCGTAGGCCTTTTCCCACGTCCTGACAGTCCTGTCTTCCCGCACAACAAAGCCGTGATCCGCCGTTTCCGTGTAACCGACCACAGAGCGGTCGGCAGACGTCAACAAGGTGACGAAGGAACGGAATGGAGCGTGCTCAGCCAGGCTGAACGGGGCGATCTGGAAGATCACATGAGGCCTGGTCGCCATCTCGGTCAAGTGCTCAAGCTGTGCTCGCATCGTCGCGACACCACCCACCGGGCGCCGAATGGCACTCTCGTCTATCACCGCGTGGATCACCGGCGGCTCGGCGCGCCTGAGAAGCCGCTGCCGCGTCGCGAGGAACCTCACTCGCTCCTCAGCCTGGTCTTGCGTACTGCTCCCTCGCTGCACTGCTGCGGCCTCGATCGCGGATGCGTAGGCCTTGGTCTGGAACAGCCCAGGAATGAGGTTCGGCTCGAAGATCCTGATCTTGGCCGCTCGGGCCTCCTGCGCAGCGTGCTCGGGGAAGCCCTCCAGGAACCCCTTCCTCCGCATCCCGACCCACATCAGCTCAAGCGTCTGCCCCGTCCCGAGCGCCTTGTCGACCGCCCTGACGAAGTCTCGGCTGGTGGACTTGCGACCGGTTTCCACCGCCGAGATGTAGCTGTCCGAGTACCCGCTGGCCGCAGCCAGATCCTGCTGGGTCCACCCCAGCGCCTCGCGCGAGCTGCGAAGCAGCGCGCCGAAGGACTCACGTGGGGACGCCGTTGGATCAAGCTCCTTGCGGTTCACAGCTCACACTCGATTCCACTTGAAACGCAGGCAAGTTGAACGATTGCCAAGCTTAGCGGACAGTAAGCACTCCCCGTAGCCCTCCAACTACGGAGAGGAGCAGCCATGGACTGCCCCCTGCCCCCGCAGGCCGTCGAACGCCTCCAGGTCGTCGCCTACCTCGCCAGGACCGACTCCGCCTTCCCCGAGCGCGAGTTGCGCATGTGCGAGGCCTACGCCCTCACCTTCAACTGGGACATCTCCCTCATCGTCGTCGACGACGAAGCCGACGCGAAGGGGCCCGAGCACCGCCCCATGCTCCGCGCCGCCCTCCAGCGGGTCATCGACCAGCGGGCCGGCGCGATCCTCGTCCCCACCAAGGCGACCATCTCCCCCATCGACGGCGAGTTCAACGAGTTCGCCGAGCGCGTCGAGAAGGCCTCCGGCTTCATCCAGATCGCGACCCGCCGATGACCGACCGCTACGCCATCGTCCCCGCCGACGCCCCGCACGGCGCCTCCTACCAGGTGTGGGTCGTCCGCGACCGCACGAGCAACCGCCTCGTGAAGGCCCTCCCCCCGGCCGACGAGCCGCTGCGCTTCTACTCGTACGCCCAGGCCCGCGCCTGGACCCTCACCAACACCGCCGCCACCCCCCCCACTACGAGATCCGCCTGATCGACACCAGCAGCCCCCACTTCCTCCAGATCGAGAGCTGGGGCCTCTGGGACCCGACCCGCCACGCCTACCTCCGCGCACCCGGCTCCCCCTCCCGCATCAGGCGCTTCTACACCCGCGCCGCTGCCGAGGACCTCCGACGGAGCCTCAGCGACTAGAGCTCCTCGCCGGGCGGTTCAACAACACGACGGACTCTTGCGAGTGGCGTGACGATGTCCCGCCGGATCGGACCGGTAGCCTACGAATCATCAAATTCCGCTGGGCAGGGCATTATTGCTCCCGTGTCGGCGCATCCCGCCCGCTGAGCTGTCATGCGCTTGCCCGGCCCACCGACTCCGAGAGGAGATGGAAATGGCTGCGAAAAACAGTGATGCGGTCCCCAGGCACGGGCGACTGACGAGTCCTCGCTCGCGCGCCGACATTCACTTCAACGGCGGCTGGCCGTCCAACGGGCTGGAAGCCGGGAAGTTCTTCCCGGCGACGCAGGTCGGGCTGCCGGACCCGGACGTGCCGACGGACATCCCGAGCGGCCCCAAGGCGGTGCCGCCGGACGGGAAGATCGCCAGCGGCGGCAGCGAGCCGGCCGGTGCGGTGCTCGACGAGGTGCGGGACTGGCCGAAGGTCGACCTCCGGGCGGGCGTCGAGGTGCCCTTCCAGTGGGGCTTCTCGGCCAAGCACCGCACGCGTCGCTACAACTACTTCGTGACCAAGGAGGATTGGAACCCGAGTGCTCCGCTGAGCCGCGCCCAGTTCGAGCGTGAGCCGTTCGCGACGTACAAGCCGTACGGCGACATGCCGTACGACAAGATGCCGGAAGCCCACGACGACCCACACCTCGACAAGCCGCACCCGGTCAAGCTGCCGAACCGCTCCGGCTACCACGTGATCCTCGGCGTGTGGGAGGTGGCCGACACCGGCCACGCCTTCTACCAGGTGATCGACGTGAACTTCACCCAGTAGTGCCGCTGGGGAGGCTGCCCGTCTCCGGCGGGCAGCCTCCCCGATGACCTTTCGGACGCCGTCCCGGTTGGAACCGTCCCGTCTCCGGGTGGTCAGAGCAACAGGCAGCCCAGCCAGCTGGAGGGCAACCAGCCCTCCAGGGAGCGCAGTTCGGGTTCGGTGGCGGGACGGGTCGCCAGGATGGCCTGGCGCACCTCGCCGCGCCCGCCGAGGGCGCTCAGCTCGCCGCCGGCGGCGGCCAGCGTGATCGTGAGGCCGTCGCGCTGCAGGACGTACCGGTTCGCTCCGTCGGACCACAGGCCACCCGGCTCCGGCAGGCAGGGGGTGAAAGGGCTGGTGGTGAGGTTCTCGCCGTCCGCGGACAGCAGCGGGCGGCCGCAGGGGGCGCTGTAGCCCGGGGAGACCGTCTCGACCGCGGCCTTGTCGAAGCCCTTGCCGAGGCCGCCACTGCCGGCGTGGATGTCCGCCTGGTCACTGAGCACGAAGACCGCCTGATGCCCGTCCCCACTGATCCCGGTGACCAGTACGTCCGCCGAGAGCACCGGCCGCATCAGGGACCGGGACGGGATACCGGCCTCGCGCAGTAGGTCCTGGACCCCCACTTCCCGCTGCATCGCCCGCAGCGGGAACGCGAGCACGAACAGGCCCAGCAGCATGCCGACGGTCGCCGGCAGGGCGGTGCGTGAGCGCAGCACCACGGCTCCGGCCAGGGCGAAGGACGGGAGGGCGAGCACCAGCACGCTCAGCAGGCCCGGGCGGAAGGGCAGCAGGAGGGCCAGCCCGTGGGCGGCGGCGAGGCCGAGCGCCATCGGCACGGGTGCCAGCAGCCAGCACCGCCGGGGGGCGGACGGCTGCAGGGCGTGGACACTGACGAAGTACGCGGGTATGACGACCGCGAGCGTCACCACCAAGTTCAGGATCACGAGGACGTGCCCACCGGGCTCGAAGTGCCGGCTGACGCTGCCGATGGCCACCGAGATCAACGACGGCAGGGCGCAGGCCGCACCGAGGGTGACGACCTGACGGCGTGGGCTCGGGGTAGGGCGATCCGGTGCGAGCCCCTGCGCTCCGACCGCGTGCGGATTGTCCGGTTCGACCGCGGCCATCGCTTCCCCCTGGTGATTCGGTGCCTTCGATCCACCAGTGGGACGAACTCGTGCCGATCTTGGTTGCGACAGGCGGCCGGTGTGCCGCGACGTCTCGAGACCTACCGTCCGTGCCGGTCGCCGGCACGACGACACCGACCTTCACCTTCGCCGGACATGCACCCGGGGAACTTGCTCCTCGAATCGTGCAACCTTTTCCGCCCCGCAAGTCATCGATCACATGAGTGTTCTATTTGATCGAACTGTAGGCCGAGAGAAGGGGAATCGGTGCGGACTGCTCGTGGTGCGGCCGTCCTGTTGGCAGTGGGGGTCGTCGCGTCCCTCACCCTCACCACGGGAGACTCCTTCTCGAAGGGCAGACCGAACGCCGCCGCCCCCGATCCCACAGCCCCGGAATCGGAACCGGAGCCGGACCCGGAACCCGCCACCCCGAC
Source organism: Kitasatospora cathayae (assembly GCF_027627435.1). Taxonomy (GTDB): domain Bacteria; phylum Actinomycetota; class Actinomycetes; order Streptomycetales; family Streptomycetaceae; genus Kitasatospora; species Kitasatospora cathayae. The sequence goes on along the minus strand of NZ_CP115450.1, from coordinate 7,823,379 downwards.
TCCGACACCGACCTGGGACGGCCAGGTCCACGTCCTCGGCGACGGTTCCACCTCCTACACCGGCCCCCAGCCCAAGCAGCCCAAGCCCGAGAAGCTCAAACCGGGCGAGAAGCCGCCGCAGTTCGTCGTCTTCTCCTGGGACGGCGGCCTGGAGGGCGACGAGCACCTCTTCTCCCGCTTCCGCAAACTGGGCGCGGAGAACAACGCCCAGATGACCTACTTCCTCACCGGCATCTACACCCTCCCCAAGTCCAAGCGCAGCCTCTACCACCCGCCCCAGCACGACCCGGGCGCCTCCTCCATCGACTACGCGACCGACGCCCACATCAAGGACACCCTGGAGCAGCTGCGCCTGGCCTGGCTGGACGGCAACGAGATCGGCACCCACTTCAACGGCCACTTCTGCGGGAAGAAGGGCGGTAACGACTGGAGCACCGCGGAGTGGAAGAGCGAGCTGGACCAGTCCGTCTCCTTCGTCACCAACTGGAAGACCAACACGGGTTTCAAGGACCTCCCGCCGCTCCCCTTCGACTACACCAAGGAGCTGGTCGGCGGCCGCGCCCCCTGCCTGGAGGGGCAGAAGAACCTCCTCCCGGCCGAGAAGGCGGCGGGCTTCCGCTACGACGCCAGTTCCCCGGGCGAGTTCCAGGTCTGGCCGAGCAAGAGGGGCGGCATCTGGAACTTTCCGCTCCAGATGCTGCCCTTCCCGGCCAGGGAGAGCCAGGGCCTGTCGATGGACTTCAACTTCCTCGCCGGCCAGTCCGGGAACACCACCAAGGGCGACCCGAAGAAGTTCGACGAGTGGGAGAAGGAGGCCCGGCAGAGCTACCTCGCCGGCTTCGAGCGGGTCTACAACGGCAGCCGGGCCCCGCTGTTCATCGGGAACCACTTCGAGGACTGGAACGGCGGCATCTACATGCAGGCGATCGAGGACGTGGTGAAGGACGTCTGCCACCGCGACGGCGTCCGCTGCGTCTCCTTCCGCCAGGTCGCCGACTGGCTGGACGCCCAGGACCCGAAGGTCCTCGACAAGCTGCGCCAGCTCGACCCCGGTCAACCGGCCGACTGGTCCCGCCTGGTCAAATGACTCGCCCGAAGGGCGGTTTCAGGCGTCCCTCCGGTCGAAGCCGAGCCGCCTCCGCGTACCGGCCAGCGGTCGCGGGCACCACCAGGCCCAGCCCGGGCCGTGGGCGCGGGAAGCGCAGTGCCCCGGCGGCGGGCGGGAGGGGCGGCGCCGACGCCCACGCGGTCGCGCAGTATCGTCGACGACCGGAAGTCCTGAGCGCGGCCACCCGGCTCGCACCCCACGGGCGGGGGTCCGCCGCGCTCCGCGCTCCCCCGCCCTCGGCGATCCGCGCAACGGAGGTACCACAGATGGGCGTTGACACCGACCGGCCGACCTTCCTGCTGGTCCACGGAGCCTGGCACGGAGCCTGGTGCTGGGACGCGGTCCGCACCGCGCTCGACGCCGACGGTTGGCGGTCCCGCGCCATCGACCTGCCCAGCTCCCATCCTCCGGTCGACCGGCCCGACGGTGCCCGCCCGGTGGGCATGCTGGACGACGCGGACGCCATCCGGGCGAGCCTCCGGAGCATCGGCGGCCCGGCGGTGGTGATCGCCCACTCCTACGGCGGCGTCCCCGTCACGGAGGCCATCGCGGACGCTCCGAACGCGGTGCTGGCGGTGTACCTCGCCGCCTTCCAGCTGGACGCGGGTGAGAGCATGTCCACCTTCCTCGGGACGCCGGTCCCGGACGACGGCACGGGCCAGGCCCCGCCCTACCCGGACTCCCGGCGGATACTCTTCGACGACGTGCCCGGGGCCGACGCCGACCGTGCCGTGACCCGGCTGCGCCCGCAGAGCGTCCGCTCCTTCACGGAGCCGGTGACCACGGCGGGGTGGCGCACCGTACCCTCCAGCTACATCGTCTGCGACCGCGACCAGGCGCTCGAACCGTCCAGGCAGCGCGAGCTCGCCGGCCGTGCCGGTTCCGTCCACCGACTGGCGAGCAGCCACTCGCCGTTCCTCTCCATGCCCCGGCAACTCGCCACGTTGCTGGGCCGGATCGCCGCTTCCCCCCTGCCCGCCCCGCGGCGTTGACCCCTCCGGGACGCCTGGGATCCGTCGACCTGGGTGATCGTCCGCGTCAGTTCGATCCCGGGCTCCGCGTCAACGCCTTGCGGGCTTCGTCGAGTTGGCGCTGCTCGGCGGCACGGTCGCGGTCGAGTTCCGCCTGGTGCGCCTGGATCTGCTGTTGCTGGTAGGCGGCGTCGACCGCGTACCAGATGCCGATCAGGTTGGTCTGGCGCTTGCAGGTGATGTCGGCCTGGGCGGTGGCGATCTCCTGCTGGTCCGCCGTGGGCGAGGCGCCCCAGTGCAGGTCGTTGTAGGCGTCGATCGGTGAGGCGTAGCCGTAGCCGGCGGTCTTCATGCAGCCGGACCAGGCGGCGAAGGCGGCCGTGACCCGGTCGTCGGCGGTGGCCTTGACGTAGCTGCGGGAGTTGATCTGTTCGCCGATCCGGGAGGAACCGTAGGCCGCGTCGCCGCTGAGCTGTTTCTGGGCATCCGCGAGGCAGCCGTGCACCGTGACGCGGTCGGCCTGAGACAGCGAGGCCATGTCGTCGGTCGGCACCTTGTCCTGGTCCGGCACGGGCGCCTTGTGGTAGCCGTACTGGGCGGCGGCGGCCGGGTCCGCCGGTCCGTACCGGCGCGGGACCTCACTGCCGCTGCGCTGGTGGGTGAGGGCGGTCGGCGTCCGGAACGTGACGCCGTGGTGCTGGATGCAGTCACCGGCCAGCACCCACGAGGCCTGGTTCAGCAGGGCGTTGTCGGCCGGGGTGAGCACGTACTGCTCGATCGGCAGGCGGAGGGCGCTCAGGTCGGTCGGGGCCGCGGACGGGACGTCGGCACTGGGCGTGGCCGGGATGTCCGCCAGGGTCGCTGCGGCGGCCGCCGGTTTCGGGGCGGCTGCCGGGTGGCCGGAGCCGGAGCAGCCGGCCAGCAGGGCGCCGAGCGCCGTCAGCACGAGTGCGGTGGTTCCGGCGGACACGCGGTGCGGAGGGTGCGGCACGGCGGTGGGACCTTCCTGGGGCAAGGGCGTGGCTGCCGGGCCGACCGCTCGCGCGCGGTGCGCGAGCGGCCGGCCCGGCGGGATCGGTGCATGACCGACGACCGTCAGCCGTCAGCCGTCAGCCGTCAGCCGTCAGCCGTCAGCCGGCGACGATCACGAGTAGACGTTGACCGAGTACGAGGCCTCGTTGTTGCGGGTGACCTGCAGGTCGCCGGCATTCCCGGGGTAGACCACGTCGTAGGCGCCCCATCCGTAGGCCTTGCTGTTGACGTACACGTAGATGTCCTGGGAGCCGGTGTTGACGATCCAGGCCGCGGCATTCTTGACGGGCAGGCCGTCACCGTTCCACTGGTTGGAGTTGTTGAAGGCGCCCAGGCCGAATTCCCAGCCGGCCAGGTCGGTCACCTCTGCGTAGTTCGACCTGAACCAGGCGCCCTCGCCGCCGCCGTTGTACGACATGCAGACTCGGTACTGGCAAAGGCCCCGATCTCCTCCCCCCGTGATGACGTCGGCGCTGGCCGGGGTGGCGAGGGCCACCGTGCTGACGGCGAGGCCGGACGCGGCGGCGATCAGCGCGATCTTCTTGCGCAGACTGGACATGGTGATGCTGCCTTCCTGGTGTTCGAGCGTGGGGAGGCACCCTGGTTGTGCGGGCACTGACGTTGGGTCTGCTGTGGTTTCGTCACGAGCAGACGCTCACTCTGGTGTTCGATCACCAGCAGACACAAGTGACTATATGTGGACTGCATCTCGTAGCATCACTGAGATGTTGAACCTCGAGCGCCTGCGCGTGCTGCACGCGGTTGCCACGACCGGATCGGTCGTGGGCGCAGCACGACTCCTGCACGTCACCACGTCGGCAATCTCACAACAGATGGCCCGGCTGGAGCAGGAGACCGGTACTCACCTGTCGGAACGTCAGGGACGCGGCATCCGCCTGACCGAGGCCGGCGTCCTGTTGGCCGACCAGGCGGCGGGACTGCTGGCGCAGGCCGAGCGCGTCATGGCGACGATGGAGCAGCACCGCACAGTGGTGAGCGGGAGTCTCACCATCGCGGCCTTCCCCACCGCAGCCCGCGGGCTGCTCCCGCCGACACTGCGGGCCCTACGGTCGCGGTACCCGGGTCTGACCGTGTCGGCGCGGGAGCAGGAGCCGTACGAGGCGATCCCGGCGGTGCGCCGAGGGCTGGTCGACCTGGCGGTCGTCGAGGAGTGGATCGACGATCCGCTCGTCCTGCCCCCGGGGTTGGAGCAGCGCGCCCTCGTGGACGACACCTACGACATCGCCCTGCCCGGGGACCACCGGCTCGCCGACCGTCCGAGGCTCAGCCTGGACGAGCTCCGCGACGAGGAATGGATCACCTCGAACGACGGACAGCTGTGCCACACCTGGCTGGTGCGCAATCTCAGGGGCGCCCGCATCGCCCACACCGCCGCGGAACACCCGACGCAGCTCGCGCTGGTCGCGGCCGGGCTGTGCGTCGCCCTCATCCCGCGCCTGGGACGTGAACCGGCCTCCGCTCCGGTGCGGTTCGTGCCTCTGGCGGACGGCCCTCGTCGCCGGATCTTCGTCGTCTGGCGGTCCGCCTCGGCCGCGCGCCCCTCGATCGGCGTCGTGGTCGACGCCCTGCCCGAAGCCTGTCCCGTCGCCTGCCGGGCGCCGGGCCGGAGCCCCGATCACTCCGCTACCCGGCCGTCTTCATGAAGGCGGTCCAGATCCGGCCGGGCAGTTCGGAGTCCGGGGTCTCCGGCGAGGCTCCGCCGAGGCCCTCCAAGGAGAGCAGCTTCATGTCCTTGAGGTCCGCCCGGAAGACCGTGACCGCCGTCGACAGCGGCCCCTTGTAGCCGACGGTCCACCCGGCCGTACGGTCCGGGGTGGTGCCGGGCTTCGCCGCCACGCCCGGGCCCGCCGCCGCCAGCGCCTGGGCGCTGCCGCCGCGCACCGCTCCCTTGAGCGCCGTGTCCACGTCCGCCGCCACCGCCGGGGGCAGTGCCTGGACGGCGGTCGGCAGCCGCAGGTCGAGCTGGGTGCCGTTGCGGGTGATCCGGAGCACCGAGTACGGGTCGGTGTGGCGGCCGCCGGCCGCGAAGGCGGCGTAGGCGTCGGCGGCCCGGATCGCGCTCGGCTTGGAGTTGCCGACACCGAAGGCGGGCACCAACTCGCCCATGCTCTCCGGGAGCAGGCCGAGGGCGGCCGCGGTCTGCTGCACCCGGTCCAGGCCGACGTCCATGCCGAGCTGCATCATCGGGCCGTTGACGGACTGCTCCACCGCGCTGCGCAGGCTCACCTGGCCCCAGTTCCGCTTGCCGTCGTTGGCGGTCTTCACGATCTTCCCGTCCCGCCCCCAGTACGGCCCCTCCGGGGTCATCACGTTCACCCCGTTGTCGCCGTTGTAGGTGGTGCCGGGTGTCACCGGGCTCCGGTCGCCGCCGCGCTGGCGCTGCACGCCCTGGCTGAGTCCGGCGGCGTACACCAGCGGGGTGAAGGCCGAACCCATCGGCACCGTCGAGGTGTTGGCGTTGTCGAAGCCCTGTTTCAGGTAGTCCGGTCCGCCGTAGAGCGCGACGATCCGTCCGTCGAGGGCCACCGACGCGGCGCCGACCTTCAGCAGCTTGTCGGCCTCCCGGCTGCCGGGGTCGATGCCCTTGGTGGCCTCCTGCACCGCTGCGGCCAGGGCGTTGACCTTCGGCTTCTCGAAGGTGGTGAAGATCTGGTGGCCGCCGAGGTCGAACTGGGCGGGGGTGATGTCGCTGTGGCTCTCCACGTAGCTCCGGGCCATGTCCACCAGGTACCCGACCTGCCCGCTCAGCCCGGCGGCCTTCGGCTGCGGCCGGGGCTCCGGGAACACCGTGTACGTGGCGCGCTCGGCGGCGGACAGCTTGCCGACCTCCACCATCCGGTCCAGGATCCAGGACCAGCGCTCCTCGGCCCGCTCGTGGTTGGCCGCGCTCAGCGCCGGATCGTACTGCCCGGCCCCCTTCAACAGGGCAGCGAGAAAGGCGCCCTCGCTCGGGTTCAGCTGCGAGACGTCCTTGCCGTAGTAGGCCGCCGCGGCACGCTCGATTCCGTAACTGCCGCGCCCGAACCAGCTGGTGTTCAGGTAGCCGGCCAGGATGTCCCGCTTGCTCATCCGCTGGTCCAGCTTGATCGCGATGACCATCTCGCTGAGCTTGCGGGAGACGTCCTGGCGCTGGTTCAGGTAGATGTTCTTGACGTACTGCTGGGTGATGGTCGAGCCGCCCTGGGTGTCGCCGCCCGAGACCATCTCGTAGACCGCGCGGCTGATGCCCTTGAGGGAGATCCCCGGATCCGAGTAGAAGGTCTCGTTCTCGGCGGACAGCACGGCCCACTGCACCGACTCCGGCACCTGGTCCAGCGGCACCTCCTGCCGGTTGGTGTCGCCGATCCGGGCCATCTCGGTGCCGTCCGCCCAGTAGTAGACGTTGTTCTGCTGGGTGGCGAAGGCGTTCAGGTCCTCCGGGACCTCGGTGGTCGCGTAGAACCAGGCCGCCAGCCCGGTCAGCGCCAGCACCGGGACCCCCACCACCAGGAGCAGCTGCCGCCAGGACGGGAGCCAGCGGCGGAACCCGCGCCGCCCGCCGCGCGGGTAGTCGATCCGCCGCAACGGACGCCACCGGCGGCGCCCGGCCTTCGCCTCCTCGACTTCCCCATCCTGGTGTTCACGCACAGACCGCTCTCCGCTTCGCTCGTGGGACTTCGCTCGTGGGACTTCGCTAGTGAGACAGACCCCTCCACTGGGTTAGACGCGATCAGGACCGCCCCAGGGCCCAACGAAACGGGTGTGATCATGGCCATAGCAGGATCGGGAACTCGGTCTCGAGCGCTGACCGGGGCCCGGACACGGCGCTGCCCGGCCCAACGGCCCCCGCGACCTACCGCCAGAATGTCGCCATGAGGTTGATCCATTCCCTGCTCGGCGTGCTGTTGCTCCTGCTCGTCGTGGGCAGCATCCTGCGCACCCTGGTCGTCCCGCGCGGGCTCTACTCGGCCCTGGTGCACCGGCTCTGGCGGGTGCTGCGCACGGCGCTGCGGCTGTGGGCCACGCCGTTCGGCAGCTACCGGGCGCAGGACCGCGCGCTGACCTGGCTGGCGCCGCTGGTGCTGCTCGGCATGCTCGGGGTGTGGCTCAGCGGGATGCTGCTCGCCTACACCCTGCTGCTGCACGGCATCTCCGACCTCAGCTGGTCGGTGTCCGTCCGGGAGGCCGGCTCCAGCCTGTTCACCCTCGGCTACGCCAGCGGCGAGCGGCTCCAGCTGTCCGCGATCGACTTCCTGGCCGCCGCCAGCGGACCGCTGGTGATCGCCCTGCAGATCGCCTACCTGCCCACCCTGTACGCCGCCTACCAGCGGCGCGAGACCGAGGTGACGCTGCTGCAGTCCCGGGCCGGCGAGCCCGCCTGGGGGCCGGAACTGCTCGCCCGTCAGTCCCTGGTCGACACCGAGACCGCGCTCCCCCAGCTCTACCGCGACTGGGAGCGCCTCGCCGCCGACATCGGCGAGAGCCACTCCAACTACCCGGTGCTGCTGTCCTTCCGCTCCCCGCAGCCCAACCGCAGCTGGGTGGTCGGCCTGATCGCGGTGATGGACGCCGCCGCCCTGCACCTCGCCCTCTGCCCGCGCTCGGCCCCGCCCGAGGCCCGGCTGGTGATCCGGGCCGGGTTCACCGCGATGCGGGACATCGGCCGTTCGCTGCGCGTCGACTTCGACGTCGACCCGGACCCGGACACCCCGATCCGCCTCACCTACGCCGAGTACCTGGGCGCCGTCGCCATGATCACCGCCGCCGGCTTCCCGCGCGAACGCGCGGTCGAGGACGCCTGGCGGCACTTCCACGGCTGGCGCGTCAACTACGAGGCGCTGGCGTACGAACTCGCCCGCCGCAGCGACGCCGTCCCCGCACTGTGGACCGGCCCGCGCGACTTCCACGCCCCGGTCATCCCCCCGGCCCGCCCCACCGACCGCCGGCCGGACAACGCCCGACCGACGCTGCCGCCGGCCTGAGGCCGCTGGGGACGGACGGGCCGCGCCGGCCGGGGCGGCCGCCGTACGTTACGGCCGCGCCGGGAGCGCCGGGAGCGGCCAGTCGGCGGGCGGGGCGAAGTCGCGGTGGGTGCCGTCGAAGGGGAACGCCCCCGCCTCGACCAGTCGCGCCACGGCCTCGCCGCCCGCCCGGATCGCGCGCGCCTCCTCCGCACTCCAGAACGCCGGGTGCCCGGTCTTGGCGGCGAAGGACTCCTCGTCCTTCCAGCGCCAGCGGCGTTCCGCGTCCACCTCCAGGTCCAGCTCCAGGTCGTGGACGTCGACCTCCTCACCCCGGTACTCCCGGCGCTCCAGGTTCACGTACCAGTGCGAGAAGCCGGTGCCGGGCTTGAAGATCCACCAGACCGCGTACGGCTCACCGGCCGGCTGGTGGATCAGCGCGCTGACCGCGTCCCACTCCCCGGGCACCAGCGGGTAGCCCCCGGCGGGACGGCTCTCCGGCGGGATGTCCCGGATGTGCCGCCCGCCGGGCAGCTCGGCCTTCCACAGCGGTGAACCGGCCGCCAGCCAGAGCAGCAGCCCGTCCGGGCCGCACTCGACCACCCGCATCGGCAGACAGCTGGTCAGCTGCCCGCCGAAGTGGAAGTTCCAGCGCAGCAGCTGCCCCGGGGCGTGGTCCAGCGGCGTCACAGCGCCACCGGTCCACCGCTCGCGAGCGAGCGCTCGGCCCCCGCCAGGACCTCCACCACCCGCAGACCGAAGTCCGCCCCGCAGGGATGCGGCTCGCCCGAGGCGGCCGAGGCCAGCAGGGCGTCCACCGCCCGGTGCAGGCCGACGGTCGGGCCCTCGCCGCGCTCGGGCAACTGCGCCACACCGTGCTCGCCGCGCAGCTCCATCGCAACCCCACCGCCTTCGCGCGGGGCGGTCAGGCTGAGCGCCAGCGTGCTGGACGCGCCGCCGGCGTGCCGCAGCACCAGGTGCACGGTGTCCAGCGCCCCGGCCACCGCCGTGACCTGCGTCGCGTCGCCCAGCACCGGCAGCAGCACGGACAGCGCGTGCGGGCCGACGTCCCACAGCGCGCCCTTCTCCCGGCGCCACGCGGAGGCCGCGTACGGGCTGGTACTGCCCGGCGCGAACACCGAGCCGAGCCAGTCCGAGCGGCCGGTGAACCAGCCGCCGAGCTCCGCCTGCCGCTCGATCCACGGGATCTGCTCGCCGCCGAAGCGGACGGTGAAGAACACCACCGAGGCGACCTCGTACTTGCGCACCGCCTCGGCCACCTCGCGGGCGTCCGGCACCGTGAACGCGACCGGCTTGTCCAGCAGCAGGTGGCAGCCGGCCTCGGCGGCCCGCACCGCGAGCCCGGCCTGGACGGACGGCGGCAGCGCGATGGAGACGGCGTCCACCTCGGCCAGCAGCCGGTCGAGGTCGCCGTACCCGGGCACGCCGTGCGCCGCGCCCAGCGCCTCGGCCGCCTCCGGCCGGCGGCCCCAGACGCCGGTGAACTCCAGCCCGGGGTGCTCCGCCAGCACGGGCGCGTGCACCCGCTCGGCCCAGGTGCCGGTGCCCAGCAGTCCGATCCGCACGATGTCTCCGTTCCCTCGATGTGCGCGTTCTCGCGGTGGTTTCAGCTCTGCACGCGGACCAGCGTGAACCCGTCGTAGCCCTTGCTGCCGACCGTCTGGACGGACGTCGCGGTGACCCTCGGCTCGGCGGCGATCAGCTCGTGCATGGCACGGGTGGCGACGACCGCCGGGTCGGTGCTGGCGGCGTCGGCGATCGCGCCGCCGCGCACCACGTTGTCGACGATGATCAGCGAGCCCGGCCCGGTCAGCTGGAGCGCCCGGCGGAAGTACTCGGGGTTGCTCGGCTTGTCCGCGTCGATGAACACCACGTCGAAGGGCTCCTCGCCCTGTTCCACCAGCGCCGCCAGCGAGTCGGCGGCCCGGCCGACCCGCACCTCGGCGACCTCCCCCAGGCCGGCGCGGGCCAGGTTGCCGCGCGCCACCTCGGCGTGCCCTGGGTCGAGCTCCAGGGAGATCAGCCTGCCGTCCGCGGGCAGCGCCCGGGCCAGCCAGATCGTGCTGTAGCCGCCGAGCGTGCCGACCTCCAGGATCCGGCGCGCCCCCTGGGTCAGCGCCAGCAGGTGCAGCAGCTTGCCCTGGTTGGGCGCCACCGCGATCTTCGGGAGCCCGGCGGCGTCGGCGGCGGCCGTGGCGGCGTCCAGCACCGGGTCGTGTCCGACCAGCTGCTCGGAGAAGTACGCGTCCACCGCGTTCCACGTCGTCTGCTGCGTCGGCTGCGTCGGCTGCGTCATCGGGCCCTCCAGTGGTGCAGGATCGGCAGGTTCCCGCCGATGCTACTCCGGGGGCCCGACGACGCCCGGGCCTACTCGTTACGCTCCGTCAGTCCGCGACAGGGGTCCTGACCGCCTCGGCGGCCTTCGCCGCCTCCTCCGCCTCGATCCTCGCGTGGGTCTTGGCCGCCCGGCGCTTCATCACCCAGGCCGAGGTGGCCCCCACCACGACGGCCGCCGCCAGGCCCGCCCAGGAGACCCGGGACAGCCACGGCTCGATGGCCTTGCCCACCTTGAAGACCAGCAGCGTCGTGCCACCGGCCCAGATCACGCCGCCCAGCACGTTGGCGATCAGGAACTTCCAGTACGGCATCTTCAGTGCGCCCGCCAGCGGACCGGCGAAGATGCGCAGCAGAGCGATGAAGCGGCCGAAGAAGACCGCCCACATGCCCCACTTCTGGAACGAGCGCTCGGCGGTGGCCAGGTGCGAGGGCCCGAAGTGCTTGGGGAACTTCCGTCCCAGCTTCTCGAAGAGCGGCTTGCCCCCCTTGCGGCCGATCGAGTACCCGATCGAGTCGCCGATGATCGCGCCCGCGACCGCGCAGGCCGCGATCCCCCACGGGCTCACCACGCCCTTGACCGCCATCAGGCTCGCCGTGATCAGCGCGATCTCGCCGGGCAGCGGGATGCCCAGCGATTCGATCCCGATGATCAGACCGATCAGGGCGTACACCGCAGTCGGTGGAACGCTCTCGATCCAGGCGTCGATGTGCAAGGCCAGCACCTCCGTGGCAGGTCGGAACGGCCCCGGCTCCCCGTGGAGCCGAACGACCGTCCCGGCGGTTGTCCGATGGCGGCACCCAGGCCGCTCCCCCGGGGCGCAGCCTAACGTGCCGAACGGCCCGTCCCCCCGGCCGATCACCCCTGGTTACGACGTGCGCGCCCGCGCCAATGGTTCCAGCCCGACCAGCCTTTCTTCAAGATTGGGCAAAACGCAGTGCGACCACCGACGGCCTCTGCTTGATCCACCGCGCCAACGGCAGCACGACCCGCACCAGCCCGCGTCCGCCCTCCGGGTACACCTCCCGCACACCCGTGACCGCCGGATGCGCCCCCGCCAGCTTGCCGAGCTCGTCCGCGTCCATGCCGAACGGCATCGGCGGCGCCGTGTAGTGCCGGTCCCGCAGCTTCCCCGCGACGGCCCGCCGGCTGAACCAGCGCGGCACCGCGTCCAGCACCAGCGCCCCGCCCGGGAAGCGCTCCGCGCAGGCCGCGATCAGCTCCCGGACCTCGGTCGGACGCAGGTACATCAGCAGCCCCTCGGTGCTGATCAGCACGCCGCGCTCCGGGTCCGGGTCCACCTCGTCCATCCAGCGGTGGTCGGTCGCCGAACAGGCGAGGATCCGGCGCCGCCCGTCCGGCGGCAGCAGCCGCTCCCGCAGCCGCGCGGTCTCCGGCAGGTCCACCGACAACCAGCTCGCCCGCCCGTTGTCCACCCGCCAGGACTGCGTCTCCAGCCCGTCCCCGAGCCCGACCACCGTGCCCCGCGGGTGCCGGCCCAGGAAGTCCGCCACCTCCCGGTCGAAGCACGCCGCCCGCAACGCCTGCAACTGGCTCACCAGCGCCACCTCGCCGAACCGCTCCGCGAACGGGTAGTCGATCCGCTCCACCAGCTCGACCGCCACGGGATCGTGCAGCACCGCGTCCGGCCGCCGCGCCTCCACCGCCCGGTGCCACAGCGTCCACAACGCCGTCTCCGGCACCCGCTCCAACTCCGGCCGTTCCCCGCCGCCGCTCATATCGACTCCTCCGTGGACAGCCCCGGCATGAACCCGCCGATTCTGACACCCACCCCGCACGCCCGTTCCCCCCGACGCGCCGTTCCCCACTGCGGTCCGGCCGTGCCGGCGGAGGCTCCGGAGGGGCGGGTGACGGCCCGGGCCGCCTCGATCATCCGGTGGATCCCGTCCAGCGCGGCCTCCCGATCGGACGCCTCCCGGGCGAGCGAGTAGGCGTCGATCACGAACCTCGCGATCGCCCGGCCCACCGTCGTGGTCAGCGAGAGGTCGGGATCGGCGGCGATGGCGGTTGCCGGCGACTCCCCGGGCCGCGCCACTCCCCAACCGTCAGCCTCCCGGCGGCTCAATTCACCAGAAGTCGGCCACACCGACTTCTCGTGCCAGCCCGGCGATCCTGCCGGACGCAGCGATGGCCTGGGCCGGTCCGTTGGGATGGCGGTGGGTGGCCTCCGGGCTTCCTGGCGACCGCTGCGGGACCGTGCGGATCAGCGGACGGCCGGGGTTACGGGGGCGGTTGCGACGGTGGGGGTTGGGGTGGTGTGGCGGATGGACGGGAGGGTGAGCAAGGCGATGGCGGCGCCGGCGAGCGGTACGGCGGTGGGGCCGAGGACTGAGAGGGCGAGGCCGCCGAGGGCGCCGCCGCCCGCCTCAGCCGATGCTGAAGGCGCCGTCCGGCGGGGGCGGGGAGTCGGTGGCGTCCGCGTCCGTGACCGGGGCGGTCCGGCCGACCAGGGCGGCCAGTTCCTCGCCCTCGGTGAGCCGGGCCGGGAAGATGTCGCCCGCCAGCACCCTGGTCAGTTCCGCCGTCGGCAGCGGCACCGTCGAGCCGGCCAGCAGGATGTTGCCGTACCGCCGGCCCCGCAGCACCGGGGCCTCCGCGACCAGGCAGACGTACGGGAACACCGCCCGCACCGTCGCCGCCTGGGCCCTGGCGAAGGCCAGCGGCGGGCCGTCCGCCAGGTTGGCGGCGTAGCAGCCGCCGGGGCGCAGCGCGGTCGCGGCCAGCCGCAGGAACTCCACCGAGGTGAGGTGGGCCGGGGTGCGGGAGCCGTGGAAGACGTCCGCGATCACCAGGTCCTGCGAGCCGGCCGGGGTCGCGGCCAGCGCCGCCCGGGCGTCGCCGACCGTCGCGGTGATGTCCGCGCCGGGGCCCTGCCAGGGCAGGTGCTCGGCGACCAGGTCGAGCAGCGGCCCGTCCACGTCCACCACCCGCTGCCGCGAGCCCGGCCGGGTGGCGGCCAGGTAGCGCGGCATGGTGAGCGCGCCGCCGCCCAGGTGCAGCACGTCCAGCGGACGGCCGGCGGGGGCGAGGGCGTCGGCGAGGTGGCCGAGCCTGCGGGTGTACTCGAACTCCAGGTGGGTCGGGTCGGCGAGGTCGACGTACGACTGCGGGGTGCCGTCCAGGGTGAGCAGCCAGCAGCCGTCGCGGTCGATGTCCGGCATCAGCTTGGCGAAGCCGAGGTCGGTGTTCCGGCCGACCGGCACCGGCTCGTCCGTCACGCGTTCTCTCCCACCGGCCGCACGTCCAGGTGTGCGGCGAGCCAGTGGTCCAGCTCGGCGAACACCTCGGTGCGGGCCGCCTCGCCGGAGAGCACCAGGTCGTGCATGCCACCCTCGATCCGCACGATCGTGACGTGCCGGCCCAGCCTCGGCCCCTGTGCGGCGATGTCGTCGGCCCGCAGCACGGCGTCGGCGTGGTGCAGGGCGTTGTGCCACTTGGTGGTGGAGATGGACCTCGTCGAGGCCATCAGCAGCACCGGTACGTCGATGCCCAGCCCGTAGCGCAGCCGGCGGTGCCCCTGGTGGATCGCGGCCAGCCAGCCCGCGTACAGCGGGAAGCCCTCGGCGGGCTTGAGCCTGAGGTCGAAGTCCCACTCGCCCTTGTGGTCCCGGTGCAGGCTGTGGGTGTAGTGGGGGTTGAGCGAGGAGGGCAGGATCCGGGTCGGCTTCAGCCGCCCGAGCGCCGTCACCACCGGCCCGCCGGCGGTGCGCACGGCCGCCCCGGCGGGCATCGACAGGAACGGACTGTTCAGGAACAGCCCGTCCACCACCCCGCGCCCGGCCCGGCGGCCCGCCCACAGGGCGCCGACCAGACCACCGGTGGAGTGCCCGTTCAGCAGCAGCTGCCGGTGGCCGTCGACCTCCCGGATGATCCGGACCGCCTCGTCGATCTCCTCGTCGTACTCGGCGAGGTCCCGGACGAAGTTCGGCGACTGGTGCGATCGCAGCGAGCGCCCGTACTTGCGCAGGTCCAGGGCGTAGAACGAGAACCCGAGCGCGGCGTAGTGATCGGCCAGGTTGGTCTGGAAGAAGTAGTCGTTGTAGCCGTGGATGTACAGCACGGCCCGCTCGGCCCCCGGCACCAGCCGCCGCACCAGGGTCGCGCACACCGCCCCCTCGCCGTCCGGCCGCAGCTCCAGCTCCGCCGCCTCGTAGGGGGCACCCAGGATGTCTTCCCGAAACTCCATCTGCCGCCGCACCCGTCCCTCTGCTCCGCCCGCCGCCACGGCGGGTGACCACCCGTTCCGCCCCCGACCATACCCGCCGGTAGCGACGCGCCGCGCGGCGGCGCCCGCTGGCCATGACCGGGGCGTCTGTCGTGCCCCTGACCAGGGTATCCGTGCGCGCCTCCCGGGCGCTTCTCGTGCGCCTGCTGTGCGCCGGTGGTCGTGTGGAACGCTGCCCGGACGAACACGGCGAGTTGGGGAGAACAGATGGATTCATCGCTCTACCGGTCGGCCGCCGAGGCGATCGCGGCGCCGCCGGAGACCTTGGCGTACGTGGCCGGGTTCGACCGGGCGGGGGAACGGCCGGACGCCTTGCTCACCGTCGACACCGACCCGGCGTCGGCGAGCTACGGGAAGGTGCTCAACTTCGCCGAACTGCCGACCCTCGGCGATGAGTTGCACCACTTCGGGTGGAACGCCTGCTCGAGCGCCCTGGCGCACGCCTGCCACCAGAACCCGGAGCGGCGGTTCCTGCTGCTGCCGGGGCTGCGCTCCTCGCGGCTGCACGTGATGGACACCCAGCCAAACCCGGTCCGGCCCCGGCTGGTCAAGACGATCGAGGCCAAGGAGCTTGCGGTGAGAGCGGGTTACTCGCGGCCGCACACCCTGCACTGCGGCCCGGACGGCGTCTTCCTGTCCTGCCTCGGGTCGGCGGACGGCGGCGACGGACCCGGCGGGGTGGCGCTGCTGGACCACACCACCTTCGAGGTGCTGCGCCCCTGGGAGACGGAACGCGGGCCGCAGCACTTCGCCTACGACGTCTGGTGGCACCTCGGCACGAACGTCGGGGTGACCAGCGAGTGGGGCACCCCGTGGATGGTCGAGGACGGGGTGCTGCCCGAGCAGCTGCTCGGCCGCAAGTACGGGCACGCGCTGCACTTCTGGGAGTTGGGCACCGGGCGGCACCTCCAGCGGGTCGACCTCGGGGACCAGTACCAGATGGTGCTGGAGCTGCGCCCGGCGCACGACCCGCAGGCGGAGTGGGGGTTCGCCGGTGTGGTGGTGAACGTCGAGGACCTCTCCTCCTCGGTGTGGCTGTGGTACCGGGAGGGCCCGGCGTTCACCGCGCGCAAGGTGATCGAGATCCCGGCCGAGCCGGCCTCGCCCGGTGAACTGCCGCCCGCACTACGGCCGTTCGGGGCGGTGCCACCGCTGGTGACGGACATCAACCTGTCGGTGGACGACCGCTGGCTGTACGTCTCGGCCTGGGGCACCGGCGAACTGTTCCAGTACGACGTCTCCGACCCGTTCCACCCCCGGCTGGCCTCCTCGGTGCGCCTGGGCGGGGTCGCCGCCCGGACCCCGCACCCGGCCGAGCCGGGGCGGCCGCTGAACGGGGCGCCCCAGATGGTGGAGATCAGCCGGGACGGGCGGCGGCTCTACCTCACCAACTCCCTCTACGGCGCCTGGGACGACCAGTTCTACCCGGACGGCATCGACCCGTGGCTGGTCAAGCTGGACGCCGATCCGGTCAAGGGCGGCCTGAGCATCGACGAGCGCTTCTTCCCGCACGGCGCCGACTTCCGGGGCCTGCGCGTCCACCAGACCCACCTGGCGGGCGGGGACGCCTCCTCGGACTCCTACTGCTACCGGTGACGTGCTGCCGGCAGCGTGCCATCGGTAGCGAAGAGGGGCTACCGGGAGAGCAGCTGGTCGAACCGGATCCGCGCCAACGGCAGGCCTGCCGACAGCAGTTCGGCGTGCATCGAGGCGACCATCCCGGTCGGGCCGGTCAAGCAGGCCTGGTGCTCGCGCCAGTCGCCGGCGGCGATGACGGCGTCGGCGAGGCGGCCGGACGTCACCGGGGTGAGGGACAACCAGGTTTTGTGCAGGACGAGTTGGGAGAGTGACTGCCAGTCGTAGAGGTCGGCCCGGTCGCGGGCGCCGACGAAGAGGTGGACGCGGCGGCCCGGTGGTCGGTGCAGGGCCTGCTGTTCGATGATCGCCTTCATCGGGGCGAGTCCGGTGCCGCCCGCGACCAGCAGCAGGTCGCGGGAGTCGCCGTCGGGCAGCAGGCTGCCGCGCGGCGGGCCGAGGCGCAGCCGGTCGCCGACGGCGGTGCGCTCGACCAGGGCCGCGCTGACGCCGTCGGGGCCGGTGCGGCGGACGTGGAACTCCAGCTCGTTGTCGCCGCGCGGGGCGCAGCCCATCGAGTACTGCCGCCAGGTGTGCGGCAGCGCCGGGTGTTCGACGGTGCCGTACTGCCCGGCCCGGTAGGGGTACGGCTCGCCGGTGCGCACCCGTAGCACGGCGAGGTCGGGGCGGCGGCGCTCGTGGCCGGTCACCACGGCGTGCCAGTACGGGGGTTCGGTGAGCGCGGCGTCGGCGCCGGCGACCATCGCGCCGACGGCGAAGCGCAGCATCCGCACCCAGGCGGCTTCGAGGTCCTCGGTCCAGTGCTCGCCGGCCCGGTGCCGGAGGGCGGCGCAGAGGGCTTCCTCGAAGGCCTCGTAGTGAATCGGCCGGACGCCCAGTTTCCGGTGGTCACGGCCGAGTTGGCGGAGCATCCGGTCCAGGTCGGCGGGCTGGTGCAGGTGGTCGATCAGGTGCTGGAAGACGCGTTCGAGGTGGGCCTGCTGGAACTCCATGGAGGCGGGGAAGAGCGGGCGCAGGTACGGGCGGCGGCGGAACATGACCTCGTACAGCTGGTCGATCAGCTCGGGGAGCGGGGCGACCAGGTCGAGGTCGCGCCGGATCAGCTGCTGGTCCCCGGCGCCGTCGTAGCCCTCGCAGCCGCCGTACCCGAGGTCGGGGGCGGGCCCCGCCCCCGACGGCGCGGCGGGGGCGAGGAGTTGGCGCCGCAGTCGCATCGCGTGGTGGCGGGCGATCAGGCGGTCGTACTCGGCGGTGGCGATGGCGTTCCGGCTGCTGTTGTCCATGACCGGACCAGTCAACTGCCGCCCGCCGAAGGCGAGAAGGGCCGGTGGCCCCGGACGCACCCGGGACCATCGACCCTCCGTGTCGTACGGGCAGGCAGGCGGAACGCCCCGTACGACCGGTGTTCTCCCACCACCGGTCGTGCGGGGCGCCGCCGATGACTCCCGGCGAAGCGAGCCTCCCCTGCCCTCAGACCCCGGCCCGCGCCGCCCGGCGCTGCGCGCGCCGGTCCTCCCGCCGCTGCCGCCCACGGCGCAGCGGCTGGTCGGGCAGCCACCCGAAGGTCAGGCAGGAGCCCACCACCCCGAGCAGCATCCCGATCAGGAAGCCGCCCAGGTTGGAGGTCACCCAGCTGGCCAGCGAGGCGAGCACGGCGAGGATGGAGTAGAACAGCCGCTGCGCCGGGTTGAACAGGATCAGCAGGCCGCACAGCACCATCACCACCGGCACCAGGTACCCGGCGAGGCCCACCAGCGAGATGTGCAGGAGCAGGGGCAGCGGGGCCCACAGCGTGAACAGCATCTCGGCGCCGCCGAGCGTCACCAGCAGCCCGCCCCAGAACGGCCGCCTGCCCCGCCAGTCGCGCTTGACCCGGCCCGCGGGGCTCGCGGGCGCAGCGGTCGGAGCGGACGCTTCGGACGCAGCGGGAGCTGCGGCGGGGTCGACGGCGGGGGCGGTGGCCGCGGCGGGGGTGGCGGCCGTCCCCTGGGCCGCCACCGCCTCGGTCCGGGCCGCGGCGCCCTCGCCGGTCACGGCCGGCTCCGGTACGGACTCCGACATGTTCAGCAGCCCTTGGAGCTGAAGCTCAGCCGCAGGTTGGGCAGTTTGAACCCGACGGCGGTGCTCGCGTAGTTGTGCTGGTTGAGGTGGGTCAGCTGGACGTGGTCGGCCTGCTGGCCGAAGACGCCCTTGCCGCCCTTGCCGATGTCGCCGGCCTTGTCGAAGGTGCTGGCGTCGCGGCCGATCTCGATGTTCTTGAACTCCGCGTCGCCGGACAACAGATCGGAGTCGGTGGTGAGGTCGGAGGCGGTCACCGGGGTGCCGCTGTCGCCCGCGCGGATCAGCAGGTTGACGCCACCGAGGTCGACGCTCTGGCACAGGTTGGTGATCTCGGCGGTCTTGATCGCCGACACCGCGACCAGCACCTGCCCGCCGGTGTGGCCCTGGTTGGGGCTGCCGGG
Organism: Kitasatospora cathayae; assembly: GCF_027627435.1. Taxonomy (GTDB): domain Bacteria; phylum Actinomycetota; class Actinomycetes; order Streptomycetales; family Streptomycetaceae; genus Kitasatospora; species Kitasatospora cathayae. The sequence continues at coordinate 7,804,647 of NZ_CP115450.1, read as the reverse complement.
GATCATGTGGTCCAACGAGCCGAACTGGGCGAAGCCGTCGCCCTCCAGCTTGTCGGCGGTGATGGTGAACGGCATGCCGGAGATGGAGAACTGCGCGGCGAGCACGCCCTGGGCGGTGAGGGTCATCAGGATGCCCCCGACCGCGATGGCCGGTACGGCCATCAGGGCGGAGCGCTTCATCCGGACCCGGCCTCTTCTGGTTCCGGTCGGTGTCGGGGTTTCCGCCGCGGCGGCGGCGTCCTCGGACATGGCCATGTGTGCTCCCTGTGGATGGAAACGGGTGTGCAGGCACTGGCACGTTGCCCTGGCGCGGACAGCGTTGCGCGTCCCGACCGGGCCCTCGGCCGCTGGGCGGCGGAGCGGGTCCGGTCTGGGCGCGATGAGTAACTGGGAAGCTACTGCCCGGTAGTGGCCGGGTCAATACGGGTGCACGAAGGATCTTCACCAGTTCTCGACCCGAGCCGCCGGTCCGCCTCGGCCGGGCCGAGGAAGGGAGCGAGGCAGAACATGCTCAACACCGGGAGCAGTTCCGTCAGTTGATCGGTGCGGCCGGAGGCGATCCGCCGGTAGACCGCGCTGTAGACGCCACCCACCACCGCGTCCACCATCTCCTGCACCCCGACGCCGCCCGGGAGTTGGGGCACCTCGGCGAAGAACGCCCGGAATCTGGTGAGGAGTTGATCGCGCTCGCGCCGACCGGCCGGCCCGACCGCCTCGATCTCGATCACCGCCATGGTCGCGAAGGACGGTGTCCCGGCGAGGAGTTGCAGCATCGCCCCGAGCGCCTCCCGGATCCCGGCACACCAGTCGGATTCGGCCGCGAAGGCCGCCGCCATCCGCCGGATCACCACCCCGGTGCCGTGCCGGTGCGCGGCCAGGAAGGCGTCCTCCTTGCCGCTGAACAGCTCGTAGAAGACCGGCCTGGTCACCCCCGCCGCCCGGCAGATGTCGCTCACCGTCGCGCGCTGGTAGCCGCGTTCGGCCACCGTCCGGACCAGACCGTCCAACAGCCGCTCGCGCTGGGTCGCGGCGACCACTCCGGCGGGCTGCCGGCGCGGGCCCGGCTTGATCGACCTGGCCGGATCCCGCCCGGTCCGGGCACCCGGCAACAGGATCAGGTCGGCACTCCTCGGGTACTTGGGATCCATCACCAACTCCTGTGTCCTGTATTGACTTTGAAGCAACACCCGGTTTACAAAACTGCCAGGTTTCCAACCGGTTGGTGCCGCAGGCCGCCGCCGGCCGAACCCAACACCGCCGCACTGCACGCAACACCGCCGTACCGCACGAGCGGGCCCGTGGCGCCGGGCCCGCCCCGACCCGCGGTCCGCCGGAGCTCCGGCACGCCATGCACCTCCCCCGCCGTGCCCACCACCACACCCGCACGCGGGGATCCCCCACCCGTCCCCGGACGGAGAGAGGCACCCTCATGCGCATCCGTCGCACGCTCGCAGCCGCATCCCTCGCCGCCATCGCCCTCACCGGCGCCGCCGTGGCACCCGCCCAGGCCGACGCCGCCGCCGTCATGACCCAGGGCAGCGCAAGCGGCCCGGCCATCGCCGTCGGCGACACCCTGGTCGCCAACCTGGCCTCCGGCACCGCCGCCACCTTCACCGACGGCCCTGGCAGCACCAACGGCGTCAGCTGTGCCAACTCCTCCTTCTCCGCCACCGTGACGTCCAACCCGGCCGCCCCCGGCAGCGCGACCGAGCAGCTCAACAGCCAGTCCTTCGACTCCTGCACCTCCAGCGTCATGGGCGTCATGAGCGTGCAGAGCGTCACCGCCACCAGCCTGCCGTACACCAACACGGTCACCTCCGGCTCCGGCAACGTCTCGCTCAACGGCACCAGCGCCGGCCCGGTGGGCATCACGGTGGTCCTCAACACCCTGCTGGGCACCATCAACTGCGTCTACCAGAGCCCCAACGGCATCACCGGCACCACCTCGAACAGCAACAGCTCCATCAGCTTCACCGACCAGCCGGCCACCCTGGTCGACGGCCCCGGCCTGTGCTTCTCCACCGGCTACTTCAGCGCCACCTACGGCCCGGTCACCGACAGCTCGGCCGCCGGCAACCCGGTCCTGTACGTCAACTGACACCACCGGGCCAGCAGCACGCACGCGCGGCGTGCGACCCCCCGGGCCGTACGCCGCTCAACCGCGCGAGTCCGCGCGTGCCCACCCCCAGCGACCAGCAGACAGGCAGGTGACCGGCCGGTAGGGTGGCGCCGCACGGGCCCGAAGGAACGGGCCACGAACCGGAACGGGGCGGGTCAGATGGCCAGCGGCAGCAGCGGCAACGGCGACGGCACGGGCTTCTTCACCTCGGTGGCGGACACCGCCGAACGGCTCGCCACGACCGGCTACCTCGCCTCCACCGCCGTGGCCACCACCGTCTTCCTGGCCGACCGGCTCGGCAAGCCGCTGCTGGTCGAGGGCCCCGCCGGAGTCGGCAAGACCGAACTCGCCAAGGCCGTCGCCGAACTGGGCCGCGCCCGGCTGGTGCGGCTGCAGTGCTACGAGGGCATCGACGAGGCCCGCGCGCTCTACGAGTGGAACCACGCCAAGCAGCTGCTGCGGATCACCGCCGGCCGCGACGAGGGCTGGGACCAGGCCCGCGGCGACATCTTCGGCGAGGAGTTCCTGCTCACCCGCCCGCTGCTCACCGCCATCCGCGGCGAGGAGCCCACGGTGCTGCTGATCGACGAGATGGACAAGGCCGACGTCGAGGTGGAGGCGCTGCTGCTGGAGGTGCTCAGCGACTTCCAGGTGACCGTCCCCGAGCTCGGCACCATCACCGCCAGCCGCCGCCCCTTCGTAGTGCTCACCTCCAACGCCACCCGTGAGCTCTCCGAGGCGCTGCGCCGCCGCTGCCTCTTCCTCCACCTCGACTACCCGGACGCCGAGTTGGAGCGGCGGATCGTCCGGCTCAAAGTGCCCGGCCTGGACGACACCCTGGCCGCCTCGCTGGTCCGGGTGGTCGGCGCGCTGCGCACGATGGAACTGCGCAAGGCGCCGTCCGTCGCCGAGACCATCGACTGGGCCCGCACCCTGCTGGCGCTCGGCGCCGACAGCCTGGACGAGACGGTCGTCCGGGACACCCTCGGGGTGGTCCTCAAGCACCAGGACGACGTCCGCAAGGCCGCCCAGAAGCTCACCCTCGCGTGACCACCCCACCAGCAGCCGACACCGCCGCCCGGCTGACCGGCCTGGTCCGCGCCCTGCGCGGGCACGGCCTGCGGATCGGCCCGGCCGAGACGGTGGACGCCGCCGCCGTGCTCGACGTGCTCGGCTTCACCGACCGCGAGCAGATGCGGGCCGGGCTGGCCGCCGCCCTGCTGCGCTCGGACGGCCAGCGGACGGTCTTCGACGCCGCCTTCGACCTGTTCTTCCCGCTCGGCGTCGGCACCCCCGAGGCCCTGCGCGCCGACCCGCCGTCGCTGCCGGACGAGACCGAGCCGCCCCGCTTCGGCCGCCCCGACCCGCTGCGCGACCGGCTGCGCGAGCGCCTCGCCGACGCCCTGGCCGCCGACGACCGGGCCGCCCAGGCCCGGCTGGCCGCCGAGGTGGTCGAGGCCTTCGGCCGGTACGGCACCGGCAGCGCCCCCGGCTCGGACGGCTGGTCCGCCCACCAGGCGCTCGGCCGCCTCTCCCCCGAGACCCTGCTCGCCCGGATCCTCGCCGCCCTGCGCCAGGAGAGCCCGGCGGACCTCTCCGACCGCGTCCTCGCAGACGAGATCCGCCGCCGGATCCGGGACTTCCGCGCCCAGGTCAGCGGCGAGGCCCGCCGCCGGGTCGCCGAACTGCGCGGCGCCGAACGGATCGCGGAGCGCGCCGTCGCCCCCACCGCCGACCGGATCGACTTCCTGTCCGCCGGCCGCGAGCAGCTCGCCGAACTGCGCCGCACCGTCCACCCGCTGGCCCGCAAACTCGCCACCCGACTGGCCGCCCGGCGCCGCCGAGCCGCCCGCGGCCGGATCGACCTGCGCCGCACCCTGCGCCGCTCGCTCACCACCGGCGGGGTGCCGCTGCGCCCGGCCTACCGGCTGCGCCGCCCGGCCCGGCCGGAGCTGGTGCTGCTGTGCGACGTGTCCGGCTCGGTGGCGGGCTTCGCCGACTTCACCATGCTGCTGGTGCAGGCGATGGCCGAACAGTTCAGCAAGGTACGGGTGTTCGCCTTCGTCAACCGCACCGCCGAGGTCACCGACCTGCTGCGGCGCGGCCAGGACGACCCGGCCCGGCTCGCCGCCCGCATCCTCGCCGAGGCCAAGGTGATGGGCTACCACGGCAACAGCGACTACGGCTCCGCCCTCGGCGAGTTCGCCGAGCGCCACCTGGACGCCGTCGGCCCGCGCACCTGCGTGCTCGTCCTCGGCGACGCCCGCAACAACCACCGCGACCCCAACCTGGACGCACTGCGCCGGATCGCCGGCCGGGCCCGGCGGGTGTTCTGGCTCAACCCCGAACAGCCCGCCCTCTGGTCGACCGGCGACTCCGCCGCCCCGGCGTACGCGGACGTCGTGGAGATGCACTCCTGCCGCAACGCCCGCCGCCTCGGCGAGCTGATCGCCCGCCTGCTGCCGGTGTAGTGCGTGCCTAGTCCTCCAGGCTGCTCAGGAAGTCCAGCAGCGCCTCGGTCACCTCGGCCGGGCGCTCCTGCTGGGTCCAGTGCCCGGTCTGCGGCAGCCGGAGGTGCCGGTGCAGCCTGGGCAGCCGGCCCAGCAGGTGGGTCAGCGCCTCCGGCGGGACCATCGCGTTGACCAGGTCCTGCTCGCCCGCGACGTACAGCGCCGGCACCTCGACCGTGATGCCGGTGAAGGCGGCCAGCAGTTCGGCGTTGCGGTCCATGTTGCGGTACCAGTTGAGCCCGCCGGTGAAGGCCCGCTCGCCGTGGGTCGCGTAGTCGGCCGTGAAGGCGTCCAGGTCCGCGTCGGTGAGCCAGTCCGGCAGCTTCTCCGGCTCGGGGACGGTGTCCAGCAGGGCCTTGCCCTCGGGGACGATCCACGGGCGCGGCACGCCGTCCGGCTGGATGCCGCACAGGATGCGGCGCAGGCTGGACCTGACGTCGGCGGCCAGTTCGGCGTCGGCGCGGCCGGGCTGCTGGAAGTAGTTGATGTAGAAGCCCTCGCCGAAGTTCTCCCGGAAGCCCTGCAGCGGCGGCGGCCCGCCGACCGGCAGCGGCGGCACGCTCAGCCCGGCGACCCCGCGCACCAGGTCCGGCCGCAGCGCCGCGGTGGTCCAGGCGACCGGCGCGCCCCAGTCGTGCCCGACGACCACGGCCTGCTCCGCGCCCAGCGCCCCGATCAGCGCGGTCACGTCGCCGACCAGGTGCAGCAGGCTGTACTCGTCCACGTCCTGCGGCTGCGAGCTGCGGGCGTAGCCGCGCTGGTCGGGGGCGACCACCCGGTACCCGGCCGCCGCGAGCGGGGCGAACTGGTGGCGCCAGGAGTACCAGCTCTCCGGGAAGCCGTGCAGCAGCAGGACCAGCGGCCCCTCGCCCCGTTCCGCGAGGTGCAGCCGGACGCCGTTCACCTCGACGTGGCTGTGCTTGATCGCCTCGTTCAACTCCCGCTCCAGAATCGGTCGGTTGGGTCCTTCGAAGTCCTTGCGACCCTCCTGCCCGCTCAACGACCCCGCCACCCCCAGGAGTTCCCCCCGAACCAAGCAGCCGAGGCCGCCCCGGAACTCCGGGACGGCCTCGGCCTCAGGCTTACGCGCTGAGCTGATTGAGCGTCAGTTCACCGTGTAGCTGTAGGGGATCGCCGCGAGCACCGAACCGGTGGTGCCGAGGCTGTTGTTGGCGGTCGGCACGAAGGTCGGGCCGGACACCAGGTAGAGCACACCCTTGACCGTGCTGCCCTTCGGGCCGGTCGGGGTGACGGTCACCTGCAGCGAGCCGGTGGCGCCGGGGGCGACGGTCACCGGGGCGGCGGCCGCGGCCGAGGCGTTGACACCGGAGGCGTACGGGTCACCGGTGCTGGAGGTCAGCGCCGGGTCGAACGCCAGGGTGTGCGCGGTGGCGGTGATGGTGGAGGTGCCGGCCGGCGCGCTGCCGTTGCCGAACGGACCGATCTGCTGGACGAAGGTGCCCCAGGCACCGGGGACGACCGGCTGCTCGGCGCTGCCCTTGGCGGTGGCGACCGAGATGGTCGAGCCGTCCTGGGCCTTCTTCAGGTCACCGAACAGGTCCGGCGAGCCGGTGGTGGCGTTCAGCTCGACCTGCGCCGGCGTCGAGGACGCCGCCACGGCCTTGAGCTGGTCGGTCGCCGGCGGCACCAGGAAGCTCGGCACCGAGGAGGTGAGGCTCAGCGGCAGGTTGACCGAGGCCGAGGCGCCCTGCGGCACCAGCGGCAGGTCGACGCGCTTGTCGAGGCGGCCGTCGGCGGCGATCCGCTGGGTGGCCGCGGTGTTGTTGGTGTAGTTGACCGTGACGGTGACCGGCTTGCCGGCCGCCAGCTTGGTCTTCGCGTCGTTCGGCAGACCGGCCGCGGTGGCCTGGTTCTGGTTGAACGCGATGGTGCCGGTGAAGTCCTGGGCGAGCTGCTGGCCGCTGACCGGGCCGAGCACGTTCAGGACGAACCGCCAGTGGCCCTCGGCCGGGTTGACGGTGGTGGCCGAGACGCCGTTGCCGGTGCCGGTCAGGTTGCCCTGGGCGTCGAACAGCCCGTTGCCCTCGATGTCGATCGGGGTGCCGTTCGGGCTGATCAGCGCGCCCTGCATGAGCAGGTTGGCGTCCTTGGCGACGGTCACGCCGACCCGCAGGTCCTTCTGGCCCTTCGGGACGTCGAAGCCGTAGGTGAAGCTCTGCGTCGGCGAGGAACCGCGGCCGTTGCCACCGGTGATGGTGCCGGTGAAGGTGCCGGTGCCGTTGGTGACCGGGACCAGGCTGCGCAGGATCACCGGAACGCTGGTGGTGTTGCCGTTCGAGCTGGAGACGGTGACCGCCTCGCTCGAGTCGCCACTGGTCGCCGGGGTGGTGAGCTGGACCTTGAGGGTCTTGGTCTCACCCGGCTTGACGTCGGCGCTGTTCGGGCTCACCGCGCCGGCCGGAACCGCGCGCTGGGTGGAGGTGCCGAACTGGACGTCACCGGTGTAACCCTTGCCCGCCGGGGTGTAGAGGACCGCGGTCCACTCACCGGCCACCGGGTGCGGGACGTCGACCAGGCCGAAGTTGGCCGGGGTGGCGCCGCCCTGCGGACGGGTGTTGGTCTCGAAGCGGCCCGACGGGTCGAGCAGCGTCATGCGGACCACGGGACCGTTGGTGACCGGGTTCGGGCCACCGTGCCAGGCGATCGAGGCCGCGAGGCGGTCGGCGCCGGCCGGGACGGTGAACTTGACCTGCTTCTGCACCCAGGTGGCGCCGTTGGTGGCGTACTTGAAGGTGTCGGTGGAGGCCGAGTCCAGCTTGACGGTCTGCTGGTTGTTCGCCAGCGGCGCGAAGCTGCGGGTCGCGGCGCTCACCGTCTGGGTCTCGTCACTGGTGTTGGTGACGGAGATGTCGGCGGTGTGGGTCGAGCCCGGGGTGCCGGAGATGTTCAGCTGGCCGGTGTTGACCACGACGGTCCTGGCACCGTCGGTGCCGTCGCCGTCGTCGTAGCCGCGGGCGGCCTCGACGGCGGCCCGGACGTTCAGCAGACCGGCGCCCTGCTCCTCGGCCGGAACGCCGAGGTCGGTGGCGGTGCCGGTGATGAACTTCTTCACCAGCGCCGGGGACGGCGAGTCGCCGCCGTGGGTGTCGCGGTAGGCCTGGATGACCAGGGCCGCGGCCCCGGTGACGAACGGGGCGGCCTGGCTGGTGCCGCCGAAGGGCTGGATCCCCGAGGGCTTGCCGTTGAAGTCGGTGCACTCGGTGTACTTGGTGGTGTCGGGGGTGCAGAGCGCCCAGTCCGACTCACCCGGGGCCACCAGGTCGACGGTCCGGCCGGCCTGGGTGAAGCCACCCGAGGACAGCGCGGAGATGCGGCTGTTGCTCCAGGTCTTGTTGGAGAACTGGGAGGCCGCGTAACCGGTCTGCTGGTAGTTCTGGTTGTCCGTGGAGGCGCCGACCGCGATCACGTTCGGGTCGGTGGCCGGGGTGCCGATGGTCCCGCTGATGCCCGCGTCACCGGAGGAGACGGAGACCGTGACACCGGCCTTGACGGCCTGGTCGTTGAAGAGCGAGATGGTGTCGTGGGCGCCGCTGTCCGGGGTGACGTTGCCACCGAAGGACTCGTTCAGCACGTCGACATGGGCGACCCGCACCGCGTAGTCGATGGACTGCAGGATCGACGAGTTCGACATCATCTCGCCGCCGGCCTTCAGGGCGACCAGGTCCGCGTCCGGGGCGAGGCCGCGGATGCGGATGTTGCAGCCGGCCGGCAGCGGGTGCGAGGAGTTGACGAACTTCGAGACGTCGTAGGTCTGACGGCCCTGGGCGATGACCGCCGAGGCGTCGCCGAAGGCCTCGGCGGCACCGGTCGGCGCGCCCCAGCCGTCACCGGCGAAGTCCTGGTAGTCGACCACGGCGTGCGAACCGTCGGCCCGGATGAAGTCCGGGTTGTTCGGGTCGAGGCTGTCGGCGATGTAGGCGACCTTGACGCCCTTTCCGGTGGCCAGGTTCTCCACACCGGGGTTGCCGTTGCCGCTGTAGGCGCGCACCGAGTACAGGCCCTCGGGCTCCAGCAGCGGCTTGGCGGGGTCGGAGGGGCAGACCGTGTTGGTCGCGTTCTCCTGGGAGGCCTGGCCGTTGCTGCCCGTAACGGCCTGCGAGGCGCCGTCGGACTTGCCCGACGCGGCGGCCGCGGTGTCCGCCTTCTTGGCGGTGGTCGCGGCGACCGGGGCCACCTGGACCTGGGTGTCCGCCACCACGGCGGCGACCGCCGGGTCGGCCTGCAGCTTGGCGCGCAGGGCCGGGCTGACCGTGGCCGAGAAGGCGTTGCCGACCACGAAGCTCTTGACGTTGGTGCCGCCGTTGGCCTTGACCTTGTCCAGCAGCGGCGCCTGCGAGCTGGCGGTCTTCTGCTGGCGGGCGCCCAGGTGGCCGTGGTCGGCCGGGGCGTCCGCTATCTGGTCCTTCAGGATCACGATCACCGGTGCCGGCGCCCCGTCCGAGGACGCCGCCTGGGCGTTCTGCGGATCCTGGGCCGGAGCTGCGCTCGCGATGGTCCCGAGGCTGAGGACCATGGACGCGGCGGTGACGGTGACGGCGGCTGCTAGCTGGGTCTTGCGCCAGCCGATCAATGGACATCCTTTCGTCTGATGAGACGTCAGGTTGCACGGCTGAGCGTACCCGGATCCTGGTCGGACGCGTGGTTGCTCCGGACCGCGCGTCCCGACAGCGGACGCATTCCAGCGCATCCGCCACGACCGCGACAAGAGGGGGAAATCCCCATCGGGAAGTAAAAATGACCATCAGAAAGTAAAATACACAGTATAAATCCGGCCGCGTCCGCCCCATTTTCACCGATTCAGAGCCGATCAGGACGGGTCAGAGAACGGTGAGAACTGACTGATCCGCCAGCAAAAAGCGTCAGTGGCGAACTCTGGCCACCGGCGGAACATCGCCACCGGCTGCCTACTTGTCGACACTGCGACCCTTCCTTCCCCCTCGACCGCGATCGAAACACCACAGTGCGGCGGACCGGCCCGGGCGGCCGGGGAGTTCGTCCACGCCCCGGCCGCCCGGCGCTTTCCCACCGTCAGGAGAAGGCCGCCAGCCGCTCCCGGGCGTCCGCCAGGTCCTCGTCCGTCGGCGCGTCGTCCTGGGTCAGCCGGTGGCGCCAGTACCCCGTGAAGTCGATGTCCGACTTCGCCACCCCGTGCTGCTCGACCAGGCACCGCCGCACCGCCCGCACCGCCCCCGCCTCCCCGGCCAGCCAGACGAAGGGTCGACCGCCCGGCAGCACGCCGTCGCGGAACGCCCCGGCCAGCAGGGCGCCCGGGGCCGCGCCGTCGCGGTACAGCCACCGCACCTCCAGCTCGGCGCGACTGCACAGCTCCTGACGTTCCGCCCGGTCCGCGACCTCGATCCAGGCGTGCGCCCGCACCCCCTCGGGCAGCGCCTCCACCAGCGTCGCGAGGGCCGGCAGCGCGCTCTCGTCCCCGGCCAGCAGCACCCGGTCGGCCGCCGCCGCGGCCTCGGCGAACGGGACCGGCGGCGCGTACAGCGCGGACGGGCCGACCAGGCCGAGCCGGTCCCCCGGCGCGGCCCGCAGCGCCCAGGCGGCGGCCGGGCCGGTGTCGCCGTGCAGCACGAAGTCGACCTCGATCCGGCGGGTGCCGGGGTGCCGGCGGCGCAGGGTGAAGCTGCGCAGCAGTGGGCGTTCGGCCTCGGGGACGGCCAGGTAGGCCTGGTACCAGCCCATCGGGTCGTCCTGCTGCGCGGGCAGCGCGGGCCCGCGCTGCCCGGGGCGCGGGAAGCAGAGCTTGAGCTGCTGATCGGGCGTCGTGCCCACGGTGTCGGCCAGGTCCTCGGCCTCGAAGGTGACCCGGGCGGTGCGCGGCGTGATCCGGTCGACCGCCATGACCTCGACGAAGGTGACGGGCAGTGTCATCGCGAAACCCCTTCGATACGGAATGCTGATAACCTTACGGCATAAAGAGTTATCATCGGAACGGATACTTTACGCCATAAGGAGATTCTGGATGACCGTCTACGCCGGGCAGGGAGACCCCGATCGCTCACTCGCCCTGCTCTGGGGTCGCCCCGGGGAAGCGCGCACCGGGCGCACCGGTCCGAAACCGGGCCTGAGTGTGGACGCGATCGTGTCCGCCGGAATCGCGGTGGCCGACGCCGAAGGGATGGCCGCCCTGTCGATGCGCGCCGTGGGCGAACGGCTCGGCCGCACCGCGATGGCGCTCTACACCTACGTGCCCGGCAAGGCCGAGCTGCTCGACCTGATGCACGACCGCGTCCTCGCCGAACTCCCCGGCCAGCCACCGCCGTTGGACGACTGGCGGGCCGCCGTCACCGCCTGGGCCGAGGAGCTGTACGCCTGCTACCTGCGCCACCCCTGGGTGCTCCAGGTCTCGCAGGCCCGCCCTGTCCTCGGCCCGGCCGAACTCTCCGCGATGGAAGGACTGTTGACCGCCCTTCAGCCAGCCGCCCTGGCCCCGGAACGGCTGCGCGGGGCGGTCGCCGCGCTCTGGCAGTTCGTCCGCGGCACGGCCGCCACCGCCGCGGAGACGCGCGGCGCGGCGGCCGCCACCGGCGTCGCCGACGAGGACTGGTGGAACGCCCGCTCGGCCCGACTCGCCGAGCTGGCACCGGACTTCCCGCAGCGCTTCCCGCTGCTGACCGCCCTGCAGAGCGCCGTCGGCGGCCCGCCCGAGGACAGCGCCCGGGAGGCCTTCCGCACCGGACTGGCCGTGCTGCTCGACGGGGTGGCGTCGGGGGCCGGTCGCTGACCCCGAAGCGCCCGGTCAGCCCCGGCGGGCGGCCGGGATCGCGAGCAGGACGCCGAGCACCAGCAGCACGGCGTACCCGGCGGTCTCGTGGCCGTCCGGCACCAGGAAGCGGACGAAGCCGAACAGCCGGAAACCCCCGAGCCGGTCGGACAGCAGGCCGGTGCCGCCGCCCAGGATGAGCACGAAACCGAGGTAGCCGAGCAGGTTCTTCATGCCCCGAGCCTAGGAATCCGGCGCCGCCCGCCCAACCGACTTTCGGCGCGACCGGCCCTGACCAAAGTCGCGCGGCACCGACCGAAGTCGCGCTCCGCACTCCGTCCGGACGGAGCAGCAGGCACGGCGGCCCGGCGGCGGCGCCGGTACGTTCGCGGTGTGCAGTCAAAGCGTGTGCAGCAGAAGACACCGTCCGTCGCCAGGATCGCGGCCGCCTCCGCCGCCGCCCTGGTGCTCGCCGCCGGTGCCCCGGCGGCCCTCGCCCAGGACACCGCCTCCTCCACCGTGGGCGGCGAGCGCCTCGGCCGTCCGGACGTCCAGGTCGAGCCGCTGGCCGGGGCGCCCAAACTGCCCTCCGAACTGACCGGCCGCTCCTGGCTGGTCGCCGACGCCGGCACCGGCGAGGTGCTCGCCGCCCGCAACGCCCACCAGCCGCTCCCGCCGGCCAGCACCCTCAAGATGCTGTTCGCGGACACCGTGCTGCCCAAGTTCGACCGCTCCCTGGAACACCAGGTCACCGCGGACGACCTCGCCAACCTCGGCGTCGGCAGCAGCCTGGTCGGCGTCAAGGAGAACCTGCCGTACCGGGTCGAGGACCTCTGGCGCGGCGTCTTCCTCAGCTCCGGCAACGACGCCGTGCACGTCCTGGCGCACATGAACGGCGGCGTCCAGCAGACCGTCGACGAGATGCAGGCCCGCGCCCAGTCGCTGCAGGCCCGGGACACCAAGGTGATCTCCCCCGACGGCTACGACATGGACGGCCAGGTCACCTCCGCCTACGACCTCACCCTGTTCGCCCGCGCCGGGCTGCGCAACGCCGACTTCCGCTCCTACTGCTCCACCCGCACCGCGCCCTTCCCCGGCGGCCTGGACAAGACCACCGGCCAACGCACCACCTACGACATCGCCAACACCGACCGGCTGCTCGGCAAGTACCCGGGCCTGATCGGCGTCAAGAACGGCTACACCACCAACGCGGGCGCCACCTTCACCGGCGCGGCCGAACGGAACGGCCGCACCCTGCTGGTGACGGTGATGCACCCCGCGGCCCAGGGCAAGGTGTACGACGAGGCCGCCAGCCTGCTCGACTGGGGCTTCGCTGCCGCGGGCAAGGTCCAGCCGGTCGGGCAGCTGGTCGACGAGCTCGCCCCGAAGCCCACCGCGGGTGACTCGGGCGGCTCTCCGTCCGCCGGTTCCCCGGAGCCCACCGGCGAGGGCGACGCCGGGCTGCCGCCCTGGTCCCGGCCGCCGGTCATACACGGCGCCTCCGGGGTGGCGCCCGCCCTGTGGTCCGGCGCCGCCCTCGCCACCGTGCTCGCCGTCTGGCTCACCGCCCGCACCGCCGCCCGCCGCCGCACCGCGCGCACCGCGCTGATGGCGCCGACCCTGGTCGGCGGCCCCGGCGGCGCCGGGCGCACCAGCATCGGCTCCACCGGCGTCGGCGGCCGCAGCCACCGCCGACTGGCCCGGCGCGCCCGCTCCCTGCTGCACGGCCGCCGCCCCAGCCGGGACGACTGACCTGCGCGAGTCCGGGGTCGGGCCCTAGAATCCGGGCATGACCACGCCCGACCCCGCCGCCTCGGACCGGCTCGCCCGGATCGTCAGCCTCTCCGCCGGCAGCTACCTGCTCGTCACCACCTACAAGAAGGACGGCACCCCGGTGCCGACCCCGGTGTGGGTGGTGCGCGACGGGGAGGCACTCGGCATCTGGACCGTCGCGGACTCCTGGAAGGTCAAGCGGATCCGCAACCGCGCCGACGTCCTGGTCGGCCCCTGCGACGTCAAGGGCCGCCCGACCGGCGAGCAGTACCCCGGCACCGCCGAGATCCTCGGCCCCGAGCGCACCGCCGCCTACCGCACCCTGCTGCGGCAGAAGTACGGGCTGCTCGGCGTGCTCACCCTGCTCGGCAGCCGACTGCGCCGCGGCGAGCGCGGCACCCTCGGCATCCGGATCACCCTGGCGGACTGACCGCCCCACGGTTGCGGGCTCGCCGAGCGCTTCGCCCGTACCGACCGGCGGTTCGAGATCGACGGCGCCGACGAGGCCCGCCACTTCCTCGCCGCGCACGGCATCGCCGAGGAGCCCGCCCAACGGGTCTGGACCGCCATCGCCCTGCACACCACCCCGGAGATCCCGCTGCACATGGCGCCGGAGATCGCCCTGGTGACCCGGGGTGTGGAACCGGACGTCCTGGGCATCGGGTACGACGCGGTCACCGACGCGCAGCGGGCCGCCGTCGTCGCCGCGCCCCCTCGGCCCGACTTCAAGAACCGCATCCTGGCGGCCTTCCCCGAGGGCATCGGGAACCGCCCGGACACCACCTTCGGCAACATCAAGGCCGACGTCCTGCCCCACTTCGTCCCCGGCTTCGAACGCGGCGACTTCGTCGACGTCATCCGGGACTCCGACTGGCCGGAGTGATGCCCGCGCCCGCCGTCCGCCGTGGCAGGCTTGGCGGCCATGGAACAGAACGAGGCCGCGCCGCCGCCCCTGCTGGTGGTGGACGGCGCGAACGTGGTCGGCTCGGTGCCGGACGGGTGGTGGCGCGACCGGCGCGGCGCCGCCGAACGCTTGCGGGACTCCCTGGTCGCCGTCGCCGAGCGGGGCGTGCCGGAGCACCCCGGACCGCTGGAGGTGGTGCTGGTGGTCGAGGGCGCGGCCCGGGGCGTCACCGGCCTGCCCGAGGTCCGGGTGGTGTCGGCGGGCGGCAGCGGCGACGACCGGATCGTGGAGCTGGTCCGCGAGGCCCGCGCCGAACATCCGGCGCGGGCCTGCCTGGTGGTCACCGCCGACCGCGAACTGCGCGGCCGTGTGGGCGAGTTGGGCGCCGTGGTGACCGGCCCGCGGAGCATCCGGCGCTGACCGGGCCGCGGGTCAGCGGATCTGGAGGGCGTTCATTCCCCAGTGGATCGACGGGTCCGAGGTGTGCACGGTCAACTACCCGACCCTGAAGGACGGGCTTGCGGTTGACCGTGCGCCTGACGAGTTGCCCCGTCAGCGGTCACCGCGTCTGACCAGCGATCCACGGAGCGCTGGTGGGGCAGTTGACTTTGCCCCGCTGCCACGCATCAGCCGCGCGGTGGCGGATGTTGCGGGAGCCTCCCCCAGCCTTCGGCCGGGAGGTGCCCCATCATCCGCGTGCATCGTGGTGCCGCAGGCACGGCACGCGAACGTCGCTTGATCCACTCGGTTGGTCCGGTGGGTGTGCCGGCAGGAGGAGCATTGGCGGGAGGTGTAAGCCGGGCTGACGTGCACGACCGGGACCCCGGCGCGCTGGGCCTTGTACTCCACGAAGGCTCCGAGCTGGGCGAAGGCCCAGGAGTGGAGGCGGTACCGCTGGTCGTGCTTGGCCTTGACCCTCTCGCGGATGCCCGTCAGGTCTTCCAGGGCGATCCCGCGCGAGGTGCGTTCGCTGCCAATACACCAGCGGCTGCAAGCCGTTACGGCGCTTCTCACCCGTCCGGAACGCGACATCCGACACGTGGTTCGCGGCCCGGTTGCAGGCGCGCAGCGTGGCAGCCAGGGCGTGTCGGCCTGATAGGCCGACGGCTCCAGCTTCACACGCACCACGATCTTCACAGAACGTGTGAATATGTTCACGCAACGCTATAGACCAAACCGGGAGGTCAGAGCCAACCCAAAGTCTCGTCGGTTGTGCGGGAACCAACCGCTCCGGGTGTCCGACTGGTGGGGGGTGAGTGCGAAATCGCCGGGTGTCCGGCCGTTGAGTGTGTTGGCGGGGTTCGCCCTGCTGTTGGTGGTGGTGTTCGTGGTGGCGTACGCGGTGGGGCGGCAGGCGGGACCGGTGGCGCCGGGGCTGGTGCCGAGCCGGAGCGGCGGGGCGTCGCCGGGGGCGGGTGGGCACGACATGGGCGGGATGCGGTGAGCCCGGTCGCGGGGGCCGATGCCGGGGCCCTGGTGTCCACCGATCTGGCGGTCGGCGGGATGACCTGCGCCGCGTGCGTGGGCCGGGTCGAGAAGCGGCTGGGCCGGATCGCCGGGGTGACGGCCGGGGTGAACCTGGCGACCGGGCGGGCCCGGGTGCTGCACCCGGCCGGGGTGTCCGTGGACGAGCTGATCGCGGCGGTCGAACGGGCCGGCTACACGGCCGAGTTGGCGTCGGCCGGGGTGCCCGTCGGGTTGCCGGAGGAGGAGCCGGACGAGCGGTGGCGACTGCTGGTCACCGCCCTGCTGGCCGTCCCGGTGCTGGTCCTGTCGATGGTGCCCGCGCTGCAGTTCACCGCCTGGCAGTGGGTCTGCTTCGCGCTGGCCGTCCCGGTGGTGACCTGGGGTTCGGCGGGCTTCCACCGGCGGGCCTTCCAGGGGCTGCGGCACGCCACGGCGACCATGGACACCCTTGTCAGCCTGGGCGTCGTCGCCTCCTTCGGCTGGTCGACGTACGCGCTGTTGCTCGGCGGGGCCGGGCGGTTGGGCATGCGGATGCCGTTCTCGCTGACCGCCGACGGCGGCGGCGCGGCACACGTGTACCTGGAGGCGGCGGTCGGCGTGCCGCTGTTCGTGCTGGCCGGGCGGCTGCTGGAGGGGCGGGTCCGGCGGCGCAGCGGGTCCGCGCTGCGGGCGCTCGCCGAGCTGGGCGCCAAGCAGGTGTGCGTCCGGGCGGAGGACGGCGAGGAGCGCCTGGTACCGATCGAACTCCTGCTGCCCGGGCAGGAGTTCGTGGTGCGGCCGGGCGAGCGGGTGGCCACCGACGGGGTGGTGGTCGAAGGGGGTTCGGCGCTCGACCTGAGCCTGCTGACCGGGGAGAGCGTGCCCGTCGAGGTCGGCCCCGGGGACCGGGTGGCTGGCGCGACGGTGAACGTCGGCGGGGCGCTGGTGGTACGGGCCACGGCCGTCGGCGCCGACACCCAACTGGCCCGGATCACCGCGCTGGTGGCCGACGCCCAGGCCGGCAAGGCCCGGGCGCAGCGGCTGGCGGACGCGGTGGCCGGGGTGTTCGTGCCCTGTGTGCTGACGGTGGCGGTGTGCGTGCTGGGCTTCTGGCTGGGCGCGGGCGCGACCCCGCAGGCGGCGGTGACGGCGGCGGTCGCCGTGCTGGTGGTGGCCTGCCCGTGCGCACTGGGCCTGGCCACCCCGACCGCGCTGCTCGCCGCGACCGGCCGCGGTGCCGAGCTGGGCGTGCTGGTGCGCGGCCCGGAGGTGCTGGAGAGCCTGCGCCGGGTGGACACCGTGGTGGTGGACAAGACCGGCACCCTGACCACCGGCCGGATGGAGCTGGCCGCGGTGACGGTCGCCGACGGCTTCACCGAGGAGGAGGT
Organism: Kitasatospora cathayae; assembly: GCF_027627435.1. GTDB lineage: Bacteria > Actinomycetota > Actinomycetes > Streptomycetales > Streptomycetaceae > Kitasatospora > Kitasatospora cathayae. The sequence continues at coordinate 7,787,771 of NZ_CP115450.1, read as the reverse complement.
GCTGCGGCTGGCGGGCGCGGTCGAGCACCGATCGGAGCATCCGATCGGACGGGCCGTCGCGGCGGCCGCCCGGGAGCGCTGCGGCGCCCTGCCGCCGGTGGACGGCTTCGCGGCCACGACCGGCCTCGGGGTGTCCGGCACCGTCGAGGGCCGGTCGATCCGGGCCGTCCGGCCGGACGGCTCCTTGCCGTCGGCGCTCGCCGGGGCCGTCACTGCCGCCGGCGAGGCGGGCCGCACCGCCGTACTGGTGGAGCTGGACGGGCACGGCGCGGCCGTGCTCGCGGTCGGCGACACGCTGCGCTCGGGCAGCTGGCGGGCCCTCCACCGGCTGCGCGGCATGGGCCTGGAGACCGTCCTGCTGACCGGCGACGGCCCGGGAGCGGCGCGGGCCGTCGCCGCCGAGCTGGGCATCGAGCGGGTGCACGCCTCCGCCTCGCCCGAGCGCAAGGCCGAGGTGGTGGCCGAACTGCGCGCCGCCGGACGGACGGTGGCGGTGGTCGGCGACGGCGTCAACGACGCGGTCGCGCTGGCCTCGGCCGACCTCGGAGTGGCGCTCGCCTCCGGCAGCGACGCCGCGATCGGCGCGGCCGGACTGACCCTGGTGCGCGGCGAGATCGAGGCCGTGGTGGACGCGGTACGGCTCGCCCGGCAGACCCTCGCCACCATCCGGGCCAACCTGCTCTGGGCCTTCGGCTACAACCTCGTGCTGATCCCGCTGGCCGCCGTCGGGCTGCTGAACCCGATGCTGGCGGCGGTCGCGATGTCGCTCAGCTCCCTGCTGGTGGTGGGCAACAGCCTGCGGCTGCGCACCTGGGAGCCGGGGCGGCGCGGGCAGCAGCGGAAGGGGGGCCGGCGGTGAGGGGGCCGGGGCGCTCCAAGGCGGCGGGGCGGTTCAGGGTCCCGGCGCTGGAGCGGTTCAGGGTGGCGGGCCCGCCGGTGGGCGCGGCGGCACTCGCACTGGTCCTGCTCACCGGCTGGACGGCCGTCGGCGGAGCCGGCGGCCCCCGCCCGGTGGAGGCCGACGCGGGCTGGATGCTGCTGCCGACGGCGGGCGCCGCCGCGGCCACCGCGGCCTTCTTCACGATCCGCAACCCGGGCGACGTCCCCGACGAACTGACCGGCGCCGGCTGGGAATTCGGCGGACCGATCACTCTGAAGCGCCACGTCCACCAGGGCGCGGCGGGCCGCTGGGAGCCGGTCTCCGCCCTGCCCGTCCCCGCCCGGGGCGAACTGGCGATGTCCCCCGAGGACGCCGACCTGATGATCGCCGCCCCGCCGCCGCTGCGGCCCGGCCGGTGGGTGGGCTTCACCCTCACCTTCCGGCACAGTCCGCCGCTGCGGCTGATCGCCAGGGTCCTGCCGCCGGGCGGGCGCCCGCGCTGAGCAGGGCGGGTGGCCGGGTGTCATCGGAGGTCTGCCTGGAGTCCTGCCAGTTCCTGAGTCCGGTCGCGAGGCGGTCAAGACCGGTGGCGTAAACCTCCTTCGAACACTCCGCCCACCACGGCGCGACATCCGCCTTGGCGGTGTTCCACGCCTTGCGGAGCGAGTGCATCGACCACGACAGCGACGGTGTCAGGTCGCCGTCGGCGATACCGTAGGACCTCTCCGCCTCCCGCTGGGACAGGTTCGCCTTCACCTGCGCCAGGCCCCAGTTGTAGGCCACCCGGGCCGCACCGGCATGACGCAGCAACACCCCGACCTGACGCGCAGTCGGGTCGAGCGCGAAACGGTACGCCTGCGTCACGATCACCGGGCGACCGTACCGGCCGCCCCCGACTACCGGGCGAAATGCTCGAATTATTGAGGAATGCTGATGAAATTGACAACACTTGGCACCCCAGCCCACGGGACGGAAGACCCGCCCGAACCTTACGGACGACCCCGGCCTCCACCCGGCCGACACCCGGGCACTACCGTGTGGACACGGCATTCCCGCTGGTCGGACACCACCGAAGCCGCCCCGGCCGACGGTCGGGTCGACAGCGGCCGGCGGTCGGGGCGAGGACGAGGAGGACTGCGGTGGGCGGAGTGGACGGCAGCGCGGCGGGCGGCGGCGCGCGGATGCCCCGGCTGCGCCTGGACGAGCTGCTGGAAGAGCTCCAGTGGCGGATCGACGCGGCGCGCGGGACACAGAACCGGGTGCACAACCTGCTGGAGGCGGTGCTCGCGGTCGGCCGCGAGCTGGATCTCGCCCAGGCGCTGCACCGGATCGTGGAGGCCGCCGTCGACCTGGTCGACGCCCGCTACGGCGCGCTGGGCGTGATCAGCCCGGACGGGCACGCCCTGTCACAGTTCCTGACGGTCGGTCTGTCCGAGGAGGAGATGGCCGGGATCGGCGCGCCGCCCTCCGGCCGGGGCATCCTCGGCGAGCTGATCCGACACCCGCAGCCGCTGCGCTGCCCGGTGCTCTCCGAGCACCCCGCCTCGGTCGGCTTCCCGCCCAACCACCCGCCGATGCACACCTTCCTCGGGGTGCCGGTGCGGGTGCACGGCGAGGTGTTCGGCAACCTCTACCTGACCGACAAGCGCGGCGGACTGGACTTCGACGAGGACGACGAGGCGGTGATCGCCACCCTGGCGGTCGCGGCCGGGGTGGCGATCGACAACGCCCGGCTGTACGAGGAGGCGCAGCTGCGCCAGCGCTGGCTGCGGGCGAGCACCGAGATCACCCGCAGTCTGCTGTCCGGCGCGCCGCGTCTGGAGGTGGTCGAGCTGATCGCCCGCCGGGCCCGGGAGATCGCCGGCGCCGAGCTGGCGGACGTCTCGGTGGCGCTGGCCGGCCCGGAGGAGCGGGCCGAGGAGCTGGCGGTGGAGGTCGCGCTCGGTGCCGACCCCTCGGCCCGGCTGGGAGTGACGGTGCCGGTGGACGGCACCCTCTCCGGCGCTGCGTACGCCTCCGGTTCGCCGGTGACCAGCGACGAACTGGCCGGCGACGCCCGCTTCGCGGCCGGTCCGGCGGGCCGCTTCGACGGGCTGGGCCCGGCCGTCGCGGTGCCACTGGGCACCGGCGCCGGGTACGGGCGCGGCGTGCTGCTGCTGGCCCGGGCGCCGGGGCAGCCGCCCTTCGGACCGGAGGAGACCGGCCCGCTGCTGGGCTTCGCCGACCAGGCGGCGCTCGCCCTGGAACTGGCCGAACGGCGGCGCGACGCCGAGCAGTTGAACCTGCTGGAGGACCGCGACCGGATCGCCCGGGACCTGCACGACCTGGCCATCCAGCGCCTCTTCGCCACCGGGATGACCCTGCAGAGCGCGGGCCGGCTGATCGACAGCCCGGCCGCCGCCGACCGGGTCGCCCGCGCGGTGGCGGACCTGGACGAGACCATCAAGATCATCCGCTCGACCATCTTCGGTCTGCGCGCCCACAGCGAACCCGACCACGGCCTGCGCGCCCGCGCCACCCGGGTCGTCACCGAGGCCCAGGGCCCGCTCGGCCTCGCACCCCGGCTGAGCATGGAGGGCCTGCTGGACACCGACGTCCCGCAGGAACTCGCCGAGCACGTGGTCGCCGTGCTGGCCGAGGCCCTCAGCAACACCGCCCGGCACGCCCGCGCCACCCGGGTCGAGGTGACCCTGCGCGCCCTGGCGGGGCGGGTGGTGCTCACCGTCGCGGACGACGGGGTGGGCATCCCCGAGGGCGGCCGGCGCAGCGGACTGCGCAACCTCGCCGAGCGCGCCGACCGGGTCGGCGGCACCCTCACCCTCGGCCCGGCGGACGGCGAGGACGGCGGAACCCGCCTGGTGTGGGAGGCGCCGCTCGAGTCGTGAGCCGGCTCCCGGCGCCGTCCGGGAGGAGTCTGGCCCCGATCCTCCGCCCCGGGCCTCAGCGCCGGCCGGCGCGCAGTGGGGAGGGCTGGGCGGCGGCGGACTGCCGCAGCTCGGTGGCGATCAGTGCCGCCTGCACCCGGCGCTCCACGCCGAGCTTGGCGAGCAGCCGGGAGACGTGGTTCTTCACCGTCTTCTCGGCGAGGTAGAGCCGCTCGCCGATCTGCCGGTTGGTCAGGCCCTCTCCGATCAGCGCCAGCACCTCCTGCTCGCGCGCCGTCAGCGCCGGTCCGGTGGTCGCCGGCTGCGCGGGCACGGCGTCGCTGCGCAGGCGGTTCAGCAGCCGGGTGGCCGCGCCGGGGTCGAGCATCGAACGGCCGGAGGCGACGGTCCGGACCGCGGCGACCAGGTCGGTGCCGCTGATCTGCTTCAGCACGTACCCGGCGGCGCCCGCCATCACGGCGTCCAGCAGCGCCTCCTCGTCGTCGAAGGAGGTCAGCATCAGACAGGCCAGGTCCGGCATCCGCGACCGCAGCTCCCGGCAGACCGACACCCCGTCCCCGTCGCCCAGCCGAACGTCCAGCACCGCCACGTCGGGCCGCAGCGCCGGCACCCGCACCAGCGCCTGCTCCGCCGTCGCGGCCTCCCCGACCACCACCAGGTCCGGCTCGCCGTCCAGCAGGTCGTGCACCCCGCGGCGCACCACCTCGTGGTCGTCCAGCAGGAACACCCGGACCGGCGCCGTACCCCCGGCGCCCTCCGTCTTGGTCGCCATCACACGGCTCCGCCCTCGTCATCCCCGCACGCTCCCGGCGGGGCCCACCGCATCATCCCCCGCGCGGCAGCACGGACCCAGGGCCCAACGACCCCATTGAGTGGGCTTTCCCGGTGCCGCCGTCGGGACGGGCACGCGCTCAGCGTCCCTGCCGCCGTACGTTTCCCAGCCCCATCAGCAGGAACGCGAGCGCTACCCCCGCGCCGCTGACCGCCGCAAGCGCCGCCCTCGGCACGACGCCGCCCCCGCCCGAAAACAGGATCGCGACCGCCCCGAGCGAGGCCACCGCCGCGCCCACGACCAGCCACCCCGCCAGCGTCACCGCCGTCGGGCGGCCCGTCCTCCGGGCCGGGCCGACGTCCAGGGCGGCCCAGCGCGCCGCGCTCTCCCGCTGCTCACCGCGCCGGTCCCACCGGGCCCGCACCCGCAGGGCCGCGCCGCCGACCAGCCCGGCGAGCGCCACCTGTGCGGCCGGCCGCCAGTCGGACAGGGCGAGCAGCAGCCCGCCCGCCAGCGCGAGCGCCGCCCACCAGAGCACGCAGGCCGCCGCCGCGGTGCGGATGGAGCGCGGCCGGTCGGCGCCGGCCTGGAGGTCGGCGATGGCGGGCAGGTACCAGACGTAGCCGCTCGCGGTGAGGGCGGCGGTGCTGATGGCGAGGACGGTGTGGGTCATGGGCCGGCCTTCCGGTGTCGCACGGATCACGAAATGTGGGGCCGTTCCCGCCCGCTCGGGGGCAGCGGCGCGGGCGGGAACGGCGTTCAGGGGGAGCCGGGGCTCAGCCGTCCGTGGCGGAGGACGAGGACAAGGACGAGGACGAGGACGACGCCTGCGCCCGCTCGGCCCGGGTCAGCGGCCGGTCGTACTTCACCGGCTCGACCTCGCCCAGGTGCTTGGCCGGCTTCCCGGTGTGCTCCAGCACGTCCCGGGCCGCGATGTCCGGGTGGTGGAGGTCGAAGGCCGGGGATTCGGAGCGGATCCGCGGCAGCTTGACGAAGTTGTGCCGCGGCGGCGGGCAGGAGGTGGCCCACTCCAGCGAGCGGCCCCAGCCCCACGGGTCGTCCCCGGTGACGCGCTCGCCGTACTTGGCGGTCCTCCAGACGTTGTAGAGGAACGGCAGGATCGACAGGCCGAGCAGGAAGGACCCGATGGTCGACACGGTGTTCAGGGTGGTGAACCCGTCCGAGGCGAGGTAGTCGGCGTACCGGCGGGGCATGCCCTCGGCGCCGAGCCAGTGCTGCACCAGGAAGGTCGTGTGGAAGCCGACGGTGAGCGTCCAGAAGGTGATCCGGCCGAGCCGCTCGTCGAGCTTCTTGCCGGTCATCTTGGGCCACCAGAAGTGGAAGCCGGCGAACATCGCGTACACCACCGTGCCGAACAGCGTGTAGTGGAAGTGGGCGACGACGAAGTACGAGTCGGAGACGTGGAAGTCGAGCGGCGGCGCGGCGAGCAGCACGCCCGTCAGACCGCCGAACAGGAAGGTGACCAGGAAGCCGACCGTCCAGAGCATCGGCGTCTCGAAGCTCAGCGAGCCCCTCCACATGGTGCCGACCCAGTTGAAGAACTTGACGCCGGTCGGCACGGCGATCAGGAAGGTCATGAAGGAGAAGAACGGCAGCAGCACCTGCCCGGTGACGTACATGTGGTGTGCCCACACCGTCACCGACAGCCCGGCGATGGCCACCGTGGCGGCGATCAGTCCGGCGTAGCCGAACATCGGCTTGCGGCTGAACACCGGGATGACCTCCGAGACGATGCCGAAGAACGGCAGCGCCAGGATGTACACCTCGGGATGCCCGAAGAACCAGAACAGGTGCTGCCAGAGCATCGCCCCGCCGTTGGCCGGGTCGAAGACGTGCGAGCCGAACTTGCGGTCGCACTCGAGCGCGAGCAGCGCGGCGGCCAGCACCGGGAAGACCAGCAGCACCAGCACCGAGGTGAGCAGCACGTTCCAGCAGAATATGGACATCCGGAACATGGTCAGTCCGGGGGCGCGCATGCAGATGATGGTGGTGATGAAGTTGACCGCGCCGAAGATGCTGCCGAAGCCGGACAGCGTGACACCCATGATCCACATGTCGGAGCCGACGCCCGGCGAGTGGACGGCGTCGGACAGCGGCGCGTAGGCGAACCAGCCGAAGTCGGCGGCGCCCTGCGGGGTGAGGAAGCCGGCGGCGGCGATCAGCGAGCCGAACATGAACAGCCAGTAGGACAGCATGTTCAGGCGCGGGAACGCCACGTCGGGCGCGCCGATCTGCAGTGGCATGATCCAGTTCGCGAAGCCGGTGAACAGCGGCATCGCGAAGAGCAGCAGCATCACCGAACCGTGCATGGTGAAGGCCTGGTTGAACTGCTCGTTGGAGAGGATCTGCGTTCCGGGCCGGGCGAGTTCGGCACGCATGACCAGGGCGAGGATGCCGCCGATCAGGAAGAACGCGAACGAGGACACCAGGTACATGGTGCCGATCGTCTTGTGGTCGGTGGTGGTCAGCAGTCCGACCAGGGCCGAGCCCGGCCGCCGCCCGGCCCGAACCGGGCTGGGCGGCAAGGCCGTTGGCCGCGGGGTGGGGTCGCCCTGTGCCTGGGTGGCGCTCAAGGACGCACTCCTTAGGAACGTCGTGCGAATGGATGCGATCCATGATCCGAACGCACACCCCGCACGCCCCAGGGCCCTTGGACCCGCCCACCCGGGGCCGCTGGGCCCGACTTCCCGGGTCCCCACCCGGGACCTCCCGACCCGGTCGGCCCACCGGCCGTTACGGCCGGGAGAGTTGACGTACCGTCAACTCAGGCGGGCCCCGCGGTTCAGCCCGCCAGCCGGGCGATCTGCCCGCGCTCCAGTGCCGCGTACACCGCCCCGCCTGGGCCGACGGCGATGCCGTGCGGTTCGGCGCCGGGGCCGGGGACCGGGTGGCCGTCCAGCCGGCCGTCCGGGGTGAGGACGCCGATCCGGCCGGCGCCCCACTCGGTGAACCACAGCCGGCCGTCCGGGCCAGTGGCGATAGCGTGCGGTTTGGAAGCGCGGTCGGCCAGCGGGTACTCGGTCACCTGCCCGTCGACCGTGATCCGTCCGACCAGTCCGCCGCCGATCCCGACGTACCAGAGCACCCCGTCCACCCCGGCGGTGATCCCGACCGGCGCGGTGCCCCCGGTGGGCAGCCGGTGGACGGTCACCTCGCCCTGGACGCTCACCCGGGCGATCGCGTCCGCCTGGTTGAGCGTGCACCACAGTGCGCCGTCCGCCCCGGCGGTGATCAGCGACGGGAACGCCCCGCCCAGGGGCAGCGGGTACTCCGTCACCTCCCCGTCCACGGTGATCCGCCCCACCCGGTCGGCGCTCAGTTCGGTGAACCACATCGCTCCGTCCGGCCCGGCGGCGATCCCGTACGGCCCGGCGTTCGCGGTCGGCACCCCGTACGACGAGACCTCCCCGTCCACCGTGATCCGCCCGATCCGGTGGTCCCGCATCCGGGTGAACCACAGCGCACCGTCCGGCCCCACGGTGATCACCGACGGCCCGCACTCCGGCGCCCCCAGCCCGAACCGCTCCACCACCCCGTCAGCACCCAGCCGCCCGATCTCCCCGGCGTGCACCAGGGTGAACCAGACGCCCCCGTCCGGCCCCACCGCAACCCCGTACGGCCCGTCCCCCGCGCCGGCCACCTCGAACAGTTCCAACCCGCACCCCTCCGAAGCTACTATCGCGACTCTCGTCGCATTAATGATGCTCGCACACCTGCCCGTCCCAGGGCAACCGCCTTACTCCCGGCCGCCCGCCAGCCCCCGGAGCACCGAGATCACGCCCGCGCCCGCCGCGCACACCGGCACCGCCAGCAGGGCGCCGATGATGCCCGCGATGCCGGAGCCGGCCACCACGGCGACCATGATGGTGGCCGGGTGCAGCTCCACCGTGCGGCTCTGGATGACGGGCTGGAGGACGTTGCCCTCGATCAGCTGGACCGTCAGCACCACCCCGAGCGCCCACAGCGCCGTCCCGAGGCCGCCGTCGGCCAACGCGACCAGCACCGCCACCGTGCCGGACAGGAAGGCGCCGACGAACGGGATGTACGCCCCCATGAAGACCAGCGCGCCCAGGCCCGGCGCGCCGGGAACGCCGAGGGCGAGCAGGCCGACGGTGATGAAGCCCGCGTCGATCAGGGCGATCAGGGTGGTGCCGCGCATGAAGCCGGCCATCGCGTCGAAGGCCCGGTCGGCGCAGGCGACCACGGTGTCGGCGCCGCGCCCGGGCAGGTGGGAGCGGATGGCCTCGCCGGTGCGGTGGCCGTCGCGCAGGAAGAAGAAGACCAGGGCGAGCGCCAGCACCGCGCCGGTGATCAGCTGGGTGAGCAGGCCGAGCCCCGAGAGCACGCCGTGGGTGAGGGTCGAGACCAGCGCGTTGGTCTCGCCCTTGGCGTTCTCCAGCGCGTGCTGGATCTTCGCCCCGAAGGGCCCGAGCCACCGGGCCAGCCGCTGCCCGGCGCCCGGCAGCGAGGCGGCGATCTGCGGAGCGCTGTGCACCAGGGAGTTGACCAGCAGGGCGATCACCCCGACCACCGCGACCACCAGTACCAGGCAGGTCAGCCCGGCCGCCAGGCTCCGGCCCACGCCCCGCCGGACCAGCCAGGGCACCACCGGGTGGAGCAGCGAGGTCCCCAGCAGCGCCAGGACGAACGGCACCGTCGCGGCCCGCAGCTCGACCAGCGCGAAGACCACCAGCGAGCCGACGGTGATCAACAGGATCACCGCCGCCGACCAGGCCGCCGCCCCCCGCACTGCCGGCGGCAGCATCAGGTACGGCCTGCGGTCGTCGGGCCGCCCATCGGGCGGGCGCTCCACGGACACGGCCACCTCCGCCGAGGGTCGTCGTTGAGTCCGAACCGACCCATCTCAGCAGAGAATCTGACGATCTGCCCGTTATGGGCAGCTAGCCGGCCGGCTCGATCCGTACCGACCCGTCCGCGCCCGCGAAGGCCCGCACCCGCTCGGCCTCCGCCTCCGTCGCCGCGCGGTCCGTCCGTGTCAAGCGGGCGAAGGGCTGGACGACCACCTCCTGGTCGGCCGTCAGCCGCCAGGTTCCGGCGACCAGCCCGTCCACCAGCAGGGTGCCGAGCACCAGGCCGTTCCGGGTCATCACCCGCGCCCGGTACTCCTCCGGCAGCACCCGGCTCCGGTCGGCGTGCGAGAGCAGCAGGTTGTCGAACGGCGCGAGCAGCCGCACCGGCGCCGGGGCGTCCGGTTCCGGGCGGGGTGCCCGCGGCAGGTCGTACAGCAGCCGGCCCTGCTCGTCGCGGAAGGTCGGCAGCTGCGGCGTCAGCCGCCGCAGCACCGGACTGAGGCCGGTGAGGCCGCACCACTTCGTCAGGTCCACCGCGCTCGCCGGGCCGAAGGCGGCGAGGTAGCGCAGCACCAGGCCGTCCGGCGAGGGCGCGGGGTCGAGCGGGCGGCCGAGCCAGGCCTCGGCGGTGGTGTGGGCGGCCGGGCCGCTGCGCCCCCACAGCCCGCGCGGTGGCACCTGGACCAGCGGCAGCAGGCACCGTGCGGCCTGGGCCAGCGCCGCCGGGTCGCGGTCCGGGCGGGTGGCTGCCAGCAGCGCGCCGAGCCGCTGGAAGGTGCGCGGCTCCTCCTCGACCAGCGCGCGGGCCTCGGTGGCCAGCGCGTCCAGGTCGAGTCCGGCCAGCTGTTTGCCGTAGGTGGTGCGCAGCGCCTGGTCGAGGACGGGCTGGAGCAGCGGGCGCAGGGTCAGGCAGTCCTCGGCGGTGACCAGGTGGATGGTGCCGCGCTGGAGCGCGATCCGGACCACCGCCCGCCGTTCGAGCAGCTCGGTGAGCCGCTCCGGGGTGAAGCCGTCCAGCCGGGAGAGCAGCCCGAGGTACGGCGGCTGGGGGACGGCCTGGGCCTGGAGCCCGCCGAGGTGGTGGATGACCTCGAGGGGCGTCCGGTCGGTGCGGGCGAGCAGGTGCTGACGGGCCAGCAGTGCCCGGCCCAGCGCCCGGGTGCCGAGCACCGTCACCGGCGGCCGTCCACGACCGAGCGCAGTACGGAGATCCGGTTGGTGGTGATCGAGGCGGCCCCGGTGTCGCGCAGTCGGCGCATGGTGCGGCGCAGGTCGGCCGTCCAGGTGGAGACGGCGAGCCCCTCGTCGGCCGCGGCCTCGACGAACCGGGGGGTGACCAGACCGAACGGCGGGTTGAGGAAGCGCGGGCGCAGGTCGCGCAGCAGGGCGGGCGCGGGCATCCGGGGCTGCTTCCAGGTCAGCGCGATCTCGGCGTCCGGGGTGAGCTCGCGCACGGCGAGCATGGCGGTGGCGGGGCCGCAGAAGGCGACCACCCGCTCGGCGCCGAGCCCGGTGACGACGGACCAGGTGGCGGCGGCCGGTCCCGGCTCGTCCAGGTCGATGAGCAGCCGGGGGCCGTTCGCGGCCGCCACGGCCTTGATCGCCTCGGCGAGGGTGGGGACGGCCAGTTCGCCCTGGCGCAGCTCGTCCAGTTGCTCGGTGGTGACCCGGCCGATCGCGCGCGGGTCGCCCCACAGCCGCTCCAGGGTGGGGTCGTGCAGCAGCACCGGCACCTTGTCGCGGGTCAGCTGGACGTCCACCTCGACGGCGTCGGCCCCGGCGGCGAGCGCGGACTCGACCGAGGGCAGGGTGTTCTCGCGGTGGCGGTACGGGTCGCCGCGGTGGGCGACGGCGAGCACCGGGCGGCGGTCGGCGGGGGCGGGTGCGGCGAGGCTCATCGAATCAGTCCAGAAAGCCAGGGGGTGAGGTCGTGGACGGCGGGAAGGTCCGGGTCGGCATGGTCGGCGTGGTCGGTAAGGACCGACAAGGAGGGGCTAGCGTCGCTCGATCATCACATTGGTCGACTTGATGACCGCCGTGGCCGGTGCGCCCGGCACCAGCTCCAGCTCCTCCGCCGACTCCCGACTGATCAGCGACACCACCCGGAACGGCCCGGCCTGCACCTCCACCTGCGCGGCCACGTCGCCGAGCACCACATGGGTGATGATCCCGGGGAAGCGGTTGCGCGCCGAGGACGGCCGGCCCTCGGCCTCGGCGGTCTCCGGCCGGGCCAGCTCGCGGGCGAAGGCGGCGAGCTCGGCGCCGGGGATGATCCGGTGCCCGTGCTCGTCCCGCACGGCGGCGAGCCGTCCGGCGTCCACCCAGCGCCGCATGGTGTCCGCGCTGACGCCGAGCAGCGCCGCCGCCTCACCGATGCGGTACGGGTTGACCGGCACCTCGGGCTGGCCCATGTGCGACTCCTGACGGTGGTTCGAGGTAAGGGGTACGCGCCCCCTCCGCCATCCTGCCGTACCGGGGACGCCAACGGAAAACGCCCCGGGGCCGGGGTCCGGAGGCGGGCGCAAGGGCTTGTCTGACAATTCGCGTCGCGCGGCGGCGGGAATTGGCGGACAAGCCCTACGGCTCGCCGAACAGGTCCCGCCGCACGGCGTCCCCCGCGGTGAGCACCGCCCCGGCGAGCACCGCGCCGCCGCCCGCCGTACCGGCCCGCACCTCGGTGCGCAGCGGGGAGAGCCCGGCCAGCCGCCGTTCGACCCGCCCGGCCAGCTCGGCGCCGCCGGCCCGGCCGATCTCGCCGCCGAGCACCACGCAGCCGGGGTCGAGCACCACGCAGAGCGCGGCCGCGCCGAGCGCGATCCGCTCGGCCAGCTCGTCCAGGAACGGTTCGCCCGCCGGGCCGGCGGCCAGTGCGGTGCGCACGGCCGCCTCGGCGGCGGACGCGTCCCCGGCCGGGTCGGCGGGCAGCCCGTGGGCGCGGGCGAGTGCGCAGATGGCGGCGCTGCCGACCAGGCCGTGGAAGCCGCCCTCGCAACTGTCCGCGCTGGGCAGTCCGACCGTGCCGGGGACGGGCAGGAAGCAGATCTCGCCGGTGCCGCCGGAGAAGCCGCGGCGCAGCCGCCCGTCCAGGATGACGGCGGCGCCGACGCTGTGGCCGAGCCACATCAGCACGAAGGTGTCGCGGTCGCGCGCGGCGCCGACCCGGTACTCGGCCCGGCCGGCCAGGTTGACCTCGTTCTCCAGGATGACGTCCGTGCCGGGCAACTCCCGTAGTGCCGTGAGGAGTTCGGCGTGCCAGCCGGGGAGCTTGCCGGTGCTGTGCAGCCGCCCGGTGGCGGGGTCGACCAGGCCGGGGGCGCCGACCGCGACGGTGTGCAGCCGCTCGACGCCGGCGTCGCGCGCGGTCTCCAGCAGGGTGCGGACGATCGCGGCGGCGGCGCCCTCGGGCGACGCGGCGGCAGCGCTCCCGCCCGACGCCTCGACCGGCACCTCGGCGGTGGCGAGGGTGCGCCCGACGAGGTCGGCGACGACCAGGCCGGCGCCGCCCTCGCGGACGTCGAAGGCGGCGATGTGCGCGCGCGAGGCGACCAGTGCGTACAGCCGGGCGTTGGGACCGCGCCGCTGTTCGCCGCGTTCGCCGACGACGGCGACCAGGCCGGTGCGCTGGAGGCGGTCGAGCAGGTCGGCGACGGTCGGCCGGGACAGGCCGGTGAGGTCGCGCAGCTCGGTCGCGGTGAGGGGGCCCTGTTCGAGCAGGAGGTTGAGCGCCAGCCGGTCGTTGATCGCCCGGGCGGTGCTCGGCGTGGCCGTACGCGCGGTGGTCATGACCGATCATCCTTCCAGAGTGTTTCTATCAGGGTCCCTTCCTGATAATTTATCGAAGCGAACGAGCCGAACGCACCAAACGACCCGATCGCACCCGCCACACCATCCGCCGGAGGGCCCACCCCGCCGCGCGGACCGATCGGCCTGCACGTAGACCACCCACAGGGCACCGTCGCGCCCCGCACCGCGCGACCGGGAGGGAACGCCGGATGACAGTCACCACCCCCGAACCACTCGCCGACCCACGCCGCTCCCGGCTGAGCATCGCGCTGGTCTTCGGCGTGCACGGCGCCGTCGGCGGCACCTTCGTCACCCGCATCCCGTGGATCCAGCACCGGCTGGACCTCTCCCCCGGCCAGCTCGGCCTGGCCCTGGTGATGCCCGCGATCGGCTCCTCCCTGGCGATGCCGCTCGCCGGTCGCTTCGTCCACCGCTACGGCGGCCGGGCGGCGGTGCGCGGGCTGCTCTCGCTCTGGTGCCTGGCCCTCACGCTGCCCGCGCTCGCCCCCTCGCTGCCGGCCCTGTGCGCGGTGCTGCTGGTGTACGGCGCCACGGCCGGCATGGCGGACGTCGCGATGAACGCCCAGGGCGTGGAGATCGAGCAGCGCCTCGGCCGCTCGATCATGTCCGGGCTGCACGGGATGTGGAGCGCGGGCGGCCTGCTGGCCTCCGGCTTCGGCATCCTGGCCGCCCATCTCGATCTCGACGCCCGGCTCCAACTCGCGCTCACGGCACTGGTGTTGCTCGCCCTCGCCCAGCCGGTCGGCCGGGGCCTGCCCGACCTGCGGGCACCCGAGGAGGCGGAGGCGCCGGCACGGTTCGCCCTGCCGCCGCGCAGTTCGCTGGTGATCGGACTGGTCGGCTTCTGCGCGGTGTTCGGCGAGGGCGCCTCGATGGACTGGAGCGGCGTCTACCTCAGGGACGTCACCGGCGCCTCGGCCACCGTCGCCGCCGCCTCGTACACCGCCTTCTCGCTCACCATGGCGGTCAGCCGACTGGCCGGCGACGCGGTGATCCGCCGCCTCGGCGCCGTCCGCGCCACCCGGCTGGGCGGGGCGATCGCCACCCTCGGCGGTTTGCTGGTGGTGGCCGCCGACCACCCGGCGCTGGCCATCCCCGGCTTCGCCCTGATCGGCGTCGGCGTCGCGGTGATCGTGCCGCTCGCCTTCGCGGCCGCCGGACGGATCGGCAACAACCCCAGCCAGGCCATCGCGGGCGTCGCCACCGTCACCTACACCTCCGGCCTGATCGCCCCCGCCGTGATCGGCACCCTCGCCCAGGCCACCTCGCTCACCGTCTCCTTCGGACTGGTCACCCTGCTCGCCTTCGCCCTGCTGCTGAGCGCCGGGGCACTGCGCCGGGCCGAACCGAATTCCACCGACGACAACGTGACCGCAATGTCACCGGAAAGCTCTTCTGAAAAAGATCTCTCCACGATATGATGGCGAACCAATAACCGAATTCCCCGCTAGCATCACCGACCGTCGGGCGCGCTCCAGCGCCCGACGGTTTTCGCGATCCGTGAGGGGAATTCCGAGAAATGTGCTACGACCCGACCGCCGCACCGCCCGCTTTCGGCCCCGCCCGCCAACCCCTGGCCGAGGCCGCCGACCTGACCCTCACCTCAACCGACGGCACCGAATTCGCCGCCTTCCTGGCCCGCCCGGAATCGCCCACCGGAGTCGGCGTGCTCGTCCTGCCGGACAACAAGGGCCTTTCCGCGTTCTACCGCCACACCGCCGCCCGGCTCGCCGAACAGGGCCACCCGGCCCTCGTCCTCGACTACTACGGCCGCACCGCCGGAACCACCCCGGAAAACCGTCCGCCGGAATTCGGCGAACTCCCAAACGTGCTCCCCCACCTCCTCGCCCTCACCCCGGAAGCCCTGGACGCCGACATCACCGCCGCCCTCACCCGGCTGCGCACCCTCGGCCCGGCCGAGGTGGTCGCCCTCGGCTTCTGCTTCGGCGGCCGCCAGGCCTTCCGCACCGCCGCACCCCGCTTCGGCCTCACCGGCGCGGTCGGCTTCTACGGCTACCCGGACGCGATCAACGGCGCCCCCGGCCCCACCCAGCTCGCCGTCGGCCTCACCGCCCCGATCCTCGCCCTGTGGGGCGGCGCCGACGAACACATCCCGCCCGCCACCGTCGACGCCTTCGACGCGGCCCTCACCGCGGCCGGCTGCCCCCACGAGTTCGTCACCTACCCGGGCGCCCCGCACAACTTCTTCGAACAGTCGGCCGTCGACCACGCGGCCGCGGCCCGGGACGCGTGGCACCGCCTGCTGGCCTTCCTCGACGCGGCGGCCTGAACTCTCCACGCGGGGCCGGAGTCCCTTGGCCGTCAGGGCTGGTTCAGGTACGTGAGCACGGCCCGGACGCGGCGGTTGGTGTCGTCGTCATCGGCGATGCCTAGCCTGCCGAACATCGAGGTGGTGTACTTGCTGATCGCGCTGTCGCTGAGGAACAGCCGCCGTCCGATCGCCTGGTTGGACAGGCCCTCCGCCATCAGCCCGAGCACCTGGTACTCGCGCTCGGTGAGCTGGCTCAGCCCCCGCTCGGGCGGGCTCGCGGACAGCAGCTTGGCGATCACCGCCGGGTCCATCGCCGTCCCGCCGGCCGCGACCCGTTCCAGTGAGCCGATGAACTGGTCGGCGTCGAACACGCTCTCCTTCAGCAGGTAGCCGACCCCGCCGGAGCCGTCGGCGAGCAGCTCCCGGGCGTACAGCTGCTCGACGTGCTGGGAGAGGATCAGGATCGGTAGGCCGGGAAGCGCGCGGCGGGCCGCGAGCGCCGCCCGAAGGCCCTCGTCCGACTGGGTCGGCGGCATCCGGACGTCGACCACGGACACGTCCGGGCGGTGGGCCAGCAGTGCGTCGAGCGTCTCGGGCCCGGTGGCGGCGGTGGCCACCACCTCGTGCCCGCAGGCCTCGATCAGGTGGACCATCCCCTCGCGCAGCAGGTAGAGGTCTTCGGCTACGAGTATTCGCATGGCACCGTCATCCTGACGTGGGTCGGTCCGCCGGGCGGACTGGTGATCTCGAGGGAGCCGTCGAAGGCGTCGAGGCGACGGCGCAGGCCGGCGAGCCCGCCGCCGGGCCGTTCCCGGACGCCGCCCGAACCGTCGTCCTCGACCTCGACGACGAGCCCGTGGTCGTCCTGGCGGAAGGTGACCCCGGCCCGGGTCGCGCCGCCGTGCTTGACGGCATTGGTGAGCAGCTCGGCGACGCCGAAGTAGACGGCGGACTCGATCGGCGCGTCCGCCCGTACCGGGGTCTCGGTCTCGACGCTCACGTTCAGCCGCAGGTCCAGGGCGAGGGCGCGGACCGCGTCCACCAGGCCGCGTTCGGTCAGCACCGGCGGACTGATGCCCTGGATCAGTCCGCGCAGCTCGGCCAGCGAGGCCTTCGCCCCGTCCTGCGCGTCCCGCATCAGCGCCTTGGCCCGCTCCGGGTCGCGCTCCACCAGGAGCTGGGCGGTCGTCAGCGAGAGCCCGAGCGCCACCAGCCGGGCCTGCGCGCCGTCGTGCAGGTCCCGTTCGATCCGGCGGATCTCGGCGGCCTGGGCGACGGTGGCGTCCGCCCGCTGCGCGGTCAGCTCCGCCACCCGCTCGGCCAGCGCCATCGCCCGCGACGGCCGAAGGAAGCGCTCGGCCACCGGTATCACCACCCGCCAGGCGTACGGCGCGCTGCCGACGGCCAGCAGCAGCCCGAGCGCCCCGAGCAGCCGGGCGGGGGCCTCCGGCCGGGCGAGCCCGAGCGCGGCCGCGGCCAGCGCGAGCGGCGGCAGGGCGGCGACGGGGCCCGCGGTGAACCCGGCGACCGCGACGAACCGCAGGTCGCGCAGGTTGGCGGGGTCGCGCCAGCGGATCCGCCAGTGCTGGTCCATCAGGGCGTCGCGGCGGGTCCTCTCGTAGCTGAAGCCGTTCCACCAGAAGCCGGTGGACATCCGGACCACCGGCGGGGCCTGCCGGTATCCCGCCGGCAGGGCACGGCCGCCCCAGCGCGCGACCAGGGCGCGCACCGCCCGGCACACCGGGCGGGTCAGCACCAGGCTGCCCGCACCCACCAGCAGCACCGGCAGCAGCCACGACCACGGGTTGGCCGGCCCCCAGGACCACCCCAGCGCCACCGCGCCCGCCCACACCGCCGGGACCAGCAGGGTCACCGCCGCGACCGCGCACGCCCGGACGAACCCCACCACGGCTGCCGCCGCCCATGCCCCCACACGCCTCACGGCCCTTCCCCACCTTCCGTCGGTGCACCCACTGTGCACCGCGCGGAGCCCCCGCCCGCCCTGATCCGGGGCAGGAGTGTGGCCAGCCCCACCCGGTCGTGGGCCCAGCCGGACACCCCGCCATCATGCCGATCACGATCACCGGCGTCGAGCGTCACCCCCGACCGACCCGCGCCGGGGACCGGTTAGGCTCTGGCCGTGCCCGCCGCCCTGACGACCTCCCCCACCCCGACCGCCGACGAGCCCGCCGACGACCGCGCCGGGCAGCGCGCGGGCGGCCCGGCCCGCGCGGCCTGGTGGCGGTTCGGCCTGCTGGTGCTGCTGCTGGGTGCCTGCGCCGGCTCGCTGTTGCTGTGGAGCCCGACGGACCTGCTCTCCGGCGGCCTGGCGGACCGGATGCCCGGGTACTGGTTCGCGCCGCTGTTCACCCTCGTCTACGCGGTCGGCACGCTCGCCTTCGTGCCGCGCCCCGCGCTGAACGCCGTGGCCGGGCTGCTGCTGGGCATCCAGCAGGGGGTGCTGCTCGCCGTGCTCGGCACCACCCTGGGCGCGGCCATGGCCTTCGCGCTCGGCCGGGGACTGGGCCGCGAGGCGCTGAAGCCGTACCTGCGCGGCAAGGTGCTCGGCGCCCTCGACCGGCGCTTCACCGACCAGGGCTTCCGCAGCGTCCTGGTGCTGCGACTGCTGCCCGGTCTGCCGTTCCAGGCGGGCAACTACGGCGCGGCCTTCTCCGGGGTCCGCTTCCTCCCCTTCCTGTTCGCCACCGCGATCGGCGTGGTGCCGACCACCGCCGTGTACGTCACCGCCGCGGCCAGCGCGGACCAGCCGGGCTCGGCGGCGTTCCTGGTGTCGGCCGGGGTGATCGCCCTGCTGGTGCTGGGCAGCCTGGTCGGGCTCTGGCGGGCGGCCGCGGCCCGCCGCCGGGCCTGAGGGCCGGCTGACAACCGGTCGCTTCGGTGAGCCACCCGCCAGGCGTCGGCCGCCTGCCACTGGACACCAGCGGCAGGCGGCCGCGCCGCGGCCAGGAGGTGCGCTCTGCTGGATCCTGGTCCACTTGCCATCTCCCCAACCGAAGCAAGGGACTCTTCCCTCGCGGGTTGAGCTTTCTGCTTCACAGCCCGTCGCCGACCTGGGGTTACCAGCGAGGGACGGTGCACCGCCCATCGGTCCTACACAGGCTCCACAGACCTGACTTCCCGCCAGCCCGGCGGTGGGCCCGGTCAGTTCGGTCATCGCCGACCGAGGCTCACCCATCGTACCGGCTTCACTACGGTGGGCGGCGCGGCGGTCCGACCGGGAGAGACCCGATCGCGGAAAGGCCGGTTCCTCCCTCGGGCCGAAGATGGGGGCATCCCCGGCTTGATATCCGATGATCGAGGAGTACGCGCGACACAACGGCCACGCGGATTCGTTGCACGAACTGGTGGACGGTTCGACCGACGAGTGAAATCGTTTCCGCATTGTTGACAGAAGGTCAATTGCGCGGCGGCCGCGACCGATATGGTCTACGCGCGCAACCGTACGGAGCTCCGCCGCGTCGCTCTCTTTGCCCGGGTCCGCCCGGGTTTCCGGGTGCGGCGCGACTCGTACGGGGGCCGCGAGCGGGCACGGGACCGGTGAACAGTGCGATACTCGGACAGTTCCGACGAGTGGATGACGTGTCAAAAACGGACACGCGTCCCCGGGGGACCAGACGGGACGAGGCAGGGAGGCGCGGCATGGGAGCACTTCGCGACGAGCACCACAACGGGTGGCTGATGCCCTCCGGGAACTACCCGGCCGCGGTGTACGACGACGAGTGGGTGGATCAGGAGACGGTTCCCGCCGTCCCCGCGCCCGCGAAGATCGTCTCCCTGCGGCCGACGGGCTTCGAGGCGGCCCGCACGGTCGGCGAGCACATCCGGGCGAGCACCCCGGTGGTCATGGACCTCACCGAGATGGACGAGGCCGAGGCCAAGCGCATGGTCGACTTCGCCTCCGGGCTGGTCTTCGGCACCCGGGGCGGCATCGAGCGGATCGCCCGCCGGGTCTTCCTGCTCACCCCGGCGGACGTCGAGGTGATGGTGATCGACCGCCCGCTCGACGACACCGGGTTCTACAACCAGAGCTGACCGGAGCGCAGCGCGTAGCACCCCACCGGGGGCGGCACACCAGCCGTCCCCGGTTTTTGCCGTCCGAATGCCTTTCGCCGATGACGCAGATGAGATTCCAAGGACAAATCTGAGACATCCACGTCTCATCTGGCCTACACTCGAGTCATGGCCACCGACCGCGACACCGTTCTGGAAGCCGCCGTCGGCGTGCTGTCCCGCCGTCCCACCGCCCACCTGGACGAGATCGCCCGCGCCGCGGGCATCAGCCGGGCCACCCTGCACCGGCTGTTCCCGGGCCGCGACGCGCTGATCCGCGAAGTCGGCCGGCTCGGACTGCAGCGCTTCGCCACCGCCCTGGACACCGCCGCCGTCGAGGAGGGCGACACCGAGGCGGCGCTGCGCCGGCTGGTGGACGCCGCCGTCCCCGACGCCATGCTCTGCGCCTTCCTGGCCGGCGAGAACCAGCTCTACGGCCACGACGACATCAACGACCTCTGGGAGGTCCAGCTCGACCGGCTGCACGCACTCTTCCTGCGCGGGCAGCGCGAGGGCGTCTTCCGGATCGAGCTGAGTGCCGCGTGGTTGAGCGAGGCCTTCTTCGACCTGGTGGCCGGCATCGGCTGGGCCATCCAGGACGGCCGGCTCGCCCCGCGCGACGCCGCCTTCTCGCTCGCCGAGCTGTTCCTCGGCGGCGCGCTGCGCCGGGACGCCTCCCTTTTGACCCATCGCTCCTCGGACCGGAAACCGGAAACCGATAACCCGTGAGCGAGCGAAGCGAGCGAAGCATCAAAGGGCAGCGCATTGAGCGAAGCGTCTGCCGAGCGCAGCGAGGTGGGCGCATGAGCAGTACTCCCGCCCTGACGGCCCGCCAGCGCTGGACCGGCCTCGCCGTCCTGGTGCTGGCCGTCACCGTGGTCGCCCTGGACGCGACCGTGCTCTCCCTCGCCCTCCCCTCGATCAGCGAGACGCTGCGCCCCAGCGGCACCCAGCTGCTCTGGATCGGCGATTCCTACTCCTTCGTACTGGCCGGTCTGCTGGTCAGCATGGGCGCGCTGAGCGACCGGATCGGCCGCAAGAAGCTGCTGCTGACCGGCGCCACCGCCTTCGGCGCCGCCTCGCTGCTGGCCGCGTACGCGCCGGGACCGGGCTGGCTGATCCTGGCCCGGGCGCTGCTCGGCGTCGCCGGGGCGACGATCATGCCCTCCACCCTGTCGCTGATCCGCGGCCTCTTCCCGGACGACCGGGAGCGCGCCACCGCGATCGGTGTCTGGGGCGCGGCCGCCACCGCCGGTGCGGCGCTCGGGCCGGTGATCGGCGGGCTGCTGCTGGAGCACTTCTGGTGGGGGTCGGTGTTCCTGCTGAACATCCCGGTGCTGGTCCTGCTGCTGGTGTCCGGTGCCTGGCTGCTGCCCGGGTCCAGGGATCCGAAGCCGGGGCGCTGGGACGTGCTGAGCGTCGGGCTGTCGATGGCCGGCGTGATCGGCGTGGTGTACGCGATCAAGGAGGGCGCCGCGCACGGTGTCGCCCGCTGGGAAGTCCCGGTCACCTTCCTGCTGGGCGCCGCCGCGCTCACCCTCTTCGTCCGCCGTCAGCTGCGGCTGGAGACCCCGCTGCTGGACGTCCGGCTGTTCCGCGACCGGCGGTTCACGGCCGCCGTCACGGCCTCGCTGATCTCCCTGGTCGGCCTGTCCGGCGTGATCTTCGTGGTCTCGCAGTACCTCCAGCTGGTGCGCGGCTACCAGCCGCTGCAGGCGGGCCTGGCGGAGCTGCCGGCCTTCGCCGGCTCGGTGGCGGGCGGGCTGCTCACCGCCCGGATCGCCCGGCGCTTCGGCGCGCGCCGGGCGCTGGCCGCCAGCCTGCTGGCGATGGGCCTGGCCGCGGGCGTACTGGGCTGGCTGCAGCAGGACAGCACCTACCTACTGCTGGCCGTCTCCTTCCTGGTGACGGGTACGGCCGAGGGTGTGGTCTACACGCTCGGCGCCGACCTGGTGCTGACCGCCGCGCCCGCCGACAAGGCCGGGGCCGCCTCAGCGGTCTCGGAGACGGCGTACGAGCTGGGCACCGCGCTCGGCATCGCCCTGGTCGGCTCGGTGGTCGGCTCGATCTACGCGAGCGGGCTGGCCGTCCCGGCCGGGGTCTCCCCGGAGGTCGCCGCCCGGGCCGGCGAGTCGCTGGGCGCGGCCGTGGAGACGGCGGAGGGGCTGTCGCCGGAGCTGGCGCGGCCGCTGGTGGCGAGCGCGAAGGACGCCTTCGTGCACGGCATGAACAGCGCCGGGCTGCTGGCCGGGGCGCTGCTGGTCGGCGCGGCCGCACTGGCCTGGTGGCTGCTGCGCGGGCGCCCCGCCCCGACGGCGGCCGAGCCGGCCGAGCCGGTCGAGCCGGTCGAGCCGGTCGAGGAGGCTCCCCGGTCGGAGCGCGTGAGCGCATAGGAAGCAGGAGGGACGCGCGGGAAAGAGAGGAGAACGCCCGGTCCCGAATCGGGAACGGGCGTTCTCGCGCCCCGGGGCTACGAAAGGGGCTACGCAGCCCCGAAGGGCAGTTCCAGCTCCGCCCAGACCACCTTGCCGTCCCTGGTCAGCCGGCTGCCCCAGCGCTGGGCCAGCTCGCTGACCAGGAACATCCCGCGCCCACCCTCGTCCTGCTCGGCGAAGGGGCGCAGTTGCGGGGCCGCGCCGCCGGCGTCGGAGACCTCGACGGTGAGCACCCGGTCGCGGAACAGCCGCAGCCGGCGCGGCGCCTCGGCGTGCAGCAGGGCGTTCGTGACCAGTTCGCTGACCAGCAGTTCGGCGTAGTCGGAGAGCGCGCTCAGGCCCCAGGAGGCCAGGGTGGCGCGGGTGAAGCGGCGGGCCCGGCCGGGGAGCTTGCCGCCGCCGGTGAGCGGGAGGCCGGCGATCCGGTCGGCGGGCACCGGCAGCGCCCGGGCCATGATCATGGCGATGTCGTCCTCGGTGCCGTCGGTGACCAGGGCGCCGATCACGGCGTCGCAGGTCTCCTCCAGCGTCCGGCCGGGCCCGGCCAGGGTGCGGGCGAGCAGGTCGATGCCGTGGTCCAGGTCCTGGCCGCGCCGCTCGACCAGGCCGTCGGTGTAGAGGGCGAGCATGCCGCCCTCGGGGAGGGTGAAGTCGATCGACTCGAAGGCGACCCCGCCGACGCCCAGCGGCACGCCGGGCGGCACCTCGACCCGGCGGGCGATGCCGTCGGTGCCGACCCAGACCGGCGGCAGGTGCCCGGCGGAGGCGACCTGGACGGTGCGCTCCAGCGGGTCGTAGACCGCGCAGATGCAGGTGGCGAACTGGCCCTCGCCGATCCCCGAGGCGGTCTCGTCCAGTCGGGTGAGGACCTGCTCGGGCGGCATGTCCAGGGTGGCGAGGGTCCGGGCGACGGTGCGCAGCTGGCCCATGGTGGCGGCGGCCCGGATGCCGTGGCCCATCACGTCGCCGACCACCAGGGCGACCCGTCCGCAGGACAGCGGCACCACGTCGAACCAGTCGCCGCCGACCTCGCTGACCACGCTGCTGGGCAGGTAGCGGTAGGCGATCTCCAGGCCGAGGGTGCGGTGGATCTCCTGCGGCAGCAGGCTGCGCTGCAGGGTGAGGGCGGTCTCCCGCTCGCGGCGGTAGAGCCGGGCGTTGTCGAGGGCCAGGGCGGTGCGGGCGACGAGTTCCTCGGCGAGCGCGACGTCGGCGTCGTTGAAGGGCTCGGGGTTGCGCATCCGGATGAACTCGGAGCCGCCGAGCACCATGCCCCGGGCGGTGATCGGCACCATCAGGTACGAGTGGATGCCGGCCGCGATCCCGGGGGCGACCCGGTCCTCGCTGGACACCAGGCCGCGCAGCACCTCCTCGTCCACGTGGGCGCGCAGCAACGGGCGGCCGCTGCGCAGGCACTGGGTGTAGCTGCGGTCGGGGGCGTACTCGGAGGTCTCGCCGACGACGTCCACGGCGTGCGCGAGGCCGGTGTCGTAGTTCTCCCCGACGGCGACGGCGCGCAGGGTGACCGAGCGGTCGGAGGGGATCGGGGTGGGCTCGGCGCCGCGCAGCACCGGCTCGAGCAGGTCGACGGTGGCGAAGTCGGCGAACCGGGGGACGACCGCCTCGATCAGTTCCTCGGCGGTGCGCTGGAGGTCGAGGGTGGTGCCGATCCGGGCGGTGGCCTCGGCGATGGTGGCGAGCCGTTCCTGGGCGCGGGCGGCGCGGGCCTCGGCCTGGAAGCGCTCGGTGACGTCGATGATCGAGGAGCAGACGCCGAAGACCTTGCCGGTGGAGTCCTCCAGCCGGAAGTAGGAGGCGGACCAGGCGCGGTCCCGTCTGGGGTCGCCGGGGACGCGGCCGTGCGAGCGGGCGTCGACCACGGGCTTGCCGCTCTTGAGCACCTGTCTCATGATCTGCTCGATCTCGGCGGTGTTGATGCCGGGCAGGACGGCGGATATCCGTCGGCCGAGGTGGCCGGCGACCGGGACGCCGTTCATCCGGGCCAGCGCCGCGTTGATGCGGACGAAGCGCAGGTCGGTGTCGTAGACGGCCATGCCGATCGGGGAGCGGCCGAAGACGCCGTCCAGCACGGCGAGGTCGGCCTCGACCGCGTGGAGGGCCCGGGTGTCGGAGGCGGTGGCGAGCAGCAGCAGGGTGCCGGCCGGGCCGGCGATCGGATAGGTGCGGAACTCCAGCTCGACCCGGTGGCCGTCGCGGTGGCGGACCGGGAAGACGAAGGTGGAGCCGCTGCCGGCCATGATCCGCTGGAACAGGTCGAGCACGGCGGGGCGGTCGGTCTCGTCGGTGAGCAGCTGGGCGGCGTAGCTGCCGACGGCCTCTTCGGCGGGGTAGCCGAGCAGGGCCTCGGCGTCCTCGCTCCAGTGCAGGATCAGTCCGTCGGCCTGGAGCAGGGCCGTGGCGAGCGGGACGAGGCGGTGGCCTTCCGGGCGTGCGGGATCGTCGTCCGGCGCGGGGCCGGCGGCGGCGGTCGCGTCCCACTCGTGTCCGTGCATTCAGGCAGCACCCCGGTTCGGCTCGGCCCGGCCGGACGGGCCTCGCGGTCCGTACCGGCCGGGTTTCTTCTCCAGACTGCACGGACATCGGGCGCCCGGCGACCCCTTGGTCAGAGGGTGTCCGGTCGCTCGGTTGTACGGGCGTCATGGGCGTACCGGGCGCAGCGTACTCTCCAGAACGCCCGCCCACTGCCGGATCACCCCGGAACGTCGGAGGCTGTCGTCGGTGAGCAGGTTGGCGAGGCCGAGTCCGCGGGCGAGGTCGAGGGTGGCCTGCACGGATTCGCGCACGCCGGGGCGGCTCTCGTCGGCGTCCAGGAACTCCACGGCGGCCCGGTGGGCCTCCCGGCCGACGTGGCCCTCCAGGGCGATGATCCGCTCGCGCAGGACCTCCTCGGTGGCGGCGGCGGTCCACAGGTGCAGGGCGGCCCGGAACAGCGGTCCGGTGTAGAGGCGCACGATCATGTCGACCACGGCCCGGGTGCGGTCGGGGCCGGCGGCCGGCAGTTCGTCCGCGTGGGCGCGGACGGCTGCCAGCCGCTCGGCGGTGACGTGCTCGACGGCCGCGGTGAAGAGGTCCTCGCGGGTCGGGAAGTGGTGCTGGGCGGCGCCCCGGGAGACGCCGGCCCGTTCGGCGACCACGGTGACGGTGGAGCCCTGCCAGCCGAGCTCGGCCAGGCAGTCCACGGCGGCCGCGAGCAGCCGGGCCCGGGTCGCGCGGCTGCGGTCCTGCTGGGGGGTGCGGACGGCGGGGTGGCTGGTCATGGCGGGTGGCGGTTCCTGTATCGACGGGGTCTGTTCCGGTGGGGGCGCGGCGGGTCGATCCTCACAGACGGGCCGCGGTCTTCGTCCGCCGGGGGCCCCGGCCTTCAGGAGGCGGCCCCGGCCCGGTCGGCCTCGCGGGCGCGCAGTTCGCGGCGCAGGATCTTGCCGGCCGCGGACTTGGGGACGGCGTCCACGAACTCCACCGCGCGCACCTTCTTGTACGGGGCGACCTGCCCGGCGACGTAGCCGGTGACCTCCTCGGCGGTCAGGCCGCTGCCGGGGACGCGGACCACGAAGGCCTTGGGGCACTCCGTGCCGTCGGCGTCGGGGACGCCGATCACGGCGGCGTCGGCGATCTCCGGGTGGCCGAGCAGCACGGCCTCCAGTTCGGCGGGGGCGACCTGGTACCCCTTGTACTTGATCAGCTCCTTGACCCGGTCGACGACGAACAGGTAGCCGCGCTCGTCCACGTGGCCGATGTCGCCGGTGTGCAGCCAGCCGTCGGCGTCGACCATGGCTGCGGTCTCGGAGGGGCGGCCGAAGTAGCCCTTCATCACCTGGGGGCCGCGGATCAGCAGCTCGCCCTGCTCCCCCGGTCCGAGGTCGTCGCCGGAGCCGTCCAGGGCGGTGATCCGCAGTTCGGTGGAGGGCACCATCCGGCCGACCGAGCCGGGCGAGGGGTCGCGGTCGGTCGGGGAGACCACGTGGGTGACCGGGGACAGCTCGGTCATGCCGTAGCCCTGGAGCAGGTGGGGCAGGCCCAGCCGGCGGGCGCAGGTCTCGGCGAGCTCGTGGTCCAGCGGGGCGGCCGCGCACAGCAGGTACTCGACCGAGGAGAGGTCGAAGCCCTCCACGAGGGGGTGCTTGGCCAGCGCGAGGACGATCGGCGGGGCGACCACCAGGCCCTGCACCCGGTGCTGTTCGATCGTGCGGCAGAACTGCTCCAGGTCGAAGCGGGGCAGCACGACCACGGTGGCGCCGCACCGCAGCGGCTGGTTGAGCAGTGCCGTCAGGCCGTAGATGTGGAAGAACGGCAGTACGGCGAGCACCCGTTCGCCCTCGGCGGGGCGGTAGAGGGCGTCGGTCTGGGCGAGGTTGGTGGCGATCGAGCGGTGGGTGAGCATCACGCCCTTGGGCAGGCCGGTGGTGCCGCTGGAGTACGGCAGGACGGCGATGTCCTCGCCCGGGTCGATGGCCGGTTCGGGGGCGGGGCCGGTGGTGGCCAGCAGGTCGGCGAGCGAGATGTGGCCCTCGGCGCCGTCCAGGACGATCGTCCCGAGCAGCGGGCGGCCGGTGCCGGCGAGCAGGTCGGCGGCCGCCACGGCGGTCGGCAGGAACGGGGAGACGGTGATCAGCCAGCGGGCGTCGCTGTCGCCCAGTTGGCCGGCCAGCTCGCCGGGGGTGCTCAGCGAGGACACCGTGGTCACGGTGGCGCCGGCCCGGGTGGCGCCGTAGTAGGCCATCGGGTAGGCGACCGAGTTGGGGCTGAACAGGGCGACCACGTCGCCCTTGCGCACCCCTGCCTCGGCCAGTCCGGCGGCGACCCTCTCGACCGAGGCGGCGAGCCGGGCGTAGCTGACCCGCTCCCCGGTGATGCCGTCGATCAGGGCGGTCCGCTCGCCGTAGCGGGCGGCCGAGGAGAGCACCGCGTCGTGGATCGGCAGGTCGACGTCGGGGACGTCCGGGAACGCGCTTCGGAACACCAAGGCATGCCTCCAGGAAGGAAGTTGACGCGACAACCAAATGCTTTCGGGGTGCGTGCAGGAGCATACGGACAGTCAGGGGGCGGGCTGGGCCATTGTGGGGAACCGGGGCGGAGCCCGCGTGGCGCGGTTGATCCCGAAGGCGCCCACCCGGACGGCGATGCAGCACGGCCGCCCGCCCCCGGGTGGGGCCCGGATCCTGGAGCACCCCCCGTGAGACCCACCTCCGCCCGCCTTCCGTCCGCCCGCCGCCTGCTCGCCGCCGCCACCGCCCTCGTGGTCGGCACGCCGACAACCTCAGCGGACCGGCCGTGTACTACCGGCTCGGACTGCTGCGCCCGGGGGTTCGGTAGACCGCTTCGCCGAGTCAGTTTCGCCGGATCAGTACGACTTCGGCAGGCCGAGGGTGTGCTGGGCGACGTAGTTGAGCACCATCTCCCGGCTGACCGGGGCGACCCTGCCGACCCTGGTCGCGGCCAGCAGGGCCCCCAGGCCGTACTCCTGGGTGAGGCCGTTGCCGCCGAGGGTCTGCACCGCCTGGTCGACGGTCCGCGCCGCGGCCTCCCCGGCAGCGTACTTGGCCATGTTGGCGGCCTCCCCCGCGGCGACGTCCTCGCCCGCGTCGTAGAGCAGCCCGGCCTTCTGGGTCATCAGCCGGGCCAACTCGATCTCCACCGCGCACTGGGCCAGCGGGTGCGCCAGGCCCTGGTGGGCGCCGATCGGGGTGGACCAGACGGTGCGGGTCTTCGCGTACTCCACCGCCTTGCCGAGCGCTTGGCGGGCCAGGCCGAGCGAGAAGGCGGCGGTGAGGATCCGCTCCGGGTTGAGGCCGGCGAACAGCTGGAGCAGGCCGGCGTTCTCGTCGCCGACCAGGGCGTCGGCGGGCAGTCGGACGTCGTCCAGGAAGACCTGGAACTGCTTCTCGGGGGCGACGAGTTCCATCGGGATCGACCGGTACTCGAAGCCGGGGGTGTCCCGCGGGACGACGAACAGGCAGGGCTTGAGCTTGCCGGTGCGTGCGTCCTCGGTGCGGGCCACGAACAGCACCGCGTCCGAGTGGTCGATGCCGGAGACGAACACCTTGCGGCCGGTCAGCAGCCAGTCCTCGCCGTCCCGGCGGGCGACGGTGGAGATCCGGTGCGAGTTGCTGCCGGCGTCCGGCTCGGTGATGCCGAAGGCCATCCGGCGGGTGCCGTCGGCCAGCCCGGGCAGCCAGCGCTGCTTCTGCTCCTCGGTGCCGTAGCGGGCTATCACCGTGCCGCAGATCGCCGGGGAGACGATCAGCAGCAGCAACGGGCAGCCGGCGGTGCCGAGTTCCTCCAGGACGATGGCGAGGTCGGTGATGCCACCGCCTCCGCCGCCGTACTCGGCGGGCAGGTTGACGCCCAGGTAGCCGGCCTTGCCGGCCTCCGCCCACAGTTCGTCGGCGGGCTCGCCGGCCCGGGCCTTGGCGAGGTAGTAGGCGGAGCCGTAGCGGCGGCCGAGGTCGCCGACGGCCGTGCGCAGGGCGGTGCGTTCGGGGGTTTCGAGGAGCTGACTGCCGATGCCGGACATGCGGGGGTCCTTCCTCAGACCTCTTGGGGGCGGGCTCTCAGGCTTCTTGGGGGGTCTTGACGACGGCGAGCAGGGTGCCGAGCTCGACCTGTTCGCCGGGGGTGACGCGCAGTTCGACCAGGGTGCCGTCGGTAGGAGCGGTGACGCGGTGCTCCATCTTCATCGCCTCCAGCACCAGCAGCGGCTGGCCGGCGGTGACGGTGTCGCCGACGGCGGCGGCGGTGCGCAGGACGGTGCCGGGCATCGGGGCGAGCAGGGCGCCCGGGTCGGTCTGGGCGGTGGGGTCCGGGAAGCGCGGCAGCGCGGTGAGCGCGGTGCTGCCGGTCGGGGTGTCGACGTACACCCGGTCGCCGTAACGGGCGACGGCGTACGGGCGTTGGACCTCGCCCTCGCGCAGGATGACCAAGTCGGGCTGGGCGTCCATGAGTTCGACGTCCGGGTGGTCATCGGCCGCCAGTCCGGCCCGGGTTCGGCGGTAGCGGACCTCCAACTCGCCTCCGTCCCGGGCTCGGTAGCGCTTGGACTGGGGCTGGGAGGGGAGGTTGCGCCAGCCGGACGGCAGGGCGGTGCGGCGGGCGGCGGCGTCCGCGAGGGCGGCGGCCAGAGCGGCACGGGCGGCACCCTTGGCATCCGGGGCGGTGAGCTCGGCCGCGTGCTCGGCGAGGAACCCGGTGTGCAGGCGTCCGGCCCGGAAGTCCGGGTGCCGCAGCGCGCGGACCAGCAGCTCCCGGTTGGTGGCGGGCCCGTGGATCCGGGCGCGGGCGAGTACGTCGGCCAGCCGGCGGGCCGCGGCGGCGCGGGTCGGCGCCCGGACGATCACCTTGGCGAGCATCGCGTCGTAGTGCGGGGTGATCTCGCTGCCGGGTTCGACGCCGGAGTCAAGCCGCACCTCGCCGTCGGTGAACTCCTGGTGCTCGACGGTGAGTTCGAGCCGGTGCAGGGCGCCGGTGGCGGGCTGCCAGTCGCTGGCCGGGTCCTCCGCGTACAGCCGGGCCTCGATCGCGTGGCCGGTGGTCGGCGGCGGGGTGGGACCGGGCAGCTGCTCCCCTTCGGCGACGGCGAGTTGGAGCGCGACCAGGTCCAGGCCGGTGACCGCCTCGGTGACCGGGTGCTCGACCTGGAGGCGGGTGTTCATCTCCAGGAAGAAGAACCGGCCGTCCTCGGTGAGCAGGAACTCGGCGGTGCCGGCGCCGACGTAGCCGATCGCCCGGGCTGCGGTCACCGCCGCCGCGTGCAACTCGGCCCGTACGTCCGCCGGCAGGCCGGGGGCGGGGGCCTCCTCGATCACCTTCTGGTGCCGCCGCTGCAGCGAGCAGTCGCGGTCGCCGACCGCCCACACCGTGCCGTGGGCGTCGGCCAGCAGCTGGACCTCGACGTGCCGGCCGGTGGGCAGGTAGCGCTCGCAGAACACCTCGTCCGAGCCGAAGGCCTTGCCCGCCTCGGCCCGGGCGGCCTCGAGCTCGGCGGGCAGGTCCGCGAGGCGGCGGACGACCCGCATGCCCCGCCCGCCGCCGCCCGCCGCGGCCTTGACCAGCACCGGCAGGTCGGCCTCGGTCGGCTCGGCGAGCGCGCCCAGGACGGGTACCCCGGCGGCGGCCATCAGGCGCTTGGCAGCGGTCTTGGAGCCCATCGCGGCGATCGCGGCCGGTGGCGGACCGACCCACACCAGGCCCGCGTCCAGCACGGCCCGCGCGAACTCGGCGCTCTCGGAGAGGAATCCGTAGCCGGGATGGACGGCGTCCGCGCCGGCCTGGAGAGCCGCTCGGATGATCAGCTCGCCGCGCAGATAGGTGTCGGCCGGCGCGGCGCCGGGCAGCCGGACGGCGCCGTCGGCCTCCCGCACGTACGGGGCACCGGCGTCCGGGTCGGAGTGCACCGCGGTGGTCGCGATGCCGAGCCCCCGGCAGGTGCGGAACACCCGGCGGGCGATCTCGCCACGGTTGGCGACCAGCAGGTTCGTGATCGTGGTCATGGTCGGTTGCCCTCTCACAGACGGAAGACGCCGTAGCCGCGCGCGCCCTCGACCGGCGCGTTGTGGATCGCGGACAGGCACAGGCCGAGCACCGTGCGGGTGTCGCGCGGGTCGATCACGCCGTCGTCGTAGAGCCGGCCGGACAGGAAGACCGGCAGCGACTCCGCCTCGATCTGCTGCTCGACCATCGCCCGGATCGCGGCGTCCGCGTCCTCGTCGTACGGCTGCCCCTTGGCCGCGGCCGACTGGCGGGCGACGATCGACAGCACCCCGGCGAGCTGCTGCGGGCCCATCACGGCGGACTTGGCGCTCGGCCAGGAGAACAGGAAGCGCGGCTCGTACGCCCGGCCGCACATGCCGTAGTGGCCGGCCCCGTAGGAGGCGCCCATCAGTACGGACAGGTGCGGGACGGTGGAGTTGGCGACGGCGTTGATCATCATCGCGCCGTGCTTGATGATGCCGCCCTGCTCGTAGTCCCTGCCGACCATGTAGCCGGTGGTGTTGTGCAGGAACAGCAGTGGGGTGTTCCGCTGGTTCGCCAACTGGATGAACTGGGCGGCCTTCTGGGACTCGGCGCTGAACAGCACGCCCTGGGCGTTGGCCAGGATGCCGACCGGATAGCCGAAGAGGCGGGCCCAGCCGGTGGCCAGGCTGGTGCCGTAGAGCGGCTTGAACTCGTCGAAGTCGGAGCCGTCGACGATCCGGGCGATCACCTCGCGCGGGTCGAAGGGCACCTTGAGGTCTCCGGGGACGATGCCGAGCAGCTCCTCCTCGTCGTACTTCGGCGGCTCGGCGAAGCGGTCGGGGTCGGGGCCGGGCTTGCGGTGGTCGAGCCGGGCGACGATCCGGCGGGCGATCCGCAGCGCGTCCGCCTCGTCCACCGCGAAGTGGTCGGCCAGACCGGAGGTGCGGGCGTGCATCTCGGCGCCGCCCAGCGACTCGTCGTCGGCCTCCTCGCCGGTGGCCATCCTGACCAGCGGCGGGCCGCCGAGGAACACCTTGGCGCGCTCCTTGACCAGCACGGTGTGGTCGGACATCCCCGGCACGTAGGCTCCGCCGGCCGTCGAGTTGCCGAACACCACGGCCACGGTGGGGATTCCGGCGGCGGACAGCCGGGTGAGGTCGCGGAACAGGGCGCCGCCGGGGATGAAGATCTCCTTCTGGCTGGGCAGGTCGGCGCCACCCGACTCGACCAGGTTGACCAACGGAAGGCGGTTGCGCAACGCGATCTCGTTGGCCCGCAGGGCCTTCCGGAGCGTCCACGGGTTGCTGGCGCCGCCGCGCACCGTCGGATCGTTGGCGGTGATCACGCACTCGACGCCCTCGATCACGCCGATGCCGGTGACCAGCGCCGCGCCCACCGGGTAGTCGCTGCCCCAGGCGGCCAGCGGGGACAGCTCCAGGAACGGCGAGTCCGGATCGACCAGCAGCTCGATCCGCTCACGGGCCAGCAGCTTGCCCCGCTTGCGGTGGCGCTCCACGTACTTGGACCCGCCACCGGCCAGCGCCTTGGCGTGCTCGGCGTCCAGCGCGGCCAGCTTGGCGGTCATCGCGGCCCGGTGCTCGGCGTACTCGGGCCCGGCCGGGTCGACGCGGGTGGGCAGGGCGGTCACAGGAGAGCCTCCGGAATGTCGAGGTGGCGCGAGCGCAGCCACTCGCCCAGGGCCTTGGCCTGGGGGTCGAAGCGGTGCTGGGCGGCGACGCCCTCGCCGAGCAGGCCGGTCAGGGTGAAGTTGACCGCCCTCAGGTTCGGCAGCAAATGCCGCCTGACGGTCAACTCAGCCGTTTCGGGGAGCAGTTCGCGCAGCTTCTCGACGGTGAGGGTGTGCGCGAGCCAGCGCCAGCCCTCCTCGCTGCGGGCCCAGACGCCCAGGTTGGCGTCGCCGCCCTTGTCGCCGCTGCGGGCGCCGAGCAGCAGGCCGAGCGGGGCGCGGCGGGTCGGGCCCGGTGGCAGAGACTCGGGCAACTCCTGCTCGACGTCGATGGGTTGGCTCGTCACCGGGGCGGGCGGGACGGCGATCCGACGGCCGTCCGGCAGTACGGCGGTGTGCTCGACCAGCTTGGCGTCGACGTGCGACGCGGTGAACACCCCGTACGGCGCACCCGGGCCGGGCGGGGCGGTGAGGTGGAACCCGGGATACCCGGCGAGGCCCAACTCCACGGCGGCCTTGCCCAGTTCACGACCCACCTTGGCCGGGTCGCGGTCCCGGGCGGTCAGCCGGAGCAAGGCCGAGGCGGCCTCCTCGGTGGCGGCGTCCGGGTGGTCGGTGCGGGCGAGGGTCCAGCGCAGCTCGGCCGGGCGCGCCTCGGGCGGCAGGGCGGCGGTGAACTGGCGCCTCACCAGGGCGGCCTTGGCCTCGATGTCCAGGCCGGTGAGGACGAACACCACCTCGTTGCGGTGGCCGCCCAGGCGGTTGCAGCCGACCTTCAGGGTGGGCGGCGGGGCCTCCCCGCGCACACCGTCGATCCGTACCCGGTCCGGGCCCTCCTCGGTGAGCCGGACGGTGTCCAGCCGGGCGGTGACGTCGGGGCCGAGGTAGTTCGATCCGCCGGTCTCGTACAGGAGTTGGGCGGTGACGGTGCCGACGGTGACGGCTCCGCCGGTACCGGGGTGCTTGGTGATCACGCTGGAGCCGTCCGGGTACAGCTCGGCCAGCGGGAAGCCGGGACGGTCCACGTCGTGCTCGTGGAAGAAGGCGTAGTTGCCGCCGGTGGCCTGCGCGCCGCACTCCAGGACGTGCCCGGCCACCACCGCCCCGGCGAGGGCGTCGAGGTCGGTGGCGGTCCAGCCGAAGTGGGCGATCGCAGGCCCGGCGACCAGCGCGGCGTCGGTCACCCGCCCGGTGACCACCACGTCCGCGCCCCCGGCGAGGCAGGCGGCGATCCCGAACCCGCCGAGGTAGGCGTTGGCGGCCAACAGGTGCTCGGGCAGCCCCAGTTCGGCCCGGCGCGGCAGCAGGTCGTCACCCTCGACGTGGGCGACGGCGGTCGGGACGCCGAGGCGCTGTGCCAACTCCCGCAGCTGATCCGCGAGTCGGGCCGGGTTGAGGCCGCCCGCGTTCACCACGACCGTCACGCCCCGCTCCCGGGCCAGCCCGAGGCACTCCTCCATCTGCCGCAGGAAGGTCCGGGCGTACCCGAGCGACGGATCCCTCAGCCGGTCCCGGGCCAGGATCAGCATGGTCAGCTCGGCGAGATAGTCCCCGGTGAGCACGTCCAGCGGCCCGTCCGTGAGCATCTCCCGCACCGCCGCGAAGCGGTCCCCGTAGAACCCCGAGGCATTGCCGATCCGCAGTACCGAGCTCGCGTGCGCCAATGCGCCTCCCCTGCCGGTGGGTTGGCGACACCCCGCACGCGTGCCGCCGGGCAGCAGCGTGGCACCGGCCGGAGAAAAAAGCAATCATGCCTGCTTGTTTTGCTGCACCGTCACCCCGTCACCCGCGGGCCGTGTCAGCGCATCCCGCCGGAGGCGAGAATGACGTCCCCGGTGATCCAGCGCGCGTCGTCGGAAGCCAGGAAGGCCACCAGTGGGCCGTAGTCGTCCGGGGTGCCCGTTCGGCCCAGCGGGGTCTCGGCGATCGCCTGTGCCTCCTGGGGCGAGCCGGGGAATCCCATGGCCCTGCTGCCCTCGGTGTCCGACGGTCCGGGCATGATCGCGTTGACCCGGATGCCGCGCGGGCCGAGCTCCTTGGCCGCGACGATGGTGAACGCGTTGACGGCGCTCTTGGAGGCGACGTAGAGCGAGGCGTACGGCGGGTGGGTGAGCGTGCCGGCCGTCGAGACGTTGATGATCGACGCGGTGCCGATGTCGTCCTGCGCGGCCAGGGCCTGCGTCGTGAGGATCGTGCCCAGCAGGTTCGTGGTCAGCTCGCGCTGGAACTCCTCTTCGGTGATGCCCGACAGCGGCGCGAAGGCGGCGACGGCCGCGTTGTTCACGAGCACGTCGACCGGCCCGTACTCCTCGCGCGCCCGGGCGAACAGGTGGCGCACGTCGTCGCCGCGGGCCACGTCCGCCCGGACCGCGACCGCCCGGCCGCCCTCGGCGGTGATGTCCGCGACGACCCGCTCGGCGCCCTCCGCATCCTCCCGGTAGTTCACCACGACGGCCGCGCCGGTCCCGGCCAGCGCCTTGGCGATCCCCGCTCCCAGGCCCTTCGATGCGCCCGTGACGATCGCCGTACGTGCGTTGCTGCTGCTCCTGCTCACAGTGACTCCTCGAACGTTGGTGCTTGCACAAGTCACCGTAGGAAAGGCCATTACGACTCGGAAGTACCTACTTTTTTGTAAGCTCCTGCGGTGATGGAAACTCAGCACGTCGCGACAGCCGCCCGACTCCTCGCCCACGACACCTTCGACCAGAAGTGCGCACTCAGGCCGATCATGGACCAGACGACCAGCCGCTGGGCGACACTGATCATCTCGGCCCTCATCGCCGGCCCGCACCGCTTCGCGCAGCTGCACCAACGAGTCGGTGGCATCAGCCAGAAGATGCTGTCGCAGAACCTCAAGGCACTGGCCCGCGCCGGGCTCGTCGGTCGCCATGTCGCGCCCACCAACCCGCCCCAGGTCACCTACAGCCTGACGGAACTCGGTACCAGCCTGGCCGGGCCGCTGACCGACCTCATCCAGTGGTTCGGCCGGCACGGAGACGAGCTCCTCGCCGCCCAGGAGCACTACGACAGCCAGCAGGCGTCACCGGGGTCGCGGCCTTAGCGCCCAGGGTCGTTCCACGCGTGCGGGAGGGATATTCCGTGCGCCGACCGCCGACCGGTGGATAGCCTCGGCGGCATGACCTGGCTGCCTGCTGATTTCGTCCATCCCCTCCAAGTGCCGCTGCTCGACGGGGCGTACCACCTGCGGCCGATCAGGGAGGCGGATGCGCCGCTGGACTATCCGGCCGTGATGGGGTCGCGGGAGCGGCTGTTCGGCATCTTCGGGCCGGCCTGGGGGTGGCCGTCGGAGACGATGACGGCCGAGGCGAACCGGGCGGACCTGGCGCGGCACGAACGGGAGATCGCCGCCCACCAGTCGTTCAACTACGTGCTGCTGGACCGGGCCGAGACGGCGATCCGTGGCTGTGTGTACATCGACCCGCCGGAGCGGGCCGGCGCCGACGGGGAGATCTCCTGGTGGGTGGTGGACGAGTTGGTCGGCGGCGAGGTGGAGCGGGCGCTGGACGCGCTGGTGCCGCAGTGGATCGCCGCCGACTGGCCGTTCCGGCGGCCGCGCTTCCTGGGGCGGGACGTCAGCTGGCAGGACTGGCTGGCATTGCCGGGTGTCCGGGATGCCTGAACGTGCGCTGAGTTTCGGGACGGTCGCGGAGGCCTACGAGCGGTACCGGCCCGGCTATCCCGAGGAGCTCTTCGAGCTGGTCGCGGAGTACGCCGGCCGGCCGGTGCGGACCGCCCTGGAGATCGGTGCCGGGACGGGCAAGGCGACCCGACTGTTCGCCGTGCGCGGCCTCGCCGTCACCGCGACCGAGCCCGACGCCGCCATGCTCGCCGAGCTGCGCAGGCACGTCCCGGCGGAGGTGCGGACGGTGCGCTCGGCGTTCGAGGAGCTGGAGCCGGGTGAGCGGTACGACCTGGTCTACGCGGCGGCCTCGCTGCACTGGACCCGGCCGGACGGCCGGTGGGAGCTGATCGCCCGGCTGGTGGAGCCGGGCGGTGTGTTCGCCTCCTTCGGCGGACCGGTCCGGCCGGCCGATCCGGCCGTCGCGGAGGCCGTCCGGGCGGCCCGCGCGCCGTTCCTGGAGAGCGACGAGCTCCCGGCGCCGGACGGGACACCGCTGGCGCAGGAACTGCAGTGGCCGGGCACCGAGCTGCGGCGCTCCGAGTGGTTCGCCGACGTCCGACAGGCTGTGATCGCACAGCGTCTGACGATGAGTTCGGAGGACTACGTCGGCCTGCTGTCGACCGTCTCGGCGTACCTCATGCTGGCGGACGCCGTACGGGAGCAGGCGTTCCGCCGGATCCTCGCGGTGCTGCCGGAGCGTGTCGAACTGGACGCCGACATCACCGCGCACCTCGCCCGCCGCCGCTGATTCTTGACACCCAGACTCCTCGCGCTAAGGCACGGGGATTCCCTGTCACGCTCCGCGCGAGAACGCCGCGCGGGGCGTGGCGGCTGGTTCCTGCTTCGGCCCCTGGCGGGGTGTTGCTCGCGTGCCCTCGATTGCCGACCGGATGAGGACTTACAGCGATCCACAGGCGTTTACCCTGCTCGGTTACCCGACAGGGGCCGGTACGTCCACCGGTATGCGGGCGGCTGCACGCAGGCGCCGTCCTTCGTCGTGCAGGTTCTTGGCCGCGTTGTGGTCGCGGTCGTGGTGGGTCTGGCAGTTGCCGCAGGTCCAGGAGCGCACGTGCAGCGGGAGCTTTCCGGGCCGGTGTCCGCAGGCCGAGCACAGTCGGGTGCTGGGGAAGTCCCGGGCCACCTTGGTCAGCTCGCGCCCGTACCGGATCGCCTTGTACTCCAGCATGAGGACGAACTGGCCCCATCCGGCGTCGTTCACGGACTTGGCGTTGCGGGACCGCGCGAGACCGAGCACTCCCAGGGTCTCCACGGTGATCGCTTGATTCTCGCTGATCAGCTTGGTGGAGGGCTTGTGCTGCCAGTCCTTGCGGGCGTTCGCCGCGTGCGCGTGCGCACGGGCGACCTTGACCCTGGCCTTGTCCCGGTTCTTCGACGTGTCCTGCTTGCGGGACAGCTCACGCTGCGCCCGCTTGATCTTCTTCTCCGCCCGGCGCAGCCAGCGCGGGTTCTTGATCTTCTGCCCGTTGGACAGGATCGCGTAGTGGGTCAGTCCCAGGTCGATTCCGATCTCGGCCACGGTGTCCGGCATGGCTGACAGGTCGTCGGTCGGGTCGGTGTCCACCACGAAGGAGGCGAACCAGTGTCCGGCGGCGTCCTTGATCAGGGTGACCGAGGATGCCTCGGACGGCAGGGCGCGCGACCAGGTGACCTTGAGGTCGCCGATCTTCGGCAGGCGGAGCTTGCCGTCCTCGGTGATCGACCACCGGTCGGACCTGGTGAACCGTGCCGACTGACGGCGGTCCTTGCGGGACTTGAACCTGGGGGGCTCGACCAGAGGTCCGGCGCGTTTGCCGGTCTTGGAGTCCTCGTGCGCCGTCCACGCCTTGTCCAGATCCCGAAGAGACTGCT
Organism: Kitasatospora cathayae; assembly: GCF_027627435.1. Classification (GTDB taxonomy): domain Bacteria; phylum Actinomycetota; class Actinomycetes; order Streptomycetales; family Streptomycetaceae; genus Kitasatospora; species Kitasatospora cathayae. The sequence goes on along the minus strand of NZ_CP115450.1, from coordinate 7,750,149 downwards.
GCAACACCCCGACCGGGGCCTGGGACAGCCACGGCTGCCCGTTGCGCTTGCCCTCGATGACCAGGAGCTTGCCCAGGTCGCCGTTCTTCGGGATGCGCAGGTAGGGGCCTTCGGCGATCCGCTCGCGCGCGTTGCCGAGCAGCTTGTTCGACTCCTTCACCGGGATCCGCAACGCCAGAGCGGCGTTCCACACCACCGGGCACACCCGAACACGCGGGCTGCGCGCTTGCGCTGACCCACGGTCGGGTGCACTCGGAAGGAGTAGCGGAGCTGCATGACGATCACTGTACTGACCGAAGCTCATTTATGGCCACGATTCAGGAGATTCGGGTAGATGCCGCGCATCCGCCGTGCACGCCCACTCGGTTCTAGTGACGAAGTACCGTCACAAGGTGTTAGACGAGCAGTCCCTGCGGGCGGCCGGGTTCTGTGAGCTGGAGTGGGTGCCGCTGCAGATCTCCGAGGAGGGCCTGCGCGAGTTCGGCGAGGACTTCTGGGCGGACGCGCTCGCCCACCCGCCGCTGGAGCTGCTGCGCTGCCGCGCCTGAGCAGCGGGCCGGCGCTCGCCCCAGCAGCGGGCCCGGCGCTCAGCCGAGCAGCGCGTGGAGGGTGCTCGCCCGATCGGGGGGTCGGGCGAGCACCCTCGACGCGCCGCGTCCGCGGAGACCGAGGGAGACCGGGAAGGAACCGATCAGGATTCGAGAAGCGCCCGCCCGGGGGCCGCGCCTAGCGTTGCGGTCATGAACGACATCACCATTCACTGGACCTTCCTCCCCCACACCGACCCCGAGGCCTCCCTCGCCTTCTACCGGGACCTGCTCGGCTTCGAGGTCCGCCAGGACGTCGGCGGCGGCCCGATGCGGTGGATCACCGTCGGCCCCGAGGACCAGCCCGACGTGTCGCTGGTGCTGGAGCCGCCGTTCGCGGACCCGGGCATCACCGAGGACGAGCGGCGTACCATCACCGAGATGATGGCCAAGGGGACGTACGCCCGGCTGGTGCTCGCCACCGCCGACCTGGACGGGGTGTTCGACCGGCTGAAGTCCGGCGGCGCCGAGCTCGTGCAGGAGCCGACCCTGCAGCCGTACGGCATCCGCGACTGCGCCTTCCGCGACCCGGCGGGCAACATGGTCCGCTTCAACGAAGTGCGCTGAGTCGCCCGGGCCCGCCCCGCCGCCACCGGCCGGAGCGGGCCCCGATCCATCCGTCCGGAGAGCCCGCCCGACCGCCAGGGAGCGAAGAGAACGATGCCCGAGCCGCACGTCGCCGACAGCCACGACCTGATCCGGGTGCACGGCGCCCGCGAGAACAACCTCAAGGACGTCAGCGTCGACATCCCCAAGCGCCGGCTGACGGTGTTCACCGGGGTGTCCGGCTCCGGCAAGAGCTCGCTGGTCTTCGACACCGTCGCCGCCGAGTCGCAGCGGTTGATCAACGAGACCTACAGCGCCTTCGTCCAGGGCTTCATGCCCACCCTGGCCCGCCCCGAGGTGGACGTCCTGGAAGGGTTGACCACCGCGATCATCGTCGACCAGCAGCGGATGGGCGCCGACCCGCGCTCCACCGTCGGCACCGCCACCGACGCCAACGCGATGCTGCGCATCCTGTTCAGCCGGCTCGGCACCCCGCACATCGGCTCCCCCAAGGCCTACTCCTTCAACGTCCCCTCGATCAGCGGCGCCGGCGCGGTGACCGTCGAGCGCGGCGGCAAGACGGTCAAGGAGCGGCGCAGCTTCAGCATCACCGGCGGCATGTGCCCGCGCTGCGAGGGCCGGGGCAGCGTCTCCGACATCGACCTCACCCAGCTGTACGACGACACCAGGTCGCTCACCGAGGGCGCGATCCTCATCCCGGGCTGGAAGCCGGACAGCTGGTGGACGGTCGGCGTCTACGCCAACTCGGGCTTCCTCGACCCGGACAAGCCGATCCGCCGGTACACCGAGAAGGAGCTCCAGGACTTCCTGTACCGGGAGCCGACCAAGGTCAAGGTCAACGGGGTCAACCTCACCTACGAGGGCCTGATCCCCAAGCTCCAGAAGTCCATGCTGTCCAAGGACAAGGACGCCCTCCAGCCGCACATCCGGGCCTTCGTGGAGCGCGCCGTCACCTTCACCGCCTGCCCGGAGTGCGAGGGCACCCGGCTGAGCGCGGCCGCCCGCTCGTCCAAGATCGCAGGCCTGAGCATCGCCGACGCCTGCGCGATGCAGATCAGCGACCTCGCCGAGTGGGTCCGCGCGCTGGACGAGCCCTCGGTGGCGCCGCTGCTCACCGCGCTCCAGCAGGTGCTGGACTCCTTCGTGGAGATCGGCCTCGGCTACCTCTCCCTGGACCGCCCCTCCGGCACCCTCTCCGGCGGCGAGGCGCAGCGGGTCAAGATGATCCGGCACCTGGGCTCCTCGCTCACCGACACCACGTACGTCTTCGACGAGCCCACCACCGGCCTGCACCCGCACGACATCAGCCGGATGAACGACCTGCTGCTGCGGCTGCGGGACAAGGGCAACACGGTGCTGGTGGTGGAGCACAAGCCGCAGACCATCGCGATCGCCGACCACGTGGTGGACCTCGGCCCGGGAGCCGGTGCGGCGGGCGGCTCGGTCTGCTTCGAGGGCAGCGTGGCCGGGCTGCGCGACAGCGGCACCGTGACCGGCCGCCACCTGGCGGACCGGGCGGCGCTGCGGGAGACGGTCCGCACGCCCACCGGCAAGCTGGCGATCCGCGGCGCGGACACCCACAACCTGCGGGACGTGGACGTGGACGTTCCGCTCGGGGTGCTCACCGTGGTCACCGGGGTCGCGGGCTCCGGGAAGAGCTCGCTGATCCACGGCTCGATCCCGGCGGAAGAGGGCGTGGTGTACGTCGACCAGGGCGCGATCAAGGGCTCCCGACGCAGCAACCCGGCCACCTACACCGGGCTGCTCGACCCGATCCGCAAGGCCTTCGCCAAGGCGAACGACGTGAAGCCGGCCCTGTTCAGCGCCAACTCGGAGGGCGCCTGCCCGACCTGCAACGGCGCCGGCGTGGTCTACACCGACCTGGCGATGATGGCCGGGGTGGCCAGCACCTGCGAGGACTGCGAGGGCAGGCGCTACCAGGCCTCGGTGCTGGAGTACCGGCTGGGCGGCCGGGACATCAGCGAGGTGCTGGCGATGTCGGTGACCGAGGCGGAGGAGTTCTTCGGCGCCGGGGAGGCGAAGCTGCCGGCCGCGCACCGGATCCTGGAGCGGCTCGCCGACGTCGGCCTCGGCTACCTGAGCCTCGGGCAGCCGCTGACCACGCTGTCCGGCGGTGAGCGGCAGCGGCTGAAGCTGGCCACCCACATGGGCGACAAGGGCGGGGTCTACGTCCTGGACGAGCCGACCACCGGTCTGCACCTGGCGGACGTCGAGCAGTTGCTCGGCCTGCTGGACCGGCTGGTGGACTCCGGCAAGTCGGTGATCGTGATCGAGCACCACCTGGCGGTCATGGCGCACGCGGACTGGATCATCGACCTCGGCCCGGGCGCCGGGCACGACGGCGGCCGGGTGGTCTTCGAGGGCACGCCGGCCGAGCTGGTGGCCGCTCGCTCGACGCTGACCGGCGAGCACCTGGCGGAGTACGTGACCGGCTGACGGGCGCTATCCGAGCGGGAGGCGCATCTCCAGGATCCTGGCGTCCTCGTCCAGCACGTACGGCGTCTCGCCGCCGGTGTACGTGAAGCCGCGCCGCCGGTAGAAGGCGGCGGCGCGGTGGTTGGCCTCGTGCACACCGAGCAGCATCCACCTGGCGCCGCCGTCCCTGGCCCAGGCGATGACGGCGTCCAGCAGGGCGTCGGCGACGCCGCGGTCGCGGCCGCGGTGCGCCGGGTCGACCCAGACGCCGATCAGGTCGACGGTCTCGGCCTTGATGCTGGGGGTCGCCAGCATGGTGGCGACCCACTGGTCGGTCTCGTCCACGGCGACCAGGCCGATCCGGCCGGGTTCGTTCAGCCAGTCCGTGCGGGCCCGCCAGTTGCCCTCGCGCTGTAGCTGCGCGTACTCGTAGGGCTCGCCGAACGCCATGGGGGTGTCGAGGAGTTGGGCCAGCCGGATGGTGCGCAGCCGCTGCCAGTCCTCCCCGCCGATCCGCTCGATCCGGTACTCCATGCCGTCCCCCGTGGTCCGCAAAGGCCTTCGCTGCCGGTGATCACCGGCAGCGAAGGCACTATAGCCGCGGGCTCACGGCTTACTCCGGACCCATCTCGGCTCCGCGTTCCCCCGCTTCCGCCTCATCCGCTCCACGACCAGCGCGACAGCTCGTGGCGGCGGCGCGAGTACGCCTGGTCCGCTCCTGTCAGTCCGTATGGTTCCGGGTTCTGCGCCGCGCGGCGCGTGGCTACCGTCCCAACCGCTCGACACCGGGCGGTCCGGACGGATCGCCGTCACGCGTTCCCAGGAGGTCACGTTGACCGCGCACCACCCCACCCGTAGCGGCATCCTCAAGTCCGTCGGCGGGCTCGGCGCCGCACTGGCGCTCGGCACCGCGGGCCGGTTGGCGTCGGCGAGGCCCGCCGCGGCGGCCGGCAACGGCATCATCGACCGCCTGCGCAAGGCGTGAGGGGCACCCCGGTGTTCCCCTCCCTCTCCCGCCGCGCTTCGCGCCTGGCCCTGGCCACCGCTTCCCTGCTGCTGCCGGTCACCGTGCCGACCTCCCCCGCCGAAGCCACCCCCGCCGTGGTCGCCGGGTTCGCGGCCTCCTGCCCCGCCGCCGGGTACATCTCCCAGGGCTACACCCCGGAGCACAACGGCATCGACATCGCCAACGATTACGGCACCCCGATCTACGCGGTCGGCGAAGGCCAGGTGGTGGCCTCCGGACCGGCACAGGGCTACGGCCAGTGGATCCGCATCCTGCACCCCGACGGGACCATCACCGAGTACGGCCACATGCGCGAGCGGGACGTGGTCGCCGGCGACCATGTGACGGCCGGTCAGCAGATCGCCCTGATGGGCAGCGAGGGCGAGTCCAGCGGCCCGCACCTGCACCTGCGGGTCTGGGCCGACGCCGACGCGACCGTGCGCACCGACCCGATCCCCTACCTCGCGGACCGCGGCGTCGCCATGCCCTGCACGCCCGGATCCGGCCCCCGCCCGGCGCCGTTGGTGTATCCGGCGAAGTCCGGCCGGGTGGTGGCCACACGCTCGGCGGACGGCCGGCTGGAGTTGTTCGCCGCCGGTGCCAACGGCGTCTCGCACGCCTGGCAGACGACGGTCAACGGCGCCTGGTCGGACTGGGAGTCCCTCGGCGGCCCCAGCAGCGCACGGCTCGCCATCGGCCCGGACGCGGACGGCCGACTCGAAGTCTTCGCGCTCAACGGCGGCACCCTCCAACACCGTTACCAGCTCCAGCCCTCCGGCGCCTGGTCGAACTGGGAGACCTTCGGCGGCGGCGGACACGACCTCGCCGTCGGCACCAACCAGGACGGCCGACTCGAGGTATTCGCCTCGGGCCCGGTCGGAATCTTCCACAAGTACCAGACCGCACCCAACAGCGGCTGGTCCGACTGGGAGACAGCCGGCGGCGGCCCCGCCGACAGCGAGGTCCGACTCGGCAAGGCCCCCGACGGCCGACTCGAAGTCTTCGCCCTCAACACCACCACCTTCCAACACCAATGGCAGACCGCCGTCAACGGCGGCTGGTCCAGCTGGGAAACCTTCGGCGGCGGCGGACACGCCCTCACCGTCGACCACAACCAGGACGGACGCCTCGAAGTCCTCGCCTCCGGCCCAGCCGGAATCTTCCACAAGTACCAGACCAGCCCCACCAGTTGGTCCGACTGGGAGGCAGCCGGCGGACCGGCCGACGCCAGGATCACCAGCCAGCCGACCGCGGACGGCCGCGTCGAGGTCTTCGCCATCAACGGCAGCACCGCGCAGCACACCTGGCAGACCAACCTGAACGCCCCGTACAGCCAGTGGGACACCTTCGGCAGCGCCGGCACCGAGATCTTCGCCACCGCCAACGCCGACGGACGGATCGAGGTCTTCGGCGCCAGCAGCTCCGGCGTCTACCACAAATGGCAGACCGGCTTCTCCACCTGGTCCGACTGGGCCTGGCTCAACACCACCGCCGGACCGGCCGTCAACTGAGGGGGAAGCCACACGTGACCAGCACACCACGCGCCCGCCGGGCGCCGCACCGCGTCCTGCTGTCCACGGTCGTCTCGCTGGGCGTGGCGGCGGGCCTGACGGCCGGAGCCACACCCGCGCCGGCCGCCACCGGCATCGACCTGTGCGCCGAGGTCGGGTACGAGGCCGGCTTCCGGGGCGACGCCCTGGTGACCGCGATCGCCGTCGGCATGGCCGAGTCCAGCTGCAACCCGTTGGCGTCCAACGTCCAGAACAACACCCCGCCGTCCCGCGACCGCGGCCTGTGGGAGATCAACGACTACTGGCACCCCGAGGTCAGCGACGCCTGCGCCTTCGACGCCCAGTGCAACGCCAACGCGGCGTACCGCATCTCCAACGGCGGCACCAACTGGCAGCCCTGGTCGACCTACAACCAGGGCGCGCACCAGCGCTACCTGGGCGCGGCGCAGGCCGCCGTGGACCGGCTCGGCCATCACGACCCCGGCCCGGCGCCGTTGGTGTATCCGGCGAAGTCCGGCCGGGTGGTGGCCACACGGTCGGCGGACGGCCGCCTGGAGTTGTTCGCCGCCGGCGCCAACGGCGTCTCGCACGCCTGGCAGACGGCGGTGAACGGAGCCTGGTCGGACTGGGAGTCCCTCGGCGGCCCCGGCAGCGCACGGCTGGCCATCGGCCCGGACGCGGACGGACGACTGGAGGTCTTCGCGCTCAACGGCAGCACCCTCCAACACCGTTACCAGCTCCAGCCCTCCGGCACCTGGTCGAACTGGGAGACCTTCGGCGGCGGCGGACACGACCTCGCCGTCGGCACCAACCAGGACGGCCGACTGGAAGTCATCGCCTCGGGCCCGGTCGGAATCTTCCACAAGTACCAGACCGCACCCAACAGCGGCTGGTCCGACTGGGAGACAGCCGGCGGCGGCCCCGCCGACAGCGAGGTCCGACTCGGCAAGGCCCCCGACGGCCGACTCGAAGTCTTCGCCCTCAACACCACCACCTTCCAACACCAATGGCAGACCGCCGTCAACGGCGGCTGGTCCAGCTGGGAAACCTTCGGCGGCGGCGGACACGCCCTCACCGTCGACCACAACCAGGACGGACGCCTCGAAGTCCTCGCCTCCGGCCCAGCCGGAATCTTCCACAAGTACCAGACCAGCCCCACCAGTTGGTCCGACTGGGAGGCAGCCGGCGGACCGGCCGACGCCAGGATCAGCAGTGAGCGTTCGCCGGACGGCCGGGTGGAGGCGTTCGCCATCAACGGCACGACCGCGCAGCACATCTGGCAGACCGGAGTGAACGCGCCCTACGGCCAGTGGGACACCTTCGGCAGCGGCGGCACCGAGATCTTCGCCACCGCCAACGCCGACGGACGGATCGAGGTCTTCGGCGCCAGCAGCGCCGGCGTCTACCACAAATGGCAGACCGGCTTCTCCACCTGGTCCGACTGGGCCTGGCTCAACACCACCGCCGGACCGGCCGTCAACTGATCAGAGCAGTAGTCACCTGCGGGCGGGAGCACTCGTGCTCCCGCCCGCAGGCCGTTCCGCGTCCGCCTCCACGACCTCGCCGTCAAGTGGCCTGCACCACCATACGGTTTATTGTCATGCTCAAAGAGGTAACGTTCGTCCGTCCGGCAAGGGCCGGCAGGCGAAACGGGGGAGCGGTGCGCGGGACGGAGGAATGGTGAGCGGGATTCTCGTCCATCTGCCGGAGGGGAGCGGCGACGAGGCGGTCACCCTGCGGCTCGGTCCGGGAGAGCGGGCGCGCTTCGGCCGCGGCTCCGCCACCACGCCGGTGGAGCTCCGGCTCGGCGACGAGACGGTCTCCCGGCTCGCCGGCGAGATCCACGCGACCGACGACCACTGGCAGTTGAGCAACCTCAGCAACACCCACGCCTACCTGGTGGAGAACCCGGAGGGCGCCGGCGAGTACCTGCGGGTGCCGCCCCGGCGGATCGGCGCACCGATCCCGTTCGAGTTCTCCCGGGTGGTGCTGCCCTCGCGGCGCGAGACGCCGCTGTCCTTCCAGGTGTTCGCGCCCGACCACGTCTACCTGGACCCGCACGCCCGCGTCGGCTCCTGGGAGAGCCGCACCATGACGGCGTACTCCCTGGACGAGACCGCCACCTACTTCCTGGTCCTGGTCGCGCTCTGCGAACCGTGGCTGCGCGACCGCTCCCCCGCCGCCGTACCCACCACCCCCCAAGTGGTCGCGCGGCTTCGCGGCCACCCGGCCTGCGGCCGGCTCACCGCCCGCGCGGTCAGCTCGCACATCGACTACCTCGCCGACGAGAAGCTCCGCATCGACGTGCCCGACGGCACGGACCGCACGGAGCGCCGCAACGGCAAGCGCGAGGCGGTGGTCGGACTCGCCCTGAAGTTCGGCATCGTCCGCGAGGAGCACCTCGCGCTACTGCCACGCCCCGAAGCCGCCGAGCCCGGACGGTAGGGAGGGACCGCGATGCCGCACGCCCCGGCCTTCCACGGGGACGGCGAGGAACTGCTGCCGGCCGGCCACCGGGTCGGCGAGTGGACCGTCGTCGAACCCATCGGCGAAGGCGGCTGGGCGACGGTCTACGCCGCCCGCCGAGCCACCCGGTCCGAACCGGAGGGCGCGCCGGAGGTGGACGACACGGTCGCGCTCAAGGTGCTGCCGACCGCCGGACTCGCCCCCCGCCAGGCCCGCAACGTCGCCGAAACCGCCCGCCGCGAGATCGAGCTGGCCCGCACCGCCCCGCACCCCCGGCTGGTCCCGCTGCTCGACACCCTCACCCTGACCGCCCCCGACCGCCCCGCGCTCGACGGCGCGATCGTCCTGGTCATGGAACGCGCCCGGTGCACCCTGCGCGACCTGCTCGCCACCGGCGTCGACGAGGACCGGGGCGGCCGGATCATCGCCGGTATCTGCGAGGGCCTGGCCCACCTCCACCGCTCCGGCTGGGTCCACACCGATCTCAAGCCCGAGAACGTCCTCATCGGCCGCGACGGCGAGGTGCGCCTGTCCGACTTCGGCCTCGCCATCGAACTCACCGGCACCCACGGCCACTGCGCCCCCATGGGCACCCCCGACTACCTCCCGCCGGAACGCTGGAAGGAGCCGCTCGGCGAGCACGGGGTCAAGATCCGCGCCACCGCCGACATCTGGGCGCTCGGCATCGTGGTCCACGAGGTGTTCGCCGCCGGCGTCCCGCCCTTCCCCGGCGCCACCCCCACCGCCCGCAGCGCCGCCGCCCAGCAGTACGCCGAGGGCCGCGCCGCCCTGCGGCTGGCCCCCGACGTCCCCCCGTTCTGGCGCGCCCTCGCCGCCGACTGCCTCGCCCCCACCCACGCCGCCCGCGCCCCGCACACCGCCGAGAGCCTGCTCGCCCGGATCCGCGCCCACCAGGCCGGCCGCCGACCGCGCCGCCGGAGCCGCGCGCGCGTGCGCGCCGGCCTGCTCGCCCTCGCGGCCTGCGCCGCGGCCACCGCCACCGTCTCCGCCCTCTGGCCGCACTCCGACCGGACCGGACACGCCGGCCGGATCCGGGTCTTCAACGCCGAACGCAGCTGCCAGGACCGCACCGACCGCGACCCGGGGTGCAGCCTGGGCCTCGCCATCGACCCGCGGCGCCCCTACACCGCCGAGAACGTCGTCCCCACCCGCGTCTGGCACGACGACACCCTCGACGCCGACTGCCAACTCGCCACCGGCCTGCCCATCATCGACGAGGAGGACCGTACCTCCACCCTCTGGTACCGCGTCCGCCTCCCCGGCCCCGCCGCCACCGCCTGGCTCCCCGCCGTCCGCACCAAGGACCGCCCCACCCTCGCCGACTGCCCCTGACCTGCACGGCGGACCGCTGCGGGGACCGGCGCGGATCGCCGAGAACCGGCGCGGACCGCTCCGCGCACTCCTCCGGATCGTTCCGGATTCCGGGCCCACCGCGCCCCGGCTAGCTTGTCGACGGCGTCCGCCGGACCGGCGGGCCCGGAGTGCAGGGAGCAGTGATGCCGTCGACCGCCACCACCACCCGGCCGAGCGCCACCACCGTCCAGCCGAGCACCGCCCTCCTCGGGCAGCAGGAGCGCGAGGTGCTCCACGCGGTCGGTTGCGGCCTGCGGGACGACGAGATCGCCGCCGCCCTCGGCGTCTCCGAGGAGGTCGTGGCCGGGCACCTGGCGCGGATCCTCGGGAAGCTCGGGCTGCGCGACCGGGCCGCCGCCATCGTCCACGCCTTCGACTGCGGACTCGTCGCCCCCGGCCGCGGCCCCCGCACCCGGGGCGCGGACCCGGTGCCGCGGGGCACCGGCGGCCGGACGGCCGGTCCGAAGGTGCGGATCTCCGTCCTCGGACCGCTGCGGGCCTGGCACGACGGACGACCCCTGGACCTCGGGCACCTGCGCCAGCAGGCCGTACTGGCGGCGCTGGCGCTGCACCGGGGACGGACCGTCAGCCGACAGGAGCTGCTCGACGGCGTGTGGGGCTCGGAGCCGCCGGTCACCAACGTGGTGCCCGTCCACGTCTACCGGCTGCGCAAGACCCTGCGGATCGGGGACTGCCCGGGCTCGGTGGTCGAGCACGACCGGTACGGCTACCGCCTGGCGGTCGGCGCCACCGAGGTGGACCTGGCCGACCTGGAGGCGCTGGTCGGCGCCGCCGGTACGGCTCACCGGGCGGGCGATCTGCCCGAGGCGGTCCGCCTCTGTTCCCAGGCGCTGGACCTGTTCCGCGGCGAGCCGCTGGCCGGACTGCCCGGCCCGCTCGCCGAACTGGAGCGGGTGCGACTGACCGAGCGCCGGATCACCGTCGCCCAGCGGCGGTCGCGGTGGCGGCTGGCGCTGGGCCAGCTCGCCGGGGCGATCGCGGAGCTGGTCGCGCTGTCCGCCGAGCACCCGCTGAACGAGCCGGTGGCGGCGATGCTGATGGACGCGCTGCACCGCAGCGGCCGCCAGGCCGACGCACTGGCCGTGTTCGACCGCACGCGCCGTCGGCTCGCCGACGACCTGGGGGTGCCGCCGAGTCCGGTGCTGCGGCGCACCCGTCAGCTGATCCTGCGCGGCGCCCAGGCGGGCCCGGTCCGCACCGGACCCGCACACTGACCGGTCGGACGACGGGCTCCACCGGGACGGTTGCCCGGTGGAGCCCGATGGAGCCTGATGGAGTCCGGTGGGACCCCGAGCGCCGTGACGCGGTCAGGAGGCGAAGGCCCGCTCCAGCCGGGGGATCAGGTCCCGGAGGTCCTGTTCCCAGCAGCCGCCGTTGTGGCCGCCGTTGCACTGGCTGCCCCAGGCGGAGCCGTCGCCGTAGTCGACGTAGTAGTAGGGCATGCCCAGGGCGTCCATGTGGTCCTTGACGTGCTTGGAGGCGCCTTCGAGCCAGAACTCCAGGTCGGTGGGCGAGCCGTGGCCGTTGCCCACGTAGATGGAGACCCCGACGCCGGCGAGCTTGTCCATGTGCTGGGACGGGTCGGCCTCGTTCCACCGCCAGTCCGCGTTGAACACCGGGTAGGGCGAGCCGAACAGGGCGTCACTGTCCACGCCCGGCTTGTAGGGATCGTTGTCGGGGTCGCAGAACCCGGAGGCCGAGCCGCAGATCGCGCCCTGCCCGTCGATGAGGGAGGCGACGACGGCCAGCCGCAGGTCCATGGAGTCGACCGACAGGTCGATGTCCCCCGACAGGGACGCGGTCTGGCTGAACAGCTCGGGGTGGTCCTGGGCGTAGTGGAGGGCGCCGAACCCGCCCATCGAGACCCCGGCGACGGCCCTGCCCTTCTTGGTGGGGATGGTCCGCAGGTTCGCGTCGATGAACGGGATCACCTGGTTGAGGTGGAAGTTCTCCCAGTTCTGGGCCCCGAGTCGGGTGTTCTGGTTCAGCCAGTTCGCGTACCAGCCGCGGGCGCCGCCGTCCGGGATGACGGTGATCATCGCGTTGGAGGTGGTCAGCGCCGGGTAGTTCTGCTGGATCGGGTCGTCGGGCGATCCGTGCAGGAAGTACAGCACGGGGTAGCGCCGGGCCGGGTCGTCGTAGTAGCCGCTCGGCAGGATGATCTTGATGTGGTGCTTGCCCGTGACCTCGGGCGTGGTCACGGTGAGGTAGAAGTCGGTGGGACCGCCCACGGTCGAGTCGACCTGGGTCAGGCCGAACCCGTCCGTCATCCTCGGCGGCGCGCCCGGGCCGGCGGCTCGGGCCGGAGCGGCCGGAGCGGCGGGAGCGGCCGTGGTGGCCGTCCCGACGAAGCCGACGACGGCGGCCAGCAGGGCCACCACCGTTCGCCGGCGGTGAAGTGTCCTCGTCACGGTGTTCCCCCTCGTGGTCGTCGTGGTGCGCGGCGCGGCCTCAGCCGAGGACCTTGACCTCCAGCGCCGGTGAGGCCGCGATCTGGTCCTCCGTGTACCGCTCGGTCACCCACTGGCCGGCCGAGAACAGCTTGGTCTGGTCGGCGTAGTGGGGCGAGTTCGGGTTGGCCGACTGGGAGTAGGCCAGTACGGAAGCGGACTCGGGCGGGCCGTCGGCGGTGAACCTGGTCTCCTGGATGAAGCTGGAGCCGAAGGTGATGTCGAACTTGCCGTCGACCGTGCCGGGCGTGACCACGTTCAGCACGCCCAGCTCGTGGATCGAGCCGTGGATCGGGATCTGCTCGCCGTTGCGGGTGACCTTCTGGACGTCCGACAGCGGCGCGTTCAAGGCGATGCCCGCGTTGCGCAGCGCGAGGACGGCCCGGGCGAGCGAGTTGCGGACGCTGTCGTTCCCGGCGTCCAGCGAATTGGGCGTGTGCACCGGGTCCTTGGGATCGAAGGGGACCCGCCACGGCAGCTTCTCGATCGCCTGCCCGTTGGTCAGGAAGAACCAGAAGTTCTCGAACAGCCAGGAACCCCGGCTGTCCGCCGTGTACTTGTGGTTCCAGGCGGCCAGGATCGGGCACGCCTCACTGATGTTGACCAGGTTGCCGTCCACCAGGACGAGCCCGAACGGCGCTCCCTGGCAGGCGCTCACCGTGGCGTTGAGGGCCAGGTCGGCCGCCCTGCTGTTGTCGGCGAACAGCAGCTGCCGCATGTTCTCCGGCGTGAATCCCCGGCCCGGCAGGCCGTCGTTGCCGTTGATCCGGTTCTGCGCGGTCAGGATCAGCTCCTGGGTGCGGAGCGAGCGCGGCTGCCCGGTGTCGCCCATCACGCGGGGGAAGGACAGCGGCTGCTCGGGATTGGCCAGCCAGGCGCTGTCGTTGGCGTTGCCCACGAAGTCGGAGCGGATCAGGCGTGGTTGCGCGTGCGGGTCCAGCAGTCCGGGCGCGACCGCGTTCGGGTCGTTCGGCCAGTCGCACTCGCTGCGCTTGCCGTCGAAGATGGAGACCGGCGGCACGTTGGGCAGCCGCAGCTGCTGGTTGAACAGCACCTGACCCGTCAGGGTGAGGCAGGACTGCGCGTGGGCGTCGGTGATGTTCGGGGCGGCCTGGATGTCCGCGTAGAGCGCGTTGCCCTTGCGGTCCGAGGCGACGGTGTTGAAGAAGGGGACGCCCTCCGTGGTCTCCAGGGAGTTCACCACGTCGTTGACGTCCTTGGCCTGGTCGAGGTGGAACCAGGTGTTCAACGCCCGCAGGTTGTCCATGTTCGCGTCGCGCACCGCGTGCGCGCTCACCACCCAGGGCAGCGGGATGCCCATGATCGAGGTGGTGATCGGGCCGTACCGGGTGGACCAGAGGGTCCTGGTGACCCTGCCGAGGGAGCCGTCCGGGTTCAGCACGTCGACGCCGACCTGCTGCGAGGTCATCGGCTGCCAGGTGCCGTCCACCAGGTAGTTGGTCGGGTGCAGCGGGTCCACCTGGACGTCGAACAGTCCGAACGGGGCCACCGTGGCGACGGTGTGGGTCCAGGCGACGTCGTCGTTGTGCCCGATGTTCACGGCGGGCAGGCCGAGCAGGCTGGCCCCGGAGACGTTGAACCGCCCCGGGATGGTCAACTGGGCCTGCCACATCCGGTTCTTGCCCTGCCAGGGGAAGTGCGGGTTGGCGAGCAGCATGCTGGTGCCGCCGGAGACCCCCTGGGAGCCCACGGCGAGGGCGTTGCTGCCCATGCCGCCCTGCTGGCGGGCGGCGGCCATCGCCTCGCGGATCCGGTTGCCGGTCTCCTCCGGGGAGAGCGCGGGCTGGGCGCCACCCGACTGGGCGGCAGCCGACGCCCCCGGGGGTGCGGCGTTCACCTCGCCGTCCACCAGCGGATCGGCGCTGCCCATGATGATCTCGGCGTGCGCGTGCCGGTAGACGTCGAGCTCGGTGATCGGCCGCACCCAGGCCGCGCCGCGGCAGGCCGGGTCGGAGATGTTGTTCACGCCGGTCTCGGCCAGGTACCGGTTGTACCCCTGGACGTAGCCGCGGATGGCCTCCTTGACCTCCGGCTCCGGGCCCTTGGGCGCGGGCTGGTCGATCAGCCCCTCCACCACGCGGTTGTCGTTGATGCGCTGGAAGTACAGGTCGCTGTTGAGGTTGGTGGTGCTGTTCTGGTTCTGGCCGGGGCTCGCCTTGCCGTCGGGGCCCAGGTAGCGGGACCGCTGGGCGTTGACCATCAGATAGGTGTCGGCCAGGGTGCAGATGTTGTCCTTGGCCGCGGCGTACCCGTATCCCTCCCCCAGCCCCGCCAGGTCGGCGGCGATGATGTGCGGGATGCCGTACTCGGTGTAGCGGATCGTCGGCTTGTCCGGCCCGGGTGCGGCGGCCGGTGATCCGGCGGCCGCCGTCGTGCCCAGCAGCGGCACGACGGCGATGACCGCCACGGCCAGCCTCGCCTTGAGTCCCCTCCGCCCGGGCCCCCTCCGCGCGGGCCCCTCCCGTTCGAATGCGCTCAGCGCCATCGGTCCGTCCTCTCCCTGCCGGTCCAGTGTCTTGTCTGTACGCGGCCACACTAGGGAACGGGGATGACATCCCGATGACGCGCTCCCCGCCCCGGGCGGGTGGCGCGGGAGCGCGTCATCGGGACCGGGCCGACGGGCGCCCGACGACTACCAACTCGCCGGGTACCAGGCGCCGTTGTACCACTGCTCGTTGGCGCTGTCGTTGTGGTGGTCCATGTTGAAGTCTTCGGGGTAGTTGTTGACGTGGTTGGCCGGGTAGGTCCAGATGCCGGCGGACTCGTCGCAGACGTAGTCCCAGTGGCAGATCGTCTTGACCGGCACGTTGCCGAAGAACCGGTCGGCGCCGGCGAGCGGCGCCCCGATGATGCCGCCGAAGGGCACCGCGCCGCCGTTGGCTCCGGGAGGGCCCTGGCGCTTGGGGTCGGCGATCAGGATGGCGTTGACGTTGTCGAAGGTCTGCCAGTTCTCGGTGACCCAGACGTGCACCACCCCGGCGCCCAGGGAGTACCCGGCCATCTTGACGTGCTGGCCCGGACACGCGGCGCGCTGGTCGCGGACCAGCCGGTTCAGCTCGTTGACTCCCGCCCGCGTGCTGGCGCCGTTGGGGATCTGGGTGGGGTACCCGACGTGCTGCTGGATGTTGCCGCGGAAGCCGTCGTTGTTCCACGAGCTGCCGGTGCCCCCGACGACGATCGTGTAGGTGCCCTCGCACGGAGCGGTCACCCGCGTGGTGGCCGCTTGTGCGGTGGCACCCTGAGCCACCGTCAGCCCGAGCGTCAGCAGGAGTCCGGCCGCGGCGGCGGCGATCCTTCGAGCTTGCATTCCATCCTCCCCATGAGGTCGGCCGCCCCGCCCGCTCGGTCGCGGCACGCGGTCGGCCCAGGTCACCGGACGACCATGGCAGCGGCCGATGACATACCGATGAAGCGCCGCACCCCGCCCGGCCGGTCAGACCGCCTCGATGCGTTCCACGATCAGCTCGCACAGCTCGTGGGTGCGCAGCGCGTCGTGGGCGTCCAGGGTCTTCCCCGCCCGGACGGCGTCCAGGAAGGTCAGCACGCACTGCTCGATCCCGCGCTGGCGGGCCACCGACACCCAGTCACCGCGCCGGCGCACGGTCGGCTGGCCGCGGTGGTCGATCACCTCGGCCAGGTTGCGCACCTCGCGCTTGGAGTCGCCGCCGGAGACCTCCAGCACCTCCTCGGTCGAGCCGGACACCCGGTTCATGATCCCCAGCGCGGTGAACCCCTCCCCGCCGAGCGTGAGCACCACGTGCTCCACCAGGCCGTCCCGGTTCTTCCGGGCCCGGACGTCCACGTCCTCGATCTCGCCGGGGACCAGGAACCGCAGGGTGTCCACGACGTGCACGAAGTCGTCGAAGACCAGCGTCCGAGCGGCCTCGGCGAGGCCCTCGCGGTTCTTCTGCAGCACGATCAGGTCGCGGGGGCGCTCCAGCGCCTGCGCGTAGCCGGGCGCGTGGCGCCGGTTGAACCCGACCATCAGCGAACGGCCCGTACGGTCGGCCAGGTCGACCAGCTTGCGCGAGCCGTCCAGGGTGTGGTCCAGCGGCTTGTCCACGTACACGTCCACGCCGGCTGTCAGCAACTGCTCGACGATCGGCACGTGTTGGCTGGTCGCGGCATGGACGAACGCCGCCCGGATGCCGCTGTCGATCAACTCCCCGAGATCGGTGAACCGCTTCTCGGCCGCGATCCGGTACCCGTCCCCGATCCGGTGCAGCTTCGCCCCGTCCCGGGTCATCAACCGCACGTCCAGCCCCGGCAATCCGCCCAGAACCGGCAGGTACGCCTTCTGCGCGATGTCACCGAGCCCGATGACCCCGATCGGAAGAAGGCCGCCAGCAGGGACAGAGGTCGAATTCAACAGCTTCTCCATGAGTACGCGCCGACACCATCACCCCCACCCTATTCACCCGCTCGCGCACGTCCGCGGCGTCGCTCCGATCGAGCGACGCCGCGGACCCGCGACCACGGCCGAACCTGACGACCTCAGCGTCCCAGCCAGCGGGGCGAGCGCCCTTCGGCGAACGCCCGCGGCCCCTCGACCGCGTCCTCGCTGTGCCGACGACGCCGCTCCCACTCGTACGAGGCGGAGAACGCCTCCTCCAGCGGGATGTCCACCGAACGCATCACCGCCTCCTTGATCGCCCGCACCGCCAGCGGTGCACTGCGCAGCAGGTCCGCGGTCCATTCGGCGACGCAGTCGTCGAGTTCCTCGGCCGGTACGACCTGGTTGACCAAGCCGAAGCGCAGTGCCTCGGCCGCGGTCATCCGCCGTCCCGTCAGCAGGTACCCCATCGCGGCCTTGAGCGGCACCTGCCGGGCGAGTCGGAAGGCGCCGCCCGCACCCGGTACCAGGCCGAGCCGGGCTTCCGGCAGGGCGAAGACGGCCCGGTCCGAGGCGACGATCAGGTCACAGGCGAGGGCGAGTTCGAACCCTCCGCCCAGCGCGTAGCCGTCGACCCGGGCCAGCACGGGCTTGGACAGCCGGAACCGCTCGGTCAGTCGTGGCCAGCCGGGCTGGCCGCGACTGCCGAAGCTGGTCCGGGGCACGCCCTGCTCGTCCAGCCGGGACCGCTCGCGCAGGTCCTGGCCGACCGAGAAGGCGCGATGACCGGCACCGGTCAGCACCGCGACCCGGATCTCGTCGTCGGACTCGACGTCGTCCCACACCGCCGCGAGTTCCTCGTGCATCCGCAGGTCCATCGCGTTGAGGACGGCGGGACGGTCGAGCGTGATCCGCGCGACGTGGTCCTTCTTCTCGTACCGGACACGAGGGCGCTCGTCCCCGTTCACTGCGCACCTCGTGGCGGGGCTGCGAGCGTGAAGCGGCCGACCTTGTCCAGCACGTCGGAGCTGTACAGCCGCAGGGCCTGCTGGACGGCGAACTCGGCCATGTAGCGGCGGAACTCGTCGACGTTCTCCTCCACCAGGTTCAGCATCCGCCGGTTCGCCAGCACTGCCGGTCCGCGCAGCCGGCCGAGGCTCCGCTCGATCGCGGCGTCGAGGTCCTCCGGCTCGTGCACCTCGTCGACCAGGAGCCGGGCGTCCGGCTCGCTTGCCCAGATCCGACGGCCGTCCAGGATCACCTGCCGGGCCAGCCGGCTGCCGGCCCGGCGGGCGAGCCGGAAGTTGGAGGCCCCGGGGATGATCCCCTCCTTGGCCGCGGGGAGGCTGAGGAAGGCGTCCGAGGCGGCCAGCACCCGGTCGAAGACCAGCAGGAGCTGGGTACCGCCACCGATGGCGAAGGTGTCCACAGCGGCCACCCAGGGCTTCTCGACGGTTCGGGACGACCAGTGCGCGCTGGAGTCGTCCAGCAGGCCCCGCCAGATCTTGTGGATGTAGCCGAGCTCCCGGCGCAGCAGGAAGTCGACGAGGGAGATGCCGCCACCGTGCAGGGACTTCAGGTTGATGCCGGCGCTGAAGACCCGTCGGCCGCGGTAGCGCGGATGCGTCATGACACCACCGCGCAGTAGCCCCACTTCGACGCCGGGGTCGAGCAGCGCGAGGTCGACGGCGGTCTCCATGTCGTCGATCTGCCGGTCGTCCTCGGCGTTCAGGCAGTCGTCCCGGCACATCGTGAGCCGTGCCACCCCGTCGGTGCGTTCGAGGCGCACGGAGCCGAGATCCGCCCAGCCGTTCGCCCGGAAGTCCGGCAGCAGGGCCAGGGCGCGCGGAGTCGGGCGCAGCATCGCGTCGAGCAGATGCGGGCCGGACCTGGGGGAGCCCAGGATGCGGCCGAGGAACAGGCCTTGGTCGATCTCGTGCCCCTCCTTGGCCGCCTGCGGCCGGTCACGTTCGGCGGCCAGCCGTTCGTCCGTGGGCACCAGCCCGGGGAAGACCGCTGCGGCGACCCGAACGAGTTCCTCGATCCTGAGGTGACCGCTGCGGCCGTCGGTCAGCTCGTCGTAGACCGCGTCCGTGTGGGCGTCGAGGAAGGCGGCACGCACGGTGCGCGCGGCCTCGACCGCCTTCAGGGCAGCTGCCCGCTGCTCCTCCGAGCGCCGTTCGGGATCGGGCAGGGCGGCCAACAGCTCGTCGGTGCGCCGGGCGGTCTCGGCCAGGACCGTCCGGGCGACGGGCAGGGCACCACCCGCCGCCCGGACGGCATCCAGCACGCCCGCCCCGGCCTTGTCGCCGGTCACGACGCGGCCCCGACGGCTGCTCGGCGCAGCGCGCGGTCGCATGCTGCGAGGTGGACGCCGAGCGCCTCGTCGAAGCCGGTCGTGACGGCGTCGTCCAGCAGCTGGCGCCGGATGGCCAGTTCGGTCCCGGAGACGGCGCCGGCGCGGGTGGCGGCCAGGGCGTGGGCGCTCACCGGGTCGGCCGACACCTCGTCGAGCAGCTGGAGTTCGAGCGCCTCGGCGAGCTCGACGGGCGTGCCGAAGAGCACTGCCCGGCGGATGGCGGAGGCGCCGGCGCCGCGCTGGGCGAGCCGGTAGACGGCCATCCCCGGCCAGGTGGCCCCGGCGTCGACCGGCACCACGAGGCGCACGGCGCCGGTCGCGATGCGGTAGTCGGTGGCCAGCAGGGTGTCCAGGGCGATCCCGCCGCAGTCGCCGTGGGCGACGGCGACGGTCGGAGCGGGGAGTCGTTCGAGGCGGCGCAGAGCGCGTTCCCACTTGCTCACGGTCGCGACCGTCAGGCCCTCGGGCCACCGCCCCTCGGGGCTGCCCGACACCTCGACCACCACCCGAGCCCTTCCGGTGCTGTCCTCGGCGGCGTCGCAGACGCCGTTCACCGTGGAGACCACCTCGGCCGAGATGGGCCGGCGACCGTCGATCCGCAGCAGCAGGACGTCCGGGTCCGTCCGGTCGGCCCGCTCCGGCGAGGTGGCCGTGCCCCTGTTCTCCATCGGATTCCCCCTCACCATTGCACCAGTGCGGTCTCGATCGTCGAACCGGGTCCCATGGTCATCAGGACGCCGTAGTCGCCGGCCCGGGTGACCCCCTCCCGCAGCAATCGCTCGTAGGAGAACAGGAAGGAGCCGCTCGACAGGTTGCCGTAGTCGCGCAGAACGCCGGTGGTGTGCCGCACGTCGTGGCGGGTGAGCCCGAGGTTGACCCGGACGGCGTCGATCACCTTCTTGCCACCGGAGTGCACCAGCCAGTGGCTGATGTCGCTGCGGCGCAGCCCGGCGTTCCCGAGCAGGCGGTCGACGACCTGTTCCGCGTTGGCGCCCACCACGTAGGGCACGTGCGGGTCGAGGTAGAAGCTGAACTTCCCCTGGGCGTCGTCCCAGTCGTAGCGCATCGCGCCGATCGCCTCGGTGATCAGGTGGCTCGCGAAGCCCAGGATGCGGGGGCTGCCGGGTGCCGGCGGGACGTCGGCCGGCGCGTAGGCCGTGTCCGGGCCGTCGGCGACCAGGGCGATTGCGGCCGCGCCGTCACCGAAGAGGCTGTTGACCACGGCGGTGCGCATGGTGCCGTCGATCACGTACGCGGCGGAGCAGGCCTCCGCGCAGAGCAGGACGGCGACCTTGCCGGGGTTTGCGTGGGCCCAACTCGCGGTTGCGTTGAGGGCGTTGAGGCCGGCGTTGCAGCCCATGCCGACCACGTCCACCCGGCTGGTCCTGGGGAGGATCCCCATCTCGCGGATCAGCAGGGCACTCAGCCCGGGAGTGAGGAATCCCGTGGTGGTCGTGCAGCAGAGGTAGTCGATGTCGGACAGCTCGATGCCCGCGTCGCCGAGGCAGGCTCGCACCGCCCGGGCGCCCATCTCCAGGGCGAGCCGCTTGTGCTTGTCGAGCAGTTCCCCCTGCGCCTCCGGGAGGACGGCGCCGTCGGCGTCCCGGGGCGGGAGGGAGAGGAAGCGGCGTTCGATGGCGCTGTTGAGGAAGACCGAGCGGACCTTGGGCTCGGTGATCCGGAAGATGTCGAGCAGCTCGCGCTGCGTGTAGGAGGTCTCGGTGGTCGCCGTGCCGACACCCGTGATGCGGGCGACGCCCGCACCGTTCTTGGCATCGGGGCAGGCCGGGTCCAGGAGGCCGGTGCCGGGGGCCGGAAGGCTCGGGCTCGTGGTCATCGGAAGGTCCATCCCCACATCCGGGTCTTGCTGCGAACGAGTCGTACTACTGCCAACACGTGCTGAACCCCTTCCCTACGTGAAGGGCCCGCGACGGTTCGCCGCGGGCCCGGTGTCGCCCTGCCCCGGTCGGTGGCAGGGCCGGGGCGGCGGCCTCAGGGCCTCGCCGCCTGGTCCTTGATGAAGCACGCCAGCCGCTCGACACCATCGGCGATCTCCGCGTGGGTCAGGTAGCTGACGGACAGCCGGATGACCCGCTCCCCACCGCCACGCGGGTAGAAGTAGGACATCGGCGTCCAGATCACCCCGAACTGCTCCGCCGAGCGCTCCAGCGCCGCGTTGTCGGCGTGGAACGGAACGGTCAGTGACAGGAAGAACCCGCCGCTCGGCTCGTTCCAGCGCACACCCAGCGCCACCCGTTCCTCCTCGGGGAACGCCTCGGCGAGCCGGGCCAGCGTGGTGCGCATCGCGTCGCCGTAGTACGCGGCGGTCTCGACGTTCAGATCGGCGGCCCGCCCACCGGCGGAGAGCAGCATGCCGGCGACGACGGCCTGGCTGAGGGACGGGGTGTTGACCGTCACCATGCTCTTGATCCTGGTGAGTTCGGCCGCCAGCAGTCCCGTCCGCCCGGTGTCGTCCACCACCGGCTGGTCCGCGACGGCGTATCCCACCCGGGCACCGGGGAACAGCGTCTTGGAGAGGGAGCCGAGGTGGACGACCCGCCGCGCCCGGTCGAGGGACTTCAGGGTGGGCAGCTGCCGCCCCGGGCTGACCAGCCGGTACGGGCTGTCCTCCAGGATCAGGAGGTCGTACCGGTCCGCCAGTTCGAGCAGTTCGTGCCGGGTCTCCAACGGGATGGTGCTGCCGGAGGGGTTCGAGTGGTCCGGGGTCACGTAGAACGCCCGCGGCCGACGACCGCGCGCCCGCTCGGCGAGGACGGCCGCCTCCAGGTCCTCACAGCGGAACCCCTTGTCGCCCTCCTCGACGGGGGTGAGATCGACGTCCAGCAGGGCCGCCACGCCCGTGATCCCCACATAACACGGGCTGGACACCAGCAGGACGTCCTCGGGGCCCCGGATCAGCGCCCGCACCGCGAGGAACATGGCCTCCTGGCACCCCACCGTGACCACCACGGACTCCGCCGGGACGTCGATGCCCTCGTCCTTGCGCAAGGAGTCCGCGATCAGCTCCCGGATCTGTCCGCTGGTCGGCCCGTACTGGAACAGTGACGAGCGGATCTGCCCCGGCGAGGCCCCGTTGGCCTCCAGATGGTCCAGGTAGCGATGGAGGTGATCGAAGATCTGCTCCGTCTCGAAGAACCCGTCGTAGGGGCGACCGGGCGCGAAGGAGACCGCCTCCGGGTAGCGGTGGGTGACCTCGTTGAGGAAGTTCATGGTGTCCAGCACCGGGTCGCCGAGACTCGCGTGCAGGTCCGCGGTGTGCAGAGCACCCGGCTGCGGCCCGGGCCGAGTCATCGGGCCACCGCCGGCGCGAGCTGGCGGCTGGACCCGAGTGCCCTGACCACGGGCGACGTCACTGCCGTGGTGATCAGGGCCATCAGGACCAGTATCGTGAACAGCGTCTCGTTCATCACCCCGAGGTCCAATCCGATGTTGAGGACTATGAGTTCGGTCAGACCTCGACAGTTCATCAGCGCGCCCAGCGACAGTGCCTCGCGCCACGGCCGTCCGCTCAGCCTCGCCGAAACGCCACCGCCGCCCCATTTTCCGACCAGCGCCACCGCGAGGACGGCGCCGAGCCACAGCCATTGCACCGGGTCGGCGGCGAGCATTCCGATGTCGGTACGCAGTCCTGTCGTCACGAAGAACAGCGGCAGCAGCACTGGTACCGCCACTGATCGCAGACGGGCCGCGGCCCGCTCGACGACGGCGGAACGCCTCGGTGTCACCACACCGAACAAGAAGGCGCCGAAGAGGGCGTGCACTCCGATGGCATCGGTCAGCAGCGCGGAGAGGCACGTGCCGCAGAACAGCAGCGCCAACACGGTTCCCTCCTGCCCTTCGCCTCCCGACGTGGCCTGCTTCCAGCGGCTCAGCCGGACGAGCAGCGGGCGCACCACCCGCATCATCACCGCGAAGTACGCCGCCACCATCGCCACGGTCGTCAACGACTCGAGCGGAGCGCCCCCCTTCACGAAGGCCACCACGACCGCGAGCAGGCACCACGCGATGATGTCGCTCGCGGCGGCGCACGCCATTGCCAGGCTGCCGATGGGTGTGTGGTAGAGCCCCTGATCGGTGAGGATCCGGGCGAGCACCGGGAACGCGGTGATGCTCATGGCGACGGCGACGAACAACACGAAGGCGACTCGATCGGTCCCCCGTGGAGCGAACGAGTCGAACATGCCCAGGGCGAGCAGGCCACCGAGCAACAGCGGCAGCAGGATGCTGACTTGGCTGATGACCGCCGCAGCGCGGCCATTGCCCCGCAAGTGGCCGAGGTCGAGTTCGAGCCCGATCAGGAACATGAAGACGAACAGCCCCAGTTGCCCCAGAACCTCGATGTGGTCCGTGACCCCCGGAGCGAAGAGGTACGACTGCGCCTGAGGCCACAGCCGGCCGAGCAGAGAGGGACCGAGCAGGATGCCCGTCACGATCTCGCCCACGACGGGAGGCTGCCCCAGCCGGCGGAGCAACGCGGCGCCGACACGACAGGCGAGGATCACAACCGGCAGTGCCAGGAGCAGCCGGGATATCTGTTCTGACACGAACTCTCCTCGGGGCGCGGGAGCCGGGTATTCAGTCTCGGGCGAGTTCCTCGTGCTCGGCGAGGTGCTCCAGGTACCGGCGGATGCGGGAGAAGATCTGCTCACTGTCGAAGAATCCGCCATAAGGACGGCCGGGCGCGAAGGAAAACGCGTCGGGATAGCGGAGCGCGACCTCGTTGAGGAAGTACATCGTGTCCAGGACCGGACCGGAGACGCTGCCGCGCAGGTCCGCCTTCCGCAATGTCACCGAGTTCCCCCCACGCGAAATACGTCAATGAGTGTTGGGATTCACCGACTCAGGTTCACACACGGGCAGGCGTTCTGACAACCGCCGTCCAACCGGGAGTCCATCCGTCGAGCGGTCGTCTGCTTTTTTCCCACGGGGCCGTCCAATACAGTTCAAAGAATCCGGCCCTTCTTCTCCTGACCTGGGGGCAGTCATGAGCAAATCAGCAAAGGTGACGGATCCGCTGGCGGATCTCTCCGTCGACTACGTGGAGATGTACGTGGAACAGCTGGAGACGGCTGCCCGCACCTGGGTCGACGAATACGCCTTCACGGTGGTCGGCTCCGGCGACTTCGCCGATCACCGAAGCGTCGCGCTGCGCCACGGACGGATCACCCTGGTACTCACCCAGGCGACGTCGGACGAGCACGTGGCCTCGACCTACGTCACCTCCCACGGAGACGGTGTCGCCGACATCGCCCTGCGCACCGCGGACGTGACCGCGGCCTTCGACGCGGCGGTCGCGAACGGCGCCCGCATCCACCGCCCGCCGACCCCGCACCCGGTCGACGGCCCGACCGTGACGGCTGCCCTCCACGGCTTCGGGGACGTCGTCCACACACTCGTCCAGCGCGCTCCCGGGGAGGGACCGGGGCTGCCCGCCGGCTTCTCCCCGACGCCGCGGACCGGCGACGACCCGACCGGCGTCGTGGGCCTGCTCGACGTCGATCACATCGCGGTGTGTCTGAACACCGGCGATCTCGACCCCACGGTCGACTACTACCTGGCGGCCCTCGGGTTCCGGTGCGTCTTCGAGGAGCACATCGTCGTCGGCAGGCAGGCCATGGAGTCGAAGGTGGTGCAGAGCCCGTCGGGCTCGGTCACCCTGACGCTCATCCAGCCCGACCCTTCGGCGGACCCGGGACAGATCGACGAGTTCCTCAAGGCCCACCAGGGGTCCGGCGTCCAGCACCTGGCCTTCTCCTCGCCGGACGCGGTCCGTTCGGTGCGGGCCCTGACCGACCGGGGCGTCAGCTTCCTCACCACTCCCCCGGCCTACTACGACCTACTGGGCGAGCGGATCGACCTGAGCGGGTCCAGGTTGGACGACCTCCGGGCGACGAACGTGCTCGCCGACGAGGACCACGGCGGCCGGCTCTTCCAGATATTCACGGCGTCGACCCACCTGCGGCACACGCTGTTCTTCGAGGTCATCGAGCGCCAGGGCGCCGAAACCTTCGGCAGCGCGAACATCAAGGCGCTCTACGAGGCCGTGGAGCTGGAGAGGACGGGGCAGCGTGGGCTACGGCGATGAGGTCTCGGGCGCTCCGGCCCACTGCCGGCTCCGTGCCTTCGTCTCCGACTGACAAGCGAAAGTCGCCGAAGTCCCTCCACCGCGCGGGGGGGGGACTTCGGCGACGTCACCGGCTCGCGTCCGCGACCAACTGACCGTTTTCGACGCTTGGACGCGGCGACGGCCGACTACGCGGATTCGGCCCCCCTGCGCCCCAGCCGAAGGGCCAGCTCCGACCACATCCCCGCGTACTCGTCGGCCAGGTAGGCCACGATGCCGCTGCAGTGGGGCGGCACGTTGTCGATGATCCGCTGCCACTCCTTCGCGTTGATCGCCTGGAGGTTGAGCAGCCGCAGCAGGGTGCGTCCGGTCTCGCTCAGCCGCAGCGCCGGATCCGCTTTGAGCCGTTGCACGACGACGCTGGGATCCTGCGCCGACGGCCTGCCGGGCACCGCCGCGACGCCGATACCGCGCGGTGGCGCCGAGTCCCTCACCTCCAGGTTCGCGGGTTCCGGCCCCCTGCCCTGCCGACTGGGCAGCGGATCCTCTCCCCGGCGGAGCCGGCTCCTCACATCGCGGGCCGTCTCGGGGGATATGCCCGCCATTCTGGCGATCTGACGTAACGACAGGCCTGGGTTCTCGGTGATGAGTTCTCCGGCGATCCTGCGTCCTGCGGCGGCGTTGATCGGGCGGACCCGGCCGTCCTGGCCGATCCTGCTCTCCTCGGCGGCGGACCCACCCGGAAGCCCCCTGCGCATGTCGGCCACCGTGCCGGGTGCGATGCCGGTGACCGACGCGATCATCCGGTCCGACCACTGTGGATGCGAGGTGATGATCCGCGCGGCCGCCCGTTTGCGGTCGGCCTTCGACAAGGGGAGGCCGTGCTTGGTGTTGGACTCGACCGCCAGCACGAACGCGTCGGCCTCGTTGCCCTCGAAGAAGCTGACGGGGACCCTGTCCTGCCCGCGCAGTTCAGCCGCCCTCACACGATGGAGGCCATCGATGACGCGCATCGTCGGACGGTGCACGAGGATGGGCGGAAGCGGAGACTGCACCGCGGAGAGCGCCTCCACGTGGTCAGGGTCCTCCCCCGAGGTCCGCGGCGAATCGACTGTTGACAGTAAGCTGATCTCCACTTCGACGACCGTCTGCTGATCGATCTGCTCCTGCTCGCGCTCCAACGCCATCTCCCTCATGATCTGATTTCCTGTACACGGCTCTGTGAAAGGCACTCAGAAGATCCCCCGTTGGATCTGGCTTGCGTTCCGTTCTGTAACACGGACCTCCAGTGGAATCCCGGTTCTGCCAGGTCAGGGCCTGGACATGGAAGATCGACAGGCATTCGAGAACCAGTCACCCGAATCTACGTGGAAACCGGGGCCAGGCAGAACGCCGCCTCGCCGCCGACATTCGTGAATCTCGTTGCAATGGCATCGCGCTGAACTAGAGGATCTTGCCCCTGGCAAAGGCCATTCTGCTCCCCGGGACGCCGATCGTAACACCATTGCACCAATCGAGGCACTCGCCTACCGGCGAAGGCCTGGTACCCCAGCCATAGATCGTGATCTTTCCACTCGGGGCCGGCGCGGAGACGGGTGCGGCCACCGTTGATCATCGTGACTCGTGTGGAGCAACGATGAGACGGTGGCCGCAGGGGCACGTGGGCGGTGGACCGGGAGCCGTGAAGATCACGGTCTACAGCTGGAGTACTACGCGATGGGGAAATCGAAATAGGTGTCCGGATAGGGCTCGTCGTCGAGCGTGTAATGCCACCACTCGCATTCGTACGCGCTGAAACCGCAGGTCTCCATGACGGACCGCAGGTGCTGACGGTTCCGCGCTTCGACGGACGTGATCCCTCGTGCGCCGTGGTGCGAGACGGGGTCCATCAGGTCGTGGTCGCCGCCCATGGGGACGAGTTCACCCGTGGCCAGCTCATAGAGCGTGAGGTCGACGGTGCTGCCCCGGCTGTGGCCCGACCTGGCGGCCACGTATCCCTTCTCGAACATCTCGGCCCTGGCGATGTTGGGATAGTGCCGCGACTTCGTCCTGCCGTCCTCCGGCTGCTGCGACCAGAGCAGGAAGCAGTCGACTGCGCGCTGCGGGCGGTAGCCGTCCCAGAGCAGCAGGCCGAACCCCCGTGACGCGGCCAGCTCCTGCGCCCGCTCCAGGGCCGTGCACAGAGCCCTCGTGCCGACGACTCGATTGGCCAGGTATCCGTCCACCGGTTTGCCGGTGAAGTTGTCCCACGTGGCGTACTTGGCATCCCAGCGTATTCCGGACACCACCTCGTCCACGAAGACGAAGCCGTCCATCATCGACTTCATCGGATCTTCCCCGTCAAGGCGAGGGAGACGGCCCGGTCGATGACCTCGGAGAGCGGAATGCCCGCGGCCGCCATCATCCTCGGATAACGGCTGTACGAGGTCATTCCGGGGAAGGTGTTGACCTCGTTGAGGACTGCTCGTCCGTCCTCCTTGAGGAACATGTCCACCCGCGCGAGACCGCTGCACCCCAAGGCGCGGTACACGGCCTTGGCCGCCTCCTGGACGAGCAGCCGTGACTCCTCGGGGATGTCGGCGGGAACGACCGCCACGGAGTTCTCGGAACCGGTCTCGGGGGAGTCTTCCTGATGGATCCTGAAGAATCCGTGCGAGAGCGCGATCCGGTCCACTTCGCCCACGACGAGGTCCGACCCGTTCCCGAGGACGGCGCAGCCGATCTCGCTGCCGACGACGGCCTCTTCGATCAGCACCTTCGAGTCGTACTGCCGTGCCGTTTCCACCGCACTCGGAAGTTCCTCTTCCCGGGACACCTTGGTGACGCCGAAGGAGGATCCCGATCGGGCCGGCTTCACGAAGACCGGATAGCTGAGCCGGGCGGGATCGATGGTCTCGTCCGCCGTGACGGTCCAGAAGTCCGGCGTCGCGATCCCGGCGCTCCTGGCGACGACATAGGCAAGGGATTTGTCCATGCACAGAGCGGAACTCTGGACGTCGCAGCCGATGTAGGGGATGCCGGCGAGTTCCAGCAGACCCTGCATCGCGCCGTCCTCGCCGAGCCTGCCGTGCAGCACGGGCAGCACGACGTCCAGACGGATCGTTTCGTAGCACCCCTGCTCCAGAGTGAGCAGTCCGTGCACGTCGCTGCCCGGCGACAGCACGACGGGGCGGCAGTCGCCGTTCTCCCACTCCCCGTCGGGCCCGTCGCAGAGCTTCCAGGCACCGCTCTTCGTGATCCCGACGTAGAAGGGTTCGTACTTCTCGAGATCCAGGTTCCGGGCCACCTCTCGCGCGGACTTGACGGAGACGAAGTGCTCCTCGGAACGGCCCCCGAAGATGATGCCGACCTTCAACCTAGCCATGCTGACTCCTGCTTTCGAATGCCAGGCAGTTGGTGAGAGAGTTCTCCACGGTGTCGCGCAGGGCGTGATCCGTGTAGTAGGCGGTGTGCGGACTGATGAGCGCGTTCGGCAGTTCCTGCAGCCGCAACAGCGCCTTGCTTTCTATGGGTTTGTCCCGGCAGTCGGCGTAGAAGACGCCTTCCTCGCCCTCGACGACGTCCAGCGCCGCGCCGCCCAGCCTGCCGTTCTCCAGCTCCTCCACCAGGGCCTCGGTGTCGATGAGCCCACCACGTCCGGTGTTGACGATCAGCGCGCCGTCCTTCAGCCGCGCCAGGCGTTGCCGATCCAGCAGGTGGTGCGTGGCCCCGGTGAGCGGCACGTGCAGCGTGACCAGGTCGCTGCGCCGCAGCAGTTCGTCGAGCGGGACGTGCTCGACAGCGGCACCGGGACGACCCACTGAGCGGTTGTCATGGGCCAGCATGCGGCAACCGAAACCCCGCAGTCGCTCCAGGACCGCCGCGCCGATACGGCCCGTCCCGATCACGCCGACGGTCAGGTCGCGCAGCTCCCTCCCGCGCACGTCACTCAGTCGGTAGTCGTGCGTGTCGGTGCGACGGACGATGGCTTTCGCATCCCGTACCGCCATCAACATGAGCATCAGCGTGTAGTCGGCCACGCTGTCCGGCGAGTAGGAGACGTTCTCGACGAGGATGCCGATGCGGTCCGCGTACGCCGTGTCGATGTGGTTGTACCCGATGCTCCGCGTGGAGATGTAGCCCACGCCGGCTTCACCGAGGGCACGCAGCGTGGCACGGGTGACCGGAGTCTTGTGGCCGACGCTGATGCACCGGCTGCCGGAGGCCAGTCCACTGTTGGCCTCGGACACCGGTGCGTCGGTGATGGCCGGCTGCACACCGAAGCGGGGCGCCAGCTCGCGGAACAGAACGGCTTCGTCCGGACCGCACCCGTAGATGGTGATACGGGTCCTTTCGCTGTGGGTCATGCCCCCAGTCAAGGCGGTCTGCCGTATCCGGAGCGTATGTGGTTTTCGATATGCCCGTGATACGTCCGACTCCCTTGACTGGAGGCATGACCTACCCAACACCAGGCACGGCCTCCGGGGAGCCGGCGTGATCCCGCTCAGCCTCGCCGAGATCGCCGGGATCGTCGGCGGAAGGGCCGAGGGCGACAGCTCCGTGACCGTGACCGCGCCGGCCGTGCTCGACAGCCGACAGGCCGAGCCGGGCGGCCTCTTCGTCGCCTTCGCCGGCCGGCACGCCGACGGCCATGACTACGCGGAACAGGCCGGGCGGGCCGGTGCGGTGGTCGTGCTCGGCTCCCGGCCCACGGCGCTGCCCACTGTCGTCGTCGAGGACGTCCAGAGCGCGCTGCAGCTGCTCGCCGCCCATGTCGTGGCCCGGCTACGCGACGGACTGACCGTCGTCGGGGTGACCGGCTCGCAGGGCAAGACCGGCACCAAGGACCTGCTGCGGGCGGTGCTTTCGGGCGCCGGGCCGACGGTCGCCACGGCCGGCTCGTTCAACAACGAGTTCGGTGTGCCGCTCACCATGCTGCGCGCCGAACCGGCCACCCGGTTCCTCGTCCTGGAGATGGGGGCCCGCCACGTCGGCGACATCGCCAAGCTCACCGGCCTGGTCGCACCCGACATCGCCGTCGTCCTCAACGCCGGCCTGGCCCACCTCGGCGAGTTCGGGTCGCGCGCCGCCATCGCCAGGACCAAGGGCGAACTGGTGCAGGGGCTCGCGCCCGGCGGCACCGCGATCCTCAACGCCGACGATCCCCGGGTGGCCGCGATGCGCGCGCTCACCGACGGTCCGGTTCTGACCTTCGGCCGGGCGGCCCACGCCGACGTACGGGCCCTCGACCTGGCCCTCGACCGGCACGGCCGGCCGTCCTGCACGCTGCGGACCGCCGCCGCCTCGGCTCACGTCACGCTGCCACTCATCGGCGCCCACCAGGCCCTCAACGCTTCGGCTGCCACGGCGGCAGCACTCGCGGCCGGGGTTCCCCTCGACCTGGCCACGGCGGCGCTGACCACCGCCTCGCTGTCGCCGTGGCGGATGGAGTCGCGCGGCCTCGCCTGCGGGGCGACGCTGATCAACGACTCCTACAACGCCAACCCCGACTCGACCCGCGCCGCCCTGGACGCCCTGGCGGCCATCGAGGGCGGGCGCCGCATCGCCGTACTCGGCGAAATGCTCGAGCTCGGCGACGACAGCGTGGAGGAGCACCGCGCCGTCGGGGCGTACGCCGCCGCCCGGGCCGACGTGGTGGCCGCCGTCGGTGCGGGAGCCCGGCCGATCGCCGACGGTGCGGGAGAGCGGTCAGTGGTCCTCGCCGACAACGACGCGGCCGTCGACTGGCTGCGCGACCGCCTCGCCGCCGGTGACGTCGTACTGGTCAAGGCTTCCCGCGGGGTGCGCCTCGACCAAGTCGCCGCCGCGCTCGCGTAGTCGGCGGTGCGGCTCAGCGTCCGCGCCGCCTCATGTAGAGGTCGAAGACCCGGTAGACCATCGGTCGCAGCGGCAGGTCCCACTCGCCGACGTACCTCACCGCCCGGCCGCCGGTGCCGACTTTGAACTGGACCAGGCCGACGTGCGGGTCGTCGGCGTCGAGGGTGGGGGTGATGCCGCGCAGGTCGTAGACGTCGCAGCCGGCCGCGAGCGCGTCGCGGATCATCGCCCACTGGCAGGCGTTGGAGCCGCGCACCTCGCGCTTCGCGGTGGCGGAGGCGCCGTAGGAGTACACCGCGTGGGCCCCGACCCGGACCAGGACGGTGGCGGCGACCAAGTCGCCCTGGTGGTGGGCCAGGTAGAGCGCGATCCGCTCGGGGTCCTCGGCGCGCAGCGCCGCGAACATGGTCTCGAAGTAGCGCAGCGGACGGGGCGTGAAGTGGTCACGCTCGGCGGTGTGGACGTAGAGGTCGTGGAACGCCTTCAGGTCTTCCGGCTCCCCGCCGCCGACCGTGACCTCGACGCCCTCCTTGGCCGCCTTCTTGATGTTGCGGCGCCACAGCTGGTTCATGCCCCTGAACAGCTCGTCCTCGGTCCTGCCTGCCAGCGGGACCACGTACTTGAACTGCGGATGCCCGACCCCGAACCCGTCCTGCGGGTTCTGCGGCAGCCAGCCCGCCTCCTTCAGCCTGCTGCTCACCCGGGCGCCGACCGGGTCGCCGCCCTGCCGCGGCAGATCGGTCAGCCGGCGGATGTCCGGGTCGGCGATGCCCTCCTTGACCTGGGCGGCGCTCCAGCTGTCCGTCTCCACCGGCGGGCCGAGCCGGATCGCGAACGCGCCGTGCTCCTTGAGGTACGCGGCCAGCGGATCGAGCCACGGACCGATCTCACCGCTCCAGTCGATGACCGGACCCTCGGGTAGGTACGCCAGCGTGAAGCGGTCGAGCCGCGGCACCGGGCGGTGCAGGACGAGCCCGGCACCGACCAGGCCCCGACCGTCGAACCAGCCGAGGGACTCGCTGCGCCACTCGGTCTTGACGCGGCCCCACGCCGGGGTCTGCAGGAAGCTGACCGACCGCTGGGCCCGCACGAACGCCAAGTGCTCGGCGGCGCTGATCGGCCTGACGACCAGCTTCCCGGCTGCTGCTGTCCCGGCTGCGGTTCGACGTGGTTCGCTGGAGGAGTTGTAGGACATGTCGCCAGTCAATCTATCGGGGTGTTGCCTGGGTGTATGCGTTTCTCGATACGCTGACGATATGTCACCACCCGGCAACTCACGGCATTACCAGCTGATTCCGGCCGCCACCGGCCGGTGATCGCTGCCCGTGGCCGGCAACAGCCACGCGCTCTTCGGTTCCACACCGCGGACCAGGATCTGGTCGATCCGCACCACCGGGAACTCCGCCGGCCAGCTGAAGCCGAACCCGTCCCCGGCCACGTCCTGGGCCGACCGCAGCTGCGAGGTGAGGCCGTCGAACGCACGGTCGTCCATGGAGCCGTTGAAGTCACCGAGCACCAGCACCCGCGCACTGCGATCGGCGGCGACCGCCCCGGCGAGCTTCGTCGCGCCGACGTCCCGCGTGTCCGTCCAGAAACCGCCCCTGGGCATCACCCGCACGGAACCCAGGTGCACCACGTACACCGCCAGCGGCCCCTTCTCGGTGGCCACCGTGGTGCGCAGCGCACGAGTCGGCTCCACCGGGACGTCCTCGGGCCGCGGCTTCCCGGCCGACGGGCCGGCCGTGTCCCACAGGACGTCGACCGGCCGGGTGTCGGACAGCGGAAGCTTGCTCCACAGCCCGACCGTGCCCTGCACGGTGTGGTGTGGGTACGCCTTCGCCAGCTCCGTCTCGTACGTGCCCGTGGACCGGTCGGTCAGCTCCTCGAGCGCCAGCACGTCGGCGCCGGAGGCGGCCAGGTCACGGGCGGTGCCGGCCGGATCACGGTTGTCGGCGTTCACGTTGTGGCTGACCACCGTGAGATCGCCGCCCTGGTGGGACTTGTCGCCGAGCAGCCCGCCGAAGAGGGTCAGCCACACGGTGACCGGCAACAGCAGCGCGACGACCGCGGAGGCGGAGCGGCGCCACAGCGCCCCGGCGAGCAGCACCGGGACGAACAGACCGAACCACGGCAGAAAGGTCTCCACCAGACTGCCCAGCCCGGCCCACTCCGGGAGCTGCCCGTGCAGCAGCAGAAGCAGGCCGAGCAGCAGCGCACACGTCGTGAGCACCGGGCCGCGCTTCCACCGGCCCGGCCGGGAGCCGCCCGCGGGCCGGGTTCCTTCGTCGTCGGCCGCCGGGCCGCGCTGCCCGGTCTCGGCCGTGTCCACCTGTGTCATCGTC
This sequence comes from Kitasatospora cathayae, assembly GCF_027627435.1. Taxonomy (GTDB): domain Bacteria; phylum Actinomycetota; class Actinomycetes; order Streptomycetales; family Streptomycetaceae; genus Kitasatospora; species Kitasatospora cathayae. The sequence continues at coordinate 7,716,774 of NZ_CP115450.1, read as the reverse complement.
TGCTCTCCTCGGGACATGCCACAAGAAAAGCCGACCGGACGTTGCCGGCACGTATGCGGTTTTCGACACGCGGACGATATGTGCCGGCGGATAGCCTTTTCGGCTAGGACCAGTGCCATTCGGCCCGGTCGAGCAGATGACCGGACTTGACTCCCTTGCGCGAGCACCATTCCTCGAACTCGGCGATCTGCTGAAGCTGGTAGGAGTCCTCGTTGTAGCTGGTGGCCATCACATGGCCGAGCCAACTCTCCTCGCCCATGGCGTAGATGTACACCTCCTGGGCCCCCAGCTCGGTGACGATCGCGCTCGCCTGCTCCGCGTTGGAGCCGGACAGTTTGCGGGTCTCGCTCATCTTCTTCGGGATCGGCTTGGTGAACAGCGGCTGGTACTTCCAGTTCATCGGCGCACCGTCGCACTCCATGCCGAGGAACGCGATGTCGACCGGTCCGAGATGCCGGCGGACGTAGCGGTAGAGGACCGGATCGAGGCCGGAGGAGTCCGCTCCCACGTAGACGGACTTCCCGCCGAGACGGATCCAGTAGGTCGCCTTGGCGCGGATGTCGAGATCGGCGTGCTCCCCGAAGAACGGAGTGGCGACGATCTTCCCGCCGGGGAAGGCCACCTCGTCGAAGTCGTCCACCTCGATGACGGGGAGCCCGAGGCATTTCAGGAAGAGCGCCGGCGATGGGTCGCACAGATTGCCGCGCGAGCTCCTCGGCACGACGAACGTGCCGACCCGGCCGCGCAGTTGGAGCAGGGTCTCGGACACGAGGTGGTCGGAATGCCCGTGCGTGATGAGGACGTAGTCGATGTGGTCGGGCAGGTCGTCATAGGTGTACCGGCCGGTCGCGCTGGTGTCGGCGCTGATGAACGGGTCCGTGAGGATCGACACCTCGGGCGTCTGCAGGAGGAGGCAGGCATGCCCCAGGTAACGGATCCTGGCGCCGGCCGCGACGTGGCGGTCGGCGGCCAGTCCTGGCTCCGCGACCAGCAGGCGGGACAGTTGGGCGGCTTGCGCGTCGCCGAGTTCCAGCGCCTCGCGGAGCGCGGCCAAGGTGGTGGGCCGGATCCTGGAGCGGAACAGCTCCTCGATGCCGGGGTGCCGGAAGGGGATGGCCAGCTCCAGCACGTCGGGCGAGGGCAGCCGTGGGGTGCTCATCACGAACGGCCGCTCGATGCCCGACTCCACCGAGAGCTGAACCGACTGGCGGTCCTCGGCGTAGGCCTTGCTCTGGTAGACGAGCGGCTCCAGGAAGTGCAGCGAGGCCACGTTGCCGGTGTCGTAGGCGACCTCCACCAGGCCCGCCAGTTCGGGGGGCAGCTTCGGGTAGAGCGGCCTGAGGTCGTAGCCGGTCGCCTCCTCCCGGACGATCTCCTCGGCCTCCGCGATCGCCTGGGCGAACCGGATGATGTCCGCGCGGTCGCGCCGGATCGCCGCCAGCAGCGCCTCGACCTCGCCCTTCCGCTGCCCCTCGATGCCGACGAAGAATCCGCCGCGGAACTTCGGATCGCGGCTGCCCGAGAAGTGCCAGTCCGGGGTCTGCAGGTAGGACTCCAGCATCGGGATCTGCCGGAAGGTGAGGTACATGGCGCCGGTCACCGGAGCCAACGTGTACAGCTGGGCGTAGAACCGGTCGACCAATGGCTCGATGATGGTGTCGGACCGGAGAAAGAGCCGTTCCTCAGTCACTTGTGCTCCTCACGATCGAACGGCTACCGGGCTGCGCCGGGCAGCCACTTCATTCCGTCGGGCGAAACCGCCAGCCCGCCCGGGAACACCGGTCCCCCGGGCGCGGGCGCCCCCTCGCCCCGTGCCGCGAGCGCCTCCTCGCCGGACGACACTCCGGCGGCCAGATCCACGAACGACTCCGGTTCGGGGTGCTCGTCGCCGGTCGCCGCGTGGAACGCCGCGAGGAGCTCGGAGAACGCCCCGAACTCGCGGCGGTACCGCGCCTCGAACTCCGTCAGGGTGGTCTCCTCGTCCAGATCGCCCGCGAGGACGGTGTTGATCGAACGGGCGGCCAGCAGGGCGCTGTAGGTCGCGAGATGGACGCCGCTGGAGAACAGCGGGTCGACGGAACACGCGGCGTCCCCCACCAGGATCATCCCCGGACGCCAGAACGTCGTCCGGTGGTAGGCGTAGTCCTCGCGGACTCGCAACTTCCCGTACTTGCCGGCCGTCACCCGCATCCCCTCCGAGAGCAGATCCGAGATGGTCGGGCATTCGGCGATCAGGGCCTTGAACGCCTCCTCCCGGTCGTCCTGGAGCTTCACGGCCATCTCCCCGCGCACCACCGCACCCACGCTGGTGAGCCCGCCGAACAGCGGGACGTACCAGAACCAGCCCTTGTCGAAGCTCACGCTCAGCGTGTCACCCGAACGCGGCTCCGGCAGCCGCTTGCAGCCGTTCCCGAAGTAGCCGGCCAGCACCAGACCGCGGAAGGACTCCGCGTGGTCGCGAGTGCCGCCGACGCTGGAGGACAGCGGGCTCGCATGGCCTGACGCGTCGATCACGAAACGCGCGCCGACCTCGTGCTCGCCGCCGTCAGCGTCGAGGTACCGCAGGCCGGTGACCCGGTCGCCCTCCTCGACCACCCCGGTGACCGAGCAGCCTTCACGAACCACCACGCCCTTGCGCTTGGCGTTGTTCAGCAGGATCTCGTCGAACCGCGCCCGATCCGCCTGGTAGGCGAACGACGTCGAGCCGGTCAGTCGCGATGACGCCTCGAAGGAGAAGGCCCACGGCTCCGGCCGAGCGCCCCACTGGAACGTCGCACCCCGCTTCACCGGAAAGTCCGTCTCCGCCAGTTCGTCCGTGACGCCGAGCATCCGGCACACCCCGTGAACGGTGGACGGGAGCAAGGACTCACCGACCTGGTAACGCGGAAACACCTCTTTCTCCACCAGGAGCACCCGGTGGCCCTGCATGGCCACCAGGGAGGCCGCGGTCGAACCCGCCGGCCCACCCCCCGCCACCACCACGTCGAACGCTTCCGCCGACATCTCCCACCGTCCCTCGATCGATCGCTGATCCGTCGTGGCGTCCGCTACCAGGTGACCGGCAACCGGTCCGGGCTGTCTATGAACGCGTTGCGGAACTCCACTTCCTCGGCCGGCACGGCCAGGCTCAGTCCGGGGAACCGTCGCCACAGTGCCTGATAGGCGATGCGGAGCACCGCCCTTGCCACCGCGGCGCCCACGCAGTGATGGATGCCGTGCCCGAATCCGACGTGCGGGAGCTGTTCGCGGTTCGCGTCGAGGAGATGGGGATCCGGCGTCAACCCCTCGTCCCGGTTGGCCATGAGGATCGAGCAGAGGACGTACTCCCCCGCCCTGATCAGCTGCCCGCCGACGACGACGTCCCTGACGGCCATGCGCGGAGTCGGCTGCTGCACGGCCGAAAGGAAGCGCAGCAGTTCGTTCACCACGCGGTCGGCCTCCTCGCGGGAGGCGAAGAGCAGCCGCCTCTGGTCGGGATGGTCGAGCAGCGCGAGGACCCCGAAGCCGATCATCCCGGCGACGCTCTCGACGCCGCCGAGGATCAGCGCCGTACAGACGCCCCTCAACTCCTCGTCGCTGATCCGCTCGCCGTGCTCACGCACCAGCGTGCCGAGGAACCCCTCGTCGGGCGCCTTCCGCTGCCGGGTGATGAGAGCGTTCAGGTACCGGTTGAACGCCGCGCTGTCCGCCGCCCGGGCCTTGTACCCGCGGCTGAGGTCGACGTTCTGCCTGACGCGGCGGATGAACTCGCTCCGATCGTCGCGCGGGACCCCGAGCAGCTCGCACAGGGCCTCGCCGCCGACCGGGTCGGCGAACAGCACCTGGAGGTCCGCGGGCGGTCCCGCGGCCTCCATCGCGTCGAGGTGCTCCTCGATGATGCCCTCGATCGCGGGCTCGAGCCGGCGGATCCGTCGGACCGTGAACTCGGGCGTCAACATCCGCCGCAGCCGCGTGTGTTCGGGCGGATCGTAGATCGAGATCTGTCCGGCCAGCTCCGGCGGGACCGGCACCCCTTCGCCGCTGAGCGGTTGTGCCTCGGTCAGCCGGAGCCGCGTCGTGAAGTTCTCGTGATCACCGAGGATCTCGCGCACCACGTCGTAGCCCATGGCTTGCCAGACGTAGTCCGTGCTCATCTGATCGGACGCGTTCCCCTCGATCCGGATCAGCGGGCCGTGCGCCCTGAGGGCGAACATGTCCTCGTGCGGATCGTAGAGCGTCCTCCTCATGTAGTTCGCCGTCGGTCGCACGATCGGCGCGGCCTCATCCACGGTAGGGCATCCACTTCATCCCGTCGGGCGAGGTCACCAGCCCGCCCGGGAACACCGGCTCCTCGGGCGCGGCGTCCTCACCGAGCACCGCTCGCATCTGGACCTGGCCGCCCTCCTGCATCACCTGCTTGACCACGTGCGACGTGAACATCGGCACCATGTCCCCGTCACCGCCGGCGGCCATGTCGTCGACGGCCGCGGCGAACTCGGCGCTGTGCTCGGCGATCCTGGACGCGAGCGCCGCCTCGCCGGACGACACCCCGCCGACCAGGTCCACGAACGATTCCAGCTCCGTGTGCTTGTTGTTCGTGACCTTCTTGGCGTGCCAGAAGTACGACTCCTCGTTCACGTTCATCTCGTAGAACGACACGAGGAACTCGTAGAACACCCCGTATTCGCGGCGGTACCGGGCCTCGAACTCGTCCAGGGCGGTCTTCTCGTCCAGGTCGCCCGCGAGAACGCTGTTGATCGAACGGGCCGCGAGCAGGGCGCTGTAGGTCGCCAGGTGAACGCCGGAGGAGAATACCGGGTCGACGAAACACGCGGCGTCGCCCACGAGGATCATTCCCGGGCGCCAGAACGTCGTCTGGCGGTAGGAGTAGTCCTTGCGCACCCTCAGTTCCCCGTAGTCCCCGGTCGTCACCCGACGCGCGTCCGACAGGTATTCCGAGATCAGCGGACATTCGGCGATCAGGGCCTCGTAGGCCGCTTCCCGGTCCCCCTGGACCTTCTCGGCCATTTCCCTGCGGACTACCGCGCCGACGCTGGTGAGCGTATCGCTCAGCGGAATGTACCAGAACCAGCCGCTGTCGAAGGCGACGCTCAGGATGTTTCCCGAATAGGGCTCCGGGAGCCGTTTGCCGTTCTCGAAGTAGCCGAACAGCGCCAGGCTCCGGAAGAACTCCGAGTAGTCGCGAGTGCCGCCGACGCTGGAGAACAGCCGGCTCTTGTTGCCCGACGCGTCGATCACGAAACGCGCGCTGACCTCGTGCTCTCCGCCGTCAGGGTCGAGATAGCGCAGGCCGGTGACCCGGTCGTCCTCCTCCACGACTCCGGTGACCGAGCATCCCTCACGGACCGTCACACCCTTGCGCTTGGCGTTGTTCAGCAATATCTCGTCGAAGCGCGCCCGCTCCACCTGATAGGCGAACGAGGTCGGCCCGGTCATCCGCGGGGACACCGCGAAGGAGAACGTCCACGGTTCCGGCCTGGCCCCCCACCGGAAAGTACCGCCGCGCTTCACCGGGAAATTCGCCGCCGCGAGTTCCTCGGTGACGCCGAGCATCCGGCACACTCCGTGAACGGTGGACGGAAGCAACGACTCACCGATCTGGTACCGCGGGAAAACCTCTTTCTCCAGCAGGAGCACCCGGTGGCCCTGCATTGCCACCAGGGAGGCCACGGTCGAGCCCGCCGGCCCGCCACCCGCAACCACCACGTCGAACGTTTCCACCGACATCTCCCACCATCCCTCAATTGAGTTCTTTGCGATTGTCCAGCCCGATGGATCGCCGCTCAAGCCGTCCATCCGGTCACCACTCGACCATCAGACTGCTGAGTCCGTATGCAGGGGTGCTCAGCCGGAACGCGGTCGCCCCGGCGGGATCCGCCAGCCGCAGCCCGGGAAAGCGTCGCCAGAGCGCGGTGTAGGCGATGCGCAGTTCGAGACGGGCGAGCGCGGCTCCCAGGCAGTGGTGCACACCGTGCCCGAACGCGACATGAGGGACGGGTTCCCGGGTGACGTCGAGGCGATCCGGGTCCGGCAGCAGGGCGGGGTCGCGGTTGGCCGTCGGGAGAGAACAGAGGACCGTCTCCCCTGCCCTGATCACCTGGTCGCCGACGACGGTGTCCTCGATGGCGGTTCGGGGCGTCGGAGCATAGGGGACCGTCAGGTACCGGATCAGCTCGTCGACCGCCCGGTCCGCCGACTGGGTGTCACCCCGCAGCGCGGCGATCTGCTCGGGGTTCCGCAGCAGCGCCAGCACGCCCAGGCCGATCATGCCGGAGATGTTGTCGTCTCCGGCCAGCATCATCTGTACGCAGACGCCCCTCAGCTCCTCATCGGTCACCGAGTCGCCGTGTTCGGCGGCGACCGTACCGACGAGCCCGTCGCCGGGATCCTTCCGTTCCCTGGCGACCATGGTCACGAGGTAGCGGGAGAACGCCTCGCCGGCGGCCGCCCGCCTCCGATCGCTGAGCGAAGCGTCGAGATGCCGGTGGCAGAGTTGGAGGAACCTGTCGCGGTCGTCCCGCGGTACCCCGAGCAGCTCGCACAGCACGGGGCCGGGTACCTGGTCGGCGAACATCCCGATCAGGTCCGCGGGGGCCCCCTCCCGCTCCATCGCGTCGAGGCGTTCCGTCACGATCTGTTCGATGTACGGGGCCAGCCGCCGGATCTGACGTTGGGTGAACCCCGGGGCCAGCAGACGCCGGAGCCGGGTGTGCTCCGGCGGGTCGTAGTCCATCAGGTTGCCGACCAGCTCACGCGGCCGGAAGACGCCCTTCCCGCCGATCTCGTCGTTCCGGTCGAAACGCCGGCGCGTACTGAACCGGGTGTGATCGCCGAGGACTTGCCGGACGACCGCGTGCCCGGCGGCCAGCCAGGTGGTCGTCGCCTCCGCTCCGGATCCGATCGTGATCCTGGTGAGCGTTCCGGCGGCGCGCAGCTCGTCGGCCGGGTCGAAGCCCTGCCGACGCGTGTGTATCGGGGGCCTGTCGTCACCACTCAAGAGGAAGCTCCTCCACGGCGAAGGGCTCGGGCCGGCCCGGCTTGAACCGCAGGTCCTCCTCGGGAACGGCGAGCCGCAGCGACGGGAACCGGCGGAGCACCGCCGGCAGGGCGACCTGCAGCTGGAGCCTGGCCAGCGGTGCCCCGAGACAATGGTGGATTCCGTGTCCGAACGCCAGGTGCTTCGGGTTCTCACGGGTGATGTCGAAGCGGTCGCCCCGCGGACGGTTGACCGCCATCGTGGAGCAGGTCAGGACGTCTCCGGCCCGGATGTCGCGTCCGGCGACGCGCACGTCCGTGAGCGCGACCCGAGGGGTCGGGGCCTCGATGATCGAAGCATGCCGCAGCAGCTCCTCGATCGCGCCGTCCACGAGTTCGGGACGTTCGCGGAGCAGCGCCGCCTGGTCGGGATGGGTCACGAACAGGAGCACCGCGACCGCCAGTTGGGAGGCCATCTGCTCAGCTGCCATGACCAGGTTGCCCTCGGCGAGCCCGGCCAGTTCCTCGTCGCCGACCTCCGCCCCGTGCTCGCGCACGATGACACCGATCAGCCCCTCGCCGGGATCGCGGCGCTTGCGGGCCACGAGCTTCTTCGTGTACTCGACGACGCCCATCCCCGCAGAGGTCCGCTGCCGGGGGAGCCTGCTTCCCCTGCTCTCCCGGATCATCCGCGACAGCTCGGCCTGGTCGTCACGGGGGACGTCGAGGAACTCGCAGGCGATGAGCGCCGGGATGGGCCAGGCCGCGTACCTGACGAAGTCGACCGGCGACCCCACGTTCTCCAGATCGTCCAGGCATTCCTCGACGATTTCCTCGACCCGCGGCCGCAGCCGTTCCATCCGCCGGACCGAGTAGGCCGGGGCCACGGTCCTGCGCAACCGGGTGTGGTCCGGCGGGTCGTACGCCTGCAGGATTCCCGGCAGCTCGGCCCGTTCGGCCGCGTCGTCGGCCGGGCGCATGGAGCTGAACCGCTCGGGATCGCCGAGGATCTCCCGGACCTCGTCGTACCCGGTGACCAGCCATTGCTTGCGGCCGCCCATTCCGGGCTGGGTGTCGTACTCGTGCAGCGGCCCCTCGTCCATCAGGCCGTGGAGCTCCGGCACGGGATCGAGCCGGTGCCGCTGGTGCGGCAGGGGAAGTGCCATCGGTCCTCCCTGGGTTTCCGGTGCTACCAGTCGAGCAGCAGGGCTTCCACGTCGAACGGCGGCGGCCCCAAGGTGATCTCGCGGTGCGGTTCGGCCAGCCGCAGGGTGGGGAAGCGGTGCGCCAGCGCCGGTATCGCGACCCGGAACATCAGCTCGGCCAGAGCTCTGCCGAGGCAGTGGTGGATGCCGTACCCGAACGCCAGGTGTTCCGGCCGAGCACGGGTGATGTCGAACTCGTCGTCCGCGCCCGGGTAGTTCCGGCGGTTGGCGGCCAGCAGGGAACAGGTGACGGTGTCGCCGGCCTTGACGAGGTGGTCCCCGATGCGCACGTCCCGCGTCGCGACCCGTGGATGGGTCTTCTCGTCGGTCGTGAGGTACCGGATCACCTCGTCCAGCCAACCCGGTACGGTGTCGGGCTTCTCCCGTAGCACGGCGAACTGCTCGGGCGCTTCGACCATCAGCCACGCGCCCGCCGCGAGCAGACGGGCCACCTGGTCGGCGCCCGCGCCCATGACGAACGCGGCCACCCCGGTCAACTCGGCGTCCGTGATGGCGTCACCGTGTTCGCGCACCACGACGCCGAACATGTCGTCGCCGGGATCGCGGCGCGAGTTGGCGACGTGCTGCTTCATGTAGGTCATGAACTTGTTCCCCGCGGCGGTGCGCCTCCTGCCCGACCGGTCGGTCCGGCTGGCGAGCAGGACCCGGGCCAGATCCGCCTGGTCGTCCCGGGGAATGCCGAGGAAGTCGCAGGTCGCCGGTGTCGCCACGGCCCATCCGAAGTGCGGGACGAAGTCCACCGGGCCGCCGAGTGCCTCGATGGTGTCCAGGCTGTCCTGGACGATCTGCTCGACCTGCGGCCGGAACGCCTGCATCCGGCGGACGGAGAACGCGGGAGTCATCATCCGCCGGAGCCGCGTGTGCTCCGGCGGGTCGTACTGGGTGAGGAAGCCGGGCCAGATGAAGCCGGCCGCGGTCCCGCCGTAGAGCAGGCGCGCGCTGAACCTGTCCGAGCCGAGGACCTGCCGGACCTCCTTGATCCCGGTGGCGAGCCACGCGGTCCGCCCCTCGGCGGAGTCCTCGGTTCCCAGGACGGTCAGGTCGCCCTCGCTCATCAGGGCGTGGAGCTCGGGCAGCGGATCGAACCGGTTCCTCCGGTGCAACTGCGTCGCCCGGAGGACGTTGATCTTCTCGAACATGCCGCGGGTCCTTTCGTCTCATCCGGCCGGTGTGCACGGGATGAGGGTCTCGGGGCGGTCGGACGAGCGTCGAGCTCGTCCAACCGCCCACATTGAGCGGCTGGACACCGCTCAGCCGTCGATTTCCGCGATCAGGCTCTTCGGCCGGAGGTCGGTCCAGTTCTCCTCGACATAGGCGAGGCAGTCCTGGCGGGTGGCCTCGCCGTGGACGGGGGTCCAGCCGGCCGGCACCTCGGCGAAGGCGGGCCACAGGGAGTGCTGGCCCTCGTCGTTGACGAGCACGAAGAAGGAGCCGTCCTCGTTGTCGAAGGGGTTGGTCATGGTGGTGTCCTTTCCGCTACGGCCGCGGCCGGAGCTTCTCGGCGACGACGGCCCCGATCCGGGCCAGCGACGCGGGCTGCATCATCTCGTTGTGGTCGGCGGGGATCTCGTGGTGCTCCACGGTCCCGCTGGTCAGGGGCTGCCAACTGGCGATCGCCCAGTCGACGGGCATGTGCGGCGGGCGGTCCCGCGAAGCGATGAACAGCAGGATGTCGCCGGCGAAACTCGGGGCGTCGTGCCTCGGCCCGACCTCGGCGAGGTTCCGCATCACCTCTTCCAGGCGTGCCCGAGCCCCGTCTCCCCTGACCAGTCCGGCGGCGAGGTCCATCTGCTGTTCCTTCAGCTTGTCGACGGTCTCCTGGGCAGGCCCGTCGCCGCGCGCCCTCTTCCCCATGTAGGTGGGGTAGGCGTCGAGCAGCGCGAGCATGCCGACCCGCTCGCCCTCGGCCTCGAGCAGCGCGGCCATCGTCTGCGCGATCCGCCCGCCGAGGGACCAGCCGAGCAGGTGGTACGGCCCGGTCGGCTGCACGGTGCGGATCTGCGAGACGTAGTCGGCCGCCATCTCGTCGACGCCGCCGGGCAGGGCTTCGCTGCGGGCCAGGCCGCGCGCCTGGATTCCGTAGACCGGCTGGTTCGCCGGGAGCTCCCGCAGCAGCGGTCCGTAGTTCCAGCTCAGGCCGCCGCTCGCGTGGACGCAGAACAGCGGCGGACGGTCGCCGCCGGGGCGCAGCGGCAGCAGGACCTCGAAGTCGCCCGTGGCGGTCTTCACCGTGCCGCTGGATCGCCGCCGCTCGCCCAGGAGGGTCAGGGTTCCGGCCGCGGACCAGCGGGCGAGCGAGCCGGTGCGCAGCATGCGCCGCCCCTCGGTCCCGAACGGGCAGGCCAGGCTCTGCTCGGCCGGGACCGCGTCGGCCGCGGGGCCGGTGACGTAGAGATCGCCGACGGCTCCGGGCGCGACGGGGCGCAGCAGTTCGTCGAGCACGAGCGCGCCGAGCGGGCCGTCCTGGGCCAGGTCGGCCACTGCCGGGGGCACGGATCCGGTCCACACGGCCGGGGCCTCGGCCGGACGCTCGCGTTCGACGTCGTCCAGCAGGATGTCCAGGTCGCTGACGCGCCGGTGGGGGTCCTCCGCCACCTGTTCCAGGACGCGGATCAGCCGTCGTGCCAGCGATTCGGCCGTGGCCCCGTCGAACAGGTCGGTGGCGTAGCGGAGGTCGCCGTCGATGCCGGCGCCGTGGTCGTCCTCGTCGCGGTGCTCGGTGAGCTTGAACGCGAGGTCCAGCTCGATGGCCTCGGGCCGGCCGGGTTCGACACTGGTGCGCAGGGCCGGCAGTTCCGTCGCGGCCCACGCGCCGGCGTCCTCCTCGGCCACCTCCAGGCCGACCTGGAACACCGGGTGGCGGGAGAGCGAAGCGGGCAGGTCCAGCAGATCGACGATCCGCTCGAAGGGGACGTCCAGGTGCTGGCGGGCGTCCCGGACGGTCTCCTGCACCCGGGTGAGGACCTCCAGGAAGGTCGGGTCGCCCGCGACGTCGGTGCGCAGGGGGAACGGCCGGGCGAACGGCCCGATCATCGGCTCGAGGTCGATGAGGTCCTCGTCCCGCGGCAGCGTCGTGCCGATCACGAGGTCGTCGCCCGCGCCGTACCGGGTCAGAAGCATGGCGAGCGCGGCGTGCACCAACTGGTGGGCGTCCGCGCCGGACGGGTCCACGGCCGCCAGCAGCCGGGCGTGCGCGGCGCCGTCCAGCCGCAGCGCGATCGTGCCGGCCCGTCGCGACGGGACGGCCGGGCGCGGACGGTCGAAGGGGAGGACCGTGTCCCCGTCGATGCCGGCGAGGTGGTCCCGCCAGAAGGACATCTGGTCGTTGATCAGGCTCTCCTGCTCGCGCTCGCCCTCGAGCAGCCGTTGCTCCCAGATCGCGTAGTCGGCGAACTGCAGGGTCAGTGGCGCGCGCTCCGGGACCCGGCCCGCCCGCCGCGCGCCGTACGCGGCCGCCAGGTCGCGGAAGTACACGTCCAGCGAGTCGTCGTCGGCGGCGATCCGGTGCACCGTCAGCGCCAGTACGTGCTCGCGCTCCGAGACCGCGAAGAGGTCGCAGCGCCACGGCAGGTCACGGGTGAGGTCGAAGGGCCGCTCGGCCCGCTCGGCGAGCAGCCCGGGAAGTTCCTCCTCGGCGGCCGGAATCGGCGTCAGCCGAACCGCCGCGGAGTCATGGACGTGCTGGTGGACGGTCGTGGCCCGGCCGGGGAAGGTCGTCCGGAGGATCTCGTGCCGGGACGCGACGTCACCGAGCGCCGCCTCCAGTGCGGGCACGTCCAGACGGCCGCGCACGCGCAATGCGACCGAGGTGTGCAGGCCCGCGGTCGTCTCTCCGGGACGGGCCAGCAGCCAGGCGCGGAGCTGCCGGGCGGTGAGGGGCACCTGCTCCGGCCTGGTGGCGGCCTCCAGCGCGGGACGTGACTTCGCTGCCAGCGCGCGGGCGATGCCCGCGGGCGTGGGCGAGGAGAACAGCTGCCGGATGGGCAGGTCCGCGCCGATCTCCTCGCGGATCCGCGCGATGAGCCGCATGGCCAGCGCCGAGCTGCCGCCCAGGTCGTGGAAGGCGTCGTCGACGCCCACCCGCTCGAGGCCGAGGATCTCGGCGAACAGCGCGCACAGCACCTTCTCGGTCTCGCTCTCGGGGGCCTTCGCCGAAGCGCGTTCCGCGAAGTCGGGGGCGGGCAGGGCCCCGCGGTCCACCTTTCCGTTCGGAGTGACGGGCAGGCCCGGACGCAGGACGATCGCCACGGGGACCATGTAGGAGGGCAGGACGAGGCTCATCCGCCGCCGCATCTCCTCCACGTCGGCCTGGTTTCCGTCGGTGACGACGTAGCCCACCAGCCGCCGCTCGCCGGGCTCGTCCTCGCGCGCCACGGCGACCGCCTCGGTCACGCCCGGCTGGGCCGCCAGCACGGCCTCCACCTCGGCCAGCTCCACCCGGAAGCCCCGGATCTTCACCTGGTCGTCGGCCCGCCCGACGAACACCGCCTCTCCGTCGCGGTTCCAGCGCGCCAGGTCGCCGGTTCGGTACATCCGCTCACCGGCGCGGAACGGGCACGCGACGAACCGCTCGGCCGTCAGGTCCGGCCTGCCGAGGTACCCGCGGGCCAGGCCGGTGCCGGCGATGTACAGCTCGCCGGTGATCCCCGGCGCGACCGGCCGCAGGAAGGCGTCGAGGACGTATATCCCGCGGTTCGCCATGGGGTGACCGATCGGCAGCTCGCTCCCGAGCACGTCACCGGGCTCGATCGGCTTCCACGTCGCGCACAGGGTGGTCTCGGTCGGCCCGTAGGTGTTCCGCACCCGCAGGCCGGGCTGGGCCCGCCGCAGGTTCTCCACCGCGTAGGCGGGGACGACGTCCCCACCGGTGCCGACCTCGATCAAGCCCGTGAAGCATTCCGGTGCCGCCTCCGCGAGGGCGCGGAAGGTTCCGGCGGTGAGGTGGACGGAGGTCGCGCCCCGTTCGACGGCCCGGCGCACCCCGCCGGCGTCCACCACTCCCGGCTCGGCGAGCAGGATCCGGCCGCCCGTGGCGAGCGGCACCCACATCTCGTAGACCGAGGCGTCGAAGACGTGCGTCGCGTGCATCAGCACGCCGTCCGCGGGACCGATCCGCCAGCCCGGGTCGCCCGCCAGACCGGCCACCGCGCCATGGGTGACGGCCACGCCCTTCGGGACGCCGGTGGATCCGGACGTGTACATCACGTACGCCAGGTCGTCGGCGCGGACCCGGATCTCCGGAGCGGTGGCGGCCTGGTCGGCGACGGCCGCGCGGGTCTCCGGCGCGTCGAGGACGATGGCGTTCTCCGGCGCGACCGCGCTGGTCGCGGTCGTGCACACGACGGTCGCGACCCGGGGGTCGGCGAGTACGAGCGCGATCCGCTCGGCCGGGCTCCCCGCGTCGACCGGGACGAACGCGGCGCCCGCCTTCCAGATCGCCAGGAACGTGATCAGCAGGTCGGCGGACCTGTCCATGGCCACTCCGACCAGGGCACCGCGCCGGACGCCGCGCTCGGTGAGGTATCCGGCCAGCCGGTTCGACGCCCGGTCGAGCTCGGCGTAGGTCAGGTTCGTACCGCTCGCATCGGTGATCGCCACCGCGTGGGGTGCGGCGGCGACCCGCCGCCCGAACAGCTCGACCATGGACTCCCCGGGCACCGGGCCCGTGGTCGCGTTCCAGTCGTCCACCACCACGGCGCGCTCGGCGGCGCTCAGCAGGGTCAGCCGGCCGACCAGGACGTCGGGCTCGGCGACCAGCTGTTCCACCACCCGGACGAACGCGCCCAGGACGGATTCGGCGACCTCCCGGTCGAACAGACCCCGGTCGTAGTTGAGGATGACCGGCATCCGCTCGCCCGGCCCGGTGACCAGGGTGAACGGGTAGTGCGAGGAGTCGCGTCCCTTCCGCACGGGGCGCATGTCCAGGCCGTCGTGCTCCGACCGGTCGAGTCCGGTGCGGGGGAAGTTCTCGTAGATGACGAGGGTGTCGAAGACCGCTCCGGGTCCGGCGGCGGCCTGCGCCTCCTGCAGGCCGAGGTGCTGGTGGGGCATCAGCGCCGACTGGTTCCGCTGCAGCTCGGCGAGCGATTCGACGAACCGCCGCCCGCCGTCGAGCCGGACGCGCACCGGCAGGGTGCCGAGCAGCATGCCGACCATCGTCTCCACGCCGGCCAGCTCGGCCGGCCGTCCCGAGACGGTCGCGCCGAACACCACGTCGGTGCGGCCCGCCAGCTGTGCCAGCACGACGGCCCACACGCCCTGGACGACGGTGTTCAGCGTGAGCCCGTGGCCGCGGGCCAGCTGCGCCAGCTCGTTCGTCAGCTCCGGGGAGAGCTCGGCCAGCACCGTGTCGATGTCCGGGACTCGGCTCGGATCGGCCGGGACGACCGTGGTGGGGGTGTCCAGGCCGGCGAGCTCCTTCCGCCAGGCGGCCCGGGCCGCCTCCTTGTCCTGGCGGCCCAGCCAGGAGAGGTAGTCGCGGTAGGAGGTCGTCGCCGGCAGCCCGGACGGGTCCCCGCCCGCCGCGTAGATCGCGGAGAGCTCGCGGTGGATGATCGGCATCGACCAGCCGTCGGCCAGTACGTGATGAAGGGTGTGCACGAGCCGGTGGCTCTCCGGGCCGAGCCGGATCAGGTGCAGCTTCATCAGCGGGGCCGTCTCCAGCCGGAAGCGCTCGGCCAGCTCCTCCTCCGCCAGCCGCCCCACCTCACCGTCGGCCTGGTCGTCCGGGAGTCCGGACAGGTCCGTCTCACGCCACGGGAGTTCGACGTCACGTAGGACGACCTGCACCATCTGCGCGCCGCTGACGTACCGGAAGCAGACCCGCAGCGCGGCGTGCCGGTCCAGGAGCGCCTGCCAGGACGCCCTCAGACGCTCGGGGTCCAGCGGTCCCTCGATGCCGTAGACGGACTGCACGGTGTAGGTGTCCGGACCGTCCTTGTCGAGAGCGGTGTGGTAGAGCATCCCCTCCTGCAACGGCGACAGGGGCCAGACGTCTTCCACACCGGAGCGCGGCTTCGCACGAGTGTTGTCAACGGTCATGATCTGCTCCTTGGGGAAGTCATTCATCGGCCGGCCCGGTCTGGAGTCGGTCCATCTGTTCGGGCGTGAGAGCCAGGAGCATGCCGTCCCGGGGCTCCGGCTGCCCGCTCTCCCCGCCCTCGGCCGGGAGCTCCTTGGCGAGCACCGCCAGCCGTTCGGGCGTCTTCTCCTCGAACACTTGCCAGGGCGACAGCTCCAGCCCTTCGCCGCGAAGCCGGGCCGACAGCTGCATCGAGCTGATCGAGTCGCCGCCGAGCTCGAAGAAGCTGTCCTCGACCCCGACCCGTTCCACCCCGAGGACCTCGGCGAACATCGCGCACAGCAGCTCTTCGACGGCCGTGCGCGGATCGCGTCCGGAGGAGTTCCCGGCGAAGTCGGGGGCCTGTAGCGCCCGGTGATCGACCTTTCCGTTCGGGGTCAGGGGCATCGCGTCCAGCGGTACGAACGCCACCGGCCTCATGTGCTCGGGCAGGCGTTCGGCCGCTGTCCCGCGGAGGGCGGCGATCAGCTCGTCGGCCGGCTGCGCGGCCGCCGGGACGACGTACGCCACCAGCCGCTTCTCGCCGGGCCCGTCCGCACGAGCGGCCACCACCACCTGGGCGGCCCCCGGATGGTCCGCCAGCACGGCCTCGACCTCACCCGGCTCGACCCGGTGACCGCGCACCTTGACCTGCGCGTCGGCCCGGCCGACGAAGACCAGCTCTCCGTCGCGGGTCCAGCGGACCCGGTCGCCGGTGCGGTACACGCGGCCCCCGGAGGAGTACGGGTCGGCGACGAACCGCTCCGCGGTCAGGCCCGGACGTCCGAGGTATCCACGCGCGAGCCCTGCCCCGGTGACGTAGAGCTCACCGGCCACGCCGGGCGGCACCGGCTGCAGGAAGGCGTCGAGCACGTACGCCCGCACGTTGGTGATCGGGCGGCCGATGGGGACCACGTCGTGTCCCGGAGACAGCGGCGAGCTCATCGTCGCGCACACGGTCGTCTCGGTGGGCCCGAAGGCGTTGATCATCCGACGGTCCCGCGACCAGCGGTCGACCAGCGGCAGCGGGCACGCCTCACCGGCGACGACCAGCGTCTCGAGGCAGTCCGGCAGGTCGTCCTCGACGGCCAGCACGCTCGGCGGCACGGTGACGTGGGTGATGCGCCACCGGCGCACCGCGTCGCCCAGCGACACTCGTGGCGGCATGCTGCCGGGGTCGGCCAGCACCACGGTCCCGCCTGACAGCAGAGCCATGCACAGCTCGGAGATCGCGGCGTCGAACCCGAGGGACGCGAACTGCAGGATCCGTGACGACGGCGACACGGCGAACCGGTCGATCTGTGCCGCCGCCAGGTTCCCCAGACCCGCGTGGGTGACCTGGACCCCCTTGGGCGTCCCCGCCGACCCGGAGGTGTAGATCACGTACGCTCCGTCGCCCGCCGCCACGGCCGGCAGCGCCACCGCCGGGTCGGCGGCGGGCCGCTCGTCCAGTGCGACCACCACGCCCGTGAACCCGTCCGGTACGGCCGTCCGGGTCGCCCTCGTGCACAGCAGCACCTCGGGCGCGGAATCCGCCAGCATCAGCTCGATCCGACCGGCGGGATAGTCCGGGTCGACCGGTACGAACACCCCGCCCGACAGCGACACCCCGACCAGGGCCACCACCAGCTCCACCGACCGTCCGACCAGCACGCCCACCCGCGTTTCGCGTCGGACGCCCAGCCCCATCAGCAGCCGCGCCAGATCCTCCGCCTCGCCCAGCAGCCCTTCGTACGACAGGCTCCGCGCCGCGTCCTCCACCGCGACCGCGTCCCGCGAGAGTTCCGCCCGGCGGCGGAACAGTACCGGCAGCGGCTCCGGCACGAACGGCGCATCGGTGGCGTTCCACCTCTCGACCACCAGGCCGCGTTCCGCCGTGCCGATCAGGCCGACCCGGCCCACCGGAGTCCGCGGATCGGCCGTCACCTGTTCCAGCGCCCGGACGACCGCCGCCAGCATCTCCTCCGCCCGGGTCCGGTCGAAGACGTCCGGACGGAAGATGAACTCGCCACGGACGCGGCCGTCGTGGGAGACGCGCATGGACATCGGATAGTGCCCGCTGTCGTTCGGGATCCCCGCAGGGCGCATGACGAGCGCATCGGGGTCTTCGGACGGGAGCGGCGGGTGGGGGTAGTTCTCGAACACCACGATCGTGTCGAACCCGGCGCCCTGCCCGGCGAACTGGACGATCTCCGACAGCCCGACGTGCTGATGCGCCATCATCTCGACCTGGCGCTCCTGCAGCTGCGTCAGCATGTCGCGGAACGGTTCACCGCCCGCGAGGCGGGCCCGGACCGGCAGCGTGTTCATGAACAGGCCGACCACGGACTCGACGCCGGGGATCTCGGGCGGACGCCCGGCCACCGCGGAGCCGAAGACCACGTCGTCCCGGCCCGTCAGCCGGGCCAGGAGCAGCGCCCAGACCCCCTGGAAGAGGGTGTTCATCGTGACGCCGTGCCGACGCGTGAACTCCACCAGCCGACGGCTCAGGTCGTCGTCGAGTTCGAACCGGACGCGTTCGGGATCGACGGGCGCGCCGTGGGTGTCCGGCGGCACGACGTGGGTCGCCTCGTCGAGCCCGGCGAGCTCGGTCCGCCACGCCTGCCAGGCGGCCTCCTTGTCCTGGCGGGAGAGCCAGGCGAGATAGTCGCGGTACGACGTCGGGGCGGACAGGGACAGGCCGTCACCGCCCGATTCGTAGGCCGCCATCACATCGCCGGAAAGGATCGGGAGCGACCATCCGTCGCAGGAGATGTGGTGGGAGGCGAGGGCCAGCCGGTGGCTGCGTTCGCCGATGCGCACCAGGTGCAGGCGCAGCAGCGGGGCCCGGTTCAGGTCGAACCGGTCGGCATGCAGCTCCTCCGCGAGTCGCTCGAACTCCGCCAGCGCCTCGTCCTCGGGCAGATGGGACAGGTCGGTCTCGGTCCAGGGCAGTGCCACCTCACGGGCGATCGCCTGGACGGCCCGGCCGGACCCGAGCTGATGGAAGCTCGCCCGCAGGGCGGCGTGCCGGTCGAGGAGCGCCTGCCAGGACGCGCGGAAGCGAGCGACGTCCAGCGGGCCGTCGAGGGCGAGGGTGCGGATGCCCGCGTAGACATCCGGGCCTCGCTGGTCCATGGCATGGAACAGCAGGCCCTCCTGGAGGGGAGAGAGCGGCCAGATGTCTGCGAGGCCCGGAACGGCGGCCTCGATCTCCTCCACCTCCGGCTGCGTCAGCTCGACGAGGGAGAAGTCGCTGGGGGTGTGCCCGCCGGCTCCGGGGACGGTGTGCGCGGCGAGGCCGGACAACAGGTCCAGCCAGGCCAGGCCGAGCGACTCCGCCTCGGCCTCGCCGAGGATCCGTCCGGCCCAGGTCACGGTCAGCCGGAGCTCTGGTCCGTCCGGGGAGTCGAGGAGGACGGCGTCGATCTCCACGGCGTGGCGCAACGGCGCGTGCTGCTCCGCCGCACCGCCGACGGTCCCCGTCATCTGCCAGGGCTGCGGATCGCCGTCGGGGTGGGCGGAGAACCGGCCCAGGTAGTTGAACCCGACCTCCGGCTTCGGCAACGCCGCCAGGACCGGTGCCGTCTCGGCGTTCAGGTGGCGCAGCATTCCGTAGCCGAGGCCGCCGTCGGGCACGGCCCGCACGTTCTCCTTGACCGTCTTCAGCAGGCGGCCGGCCGCCTCACCACCGGCGATCGCCTCGTCGGTGTCGATCCCGGTCACATCCAGCCGGAGCGGGTGGACGTCGGTGAACCAGCCGACCGTCCGCGTGGGATCCAGCTCCGCGACGGGCCGGCGGCCATGGCCTTCGACGTCCACCACGACGGAGTCGCCGCCGCGCCAGTGTGCGACCGCGCCCGCCAGGGTGGCCAGGAGCACCTCGTGGACACCGCAGTGGAAGGCCGAGGTGACCTGCTCCACGAGCACGTCCGCGCGGTCGCGCGGCAGGGTCCATGACCTGCGTCCCGCGGTCGCGACGGTGTCGCGCGTGGGGTCGAGGGAGGCCAGTCGCGGTTGCGCGTGGTCGAGGATCTCCGTCCAGGTCTCGAGTTCCCCGGCCCGGATCGCGGCCTGGTCGACCAGGGTCCGCGCCCACTGCCGGAACGGGACCTCCACCGGGTCGAGAGCGGGCTCCTCGCCCCTGATCACGGCCTCGCATGCCGCACGCAGGTCCAGCAGCAGGATCCGCCACGACACCGCGTCGACCACCAGATGGTGCGCCACCAGCACGAGCCGTCCGACCCGACCTGGTCCGGCATCCACCCACACCACCCGGATCATCACACCGGCGGCGGGATCCAGCCGCGCCGCCGCCTCGCCGGCACACCGGTCCGCGGCCTCGTCGAGGTCACCGGTGTCCGCCTCGACCCGCTCGACCAGACCCGCCGCGTCCACCGCCCCCCGGCCGGACACGACCAGGCGCGGCTCTTCGCGTCGGTCCGTGACGATCCGGCTCCGCAGCAGATCGTGGGCGTCGATCACCGCGCCCAACCCGGCCGCCAGCGCGTCCACCGACAGGTCGCCGGGAGCACCCACGGTCACCCACTGGGTCAGGGCCCCTCCGGTCAGCGCGCCGGGGTCGCGTTCGATGAGCGCCCGCATCACCGGCGTCCACGCGACCTCGCCGACACCGTCGGCGAGGTCCGCCCGCCTCGCGCCGCCGCGCTCGGCGACGGCCGCGATCCCCGCCGGTGTCTCGTGCGCGAAGACGTCCTTCGCGCCGAAGACGACGTCGGCGCGGCGGGCACGGGCGGCCAGTTGCATGGAGAGGATCGAGTCGCCGCCCAGCTCGAAGAAGCTGTCATCGACTCCGACCCGGTCCAGCCCGAGGATCTCGGCGAACAGTGTGCACAGCACCCGCTCCGCCTCGGTGCGCGGCTCGTGGCCGGCGGGCTTCCCGGAGAACTCGGGAGCGGGCAGGGCCTCGCGATCGACCTTCCCGTTGATCGTCAGCGGGAAGGCGTCCAGGACCACCACCGCGGCCGGGACCATGAACTCCGGCAGCCGCGCCGCGAGGTGTTCGCGGAGCGCGTCGGGGTCCGGGGCCTGGTCCGGTTCCGCGATCGCATAGCCGACCAGCCGCTTCTCACCCGGACGGTCCTCCCTCGCGACGACGACCGCCTGCGCGACCAAGGGAGCCTCGGCGAGTACCGTCTCGATCTCCGCCGGTTCGACCCGGTAGCCCCGGATCTTCACCTGGGAGTCGGCCCGTCCGGCGAACAGCAGCTCGCCGCGGTCGGTCCAGCGTGCCAGGTCGCCGGTGCGGTACATCCTCCCTCCTTGCCCGCCGCCGGGCAGGAGGGGCCCATTGCCGGGGGCGAACGGGTCGGCGACGAACCGCTCCGAGGTCGCACCGCGGGCCTCGGGATAGCCGAGCGCCAGACCGGCGCCCGCGAGGTAGAGCTCGCCGGTCACGTTCGGAGCGACCGGCTGGAGGAAGGCGTCGAGCACGTACGCCCGCCGCCCGGCCAGCGGGCGGCCGATCGGCAGGACGTCGCCCGTCTCGTCCCCCGGCTCGAGTAGCTGCCACGTGGCGCACAGGGTGCTCTCGGTCGGGCCGTACAGGTGCCGGACCCGCAGATCCGGGCAGGCCCGGCGCAGCCGTGCGACGGAGGCGAGGGGCACCACGTCCCCGCCGGTGAGGATCTCGCGCAACCCGCTGAAGGAGTCCGGCGACTCCTCGGCCAGCACCCGGAAGCTCCCGGCCGTCAGATGGACGGTCGTCACGCCGCGTGCGATCGCCTCCCGCAGGCGCTGCGTGTCGACCGAGCCCGGTTCGGCGACCATGACGCGGGCCCCGCTGACCAGCGGCGCCCAGATCTCGAGCAGCGACGCGTCGAACGCGTGCGAGGCGTGCATCAGCACGCAGTCATCGCCGTCGAGTGCCCAACCGGGGTCGCCGGCCAGCGCCGCGACGCTTCCGTGCGGCACCGCGACGCCCTTGGGCACCCCGGTCGATCCCGACGTGTACATCACGTAGGCCACGTCGTACGCCGTGACCGTCGGCGTCCGCCGCCCCGTTCCCCCGGTCCACGGCGCGTCCACGAGCACGGGCTCGACCCCGTCCGGCACCGCGTCGCGGGTCGTCCCGGCACAGACCGCCACCGCCACGCCGGCGTCGGCCAGCATCCGCTCGATCCGCACCGGCGGGTAGTCCACGTTCACCGGGACGTACGCGGCCCCGGCCTTCCAGACCCCGAGGAACGCGACGAACAGGTCCGCGCCGCGCTCCATCACCACGCCGACGCGGTCGCCGCGCCGCACACCCATCGCGGCCAGCTGCCCTGCCAGCCGGTCCGATTCCCGGTCGAGGTCGCCGTAGGACAGGGTGCGGTCCCCGTCGATGACGGCCACCGCGTCCGGCGCGCCCGCCGAGCGCCGCCGGAACAGTTCCACCACCGACGATCCGCCGGCGGCCTCGCCGGTCGCGTTCCAGCGCTCCAACACGGACGTGCGGGTCAGGTCACTCGTCACGCCCAGGCGGCCGACCGGAAGCGAGGGCTCCGCCAGCAGCCGTTCGATGACCCGCACGACCTGCCCGGCGACCTCGACGGCGGTCTTCTCCTCGATCCGGTCGGGCCGGAAGGACACCCGGATCTGCAGGCGCTCGCCGGGACTGGCGCTCATCGTCAGCGGGTAGCCGGTACCGGTCCGGGTGAGGGCCGAGCTGATCGTGACACCGCCGTCGTCGCCGAGGCCGGCCGCGTCGCGCGGGTAGTTCTCGACCATCATGATGGTGTCGAAGGCGGCGCCCGGCCCCACCGCCTTCTGGATCTCCGACAGACCCATGTACTGGTGCTCCGACAACTCCGACTGGCGTCGCTGCAGGTCCTGGAGCAGCTCCAGCACCGGCAGGCCGCCGTCGAGCCGTACCCGGACCGGAACGGTGTTGATGAACATCCCCACCATCCGCTCCACGTCCGGTACGTCCGCCGGGCGGCCCGACACCACCGTCCCGAACACCACGTCCGTCCGGCCCGCCAGCCGGGCCAGCACCAGGGCCCACGCGCCCTGCACGATCGTGCTCAGCGTCAGCCCGTGGCCGCGGGCGAAGTCGGTGAGCGTCCGGGTCGTCTCGGCGGACAGCCACGCGCAGTGCTCGTCCGGCATCACCATCGCCTTGCCCGCCTCGGCGTCCACCACGGTCGGCTCGTCCGACCCGGCGAACTCCGACCGCCACGCCGATCGCGTCGCGTCCTGGTCCTGACGGCTCAGCCACGCCAGGTAGTCGCGGTACGAGGGTGACGTCGACGAGCTCGGTCCGCCCGCGTAGCCGGACGACATCTCGCCCAGGATGATCGGCGTCGACCAGCCGTCCAGGAGGACGTGGTGCGACGTCAGGACGAGCCGGTGCCGGTTCTCGCCGAGACGGATCAGCAGCAGCCGGAGCAGCGGCGGGCGGGACACGTCGAACCGCTCCGCCTGGTCCTCCGCGAGAAGGCGTTCGACCTCGAGGGCCGCGTCGGCCTCGCCGAGGTGCGACACGTCCGCCGTACGCCAAGGGATGTCGGCCTCACCCACGACGACCTGCACCGTCTCGCCCGAGCCGAGCTGGTGGAAGCTCGTCCGGAGCGACTCGTGCCGGGCGGCCAGCGGCTGCCACGCCGCGCGCAGCCGTTCCGGGTCGAGCGGCCCGTCGAGGTCCAGGATCCGCTGGCTCTGGTAGACGTCCACTCCCTCGTCGTCGAGGGCCCGTTCGAAGAGCATGCCCTCCTGCAGGGGCGACAGGGGCCAGATGTCGATCAGCCCGGGCGCGGCGGCCTCCAGCTCCGCCACGTCCCGCTGCGACACCTCGACGAGGTCGAAGTCGGACGGCGTGTGGCCTCCGGCGCCGGGGGCGGCGGCGTGGGCGGCGAGGCCGGTGAGCATCTGCAGCCAGGCCTCCCCCAGCCGCTCCACCGTGGCGGGGTCGAGATCCCGGCCGTCCATGGTGAGCCTCAGCAGGGGACCGGCCGGCGTGTCCTGAACGTCCGCGCCGACCTCCAGGGCGTGGGCGAGTACCGGTTCGGGGCCGGCGGCCCCCGCGCCGAGCGGCCCTTCGCTGACCTGCCACGGAGTGTCCGGGGAGGTGGCGGCCGACCGGCCGAGATAGTTGAACCCGATCTTCGGGGACGGCAGTTCGGCCAGCCTGGCCCCGGTGCCGGGGTTGAGATGGCGCAGCAGCCCGTAGCCGAGCCCGTCGCCCGGCACCGCGCGGACCTGCTCCTTCACGGCCTTCAGCAGCTCTCCGGCCGCCGCGTCGCCGGCCGCCGCCGCTGCCAGGTCGACGCCGGAGACGTCGAGGCGGACCGGATGGACGCTGGTGAACCAGCCCACGGTGCGCAGCAGGTCCTCGCCGTCGGCCGGGTGACGGCCGTGGCCCTCCACGTCCAGGAGCACCCCGGCGTCGCCGCCCCGCCGGCGCGCCACCGCGCCCGCCAGGCCCGCCAGCAGGACTTCTCGGATCCCGCAGTGGAAGGTTCCCGGGGCTTGGTCGACCAGGCCCCGCGCCGTGGGCCCGGACAGTGTCCAGGACCATGAGTGCGGCCGCCCCTCGTGCTGCACGGGGAACGGGTCCACGCCGTCCAGGACCCCGACCCAGTGGTCGAGCTCGGCGACGGTGCGCTCGCTGAACGCCTGCTCGGTCAGCCGCTGCGACCACTGCCGGTACGACGTCGTCGCGGGTTCGAGGGACGGGGTCGCTCCGGAGATCACCTGGTCGTAGGCCGTGCGCAGATCCGGCAGCAGGATCCCCCACGAGACGGCGTCGACCACCAGGTGATGCGCCAGCAGCGCCAACCGGCCCGGCTCGGCGTCTCCGGCATCGATCCACACGGCCCGCACCACGGTCCCCGTCGACGGGTCCAGGCGGCCTGCGGCCGTCGCGGCCTCGCGTCCGGCGGTCTCATCGAGGTTCCCGGTCCCGGCCTCCACCCGGGTCACCAGTGCGGCCGGGTCCACGGTGCCCCGATCGGGCACGATCAGCCGTCCGTCGGGCTCCACCCGGCCGCGCAACTGGTCATGGACGTCCAGCACCGCTCCCAGGGCGGCCACCAGCGCGTCCCGGTCGAGGCCGGGCGGGGCGACGACGACCCGCGCCTGGGCGAAGCCGGGGCGCAGCGCGTCGGCTCCGAGGGCGCGCATCACCGGCGTCCAGGGAACCTCCCCGATGCCCGCGTCCGGCTCGGAGCGGCCCCGCCGCGTCGTTCCGGCGGCCCCCGCCAGCGCGGCCAGCCGTCCGGGGGTCCGCTGCTCGAACACCTGCCGGGGGGTGAGGGCGATTCCCTCGCGCCGGGCGCGGGCGGCCACCTGCATCGAGGAGATCGAGTCCCCGCCCAGCTCGAAGAAGCCGTCCTCGACCCCGACCCGTTCCAGGCCGAGGACCTCGGCGAACACCCGGCACAGGATCCGCTCGGCCTCGGTGGCCGGGTCCCGGCCCACCGACTTCGACGCGAAGTCCGGTTCGGGCAGGGCCTGCCGGTCCACCTTCCCGTGGACCGTCAACGGCAGCGCGTCCAGCACGATCACCGCCGCCGGCACCATGAAGTCGGGCATCGTCTCGACGAGGCGGTCCCGGAGCCGGACCGGGTCGAGGTCCCGTCCCGCTTCGGCCACCACATAGCCGGTCAGCCGCTCGTCCCGGGCGGCGACCACGGCCTGGCCGACGCCCGGAAGCCCGGCGAGAACCGCTTCGACCTCTCCCGGCTCCACGCGGTAGCCGCGGATCTTCACCTGATCGTCGGCCCGTCCGCCGAACACGAGCGTGCCCTGGTCCGTCCAGTGGGCCAGGTCACCGGTCCGGTACATCCGCCCGCCGGGGACGAAGGGATCGGCGACGAACCGCTCGGCCGTCAAGGCCGGACGACCCAGGTAGCCGCGCGCGACGCCGGCCCCGGCGACGTAGAGTTCGCCCTTCACGCCCGGAGGCACCGGGCGCAGGAACGCATCGAGGACGTAGCCGCGCCGGCCCGCGAGGGGACGTCCGATCGGCAGCACCGGACCGGTCTCGTCACCGGGTTCGAGCAGCCACCAGGTCGCGCACAGCGTCGCCTCCGTCGGGCCGTAGAGGTGCCGCACCCGGACGTCCGGGCACGCCCGCCGTACGCGCTCCACCGCCGCCGGCGGCACCTCGTCCCCGCCGGTCAGCACCTCCCGGAGCCCGGCGATCGACTCCGGTGACTCCTCGGCCAGCACCCGGAAGGTCCCCGCGGACAGGTGGGCGGCCGTGACGCCGCCCGCCACGTACCGGGCCAGGGCCTCCCCGTCCACCGCACCCGGTTCGGCGATCACCAGTCGGGCGCCCGACAGGAGCGGGACCCAGATCTCGAACAGGGAGATGTCGAAGGCGTGCGAGGCGTGGGTCAGCACGGCGTCGCCGGGCCCGATCCCCCACCGCGGCTCCCCGACCAGCCCCGCCACGTTGCCGTGCGACACCGCGACGCCCTTGGGCGTGCCCGTCGACCCCGAGGTGTACATCACGTAGGCGAGGTCGTCGGCTCCGACCCCCACCGTGGGGCGGGCGCACTCCGCCACGGCCCGCCGCGTCCCGGGATCGTCCAGGACGATCGGATCGAGCCCGCAGTCCAGCACCGCCGCCCGGCTCGCGGTCCGGCAGACCACCGCGGCCGGATCCGCGTCCGCCAGCATGAACTTCACGCGTTCCACCGGGTAGGCGGGGTCCACCGGCACGAACGCCGCCCCCGCCTTCCACACCGCGAGCAGCGTCGCGATCAGGTCGGAGGACCGTTCCATCACCACGGCGACCCGGTCCCCGCGCCGGACGCCGCGGCCGGTCAGGTAGCCCGCGAGCCTGTCCGCACGCCCGGCCAGGTCCCGGAAGGACGTCGGCCGGTCCCCGTCGGTGATCGCCGTCTCGTCCGCGCGACGCTCCACCTGGCGATCGAACAGGGCCAGCGGCAGTCCTCCCGGCTCGGCGCCGGGTGCCGTGCCCCAGGCGTTCACCAGGTCGCGCTCGGCGGCGGTCGTCACGGCGACGTCGGCCACGGTGATCCCGCTGTCGGCCGTCAGCCGGCGCAGGACCCCCTGGAACCGCTCGAGGACGGCGAGCGCCGCGCCGGTGTCGAAGAGGTCGGTCAGATGGTCGAGCTTGAGGAGCATCGTGTCGCCGGGGACGGCGACCAGCGTCAGCGGATAGTGGGCGGCCTCCCTGCCCTGGTTCACCCGGACGGTGAAGGTCTCGGCGGAGTCCGGTTCACCGAGGTCGCGGGGAAAGTTCTCGAACACGAGCAGGGTGTCGAAGACCGCGCCGGGGCCGGCCGCCTTCTGGATGTCCGTCAGCCCCACGTACTGCTCCGGGATGAGCGCCGACTGCCGGCGCTGCAACTCCGTCAGCAGCCCGATGACCGGGGTGGCGCCGTTCAGCCGTACGCGCACGGGCACGGTGTTGAGGAACAGCCCCACCATCGCCTCCACGCCGGGCAGGTCCGCGGGGCGTGCCGACACGGTCGCCCCGAACACCACGTCCGTCCGGCCCGACAGCTGCGCCAGCACCAACGCCCACGCGCCCTGCACGACCGTGTTCAGCGTCAGCCCGTGGCTGCGGGCCAGGTCTTCCAGTGATCGGCTGAGGTGTTCGGGGAGCTCGACCGTGACGCTCTCCGGTATGCCGGGCGCCCGGCCCGGGTCCGCGGGCGCCACCAGGGTCGGCTCCTGCGCGCCGCGCAGTTCCGCCGCCCATGCCGCCAGCGCCCGCTCCCGGTCCTGCCGGTTCAGCCAGGCGAGGTAGTCCCGGTAGGACGCCACTTCCGGCAGTTCCGGAAGTTCCGGCCGACCGTCGGCCGCGTACAGCGCCAGCAGCTCGTTGAAGACGATGGGCAACGACCAGCCGTCCATGACCGCGTGATGGCAGGTCACCACCAGGCGGTGCCTGGCGTCGTCGAGACGGATCAACGTGAGGCGCAGCAGTGGGGCCTTCGCGAGGTCGAACCGCCGTAGCCGGTCCTCCTCGGCCAGCTCCCGCACCGCCTCGTCGGGATCGTCGAGGTGGGAAAGGTCGACCACGCGCCACGGCAGCTCCACCCGGCTCGCGATGACCTGCACCGTCTCGCCCGACGCACGCTGCCGGAAGCCCGCCCTGAGCGCGGCGTGCCGGGTGAGCAGTTCCTCCCACGCCGCACGCAACCTGGCCGGATCGACCGGACCCTGCAGCTCCAGGATCCAGTGGCCCAGGTAGATCTGGGGCCCTTCGTCGTCGTAGACCGTGTGGAACAGCAACCCTTCCTGCAGCGGCGACAGCGGCCAGATGTCCTCGATCCGCGACTGAGCCATCGGTGTCTCCCTCGATCCAGCAAACGGCTTAAAGGTCGTCGTCGAACTCGGCTTCGAGTTCCTCGATCTCGTCCTGGTTCAGGTCGAGGAGGTCGAAATCGGACGCGGTGTGCCCCCCGGCGGAGCGATCACCCGCCAGGCGGGCCAGGGCGGACAACACGTCCAGCCACACCCGGCCGAACCGTTCGATCTCGGCCTCCGGGAGGAGACCGGCCGGCCAACTCACCGCGAGCGCCAGTTCCAGGCCGTCCGGCAGTTCCCGGACGACCGCCTCGGTTTCCAGTGCGTGCGACGGCCTCGTGTCGGGGGCCGGTGAACGGCCGATTCCTCCGGACCGCTGCCACTCCCGCACTTCGCCCGTGGCGGACCGGCCCCGGTAGGCGAACCCGATCCGGGGCGACGGTGCGGCTTCCAGTACCGGTCCCGTCTCACCGTTCAGATATCGCAGCAGCCCGTAGCCGAGTCCGTCGCCGGGCACCGCCCTCGACTGCTCCTTCACCGCCTTCAGCAACGACCCGGAGGCCGGGTCGGTCCCGCCCACGTCCAGCCGCACGGGGTGCACGCTCGTGAACCGGCCCACCGTCCGGGACGGATCCATTCCGCCGGCCGGGTGACGGCCGTGATCCTCCACGTCCACCAGCACCACGTGGACTCCGCGCCACCGCGCCACCGCGCCTGCCAGGCCTGCCAGCAGCACCTCGTGGACACCGCAGTGGAAGGCCGAGGTGACCTGCTCCACGAGCGCGCCCGCGCGGTCCTTCGGCAGGGTCCATGACCGGCGTCCCGCCGCCTGGCCGCCGCCGGGCTCGCCCAGCCGTGGCTCCGCCTCGTCGAGGAGCGCCGTCCACGCGGTCAGCTCCGCGACGCGTGCCGGGGCGGTCGCCTGCTCCGCCAGTGCGGCCGCCCATCGCCGGTACGAGACGTCCGAAGGGGCGAGCACCGGCTCCCTGCCCGCGGCGACGGCCTCATAGGCGGCCTTGAGGTCCGGCAGCAGGATCTGCCACGACCACGCGTCGACCGCCAGCGGATGCGCCGCCAGCACGAGCCGTCCGACCCGGCCGGGTCCCGCGTCCACCCACACCGCACGGACCATCACACCCGCGGCGGGATCCAGCCGCGCGGCCGCCTCCCGAGCACACCGCTCCGCGACCTCGTCGAGGTCCCCGGGGTTCGCCTCCACCCGCTCGATCAGGTTCGCGGCGTCCACCGCGCCCCTGCCGGACACGACCACCCGGGGCTTCGGGGCCGCCTCGACGATCCGGCTCCGCAGCATGTCATGAGCGTCGATCACCACGCTCAGCCCGGCCGCCAGCGCGTCCACCGCCAGATCGCCGGGAGCGCCGACGGTCACCCACTGCGCTGGTCCCGTCCCCGCCACCTCCATCATCGGCGTCCAGGCGACGTCTCCGGTGCCCTCGGCCGGGTCGGGCGACGCGGCCGGATCGCCGTCCAGGTCGAGGATCCGGGCGATTCCCGCCGGGGTCCGGTGCTCGAACACCTCGCGCGCGCCGAAGGCCATTCCGGACCGACGGGCCCGCGCCGCCAGCTGCATCGAGGTGATGGAGTCCCCGCCCAGCTCGAAGAAGCCGTCATCCGCGCCGACCCGTTCCAGGCCGAGGACCTCGGCGAACAGCGCGCACAGCGTCCGCTCGGCGTCGGTGGCCGGTTCCCGGCCGGTGACGCGTCCGCCGAAGTCGGGGTCCGGCAGCGCCGCCCGGTCCACCTTGCCGTTGGCCGTCACCGGCAGTGCGTCCAGGACCACCACCGCCGCCGGCACCAGGTAGCTCGGCAGCGCCCTGGCGACGTCCTCGCGCAGCCGTTCCGGATCGATGCCGCCGCCGGACACGACGTAGCCGATCAGGCGCCCTTCGCGGGCCACCACCACGGCCTGGTCGATGCCCGGCCGCTCGGCCAGCACCGCCTCGACCTCGCCCGGCTCGACCCGGTAGCCGCGGATCTTCACCTGGTCGTCGGACCGCCCGACGTACACCAGCTCGCCCTCGTCCGTCCAGTACGCGACGTCGCCCGTCCGGTACATGCGCTGCCCGGGGGCGAACGGGTCCGCGACGAACCGCTCCGCAGTCAGCCCCGGACGGTCCAGATAGCCGTGCGCCACCCCTGCGCCCGCGATGTGGAGATCGCCCGCGACGCCCGGAGGCAACGGACGCAGGAAGACGTCCAGCACGTACAGCCGCCGGCCCGGCAGTGGGCGACCGATCGGCAGGACCGATCCCAGCCGGTCGCCGGGCGCGATCGCCTTCCAGGTCGCGCACAGGGTGGTCTCCGTCGGACCGTAGGTGTGCCAGACGACCAGCTCGGGGCAGGCCCGCCGGACCCGCTCCACCTCGCTGAGCGGCACCACGTCGCCGCCCGCCAGCACGTCGCGCAACCCCGCGAAGGACTCCGGCGACTCCTGCGCCAGCGCCCGGAACTGGCCCGCCGTGATGTTCACCGAGACGAGGCCCCGGGCGACCTGGGCGGCGAGGCGCTCCGCGTCGACCACACCCGGCTCGGCGAGCATCACCCGTGCGCCCGAGACGAGCGGCACCCAGAGGTCGTACAAGGAGGCGTCGAAGGTGTGCGGCGCGTGCATCAGCACGGCGTCGCCCGCTCCGACGCCCCACACCGGGTCTCCCGCCAGGGCCGCGACGCCGCCGTGCGGGACGGCGACGCCCTTCGGCGCGCCGGTCGACCCCGAGGTGTACATCACGTACGCCAGATCGTCCGCCCCGATCGGGACCAGCGAGGTCTCACCGTCGACGGCGGCGTCCATCGTGATGAGCTCGTGGCCCGGGGGCACGGCGGCCGCGGTCCCGGCACTGCACACCACCGCGGCGACCGCGGCGTCGGACAACATGAACGCGACCCGGTCCGCCGGGTAGTCCGGATCGACGGGCACGAACGCCGCTCCCGCCTTCCACACCCCGAGCCATGCCGCCGGCACGTCCGGCGAACGTTCCAGCAGGACACCGACGCGGTCGCCGCGTCGCACGCCCCGGTCCTTCAGCACCCGCGCCAGCCGGCCTGACCACTCGTCGAGTTCCGCGTACGACCAGTCCCGGCCGCCGGCCGTCATCGCCGTCGCGTCCGGAGCCTTCTCCACCTGCCGGCGGAAGAGGTCCACCGCCGTCGGCGCGGCGATCGGGTCGCCCGTCTCGTTCCACCGGTCGACGACCAGCTCACGTTCGGCGTCGCTCACCAGGTCCAGGCGGCCCACCGGGGTGCCCGGCTCCGCGACCATCCGTTCCAGGGCTCGAAGGAGCCAGTGGAGAGCGGTCTCGGCGACCGAGGCGTCGACCATCCCCGGCTGGTACTGCAGCTCGGTCTCGATGCTCTCGCCCGGCAGGACGCCCAGAGTGATCGCGTAGGGGGACGCCTGGTGGAACTCCCGCAGGGTCAGGCTCAGATCGCGCGGGGACTTCGAGCCCGCCGCGGGATCGACGTAGTTCTCGAACACCACGATCGTGTCCAGGCCCGCCCCTCCGAGCTTCCGGATCTCCGGGAGCCCGAGGTGCTGGTGCGCGATCAGTGCGGACTGCCGCTCCTGCAGCTCCGTCAGCGTCTCCAGGACGGTCTTCGCCCCGTCCAGCCGCACGCGCACCGGCACGGTGTTGATGAACAACCCCACCATGCCCTCCGCGCCCGGCAGGTCTGCCGGACGCCCGGAGACCGTCGCGCCGAAGAGCACGTCCCGGCGGCGCGCCAGTCGGGCCAGCACCAGCGCCCACGCGCCCTGCACCACGGTGTTCAGGGTCAGCCCGTGGCCGCGGGCGAACTCCACCAGGGCGGAGGTGAAGGCCGGTGAATGGCGGATCACCTTCCGGACCGGCAGTTCCGGAGCCCGGCCGGGCCGTTCGGGGATGCCGAGCGCCGATCCGTCGGCACCGGACAGCTCCGCGCGCCAGGCCGCCCGGGCGGCGTCCTTGTCCTGCCGCCCCAGCCACGCCAGATGGTTCCGGTAGGAGGCCGCTGACCGCAGACCCGACACGACGCCGCCGGCCGCGTAGACCTCGAGGAGTTCCGACTCGAGGATCGCCCGCGACCACCCGTCCATGAGCAGGTGGTGGCTCGTCGTCACGAGACAGTGCCGCTCCGGGCCGAGCCGGATCAGCGTCAACCGCAGCAGCGGAGGCCGCGTCAGATCGAATCCCCTGGCGCGCTCCTTCTCCGCGATCACGGTCGCCTCGGCGAGCGCGTCCTCCTCGGCCAGGCCGGACAAGTCGCGTTCGGTCCACGGGAGTTCCGCCTCCCGGGGAATGAGCTGGACCGTCTGGCCGGACTTCCGCCGGTGGAAGGAGGCCCGAAGCGTCGCGTGCCGGTCGAGGAGGGCCTGCCAGGACATCCGGAGCCGCTCCGGGTCCAGCGGCCCGTCGATGAGCTGGGACTGCTGGATGACGTAGATGTCGGGGGCCTCGTCGTCGAAGGAGGAGTGGTAGAACATTCCCTCCTGCATCGGTGACAGCGGCCAGATCTCCGCGAGCGCCGATCCGGGGGACGTGGTCGACTCGGTCACGATTCCTGGCCTCCTCCGAAGTGCGCCGCTATCGCCTCGAAACCCTCGATCTCGTCCTGATCGAGGTCGAGAAGACCGAAGTCGGACGCGGTGTGTCCCCCGGCGGAGGAATCGTCCGCCAGGCGGGCCAGGCCGGACAGCACGTCCCACCACAGCCGGCCGAACCGTTCGATCTCGGCCTCCTCGAAGAGGCCGGCCGGCCAGCTCACCATGAGCGTCAGTTCCGGGCCCTCCGGCGTTTCCCGGACGACCGCATCGGCCTGCAGCGCATGCGGCAGTGCCATGGCCGGATCCAGGGAACCGCCGATGTCTCCGGCCTGCTGCCATTGCGCCACGTCGTTCTGCCGGCCCACGACGAACCGGCCCATGTAGTTGAATCCGATCCGGGGCGCCGGCATGGCCTCCAGCACCGGTCGGGTCTCGGCGTTCAGATGACGCAACAGCCCATGGCCGAGCCCGTCACCGGGCACCGCCCGCGACTGCTCCTTCACCGCCTTCAGCAGATCTCCGGACGCCAGGTCGATCCCCGACGTGTCCAGTCGCACCGGATGCACGCTGGTGAACCAGCCGACCGTCCGGGACAGGTCCAGCCCGCCGACCGCGTGACGGCCGTGGCTCTCCACGTCCACCAGCACCACGTGACCGCCGGACCAGCGCGCCACCGCCCCCGCCAAGCCCGCGAGCAGCACCTCGTGGACCCCGCAGTAGAACAGCACCGGAACCGGGCCCAGCAGCGCCGACACCTCGGCCCCCGACATCGCCCACGACCGTGAGCGCGTGCTTCCCGGGCTCACCTGCGGCCCGCCGATCGGCCCGTCCCCCTCGCCCAGGATCGCCTGCCACGCCGGCAGTTCGCCGACCCGTTCCGCCGTGGCCGCCCATTCCTCCAGCAGGCGCGCCCACTGCCGGTACGGCACCGCCACCGGCTCCAGCGCGGGAGTCCGTCCCGCCGCGACCGCCTCGCACGCTTCCCGCAGATCCGGTACCAGGACTCGCCACGACATTCCGTCGACGGCCAGATGGTGCACCACCAGCACCAGTCGGCCCACCCGGCCGGGCCCGGCGTCCACCCACACCGCCTGCACCATCACGCCCGTCTCCGGGTCCAGCCGTCCCACGGCGTCCCGCACCGCGCCCGCCACGGCCTCGTCCAACGAGCCCGCGCCGAGCCCCACTCGCCGGACCTGACCGGCCGGGTCCACCGAGCCGCGGTCACCCACGATCAGGCGTCCCTGCTCCACGCGTGCTCGCAACATGTCGTGCGTGTCCACCACGGCGGCCAGCGCGGCGGCCAGGACCCCCTCGCCCAGATCCACGGGCGCGCCCACCACCACCCACTGCGCGAATCCCGCACCGGTGATCCCGTCGCCCAGCATTCTCATCACCGGCGTCCACGGCACCTCGCCCACACCGTCGGCCGTCGCGGGCCGGGCGCGTTCCGGCAACGGCGACTCCGGCACCAGCCGCGCGAGTCCCTCCGGCGTCTTCTGCCCGAAGACGTCCTGCTCGGCGAGGGCCAGTCCGGCCCGCCGCGCCCGCGCCACCAGCTGCATGGCGGTGATCGAATCTCCGCCCAGGGCGAAGAAGCTGTCGTCCGCGCCGACCCGCTCCAGGCCGAGCACCTCGGCGAACAGCCGGCACAGCACCCGTTCGTACTCCGTGACCGGCTCTCGACCGACCGTCCCGGCGGTGGGATCGGGGTCGGGCAGCGCGCCGCGGTCGATCTTCCCGTTCGGGGTGGTGGGCAGCGCTTCCAGCACCACCACAGCGGGCAGCATGTGCTGGGGCAGCCGGGAGGCGAGGTACTCCCGCACCGCGTCCGGATCGACCTCGGCCGGCGACACGTAGGCCAGCAGCCGGTCGTCCCGGACGACCGCCACCGCCTGAGCGACCCGCGGGTGGCCGGACAGGACGGACTCGATCTCGCCGAGCTCGATCCGGAAGCCACGGAGCTTCACCTGGTCATCGGCCCGCCCGGCGAACACCAGCTCACCGCGGCTCGTCAGATGGGCCAGGTCTCCCGTCCGGTACATCCGCTCGCCGGCGGCGAAGGGATCGGCGACGAACCGCTCCGCCGTCAGCGCCGTACGGCCCAGGTAGCCACGGGCCAGCCCTATCCCCGCCACGTACAGCTCACCGGTGATCCCGGGCGGCAACGGCCGGAGGAACGCGTCCAGTACGTGGCAGCGGCCTCCCGCGATCGGTGCCCCGATCGGGACCACGTCCCGGCCCGCCGTCAGCGGCGTGCTCATCGCGGCACACACCGTGGTCTCGGTCGGCCCGTAGGCATTGATCAGCCGCCGTCCCTCCGACCAGCGATCCGCGAGGCCCGGTGGGCAGGCCTCCCCCGCCACCACCACCGTCTCCAGCCCCGCCGGCAGCATGTCGGCCGTGGCGAGCACCGACGGCGGAACCGTCACGTGAGTGGCGCCCCACCGCTCCAGTGCCTCGGCCAGCGACACCCGCGGCGGCAGGTCCCGCTCCGGCGCCATCACCAGCGTCGCCCCCGAGAGCAACGCCATCAGCGCCTCCGAGACCGTGGCGTCGAAGCCCAGCGCCGCGAACTGCAGGACCCGTGACGACGGCGACACGGCGAACCGGTCGATCTGTGCCGCCGCCAGGTTCCCCAGGCCCGCGTGGGTGACGACGACCCCCTTCGGGGTTCCGGTCGATCCCGACGTGTAGATCACGTACGCCGCGTCGTCCGGCCCCACCCGCGGCGGCACCGCATCCGGGCCCGCCGCGAGATCCACTTCGTCGATCACCACCGACCGGTCGGCGAACTCCTCGGGCACCGCGTCCCACGTCCTCCCCTCGCACACCACCAGCACGGGATCCGCGTCTCCCAGCAGCAGTCGCACGCGCTCGGCCGGATACCCGGGATCCACCGGAACGAAGGCGCCTCCGGCCAGCGACACCCCCAGCATCCCGACCACCCACCACGCCGACCGCCCCACGACGAGGCCCACCCGGGACTCCGGTCCGGCCCCTCGGGCCCTCAGCACGGCGGCGAGCGCCGACGCCCGTTCCCAGAGCCGCTCGAAGGTCAGCTCGCCGTCGCCGTCCACCACCGCCACCTCGTGCGGCCGCTCCGCCACGACCCGCGCCACCAGCACCGGCAAGGACTCCCCCACCGCCAGCGCCGCGTCCGAGCGGCTCACCCGGCCCCCGGCCACACCGAGCCGCCCCACCAACCCGGAAGGGTCGGCGGCCATCGCGCCGAGGGCACCGACGAACCATCCCAGCGCGGACTCGGCGACGGTCTCCTCGATCTGCCCCTGCCGGTAGGCGAGTTGGATCCTGAGTCGGTCCCCCGGGATGATGCCGAGGGTCAGTGGATAGTGGGTGCCCTCGACCGTGCCCAGGTACGTGAACCGGTCGGCGAAGTCCCGCGGATAGTTCTCGAACACCAGCAGCGTGTCGAACTTCGCACCCGGCCCGCCCGCTCTCTGGATCTCGGGCAGTCCCAGGTGCTGATGCGGGATCAGGGCCGCCTGCCGCTGCTGCAGACCGGTGAGCAGGTCGGCGACCGTCTGCCCGCCGTCCAGCGCCACCCGGACCGGCACGGTGTTCATCATGAGACCGGGCATCGACTCCACCCCGGGGAGCTCCGCGGGACGGCAGGCGACCGTCGTGCCGAACACCACCTCGGTGCGCCGCGCGAGCCGGGCCAGCACCATCGCCCACGCGCCCTGCACCATCGTGTTCAGCGTCAGCCCGTGGTCACGGGCCACCTGCGTCAGCCTGGTGTAGAGCTCCGGCATGACGTGGGCGATGCGGTACTCGTATCCCGTCCCGGCGGCCGTCCTCGCGATCGACGCGTCCCCGTCGAGGCCGGACAACTCCGCCTGCCAGGCCGCGCGGGCCGCGTCCTTGTCCTGCCGATCCAGCCAGGCCAGGTAGTCCCGGTAGGACGCCGCACCGATCCGCTCCGGGAGCCGGCCGCCGCCCGCGTACGCCTCGGCCACCTCGTTGAGGATGACCGCCACCGACCAGCCGTCGGTCAGGATGTGGTGGTGGACGACCAGCAGGCGGTGCCGGTCCTCGCCGATCCGGACCAGCAGCAGCCGGAACAGCGGGCCCGCGGCCAGGTCGAACCGCTGTTCCTGTTCCCGCCGGGCGAGGGCCTCGACGGCCGCCTCGGCGTCGTTCACGCCCGTGAGGTCGACCTCCCGCCAGGGCAGGACGACGTGTCCGGCGACGGCCTGGAGCGCCCTCCCCGACGCGAGCCGTACGAAACTCACCCGGAGCCCGGCGTGCCGTGCGAAGACCGCCTCCCACGCGGCCCGGAGCCGGGCCACGTCCAACGGCCCGTTCAGCTCCAGGATCCACTGCGCCTGGTAGATGTCGAGGCCTTCTTCTTCGAGGCTCGACTGGAAGAGCAGCCCTTCCTGGAGCGGGGCGAGCGGCCAGACCTCCTCGGCACCCGGTACGGCGGTCGCCAGCTCGCTCTCCTCCTCCGCGGTGAGAGCGACCAGGGGACGGGCGTCGGGGGCGTCGGCGGGTACCGGACGCGCCGCGGACGCCAACCGTGCGGGGGTCCTCTCCTCGAAGACCTGGGAGGGCGTCACCAGCAGACCGGCCCCGGACGCGCGGGCCGCCAGCCGCATCGCGGAGATCGAGTCGCCGCCCAGGGCGAAGAAGTCCTCGTCGACACCGACCCGGTCCAGGCCGAACAGCTCGGCGAACAGCCCGCTCAGGACGCGCTCCGCCTCGGTGGCGGGTTCGCGGCCCCCGGCATTCCCCCCGAAGACGGGCGCGGGCAGCGCCGCCCGGTCCACCTTGCCGTTGGCGGTGAGCGGAAGCCGGTCCAGCGTGATCACGGCAGCCGGGACCATGTACTCCGGCAGCATCGCCCCGAGACGCCCACGGAGGACGACGGGATCCACGTCCGTCACCGCGTAGCCGATCAGGCGACCGTCGATCGCCACCACGACGGCCTCGTGGACATCCGGCCGGGCGGTCAGCGCGGCCTCGATCTCACCCGGCTCGATCCGGAACCCGCGGATCTTCACCTGGTCGTCGGCCCTGCCCGCGAACAGCAGCTCGCCGTCGGCGGTCCAGCGGGCGAGATCCCCTGTCCGGTACATCCGGCCGCCGGGTACGGACGGATCCGCCACGAACCGCTCCGCCGTCAGCGCCGCCCGGTCCAGGTAGCCGTCCGCGAGGCCGGCGCCGGAAAGGTAGAGGTCGCCGACCGTACCCGGCGGCACGGGCAGCAGCGACGCGTCGAGCACCTGGGCCCGGCGGCCCGGAAGCGGACGGCCGATCGGCAGGGCGGGGCCCAGCGCATCGCCCGGCCGGAGCAGGTGCCACGTCGCGCACAGCGTCGTCTCCGTCGGACCGTACAGGTGCCGGATCCGCGCTCGGGGGATCGCCCTTCGCACCTTCTCCACCGCGGCCGCGGGCACCACGTCGCCGCCCGTCAGCACCTCGTGGAGGCCGGCGAAGGATTCCGGTGACTCCTCGGCCAGCGCGCGGAAGCTCCCCGCGGTCAGATGCACCTTCGTCACGCCAGCGGCGACCGCCTCCCGCAGACGCCGGGCGTCCACCGCGCCCGGCTCGGCGATCACCACGCGGGCGCCCGAGGCGAGCGGTACCCAGATCTCGAAGAGGGACGCGTCGAAGGCGTGCGGCGCGTGCACGAGGATCGCGTCACCGGCGTCCACCGCCCAGCCGGGGTCCCCCACCAGCTCCGCGACGCTCCGGTGCGGGACGGCCACTCCCTTCGGGACCCCGGTCGACCCGGAGGTGTACATCACGTACGCCAGGTCCCCCGGACCCACCGGGACCGTCGGCGCGTCGCCCGGAACCTCGTCCGTGACGACGATCGACTCGACCCCCTCCGGAACGCGGTCGCGCGCCGCGGCCGAACACGCCACCAGGGACGCCCCCGAGTCCGCGACCACGAACGCCACCCGCCGCGCGGGATGGGCGGCATCCACCGGCACGTACGCGGCTCCCGCCTTCCATACCGCGAGCAGCGTCACCACCAGGTCCGCGGAGCGTTCCATCAGGACCGCCACGCGGTCGCCGCGGCGGACGCCCCGACCGATCAGCCGCCCGGCCAGCCGGCCCGCGAGCTCGTCCAGCCGCCGGTAGGTCAGCGCCCGGTCCCCATCAACTACGGCCACTGCGTCGGGCGTCCGCTCCACCTGGCGGGCGAACAGCTCCGGCACCGTCGGCGTGGCCAGCGCTGCGGAATTCATCGTCCCCCTTCAGGAACCATCTGGTGGACCGGCCCGGCCCCATTGCCTTCGGGCACGGCGCCGTTGCCGCCCGGCCCGGCGAACTGCGTGTGATAGAGCTCCGCGTAGAGTCCGCCCTCGGCCAGCAGCTCCTCGTGCGTCCCGCGCTCCCGGACGCCTCCGTCGTCGATCACGACGATCTGATCGGCCTCACGGATCGTGGACAACCGGTGGGCGATCACCAGGGAGGTGCGGTCGCGCAGCACGGTCCTGAGGGCCCGCTGGACGGCGGCCTCCGACTCGGGGTCCAGGTGAGCGGTGGCCTCGTCGAGCACGACGACCGAGGGCGCCTTCAGGAGCAGCCTGGCGATGGCCAGTCGCTGCTTCTCCCCGCCCGACAGCCGGTAGCCGCGGTCTCCGGCGACGGTGTCGAGCCCCCTCGGGAGGGATTCGATCAAGTCCCAGATCTGGGCTCCCTTGCACGCCTCGATCAGCTCGTCCTCGGTGGCGGTCGGACGGGCGTAGCGAAGGTTCTCCCGAATCGTGTCGTGGAAGAGGTAGGTGTCCTGGCTGACCACGCCCACCGCCTCGCGGAGCGAGCCGAAGGAGAGGTCCCGAAGGTCGTGTCCGCCGACCCGGACGGTGCCGGAGGTCGGGTCGTACAGCCGGGACACCAGGTGGGTGAGAGTGCTCTTCCCCGCGCCGGACGGGCCGACGAGTGCGGTCATGGTTCCGGCCGGCGCCCGCAGGCTCACGTGGCGCAGGACCTCCGGCGCCGTCTCCCCTCGATCCCCTCCGCCACGCACGTTCTGCTCCAGCGACGGCAGCGAGACCTCGTCCGCGCCCGGATAGCGGAACGACACGTCCTCGAACTCGATCTCCGGGGCCGTGTCCCGCGTGAGCGTGACGGCGTCGGGGCGTTCCTCGATCAGCGGCTTCAGCTCGAAGAGCTCGAAGATCCGGTCGAAGCTCACCAGGACGACCAGCGCGTTCGCCTGCATCCCGGACAGTTGGGTGATCGGCCCGAACAGCCGCCCGAGCAGGGCGGCGAGAGCGATCAGCGTGCCGAGCTGGAAGACTCCGGAGAGCACGAGGCCGCCGCCGACCCCGTAGGTGAGCGCCGTGGCGAGCGCGGCGATCAGCATCATGATGACGAAGGCCATCCGACCGTAGACGACGACGCTCACGCCGATCCCGCGCAGCCTTGCCGCCCGGTCCTCGTACTCGGCCATCTCCTCGTCCGGACGGCCGAAGAGCTTGGAGAGCATCGCCCCCTGGGCGTTGAACCGCTCCTGGAGGAGGCCGGCCAGGCCGGCGTTCACCTCCATCGACTGCCTGGTGTACCGCTGTGTCACTCGCCCCACGTACACCCAGGGAACGACGAACAGCGGGATCAGCACCACCGTGATGACGGCGACGAGCCACGACAGGTAGAACAGCTCGGCCATCACCAGGACGACCCCGATCACGCTGGGGAGCGCCATCAGCAGCTGGCTGAACGCCTGCTGCGTCATGATCAGATCCGTGTGGAGCCGTCCGACCAGCACACCGGTCTGGGTGCGGGTGAAGAACGCGACCGGCAGCCGCTGGACGTGCTCGATCGACTGGATCCGGACGTCGTGGCTGACCCCCTGCCCGATCGATCCGGCGAGGTGGGCGAGCACCAGCTGCAGCAACGCGTCGAGGACGGCGAGCCCCGCGGTGAGGCCGGCCAGCAGGGTGACGGCTCCGGAGTCGCCCTTGAGGATCCCGTCGTCGACGATCTGCTTGAGCAACAGCGGAGTCGCCACCACGATGAGCGACTCCAGGACGGCGCCGATTGCGAAGAGTGCGATTCTGCCGGTGTACGGGCGAAAATAGGCCAGCACCCTGCGTGGCGTTTCAGGGCGGAGCTTGGCCGGCTCGGGATCGTCGCCTCCGCCGGCCCTTGGCGCCCCCCCGATGGACGGCATCATGACCATACGGACATCCCCTCTCCGACGACACCGAAGTCCGCAGGTCCATGGTGCTGATCGGACTCGCTGTCCACGAGTCGCCGTCCATGAGTCGGTGTCCAAGCGAGCATTTCCGACACTTGGACGCGGCCCCGGATTCCGACCTTCGGAAATTCCTCGGTGTCGCGAAATGAACCGATGGGGGAATGCGAGGAGCGGAAAGCGGAAGGACTCACCGGTCGAATGTCGGTGAGTCCCTGAGTGCGGGGTGCATCAGTGGGCGAGAGGCCCCCTGGCCGGCGCAGGGGCGATCGGCAGCCGCACCGTGACGTGGAGGCCGCCTCCGGGGCGCGGGGCGATGGTGAGGGTTCCGTCGTGCGCTTGGACGATGCTCTTGACGATGGCCAGGCCCAGGCCGACGCCCGCGTGGTCGTGGCGGATGCGTTCGGTGCCGCGCTGGAAGGGCTCGGTGAGGGTCGAGACCAGCTGCGCCGAGAGGATCTCGCCGGTGTTCTCGACGGTGAGCGTCACGCTTCCGGGATGGATGCCGGTCGTCACCCACACGATGCCCCGACCGGGCAGGTTGTGGACGATCGCGTTGTGGATGAGATTGACTGTCATCTGCAGCAGGAGCGCGCGGGAGCCGATGGTCGGGGTGATGTCGCCCGAGGCCTCGATGGTGACGCCGTTCTTCTCCGCCATGGGAAGCAGCGTCTCGACGGCCTCCTCGACGTTCAGGGACAGGTCGACGGGCTCCCGGGTGAAGGATCGCTGGTCGGCCCGGCTGAGCAGGAGCAACGCCTCGGTGAGGTCGATCGCCCTGGCATTGACGTGGTGGAGGCGTCGGAACTGCTCGCCCGAATCTCGCGCCGGGTCGTCGAGAGCCACTTCGAGCAGGGCCCTCGTGATCGCCAGCGGGGTGCGCAGCTCGTGGGAGGCGTTGGCCGCGAACCTCCGCTGCTCGGTGACGTGCGCTTCGAGGCGCGCGAGCATGGTGTCGAACGCGTCGGCCAGCTCGCGGAACTCGTCCTGGCGGCCTTCCAGCTCGATCCGGTGGGAGAGCGACCCGTTCGCGGCCAATGAGGTGGCGTCGGTGATGCGGGTCAGTGGGGCGAGCATCCGGCCGGCGAGCAGCCAGCCTCCCAGCAGGCCGAACACCAGGAGGAACACCAGCACTCCGGCCACCGCCGGAGCGTAGGCGTGCAGCACGATGGTGCGGATGGGCACGAGCCCGTTGGGGCTGCTCGCCGCACCGGGCAGGCCGCGCAGCAGGTACACCCACACGGTGGCCAGCATCAGCACGCCCGCGAGCATGACGAAACCCGCATAGCTGAGGGCGAATTTGAGGCGGACGCTCAAGCCCGGTGTCCTAGGCGCCCGCATTGCCCTCACGCTCGATGTCCGCCGGGGTGATGATCCGGTATCCGACGCCGGGCACGGTGGCGATGATCTGGGGTTCACCGAGGCGTTTGCGCAGAGTCGAGACCGTGATGCGTACGGCATTGGTGAACGAGTCGGCGTTCTCGTCCCAGGCCCGCTCCAACAGTTCCTCGGCGCTGACGACGCCGCCTTCGGCGGCGACGAGCACGTCGAGCACGGCGAACTGTTTGCGGGTGAGTGCGATGTAGCGGTCGTCGCGGTAGACCTCGCGACGGAAGGGGTCCAGCCGCAGGCCCGCGATCTCCCGCACGGGCGGCCTGATGTACGCGCGCCTGCGGTCGAGCGCCCTGAGCCTGAGGACGAGTTCACGCATCTTGAACGGCTTGGTGAGGTAGTCGTCGGCACCGAGCCCGAACCCGGAGGCCTTGTCGTCGATCCGGTCGGCGGCGGTGAGCATGAGGATGGGCATGCCCGATCCCGCCGCGACGATCCGTTCGGCGACCTCGTCACCGGACGGGCCGGGGATGTCGCGGTCGAGGACGGCGATGTCGTAGGCGTTGACGCTCAGCAGTTCCAAGGCGGTGTCGCCGTCACCGGCGATGTCCGCGGCAATCGCCTCCAGGCGCAGCCCGTCACGGATGGCCTCTGCCATGTACAGCTCGTCCTCGACGATCAAGACACGCATGTACCAATGCTACGCACCGGTGCCTGTCGTCCACCTATCGAAAACGCATGACAGCGGTCGAGGGCGTGAGGTCCCTCCTGGGGGTGGCGCCGGGCGCTGAATCTCCGTCATCACGCCTATGCCCCCGAGGCGGCGGCTTCGGCGAGGGAGTCGAGGACCGGACGGATCAGCGGGTGGCCGTCGGCGCCGGCGCGGACGGCGGCGAAGACCCGGCGGGTGGCGAGATCGCTGTCGACCGCGCGGACGGCGACCATGGCCAGGTCGACTCCGCGCAGGGCGGAGCGCGGGACGAGGGCGACGCCGGAGCCGGCGGAGGCGAGGGCGACGACGGCGCGGAAGTCGTCCGAGGAGTGCAGCAGGCGCGGCTGGAAGCCGGCGTGCTCGCAGGCCAGCAGGACGACGTCGTGGCAGGGGTTGCCCGGGTAGGGGCCGATCCACGGCTCGTCGGCGAGGTCGGCCACCGCGAGCGGCCCGGCTTCGGCGGCCAGCGGGTGCGCCAACGGCAGGACGGCCTCGAAGGGCTCGGCGTACAGCGGGACCCGGGTGAGCCGGGCGTCGTCGGCGCGCGGGGCACCCCGGTACTCGACGGCCACCGCGAGGTCGGCCCGGCCGTCCAGCACCATCGGCAGGCTGGCGTCGCCCTCGGCGTCCAGCACCTTGAGCCGGACGCCCGGCGCGCGCGAGGCGAGCAGGCCGATCGCGGGGGCGAGCACGTGCGAGATGCCGGTGGCGAAGGAGGCGACGGTGACCTCGCCCGCGACGCCGGCGCTGTAGGCGGCGAGGTCGGCCTCGGCGCGCTCCAGCTGGGCGAGCACCGCGTCGGCGTGGCCGAGCAGGATCTCCCCGGCGGCGGTCAGCCGCACGCCCCGGCCCTCCCGGGCGAGCAGGTGGTGGCCGGTCTCCTGTTCCAGGGCGGCCAGCTGCTGGGACACCGCGGAGGGGGTCAGGTAGAGGGCGGCCGCCGCGGCGGTCACGGTGCGGTGGTCCGCCACGGCCCGCAGGGTCCGCAGCCGTCGTGCGTCGATCACAGGCCAATTCTGCCAGCGCGGCTCGGCGAACCCGTCCGGGAGCCGTTCCGGGCGCCCGTACCACCGGTGGCGTATTTCGGGCGGAGATCGCTTCGGGCCGTTGACCGCCCGGGCCGGGCGGCGATTGGCTCATGAACGAGCCGGGCCGCGGGGGAGACGCGGGCCCGGCACTCGTCATCAGGGGAGGAAGTCCATGACCACCGCACGTTCCCGCCGCCGGCTGGCCCGCGCCGCCTGCGTCCTGGTCGCCGCCGTCGTGGCCGGTGCCGCGATGCCCGCCGCCGAGGCCCGTCCGCCCAAGGGCGACACCGCCCGGGTCAGCGAGGGCGCCAAGGGCGAGCAGCTCAACGGCCGCTCGTACGCACTCGGCCTGAGTGCCGACGGCCGCACCGCGCTGTTCGCCTCGGCCGCGACCAACCTGCTGCCCGGCGGCGGCACCCCGAACGACTCCGAGATCTACGTCAGGGACCTGCGCAACGGGCACGTCCAGCGGGTCAGCGTCGCCGACGACGGTTCCCGGCTGAACGCCGGCACCGCGGCCGGCTCGATCAGCGGAGACGGCCGGTACGTCGCCTTCACCACCGCCGCCACCAACGTGGTGCCCGGCCAGGTCAAGCACCCGAGCGACGTCTTCGTCCGCGACCTCTGGACCGGGCGCACCGAGCTGATCACCACGGGCAACCTCACCACCGGCGACGACGAGTCCATCCGCACCGTCGACAGCCCCAGCCTGAGCTGGGACGGCCGCTACGTCGTCTACGCCTCCAACCGCACCGACCTGGCCCCGGGGGTGCGCCGCGGCAAGGAGAACGTCTTCGTCACCGACCGCTGGACCCACACCACCCGGCTGATCAGCACCGGCTTCGGCGGCAGCACCGCCGACAACAACTCCTTCGACCCGAGCATCAGCGCGGACGGCCGCACCGTCGGCTTCACCTCCCGGGCCGGCAACCTCCTCCCGCCGCCCGCTACGGACGCGGCAGCGACGGGCCCGGGCGCGACGGACCCGGCCTCCTCGGCCTCCCCCTCGGCGGCCGGGACGGCCCAGCTCGCCGGGCAGCGCTTCTACCCGTACTACGTCTGGAAGGCCGACACCGGCACGGTCACCGGCGCCAGCCTGGACGACACGGGCGCCCTGGTCGGCGCCGCCGCCGGCCCCCGGATCAGCCTCGACGGCCGCTACGCCCTCTACGGCCTGCCGGTCCCCGTCGTCCTCCGGTCCGGCATGCACGGCTACCGGATGGACCTCTACGCCCGCGAGCTGGCCACCGGCAGGGTCACCCGGGTCAGCACCTTCCTGCCCGGCACCACGACCACCGGCAGCTCCTTCCGGCCCGTCATGACCTACGACGACCGCTGGGTCTACTTCGACTCCGACGCGGACAACCTGGTCCCCGGCGACACCAACCAGCAGACCGACGTGTTCCGCCGCGACCTGTGGACCGGACGGGTCGAGCGGGTGAGCGTCACCGAGGACGGCTCGCAGAGCACCGGCACCTCCTACGACCCGTAC
Source organism: Kitasatospora cathayae (assembly GCF_027627435.1). Taxonomy (GTDB): domain Bacteria; phylum Actinomycetota; class Actinomycetes; order Streptomycetales; family Streptomycetaceae; genus Kitasatospora; species Kitasatospora cathayae. The sequence continues at coordinate 7,672,023 of NZ_CP115450.1, read as the reverse complement.
GTCGACGCCACCGGTGACACCGTGGTCTTCACCGCGGACGACGCCAACCTGGTACCGGGTGCCACCAACACCTTCACCGACGTGTTCCTGCGCCGTCAGTGAGCTGCCCGGCGCGGGGGCGGGTCACGGCCCGGCCCCGCGCCGCTTACAACAGTTGACGTAGATGCCGATCGAATCCATCCCAGCTGTTGACCCACGGTCCGCCCGAGCAGCCGGGCGGGCTGTGCTGGGAGGCGAACGTCAGCGGACCGGCAGCGAGACGTCCGCCGGACCGAAGGTCACCGTGCTGCCCTTCGGTGTCTCGCCGCCGTACAGGTCGTCATGGGTACCGAGCACGAGCGTGAGCCGGTGGCCGGCCGGCAGGTCGTACGCGGCGGGGAACAGCGTCACGTCCAGCGGGAAGGACCGGCCCGCCTGCCGTCCGCTCCAGCTCTGCGGGGCGTGCGCGATCAGGCGGCCGACGCCGAGGGCGTCCGTGTCGTAGAGGTACGCGACGGCCGTGCCCTGGGGCGCGGAGGCGGTGACGGTGGTGTGCACCCGGGCGGCTCCGCGCACGGAGAGGCCCTTCCAGTACGGCTGCGACCGCCGGACGGCCGCGGCGTCGCGGTCGAGCAGGGGCACCAGGGTGGTCGGCGGCTGGTGCAGCCACTGGTCGACCAGGCCGGAGAGCAGCACGACGCCGCCGCTCGCGCCGGAGGGCTCGTCGCCGCGGACGGTGGAGGTTTCGCCGAAGGTCAGTTGCTCGGTACGGGAGTTGACGGAGCTCCAGTCCGGGTACGCCTCGTGGGCGCCGGTCGGGCGGACCTCCAGGTCGACTCCGTCGCGGGCGCCCGCGGTGCCCTTGAGACCGCCCGATCCCTTGAGGTACCGGTCGAGCCAGGCCCGGGCACCGTCCCAGGTGGCGTTGGAGAAGCCGAGCAGGCCGGTGAACTCCTGGCTGGCGTGGTCGCCCGGGCGCAGTTCGAGGCGCTTGGGGACGGTGAGCTTCTGGTAGAAGTCGGTCATCTGGCCGGGGTTGAAGAAGCTGTCGCTCCAGCCGTTGGCGAGGTAGACGGCGGTGCCGTTGGCGTTGATCCGGTCCAGGTAGGTGGCGGGCGAGCGGACGTTCGCCCACTTGACCACCTCGGGCAGGTCGCGGTCGGCGAACAGGTCGTCCAGGGCGGTCGCGAACTCCGGGCTCTTGCGGCCGGTCAGGCCCTCGATCGTGGCCAGCCTGGTGGCGGCGGAGGTGTGCCGGGTCTGCCCGCTGTACAGCGCGTCGGTCAGGTCGGCCCAGCCGCTCAGCGAGGCGACGGCCTTGATCCGCGGGTCGAACGCGGCTCCGAGGAGCGTGAGGCCGCCGCCGAGCGACAGTCCGATCATGCCGACCCGGTCGGGGTCCGCCGGGGTGTGGGCGAGCGCCCAGTCGATCACCGTCGAGATGTCGGCGACGTCCTTGGGCCCGGCGACGTCCACCTCCCCGCCCGAACCCCAGAAGCCGCGCACGGTGTACGTCACGACGACGTACCCGGCGGCGGCGAAGCGGTGCCCCTGGGCGACGTACTCCAGGTCGTTCTGCCCCCAGCTCGCCGGCTGCACCACCACCGGGTAGCGACCCTGGGCATCCGCGCCCGGCGTCCCGGCGGGCGGGATGAACACGTCGGCCTTGAGGACGACCCCGTCCGCGGCGGTGATGTCCGCCAGCCGGAAGCCGCCGAACGCCGCCGGTGCAGCACTCAACACCGGTGCCGCGACGGCGGGTTGGGCCACCACCGCCCCCGCGCCGAGCCCGAGTGCCGCGACGAGGACCGCGCTCACTGCCCGGTGACCGCCAGTCCGGTGGGGTCGTGCCATCACGCTCTGCTCCTTCTGTTCACCCGATGTGATCGCGGCGAGCCTAACGATCTGACGGCGGCTCGGGGGAGGTGATGATCAGCCAAATTACTGGCCGGTAACGTGCAGTGGCACCGGAACCGCGAACGGGGGTGGGACGCCGGTGCGGGCCGGCGTCCCACCCCCGAAGCGGGAGGGTGGGGCAGGTGGTTGGTGACCGTGCGGCGGGGGGTGAATCGATTTCGCCACCGCCGCACGGAGATTGTGAGCCCGCGGGCCGGTCCGGTTCCGAGCGGTCCGGCCCGCGGGCGGTCTATCGGGCGGTCACTCCCCCAGCGCGGCGCGCGCGTCCACGAAGGCGGCGACGGCGCGCTCGACGTCCTCGGTGGAGTGCGCGGCGGACAGCTGCACCCGGATCCGGGCCTGGCCGTGCGGGACGACCGGGTAGGAGAAGCCGATCACGTACACGCCGCGCTCCAGCAGGAGTTCGGCGAGCCGCCCGGCCTTGGCCGCGTCGCCGATCATCACCGGGGCGATCGGGTGGTCGCCCGGCAGGATCTCGAAGCCGGCCTCGGTCATCTTGGTGCGGAACAGCGCGGTGTTGGCCGCCAGCTTCTCGCGCAGCTCGTTGGACTGCTCGACCAGGTCGAGCACCTTCAGCGAGGCGGCCGCGATCACCGGGGCCAGCGAGTTGGAGAACAGGTACGGGCGGGAGCGCTGGCGCAGCAGGGCGACGATCTCACGGCGGGCGGCGACGTAGCCGCCGGAGGCGCCGCCGAGCGCCTTGCCCAGGGTGCCGGTGATGATGTCCACCCGGTCCATCACGCCGTGCAGTTCGGGGGTGCCGCGGCCGCCGGCGCCGACGAAGCCGACGGCGTGCGAGTCGTCGACCATGACCATGGCGTCGTAGCGGTCGGCCAGGTCGCAGATCTCGCGCAGCGGGGCGACGTAGCCGTCCATCGAGAAGACGCCGTCGGTGACGATCAGGCGGCGGCGGGCGTCCTGGGTCTCCTTGAGCTGCTGCTCCAGGTCGGCCAGGTCGCGGTTGGCGTAGCGGTGGCGGCGGGCCTTGCTGAGCCGGATGCCGTCGATGATGCTGGCGTGGTTGAGCGCGTCGGAGATGACGGCGTCGCGGTCGTCCAGCAGGGTCTCGAAGACGCCGCCGTTGGCGTCGAAGCACGAGGAGTAGAGGATGGTGTCCTCCTGGCCGAGGAAGGCCGAGAGGCGGTCCTCGAGCTCCTTGTGCACGTCCTGGGTGCCGCAGATGAAGCGGACCGAGGCCATGCCGTAGCCCCAGCGGTCCAGCGCGTCCTTCGCCGCGGCGAGCACCTCGGGGTGGTCGGCCAGGCCGAGGTAGTTGTTGGCGCAGAAGTTGAGCACCTCGCCCGGGCGGCCGCCACCGGTGACGGTGACCGCGGCGCTCTGCGGGGTGCCGATGACCCGCTCCGGCTTGAACAGGCCGGCCTCGCGGATCTCGTCGAGGGTGGCGGCGATGTCGGCGCGCACGTTGTCGAACACAACAGGCTCCTTTGGCGTCAGCGGGGTGCTCAGGCGGTCCAGTCGAGGATGATCTTGCCGCAGTTGCCGCTCGCGGCGTCGTCGAAGGCGGCCTCGAAGTCGGTGGCGGCGTAGCGGCCGGTGATCACCGGGCTGAGGTCCAGGCCGCCCTCCAGCAGCACGGACATCGCGTACCAGGTCTCGAACATCTCGCGGCCGTAGATGCCCTTGATGGTGATCATCGAGGTGACGATGCGCGCCCAGTCGACGGCGAAGTCGTCGGCGGGCAGGCCCAGCATGGCGATCTTCCCGCCGTGGGTCATGTTGGCGATCATCGACTGCATCGCCTCGGGGCGGCCGGACATCTCCAGGCCGACGTCGAAGCCCTCGCGCAGGCCCAGCTTCTGCTGGCCCTCCTCGATGGTGTGCTCGGCGACGTTGAGCGCCAGCGTCACGCCGACCTGGCGGGCCAGGTCGAGGCGGTACGGGGAGACGTCGGTGATCATCACGTTGCGGGCGCCGGCGTGCTTGGCGACCGCGGCGGCCATGATGCCGATCGGGCCGGCGCCGGTGACCAGCACGTCCTCGCCGACCAGCGGGAAGGACAGCGCGGTGTGCACGGCGTTGCCGAAGGGGTCGAAGATCGCGGCCACGTCGAGGTCGACCGGCACCCGGTGCACCCAGACGTTGGAGGCGGGCAGCGCCACGTACTCGGCGAAGGCGCCGTCGCGGTTGACGCCCAGGCCGATGGTGTTGCGGCACAGGTGGCGGCGGCCGGCCAGGCAGTTGCGGCACTTGCCGCAGACCAGGTGGCCCTCGCCGCTGACCAGGTCGCCGATCGCGATGTCCGCGACGCCGGCGCCCAGCTCGGCGACCTCGCCGACGAACTCGTGACCGAGGACGAGCGGGGTCTTGATGGTCTGCTGCGCCCAGCCGTCCCACTTGCGGATGTGCAGGTCGGTGCCGCAGATGCCGGTCCGCAGCACCTTGATCAGCACCTCGCCGGGGCCGATCTCGGGCTTGGGGACGTCCATCAGCCAGAGCCCCGGCTCGGCGTTGTGCTTGACGAGTGCCTTCACGGGCGACGGCTCCTGACGTGCGGATCGGGGGACGGCCTCCGGGTGCGGGCGAGGCCGAGGGCGCGGTTCGGCCGCTCCTGACGGGCACGCTCCGGCAGGCAGAAATCTGCCTGGTGGGAGGGGGTGCGGTCCATCGAGGAATTCTTAAGGGCGGCCACAGCTGGGCTAAACGATCGTGCCCGAGCTGGGGCCGAGGGCGGTCGCGGCATGCCGGTGCTCACCCGTCCGGCCGAGCGCGGGGCATCGGCGGCGACACCAACCGGCCGTCGCATCCGGGTACCTGACAAGGAGTCGCCAGCGGGAGCGGCCACCCGGGTGGGGGTCGGGCCCGTTCGGGCCAGCCGGGCCGCCACCGGCGCGCGGGCCCCCGACGGCGGTGCTTACGGTGGCGACGCTCCCCTGCGGCCCCGTGGAGCAGGCGCTCCGGGGCCCGTTTCAGCAAAGGGCCCTTCGCCCCAGAGAGGCGCCTCGACCCATGACCAAGCCCCGACGGCCGCGCCCGGCCGCTGTCCGCACCGCCGGCCGCGCGACCGCCGCCGCCCTGGCCCTGACCGGCCTGCTCGCCACCGCGGCCTGCTCCGGCGACTCGAAGCCCGCCCCGCGGGCCGCCGACCCGGCGGTCATCGCCGAACCCGCCGCGCTCAGCCCCTCGCCCAGCTCCTCGGCGACCGCCTCGCCGAGCCCGGGGAACGCCTCCTCCGGCGCGGTGGTGCCGCTGACCCCCGACGTCACCTCCCGGCTGGACGCCGCGATCCAGCGGGTGATGAGCCAGGCCTCTGTCCCCGGCGTCTCGGTCGGGCTGATCACGCCCGGCGGCACGTACCAGAAGTCCTTCGGCGTCGCCGACAAGTCCGCCGGGACGCCGATGGACCCGGGGCTCTTCACCCGGATCGGCAGCGAGACCAAGACCTACACGGCGACAGCCGTGCTGCGCCTGGTGGACCAGGGCAAGGTGGCCCTGGACGACCCGATCTCCAAGTACGTCGACGGCGTCCCCGGCGGCGACGGGATCACCGTCCGCCAGCTCGGCGACATGCGCAGCGGGCTGTTCCCGTACAGCTCCGACCCGGACTTCGTCAACGACCTGATCAGCGACCCGCAGCACGTGTTCACCCCGGACCAGCTGCTCGCCTACGGCTACAAGCACCCCGCCGTCTTCCCGCCCGGCACCAAGTTCCAGTACAACAACAGCAACTACATCCTGCTGGGCAAGCTGATCGAGAAGGTCGGCGGGCAGTCGGCCGGCGACTTCCTGAAGGCCCAGGTGTTCTCGCCGGCCTCGCTCGCCAAGACCAGCTTCCCCACCGACGGGACCCTCCCCGACCCGCACGCCCACGGCTACACCAACCAGACGCCCGACGGGTCGATCCAGGACGCCACCAACTGGAACCCGTCCTGGGCGTGGACCGCCGGGGCGGTCATCACCCAGCTCGCCGACCTGGAGAGCTGGGCCAAGACCGTGGCCACCGGCGGGATCATCAGTCCGGCCAGCCAGGCCGAGCGACTGAAGACCCTGCCGACCGGCGACCCGGGCGTCAGCTACGGCTTCGGGCTGTTCAACAACAACGGCTGGATCGGGCACAACGGCTCGATGCCGGGCTACGAGAGCGTGGCCGTCTACCTGCCGGACGCCCAGAGCACCTTGGTGCTGCTGCTCAACACCGATGTGCTGTACCAGGGTTCGGAGCCTTCGTCGCTGTTCGCGAACGAGATCACCAAGATCGTCTCGCCGAAGAACGTCTACTCCGTCCCGCCGGCGACCCCCGCGCCCTCGGCTCCGGGCTCGGCCTCCGGCTCCCCGTCGGCCGGCTCCCCGTCGACCGGCGCCTCGGGCAGCGGATCGCCCTCGCTCCCGTCCGGCACCTCCCCCGCCACCGTGCGGTCCTGACCGCCTGGCGCTGCGCCGGAGGCCCGACCCGTTGCCCCGGGTCGGGCCTCCGGCTGCGTGCCGTCAGATCCCCAGCACCTGGCCGAGGTCGTATGAGACCGGCTCCTCCAGCTGCTCGTAGGTGCAGCTCTCCGGCGTGCGGTCCGGCCGCCAGCGGCGGAACTGCGCGGTGTGCCGGAAACGGCTGCCCTCCATGTGGTCGTACGCCACCTCGACCACCCGCTCCGGGCGCAGCGCGATCCAGGACAGGTCCTTGCCGCCGGTCCAGCGGCTGACCGCCCCCGGCAGCCGGCCCTCGGCGTGCGCGGCCTCCTCCGCCCAGGCGCCCCACGGGTGTTGGGAGAGGTCGTCCATCCTGAGCGGGGCCAGTTCCTCGACCAGTTCGCGGCGGCGGGCCATCGGGAAGGCCGCGCAGACGCCGACGTGCTGGAGCTTGCCCTGCTCGTCGTGGAGGCCGAGCAGCAGCGAGCCGACCACCGGGCCGCTCTTGTGCTCGCGGTAGCCGGCCACCACGCAGTCGGCGGTGCGCTCGTGCTTGATCTTGTACATGGTCCGCTCGCCCGGCCGGTACGGCTGGTCCAGCGGCTTGGCCACCACCCCGTCCAGCCCGGCGCCCTCGTACTCGGCGAACCAGCTCTCGGCGACGTCGCGGTCGGTGGAGGCGGGGGCGGTGAAGACCGGGTCCGCTACCCCGGCCAGCGCCGCCTCGAGCGCCGGGCGGCGCACCGAGAGCGGCTCGTCGACGAGCGAGTCGTCACCGAGGGCGAGCAGGTCGAAGGCGACGAATGAGGCGGGCGTCTGCTCGGCGAGCAGCTTCACCCGGCTCGCCGCCGGATGGATCCGCTCCAGCAGCTCCTCGAAGCGCAGCCGCCCCTCCCGGGCGATCACCACCTCGCCGTCCAGCACGCAGCGCGGCGGCAGCTCCCGCCGGAAGGCCTCCACCAGCTCGGGGAAGTACCTGGTCAGTGGCTTGCCGGTGCGGCTGCAGAGCTCCACCTCGTCGCCGTCGCGGAACACGATCGTGCGGAAGCCGTCCCACTTGGCCTCGTACTGCATCCCCGGCGGGATCTTGGCCACCGACTTGGCGAGCATCGGCTCCACCGGCGGCATCACGGGCAGGTCCATGAGTCCCAGACTCGGGCCAACGGGCTCGGGGCGCGCGCCGGGCGCCGCGCCCTTACGGTGAGGGGCATGGGCTCCGCCGTCGAACTCGAAGTCGCCGGGCGCACCGTCCGGCTGTCGAACCCGGACAAGGTGTACTACCCCGAGCGCGGCCTCACCAAGCTGGACGTCGCGCAGTACTACCTGGCCGTCGCCGACGGGGTGCTGCGCGGACTGCGCGACCGGCCCACCACCCTCCAGCGCTTCCCGGACGGGGTCGACGGCGAGTTCTTCTACCAGAAACGAGCACCCAAGGGCCTGCCGGACTGGCTGCCCACCGCCCGGATCGACTTCCCCAGCGGCCGCTCCGCCGACGAGATCTGCCCCACCGAACCGGCCGCCGTGCTGTGGGCCGCCAACCTGGGCTGCCTCACCTTCCACCCCTGGCCGGTCCGGCGCACCGACACCGACCACGTCGACGAGCTGCGCATCGACCTCGACCCCCAGCCCGGTACCGACTTCCGCGACGCCGTCCACGCCGCCCACGAGCTGCGCGCCCTGCTCGAGGAGCACGGGCTGCGCGGCTGGCCCAAGTCCTCCGGCGGGCGCGGCCTGCACGTCTACGTCCCGCTGGTGCCCGAGTGGACCTTCACCGACGGCCGGCACGCCGTGATCGCCCTCGGGCGGCTGCTGGAACAGCGGATGCCCGGGAGGGTCACCACCGCCTGGTGGAAGGAGGAGCGCGGCGAACGGATCTTCGTCGACTACAACCAGATGGCCCGCGACCGCACCATCGCCTCCGCCTACTCCCTGCGCGCCCGCCCCCGCGCCACCGCCTCCACCCCGCTGCGCTGGGAGGAGCTGGACGACGCCGCCCCGGAGGACTTCGACCTGCGGACGGTGCCCGCCCGCTTCGCCGAACTCGGCGACCTCAACGCGGAGATGGACGACCACGCCTACCGGCTGGACGGCGTGCTGGAGCTGTACCAGAAGCAGCTGCACGACGAGGGCCTCGGCGAACTCCCGTACCCGCCCGACCACCCGAAGGCGGCGGGCGAACCGACCCGGGTCCAGCCGAGCCGGGCTCGCAGGAAGTCGGCCTAGTCCGCCGGTTCAGTGCGCCGGTCTAGTCTGACCGGATGCCCTTCGACCACAACGACCACTACCACCGGTTACTGCTGCGCTCCTTGCCGCCCGGCGCCCGCCGCGCCCTGGACGTCGGCTGCGGCACCGGCACCTTCGCCCGGGCGCTCGCCCGGCGCGGTCTCGAGGTGGACGCCGTCGACCGCGACACCGTCGTGATCACCGCCGCGCAGTCGCGCGGTGACTCCTCACGGATCCGGTACCGGCAGGCGGACCTCACCACGCTCGAACTGCCGCCCGGTCACTACGACTTCATCTCCAGCCTGGCCAGCCTCCACCATCTGCCGCTCGACACCCTCGCCCGGCTGCGCGACGCCCTGGCGCCCGGCGGGGTGCTGGTCGTGCTGGGCTGCTACCGGGAGACCACGGCCGGGGACCGGTTGCTCAGCCTGGCGGCGGTGCCGGTGAACGCGGTCTTCCGGCTGGCCGTGTACCTGCGCGAGCGCGGCGCCCCGCCGAGCCGCGTGCAGGCCCCGGTCACGATGCCGAAGACCTCGCTCCCCGAGATCCGGGCGTACGCGGCGCAGCACCTGCCGGGGTTCCGACTGCGCCGACTGCTGTTCTGGCGGTACCTGTTGGCGTATCACCGCAGCCGGTGATCAACTGGGCCGGACGACTTTTCCGGGAGGGGATGGGGAGCATGGGCGTGCGGGGGCTGGCGGAGATCCTGGCGGACGCGGCGGGCGGGGTGTTCCCGCCGCCGGACGGGTCGGTCACGGTGGTGCCGCAGCCGTCGCCGCGTGAGGCGGGGGTGACGGCCTTCGCGGCGCACGCCGCGGTGTTCACCGACGAGGATCCGGACTGGGTGCGCGAGACGCTCGCCGCCACCCCCGGCGACCCGCTGTCCGCGCCGCTCTGCCCGCCCTTCCTGACCGCCTTCGCCGAGCGCACCGGGCGGACCGTCAACAACATCGACCTGCTCACCGTCGCCGACCGCCTCCCCGGCGCCCCGCCGCTGCCGCTCACCCCGGTCGGGGACCGCGAACACCCCCGCGTGGTACGGGCGTTGCGCTACCGCGAGGACGTCCGGGTGTACGAGACCGACGGCGGCGTGCTGATCCTCGGCCGCGGCGTGGCGGGCCGGTGGGAGACCGCCGTCGAGGTGGACCCGCACGCCCAGGGCCGCGGCCTGGGCCGCGCCCTCGCCACCGCCGCCCGCCACCTGCTGCCGGAGGGCGGGACCGTCTGGGCCCAGCAGGCACCCGGCAACGCCCCCAGCGTCCGCGCCTTCCAGGCGGCCGGCTACCGGCCGGTCGGCGCGGAGGCGCTGCTGGTGCTGGGGCAACCGTAGGGCTTCGGGGTCCTGGGGGTCACCGCACCAGGACCCGGTCGGTTTCGCGGTCGTACTGCAGGAACGGGGTGTCGCCGCTCCCGGCGTACGTCGGCACCGACCTGCCGAGCCGCCGTCCGACCGCGGCCAGGAACTCGCACAGCACGTCCAGTCCTTCCTGGCCGCGGAGCCGGTCGACATCGACGTCGAAGTCGATCCGCTCCGCACTGCGGAACCGGAAGACCGCCCCGACCTCCGGGCCCGGCCGCACGCTCAGCACCGGGCGCGCGGATCCGGCCGGCCAGGAGAGGACCTCCTCGGCCCGGGGCAGCGGCACCTCGAAGCAGCCCACGACGAACGTAAGGGCCCAGCCCTGCTCCACCACCAGGTCCAGCACGGCCTGCCAGTCCGCCGTTGTGGTGTCCGCGACGCACCCGTCCGGCAGCCAGCCGTCGCGGACCGGATCGAGCAGCCATGCGGCGTGGTCGTCCCAGCGCAGATCAGCCATCCCGCCGCCCTGCCTCCGGCGGTGTCCACAACACCCGGACCCGGTCGGCTTCGACGTCGTACCCGAGGAACGGCTCCCGGGTGTCGCCCTGGTAGAACATCGGCACCGACTTGCCGAGCCGGCGCCCGATCGCGGCCAGGAACCCGCAGAGGACGTCCAGCCGTTCCTGGCCCTGTAGTTCGCGGAGGTCGACGTCGAAGTCGATCTCCTCCTCACCGAGGAACCGGAAGATCGCGCAGACCTCCGGGTCCGGCCACACGCGCAGGTTCGGGCACTCGGCGCCGGACGGCCGGGACAGCACCGTCTCGGCCCGGGGCAGCGGCAGCACCGTGTCGCCCTCGGAGTACTCGAAGGCCCAGCGCTGCTCCACCACCAGGTCGAGCAGCGCCTGCCAGTCCGCCGTCGTCGTGTCCGCGACGTACACGTCCGGGAGGTAGCCCCCGTCGGACGGATCGAGCAGCCACGCGACGTGGTCGTCCCAGAGCAGATCAGCCATCCCGTCATCCTGCCTTCCGGGACCGCTCCCGCCGAGCGGTTTTCTCAGTCGCCCACCGGCTGCGGACGTCGCGCTTCGACCGGCACCTCGGTCTCCTGGCCCGCCCGCTGACCGCCGGAGGCCAGTGCGCACAGCGCCGCCAGGAGCGCGAAGCCGGCTGCGACGAGCGGGAGTCGGGCGAGCAGTCCGGCCGCCCCGGGGACGGACGGCAGACGCCCGGCCAGACCGCCGATGGTGATCAGGGCGAGCAGCGCCACGAACCCGAAGGCCCAGCGCCAGGAGGCAAGCGCCCCGATCTCGTTGCCGAGCGGAACGCCGAGCGCGATCGCGCTGGTCATGTCGGCGTACACGACCGCCAGCGCCCGGCCGCCCAGCACCGCCAGCGCGCCGTAGAAACGGCGGGAACAGCAACGGATCCGGGCCACCGTCCGGCGGACGGCGGCCCGGATCGCGTCGAAACCTGAAGGCCTAGCCCCGCGCACCCGCCGGGGCCAGCTCGGCGATGATCCGGACGGCGTCCGCGATCTGCGCGTCGGTGAGGTCCCCGCGGGCGGTCAGGCGCAGCCGGGAGACGCCGTCCGGGACGGACGGGGGCCGGAAGCAACCGACCGCGAGGCCCGCCCGGCGGCAGTCGGCGGCCCAGGCGACGGCGGCCTCCGGGCCCGGGGCGCGGACCGAGACCACGGCCGCGTCCGGCTCGCAGGCCCGCAGACCGGCGGCGGTGAGCCGGGCGGCGAGGCTGCGGGCGACCTCGCGGGCCCGCTCGGCGCGCTCCGGCTCGGCCCGCAGCAGCCGCAGGGCGGCGAGGGCGGCGCCGGCGGCTGCCGGGGCCAGACCGGTGTCGAAGATGAAGGTGCGGGCGGTCTCGGTCAGGTGCTGGATCACCCGGCGCGGGCCGAGCACCGCGCCGCCCTGCGAACCGAGCGACTTGGACAGCGTCACGGTGGCGACGGTGTCCGGCTGCCCGGCCAGCCCGGCCGCCGCCAGCGCGCCGCGCCCGCCGGGGCCGAGCACGCCCAGCCCGTGGGCGTCGTCCACCAGCAGCGCGGCGCCGTGCGCCCGGACGGCCTCGGACAGCCCGCGCAGTGGCGCCGCGTCCCCGTCCACCGAGAACACCGAGTCGGTGACCACCAGCGCCCGCCGCTGCGCCCGCCCGGCCAGCACCTCGGCGACCGCCGCCGGGTCGCTGTGCGGGGCCCGGTGCACGTCGGCGCGGGCGAGGCGGCAGCCGTCGATCAGCGAGGCGTGGTTGTAGGCGTCGGAGACGATCAGGGTGTCCGGGTCGGTCAGCGCGGTGAGCGCGGCCAGGTTCGCCGTGTACCCGGAGGAGAACACCAGCGCGGCCTCCACCCCGCAGAACTCCGCCAGCTCCTCCTCCAGTTCGGTGTGCAGCGCGGTCGTCCCGGTCACCAGCCGCGACCCCGTCGCACCCCCGCCCCACCGCAGCGCCGCCTCCCCCGCCGCCCGGGTCACCACCGGGTGCCTGGTCAGCCCCAGGTAGTCGTTCCCGGCCAGGTCCAGCACCGGATCCTCCGCCGCCCGGCTGCGCAACGTACGGGTCAGCCCGGCGTCGGCGCGCAACGCGGCGGCCTCGTCGAGCCAGTCGAAGACGTCCGCCGGGGCCGGCGCGGCGGCGGGGCGGGTCTGGGAGGCGAGAGAGTTGACCATGCCCGGCACTCTGACACGCCTCCCGAGCCCCGATCAATGTGCGACTCGGCACAGCCCCGGCGTGCTGTTTTTGTGGCGTTCATCTTGAATTCATTTGAATTACAGATCCCAGACACCGAAACTCTGTCACTTCGACTGAATTCGACAGCTCTGCAGCCACCCCCAATGACTCGACAATATTTTCGATACACTCCACGTCGTTCTTCACCTGGGGGCAAGAAGTGACAGACCTTGAGTTCGAGCGTCGAATGAACCCGTGGCTCTTCGACGACAAGGGCAATCTGACCGAAGAAGCGAAGAAGCGGTTTCCGGACCTGGCCGGCGCCAACGCCGCCCCGGTCTCGCTGAATCCGGCCGGCGGCGGGAAGACCGTCACGGTCAACACCGGCGTGCTCCAGCAGGCCGCCCAGAACGCCTTCTCCCTGCGGGACTCCGTCAAGTCCGAGTGCGACCAACCTGGCGAGCACGTGACCGCCGCCGCCGGTGCGCTCAAGGGCTGGGCCCTCGGCACCGTACTCCCCGCATCCTGGGCAACGTGGTCCACCCAGGCCGACGCCCTGAAGGGGACGGTCGGAGATATCGGCACCAACCTCCAGACCACCGCGCAGGCGTACATCCAGACCGAGTCCGACATCCACGCCAGCTTCAACAAGCCGCAGAGCGCCAAGAGCTAGCACCGCGCACGGGGGAAAGCAGTACGATCATGGTGACATTCAGCCAGCTCCAGCAGGTCGACCTCAGCAGCCTCAACTCGGCGGCGGGCGACTTCGAGGCCCTGGTCCGCAAGTGGGACCTCACCCAGCGGATGCAGAACGAGGTCATCGGCACCATCACGCAGTCCGGCTGGCACGGTGACGCCGCCGGCCTCGCCAACGCCAAGCTCACCTGGGCCCGCGACCAGATCCACGCCGCCTTCGAGGAGGCCTCAGCGCTGGCCAAGGCCCTTCGGGACGCCCACACCGAGATCACGGCCGCCAAGCAGGACCTCACCAATGCCGTGCACAACGCCACCACGGTCGGCCTCACCGTCAACAGCGAGGGCGCGGTGAGCTGGCCCGCGCCCACGACCGAGGAGGACAAGCGCGACCCGGACTACGGCAAGAGCTGGAAGGCCAAGGCCGATTCGGCGGCCAAGGCCATCGGCGACGCGATCGACCGCGCCACCGAGGCCGACCTCGACGCTGCCAGGGCCCTGGGCGACGACACCGGCAGTGACGGCACCGCCTTCAACGCCAATCCGGCCGGCGGCATCCCGGAGGAGGAGGCCAAGGCGGCCACCTACATCCTCAGCCTCGGCGACAAGGCCAGCGACGCCCAACTCAAGCACCTCCAGAGCATCCTGGACCACCACGACAGCGACCCGCGCTTCGCCACCTCCTTCTACGGCAACCAGGACCCGGCGACCTTCCTGTCGAAGTACGGTGCCATGGCGCAGAGCGGGGACTACGCCAACAGTCCGGCCCGCTCCGCCGCGATCAAGGGCATCCAGAAGGACCTGGGCCTCACCCTGGCCACCGCGACCGACACCAAGCAGCCGCTGCACGTCTCGGACGACTGGGAGACCAAGCTGCGCGCGGCCGGTGCCAAGCAGATCCCCGTCCCGGCGGGCGCCGACCCGGCGCACAGCCCGTACGGCTACCAGATCATGGCCAACCTGTTGCGCAACGGGAAGTACGACCCGCACTTCATCAACCCGATCGCGGAGCACGTCACCCAGCTCACCGAAGAGAACCCGATGCGCTGGGACGCGGCCACCAAGGCCACCTACCCGTTCACCGAGCTCAAGTTCATCGGCGTGCCCGACAAGGACGGGAACCTGCGCGGCATCAACCCGATGTCCGCCGTCCTGGAAGGCCTCGGTCACAGCCCCGAGGCGGCCACCAAGTTCTTCCACGATCCGGCGACCACCTACAACCCGGACGGCACGGTCAAGAGCACCGGCGGCGCGAACACCTACCTCAAGACCCTCACCGACAACGGCACCCGCTCTCTCCTGCTCGACCAGCAGTACCCGCCCCGGCCGAACCCGGGCACCGCCGACCCCTTCGACGTCACCTCCCTCGGCCACGCCCTCGAGGCCGCCACCACCGGCCGGGCGTACGACGACGTGCACGGCAAGTTCCCTCCGCACACCAGCGACATGAACGCCGTCATGCAACAAGTCGTGACCAGGTTCGGCACCGGCGACGGTCCGGACGCCCTCAACGGGGGACGGTTCGCGAACCTCAACGGCAGCCTCGGCAACATGACCGCCAACTACATGGGCGACATCCAGGGCGCCCTGGAAGGGCCGGGCTCCAACTCGCACCTGTTCAAGGCGGGCGAGGTCGAGCGACTGCTGGGCACGCTCGGCCGGAACCCGGACGCCTACGCCTCGATCGCTGCCGGGCAGCAGGCCTACACCACTGCCCAGATCCAGGACGTGCTGGCCCACCCCGAGCTGCACAAGGACCTGGCCGTGGCGATCGAGAACATCGCCAAGCCGGCCGGCCAGGTCAACGGCCTGATCACCAGCGCCATGGTCGACGCGATCTACGACAAGCACACCGCCAGCGACGCCCAGTTCAACGGCGCCATCGACACCAAGCGGGAACTCGCCGGCCAGCTCTGGTCGTTCGCCGGCGACGCGATCAAGGAGAGGGCCCCCCTGATCGGCGAGGGCGTCGACTACGTGGCCAACCAGATCATGGACAACGTTGCCGCCGGCTACAAGGTCGACACCCACGACGCCGCGAGCGACGAGGCCGTCACGGCGAAGCAGAACGCCGAGACCAACGCCCAGCAGGCGATCATCAACGCGGTCCGCGACGCCGGCCGCAATACGGGCGCCGACCCGAACTACATCGACGACGTGGCCCGACGGGCCGCGCAGGAGGAGAACACCGGCTACGGCAGCGGCAGGGACTCCTTCGGAACCGCGTTCCCCAAGAAGTAGACCCCGAACGCCACACCCCAGGCCCACCGAGAGCATTGAGACATGGCTGACGTCGCCCACATCATCCCGCCGTCCCCGGACGACCCGCCCCGGCGCCGGTCCCGGGTCCGCCCCTGGCACGCCGCCGTCGCCCTCGTGGCGGCGGCGGCCGTGGGCGGCGGGTTGTGGGCGTGGAAGCCGTGGCAGGAGGTGGAGCTGCCGCAGAGCGCCTGCTGGTCCCAGGTCACCAGGGACGAGCTCAAGGTGCTCGCGGGCCCGGACGGCCGTGGCTACGAGGGCGCCCGCCAGGACCGGATGGCAACCCCGTCGGCCCCGGTCAACGGCGACCGGTACGGCAAGTGCGAAGTCTGGTGGGCCGGGCAGCACAGAACGGCCGACGTCCTTCTGTCGGCAACCGTCTCCCCCGCCTACGACGGGATCGACGCCGACCGGCAGAAGGACACCCGGGAGGCCGGTCGCACCACGCCGCTGGACTTCGGCCCCGACACAGTGGGCTGGGTGGCCGACGCGGGCGGCGACAAGTCTCCCCGGGTGCGGTTGTACGTCCGATGCGACGGCTACCAGCTACCGGCGGAGCTCCGTAAGGGCGAGGCCGACCCGGCGTACGTCCAGGTCTCCGTCGAAGGCGAGCCCTGGGTCTCCACCTCGCCCCGTGCCAGGATCCGGCAGACGTACGCCGATGTCGCCCTGAAGATCGCGCGGGCCGCCCCGGGCGCGTACAGGTGCGCCAACACCCCCCAGCTCGTCTCCACCGCCCCGACCGTTCCCGTCGCGTGATCCCGGGCTTTGCCCGGGGTGGCGGCGAGCAGGCAAGATAGCCGGGTGACCCTCCTTGATCTGATGCCGAAGCCCGCCACCCCCGACGCGCTGTACGAGACGTTCGCAGCCTGGGCGGAGGAGCGTGGGATCACGCTGTACCCGGCGCAGGAGGAGGCGCTGATCGAGCTGGTGTCCGGGAACAACGTGATCCTGGCGACGCCGACCGGCTCGGGCAAGAGCCTGGTGGCGGCGGGGGCGCACTTCGCGGCGCTGGCGGAGGGGCAGCGGACGTTCTACACGGCGCCGATCAAGGCGCTGGTGTCGGAGAAGTTCTTCGACCTGGTGAAGATGTTCGGCACCGAGCAGGTCGGCATGATGACCGGCGACGCGAGCGTGAACCCGACCGCGCCGATCATCTGCTGCACGGCCGAGGTGCTGGCGCAGATCGCGCTGCGGGACGGTGAGCGGGCGGACATCGGCCAGGTGGTGATGGACGAGTTCCACTTCTACGCCGAGCCGGACCGCGGCTGGGCCTGGCAGATCCCGCTGCTGGAGCTGCCGCAGGCGCAGTTCCTGCTGATGTCCGCGACGCTCGGTGACGTCCGCCGCTTCGAGGAGGACCTGACCCGCCGCACCGGCCGCCCGACCACGGTGGTGCGCAACGCGACCCGCCCGGTGCCGCTGTTCTACGAGTACCGCCGCACCACCCTGCACGACACCCTGGAGGAGCTGCTGCAGACCGGCCAGGCGCCGGTCTACGTCGTGCACTTCACGCAGAAGGAGGCGGTGGAGCGGGCGCAGTCGCTGATGAGCATCAACATGTGCTCGAAGGCGGAGAAGGACGCCATCGCCGAGCTGATCGGCAACTTCCGGTTCACCACCAAGTTCGGCCGCAACCTGTCCCGTTACGTGCGCCACGGCATCGGCGTGCACCACGCGGGCATGCTGCCGAAGTACCGCCGGCTGGTCGAACGCCTCGCCCAGGCGGGCCTGTTGAAGGTGATCTGCGGCACCGACACGCTCGGCGTCGGCGTCAACGTGCCGATCCGCACGGTGCTGTTCACCGCCCTGTCGAAGTACGACGGACAGCGCGTGCGCATCCTGCGCGCCCGCGAGTTCCACCAGATCGCCGGGCGCGCGGGCCGGGCCGGCTTCGACACCGTGGGCCAGGTGGTCGCCCAGGCGCCGGAGCACGTGATCGAGAACGACAAGGCGATCGCCAAGGCCGGGGACGATCCGAAGAAGAAGCGCAAGGTGGTGCGGAAGAAGGCGCCGGAGGGCTTCGTCGGCTGGACCGAGGAGACCTTCGACAAGCTGATCGCCGCCGACCCGGAGCCGCTGGTCTCCCGGTTCAAGGTGAGCCACGCGATGCTGCTGTCGGTGATCGGCCGCCCGGGCAACGCCTTCGAGGCGATGCGCAAGCTGCTCACCGACAACCACGAGGACAGGTCCGCCCAGCGCCGGCACATCCGCACCGCGATCGCCATCTACCGCTCGCTGCTGGAGGGCGGCGTGGTGGAGCGGCTGCCGGAGCCGGACGCCGAGGGCCGGATCGTCCGCCTCACCCTGGACCTCCAGGAGAACTTCGCGCTCAACCAGCCGCTGTCCACCTTCGCGCTGGCCGCCTTCGAGCTGCTCGACCCGACCTCGCCGTCCTACGCGATGGACGTCGTCTCCGTCGTCGAGGCGACCCTCGACGACCCGCGCCAGATCCTCGCCTCGCAGCAGAACAAGGCGCGCGGCGAGGCCGTCGGCGAGATGAAGCGGGACGGCATCGAGTACGAGGAGCGGATGGAGCGGCTCCAGGAGATCACCTACCCGAAGCCGCTGGAGGAACTGCTCACCCACGCGTACGAGGTGTACCGCCGGGCGCACCCGTGGATCGGCGACCACCAGCTCCAGCCGAAGTCCGTGGTGCGGGACCTGTACGAGCGGGCGATGACCTTCACGGACTACGTCGGCTTCTACGAGCTGGCGCGCACCGAGGGCATCGTGCTGCGCTACCTGGCCGGGGCGTACAAGGCGCTGGAGCAGACCGTCCCCGAGGACGTGAAGACCGACGACCTGAAGGACGTCATCGCCTGGCTCGGCGAGCTGGTCCGCCAGGTCGACTCCAGCCTGCTGGACGAGTGGGAGCAGCTGGCCAACCCGACCGAGCCGCAGGCCGCCGAGGTCACCCTGGACGACAAGCCGGCTCCGGTCACCGCCAACGCCCGCGCCTTCCGGGTGCTGGTGCGCAACGAGATGTTCCGCCGGGTCGAGCTGTGCGCGCTGGAGCACTGGGACGAGCTCGGCGAGCTGGACGGCGAGTACGGCTGGGACGCGGACCGCTGGGCGGACGCCATGGACGGCTACTGGGACGAGTACGACGACCTGGGCACCGGCCCGGACGCGCGCGGCCCCAAGATGCTGATCATCGAGGAGGAGGACTCCGCCTGGAAGGTCCGGCAGATCTTCGACGACCCGGAGGGCGACCACGACTGGGGCATCAGCGCCGAGGTCGACCTGTACGGCTCGGACGAGGAGGGCCGGGCGGTGCTGCGGGTGACCGCGGTGGACCGGCTCGGGGGCTGACCTTCCGCCAAAAGGGGCCCGGCGCGACGAGTTGCGCCGGGCCCCTGGCCGTCCGTCACATCCAGACGAACGGCTGGCCCGCCGCGTAGGACAGCGCCCGGGTGGCCTCGTCCAGGTTCGGCTCGCCGCCGGTGCCCGAGGCGGTCGGCGTCGGGGTGGTGGCGCCGGGGGTGCCCGGGGTGGCGGTGCCGGCCTGGTGGGCGTCGCCGGGACGGGAGCTGGTGACGGTCACGTAGTGGCCGACCGCCTCGATCCGCGGCTCGCTGCCCGGCTTGGCGCTGCCGGCGGAGGGGGCGGGCGCGATGTTGGTGTCGGCGAGGATGAAGGCGACCGCGCCGGGCTTGGCGCGCAGGGCCTCGGCGGCCTTGGCGGCGGCGGACTGGTCGGTGAAGCGCAGCAGGGTGACGCTGCTGAGCACCGGGTGGTCGACACCGGTGAAGCTGACCGTCAGATAGGCCCGACAGCCGCTGTCCCGGAGCAGTTCCTGGGTGCGGTCCTGGAGCACCTCGTCGCACTGCTCGCCCTGCCGGATGCCGTTGCGCCGGGCCTTGTAGCCGATGGCCTCGACCGTGCGCTGGGCGGGGAAGAGGTTGTCGGCGTTGAGGGCCTCGGGGTCGGTGGTCGGCGGCGGGGCGCCCACCACCGGGGGCGTGCGGGCGGAGTCCTTGGTGGAGGGGCCGAGGCCGGGTATGTAGTCGCCGGGCGTCGGGCGGGTGATGATCCATCCGCCGGCCACGACCACGCCCACCACGACGACCCAGCCGACCGCCCGGCGGCCGGTCAGCCGCCAGCCGCGCCTGCTGCGCGCGGTACCGTCGGCCGCGGTGCTCCCGGCCGCAGTGGCCTCGGCCGAAGTGCCCGCGGCGCCCGCGCCGGTCCGCTGTCCTGCCCGGCCGTCCTGGCCCTCTCCCGGAGTCGGGGTGCGCTCCCCCTGCGTGGTCATGGCGCAGATTCTAAGCACCCTCCGGGTGGCCTGGATCACGGGGTCGGGGGTTGTCGATCTTCGCCCCGCACGCCACTTCGCTACCCGCCGGTAACCGTCCTCCCCGACCCCCGTCAAGCGCGTGACCAGCGCCGACGCCGTGAGCTTCGACACTGTGGCAATCGGCACATCCTTCCGGGGATCTTCTGGTGGGTTTGCTCTGGCGTCATTCGAGCGCCAGCAGGCAGGATCGGCCCATGGATCTGCTCGATACCCTCACCAGCAAGGGCCTGCGCGGCGAAGTCCCGACCCGCGAGGAGGCCCTGGCCGTCCTCTCCACCACCGACGACGAGCTGCTCGACGTGGTGGCCGCCGCCGGCAAGGTGCGCCGCCGCTGGTTCGGCCGCCGGGTCAAGCTCAACTACCTGGTGAACCTGAAGAGCGGGCTCTGCCCCGAGGACTGCTCCTACTGCTCCCAGCGGCTGGGGTCCAAGGCCGAGATCCTCAAGTACACCTGGCTCAAGCCGGAGCAGGCCGCCGACGCCGCCCGTGCCGGGGTGGCCGGCGGCGCCAAGCGGGTCTGCCTGGTCGCCAGCGGCCGCGGCCCGACGGACCGTGACATCGACCGGGTCACCGACACCATGGCCGCCATCAAGGACGCCGACCCCGAGGTCGAGATCTGCGTGTGCCTCGGCCTGCTCTCCGACAACCAGGCCGAGCGGCTCAAGGCGGCCGGCGCCGACGCCTACAACCACAACCTCAACACCTCCGAGGGCACCTACGGCGACATCGCCACCACCCACACCTACGCGGACCGGGTGGACACCGTGCAGAAGGCCCACGGCGCCGGGCTGTCCGCCTGCTCCGGCCTGATCGCCGGCATGGGCGAGAGCGACGAGGACCTGGTCGACGTGGTGTTCGCGCTGCGCGAGCTCGGCTCGGACTCCGTCCCGGTCAACTTCCTGATCCCCTTCGAGGGCACCCCGCTCGCCAAGGAGTGGAACCTGACCCCGCAGCGCTGCCTGCGCATCCTGGCGATGGTCCGCTTCGTCAACCCCGACACCGAGGTGCGGATCGCCGGCGGCCGCGAGGTGCACCTGCGCTCGATGCAGCCGCTCGGGCTGCACATCGCCAACTCGATCTTCCTCGGCGACTACCTCACCAGCGAGGGCCAGGCCGGTCAGGCCGACCTCGACATGATCAAGGACGCCGGCTTCGAGGTCGAGGGCGCCGGCGAGGCCACCCTGCCGCGCCACCGCGCGGACATCGCGTCGGCCGCGTCCGGCTCCTGCGGGACGGCGGCCTCGGCCTGCGGCAGCGGCGGCGGCTGCGGCCCGTGCGGCGGACACTCCCACTCGGAGCCCGCGCTGGTCGAGCAGGGTGCGGACGACGAGCTGCGCAGCGACCTGGTCAAGGTCCGCCGCCGCGGCGCCGGCACCGAACTCGCCCCCAACGCCTGACCACCGGGGAGAACTCACCATGTCCCAGCTGTCCGCGGACACGCTGCTCGCCCTCGACCGGGCGCACGTCTGGCACCCGTACGGGCCGATGCCCGGCACCGTCACCCCGTACGTGGTCGAATCCGCCTCGGGCGTCAGACTCCGCCTCGCCGAGCCCGTCGCGGACGGGCGGCGCGAGCTGGTCGACGGGATGTCGTCCTGGTGGGCGGCCATCCACGGCTACCGGCACCCGGTGCTGGACGAGGCGGTGCGCGAGCAGCTGGGACGGATGAGTCACGTGATGTTCGGCGGGCTCACCCACGAGCCGGCCGTCCGGCTGGCCGCCCGGCTGGTGGAGATCACCCCGGAGCCGCTGCAGCACGTATTCCTCGCCGACTCCGGCTCGGTGGCGGTCGAGGTCGCCATGAAGATGTGCCTGCAGTACTGGCAGTCGACCGGGCGGCCGGAGAAGCGCCGGCTGCTCACCTGGCGCGGCGGCTACCACGGCGACACCTTCCACCCGATGTCGGTCTGCGACCCGGACGGCGGGATGCACCACCTGTGGGGCGGGGTGCTGCCCGGGCAGCTCTTCGCGCCCCAGCCGCCGGCCGGCTTCGACGCCCCGCTCGACGCCGAATACGCCGCCCGTTTCGAGGAGTTGATGGAGCGTCACGCGGACGAGCTGGCGGCCGTCATCGTCGAACCGGTGGTCCAGGGCGCCGGCGGGATGCAGTTCCACTCCCCCGCCTACCTGCGGATGCTGCGCGAACTCTGCGACCGGTACGGGGTGTTGCTGGTCTTCGACGAGATCGCCACCGGCTTCGGCCGCAGCGGCGCACTGTTCGCCGCCGACCACGCGGGCCTCTCCCCCGACGTGATGTGCCTGGGCAAGGCCCTCACCGGCGGGTACCTGACCCTCGCCGCCGCGCTGTGCACCAGCGAGATCGCCGACGGGATCAGCCGCGGCGAGATGCCGGTCCTCGCCCACGGCCCGACCTTCATGGGCAACCCGCTGGCCTGCGCGGCCGCCAACGCCTCGCTGGACCTGCTGCTCGGGCAGGACTGGGCGGTGGAGGTCAAGCGCATCGAGACCGGGCTGGTCGAGGGGCTCACGGCTGCCCGGGACGTTCCGGGCGTGCGCGACGTACGGGTCCAAGGCGCCATCGGCGTCGTGCAGTTGGACCACCCGGTGGACGTCCCGGCGGCGACCGAGGCGGCGGCCCGCGAGGGCGTCTGGCTGCGGCCGTTCCGGGACCTCGTCTACACCATGCCCCCGTACGTCTCCCAGGACGAGGACATCGCGCGGATCACCGCCGCCGTGACCGCCGCGGCGGTGGCCGGATGAACGCGCGCATCCTGTTCGTGACGGGCACCAACACCGACGTCGGCAAGACCGTCGCCACGGCGGCCGTCGCCTCGGCGGCACTGCGGGCCGGGCGGAAGGTCGCCGTCCTCAAGCCCGGGCAGACCGGCGTCGGACCGGGCGAACCCGGCGACGCGGACGAAGTCGCGCGCCTGGCCGGTGAACTGACGATCCGTGAGCTCGTACGCTACCCGGAGCCGCTGGCACCCGACACCGCCGCCCGGCGGGCCGGGCTGCCGTACCTCGCCCCCGCCGAGGTGGCGACGGCGGTCGCCGAACTGGCCGCCACCCACGACCTGGTGCTGGTCGAGGGCGCGGGCGGCCTGCTGGTCCGCTACGACGACCAGGGCCGTACGCTGGCCGACCAGGCCCGGGCCGTCCTCGACGCCGGCCTCCCGGCCGAGGTGCTGCTGATCGCCTCCGCCGGGCTCGGCACCCTCAACATCGTCGCGCTCACGGCGGAGGCCCTGACGGCCCGCGAACTCCCGCTGGCCGGCGTCCTGGTCGGCTCCTGGCCGAGCGCCCCCGGCCTCGCCGAACGCTGCAACCTCGCCGACCTGCCGCGCTCGGCCGGCGCCCCGCTGCTCGGCGCCCTGCCGGAACGAGCGGGCGCAGCCGACGACTTCGCGGCGCTCGCGCTCTCGTCCCTGGCACCTGAGCTGGGCGGCAACTGGGACGCGGAGCACTTCGCACACGTCCACCGGCCGGAACAGGGTCCGCTTCGCTCGAAGGTGTGAAGCCCGTCCCCGAACCGTGCGTCCGGGGGTACCGGCTCAATACCGTTCCAGCTGTCAACTACCCGGCCCTGAAGGACCCGGCTTGAGGTTAACCATGTGCCCGATGAGTCGCCCCACCGGTGGTCACCTCGTCCTGCGCGGCGTTCTACGCCGCGCTGGGGCGGTTGGCTGCGCCCCGCTGCCACGCATCAGCCGCGCGGTGGCGGATGTTGCGGGAGCCTCCCCCAGCCTTCGGCCGGGAGGTGCCCCCATCATCCGCGTGCATGGTCATGCCGCAGGCGCGGCACGCGAACGTCGCTTGATCCACTCGATTGGCCTTGTGGGTGCAGCAGGCGGAGCACTGCCGGGAGGTGTTGCGGTGGTCCACGTGGACCACCGCCACCCCGGCGCGGTCGGCCTTGTACTGGACGAACGCACCCAGCTGCGCGAAAGCCCACGAGTGGAGTCGGTACCGCTGGTCGTGCTTGGCCTTGACCCTCTCGCGGATGCCCGTCAGGTCTTCCAGGGCGATCCCGCGCGAGGTGCGTTCAGCGGTCTGTACGAGAGTCTTGGAGATGCAGTGGTTGGTGTCGGTCGCGAAACGTCGCTCACGCCGCTTGACGGCCTTCAACCGGCGCTTGGCGTTCTTGGTCTTCTTCGCCTGCAACTTCGCCGTCAGGGCGCGCATCCGCTTGCGGTACCGCTCCAGCCTGCGCCCGGACATGACCTGCCCGTCGCTGGTGGTGGCGATGTTGACGATCCCGAGATCCACCCCGAGCCAATCGGTTGGCTGTGTCACGGGCGGCGCGGGGATGTCGCAGGTCGCGAACAGGTACCACGAGCCGTCACGGAACACCAGGTCGGATTCGCCCTGCCGGTGGTCGGCGATCATCTTCGCCGCACCCTCCGAGCACACGAACCCAATGGCCTTCAACCGACCGGCGGTCGTCCAGATCGACACGGTGCGGCCATCGGTGTTCCAGCTCAAGCACCGGTCATCGAACGCCTGCGCCGCGTCCTCACGGAAGCTGATCGGCTTCGACTCGGCCTTGTTGCGGCGCTTCGAGCCCTTCGGGCCGAGATTCCCGGCACGGATGTTGGCCTTCAACGTCGCATAGGCGTCGCAGACCTTCTTGATCGTCAGAACGACCGGCTGAGCCGACAGATCCGATGACTCCCGAAGATCCCGGTACACCCGGTGATGCAGACCGTTACGCCGATGCTCACCGGACTCGAACGCCACCACGGAGGCGCGGTTCGCAGCCCGGTTGCACGCACGCAGAGTCGCCGCAAGCGCGTCGGCCTGACAGGCCGACGGCTCCAGCTTCACCTGCACAACGGTCTTCACGCAAGAGACACTAATTCCTGCATGACAGCTGATCAAATCACCTACCGGAAACACCGATTCGGCCTTGGCGGCGAATCGGCTGTCCCTGTCCCGCTACGCGGGCGATCCAATTCCTCCCCGGCCTGAAGGCCGGGGTTTCCTTGGAGGCGTCAGATGACAGACGGCCTGACCGTGGACGAGGCCCTGCGGGCCTTGGCCGCCCTCGAGGCGGCGTGGAAGGACGACGACGAGGCCCTGTCCGCCCTTGCGGCGGGCGGGGCCGAGGAGCAGTCGCTGCCGGCGCTGGTCGCCGCGTACGGCGAGCACGCGATGGACACCCTGATGGCGCTGGCCTTCGGCCTGCGGTCCACCATGAGCGACGAGGAGATCGCCGAACTGTCGGACGCCGTCAGCGCCAACATCGGCGCCCGGATGAGCGCCCTGCTCACCCAGACCCTCAAGGCCTGGGGCACGGTCGCCACCCCCGACGACCTCCCCACCACCAAGATCATCGCCCACACGGTCATCGACGCCATGCGGGCCGTCACCGAGGACCCGAGCAAGACCGAAGTCCTCCCCCTGCTCGCCACCTTCCGCAACTACGCCCTCAACGGCGTCTGAGCCACTCGAATCCGGCACGGCGAATCCCCGCCGTCCGCGCTCTGACCTTTCGGCGCGGGCTTCGAGGCCCCTCGAAGCCCGCGCCTTCAGAGCGCGGCATCCCACGGCACCGCGTCCCGGGGCTCAGCCGCCCGCTTGCGCTGCTCCAGTTGCGCCAGCCCCGCGTGGACCGATCCCAACAGCGCGGTGCGGGTCGGCGGCTGCACGGCCCGGGCCAGCTCCACAACACGGTTGGTCATCACCCTGGTCGACTCCGCCGCGACCTGGGCGTCGACGGCCGCCTTGGCTGCGCGGTCCGCGGCGCTCTGGGCCAGCCGCGCCGCGGCCCCCGCCTGGATCCGCAACGTCGCGGCGGTGACCAGGCATCCCAGCACGAATCCGATGACGACCTGCATGTTCTCCCCACCCTCGACGTGACACTCAATCCACCTGCACCCTAACGGGCTCGGTCATCGACGCTGTCAGCGGGCACCGAACGCCCCTGGCCTGCTTGAGGCGTCCCGTTGCCCGCCGCCGGGGTGAAACGACGAGACTCCGCCGTGGAACTCGTTTCGCTCCACGGAAGGTGCTGTCCGCTCACATAGAGTGACCCGCCGGGTCGCACCCCCTTCCGGCATCCCCGGCGGGTGTAACGCGGTCGTCTGTCTGTCCGAGAGGACCGGTCCCGGACTGATCCTGGATGTCACCCGCCCGTGCGGCCGGGGACGCGCAGAAGGAACGATGGTCATGAATACGAGCTGCTCTCCGCCGCTCCGGCGGTCGCGTACGGTGTGCCTGGCCGCTGTCGCCGTTGCCGGAGCGCTCGGACTGCTCAGCGCGTGCGGCGGATCGTCACACCCCGAACCCGCCGGCGCGCTGAGTCCCGGACCCGGCCAGACGAGCCTGGCGGGATTTCCCGGTGCCTCCGGAACGAGCGGTACGGTCGCTGTCAGCGCACCGCCGAGCACGTCCTCGACCTCACCTACCAGCGGCCAGCCGTCCGCTCCAGCGGCCGCCGACGCGGTGACGATCAAGAACTTCGCGTTCTCCCCGCCCACTCTGACGGTCAAGGCGGGTACGAAGGTGACCTGGACCAACACCGACCCCGACGCCCACACCGTCACCAGCAAGCAAGGATCGGGCGGGCCACTGCAGTCGGCAGCCCTGGCCACCAACGAAACCTACAGCTACACGTTCACCCAACCCGGCACCTACCCCTACTACTGCACCATCCACCCGTTCATGACCGCCACCGTGGAGGTGACGCCATGACCGAGGACACTCCCGACGGCGGCGGCGGTGAGCACGGCATGACCCGCCGCCAGCTCATCCGGCACTCCGCCTGGTTCGGTGGCGCCATCGTCCTGACGGTCACCGCGGGAGAGGTGATCAGTCACATCCCCGGATCGGCGAACGCGGCCCCGGCAAGCAGTGCGGACCTGCGGTTCGTGCAGGTCTCCGACAGCCACATCGGCTTCCAGGGCCCGGCCAACATGGACGTCACCGGGACGTTCGCCGCAGCGATCAACCAGGTCAACTCCCTCGGGTTCCGACCCGACTTCGTCATGCACAGCGGCGACCTGACGCACCTCTCCACCCCCGCCCAGTTCGATCAGGTCAAGCAGATGCTGTCGCAACTGGACACCGACCGGGTCTTCGCCGTACCGGGCGAGCACGACTCGATCGGAGACAACGGACCACGCGCCTACCGACAGGCCTTCGGACAGAACACCCTGGGCGACGGCTGGTACAGCTTCGACACCCACGGTGTGCACTTCATCGCACTGGTCAACACGCTGCACCTGGAGCAACTCGGCCACCTGGGCAACGACCAGATCGACTTCGTGCGCAAGGACATCGCCGGCCTGTCCTCGGACACCCCCATCGTCATCTTCAGTCACATCCCGTTGTTCGCGATGTATCCGACGTGGGGCTGGGGCACCGACGACGCGGTGCAGCTGCTGTCGATGTTCCGCCGCTTCTCCTCGGTCACGTGCCTCAACGGGCACGTCCACCAGCTGTTCAGCAAGACCGAGGGCAACATCACCTTCCACTCGGCCCGCCCCACCTGCTACCCGTTCCCCAAACCCGGCGAGGGCCCCGCCCCACTTCCGGTGGTACTGCCCGCCGGACGCCTCAAGGACGCGATCGGCGTCCGCACCGTCAACTACTGGCAGGGCAACCACGCACTGGCCGTCAAGGACGAAAAGCTCGCATGAACACCCTGAGCCCGCCCGCCCTCGCACTGCGCCTGGCGCTCGCCGCCACGCTCGCGGCGAGCGGATACATCCACGCCCAGCTCTACATCGACGGATACCGCCTCGTCCACGTCATCGGCCCGCTGTTCCTGCTACAGGCCAGCACCGCCTTCGCAGCGGCCGCACTCCTCCTGCTGGCGGCGCCCCTGCTCCTGCGGATCGCCGCCGCCGTGATCGCCGTCTGCACGCTCGCCGGGTTCGCCGCATCCCGAACCACCGGGCTGTTCGGCTTCTCCGAGAACGGCCTGCGCCCCACCCCACAAGCCCTGCTCAGCCTCATCGCCGAGGCGCTCACCCTGCTGATCCTCGTGGCCTGGCAGCCCGCGCTAGCGGCGGCGGCCGAGCCCGTGGAGGGCCTCGTTCCCTCCACCGGCCATCGACGGCTCCATGACGTCCTGTGGCTTCTCCTGCCCGTAGCGGTGGTGGCCGGCCTCTTCTGGTACGGCCGGGTACACACCCCCGACTACGAGACCAGCCTCTTCGGGAATCGCGGCACTGACGCACAGCTGCTGAAAGCCCAACTGGGATCAGCACTCCTGGGCCTGGCGCTGATTCAACTGCTCCTCGGCCTGTGGATCTACGGCCGCCTGCCCGCACTGCGAGCCGCACCGCACCCGGTCCACACCACGCACCGTCTGATCGGCCTGACCGCCTTCCTCCTCTCCCTGCCCATCGCCCGGCACTGCATCACCGCCTACGGCGTCCAGTTCACCGACAGCCGTGTGGCGCTGCACTCGCTCACCGGCTGCTTCCTCTACGGCGCCTTCGTCGCCAAGGTCATCGTGGTCCGGCACCGCCGCTGGCCCGGCTGGGCACTCCCCCTCGCCGGCGGTACCCTCGTCACCGCGATCGCCCTGATCTGGTACGTCGCCCCCTTCTGGTACCTGAACGGCTTCCAGGCACCCGGCCTTTGAGCGGACCGCGGGGTCTGCCCCGCACGCGTCCCGCCGTCGCGTCGCAGGCGGACGGGACTCAGGCGGACGAGGTCAGCGCACGGACGCTCCGCCGTCCACGGTGAGCAGGGCGCCGTTGACGTAGGAGGCCGCGTCGGACACCAGGTAGGCCACGGCCTCGGCGACCTCGCTGGGCAGGCCGACCCGGCCGGCGGGGGTCATGGCGACGAGCTCGCTGCGATCCTCGTCGGGGAGCGCGGCCTGCACGCCTTCGGTCTCGGTCACGCCCGGGAGGACGGCGTTGACCCGTACGCCGGCCGGGCCGTACTCGGCCGCCCAGATCCGGGTGAGCTGGTTGACCCCGGACTTGCTCGAACCGTAGGCGGTGGCCCCGACCACGGCCTTGTCGGCCGCGAGGGAGCTCACGTTGACGATCGCGCCGCCACCCTTGTCGACCATGGCGGGAACCAGCTCGGCGGTCAGGAAGAAGGGCGCCTTGACGTTGACGTCGAAGACCTGGTCGAAGACCTCCTCGGTGGTGTCGACGGTGCCGGCGAACGGATAGATGCCCGCGTTGTTGACCAGGATGTCGATGCCGCCGGTCAGCTGCCTCGCCTCGCGGGCCAGTCGGCGGGCGGCGGCCACACTGCCCAGGTCTGCCTGGACGAAGTCGGCCTTCCCGCCTGCCGCACGGATCTCCCGTACGGCCTGCTCCCCACGGGCGGCATCGCGGCCGGAGACGACCACGTGCGCGCCCCGCTCAGCCAGAACCTGCGCGATCGCCCGGCCGATGCCACTGGTCGCGCCGGTGACCAGGGCGGTCGAGCCATTCAACGACGGAGTCATGAGAACTCCTCGAAGCCGGTTGGAATCACCTTTGCAGACCTACAACCACAGGCTTGGGGAGCCCATTCCGGTCCGCGGTGGGAGGCCGTTGTCCCGTCGGCCGTGATGGACGTGTTTCCCCTGGTCACGCGGACGACGGGAAGGTGCCGGGGTCCGCGCAGCACGGGGCTGTACCGGTAGGGGGAGGGTCCTCGAGGAGGGTCGCGGTGCCGAGGCGGGGGAGAAACGCACCCAGGGCGATCTGGGCCTCGATCCGGGCGAGGGGCGCGCCGTAGCAGATGTGGACGCCGCTGCGAAACCGAGGTGCTGGTGGTCCGCGCGGGTGGGGTCGAATCGGTCGGGGTCGCGGAACCGCTTCGGGTCACGGTTGCCCGAGGCGAGCGCGAGTACCACGGGGACGCCCTTGGGAATGGTGGTGCCGGCGACCTCCAGGTCGGCCAGCGGGGTGCGCTGCGGCAGCAGGTGCACCGGGGGTGAGGAGTGCGAGGCCCTGCCGCTCAGCGTCGCTGAGCGGCAGGGCCGAAGCAGGCGACGAGGAAGCACAGCACCCCGGCAGCCACCGCGACCACGGGACCCGCCTCCATGGATGGCGCGAAGGCCCCGGCATCCTCCAGCACCTTGTGGAACTGCACCAGCGAACCCACCGCGGCGCCACCCGCCCCGGCCGCCAGGAGCAGCGCCAGACCGGCCAGGCGGACAGCCGATCCGAGCAGGCGCAGCAACGACAGGCCGACCAGCGCGATGCCGATCCACTCCAGGGCCCGCATCCAGGCGACGGAGTCACCGAGGAATTCCGTGGCCCATCGGTGGCCGTTCAGGAGGTCGAAGCCGGACGCCTCCAGACTGCCGCTCTCTCCGCTGTACGAGGCCCACGGCAGAGCCAGCGAGCCGACGGCCACGGCCGCGAGCAGCAGCACGGCCACGGCGTTGGCCCGGGAAGGGCCCGAAGGCGGCTGCGGAGGCACGGTCATGGCACCGAGGATCCGCCAACTCCCTTGCGTAGTCAAGGTTCTGGGTACGGGCTTCGAGACCTCTCGAAGCCCGCACCGCCCGTCTTGTAACCTCCGCCGGTGACCGACAAGCTGCCGCCTCACCATCAGACGCTCCTGACCGAAACGGATTGGGCCTGCCTCCAGACCGCCTTCGGCACGGGCGAATCCCTGCCGGCCGCCCTGGCTCGTCTCCTCGACCCCGACCCGGCCGTCAGGGCACACGCGGTCACGCACGCGCTCGGGCAGGTCATCCACCAGAACACCATCTACGAGGCCACCACGCCGGTGGCGCTCTACATCGCCGGCGTCCTCGGCGACCCGGCCCTCGCGATGGACGACATCGGCCATGACGCCGACGAGCCGACCTTGGTGACGCTGCTCAAATGGCTCGGCGACACGGCCTACGACGCCGACGACGAGTGCCTCGCCCTCGCCGAGCTCCCCGACAGTACGGGCGGCCCCTTCGTGTGCGTGGACATGCGCGCATTCCGGGAACAGCGGCCGGCGATCTTCGCCGCCGTCCGCCCCCACCTCACCCACGACGACGCGCGCGTGCGCGACACGGCCCTCGTCACCGCCATCCCCCTCGCCGAACACCCCGATCTCACGGCGCACCGAGACGAGCTGACCGGCCACGCCCACCGCCTGTTGGCCACCAACACGGACCGCTACCAGCGCGATCGGGTCCTGGACGCACTGAGGGCCTGGGGTCACGACACCAGTGGTCTGGAGAACGCATCGGACATGGAAGCCCGCGAACGCTACGCCCGGCTCAGGGCCGCACGCGAAGCGTGGGCTGGTCTCGCCCGGGAAGGAAAGTTCTCCGAATGGCCGGCGTTCTGACTTTCGGCGCGGGCTTCGAGGTCACCTCGAAGCCCGCGCTCTCATGTGTGAACCCTCATCCATCCGGCGACGAGCGCGAATCCACCTGTGGAGGTGGCGAGGAAGACGAGGACGAACACCAGCGCACCCGCCGCCGGGGAGATGTCGTCAGGGATCGTGAGAATGACGACGCCTGCGAGGAGGAGGCTTCCAACGGCGATGACGCCGGAGGCGATTACGGTCGCATGCCCCTGCGGAGGACGACGACCAGGCGCTCGATGACGTCCGGTCGCGCCGCGCCGAGGTCGATCAGGATGACGCCGGTGGCCTTGGCCGAGCGCCAGTCGACGCCGAGGGAGGGGAGCTTGACATCGGCGGCGTGCAGGACGGCCTGGAGGTCGTCGAGGATGTCGGCCGCGGCGCGACGGTCCTCGGCCGTGATCTTGTCGATCATGCTGCTCATGGGGCATCTCACTGTTCGGTGTTCGTGATCCAACGCGCTTCGGTGTCCCACTCGATGCCGCCGCCCAGGGGCCGGAGGAAGGCGCGCCCGTGCTGCCAGCCCATGAAGGCGGCCCAGCGGCCGGAGCGGACGTCGAAGACCCGCTCGCCGATGGTGGAGGGGCGGTAGGGGTTGGCGGGCGCCGCCACCCGCCGAGCGGGCGGCGCCGCCGGGACGATCGCGTGGGTGGCCATGCGCGCTTCGGGGACGGAATCGCCGCACTGCGGGCACCGGCAGGGCGGGAAGTTCCGCCGCAGGATGAGGCTCTCGCCAGATTGAGTGTTTGTCATATCCACCGAAAAAACTCCTCTCTGTTGCCAACTCCTCACCAAGAGTGTCCAATTGCAGCAAGCGGCGGAAGAGCTTGACTTTGACAGCCAGCATTGTGGAATGGCGTGATCACCGTGCCCCAGCAGGAAATTGACCCAGCCCTCACCCCGAACGAGGCCATCGGCGCCCAACTGCGCCGGTTCCGCAAGGCGCGGGGCCTCACACAGGTCGAACTCGGGAAGCTGATCAACTACAGCGACTCGCTCATCTCGCTGATCGAGAACGGCGAACGTCCCGCTCCACTGAAGCTGCTACGGCGGGCCGACAAGGTGCTCGACACCTGCGGGGCGCTTGAACTCCTGTACTGGAGCACGAAGGGCAGCACTCTCATCGGCGGATTCCTCGCCTACATCGAGCACGAGACCAAGGCCACCGCTCTCAAGATCTTCCAGCTGAACGTCATCCCCGGACTGCTCCAGACGCGGGGCTACGCCTCCGCGCTCATCGGCGCCGCAGCCCAGCGAGGCGAGATCCCTCAGGAGAAGGTCAGCGAGCGCCTGAATGTCCGGATGGCACGGCAAGCCTTGCTGTACCGGGAACCGGCTCCCTCGATCCACGTCGTGATGGAGGAGAGCTGCCTGCGGCCCGTCGGCGGCCCCTTCGTCATGGCCGAACAGCTTCGCCGCCTGGAGAGCGTGGCCAGCCTTCCGCATGTCAAGCTGCAGATCGCACCGTCCAGCCTCGGTGAGCACCTCCCAACGACCTGGCCGTTCATGCTCCTTACCTCCACGGACGAGAGATGGATGGCCTACCTCGAAACCATCCAACGGGGCTACGTCGAGCGCGATGACGAGAAGGAGATCCGTTCCCTCGCAAGGACTTACGATTGGCTCCAGACCCAAGCCCTCTCATGTGCGGACTCACTGACTTTCATCCGCACCCGTCTCAAGGAGTTCCACGCCATGACCCCCATCACGGCCGTCAAGCCCAACTCCTGGATGAAGTCCTCGTACAGCAACGGCGGTGGGGACTGCGTCGAGGTCGCGCCCGGCCTCCCGGGCGTTCTCCCCGTCCGCGACAGCAAGGACCCCGACGGCCCTCAGCTCGCCTTCGGCATGGACGCCTGGCAGTCATTCATCGCCGGCATCAAGTCCGGCGAGCTCGGCGACATCTGAACTCCTGGGCCCCGAACGGCCTTCAACGGCCTTCTTCACCGCAAGCAGTGACCCGACCGTGCACAGTGCACCGTTCGTCATCGACTGACATTGCTGACCGCTACGCACGCTCGGGGCGCGCCGGTCATCGCGCCATGGACCGGGAGACCTCCCAGGTAATCGCACTCAACTGCCGGTCGGTCAGCTCCTCGTCCACCGCGACACCCGCGCGCTCGGCGAGGGCCAGGGTCGTCGCGACGAAACCCGCGGAGAGCGCGCGGATGACGCCGTGGGTGGTCCGCTGGTACCAGACCAGCAGTGCGCGGGCGAAGGCGCCGAAGGCCACCGGGTCGATCCGGGCTTCGTCATTGACCATCGGCCCGATGCCGGAGGGCAGTTGGAGCTCCGCCTCGAAATCGGCCAGCTGACGCAGGAAGAGTCGGGAGGCGCCGTTGGCCGGGTTCCACAGCGTCTCGCCGTCGAGCTCGTAGTACTGGCTCACGCGGGCCGCCCGATCGACTTGAGCTCCGCACCCGTCCGCGCGGCGGCCTCCGGGTTGTCGAGCAGCAGGTCGTGCCCGACTTCGCTGAGCGCGTGGCGGACCTGTTTGCCGTCCCGCCGGGTGGTGATCAGCCCGGCGGCGCGCAGGGCGGCGGCGTGGGCGGAGGCGGAGGGCGGGCTGATGCCGAGCAGCCGGGCGAGTTCGGTGGTGGAGCAGGGAGCGGCCTCGATGGCGCGCAGGGCGCGGGCCCGGGCGGGGCCGAGGACGGCGGCGAGGCCGTCGGCGGAGGCGGGCGCCGGCTTCGCCGACGCGCCGCCCCGCGTCGCGAGCGGGTGGACCAGCAGGCTCGGGCGGCCTTCGGCCAGCAGCAGGCCGATGCCGTTCTGGACGAAGTAGTTGGGGCGCAGTTCCAGTCCGCAGCCGCCGAGGGCGAAGTCGCCCGACGGGTCGCCGAGGGTGCACTCCAGTACCCCCTCGTCGCGCCAGTGCGCGTTCGGGTGCAGCGAGTCGAGCATCGCGCCGACGCCGGCGCGGGCGGCGGTTCGGGCGCGGTCGGCGATGTCGGCTTCCAGTCGGCGGCTGATCTCGGGCCAGTGGGGGGCGAGGCAGCTGTGGAACAGGGCCCAGGCGCCGTCGGTGATCCGGCGCAGGCCGCGCGCGCCGTCGTCGCGCAACCGGGCGAGTGCGACGGGAAGTTGGGTCGCGGTGCCGTACATCGCGAGGTCGTGTTCGAAGGTCTGCTGCGGGACGGCGAGGACGGCGTCGAGTTCGTCGGTGAGCCGGCGGCGGACGGCGTCGAGTTCGTCGGTGAGCCGGCGGCGGACGCCGTCGAGGTCCGCGCCCATGAAGTTGGGGAGCCCGGCGGGGCTGGCGTTGACCAGGTCGAGGAAGGGGGCGGCGCGCTGCGGGACGTGGCGCCTGATCTCGCGCCACCAGCGGTCGCGGCGCAGCCCGAGGCACGTGTGGACGCCGTGCTGCGCGGCGCCGGTGAGCAGGTGGTCGAGCGGGGAGACGGCGAAGCGGGTGTTGGCGAGGTCCGCGACCCCGAACCTGAGTGCGAGCACGAACTCTCCCCAGTGCTTCCCCACGCCCCGACCTGGCGCTTTCTTGACCTTTAGGCCCAGAGGCTAATGCATCGCCACCCGCCCACCACGCTCGGCATCCTTCCGGGGGTCGACGTCCGGGCCCCCGCCACGAGGGGAGCGGGGGCCCGGACGGGGGTGTGCCCGCCCCTTCTCTTCGGACGCCGTTCGATATACGGTACACAACGCTTGTTACGTACCCGGCAGGTCGGCGCGACGCTGCGCCGTGTCCCCTCTGGAGAGTCCGCTGTGACCGAGCCCACCGCCCCCACCGAGCCCACCGAGCCCATCAAGTACCGCAAGAACGGCCTCACGCGCGGGGTGACCGAGGAGCTCGCCGAGAGCATGAAGCACGGCTGGGCCGACACCGAGCGCCACGACCTGGAGCCGATCCCGCAGGCCGCGCACACCGAGCGCCGCCGGGCCGCGCTGTCCGCCGCCTTCCCCGGCGAGCTGCTGGTGGTCCCCTCCGGCAACCCCAAGGTGCGGGCCAATGACACCGACTACCCGTTCCGCCCCTCCTCCGACTACGTCTACCTGACCGGTGACCAGTCCCAGGACGCCGTCCTGGTGCTGGAGCCCACCGGGCAGAGCGGCCACCACGCCGTGCTCTACCTGCGCGACCGCTCCGACATCGAGAGCGGCGAGTTCTGGCTGGACGGCCACGGCGAGCTGTGGGACGGTCGCCGCAACAGCCTGACCGAGAGCGAGCGGCTGTTCGGCCTGCCCTGCCGGGACGTCCGCACGGTGCGCGCCGACCTGGCCGCCGCCACCGCCCCGGTCCGGGTGCTGCGCGGGTACGACGCCGGGGTGGAGGCGACCCTGCGGGAGCGGACGACCGCCGAGCGGGACGCGGACTTCGAGGTCTTCCTGTCCGGAATGCGCCTGGTGAAGGACGAGTTCGAGATCGCCGAGCTGCGCTTCGCCTGCCAGGCGACCGCCCGCGGCTTCGAGGACGTGGTGCGCGTCCTCCACTCGGACGCCGAGACGCCGGAGCGGCTGATCGAGGGCACCTTCTTCGTCCGCGCCCGGCTGGAGGGCAACGACGTCGGCTACAGCAGCATCGCCGCCGCCGGACCGCACGCCACCACCCTGCACTGGGTGCGCAACAACGGCCAGGCCCGCCCGGGCGACCTGCTGCTGCTCGACGCGGGCGTGGAGACCAACGAGCTCTACACCGCCGACGTGACCCGCACCCTGCCGGTCTCCGGCCGCTTCACCGACATCCAACGCAAGGTCTACGACGCGGTGTACGCCGCCCAGGAGGCCGGCATCGCGGCGGTCAAGCCCGGCGCGCGGTTCCGCGACTTCCACCACGCCGCCCAGCGCGCGCTCGCCGAACACCTCACCGCCTGGGGCCTGTTCGGCGACCTCACCGCCGACAAGGTGTACGAGCTGGGCCTGCACCGGCGCTTCACCCTGGCCGGGACGGGCCACATGCTCGGCATCGACGTCCACGACTGCGCCCACTCGCGCACCGAGGAGCACGTCGACGGTCAGCTGCGGCCGGGCATGGTGCTCACCGTCGAGCCGGGGCTCTACTTCCAGCAGAACGACCTGACGGTGCCGGAGGAGTACCGGGGCATCGGGGTGCGGATCGAGGACGACATCCTGGTCACCGAGGACGGCAACGAGAACCTCTCCGCCGACCTCCCGCGCCGCTCCGACGAGGTCGAGGCCTGGCTGGCCCGCCTGCGCGGCTGACGACCCGGGTGTGCGGCCCCCGCCCCGGGGGCCGCACACACCCCACGCCTACTTCAACTTGCCCAGGGCGGTGGCCATCCGCTGCACGGCGTCCACCACCTCCTTGGCGGGGCGGGCGGTGAAGCAGAGCCGGAAGAACCCGGGGGCCGGGTTGTGCATGACGCCGCCGGGCAGCAGGGTGACCTCGGTGGGCTTGGCGGCGAGGTAGTCGAACAGCCACTTCTCGTTCGGGTCGAGCCCGTCCGGGCCGATCACCGGCAGTTCGGCGTGGTCGTGGTCGACGCGCTTGCCGAGGTACTTGGTGAGGTCCAGCCAGAAGAACATCGCGGCGTTCTCGCCCTCCCGGTGGACGTACTTGATCCCGGCCGCGTCCAGCGCCTGCCTCACGTCGCGGAAGCTGTCGCTGAGCAGCTCGGGGTACTTCTTCATCGCGAACGTCGTGTAGGGCTCGCCGTTGTGCTGGGCGCCGAGCAACTCCCCGATGACGTAGGTCTTCAGCGAGTCGAACGGGGTGAACCAGGGCAGCGGGTGGGTCTTCTCGGCCGGGTCGCTGTTACCCAGCATGGCCCGGTGCACGGCGGGGTTCTTGGAGACCACGAAGCCGGTGCGGAAGCCGGACAGCCCGAAGTCCTTGGCGAAGCCCCACACCACGTGGATCCGGTCGGCGAACCCGGAGTACGCCCCCAGGGCCACCGCACTGGTGAACGGCGTCTTGGAGCCGTCGAGTTGGGAGTGGCAGTAGATCTCGTCCGAGATGATGTGCATGTCGGTGTACGCCATCGCCCAGGCGTAGATCTCCTCGAGCAGCTTCTTGTCGTAGTTGACGCCCAGCGGGTTGTGCGGGTTGGTCAGCACGAGCATCCGCGGGCGGTGGCCGGCCTTCTGCCGGGCCTCGTACGCGTGGACGATCAGGTCCAGGGTGAGCCGGTAGCGGTCCTTGCCGGTGGTGGGCAGGTTCACCGGGACGCACTTCAGCTTGGGCCGCTCCTCGAAGGACCAGTTGAAGCCCTGCCAGTACGGCGCCGGGATCAGCACCTCGTCCTTGGGCTTGAGCGCCGGGGTGCCCGCGCCCTTGCGCATCAGCCCGAAGGCGATGCACTCCAGCGCGGAGGAGACCCCGGCGCAGCCGAAGACGTCGTCCTTCGAGACGGTGCGGCCGAACGCCCGGCCGAGCAGGTCGGCGACCTGCTGGCGCAGCTGAGGCGTGCCGGCCGAGGCCATGTACTGGATGTTCCGCTCGGGGATCAGCTTGATCTTCTTGAAGACCTCGGTGTCCATCGACTGCTGGTAGAGCAGGACGTTCTCCGCGACGGACAGGTTGGTCGCGGTGTCCGGGGCCAGGTGCTGGTGGTAGAAGGCGAGGGCCTGCTCGAAGTCGTGCACGCCGGCCAGCACGTCGGCGGCGGCCTCGGCGGAGTCGAGCCTGAGGTCGTTCTCGGTCATGGTCATGGTGGTCCCCTGTCGGGTGGGGTGGACGGGATTCGACGGCGTGACGGAACGTGATCGTTCGCCCGCGCATCGGCCCCAGCGCACCACGCCCCACGGACGGCCGCCAGCGTGGGCGGCCATCCGAATGGGAGTTCGGCCGCCGCCGCCGGGAGTCCCCGGGCCCCGGACGGTCAGCCGAGACGCCACACCGTGGTGGTCTTGACCGAGGTGTCCTCCAGGTCCGCCACCACCGGCACCTGGTAGGCGGCGACCGCGGTGAACCGCTCGCGGGGCAGGTAGGCCCGGCCCGGGTCGCCGACGATCACGGTGGCGCCGCGGGCGGCGGCCCGTTCCAGGAAGGGCAGGAAGCGGGCGGCCATGGCCCGCTCGTAGAAGACGTCCCCGGCGAGCACCACCTCGGCGGGTGCGCCGTCCCCGTCCACCAGGTCGACCAGCGCGCCCGCCACCCGTACGCCGTTGGCCTCGGCGTTCAGTTCGATGGCGGAGACCGCGTAGGCGTCGATCTCGGCGGCCCGCACCTCCCTGGCGCCGCGCAGCGCGGCCGCCACCCCGACCAGTCCGGACCCGGCGGCGATGTCCAGCACCGCCCGTCCGTCGACCAGTTCGGGGTGGTCCAGCACGTAGCGCGCGACCGCCACCCCGCCGGCCCAGGCGAACGCCCAGAACGGCGGTGGCAGTCCCGGCAGGCCGCGTTCGCGCTCGGTGGTCTCCCACAGCGCGATGGCGTCCTGCGCCATGTGCAGACGGATCTCGGGCACGAAGGGGACGGGCGTCAGCTCCGTCTCCCGCCGGATGAAGGCGGGGTCGGTGCCGGCCCCGAGAGTTCGCAGCTCACTCGGCATGCCCCGCAGCATAGGGCCAGTCAGGCCCCGGTCGCGCCCGGCGGCAAGGGACTCACGCCCGCCCGGCCGCCCGCCGGGTGCGCCGGGCCAGCGAGTCGACCACGACGGCGGCCAGCAGCACCGCACCGGTGATCATGAACTGGATGGCGTTGCTCAGGCCCTGGATGTTCATCCCGGACTGGATCGAGCCGATCACCAGCGCGCCGAGCAGCGCCGACCAGGTCTTGCCGCGCCCGCCGAACAGGCTGGTGCCGCCGATGACGGCCGCCGCGATGGCGTTCATCAGCAGGTTGCCGCCGCCGGAGGTCTGGCTGGCGGACTGGATCTGCGCGGCCAGGAACAGGCCGCCGATCGCCGCCATGGTGGAGCAGATGGTGAAGACGCTGATCCGGATCCAGGCCACGTTGATGCCGGCCCGGCGGGCGCCCTCGATGTTGCCGCCGAGTGCGAACACCTGCCGACCGTAGGAGGTGCGGCGCAGCACGAAGTCCAGCACCACGATGAAGATCAGGAAGACCAGCAGGGCCAGCGGCAGCCCCTTGTACTGGTTGAGGGTGTACGCGACGAGGAAGGCGGTGATCGCCAGTAGGACGGTGCGCAGCACGATGTCGGCGACCGGCCGGAACGGCACTCCCGCGGTCCGGCGCCGGCGGGCGTCGACCAGCGAGGCGAGCAGGAACAGCGCGACGCCGACCACCGCCGTGCCGTAGGCGGCGATCTGCTGGCCGTAGATGGTGCTGTAGAGCCTGGAGACGATGTCCTTGCCCGAGAGGTTGACGGTGCCGGTGGCGCCGAGGATCTGGAGCATCAGACCGTTCCAGCCGAGGTTGCCGGCCAGGGTGACGACGAACGCCGGGGCGCCGACCTTGGCGAAGAAGACGCCGTGGATCGCGCC
Organism: Kitasatospora cathayae; assembly: GCF_027627435.1. Taxonomy (GTDB): domain Bacteria; phylum Actinomycetota; class Actinomycetes; order Streptomycetales; family Streptomycetaceae; genus Kitasatospora; species Kitasatospora cathayae. The sequence goes on along the minus strand of NZ_CP115450.1, from coordinate 7,632,715 downwards.
GACGATGGCGCCGCCGGCGATCGCGGTGATCAGGGCGACCCACTGGTTGACGCCGTCGGAGACGTCGAGCACGGCGAAGACCGCCGCGCACAGGCCGCTGACCGAGCCGACCGAGAGGTCGATCTCGCCGAGCAGCAGCACGAAGACGACACCGATCGCGATCATGCCGGTGCCGACGATCTGCTGGGACAGGTCGGAGAGGTTCTGGGCGGACAGGAAGGTGCTGTTGAGACTGCCGAACACCGCCCAGATCACGATCAGGGCCAGCACCACGGGCAGCGAGCCCAGTTCGCCGCTGCTCATCCGGCCGCGGAACTCGCCCAGGTAGCCCTTGACGCCCTCCTGCCGGACGATCAGCCGGGGGTCGACCGCGGGGGTGGCGTCCGGGGCCACCGGTACGGGCGCGTTGACGCCGCCGGTGGGCATGCTGTCCTCGGGCAGCCGGTGGCGGCGCCCGGGTTCTCCGCCGGGGGTGCTCCCGGGCCGGTACTCGCTCACTGGGACCCCTCCTGGCCACGGGCCCGGCGGCGGGTCACGGCGTTGTCCGTGACGCCGGTGATGGCCGCGATGATCTCTTCCCGGTTGGTGCGGCGCTTGTCGAAGACGCCGTTGTTGCGGCCCAGGCGCAGCACCGCGACGGTGTCCGCGACGGCCATCACGTCGGCCATGTTGTGGCTGATCAGGATCACGCCGTGGTCCTGCTCGCGCAGCCGCTCGACCAGGTCGAGCACCTGGGCGGTCTGCTCGACGCCGAGGGCTGCGGTCGGTTCGTCCAGCATCACGACCTTGGGCGAGCCGATCAGCGCGCGGGCGATCGCGACGACCTGGCGCTGGCCGCCGGAGAGCGAGGCGATCGGGATGCGCACGCTGGGGATGCGGATGGAGAGGGTGTCCAGCAGCGCTCGGGCGCGCTTCTCCATCGCGACCTCGTCGAGGATGCCGAAGCGCCGGAGCTCGCGGCCGAGGAAGAGGTTGCCGACCACGTCGAGGTTGTCGCACAGCGCGAGGTCCTGGTAGACCGTGGCGATGCCCAACTGCTGGGCGTCCTGGGGCCGGTGGATGATCACCGGCCTGCCCCGCCACTCGATGGCGCCCTCGTCGGGCTGGTGCACCCCGGCGATCGCCTTGACCAGGGTGGACTTGCCGGCGCCGTTGTCGCCGACCAGGGCCACCACCTCGCCGGTGTGCACCTCCAGTTCGATGTCGGTGAGCGCCTGGACGGCGCCGAACCGTTTGGAGACCCCGCGCAGGGCGAGTACGGTCTCACCTGTCACAGTGACCAACTCCCCTGCTCCGAGCCGGTGGTGGACTACTGGAGGCCGGCGCTCCGGCAAGCGGCGGCGTAGTCGGGCGTGCAGATCTGGCCGACGGTGTAGAGGCCGTCCTGGACCACGGTGGTCTTGATGTCGTCCTTGGTGACGACGACCGGGGTGATCAGGTCGGCCGGCACCTTGTGGCCGCTGCCGCTGGTCACCGCGGTCGGCACGAGCTTGGGATCCAGCGCCTTGCCCGAGGCGAGGGCGACCGCGATCTCGCCGGCCGCGTCGGCCTCCGGCTTGAACGGCTTGTAGATCGTCATGGTCTGGGTGCCGGCCACGATCCGCTGGATGCCGTCGAGTTGGGCGTCCTGGCCGGTGAGCGGGACGCTGAGGCCGCCCGCCTTGAGGGCGGTCGCGACACCGGCGGCCATCCCGTCGTTGGCCGAGTAGGCGCCGACCACGTTGCTCCCGCCGATCGCGGTGATCGCGGCGGCGGCCTCCTGGTTGGCGGTGTTCGGGTCCCACTGCGGGGTGTCGAACTCCTTGCCGATCTTCAGCTTGCCGTCGATCGCGCTGTGCGCGCCGGCCTTGAAGTCGGCCGCGTTGGGGTCGGTGGGCGAGCCGTTGATCATGAAGATCTCGCCCGCGTTCGCCTTGCCGCCCACCGCCGCGACCAGCGCCTGGCCCTGCAGCTGGCCGACCTCGTGGTTGTCGAAGGACACGTACGCGTCGGCCGGGCCCTGGGCGAGCCGGTCGTAGGCGAGCACCTTGACGCCCGCGTCGTGGGCCTTCCGGACGGAGGACCGGATCGACTTGGAGTCCACCGCGTCCAGGACCAGCACGTGGTCGCCCTTGGTGAGCGCGGTGTCGACCTGGGTCTGCTGGAGGGTCGCGTCCTGGTTGGCGTTGTAGTAGTCGATCTGTGCCTGCGGCGCCAGTTCCTTGATCTTCTTCTCGATCAGCGGGCGGTCGAACTGCTCGTAGCGGGTCGTTTTGGTCTCGGGGAGCAGCAGGCCGATCCGGACGGCTCCCGCCGCGACGCCTCCGGCGCTGCCGCTCGCGGCGGCGGAGCCCCCTCCGCCGGAGGAGGCCTGCTTGGCGCTGCCGCAGGAGGCGGCGCCCAGGCCGAGGGAGACCACTGCGGCCACCGCGAGGATGCGACGAAGCCCGATGCTCATGGGGGATGCCTCTCCGGTCGAGTCCACGCCCTCGTCCTCCGAGTCTGGGAAGCAACGGGCGCCACCACGATCCCGGCTGCGCCGAACGGGTCCCCGGCACCCCTCAGTCGTCCGCCGCCAGGGGGATCGCCGCGGTGAGCCGGGCCCCGGTCGGGGTCGGGGTGATGCTGAGGGTGCCGTGGTGGTGGCGGGCGATGTCGCGGGCGATCGGCAGGCCCAGGCCGGTGCCGCCGTGGTCGCGGGAGCGGGCGTCGTCCAGGCGGGTGAAGCGTTCGAAGACCCGCTCGTGGTCGGCGGGCGGGATGCCGGGGCCGTCGTCCTCGACGTCCAGCAGGGCGAGGCCGCGCGCCGGATCGGTGCCCAGGCGGACGTGCACGGTGGTCGCCGCGTGCCGCTCGGCGTTGTCCAGCAGGTTGGTGAGCAGGCGGCCGAGCCAGAGCGGGATGCCGTCGACGGCGACCTCGGGAGCGAGGTCGGTGGTGCGCCGGTGCGGGCCGGACGGGCGGGCGAGGACGGTGGTGGCGACCAGGTCGGTGAGGTCGATCCGCTGGCGGGGTCGGTCGTCGGCGCCGCCGGCGTCCAGCCGGGCGAGCAGCAGGAGGTCGGTGGCGAGGTTCTGCAGCCGGTCGGTGTCCTCCAGGGCGCCGTGCACCAGCTCGGCCCGGACCGCCGGGTCCGGGTGGGTGTCGGCTACCTCCAGCTGGGTGCGCAGCACCGCGAGCGGGCTGCGCAGTTCGTGCGAGGCGTCGGCGATGAACTGCCGCTGGCGGCGGCCGGAGGCCTCCAGCCGGTCGAGCATCGCGTTCATGGTGGCGGCGAGCCGGGCGATCTCGTCGGCGGTGCCGGGCTCGGGGACGCGGCGGTGCAGGTCCTGCCCGGTGATGGCGTCGACCTCGGCGCGGATCGCCTCCACCGGGCGCAGCGCCTGCCCGGTGACCTTCCAGGTGACCACCACCCCGGTGAGCAGCAGCAGCGGGCAGGCGACCGCGAGCCCGGCCTGGGTGATGTCCATGGCCTCGTCGGCGGCGCGCAGCGAGGCGCCCGCGTAGACGGTGACCGGCCCGTTCGGGGTGTCGGCGGTGACGACGGCGAGCCGCTGGCGGTGGTGGTCGTAGAGCGGGTCGACCTCGTCGGTGGTGTGCGAGCCGGTGCCCCGCGCGGTGGCCAGGGCCGGGCGGCCGGCCAGGTTGGGGCTGGCGGCGAGGACGGTGCCGCGGGCGTCGACGACCTGCAGGAAGTCGGTGCCGTGCCCGGCGTGCAGGTCGGGCGTCAGCCGTCCCTGGACGGCGAGTTGGGCGACCGACTCGGCCTGCTGCCGGGTGGCGGAGGCGGCCGAGGCGACCAGGTCGGCGTGCACGGCGGCGAGCAGGCCGGCGCCGGCCAGGGCGAGCGCGGCGGCCAGTACCGTACCGGCGGCCGCGGTGGCCCGGGCCCGTACCGTCCGGGGGACGAACCGGCGCAGCGCGTACGGGAGTCGACGGGACCCGTGCAGCCTGTCCGGGAGTTGCCGCACCTCAGCCGCCGGCCGGGTCGAGCCGGTAGCCGGCGCCGCGCATGGTCTGCAGGGCGGCCCGGCCGAAGGGGGCGTCGATCTTGCGCCGCAGGGCGTGGACGTGCACCTCGACGATGCTCGGGTCGGCGTCGTGGTCGGCGTCCCAGACGTGGTCGAGGATCTCGCGTTTGGAGACCACCGTCCCGGCCCGGGCGGCCAGGTGCTCCAGGATCGCGAACTCGCGGGCGGTCAGGTTGGTCGGGGTGCCGGCCCGGGTGCAGGTGCGGGCGTTGGCGTCCAGCACGAGGTCCCCGAGGGTGTGCAGCCGGGGGCGCTGCCGGTCGATCCGCCGGTGCAGGGCGCGCAGCCGGGCGAGCAGGACGACGAAGGAGAACGGCTTGGCGAGGTAGTCGTCGGCGCCGGTGTCCAGGGCCTCGGCCTCGTCCCACTCGCCGTCCTTGGCGGTGAGCATCAGGATGCCGGCCCGGCAGCCGCCCGCGCGCAGCCGGGCGCAGACCCGGTAGCCGTTGAGGCCGGGCAGCATGATGTCGAGGACGATCACGTCGTAGGGGTGGCGCTCGGCGAGGGCGAGGCCCTCGGGGCCGTTGTGGGCGGTGTCGACGGTGTGGCCGTCGGCCTCCAGACCGCGCCGCAGCGCGGTGGCCATCCGGTGTTCGTCCTCCACGACGAGTATGTGCATCCGTTCAGGGTGCCAGCTGCTCCTGAGAGCTCCCGACCCGGCTTAAGCGCAGGTTCAGGTACGGTCCGCCATGATCGCCGGGCGCGGCCCGGGCGGTACCGGGCCGGAAGCTGAGCGCAGTCGCCGCACGAGGCAAGGAGAACGCCCGATGACCGACCCCCTGTCCTCCACCACCCCGCAGCCCGGGGCCGAGCCGGAGATCCCCGAGGTGCCGCCGCTCGCGCCCCGGCGCCGACGCGCGGAGCGGCTGCGCGCCTGGACCGGCGGGCGGGAGCGCCGGATAGCCGCCTCGGTGGCGGCGGTGGCGCTGCTCGCCGGGGGCGGGCTCGCGGTCGCGGCGGCCGCGCACGAGGGGCACGGGGAGCACGGGCACCGCGAGGCGGCGGCCCGGAGCGAGGACGGGAACGGGCACCAGTACGGGCACGGCGAGGGGCAGGGGCGCGGCGAGGCGCAGGGGCAGGGCGAGGCGCGGGGGCAGGGGCACGAGGGGCGCGGCAACGGCGGCCACCACGGGAGGCACCAGCAGGGCCAGGCGCCCGCCCCGCTTCCGTCGCTCGCCGCCTCCGCCGCCCTGGAGAAGGCTCAGGCCGCCGTCCCCGGCGGCCGCGCCGAGTCGCTGCACCGGGTGAGCGAGCAGGGCGGCGGCGCGGCCTGGGCCGTGACGGTCGTCGGCCAGGACGGGGTGCGCCACCTGGTGACGGTGGACGGCACCGACGGCCAGCTCACCTCCAACACCGCCGTCGACGGCTCGGAGGGCTGAGGTGGCCCACTCGTACGCCCCGACCGCGCCCCGCCCCGCCGCCCCCGGTGAGGTCCGGGCCGCCAGCAAGGTCCCCGCCGTGGACGGCTGGTTCTGGCTGGTGAAGATCCTCACCACCGGCATGGGCGAGACGCTCTCGGACTTCCTCGCCAAGACCTTCGACCCGGCCCTGGCGGTGGCCGCCGCCGGGCTGCTGCTGGCCGTCACCCTCCTGGTGCAGCTGCGGACCCGCCGCTGCGTGCCCGGGCTGTACTGGGCGGTCGTGGTGATGGTGAGCGTGTTCGGCACGATGGTCGCCGACGTGGCGCACGTCGCGCTCGGCATCCCGTACGCGGTGTCGGCCGGTTCGCTGGCGGTGGCGCTGGCGGCGCTGTTCGTGCTCTGGCACCTGGTGGAGGGCTCGCTGGCGATCGACCGGGTGACCGGGCTGCGCCGGGAGCTGTTCTACTGGGCGGCCGTCCTGCTGACCTTCGCCCTGGGCACCGCGCTCGGCGACCTGACGGCGGCCACCCTCGGCCTCGGCTACCTGGTGGCCGGGCTGGGCTTCGCCGTGCTGATCGCCATCCCGGCGGTGGCCTCCCGGGCCCGCTGGGTGGGCCCGGTGGCCGGCTTCTGGTGGGCGTACGTGCTGACCCGCCCGCTGGGCGCCTCGTTCGCGGACTGGCTGGGCGTGGGCGCCGACCGCGGCGGCATCGGCCTGGGCACCGGCCCGGTCAGCCTGGCCCTGGCGGTGCTGATGGCGGTGGCCCTCGCCCTGTCGGCGCGGTCGCACCGCCGGGCGGCTGGACTCACCGCCCACTGAACGTCTACATTTCTGTAGACGTCGGAGGCGCACGGCATCACCCCCCGGACAGCCGTGCGCCTCCGACCTCCTGTTCTCACGTGCGCTCGTCCACCACCCGCTTGATCTTCCCGACCGAGCGCTCCAGCGTGTACGGGTCCACCACCTCGGCCGCGACCGTCACGCCCACGCCGTCCTTCACCGCCCGGACGATCGACTCCCGGGCCGCCGCCCGCAGTTCGGCGGGCGCCTCCGGGCGGGCCTCCACCCGCACCGTGAGGTGGTCCATCCGCCCCTGCCGGGTCAGCCGCAGCTGGAAGTGCGGGGCGACGCCCGGGGTGCGCAGCAGGATCTCCTCGATCTGGGTCGGGAAGAGGTTCACCCCACGCAGGATGATCATGTCGTCGCTGCGCCCGGTGACCTTCTCCATCCGCCGGAAGGCCGGCCGCGCGGTGCCCGGCAGCAGCCGGCTGAGGTCGCGGGTGCGGTAGCGGATGACCGGCAGCGCCTCCTTGGTGAGCGAGGTGAAGACCAGCTCGCCGCCCTCGCCCTGCGGCAGCACCTGGTCGGTGAGCGGGTCCACGACCTCCGGGTAGAAGTGGTCCTCCCAGATGTGCAGCCCGTCCTTGGTCTCCACGCACTCCTGGGCGATGCCGGGGCCGACCACCTCGGAGAGGCCGTAGATGTCGACGGCGTGCAGGTCGAGCCGGTCCTCGATCTCGCGGCGCATCTCCTCCGTCCACGGCTCGGCGCCGAAGATGCCCACCTTCAGCGAGGTGGCGCGCGGGTCCAGGCCCTGCTTCTCGAACTCGTCCAGCAGGGTGAGCAGGTAGGACGGGGTGACCATGATGATCTCGGGGCGGAAGTCCTGGATCAGCTGCACCTGCCGGGCGGTCATGCCGCCGGAGGCCGGGATGACGGTGCAGCCGGCCCGCTCGGCGCCGTAGTGCGCGCCCAGGCCGCCGGTGAACAGCCCGTAGCCGTACGCGATGTGCACCTTGTGGCCGGGGCGGCCGCCGGCCGCGCGGATCGAGCGGGCGACCACGTCGGCCCACACGGACAGGTCGTTCTCGGTGTAGCCGACCACGGTCGGGCGCCCGGTCGTGCCGCTGGAGGCGTGGATCCGGCGGACCCGCTCCATCGGGACGGCGAACATGCCGAAGGGGTAGCCCTCGCGCAGGTCGGCCTTGGTGGTGAAGGGGAAGCGGGCGAGGTCGTCCAGGGTGCGGCAGTCCTCGGGGCGCACCCCGGCGGCGTCGAACTTGCGGCGGTAGAGCTCGACGTTGTGGTAGGCGTGCCGCAGGGTGGCCCGGAGGCGGTCGAGCTGATGGGCACGCAGTTCGTCGACGCCCATCCGCTCGCCGGCGTCCAGGAGGGCGGGCGGAATCGGCTCGCCCAGGCGTCGTTCCGGTTCGAGCGGGCTGCCCGTCATCGTCGCTCCTTCGCAGGTCGGCCGATCCTGGGCACCCAACCGATCGTTCGGTCTGGGCAAGCCCAGGCCAAGTAACCCAGCACCCGAACCACCTGTCAAGGCCTTGCGCAAGCGGTTCCGGAATGCGAAGTTCCGACGCCTTCGCACCCGAATCCTTCCCACCGCTTGGCTGGCCGATATGAAAATCATTACGGAATTTTGACTCGGCAGCGACCGCTTCGGGCCTGCACGCATGGTTCAGTAGTGCGGCTTCTCCCCCGCACCCCGGAGTGATCACCTTGGCCTCGACCCCTGCGCTGGTCAGCGCGCTGCGCGAGCTCGGCGACCGGCCCGCCGTCGTCGCCGACGGACGCTCGATCAGCGGCATCGGCCTACTGCTCGGCGTCTCCCCGCCGGGCGGCCTGCCCCGGGCCCTCGCCGCACGCGTCGCCGAACACGCCGCCCTGCCGCCCTCCGCCGCCCGCGCCGCCGAGGACCGGCTGCGCCACTGGGCCGGCGTCCTCGGCCCGCCGCCGATCCGGCACACCGTGCTCCACCCGGCCACCGACCTCGCCGTCGAACTCGCCCTCGCCACCCTGCTGGCCGGCGGCACCGTGCACTGCGCCGACCCCGACCAGCGGCCCGAACAGCAGCTCACCGCCCTCGCCGCCAACGGCACCACCCACCTCAGCCTGCCCTCCGCCCTGCTCTGGCAGCTCAGCCGCCAGCCCGGCCTGGCCGAGCACGACCTCGCCGCGCTGCGCCTGGTCCTGCACGTCGGGCCCGAACCCCGGCAGGACGACGTGTACGCCGCCGTCGACGCCCTCGGCGCCGTCCTCGCCCACGTCCGCGCCCCGCACAGCCAGGCCGAGGCCGCCGACCGCCGACTGCGCGCCGCCACCGAGGCCGCCACCGCCGCCGCCTGGAAGTACAGCATCGGCATCACCGCCGAACAGATCACCGAGTTCGGCGCCCACCTCGACCGGGCCGTCCTCACCGCCCTGCTGCACGCCCTCCAGCAGACCGGCGTGCTCACCGACCCCGCCCGCGGCTGGTCGGAACCCGAACTCCTCGCCACCGCCCTGGTCACCCCCGCCCAACGCCCCCGGGTCGCCCGCTGGCTCGACGCCCTCGCCCGGCACGGCCTGATCACCCGCCAGGACGGCGGCGCCCAGGGCCCGCTCTTCCACGGCGCCCCCGAACTCACCGCCGCCGAGGTCCGGGACGCCTGGCGGCCCGCCGTCGAGACCTGGACCGACGGCCTGGGCACCGCCACCGTCCTGGACCGGGTCCGGCGCGGCGCCCTGCGCCTGCCCAAGCTGCTCACCGGCGAGGAGGCGCCCCGCCCCGCCGCCGCCCCGGTCCGCTGGGCCGCCGCCCGCGGCTACCTCGGCGCCGCGCTCGGCGCCCTGGTGCGCGCCACCGCCGAGGCCCACGACGGGCCGAAGACACTGCGGGTGCTCGAACTCGACCGCGACGGCGCCGAGACCGCGATCGCCCGCGCCCTGGCCGCCCGGCCCCGGCAGAACGCCGACCATCACCTCGCCCCCGACGGCGGACGCTACGACGTCGTGGTCGCCACCGCCGGCGGCCACCCGGAGGAGGAGGTCCCGGCGCTCGTCGAACTGCTCGCCCCCGGCGGCCGGCTGCTGCTGCTCGCGCCGGTCACCGAACAGCTCGACCTGCTGATCACCGGCGATCCCCGGGGCCTCACCGCCCACCCGGCCGACCACTGGCGGGCCGCCCTCACCGCCGCCGGCTGCCCGACCGTACTCACCCTGCCGGAGGACGGGCACCCGATGGGGCTGCTCGGGCAGGGGCTGTTCGTCGCGCGGGTCGACTGACCGCACGGATCGACCGAGCGGATCGGGAGCGGGCTGAACCGCAGCCGTCCCCGGGCTACGATCGGGCGCATGGCCGCTTCCGTGCGTTCGATCCGCTCCCGGGCCTCACTCGGCTCGATCGGCTCCATCGGCTCCATCGGCTCGCTGCTGTCCATCGGCTCGGTCGGATCCGTGCTCTCGATCGGCTCGGTCGGCAGCGTGCCGTCCATCGGCTCGGCCGGCTCGGTCCTCAGCGGGTTCTCGGCGTGCTCCTGGCTGAGCGTCGGCTCCCTGCTGTCGGTGCGTTCGCTCTGGTCGGTACGGGGCCGGCACCCAGGGCAGCGCCCGTCCGTGGCCGGCCGGTGAAGCAAGGGTCACGCACCGCCACCCGATCCGTACCGTTTCGATACCGAAGCCCGGGTGAGCTGCGGGAATCCTCGCCGCGCCGGGCACTCCCCGGGTAGGCTCCCGACTGCTTCCTCCGGCCCTGGTGCAGGTGGCCCCAGCGCCGCCCGCGCCTGCCTGCCGGGGGCAGACCCCCGCGGGCCACTCGGTGGGCTCCGCGGCACTCGACACCGCGCACCGGGGCAGTCGCGCGAACGGCGAAGGGCATCGCATTGGCGGATCGGCTCACCGGAGGAGACTCCTCGCTGCTGCGGCGGATCAACGCGGCGGTCACGCTTCGGGCGCTGCGGACCGGCCACTCCGTGACCCTCACTCAGCTCGTCGGCGAGACCGGACTCTCCCGGCCGACCGTCGAGGGCGTGATCGAGGGCCTGGTCGAGACCGGACTGGTCGCCGAGGTCGAGCAGCCCCGGGAGGACGGCCAGCCCGGCACCGGCCGCCGCGGCCGCCCGGCCCGCTGGTTCCGCTTCCGCGCCGAGGCCGGGCACATCCTCGGCATCGAGATCGGCGTGCACGACATCCGGATCGTCCTCGCCGACCTCACCGGCGAGGTGGTGGGCAGTCACTTCAAGCCGGTCGACGAGACCCTGGACGCCGAGGAGCGGCTCACCGCCGTCCGCACCGCCGTCGCCGAAGTCCTGCGCAAGGCCGGCATCTCCCGGGACAACCTGTGGGCCGTCGGCATCGGCACCCCCGGCATCGTCGACCGCGAGGGCACCATCCGGCTCGGCACCGCGATGCCCGGCTGGACCGGCCTCGACCTCGGCGCCCGACTGCGCCGCTCCTTCCGCTGCCCCGTCCTGATCGAGAACGACGCCAACCTCGCCGCCATCGCCGAACACTGGCAGGGCGCGGCCGTCGGCGCCGACGACGTGGTCTTCGTGATGGCCGGCCTCAGCCCCGGCGCCGGATCGCTCATCAACGGCAAGCTGCACCGCGGCTACGGCGGCGCCGCCGGCGAGATCGGCGCCCTGCACCTGCTCGGCCAGGAAGTCACCCCGGAGAAGCTGCTCTCCACCACCGGCAAGCCGCTCAACCCCCTCGACGAGGCGGCCGTCGCCCGCGTCCTGCGGCTCGCCCGGGAGGGCGACGAGGTGGCCAAGGTCGCCATGGACCGCTTCCTGACCAGGCTCGTCCAGGGCGTCGCCGCCCTGGTGCTGGCCATCGACCCCCGACTGGTGGTCATCGGCGGCTGGGCGGCCGGCCTCGACGGCGTCCTGGAACCCCTGCGCGAACGCCTCGCCCAGTTCACCCTGCGCGCCCCCGAGGTGGCCCTGGCGGCCCTCGGCTCGGAGGTCGTCTCGATGGGCGCCCTCCGGGTCGCCCTGGACCACGTGGAGGACCAGCTCTTCGCGGTGGATCCACCGCGGGTGTGAGGCAGGCGGCCCAGCGCGGCTCAGGGTGGGCCGGGTTCGCTCAGGGCGCCGCGAAGTCCGGGTCGGTCAGGTCGAGGGTGACGGCGGTGCCCCAGTCGTTGACGAAGGTCGCCAGCGGCCAGTCGACCGTCGCCCGGACGAACGGGTTGCCGGTCGAGGTGGTCAGCAGCCACACCAGCTCACGGTCCGGACCGAGCCGGCCGATGAACCCCAGGTGCCCGAGGCCGCCGTCGCCGCAAAGCAAGTAGCCGCGCCCGTCCGGCAGTTCGGTCTCGCTGTTGATCCCGGCCGAGCCCGCGTCCCACGGCGGACCGGCCGCCAGCTCCGCCACGTCCACCGGCTCGCCCAGCTCCAGCCGGAGGTGCTCCGAGCCGTCGAAGTCCGCCTCCCGGGCCGTGCCGTCCGCCCGGAACAGGCAGTCGAACGCCAGCACCTCACCCCTCGCCCACCACTCCAGCACCGGGTTCACCGGCCCGCCTCCCTCCGTCAGCGCCCCGCCGCACGCTACCCGGTCGCCGACGTCTCGGCCAACGACAAAGGCCCGGACGCCAGTTGGGCCTCCGGGCCGTTGTCTGAGGGTGTCGGAGAGTGGTTCAGGAGGCGGTACGGACCTCGGGGGTCGCGCCGACCGGGGTGACCTCGACCAGGCCGGTCTCGCCGAAGGTCAGCTTGCAGGTGTCCGCGCGGTAGGTGGAGACGGCGAGCGCGACCAGGCGACCGGCCGAGGCGTACTGGGTGGTCATGACCAGCACCGGGGTGCCCGGGGGGCGCTCCAGCAGCACGGCCTCGTCGGCCTCGGCGACGCCGAGCTCGACGGCGCGGGACTCGCCGTCCACCTCCAGGCGCTCCAGCTGGCGCAGCACCGAGCGGGCGCGGTCGCTCTCGGCGCGGAAGCCCGGCAGGTGCGGCAGAGCGGAGGCCGGGACGTGCAGCGACTCGGTGGCCATCGCGCGGCCCTCGACCAGGCGGACCCGGCGGACGGTGTGCACGGTGGCGCCCTCGGCGATGCCGAGGTCCTTGGCCAGCTGCGCGGAGGCCGGCGCGGTGGTGCAGTCCACCGTGCGCCAGGCCTGGCTGCGCCCGGCGCCGGGCCAGCCCTCCTCCTGCCGGTTGACCGGGACGCCTACCCGCGGGGCGGCGATCAGGGTGCCGATCCCCCGGCGGCGGACCAGCCGGCCCTCCAGCTCCAGCTGGTCCAGGGCCTGCCGCAGCGTCGCCCGGGCCACCCCGAAGCGGGCGGAGAGCTCGCGCTCGTTCGGCAGGACCTGCCCGGTGGAGAACTCCGAGTCGATGGCCCGCAGCAGTACCGTGCGCAGGTGCCAGTACTTCGGTTCCGGCACCGTCGAAAGCCGTCCTGTCGTCCCGACCGTGCCCACCGCGTCCTCCACCTGGTCCTGTCCGCCCTACGACAAGGAGGGCGGATCCCCGGCCCGCTGCCCGCTGTTGCGGCAGGTGGGAGAGCGGGCCTTTATCCGTCCTTCTTTATTAAAGGTCCTTGCAGTAAGCGACCCTAGGTGCTCCGTGCGGAGATGGTCAAGACCAATGGCGGGGCTTGATACGGCCGTCGCGAACGTTCATGCCCCGTTCACGACAACCCCCGCAGACGGCCCGCAGACGGCCCGCAGACGGCCCGCAGACAGCCCGCGGACGGCCTGCGGACCGCCCCTCGCCGCGCGTCACGCTTCGGGGCGGACACGCCCAATGGGTAGGCTGCCCGGGTGATCGTGGTGACGAGTGTGAACGTGAACGGAATCCGGGCCGCCGCCAAGAAGGGCTTCGTCGAATGGCTGGCCGGCACGGAGGCGGACGTGATCTGTCTCCAGGAGGTGCGCTCGGAGCCCGGGCAGCTGCCCGTCGAACTGCGCGACCTGGACGGCTGGCACGCGGTCTGGGCCCCGTCCGTCGCCAAGGGCCGGGCCGGCGTCGCGATCCTCTCCCGCCAGGAACCGCAGCGCACCACGATCGGATTCGGGTCGGAGGAATTCGACGATTCGGGCCGATACGTCGAAATCGACCTGCCGGGCCTGACCATCGCCAGCCTCTACCTCCCCTCCGGCGAGGTCGGCACCGAGCGCCAGGACGAGAAGGAACGCTTCATGGCGGAATTCCTCCTCCACCTCACCGCCCTGCGCGCCCGCGCCGCCGCCGACGGCCGCGAGGTGGTGGTCTGCGGCGACTGGAACATCGCCCACCGCCCCGAGGACCTCAAGAACTGGAAGGCCAACCAGAAGTCCGCCGGCTTCCTCCCCGAGGAACGCGCCTGGCTCTCCCGCGTCTACGACGAGGCCGGCTACGTCGACGTCGTCCGCGCCCTCCACCCCGACCGCACCGGCCCCTACTCCTGGTGGTCCTACCGCGGCCGCGCCTTCGACAACGACTCGGGCTGGAGGATCGACCTGCATTGTACAACGCCCGGCATCGCCGCCAAGGCGGTCGAGGCCTACGTCGAACGCGCCGCCACGCATGCCGAACGCTGGTCCGACCACGCGCCCGTGACGGTCGTTTACGACCACAACGTCTGATGAGGTGAAGCGGCTGGGCCACCCCGAGCTCGGAGCAGGCTCGGGTGGCCCACCTGCGCCATGTGGCGGAAGACCTACGAACCACCGCCGCGTCAGCGGGCAGCACCTGTGGGCGTTGTGCCACGCGGCCGGAGACAACGGACCACCCCGCGTCGGCGGGGGGGCACGGCGTTGGACGTTGGTCACAGTTGAACGTCCCTGGACCCCCGCCTCGGCGGGGAGCACACCAGGATCACCGGCCTCGCCCGGAAAACCGTCGGACCACCCCCGCGTCGGCGCGGAGCACCCGTACGTGAGCGCCCGCACCGCCGGCACCAGCGGACCACCCCCGCGTCGGCGGGGAGCACATTTTGCGACCTGCGGGTCAGGAGCGTTTTTGCTCATTCTTTGCTGTGGCATGCGCCGCTGCCGCTACCGAGACCAGCCGAAAGCCCACCTACAGCACGTACTCACAGCCATCGCCGTCAACATCGAACGGCTCAGCGGCCGACCAGTCACCGACGAAGCCCCGTCACCGAGACCGCCGACCGCCTTCCAGACCTTCCTGGACGATAACGACGTCCCGCGGCCGAAGTCCTGGCGAACCCTTGGCACTTGAGCCCAATCATCCGAGATCCTCGACAGAGTCAAGCTGAGGCGTTCGACCGGGGCGCGGCTGGTGAGCGCGGTGGTGGCAGCGTTGAGCAGTGGGGCGGGGATGGTGGGGGACATCTCGATGTACCAGCCCTGTTTGGTGCCGGGGCCGAGGGTGCCGCCGCTGATCACCCAGTCGCCGTTGGCTCCGGCTGCGAGGGCGAGTGGGTCGATGGTGCGGGTGACGGAGGCCATCTCGCCGTCGGGCGCGAGCCAGGAGATGTGGCCGGGGACGTTGTCCTCGAACCACCCGGCGGCGGTGAGCGGGGCCAGGCCGGAGTCTGGGCTGGTGGAGCGGTTGAACAGGGTCGTCGGCCGGGTGTTGAGGCTGTCGACGAGTTCGGTGAGCGTAGCGAGAGGTGCGGAAGTAGTCGCAGCCTTCCAGCGCGCTCCAGCTGTCCTACGCGTGTTTCGAGTCCGGCGGGAGTTTGGACGTAGCCCGGCCGGCCCCGGCGTGCGCACACGCCGGGGCCGGCCGCGGTCACACCGACGGCACCCGACGGGAATCAGCATCCCCTGCTGGGACCACCACCGTTCCCCCCACCGTCGCAACGGGCCCGACAGCCGCTACTTCACGAAACTCTCCACGACCTTCGGCGGCCAGACGCCGACCTTGAGCGCGCCCATCGAGTAGGCGCGCGATACCAGGGCGGCCCTGTTCGGGACGCGCAGCTTCCGCAGCAGGCAGGTGACGTGGTACTCGACGCCCTGACGGCTGAGGTAGAGCCGGGCGGCGAGCGGCACGGTGGAGACCCCGGCCGCGATGCCCTCCAGGATCCGGGCGTCGATCTCGCTGAGCAGCTTCTTCCGGCCGGCCACCACCTCGGACTCGGTCGTCTCGCCGTCACGGTTGGGCATCATCACCATGATCGAGGACTCGTCGGGCAGGCCGCCTCGGACCATCAGGGCGGTGAGCGGGACGGTGAAGGTCTCCTCGTCAGGGCCTATCGCTATGACGTCGGTGGCGAAGCGGTCGCGGCGGCCCTCGATGAGGCCGGAGAACTGGCGCAGCAGCGGCTGCTGGACGCTCGGGTGGACGAGTTCGCTGAACGTCCGGCCGCACAGCTCGGACGAGGTGCGGCCGAACTGCCAGAAGAAGGCCTCGTTGGCCTGTCGGATGGTGAGGGTGCGGTCGAGCTGGGCCATGAGACCGGCCTGGTCGGTGACCGGACGGACCTGCGGCGCCGCGTCGTGACCTGGCTCTCGATCGCACACGATGGTCCGAGCGGAATCGGCCAGGGCGGAAGAGGAGATGACCATGGCAGTCGGATCCCTTCGAGGGCGCGGGTGCGGTTCTGAATGTCCGCGGGAATGCCGGCCGTTGCATTCGGGACGTGGCCTGACTCGAACGGCGCGATTCGCGGTGAACTCTGCTTCGACTCTAGGGACCGCCGATCCGGCCGGTCAACGGCGTGCGGGCTGGTCCGGTCCAATCCTGTGGGCGTGGGGCGGGTGGTTCGGTGTGGACTCGCGGGGTTCGGCGGGTCGTTCGGTACGGTCCGCGTCATTGCAGGTCAGAGCTGGTTCGGTAGGGTTCGGTGTCGGTTCGGCGGACACGAGTTCGATTCGCTGGGGGCCGGCCGGCCGGGCTCTGCGGTGCCATCGTCCGAATCAGACGCGAACAACTGGTTCGGCCTCACACAGAACCGCGACGAGTTCCCGGCGCCCGGAAATGCCGAGCTTCCGATAGGAATTCGTCAAGTGCTTCTCCACGGCCCGCACGCTCACCCGCAGTTCGGCCGCGATCTCCTGATTCGTCAGACCGCGTCCGACGAGGTCGGCCACCCGGCGCTCGGACGCGGTCAGCACCACGTCCACCGGCGCGCCGGCCGCCCGGCCCGGATCGGCCCCGGACCGCTCCTCCGACCACCCGGCGTCGCACGCGGCGGCGAGCCGGGCGGCCTCCCGGCGCACCGCCGCGGCCTCGGCACCGCCGCTGAGGCGGCGGCCCAGGTCACGCAGGGCACGGGCGCGTTCCAGTTCGTCGGCCGAACGGCGCAGCACGTCGACCGACTCGCGCAGCAGGTCGACGGCCTGTCCGCCGCCCGCGAGGGACGCCTGCAGTCGCAGGGCACGGCCCAGTGCCACCGGGGCCCCCCAGGCCTCGGCGCGGGCGAGTTCCTCGTTGATCAGCGCGCGGGCGGCGAAGTCGTCGCCGATCCGGTGTGCCAGGCCGACCGCCCACGGGCGCCACGGGAACAGCACCGGGTTGCGCCACCCCGCGGACTCCAGTTCGCGCCCGCAGGTGAGGACGGTGTCCAGGGCGGCGATCGGATCACCGTGCTGGGCCTGCTGGCGGGCGCGGAGCAGGCCCAGCATCGCCGCCGGGGCGGCGCCGGTCGGCCAGCGGCGGTCCGCGTCGGCCAGGACCCTGCTGCCCAGCGGCAGGTCACGTGCCGCGAGCGCGACCGCGGCGAGGGCCACCGTGGCCAGACCGTCGCCGTCGGGCCCACCGGCCTCGGCACGCAGGCGGGCACGCTCGGCCTGCTCCCGGGCGAGGGCGAGCCTGCCCCGGGCGAGGTGGACGAGCGCCTGTTCGGCGTGGCCCGGCGCGGAGTCCTCGGTGGAGCCGCGCGGGTGCCGGGCGCGTTCGCCCGCTGCGAGCCAGGACTCCAGAGCGCCCGGGGCGTCCGCGCCGACCAGCGTGGTCACCAGCAGCGGCACGACGGAGTGGGGGCTGCGGAGGGTGGCCGGCTCGCGCTCGAGGATCCGCTCGGCCAATCCGGCTAGTTCGGCCGCCGGACGCCCGGCGCCGAGCGTCGCGGCGTGCAAAAGGACGGCCAGCAGCTCGCGCTCGCCGCGCGAGCACACCGCCGGCTCCATGACGCCGAGGCGGCGCATCGAGTCGGCGAGCCGGGCCGGGTCACGGCAGTCCGCGTGGCGCAGCCGGGCCTCCAGGCGCAGCGCGGCCTCGCGGGCGACGCCGTCGAGGGTGTCCGGGTCGCCGAGTTCGCTGGCGACCCAGCGCAGCACGGCGGTGGTGGTCGGGCTCGCGGCGCGCAGGAAGTTGGGGGGCAGTTGGAGCGCGGCGGCGGCGCGCTCACGGGCGGTGGCAAGCAACGGGATGGCCTGCGCGATGTGCCGCTCGCACGCCGACCGATTGAACGGCCGCTCGGCGACGGCCAGTTCGACCAGCAACCGGGCGCGCTCGGGGTCGCCGTCGGGGACGTCGAGCAGCGCGCGGCGCAGGTAGCGGGTGGCCAGGGCGGGCTCACCCCGGCGCAGCGCGGTGTCGGCGGCGCTGCGCAGGACGGCGCCCGACCACGGGTGCCGGGAGGCGGCGACGGCCATGAGCTGGTGCGCCACCTCCTCGGCCGGCCGACCGGCGTCGTACAGGACGGCGGCGGCTCCCTCGTGCCTGCGCTGGCGCTCACCGGCGCTCATCGAGGCTTCGACGGCGTCCCGAACGACGGGGTGCACGAAGGCGGCGCGGTGCGGGTCGGGCAGCAGGCCGAGGTGGTGCAGGGCGCGCAGGGCGGCGGCGCAGCCGACCGGGTCCAAGCCGGCGAGGCGGCCGACGAGCACGGTGTCGCCCGGCTCGCCGAGGGTGGCGATCGCGGCGGCGAGGTCGCGGACGGGCCGGCCCTGGGCGCGCAGGCAGGTCACGATGCGGTCGCGCAGGCGCCCAGGACGCAGGGTTCGGGCGGTTCCGGCGTGGTCGCGGGTCGGACGGGCCGTGGCGGCGAGGGCGTCGAGCAGAGCGACCAGAAAGAGGGGGTTGCCTGCGGCGGCCCGGTGGCAGGCCTCGGCGAACTCGGGGGCGATGTCGTCGGGTCCGGTTCCACCGATGTCCGAGCGGTCGGTGTGAGGCTGGTCGGCGACCGAGCCGAGTGTCTCGGACCCGATGACCTCCGGCCGGCGCGGCGCGGTGAAGCGCTCACGGATCAGCGCGAGGGTGGCGCTGGGCGACAGGGGCGCGAGCCGCAGTTCGCGGGCGGTGTCGGCGACCTCCCGGACCAACGGGTCCCAGGAGCCCTGGTCGCCGTCGCGCAGCGTGGAGACCACGACGACGCGCAGGTCGTCGAGGCGCGCGGTGAGGTGACCGAGCCAGCGCAGGGACGGGCCGTCGACCCACTGGAGGTCGTCGACCAGCAGCAACCGCGTCGTGCCGGGGTCGAGTTCGGCGAGCAGACGGCGCAGGTCCTCGACGACGGCTCCGGTCGGCCCGGCAGCGTCGGGGACGGCGTCGTCGAGAACGGGTCGGGCGGCGCCGGCCCGGGCGAGCCACCTCTCCCGGTCGTCGGCGGGCAGCACGGCGAGCAGGCTGTCGAACACCTGGCGGACGACGCCGAAGGCGAAGTCCTGCTCCATGGGGGCGGCGTCGGCCCGCAGGACCCGGACGGGGGGATGGCCGGCGGGGCCGGGTCGTCCGGAGGGATCGGCGAGTGCGCGGAGTAGGGCCGAGCGTCCGATGCCGACGGGACCGGTGAGCAGCAGGTGCGCCGAGCGGCCCTCGGCGGCGTCGCACAGGGCCCGGCGTACCGCGGCGAGTTCGGTGTCCCGGTCGTGGAGCATCGTTCACTGTCCTTCCATGGCACGGACCAGCGCCCGCAGTTCGGGGCGGCCGTGGATGCCGAGCTTGAGGTAGGCCCGTTTGAGTCGGAGTTCGACCGCGCGGACGGAGACGGCGAGCAGCGCGGCGATGTCCCGGTTGCTGTGACCGCGGCCCGCCAGTTCGGCGGTGTGCCGCTCGGTGGACGTGAGGCTCTCCCAGCGCGGGTCCGCGGGGTGGACGACGCCGTGGTCGAGGGTCCCGGCCAGGTCGCGGGCGCGCGCGGCCATCGGGCCGGCCGGGTGCCGGGCCGTCAGCACGCAGAGTTCGGCAAGGGAACGCTCGGCGGCGTGCCGGTTGCCGCCCTCGGCGAGTTCGACGGCGGCGAGTTCGGCGAGCGCCCGCACGTAGCCGGGACCGGCCGGTCCGCACCGCAGCGCGTCCGCCGCGGCCGAGCGGATCCCGGCGAGCCTGCCCGGCCGGTCCGCCACCTGCTGGGCGCTGAGTTCGGCCCAGCCGATCGTGATCGGGGCGCCCCAACGGTGGGCGAGCCGCAGCTCCTGCTGGCTCAGGCGGACGGCCTCGTCCGGCTCGCCCAGGGCGTGGTGGGCCAGCGCCGCGACCGAACGCCACGGGAGGAGTGCCGGGTTGAGCCGGTGCCGGCTGAGCAGGCGGCGGCCGCACTCCCGCAGGAGTTCGGCCGCCTCGGTCGGACGGCCCGACCCGAGCGCCACGGCGGCCCGCGCGAAGAGCAGGTGCGCCCAGTGCTCGCTCGCCTCGGCGCCCGCGGGAAGCGGTGCCACCGCCCGTTCGCGGGCTCGCTCGCGGCGGCCGCTCTCGAGGTCGACGAGGATCCCGACGGCACGCAGGTACGGAGCGACGGTCTCGAACCGGCCGAGCAGGCGCAGTGCGCGCTCCCCCTCGGCGACGTCGCGGTCGGCGGGCTCCAGACGGCCACGCCTGAGGTTGAGTTCGGCGCGAAGCGCGAGCACGTGCGGGGCGGCCAGCCGCAAGCGGTTCCCGGACAGACGGCGCAGCAGACGGTCCAGGCCCGCCTGTGCCTCGTCATGGGCGTCGGCGAGGCACAACGTCCGACAGGCCGCGAGCCACGGCTGGACGAGCGGGCCGTCACAGGCGTCGTCCCCCAGGGTGCCACCGTCCGCGGCGAGGGCCGTCCGGGCCAGCGCACCGGCCAGGTCCAGTCGACGGCCGGCGACGGCGAGCTGCCACGCCCGAACCGCCGCCTGCGCGGGTGCCGTGGGACAGGGCGGCAACGGCGGCAGCTCGGGCAGCGGCAGGGCGGACTCGCCGTCGTCGGCCGGGCCGGCGCACCAGAAGAGCGCGAGCAGCTCGTCGTGGCACGGCGCGTCCGGCCGCGGCAGCGTCTCGGCGACGGCCCGGCGCACGACGGTGGTGGCGCCGCCGGTGAGCCCGAGATCGGCGGCGCGCACCCGCAGGGCGGCGGCGGGGGCCGTGGAGGCCGGGCGCGGGACCTCGCCGGAGGCACGGGGGGCGGAAGCCGGCGCTGGGCGGGGGGCGGCTTCCGCCCCCGCGCCGTGCTCGGCGGCAGCCGGGTGCGGGGGCACGGGCGAGCCCGCACCGGTGGGGGTGGCGTACGGTGGCGGGTCCGCACGTGCCCCGCGGTCCGGACGCCGGAGGATCGCGTCGACGATGTGTTCACCGGCCTCGGGTTCGCCGATCAGGTGGGTGGCGGCGAGTTCGAGGGTGAGCCGGGCTTGTTCGGCCGGCGCCGGGCGCTCGGCGAGGGCGCGTCCGAGCAGGGCTGCGGCGTGCCGGTGGTTCTGCCGTTGGGCGGCGGCCTCCGCGGCGGTCCGCAGGGCCCGGACGGCCCAGCTGCGGCCGACGGGGGCCGCGCCGAGCAGCAGGGCGGCCACCGCGACGTCGTCGGCGGCGGCCCGGTGGGCCAGTCCCGCCGCCCGGGTGTGGAGGTCGGCGCGCTCGGCCGCGGTCGCGGCGGCCAGGACGCGGGAGCGCAGCGTCGGGACGAGCAGTGGCTCGAGGCCGGGACCGGCGACGACACCGGGCAGCTCGGCGAGGACGGCGCGCAGCCGTGCCTCGTTCAGGGTGTCGAGGCCGGCGACGAGGCAGGTGAGCGGGAAGTCGAGCAGGTCACCGCACACGGCCAGCGCCCGCACCACGGCCACGACCTCCTCGTTCTGTCCGCGCAGTGCCCGCATCAGGTGGTCGCCGGTCACGGTGCCGCCGATGGCGGCGAGTTCGGGCACGCGGGCGAGGACGGGGCGGTGGCCGTCACGGGCGAACCGCCGCAGGATGTCGTCGAGGATCTCGGGGTGGCCGGCCGACAGGCGGCCCACGGCCGTGACGAACCCGTCCTCCCCCGGTACACCGCAGGCCCGCAGCACGGCGTCCGCGACGACGGTGCCGTCCAGCGGCCCGAGGACGAGACGGTGCACCGTGGCGACGCCGGGGGTCCCGGTCAGCAGGTCGTACCAGTCGGGGTCGGGCCACCCGAGGCGGCTGCCGCCGCACAGCACCACGAGCGGGACACCGGCCCAGCGCCTGGACAACGCGCCCAGCCAGTGCAGGGAGCCGGCGTCGAGCCACTGGGCGTCCTCCAGCGCCAGGACGGTCGGCAGGGTCCTGGCGGCACGCAGCAGGTCGGCGAGGCCCGACAGGGGGCCGGCTCCGCGACCGTCGAGGGGGTGGTGATCGAGCGGTCCGTGGAGGGAGCCCAGCCACTGGGCGACCGCCCCGGGAGCCAGTCCGGACTCGGCATGGGCGGCCCTGGCCCGCAGCACCCGGAGCCCCGCCCGCTCCGCCCGGGTGGCGGCCCACCGGACGAGCGCGTTCTGGCCGTAGCCGGGCGCGCCGGTGACGGTCACGACGACCGGGCGGCCGAAGTCGGCACGGTCGAGCACGGCGGCGAGGGCAGCGCGCTCGCGCTGCCGCGCGCCCGGCGCGCTCGCACTGGGCGGGGCCACGGGCGCCGCACCGGGGGCGGGCCCGCTCCCGCGGACGAGCGCTCCGGCGGCGGGGTCCGCAGCCTCGGCCGGGCGCGGAGCACCGGGGGCGGGCGGCGGCCCGGGATCTCCCGGGCCGCCGTCACCGGTCGGCCGGGCGGGTGACGGGGTCTCCGTGGGGTCGCAGGCCTCGCCCCACGGGCTCACAGGAACGTCGTTCATCCAGCTCACCCGGTTCTCGGGCTCCCTTGCCGTGTGAGGTGCGCCGAACCGGCGCGGAGCGGTGGTCGTCCGGTGGGCCGTCAGCCGGCCGGAGGCGGCTCTTCGGCCGCCCGGACGGCGCCGCGGCGGGCGCCGTCCAGGGCGGTCGCGAGTCCGTCCCGACGGGTGACGCCGAGTTTGCGGTAGACCCTGGTCAGGTGGGACTCGACGGTGCGCACGGTGACGAAGAGCGTGCGCGCGATCTGCCGGTTGCTCGCGCCGTCGACGGCGAGCCCGGCGACCCGGAGTTCGGCGCCGGTGAGCAGGCCGGCGGCCGAGGTGGCGATTTCGGGCATCCGGCCGCCCGCGGTGATCAGCAGGCGGCGCGCGGCCCCGGCGAGGCCGAGGGCCCCGCAGCCGCCGGCGACGGCGGTGGCGGTGCGCAGGTGTTCGCGGGCGCCGGCCGGGTCACCGGCGAGGAGCAGGGCGCGGCCGAGGCTGTACTCGGCCCGGGCGTGTTCGGCCCGGGCGGGCGAGGCGGCGAGGAGGTGGACGGCTTCGGCGAGACGGTCCAGGCCGGTCCGACCGGGGGCGAGCGCTCCGTCGGCCAGGGCGGCGAGGCCGAGTGCGCGGGCGGTGCCCCACCGGGCGGCGAGCTCGGCGCCGTGTTCGGCGAGGGCGCGGCCTTCGGTGGACCGGCGGACGGCCGCGAGGACGAGACACGAGTCGGCCCACCACGGGGCGAAGACCGGGTTGGTGACGCCCGCTTCGTCCTGGACCCGACCGCAGTCGCGCAGCAGGCGAAGGGCGGCGTCGGCGTCGCCGTGGGCCCAGCGGGCGCGACCGCGGGCCAGCAGGTGGAGCTGTTCCTCCAGCCCGGTGCCGCCCGCTCCCGGACGGTGGGTGCCGGAGAGGACGGCCTCCGCCCGGTGGGATTCCCCGCGGTCGACGAGGACCGCGGCGAGGACCGCCCGGGGAGCCGTCAGGCAGGCCTCGGAACCGGCCGTGGCGAAGTCGTCGATCGCGGCCCGGACAGCCGCCTCGGCTCCGGCGATGGCCCCGGCGCGGTGCAGGACGAGGGCGCGGCCGGTGCCCGCGAGGGTGCGGGTCCACGGGCCGGCGCCGCGGGCGGCGCGGTCGAGGGCGGCCATCGCGGCGTCCGTCTCGTCGGCGAGGGCGAGGGCCGTCGCGGCGGTGATCAGCGGCCAGCCGGGGCAGGACGGGCCGGCGGCGTCGACCGCTCGGCGGGCCGCCTCGACGGCGAGGTCGCGCGAGTGCCCGGCGAGGGCCGCGCGCAGGGCGGCGAGAGCCTGTTCCTGGACGTTGGCGGCGTCGTCCTGGGCCACGGTGAAGGCGGCGCCGCGGGGCACCGGGAGGGTGGCGACGGCCGAGGCCCGGCCGCGGCCGGTGACGAGCAGGGCGGTGCGGACCTGCCAGCGCAGGCGCAGGCCCCAGCCCTCGTCCGGTCCGTCGAGGGCGCGTTCGAGGGCGTCGGCGAGTTCGGCGCGGTGGGCCGGGGCGAGCGGCACCGCGAGGCACGCCATGGCGCACTCGACGGCGATCCGGGCCCGGTCGGCGGGTTCGGCGGCGAGGGCGAGGGCGGCACGGAACACCGGGACGGCGGCGAGCGGGTCGGTCTGGGCGAGGGCCACGGCCAGCCGCAGGCGCAGGCGGTGGTCCTCGGGAGTGGTGTCCAGGGCGCGGTGCAGGTAGTCGGCGGCCAGGGCGAAGGCGCCGCCGCGTTCAGCGGCCGTGGCGGCATCGCACAGGACGACGGCCATCCACGGCTGCGGGATGCCGGGGACTTCCATCAGGTGCCGGGCGACCTGCTCGGCCGGGCGACCCGCGTCGCTGAGCAACAGGGCCGCCTTGGCGTGCAGTTCGGCCGTCCGGAGGCCGTCGCCGGAGGCGAGGAGGGCGGTGCGGGCGGCCGGATGGACGTCGCCGTCGGCGGTGAGCGCGCCGCATTCCCCGAGCATCACCACGGTCTCGTCGGCGCGGTGCTCCGGGACGCCGGCGAGGCCGGCGACCAGGTCGGTGCGGGCGGTGCCGAGCACCGCGACGGCGGCCGCGGCGGCGCGGACGGTCGCGCACGCGGCGTCGAGCGCGGTGCGCACGGCGCGGGCTCGCGTGCGGGCGCCGAGTTCGGCGAGGCGGTCGGCGCCGGCGCCGTCCGGTCCGTGGCCGAGGGCGCCCAGCTCGTCGAGGATGTGGAGTGTGGTGCGCGGGTTGCCGCCGCACACCTCGACGAGGTGGTCGACGAAGGCGGGTTCGGCCGGAGCGGGCGACCACCGGCCGACGAGCCCGGCGACGGCGGCGCGGTCGAGCGGGGCGAGCGGCAGGGGACTGACGAACGGGTCCGCGGTGAGGTCGATCCAGGCCGCGGGGGCGGCAGGGCGGGCTCCGTCGCGGCGGGTGAGGGCGACGAGAAGCGGGAGCCCGGCGGAGCGCCGGAGGAGGAAGTCCAGCCAGCGGAGGGTGTGTTCGTCGCAGGCTTCGCCGTCGTCGAGGATCAGGACGAGCGGACGGTCCGTCATGACGCGGGCCGCGGCCCGGTACAGGCCGTGGAAGACGGGGCAGGCCTCCGCCGGATCGAAGGCGCGCGATTCCTGCCGGTCGGGCAGGTGTGCCGCCAGTGCCGCGCCGACCGAGGCGTCTGCGTCACCCGGTACCGTACCGGCCCCGGCGAAGAGGGCCCGCAGGCCCGAGTACCCCGCACGGTCCGGGCGCTCGCCGTGCAGGACGAGCGCGCCGTGCCGGATGGATTCGGCCCGCAGCTCCGCGAGCAGCCGGGTTTTCCCGATTCCGGCCGGGCCGGTGAGGACGACGCATCCTGCGTTTCCGCGGCGGCCTGACCCGGCGTGACCGGAAAGCGCCGCCAGTTCACTCGTGCGACCGAGAATGCTCCCCTGGTCGGGAATTACCGCCCTAGGCATCACAGAACCTTCACCCCCAAGCGCGGACGACCCCGCTTTCCCGACACCACCCCCGGACCGCACCACAATTGCGGTTGACAGGTACAACGGTACCCCGGGTCATCCGATCAAGAATGTATGGGACCCGTCAAGAACCGCAGCCACAGGTGAACGGCTTTCGGCCGCGACGCCCCCGCACCGCGCCGGCCGATGAGCGCTCGCCACCTCGCCGGCACGCGGCCGGGACACCCAAGGAATATCGAACCTCCCGGTGGTTCGTCTTTACCACGGGGCCGCCGTCCAAACCCCCGCGCACCTGGCCGATCGGGCCCGGCCCGCGGCGGGCCCGGCCCAGGACTAAGGAATTCCCGGCGCCGGGCGTGAGACCAAGGTGGGGTGCACCCAGCCGTCCCCGAGGAGTCCAATGAACGAGCGGAGCGAGCGATCGATGAACAGGGGCGCGTTTCGCGAAGCGACCGCCGAGCGCAGCGAGGTGAGCGCATGAGCACCCCGGCGCGCCCGATCCTGTTCGTCAGCCTTCCGGAGAGCGGACTGCTCAACCCGCTGCTGGTGCTGGCCGGTGAGTTGGCCCGTCGGGGCGTGCCGGACCTCTGGTTCGCCACCGACGAGCCCCGGCGCGCCGACGTGCTGGCTCTCGCCGACGAGTCGGCGGTGGAGTTCGCCTCGCTCGGCGAGGTCTTCTCCGAACTGTCCGCCGTCAGCTGGAGCGACGAGGTCTACCGCGAGGTGACCCAACCCAGCCGCTTCCGCGCCCACCGGGCCGTCATCCACCAGTCCTACCGGCCCGATCTGCAGGCCGAGAAATACCGCCGGCTCGCGGCCGTGGTGGACAAGTGCAATCCGGCCCTGATGGTCGTCGACTGCGTCAGCTCCTTCGCCGTCGACCTCGCCCTGACCCGGGGCATCCCGTTCGTACTCAGCGTACCGTTCCTGCCGAGCAACGTGCTCACCTCCCACAGCCCGTTCGGCAGCTCGTACACGCCCAAGGATTTCCCCGTGCCGCATTCCGGCCTGCCGTATCCGATGAGTTTCGGCCAGCGCCTGGCCAACCGGCTGTTCAAGCTCCGCACACTGGCCCTCTTCCTCAACCCGGCCATGGGGAAGGTGCTTTCCGAGGACGCCCGGCTGCGCAAGGAGCTCGGCCTGCCCAAGCCCAGCCCGATGACCCGGATCGACCGGGCCGAAATGGTGCTGTGCAATTCCGTGCGCGAGCTCGACTATCCCTTCGAGGTGCCGGAAAAGGTCAAGCTGGTCGGGGCGATGGTGCCGCCGCTGCCCGAGTCCGCACGGGCTGCGGACGACACCGGTGTCATGGACTGGCTCGACGCGCAGTCCTCCGTGGTGTACATGGGGTTCGGGACCATCACCCGGCTCACCCGGCCCCAGGTGGCCGCCCTCGTCGAGGTGGCCCGGCGGTTGGACGGGCGCCACCAGGTGCTGTGGCGGTTGCCGGCCGAGCAGCAGCACCTGCTGCCGTCGCCGGACCGACTGCCGGGCAACCTGCGGATCGAGAGCTGGCTGCCCTCCCAGTTGGACGTGCTGGCCCACCCCAAGGTCGGGGTGTTCTTCACCCACGGCGGCGGCAACGGCTTCCACGAGGGCGTGTACTTCGGCAAGCCGCTGGTCGTGCGCCCGCTGTGGGTGGACTGCTACGACCAGGCGGTTCGCGGCCGGGACTTCGGGATCAGCCTGACCCTGGACCGGCCGCAGGACATCGATCCGGCCGACGTCGTCGACAAGCTCACCCGCGTCCTCGGCGACACTTCGTTCCGCGAACGCGCCGAGCGCATCGGGGCCCTGCAGCGCGCCGCCGGCGGCCGCACCACTGCGGCCGACCTCCTGCTCGGCCTCCCCGCCATCGCCTGATCGCCCCGGCGACACCGACTTCGACCGACCCACCGAGCGAGGACCCCTTCATGCCCTTCACCATCCCCGTGTCCCGGCCCAGCCTCGACGGGCGCGAGTTGGAGTACGTCACGAGCACGATCGGCGACGGCTGGATCTCCTCCCAGGGCCCGTACGTCCGGCGCTTCGAGCGGGCCTTCGCCGACTACAACGGCTCGGCCCACGGCGTGGCCTGCTCCTCCGGCACCGCGGCGCTCACCCTCGCGCTGCGCGCCCTCGGCGTCGGCCCGGGCGACGAGGTGATCGTGCCCGAGTTCACGATGATCGCCACCGCGTGGGCGGTCACCTACACCGGGGCGACGCCGGTGTTCGTCGACTGCGCGGCCGACCTCAACATCGACGTCGCGCGGATCGAGGAGAGGATCACCCCGCACACGAAGGCGATCGTGCCCGTGCACGTCTACGGCCGGCGCTGCGACATGGCGGCCGTCATGGACATCGCCCACCAGTACAACCTGCGCGTCGTCGAGGACTCGGCCGAGGCCCACGGCATCCGCCCGACCGGTGACATCACGTGCTTCTCGCTGTTCGCCAACAAGATCATCACGGCCGGTGAGGGCGGCATCTGCCTCACCGACGACCCCCGCCTCGCCGCCCAGCTGGACCACCTGCGCGCCATGGCCTTCACCCCCGACCACAGCTTCGTCCACAAGAAGCTCGCCTACAACTTCCGCATGACGGCCATGCAGGCCGCCGTCGCGCTCGCCCAGACCGAGCGCCTCGACGCGATCCTCGCCACCCGGCGGGAGATCGAGCAGCGCTACGACCAGGGCCTCAAGGACGTCCCCGGGCTCACCCTCATGCCGCCGCGGGACGTGCTGTGGATGTACGACGTCCGGGCCGAGCGGCGCGCCGAGTTGCGTGACTTCCTCGCCGGCCAGGGGATCGAGACCCGACTGTTCTTCCAGCCGATGAGCCGTCAGCCGGGATACTTCGACCCCTCCTGGTCCGGCCTCAACGCGGCCCGCTTCGCGGCCGACGGCCTCTACCTGCCCACCTACACCGACCTGACCCCCACCGACCAGGACCGCGTGATCGGCGCGGTCCGCGCGTTCTACGGCGCGTCCTGAGCCGGCCCGCCGGAGGAGACCCGACACCATGACGCCCGAGACAGTGCCGCCCGACACCGTGCCATCCGGGACCGTGCCTCCCGGGGAGCCGACGGGCGCCGAGCCGCCGGTGGTCGACTTCCCGCTGCGCGTGCCCGGCGAGTCCTTCCCGCCGCCGCGCTACCAGGACTACCGGGAGCTGCCGGGCCTGGTGCTGTCCTACCTGCCGAACGGCCGCAAGGTCTGGCTGGTGACCCGGCACGAGGACGTGCGCTCGGTCCTCACCGACAAGAGGATCAGCTCCAACCCGGACCATCCCGGCTTCCCCAACGTCAGCGAGACACTGGGCGTGCCGCGCCAGGAACAGATCCCCGGCTGGTTCGTCGGCCTCGACTCGCCCGAGCACGACCGCTTCCGCCGGGCGCTCATCCCGGAGTTCACCGTCCGGCGGGTGCGGGAGCTGCGGCCCGCCGTCGAGCAGACCGTCGACCGGTGCATCGACGCGATGCTGGCGGCCGGCGACGAGGCGGATCTGGTGGCGGACTTCGCGCTGCCCGTCCCGTCGCTCGTCATCTCCTCCCTGCTCGGCGTTCCGCCGGTGGACCGGGACTTCTTCGAGTCCCGCACGCGCACCCTGGTCGCCATCCAGGCCTCCACCGACCGACAGCGCGACACCGCCTCGCGCGAACTGCTGCGCTACATCAACCGGCTGGTGGCGATCAAACAGAACTGGCCCGGCGACGACCTGATCAGCCGGCTGCTGGCGACCGGCGCGATCGAGCCGCACGAGATGTCCGGCGTGCTGATGCTGCTGCTCATCGCCGGGCACGAGACGACGGCCAACAACATCGCGCTCGGCGTGGTGACGCTGCTCCAGAACCCCGAGTGGATCGGTGACGACCGGGTGGTGGAGGAGACGCTGCGCTTCCACTCGGTGGCCGACCTGGTCTCGCTGCGGGTCGCGGTCGAGGACGTCGAGATCTCCGGGCAGCTGGTGCGGGCCGGCGAGGGGATCGTGCCGCTCGTGGCCGCCGCCAACCACGACGAGAAGGCCTTCTCCTGCCCGCACGCGTTCGACCCGGCCCGCACCGAGCGCCACCACGTCGCGTTCGGCTACGGCGTCCACCAGTGCCTGGGCCAGAACCTGGTGCGGATCGAGATGGAGATCGCCTACCGCCGGCTCTTCGAACGCATTCCCGGCCTGCGCCTCGCGGTGCCGGTCGAGGACCTGCCGCTCAAGTACGACGGCGTGCTGTGCGGACTGCACGCACTTCCGGTCCGCTGGTAGCACCCGCCCACCGATCCGCTTCAGGAGAACCGTTCATGCGCATCACCGTCGACACCGACCGCTGCGTCGGCGCGGGCCAGTGCGTGCTCAACGCCCCGGCCGTGTTCGATCAGGACGACGACGGCGTGGTCGAACTGCGGCAGCCCGCCGCGGCCGCCGAGGACCGCGACGCGGTAGACACCGCCGCCACGCTCTGCCCGTCCGGCGCCATCACCGTCCACCGGGACTGAATCCCGCCCCGCGAGGGGCCCGAGAGAGGACCGACCCCCATGACCAGTCCCGGCACGGCGAGCACCCTGTGGCTGCGCCGCTTCCACCCCGGTGAGGGCCGCACGGTACGCCTGGTGTGCTTCCCGCACGCCGGCGGATCCGCGAGCTTCTTCCTCCCCGTCTCCGCGGCCCTGTCCGCCGAGGCCGAGGTGATCGCCCTGCAGTACCCCGGCCGGCAGGACCGCCGACGGGAACCCTGCGTCGAGGACATCGCCAGCCTCGCCGACCGGATCACCGACGAACTGCTCACCCTGGACGACCGGCCCACCGTGTACTTCGGCCACAGCATGGGCGCCGTCCTCGCGTTCGAGACCGCGTGGCGGCTGGAACGGAAGGGCACCCACGCACCCGGTGCGATCATCGCCTCCGGCCGCCGGGCGCCGTCCACCACCCGCCTGGAGACGGTGCACCGACAGGACGACGACGGCGTCATCGCCGAGCTCAAGCTGCTCAACGGCACCAACGCCCAGCTGCTCGGCGACGAGGAGGTCCTGCGCATGGCGATGCCCGCGATCCGGGCCGACTACCGCGCCATCGAGCGCTACACGTGCGGGCCCGACCGCGTCCTCGGCTGCCCGGTCGTCGTCCTCACCGGCGACGCCGATCCGCGCACCACCGTCGCCGAGGCCCGCGCCTGGCAGGCCCACACCGACGGGGCGTTCCGCCTCCGGGTCCTGCCCGGCGGCCACTTCTTCCTCGCCGACCAGCAGACGGCGGTGCTCCGGGAGATCTCCGCCGAACTCGCCGAGCTCCGCTGACGGACCGCCGGCCCGGACAAGGACCCCCTGATGCGCACACTCCTGGTCGACAACTACGACTCCTTCACCTACAACCTCTTCCACTACCTCGCCGAGGCCAACGGCCGAGAGCCGGAGGTCATCAGCAACGACGACCCGGCCTTCCGGCCCGAGCTGCTCGACGCGTTCGACAACGTCGTGCTCTCCCCCGGCCCCGGGACCCCGCACAGGCCCGCCGACTTCGGCCACTGTGCCGGCATAGCCCGGGAGGGCCGGCTGCCCCTCCTCGGCGTCTGCCTCGGCCACCAGGGGCTGGCCCTCGCCCACGGCGCCGCCGTGGGCCGGGCGCCCGCGCCCCGGCACGGGCGCACCTCGGCCGTGCGGCACACCGGGACCGGGCTCTTCCACCACCTGCCGAACCCGCTGGAGGTGGTCCGCTACCACTCGCTGGCGGTCACCTCGCTCCCGCCCGCCCTGGAACCGATCGCCTGGGCCACCGACGACGGCGTGGTGATGGCCCTGCGCCACCGCGAACTCCCCCTGTGGGGGGTGCAGTTCCATCCCGAGTCGATCGGCACCGAGGCCGGCCTGCGGCTGCTGTCGAACTTTCGCGACCTCACCGAGCAGCACAGGCGCCGGCGTCGCGGCACCGCGCCCGGCCCACGCCCCCGCCCCCGCACCCGCACCCGCACCGCACCCCAGGCCGCGCGGCGGCCGACCACCCGGCGCCTCGCCGTCCTGACCCGCCGGGTCGAGACCTGCTGGGAGGCCGAGACCGTCTTCGAGCACGTGTTCCGCGACGGCGGTCATCCCTTCTGGCTCGACAGCAGCCTGCCCGGCGGCCGCCTCGGGCAGGTCTCGGTGATGGGCAACGCCGCCGGGCCGCTCGCCCGCATCGCCACCGCCGACGTCCAGCGCGGCACCGTCACGGTGACCGCCGGCGGCACCACCCAGGTCGTCGAGGGCGAGTTCCTGACCTGGCTCGACGACGACCTGCGCACGCTCGACGTCGACCTGCCCGAGCTGCCGTTCGATTTCGCGCTCGGCTGGGTCGGCTGCCTCGGCTATGAACTCAAGGCCGAGTGCGGCGGCGAGCGCGCCCACCGCTCGCCCGACCCGGACGCCGTCATGGTCTTCGCCGACCGAGCCGTCGTCGTCGACCACCACACCGGCACCACCCACCTGCTCGCCCTCGCCGAGGACGGCCGGGACGCCTCCGCCCGCGCCTGGCTGGACGACACCGCCGCCCTGCTCACCGGCCCCGCCCCGCACACCGACCCGCCCGCCCACACCCCGCCCGGCGCCGACGCCCGGCTGCGGCTGCGGCACCCGCGCGAGGCGTACCTCGAGCTCATCGGCGTCTGCCAGGACGAGATCACGGCCGGCGAGACCTACGAGGTCTGCCTCACCAACATGATCGACGCACCCGCCGACCTCGACCCGTGGCAGGCCTACCGCGCGCTGCGGCGGATCAGCCCCGCCCCGTTCGCCGCCTTCCTCTCCTTCGGTGACCTCGCCGTGCTCAGCTCCTCCCCGGAGCGCTTCCTGCGGATCGGCCCGGACGGCCTCATGGAGTCCAAGCCCATCAAGGGCACCCGACCGCGCGGCGCCACCGGCGAGGAGGACGCCCTGCTCGCCGCCGACCTCGCCGCCAGTGAGAAGGACCGGGCCGAGAACCTGATGGTCGTCGACCTCGTCCGGCACGACCTCGGGCGCTGCGCCCGGACCGGCTCCGTCGTCGCCGAACCCCTGTTCGACGTCGAGACGTACGCCACCGTGCACCAGCTCGTCAGCACCGTGCGGGCCCGGCTGCGCCCCGAGTGCAGCGCCGTCGACGGCGTCCGGTCGGCGTTCCCCGGCGGCTCGATGACGGGCACGCCCAAGCTGCGCACGATGCAGATCATCGACCGGCTGGAGAACGGGCCGCGCGGCATCTACTCCGGGGCGATCGGCTACTTCTCGCTCAGCGGCGCGGCCGACCTGAGCATCGTGATCCGCACCGCCGTGCTCAGCGGCGGACGGTTGCGCTACGGGGTCGGCGGGGCGATCATCGCGCTGTCCGACGCCGAGGGCGAGTTCGACGAGACGGTGGTCAAGGCCCGCCCGCTGCTCGCGCTGCTCGACGCCGAGCTCCCGCTGGAGAGCCCGGCAGCCGCCACGCGTCGGCGCCGTCCGTCCGGCTCGTTCCCGGCCGCCGTCCCGAGCTGAGGGTCCGCTTTCCGGATCTTCCGGGCGCGCCAGGCCGGGCGCCTGGCGCCGCGCTTCGGCCCGGCGCCCGGAGCCGCGCGCCGGTCCGACGAGCTTCGGCGAGGAAGGCCCGGAGCACGACGCCCCGGAGGGCGCGGTCCCTCCCGAAACCCAGGCTGAGAACGGCCGGTGCGGCCGGCCAGCGACCCCGTCAGGAGCGAAGGTGTCCGTCCACAGCGATGACTACGCGATCGATCCGGCTGCCGGCGGGGCACTCGGCGGCCACACGCTGCCCGCCGTGTTCGCGGCCGCGGTCCGCCGGGCGCCCGACGCCGTCGCCCTGGTCGACGGTGACCGGGAGGTGACCTGGCGCCAGTGGGCGGACGACGCCGCCGCCCTGGCCCGGGTCCTCCAGGAGCTCGGCGTCGCGCCCGGGGACGTCGTCGCCGTCCAGCTCCCCAACTGCCGGGAGTACCAGACGGCACACGTCGCCGTCGCCGCCGCGGGCGCCGTCCTGCTGCCCGTCCACGCCGGGCACGGCGCCGCGGACGTACGCGCACTGCTGGCCCGGGTGGACCCGGTCGCCGTGCTCCTCCCGGCGGAGGCGGCGGCCACGGCGGCCGAGCTCCTGATGACCGTGCCGTCCCTCCGGGCGGTACTGGTCGCCGGGGACGAGGCACCGACCGCGGGGGGCGTGCACGCGCTGGAGCGCCTCATCGCCGAGTGGGCGGGTCACGCCCCGCACCCCGTGGACGTCCGGCCCGAGGACCCGCTGGTCCTCGTCCCGTCCTCCGGCACCACCTCGGCCCGGCCCAAGATCTGCCTGCACAGCCACGACGGGCTGCTCTCCAACACGGCGTCCGTCGCCGACGAGGGCGGTCCGGCCTTCGCGGAGGCGATCCTGACGGCCTGCCCGCTCACCCACCTGTTCGGCCTGCAGTCGCTGCACACCGCCCTGTTCCGGGCCTGCCGCCAGGTGCTCCTGGACGGCTGGGACCCGGAGCGCTTCCTCGCCCTCGCCCGCGCCACCGCCCCGAGCGCCGTCTTCGCCGTCCCGGCCCAACTCCACGACGTGGTCGCCGCGCTGGCCCGGAGCGGGCAGCCGGCCGGCTTCCGGCCATGCGAGGTGCGCACCGCCGGGGCGGCGATCCCCGCCGCCCTGGCGGCCGACGTCCGGGCGGTGCTCGGCGGCGAACTCGTCGTCGTCTGGGGCATGTCCGAACTGGGCACCGGCACCCGGACCTCCACCACCGATCCGGCCGGCGCCGCCGTGCGCAGCGTGGGCCGACCGACCAGCGGGGCCCGCGTGCGGGTCGTCGGCGAGGACGGGCGCGAACTGCCGCCGGGCGAGCCGGGCGACCTCCAGTACCGCAGTCCGAGCATGTTCCGCGGCTACTACCGCGAGCCCGACCTCACCGCCGCGGCCGTCACGCCGGACGGCTGGCTGCGGACGGGCGACCGGGCGAGCCTCGGGGCGGACGGCCTGCTGCGCTTCCACGGGCGCGCGGCCGAGCTGATCAACGTGGGCGGGCGGAAGTTCGACGCGACGGAGGTCCAGGAGCTGCTGGCGGCGATGCCGGGCATCGGCCCGCTCGCCGTCGTCGGACGGGCGGACGCCCGGCTCGGCGAGATCCCGTGCCTGGTGCTGACCCGCGCCGCGGACCCGGCGATCGGCCTGCGGGCGGTGACCGCCTTCCTGCGGGAGCGCGAGGTCGCCGAGTACAAGGTGCCGCTGGAGCTGGTGACCGTCGACGACCTCCCGCGCACCCCGGCCGGGAAGCTGCACCGGCGGTCGCTGGAGGAGCTGGTGGCCGGGACAGCGGTCGTTCAGGCTTCCCACGCCATGGACTACCGCGACGCGCTGGACCTCGTGCGCTCGTGCGCGGCCGAGGTCATGGAACGCGGCCCGGCGGACGAGCCGATCGGCGTCGGCACGGCGTTCCGCGCGTACGGGCTGGACTCGGTGCGCACCATCCGGCTGCGCAACCTGCTGGCGGAGGCGACCGGCCGTGCGCTGCCGGTGAGCCTCGGCTTCGACCACCCGACTCCCGCGGCCGTCGCGGCATTGTTGTCGGGCGCGGTGTCGGACCGGGAGGAGGACCCACACGACGCCTCCTCCGACGAACCGATCGCCATCGTCGGCATGGCCTGCCGACTGCCGGGCGGCGTCTCCTCCCCCGACGACCTCTGGGCGCTCGTCGCCGACGGCACCCACACCGACTCCGCGTTCCCCGCCGACCGCGGCTGGGACCTCGACGGCCTCTTCGACGACGATCCCGAGCACCCCGGCACCTCCTACGTCCGCCGGGGCGGGTTCCTGGACGGCGCGGGCCGGTTCGACGCCGCCTTCTTCGGCTTCTCCCCGCGCGAGGCCCTGGCCGCCGACCCTCAGCAGCGGCTGCTCCTGGAGACCGCCTGGGAGGCGCTGGAACACGCCGGGATCGACCCGACCGGGCTGCGCGGCAGCCGCACCGGCGTCTTCACCGGGGCGATGTACCACGACTACGGCGTCGGCGCCCCGGCGGAGTTGGAGGGCCTGCTCGGGATCGGCACCGCTGGCAGCGCGCTGGCCGGGCGGATCTCGTACTGCTTCGGCCTTGAGGGCCCGGCGCTCGCCGTCGACACCGCGTGCTCCTCCTCGCTCGTCGCCCTGCACCTCGCGTGCCGCTCGCTGCGCTCGGGCGAGTCCTCGCTCGCGCTGGCCGGCGGCGTCGCGGTGATGGCCACGCCGACGTCGTTCGTCGAGTTCTCCCGGTTGCGCGGCCTCGCGGCCGACGGTCGCTGCAAGTCCTTCTCGGACGACGCCGACGGCGCGGCGTGGGCGGAGGGCGCCGGCCTGCTCGTGCTGGAGCGGCTGAGCGACGCGCGGCGCAACGGGCACCCGGTGCTCGCCCTCGTCCGCGGCTCGGCCGTCAACCAGGACGGCGCCTCGAACGGCATCACCGCGCCCAACGGCCCCGCCCAGCAGCGCGTCATCCGTCGCGCCCTCGCCGACGCGGGGCTCGCGCCCGGCGACATCGACGCCGTCGAGGCGCACGGCACCGGAACCTCGCTCGGCGACCCGATCGAGGCGCAGGCGCTCCTCGCCGTCCACGGCGGCGCGCGCCCGGCGGACCGGCCGCTGTGGCTCGGGTCCGTCAAGTCGAACATCGGGCACGCCCAGGCGGCCGCCGGGGTGGCCGGGGTGATCAAGACGGTGCAGGCGATGCGGCACGGCGTGCTGCCGCGGACCCTGCACGTCACCCGGCCGACCGGTCGGGTCGACTGGTCCTCGGGCGCCGTGCGGCTGCTGACGCAGGCGCAGCCGTGGCCCCGGGAGGACGGGCGGGTGCGGCGGGCCGGGGTGTCGTCGTTCGGGATCAGCGGGACGAACGCGCACGTGGTGCTGGAGGAGGCGCCGGTGGCGGCAGCACGCCCGGCGGCGCCGTGCGCCGCTGACCGTCCGGTGCCGCTGCTGCTGTCCGCCCGCAGTGAGCCGGCCCTGCGGGCCCAGGCCGGGCGGCTGGCCGAGCACCTCGCCGCCCACCCCTCGTACGCCCTGCCTGACGTCGCCGTCGCGCTCGCCGGCACCCGGGCCGTCCACGGCCACCGCGCCGTGCTGGCCGGTGCCGAACGCAGCGAACTCGTCGACGCGCTAAGGCACTTCGCCGCCGGGGAACCGTCGCCGGTCGCCCCGGTGACCGGGCGGCGTGACGGCGGCGGGCGGCTCGCCTTCGTCTTCGCCGGGCAGGGCAGCCAGCGCCCCGGCATGGGGCGCGAACTCGCCGCCGCCTTCCCCGAGTTCACAGCGGCCCTGGACGAGGTGTGCGGCTTCCTGGACCCGCTGCTGGAGCGGCCGCTGCGTTCCGTGCTGTGGGAGGACTCGGCAGACCTCGTCGATCGAACGGAGTTCGCCCAGCCCGCACTGTTCGCCCACGAGGTCGCCCTCCACCGGCTGTTGGAGTCCTGGGGCGTGCGCCCCGACCTGCTGGCCGGGCACTCGGTCGGCGAGATCGCCGCCGCGCACGTCGCCGGGGTGCTGTCCCTGCCGGACGCGTGCACCCTGATCGCCGCCCGGGGCCGACTCATGCAGGCCCTCCCGGCCGGTGGCGCGATGCTCGCAGTCCGGGCATCGGAGGACGAAGTCCTCCCGCTGCTGGGCGAGTTCGTCTCACTGGCGGCCGTCAACGGCCCCTCGTCCGTCGTCGTCTCGGGCACCGAGGAGGCGGTGGCGGCGGTCGGGACCCACTTCGCCGACCGGCGGACGGCCCGGCTGCGCGTCTCGCACGCCTTCCACTCGCCGCTGCTGGAGCCGATGCTGGCGGAATTCCGTGACGTGCTGGAGGGGTTGTCCTTCGCCGCACCCGCTGTTGCGCTGATCTCCGGCGTCACCGGCCGACCGCTGACCGCCGAGGAGGCCCGCGATCCCGGCCACTGGGTGCGGCAGGCCCGGGAGCCGGTCCGCTTCCGGGACGCCGTCTCGCGGTTGGGGGCCGAGCACGTCGACGCCTACCTCGAACTCGGTCCCGCCGCCGCGCTCGCCCCCATGCTCGGCGAGTGCCTGGCCGACGCGGACGCCGGCGCGCCGGCCGCCGTCACCGCGACCGGCTCTGCCGACCAGGCGGACGAGACGCGCGCCCTGCTCGCCGCAGTCGGACGTCTCCACCTGCACGGCGTACCGGTGGACTGGGACGCCGTCCTGCCGGGCGCCCGGCCCGTGCCGCTGCCGACGTACGCGTTCCAGCGGCAGACGTACTGGCTCGCGCCCGCCGCGCCGACACCGCCGACCACGGCCGTTGTCGCCGCCGCACCGCCGCTCGACGGCCGGCTCGCCACGGCGAGCCCCGAGGAACGCGACGCCCTGCTCCTCAAGCTCGTCCTCGCCGAGACCGCCGCCGTGCTCGGGCTCGGCCCCGACGACCTCGAGGCCGCCCACGCGTTCTCCGAACTCGGCGTCAACTCCGTCAACGCGATCGAGCTGCGCGAACGCATCGCCACCGCCACCGGCACGCCCGTCCCGGCAACACTCGTCTTCGACCACCCCTCGCCGGTCTCCGTCGTCCGCGCCATCGGTGCCCTCCGAGACCGGCCCGCCCCGGGCGCCGCTCCCGAACCCACCGCCGCCGACCTGGTCGACCGCCTCGCCGCGCTGCTCGCCGCCGGCACCGTACTCGACCCGGCCACCGCCACCCGGCTGCGCGACCTCGCCCGGCGCTGCGCCGCAACCGCCGGCCCGGCCCGCCCGGCTCCCGGGCCCGACCTCGACGAGGCCACCGACGAGGAACTCTTCCGCCTGATGGACGCCGTGGACTGACGCCGTGGAGCCACTCCGGGACCTACTCCGTGGACTGGCTCCGTCGACTGCCCCCGTGCTCCGAAAGCCCCGCGCGCCCTGCCGATTACCCTACGGAGACCCGACCATGCCCGCCCGCACCGCACCGCCCCCGCCCACCGCGGCCGCCGACGACCTCGTGATCGAGGCGGTCGACGTCGGCATGACCTTCGGCGACGTCCGCGCGCTCGACTCGGTCAGCCTCGCCGTCCCGCGCGGCAGCGTCCTCGCCCTGCTCGGCCACAACGGCGCCGGCAAGACCACCCTCGTCGGCGTCCTCACCACCGCCCTCGCGCCCACCACCGGCCGGGCCAGCGTGGCCGGGTTCGACGTCCGCCGCCGCCCCGCCGAGGTCCGCCGCCGGATCGGCCTCACCGGCCAGTACGCCACCGTTGACGGACGGCTCAGCGGCCGCGACAACCTCCTCCTGCTCGCCGGCCTGCTGGGCGCCGGGCGCCGCGCCGCCCGCACCCGCGCCGACGAACTCCTCGACCTCTTCGACCTCGGGCACGTCGCCGACCGGCCGGCCCGCGGCTACTCCGGCGGCCTGCGCCGGCGCCTCGACCTGGCCGCGAGCCTGGTCGGCCGGCCCGAGGTGGTGTTCCTCGACGAACCCACCACCGGGCTCGACCCGGTGAGCCGGCTCGGTCTCTGGGAGATCGTCGAGGGCCTCGTCGCCGAGGGCACCACCGTGCTGCTCACCACCCAGTACCTCGACGAGGCGGACCGGCTCGCCGATGCCATCACCGTGCTCTCCGGCGGCAGCGTCGTCGCCCACGGCACTCCGGCCGAGCTCAAGTCCCGAGTGGGCAGGCGCACCGTCACCGTCGTCCTCGACGGGCCCGGCGGGAGCGAGACCGGGAACGACCTCGAGCACGCCGCCGACGCGCTGCGCCGTGCCGGGCTCGCCCCGGTCGCCGGGCGCGAGGGCGCCGCACTGGTCGTCCCGATCGAGGCCACCCGCGACATCGCCGCCGTCGTCCGGGCGCTGGACGGGGTCGGGGTCGAGGCCGCCGAGCTCACGTTCGGCGAACCCGGCCTGGACGACGTCTACCTCGCCCTGGCCCACCGCTCCGACAACCTCGACAGCCCGGAAGGACCCCAGCGGTGACCACCACGCTCGACACCGGCCGACCGCCCCGCGCCACGACGGCCACCGCGCCCGCCTGGCGCGGCAGTTCACGGCTCACCCAGATCCGCATCCTCACCGGCCGGTCGCTGCGCGCGCTCGTGACCGATCCGGCGGTGCTGCTCTTCGGCCTGCTCCAGCCCGTCATCACGCTCGTGGTGCTCTCCCAGGTCTTCAGCCGGATGGGACTTCCACCGCACTTCCCGCCGGACGTCACCTACCTGGACTTCGTCCTGCCCGCCGTTCTCGTCGACAACGCCGTGCAGTCCGCCGTCCAGTCCGGCGTCGGCCTCGTCGAGGACCTCCAGAACGGCATCGTCGCCCGCCTGCGCTGCCTGCCCGTCGCCCCGAGCTCCCTGCTCGTCGCCCGCAGCCTCACCACGCTGGTACGCGCCGCCGTCCAGGCCGTGATCATCCTGGCGCTCGGCATGCTCGTCCTCGGCTACCACCCGCGCGGCGGCGCCGGCGCGGTCGCCGCCTCGATCGGGCTGACGCTGTTCATGAGCTGGGCCCTCGGCTGGCTGTTCATCGCGGCGGCCGCCTGGCTGCGCCGAGCCGAGCCGATCCAGAACCTGGCGGTCATCGCCGTCCTCCCCCTGATGTTCGCCTCCAGCGCCTACGTCCCGACCGCCGACCTCCCCGACTGGCTGGCCGCCGTCGCCCACGTCAACCCCCTGACGTACGCCATCGACTCGACCCGAGCCCTCGCCCTGGGCCTCCCGGGCACGGGAACGGCCGTGCCGGCCCTGCTGCTCGGCGCGGCCGTCGCGGCCACCGGCGCGTGGCTGGCGGCCACGGGCTTCCGCAGGCCGATCGCTCCGCGCTGAGCTCCGCGGCCGGTGCGGTGCGCAGGACGTCGGGATGGCCGACTTCCTGCGCACCGCACCTGTCCTGTCCTCACAACGTGGTTGCGGCGGCCGCTTCCCGCAGGGCGAAGGCCGCGCGTCGGACGACCGGGTACGCGCGGCGTTCCTCGGCGACATCACCGAGGAGGAGTACGCGGCTGCGGTCTCCGTGCTCCAGCGCATCACCGACAACCTCGCCCAGGAGCCCTCGTAACGGCACTGGGGCCCAGCGCCGAGCGCCGGACCGGGCGGCGGCGCGCGCCGTCCTCACAGCCGACCGGCACCCGGCGGTCGGCGTCCTCAGGTGGTCGTGCGGACGGCCGACGAGTACAGGGGCCAGCCGTCCTGGTCGGGACGGCACACCACCCCCGCGAAACGCCCGGACTCCCGCAGCAGCGCCGGCACCGTCGCTCCGTGCAGGTGGCCGTGCTCGACCACCAGGGCGCCACCCGGTCGCAGCATCCCGGCCGCCACCTCCACCACCTGGCGCACGACCCGCAGGCCGTCGGCGCCGCCGAAGACGGCCTGGCGGGGCTGGTAGCGGCCGAACTCGTCCGGCACGTCGGCCGCGTCCGGCATGAAGGGCGGGTTCGCGAGCACCAGGTCGACCTCGGCGGTCAGCTCGGTGAGGGTACCCGCCCGGGCCGCCGGGCCCTCGTGGACGGTCATCGCAGTGTCCCCCAGGGCGGCGCGGCGAGCCGCGTTGCGGCGGGCGAAGTCCGCGGCGATCGGGTCGAACTCGACCGCGTGCACCCGGGCGTCCGGCCGGGCGTGCGCAAGGGCCAGGCCGATCGCGCCCGAGCCGGCGCACAGGTCGACCACCGTCGGCGCCTGCGTCTCCACGAGGGCCTCCAGACCGGCCGCCAGCACGAGCTCGCTGTGCACCCGCGGCACGAACACGCCCGGCCCGACGAGGAGGTCGAGCCCACCGAACACGGCGCGCCCGGTCAGGTGGCCGAGCGGCACGCCGTCGACTCTCCTGCCGACGAGGTCCCGCAAGCGCCGCACCGCTCTCGCGTCGAGCTCCTGCCGCGGATCCAGCCCGCTCGGCTCCACACCGAGCACGCGCGCGGCCAGTTCCTCCACCTCCCGCCGTGCGCCGGCCTGCACGGCGCTCTCGAGTATCAGCACGGCCTCGTCGATCAGGTCCCCGAGCATCGTCGTCCCCATCCGTAGCCTCCCCGGCCCCACGGCGCGGCGCCAACCGCCCACGCCACCGCCAACTGTGCGGCCGCGGCGGCTAGTCAAGAGACCAGAACCTCTGTCCGGAAGGACGGTCGGACGTTCCGGTGGTTCGTCGTCGACGGATCGGACCTGCTGTCAGACGCGCAGCGGGCCGATCACCTCGAACCCGTGGCGGCCGGCCGCGTCCA
Source organism: Kitasatospora cathayae (assembly GCF_027627435.1). GTDB lineage: Bacteria > Actinomycetota > Actinomycetes > Streptomycetales > Streptomycetaceae > Kitasatospora > Kitasatospora cathayae. The sequence continues at coordinate 7,591,710 of NZ_CP115450.1, read as the reverse complement.
GGGCCTCGCCGTGTTCGTCGCAACGACGCCGTCGACGGTCGGCCCCGCGGACGGTGACGGTGAGCACCTGGGCATACAAGCGCGCAGCGTCGCGGGACGGGCGGATCAGTCGGACAGCCCCAGCTCGTTGTCCAGGAGGTCGAACATCTCGTCGTCCGACGCCGACGCGAAGTCGAAGGCCTCGGCCTCGGAGCCGGCGGCCCTGGAGGCGAGCCACTTGGTGCGCAGGACCTCCAGGCGGGCGGCGACCTGGGCGAACAGGTCGTCGTCCGAGACGCTTACCTCCGCCGTGCCGAACGCCCGCTCCAGCCGGTCGAGTTCGGCCAGCAGCGCGGCCGGGCCCTCCGTCGGCGCGGGCTGGAGGCCCAGGCGGTCGAAGAGGTGGTCGGCCAGTTCCGCCACCGTCGGGTGGTCGAAGACCAGGGTGGCCGGTAGCCGCAGGGCCACCAGCGCGCCCAGCCGGTTGCGCAGTTCGACCGCCGTGAGGGAGTCGAGGCCGAGGTCCTGGAAGGCCCGCTGCGGGTCCACCCCGGAGGCGTTGGTGTGGCCGAGGACCGCGGCGACCTGGCGGCGGACCGCCTCCAGCAGCGCCTCGCGCCGTTCGGCGCCCGGCAGCTCGGACAGCCGGCGCACGAACGCGGCGCCGCCGGCCGCCCCGCCGTCCGCGCCCGCGGCCGAGCCGCGCCGGACCGGCACGCGCACCAGGCCTCGCAGGAGCGGCGGGACTTCGCCGCGCCGGGCCAGGGCGGCCGGGTCGAGGCGCAGCGGCAGGACGGCGGGTGCCGTGCCGGCCGTGGTCGCGTCGAACAGGGCGAGGCCCAGTTCCGGCGTCAGCGGCGGCATTCCGGCTCGGGCCAGTCGTTCGGCCTCGGCCTCGGTGAGCGTGCCGGTCATGCCGCCGGTGCCGGTCCACGGGCCCCATGCCAGGGAGACGGCCGGGAGGCCGAGCGAGCGGCGGTGGACCGCCAGGGCGTCCAGGAAGGCGTTGGCCGCCGCGTAGTTGCCCTGGCCGGGGTTGCCGAGCGTGCCGGCCGCCGAGGAGAACAGGACGAAGGCCTCGACGCGTTCCGCTGCCCGGTGGAGGTTCCACGCCGCGTCCGCCTTCGGCCGCAGGACGGCACCGATGCGCTCGGGCGTGAGCGAGCCGATCGTCCCGTCGTCCAGGACGCCCGCGGTGTGCACCACCGCGCGGACGTCGTAGCGGGCGAACAGCCCGGTGACGGCGGCCTCGTCGGCGACGTCGCAGGCTTCGACGGCCGTCTCGGCGCCGAGGTCGGCCAGTTCGGCGACCAGCTCGGCCACGCCGTCGGCGGCGGCGCCGCTGCGGCTGACCAGCAGCAGGCTGCGCACGCCGTGCTCGGCGGCGAGGTGCCGGGCCACCAGCCGGCCCAGGCCGCCGGTACCGCCGGTGATCAGCACTGCGCCCTCGGTGGGCCAGCTCGGAGCCTCGGCCGCGAGCTCCTCGCGCACGAGCCGGGCGGCGAACAACTCGTCGTCCCGCAGCAGCAGTTGCGGCTCGTCGACGGTGACCGCGGCGGTCCGGAGCTCCGTCCCGGCGGTGGCCAGGTCGAGCAGCCCGAACCGGCCGGGCTCCTCCGAGGCCGCCGAGCGGACGAGGCCCCAGGCCGCCGCACCGGCGAGGTCGTCGCCGGACACCGCGCCCCGCGTGAGGAACACCAGCCGCGAGGCCGCGAACGCGTCCTCCGCGAGCCACGCCTGGACCAGCTCCAGGACGGAGGTCACCGTGGCGTGCACCGAATCGACTCCACCGGCGGGGAGTTCGGCCACCACCACCGGCGGCACGTCGGACGTCGCGGCGAGCGAGGCCAGCGCTTGCGCGGTCGGCTCGACGGCGACGAACGCCGCGTCCGCGTCGGCGGGCGCCTGCACCGGCACCCAGTCGAGGCGGAACAGCGCGTCGTGGCCCGCCGGGCGGGCGGCCGCGCCGAGCTGCTCGGCGGCGATCGGCCGGACGCTGAGCGAGCCCACCGAGGCGACCGGCCGGCCCTCCGGGTCGGCCGCGGCGAGCGCCAGCCCGCCGGACGCCGACGGCGCCAGCCGGATCCGTAGGGCGGACGCGCCGGAGGCGTGCAGCGCGACGTCCTCCCACGCGAACGGCACCCCGGCGCCGCCCTCGCCGGCACCGCTCTCCTCAACGCTGCCGCCCACGGCGAGCGTGTGCAGACAGGCGTCGAACAGGGCCGGGTGCAGACCGTAGGCGCCGCCCTCGACGCCCTCGGGCAGGGCGACGTCGGCGAAGAGCTCGTCCCCACGCCGCCAGACCGCGCGGAGGCCCCGGAACGCCGGGCCGTACCCGAACCCGGCCTCCGCCAGGCCGTCGTAGAGGCCGGTCAGGTCGACCTGCTCGGCGTCGGCCGGCGGCCACGCCGAGGCGTCGAAGGCCGTCGGCGCCGCGCCGGTGCCGAGCACGCCGCTGGCGTGCAGCGTCCACGGGTGCAGGCCGCCCGCGCCGGTCCGGGAGTGCACGCTCACGGGCCGGCGGCCCGCGTCGTCCGGCGTGCCGACGGCGACCTGGAGCTGGACGGTGCCCGTCCCCGGGAGGACCAGCGGCGCGGCCAGCGTCAGCTCCTCGACGACGTCGCAACCGACCTCGTCTCCCGCGCGCACCGCCAGTTCGACCAGCGCCGTACCCGGCACCACGACCGAGCCCAGGACGACGTGATCCGCCGCCCACGGGTGGGATCGCGCCGACAGGCGGCCGGTGAACAGGAGGCCACCACTGTCGGCCAGCTCCAGCGAGCCGGTGAGCAGCGGGTGTTCGGCGTTCCTGAGCCCGGCGGACTCGGCGCCGCGGCCGGCGGGCAGGCCGCTCGGCCAGTAGTCCCGGTGCTCGAACGGGTAGGTCGGCAGTGCGGCGAGGTGCCGGCCGGCGCCGGCGAGCAGGGCCCGCCAGTCGACCTTCGCGCCGTGGACGTGGAGGCCCGCGAGGGCCTGGAGGAGGCTCGCCTCCTCGGGGCGGTCCTTGCGGAGCGCCGGGGTGGCCACGGTGTCGGCGTCCTCGGGCAGCACGCTCGCGGTGAGGGCGGCGAGGACGGTGTCGGGGCCGAGTTCGAGGTAGCGGCGGACGCCGGCCTCGTGGAGGGTGCGGACGCCGTCGGCGAAGCGGACGGCCTCGCGGACGTGGCGCACCCAGTAGTCGGGGGTCGTGAAGTCCCCGTCCAGGGCACCGGTCAGGTTGGAGACCAACGGGATCGACGGCGCGTGGTACGTCAGCCCGTCAAGAACCGAACGGAAGTCCGCCAGCATCGGGTCCATCAACGGCGAGTGGAAGGCATGGGACACCCGCAGCCGCGTCGTCCGGCGGCCGGCGAAGTGCGCCTCGATCACCGAGACCGCGTCCTCCGCTCCCGAGACCACGACGGACGTCGGACCGTTGACCGCCGCTATCGAGACGAACTCGCCCAGCAGCGGCAGGACTTCGTCCTCCGTCGCCTGCACGGCCAGCATCGCACCACCCACAGGAAGCGCCTGCATCAGCCGGCCACGGGCGCCCACCAGTGCGCAGGCGTCCGCCAGCGAGAACACCCCGGCGACGTACGCAGCCGCGACCTCGCCGATCGAGTGCCCCGCCACGAACTCCGCCCGCACGCCCAGCGACTCGACGAGGCGGTACAGCGCCACCTCCACCGCGAACAACCCGGCCTGGGCGTACGCGGTCCGGTTCAGCAGCTCCGCGTCCGAACCCCACACCACCTCGCGCAAGGCCGGATCCAGCTCCGCGCACACCTCGTCGAAGGCCCGGGCGAACACCGGGAACCGGGCGTACAACTCCCGCCCCATCCCGAGCCGTTGCGAGCCCTGACCGGAGAACAGGAACGCCGTCCTGCCGTCGGCCGCCACCCCTCGGGCCAGCTCCACGCCGTCCACGAGCACCGTGCGGTGCGGCAGCGCCGTCCGCCCGGCCAGGGTGAACGCCACGTCTGCGGACGGCAGTTCACCGGCGTCCGTGAGCCGGGCGAGCTGCGCGTCCAGCGCCGCCTCCGACTTGGCGGACACCACCCAGGGCACCAGACCGGGTGCGGCCTCGTTCTCCGCCTCCGCCGACTCGGGCAGCTCCAGGATGACGTGGGCGTTGGTGCCGCTGATCCCGAAGGACGACACACCCGCGCGACGCGGGTGGCCGGTGGCCGGCCAGTCCGTGCGCTCGGTGAGCAGTTCGACGGCGCCGGCCGTCCAGTCGACGTGGGTGGAGGGCTGGTCGATGTGCAGGGACTGCGGCAGCACGCCGTGCTGCATCGCCAGCACCATCTTGATCACGCCCGCGACGCCGGCCGCCGCCTGCGCGTGCCCGATGTTCGACTTGATCGAGCCCAACAGCAGCGGCAGTTCACGGTCCTGGCCATAGGTCGCGAGCAGCGCCTGGGCCTCGATCGGGTCACCGAGCGTCGTGCCCGTGCCGTGCGCCTCCACCGCGTCGACCTCGGCGGCCGACAACCCGGCACTCGCCAGCGCCTGACGGATCACCCGCTGCTGCGAAGGCCCGTTCGGCGCGGTCAGCCCGTTCGACGCGCCGTCCTGGTTCACCGCGCTCCCCCGCAGAACCGCGAGGACGGTGTGCCCGTTGCGGCGGGCGTCCGACAGGCGCTCCAGCACCACCACGCCGACGCCCTCGCCCCAGCCCACGCCGTCCGCCGCCTCGGCGAAGGCCTTGCTGCGGCCGTCGGCGGCGAGGCCGCGCTGGCGCGAGAACTCGACGAACGTCCCCGGGGTGGACATCACCGTCACGCCACCGGCCAGGGCCAGCGTGCACTCCCCGCCACGCAGCGCCTGCGCCGCCAGGTGCATCGCGACGAGGGACGACGAGCAGGCCGTGTCGACCGTGACCGCCGGGCCTTCGAGGCCGAGGGTGTAGGACACCCGGCCGGACGCCACGCTGCCGGCGCTGCCGCTGCCCTGGTGGCCTTCGAACTCACCGCCGCCGAGCAGATTCGCGTAGTCGGCGTACATGACGCCCGCGAAGACTCCGGTCCGGCTGCCGCGCAGCGACACGGGGTCGATGCCGGCCCGCTCAAAGGCCTCCCAGGAGGTTTCCAGCAGCAGGCGCTGCTGCGCATCCGTCGCCAGCGCCTCGCGCGGGCTCATCCCGAAGAACGCCGCGTCGAACGCCGCCGCCTCCCGCAGGAAGCCGCCCGTGCGGGTGTAGGACGTGCCGTTGTGGTCCGGGTCCGGGTCGTAGAGGGTCTCGACGTCCCAGCCGCGGTCGGCCGGGAACTCCGAGACCGCGTCCAGCCCGTCGGCCACCAGCCGCCACAGGTCCTCCGGCGACGCCACGCCGCCGGGATAGCGGCAGGCCATCCCGACCAGCACGATCGGGTCGTCGGACGGGAGGGGCAGGGGCGCCGGCGCTTGGTCCGTCGTCTCGGTGGCGCCGAACAGGCCCTCCAGCAGGAAGCCGGCGAGCGCGTGGGCGGTCGGGTAGTCGAAGACGACGGTGGCGGGCAGCCGGAGCCCGGTGACGGTCCGCAGCCGGTTGCGCAGCTCGACCGCCGTCAGCGAGTCGAAGCCGAGGTCCTGGAACGCCTTCGACGGGTCCACCGTCGAGCGGCCCTCGTGGCCGAGCACGAGCGCGATCTGGTCGCGCACCAGGTCCAGGACGGCCGCCCGCCGCTCCTCGCCACCCAGGCCCGACAGCCGGCGGGTCAGGTCGATCGCGGCGGGGGCGGCGACCGCCCGGCGCGCCGGGGTCCGGACCAGGCCGCGCAGCAGGGCGGGGACGCCGCCCCGGTCCCGCAGGGTGGGCAGGTCGAGCCGGACGGGCAGGACGGCCGGCGCGGCGCCGGTGGCGACCGCGTCGAACAGCGCCAGCCCGTGCTCCGGGTCGAGCGGCGGCACGCCGGCGCGGGTCATCCGCTCGCGCTCGGCGGCGGTGAGCGTGCCGGTCATACCGGCCACGTCCGACCACGGGCCCCAGGCGAGGGAGACGGCGGGCAGGCCGAGCGAGCGGCGGTGGACGGCCAGCGCGTCCAGGTAGGCGTTGCCCGCCGCGTAGGCGGCCTGGCCCGCGCTGCCGAACGTACCGGCCATCGACGAGAACAGGACGAACGCATCGACGGTGCAGGCGGCCTCGTGGAGGTTCCACGCCGCGTCCGCCTTCGGACGCAGGACGCCGGAGACCCGCGAGGGGGTGAGCGAGCCGATCACTCCGTCGTCGAGCACGCCGGCCGTGTGGACGACCGCACGGATCTCGTGACGCGAGAACAGCTCGGCCACCGCGGCCGCGTCAGCCACGTCGCACGCCTCGACCTTCGCTCCTACGCCCAGCTCCGCCAGCAGCTCCCCGACGCCCTCGGCCTGAGCACCGCGACGGCTCACCAGCAGCAGGTCGCGCACACCGTGCTCGGCCACCAGGTGCCGGGCCACGAGCTTGCCCAGGCCGCCCGTGCCGCCGGTGATCAGAACCGTGCCCTCGGCCGGCCACGCCACCGCTTCCGTCGCTGCCTCCGTACGGGCCAGGCGCGCCGCGAGGATCTCTCCGTCGCGAACGAGCAGCTCCGGCTCGTCCAGGCCCAGGGCCTCGGACGGCAGTTCCTCCGACCCCGCCAGATCCACCAGGCCGAACCGGCCCGGCTCCTCAGTGATCGCCGAACGGAGAAGACCCCGCAGGGCTGCCCCGGACAGGTCCTCACCCGCCACCACGCCACGCGTCACGAACACCAGACGAGACGCGGCGAAGCGCTCCTCCGCCAGCCAGTCCTGCACGAGCCCGAGCGCCTGCGCCGTCCGCGCGTGCACCTCGTCGACGGCCGTCTCGATCACGACCACCGGCGGCACGTCTTCCGGCACCTCCGCCAGCGACCCGACCGCCACGAACTCCGGTGCGTCCGAGGCCTTCACCGGCACCCAGTCCACCCGGAACAGCGAGTCCCGGCCCACCTTCGGCCCGGCCGCGAGCTGCCCTGCGGCAATCGGACGCACCGTCAGCGCGCCGACCGACGCCACCGGCCTGCCGTCGGCGTCCGCCACGGCGAGCGCCAGGGCGCCCGAGGCCGAGCGCGTCAGGCGCACCCGCACCGACGACGCGCCGGAGGCGTGCAGCGCGACGTTCTCCCAGGCGAACGGCACTCCGCCGCCCTCTCCGGTCCCGGCCAGCGCAAAACCGTGCAGGCAGGCGTCGAACAGCGCGGGGTGCAGGCCGAAGCCCTCGCCCTCCATACCTTCCGGCAGGGCGACCTCCGCGAAGACCTCCTCCCCGCGCCGCCACGCAGCCCGGAGGCCCTGGAACGCCGGGCCGTACCCGAACCCGGCCTCCGCCAGGCCCTCGTACAGCCCGGCCGCGTCGACCGCCGCGGCACCGGCCGGCGGCCACGCCGCGGCGTCGAACTCCGCCGGCGCCGCGCCCGTCCCCAGCACACCGCTCGCGTGCAGGGTCCAGACCGGCTCCGGGCCGGTGTCCGCCGTGGAGTGGATGCCGACCGCGCGGCGCCCGGCCTCGTCCGGCTCGGCCAGGCGCACCTGGATCCGGACGGCGCCGTCCTCGGGCAGGACCAGCGGCGCGGCCATGGTCAGCTCCTCGACCAGGTCGCAGCCGACCTCGTCGCAGGCGCGCACGGCCAGTTCCACCAGCGCCGTGCCCGGCACCAGGACCGAACCCATGACGACATGGTCCGCCAGCCACCCGTGCGAGCGCGCCGACAGCCTGCCGGTGAACACCAACCCCGCGGTGCCCGCCAGTTCGAGCGAGCCGGTGAGCAGCGGGTGGTCGGCGTTGCGGAGCCCGGCGGACTCGGCCGTCGGGAAGGGCGCCGAGGCGTCCGTCCAGAAGCGGCGGTGCTGGAAGGCGTACGTCGGCAGGTCGATCCTGCGGGCGCCGGTGCCGACGAACAGGGGGGCCCAGTCGACCGTGGCGCCGTGGACGTGGAGGCGGGCGAGGGCGTCGACGAAGGTCCGCTCCTCGGCGCGGCCGCGGCGCAGCGCCGGGACGGCTTCGACCTCGCCGTCGGGCAGGGCGCCGGCTGTGAGGGCGATGAGGACGGCGTCGGGGCCGAGTTCGAGGTAGCGGCGGACGCCGGCCTCGTGGAGGGTGCGGACGCCGTCGGCGAAGCGGACGGCCTCGCGGACGTGGCGCACCCAGTAGTCGGGGGTCGTGAAGTCCCCGTCCAGGGCACCGGTCAGGTTGGAGACCAGCGGGATCGACGGGGCGTTGTAGGTGAGCCCGCTGAGGACCTCGCGGAAGTCTTCCAGCATCGGGTCCATCAGCGGCGAGTGGAAGGCGTGCGAGACGCGCAGGCGGTTCGACTTGCGGTCGGCGTAGTGGGCCTCGATGGCGGCGACGGCCTCCTCCGTCCCCGAGACGACGACCGAGCGCGGGCCGTTGACCGCCGCGATCGACACGAAGTCGCCCAGCAGCGGCAGGACTTCGTCCTCCGTCGCCTGCACGGCCAGCATCGCACCACCCACAGGAAGCGCCTGCATCAGCCGGCCGCGGGCGCTCACCAGCGCACACGCATCGGCGAGCGAGAACACCCCGGCCACGTACGCCGCGGCCACCTCACCGATCGAATGCCCGGCCACGAACTCCGCCCGCACACCCAACGATTCGACCAGCCGGTACAGCGCGACCTCGACGGCGAACAGCGCCGCCTGGGCGTACTCCGTCCGGTTCAGCAGCTCCGCATCCGCACCCCACACCACCTCGCGCAAGGCCGGATCCAGCTCCGCGCACACCTCCTCGAAGGCCCGGGCGAACACCGGGAACCGGGCGTACAACTCCCGCCCCATCCCGAGCCGTTGCGAGCCCTGACCCGAGAAGAGGAACGCCGTCCGCCCGCTGCTGGCGACGCCGGTCGGCGCCTCGCCGTCCGCCACCGCCCGCAGGCCGGCCAGGAGTTGCTCGCTCCCGTCGCCGACCACGGCCGCGCGGTGTTCGAGCGCCGCGCGGGTCGTCGCCAGCGAGTACGCGATGTCCACCGGCCGGGCCTCGTCGGCGACGGCGAGCAGGCGCCCCGCCTGTGCCCGCAGGGCCTCCGGGGTCGCGGCGGACAGCAGCCATGGCACGACTCCCGGTTCGACCTCCGGCTCCTCCGGGGACGGGACCGCTGCCGGGGCCTCCTCGATGATCACGTGGGCGTTGGTGCCGCTGATGCCGAAGGACGAGACGCCGGCGCGGCGCGGCCGGTCGCCCGGGGCCCACGGCCGGGGCTCGGTCAGGAGCCGGACGGCCCCCTCCGACCAGTCCACGTTCGCACTCGGCTCGTCCACGTGCAGCGTCGGCGGCAGCTCGCCGTTGTGCAGCGCGAGCACCATCTTGATCACGCCGGCCACGCCGGCCGCGGCCTGGGTGTGCCCGATGTTCGACTTGATCGAGCCCAGGAGCAGCGGCTCTTCGCGGTCCTGCCCGTACGTGGCGAGCAGCGCCTGGGCCTCGATCGGGTCGCCCAGGGTCGTGCCCGTGCCGTGTGCCTCGACCACGTCGACCTGGTCGGCGCCGAGGCGGGCGTTGGCGAGCGCCTGCCGGATCACGCGCTGCTGCGACGGGCCGTTCGGGGCCGTCAGGCCGTTCGACGCGCCGTCCTGGTTGACGGCGCTGCCGCGCACGAGCGCGAGCACCGAGTGCCCGTTGCGCAGCGCGTCCGACAGCCGTTCGACGATCAGGAAGCCCGCACCCTCCGCGAAGCCCGTGCCGTCGGCGGCGGTCGCGAACGACTTGCACCGCCCGTCGGGGGCGAGCGCGCCCTGGCGGCCGAACTCGGCGAACACGCCGGGCGTCGCCATGACTGTCACGCCGCCGGTGATCGCGAGCGAGCAGTCGCCCTGGCGCAGTGCCTGGGCGGCCAGGTGCAGGGCGACCAGGGAGGAGGAGCAGGCGGTGTCGACGGCGACGGCCGGGCCCTCCAGCCCGAGTTCGTACGAGACGCGGCCGGCCACCACGCTGCCGTTGCCGTCGCTGCCCGGGTAGTCGTGGTACATCACGCCGGTGAAGACGCCGGTGCGGGTGCCGCGCAGGCCGCCGGGGTCGATGCCGGCGCGCTCCAGGGCCTCCCAGGCGAGCTCCAGCGTGAGCCGTTGCTGCGGGTCCATGGCGAGGGCCTCGCGCGGGGAGATCCCGAAGAAGCCCGGGTCGAAGTCCGCGGCGCCGTCGAGGAACCCGCCGGCGTGGGTGTGGGTGGAGTCCTCGGTGCGCAGCGTGGAGAGGTCCCAGCCGCGGTCGGCGGGGAACGGGGAGATGGCGTCCGCGCCGGACGCCACCACCTGCCAGAGCTCCTCGGGCGTGGTCACCCCGCCCGGGTAGCGGCAGGCCATGCCGACGATGGCGATCGGGTCGTGACGGCCCTCGGTCGCCGCCGCCGGGCCGTCCGTCTCCGCGTCGGCGGAGCGGACCCGGTCGTCGGCGAGGTCGAGCAGGGCGTCGACCAGGCCCGCGTCCCGGAGGCGGCGGGTCGGGATCGACTGCAGCGCGGCGCGCAGGTCGGCCTCGGCGCGGGACGCCTCACCGCTCGCAGCGGCGGTCCGCGCGCCCAGCTCGGTGACGATGAGGTCCGCCACCGCCTCGGCGTTCGGGTGGTCGAAGGCGAGGGTCGCGGGCAGACGCAGGCCAGTGCGGGTGTTGAGCCGGTTGCGCAGGTCGGTCGCGGCGAGGGAGTCGAAGCCGAGCTCCTGGAACGCGCGGTCGGGCTCGATCGCGTCGCCCGAGGCGTGGCCGAGCAGCCCGGCCACCTGCTCCCGGACGAGGTCGAGGACGATCCGCCGCTGGTCCGACTCCGTCAGCCCGGTGAGCCGGGCCGCGAGACCGTCGACCGGCGCGGCCGATGGAGCGGCGTGGGCCGCCGTGCGGCGGGCGGCCGGGACGAGGGCACGCAGCAGCGCGGGGAGCTCGTCGGTGCGGGCGCGCAGGGCGGCGGTGTCCACCCGGACCGGGACGACGGCGGCGCGCTCGCTGCGCAGACCGGCGGCGAACAGCGCCAGTCCGGCCTCGCGGGTGAGCGGCGGGACGCCCTGGGCGGCCATGCGGTTGCGGTTGAGCTCCAGGAGCTGCTCGCCGAGGCCGGCGCCGACATCCCACATGCCGTAGGCCATGGACGTGGCGGGCAGGCCGGCGGCGCGGCGGTGGGCGGCGAGGGCGTCGAGGAAGACGTTCGCAGCCGCGTAGTTGCCCTGGCCGGCGGTCAGCACCAGGCCACCGGCCGAGGAGAAGAGGACGAAGGCGGTCAGGTCGAGGTGGCTCGTCAGCTCGTGCAGATACCAGGCGCCATCGGCCTTCGGGGCCAGGACGGTGTCCATCCGGGCGGGGGTGAGTGCGCCGACCAGGCCGTTGTCACCGATACCGGCCGCGTGGATCACTGCGGACAGGCCGGGGATCGCGTCGATCAAAGCGGCCACCGCCTCGCGGTCCGCCATGTCACAGGCCCGGACCGCAGCGGCAGCGCCGAGGGCGGACAACTCCGCCACCAGTTCCACCGCACCCGGCGCCTCCAGGCCGCGACGGCTCGTCAGCACCAGGCTCCGAACACCGCACTCCGCGGCCAGGTAGCGCGCCACGACAGCACCCAGGCCACCGGTGCCGCCGGTGATCAGCACCGTGTCGTCAGCACCGACCGGCAGCGGACCCTCCGACTGCGGCAGGCGGACCAGACGTGGAACGTGGACGGCTCCGGCACGCACGGCCGCCTCCGGCTCGGCGGTGACGACGATGTCCCCGTCCGTGTCCAGCAGACCGAAGCGCCCCGGGTTCTCCGCCTGCGCGGACCGCACCAGACCCCACACCGGAGCCTGCGCCATATGCACGGGGTCGCCTTCACTGAAGGCCACCGCACCCCGCGTCACCACCACCAGACGCGACGCCGCGAACCGCTCCTCCGCCAGCCACGCCTGGAGGACCTCCAGCACGGCGTGGACGTTCGCGCGGACACCGCTCGGGACGTCCTCGGTGCCCACGAAGCCGCCGCAGTCGAGCACGACCACACCGGGCACCGGCTCCGAGGACCGTGCGACCTTGTCCCAGCTCGCCCAGGAGGCTTCCGCGGCGGACGAGTGGGCTAGCTCCGCCCACTCGATCCCGTACAGCGGGTCGACCGAACCCAGCTGCTCCGCCGAGACCGCCCGGCCCACCATGGAGGCCACGGCCAGCACCGGGCCGCCGGCCGGGTCGGCGAGGTCGAGCCGCAGCCCGCCGTCGCCGAGGCGGACGATCCGCACCCGCACCCCCGACGCGCCGACGGCCGACAGGGTCACGCCGGTCCACGCGAACGGGATCACCGTCTCCCGCTCGCCCCCACCGGCCAGGATCGCGGCGTGCATGGCCGCGTCGAGCAGCGCCGGGTGCACACCGAAGCCGTCGGCCTCGACGCCCTCCGGCAGCGCGACCTCGGCGAACAGCTCGTCTCCGCGCCGCCAGGCGGCCCGAAGGCCCTGGAACACCGGGCCGTAGCCGAACCCGGCCTCCGCCATCCGCTCGTACGCGCCCTCCACCGGCAGCGCCTCCGCGCCGACCGGCGGCCAGACCTCGAAGACCTCCGCCTCCACGCCTCCGCCGACGGCCAGCGAACCGGCCGCGTGCTGGACCCATCCGGCGTCCGGATCCCCGTCCAGGCGCGAACGGATGGTGACCTCCCGCCGGTCCGAGGCGTCCGGGCCGCCGACCCGCACGTGCAGCTGGACGGCGCCGTGCTCGGGCAGCACCAGCGGTGCCGCCAGCGTCAGCTCCTCCAGCAGCTCGCAGCCCACCTCGGCCGCGGCCCGCAGGGCGAGCTCGACCAGCGCCGCGCCCGGCACGAGGACGGTGTCCAGGACCTGGTGGTCGGCCAGCCACGGGTGCGAGTCCAGCGACAACCGACCGGTGAGGAGGAACCCGTCCGCGTGGGACAGGTCGACGGCCGCGCCGAGCAGCGGGTGCTCGAAGGCGCTCACGCCGGCCGCGCCCAGGTCGCCGAGCGGGGTCGTCGCGTCGAGCCAGTAGCGGCGGCGCTGGAACGCGTAGGTGGGCAGGTCCACCGTCCGGGCCCCGGTGCCGGCGAAGAGGACGGACCAGTCCACCTCGGCCCCGGCCGCGTGCAGCCGGCCGAGCGCGCCGACCAGGCCCGCCTCCTCGTCGCGATCCGCGTGCAGGGCGGGCACGACGCACGTGCCGGCGGCCGTCGGGTCGTCCAGGACGCCCTGCACCAGGCCCGACAGGACGGTGTCGGGGCCGAGCTCGAGGTAGCGGCGGACGCCGGCCTCGTGGAGGGTGCGGACGCCGTCGGCGAAGCGGACGGCCTCGCGGACGTGGCGCACCCAGTAGTCAGGGGTCGTGAAGTCCCCGTCCAGGGCGCCAGTGAGGTTGGAGACCAGCGGGATCGAAGGAGCGTTGTACGTCAGTCCGTCGAGAACGGAACGGAAGTCCGCCAGCATCGGGTCCATCAACGGCGAGTGGAACGCGTGCGAGACGCGCAGGCGGCTCGTCCGGCGGTCGGCGAAGTGCGCTTCGATCGCCGCCACGGCGTCCTCCGCGCCCGAAACCACGACCGACCTCGGACCGTTCACGGCCGCGATCGACACGAACTCACCCAGCAGCGGCAGGACTTCGTCCTCCGTCGCCTGCACCGCCAGCATCGCACCACCGGACGGCAACGCCTGCATCAGGCGGCCGCGGGCGCTCACCAGCGTGCTGGCGTCCGTCAGCGAGAACACCCCGGCCACGTGCGCCGCAGCCACCTCACCGATCGAGTGCCCGGCCACGAACTCCGCCCGGAGGCCCAGCGATTCGACGAGGCGGAACAGCGCGACCTCGACGGCGAACAGCGCCGTCTGGGCGTACTCCGTCCGGTTCAGCAGCTCCGCATCCGCACCCCACACCACGTCCCGCAGCGGCAGGTCCATCGAAGCGCACACCTCGTCGAAGGCCCGGGCGAACACTGGGAACCGGGCGTACAACTCCCGACCCATCCCGAGCCGTTGCGAGCCCTGACCGGAGAACAGGAACGCCGTCGCCCCACCAGCCCGGGCGGACGAGACTGCCGCGCCAGGGGCGAGTTCGCCCCGGCCCAGTGCCTTCAGCCCGGCCAGCAGGTCCGCGCGGTCCGCGCCGAGCAGCACCGCGCGGTGCTCCAGCGCCGGCCGCGTCGCGACCAGCGAGTGGGCCACGTCGAGCACGGCGAGCTCGGGCCGGGCACCGACGAGATCCGCCAGGCGCTCGGCCTGCACCCGCAGGGCCTCCGGCGTCGCCGCGGCGAGCAGCCACGGCAGCGTGCCCACCTCCCGCTCGACAGCGACTGGTCCGGCCACCGGATCCGGGCCCTGTTCCACGATCACGTGCGCATTGGTCCCGCTGATCCCGAAGGCGGACACGCCCGCCCGGCGCGGACGGCCGGTCGCCGGCCAGTCCCGCGCCTCGGCCAGCAGCTCGACCGCGCCCTCCGACCACTCGACGTGCGGCGAGGGCCGGTCGATGTGCAGCGACTTCGGCAGCACGCCGTGCTGCATCGCGAGCACCATCTTGATCACGCCGGCCACGCCGGCCGCCGCCTGCGCGTGCCCGATGTTCGACTTGATCGAGCCCAGCAGCAGCGGCAGTTCACGCTCCTGCCCGTACGTCGCCAGCAGCGCCTGCGCCTCGATCGGGTCACCGAGCGTCGTGCCGGTCCCGTGCGCCTCCACCGCGTCCACGTCGGCGGCCGACAGCCCTGCGTTCGCCAGCGCCTGACGGATCACCCGCTGCTGCGACGGCCCGTTCGGCGCCGAGAAGCCGTTGCTCGCGCCGTCCTGGTTGACGGCCGTACCGCGGATCACCGCGAGCACCCGGTGGCCGTTGCGCTCCGCGTCGGACAGCCGCTCGACGAGCAGCACGCCGACGCCCTCGGACCAGCCGACGCCGTCCGCGGCACCGGCGAACGCCTTGCAGCGGCCGTCCGCCGACAGCCCCCGCTGCCGCGAGAACTCGATGAACATGCCCGGCGTCGACATCACCGTCGCGCCGCCCGCGAGGGCCAGCGAGCACTCGCCGGTGCGCAGCGCCTGGACCGCCAGGTGCAGGGCGACGAGCGAGGAGGAGCAGGCCGTGTCGACGGTCACCGCCGGACCCTCCAGGCCCAGGGTGTAGGACACCCGGCCGGAGACGACGCTGCCGCCGCTGGTACCGGAGGGGTTCGTGTTGAGCGCGTAGTCGTGGTACATGACGCCCGCGAAGACGCCGGTCCGGCTGCCGCGCAGGGACAGCGGGTCGATGCCGGCCCGCTCCAGCGCCTCCCACGAGGTCTCCAGGAGGAGCCGCTGCTGCGGGTCCATGTAGAGGGCCTCGCGCGGGGAGATGCCGAAGAACCCGGGGTCGAAGTCGCCGGCGTCGTGCAGGAAGCTACCGTGGCGGGTGTAGCTGCGTCCCTCCTTGCCGGGCTCGGGGTCGTAGAGGTGCTCGATGTCCCAGCCGCGGTCGGTCGGCAGGCCGGTGACGGTGTCGACGCCGTCGGCCAGCAGCCGCCACAGCTCCTCGGGCGTGGTCGCGCCGCCGGGGTAGCGGCAGGCCATGCCGACGATCGCGATCGGCTCGTCGGCGGTGTGGGGGCGGACGGCGGTGCCGGTCGTCGGCGTCGTCTCCGTGCCCGCGCCGGCCAGGTCGACGAGGTGCGCGGCGACGGCCCGGGCGTTCGGGAAGTCGAAGGCGAGCGTGGCGGGCAGGCGCAGGCCGGTGCGCTTGTTGAGGCGGTTGCGCAGGTCGGTCGCGGCGAGGGAGTCGAAGCCGAGCTCCTGGAACGCACGCTCGGGCGCGATCGCCTCGGCGGAGGCGTGGCCGAGCACGGCGGCCACCTCCGCCCGTACGAGCTCCAGCGCCAGGTGCCGGCCCTCGCCCTCCCCCAGCCGGGCGAGGCGCCCGGCCAGGCCGGTCTCGGCCGCGCGGCCGCTCGTGGGCAGCTCGGCGCGCCGGCGCAGTGCGGCGAGGCCGCGCAGGAGCGCGGGGACCTCGTCGGTGCGGGCGCGCAGGGCGGCCGCGTCGACCCGGATCGGGACGACGGCGGGGCGCTCGCTGCGCAGGGCGGTGGCGAAGAGGGCGAGGCCGGTCGCGTGGTCGAGCACGGGGACGCCCTGGCTGGCCATCCGCACCCGGTCGACGTCCGCGAGGTCGCGGCCGAGGCCGGCGCCGACGTCCCACAAGCCGTAGGCCATGGACGTGGCGGGCAGGCCGGCGGCGCGGCGGTGGGCTGCGAGGGCGTCGAGGAAGACGTTCGCCGCCGCGTAGTTGCCCTGGCCGGCGGTCAGCACCAGGGCACCGGCCGAGGAGAAGAGGACGAAGGCGGTCAGGTCCAGGTGGCTCGTCAGCTCGTGCAGATACCAGGCGCCATCGGCCTTCGGGGCCAGGACGGCGTCGATGCGCTCGGGCGTGAGTGCACCGACCAGGCCGTTGTCACCAACGCCAGCGGCGTGGATCACGGCGGACAGGCCGGGGATCGCGTCGACCAAAGCGGCCACCGCCTCGCGGTCCGCCACGTCACAGACGCGCACGTCGGCGACGGCGCCGAGGGCGGACAGCTCCGCCACCAGCTCGGCCGCGCCCGGCGCCTCCAGGCCGCGACGGCTCGTCAGCACCAGGCTGCGCACGCCGCACTCCGCGGCCAGGTACCGGGCCACGACGGCCCCCAGACCGCCCGTGCCGCCGGTGATCAGCACCGTGTCACCCACGCCGACCGGCAGCGGACCCTCCGACTGCGGGAGCCGGACCAGACGCGGGACGTGAACGGCCCCGCCACGCACGGCCGCCTCCGGCTCGGCGGTGACGATCACCTCCCCGTCGGTGTCCAGCAGACCGAAGCGACCCGGGTTCTCCGCCTGCGCCGCCCGGACCAGACCCCACACCGGAGCCTGCGCCAGATCCACCGCCTCGGTCCCACCAAAGGCCACCGCCCCCCGCGTCACCACCACCAACCGCGACGCCGCGAACCGCTCCTCCGCCAGCCACGCCTGCACCACGCGCAGCACCTGCTGCGTCATCTCGCGTACGGCCGCCGGAACGTCGCCGTCCGGGGCGACCAGGCTCGCGCAGTCCAGGACGACGGTCTCGGGAGCCGGCCCCTCGGCGGGCAGGGCGTCCCAGGCCGTCCACTGCGCGGCCGCCTCAGTGGCGGCCGGCAGCTCCGCCCACTCGACCGCGTACAGCGGGTCGGCCGAGCCCAGCTGCTGAGCCGAGACCGCCCGGCCCTTCACGGAGGCCACCGTCAGCACGGGGGCACCGGCAGGGTCGGCGAGGTCGAGCCGCAGCCCGCCGTCGAGCCGGAGCAGGCGCACCCGTACGGCCGGCGCGCCGACGGCGCGCAGTGCGGCGCCCGTCCACGCGAACGGGACCACGGTGTCGTCACTCCCGGCATCGACGATGGCGACGTGCATGGCCGCGTCGAGGAGCGCCGGGTGCAGGCCGAAGCCGTCGGCCTCGACGTCCTCGGGGAGCTCGACGTCCGCGAACAGCTCGTCGCCGCGCCGCCAGGCGGCCCGCAGGCCCCGGAACGCGTGGCCGTAGCCGAACCCGGCCTCGGCCATCCGCTCGTAGGCGCCCTCCACCGGCAGTGCCTCGGCGTCGGCCGGCGGCCAGACGCCGAAGGCCTCCGCCTCCATGGCTCCGCCGACGGCCAGCGAACCGGCCGCGTGCTGGACCCACCCGGCGTCCGGTTCCCCGTCCGGGCGGGTGTGGACCGTGAGCTCGCGGCGCCCGGTGGCGTCCGGTGTTCCCACGCGGAGCTGGAGCTGGAGCGCGCCCTGCTCGGGCAGCACCAGCGGTGCCGCCAGGGTCAGCTCCTCCACCTGGTCGCAGCCCACCTCGGCCGCGGCCCGCAGGGCGAGTTCGAGCAGGCCGGCGCCGGGGAGCAGGACCGTACCCTGGACGACATGATCGGCCAGCCAGGGGAACGCGGCCGTCGACAGGCGCCCGGTGAGCACCAGCCCGTCCTCGTCGGCCAGTTCGACCGCCGCGCCGAGCAGCGGGTGCGTGCTGGCGCCGAGCCCGGCGGAGCGGACGTCGCCGCCACGGGCGACGAGGGGCGCGGGCCAGAAGCGGGTGCGCTGGAAGGCGTACGTCGGCAGGTCGATCCTGCGGGCGCCGGTGCCGACGAACAGGGGGGCCCAGTCGACCGTGGCGCCGTGGACGTGGAGGCGGGCGAGGGCGTCGACGAAGGTCCGCTCCTCGGCGCGGCCGCGGCGCAGCGCCGGGACGGCTTCGACCTCGCCGTCGGGCAGGGCGCCGGCTGTGAGGGCGGTGAGGACGGTGTCGGGGCCGAGTTCGAGGTAGCGGCGGACGCCGGCCTCGTGGAGGGTGCGGACGCCGTCGGCGAAGCGGACGGCCTCGCGGACGTGGCGCACCCAGTAGTCGGGGGTCGTGAAGTCCCCGTCCAGGGCACCGGTCAGGTTGGAGACCAGCGGGATCGACGGGGCGTTGTAGGTGAGCCCGCTGAGGACCTCGCGGAAGTCTTCCAGCATCGGGTCCATCAGCGGCGAGTGGAAGGCGTGCGAGACGCGCAGGCGGTTCGACTTGCGGTCGGCGTAGTGGGCCTCGATGGCGGCGACGGCCTCCTCCGTCCCCGAGACGACGACCGAGCGCGGGCCGTTGACCGCCGCGATCGACACGAAGTCGCCCAGCAGCGGCAGGACTTCGTCCTCCGTCGCCTGCACGGCCAGCATCGCACCACCCACAGGAAGCGCCTGCATCAGCCGGCCGCGGGCGCTCACCAGCGCACACGCATCGGCGAGCGAGAACACCCCGGCCACGTGCGCCGCGGCCACCTCACCGATCGAATGCCCGGCCACGAACTCCGCCCGCACACCCAACGATTCGACCAGCCGGTACAGCGCCACCTCGACGGCGAACAGCCCGGCCTGGGCGTAGACGGTCCGGTTCAGCAGTTCCTGGTCCTCGCCCCACACGATGCTTCGGAGGGGCCGGTCGAGGTGCTCGTCCAGTGCTGCGCAGACGGCGTCGAAGGCGTCGGCGAACACCGGGAAGCGGGCATGCAACTCCTCTCCCATGCCGAGCCGTTGCGATCCCTGACCGGAGAAGAGGAACGCACTCTTGCCTTCGGCGGCCGCGCCCCGGGCGAGCTCGACGCCGTCCACGAGCACCGCGCGGTGCGGGAACGCCGTCCGCCCTGCCAGGGTGAACGCCACATCAGCAGCGGGGAGTTCACCGAGCTCCGCGAGTCGCGCGACCTGGGCGTCCAGCGCCGCTTCGGACTTCGCGGATACCACCCAGGGCATCGCTCCCACCACCGCGGCGTCCTGCACGGCCTCTGGCTCACCCTGTTCCAGGATGACGTGGGCGTTGGTCCCGCTGATCCCGAAGGACGACACACCCGCGCGACGCGCGTGACCGGTGGCCGGCCAGTCCGTGCACTCGGTGAGCAGCTCGACGGCGCCGGCCGTCCAGTCGACGTGCGACGAGGGCGCGTCCACGTGCAGCGTGCGCGGCAGCACGCCGTGCTGCATCGCCAGCACCATCTTGATCACGCCCGCGACGCCGGCCGCCGCCTGCGCGTGCCCGATGTTCGACTTGATCGAGCCCAACAGCAGCGGCAGTTCACGGTCCTGGCCATAGGTCGCGAGCAGCGCCTGGGCCTCGATCGGGTCACCGAGCGTCGTGCCCGTGCCGTGCGCCTCCACCGCGTCGACCTCGGCGGCCGACAACCCGGCACTCGCCAGCGCCTGACGGATCACCCGCTGCTGCGAAGGCCCGTTCGGCGCGGTCAGCCCGTTCGACGCGCCGTCCTGGTTCACCGCGCTCCCCCGCAGAACCGCGAGGACGGTGTGCCCGTTGCGGCGGGCGTCCGACAGGCGCTCCAGCACCACCACGCCGACGCCCTCACCCCAGCCCACGCCGTCCGCCGCCTCCGCGAACGAACGGCACCGGCCGTCGGCCGACAGGCCGCCCTGGCGCGAGAACTCCACGAACGTGTTCGGCGTCGACATCACCGTCACGCCACCGGCCAGCGCCAGCGAGCACTCACCGCCGCGCAGCGCCTGCGCCGCCAGGTGCATCGCCACCAGCGACGATGAGCACGCCGTGTCCACCGTCACCGCCGGACCCTCCAGGCCCAGCGTGTACGAGACGCGGCCCGACGCCACGCTGCCCGCGCTGCCGCTGCCCTGGTAGCCCTCGAACTCACCGCCGCCCAGCAGGCTCGCGTAGTCCGCGTACATCACGCCCGCGAAGACTCCGGTCCGGCTGCCGCGCAGCGTCGCCGGATCGATGCCGGCCCGCTCGAACGCCTCCCACGACGTCTCCAGCAGCAGGCGCTGCTGCGCATCCGTCGCCAGCGCCTCGCGCGGGCTCATGCCGAAGAACTCGTGATCGAAATCCCCTGCCGTGTGCAGGAATCCGCCGGAGCGCGTGTAGGACGTCCCGATGTGCTCCGGGTCCGGGTCGTAGAGGTTCGCGATGTCCCAGCCGCGGTTCGTCGGGAAGCCGGAGACCGCGTCCACGCCGTCGGCCACCAGCCGCCACAGGTCCTCGGGCGACTCGACGCCGCCCGGATAGCGGCAGGCCATGCCGACGATCACGATCGGGTCGTCCGACACCGACGGCAGCGCCTCGGGAACGTGGACGACGCTCTCCGTGCCGAACAGCCCCTCCAGCAGAAAGCCGGCCAGCGCGCTCGCCGTCGGGTAGTCGAACACCACGGTGGCCGGGAGCTGGAGACCGGTCACCGCCTTGAGCCGGTTGCGCAGCTCGACCGCCGTCAGCGAGTCGAAGCCGAGGTCCTGGAACGCCTTCGACGGATCGACCGCCGAGCCGGCCTCGTGTCCCAGCACCAGCGCGATCTGGTCGCGCACCAGGGTCAGGACGGCCGCCCGCCGCTCGTCGCCGCCGAGGCCCGACAGCCGCTGCGCCAGGCCGGCCGCCCCGGCCGAACCGGCGACGGCGGCGCGCCGCACCCGGCTCCGCACCAGACCGCGCAGCAGCGCGGGCACCTCACCCTGCGCGGCCATCGCCGAGAGGTCGAGGCGGACCGGCAGCACGGCCGGGTGACCGGTGGCGAGCGCCGCGTCGAAGAGCGCGACGCCCTGGTCCGGGGCGATGACCGGCAGACCGAGCCGGGCGATGCGCTGGGCCTCCGCGTCGGTGAGGGTGCCGGTCATGCCGGCCACGTCGGTCCACGGGCCCCAGGCGAGGGAGACGGCGGGCAGGCCGAGCGAGCGGCGGTGGACGGCCAGCGCGTCCAGGTAGGCGTTGCCCGCCGCGTAGGCGGCCTGGCCGGCGCTGCCGAACGTACCGGCGACGGAGGAGAACAGGACGAAGGTCTCGACGTTCCCAGCGGCCACGTGGAGGTTCCACGCCGCGTCCGCCTTCGGGCGCAGGACTGCCGAGACGCGCTCGGCGGTCAGGGACCCGACCACGCCGTCGTCGAGCACGCCGGCCGTGTGGACGACCGCACGGATCTCGTGCCGGGCGAACAGGTCCGCCACCGCCGCCGGGTCGGCGACATCGCACGCCTCGACCTTCGCCCCGGCCCCGAGTTCCGCCAGCAGTTCCCCGACGCCCTCGGCATCCCCACCACGGCGGCTCACCAGCAGCAGATCACGCACCCCGTGCTCGGCCACCAGGTGCCGGGCCACGACCCGGCCCAGGCCGCCCGTGCCACCGGTGACCAGAACCGTGCCCTCGGCCGGCCACGCCACCGTTTCCACCGGCGTCTCCATCCGGGCGAGGCGCGCCGCGAACACCTCACCGTCACGGACGAGCAGCTGCGGCTCCTCCAGGCCCAAGGCCTCCGACGGCAGTTCCTCCGACCCCGCCAGATCCACCAGACCGAACCGGCCCGGCTCCTCCGACATCGCCGACCGCACCAGACCCCACGCCGCAGCACCCGGCAGGTCCTCACCCGCCACCACGCCACGCGTCACGAACACCAGACGAGACCCGGCGAAACGCTCCTCCGCCAGCCACCCCTGCACCAGCTCCAACACACGCGCCGTCCCCGCGTGCACCTCATCCACGGCCATCTCGACCACCACCACCGGCGGAACGACCTCCGACACCTCCGCCAGCGACCCGACCACCACGAACTCCGGCGCGACAGACGCCTTCACCGACACCCAGTCCACCCGGAACAACGCGTCCCGAGTCGCCACCGCGTCGTCCGCCGTCACCGGCCGCACGGCCAGTGACCCCACCGACGCCACCGGGCGCCCCTCGGTGTCGGCGATCGCGAGCGACACCCCGCCGCCCGCCGCCGGGGTCAGCCGCACCCGCACCACCGACGCGCCGGACGCGTGCAGAGCCACGTCCCCCCACGCGAACGGCACCCCGCGCTCCTCGGACCCGGTCAGCGCGAACGCGTGGAGGCAGGCGTCGAACAGTGCCGGGTGCAGGCCGAAGCCGCCGCCGTCGGTGCCCTCGGGCAGGGCGACCTCCGCGAAGACCTCGTCCCCGCGCCGCCACGCCGCGCCGAGCCCCCGGAACGCCGGGCCGTAGCCGAACCCGGCCTCCGCCAGGCCCTCGTACAGCCCGGTCAGGTCGACCGCCTCGGCGCCGGCCGGCGGCCACACCGCAGCCTCGAACGGCGCGTGCGTCACGCCCGCTCCCAGCACACCGGTGGCGTGGAGGGTCCAGTCCGTCCCGTCCACGTCGTCCGGCCGGCCGTGGACGGTGAGCGCACGCCGCCCGGAGGCGTCCGGCTCGCCGACCCACACCTGCACCCGCACAACGCCCCGCTCGGGCAGGACGAGCGGCGCGGCGAGCGTCAGCTCCTCGACGAGGTCGCAACCGACCTCGTCTCCCGCGCGCACCGCCAGCTCGAGCAGCGCCGTGCCCGGCACCACGACCGAGCCCATGACGACGTGGTCCGCCAGCCACCCGTGCGAGCGGGCCGACAGCCGACCGGTGAACAGGTAGCCGTCCGTGTTGACGAGCTCGACGGCCGCGCCGAGCATCGGGTGCTCGGCGGCGCCGAGGCCCGCGAGCCGGACGTCGCCGCCGCGGGCGAGGGTGACGGCCGGCCAGTGGTTCCGGCGCTGGAACGCGTAGGTGGGCACGTTCGCGGCGCGGGCGCCGGTCCCGGCGAAGAGGGCGGTCCAGTCGACGCGGGCGCCGGTGACGTGCAGGCGGGCCAGGGCGGTCAGAACGCTCGTGTCCTCGGCCTGGTCCTTGCGGAGAACGGGGGCGAGGACGGCGTCGTCGCAGAGGCAGGACGCCGCGAGCGCCGTCAGGACGCCGTCGGGGCCGAGCTCCAGGAAGCGGGTGACACCCGCGGCCTCCAAAGTGCGGATCCCGTCGGCGAAACGGACGGCCTCGCGGACGTGGCGCACCCAGTACTCCGGTCCCTGAACGCCTTCGACCAGGGCACCGGTCAGGTTGGAGACCAGCGGGATCGCAGGGGCCCGGTACGTCAGCCCGTCGAGAACGGAACGGAAGTCCTCCAACATCGAGTCCATCAACGGCGAGTGGAACGCGTGCGAGACCCGCAGCCGCGTCGTCTTCCGGTCGGCGAAGTGCGCGCGGACCGCGTCAACGGCCTCCTCCGTACCGGACACCACGACGGACGTCGGGCCGTTGACGGCGGCAACCGAGACGAACTCGCCCAGCAGCGGCAGGACTTCCTCCTCCGTCGCCTGCACCGCCAGCATCGCACCACCCACAGGAAGCGCCTGCATCAGCCGACCACGGGCGCCCACCAGTGCGCAGGCGTCCGCCAGCGAGAACACCCCGACGACGTACGCAGCCGCGACCTCGCCGATCGAGTGCCCCGCCACGAACTCGGCGCGGACACCCAACGATTCAACCAGCCGGTACAGCGCCACCTCGACGGCGAACAACCCCGCCTGGGCATACGCGGTCCGGTTCAGCAGCTCCGCGTCCGAACCCCAGACCACGTCGCGCAAGGCCGGATCCAGCTCCGCGCACACCTCGTCGAAGGCCCGGGCGAACACCGGGAACCGGGCGTACAACTCCCGCCCCATCCCCAGCCGCTGCGACCCCTGCCCCGAGAACAGGAACGCCGTCCCGCCCTCGCCCGCGATCCCCCGGGCGAGCTCGACGCCGTCCACGAGCACCGCGCGGTGCGGGAACGCCGTCCGCCCGGCCAGGGTGAACGCCACATCAGCAGCGGGGAGTTCACCGAGCTCCGCGAGTCGCGCGACCTGGGCGTCCAGCGCCGCTTCGGACTTCGCGGATACCACCCAGGGCATCGCTCCCACCACCGCGGCGTCCTGCACGACCTCTGGCTCACCCTGTTCCAGGATGACGTGGGCGTTGGTCCCGCTGATCCCGAAGGACGACACACCCGCGCGACGCGCGTGACCGGTGACCGGCCAGTCCGTGCACTCGGTGAGCAGCTCGACGGCGCCGGCCGTCCAGTCGACGTGCGACGAGGGCGCGTCCACGTGCAGCGTGCGCGGCAGCACGCCGTGCTGCATCGCCAACACCATCTTGATCACGCCCGCGACGCCGGCCGCCGCCTGCGCGTGCCCGATGTTCGACTTGATCGAGCCCAACAGCAGCGGCAGTTCACGGTCCTGGCCATAGGTCGCGAGCAGCGCCTGGGCCTCGATCGGGTCACCGAGCGTCGTGCCCGTGCCGTGCGCCTCCACCGCGTCGACCTCGGCGGCCGACAACCCGGCACTCGCCAGCGCCTGACGGATCACCCGCTGCTGCGAAGGCCCGTTCGGCGCGGTCAGCCCGTTCGACGCGCCGTCCTGGTTCACCGCGCTCCCCCGCAGAACCGCGAGGACGGTGTGCCCGTTGCGGCGGGCGTCCGACAGGCGCTCCAGCACCACCACGCCGACGCCCTCACCCCAGCCCACGCCGTCCGCCGCCTCCGCGAACGAACGGCACCGGCCGTCGGCCGACAGGCCGCCCTGGCGCGAGAACTCCACGAACGTGTTCGGCGTCGACATCACCGTCACGCCACCGGCCAGCGCCAGCGAGCACTCACCGCCGCGCAGCGCCTGCGCCGCCAGGTGCATCGCCACCAGCGACGATGAGCACGCCGTGTCCACCGTCACCGCCGGACCCTCCAGGCCCAGCGTGTACGAGACGCGGCCCGACGCCACGCTGCCCGCGCTGCCGCTGCCCTGGTAGCCCTCGAACTCACCGCCGCCCAGCAGGCTCGCGTAGTCCGCGTACATCACGCCCGCGAAGACTCCGGTCCGGCTGCCGCGCAGCGTCGCCGGATCGATGCCGGCCCGCTCGAACGCCTCCCACGACGTCTCCAGCAGCAGGCGCTGCTGCGCATCCGTCGCCAGCGCCTCGCGCGGGCTCATGCCGAAGAACTCGGGGTCGAACTCCCCGGCGTCGTGCAGGAACGCGCCGCGCCGGGTGTAGGACGTGCCGGGGACGGACCGGTCCTCGTTGTAGAGCGAGTCGAGGTCCCAGCCGCGGTTCTCCGGGAAGTCGGACACCGCGTCCACGCCGTCGGCCACCAGCCGCCACAGGTCCTCGGGCGACTCGACGCCGCCCGGATAGCGGCAGGCCATGCCGACGATGACCACCGGGTCGTCCGACAGCACCGGGAGCACGGCCGGGAGTTCCTGGGCCTTCTCCGTGCCGAACAGGCCCTCCAGGACGCAGCCGGCCAGCGCGTTCGCCGTCGGGTAGTCGAACACCACGGTGGCCGGGAGCTGGAGACCGGTCACCGCCTTGAGCCGGTTGCGCAGCTCGACCGCCGTCAGCGAGTCGAAGCCGAGGTCCTGGAACGCCCGCGACGGGTCGACGACCGAGCCGCCCTCGTGACCGAGGACCACGGCGATCCGGTCGCGCACGAGCTCCAGGACGGTCGCCCGCCGCTCGTCGGCGGTCAGGCCGGACAACCGCTGTGCCAGGCCCGCCGAGGCGGCCGTGCCGGCGACCGCCGCGCGCCGGACCCGGCTGTGCACCAGTCCGCGCAGCAGAACCGGCACCGAGTCCTGGGCGCGCAGCGCGGCCAGGTCGAAGCGGACGGGCAGGACCGCGGGCTCACCCGCCGCGAGCGAGGCGTCGAACAGGGCGGCGCCCTCGGCGGGGGTGAGCTCCGGCATGCCCGAGCGGGCGATGCGGTGCAGGTCGACGTCGGCGAGCGTGCCGATCATGCCGCCGTCGCGGGTCCACGGGCCCCAGGCCTGCGAGACGGCGGGCAGGCCGAGCGAGCGGCGGTGGACGGCCAGCGCGTCCAGGTAGGCGTTGCCCGCCGCGTAGGCGGCCTGGCCGGGGCCGCCGAAGACGCCGGAGACGGAGGAGAACAGGACGAAGGCCGCCAGCTCGCGGTCCTTCGTGGCCTCGTGCAGGTTCCACGCCGCGTCCGCCTTCGGGCGCAGGACGGCCGAGACGCGCTCGGCGGTAAGAGACCCGACCACGCCGTCGTCGAGCACGCCGGCCGTGTGGACGACCGCACGGATCTCGTGCCGGGCGAACAGGTCCGCCACCGCCGCCGGGTCGGCGACATCGCACGCCTCGACCTTCGCCCCGGCCCCGAGCTCCGCCAGCAGCTCCCCGACGCCCTCGGCATCCCCACCACGGCGGCTCACCAGCAGCAGATCACGCACCCCGTGCTCGGCCACCAGGTGCCGGGCCACGACCCGGCCCAGGCCGCCCGTGCCACCGGTGACCAGAACCGTGCCCTCGCCGGTCCAGACGACCGGCTCGCCCGTCGGCTCGGCGCGAACGAGCCGGGCCGCGAGGACCTCGCCGTCGCGGACGAGCAGCTGCGGCTCGTCCAACCCCAGGGCCTCGGAGGGCAGTTCCTCGGAACCCGCCAGATCCACCAGTCCGAACCGGCCCGGCTCCTCCGACATCGCCGACCGCACCAGACCCCACGCAGCTGCGCCCGGCAGGTCCTCGCCCACCACCACACCGCGCGTCACGAAGACCAGGCGAGACCCGGCGAAACGCTCCTCCGCCAGCCAGCCCTGCACCAGCTCCAGCGCTCGGGCCGTCCCCGTGTGCACGTCGCCGTCCGCCGGCCGGATCACCACGACCGGCGGCACGTCCGCCGGCACCTCGGCCAGGGAGGTCACCTCGACGAACTCCGGCGCGACGGACGCCTTCACCGGCACCCAGTCGACCCGGAACAGCCCGTCCCGAGCCGCCACCGGCTCGCCGCCCGACACCGCGCGCAGGGCCAGCGACCCCACCGACGCCACCGGCAGGCCCTCGGCGTCGGCGACCGCCACCGCGACGGACTCCTCGCCGGTCCGGGTGACGCGCACGCGCACCGAGGACGCGCCGGAGGCGTGCAGCGACACGTCCTCCCACGAGAACGGCACGACGCCGTGCGGCAGCCCGTTGACGGCCGTCACGTGCAGGGCGGCGTCGAGCAGGGCCGGGTGCAGGCCGTAGCCCGCGCCCTCGGTGCCGTCCGGCAGGGCGACGTCGGCGAAGATGTCGTCCCCGCGCCGCCAGGCCGCCCGCAGGCCCTGGAACACCGGGCCGTACGCGTAGCCGCCGTCGGCCATGCCTTCGTACAGCCCGGTGAGGTCGACCGCCTCGGCGCCGGCCGGCGGCCAGACGGACGTGTCGAACGCGGAGCGCGTCTCCCCCGTGGCCAGGACGCCGGTCGCGTGCTGGTCCCAGGCCCTGCCGTCGGCGCCCTCGGGCCGGGAGGCGATGGTGAAGGTGCGGCGGCCGGTCTCGTCGGCCGCGCCGACGCGCAGCTGAAGCTGGACGCCCGCGTGCTCGGGCAGGACGAGCGGCGCGGCCAGGGTGAGTTCCTCGACGCGGTCGCAGCCGGCCTCGTCCCCGGCGCGGACGGCCAGTTCGAGGAACGCGGTGCCGGGCAGCAGGACGTTGCCGCGCACGACGTGGTCGGCGAGCCACGGGTGGGACCGGCAGGACAACCGGGAGCTGAACAACAGGCCGTCGTCGTCGAAGAGTTCGAGCGAGGCGGAGAGCAGCGGGTGGTCGGCGGCGCCGAGGCCCGCGGCGCCGAGGTCGCCGGCGGTCGTGGCGGCGGTGACGGGCCAGTAGCGGCGGCGTTGGAAGGCGTAGGTCGGCAGGTCGACCGGGCGGACGGGGGTGCCGGCGAAGAGGGCGGTCCAGTCGACGCGGGCGCCGGTGACGTGCAGGCGGGCCAGGGCGGTCAGAACGCTCGTGTCCTCGGCCTGGTCCTTGCGGAGAACGGGGGCGAGGACGGCGTCGTCGCAGAGGCAGGACGCCGCGAGCGCCGTCAGGACGCCGTCGGGGCCGAGCTCCAGGAAGCGGGTGACACCCGCGGCCTCCAAAGTGCGGATCCCGTCGGCGAAACGGACGGCCTCGCGGACGTGGCGCACCCAGTACTCCGGTCCCTGAACGCCTTCGACCAGGGCACCGGTCAGGTTGGAGACGAGCGGGATCGCAGGGGCCCGGTACGTCAGCCCGTCGAGAACGGAACGGAAGTCCTCCAACATCGGGTCCATCAGCGGCGAGTGGAACGCGTGCGAGACCCGCAGCCGCGTCGTCTTCCGGTCGGCGAAGTGCGCGCGGACCGCGTCAACGGCCTCCTCCGTGCCGGACACCACGACGGACGTCGGGCCGTTGACGGCGGCAATCGAGACGAACTCGCCCAGCAGCGGCAGGACTTCCTCCTCCGTCGCCTGCACCGCCAGCATCGCACCACCCGCCGGCAGCGCCTGCATCAGCCGACCACGGGCGGCCACCAGGACGCAGGCATCAGCGAGCGAGAACACCCCGGCGACATGCGCCGCCACCACCTCACCGATCGAGTGCCCCGCCACGAACTCGACGCGGACACCCAACGATTCAACCAGCCGGTACAGCGCCACCTCCACCGCGAACAACCCCGCCTGGGCATACGCGGTCCGGTTCAGCAGCTCCGCGTCCGAACCCCACACCACCTCGCGCAAGGCCGGATCCAGCTCCGCGCACACCTCGTCGAAGGCCCGGGCGAACACCGGGAACCGGGCGTACAACTCCCGCCCCATCCCCAGCCGCTGCGACCCCTGCCCCGAGAACAGGAACGCCGTCCCGCCACCCCGAACCGCGCCTTCGACGCCCCCGCCCGAGCCCGCCGCCAGCGCGTCGAGCCCGCGCAACAGCTCGTCCCGGTCCGAACCGACCACCACGGCAGAGTGGTTGAGCATCGACCGGCTCGCCGCCAACGCCGCCGCGACGTCCGCGACCGGCAGGCCCGCCGCGGCCTCGCGCAGGCGGGCGGCCTGGGCGCGCAACGCGTCCGGCGTGCGTCCGCTGAGCACCCACGGCATGACGGCCGGCGCCGGGGCAGCCGCCTCCGGCTCCGCCGCCACGGCCTCGTCCGCTTGCTCCAGCACGACGTGCGCGTTGGTCCCGCTGATGCCGAACGCCGAGACGCCTGCCCGGCGCGGCCGCCCGGTCTCCGGCCAGTCGCGGGCCTCCGCCAGCAGTTCGACGGCACCCGCCGTCCAGTCCACGTGCGAGGACGGCTCGTCGATGTGCAGGGTGGCCGGCAGCAGGCCGGCGCGAAGCGCCATGACCGTCTTGATCACGCCCGCGACGCCGGCCGCCGCCTGCGCGTGGCCGATGTTCGACTTGACGCCGCCGAGGTAGAGCGGACGGTCGGCGGGCCGGTCCTGGCCATAGGTGGCGAGCAGGGCCTGGGCCTCGATCGGGTCGCCGAGGGTCGTACCGGTGCCGTGCGCCTCCACGGCGTCGACCTGGTCGGGGGTGAGACGGGCGTTCTCGAGCGCGGCCCGGATGACACGCTGCTGGGAGGGCCCGTTGGGGGCGGTCAGGCGGCTGCTGGCGCCGTCCTGGTTGACGGCGGTGCCCCGGACGACGGCGAGGACCTCGTGGCCGAGGCGTCGGGCGTCCGAGAGCCGCTCGACCAGCAGCACGCCGACGCCCTCCGCCCACGAGGTGCCGTCCGCGGCTTCTGCGAAGGGCTTGCAGCGGCCGTCGGGGGCGAGGCCGCGCTGACGGGAGAACTCGGTGAACAGGCGGGTGGTGGGCATGACGGCGACGCCGCCGGCGACGGCCATCGAGCACTCGCCGGCGCGCAGCGCGCGGACCGCGAGGTGGAGGGCGACCAGGGCGGAGGAGCACGCGGTGTCGACGGTGACGGCCGGGCCCTCCAGCCCGAGGGTGTAGGCGATGCGGCCGGACAGGACGCTCACGGCCCCACCGGTGAGGAGGTGCCCCTCGGTCTCCTCGGTCTGTCGCGCGAGGGAGCCGTAATCGGTGTCCGCGCCCCCGATGAACACGCCGGTGTCGCTGCCGCGCAGGGCGGCGGGTGCGATCCGGGCCCGCTCGACGGCTTCCCAGGCCGATTCGAGGAGGAGTCGCTGCTGCGGGTCCATCGCGAGCGCCTCGCGCGGGGCGATGCCGAACAGTTCGGCGTCGAAGTCGGCGACGCCGTCGAGGAACCCGCCGTGGCGCACGTAGCTCTTGCCGGGTGTGCCGGGCGTGGGGTCGTAGAGGTTCCCGGTGTCCCAGCCGCGGTCCTCGGGGAGGTCGCCGATGGCGTCGGCGCCGTCGGCGACGAGCCGCCAGAGGTCCTCCGGGGTCCGGACACCGCCGGGGAAGCGGCACGCCATCCCGATGATCGCGATCGGCTCGGCGTCCCTCGCCTCGACGGACTCCAGGCGCAGCTTGGTGCGCCGCAGGTCCGCGGTGACCTTCTTGAGGTAGTCGCGGAGCTTGTCCTCGGAGGTGCTGGCCATGGGTGGGAAACCTCGCAGTTCGGAAGGGTGGTACGGGTCCGTGGGACGACCGCGGGGCACGGGGCCCCGGGGCCGCTCCTCAGGCGAGGCCGAGCTCGCGGTCGATCAGGTCGAACATCTCGTCGTCCGTGGTGTCGTCGAGCGCGTCGTCCGGGCCGTCGGCGCCGGCGGGCGACTCGGTCGCGTCGCCGTCGAGCCGCCACTGGAGGCTCTTGAGGCGGGCGAGGAGGCGGGTGCGGGAGTCGGCGTCCAGCTCGGTGGCACCGAGCGCGCTCTCCAGCTCGTCGAGTTCGGCGAAGACCGGCCGGGCGGCGGGCGCCGCGCTGCCGGTGGGCGCGTCGGCGAGTTCGCGCAGGCGTCCGGCGAGAGCGGTGGGCGACGGGTGGTCGAAGATCGTCGTGGTGGGCAGCCGCAGCCCGAGTTCGGCGTTGAGGCGGTTCCGCAGCTCGACGGCCGTCAGGGAGGACATGCCGAGGTCGAGGAAGCCGCGCTCGGGGTCGACGGCCTCGGGCGAGCTGTGGCCGAGGACGGCGGCGAGGTGGCCGACGACGACGTCCAGCAGCAGCTTCTCCTGCTGGTCGGCGGCGAGGCCGGGCAGCCGGTCCAGGACGCCCCGGTCGCCGGTCGCCGGACTCCCGGCTGCCCCGGTGGCGGTGCGCCGGAGGGCGCGACGGGGTGCGAGTCCGGCGAGGAGCGGCGGGGCCCCGACGGTGGCGAGGGCGTGCCGGTCGAGCCGGATCGGGACCAGGTGCGGTCGGTCGACACCGCTCGCGGCGTCGAGCAGGGCGAGGCCCTGGACGGCCGTGAGCGGCAGCATGCCGGAGCGCGCGAAGCGGGCGATGTCCACGGCGTCCAGCGTGGACGTCATCCCACTCGATTCTCCCCAGTATCCCCACGCGAGGGAGACGGCCGGGCGCCCTTCGGCGCGGCGGTGGTGGGCGAGGGCGTCGAGGAAGGCGTTGGCGGCGGCGTAGTTGGCCTGGCCGGGGCCGCCGGCGGTGGCGGCGAAGGAGGAGAACAGGACGAAGGCCGAGAGGTCGAGGTCGCGGGTCGCCCCGTGGAGGTTCCACGCGGCGTCGACCTTGGGGCGCAGCACCTCGGAGAGCTGATCGTCCGTCAGGCCTTCGATCAGGCCGTCCCGCAGGACGCCGGCGGCGTGGACGACGCCGGTGAGCGGGTGCTCGTCGGGAACGGTGGCGAGGAGCGCGTCGAGGGCGGCGCGGTCGGCGGCGTCGCAGGCGGCGACGCAGGCGTCGGCGCCGAGGGCCGCGAGGTCGGCGACGAGCTCGGCGGCACCGGGAGCGGCGGGGCCGCGGCGGCCGGTGAGCAGGAGGTGGCGGACGCCGTGGTCGGTGACGAGGTGACGGGCGACGAGGGCGCCGAGGGTGCCGGTTCCGCCGGTGATCAGGACGGTGCCGGCCGGGTCCCAGGACCACGCCCGGTCACCCCCGTCGGTGCTCACCGGGTGCAGCCGGGGCGCCGTCACCTCGCCCCGGCGGACTGCCAGGCGCGGCTCGTCGGGGACGGCGAGGGCGGTGGGAAGGGCAGCGGTGGAGGCCGGGTCGTCGTCGAGGTCGACGAGGAGGAAGCGGCCGGGGTTCTCGGACTGGGCGGAGCGGACGAGTCCGTGGGCGGCCGCTTGGGCCAGGACGGTGGCGTCGGTGCTCGGGCCCGCGGTCTCGGCGCCGTGGGTGAGCAGGACGAGGCGGGCGTCGGCGAGCCGGGGCTCGGCGAGCCAGGAGCGGGCGAGGCGGTGGGCGGTCCGGACGGCGCGGTGCGCGGCGGTGACGGGGTCGCCCTCGTCGGCGGCGGTGAGGCGGTGGACGACGGTGGCGGGTACGGGCTCTCCGGCGTCCAGGGCGGCGGTGAGCTCGGCGAGGTCGGCGTGGGAGCGGGCGTCGAGGGCGGCGGCGAGGGCGCCGTCGTCACCGAGGACGACCGCGTCCGCACGGGAAGCGGCGGACACCGGGATCCACTCGACCGCGTAGAGCGGGTCGGCCGCCGGAGCGAGGTGCTCGGCCGCGACGGGGCGGACGGTGACGGCGTCGGCGGTGAGCACGGGGGCGCCGTCGGCGTCGGCCGCGGTCAGCGCGTGGGTGCCGTCGGCGGCCGGGGTGAGCCGGACGCGGAGCAGGGTGGCGCCGGTGGCGTGGACGGTGACGCCGCGCCAGTCGGCGGGCTGGGCGGGGTCGGTGCCGTCCGGGAGGGTGGCGAGCAGGGCCTGGAGCAGGCCGGGGTGGACGCGGAAGCCGGCCGTGTCGGTGCGGTGCTCCTCGGGCAGGGCGACCTCGGCGAACAGTTCGTCGCCGCGCCGCCAGCGGGCCAGGACGGTGCGGAAGCGCTCGCCGTACGCGGTGCCCTCCGGCGTTGCGGCGTCCACCGGCTGCGCACCGGCGGGGGGCCATTCCGTGAGGGCCTCGCCGTCGACGACACCACCGGTCAGTGTGCCGCTGGCGTGGTGGGTCCACGGGACGTCGTCGGCCGCGTCGGACGGGCGGGCGTGGATGGTGAGGGCCCGTCGGCCGTCCGCGTCGGCGGGGGCCGCGGCGAGCTGGAGGTCGACGGTTCCGTGGTCGGGCAGGGCCAGCGGGGTGAGCTCGGTGAGTTCGGCGACGACCGGGCAGCCGGCCTCGTCGCCGGCCCGCACGGCCCAGTCGAGCAGCGCGGTCCCCGGTACGACGGCCGTGCCGCGCACCCGGTGCTCGGCCGTCCAGGGGTGCGTCGCGGTTCCGATCCGGCCGGTGAGCAGGACGCTCCCCGAGCCGTCCGCGAGCCGGACGACGGCGTCCAGCCCGCAGGGGTCGAGGGGTGCTCCGCCGCGGACGGCGTCCTGGGCGAGCCAGTAGCGGCGGCGCTGGAAGGGGTAGGTGGGCAGGTCGACGGGCCTGCCACCGGTGACGGCGGGCCGCCAGTCGATCCGCACGCCGCGCACGTGGGCCTCGCCGAGGGAGGCCAGCAGCCGGGCCGGTCCGCCGTCCTCGCGCCGGACGGTGCCGAGCACGACGGCCCGGGCACCGGCGTCGGCCGCGGTGTCCTCGACGGCCATGGACAGCACGGGGTGCGGGCTGCATTCCAGGAAGGCGTCGTGGCCCTCGGCGAGCAGTGCGCGGACGGACTCCTCCAGGCGGACGGTCTGCCGCAGGTTGCGGTACCAGTAGCCGGCGTCCAGCGGGGTGTCGCCGAGCCAGTCAGCGGTGACGGTGGAGAAGAAGGGGACGCGGGCGTCGCGCGTGGTCAGTCCGGCGAGCTCGGTGTGCAGGGTCTCCTCGATCCGCTCGACCTGGGCGGAGTGGGAGGCGTAGTCGACGGGGATGCGCTTGGCCCGGACACCGTCGCGGGCGCATTCGGCGATGAGGTCGTCGAGGGCCGTGTTCTCGCCGGAGACGACGACGCCGGCCGGGCCGTTGGCGGCGGCCACCGAGATCCGGCCGCCGTACGGCTCGATGCGGGCCAGGACGTCGGCGTGGGTCTGCGGCACCGCCACCATGCCGCCGTGACCGGACAGGCCTCGGGCGATCGCCCGGCTGCGCAGGGCGACCACCTTGGCGCCGTCCTCCAGGGAGAGTGCGCCGGCCACGCAGGCGGCGGCGATCTCGCCCTGGGAGTGCCCGAGGACGGCGGCGGGGGTGACACCGTGGGCCTGCCAGCAGGCGGCGAGCCCGATCATGGTGGCCCACAGGGCGGGCTGGGCGACGTCGACGCGGTCGAGCGACGGCGCATCGGCCGCGCCGCGCAGCACGGCTTCGAGGGACCAGTCGGTCCAGGGCGCGAGGGCCCGTCCGCAGGCGGCGATCCGCTCGGCGAACTCCGGCGAGGCGTCGAGCAGTTCGGCGCCCATGCCGACCCACTGGGAGCCCTGGCCGGGGAAGACGAGGACGACCCGGCGGTCGCGCCCGGCGCCGTGCCGGCCGGTGAGGACGCCCGGGGCGGGCGTGCCGTCGGCGAGCGCGGCGAGTCCCGCCCGGAGGTCGTCGGTGCCGGCGCCGACGACGACGGCGCGGTGCTCCAGGAGGGCGCGGCCGGTGGCGAGGGAGTGGGCGAGGTCGAGCGGGGCGGCGGGGTCCGGGTCGTCGAGGTGGTCGAGCAGGGCGCGGGCCTGGCAGCGCAGCGCCTCGGCGCTGCGGGCGGAGAGCAGCCAGGGGAGGGCGGGCCGCTCCGGGCCGGCCACCGAGGGCTCCGGCTCCGGGGCCTGTTCGAGGATCACGTGGGCGTTGGTGCCGCTGAGGCCGAAGGAGGAGACGCCGGCGCGCCGGGGCCGGCCGGTGGCGGGCCAGTCGCGGGCCTCGGTGAGCAGGTCGACGGCGCCGTCCGTCCAGTCGACGTGCGTGGTGGGCCGGTCGATGTGGAGGCTCTGCGGGAGCGCGGCGTGCCGCAGGGCGAGGACGGTTCGCATGACGCCGGCGACGCCGGCGGCGGCCTGGGTGTGGCCGAGGTTGGACTTCACCGAGCCGACGAGGAGCGGGTGTTCACGGTCCTGGCCGTAGGTGGCGAGCAGGGCCTGGGCCTCGATCGGGTCGCCGAGGCGGGTGCCGGTGCCGTGCGCCTCCACGGCGTCGACCTCCGCGGGCGACAGACCCGCGTCGGCCAGGGCGGCCCGGATCACCCGCTGCTGGGACGGGCCGTTCGGGGCGCTGAGCCCGTTGCTGGCGCCGTCCTGGTTGACGGCCGAACCCCGCACGACGGCGAGGACGGGGTGCCCGTTGCGCCGCGCGTCCGAGAGCCGCTCGACGAGCAGGACGCCGACGCCCTCGGAGAAGCCGGTGCCGTCGGCCGCGTCGGCGAAGGGCTTGCAGCGCCCGTCGAGGGCGAGGCCGCGCTGGCGGGCGAAGTCGACCGGGATCATCGGGGTCGACATCACGGTGACGCCGCCCGCGAGGGCGAGCGTGCACTCGCCGCCGCGCAGCGCGCGGACCGCGAGGTGGAGCGCCACGAGGGAGGACGAGCACGCGGTGTCGACGGTGACCGCCGGGCCCTCCAGGCCGAGGGTGTAGGCGACGCGGCCGGAGATCACGCTCGCGGCGTTGCCGGTGCTGACGTACGGCGCGGCCTCGTCGGGGACGCGGGTCACCCGGTCGAGGTAGTCGCTGGAGGACAGGCCGGCGAAGACGCCGGTGCGGCTTCCGCGCAGGGTGCCCGGGTCGATGCCGGCGCGTTCGAGGGCCTCCCACGTGGTCTCCAGGAGGAGCCGCTGCTGCGGGTCCATCGCGACGGCCTCGTTGGGGCTGACGCCGAAGAAGGCGGCGTCGAAGCCGGCGGCGTCGGTGAGGAAGCCGCCCTCCCGAGTGCGGGAGGAGTCGGGGTGGTCCGGGATGCCGTCGTAGAGGTGGTCGAGGTCCCAGCCGCGGTCGGCGGGGAAGGGGGCGATGGCGTCCGTGCCGGTGGACAGCAGGGTCCACAGGTCGTCGGGGGTCGCGACGCCGCCGGGGAAGCGGCAGGCCATGGCGACGATCGCGATCGGCTCGTCGGCGGCCTGCGGGGTCGCGCCGGCCGCGGTCGCCGCGCCGGTGCCGGTGAGGCCGTCCGCCAGGTGCCCGGCGAGCGCCCCGGGGGTGGGGTGGTCGAACGCCAGGGTCGCTGGCAGCCGCAGGCCGGTGGCGGCGTTGAGGCGGTTGCGCAGTTCCACGGCGGTCAGCGAGTCGAGGCCGAGGTCGCGGAAGGGCCGGGTGGCGTGGACCTGGTCGGCCGAGGAGTGGCCGAGCACGGCCGCGGTGCAGCCGCTCACCAGGTCGAGCAGCGCCGCGGCGCGGTCGGCCGCGGCGAGCCCGGCCAGGCGGGCGCGCAGCCCGTCGGCGGCCGGGGCGCCCTGTGCGGCGCGGCGGGCCGGGGCCCGGACCAGGGCGCGCAGCAGGGCGGGGAGTTCGGCCGCGCCGCGCGAGCGCAGGCCGGCGGTGTCGAGCCGGACGGGCACGAGCAGGGCCCGGTGGTCGGCGAGGGCGGCGTCGAACAGGACGAGGCCGTCCGGGGTGCTGAGGGTGAGGGCACCGGACTGCTCAGAGCGGGCCCGGTCGGTGGCGCCGAGGTGGGCGGTCATGGTGCTGGCCTGTGCCCACAGGCCCCAGGCGAGGGCGGTGGTGGGCAGGCCGGCGACGCGGCGGTGCTGGGCGAGGGCGTCGAGCCACGCGTTGGCGGCGGCGTAGCTGCCCTGGCCGGGCGAACCGAAGACGCCTGCGGCGGAGGAGAACAGGACGAGGTCGGCGAGGTCGAGGTCGCGGGTGAGCTCGTGCAGGTGGTGGGCGGCGTCGGCCTTGGGGCGCAGCACGGCGGCGAGCCGGTCGGCCGTCAGGCCGGCGACGACGCCGTCGTCGAGGACGCCGGCGGCGTGGACGACGGCGGTGAGCGGGTGCTCGGCGGGCACGGCGGCCAGCAGCGCCGCCAGGGCGTCGCGGTCGGCCGTGTCGCAGGCGGCGAGGCGGGCGTCGGCGCCGAGGGCCGTGAGGTCGGCGACGAGCTCGACCGCGCCGGGAGCGGCCGCGCCGGCGCGGCCGGCGAGCAGCAGGTGCCGCACGCCGCGCGACGTGACCAGGTGGCGGGCCAGTTCGGCGCCGAGGGTGCCGGTGCCGCCGGTGATCAGGACGGTGCCGTCGGGGTCCCAGGGTCGCGGCACGGTGAGGACGATCTTGCCGGTGTGCCGGGCCTGGGCCATGTGGCGGAAGGCCTCGCGGGCGCGGGTGACGTCCCAGCAGGTGAGGGGCAGTGGGCGCAGCGCGCCCTGTTCGAACAGCTCGACCAGATCGGCGAGCATCTGCCCGATCCGCTCGGGTCCGGCCTCCTGGAGGACGAACGCCCGGTAGTGGGCGCCGCCGTGGGCGGCGGCGACCTCGGCGGGGTCGCGGACGTCGGTGCGGCCCATCTCGATCAGCCGCCCGCCGGGGCCGAGGAGGCGCAGCGAGGAGTCGACGTAGTCCCCCGCGAGGGAGTTGAGGACGACGTCCACGCCGTCGCCGCCGGTGGCGGCGCGGAAGCGCTCCTCGAAGTCGAGGGTGCGGGAGGAGGCGATGGCGGTGTCGGGCAGGCCTTCGGCGCGCAGCAGGTGCTGCTTGCCCTCGCTCGCGGTGCCGTAGACCTCGGCGCCCCAGAGGCGGCCGAGCTGGGTGGCGGCCATGCCGACGCCGCCGGCCGCGGCGTGGACCAGGAGGCGTTCACCGTCCCGGAGGCCGGCGAGGTCGCGCAGGGCGTAGTAGGCGGTGAGGAAGACGACGGGGACGGAGGCGGCCTGCGCGAAGGTCCAGCCCCGGGGGACGCGGGCGAGCACCCGGTGGTCGGCGACGGCGAGCGGGCCGAAGCCTCCGGTGACCATGCCCATCACTCGGTCTCCGACGGCGAATCCGGTGACGCCGGGGCCGACTTCGCTCACGACGCCGGCGGCTTCGGCCCCGAGGAAGCGAGCGCCGCCCGGGTACATGTCGAGGGCGTTGAGGACGTCGCGGAAGTTGAGACCGGCGGCGCGGACTTCGATGCGGACCTCGCCCTCGGCGAGCGGCGCGGCGGCGTCGGGGCTGGGGACGAGTTCGAGGTCGTCGACGCTGCCCTTGGTGCGGATGTCCAGGCGCCACGGGCCGTCGGGCACGGGCAGTGGCCCGGCGGTGTGGGCACGGGCCAGGCGGGGCACGTGGGCGGTGCCGTGGCGCAGCGCGAGCCGGGGTTCCCCGGTGGCGAGTGCGGCGGGCAGGGCGCGCCAGGAGGCCGGGTCGTCGTCCAGGTCGACCAGGACGACGCGGCCGGGGTGCTCGCTCTGGGCGGAGCCGACCAGGCCGTGGACCGCGGCGGCGGGCAGGTCGTGGACGTCCTCCGCGGGGTCGGCGGCGACGGCGCGGCGGGTGGTCACCAGCAGCGTGGCGTCCGGGCGGTCGTCGGCGAGCCACTCCTGGAGGACGGCGAGGGCGTGTTCGAGCGCGGCGAGCGGTTCGTCGCCGCCGAGCTCGACGAGCGTGACATCCGCGTCGGCGCCGAGGGTGACGCCCGCCTCGGCGAGGGCCGCCACGTGGGCGGGCGGCTCACCGAGGACGGTCCAGCGAGCGGGCGCCGGGCCGGGCCCGGCGAGGGTCAGCGCCGGCCAGTCCAGGTGGAAGAGCGCCTCCCGGGCAACCCGGGCGGCCGGGTCGAGGGCGCCCTCGGCGAGCGGGCGCACGGCCAGCGCCTCGATGGCGGCCACCGGCCGGCCGGCCGGGTCGGCCATCGCGACGGACACCGCGTCGGGTCCGGCCGGAGTGAGCGTCACGCGCAGCGCGGTGGCTCCGGCGGCGTGGAGCGTGACGCCGTTCCAGGCGAACGGCAGCCCGGGTCGGCCCGCCAGCGGGCCGAGCCCGGCGGGGTGCAGGGCGGCGTCGAGCAGCGCCGGGTGCAGACCGTAGCGGGCGGCGTCGGCGCTGGCCGGCGCGGGGAGTTCCACCTCGGCGTGGACGGCGGTGCCGAGGCGCCAGGCCGCGCGCACGCCCCGGAACACCGGTCCGTAGCCGTAGCCGTCCTGGCGCAGGCCCGGGTAGAGACCGCTGACGTCGATCGGCTCGGCGCCGACGGGCGGCCAGACGGGGGAGGCCGGCGCCGGCTCGGCCCCGGCGGGGGCGACACTGCCGTCGGCGTGCAGGGTCCAGCCCTCGGGTGCGTCCGCGTCCGCCGGGCGGCTGTGCAGGGCGACCGGGCGCAGGCCCGTGCCGTCGGGGGCCCCGACCTCGATCTGCACCTGGAGCGCGCCGCGTTCGGGCAGCAGGACGGGCGCGTACAGGGTCAGTTCCTCGATGCGCCCGCAGCCGAGCTCGTCGCCGGCCCGGACGACCGCCTCGACCAGCGCGGCGCCGGGCACCACGACGGTGCCCGCGACGCAGTGGTCAGCGAGCCACGGGTGGGTGTGCAACGACCAGCGGGCGGTTGCCACCAACCCACCACCCTGGGCGAGTTCGACGGAAGCGCCGAGCAGCGGGTGCTCCGGCGCGGCCAGGCCGGCCGTGGTGACGTCGCCGCCCGTCCCGCCCGGGCGCGGCCAGTAGCGCTGCCGCTGGAACGGGTACGTCGGCAGCTCGGTGGCGCGCGCTCCGGTGCCGGCGAACAGGAGGTCCCAGTCCATCCGGGCGCCGTGGTTGCGGGCGTCGGCGAGGGCGAGGAGGAAGCGCCCCGGGCCGCCCTCGTCGCGGCGCAGGGTGCCGAGGGCGGCGGCGGGCACGCCGCTGTCCTCGATCGTCTCCTGGACACCGGTGGTGACCACCGGGTGCGGGCTGATCTCGACGAACACCCGGTGGCCGGCGGCCAGCAGGGTGCGGGTGGCCTGCTCGAACTCCACGGTCTGGCGCAGGTTGCGGTACCAGTAGGCGGCGTCCAGCCCGGCGGTGTCGATGACGGCGCCGGTGACGGTCGAGCAGAACGGGACGTCGGCGGTGCGCGGGGCGATCGGCGCGAGCAGGTCGAGCAGCTCGTGCTCGATGCGCTCGACGTGCGCGGAGTGCGAGGCGTAGTCGACGGGGATGCGGCGGGCCCGGACTCCGGACCGCTCGCAGTCGGCGGCCAGTTCCTCCAGGGCCTCCGGGTCTCCCGAGACGACCACCGACCGGGGGCCGTTGACGGCGGCGACGGAGACGCGCCCGTCCCAGCGCGAGAGGCGCTCGCGGACGGCGGCGGCCGGCTCGGCCACCGAAACCATGCCGCCGAGGCCCGCCAGCTGCCGGATCGCCCGGCTGCGCAGGGCCACGACGCGAGCGGCGTCGTCCAGGGTGAGCGCGCCGGCCACGCAGGCGGCGGCGATCTCGCCCTGCGAGTGGCCGAGCACGGCGGCCGGTTCGACGCCGTGCGCGCGCCACAGTTCGGCGAGCGACACCATGACGGCGAACAGCACGGGCTGCACCACGTCGACCCGGTCGAGGCCGGGTGCTCCGGGCTCGCCGCGCAGGACGTCGGTCGCCGACCAGTCGGTGAACGGCGCCAGTGCCGCCGCGCACTCGGCGAACCGCTGCGCGAACGCAGGTGCGCCGTCGAGGAGTTCGACGGCCATGCCGGCCCATTGGGAGCCCTGACCGGGGAAGACGAAGACCGGCGCGCCCTCGCCCGCGGCCTGCCCCTCCAGGACGGCGGGGGTGGCGCGGCCCTCGGCGAGCGCGTCCAGGCCGTCCAGGAGCCCGGCCCGGTCGGGGGCGACGACGGCGGCCCGGTGCTCCAGGGCGGCGCGGGTCGTGACGAGCGACCGCGCGACGTCGTCGAGGGTCGGCTCGGCCGCCCGGACGTGGGCGGCGAGGCGGCGGGCCTGCTCGCGCACGGCGTCGGGGGTCCGGGCGGAGAGCAGCCAGGGCAGCGGGCGGTCGGCGGCCGGGCGCTCGGGCAGCGGCTCGGGCGTGGGGGCCGCTTCGAGGATCACGTGGGCGTTGGTGCCGCTGACGCCGAACGAGGAGACGCCGGCGCGCGGCGGCCGTCCGGTCTCGGGCCACGCGCGGGCCTCGCTCAGCAGCTCGACGGCGCCCGCCGTCCAGTCGACCTGCGCGGTCGGCCCGTCGATGTGCAGGGACTTGGGGAGCTCGCGGTGCTGCATCGCGAGCACGGTCTTCATCACGCCGGCGATTCCGGCCGCGGCCTGGGTGTGGCCGAGGTTCGACTTCACCGAGCCGAGGAGCAGGGGGAGTTCGCGGTCCTGCCCGTAGGTGGCGAGCAGGGCCTGGGCCTCGATCGGGTCGCCGAGGCGGGTGCCGGTGCCGTGCGCCTCCACGGCGTCGACCTCCGCGGGCGACAGACCCGCGTCGGCCAGGGCGGCCCGGATCACCCGCTGCTGCGAGGGGCCGTTGGGCGCCGTCAGCCCGTTGGAGGCGCCGTCCTGGTTGACGGCCGAGCCGCGCACGACCGCGAGCACCGGGTGCCCGTTGCGCCGCGCGTCCGAGAGCCGCTCGACCAGCAGCACGCCGACGCCCTCCGCCCAGCCCGTTCCGTCCGCCGCGTCCGCGAACGGCTTGCACCGGCCGTCGGGGGCCAGGCCGCGCTGGCGCGAGAACTCGACGAACACCTGCGGCGTGGACATCACCGTCACGCCGCCGGCGAGCGCCAGCGAGCACTCGCCGCGGCGCAGGGCCTGGGCGGCCAGGTGCAGGGCGACCAGCGAGGAGGAGCACGCGGTGTCGACCGTGACGGCCGGGCCCTCCAGCCCGAGGGTGTAGGCGACGCGACCGGAGATCACGCTCGCGGCGTTGCCGGTCATCACGTGCCCGGCGACGCCCTCCCGGGCCGGGTCCAGCAGCAGGTGGTAGTCCTGGAAGTTGGAGCCGACGAACACGCCGGTCCGCGACCCGTGCAGGGTGCCCGGGTCGATACCGGAACGCTCGACGGCCTCCCAGACGGTCTCCAGCAGGAGCCGCTGCTGCGGGTCCATCGCGAGGGCCTCACGCGGCGAGATGCCGAAGAAGGCGGCATCGAAGTCGGCGGGGGCGGTGAGGAAGGCGCCCTCGGAGACGTAGCTGGTGCCCTCGTGGTCCGGGTCGGGGTGGTGCAGACGGTCGGTGTCCCACCCCCGGTCGGCCGGGAACGGGCCCACCGCGTCGCGGCCCGCGGCGAGCAGCCGCCAGAGGTCGTCCGGCGACTCGACGCCGCCGGGGAAGCGGCAGGCCATCGCGACGATCGCGATCGGCTCGTCGGCGGCGACGGCGGCCACCGACTCCAGCACGGCGGCCGTGCCGGCCAGTTCGGCGCGCAGGTGCGCGGCGACGGCGGCCGGCGTCGGCCGGTCGAACAGCAGCGTGGCCGGCAGGCGCAGGCCGGTCGCGGCGGTGAGGCGGTTGCGCAGCTCGACGGCGGTCAGCGAGTCGAACCCGAGGTCCCGGAACGCCCTCGCAGCGTCGACGGCCGCGGTGGAGGCGTGCCCGAGGACGGCGGCGGCCTCGGTCCGGACGAGCTCCAGCAGCAGGCGCTCCTGCTCGTCGGCGCGGCGGCCGCGCAGCTGCTCGGTGA
The DNA here is from genome assembly GCF_027627435.1 of Kitasatospora cathayae. Classification (GTDB taxonomy): domain Bacteria; phylum Actinomycetota; class Actinomycetes; order Streptomycetales; family Streptomycetaceae; genus Kitasatospora; species Kitasatospora cathayae. The sequence continues at coordinate 7,549,290 of NZ_CP115450.1, read as the reverse complement.
GCGGGGAGTCGGTGGCCGTCGTGGCGACACTCGGACGGACCGCGTGGCGCGCCTCGGGCAGGTCCGCGATCAGCGCGCTCGGCCTGGCGGCGGTGAGCACCGGCGCGAGCGCGCTCCAGTCGACGTCCGCCACGGTGAGGCCGGACGCGTCCGCGAGCAGGGCCCGGTGCAGTGCGGCGACGGCCTGCTCCGGGTCCATCGGGGCGAGCCCGCTGCGCCGCATCCGCCCGGTGAGGCCCGGGTGGTCCCCCGCCATGCCGCCCCCGGCCCACGGGCCCCAGGCGACGGCGGTCGCCCGCAGCCCGGCGGCCCGGCGGTGCTCGGCGAGGGCGTCGAGGTAGGCGTTGGCGGCGGCGTAGTTGGCCTGGCCGGGGTTGCCCAGGACGCCGGTGATCGAGGAGAACAGGACGAACAGGGCGAGGTCGTGCCCGGCCGTCAACTCGTGGAGGTTGCGGGCGGAGACGGCCTTGGCCCGGAGCACGTCGGCGAAGCGGTCGGCCGTGAGGCTCTCCAGCACGCCGTCGTCCAGGACACCGGCTGCGTGGACGACGCCGCCGAGCGGGTGCTCGGCGGGCACGGCGGCGAGGAGCGCGCCGAACGCGTCCCGGTCGGCGACGTCGCAGGCCGCGACGGTGACGCGGGCGCCGAGGCCTTCGAGCTCCTCGCTCAGCTGTTGGGCACCAGGGGCGCCGGGGCCGCGGCGGCCGACCAGGAGGAGGTGTTCGGCACCCGCGCGAGCCAGCCAGCGGGCGACGTGGGTGCCGAGGGCGCCGAGGCCGCCGGTGACGAGCAGGGTGCCCCGGGGGGCGGTCCAGCCGTCGGGGGCGTCCGGCGCGCTCTGCGGGTCCGTGACCTTCACCTGCTCCTCCGCCCCGGGCTGCGGCAGCACAGCCCCACGGCCGGGCGATAGGTGGCGCCGGGTCAGGCGGCGGGCGTAGGCACCGGAGCCGCGCAGGGCGAGCTGGTCCTCGGCGGTCTGGGCGAGGAGGGCGGCCAGGCGCCCGGCGGTGCGGGCGTCAGGGGCGGCGGGCAGGTCGATCAGGCCGCCCCAGCGCTGCGGGTGCTCCAGCGCGGCCACCCGGCCGAGGCCCCACAGCTGTGCCTGCTCGGGCTCGCCCACGCGGTCCGCGGCCTCGGCCGCGACTGCGCCCCGGGTCAGGCACCAGAGCCTCGCCGGGCCTCCCGCGGCCTCCAGGGTGCGCAGCAGTTCGACGGTCCCCGGCAGGTGGCGGGGGACGAGACGGTGGTCGGGGTGCGGTCGGCCGTCGGCGGCGAGGAACGACAGGACTCCGGCGGGCGGCTCGCCGCAGCCGTCCGCGAGCAGCGCGGCCAGGGTCTCGGCCCCGGCCGCCCGTTCGAACCGCAGGCCGCGCTCGGCGAGGGCGTCGAGGACGGTGTCGGGCCAGCTTTCCTCCCCTCCTGCCGGGAGGACGGCGAGCCAGCGGCCCGGCGGGACGGCGTCGGTGAGGCCGCGCACGGGCACCCAGCTCGTCCCGTACGTCCACCTGTCCAGCGTGCCGAGCAGGCGGCGCTGCCCGCGCCAGGAGGCCAGGACGGGCAGCAGGCGGTCCAGCGAGGCCTCGGCGTCCTCCTCCGCTATCCCGAGGACGGCCGACGCCTCCCGCAGGTCGCCGGCCTCGACGGCCGTCCAGAACGCGTCCTCGACCGGGTCGGCGGCGGGCACGCCCGCGTCGCGGCCCCGGAGCTCGGGCAGCCAGTAGCGCTGCCGCTGGAACGCGTAGGTGGGCAGATCGACGCGGCGCCCGCCGGACCGGGCGAGCACCGCCGCCCAGTCCGGGCTCGCGCCGCGCACGTGCAGGCGGGCGAGGGCCTCCAGGAGGGCAGGTTCCTCGGGGCGGTCCGTGCGGAGCACGGCGGCCGTGGCGACGTCGGCGGGCAGCGACTCGGCCGCCATGGCGGCGAGGACGCCGTCGGGGCCGAGTTCGAGGAAGCGGGTCGCGCCGGCCCCGTGCAGGGTGCGGACGCCGTCGGCGAAGCGGACGGCCTCGCGGACGTGGCGCACCCAGTACTCGGGCGTCGTGACATCTCCACCCAGGGCGCCGGTGAGGTTTGAGACCAGCGGGATCGACGGGGCGCGGTAGGACAGACCGTCGAGGACGGCCCGGAAGTCCTCCAGCATCGGGTCCATCAGCGGCGAGTGAAAGGCGTGCGAGACCCGCAGCCGCGTCGTCCTGCGGTCGGCGAAGTGCGCGCGGACCGCGTCAACGGCCTCCTCCGTGCCGGACACCACGACGGACGTCGGGCCGTTGACGGCGGCTATCGACACGGGATCGCCCAGCAGCGGCAGGACTTCGTCCTCCGTCGCCTGCACCGCCAGCATCGCACCGCCCGGAGGCAGCGCCTGCATCAGCCGGCCGCGCGCCGCCACCAGGGCGCAGGCATCGGCGAGCGAGAACACCCCGGCGACGTGCGCCGCCGCCACCTCACCGATCGAGTGCCCGGCCACGAACTCCGGCCGCACGCCCAACGACTCGACGAGCCGGTACAGCGCCACCTCGACGGCGAACAACCCGGCCTGGGCATACGCGGTCTGGTTCAGCAGCTCCGCGTCCGAACCCCAGACGACGTCCCGCAACGGCAGCTGCAGCTCGTCGCACACCGCGTCGAAAGCCCGGGCGAACACCGGGAACCGGCCGTACAACTCCCGTCCCATCCCCAGCCGTTGCGAGCCCTGGCCAGAGAAGAGGAACGCCGTCGCCCCCTTCTCCGCCACGCCCACCACCAGGCCGGTGACCGCGCTCCCGGTCGCGAGGGCGTCCAGCGCGCACAGGCGCTCCTCCGGGTCGGCCGAGACGACGACGGCCCGGTGCGCCATGGCCGTCCGGCCGGTGGCCAGCGAGTACGCGACATCGGCAGGGTCGAGCGGCCCGCGCGTCCGGAGATGGGTGGCCAGGCGGCCGGCCTGGGCCCGTAGGGCCGTCTCGTTGTGCGCCGAGAGCACCCACGGCAGTGCCGTCCCGCACGGTGCCCCGGGCACGACGTCGTCGACGGGCTCGGGCGCCGCCTCCAGCACGACGTGCGCGTTGGTGCCGCTCACACCGAAGGAGGACACGGCGGCCCGCCGGGGCCACGGATTGGCGGGCCATTCCCGGGCCTCGCCCAGCAGTTCGGCGGCGCCGGCGGTCCAGTCGACGTGCGGGGTGGGGGCGTCGAGGTGCAGGGTCCGCGGCAGCAGGCCGTGCCGCATCGCGAGCACCGTCTTGATCACCCCGGCCACGCCGGAGGCGGCCTGGGTGTGCCCGGTGTTGGACTTCAACGCGCCGATGAGCACGGGCTGTTCGCGGTCCTGCCCGTAGGTCGCGAGCAGGGCGTGGGCCTCGATCGGGTCCCCGAGCCGCGTGCCCGTGCCGTGTGCCTCGACGGCGTCCACCTCGGCCGCCGACAGCCCGGCGTCGGCCAGGGCGGCCCGGATCACCCGCTGCTGCGACGGGCCGTTGGGCGCCGTCAGACCGTTGGAGGCGCCGTCCTGGTTGACGGCCGAGCCGCGCACCACGGCCAGCACCGGGTGCCCGTTCCGCTGTGCGTCCGAGAGCCGCTCGACCAGCAGGACGGCCGCGCCCTCGCTCCAAGCGGTGCCGTCGGCCGCCGCCGCGAACGGCTTGCACCGGCCGTCGGCGGCGAGGCCGCCCTGTCGGGAGAACTCGGTGAACATCTGCGGGCTCGACATCACCGTCACGCCGCCCGCGAGCGCCAGCGAGCACTCGCCCCGGCGCAGCGACTGGACGGCGAGGTGCAGGGCGACGAGGGAGGAGGAGCACGCGGTGTCGACCGTGATGGCCGGGCCTTCGAGGCCGAGCACGTAGGAGATACGGCCGGAGGCGACGCTGACGGTGTTGCCGGTCAGCAGGTGGCCTGCGGCGGTCTCGGCGACCTGACCGCCCACGGTCGAGGCGCTGTCGTAGCCCCCGTGTCCGGTGCCGACGAACACGCCGGTCGGGGTGCCGGTGAGGGTTCCGGGGTCGATGCCGGCCCGCTCGACGGCCTCCCAGGCGGTCTCCAGGAGGATCCGCTGCTGGGGGTCCATGGCGAGGGCCTCGCGCGGGGCGATGCCGAAGAACCCGGCGTCGAACTCGCCCGCGTCGTGCAGGAACCCGCTCTCGCGGGAGGTGACGGCGCCCTCGGGCAGGTCCCAGCCGCGGTCGGCGGGGAAGGCGGAGACGGCGTCGACGCCGTCGCGCACCAGGTCCCACAGCTCCTCCGGGGAGGCGACCCCGCCCGGCAGCCGGCAGGCCATGCCGACCACGGCGATCGGCTCCCGGTACTGCTCGGTCACCTCGCGGAGCTGTTCGCGGGTCTCGTGGAGGTCCGCGATCGCCCGCTTCAGGTAGTCGCGGAGCTTGTCTTCGTTCGACATCGGGCCGTCAACCTCTCCGGGGGTCGCCAGGAACGCGCCGTGCGGGCGGTCCTGGCGTGCGGCCCCTCCCAGCAGGCCCGATCCGGGCCGGCCGCGAGCTCCTGACGTCAGGTCCGACCCGTCGCCCGCCCAGTCTCGCCACGGACGGCCCCGGTTTTCCCTAAACGAATGGCTCCTCAACGAGCGTCCGGCTCCCCGGCGTCGCGACGCGCGTGTGGGCCCGGGACGCCCCAGTGCCCCGGACCCACACGTTGGAGCGGTCAGATCCAGGTGTGGTTCTGGTCGGTGACCGGCTCCAGCGCGAATGCCGGCACCGGCGCGTGCGGCGAGGGCAGTTGGGCGAGGACCTTGCCGATCGGCGGGAACAGCGGCAGGTCACCGACCTTGCGGTAGTCGATCCACTCGGTGTTGCCGACCTCGTGGCTGCCGTCGGGCAGCTCGTCGAACTCCTGGGTCGCCAGGGTGGCGCGGACCTCCGGGGTGACGTGGGTGCGGTAGATGAGGTGGATCTTGCGGGGCGGCGCGGGCGGCCCGGGCGTCCGCCATCGCGACCAGCTCCAGGTCGCCGATCCGGTCGGGCGTGAGCCCGAGCTCCTCCTGAAGCTGCCCCGGGGAAGCCGTGGAGGGTGCGGCTGCCGAACCGTGGTCGTCAAGGTCGTCGAGTACGAGACCTTCGAGGCGATGCTCGACGCCGAGGACAACGACGCGATCGGCAGCGAGGGCATGAACCGGGCCGAACTGCTCGCCGCTTGTCGGGAGATCTACCCGCCGGAGAAGGAAGCGCTCGGCGTCCTCGCGATCCACCTGCGGCTCGCCGCGAGTGACCCCCGCGAGGACAACGGGCGTGCCCGGCAGCCGTAGGTGCCGGGCACGCCCGCTCAAAGGTGTCACTCCTGGCCGCGCAGCCACTCCTCGACGATCGCGGCGGTGAGGGCCGAGTCCTCGCGGATCATCGACAGGTGGTCGGCATCGACGCCGACCACCCTGGCGCCGGGTACGAGCGGTTCGGCCTGGGCTCGCTGCTCGATGGGGGTCAGGTCCACGCCGGTCAGGGCGCGGTCGCAACCGACCAGCAGGACGGGGGCCGTGGTGTGGTGGACCTCCAGGCGGTTGAGCAGGACCATCCAACGGCCCATCGCGGACAGGCGCGAGTTGGTCAGCCGCACCGGCGAGTCGGCGCCGGTGAAGTTGAGCCGCATCATCCCGGTGTAGTCGGTGCCCTCGTCGGCGTTGTGCTGGAAGCTCAGCGTGTCGAAGAGGACGACGCCGGCCGGGCGGATGCCCCAGGTGTGTTCCAGCAGGCCGGCCGCCGCGTAGGCGAAGGAGCCGCCGGAGGAGTGGCCGGCGAGGACGAACGGGTGGCCGTCGCTGGCGCGCAGGGCGCTCTCGGCGATCACCCGGGTGGCGACCTCGGGGGTGGCGGGCAGCCGCTCGCCGGTGGCGAAGCCGACCAGCGGGAGCGCCGACACCTCGCGCTCGCCGCGGAAGTGGGCGGCGAGGCGGGAGTACTGGTGCACGCCCGCGTTGGCCGTCGGCGCGCTGACGCAGATCAGCCGGGTCGGGCGGGGGCCCTCGGCGAGGCGGGTCGCCCAGGGCAGGTCCTCCAGTTCGGCGGTCGCCTCGAAGGTAGGGCGCAGGGCCGCGACGGTGGCGAGCATGCGCTGGGCCTCGGGCACCTTGCCGTTGACCAGGGCGTCGGTGAACAGGCGCTCCAGGGAGTCGAGTTCGGGCTCGGCGCCGGAGCCGAGCACGGCCCCGCCGGTGCCGTCCTCGGTGGCTTGGTCAGCGAGTTCGCGGCGGATCCAGGTGGCGAGCTCGATGGGCGAGCGGCTGTCGAAGACGACGGTGGCGGGCATCCGCAGGCCGGTGACGGCGGCGATCCGGTTGCGCAGCTCGACGGCGGTGAGCGAGTCGAACCCGAGCTCGTAGAAGTCGCGTTCGGCGTCGACGGCCTCCGGGGAGGCGTGGCCGAGGACGGCGGCGGCTTCGGCGCGGACGGTGTCGACCAGGTAGTGCATGCGGTCGCGCTCACCCAGGTCGAGCAGCTGGCGGGTGAAGTCGGCGGCGGCGGCGCCGCTCGCGCCGCCGCCGGAGGCGGTGCGCCGGGCCGCGCGGACGAGTCCGCGGAACAGCGGCGGCACGTCGCCCTGGGGGCGCATGCCCCCGGCGGCCAGGCCCATCGGGATGACGAGCGGTTCGGCGGAGCCGAGGGCGGCCTCGAACAGGGCGAGGCCCTGCTCGACCGAGAGCGGCGGGATGCCGCCGGACTGCATGCGCCGCATGTCGGTCTCGCTGAGCTCGCTGGTCATGCCCGCCTCCTGGGCCCACGGGCCCCAGGCGAGCGAGGTGCCGGCGAGGCCGAGCGACCTGCGGTGGTCGATCAGGGTGTCCAGGAAGGCGTTGGCTGCGGCGTAGTTGCCCTGGCCGGGGCTTCCCATGGCGCCCGCGATGGAGGAGAAGACGGCGAACACGGCGAGGTCGAGGTGCCGGGTGAGCTCGTGGAGCTGCCAGACGGCGTCGACCTTGGGCCGCAGGACGGCAGACAGCCGCTCGGGGGTGAGCGCGGTGATGATGCCGTCGTCCAGCACACCGGCCGTGTGGATCACGGCGGTGAGCGGGTGTTCGGCCGGGATGCCGGCGAGCAGGGCCTCGGTGGCGGCGCGGTCGGCGGTGTCGCAGGCGACGACGCGGGCCTCGGCGCCGAGCGCCGCCAGGTCGGCGAGGAGTTCGGCCGCACCGGGCGCGTCCGGTCCGCGCCGGCTGGTGAGCAGCAGGTGACGGGCGCCGGTGACGGCGAGGCGGCGGGCGAGGCGGCGGCCGAGGGCACCGGTGCCGCCGGTGATCAGCACGGTGCCGTCGGGGTCGCGCTCCGCGGGCATCGTGAGGACGGTCCGGGTGGCGGCCACCTGGGTGGCGAGCGCGGTGCGGGCGGCGCGGACGTCGTGCGCGACGACCGGCGGCGCGGTCAGCTCGCCGCGTCCGGCCAGGGCGGCGAGCTCGGCGAGGACCGCGGCGGTCTCGTCGGCGTCCGGCGCGGGCAGCTGGGCGAAGGCGTCGTCGTCGAGGACGAGGACGGTGTCCGCCGCCGCGCGGCCGGTGAGCCGCTCGGGCGGCAGGCCGAGGCCGAGCAGGGCCTCGCGCAGGTCGTCGGGGGCCGTGGCGGACACGTCGGCGCCCAGCCGCAGGGCCAGCTCGACGGCGGCGGTGGCCGGTCCGGTCGCGGTGGCGTGGACGTGGACGGTCCGGCCGGTCGGGCCGTCGAGGGCCCGGCGGGCGGGGACGTAGTCGGCGGCCAGTGCGGCGGCGGCCCCGAAGGACCAGCTCTCGGGCAGCGGGGCCAGCAGGCGCCGATCGACGACCGCCTTCGGCCCGGCGGGCAGCATGCCGAACACCTCGTCGCCCGGGCGCAGCCCCGGCACACCGTCACCGACCGCCGTCACCACGCCGGCCGCGCCGGTGCCGTGTGCGTGTACCGCGGCGGCCTTCACCGCCACGGCCACCTGCCCGGCCGCGGGCGGCTCGGCCGCCCCCGGGCTGGGCACGAATGCCAGGTCGCCGGCCGGCAGGCCGTCCAGGACCCACGGCGTGCCGGCCGGGGGCAGCAGCCCCGCCGCGTCCGTGAGCCGGGCCAGCCGGCCGACCCGCAGGGCGCCGCCGCGGACGGCGAACTGGGCCTCGCCGTCGGCCAGCAGGCCGGGCAGCAGCGGCAGCACGGCGGCCACGTCCTCCGTCCGCTCGACGTCGAGGAGGGCGAAGCGGCCGGGGTGCTCGGAGTTCGCCGTGCGGGCCAGCCCCCAGGCGGCGCCGCCGGGCAGGTCGCGGACGGTCTCGCCGTCGGCGGCCCGGACGGCGCCCCGGGTCACGAACACCAGCCGGGAGGCGGCGGCGCGGTCGTCGGCCAGCCACTCCTGGACGAGCGCGAGCACGCGCGTGGTGTGCGCGTGGACGGCCTCGGGGACGTCGCCGGCCGGGCCGTCCAGGGCGACCAGGACGAGGTCGGGCACCTGGCGGCCGAGGTCCGCGAGGGTCGCGGCCGAGGAGCCCGTGCCGTAGGCGTCCCGGCCGAGGGCGGTGCAACTCGGCGCCGTGGCGGCGGGCGGCGTGGCCGGGGCGGGGACCCACTCGATCCGGAACAGCGGGTCGCGGCCGGTGCGGGCGGCGCTGGCGGCCTGCGGGGCGCGCAGGACGACCGAGCCGACCGTCAGCACCGCGCCGCCCGCCGGGTCGGTGGCGGTGACGGACACCGTGTCCTCGCCGAGGCGGGCCACCCGCACCCGCAGGGCGGCCGCTCCCCCGGCGTGCAGGGCCACGCCCTGCCAGGCCTGGGGCTGGGGCAGTTGCTCCTCGGTGCCGACGCCGATCAGCACGGCGGCGTGCAGGGCGGCGTCGAGCAGGGCCGGGTGGAGGCCGAAGTAGCGGGCGTCGTCGGCGGGTTCGCCCTCCAGTTCGACCTCGGCGAACACCTCCTCGCCGCGCAGCCACGCGGCGCGCAGTCCGCGGAACGCCGGGCCGCGCCCGGGCTCGCGGTAGAAGCCGTCCAGGTCGACGTCGAGCGCGCCCGCCGGCGGCCAGGCGGCCTGGGCGTAGTCCGGCAGGTCGTTCTCCTGGGGCACGAGGGTGCCGGTGGCGCAGCGCGTCCACGGCTCGTCGGGCGCGGCGTCGCCGGGGCGGGCGTAGCAGGCCACCGGGCGGGCGCCGGTGTCGTCGGGGGCGCCGACGCGCACCTGCACGACGGGTTCGTCGTCCTCGGCGAGCGGCAGCGGGTCGCCGAGCGTGAGCTCCGCGATCCTGCCGCAGCCGACCTGGTCGCCGGCCCGGACGGCCAGTTCGACGAAGGCGGCGGCGGGGAAGGCGAGCCGGCCGCCGATCCGGTGGTCGAGCAGCCACGGGTGGACGCGCAGGGCGAGCCGGCTGGTGAACAGCGCGCCGTCGGTGTCGTCGGCGAGCGGGACAGCGGCGCCGAGCAGCGGGTGGTCGGCGGGGACGAGGCCGACGGAGGCGACGTCGCCGGAGAGGGCGGCCGGGCGAGGCCAGTAGCGGCGGTGGTCGAAGGCGTAGGTGGGCAGGTCGACCCGGCGGGCGCCGGTGCCGTCGAACAGGGCCGTCCAGTCGACCGGGACGCCGGCGGCGTGGAGCGCGGCGAGGGCGGTGAGCAGGGTGCGCTCGTCGGCGCGGTCCTTGCGCAGGGCGGCGGCGCGCACGCAGTCGGCCGCGTCGTCGCCGAGGCTCTGTTCGGCGAGGGCGGTGAGGACGCCGTCGGGGCCGAGTTCGAGGAAGGCGCTCGCACCGGCGTCGCGCAGGGCGCGGACGCCGTCGGCGAAGCGGACGGCCTCGCGGACGTGGCGCACCCAGTAGTCGGGGGTGGTGACGTCCCCGCCCAGGGAGCCGGTCAGGTTGGAGACCAGCGGGATCGACGGGGCGCGGTAGGACAGACCGTCGAGGACGGCGCGGAAGTCCTCCAGCATCGGGTCCATCAGCGGCGAGTGGAACGCGTGCGAGACCTTCAGCCGCGTCGTCCGCCGGTCGGCGAAGTGCGCCTCGATCCGCGAGACGGCCTCCTCGGTGCCCGACACCACGACGGACGTCGGGCCGTTGACGGCGGCGATCGACACGGACTCGCCCAGCAGCGGCAGGACTTCCTCCTCCGTCGCCTGCACGGCCAGCATCGCGCCACCCTCCGGCAGCGCCTGCATCAGCCGGCCGCGCGCCGCCACCAGGGCGCAGGCGTCGCCGAGCGGGAACACCCCGGCGACGTGCGCCGCCGCGATCTCACCGATCGAGTGGCCGGCGACGAAGTCCGGCCGCAGGCCCAGGGATTCGACGAGCCGGTAGAGCGCCACCTCGACCGCGAACAGCGCGGCCTGGGCGTACGCGGTGCGGTTCAGCAGGTCCGCGTCCTCGCCCCACACGACCGCGCGCAGCGGCTGGTCCAGGTGTTCGTCGAGCACCGCGCACACCGCGTCGAAGGCGTCCGCGAACACCGGGAAGCGCGCGTACAGCTCCCGGCCCATGCCGAGGCGCTGGGAGCCCTGGCCGGTGAACAGGAAGGCCGTCGAGCGGTCGGCCGCGACGCCGCGGGCGACCTCGGTCAGTCCCTCGCTGCAGGCGAGCAGCACGGCCCGGTGCTCGAAGGCGGAGCGTCCGGCGGCGAGCGAGTACCCGATGTCCAGGGGGGAGAGTTCGAGGGCGGAGGTGCGGGCGAGATGGGTCTCCAGCGCGGTCTCGGAGCGGCCGGACAGCACCCACGGGACGACAGCGGGCAGCACCCGCTGGTCGTCGGTGCGCTCGGTCACGGCGGGCGCCTGTTCCAGGATCAGGTGCGCGTTGGTGCCGCTGATCCCGAACGAGGACACCCCGGCGCGCCAGGGCCGGTCGACCTCGGGCCACGGCCGGGCCTCGGTGAGCAGGTCGATCGAGCCCGCCGTCCAGTCCACGACGGTGGACGGCCGGTCGATGTGCAGGGACTTCGGCAGCACACCGTGCCGCATGGCGAGCACGGTCTTGATCACGCCGGCGACCCCGGCGGCGGCCTGGGTGTGGCCGATGTTGGACTTCAGCGAGCCGAGCAGCAGCGGCCGTTCGCGGTGGCGGCCGTACGTGGCGAGGAGCGCCTGGGCCTCGATCGGGTCACCGAGGGCGGTGCCGGTGCCGTGGCCCTCGACGGCGTCGACGTCGGCGGGCGCCAGTCCGGCGCTCGCTAGGGCCTGGCGGATGACCCGCTGCTGGGACGGGCCGTTGGGCGCGGTGAGGCCGTTCGAGGCGCCGTCCTGGTTGACGGCGCTGCCGCGCACGATCGCGAGCACCTCGTGGCCGTTGCGCCGCGCGTCTGACAGCCGCTCCAGGACGACCATTCCGACGCCCTCGGACCAGTTGGTGCCGTCGGCGGCGTCCGAGTAGGCCTTGCAGCGGCCGTCGGCGGCGAGGCCGTTCTGGACGGTGAAGCCGGCGTAGCTCACCGGTGTGGTCATCACCGTCACGCCGCCCGCGAGGGCGAGTCCGCACTCGCCGCCCCGCAGCGCCTGGGCGGCCCAGTGCAGGGCGACCAGGGACGAGGAGCACGCGGTGTCGACGGTGACGGCCGGGCCCTCCAGGCCGAGGGTGTAGGAGATGCGGCCGGACAGGACGCTCGACGCGAGGCCGGTGCCGGCGTGGCCGCCGATGTCCTCGCGCGAGTTCATCATGAGCGTCGCGTAGTCGAGGCCGTTGGTGCCGACGAAGACGCCGGTGCGGCTGCCGCCGAGCTTCTGCGGGTCGACGCCGGCGCGCTCCAGCGCCTCCCAGGAGGTTTCCAGGAGGAGGCGCTGCTGGGGGTCCATCGCGAGGGCCTCGCGCGGCGAGATGCCGAAGAAGGAGGCGTCGAAGTCGGCGACGGCGTCGATGAAGCCGCCTTCCAGCGTGGCGCTGCGGCCGCGGCCGTCGCGGTCGCCGGCGAGGAGGGTCCGCAGGTCCCAGCCGCGGTCCCCGGGGAAGCCGGCGATGCCGTCGCCGCCCTCGGAGACCAGGCGCCACAGCTCGTCGGGCGAGGTGACGCCGCCGGGCAGGCGGCAGGCCATGCCGACGATCGCGATCGGGTCGGTGTCGTCGGCCGCGACCCGGACGGCGGGCGGCAGCGGGCCGGCGGGGGTGTCGAGGAGTTCGGCCAGGAGGTGCTCGGCGAGGGCCTGGGCGGTCGGGTAGTCGTAGACGGAGGTGGCGGGGAGCTTGCGGCCGGTGGCCGCGCTGAGGCGGGCGGGCAGCTCGACGGCGGTCAGCGAGTCGAAGCCGAGGTCGCGGAACTTGCGGTCCGGGGCGACGGCCGAGCGGTCGGCGTAGCCGAGCACGGCGGCGACGTGGGTGCGGACCAGGTCGGTGAGCAGCGCGGTGCGCTCGGCCGGGGTGAGGGCGCGCAGGTGGCCGGTGAGCTCGGAGGCGGTGGTCGCGTAGTCCCGGCGGGCCACGGCGGCGGCCTCCAGGGCGGGCCGGGCGGCCGGGAGGTCGCGCAGCAGCGGGTTGCCGCGCAGGCCGATCAGGCTCTCCAGGACCTGCGGCTGCGTCAGGTCGAGCAGCACCAGCGCGGGCGCCGGACGGGTGACTGCCTGGCGCAGCGCGGCCAGGGCGAGCTCGGGGTGCAGGGCGGGGACGGCGGCGCGCCGGGTGCGTCCGTCGTCCTCGGCCGGAGCCGAGTATTCGGCACCGATCCAGGCGCCCCAGGCGATGGAGGTGGCGGGCAGGCCCTCGGCGCGGCGGCGCCGGGCGAGCGCGTCCAGGACGGCGGCCGGGGCGGCGAGGGTGGCGCGGCCGGGGGTCCCGACGACGCCCGCGACGGAGGAGCAGAGCACGAAGGCCGTCAGGTCGAGGCCGCGGGTCAGCTCGTCCAGGTGGTGGGCGGCTCGGGCGCGGACCCGGTGGACGGCGGCGAGGCGCTCGGGCGTCAGGTCGTCGAGGACGCCGTCGTCGACCGTGCCCGCCGCGTGGACGACGGCGGTGAGCGGGGCGTCGGCGGGGACCGCGGCCACCAGGGCGGCGAGGGCGGCCCGGTCGGCGACGTCGCAGGAGGCGATCGTCACGACGGCGCCCAGACCGCGCAGCTCCTCGGCGAGGTCGGCGGCGCCGGGGGCGTCGGGGCCCCGGCGGCTCGCCAGCAGCAGGTGGCTCGCGCCCGCGGCGGCGAGCTGACGGGCCACGGCCGCACCCCGGCCGCCGGTGCCGCCGGTGATCAGCACGGTGCCCGGGGTCGCCCCCGGCGTCCAGCCCGCGTCCGGTGCCCCGGCCGGGGCCGGGACCAGACGGCGGGCGTGGACGGCGGCGGTGCGGATCGCGATCTGGTCCTCGCCGTCCGCGCCGGCCAGGACGGCGGCCAGGCGGCGCACCGCGGACCCGTCGGGCGTCTCGGGCAGGTCGACGAGGCCGCCCCACTGCTGGGGGTGCTCCAGCGCGGCGACCCGGCCGAGGCCCCACGCGGCGGCCTGCTCGGGCGCGGCCGGCGCCTCGGTGGGGGCCACGGCGACCGCGCCGCGCGTCAGGCACCACAGCGGCGCGGTGACGTCCGCGTCGCGCAGCGCCTGGAGGAGGCCGAGGGTCACGGCGGCCGGGTCAGTGCCCCGGCCGAGCGCAAGGAGGGACAGGACGCCGGTGAACCGTCGCCCTGCCGAGGGCAGCCCGCGCAGCAGCGCGGCGAGTTCGGCACGTTCAGCCACGGGCACGGACAGGCACAGCGCGTCCGGTCCGACGGCCTCGCAGGCCGCCTCCGTCCACGCATCGTCGCCGTCCTCGGCGCTGTCAGCCGCAGGCGCCACGACCAGCCACGGGCCGGAGGGCCGGGCCGTCGAGCCGCCCGGGAGCGCGCGCCAGGACTCGTGGAAGCGCAGCGCGTCCAGCAGCGACTGGTCGCGGTGGTGGCGCCGCCAGGCGGAAAGCGCCGGGAGGACCGCGCCGAGCGCGTCGCCGTCCACGGCGAGGTCGGCGGCGAGCGCGTCCAGGTCCTCGCCCTCGACGGCGGCCCAGAAGCGGGCGTCCAGCGGGTCGTCCGGCCCGGCGGCGTCGGGGCGTCCGCCCGCCGGGGCGTGCGTCTGCGGCCAGTAGCGCTCGCGCTGGAAGGCGTAGGTCGGCAGGTCGGCGCGGCGGGCGCCGGTGCCGTCGAACAGGCGCGCCCAGTCGACGGGCGTGCCGACGACGTGGAGGCGGGCGAGCGCGGTCAGCAGCGCGCTCTCCTCGGGGCGGCCGCGGCGGCCGGCCGACTCGACGACGACGTCCGTCGCGTCCGCGAGGGTCTGGCGGACGGCCGGGGACAGGGCCGCGTCGGGGCCGAGCTCCAGGAAGTCGGTGGCACCGGCCGCGTGCAGTGCGCGGATCCCGTCGGCGAAGCGGACGGCCTCGCGGACGTGGCGCACCCAGTAGTCGGGGGTGGTGACGTCCCCTCCCAGGGAGCCCGTCAGGTTGGAGACCAGCGGGACCGAAGGCGCGCTGTACGTCAGCCCGTTGAGGACCTCGCGGAAGTCCTCCAGCATCGGGTCCATCAGCGGCGAGTGGAAGGCGTGCGAGACCTTCAGCCGAGTGGTCCGGCGGTCGGCGAAGTGCGCCTCGATCCGCGAGACGGCCTCCTCGGTGCCCGACACCACGACGGACGTCGGGCCGTTGACGGCGGCGATCGACACGGACTCGCCCAGCAGCGGCAGGACTTCGTCCTCCGTCGCCTGCACGGCGAGCATCGCACCACCGGACGGCAGCGCCTGCATCAGCCGGCCACGGGCGCCGACCAGCTTGCACGCGTCCTCCAGCGAGAACACCCCGGCCACGTGCGCCGCCGCGATCTCGCCGATCGAGTGGCCCGCGACGAACTCCGCCCGCACGCCCAGCGATTCGACGAGGCGGTACAACGCGACCTCGACGGCGAACAGCCCGGCCTGGGCGTACTCCGTCCGGTTGACCAGCTCCTCGTCGTCACCCCACACGACCTCCCGGACGGGTAGGTCGAACTGCCCGCAGACCGTGTCGAAGGCCTCGGCGAACACGGCGAAGCGCCCGTGCAACTCCTGCCCCATGTCGAGGCGTTGGGCGCCCTGCCCGGAGAACAGCAGCGCCGTCCTGCGCTCGCCGTCGGCGACGCCGCGAGCCACCTCGGCGCCGTCCAGCAGCACCGCCCGGTGCGCGAAGCGCGACCGCCCGGCGGCCAGCGAGAGGCCGACGTCCACGGGCGGGGCGTCCAGGCCGTCCAGCCGCGCGAGCTGCGCGTCCAGCGCCGCCTCGGACTTGCCCGCGAGCACCCACGGCACGACGCCCGGCGCCACCGACGGCTCCGGCGCGGTGGCCTCGGCCGACGGGGCCTGCTCGACGATCACGTGCGCGTTGGTGCCGCTGATGCCGAAGGCCGACACGCCCGCGCGGCGCGGACGCCCGGTGTCCGGCCACTCCTCCGCCCGCGTGAGCAGCCGGATGTCACCGGCCGACCAGTCGACGTGCGAGGACGGCGCGTCCACGTGCAGCGTGCGGGGCAGCACGCCGTGCTGCATCGCGAGCACGGTCTTGATCACGCCGGCCGCGCCGGCGGCGGCCTGGGTGTGGCCGATGTTGGACTTCAGCGAGCCGAGCAGCAGCGGCCGTTCGCGCTCCTGCCCGTAGGTGGCGAGGAGAGCCTGGGCCTCGATCGGGTCGCCGAGCGTGGTGCCCGTGCCGTGGCCCTCGACGAAGTCGACCTCCGCCGCCTCGAGGCGCGCGTTGACCAGGGCCTGGCGGATGACGCGCTGCTGGGAGGGCCCGTTGGGCGCCGTCAGTCCGTTGGAGGCGCCGTCCTGGTTGACGGCGGAGCCGCGCACGACCGCGAGCACCGGGTGTCCGTTGCGGCGGGCGTCGCTCAGCCGCTCCAGCAGCAGCACGCCCGCGCCCTCCGACCAGCCGGTGCCGTCGGCGCCGTCCGCGAATGCCTTGCAGCGCCCGTCCGGGGCCAGACCGCCCTGCCGGGTGAAGCCGGGGAAGCCGAGCGAGGACGACATCACGGTGACGCCGCCGGCCAGGGCCAGCGTGCACTCGCCGATGCGCAGCGACTGCGAGGCCAGGTGCATCGCCACGAGCGAGGAGGAGCACGCGGTGTCGACGGTGACTGCCGGGCCCTCCAGGCCGAAGGTGTAGGAGATCCGGCCGGAGACCACGCTCGCGGCGAGGCCGGTGCTCGCGTGGCCCTCGATGTCCTCCTGCGCGTTCATGACGAGCGTCAGGTAGTCCTGGCCACCGGTGCCGACGAAGACCCCGGTCCGGCTGCCGCGCAGCGCCGTCGGGTCGATGCCCGCACGCTCGACGGCCTCCCAGGAGGTCTCCAGCAGGAGCCGCTGCTGCGGGTCCATCGCGAGGGCCTCGCGCGGCGAGATGCCGAAGAACGCCGCGTCGAAGTCGGCCACCCCGTGCAGGAAGCCGCCCTTGGCGGTGGCGCTGCGCCCGCGGTCGCCGGGGCCGCCGCCGAGCAGGGTGTCGAGGTCCCAGCCGCGGTCGGTCGGGAAGTCGGAGATGCCCTCGCGGCCTTCGGCTACCAGCGCCCACAGCTCCTCCGGGGTGCCGATTCCGCCGGGCAGGCGGCAGGCCATGCCGACGATCGCGATCGGGTCGTCGGCGGTGGCGGCGGCCGCCGCGGCCGGGGCCACCGGCTCGGCGTGCTGCCCGAGCACCTCGGCGAGGACGAGGTCGGCGATGGCGGCGGGGGTCGGGTGGTCGAAGACCAGGGTCGCCGGGAGGCGCAGGCCGGTGACGGCGGTCAGGCGGTTGCGCAGTTCGAGCGCGGTGAGGGAGTCGATGCCGAGGTCGTGGAAGTCGCGGTCGGCGGGGACGGCCTGGGGCGAGGCGTGGCCGAGGACGGTCGCGGCCTCGGCGCGGACGAGGTCGACGACGTGGCGCGGGCGATCGGCCTCGCGCAGCTCGTAGAGGCGGGCGGCGAGGGCCATCAGGGTGGCGGCACCGGTGCCGGTGGTGGACGCCGTGCGGCGCCCGCCGGGCAGTAGGGCGCGGAACATCGTCGGCACCTCGCCGCGGGGGCGGGCGCCGGCGGCCATGCGGCCGGTCGCGACCAGGTAGGGCTCGTCGACGGCCATGGCGGCGTCGAGCAGCGCCAGACCGTCCTCCTCGCTGAGGGGCGGGACACCGGAGGCGTGGATGCGGTGCAGGTCGGCCTCGGAGAGCGTGCCGGTCATACCGGCGGTCGGCAGCCAGGCGCCCCAGCCCAGGGACTGGGCGGCCAGGCCCTGGTGGCGGCGCCAGTGTGCGAGGGAGTCCAGGTAGACGTTTGCCGCGGCGTAGTTGCCCTGGCCGGCGCTGCCCATCACACCGGAGATGGAGGAGAAGAGGACGAAGGCCCTGAGGTCCTGGTCCTTGGTCAGCTCGTGCAGGTTCCACGCCGCGTCCACCTTGGGCCGGAGGACGGCAGACATGCGCTCCGGGGTGAGTGCGGTGACGATGCCGTCGTCCAGCACACCGGCCGCGTGCACGACCCCGGTGACCGTCCGGCCCTCCAGCGCCTGGGCGAGCGCCTGCCGATCGGCCGTGTCACAGGCCACCGCCTCGGCGCGTGCCCCCAGCTCCGCCAGCTCGCCCACCAACTCGGCCGCGCCTCCGCGGCGGCTCAGCAACAGCAGCTCGCGCACACCGTGCCGGGTGACGAGATGCCGGGCGACGAGACGGCCCAGGCCACCGGTGCCACCCGTGATCACCACGGTGCCCCCGCCCCAACCCACCGAGGACTCGCCCGGGGCCACCCGGGCCAGCCGGCCCACCCGGACGACGCCGGCGCGCACCACGACCTGCGGCTCACCCGCCGCCAGCACGGCGTCCAGCGGGAGCTCGCCGTCCGTGTCCACGAGCACGAACCGGCCCGGGTTCTCGGACTCGGCCGCCCGCACCAGGCCCCAGAGCGCGCCGCCGGCCAGGTCCGCGACCTCGCCACCGGCCACCGCGCCCCGGGTGACGAACACCAGGCGCGCATCTGCGAAGCGCGGCTCGGCCAGCCATTCCTGCACCAGGCCCAGCGCCCACGCCGTCACGTCGTGGACGTCCTCGGGCGTCGAACCGCCCGACACCGGGACCACCACGGCGCCCGGCACGTCGTCGCCGAGTTCGGACAGCTCCGCGACCTCCGCGCCCAGCGTCACCGTCGGCACGTGCTCACCCGCACGCGACGGCGCGGGCACCCACTCCAGCCGCAGCAGCGAACCCGCGGTGGCCGCCCCCCGCGCCACGGCGGCCGGCTCGGCCAGCGTCAGGGCCTCGGCCGACAGCACCGGGTCCCCGGCGGCGTCCACGACGGCGAGCGCGAGGGTCTGTCCGCCCGTGCGCACGAGCCGCGCCCGCACCACGGTGGCGCCCGTGGCGTGCAGCGACACCCCGGACCAGGCCGTGGGCACCAGTCCCCGGCCGTCCGCCCGCACCACGGCCGCCAGCAGTGCCGGGTGCACGCCGAAGCCCGCGGCTTCGTCGGCCGCGTCGCCCGGCAGGACCGCCTCGACGAAGGTCTCCCCACCGCGCCGCCAGACCGAGCGCAGCCCGTCGAAGGCCGGACCGAGATCCGCCTCCTCCCGGATCCCCGTCAGCTCGGCGACGACCGCCCCCTTCGGCGGCCAGACGGAGGCGTCGAACCCGGCCGCGCACTGGCCGCGGACCAGTTCACCCGAGGCGTGCTCGGTCCACGCGGCGTCGATGTCCGCGTCCGGGCGCGAGAAGATCCGCACCTGCCGGGACCCGGAGGCCGCCGGGGCGTCCACCTGGATCTGGACCACGACCGCGCCGTCCTCGGGCAGAACGAGCGGTTCGGCGAGCGTCAGCCGCTCGACGCGGTCGCAGGCCACCTGGTCACCGGCGCGGACGGCCAGTTCCAGGAACCCGGTCGGCGGGAAGACGGCCACGCCGCCCACCCGGTGGTCGCCCAGCCACGGCTGTGCCTTGAGCGACAGGCGACCGGTCAGCAGGGTGCCCTCGGCGTTCGCGAGCGCGACGGTCGCGCCCAGCAGCGGGTGCTCGGCCGGCGACAGGCCGGCACCGGTCACGTCGCCCACGCGGCGGGAGGGGCGCGGCCAGTAGCGCTCGTGCTGGAAGGGGTAGGTGGGCAGGTCGACCCGGTTCGCGCCGGTGCCGTCGAAGAGCCGGGACCAGTCGACGGGGACGCCGGTGACGTGCAGGCGGGCGAGGGCGGTGACGAGGGTGTGTTCCTCGGGCCGGTCGCGGCGCAGCAGCGGGAGCGCGGGGGCGTCGGAGCCCTGGCCGTCCTGCTGGGCGAGGGCGGCGAGGACGCCCTCCGGGCCGAGCTCGACGAAGGCGGTGGCACCGGCCTCGCGCAGGGCGCGCAGGCCGTCGGCGAACCGGACGGCCTCGCGGACGTGGCGCACCCAGTAGTCCGGAGACGTGAAGTCGCCGCCCAGGGCGCCGGTGAGGTTGGAGACCAGCGGGATCGAAGGCGCGCGGTAGGACAGACCGTCGAGGACGGCTCGGAAGTCCGCCAGCATCGGATCCATCAACGGCGAGTGGAACGCGTGCGAGACCCGCAGTCGCGTGGTCCTGCGGTCCGCGAAATGCGCCTCGATCCGCGAGACCGCCTCCTCGCTGCCCGAGACGACCACCGAGGTCGGCCCGTTCACGGCGGCGATCGACACGAACCCGCCCAGCAGCGGGAGGACTTCACCCTCCGTCGCCTGCACCGCCAGCATCACACCGCCCGGCGGCAGCGCCTCCATCAGCCGGCCACGAGCGCCGACCAGCTTGCAGGCGTCCTCCAGCGAGAACACCCCCGCCACGTGCGCCGCCGCGATCTCACCGATCGAGTGACCGGCCACGAACTCCGGCTCCACGCCCAGCGATTCCAGCAACCGGAACAGGGCCACCTCGACCGCGAACAGCCCCGCCTGCGCATTCGCGGTCCGGTTCAGCAGCTCGGCGTCCGAACCCCACACCACATCCCGCAAGCCCCGGTCGAACTCCCCGCACACCGCGTCGAACGCCGCCGCGAACACCGGGAACCGGGCGTACAACTCCCGCCCCATCCCCAGCCGCTGCGACCCCTGCCCCGAGAACAGGAACGCCGTCGACCGCTCCCCCGCCACCCCGCGCGCCACCTCGGCGCCGTCCACCAGCACCGCCCGGTGCCGGAACCGCGAGCGCCCCGCCAACGACAGACCCACGTCCACAGGAGCACCCCCGACCCCGGCGAGCCGCTCCAGCTGCGCGTCCAGCGCGGCCTCCGACTTCGCCGAGACGACCCACGGCACCACACCGGGCACCACCGACGGGCCGTCGGCCGAAGAGTCCTCCTCGGAAGCCTCCTCCACCGCCTCCTCGACGATCACGTGCGCGTTCGTCCCGCTGATCCCGAACGCGGACACGCCGGCGCGGTGCGGCCGGTCCACCTCCGGCCAGGCGCGGGCCTCGGTGAGCAGCTCGACTGCCCCCGCCGACCAGTCCACCTCAGCGGACGGCGCGTCGACGTGCAGTGTCTTGGGCAGCACTCCCCGCCGCAATGCCATCACCGTCTTGATCACGCCCGCCACGCCGGCGGCGGCCTGGGTGTGGCCGATGTTGGACTTCAGCGAGCCCAGCAGGAGTGGCCGTTCGCGGTCCTGCCCGTAGGTGGCGAGCAGCGCCTGGGCCTCGATCGGGTCGCCCAGCGGCGTTCCCGTGCCGTGGCCCTCGACGGCGTCGACCTCGGCGGCCGACAGCCCGGCGGCGGCCAGCGCCTGCCGGATGACGCGCTGCTGGGACGGGCCGTTGGGCGCGGTGAGGCCGTTCGAGGCGCCGTCCTGGTTGACGGCGCTGCCCCGCAGGACGGCCAGCACCGGGTGCCCGTTGCGGCGGGCGTCCGAGAGCCGCTCCAGCACCAACACACCCGCGCCTTCGGCCCAGCCCGTCCCGTCCGCCGCGTCCGCGTACGCCTTGCAGCGCCCGTCCGGGGCCAGCCCGCCCTGCCGGGAGAACCCGGAGAAGCTCATCGGCGTCGACAGCACGGTGACGCCGCCCGCGAGGGCCAGCGTGCACTCGCCGGCCCGGAGCGCCTGCGACGCGAGGTGCATCGCCACCAGCGAGGACGAACACGCCGTGTCGACGGTGACCGCCGGGCCCTCCAGACCGAAGGTGTAGGACACCCGGCCGGACAGCACGCTCGCCGTCAGACCGGTGGTGGCGTGACCCTCCATGTCCTCGTCCGAGTTCATCACCACGCCGACGTAGTCGACGCCCGCCGTGCCGACGAACACGCCGGTGCGGCTGCCGCGCAGGCCGCTCGGGTCGAGGCCGGCCCGCTCGAACGCCTCCCAGGACGTCTCCAGCAGCAGGCGCTGCTGCGGGTCCATCGCGAGGGCCTCGCGCGGTGAGATGCCGAAGAAGCCCGCGTCGAACTCGCCGGCCGCGACGAACCCGCCCTCGATCGAGGCGCTGCTGCCGTGGCCCTCCCCGAGCAGCGCCCCGATGTCCCACCCCCGGTCGGCGGGAAGGCCGGTGACGCCGTCCCGCCCGTCCTCGACCAGCCGCCAGAGCTCCTCGGGGGTGGTCACCCCGCCGGGCAGCCGGCACGCCATGCCGACGATGGCGATCGGCTCGTGCCGGCCGGATTCGACCTCCAGCAGTCGTTGGCGGGTCTGGTGCAGGTCGGCCGCGACCCACTTGAGGTAGTCAACGAGCTTGCTGTCGTTCGACATGGGGGGTGGTGCCTTCCTGTGATGAGGCGGGGTCGGTCAGCGGTCGCTCAGACGGCCGAGCTCGTTGTCGATGAAGGCCAGGACCTCGTCCGCGCTCGCTGCTTCGAGCCGCTCCGCAATGGCGTCCTCGGCATTCTGCGCGTCCTGGTTTCGCAATTTCTCCAGCATTCGGCGCAGCCGGAGCGCGAGCGCGTCGCGCGTCGCCTCGTCGGTGTCGGCCTCGGCCAGCGCCGCGTCCAGGCGGTCGAGTTGGCCGAACAGCGCGGCGCCGTCCGCCGCGCCCCGCTCGTCGAGGAGCACGCCGAGCAGGTGGGCGCCGAGGACGGCGGGGGTCGGGTGGTCGAAGACCAGGGTCGCGGGCAGGCGCAGGCCGGTGACGGCGGTGAGACGGTTGCGCAGTTCCAGGGCGGTGAGGGAGTCGACGCCGAGGTCGTGGAAGTCCCGGTCGGCGGGGACGGCCTGGGGCGAGGCGTGGCCGAGGACGGCCGCCGCCTCGGTGCGGACCAGGTCGACGACGTGGCGCAGCCGGTCGCCCTCGCGCAGTTGGGTGAGGCGGGCGGCGAGCGCGACCACCGCTCCGGTGCGCCCGCCCGTGGACTCGACCACGCGGCGCGCACCGCGGACGAGGCCGCGCAGCAGCGCGGGCACGGTGCCGGGCATCCGGGTGGGGCCGGTGGCGCGGCCGATGGGGACCAGGTAGGGCTCGTCGACGGTCGTGGCGGCGTCGAGCAGGGCGAGGCCCTGTTCCTCGGTCAGGGGCGGGACCCCGGTGGCGCGGATGCGGTGCAGGTCGGCCTCGGACAGCGTGCCCGTCATGCCGGCCGTGGGCACCCAGGCGCCCCAGCCCAGCGACTGGGCGGGCAGACCCCGCTGGCGGCGCCAGTGCGCGAGGCAGTCCAGGTAGACGTTGGCCGCGGCGTAGTTGCCCTGACCCGCACTGCCCATCACGCCCGAGACGGAGGAGAACAGGACGAAGGCCTTGAGGCCCTGGCCCTCGGTCAGCTCGTGGAGGTTCCACGCCGCGTCCACCTTCGGCCGCAGGACGGCAGACAGGCGTTCGGGAGTCAGGCCGGTCACGATGCCGTCGTCCAGCACACCGGCCGCGTGCACCACACCGGTGACCGTCCGCCCGTCCAGCGCCTGGGCGAGCGCCTCCCGATCGGCCGCGTCACAGGCCACCACCTCGGCGCGCGCCCCCAGCTCCGCCAGCTCGTCCACCAGCTCGGACGCGCCACCCCGGCGGCTCAGCAACAGCAACTCACGCACACCGTGCCGGGTGACGAGATGCCGGGCGACGAGACGGCCCAGGCCACCGGTGCCACCCGTGATCACCACGGTGCCCCCGCCCCAACCCACCGAGGACTCGCCCGGGGCCACCCGGGCCAGCCGGCCCACCCGTACGACACCGGCCCGAGCGGCGAACTGGAATTCTCCACCGCTCAGTTGCGTCGAGAGGACGGGCAGCGCCGCCTTCACGTCCGACGCCCGCTCGACGTCGAGCAGGGCGAACCGGCCCGGGTTCTCGGCCTCGGCCGCCCGGACGAGACCCCAGAGCGCGCCGCCGGCGAGGTCCGCGACCGCACCGCCCGGCACCGCCCCCCGGGTCGTGAACACCAGGCGGGCGTCGGCGAAGCGCGGCTCGGCCAGCCACTCCTGCACCAGGCCCAGCGCCCACGCCGTCACCGCATGGACGTCCTCGGGCGCGAAACCGCCCGCCACCGGCACGAGGACCAGGTCCGGCGCCTCGCCGGTCAGGTCGGCGAGCGACGGCACGTCCTCGCCCAGGGTGACGGCCTGCACGGGCCCGGCGGCGCGCGCCGAGGCGTCCGCCCAGTCGAGCCGCAGCAGCACCCCGGCCGATCCGGCCTGCTCGGCCGCGGCGGCCGGCTCGCCCAGCACCAGCGATCCGGCCGACAGCACGGGGCCGCCCGCGGCGTCCGTGACCTCGACGGACACCGCGTCCGCACCCGCCCGCGCGACCCGCAGCCGCACGACCGCCGCGCCGGTGGCGTGCAGCGCCACGTCCCGCCAGTCGGCGGGCACCAGCCGCGCGCCTTCGTCCGCCCCGGTCAGGCCGGCGATCTGGACGGCCGCCTCCAGCAGCGCCGGGTGCAGCCCGTACGGCGCCGCGTCCTCGGCCCGGCCCGGCAGGACGGCCTCCGCGAACACCTCGTCTCCCCGCTGCCACACCGCCTGCAGCGTGCGGAACGCCGGGCCGTGGTCCAGCGGGTCGTGGCAGGACGCCGGATCCACGGCTACCGCCTCGGCCGGGGGCCACTCAGCGGCGTGGAACCCGGCTTCCCGCTCGCCCACGGCCAGGATGCCAGTGGAGTGGCAGACCCACGGGCCGTCCGCCCCGTCCGCCGGCCGGGCGTAGCAGCTCAGCGGACGCGTCCCGGCCCCGTCCGGCGTGCCGACGACCAGTTGGACGGCGACGGCACCGTCCTCGGGCAGCACCAGCGGCTCGGCGAGCGTCAGCCGCTCGACCCGGTCGCAACCCACCTGGTCGGCGGCTCGGACGGCCAGGTCCAGGAACGCGGTCCCGGGGAGGACGGCCACGCCGCCCACCCGGTGGTCACCCAGCCACGGCTGCGCCTTCAGCGACAGCCGGCCGGTCAGCAGCACGCTGCCCGAGTCGGCCGGGGAGACCACCGCGCCCAGCAGCGGGTGCTCGGCCGGTTGAAGGCCCGCGCCGGTCACGTCACCCGTGTGCACGGCCTGGGCCGGCCAGTAGCGCTCACGCTGGAAGGCGTACGTCGGCAGGACGACTCGCCGGGCGCCGGTGTGGTCGAGGACCCGGACCCAGTCGACGGGCACGCCGACGACGTGGAGGCGGGCGAGCGCCGTCAGCAGGACGCCCTCCTCGGGTCGGTCGGGGCGCAGCGCGGGGACGACGACGCGGTCGACGCCCCCGTGCGGGTCCTGGGCGGCGGGGCTCTGCTCCACGAGGATCTGTTCGGTGAGGGCGGTGAGCACGCCGCCGGGGCCGAGTTCCAGGTAGTCCGTCGCACCGGCGGTGTCGAGGGCGCGGACGCCGTCGGCGAAGCGGACGGCCTCGCGGACGTGGCGCACCCAGTAGTCGGGGGTGGTGAAGTCCGCGCCGCCGAGCTCGCCGGTGAGGTTGGAGACCAGCGGGATCGAAGGCTCGCGGTAGGACAGGCCGTCGAGGACCTCACGGAAGTCCGCCAGCATCGGGTCCATCAGCGGCGAGTGGAACGCGTGGGACACCCGCAGGCGGGACGTCCGCTGGTCGGCGAAGTGCGCCTCGACAGCCGCGACGGCCTCCTCCGTGCCCGACACGACGACGGACCTCAGGCCATTGACGGCCGCGATGGACACGAAGTCGCCCACCAGCGGGCGGACTTCGTCCTCCGTCGCCTGCACCGTCAGCATCACGCCACCGGACGGCAGCGCCTCCATCAGCCGACCGCGAGCAATCACGAGCTTGCAGGCGTCCGCCAGCGAGAACACCCCCGCCACGTGCGCCGCAGCGATCTCACCGACCGAGTGACCGGCCACGAAATCCGGCCGGACGCCCAGCGACTCGACGAGCCGGAAGAGCGCCACCTCGACCGCGAACAGCGCGGCCTGGGCGTACCCCGTCCGCTTCAGCGGCTCCGCCTCCTCGCCCCACACCACCTCGCGCACGGGCACGTCCGTCGCGGCACACACCGCGTCGAACGCCTCCGCGAACACCGGGAACCGGCCGTACAACTCGCGCCCCATGCCCAGCCGTTGCGACCCCTGCCCGGAGAACAGCAGCGCGAGCCGCCGCTCCCCCGCCGCGCCGCGCGCCACCTCGGCCCCGTCCAGCAGCACCGCCCGGTGCCCGAACCGCGACCGCCCTGCCAGCGACAGCCCGACGTCCACCGCCGAACCGTCCACGTCGACGAGTCCGGCCAGTTGCGCGTCCAGCGCGGCCTCCGACGCTCCCGACACCACCCACGGCACGACGCCCGGGGCCACGACCGCCTGCTCGGCCCGCTCGACCGCCGGCGCCTGCTCCACGATCACGTGGGCGTTCGTCCCGCTGATCCCGAACGACGAGACCCCGGCGCGTCGCGGGTGCCCGGCCTCGGGCCACGTCCGCGCCTCCGTCAGGAGCTCCACCGCGCCCGCCGACCAGTCGACGTGCGAGGACGGCGCGTCGACGTGCAGCGTCTTGGGCAGCACGCCCGCCCGCATCGCCTCCACCATCTTGATCACGCCCGCGACGCCGGCCGCCGCCTGGGTGTGGCCGAGGTTGGACTTGACCGAGCCGAGGAACAGCGGGTGCTCGCGGTCCTGCCCGTACGTCGCGAGCAGCGCCTGGGCCTCGATCGGGTCACCCAGCGTCGTGCCCGTCCCGTGCGCCTCGACGGCGTCGACCTCGGCGCCCGACAGCCCGGCGTTGGCGAGCGCCTGCCGGATGACGCGCTGCTGGGCCGGCCCGTTGGGCGCGGTGAGCCCGTTCGACGCGCCGTCCTGGTTCACGGCGCTGCCGCGCACGAGCGCGAGCACCGGGTGCCCGTTGCGCAGCGCGTCCGAGAGCCGCTCCAGCACCAGCACGCCCGCGCCCTCCGACCAGCCCGTCCCGTCCGCGCCGTCCGCGAACGCCTTGCAGCGCCCGTCCGTCGCGAGGCCGCCCTGCCGGGTGAAGCCGAGGAAGCTCATCGGCGTGGACAGGACGGTCACCCCGCCGGCCAGTGCCAGCGTGCACTCGCCGCTGTGGAGGGACTGCGCGGCCAGGTGCATCGCCACCAGCGAGGAGGAGCAGGCGGTGTCGATCGTCAGCGCCGGACCCTCCAGGCCGAAGCAGTACGACACCCTGCCGGAGATCACGCTGTTGGCCAGTCCGGTGCTGGCGTGGCCCTCCACCTCGTCGCGGGAGTTCATCACCAGCGAGGCGTAGTCCTGGCCCGTCGTGCCGACGAAGACTCCGGTCCGGCTGCCGCGCAGCGCGGTCGGATCGATGCCGGCCCGTTCGAAGGCCTCCCAGGACGTCTCCAGCAGCAGACGCTGCTGCGGGTCCATGGCGAGGGCCTCGCGCGGCGAGATGCCGAAGAAGCCCGCGTCGAAGTCCCCGAGGTCGGCCAGGAAGCCGCCCTGTCGGGTGGCGCTCACGCCGTGGCCGGTGCCGAAGAGCGCGCCGAGGTCCCAGCCGCGGTCGGTCGGGAAGTCGGTGATGCCGTCGCGCCCCTCGCTCAGGAGCCGCCAGAGGTCCTCGGGGGCCCGCACACCGCCGGGCAGGCGGCAGGCCATGCCGACGATCGCGATCGGTTCCCGGGCGTCGCCGCCGACGGCCGCCGGGGCCGCCGGTTCGTCGTCCTCCTCGAGGAGTTCCCCGAGGAGGTGGGCGGCGAGGACGCGCGGGGTCGGGTGGTCGAAGACCAGGGTTGCCGGGAGCCGGAGCCCCGTGACGGCGGCGAGGCGGTTGCGCAGCTCGATCGCGGTGAGGGAGTCGAACCCGAGATCACGGAACTCCCGGCCCGGGTCGACCGCCTGGCCCGAGGCGTGTCCCAGGACCCCGGCGGCCTCCGCGCGGACGAGGTCGCCGACGTGGCGCAGCCGGTCGCCCTCACGCAGCTCGTGCAGGCGCGCGGCGAGCGCGGCGCCCGTGCCGCCCATGTTCGCCGCGCTCCGGCGAGCGGCGGGCAGCAGCGCGCGGAACATCGTCGGCACCTCGCCGCGCGGGCGGGCTCCCGGTGCCATGCGACCGGTCGCGACCAGGTACGGCTCGTCGACGGCCATCGCGGCGTCGAGCAGCGCGAGACCGTCCCCGTCGGTCAGAGGCGGGACGCCGGAGGAGCGGATGCGGTGCAGATCGGCCTCGGAGAGCGTTCCCGTCATGCCGCCCGTCGGCGCCCACGCGCCCCAGCCCAACGACTGGGCGGCCAGGCCCTGCTGGCGGCGCCAGTGCGCCAGCGCGTCGAGGTAGACGTTCGCCGCCGCGTAGTTGCCCTGACCGGCGCTGCCCAGGACACCGGAGATCGAGGAGAAGAGGACGAAGGCCTTGAGGTCCTGGTCCCTGGTCAGCTCGTGGAGGTTCCAGGCCGCGTCCACCTTCGGCCGGAGGACGGCGGACAGGCGCTCGGGCGTCAGTTCGTTCACCACGCCGTCGTCCAGGACACCGGCCGCGTGCACGACACCCGTGATCGTCCGGCCGCTCAGCGCCTCGGCGAGCGCCTCGCGGTCGGCGGCGTCGCAGGCCACGACCTCGACACCGGCGCCCAGCGCGCGCAGTTCCTCCAGCCACGCGCCACAACCACCGCGGCGGCTCAGCAACAGCAGGTCCCGGACGCCGTGTTCGGTGACGAGGTGGCGGGCGACGAGACGCCCCAGGCCGCCGGTGCCGCCCGTGACGACGACGGTGCCCCCGCCCCAGCCGGCCGAGGACCCGCCCCGCGTGACGCGGGCCAGCCGGCCCACGCACACGGCGCCGTCGCGGACCACCGCCTGCGGCTCGCCGGTCGCCAGCACGGCCTCCAGCGGCAGCTCACCGTCCGTGTCGACGAGCACGAACCGGCCCGGGTGCTCCGACTCCGCAGCCCGCACCAGGCCCCACACGGCAGCGCCGACGAGGTCGGACACCTTGCCACCCGCCACGGCGCCCCGCGTGACGAGGACGAGACGCGCGTCGGCGAAGCGCGGCTCGGCCAGCCACTCCTGCACCAGGCCCAGCGCCCACGCCGTCACCCCGTGCACGTCCTCGGGCGTCGAACCGCCCGGTACCGGGACCACCACCGCGTCCGGCACGTCGTCCCCGAGCTCCGACAGCCCGGCGGCCTCCACGAACCGGACGCCGACCGGACGGGCGGGCACGGCCGCGACCCACTCCAGCCTCAGCAGTGAGCCGTTCACCCCGTGGGAGGCGGCGGCCGGCTCGCCCAACTCCACGGACTCCGCCGACAGCACGAGCTCGCCCGCCGCGTCGGCGAGGGCCAGCGACAGCGTGTCCGTGCCCGTCCGCACCAGCCGCGCCCGCACCACGGTGGCGCCCGTGGCGTGCAGCGACACCCCGGACCAGGCCACCGGGACGAGCCCTCGTCCGTCCGCCCTCAGGACGGCGGCCGGCAGAGCCGGGTGCAGACCGAACCTGGCCGCCGCACCCGCCAGTTCGGCCGGGATCTCGACTTCGACGAAGGTCTCCTCGCCGCGCCGCCAGACACCGGCGCCGTCCGCGACCGCGCCGGTCGGTGGCCAGAGCGCCGCGTCGAAGTCGGCGGCGCGCGCTCCCGTGGTCAGCACCCCGGTGGCGTGCTCCGTCCACGGATCGTCGAGGCCGCCGTCGGGGCGCGAGAAGAAGGTCACCGTCCGCGCGCCCGACTCGTCCGGCACACCGGCCCTGACCTGGACGACCGTGCCGCCGCCCGCGTCGGCCGGGGCGAGCGGCCGGGTGACGGCGAGCCGCTCGACCCGGTCGCAGCCGACGTGGTCGCCGACCCGGATCGCCAGTTCCAGGAACCCGGCCGACGGGAAGACGTCCGCGTCGCCGTCCCACGCCACCGTGCCGGGCGAGAGCCGGCCGGTGAAGACGACGCTGTCCGTGCCCGCGAGCGGCAGGACGGCGCCGAGCAGCGGGTGGTCCGCCGCCACCAGACCGGCGGAGGCGACATCGCCGGCGCCGCTGCCGCGTGCGGGCCAGTACTGCTCGTGCTGGAAGGGGTAGGTGGGCAGGTCGACCCGGTTCGCGCCGGTGCCGTCGAAGAGCCGGGACCAGTCGACGGGGACGCCGGTGACGTGCAGGCGGGCGAGGGCGGTGACGAGGGCGTGTTCCTCGGGCCGGTCGCGGCGCAGCAGCGGGAGCGCGGGGGCGTCGGAGCCCTGGCCGTCCTGCTGGGCGAGGGCGGCGAGGACGCCCTCCGGGCCGAGCTCGACGAAGGCGGTGGCACCGGCCTCGCGCAGGGCGCGCAGGCCGTCGGCGAAGCGGACGGCCTCGCGGACGTGGCGCACCCAGTAGTCCGGAGACGCGAAGTCGCCGCCCAGGGCGCCGGTGAGGTTGGAGACCAGCGGGATCGAAGGCGCGCGGTAGGACAGACCGTCGAGGACGGCTCGGAAGTCCGCCAGCATCGGATCCATCAACGGCGAGTGGAACGCGTGCGAGACCCGCAGTCGCGTGGTCCTGCGGTCCGCGAAATGCGCCTCGATCCGCGAGACCGCCTCCTCGCTGCCCGAGACGACCACCGAGGTCGGCCCGTTCACGGCGGCGATCGACACGAACCCGCCCAGCAGCGGGAGGACTTCACCCTCCGTCGCCTGCACCGCCAGCATCACACCGCCCGGCGGCAGCGCCTCCATCAGCCGGCCACGAGCGCCGACCAGCTTGCAGGCGTCCTCCAGCGAGAACACCCCCGCCACGTGCGCCGCCGCGATCTCACCGATCGAGTGACCGGCCACGAACTCCGGCTCCACGCCCAGCGATTCCAGCAACCGGAACAGGGCCACCTCGACCGCGAACAGCCCCGCCTGCGCATTCGCGGTCCGGTTCAGCAGCTCGGCGTCCGAACCCCACACCACATCCCGCAAGCCCCGGTCGAACTCCCCGCACACCGCGTCGAACGCCGCCGCGAACACCGGGAACCGGGCGTACAACTCCCGCCCCATCCCCAGCCGCTGCGACCCCTGCCCCGAGAACAGGAACGCCGTCGACCGCTCCCCCGCCACCCCGCGCGCCACCTCGGCGCCGTCCACCAGCACCGCCCGGTGCCGGAACCGCGAGCGCCCCGCCAACGACAGACCCACGTCCACAGGAGCACCCCCGACCCCGGCGAGCCGCTCCAGCTGCGCGTCCAGCGCGGCCTCCGACTTCGCCGAGACGACCCACGGCACCACACCGGGCACCACCGACGGGCCGTCGGCCGAAGAGTCCTCCTCGGAAGCCTCCTCCACCGCCTCCTCGACGATCACGTGCGCGTTCGTCCCGCTGATCCCGAACGACGACACGCCCGCCCGACGCGGCCGCTCGTCCAGCGGCCACTCCCGCGCCTGCGTCAGCAGCCGCACCGCGCCCGCCGACCAGTCCACCCGCGAGGACGGCACGTCCGCGTGCAGCGTCTTGGGCAGCACGCCGGCCCGCAGCGCCTGCACCATCTTGATCACGCCCGCGACCCCGGCCGCCGCCTGGGCGTGGCCGATGTTGGACTTGACCGAGCCCAGCCACAGCGGCCGGCCGTCCTCCCGCCCCTGTCCGTAGGTGGCGAGGAGCGCCTGGGCCTCGATCGGGTCGCCCAGCGGCGTCCCCGTGCCGTGGCCCTCGACGGCGTCGACCTCGGCGGCCGACAGCCCGGCGGCGGCCAGCGCCTGCCGGATCACCCGCTGCTGCGAGGGGCCGCTGGGCGCGGTGAAGCCGTTGGACGCGCCGTCCTGGTTCACCGCCGAACCCCGGACGACCGCGAGAACGTGGTGCCCGTTGCGGCGGGCGTCCGAGAGCCGCTCCAGCACCAGCACGCCGACGCCCTCGGCCCAGCCCGTCCCGTCGGCGCCGTCGGCGAACGCCTTGCAGCGCCCGTCCGAGGCCAGCCCGCCCTGCCGGGAGAATTCCAACAGCGAGCCGGGCGTCGCCATCACGTTGACGCCGCCCGCGACGGCGAGCGTGCACTCGCCGGCCCGCAGCGCCTGGACCGCCCAGTGCAGGGCGACCAGCGAGGACGAGCAGGCGGTGTCGACCGTCACCGAGGGGCCTTCCAGCCCGAGGGTGTAGGAGAGGCGTCCGGAGAGCGCCGAAGCGGCGATGCCGGTGCCGATGTCGCCGGTGGCGTCGGCCAGGGAACGAACCAGCAGGTACGCGTAGTCCTGGCCGTTGGTCCCGAGGAAGACGCCGGTGCGGCTGCCGCGCAAGGCCGTCGGGTCGAGGCCGGCCCGCTCGAACGCCTCCCACGAGGTCTCCAGCAGCAGGCGCTGCTGGGGGTCGGTGGAGACGGCCTCGCGCGGCGACATGCCGAAGAAGTCGGCGTCGAAGCCGGACACCGAGTCGAGGAAGCCGCCGCGCCGCGAGACGCGGGTGCCGCGCTCGTCGACATCGGCGCCCGCCAACGCTCCGAGGTCCCAGCCGCGGTCCTCCGGGTAGCCGCCGGTGGCGTCGGTGCCGCCCGCCACGAGCTCCCAGAGGTCCTCGGGAGAGGCGACGCCGCCGGGGTAGCGGCAGCCCATGCCGATGATGGCGACGGGCTCGGCGGCCGCGGCCAGCAGCCGGCGGTTCTGTTTGCGCAGCCGTTCGGTCTCCTTCATCGAGGACCGGAGAGCGGCGACTACCTTGTCATGGGGCGTGGTCATGGCTGGCTGCTCCGTCAGTCCTGGGCGTGGTCGGGGTCGTTGCTCAGGGCGGCCTGCACCAGGTCGTCCAGGTCCATCGCGTCGATGGCGTCGGCCTCCTCGGGATCGCCGTCCGCGGCGCCGTCGGCGAGCCTCAGCAGCGTGTCCAGGACGCCGCTGCGCCGCAGCCGCTCCAGCGGGACGGACTCGACGAGCGCCCGCAGACGGTCGCGCTCGGGGTCGGTGGGCTCCCCGCCGTCGCCCTCGTCGACCAACAGGCCGCCCAGGTGCGCGGCGAGCTCGGTCGGGCTCGGGTGGTCGAAGACCAGCGTCGGGGACAGCTCGAGGCCGGTCGCGGCGCCGAGCCGGTTGCGCAGCTCGATCGCGCCGAGCGAGTCGAACCCGAGGTCACGGAACGCCCTCTCGGGGCCGACGGCCTCGATGCCGGGCAGTCCGAGCACCTCGGCCGCGCGGCCGCGCACCAGCCCGAGGAGGGCGGCGGAGCGGCGGGCCGGGCTGAGGCCGGCCAGTTCGGTGCGCAGCTCGCGGCCGTCGCCGCCGTCCTCGCCCGGGCCCTGGGCGTCGGCGTAGCCGGGGAGTTCGGCGAGCAGCCGGCTCGGGCGGAGGGCGGTGAAGGCGCGCACGAAGCGCTCCGGGTCGACGTCGGCGACCAAGGTGGTCGGCGCGGTGTCGAGGACGGCGCGGCGCAGCGCGGCGACCGCGACGGCCGGGTCGAGCGGCTTGATGCCGGTGCGGCGGGCCGCCTCGCCGGCCCGGGCGTCCGCGGCCATGCCGCCGCCGGCCCAGGCGCCCCAGGAGAGGGAGGTGGCGGCGAGTCCGTCGGCGCGGCGGCGTTCGGCGAGGGCGTCGAGGACGGCGTTGGCGGCCGCGTAGTTGCCCTGGCCGGGATTGCCGACGGCCGCGGAGGCGGAGGAGAACAGGGCGAAGACGGCGAGGTCGTGGTCCCTGGTCAGCTCGTCGAGCAGGAGCGCCGAGGTGGCCTTGGCGCGGTAGACGTCCTCGAAGCGGTCGGGGGTGAGGCCGTCGATGACGCCGTCGTCGAGGACGCCGGCGGCGTGGACGACGGCGGTGAGCGGGTGCTCGGCGGGCACGCCGGCCAGGACGGCGGCGAGCGCCTCCCGGTCGGCGGCGTCGCAGGCCACGACGGTGACGGCGGTGCCGGCGGCGGCGAGTTCCGCGCGGAGTTCGGCCGCCCCGGGGGCATCCGGACCCCGGCGGCTCAGCAGCATCAGGTGCCGCGCGCCGGCGGCGGCGAGACCGCGGGCGACCTCGGCGCCGAGCGCGCCGGTCCCGCCGGTGATCAGGACGGTGCCGGTCGGCTCCCAGTCCGCCGGATCGCTCACGGAGCCGCCGGGCGTGGCGGCCAGGCGCCGGCCGAGGATTCCGGTCGGCCGCACGGCCAGCTGGTCCTCCCCGTCCGGATCGGCGAGGACGGCGGCCAGCAGGGCGGCGGTGCGCCGGTCGAGGCTCGTCGGCAGGTCGATCAGACCGCCCCAGCGCTGCGGGAGTTCGAGCGCGGCCACCCGGCCCAGGCCCCAGACGGCGGCCTGGGCCAGGCCGGTGACGCGGTCGCCGGGGGCGGCCCCGACGGCGTCCCGGGTGAGGCACCACAGGGGGGCGCCGATCCGGGCGTCGCCGAGGGCCTGCACCAGGGCTGCGGTGCGGGCGAGCCCGGCGGGGGCACTGCCGTCCGCGGACTCGTCGAGCGCGGACTCGTCCAGCGCGAGGAGGGACACCACCCCGGCGATCCCGCCCCTCGCACAGGGGAGTTCGGCGAGCTGCTTGGCGAGGCCGGCCCGCTCGGCGCCTGCCTCGACGGTCAGCCGGACGGCGTCCGTGCCGAGCGCGGCGAGGACCTCGTCCGTCCAGGCCGGGTCGCCGTGGCCGGAGGGCACTACGGCGACCCAGGTGCCGGCCGGGGCCGCGGCGCGCGGCCGGTCGAGCGGCTTCCAGACGATCCGCCGGCGGCGGGCGTCCAAGGCGGCCTGCTCCTCGCGCCGGTCGTGCCAGTCGCGCAGGGCGGGAAGCACCTGGGCGAGGGCGTCGCCGTCGACGTCCAGGGTGCCGGCGAGCGCGTCGAGGGACGCGGTGCGAATGGCCGTCCAGAACTCCCCGTCCGAGGCGGACACGGCCGGGGCCGCCGCCTGACCGAACGACTGCTCGGGCCAGTAGCGCTGCCGCTGGAACGGATAGGTGGGCAGGTCGACCCTCCGGGCGCCGGTGCCGGCGAAGACCGCGGACCAGTCCGGCGCGAGCCCGTCGGTGTGCAGGCGGGAGACGGCGGCGAGCAGGGTCGTGCGCTCGTCGCGGCCGTGGCGCAGCGCGGTGGCGGTGACCACCGGGCGCGCCGGGTCGGCGTCCGCCGCCGCGGCGGCCTGGACGAGCGCGGAGAGCACGCCGTCCGGGCCGAGTTCCAGGTGACGGCGCACATCGCGGGCGGTGAGGGCGGCGACTCCGTCGGCGAAGCGGACGGCCTCCCGGACATGGCGCACCCAGTACCCCGCGCCGAACTCCGCTCCGGTGTCTCCGGTCAGGTTGGACACGAGCGGGATGCGGGGGGCGGCGTAGCTGAGGCCCCGGGCGGTCCGCTCGAAGTCGTCGAGCATGGCGTCCATGTGTACGGAGTGAAACGCATGGCTCACCCGCAAACGCCTAGTCCTGCGCCCGTCGGCCGCGAAACCTGCGGCGATGCGCTCGACGGCGTCGGCGTCTCCCGAGAGGACGACGGCCCGCGGCCCGTTGACGGCGGCGACCGACACGCCGTCCGTCAGCAGCGGCAGCACCTCGGCCTCCGTCGCCTCGACGGACACCATCGCTCCCCCACCGGGGAGTTCCGACATCAGCCGGGCTCGGGCCGCCACCAGCGTGCAGGCGTCCTCCAGCGAGAACACCCCCGCCACGTGCGCCGCCGCGACCTCACCGATCGAGTGCCCGACGACGAAGTCCGGCCGCAGACCCCACGACTCCACCAACCGGAACAGCGCCACCTCCAGCGCGAACAACGCCGGCTGCGCGTACCCCGTGTCGTCCAGCAGCACCGCCTCCGCCGAACCCTCCGCCGCGAACAGCACCGGGCGCAGCGGTCCGGCCAACCGTCCCTCGAAACCCTGGAGGACGGCGTCCAGCGCGTCCGCGAACACGGGGTGGGCGGCGTACAGCTCCCGCCCGGCGCCGGGGCGCTGGGAGCCCTGGCCGGGGAAGAGGAAGGCGGTCTTCCCGCCCAGGGCCGAACCCTGGACGAGCTGCGCCGCGGGCCGGCCGTCGGCGAGGGCGCGCAGGCCCTGAGCCAACTCGGCGCGGTCGGCGGCGAGCACGGCCGCCCGGTGGTCGAGCAGCGTGCGGCTGGTGGCGAGCGAGTGGCCGAGGTCGCGGACCGTCAGCTCCGGGTGGGCGTCGAGGTGGCCGAGCAGCAGGGCGGCCTGTTCGCGCAACGCGGCGGGCGTCGCGGCGGAGAGCGGGACGGGCAGCGGCCGGTCGTCCGGGCGTTCCTCGGCGGGCTCGGCCGCCGGCGGTGCCTCGACGATGACGTGGGCGTTGGTGCCGCTCGCGCCGAAGGCGGAGACGCCCGCCCGGCGCGGGCGACCGGTGGTCGGCCACGTCGTCTCCTCGGTGAGGAGCTCGGCGGCGCCGGCCGTCCAGTCGACGTGCGAGGACGGCGTGCCGACGTGCAGTGTGCGCGGCAGGAGGCCGTGTCGCATGGCCAGCACCATCTTGATCACGCCGGCCACGCCGGAGGCCGCCTGGGTGTGGCCCAGGTTCGACTTCAGCGCACCGATCAGGACCGGCCGTTCGCGGTCCTGACCGTAGGTCGCGAGCAGTGCCTGGGCCTCGATCGGGTCGCCGAGCCTGGTGCCGGTGCCGTGCGCCTCGACGGCGTCGACCTCGGCGGCGGTCAGGCCCGCGTTGGTCAGGGCGCGCCGGATGACGCGCTGCTGGGACGGGCCGTTGGGCGCGGTGATGCCGTTCGACGCGCCGTCCTGGTTGATCGCGGAGCCGCGCAGGACGGCCAGCACGCTGTGGCCCCGGCGCTCGGCGTCCGAGAGCCGCTCGACCACCAGGACGCCGACGCCCTCGGACCACGCGGTCCCGTCGGCGTCATCGGAGAAGGTGCGGCAGCGCCCGTCCGGGGACAGCGCCCCCATCTCGCCGAACTCGACGAACCCGACCGGGCTCGACATCACGGTCACGCCGCCCGCGAGGGCCAGCGAGCACTCGCCGGAGCGCAGCGCCTGGGCGGCCAGGTGCAGGGCCACCAGCGAGGACGAGCACGCGGTGTCCACGCTGACCGACGGCCCCTCCAGACCGAGGGTGTAGGAGAGCCGGCCGGACAGCAGGCTCGCGGACTGCGCGGTCTCGACGTGCCCGAGCTGGCCGACGGCCGGCCGGTAGTCGCCGCTGCCGCCGCCGATGAACACGCCGGTGTCGCCGCCGCGCAAGCCCGCCGGGTCGATCCCGGCGCGCTCCAGCGCCTCCCAGGCGGTCTCCAGCACGAGCCGCTGCTGCGGGTCGACGACCATCGCCTCGCGCGGGGACACCCCGAAGAAGGCGGCGTCGAACTCGGCCGCGTCGTACAGGAACCCGCCCTGCCGGGTGACGCTGCGTCCGCGCCCGTCGCGGTCGCCGTGGGCGAGCCGGTCGAGGTCCCAGCCGCGGTCCGCCGGGAACGGCCCGATCACGTCGGCGCCCTCCCGCAGCAGCCGCCACAGGTCCTCGGGCGACCGGACGCCGCCCGGGTAGCGACAGCCCATGCCGACGATCACGATCGGGTCGTCCGTGTCGGCGGCGGCCGCCGAGCGCTCCGCCTCCTGCGCCTCGCCGAAGAGTTCGGCGCGAAGGTGGGCGGCGAGGGCCGCCGGAGTCGGGTAGTCGAACACGAGGGTCGCCGGCAGGCGCAGGCCGGTCGCGGTGTTGAGCCGGTCGCGCAGGTCGACGGCGGTCAGTGAGTCGAAGCCGAGGTCCTTGAACAGGTGCCCGGCGGGCACGTCGTCCGCGTCGGCGTGGCCGAGCACAGCGGCCGACGCGGCTCGGACGACCACGAGCAGCGCCTCGGTGCGCTCGGCCGCCGACCGCTCGCGCAGCCCGGCGCGCAGCGCGTCGGCCTGGCCGGAGGCGCCGGACGCCTCCTCCGGCTCCGCGGCGACGCGGGCCTCGGGCAGGTCGGCGAGGAGCCGCGTCGGCCGGGCCTCGGCGAAAGCGGGCGCGAAGCGCTCCCACGCCACGTCGGCGACGGTGACGGCGGGGCCGTCGAGGTCGGCGGCGAGAGCCGCCAGGGCGCGGTCGGGCGACATCGGCGGCAGCCCGTTGGCCCGCAGGTGCGCGGCCAGGGAGTCGGGCGTGCTGCCCGTCCAGGCGCCCCACGCGACGGCGGTGGCGGCCCGCCCGGCGGCGCGGCGCCCCTGGGCGACGGCGTCGAGGAGGGCGCTGGCTGCGGCCTCGGCGGCCCGGCCCTTCACACCCCAGGTGCCGGTGATCGACCCGAACAGCACGTAGGCGTCGAGCTCCCGGTCCGCGAACGCCTGGTCGAGCGCGTCGAGGTCGGCGAGCAGCCCGGTGAGGTGGTCGGCGGGCTCTCCGGCCCGGCCCGTGTAGAGGACGGCCGAGAGGTCCGGCAGCCCGAGGACGGCGGCGACGGCCTCCGGGTCGCCGGGCGTGCCGGTGACGAGCGTCAGCTCGGCGCCGTACTCGGCGAGCTCGGCGCGCAGCCGGTCGACAGCCTCGCCGTCGACGGCGGCGTCCGCGGCGAGCAGCACCAGCTGCCGGGCGCCCGCGTGGGCGAGCCAGCGGGCGGCGGGGGCCGCGTGGCCTTCCGGGTCGCCGACCATCACGACGGTGCCGCGCGGGGTCCACGGGCGTGCGGCGTCGGGCGTCGTGGCGCGCACCAGGCGGCGGGCGAAGGCGCCGGCGGGGCGCAGTGCCAGCTGGTCCTCGCCGTCCCCGGCCGTCAGCAGGGCGCGCAGGCGGGCCGCCGTACGGGCGTCGGGGGCCTCGGGAAGGTCGATCAGCCCGCCCCAGCGCTGCGGGTGTTCGAGGGCGGCCACCCGGCCGATGCCCCAGGCGGCCGCCTGTGCGGCGTCCTGGGGGGCCTCACTCGCGCCGACGGCGACGGCGCCCCGGGTGAGGCACCAGAGCGGGGCCTCGACGCCCGCCTCGCCGAGGGCGGCGAGCAGGACGTCCGGCCGGGCGAGTCCGGTGGGCACGCCACCGGAGGCGGCGAGCAGGGACACCACGCCGGCGATCGGCCCCACGACCGGGGCCAGGTCCACAGCACCACCCGCCACCCGGACGACGTCCGCCCCGAGAGCGGCGAGCACTGCGGACGTCCAGGTGTCGTCCTGTCCCTCCGCCACGAGCGCCAGCCACGTCCCCGGCAGCACCTCCGGTCCGGCGGGAGCCGCGTACGGCTTCCAGACCGCCCGGTAGCGCAGCCGGTCCGCGTCCGTCCGCTCGGTACGGCGGCGGCGCCACGCCGAGAGGGCGGGCAGCAGCGCGTTGAGCGACGACTCGTCGTCCAGGCCCAGCGTCGTGCCGAGCGCGGCCGTGTCGGCACGCTCGACGGCGGACCAGAACGCGACGTCCGCCGGGTCGTCCACGCCCACGGGCTCGGGTGCGCGCTCCGGCCAGTACAGCTCGCGCTGGAACGGGTAGGTGGGCAGGTCGACGCGGCCGGCGCCGGTGCCGTCGAAGAGCCGGACCCAGTCCACCGGCACGCCCACGACGTGCAGTTGGGCCAGTGCCGTGACCAGGGAGTTCCCCTCCGGCCGGTCGCGCCGGAGGGTGGCGGCGGTCACGCTCCCCTCGCCGAGGCCGCGCTCGGCGAGGGCGGCGAGGACACCGTCCGGGCCGAGCTCCAGGAAGGCGGTGGCACCCGCCTCCTCCAGGGCCCGGACGCCGTCGGCGAAGCGGACGGTCTCCCGGACGTGCCGCACCCAGTACTCGGGCTCCGTCAGGCCCTCGGCGAGTGCACCGGACAGGGCGGAGACCAGCGGGATAGACGGCTCCGCGAACGCGAGCCCGTCGAGCACGGACCGGAACTCGTCGAGCATCGGCTCCATCAGCGGCGAGTGGAAGGCGTGCGAGACCTTCAGCCGTGTGGTCCGCCGGTCGGCGAAGTGCGCCTCGACCGCGGCGACGGCCTCCGCCGCCCCCGCGACGACCACCGAGGTCGCCGCGTTCACGGCGGCGATCGACACCGACTCGTCGAGCAGCGGCCGG
This sequence comes from Kitasatospora cathayae, assembly GCF_027627435.1. Taxonomy (GTDB): domain Bacteria; phylum Actinomycetota; class Actinomycetes; order Streptomycetales; family Streptomycetaceae; genus Kitasatospora; species Kitasatospora cathayae. Next base: position 7,510,317 of record NZ_CP115450.1, on the reverse strand, counting down.
ACCTCGTCCTCCGAGGCCTCCACGGCCAGCATCGCGCCGCCCTCCGGCAGCGCCTGCATCAGCCGACCGCGCGCGGCGACCAGCGTGCACCCGTCCTCCAGCGAGAACACGCCGGCCACGTGGGCCGCAGCGATCTCACCGATCGAGTGCCCGGCCACGAACTCCGGCCTCACGCCGAGCGATTCGACGAGCCGGTACAGCGCCACCTCGACCGCGAACAGCCCGGCCTGGGCGTACTCCGTCCGGTTCAGCAGCTCCGCATCCGCCCCCCAGACCACGTCCCGCAGCGGCAGCTCCAGCACTTGGTCGAGCCGTGCGCAGACGCCGTCGAAGGCCTCGGCGAACACCGGGAAGCGGGCGTACAGCTCCCGTCCCATGCCGAGCCGCTGCGCGCCCTGCCCGGAGAACAGGAACGCGGTCGACCGCTCCCCGGCCACCCCGCGCGCTACCTCCGCACCGTCCAGCAGCACCGCCCGGTGCCCGAGCGAGGCCCGTCCGACGGCCAGCGAGTAGGCCACATCGAGCGCGGACGGCCCGTCCACCTCGACCAGTCGCCCGAGCGAAGCGTTGAGCGCGGCCTCGGACTTGGCCGAGACCACCCAGGGCGCCGCGCCCACGGCCGACACCGGGCCGGTCGCATCGGGAACCCCAGGCGCCTGCTCCAGCAGCACGTGCGCATTGGTGCCGCTGACGCCGAAGGCGGAGACGCCGGCCCGACGCGGGCGGCCGGTCCGCGGCCAGTCCCGGGCCTCCGTCAGGAGCTCCACCGCGCCGGCCGTCCAGTCGACGTGTCGGGAGGGCGCGTCGACGTGCAGTGACTTCGGCAGTTCGCCGTGCTGCATCGCGAGCACCGTCTTGATCACGCCGGCGGCGCCGGCGGCGGCCTGGGTGTGGCCGAGGTTGGACTTCACCGAGCCGAGCAGGAGCGGCAGTTCGCGCTCCCGACCGTAGGCGGCCAGCAGGGCGTGCGCCTCGATCGGGTCGCCGAGGGCGGTGCCGGTGCCGTGCGCCTCGACGGCGTCGACCTCGGCGGCGGTCAGGCCCGCGTCGGCGAGGGCCGCGCGGATCACCCGCTGCTGGGCCCGTCCGTTGGGGGCCGTCAGCCCGTTCGAGGCGCCGTCCTGGTTGACGGCGCTGCCGCGCACGACCGCGAGCACCGGGTGCCCGAGCCGGCGGGCGTCGGAGAGCCGCTCCAGGACGAGCACACCCGCACCCTCGGACCACGCGGTGCCGTCGGCTGCGTCGGCGAAGGGCTTGCAGCGGCCGTCCGAGGCCAATCCGCCCTGCGCGGTGAACTCGACGAAGGCGTCCGGGCTGGACATCACCGAGGCGCCGCCGGCCAGGGCCAGCGAGCACTCCCCGGCGCGCAGCGCGCGGGCGGCCAGGTGGAGCGAGACGAGGGCGGAGGAGCACGCGGTGTCGACGGTGACGGCGGGCCCCTCCAGGCCGAGGGTGTAGGACAGGCGACCGGACAGGACGCTCGCCGTGTTGCCGGTGGCGGCGTGGCCCCGGACGTCGGCGGTGCCGCGGCGCAGCACGTTCAGGTAGTCCTGGCCGTTGGTGCCGACGAAGACGCCGGTGTCGCTGCCGCGCAGCCGGTCGGGGGCGATGCCGGAGCGCTCCAGGGCCTCCCAGGAGGTCTCCAGGAGGAGTCGCTGCTGGGGATCCATGGCGAGGGCTTCGCGGGGCGAGATGCCGAAGAAACGGGCGTCGAAGCGGCCGACGCCGTCGAGGAAGCCCCCGTGGAGGGTCGCGGAGCCGCCGCGGCCGAGGGCGTCGAGGTCCCAGCCGCGGTCGGCGGGGAACGGGCGGATGGCGTCGGCGCCGTCGCCGAGGAGGCGCCAGAGGTCCTCGGGCGTCTCGATGCCGCCGGGGAAGCGGCAGGCCATGCCGACGATCACGACGGGGTCGTCGGCGACGTCGCGCCCCGCCGGGGCCCGGTCGGGTGCGGGCAGGGTGCCGAGGAGTTCGGCGAGGAGGTGGGCGGCCAGGTCGGCCGGGGTCGGGTGGTCGTAGACCAGGGTGGCGGGCAGGGTCAGGCCGGTGGCGGCGGTGAGGGCGTTGCGCAGTTCGACGGTGGTGAGGGAGTCCATGCCGAGGTCGGTGAAGGGCTGGTCCGCGCCGACGCGCTCGCCGCCCGCGTGGCCGAGCACGGCCGCCACGCGGGTGCGCACGAAGTCGAGGACGAACCGCTCCCGGGCCTGCTCGGACAGGTCGGCGAGGCGCTGCCGCAGCCCGGCGTCCGGGGCGGCCGCGGACGACCGGCCGACCGGTCCGGCCAGCGCGGTGACCAGCGGGACGGGCCGCTGCGCGGTGAACACCGCCGCGAAGCGCTGCCAGTCGACGTCGGCGACGGTGAGCGTGGTGTCGTCGTGGTCGAGGGCGTGGCCCAGGGCGGTCAGGGCGCGCTCCGGCGTCATCGGGACGTAGCCGCCGCGGCGCACCCGCTGCTCGACGGCGGCCCCGGCCATGCCGTCGCCGGCCCACGGGCCCCACGCGATCGCGGTGGCCGGGCGGCCGTCGGCACGGCGCTGCTCGGCGAGGGCGTCGAGGTGGGCGTTGGCGGCGGCGTAGTTGGCCTGTCCGGTGGCTCCGATGGTGCCGGCGGTGGAGGTGAACAGGACGAATGCGGCGAGGTCGGTGTCGCGGGTCAGCGCGTCGAGGTGGTGTGCGGCGTCGACCTTGGGGCGGTACACCTCGGCGAAGTGTTCGGCCGTCAGGGTGTCGAGGGTGCCGTCGGCGACGACGCCGGCGGTGTGGAAGACGGCGGTGAGCGGCCGGTCGGCGGGGACGGCGGCGAGGACGGCCGCGAGGGCGTCCCGGTCGGCCGCGTCGCAGGCGGCCAGGGTGGCGTCGGCGCCGAGGGCGGCGAGGTCGGCCCGCAGCTGCTCGGCGCCGGGGGCGTCCGCGCCGCGGCGGCTGAGCAGCAGCAGGTGTTCGGCGCCCTGGGCGGCGAGGCGGCGGGCGAGCTGCCCGCCGAGGCCGCCGGTGCCGCCGGTGATCAGGACGGTGCCGGCGGGGGCGTACGGCCGGGCGGCCGGGCGCTCGCCCAGCGGGTGACGCAGCGGGTGGCGCACGAGGCGCCGGGCGAAGGTGCCGGAGGCGCGGACGGCGAGCTGGTCCTCGCCGTCGGTGCGGGCGAGCGCGGCGGCCAGGCGGCGCAGCGCGGTGTCGTCGAGCTGCTCCGGCAGGTCGATCAGCCCGCCCCAGCGGGTGGGCAGTTCGAGGGCGGCGGAGCGGCCGAGGCCCCAGACGGCGGCCTGCCGGGGGTCGGCGGGGCGGTCGGAGCGGCCGGTGGCGACGGCTCCGCGGGTGAGGCACCACAGCGGGGCGGTGAGGTCCGCGTCGCCGAGGGCCTGGACGGCGGTGACGGTGGTCGCGAGCGCGTCGTCGCCGAGGGCGAGCAGGGACAGGACGCCGGTGAACCCGGCTTCCTCCGCGGTCACTTCACGGAGCTGCGCGGCGATCGCGGACCGGTCGCCGGAGACCCGGAGGGTCACCCCGTCGACGAGCCCGTCCACCCACGGTGCGTCGTCCGACGCGAGCACCAGCCAGCGGCCGGACGGCCGGGCCGCGGCGCCCGTGGCATCGAGCGGCGTCCAGGCGGCGCGGTAGCGCCAGGCGTCGACGGTGGAGCGCTCGCGCCGGGCGCGACGCCAGGTGGAGAGGGCGGTCACGGTGTCGCGGTCGAGGTCCAGGCCGGTGCCGAGCGCCCCGAGGTCGCCGCGGTCGACGGCGGCCCAGAACTCGGCGTCCACGGGGTCGGATCCCACCGCCGGGACGGACCGGCCCTCCGGCCAGTAGCGCGCCCGCTGGAACGGGTAGGTGGGCAGGTCGGCGCGGCGGGCGCCGGTGCCGGTGAAGACGGCCGCCCAGTCCAGGCGCAGGCCGCCGACGGCCAGCCGGGCGAGCGCTGCCGTGAGGGTCGGGACGCCGGGCCGGCCGCGGCGCAGCGCGGGCACGCCGGTGAGGCGGGCGCCGTCGCCGAGGGTGTCGCGGGCGGCGGCGGTGAGGACGCCGTCCGGGCCGAGTTCGAGGAAGGCGGCGGCGCCGTGGCCCGCGAGGGCCTGGACGGCGTCGGCGAAGCGGACGGTGCCGCGCACCTGCCGGGCCCAGTACGCGGGCGCGGCGAGCTCGTCGGCGGTGGCGGGCGCGCCCGTGACGGTGGAGATCAGCGGGATCGCCGGGGCGTCGTAGGTGAGCGTGGCGGCGACGCGGGTGTAGGCGTCGAGCATCGGCTCCATGTGCGGGGAGTGGAAGGCGTGCGAGACGCGCAGGCGCTTGGTGCGCCGGCCGACGAACTCGCCCGCGACACGGAGGACTTCGTCCTCGTCGCCCGCGAGCACCACCGACCTGGGCCCGTTGACGGCGGCGACCGACACGCCGTCCGTCAGCAGCGGCAGCACCTCGGCCTCCGTCGCCTCGACGGACACCATCGCTCCCCCACCGGGAAGTTCGGACATCAGCCGGGCCCGAGCCGCGACCAGCGTGCAGGCGTCCTCCAAGGAGAACACCCCCGCCACATGCGCCGCCGCGATCTCACCGATCGAGTGCCCCACCACGAAATCGGGCCGCAGACCCCACGACTCCACCAGCCGGAACAGCGCCACCTCCAGCGCGAACAACGCAGGCTGCGCGTACGCCGTGTCATCCAGCAGCGCGGCCTCCGCCGACCCCTCCGCCGCGAACAGGACGTCCCGGACGGGCCGTTCGTAGTCGAGGTCGAAGCGGGCGAGGACGGCGTCCAGCGCCTCCGCGTACACCGGGTACCGGTCGTACAGCTCCCTGCCCATGGCCGGGTACTGACTGCCCTGGCCGGTGAACAGGAACGCCAGGCCGCCGGCGGCCGCCCGGCCCGTGACGAGGGCGGCGTCCGGCAGGCCGTCGCGCAGGGCGGCGAGCGCGCGCCGGAGCTCGGCGCGGTCGCCGGTGGTGACGGCGGCACGGCGGTCGAGCGCGGTGCGGGTGATGGCGAGGGAGAACGCCAGGTCGACGAGCGGCAGTTCGGGCCGCTCGTCGAGCGCGGTGAGCACCTGCCCGGCCTGGGCGCGCAGCGCCTCGTCGGTACGGGCGGACAGCGTGAAGGGCACGGTGTCGCCGTCCGTCGGCGCAGTTGCCGCAGCGGCGGCCGGTGCCTGTTCGAGGATCACGTGCGCGTTGGTGCCGCTCAGCCCGAAGGAGGAGACGGCGGCCCGGCGCGGACGCCCGGTCTCGGGCCAGTCGCGGGCCTCCGCGAGGAGCTCGATGGCGCCCTCCGTCCAGTCGACGTGCGTCGACGGGCGGTCGATGTGCAGGCTGGCCGGGAGCACGCCGCTGCGCAGCGCGAGCACGGTCTTGATGACGCCGGCCACGCCGGAGGCCATCTGGGTGTGGCCGATGTTGGACTTCACCGAGCCCAGCAGCAGCGGCAGTTCGCGGTCCTGACCGTAGGTCGCGAGCAGCGCCTGGGCCTCGATCGGGTCGCCGAGCCTGGTGCCGGTGCCGTGGCCCTCGACGGCGTCGACCTCGCCTGGGGCGAGCCTGGCACTGGCGAGGGCGGCGCGGATCACGCGCTGCTGGGCGGGCCCGTTGGGCGCGGTGAGGCCGTTGGAGGCGCCGTCCTGGTTGACGGCGGAGCCGCGCAGGACGGCGAGCACCGGGTGGCCGAGCCGCTCGGCGTCGCAGAGGCGCTCGACCAGGACGAGGCCGACGCCCTCGGCGAGGCTCATGCCGTCGGCGGCCTCGGCGTAGGCCTTGCAGCGGCCGTCGACGGCCATGGCGCGCTGGCGGCTGAATCCGATGAACGCGTTGGGCGTGGCCATCACGCTGACGCCGCCGGCCAACGCCAGCGAACTCTCGCCGTTGCGCAGCGACTGGCAGGCCAGGTGCAGCGCGACGAGCGAGGACGAGCACGCGGTGTCGAGCGTGACGGCCGGGCCCTCGAAGCCGAAGGTGTACGAGAGGCGGCCGGACAGGACGCTCGGGATGGTGCCGGTGACGAGGTGGCCCTCGGCGCCGTCCTGGGCGGAGTCGCCGGGGCTGTAGTCCTGGTAGCTGGCGCCGATGAAGGTGCCGGTGAGGCTGCCGCGCAGGGCGGCCGGGTCGAGGCCGGCGCGCTCCATGGCCTCCCAGGCCGTCTCCAGGAGGAGGCGCTGCTGCGGGTCCATGGCGAGGGCCTCGCGCGGGGAGATGCCGAAGAACGCGGCGTCGAAGTCGGCGACGCCCTGGAGGAACCCGCCGCGCACCGAGTAGGTGCGGCCGGGCGCGTCCGGGTCCGGGTCGTACAGGCCCTCGGTGTCCCAGCCGCGGTCGGCGGGGAACTCGGTGATGGCGTCGCCGCCCGAGGTGACGAGCCGCCACAGGTCCTCCGGCGAGGCGATCCCGCCGGGGTAGCGGCAGCTCATGCCGATGATGGCGATCGGCTCGTCCGGTGCGGCGCCGGCCGCCACGGGGGTGGGTCCGCCACCGGCGGCGCCGGCGATCCGCTCGCGCAGGAAGCGCATCAGGGCCAGCGGGTTCGGGTGGTCGAACACGAGGGTGCTCGGCAGTGCGAGCCCGGTCGCGGCGGCCAGGCGGTTGCGCAGGTCGACGGCGGTCAGCGAGTCGAAGCCGACGTCGCGGAAGGCCCGCTGCTCGGACAGCACGTCAGGCGAGGCGTGGCCGAGCGTGGTGGCCGCCTCGCCACGGACCAGGTCCAGCAGCCGGCGCTCCTGCTCGGCGGCCGGCAGGGCGCGCAGCCGGGCGGCGAACTCGCCATCCCCGGCCGGGCGTTCGGCGGCCTCGGCGAGCCGGCGCACCTCGGGGACGTCCTCGAACAGGGCGGTCGGGCGGCCGGAGGTGAAGACCGGGTGGTAGCGCTCCCAGTCGACGTCGGCGATCGCGAGCACCTGCTCGTCGGCGTCCAGGGCCTGGCGCAACCCGTCCAGGGCGAGCGAGGGGTCCATGAAGACCAGGCCGCTGCGCCGGATCTGGCCGGGGTCGACGCGGCCGAGCTTCAGGTCGTCGGCCCAGATGCCCCAGGACACGGCGGTGGCCCGGCCGCCGCGGGCGCGGCGGTGCTCGGCGAGCGCGTTGAGGTAGGCGTTGCCGGCCACGTAGGCGGCGTGTCGACCGCTGCCCCACATGCCGGCGGTGGAGGAGTACAGCACGAAGGCGTCGAGCTGGTCGTCGGGCAGGAGCTCGTCGAGGTGGCGGGCCCCGGCGGTCTTGGCGTGGAGGACCTTGGCGAAGGCCTCGTGGGTGGTCTCGTCGATCGACAGCAGCTCGATGACGGCGGCGGTGTGGACGACGGTGCGCACCTCGTGGCCGGCGGCGGCCAGGTCGGCGAGCATCGCCGCGACGGCCTCGCGGTCGGTGAGGTCGCAGGCGGCCATCTCGGCCGCACAGCCCGCGGCGGCGAGCTCGGCGAGCAGGTCGGCGGCGCCCGGCGCGGTGGCGCCGCGGCGGCTGGTGAGCACGATCCGCTCGGCGCCCTCGGCCACCAGCCGGCGCGCCAGGTGCGGGGCGAGGGTGCCGGTGCCGCCGGTGATCAGGACGGTGCCGCGCAGCGGCCGGGCCTCCCGGCGGGCGGCGGCCTCGGCGCGCACGATGCGGCGGGCGTAGGCGCCGGAGGGGCGGATCGCCACCTGGTCCTCGCCGCGGGCGGCCAGCACGGCGACCAGCCGCTCGCCGCCGCGCCGGTCGAGCACGTCGGGCAGGTCGACGACGCCGCCGAAGCGCTGCGGGTGCTCCAGCGCGGCCGTCCAGCCGAGTCCGTGGACCTGCGCCTGCACCGGGTTGACGACCCGGTCGGTACGGCCTGCGGCGACGGCGCCGCGGGTGAGGCACCACAGGGGCGCGTCCTGCCCGGCGTCTCCGAGGGCCTGGACCAGGGCGAGGGTGAGCGCGACGCCCGCCGGCAGGGCGGGGTGACGCCCGCTCGGCTGCTCGGCGGTGGCGAGCAGCGAGACGATGCCCGTGAGGTCGTCGGGAGTGGACTCGAGGAGCGCGGCGAGCCGCTGGCGGTCCGTGCAGCCGTCGTCCAGGACGAGGCGTTTTACGGTCGCCCCGTGCGCGGTCAGGGCTTCGGCGACGTCCTCCCCTTCGCCGCCCTCGGCGGTGACGAGGAGCCAGGTGCCGTCCAGGCGGGCGGATGCGGCGGTCAGTGGCTTCCACGTCGCCCGGTAGCGCCAGGAGTCGACCGTCGAGCGCTCCCGCCGCCGGCGGTGCCAGTCGGACAGCGCGGGCAGCACCGGCGCGAGCGCGCCGCTGTCGATGCGCAACCGGGCGGCGAGCGCCTCGACGTCGGCCTCCTCGACGGCGCTCCAGAACTCGCCGTCCTCCGGCTCCCCGCCGGGGCGTGGCGCGACGGCCCACAGGTGTTCGCGCTGGAAGGCGTAGGTGGGCAGCGGCACGCGGCGCCCGCCGGCGGTGCGGGAGGACCAGTCGGCCCGTCCGCCGCGGACGAAGGCCTCGGCGAGCGAGGCGAGGAAGCGGTCGGCGCCGCCCTTGTCGCGGCGCAGGGTGCCGACGGCGGTGGCGCGGTCGCCACGGTCCTCGGCGGTGGCCTCGATCGCCATGGTGAGCACGGTGTGCGGGCTGACCTCGACGAACAGGCCGTGGCCCTGGGCCATCAGCTCCCGCACCGCCGGGTCGAAACGGACCGGGTTGCGCAGGTTGCGGTACCAGTAGTCGGCGTCCATGGCGGTGGTGTCGAGCCAGTCGCCGGTGACGGTGGAGAAGAACGGCACCTCGGCGGCGCGCGGGTGCACCGCGGCGAGGTCGGCCAGCAGGTCGTCCCTGAGGAGTTCGACCTGGGCGGAGTGCGAGCCGTAGTCCACGTTGATCCGCCGGGCACGCAGGCCCTCGGCCTCGAACTCGGCCATCAGTTCGTCGAGTTCGCCGGCAGGACCGGCGACGACGACGGTCCGCGGCCCGTTCACGGCGGCGACGGCGAGCCCGCCGGAGCGCGAGCTCAGCCGCTCCTCGGCCTCCTCGGCGGACAGCGGCACGGAGACCATCCCGCCGGAGCCCGCCAGAACGCGGCCGATCAGCCGGCTGCGCAGGGCCGCCACGCGGGCGCCGTCCTCCAGGGAGAGCGCCCCGGCGACGACGGCGGCGGCGATCTCGCCCTGGGAGTGGCCCACCACGGCGTCCGGCTGGACGCCGTGGGCGCGCCAGACCTCGGCGAGGGCCACCATGACGGCGAAGGTCGCCGGCTGGACGACGTCGACGCGCTCCAGGGCGGGCGCGCCCTCGGCCTGGCGCAGCACGTCGAGCAGCGACCAGTCGACGTGTGCGGAGAGCGCCGCCGCGCACTCGGCGACGCGTTCGGCGAACACCGGCGACTCGTCGAGCAGTCGGGCTCCCATGCCGGCCCACTGGGAGCCCTGGCCGGGGAAGACGAAGACGGTGCGGCCCCTGTCCTCGGCGAGGCCCTGGACGGCGTTCGGCGCGGAGGCGCCGGCGGCGAGCGCGGCGAGGCCCTCGCGCAGTTCGGCCGCGTCCGCGCCGAGCACGACGGCACGGTGCTCGAAGAGGGCGCGGGTGGTCAGCAGGGTGTGGGCGACGTCCTGCGGGCGCAGCTCCGGCTCGGCGTCGAGGTGGTCGGCCAGTCGCGCCGCCTGGGCGCGCAGCGCGGCGGGGGTGCGGGCGGAGAGCACCCACGGCAGGACGCCGTCGGACACCTCGGCGGTTCGAGTCGGGGAGGCGGGGGGCGCCTCCTCCAGCACGACGTGCGCGTTGGTGCCGCTGATGCCGAAGGAGGAGACGGCGCAGCGGCGGGTCCGTTCGCCGGCCGGCCACGGCGCGGCCTCGTTCAGCAGGGTGACGGTGCCCGGCGTCCAGTCGATGTGCGAGGACGGCTCATCGGCGTGCAGGGTGGCCGGGAGCACACCGTGGCGCAGCGCCTGGACCATCTTGATCACGCCCGCGACGCCGGCGGCCGACTGGGTGTGGCCGATGTTGGACTTGACCGAGCCGAGCAGCAGCGGGCGCTGCGGGTCGCGGTCGCGCCCGTACGCGGACTGGAGGGCCTGGGCCTCGATCGGGTCGCCGAGGGCGGTGCCGGTGCCGTGCGCCTCGACGGCGTCGACGTCGCCGGGGGTGAGGCCCGCGTTGTGCAGCGCCTGGCGGATGACGCGCTGCTGGGAGGGCCCGTTCGGGGCGGTGAGCCCGTTGGAGGCGCCGTCCTGGTTGATCGCGGAGCCGCGGACGACGGCGAGCACCTCGTGCCCGTTGCGCTCGGCGTCGGAGAGCCGCTCCAGCACGACGACGCCGACGCCCTCGGCGAGGGTCATGCCGTCGGCGGCTTCGGAGAAGGCCTTGCACCGGCCGTCGGCTGCGAGGGCGCGCTGACGGCTGAAGGCGATGAAGGCGTTCGGGTTCGTCATGACGGTGGCGCCGCCGGCGAGCGCGAGGGAGCTCTCGCCGCCGCGCAGCGACTGGCAGGCCAGGTGCAGCGCGACGAGCGAGGAGGAGCACGCGGTGTCGACGGTGACGGCCGGCCCCTCCAGGCCGAACAGGTAGGCCAGGCGCCCGGAGAGCACGCTCGGGCTGGTGCCGGTGACGGCGTGCCCGGCCGAGCCGTCGTCCATGCCGAGCCCGTACTCCTGGTACGTGGACCCGATGAAGGTGCCGGTGGCGCTGCCGTGCACGGAGGTCGGGTCGATGCCCGCGGATTCGAGGGCCTCCCAGGTGGTCTCCAGCAGCAGGCGCTGCTGCGGGTCCATGGCGAGGGCCTCACGGGGGGAGATGCCGAAGAACGCGGCGTCGAACTCGCCGGCTTCGTGCAGGAACCCGCCCCGGGTGGAGTAGGTGCGTCCGGGGGCGTCCGGGTCGGGGTCGTAGAGGCCGGTGTCCCAGCCGCGGTTCTCCGGGAACTCGGAGATGGCGTCCGTGCCCCCGGCGACGAGCCGCCACAGTTGCTCGGGGCTTGCGGCACCGCCGGGGAAGCGGCAGCCCATGCCGACGATGGCGATCGGCTCGTCCGGGTCCGCGGCGGCCTGCGGCGCCGTCGCGTCCTGCGGGCCGTCGAGCAGCTCGCCGCGCAGGAAGGCGGCGAGCGCGAGCGGCGTCGGGTGGTCGAAGGCCATCGTGCTGGGCAGCGGCAGGCCGGTCAGCGCGGCGAGGCGCTTGCGCAGTTCGACGGCGGTGAGCGAGTCGAACCCGGCGTCGCGGAAGGCGCGCTTCTCGGGCACGCCGTCGACGGATCCGTGTCCGAGGACGGCGGCGGCCTCGCGGCGCACCAGGTCGACGAGCAGGCGGTCGCGCTCCGGCCCGGCCAGGCCGCGCAGGCGGCGCACGAGGTCGGAGGCGGCGCCGGCGTCGGCCGCGGCACCGCGGGCGAGGGCCCGGACCTCGGGCAGCTCGTCGAACAGCACGCTCGGCCGGGCCGCGGTGAAGACCGGGGCGTAGCGCTCCCAGTCGACGTCCGCGACGGTCACGGCGACGTCCTCGTGGACGATCGCGCGGCGCAGCTCGGTGAGCGCGGTCTCCGGTGCGAGGAAGCGCAGGCCCTGGCGGCGCAGTCCGTCGGCGACGACCTCATGGGCGGCCATGCCTGCGCCGGCCCACGGGCCCCAGGCGACCGAGGTGGCGGTCAGGCCGCGGGCGCGGCGGTTCTCGGCGAGGGCGTCGAGGTACGCGTTGGCGGCGGCGTAGGCGCCCTGGCCGGCGCCACCCCAGACACCGGCGACGGAGGAGAACAGGACGAAGAAGTCCAGGTCGTGGTCGGCGAGGAGGGCGTCGAGGTGGGCGGCGCCCTGAAGCTTGGCGGCGGTGAGCTCGGCGACCTCGGCGACCGGGGTGTCCGAGAGCGGGGCGGCCTGGCCGACGCCGGCGGCGTGCACGACGCCGGTCAGCGGGTGCTCGGCCGGGACGGCGGCGAGGACGGCGGCGAGCGCGTCCCGGTCGGCGACGTCGCAGGCGACGACGGCCGCGGTGGCGCCGAGCTCGGCGAGCTCGGCGACGAGTTCGGCGGCGCCGGGCGTGTCCGGTCCGCGGCGGCCGGTGAGCAGAAGGTGCCGGGCGCCGCTGCGGGCCAGCCAGCGGGCGACCTCGGTGCCGAGCGCCCCGGTGCCGCCGGTGATGAGGACGGTGCCCTCCGCGGTGAACTCCTCGGCGCGGGGCAGTTCGTCGACGGCGTGCCGCACCAGGCGGCGGCCGTGGACAGCGCTGCCGCGCAGCGCGACCTGGTCCTCGTTCCCCCGCCCGCTCGCCGCGAGCACACCGACGAGGCCCTGCACGGTCGGCGCGTCCAGCACCGGCGGCAGGTCGACCAGCCCGCCCGGCGCCTGCGGGCGCTCCAGGGCGGCGACCCGACCGAGGCCCCACGCGGCGGCCTGGACGGGGTTGGTGAGCGGGTCGGCGGGCCCGGTCGAGACGGCCCCGCGGGTGACGGTCCACAGCGGCGCGGCGGAGCGCAGGTCGCCGAGGGCCTGGGCGAGGACGACGCCGAGCGCGACGCCCTCGGGCAGGCCGGGCCCGGGCACCGGCCGGTCGGCCAGCGCGACGAGCGAGAGGACGCCGCTCAGTTCACCGAAGTCCGCTATGCGGCGGGCGAGTTCCGCACGGTCGCGGCAGTCCCCGTCGAGCGCCAGGCGCTCCAGGCGGGCGCCGTGGCCGCGCAGCGCGTCGAGGAGCTCGGCGTCGTCGACGGCGTCGGTGGTGACGACCAGCCAGGTGCCGTCCAGCACGGGTGCGGCCGCCGGGCGGACGGGCCGCCAGTGGACTCGGTAGCGGGCCCTGTCCAGCTGCGCCTTCTCGTGCCGGGTGCGGCGCCAGTCGGCGAGGGCGGGCAGGAGGGCGTAGAGGCCGGCGTGCTGTTCGTCGCGCAGGCCGAGCAGGCCGGCGAGTTCGGCGGCGCTGCCGCGCTCGACGGCGCCCCACAGCGCCGAGTCGGCGGGGTCGGCGGCCGGGGCGGCGATGGCGGGCTCGGCCTCGGGCCAGTAGCGCTCGTGCTGGAACGCGTAGGTGGGCAGGCCGGCGCGGCGGGCGCCGGTGCCCGCGTACAGCGCGGCCCAGTCCAGGGCGTGGCCTCGCACGTGGAGCGCGGACAGGGCGAGGGCTGCGGTCCGCTCCTCGGGCCGCCCGGCGCGCAGCAGCGGGACGGCGGTCGCGGCGGTGTCGTCGGCCAGGATCTCCTCGGTGAGCGCGGACAGCACGCCGTCCGGGCCCAGTTCGAGGAAGGTCGCGGCGCCGGCCGCGCGGGCGGCGCGGACGCCGTCGGCGAAACGGACGGCCCGGCGGACGTGCTCGACCCAGTACTCGGGCGAGCACAGCTCGGCCTCGGTGGCGAGTTCGCCGGTGGTGTCGGAGACGAGCGGGATGGCCGGCGCGCGGAACTCCAGCTCCACGACGGTGCGCCGGAACTCCTCCAGCATCGGCTCCGTCAGCGGCGAGTGGAAGGCGTGCGAGACGCGCAGCCGCTTCGTCCGGCGGCCCTCGGCCGCGAACTCCCCGGCGATGCGCAGGACTTCGTCCTCCAGGCCGGAGATCACCACGGCCCGCGGCCCGTTGACGGCCGCGACGGACACGCCGGGCACCAGACGCGGCAGCACCTCGTCCTCGGCGGCCTCGACGGAGACCATGGCACCGCCCCCGGGCAGCGCGTCCATGAGCCGGGCCCGGGCGGCCACGAGCGCGCACGCGTCGGCGAGCGACAGCACCCCGGCGCAGTGCGCGGCGGCGATCCCGCCGACGGAGTGGCCGAGCAGGACGTCGGCGCGCACGCCGAGCGAGGCGACCAGGCGGAACAGCGCGACCTCGACGGCGAAGATCGCGGGCTGCGCCCAGCCGGTGCGGTTCAGCAACTCCTCGTCCTCGCCCCACAGCACGTCGCGCAGCGGGCGCTCCAACCGGGGACCGAATTCGCGCAGCACCTCGTCCAGCGCCTCGGCGAACACCGGGAAGCGCCCGGCGAGTTCGCGTCCGGCACCGAGGCGCTGGGCGCCCTGACCGGCGAACAGCACGGCGAGCTTCCCGGCGCCCGTCTCGCCCGCGACCAGTCCGGCGGCGGACTCGCCCGCGGCGAGCGAGGCCAGGGCGGCGAGCAGTTCGTCGCGGTCGGCGCCGACCGCGACGGCGCGGTGGTCGAAGGCGGAGCGCGTGGTGGCCAGTGAGAGACCGAGGCCGGACGGGCCGGCGTCCGGGTCGGCGGCGGCGAAGGCCCGCAGACGGGCGGCCTGGTCGCGCAGCGCGGCCGGGCTGCGGCCGGCCAGCGGCCACAGCAGGACGGGTTCCGTGACGGCCGGGGCGGTGTCCCGCACGACGACGGCGGGGGCCTGCTCGAGGATCACGTGCGCGTTGGTGCCGCTGAAGCCGAAGGAGGACACGCCGGCGCGGCGCGGGCGGCCGGTTTCCGGCCACCGTGCCTCCTCGGTCAGCAGCTCCACCGCGCCCTCGTCCCAGTCCACGTGGGACGACGGCTCGGCCGCGTGCAGGGTGCGGGGCACGACGCCGTGCTGCATCGCCAGCACCGCCTTGATGACGCCCGCGACGCCGGCGGCGGCCTGGGTGTGGCCGAGGTTGGACTTCACCGAGCCGAGGAGCAGCGGGAGTTCGCGGTCCTGGCCGTAGGTGGCGAGCAGGGCCTGAGCCTCGATCGGGTCACCCAGGGAGGTGCCGGTGCCGTGCGCCTCGACGACGTCGACGTCGGCCGTCGCCAGCCCGGCGGCGGCCAGGGCCTGACGGATGACCCGCTGCTGGGACGGCCCGTTGGGGGCGGTGAGCCCGTTGGAGGCACCGTCCTGGTTGACGGCCGATCCGCGCACGACGGCCAGCACCGGGTGGCCGTTGCGGCGCGCGTCGGAGAGTCGCTCCAGGAGCAGCATGCCGACACCCTCGGACCAGCCGACGCCGTCGGCCCGGTCGGAGAACGCCTTGCAGCGCCCGTCGGGCGCGAGGCCGCGCTGACGGGAGAACTCGATCAGCGAGGTCGGGGTGGACATCACGGTGACGCCGCCGGCCAGGGCGAGCGTGCACTCGCCGGCGCGCAGGGCCTGCATGGCCCAGTGCATGGCGACGAGCGAGGACGAGCACGCGGTGTCGACGGTGACGGCCGGGCCTTCCAGGCCGAGCGTGTAGGAGACGCGGCCGGAGGCGATGCTGGGCGAGGTGCCGCTGCCCTGGTGGCCCTCGAAGCGCCCGCCGGCGAGCAGCGCCGAGTAGTCGTTGTACATCACACCGGCGAACACGCCGGTGCGACTGCCGCGCAGCGACACCGGGTCGATCCCGGCCCGCTCGACCGCCTCCCAGGAGGCCTCCAGCAGCAGGCGCTGCTGGGCGTCGGTGGCCAGCGCCTCGCGCGGACTCATGCCGAAGAAGCCGGGGTCGAAGTCGGCGGCCCCCTGAAGGAATCCGCCGTAGCGCGTGTAGCTGGTGCCGAGGTGGTCCGGGTCCGGGTGGTAGAGCGCCTCGACGTCCCAGCCGCGGTCGGTGGGCAGGCCCGAGATCGCGTCGGTGCCCTCGCGCAGCAGGCGCCACAGGTCCTCGGGGGACGCGACGCCGCCCGGGTAGCGGCAGCTCATGCCGACGATGACGACCGGGTCGTCGTCGGCCGCCGCGCGGACGGGCGCCGCGGCGGCGGGGGCCGGGCCGCCCGTCAGACCGTCCAGGAGGTGCCCGGCGAGGGCGGTGACGCTCGGGTAGTCGAAGACGACGGTCGCGGAGGTGCGCAGCCCGGTGGCGGCGCTCAGGCGGTTGCGCAGCTCCACGGCGGTGAGCGAGTCGAACCCGAGGTCCTGGAACGGGCGGTGCGGGTCGACCTCGGAGGCGTCGGCGTGCCGCAGGACGGCCGCCACCTGGGCGCGGACCAGGTCGACGACGGCCTCGGTGCGGGCGCGCGTGTCCAGTCCGGCGAGGCGGCGGGCGAGGGCGCCCGCCGCCTCGGTGGCGGTCACGGCGGCGCGCCGCGCGGGGGTGCGGATCAGACCGCGCAGGAGCGGCGGCACCTCGCCCCGGGCGCGCAGCGCCGGGAGGTCGAGGCGGACGGGCAGCAGGACGGCCTCCGGGCGGGCGAGGGCGGCGTCAAACAGCGCGGTGCCGTCCGCCTCGGAGAGCGCCGGGGTGCCGAGCCGCGCGAGCCGGTCGAGGTCGGCGTCGGTGAGCCCGCCGGTCATTCCGCCGACGGCGGCCCACGGGCCCCAGCCGAGCGAGAGCCCGGGCAGCCCGGCGGCCCGGCGGGTGCGCACGAGGGCGTCCGCGAAGGCGTTGCCGGCGGCGTAGTTGGCCTGGCCGGCCGCGCCGACGGTCCCGGAGAAGGACGAGAAGACGAGGAATCCGGCGAGGCCGGGGCCACGGGTGGCCTCGTGGAGGTGCCACAGGGCGTCGGCCTTGGGCCGCAGGACTGCGGCGAGCCGCTCCGGGGTGAGGTGCTCGACGACGCCGTCGTCCAGGACTCCGGCGGCGTGCACCACGGCGGTCAGCGGGTGCGCGGCGGGCACCCCCGCGACCAGGCGCTCCACGGCGGCGCGGTCGGTGAGGTCGCACGCTTCGACGGCGACCTCGGCGCCGGCCTCGGTGAGCTGCGCGGCCAGTTCGGCGGCACCCTCGGCCGCGGCCCCGCGGCGGCTCGCGAGCACCAGGCGGCGCACGCCGTGCTCGGCCACCAGGTGCCGGGCGAGGACGGCGCCGAGACCGCCGGTGCCGCCCGTGATCAGGACGGTCCCGTCCGGGTTCCACGCGGTGCCGGCGGCGGCCACCGCGCCGGCGCGGGCCAGCCG
This sequence comes from Kitasatospora cathayae, assembly GCF_027627435.1. Classification (GTDB taxonomy): domain Bacteria; phylum Actinomycetota; class Actinomycetes; order Streptomycetales; family Streptomycetaceae; genus Kitasatospora; species Kitasatospora cathayae. Next base: position 7,493,638 of record NZ_CP115450.1, on the reverse strand, counting down.
GGCCGCGAGCACCGCGCCGCCGCGCACCGCCAGTTGCGGCTCGTCGCCGCCGAGGGCGCGCCCGGACAGCGGGCCGCCGGCCGGGTCCAGGTCGACCAGGCCGAAACGGCCCGGGTGCTCGGCCTGCGCGGAGCGCACCAGACCCCACACGGCGGCCGCGGCCGGGTCGGTGACCTCGGCGTCCGCCGTGGTGGCGACGGCGCCCCGGGTCACGAAGACCAGCCGGCCGGGCGCGCCCTCGGCGAGCCACTCCTGAATCCGGGCCAGGGCCAGGGCCGTCAGCGCGTGGGCGGACCCGACCGGGTCGGCCGGGTCGCCCGCGAGCGGCACGAGCACCACCTCTGCCTGGCCCTCGCCCACCGTCGGCAGCACACCGAGGCCGAGCGGGTCCGCCGCCGCGACGGCCACCGAGGCGGGCGCCGGTGCGCCGCCGCGCGGCCGGGACCAGCGCAGCTCGAACATCGCGTCCGGCACTGGCCCGACGCCCGCGCCGGCCGGCGCCGGGAGCGCCCGCAGCAGCAGCGAGCCGACCGAGGCGACCGGGCCGCCCGCCGCGTCGGCGACCTCGACCGACACCGAGTCGTCCCCGGTCGCGGACAGGCGTACCCGCGCCACCGACGCACCCGCGGCGTGCAGGCTGACGTCCTGCCAGGAGAACGGCACCCCGCGGAGCCCGAGGAACGCCGTCGCGTGCAGCGCCGAGTCCAGCAGGGCCGGGTGGATCCCGAACGCGCCCGCCTCGCCGCTCGCGCCCTCGTCCAGCGCGACCTCGGCGAACACGTCCGCACCGCGCCGCCAGGCCGCACGCAGCGCGCGGAACGCCGGGCCGTAGCGGAAGCCGGCGGCGGCGAGGCGTTCGTCCAGGCCGCCCAGGTCCAGCGCCTGTGCACCGGCCGGCGGCCACTGCGTGAACTCCTCCGCGAAGGGGCCGGGTCCGTCGGCCGCCAGGATTCCGTCGGCGTGCTGGGTCCACGGGGCGTCCTCGTCGCCCTCGGGCCGCGAGTAGACGCCGACGCTGCGCCGTCCGTTCGCGTCGGCCCGGCCGGCCCACACCTGTACCTGCACGCCGCCCTGCTCGGGCAGCGGCAGCGGCGCGGTGAGCGTCAGCTCCTCGACGCGCTCGCAGCCGACCTCGTCGCCCGCGCGCACGGCGAGCTCCAGGAAGGCCGTGCCGGGCAGCAGGACGGTGCCGTCGACGGCGTGGTCGGCCAGCCACGGGTGGGTGCGCAGCGAGAGCCGGCCGGTCAGCAGCAGGCCGTCGGTGTTGGCGAGCGAGACGGCGGCGGCGAGCAGCGGGTGGTTGGCCGAGCCGAGCCCGGCGGCGCGGACGTCGCCGGTGCGCGAGAGCGCGCTCTTCGGCCAGTAGCGCTTGTGCTGGAAGGCGTAGGTGGGCAGGTCGGCACGGCGGGCGCCGGTGCCCTCGAAGTAGGCGTCCCAGCGCACCGGCACGCCGCGCACGTGCAGCCCGGCCAGGGCCTCGGTGAGTGCCTCGGTCTCGTCGCGGCCGGGGCGCAGTGCGGCGAGGGCGCTGCAACCTTCGCTGGCGGGCTCGTCGAGGGCGCTCTGGGCGAGCGCGGCGAGGGAACCGTCGGGGCCGAGCTCGAGGAAGAGGGTGACGCCGTGGCCGCCGAGCCATGCGGTGGCGTCGGCGAACCGGACGGCCTGGCGGGCCTGGTCGGCCCAGTAGTCGGCGGAGGTCAGCTGCTCGACGGTGGCGAGCGTGCCGGTGAGGGTGGAGACGACCGGGACCGCGGGCGCCTGCGGGTCCAGGGCGGCGACGACGGCACGGAACTCGTCGAGCATCGGGTCCATGAGCGGCGAGTGGAAGGCGTGCGACACGCGCAGGCGCCGGACCTTGCGGCCGAGTTCGGCGAAGTGCGCGCCGACGGCCTCGGCCGCGGCGCACTCACCAGAGACGACGACGGCCTGCGGGCCGTTGACGGCGGCCAGCGACACGCCGTCGCCGAGCAGGGGCAGGACCTCGTCCTCGCCCGCCTGCACCGCGACCATGGCGCCACCGGCCGGGAGGGCCTGCATGAGGCGGGCCCGGGCGGCGACCAGGGCGCACGCGTCGGCGAGGGTGAACACCCCGGCGACGTGCGCGGCCGCGATCTCGCCGACCGAGTGGCCGGCCAGGAAGTCCGGGCGCACGCCCCAGGACTCCAGCAGCCGGTACAGCGCGACCTCGACGGCGAACAGCGCGGGCTGGGCGTGGCCCGTGCGGTTCAGCGCCTCCTCGTCGGCGCCCCGGATCACGTCGCGCAGCGGGGCGTCGAGCCGGCCGTCGAACTCGGCGAGCACCTCCTCCAGGGCGGCGGCGAACACCGGGAATCGGGAGTCCAGTTCGCGGCCCATGCCGAGGCGCTGCGAGCCCTGGCCGGCGAACAGGAAGGCGAGCTTGCCGCGGCCGTGGGTGGTGCCGAGCACGGCCCGGCCGTCGCCCCCGCCGTCCGCCAGCGCGCTGAGCGCCGCGACGGCCTCGGCGCGTCCGGTCGCCGTGACGACGGCGCGGTGTTCCAGGGCGGCCCGGGTGGTGGCGAGCGCGTGGGCCAGGTCGGTGTCGGAGCCCTCGGCGTCCGCCGCCAGGAACGAGACGAGCCGCCCGGCCTGGGCCCGCAGCGCCTCGGGGGTACGGCCGGAGACCAGCCAGGGCAGCGCCCCGGCCTCGACGGCCTCGGACGCGGGCGCCTCCTCCCCAGCCGGGGCCTCCTCGATGATGGCGTGCGCGTTGGTGCCGCTGAGGCCGAACGACGAGACGCCCGCCCGGCGCGGTTCCGCGCCCCGCGGCCACGGCGTCGCCTCGGTCAGCAGCTGGACGGCGCCGGACTCCCAGTCGACGTGCGTCGACGGCTCGTCCACGTGCAGGGTGCGCGGCAGCAGCTCGTGCCGCAGCGCGAGCACCGTCTTGATCACCCCGGCCATGCCGGCCGCGGCCTGGGTGTGGCTCAGGTTCGACTTCACCGAGCCGAGCAGCAGCGGGCGCTGCGGGTCCCGCCCGCGCCCGTAGGTGGCGAGCAGCGCCTGGGCCTCGACCGGGTCACCGAGGACGGTGCCGGTGCCGTGTGCCTCGACCGCGTCCACCTGGTCGGCGGAGAGCCGCGCGTTGCGCAGCGCCTGCTCGATGACGCGCTGCTGGGACGGCCCGTTGGGCGCGGTGAGCCCGTTGGAGGCGCCGTCCTGGTTGACGGCGGTGCCGCGCACGACGGCCAGCACCCGGTGCCCGTTGCGCCGGGCCACCGAAAGCCGCTCCAGGACGAGCACGCCGACGCCCTCGGCCCATCCGGTGCCGTCCGCGGCGTCGGCGAAGGAGCGGCAGCGACCGTCCGAGGCCAGGCCGCCCTGGCGGGCGAACTCGACGAAGGTGGTGGGGGTCGACATGACGGTGACGCCCGCGGCGAGCGCCATGCCGCACTCCCCCGCGCGCAGCGACTGCGCAGCCAGGTGGAGCGCGACGAGCGACGACGAACACGCGGTGTCGACGGTGACGGCCGGGCCGACGGCGCCGAGGACGTAGGAGAGGCGGCCGGAGATCACGCTGGTCGCGTTGCCCGTCAGCACGAAGCCCTGGACGTCGTCGTCCGGCCCGGTGCGGTAGTCCTGCGGCATCGCGCCGACGAAGACGCCGGTGCGGGTGCCGCGGACGCTGCTCGGGTCGACGCCCGCCCGCTCGATGGCCTCCCAGGACGCCTCCAGCAGGACGCGCTGCTGTGGGTCCATGGACAGCGCCTCACGCGGCGAGATACCGAAGAAGCCCGGGTCGAAGTCGGCGGCACCCTGCAGGAACCCGCCCCGGACGTCGACCGGCCCGGACGCCGGGTCGAGCTCCCAGCCGCGGTCGGTGGGCAGGCCGGTGATGCCGTCCTCGCCGGCGACGAGCATCGCCCAGAGGTCCTCGGGAGACGCGACCCCGCCGGGGAAGCGGCAGCTCATCCCCACGATGGCGATCGGCTCCCGGGCGGCCGCCTCCAGCTCGTCCACCCGCTGCCGGGAGCGCTGGAGGTCCGCGCTGGCCCGCTTGAGGTAGTCCCGGAGCTTCTGTTCCTTGTCCATCATCGACGCAACCCATCTGGAAGACCGGCGAACGGCAGGGATCCGCTTGAGGACGGCCCGCGTGCCCGGCACGCGCGGCGCTCGCATTCCCGCACTCCAGCGCCCAGTCTCGATCGGGGCCCCGCCGAATTTCCCTAGGGTCTGTCGATCTCCGCCGAACTGCCACCGGACTGTAGGGAATTGCCGGACCGTTCGGCTGGATCGTCAGTTGCGCGAGCCATGGGCGCGGCCCGTCCGGGCGCGGTGCCCCGACGTCGATGAGGATCACCGCCATGCCCGAACCCTTCCCGCACGGCGACGCGCCGAGAGTGCCGGGGCCCTCCACCGAGGCCGCCGCGGACCAGGCGGCGTCCGAACTCAGCGCGCTCGACGAGCAGCTGATCGCCCAGCTGGCCCGACGCGTCCGCCTGGCCCGCGGCCACCAGCTCAGCCGCCGCGCCGCCGGATTGCCGACCACCAGCCTCGCCCAGGAGAACGCGATGCTGCGCCGCTACGCCGCCCGGTTCGGAAACCAGGGTGCCGAGATCGCGCTGGCGATCCTGGAGCTCTCCCGCTCCCCCGACCGGCCCGGTTCCGAACGGCGATAGGGCGGTGGGGGCTTCACCTCCCCACCGCCCCGCCCCGCCCTGCTGCCGTGCCGGGCCCGACGTCACCAGCGCGCGTCGGCCAGCACCTCGCCGTAGTCGCGGGCCAGCCGTGCCTGCTCCAGGTCGGACTCGACCATCATCCGCATGAGCTCCGGGAAGTCGACCTCCGGCTCCCATCCGAGCCTCTGCCGCGCGTTCCCGGCGTCCGCGCAGAGCGTCTCGACCTCGGCGGGCCGCACGAGCGCGGGGTCCACCTCGACGTACTCCTCCCAGTCGAGCCCGACGCACTCGAAGGCGATCCGCGCCGCGTCCCGCACCGAGTGCATCTGCCCGGTGCCGATGACGTAGTCGCCGGGCTGGTCCTGCTGGAGCATCAGGTGCATGGCCCGCACGTAGTCCCCGGCGAAACCCCAGTCGCGGACGGCGTCGAGGTTGCCGAGCAGCAGCCGGTCCTGCTGACCGAGCTTGATCTGCGCCACCGCGAGGGAGATCTTCCGGGTCACGAACTCGGCCCCGCGGCGCGGCGACTCGTGGTTGAACAGGATCCCCGAGACTCCGTACATTCCGTAGGACTCGCGGTAGTTGCGCGTGATGTAGTGACCGTAGGTCTTCACCACGCCGTACGGGCTGCGCGGGTGGAAGGTGGTCCGCTCGGTCTGCGGGGACTCCGCCACCATGCCGAACATCTCGGAGCTGGAGGCCTGGTAGAAGCGGATCCGCCCGGGACCGGCGGCGGAGCCGGCCGGCTTGTTGATCCCGCTCACCATCCTGATAGCCTCCAGCACCCGCAGCACGCCGGTGCCGTTGACCTCGGTGACCAGTTCCGGCTGGCGCCAGGACATCGGCACGAACGAGATCGCCCCGAGGTTGTAGACCTCGTGGGGCTGGATCGAGTCGACGGCGGACACCAGGCTGCCCTGGTCCATCAGGTCGCCGTCGACGAACCGCAGGTCCGGGATCAGCCTGCTGACCCGGTCCTTCCGCGGGTTCGCCTGCCCCCGGGTGAGGCCCCAGACCTCGTACCCGAGGGAGATGAGATGTTCGGCCAGGTACGACCCGTCCTGGCCGGTCACCCCGGTGATCAGTGCACGCTTGGACATCCGTTCCCCTTCAGCCACTGCTCGCGGGCCGTTCTCGGCACAGTCAGCGAACCAGAGGGACCGCTAAGGAATTTGCGAGACTTCCCACGGCCCGCTGTCCTTCCGCCGGGGCCGCGTTCCAGACGCCGCCTGGACGCCGGAGATCCGTGCGGTGCCGACGGGGCGCGCCGCCACCCTGTGCTGGGCGGACCGGGTCACGCCCGGTCACGCCGCTGTGGCGGACCTGTGAGCGGGGCTACCTGCGCTGCCACGCCGGTCGGGCCCGGCCCTGGCCCCGGTACGGGCGGCAAGCGCTGGCGGGTTGGGTGGGCCGCCGACAACTGGCCGGACAGCTCCTCCAGACAGGCGCCGCGCTCACCGGCGTCCAGCTTTCTCGGCGCCGGCAAGACCATCCTGCTCAACCACCTGCTGCACAACCGGGACGGCCTGCGCGCCGCAGTGATCGTCAACGGTATGAGCGAGATCAGCATCGACGTCGCCCTGGTCCGCGACGGAGGCACGCTGTCGCGAACCGAGGAGCGGCTGGTCGAGATGACCAACGGCTGCATCTGCTGCGCCCGGGCTTGGCGAACGGGTCGGTGCCGAGGTTCATGGTGAAGGCGAGCTCGCTCCACAGCTCCTGCGGCGCGGTGAGGATGCGCAGGGCCTGGTTCTGGGCCTCGGCGCGGGCGGTGGTGAGGGTGAGCCCGCCGGCATAGTCGAACTGGCCCGCCTTCAGGCCGTTGAGCCGAGCACCGGCGTCGGCGACGGAGAGCAGTTCGATCTGGTCGAGGTAGGGGCCGCCATTGGCCGAACCCCGGTAGTCGGTACGGGCGGTGAGCAGGCTGCTGCTGCCGGCCGTCCAGCTCTCCAGGACGAACGGTCCCGAGCCGGGCGCGTGCGCGACGTCGGTGGTGCCGTCGGGGAAGACGAACATCGACTGGGCGAGGACCAGGTCGAAGAAGCCGTCGGGGCCCTGGAGTTGAAGCTCCAGCGTGCGGGGGTCGCGGACGGCGGACGCCCCGGCGTCGAGCCCGCCGAGCAGCCCGCTCTGCACGGTGGGGCTGGAGGCCAGTGCGCGGAGGCTGAACAGCACGTCCTGGGCGGTGAGTTTGCGTCCGTCGCTGAAGGTCGCGCCGTCCCGTAGCCGCACGGTCCAGCGGGTGGCGTCCGCGTTGGGCTCGACGGATTCGGCGAGCCGCCACACCGGGGCGCTGCCCTCGATCTCGCCGAGGGTGTCCCAGATCAGCCGGGCCCGGACGTAGTCGATCGCGCTCCCGGTCGCCTGGAGCACGCTGGTGGACTCGGCGCTGGATCCGGCGAAGGCCGCCCGCAGCTTGCCCCCTCGGCGGGGCGGGGCGGAGGCCGTGGGGCTCTGCGTGGCAAGTGGCGCGCGGGCGCTCGATCCGCTGCTGCACGCCGTGAGCAGGCCGCTGCCGAGCACCACGCCCGCGCCCACCAGGCCGAGCATCGATCTCTGGGATATCTGACGATGCGTCACCTTGCCCTCATTCATGGACGGTTCCCCAACCCTAAGGTGAAACGATAATGCTTTTCAATAACCCTGCGGGGGGCAACAGTTCAGGTGCCGCGCGACGATTCATCGCCCGTTTTGCCGGTCATGCGTAGATTTGAAGATGGACAGAGGGAAGGCGAACGTCATGAGCGCACCGGTCGACCACCGAACCCACAGCGAGCACGGCCACCACCACGGCCAGGGCTGCGGCCACGTGGCGGTGCCGCACGCCGACCACGTGGACTACGTCCACGACGGCCATCTGCACCGCGTCCACAACGGCCACGTCGACGAGTGCGAGTCGACCGGCCACGTCGAACACTCCAGCCACGCCCACGAGCACGGGCAAGGCTGCGGCCACACCGCCGTACCCCACGGCGACCACGTGGACTACGTCCACGACGGACACCGCCACGCCGCCCACGCGGGCCACTGGGACGACCACTGACCGGCCCGGCTTCAGCGCACGGCCACGAGGACGCAGCTGTCGCCGTACTGGCAGACCGGCCCGGCAGGGCGGAACCCGGCCTGCCGTAGCAACCGCTCGTGCCCGGCCGCCGACGGTCCGTTGCCGTCACCGTCGGCCGGTGGGAGCTGCCGCTGCCTGGCCGCGAGCAGTTCGGCGAACTCCGGGACCTGCGCCGCGGCGGCCCACCAACCGGCCCAGTCCTCCCCGGTGCCACGCCTTCCCCGGCGCTCGGCGCGGCACCGCCCCACCGTCCGGCTGAAGCGGGCGAGAACCGGGTCCTCCAGTGTCAGGTGGTCACCGTTGACCAGCACTCCGCCGGGTCGCAGCACGTCCGCCAAATCCCGGTAGATCTCCCCCAGGCGGTCCGGCCGCGGGTAGTGCAGCGCCGCGGTGGACACCACAGCGTCCACGGGCCCGTCGAGCGCCAGCTTCTCGGTCCAGCCCGGTTCGCCGATCATGACCTCGGCGTAGCGTGCCGCGTCCGGGCGGCCGACCCGGCCGAGTTCGAGCAGCAGCGGGTCGAACAGTTCGGGGAGCAGGTCCTCGCGCAGTGCGCAGCAGGGGCAGTCGTGCGTCAGCGGGACGTCCGACTCGCTGCGCGACCCTGCGGCGTCCAGGATGGCCCGCCGGACCCGGCCGTGGAGGGCGGCGTCGGTGAGGTCGTGGTGCAGCACGACGGCGTTCCCGCCGCCGCTCAGCAGTTCCAGGACCGCCTGGCGGCGCTCGGCCTCGTGGAGGCCGGCGACGACCACCACCGGCAGGCGGGTGTCGTCAGGCATTGCGTCTTCCTTTCGGCGTTGCGGCGTCGGCGTTGCGACGCCGGTCCGGAAGTCCGAGGGAGTCCGGTCGCGTCGCGGGCTGCGGCGATCCCGGTGCAGCCCGCGACGCGACCGGCCCGCGGACCGGGCTACCAGCTCGACTTGCGGACCCCGGGCAGCTGGCCGGCGTGCGCGAGGGTGCGCAGGTTGATCCGGGAGAGGCCGAAGGCGCGCTGGTAGCCGCGCGGGCGGCCGTCCACGCTGTCGCGGTTGCGAACCCGCGTCGCGCTGGCGTCGCGCGGCTGGCGCTGCAGCTCGGCCCGGGCCGCCGCGCGGTCCTCCGGGCTGCTCGCAGGGGACGCGATGATCCGCTTGAGTTCCGCGCGGCGCTCGGCATATTGCGCGACAACGGCCCGGCGCTGCTCGTTCTTGGCGATCTTGCTCCGCTTGGCCATCAGACCTTCTCCCCTCGGGCGCGGATGCGGGTGACGGCGGCCTCGATGCCGATCGTGTCCACGGTCTTGATGCCCTTGGCGCTGAGGGTGAGCCGGACGTAGCGGCCTTCGCTGGGAATCCAGTAGCGCTTGCGCTGGATGTTGGGGTCGAACCGGCGGCTGCTGCGGCGGTGCGAGTGGGAGATGGTGTTGCCGAATCCCGGCTTGCGGCCGGTGAGCTGGCAGTGGGCGGACATCACGACTCCGGATGGATGGGACGGTGCGCAGCCACGGATGCGGCTCCGGCTTCGGGAATGCCGTGGCCTCGGCTGGTGTTGCCACCCTACAGCTAGATGGAAACGAAAACCATTTCGCTATGATGACGGCTCACCCGCCACCGATCCGCTCCAGGAGGACGCCATGGCGCGCAACGACCTGCGCCCGATCATCAAGCTCCGCTCGACCGCCGGCACCGGCTACACGTACGTGACGCGCAAGAACCGCCGCAACGACCCGGACCGCCTCGTCCTGCGCAAGTACGACCCGGTCCTCGGCCAGCACGTCGACTTCCGCGAAGAGCGCTGACCCCAGAAACCCACCCGAGGAGTAGCCCCATGAAGCCCGGCATCCACCCCGCCTACCGCCCCGTCGTCTTCCGCGACCGCGTCGGCGGACTGACATTCCTCACCAGGTCGACGGCCACGAGCGACCGGACCATCGAGTGGGAGGACGGCAACACCTACCCCGTGATCGACGTGGAGATCTCCTCCGCCAGCCACCCCTTCTACACCGGCGCCGCCCGCGTCATCGACACCGCCGGTCGCGTCGAGCGCTTCGAGCGCCGCTACGGCGCCCAGGCCGCCCGACGCCGGGGCTGAGCCGCAGATCGCGCGCGAAGGCCCGGGTGGTCCTTGATTCCAAGGACCACCCGGGCCTTCGCGCCGGCGGCAAGCAGCCGAGGGCCTCAACTGCGCCGGGTGATGGCGGGCGTCCGAGGCGGCGTGATGCGCTGCAGATCAAGGGCGGCGGGCAGTTCGGCAAGGCCGGGCCCGCCCGCGAGCGCGTAGCCGAGGATGAGGGCGATGCTGTCGTCGTCGAGCGCCCACCCCAGCCAGACCGGACGGCCGCCGCGGGTGCGGCCGTGACTGGAGGGCTGGACGACGATGACGTTGGACTGGAGGCAGGCGTCCAGGCAGTCGGCCGTCCGGACCACCAGCGCGCCGCCGGATTTCTCCGCCGCCGCCCGGAGCCGGGCGAGTTGGCCATCGTGGTCGGTTCCGGTGTGCTTGCGGACACTGCCGCAGCAGCAGCCGCGGCAGACGACCACCGTGCACGGCCGCCCTCCTGGCCGTAGGGTCACCGGCTCAGGTCGTCCGGCATCGGCCATGCCTCCACCCGCCCCTCGTAGTCCGCGACCACCAGCACGTCCGGTTCCGCCCAGGCGAGTGCGGTGACCGGCTCCGGCAGTTCGCGTTCGTGGACGGGCCTGAGCAGCGCCCCGGCTCGTCCGCCGTCGGCCCGCCACAGCGCGACCTTCTGCTCGGCTCCGGCGCTGGCCAGGATCGCGCCGCTGCCGGGCCGCCAGGCGAGGGCGGTGACGGTCTCGTGGGCACGCAGCGCGCGGGGCTTGGTGCCGGCGGGGCCCTTGCCGGAGAAGTCCCAGACGGTGATGTCGGGGGCGCCGTCGGAGGCGAGCCAGCGGCCGGTGCCGTCGAAGGCGAGGCGGGCGATCTTGTCGGGATAGCCGTGCATGGTGAGTTCGTCGCCGTCCCTGGTGCGCCAGATGTGGATGCTGGCGTCCTGGTTGCCGGTGCAGATCCAACGGCCGTTCGGGTTCAGGGCGATGGCGAGGTGGGAACCCACGTACTTGTACTCGGCAACCGGCTGCGCACTGTGCCGCTCGTGGCAGCGGACGCCGCCGTAGGCGGAGCTGACGAGGCGTCGGCCGTCCCGCAGCCAGGCCAGGTCGGTCACGGTGCTCGGCGCGAGGTCGGTGCCCCACCGGCGGACGCCGTCGGGGTCCAGGACGTACCGCTGGTCAGCCGGCAGTACGGCAGTTGGGACAGATGCCCGCCAGCTCGACGGTGTGGTGGACCTCGCCGAAGCCGGATATCTCGGCGATGTGCTCGGCCCAGGCCTCGACGGCGATCGAGTCCACCGGCAGGCTGAGGCCGCACTCGCGGCAGATCAGGCAGTGCCGGTGATCGGGGCCGGGCCGGTAGCGGAACAGCCGCTCACCGTTGGCGTCTCGCACGACGTCGGCTCGGCCGACCTTCGCGAGGGCGGTCAGGGTGCGGTAGACGGTGCTCAGGCCCACCCGCGAGCCGGCCTGGACCAGTCTGGCGTACAGCAGTTGGGCGCTGACGAACTCCTCGGACTCGGCCAGCGCCTGGAGGACCTCGGCGCGGCGCGGGGTCGGCCGGCCGATCAGCTCGACGTCACCGGCTGCGGGACGAACGGGTGTGCCGTTGGCCCGACGGCGTTCGGCCAGCTCGGCGGCGTCGGCGAAGGCGGTCGGCTTCGTGTCGGTCATCCTCTCCCCCGTTTCCCCGCTTGGTCAGGCCGTCGCAGGGTGGGCGGCGCGGGCCGGGCGGACGAGGAAGGTGGCCGCGTACACGGCGGTGGCGACCGCCATGATCGCGAAGCTCGGCGGCAGCTTCGGCGCCGCCGCGCTGAGGAGCAGGCCGCCCCACATCTCCGCGACGGCGAGCGCGGCGGACAGCGCGAGCGCGCGGTACGGGCGGTCGGTGAGTCGGATCGCCGCGCCCGCCGGGGCGGCGAGCAGTCCCAGCAGCAGGAGCGAGCCGACGGCTTGGGTGGCCTCGCCGGCGCAGGCGCCGACCAGCGCGAGGAACATGAAGCCCAGCACCCGTACCGGCACTCCGCGGGCGGCAGCCACGGCCTCGTCCAGGGTGGCGAACAGCAGCGGCCGGGCGATCAGCAGCACGATCAGGCAGACCGCGCCCGCGACGGCGACCGCGACGGTGATCTGGTTGCCGTGCAGGCCGAAGATCGAGCCGAACAGCACGCTCGTTCCGGCGCCGCCCTGGGCGCCGCTGCGCGAGGTGGTGTAGACGGTGAGGAAGAACGCGCCCAGGCCGAGGATCCAGGCGAAGACGCTGCCGATCACCACGTCGTCCGCCCGGCCCCGGCGGCCGAGACCGCCGATGAGCAGGCCGACGCCGATGGTCGCGGCGAACAGCCCGAGGCGCAGGTCGTATCCGCCGGCCAGGGCGGCCATCGCGCCGGTGAACGCGACGTGGCTGAGCGCGTCACCGGTGAAGATCTGGGCGCGCAGCACCAGGAAGTAGCCCACCAGACCGCACGCCAGCGCGATGAACGTCCCGGCGAGCAGGGCGTGTTGGAAGAACGCCTGGCTGATGACCGTACTCATGCGGCACTCCCCATCTGTAGTGGCGCCCGACGGCCGGCGGCCTCGCGGGCGAAGCGGAACAGGTGGGCGAGGACGAAGGCGGCGAAGGCGAAGCCCGTCACGAAGAAGCCCAGCGGGTACGGCTGGTAGTACGCCGCGATCAGTCCCGCCCAGCACGCCGCCAGAGCGAGGAGCACCGACAGCAGCAGGCTCAGCCCCGGCCGGGCGGTGAGCTGCTGGGCGGTCGCGGCGGGGATCACCATCAGCGCGAACACCAGCAGCGTGCCGGTGATCTGGCTGGCCTCGGCCGTGGCCGCGCCCAGCAGGACCAGGAACAGCGTGCCCAGCAGCCGCACCGGCACGCCCCGCCCGGCCGCCACCTCCGGATCCACCGAGGCGAACAGCAACGGGCGCCCGATCACCGCCAGCACCGCCAGCACCACAGCGCCGACGACCGCCAGGGTCACCACCTGGCCGGTGGTGATGCCCAGGAAGTCGCCGAACAGCAGCGCCGTCGGCCCCTCCAGCAGGCCCTTGTACAGGCTGATGAAGAGGTAGCCGCAGGCCAGCGCGAACGCCTGGACCGTACCGGTGACGGCGGACTCCTCCGCGCCACCGTCCCGGCCCTCGCGCTGCATCGCTGCTATCACCAGAGCCGCGGCGACGCAGAATCCGAAGTAGCCGAGCGAGGTGGAGAAACCGGCCAGGACGGCCAGCGAGGCACCGGGGAAGGCCGCGACCGAGAGCGTGTGTCCGGCAAAGGTCTGCCGGCGCAGCACCATGAACCAGCCCACCACCGCACACACCACGGCCACGATCAGCCCGGCCCGAAAGGCGTTCACCATGTACAGGTAGGACCACATGTCCTGGAAGTCCGCGAGGAGTTTCCAGGAGAACACCGGCGAAGTCGCGTCGGAGGCCAGCGGAACGACATCAGTGATCATCCCGGCCTCCCCCGCCGTGCCGGTCGGTGTGGACGGCCGGGGCCTCCGGCTGCCCGACCACCACCAGTCGGCCGTCGCTCGTGCGCAGCACCTCGACGGGCGTGCGGTACAGCCGGGTCAGCGTCTCGGAGGTGATCACCTCGGCCGGGGTGCCGGCCACGGCGCCGCCCTCGGCGATGTAGACCACCCGGTCCAGGTGATGGAGTATCGGGTTGACGTCGTGCGCGACCATCACCACCGACACCCCCTCCTCATGACAGATCCGGCCCAACAGCCCGGCGATCGCGCCCTGGTTGGGCAGGTCCAGGCTGTCCAACGGCTCGTCCAGCAGCAGCACGCGCGGACGCCGAACCAGCGCCTGGGCGATCAGCAGCCGCTGCTGCTCACCGCCCGAGCACTGCCCTATCGGCCGGTGCGCGTACTTGGCTGCGCCGACCAACTCGATGACCTGCTCGACACGTTCACGCGCCGCCCGGCGCTTCGCCCGGCCCAGGCCCGGGACGGGGATCCCCCACTGATCCCCGTCCAGGCCCAGCCGCACCACATCCACCCCACGGATGCGGACGCTCGCGTCGAAGTTGCGGCGCTGCGGCAGGTAGCCCACCGCGGTGCTCCGCTCCCCGGGTGCCGCGCCGAGAACGCGGACCTCGCCGGCCGCCGCCGGGAGGATCCCCAGCAGGACCTTGACGAGGGTGGACTTGCCGACGCCGTTGGGGCCGAGGACGGCGGTGAACTCCCCGGCCCCCACGGTCAGATCGACACCCGACCACAGGGTCCGCCCGCCCACGCGCACGGCCGCACCGCGCAGCGACAGCACCGACTCCCCACCGGGCGCGTTGCGCTCCATCTCGGTACGGCCCATCTCGCTACGGACCCGTTCGATCGGGTGGATGCTCACTTGCCCGTCGCCTGCTTCAGCGCGTCCGCGATGCCCTGCAGCTCCTGCGTCTGCCAGTCCTGGAAGGTGGCACCCGCCGGGGCGAGGGTCTCGGTGACCTGGGCGACCGGGATGCCCTGCGCCTTCGCGGCGTTGACCTGGGCCACGACGTCGGGGTTGGAGTTCTGGGTGTTGTAGACGTAGATCTTGATCTGCTTGCCGGAGATCTGCTGGTCGATGGCGGCCTTGTCGGCGGCGGTCGGGTCCGTGCCCTCGCTCTCCGCGTCCAGGAACGTCTCGGGCGTCAGCATCTTCAGGCCCAGGCTCTCGGACATCGGGGTGACGATCGACTCGGACGCGCCGATCGGGGTATCCGCGTACTTCTCCTTGATGTCGGCTTCGAGCTGGTTGTACTTGGCCAGCGTCTGGGTGGTGAAGGTCTTCTTCTGGGTGTCGAAGTAGGCCGCGTCGGCCGGGTCTATCTTCTTGTAGTCGGCGGTGATCTGGTCGATCACCCTGGTGACGCTGTCCGCCGAGTACCACTGGTGCGGGTTGTCACCCTCCTTCTTGCCCAGCAGGTCACCGACCTTCAGCGTGGTGCGACCGGAGGCCGGGTTCGCGGACAGCAGCTTGTCCGACCAGGCGTCGTAGCCGATCCCGTTGCTGATCACGTAGTCCGCGCCCGCGACCGTGCGGCCGTCGGCGGCGGTCGGCTCGTACGAGTGCGGGTCGGTGTCCGGGTTGGTGATCACGCTCGTCACCTTCACGTGGTCCCCGCCCAGCTGGGTGGCGATCGAGCCCCAGAAGTTCTCCGCCGCGACGACCTGGATCACCTTCGAGCTCGCGGTGCCGCTCGACCCCGCGGACGTGCTCTTCGCCGGCGAGCTGGTGGAGCACGCGCTGGTCGCGACGAGGGCTGCGACCGCGGCCGCACCGAGCACGATTCTCGGAAGGCGGCGGGGCTTGCTGAACGGGACGACACGCATGGCGGATTGCTCCTCGAAACCTGCCGGATCCGCCGTCTGGGCGGGGTCCGGCTCCGTTGGACGGCATCACCATAGATGGAAACGGTTTTCATAACCAGCTACTTCGAGAGCGAGATGGAAATCATTACCAAAGGGCCAGCGAACCATCACCAGCGGCCGCCCTGGCCAGCTCGGCCCGATCGCCTCGACATCCGGGGTGACGTCACCGCTGCGGCCGAGACCCTCCGACGTGCTGCGGCTCCGGCGGACCTCTACGAGCAGTGCCTCACCGCGGTCCGGGACGGCGGCTGAGACGCCCCCGACCAGCGGGCTCGGCCCACTGCCGCCCGCCTCCGCCTGCCCGGGTCACCGCCGTGTCGTAGCGAGCGCGACGGTGACGGCCGCAACGAGCAGGAGCGCCGTGGTAGGGGCGATCCGGCGGTCTCCACGAGTCGAGTGCACGCCTCTCGCCCCGATCCGCGGCAGTACGGGCCCGGTAGCCGCGGCCAGGGTCAACCAGGGTGCGACGCTGGTCAACGGCCTCAGGAGCAGCCCGACGGCGCCCAGCGGGCCGGGTCGTTGGGGTGGGATTCCAAGGCGGTCACGGTGAGGGTCATCCACGGTCGCAGCGGGAGGGTGCCGAGCACCTTCTCGCGGAGCTCGTCCTCGTCTGCGGCCCGCCAGATGCCGATGCTGCGCAGCTCGCCGACCGGGCGCCACAGCCTCGCCAGGCGGCCGGCAGCGGCCAGTTCGCGGGCGCGGACGGCCTCGGCGGCGCGGCGGCGGTCGACCTCCTCCGCGGGGGTGCCTTCGGGCACGGTGGTGGTGATCTCGACCAGGAACTCGTTCAGGGCTTCGTGCGGGAACTGGATCATGTCAGGCTCCGTACAGGGGTGTTCGGTGAGTGGGCGGGGCGCTGCGGGGCGCTCCGCCGTGCGGTGTGCCGCCCTGTGTTCATCGTGCGTCCGTCACCGGACCGGGCGCCACGACCGGCGCCCTTCCTGCTGATGGGCGCAGCCTCCCAGCGCTCGTAGCATGTGGGGCGTGGAGCTGCGCCGACTGCGGTACTTCGTCACGGTCGCCGAGGAACTGAACTTCGGCCGGGCCGCCACGCGCCTGCTGATCGCCGACCCCTCGCTGTCGCAGCAGATCAAGGCGCTCGAACGCGACCTCGGGGTGCGGCTGTTCGACCGCGACCGGCGCTCGGTGGCGCTCACCCCGGCGGGGACCGCGCTGCCGCCCGCCGACCGGGGCGGGAATCCCCCGGCACCGCCACTCCCGGGGGGAATGCCCCGGGCCCGCCGGAGCCCGCCCGCCGCCGACCGGGAGGGGCGGGCGGTCATGGTCCGAGCCGCTCAGTAGGTGTGGAAGCCGTCGCTGAGCCGCGCCCCGGCGGGGAGCCCGATGCTGCCGCCGATGCCGCTGTCCCCGCTTCCGGGACCATGTGCCGTTCCGTGGACGGTGGCGGGATCGTTGCCAAGGACCTCCATGACGTCGATCTCGCCGTTGGCGGGCCACGGGTGCTGGTCGATGTCCGCACCCGTCATCCAGAACGCCGGCCACAGCCCCGACCCCGTGGGAACGCGGATCCGGGCCTCGAACCGCCCGTACGCGCGGGCGAACCGCTCCTTGGTGGTGATCCTGCCGGAAGTGATGTCACAGGTTCCCGCCTCGCACGGCGCCATCCCCGGCAGGCTCTCCCTCCGGGCGGTGATCGCGAGGTTGCCGGATCCGTCGAGCGACACGTTCTCGCGCCGGTCGGTGTAGTACTGCCACTCCTCGTTGCCCCACTGCGGCTCGCCGCCGCGGTCGAAGCCCCACTTGCCCGGGTCTGGCGCGGCGCCGGCCGCACCGTCGAACTCGTCCGACCACGCCAGTTGCCAGGACGGGGAGGAAGGAGGCGGGGACGGGCTCGCGGGCAGCTCACAGCCTGTCAGCGCCAGCACCAAGGCGACTCCCAGCCCGGCCGCGACCCGTGTCCCGCGCCCCACGCCCCTCACGGCCTCGCTCTCGGGGATCAGGACGTGCCGCATGTCTGGCGGAGGTGTCCCACACTGCCTGCGGGCACGAGCTTCTTGTCCCGCCGCACGATGCTGATCCTGTCTCCCCAGCCTCGGCACGCGGTCTTCATGCCGGAGTCGGTGTACTCGATCACGATCACATGGTCGCCGAACGCGGCGGTGTAGTCGCCGCACTCGTTGTACTGGCCACACTCCTCCGCCACCGCGAAGTCGGCGCCGACCTCCTTGCGGGCCGGGGCGAGCTCCGGGGTGTTCTTCTGACCGACGGCCAAGCCCTTCTCGTGCGCGTGCGCCGCGAGCAGGGACAGGAACGCCTTGGCGTCGTCCGCGGTCAGCAGCCCGTCCGGCGCCCGGGTGTACGTGTCGTAGTTGTCGGCTTCGACGGCCTGGTACCCCTTGGCCGCGCACTCGTCGATCCAGGTGTTCAGCTTCTGCCCGATCCGCTTGCGCTTGGCTTCGGTGTGGATGTCCAGCATCGCCTCCCCCCATTCCTTGTCCATGACGACCTTCCCGGCCTGGTCACGGAGCAGCAGGTCGGCCTCCCACTCCTTCTCCGCACCGGGCTGGGCCTGGAAGCCGTTGAGGTAGCAGATGTTGTAGCTGCCCTGCGCGGGCGGCGCCGTGTGGTCACGGGCGAGGACGGTCACACCCGGCGCGGGGGTGGAGGGACCACCGAGCTGGTAGTCGATGCCCGCGTGCACCGGGGGAAGCGTCACCTGGGACGGTCGCCCGCCGGGTTCGCCCGAAGGCGCGCCGGTCGCGGCCGGTGTCCCCTGGGACGATGAGGGCGCCTCCTCGGAACTCCCGCCGCCCGAACAGGCGGTGGTGAGAAACGAGGCGATGACGGTTGATGCCGTCAGGGCCACGACCGAGCGCCGGGAGAGAACCCTGCTCACATGCACGATCAATGCTCCAGTTCATGCGGGAAACCGTCCCTGCCCCGGTCGCCGCGACCGACACCGGGCCACGGCCCGGACGAGTGGACGGCTCTACTGTGTCCGACGCCGGATGAGCGGAGCATGAGGCGCCGGAACGGTGTCGTCGGCGCCCGGCCGGCCCTCGCGGTTCAGCTGCTCGTCCGCTCCGGCAGGCACAGCTCGGCCACGGCCCCGCCGCCGGAAGCCTGCGACAAACGGGCGGTGCCACCGTGGAGTTCGGCCACCCAGCGCACGATGGCCAGTCCCGTGCCGGTACCGGTGCTCCCCGCTCCGGCGACCCTGCGCTCGAAGACCCGCTCGCCCTCCCCCGCGGGCACGCCGGGGCCGTGGTCGCGCACCGCGACCCGGCCGGCGGTGACGGTGACCTCGACCGGAGTGCCGCCGCCGTGGCGGAGGGCGTTCTCGACGAGGTTGCGGACCGCCTGGGCCAGCAGTTCGGGATCCCCCTCGACGACGACCGCCTCGGCGCTGACCGTCACCCCGGCCGGGTCCGGCAGCTCCTGCACGGTTTGCTCGACGAGTTGGTCCAGGCGCAGTGGGGTGCGTTCGATCTCCTGGGTGCCCGCCTCGGCCCTGGCCCGGGCCAGCAGTCCGGTGACCAGGCGCCCCAGCCGGTCGACCAGCCGGACCGCCTCGTTCAGGGCGGCCGGCGCCCCGCCCTCGGCGGTGGTTCCGTGCTCCACGACCAGACGCAGGGTGGCCAGCGGTGTGCGCAGTTCGTGCGCGGCCTCGGCGAGGAACTGCTCCTGCTGTTCGAGTCCGCGCAGGGCGGGTCGCATGGCGCGCCCGGTCAGCAGGTGGCCTACTGCGGCCGCCACCAGCACGAGCGCGGCGCAGCCGGCGGCCAGCCACTCGACCAGCCGCGCGTGGTCCGCCTCGCCGCGCGCGGGGTCTGCCCCGACCAGGACGGCGGAGCCGAGGATCTTGCCGTCCCAGACCGGGGCCACGGCCCAGCGGTACGAACGGCCGTCGGCCGTGGGGGCGGTGACCACCACGGTCTCCTGCTCCTGCTGGACCGTCCGCCAGAGCTCCTCCAGCCGGGTCTGCTCCGGCAGGGCGGTTCGCGCGGGCTGGGCGTGGCGCAGCTGCGGAGCCGCGCCCGGGGCGGCCTGGATCACGCCGAGGGCCATGGCGTGATCGGCGAGGCTGTCGTCGTAGATGCCGTCGAGGCGCAGTACTCCGCTGTCGTCGTAGTAGAGGACGCGCGCCAGGCCGTCGGCGCCGTGGCTCACCGTGTCGTCCAGGCCGCGGGCACGGGACTGGCTGTCGGTGTGGACGGCGATGGCGGCGAGCACCACCAGGCAGGCCGCGGTCGTGGCGGCGAAGAGCAGGGTCATCGCCCACCGGACGCGGTGCAGGCGTGCGACGGCGGGCGTACGCCCGGTCACGGGCGATCGGCCGGATCGGCGAGGCGGTATCCGGCGCCGCGGACCGTCTCGATGAGTTCGGGCGGGCCGAGTCGGCGGCGCAGCTGGCCGATGAGGACGTCCACGACGTTGGACAGCGGCTCGGTGTGCTCGTCCCAGCAGCGCTCGATGAGCTCGCTGCGGGTGACCACCTCGCCGGCCCGCAGCATCAGCACCTCCAGGACCGCGAACTCCTTCGCGGTCAGGGTGAGCAGCACACCGGCGCGGCGCACCCGGCGGCGGGGGAAGTCGAGGTCCAGCTCGCCGACCCGCAGCTCGGGCAGCCGCGCGGGCTGGTCCCGGCGGCACAGCGCCCGCACCCGGGCGTTGAGCTCGGCGAACGCGAACGGCTTGACGAGGTAGTCGTCGGCGCCGTGCTCGAAGCCGGCCACCCGGTCGGCGACGGCGTCCAGCGCGGTGAGCAGGAGCACCGGAAGGCTGGAGCCCGCCCTGCGCAGGGCAGCGACCAGCGTGAGCGCGTCCCCGTCCGGCAGGGAGCGGTCGGCCACCACGCAGTCGTAGCCGTTGACGGCCAGTTTGAGGTCGGCCTCGGCCAGATCACCGGCCAGGTCGACGGCGAACCCCGCCTCCCGCAGCCCCCGCACGACCACCGGGGCCAGGTCCGCATCGTCTTCGATCACCAGTACGCGCACGACAGGTGAGCCTACCGGGCCGAGATCGGCCTCACGCTCGGCCGGGCGGGCCGCACCCGTGAGGCGAGCCCGGACCAACCACGCCGTCCCAGCTGCCGCTGCGACGGCGGCCGCCCTCCTCGTCGCACTCCACCAGGGTGGGATGCGCCCGGTCACGGCACGATCGTGTCGGTCGTAGGACAGTGGCCTGCGTACGGGATGCTCCTCGGGCTCCCACCGGGCAGCCCCGGGGACGGGGGCTGCCCGGTTCCAGCGGACACGGACGAACGTGCGGGCTGGGCGGCACGCGGACGCGTGCGCGGTGCGTCCGGTGTACGACGTACTGCGAGGTACTACGAGGCCGTCTCGGGTGAAACGGACACTACCTGAACCGCGTTCAGGCCCAGATGCCGGGTTCGACCGCGTTCAGGGCCACCCGTACCGCGCCCGGGGCGAGCCACTCGGCGTCCAGCGGAACGGCAACGACCCCGGGGAGCGGCCTGCGCGGCTTCGACGGGACCGCTGTCGCCGGAGTGGGCGCGGTGCTCAACTGCCGTTGTTCTGAACGAAGGTCCAGGTGACGTTGATGACGCCGAGGTTGGGGTCGGCGAGTTGCTGGAAGGCGGGGGCGCTGAGGTCGATGTGGGCGGGGTCGCAGGTGGGGCACTTGTCGGCGACGGGAACGGTGATGGTGGTGCCGTTGTAGGTCACCTGCACCGAGACGCCCTGGCAGAGCGGGTCGCTGTTCGGGTTGGCCGCGGTCCAGTAGGCGGCGGGAACGGCGACCAGCAGGTCTGTGGAGGCGTTGATGGGGGTGCCGCAGGCTCCGTTGCCGGCGTCGTTGTAGTAGGTCGCGGTGCCGTCGACCGGCTGGTCGACGGGGACGTCGGCGGTGGCGGGACCGGCGGTGAGGAGGGTGAGTGATCCGGCGGCGAGCAGGCTGCCGGCCCACAGACGTATGCGGTTCGATCGGGGCATGGTCTTCCTTCATGGTGAGTTCGGGAGTGGTGGTTGCGTCGGTGGGCCTGCGGCTGGGGCCGTCCGGTGGCTCGGCCCGGTCGGCGCGGGACCCGTGGTCGCGAGGGTGACGAGGGTGAAGTGCGCCTGCTGGCCGGTCGGGTGACCTCGGGGATCAGGCGAGGGTGTAGCTGGAGCCGAAGGCGGTGACGGTGAGCGGGCCGTCGAGGTTGTGGTTGCCGCTCCGGGCGATCCGGCGCAAGCACTCGACCCGGTCGACCGACTTCGACCACTCGTCCTTGGTGGCGGAGTTGGCGGGGTTCAGCAGGTCGTCGATCCGGACGTCGAAGAACGCGTCCAGCCATGCCGCCTCGCCCACGGCGGCCGGCGCGCCGACCTTGTCGTCGGTCCGGCTGATGAGCGCGGGCAGTGCGTCGTACGCGCTGCCGTTGCCGTGCTGGATCGAGGCGTCGTACAGCTCGGCGCGGGCCAGCGCGGTGCTGAGGCCGAGCTGGCCGGCGTCGGCCATGGCGGGGGCGAAGTACCGCTGGGCGACCTGCTCGTCCTGCACCTGGCGGAATACCGCGTCGTTTGCCGCCTGTTGCCAGGCGGCGAGGTAGTCGGCCTCGGGCAGGCCCGAGGTGTCGGCACTGCCGGCGGCGGCCAGTCGCTGGAGTTCGGGGATGAACCGGGCGAGCGGGTTGTCCGGCACCAGACCGGTGTAGGCCTGGATCACCTGGAGCGCGTCGCCGTCGCTCGTGGTGAAGCCGGCCCGGCCCGCCGTCACGCCCCGGCCGTCGCCGAGGTCCTGCGCATAGCCGTACTGGATCTCGGTCGTGCTGTTCTCGAAGATGCTGATCAGCTGGTCGGCCCGGCGGTGCTGATCATCCGTCATGCCGCCGTCAGCGGAGGCGCGCTGTGCCACGGCGGCCGCGGGGGGACGGCCGGCGAGCGCGGCCGAACCGGCGAGGACCACCGAGGCGGCGACGACCGCGCTGAGGCACTGTACGCGGATACGGCGCATGATGCGCTCCGATCGGGAGTGTTCGTGGAGTGGGCCGGGCGCGGCGCACGTGGAGAAGGACAGGAATGGCCGGGGCCCAGCTACTCTCGGCCCCCTCGGGCCCCGCGCGGTGCGCGAGGCCCGAGGACACGGATCCGCCCGGGCGCTACGGGACCTGTGGGTGGCCGGAAGCGGGCGGTCAGCGAACGGCCGGAACGTCGTCGGTGAAGTTGTTGTTGGCCAGGTCGCTGAGGATCTGGTCCATCGCCGCGACGCTCTGGCTGCGGTCGTTCTCCTGCGAGCCGTCGTGCATGAGGATCACGCCGCCGCCGCTGAACTGCCGCTTGTAGTTCTGGAAGATGGTGTCGACACCCGGGGTGCGCCAGTCCTCGGTGTCCACCGACCAGCCGATCGGCTGCATGCCCTGCTGGGCGGCGTACTGGGTCGCATCGGCGGTCCAGGCGCCCTCCGGCGCGCGGAAGTAGTCGATGTTGGCGCCCGGGACCGCCGCGTGGATGGCGTCGGAGGCGGCCTGGATGTCGGCCCGCTGCTGGTCCGGGCTCTGGGTGGTCAGGTTGATGTGGTGCATGGTGTGGTTGCACAGACGGTGGCCCTCGGCGGCTATCCGCTGGACCAGGTCCGGGTAGGCCGCGGCGTGGTCGCCGATCATGCAGAAGGTCGCGTGCACGCCGTGCGCCTTGAGCACGTCGAGCACCTGGGGCGTCCAGGTCGGGCTCGGGCCGTCGTCGATCGTGAGGGCGAAGGACTGGCTGCCCGCGCCGGTCGCCGTCTCGGTGACCACGTCGGGCGTGGCCGCCGAGGCGGCGGTGGGTATGGCCAGCAGCACCACGCCGACGGTGGCGGCGGTGCACAGTCGCTTCAGGGAGGTGCCGATACGCATCGAGGTTCTCCTCATTACTGGTTGACGGTTCGTCTGATGGTTGTCCATCGCCTGTCGCGGGCACGGGGCCCGGCCGATCCGCCGGGTTCGGGGCGGGGCGCGGGCCGTTGCCTCTGGTCGCTTACGCTAGGCCGGGCGGCACCGCGCGGGCTTGTACGCCAGCGCCAGGCCCGGCAGAACATCAGCGCCACCACACGCCGAGGCGGACTGACGGCGAATCACGGAGCTCAGGCGGACGAGTTGTTCTCCGTGCCCCGGTCCTGGCCGCCGGCCGCGCGGGCGAACTCACCGGGTGTCCGGCCGTACTGACGCTTGAAGGCTCGGATGAAATGGCTGCTGTCGGCGAAGTGCCAGCGGGCGGCGATCTCCGAGACGCTCGACTGGCTTGCCGGATCGGTCAGTTGGTGTTGTGCCTGTTCGAGCCGGCTGCGCCGGACGTACGCGGCGATGCCGTCCCCGGTTTCCGCGAAGGCCCGGTGCAGGGTCCGTACGGAAACGTTGAGCTCACGGGCCAGCATCGACGGGGAGAGCTCCGGGTCCGCGAGTCGCCGGTCTGCCAACTCCTTCGCCGCCTGCGCCAGTACGAGGGCCAGTTTGGGCTCGGTGCTGTCGGCCCGCCCTCTCAGCACTCCCTTGGCCAACTCGACCAGAGTGTCATGTGCGGCCTGCGCGCCGACCGGTGTGAGACCCGCGAAGGTCTCGGCGACCAGGCTCATGTGGGCCAGGAGGAGGCGCGCCTCGGGCAATGCCGCCGAGCCGGTGACCGGTCGCTCGCGGATCAGCGGCCCCAGCACGGACGCCGGCGCGATCAGCACCTTCGCCGACATGCGCCGCGTCTCCTCGAACGTCGGCGGGCCGTTTCGTCGGAGGATGAAGCGCCCCGCCCGCACGACGACCTCGCCGTGACGCCTGCTGGAACTCCGTGGCCGGTGGCGGACCACGTGCATCAGCACCCGATCGTCGCGATCACCGGGGATGCCGCCGTTGGTGCCGGGGAGCGATTCGCCGCGGACATCGGCGAGCAGCAGGTCGTGAACCTCGACGGCGCGCACGCTGATCCGGAAGTCGCCCACTACCCCGGGCGTGACGGCGGGTGCGGGATACGCCTCGCCCACCCGTGCTTCCCAGCTGCCGCGGACGAGGTCGAAACCGAGCTGCGCGCCGCCTGGCTCCGTGGTGTCTAAGGCACCGGACGGGCACACCGCCGTTTCCGTTGGCCGCGTCACGAGCACTGCCGGTAAACGTACTTCGAGTCGCCGGGGGCGGTGAGGTCGCGATCGCGCCGAACCACGGACATCGTCGACCTCCAGCCGTCGCACGCCTTGGCGAAGGAGGTTTCGCCGTACTCGATGTCCAGGACCCGGCCGCCGTACGCCGAAGCGTACTGACCGCACTCCCCGGTGGCGCCGCACTGCTCGGACACGGCGAAGTCGAAGCCGATCTCCTGACGGCGGTCGAGGAGTTCCGCGGTGTTCTTCTGACCGATCGCCAGGCCGTCGGCGTGGGAGCGCTGGGCGAGGAGTGTCGCGAAGGCGACGGCGTGCGACGGGTCGAGCAAGCCGCTCGATCGTCCGTACGAGTCGAGGTTGTCGGGCTCGACCGCTTGGAATCCCTTGCCGGCACAGCCGTCGATCCAGCCGTACTCGATCTCCGCGAGCTCGGCGCGCTTGCCGTCGGTGGAGATGTCCAGCAGCGGCTCGTTCCACTCCTTGTCGATGACCAATCCGCCGTCGGCATCGCGCAGCAGAAGGTCGGGGTGATTGCTCTGCCACCAGCCTTCGGCGCCGGGCTGGGACTGGAACGCGTTGATGTAGCAGACGTTGTAGAGCCCGGGCTGGGGGCTCGCGCCGCTGTCCCGGGAGACCACGCGGACGCCATCGGGGGCCGGATAGGCCTTTCCGATCTGGTAGTCGAACGTCGCGCCCGCCGAAGGCGGGTCCACCTGCTTCTGGCCGGGATCCGAATCGGAGATCGAACCGGCGGTCGAGGCAGCCGCCACCGCGGAGGCGCGAGCCATCGGACGCGGGCTGTCGTCGTTCGCCGCGAGGGCGCGCGGTGCGCCCCCCGCGATGAGGGACAACATCGTCACCGCTGCGATGGCCGTGACTGTCACACTGCTCGTTGCTCGTGGTGAGCGCATCATCGACTCCTCCGGTCCTTCGGATGGTGAATACGTGGCGGCCGCTTCCCTGCCGGGTGGTGCCGAGCACGATTTCACTGTCACCGATGCCGGATGAGCGGAGGATGAGACCCGGGCAAAGGTGGCGGCGCCTCACCGGCCGTCGCGGTTCAGCCGTCCGTGCGCTGCGGCAGCAGCGGCGGGAGCGAGCGCGTCTGCGACCCGGTCGCCCGGGTCGCCGCGGCGGCGCCGGAGCCCGTGACGGTGGTGTCGAGGGAGATCGTCCAGGAGGTCGGCGCGGGGTCTTGCACGTGTCCGTCGACGGGCGCGCTCCCGGTGGGGCCGACGTCGTCGTACGGGAAGGCGTAGCCGATGGACGCGTACTGGTGGACGAGCCGGGCGTAGTGGTTGGTGATCGCATCCGTGTAGTACTGCGAGGCCGTAACGCCGTCGGGCTGGTTCTCGCCTCCGGCGAGTAGCAGGGTGCTTCGGTTCAGCGCGGCGCCCAGGCGGGCGGCCACGGCGGAGCGGGCGTCGCCACCGGAGTTGTACAGCGGTCCGCCGTTGCAGCTGAAGATGTCGGCGGCGCTCGGCATCGTGAAGGCCACGCCATTGTCCTCCAGGCCTGAGAAGGTCAGAACGCCTCCCGAGACCGTTGCGGTGAACGTGCCGAGGGACCGGGTGTTGATCGTCAGTGGTGTGCTTGCGAAGCGGCTCCACACCTGGTCGAGGTAGGGGGTCCAGTACCCGCCGAAGTCGGCGGTGGAGTGCATGGGGGACATGACCCGGAGCACCGCGCCGCTGCTGCCGGTGGCTACGAGGGTGTCCCAGGGTGCGCCGTCGCTCGCGTGCTGGGCGATGAGCCCGGAAGCGATGGAGGTCAGGGCGCCGGCGGGGAGCGGGCTGACGGTCTGCAGACCGGCGCTGCCGGTCGTCTGCAGGGAGATGGGGGAGGCGACGAGGTCGACGTAGCTGATGTTGGCGTAGAGGTTCGCGCTGTCGTAGGTGAACTCGCAGAAGGTCCAGTCGGTCAGCCAGTTGGGGTCGGAGCTGGTGAACCCGGGCTGGACCAGGTCGGGCGCCCCGCTACCGCTCGGCGGATTGACGAAGAACTGGATCTTCTGATCGACCGAGAACCAGACGCGGCCGCCGATCACGTATTCGGCCAGGGTAAGCGTGGTGGAACTGCCGGATGGGCCCAGCGCGATGGAGTGGTCAGGCGCGGGTGTGAGGGGCGATGAAGGACTCGGCAGCCGGTTGAAGACTCCGTCCGGTCCAACGAAGCCGGGCCACCCACCGGCGTCCGTACCGGAGATGTAGGCGTAGACGGCGGCGTTGGAAGCGGAGTTGTTCCGCAGCGTGATCGGCAGGGGCACGGCGGCAGCGGTCGGCGAGGCGAGCCCGGACAGCCAGGCCGGGGTGGTGAGCGCGGCTGCGGAGGCGGCGAGGAAGGTGCGTCGTGAGAGCATGAGTCACTCCAGGGGGATGACCGGGCCGGCAAGGCCGTTCGTTCGGGTCCTGTAGGGCGCCTTCAGTCGCGTCCTCGCCGCCCTGGTCGTCGAGATGAGCGGGCGTCAGTGGATGACGGCCGTGCACTGGCCGTCCGCGAACATCGGGGTGGTGTCCACGGGCAGGCCCGGGTCCGGGCTGACGAGGATGTCGGCGGAGGATCGGGTGACGTACTTCTCGCAGTCGGCGAGGGCGGGTTCGGGCTGCGGGGCGGCCGGACCCATCCACAGGTCGACGTGGTGGACACCGTTCTGCCAGTCCGCAGTGCACTCCACGCAGCCGTCCTCCATGATGAAGTACTTCTGCAGGTGGGGGACGTAGATGATGGTGCCGGGAGGGTACTCGTTGGGATCGGTGGCGAAGGTGGCCGGGTCGTCGTAACTGCCGCTGCCCTCGGTTGCCTGGGTGTGGATCTGCGGGTATGAGATCCGCGCGGTGCCGGAGTTGCCGTTGCCGTCGTCGTTGTCGTTGTAGCCGTAGGCGGTGACGGCGGTTGTCTGGGCGGCGGCGGCGTGGGCCGGCGCGGTGAGCAGCAACAGGCTTCCGGCAAGGGCGCCGGCGGCGATGAGCCGGGGGATGCGCACGGGGAGTCCTCTCGTTCGTAAGGATGTGGGGCGGGGTCCGGTTCACCCGGGCCCTGCCCGTGTTGTCGCGGGTATGGGGCCTGGCCGATCCATCGGGTTCGCGACGGGACGCGGGCCGTTGCTTCTGGTCGCTCACGCTAGGTCGGACGGCACCGCGCGGGCTTGTACGGCAGTGCCAGGCGGGCGGAACATCAGCGCCACGGCACAGCGGGCTCATCTCATGGCGGCTCATGACCCGGACGAGAGCGGGTGGTTTCGGCGGACGTCAGCCCCGCGCCGCACCGCCGGCGCCAATGGACGGGAACGGAATCGGCAGGGCGGCCTGGCGGTGAACGGCCTCACTGCTCGCGTCCTGGCCGCCGGCCTGACGGGCGAACTCACCGGGTGTCTGGCCGTACTGACGCTTGAAGGCCCTGATGAAGTGGCTGCTGTCGGCGAAGTGCCATTGGGCGGCGATCTCCGAGACGCTGGACTGGCCTGTCAGCTCGGCCAGTTGGCTTCGGGCCTGTTCGAGCCGGCGGCGACGGACGTAGGCGGCGACGCTTTCGCCGGCCGCCGCGAAGGCCCGGTGCAGGGTCCGTAAGGAAACGTTGAGTTCGCTGGCCAGCATCGACGGCGAAAGCTCCGCGTCGGCTACTCGCCGGTCCACCAGTTCCTTCGCTGCCTGGGCCAGTACGAGGGCCGGCTGAGGCTCGGTGCTGTCGGCCTGGCCCCTCAGCAGCCCCTTGACCAATTCGATCAGAGCATCGTGCGCGGCCCGTGCACCGCCCGGTGTGAGACCCGCGAAGGCCTCACTGACCAGGCTCATGTGGGCCAGGAGCAGGCGCGCCTCAGCCGATGCCACCGAGCCGGTGACCAGTCGGTCGCGGATCAGCGGCCCCAGCACGGACGCCGGCATGATCAGCACCTTCGCCGACATGCGCCCGGCCTCCTCCGAGGCCGGCAAGCCGCCGCGCTGGAGCATGAGGTTTCCCGCCCGCCCGACGACCTCACTGGCCCGAGACCTGCTGAAGCTCCGTAAGCGGGGCCGGACCACGTGCATCAGCACCCGATCGTCGTGGTCGCCGGGGGTGCCGCGGTTGGTGCCGGTGATCGACGCGCCGCGAACATCGGCGATCACCAGGTCGTGAACCTTGACGGCGCGCACGCTGATCCGGAAGTCGCCCGCGGCGCCGGGCGCGAAGGCGGGTGCGGGATACTCCTCGTCCACCTGTGCTTCCCAGCTGCCGCGGAAGAGGTCGAACCCGAGCTGCGCGCCGCCTGATTCCAGGACCTCGAAGGCGAACGTCCCGTCGGAGCCGCGCTTCTTCGTCACCGTCAGGGCTCCTCGTCGTTGAGGTGGCACTGATGTTCCATCAGTGCCACGCTTCGGTCCGAACATGGGGCGGTGCACTCTTCCTCGTCTGCGTGAGGGAACTCGCCGGGTCCACAGCCGGGCTCCCGACGGGTCAGGCAGGCCCGGACCGTCAAGGCGGGGGGCCTTGCTCATGGCCTGGAGCCTGGCGATCCGCCGGACAGTGCGATGCTGCCACCGAATGGGCACTGTGCCCGCCCCAGGGCAACCGGCTGCTCGCCGCGTCACCGAACGGGACCTTGTCGCTGGCGCGTTCGCCAGGAAGGTGCACACAGCGGGCACGGTAGCTGCGTCACGCGCACTTCCGGTAGACGCACTTTCGAGTCGCCGGGGGCGGTGAGGTCGCGATCGCACCAGCCCACGGACATCGACGACTTCCAGCCGTCGCACGCCTTGGCGACCCTGACGAAGGAGGCGTCGCCGTACTCGATGTCCAGGACCCGGCCGCCGTACGCCGATGCGTACCGATCGCACTCCCCGGTGGCGCCGCACTTCTCGGACACGACGAAGTCGAAGCCGGGCTCGGGGATGAGGCCAACTTCCGCTGCTCCCAGGTGGATTCGATCCGTCCGAGCAGGTTGGGTCCACCCGTCCCGGTCAGGGCGTGTTCGGGGCTGCGAGCGCGTCGAGGAATCCGTCGATGGCGGCGAAGGTCGCGGCCGGCTGCTCACGGATGGGCAGGTGGCCCCCGCCGGGGATGGGCACGAAGCGTGCGTCGGGGAAGGCGGCGGCGTAGGTGCGGCCATAGTCGGGGCTGACGACCGTGTCGTCCTCGCCCCACACGACCAGCACGGGCCGGCCTGCGTCCTTGAGGCGGCCGAGCAGGCCCTCGTCCTGCATCGTGGGCCCCGTGTACGTGCGCAGCGCCGCCAGGCCGGCGGGCGAGGAGATTCGGCGCGGTGCCTCGCTCTCGCTGTCACCGGTGGGCCGCACTGCCGCGTTGCCGCTGGGTCCGGTCGGTGGGCCGGGGACGGACAGCGGGTGGCCGGGCACGGCAGGGCCGATGGCGTTCATGAGGACGAGCCGGTCGAGGTGTCGGCCGGTGTCGCGCAGGGCCATCTCGGCGGCGATCCAGCCGCCGAAGGAACTGCCGACGACGGCCGTCGGATGTGCGTCGAGCTGGCGGATCAGTGCCAGGTACGCCTCGGCGAGGTCGCCCACGGTGGTGAGCTCGGGGACGCGGCGGGTGTCGTCCCAGCCCGGGTGGACGGGAAGCAGGACGCGGTGGCGGTTGGCGAGGTGCTCGGCGAGTGGGGTGAGGCTGTCGGGGCCGGGTCCGCCGTGCAGGAGCAGGACGGGGGCGCCGTGCCCGCTCTCGCGTACGGCCAGGGTGACACCGGGGCGCAGGAGCACCTGCCGGCCGGTCGGGGTCGGGGTGGTCATGTGGTGAGCTCCTCGCTGGTCGGGCGGTTCACGCGGACTGTTCCTGGCGGGAGGCGAACTGCTCGACGAGGCCCTGGGGCGCGTCGGCGGCGAAGCACAGGGCGAGGTTGGCGGCGGAGTCGGCGGCGGCGGCCTCGGCGCGGGGGAACATCGCCTGCTCGTAGCGGACGAGCGCGGTCTCGGTGTCGCCGGGGTGGTCGAGGATCGCCCGGGCGAGTCCGGCGGCGTCCTGCATGGCGTTGTTGGCGCCCTCGCCGGCGAACGGGGACATGACGTGGGCGGCATCGCCCAGCAGCGTGACGCCGGGCACGTGCTCCCAGCGGTGACCGACGGGCAGGGCGACGATCGGCCGCGGCACGAGCGGGCCGTCGGCGTCGGCGACCAGCGCCCGCAGACTGGGATGCCAGTCGGCGAACTGCTCCAGCACCGCGCTCTTCGCCGCGTCGGGGGTGGTGAAGTCGATGCCCTCCAGCCAATCGGGCGACATCCTGACGGCGGTGTAGACGTGGAGGCTGCCGTCCCACTCACGGTGGGCGAGGAAGCCCTGGCCGCCACCGAGCGCGAAGAGCATGCCGCCGCCGACGACGGCGGCCGCCTGCGGGTGACGGGTGTCGGCGTCGAGCAGGTCGCCCTCGACGACGGACACCCCCGTGTAGGCGGGCACCGCGCTGGACACCAGCGGGCGGACCTTCGACCAGGCACCGTCGGCACCCACCAGCAGGTCGGTGGTGAACACGGTGCCGTCGGCGAGCGCCACCTCGTGGCGGCCGTCCGCGAGCGTGCGGGTCGCGGTGGCCTTCGCGCCCCAGCGGACCATGCCGTCGGGCAGGGAGTCGAGGAGCAGGTCACGCAGTCGGCCGCGGTCGACCTCGGGTCGGGTGTGCGAGGAGGCGTCGTCGCTCTCCTCGAAGCGGACGGTGGCGTGCCGGTCCAGGACCCGCATGGCCTCCCCGCCGGGCATCACGAGCCGAAGGAAGTCCTCGTGCAGTCCGGCCGCGCGCAAGGCGACCTGGCCGGAGTCCTCGTGGATGTCGAGCATGCCGCCCTGGGTGCGGGCGTGCCGGTCGGCGTCCAGGTCGAAGACGGCCGCCTCGACTCCGGCGGTGTACAGGACGCGGGCGAGGGTGAGGCCGCCGAGGCCTGCGCCGACGATGGCTATGGAGTGGTGCGTCGTGGTGGTCAAGGTGGTACCTCGATTCGACGGGATTCGACGACCAGGAACGGGATGACCCGGTGCCGGGATGACCCGGTGCGGTGCCGGCTGCGATCAGTCCGGCTGCCGGGGGGTGGCCTGCACACCGTTGACAACCGCGCGGAAGATCCAGGCCAGGCGCTGCTCAGGCGCTCCGGAGACCAGGTCGGCACCCAGGGCCGCGATCCGCGGGTACGTCTCAGCGCTGACCTGTCGCAGCGCGTCCACCAGCGCGTCGTGCTCGTCCTCGGCGGCGATGTCGCGGTCCCGCACGGACTGCTCGGCGGCGGTGGCGGTGGCCACCTGGAGCAGGACGTCCACACCCCAGGCGGCCTGTGCGTCGGGAATCCCGCCCTCGTGCAGGAGCGCGAGGAGCGCCTCGACCAGCCCCAGGTAGTTCGGCCCGGAGGGCCGGGCCACCAGTGCCGAGTGCGCGAGGCCGGGGTACTCGAACAGCACCCGGGTGTAGGAGCCGAGGACCGCCGCGAGCCGGTCGCGCCAGTCGCCGGCCGCACTGACCGGACCGAGGTCGACCGCGCCGAGCAGCTCTTCCAGGATCGCCGCGTGGAGCTCCGCGGTATTGGCCACGTACACGTACAGCGAGGCCGGACCGGTATCGAGCTCCTGGGCCAGGCGCCGCATCGTGACCCGCTGCAGCCCCTCGGCCCGCATCACGCCGACGGCGGTGGCGACGATTCCCTCATAGCTCAGGGCGGGCTTGGCGGGCCGCTCACGGCGACTGCGCGGTGCGGGGTTCCGGGAGTTCATGCCGCCCACAGTAACGAACATGTTCGTCACGAACAAGCTCGCCACGAACATGTTCGTCAGATCCCACGAGGCTTCCGGCCACTGATCGCTCTGCGCCGACGAGTGATGCCGGCGCAGAGCGATCAGTGGCGCAGTGACGTGGTGGACAGCGGTTCATGAAGAACCTGCCCTGTTCCTTGATCGCACGGACCTGGTTGAGCAGGTCGTGCATGAAGGACGGGCAGGCCACCGCCCTGAAGGCCACACCCGATGCGGCGATCAGGTCGCACATCGCCAGGGACGAGGTCACCAGGCCGGCGTTGCCGGCCAGCGGCGTTCCGCGCCCGAGCGCGGTGATGGCAAGGCGGCGGCGTTCGTCGACGACGACTTCGAGGGCTTCGGAGTATTCGTCGTCGCCGCCGGGGTAGTCGAACAGGCCTCGACGTTCCTCCTCGCGCAGGTCGCGCATGGCCTGGGTGACGTGGTTGAGCTGCTCGGTGTGGTCCTCGCCGGGGATGAACCTGCGCACCGTCATCGCCAGCCCGGACAAGCGCTCCACCAGGGCCGCGATCGCAGCGGTGACCCGCTCACCCTTGACGGACTGACCCTTGCAAGGTCGGTGGGGACGGCGACCTCGGTGGCCCACGGAGCCCGGAGCCAGATGCCTCGTCGGATCGGCGGGACCCGACCCCGGGACGCTCGGCCCGCGCGGGTTCAGGCCGCCTGCAGCGTGAGCACTCCGCGCTGTACCAGCTGGGCGCAGAGCGCCAGGCACTGTTCCCGGAGCGTTTCCGGCGGCGGGACCGGCTGGAACTCCCGGGCCACCCGCTCGATCACCTCGGTCAGGGTGCGCTCCGGGGAGCAGGCCCTGAGGAAGGCTGCAACAGCCGGGTTCACCTCGTCCTGGTGAACGCTGCCCTCGGGTGTGGCCTGCAGCAGCAGAAGCATCGTGCGCCGCTGCGCTCGGGGCGGCGCCTCGCCGCGCTCGAAGCAGTCGCCGATCTCCTCCAGGTCGTGGTCCAGGGCCAGCAGACTGGTGGCGGGGGTGAGCCGGGGCCGTACCCGATGGAGCTCCTCCCGCGAGAACGTCGGCGCCGCCGGCAGGGCGCCGGCGGGCGGGCCGCCAGGGAAGAAACGGATCCGAAGGACCGCCACCTCGTAGCTCAGCACGTCGGCCAGCCACGCCGGTCCGTTGAGGTCGGACCCCAGCTTCGTGCGGAGGAAGCCGGCGAATGCCAAGGCCTCGTCCTGCTTCTTCGGCCGGCGGGGCGGGCAGCACGTGTTGTACTCCGGCGCCAGCTCCCACAGGCGCTGCCCGAGGGCCCAGCTGACCAGCGGGAGCGCATCGGTGACCTTCGTCATGCGGTTGACCAGGAGCAGGTGGGAGTACATCGAGGTGCGCGGCTGGTCCAGTTCGCTCAGCCGATCCCTCAGTTCGCGGTCGGCCCACGGGAGTGGGTCCGGTTGCTCGGCCAGCACGGCCTGTCGGGCCCGGGGGTCGGTCAGGAAGCGCGCCAGTGCCTGCTGACGCTGAAGTTCACTCATGTGCTCGCTCACCTGCCGCCTCCGCGTGGCGAGGCCGGCGGCCAGGCGGGCGCCAGGGCCTGTCGTATGCCGTTGAGTTCGGCAAGCAGTTCTGCAGGCGGTGGGAAGTTCTGGTCGCGTTCGATCATCACGGCCTTGAGGGCGGGCATGCGCGGGACGAAGTCGAGCAGCAGTTCGAGGACCTGGGCCGGGACGGGGTGGCTGTGGGTGTCCAGGAGCACGCCGTCCTGCCAGTAGCCGCCGGCGAGGTGGATCTGCAGCACGCGCTCCAAGGGGATCCGGTCAAGGAAGTCGGCGGCGTCGAACCCCAGGTTGGTCGCGTTGTTGAGCACGTTGGTCAGGTCGAGCAGCAGGTGGCAGTCGGCCCGGGTGACCACTTCGGTGATGAACTCTGCCTCGCTCATGGTGGACCACGGCACACGGAAGTAGTACGAGATGTTCTCCACTGCGAAGGGCCGGTCGAGCTCCTGGGCGACCAGGCGTATGTTCCGAGCGGCGATCTCGGTGGTCTCCGGGGTGAACGCGAGCGGGGTCAGCTGTCCGAGGTTGAGGCCGGGGACCTGGGTGAAGCAGAGGTGGTCGCTGACCCACTCGGGGTCGGTCCGCTCGGCCAGCTGTTGGATCTTCTTGACGTACTCGGTGTCGGGGGGCTGGTCCGTGCCCAGTGACAGGTCGACGCCGTGCAGCAGGATCGGGAATCTGTCGGCCAGTTCGCGGGCCTCCACCGCCTTGTGCGGTGGCATGTCGATGTATTGGTCGGTGATCAGCTCAAGGAAGTCGATCGAGTCGGCCGCGTCGAGGATTGCCTCCCGCAGCTCCTGTCGGTAGCCGAGCCCGACTCCGAGAACGGACGGTTCGCGCATGGTCGCATCACTCCTGCCGGTTCGGGGTCGTCAAGTGACGTGGTGGCAGCCCGGGGCCGCCCTGTCGGGCCGGCGAAGGTGCCCGCGTGGCTCTCGAAGCGCCCGGTTGGGGGCGCGTTCTCGGCCCGGGACCCCGCCGCCGCAAAGCAGCGGATCACCTTCGCCGCCCTATGTCGCCGGTGTTCCCTCACGCGCCGACCAGGTCGTCGCGATCGGGACGGCTCACGCCGCTGCGGGCGAACCGGCCGCGCACACGATGCAGATCAGGCACACGATGCAGTTGGCCACCGCCGCGTTGGATCCGCGGTTCGGCTTCATCGCACGCAGCTCGAACATCGTGTTCTCGCCGCCGAGCGCCTTGGCCGCGTGGTACTTCGCGGCGTCGACACTGCCTCGCACCTCGATCTTCTGGCTCTTGTTCTGGTCGCTCATGTCATTCCCCTTTCATGGTTTCGTCGTTCGCGATCGTCCGGTGTACGGACGGGCTCTGCCGTTCTCCCCGGCGCGCGCCGCGGGCACGGCCGGTGTGCGCCACTGCGTCAGCCGAAGGTGACCACCCCCTCCCAGTAGAGGCCTTCGAGGACGTCGAGGCACTGTGCCGCCGACGTCCGGTCGGAGTGCGGACCGATCGCGTCGTACCGTTCGCGCGCCAGGTGGGCGATCTGATCGACGGTCAGGTCCCCGGCGCGGAGCAGCTCGACGACCCACGCGGTGGGCTCGCTCACCCGCAGTGGCGCCGTCGCCTCGTGGAACAGGACCTTCAGCGGCCCCTCTCCGGCCGGCGCCTCGCGCCCGGCGGCCAGCGCCTCGAGCACCGGTTCCACATCGCAGCTGAACTCGACGATCTCCGCCTGGCCCACGAGTCGTGGCCGCGCCTGGTCGGGCCGTGCGCGCCAGCCGAGTTCCGCTACCGACGGGGTGGTCGGCTTGTCCTTGGTCGCGTCGCGCGTCCACTCATGGATCTTGTACTCGTACCGGCACACCTCGCGGGCCACGACGGCGTGCGGCGGCAGGACACTGAGGAGCAGTTGGCCGACCCTCAACGCGAGGGCGCGCCGGTCCGCCGCGTCGCGATGGCTGCCGTCGACCTGTGCCGCCCGGTGCAGCCGCCGCTCGTCGTCGGCCGTCAGCAAGGCCTGGGTGCGCGGGTAGAGGCCCGGCAGGGCTTGCGCCACCCCGGCCGGGTCGGCACCGGCGGTGTCGGGGTTTCGGCTCGGGGAGGATGAGCCGGTCGGCTCCGCGGCAACGCTGATGAGCAGTTGCTCGAGTTCCCCGACGTAGGACTCATAGGTCGGTTCGTAGTCCAGTTCCACGTGTCCCCGGCGGCCGATGTCCTGGGCCCGCGCGCCGTCCTCGAGCGCGTAGCGCAGGGCCGCCGCGAGTTCGTCGTGGCGGAGCGGATCGGTGACCACGACATTGCGGCGGTCCCGGATCGCGGCCCGGAAGAGCTGCTTTCGCGCGACCTCGGTGGACACGATCAGGCATCCGCCGCAGGCGATGATCTCCGATGGGATGGTCGGAGTGTGCGCCGCGATCGGGAAGTCTCGTTCCAGGAAGGCGACGGCGGTGCAACTGCGGATGAACTCAGGGATGGACCAGTGCGGCATGAACGGGATGAGGTGGACGTGGTCGGCGAGTCCGAGCCGGCCCGCCAGCCGGGTAAAGGCGTCCTGTTGCCATCCCTGTACGGCAGCCGCCAGGTTGAATCTGAAGCCGTCCGAGAACAACCGCCGCATGGCGTGGAGCAGGTCGAACGACCCTTTGAACTCGCCGAGTTTGCCGTAGATCCCGAGGACGGGCAGTCCGCTGTCGACCGGCCGGGCCGGCTCCGGGCCGGTCGCGATCCACTGGGACAGCGGACGGGACGGGCCGACCGGGGTGAAGAGGTCGGTGGGCAACCCGAAGGCGGCGCACGAAGTGATCGCACTCTCGTCCACCCCCGCCTCCAGCAGCCGGGTGCGCGAGGGCCCCCGGGAGATCAGGCGGTTCGCGCCGCGCAGGACTTCGGTGTAGGTGGTCCGCAGCTCCGGTAGCCGCATGAGCCGGTGCAGGTCGCTGCCCGCGTGCTTGAAGACGTACGGCACCCCGGTGAACCGGCTTGCCAGGTGGGCCGCGACTCCGTACGGCTCCAGGTAGTACGAGAAGATCACTTCACAGTCGTGCGCGCGGATAAGCTCGGTTGCCAGGCCTGCCAGCCGGCTGACGGTCGGATTGCCGAGCGGGACGTAGTAGAGCTCGCGCCGATCGGGAGGCTGCGTGCTGGTGACGATCACGCGCCCGCCGCTTTCAGGGAACTCCGGTGCGTAGGCGCCACTCCCGACCCGGTCGGTCTCGGGTATCCGGATCCGGAAGGTCTCCTCCACCTCGTCGGCGTTCGTGACCACGAAGACGCGGTGTCCCCGCTCGGCCAGGCCGCGGGCGGCCCAGTAGCAGTGCATGCTGACCCCGCCCTGGATCGGCGGGTACTTCGTGAGAAAACAGATGTTCATGCCGCCACCCCAAGCGATGCCGAGATCTATCGGGTAGGTTGAGGGCGCCTTACCGGTCGCAGGCCTTGGAATGGGTACCGGTGGCGCGGCAGAAGCCGTCTCTCACAGTGAACCGGAGATCCGGGCGAACGTAAATGGCTCACAAGAGCTAAAGACGATAATATATCTGCGCTACGAGAGCCCGGCGGATGGTCCGCATACGCCGGAGCGTGTACGCACTTCACGCGCCCCGGACGACGAGAATTCGCGGAAAATGACGCCGAGAATCACAACCGTGCCGGCACCGACCATCAGCGTGGCAACGCCAGTACTGTCCGCCGTGACGGGACCCGGCGGGCCACGAGCGCGGAGACTCACCAGGCTTCCGGGCGTTTCTCACCAGCCGGTTCGGTGTCGGCGCTGCAACTCACCTGCTGCCCGGAACGGTTCTCACCGGTTCCCGGGGCGGCTGCTTCGGGTGTGTCAGAACGCGGTGCGGCTCGGGCTCCTGGGGTCACCGTCGGCCCATCGGTCGATGCAGAGGCCAGCGCGGGCCAGCCGCCACCAGGGCCGGGGCGAGCCTCGTCGGCAGTGTCGATCTCCTCGAACCGGTCCCAGTTCCACGCCCCAGAAACACACCCCGGCGCCCCTCCCCCGACCGCTCCAGCGCCGGGGAGACCTCCAGTTCAACCTCACCCGGCTCGAACTGGATCGTCCGGCCGGCGCCGTCGGCCACGGCCTGCCCCAACCGGCCCCGCAGATCACGGATGATCCGACAAGTTCGACCACTGGTCTCCGGTGGCTCGGGTGATGGACCTGGCCTCACTGCAGGACTTCGAGGACACGTGCATGACGGACCTGTCACGGCCGGCAACTCCCGGGCATGAGCGGCACGTTCGGTGTTCGAGGATCTACCGGCGGAGTCGGCGCCCGGCCGGCGGAGGCGATCTGGTCGGATCCCCGCGCCGCCGTCGCCCTGCTCGCCCGGAACCCGGGCGAGGAAAACGGGCCCAGGCGACGGGTCAGGCCAGCGCGTTCGGGGCGGTCCGCGAGACGCACCCGGGACTGCGCAGCAGTGCAACCGGGCTCCCCCCGGAACCGCCGGCAGCCCATCCGGCGCCGGCCGGCTCCGCCTGCGCCTTCCCCGCCGACGTCCCCTCGCCGGCGGCGGCGAGGCTGCGCTCCACCTCCGCCACCGGATCCGCCACGTCGGTCGCCTCGGGCGGGCCCTGCGCGACGGCGTTGCCTCCACGTTCTCGGTCCGGCGGCCGGTGGTGCACTGCGCCGGTGGTACCACCGGAATCTGGCCGTTGCCGAGCCGAATGGAGCGGTCTACGGGACCCGGTAGATCCTGTACTCGATCTGCTTCGCTCCGGCCGGACGCCCTCTGCCACGAAGAGGTTCTGAGTGTGGGTCAGTGGGTCGGCGGGGTGAGGCCATAGCGCTGGACGACGTCGTCGAGCCAGTCGGGGTGGCCGTAGGTCAGCCCGTAGGTCGCGGCCAGTTCGAGGTAGGCGGACCGGTCGGTGGTGCTGTCGACCATCAGGTCGGCGAGGTCGCGGAAGTAGCGTTCGAATCCGCTGGGGATGATGATCTCGATGATGCGGCCGGGGATGTCGCCGGCGTTCCACATCGCGCGCATCTGTCCGCTGGCTGGCCGCCCGGTCTCCCCCCACAGTCCACCGCGGTCACGGCCGGCTGGAGCAGGCGGTCCGGCTACTGCGCGGGGAACTCAGCAGCTCCGGGGGCATGGGGCCGCGGGTGTGCGTCAACTTTTCGGCTCCGGCACGGAGCTGCGGCGATGGCCGCGGTCGAGGTCCCAACGCAACCTGATGGTTGTCAGGCCGTCCAGCTGCGCATAGTCATATGTACCTCTCCGGAACACTTTCGTGCCTCGTAGCACGCACTGATCGGACTTGCGATCCGACTGCCACCGGATCCGGTCATCCCGATCCCGGGATCGGATCAGAACCGGGTCGGGTCGTCCAGCTTCCCGACCTCGGCCCGCCGGCGACCGCTCCCGCCCAGTCCATGGCGGGAGCGGGAGCGGCCCGGCTGGGTGACTGTTCACCTTGCCGGTCCCGTCAGGGGACTACCTGTCCGATCTGGCTCGCGGAGTTCTCGGTGAACCAGAGGTTGCCGTCGGATCCGGTGGTGATTTCCAACGGGCTCGCGCCGGAGGTCGGGATCGCCAGCTCGGAGATCGTCCCCGACGTCGTGATTCGACCGATGTCGTTGCCGGCGTTCTCCGCGAACCACAGGGCGCCGTCCGGCCCGGCGGTGATGCCCCACGGGAACGGGAAGACGGCATCCGTGAGATCGTAGCCGGTGAACACGCCCGCGGTGGTGACCTGTCCGATCTGCGCCGCTCCGGCGTCGGTGAACCACAGGTTGCCGTCCGGGCCGGCGGTGATGCCGATGGGCAGCGAGAGAAGCGAGGGAACCGCGTACTCGGTGATCGTGCCACCGGTGGTGATCTGGCCGATGCTTCCGGAGAGCACTTCGGTGAACCACAGGTTGCCGTCCGGCCCGGCGGTGATGCTCAGCGGGTAGGCGCCAGCGGTCGGGACCGCGTACTCGGTGACCGTGCCGCCGGTGGTGATCCGGCCGATTTGGTTGGCGCCCGGCTCCGCGAACCACAGGGCGCCGTCCGACCCGACGGTGATGCCCCACGGGTAGGCGCCCGAGGTCGGGACCGCGTACTCGGTGACCGTGCCGCCGGTGGTGATCCGGCCGATGTTGCCGGCGTTCGACTCGGTGAACCACAGGGCGCCGTCCGGCCCGGCGACGATATCGGCCGGCCCGGCGCCGGTGGTGGGCACCGCGTATTCGGTGAACGTGCCGGTCGTGGTGACGCGCCCCACCGCGTTCGCGGAGTTCTCGGTGAACCACAGGGCGCCGTCCGGCCCGGCGGTGATGCCGACCGGGGCCGAATTGGCGGTGGGTGTCGCCAATTCGTTGATGGTAGAGGTCAGGCGGGGCTGTGACGCGCTCGGTCGGTGGTGGTTCCCGAGGCAGCGCACGAGCCCCACCGGCCCCCGGTGCCGGAGGCAGGACTTCACCCCCGGGCGCAGGGATCCGGGAGAGTGCGGGGAGCCGGCGAAGGCGACGGTGCCGGGCGCGCCGACCACAGCCGTCAGGGCCAGGACGACGAGCGCACGATAGAGCCGCCTGAAGCGGCCGGGGCGGTGGGACATCAGACACCTTTCCTGAGGACACCGCGGGAGCCGGAGCGCCGACACGACACGCATCACCGACGTCCGGCCCGTAGGCGAGAGAGGCGGTGCAGCCGGTCCGATACCGCGACACGCAGGCTCAGGCCGATATCGCTTTCGCGATCGCGCTGCACACGTACAATCCCCGCTGGGTCGGCGTCAAAAACATGGATTGGAGCGAAATATCAGACTTCGCCCTTCGAGATCCGGTCAAGTGAGTCTCATATGACTTCATTTCGTAAGCCCTTCCGATCGGCGATGATGTGTTCGTTTCCCGATCCGACCGAGTGCAGGACCGGCCCGTCGTGGTCGCATTCGGCTGGTCGAGTGAATGGAGTTTTATTGCTGTGTGCATGCGGATAATCATATGTATCGCCACTGGACGGTAGCTGGGTCATCGCCGTTCCAGGCTTGGACGACGAAGGGAAGCCCATGCGCATCCGATATTCCGTGGTCGCCGGAGTCGCGACCGTTGTCGCTGTCGCCGGAGTGGCCAGCGCCGCACCCGGAGACACGACGGTCACGTTCTCGGTCTCGGGCGGCTCGTTAGCGATCTCCGTCCCGGGCTCGGCGGGCCTGGGAAGCGGCTTGCCCGGAAACACCCTCAGCGGACAACTGGGCAATGTCACAGTCACCGATACCCGAGCCCTGCTCACGGCCGCCTGGACCGCGTCCGTGATCTCCACCAGCTTCAAGACCGGCGGCGGCACGGCCGCGGAGACGATCCCGGCCAGCGCGGTCTCCTACTGGTCGGGAACCGCGAGCTCCACCACCGGCTTGGGCGTCTTCACGCCCGGTCAGGCCACGGCGGGCCAGGCGCAGACCCTCGACGTCAGCCGCACCGCCTACAGCCTCACCGGGGGCACCGGCAACAACTCCGCGACATGGAACCCCACGCTCGTCATCGCGATCCCCAACAGCGCGGTGAACGGCACCTACACCGGGACGGTGACACATTCGATCGCATAGCCCGGCACGCCTGTTGTGTACTGCCGCGGCGGTGCTCGCACTGGCCTTCGGGCCGAGCACGGCCGCGGCCGCCACCCAGCGCGAGACGCCACCTTCCGCCGCCGAGGGCAGCATCGGCCTCAAGCTGCTCGAAGCGCCCCGGGACCGCGAACCCGACCCGCGCGCACACATGTACATCGTGGACCACCTGGCGCCCGGCAGCGTCATCCACCGCCGACTGCAGGTGACGAACACCTCCGACGTCGACCAGCACGTCGACCTCTACGCGGGCTCCGCCGCGGTCAACGGCGGCGCCTTCACCGTCGAAGCCGACCGCACCCCCAACGAGCTCACGACCTGGGTCTCCGTGGACGACTGCGTCTCGGACTCGGATGTGTCCAGTGAGACGACGGGCTGCGGCACGCAGCAGGCGGAAGGGTCCACCCGGCCGTCCACGCCGCCGTCCGCCGCCGTGCGTGACGTCCCGGCGCACGGCACGGCCGTGGTCCGAGTCACCGTCCGGGTGCCGCCGAAGGCGTCCGCCGGCGAACGGTACGCAGTCCTGTGGGCGCAGGTCGCGGGCGCTGCCGGGCCGGCTGCGAACGTCCGCCTGGTCAACAGGGTGGGAGTCCGGATCTACCTCGATGTCGGTCCAGGGGGCGAGCCACCGTCCGACTTCCAGATCGAGGAGCTGACTCCCGCGCGCGCCCCCGACGGCACTCCGAGGGTGGTCGCCAAGGTCCACAACACCGGCAAGCGCGCCCTCGACCTGACCGGATCGATGTCGATGACCGACGGACCGGGGTCCCTCACCGCCGGCCCCTTCACTGCGAACCTCGGCACCACGCTCGGCGTCGGTGAGACCGAGCCCGTTACCGTCCCCCTGGACAAGCAGCTTCCCAACGGCCCCTGGAAGGTCCACCTCACACTGGCCAGCGGTCTGATCCAACGCACCGTCACGGCCACGATCACCTTCCCCAACGGCTCCCAAACCGGCATGTCGGTCACACCGAACGGGACGGAGTCCGCTTCGATGCTGCCGGGCATTGCCGTGGGCGTGTCAGCCGTCGCTCTCCTGGTCGCCTGCGGCTTCCGGATGGCTCGCCGCTGGCGGGCGAGCTGAACCCGACGCGCGCCCGGACCGCGTTCATCGGCGGGGGATCGCGACATCAGGCGACGGAGTGGGTCACGGTGCCCGTATAGGTGCCGTGAACCGCGGCGGCGGGGATGTTGACCACCAGCGTGGGGATCCAGCTCGTGGAGTTACTTCCGCTTCCGCTGGAGGTAAAGGCGGTTCTCGCGCTGCTGAGCGCCTGTTCGGCCGCGGCGTTGCTCTGGCCCGGTGTGGCCGTCACGGTTCCGTTCGTGTTCGTCGCGGCTCCGGACCAGTAGTCGACGTTCGAGGTGGTGATCGTCTCGGCGGCGGTGGCGCCGCCAGTGGTGAAGTTCGTGGCGGACACCGTCGCCGTCCACGAGCTGGTGCTCAGTCCTCGCTGGTCCGAGACGGTCACCGAGCCGAGGGCCGCACTGACGGTGCCACTGGGCGCCGCACTGCCCAGGCCCGCGGGGGCCGGCACGCTGATCGACAACGTGCCCGTGGTCGGAATGACACTGATCTGGGAGCTGTTGCTGCCGTTGGTCTCAACGCTGTCCACGACCGCGCCGGTGAAGCTGGCCTTGCCTCCGGATGCGGCCGTCAGCTTCCCCGCGGCGGTGTAGAGCACGCCGCCGCCGGTGAGCCAGGTGCCGTTTCCCGCGACCGAGACCCCCGCGGTGTTGTTGCGGTCGGCGATGACCGAAAGACCGGTGAAGGCCCCCGTGGTCGGTGCGCTGAAAGTGGTCTTGCCTCCGCTCTGGACGGTGAAGGGCGCACCACTGGTGCCCGCCGCACACGCAGTCGGGTAGGAGGGGCAGGCGAGGTAGATCGTCACTCCCGTGCCGTTCAGCTTCCCGCCGGAGATCGTCAGACCGATGGTGCTGGTGATGACGTACGTGCCGGGATTGAGGGTGAGCATGCCCCCCAGGGACGAGATGCTGGAGTACACCCCCGGACTGATCGTCTGGTTCCCGGAGATGTGGTTGACAGTGGGGAACGGCGGGCTCGGTGTCGTGGGACAGGCCGACGCGGCCGGGCACTGGGCCAGGGAGGCATACGGGTCGGTGCCGGCGGGCTGGTTGGTCGGGGCCGGGCTGTACGATCCGCCGCTCGACGTGGCGAAGCCGCCCGGCGCCGCCGGGCCGCCGATGGTGCCCCCGTTCGCGATGACCGAGGTGGCGCCGCTGACGAGCGCCGCCTGGCTGTTCGTCGAGT
Source organism: Kitasatospora cathayae (assembly GCF_027627435.1). Classification (GTDB taxonomy): domain Bacteria; phylum Actinomycetota; class Actinomycetes; order Streptomycetales; family Streptomycetaceae; genus Kitasatospora; species Kitasatospora cathayae. Next base: position 7,450,490 of record NZ_CP115450.1, on the reverse strand, counting down.
TCACCAGAATGCTGCCGGTGACCTGGACACTTCCGGGGTGGACGTACAGAGCGTCCGCGGCGCTCGCGTTGAGGACGCACAAGGTCGCCGTACACGCGGTTGCGGCCCGGGCGGTGTCCAACGGGCCGGTCACGACCCAGGTCAGCGCGGATGCGAGGGCAAGGACCATGGCGCAGACCGCGCGTGGCAGGCGGCATCGTCTACGGGTGCCGATATATCCGCTCGCGACCAGACGGCCGGGACCCGGAACCCGGGACGCGTCAGGGTGACGTGCCGGCGCATCGGCCGGCCCATGACTGCCTCGCACACGTCGGCCACTACCCGCCCGGGCGATGCCCGAGAATCCAATCGCGGGTCTCACCGTCACGTCCACCATCCTCAGCATGGCCAAAAACGTATCAAATGCCACATATTGGACACATGCTCCTGTGTGAGGTCACGCCCCCGTTTAGCGTGTCGGACTCCTGGCCGACGAATGGCTCTGTCCCGTAGTCGGTGGTGACGAAGCGTGATGGGCTCGTCGGCATCACCCGAACTACCTCGCCGTCGCCGGCGCCGCGAAATGCGCGACCCGTGCGTCGGCCTGAACGACCGGCGGCTTCGCGCCCGACACCAACACCACACGGCGGTGGGCGGGACCTCCCCGCCCGCCGCCGCGGCATCTTCACAAGCCGCCCGGCCCACGAGGTCCCGGGCGACTCCCCGCCCTCTCCCCGCTTCCGGAGACAGCACCCGTGCCCCGAAGAACCACCGCGCCAGCACCCCCGACCAGCACGTTCGACGATGGCGAAGCTTCCTGGCCGTCATGTCCGCGCCGTTCTTCGTCCTCGGGTCGAAGCTGGTCGGTGATGCCGTCTCCGTGCTGACCACGTGACGGGGATGCTCGGCGGTGTCCCCGGACCGGCACCGGTGCCCTGCGTCAGCCTGCGAACTCGTGCACGCCCCACCAGCCGCTGGAGTCGTGGTAGAGGCCGATACCGATCTCCTTGTAACGGGGGTTGATCTGAGCGGCGTGGTGCCCCGGGGATTCGGTCCACATCTCCTGGAACCGCTCGGCGGCCTGCTCCCCCGTGAGCGAGGCGTCGCTCCACATGACAATGCACTCTCCGGTCAGCGTCCGGCTACCGGTGAGGCTGGGCCCGGCACCGGAGGCGTTCTCGGAGTGGGCGAACCCGGTCTCGCGCATGTGGCGGGTCCACTGCACGGCGAAGTCCGTCAGGTCGGCCTTGACGACGAGGGCAGGGACGCCGTTGCGGGCACGCTCCTCGTTGATCAGCTTCAACGAGAGCGCCTCGGCACTGCCGGCGGTCCGGTCCGCTCCCGTGGTGTCGGGGCTCGCCGGGGCCGGCGCGGACGTCGTGCGACCGGGGCTCGCCGGGGCGTTGGCCGACGTCGCCCTGTCCGAACTCCGGTGGTCCTCGGACCTGCTCGGGGTCGGAGTCCGGGTCCGGGCCTTCGCCGTGGCCTGGCTGGAGGGGGCCGTGGTGGCTGTCGGACTGGTCGGCGCGGCCGTGGCCGGAGGCGGTGTGGCTCCCTCACTGGTCGCGGAGGCGGACGCCGCCGGGGAGGCGGACGCCGCCGGGGAGGCGATGCCGGTCGCTGCCGCCGTCGCCGGCGGGGCACCTGCCGTGTCCGCAACGTATCCGCCGTTGTCCGGACCGCATGCGCTCAGCACGATGGCTATGGCACCGGTGGCCATGACGACGGCGATCCTCCGCCTACGACGAACGGAATGCATGAAAGGCTCCTGGCTCTTCCTGGCGGCTCGGAGCGGCTGCACGGCCGTGTACTTCCACGCGCGCCGCCCCTGGCCGGCCGACGCCTCTTGCGCCGACATCAGAGGAGACCGGCAGGCTCAGTGGCGATAACAACTAACTGCCGGGCACTTCGCGAGAGGGGGATCACAGCCGTCCTGACGGCCGGCCCGGCAGTCCGCGACCAGATGCTCGGACTCCCCGGCCGGGAGCCCGGCGTAGACGCCAGCGCGGGGTCGGATTCGGGTGGACCGAGAGACGTTGGCCGACCGGGCCCTCGAGTGCGCGCGTACGCCCCGTCCGCGGCCCCGTCTTCCTACTTCGTCCGGGAGGGCGGGGCCTTTCCGATTCGGGTGCGGTGCTCTCGTCAGCGGGACTCGGCGTGCTCCCAGCGGAACAGGACGAGGGCGACCAGGACCGTGCCGGTCGTGAAGGCGAGGAGGGACAGCGCCGGGGTGCGCGGGGCCGTCGTCCCACGGGTCGCGCCGGATCTGTCCCCGTTCCCCTTGACCCGGTCGAGGACGTCCTTGGTGGACAGCGCCCAGGCTCGGGTGTAATCGTCGATGCGGTCAGCGCCGCACTCCTGGGTGAGAAGCATGTCGTAATCCACGGTGAGAGCTGGGGCCGAAGGGACGGAGATGTTGCTCTGGGCGACTCGGTCGGCCTCCTCGCCCCTGCGCTGGGTCCTGCTGCGATACGGCGGACTTCCTGCGGTACGGGGCAGGTGCGGGACACGCTGTGAGCATGCCGGGACGGGCGCTGGGGAGTGCTCGATCGCCCTCGGCGGCCGGCCCGGCCGCATCCTTGGAAGGGGAGCTGGTGTCGGTGCGATCGGGAGCAGCGGAAGGCGCGGTGCTCCAGAGCCTGCTGGACCAGCGGCGGTACCGCGCGCTGGAGCGGGTGGTCTCGGAGCTGGGAGAGGAGTCGCTGCGGTGCGATGCGGCGGCCTGGGTGGTCGTCCTGCGCTCGCTGCTGGAGCGAGGGCTGGTCGGGGCGGCGGCCGCGATGGTCCAGCGCGCCAAGGGGTGCTTCGCCTCGTCCAGCCCGGCCGGCCTGTGGATGCGGTACCCGCCGCTGCTCGCCCAGGCGCCGGAGGCGAAGCCGGGCCTGGCGGCTCAGCTGCTGGCGGATGCCCAGGCGGTGGTCGCTGCCCCGAAGAGCTCCCCGCACGATCGGGCCGGGGCGGCCGAGTTCGCCTGTCTGGTCAGTGCGGTGCTGTTCTCCCTCGAAGGGGGCCGACCGGAGCGCCGGGAGGAGTCACTGCGCCACGCGGCGACCGCCGTACGGCTGTGCCGGGAGGTGGGTGCACCGCGCTCGGCCGAGCGGGTGCAGCGTCGCGCGTTCCGGCTGCTGCGACTTGCACCGGCCGACCCGGGGGGCGCGACAGAGTGGCTGGGGCGGGCGAGGGAGACCGCCCAGGCCCGCGGTGACCTGTGGTCCGTGGCCGAGAGCGACCTCCTCCAGGCCGAGGCCGACCTGGAGGAGATCCTCGAGGCGAACGCCTTCGGGAGCGCTCCTCCTCCGCCGGAGTCCTGGGGCGCGCGAGTACGGGCGCTGGAGGCGGTGGCGGACCGGATCCGCGAGGCAGGCGGAGTCATGGCCCGCGCCCGGGCGCGGTGGACGGCTGCGGACCTGCTGCTGCGGTACGGGGTCCCAGCGGGCGAGGGCATGGCCAGGGCCGCCGTCCGTGGCTTCCGTGAAGGCGGTGACATCGGCAGTGAGCTGTCGGTCCACCAGACTCTGTCGAGCTGGCACCTGGTGCGCGGGGACGCGGCCCGAGCCGAGCGGCACCTGGTCCGCGCGCAGGCCCTCAGCGAGCAGTCGGGAATGTGGGCGGCGGAGAGCGCCCGTCAGGCGGCGTTCCTGGAGGACCTGACCCGGCGCGGCCACTTCGGCCAGACCGAACTGCACACCTCCCCGCAATCGGGCTCGATGCAGGAGTCCGTTGCCCAGGCGGTGCAGCGCAGCGCGGCGCTCTCCCTGATGGGGCTGACCGAGGAGGCTGCGGCGACACTGCGCGAGGTCCAGGACGGGCCGGCGTCGACCGGTCATCCGTCGCCACTGGCGGCGGACGTGGCTCTGTCGCTGGGTACCCACCTGGCGGACTCCGGCCCCGGGGAGGCGGTGTCCGTCCTGCTGCAGGGCGCAGCGCAGGCACACCGGCAGGGCCTGCGGTCGGAGGAGGCGCAGTGCCTGGCCACGGCGGCGTGGGTTGCGGCCGTGGCCGCCGGCCGGGGTGTCCCCGTGTCGTCCCCCGCCGAGATCGAGGAGCGCTTCGCCGCGGCGGAGCGGCTCCTCGGGCAGACGCCGCCCGACCTCGCGGCCCACGTTCAGTTGGTCAAGCTGTGCCACCTCAGGCACCAGGAGGCGTTCATCCGCCGGGACTGGGACGGCTGCGGCCGGTATCTGACGCTCGCCGAGGCGGTCTGCCGCGGCTACGGTCTGGGTCTCCTGCTCGCCGACACGCTCTCGTTCCAGGCCCTGACCCTGATGGAGGTCAACCGGATGGGAGCCGACGCGTATGAGCAGACGAACGCTCTGCTGGCGGAGGCGTCCGAGCTGCGCCGTCGGGCCGGTTACGCGGGCGAGGCGTGGCGCGGTTCCTTCCACCGGGCCGTCAACGCCCTGGAGTCGGGAGACCGGCACCCGGACCAGGAGGTGCGCCGGGAACGCTGGATGGCGAGCGCCCGGCTCCTCGACGCCGCTGCCGTCGCGATCGACCGACTGAGGTCGAAGGCCGCCGTGGCGGACACCGCTCCGGAGCGCGCGCAGGCCGCCAGGATGGCTGCGGTCCGGGGGAAGGAGGAGGTCTACCGGCTGGGCTTCGAACTCCAGCAGTACCGTCTGGGGGACAGCTCTGCCGCCCTGTGGTGGCTGGAGCGGGCCAAGGCCCGGGCGCTGCTCGACGGCGTCGAGGCGCTCGGCGAGTCCGACGAAGGGCGGATCAGCCGGATCCCGCTGCCCGGGCCCGTGACCGTGGCGCGGTTGCGCATCGCGTTGAAGGCGGAGGAGCAGCGCGCGGACGGGCGGCGCGTGCTGCTCGTGCAGTACCGGTGCGTGCCCGCCGGCACGCTGGTGTACGGACTGCGGTCGGACTGGGACGAACCCCGCATGGCCGCGGTGCCGCTGTCGTACGAGGCGCTTGCCGAGTCGGCCCGGATGTGGTTCCAGGTGCCGGGCGGGGTCCGGATGATGATGGAGGACTACGAGGGCGACGTGAGCGACTGGTATCGCCTCGCGCCGCTGGTGTCCCCGCTGGCCGAGTGGTCCGCTCCCGGGGATCTCGTCCATCTGGTGCCGTACGGCTTGCTGCACCAACTGCCGCTGCACACCCTGCCCGTGGACGGCGTCCCGCTGCTGTTGCGCAACCCCGTGTGCTACGCGCCCTCGGCGGCGATCCTGCACGGGCTGTGGCAGCGGCCCAGGCGGGCGGGTGAGGCCAGGCGGGGGCGGGCGGCGGTGTTCGGTGATCCGCGCCAGAACCTGCCCAGGGCGGTGCACGAGGCCCGGGTCGTGGCCGACCTCCTAGGAGTGAAGGCCGAGTTGGGGGCGAACGTTTCACTGGCCCGAGTGCGCGAGGCCCTGCGTGAGGACGGCCTGGTCCACCTCGCCGCCCACGGCGTCCTGTCGGTCGGGGACGGCTTCGAGCGCGGCATGGATCTCGCGGACGGCCGCTTGCGGGCCTCCGCCCTGCTCGGCGGACAGACCGCCGCCTGCGGGACGGTGGTGCTCAGCGGCTGCGAGACCGGGGTCAACGAGCAGCGGCCCGGGGACGAGCCGGTGGGCCTCACGCGGGCCCTGCTGCTCGGCGGCAGCTCGTGCGTGGTGGTCAGCCAGTGGCAGGTCGCCGACGACTCCGCGGCCGAGCTGCTCACCGCCTTCCACGAGGAACTGGGGGCCGGTGCACCGCTGGCCCTGCATCGGGCGGCCCTCAGGTCCGCCGGTGGGCCGGACCCGCAGAGGCACCTCTACCACTGGGGGGCCTTCGTGGTCGTGGGAGACTGGACCTGAACCGGCAGATCGGGTAAATCTGCAGCAGCGCCGGGATGGTTGACCGAGCCTCAGATCTGGAGGAGCTGAAATGGTGGACGTGCCCGACGGCGCAGCCTGCGTCGAGTTCGACATGGAGGTGGACGAGGCGGCGTTGGGCGAGCGGGACGGCGAGTCGGCCGTACTCGACAAGGAGGTACGCCTGTTGGCCAAGGACAACCGGTTCACCTTGAGCCTCGGGCCCGTCGAGCCGGACGCCGGTGCCCCCGCGGGCAGCGTGGTGCTCGAGATTCCCTTGCGGTGCGTCGGCCACCCGCATCCCGAGTGCGAGCTGCACTGGCTGAGCGTCAGCCTGTCGGTCAGGCCCGGCCGGGTGCTGGACCTCAGCCCCGGCTCCGAGGTCGCGGACCAGCCCGTCAAGGTGGTCAGGAAGCGCACCGGCGGGCTCTCCTTCGACAAGACGGTGACCAAGCTGGCCCCCGAGATCGCGCGTGAACGCAGCACGGAGCAGGACGTCTACTTCCCCACGCTCCAGGCGAGCGGGAAGGACATGCAGCTGGCCAAGTGGACGTTCGAGCGCGCGGGCGAGACCCCGCTGCGCGCCGACCGCGAACTGAGCGTCCTGGCCGGCTTCGCGGACACCGGTGTACCTGAGGACCTGCAGGTGACCCTCCGCGCGAAGGTAACGGTGCGCGGCTGGCAGGGGACGATCCCGCTGCTCGGCAAACGGAAGGTCGCGTTCAATCCCCGGCTCAAGCTGAGCGGTTCGTCCGACTGAACGGTCCAAGTTCACCCTCCGGCCCGGCCGGACAACTGATCTTCGGCGGGTCGAGGGGCGGTGCTTGCTGGTCGATGAGCGCGAGTAGCTGACCGGGGCCGCCTCTCATCCCCCGGTAGCTCCGTCGATGCGTTCGCGGAGGAGGTCGGCGTGGCCGTTGTGGCGGGCGTACTCCTCGATCACGTGGGTGAGGATGTAGCGGAGCGAAAAGACGTCCCTACCGAAGTGACCGGTGGTGTCGAGGGATTCGGCGGCGTCCACGATGGCGTTGGATCGGGCACGCTCCTCGTGCCAGATCTCGAACGCTTCGGCCGGGTCTGCGGTGTCGACACCGAATGCACCGCCTTCGCTACGGGGCCAATGGGGCTTGGTGTGCTCGCCGTGAAGCACGTTGCGGCACCGTGGGGGGTTCTCGGCGAGGACGAAGCCACCCCGTCGTGGCTGGGCACAGCCTCCACCCGCTGATCGCCCGCGGGACGTCGTCGCCTCCCCGGACCTCGACCGGGGCCCTGGGAGCCGACGTCGACTGCCCGACCGCGCGCACCGCTCCCCGTTGCCGCCACGCGGTCGGACTGAACGCGTACCACCGCGGCGTCAGTCATTCGTCATGTAACCGTCAGGTTTCGGTAACATGACCAACTATTGATCGAACGTCACAAAGTACATAGCTTCACGATGTCCGGCCTCACGGCGTCCAGCCGACAGGCCACGCTTCATCGATCCGCCGTCGCGCGTTCCGCGCAGATTGGGTGAACAGCGCTGATACGAAATCCGGCCGTCAGTGCCGCTGCCGTGAACTCCCCTCCGCCGGGCCCGAGAACCACTCGTGGAGCGGTCGCCGGGCTGGTCCCGGAATCCAGAGAGCGACCGGAGGCGGCCACCGCTGCGACCTGCCGGATGTCCGAACCGGTACGGGTGTTGGCGACGTCAACGCGGCCGACGACGACTCCACCCACGCTGTCACCATGGTCCGACTTTCAATCACCCACGGCATCTGCTGACCGCTTTCGCCCACCCTCGCCGTCCCTCGGCCGAATGCGCGGCATCAATGTCGCACTTTCAGCATCGTAAGGATCACGAAAGAGACGAACATGGCCACTTCTGAGACCAGTGCCGCCCTCGACATCGCCTACCGATGCGACGACACCACCCGCCCGATCCTCGACCAGATCGCCGACAAGTGGTCGATGGCCGTGCTCACGGTCCTCGACGAGCCCAAGCGGTTCAACGAGATCAAGCGTCACCTCGACGGCGTGACCCAGCGGGTCCTCACCCAGACCCTGCGCCGCCTGGAACGCAACGGGATGATCGTGCGACGCGTGCTGCCGACCTCGCCGGTCGGCGTCGAGTACTCCCTCACCCCGCTCGGCAGCTCCCTGTGGGAGCCTTTCAGCCAGTTGTGCGCCTGGACGGTCGCGAACACGGACCAGATCCGGGCACATCAAATGGAATACGACCGGCGCATGCACGACTGTCGCAGCTCCGACCCCGGAGCTGGTTCGACGCCCCGGTAGTTCTCCGACGACCGTGCCGGACGTGCCCGGGGTACCTCCCGCCGCCGAGCCGGCCAGTCGCACCAGCGGTTGACATTTGTCACTCGGGGCCGGTGACGCGGCGTCACTACCGACGGTGGTCGACGGGCGGGAGCGTAGTGACCATGGGAACGACACAGGCCGTGATGACAGCCGAGGGGCTACGGTACCGGTACGGGGAGACGGTCGCGCTGGACGGCGTGGACCTGCGGGTCGATCCCGGGGAGTGCGTCGCACTGCTCGGGCCGAACGGGGCCGGCAAGTCGACCCTCGTCACGATAGCCGTCGGGCTGCTCGCGCCCCAGCACGGGACCGTACGGATCCTGGGCGGGGATCCGCGCCGCGCGGTGACCCGTCGGCGGCTGGGCGTGGCGCAGCAGACGCTGGGCTTTCCGAACACGCTGACCGTGAACGAGCTGGTGACCGGTGCCGCGGTCCGCGGTGGGCTGCGGGCGTCGGCGGCCGGTCCGGTCCTGGCGGAACTCGGGCTGACCGAGCTGAAGGGCAGGCGGGTGTCGAAGCTCTCCGGCGGCCAGAAGCAGCGCGTGCAGCTGGCGATGGCGCTGGTCACCGAGCCGGTCCTGCTGGTGCTGGACGAGCCGACGGTCGGCCTGGACACGAACGCCCGGCGGCACTTCTGGCAGATCCTGGCGCGCCGCCGGGAGCAGGGCGCCGCGGTGCTGGTGACCACGCACCTGATCGAGGAGTCGGCCGCGGTGGCGGACCGGGTGGTGGTGCTCGATCGCGGCCGGATCCTGGCGGACGCGCCGCCGGATGAGCTGGTGTCACGGTTGCCGGACCGCACGGTGACCGTCAGGACCGGCCTCGACCACGACGAACTGCACCGGTTGCCGGGCGTCCTGTCGGTCGCGCCCGAGCACGACCTGGTGAGGATCCAGACGCGCACCCCCGAGGACCTGCTGCGCGTGCTGCTCGACCGGGATCCGGATCTGTCGGAGTTGCGGGTGCGGGACGCGGGCCTGGAGGAAGCCGTGCTCGCTCTGACGGACCGAGCGGAGGCGGCGTGAACGCGGTGACGGCACGGATCTTCGGGGTCGAGTTGCGGGACGAACTGCGGGCGATCGTGCGGGAGCCGACCTCGCTGTTCTTCAGCATCCTCATGCCCGTCGGGTTCTTCGTCCTGTTCAACCTGGTGTACGGGCACGACACCACACAGGGGCTCTCGGCCGGTACGGCCATGGTGGCCACCTTCGGCACCTACGGGGTGATCACCGTGGCCGCCCTGCAGCCGGGCATCGGGGTGGCGCAGGACCGGGACCTGGGCTGGCTGCGTATGAAGCGGGTCTCGGCGGTGCCGATCGGGATCAGCCTCGCCGCGAAGGCCGCCGCCGCGCTGCTCTACGGGGTGGGCGTGCTGGCGCTGATGGGAGTGGCGGCCGCGGCGTTCGGCACGCTGCACGCCTCGGCCTGGGCGCTGCTGCGCGTCGCGGCGGTGCTGCTGCTGGGCACCGTCCCGTTCACGCTGTTCAGCGTGGCCGTCGGGCTGCGGTTCCGCACGGGGGCGACGATCGCGCTGCTCAACGCGGTGCTGTTCCCGCTGGCGATGCTGTCCGGGCTGTGGATCCCGATCCAGTTCCTGCCCTCGGCGGTACGGCACATCGCGGAGTTCCTGCCCACGTACCACCTCGCGCAGCTCGGGCTCGCCCAACTCGGCGGCGGCACCGTGGTGATCCACGTGCTCGCCCTGCTGGTCACCACCGCGGTGGCCACCGCGGTGGCCACCATGTCCTATCGTCGTGCGCGGATATGACTACTGTTGACGCCCCCGTTCCCGGGTCCGTGGCCGCTCGGCTGCGGACCTGGGACTGGGTCTACCTCGGCTACCTGCTGTTCGTGCTGGCGCAGCCCTACTTCTCACCGGATCCGCGGTGGTGGGAGTGGCCGCTGGCGATCGCGGTGTGCGCGGCCACCGCCGTGCTGTGGGCGGCTGCGCTGTTGCGCGGCCCGTCCGCGAGCCACATCTGGTCGTCGATCGTGCCGATGGCCGCGATCGGCACACTGACCGCGCCGTTCAACACCAACGCGAGCGTGCTGTTCATCTACGCGGCGGCCGTCGCGGGCGACACGCTGCCGTGGCGCGACGCCCGGCTGTGGTTCGCGGGTCTGACCGTGCTGGACAGTGTCACGGCGCTGGTGTCGCAGGTCCCGATGCCCTACCGGCTGTGGGGTTTCGTATCGGCGCTGTTGCTGATCTGGGTGATCGGGCTGCTCGAACTCAAACAGCGTGACCGGCGTCAGGAGCTGGAGAACGAGCGGCTACGCACCTCGCAGGTCGAACTGCTCGCGACCATCACGGAACGCGAACGGATCGCGCGTGACCTGCACGACCTGCTCGGGCATTCACTGACCGCGGTGGTGATGCGGGCGCAGCTGACCAAGGAACTGGTGCTGGCCGACCCGCAGCGGGCGCGCGCCGAGGCCGAGGAGATCGAACGCAACGCGCGGGAGGCCCTGGCCGCGGTGCGCAGCACGGTCACCGGCTGGCGGCAGACCAACATCCGTGCGGAGCTGGAGGCGGCGCGGCGAGCGCTGGCCGGGACCGGGGTGACCTTGCGGGTGGACTTCGAGGACGGGCTGATCCTGATCGCGGCCGCCGAGCACGCGTTGGGGCTGGCGTTGCGGGAGGCGGTGACGAATGTGGCCCGGCATGCGCGGGCGTCCGCCTGCCACATCGGACTGGACACGGACGGAGAGCGGGTGCGGCTGGTGATCGCGGACGACGGGATCGGCGGCGAGGCTCCGGAGGGCACCGGACTGACCGGGCTGCGGGAGCGGATCGCGAAGCTCGGGGGCGCGGTGCAGCGCACCGGCTCGGCCGGCACGACGCTGACCATCACGGTGCCGGTCGAGGTGGCCCGATGATCCGGGTGGTGCTGGCCGAGGACCAGGGCATGGTCCTGGGCGCGTTCGCGTCCCTGCTGGACCTGCAACCGGACATCACGGTGGTGGCGACCGCGACCAACGGCGACGACGCGCTGGCCGCAGTGCGCGAGCACCGCCCGGACGTCCTGGTGACCGACATCGAGATGCCCGGCCGCACCGGTCTGGACCTGGCGGTGGAGCTGAACGCCCTGGGTGACCCCACGCGGGTGCTGATCGTGACCACGTTCGCGCGCAGTGGCTACCTGCGGCGCGCGGTCGACGCCGGGGTGGCCGGGTACGTCCTCAAGGACGCGCCGATCGGCGAACTGGCGGCGGCCCTGCGCCGGGTGCACGCCGGCGAACGGGTGGTCGCGCCGGAACTGGCGGTGGCCGCGTGGGACGCGGCCGATCCGCTGACCGACCGGGAACGCGAACTGCTGCGCGCGGTCTCGGAGGGGGCGAGCAACGCCGAGATCGCGGCGCGGCTGTTCCTGGCCGAGGGCACCGTGCGCAACTACCTGTCCAGTGCCATGGCCAAGCTGGGCGCGCGAAACCGGACGGATGCGGCCAGGACCGCGATGACGCGCGGCTGGCTCTGACCCGGATCCGCGCAGGTTGGCCAAGGCCCGGCCGGTCGAGCCCGGTGGCGGGCCGCCGGCCGGGTCAGGCGGTGAGCGGGTGGGCCGCCGGCGGGGTCAGGCGGTCAACGGGTGGGCCGGCAGCCGGTCGGGCAGTGCGAACAGCAGGTCGTGCAGCGGCCGGCCGGTGCCGTGCCAGATCGACAGCGCGTACACGCTGATCGGGTAGTGGACCCAGCGCGGCGGCGCCCACACCGTGCCGCGCACGGTGCCCCCCTGCCCGGTCGCGTCGAGGCTCGACGGCACGTCGCCGGAGGTGACGAGCAGGTCCCAGGCCTGCCGCGGCACGGCGAACCGCGCCTCGTCGAGGTCCCCGCGCATGCTCGCGCGCAGGATCGTCGTCGCCGCGATGTCGAGCGTCAGCGCGCCGTCGACCAGCACCCGGTCGACTCGGAATCCGGAGTCGGCCAGCTCGGCGCACAGCCAGTCGACCGCGGCGTTGAGCAGGTCCGTCGTGGCGCGCTCGGTGGTGATCGCGCGGCACAGCAGCGCCTGGAAGTGCACCTCTTCGGGCACGACGACCCGGTCGCCGATGACCGTCCTGAGCAGCGCCATGTCCACGGCGGTCGGTTCCTCGTGGGCGGCGGCGACGTTGCGGGCGACGGCGCGCAGGAACGGGTCGGCGCAGTCGTCGAGCAGGAACGTCCAGAGTTTCCCGCACAGTTCGACCATCCGGACACCGGTGGTCGAGTGGATGACGCGTAGCGCGCAGCGCAGCAGGATCTTCTGGAACAGCGTCATGGCCACCCGGAACCCCATGCCGTGCACCCATTCCTCGACGGTCATGGTGTCGTGCGCGACGACGACGTCGGCGACTAGGTCGGGATTGGTGACGTCGCAGGGCATCCAGCGCGTCGTCACCTTGTGCTTTTCCTGGAAGGACTCCCGCGAGTAGTCGGTGTTGTTCAGCAGGAGCAGCGGGTAGATCACCGGCGATCCGCCGGCGGTCAGCACCTCCTCGACACCGTCGAGGTACGACTCGTAGGTCTCGCCGGGCAGGCCCCAGATCAGGTCGGTGTAGGTGGGCACGTCGAGATCGCGGAACCGGGAGAGCAGCCGACGGTAGTGGTCGGTGCGGATGTTGGCCCGGTTGGCGATCTTCAGCACCTCCGTGTCGAAGGACTGCGCGGACAGCGTGATCGCACCGGTCAGGTCGGCGGCGTGCAGCATGCTCGCGATCTCCACGATGCGATCGTTGCCGTTCTTCGCCCAGTTCGTGCTGATGATCAGCCGCTTGTCGTGGCGCCGGCAGAGTTCCACGATGTGCTCCGCGATCTGCCGGTCGCGGGCGAGGATGCCGAAGTTCGCGTCCGCGATGAAGAGAGTCGCGTCCGTGGGCATCAGCCGGATCAACCGGTCCAGTTCGGCGAAGATCCGGTCGAGATCGAACTGCCGCACCTTGGAGTTCGTCGCGCCGCCCCAGTAGCAGAACGCGCACTTGTACGGGCAGCCCCGGTTGGTCTCGTAGACGATCATGGACGAGCCCGCGATTTCCTCGTCGGAGTACACCGGGGTGAGGATCGGTGAGGCGACCTGCTCCAGATCGGTGATGCGGTCCGCGTCCGGGTTGGTGACCACGACGCCGTCGGACCAGTGGCTGATGCCGGGGATCGCGGCGAGGTCGCCGTCGACGAGGAAGCAGTGCATCAGGTCTCGGAAGCGCAGTTCGCCTTCGCCGTGCACCAGCACGTCCACCCAGGGGGCCTCGGTGAAGAGTGGATCCTGCTGGTGGCTGACGTCGTTGCCGCCGACCACGACACGGCAGTTCGGCCACCGCTGCTTCACCTGGCGGGCCAGTTCCAGGGACTGGGCGCGGTTCCAGAAGAACACGGTCAGCGCGACGACGAACGGCTCGTCCCAGGAGTCGAGCAGCTCCGTCATCGCCTGCACGCCACCGCTCTGCTCGCGCACGCTGATCCGGAAGTCGCAGCTCTCGTCGAGGACCGGGTCAGCGACCGAAGTCGCCTTGAGATAGCCGAGAGTGACGCTGTACCGGACGCCGTGCATCGCGGTGAACTCGACGAGCTGTACGGACTTCTTCCTGGCGGGCGCCGGTGCTGACGGCCGGCCGGCGGTGGCAACGTGGATCGTGTCCATCGTGGAGGTCATAGCTGCACATCCGTACACAGTCGGGTGGAGTGGACGTTCCGCACGCGGAAGTGGCACGTGGCTCGACCGCCTCGGCGCGACGGGGAGTCGTCGCCTCTCCTGCCTCGAGGTCACTGACGGAGCCGGCCCTCGCCGTTCCGCGCGATTTCCCGCATCGATGCCCGTCCGGAGGTGCGGCGGCTTTCCTATTCCAGGGTCGTCTCGCGACTTTCCGGACACTCACCCCGGCAGCAAGGAGCCGGCCGCACACATGTCGGCAACGGATATACACCGTTGCAGCGCCGGACAGAGGCGTCAATAACGCACTCCTGGCATCCTAGGTATCTCCGGGGATACTTGCGCGAGCCCGAATGAATTTGAGCTTCCGTTGAGCTTTTGAGCCTGCACTGGGCTTGGCCACCTGAATATTGACGACCCCGCAGGCCCGATGTAGCGTCAGCTGCGAAACACCCCGACGGCGCCGAGCGGCCCCGAATCGTGCGGGTGTTAACCCCAGCCGCCGATCTGGCGAATATCCGGTTGTTAGGGAGTGGTATCGGTGCGCTTCGGGCTTTCCTTTCTTCCCGACTGCACGCCGGAGACGAAATCTCCGCAGACTTATTTCAGCGACGCGCTGGAATTGTCGGTCCGGGCCGAGGCGGGCGGACTGGACTCCGTCAAGATGACCGAGCACTACCTCCACCACTACGGCGGATACTGCCCGAGTCCGCTGGGTTTCCTGTCCGCCGTGGCCGCCCGAACGAGTTCGGTCCGGCTGATGACCGGCTGCGTGCTGCCGGTCTTCCACCACCCGATCCAGCTGGCCGCGGAAGCCGCACAGGTGGACGCGATCAGCGGCGGCCGGCTCGACGTGGGCTTCGCGCGGGCTTACCTGCCCGACGAGTTCGACGCGCTTGGCGTGGAGATGGACGAGAGCACCGACCGGTTCCGCGAGACCATCCGCGCGGTGCGGCGGATCTGGACCGAGGAGAAGGTCAGCGAGCAGACGCCGTTCTTCTCCTATCGCGACGTGACCGGACTGCCGCGGCCCACCCAGCGGCCGCATCCGCCGATGTGGGGTGCCGCGGTGCGCACCCCGGAGAACTTCGCCTGGCTGGGCACGGAAGGGCTGGGGCTGCTGATCACCCCGATGATCTCGCCGCACGAGTTCCGTGACCACCTGACCCTCTACCGCGACGCGTTCCAGGCCACGCACGGCGGCTCCGGGCTCCGCCCCCGGGTCACGGCCAGCCTGCCGCTGGTGGTCGCCGAGACCGACGAGCGCGCGGAGGAGATCGCCACGACCTACCTGCGTCGCTACCTGGACGTGTGGGCGGAGGCCGTGAACCCGTGGGACCGCCGGGAATCCTCGGCCTACCGCGGCTACTCCGGATTCGGCTGGATGCTGCGCGGCCTGCAGCCCGCCAAGCTTTTCACCGAAGGCGGTGCGATCGTCGGTTCACCGGCCACGGTCATCGACCGCATCCGCGCCTTCAACAACCACATCGGCGGCGTCGACGAAATCCTGTGGCAGATCGATTTCGGCGCGATGCCGCTCGCCGAGGCTGGGCAGACCCTGGAGCTTTTCTGCGACAAGGTTCTGCCCGAGGTGAAATCACTGTGACTGTTGCCTCCTCGAAACAGGGGAGGCAGCACCGAGAAAAGAATGGGGGTGAATGCACATCATGGAGGGTTTCGACGACCTGGTGCTGGACGACAGCGCCTTCGAGCTGGTGGACCTGGGCGAGGTGGTGCCCGCGTCGGTGACGGCCGGCTACGGCCTGACCGAGCTGTCCGCTTCCGGCGGCCAGAGCAGCTGCTGCTGCTGCTGCCCGTGCTGCTCCTGCACCTGATCCGGTGCGGCGATGACCACTGATCGGCATCGAACGGGAAGGGAGGTGAATGCACGTCATGGAGGGTTTCGACGACCTGGTGCTGGACGACAGCGCCTTCGAGCTGGTGGACCTGGGCGAGGTGGTGCCCGCGTCGGTGACGGCCGGCTACGGCCTGACCGAGCTGTCCGCTTCCGGCGGCCAGAGCAGCTGCTGCTGCTGCTGCCCGTGCTGCTCCTGCACCTGATCCAGGTGCTGATGTCCCCGGCACCTGTGCTCTAGCCGGTGCGTGTTCGTGAACGGGGACCGGGTGGCTCTCGGTCCTTCTCCTGACCAGGCATCAACGAAGGCGTGAAGAAACGGTGGTCATGGAAGTCAATGTCGAGCGGATCCGGCCGCGACTGCGCGGGGACGTCTACGTCATGCGCGTGCCGGAGGGTGCCTACATCCGTAGCAACCTGGGCGGGTCGATGCTCAAGGGTGCGTCGACATACGAGTTCATCCAACGGATCGCACCGCTGTTGGACGGCACCAGGACCCTCGGCGAACTCTGTGCGGCCGCGCCCGAGGCCAGCCGCGCCAACCTGGCCAAGCTGACGATGCTGCTGCTCGGCAAGGGCTACGTCAAGAACGTCCTGGACGACCGTCCGCACACCCTGCCCGCCGACCTGGCCAAGACCTACGCGGCCAACATCGCCTTCATCGAGTACTTCACCGAGTCGCCGGAACTGCGCTTCGAGCACTACCGCCACAGCGGCATCGTGCTGGCCGGATCCGGCCCGCTGCTGCAGGCCCTGACCAACTCGCAGCTGCGCTCCGGCGTGCGCACCGTGTCCCTCGCCCCCTTCGGCGAGCTCGACCGCGACCGCATCGCCGAGCACCTCGCCGCGGGCCGGGCGCAGGACCCGGAGCAGCGGATCGCCTACCTGGACGTCGACGCCGAGCAGCTCGACCGGATCGCGGCCGACGCCACCATGGTGCTGCACGTAGCGGACCGCCCGATGATCGAACGCGCCCTGCTGCTTCCGCAGATCGCGAGCTCCGCGGGCGCCGCTTTCGCACAGGCGGTCGTGACGGGCGACGAGGCCTGGCTCGGCCCGGTGATCGGCAAGGACGGCGACGCCACCGCCTGGGAGTCCGCCTGGCGCCGACTGCGCGCGCTCGCACCGGACCTCGTCGGCGCGGATCTGCGCGACCACCCGGAGGCCGCGCCGAGCGACTTCCTACGCGGCCCCACCGTCGCCCTGGTCGCCAACCAGCTGTGCTTCGCGGCCTTCCGGCACCTCACCGGCATCGACCCGGGCGCCGGAACGGATCACCTGGTCCGGTTCGACCTGGAGACCCTGGAGACCGCGAAGCACCCCTTCCTGGCGCACCCGCTCGCCCGGCCCGTCGTCCCCGACGACCCGGCCCGGCTGGCCGCACTGGCGGCCGCGGCGCCCGTCGACGACGAGGAGCTGGCCCGGCGCGCGGTGGACTGCGTCGGACCGCGAACCGGCGTGTTCGCGGAGGTCACCGAACGCGACTACGAACAACTGCCGCTGTTCGTCAGCGAGGTCGTGGTCTCGGACCCGGTCGGCCTGGCCGGCGGTCCGTTCCCGGTCCACGGCTGCGGCGAGAGCGTGGTCGAGTCGCGCCAGCGGGCCGTCCGGCACGCCTTCGAGCGCTACGCGGCCGTCATGGTCGACTCCCGCAAGGGCGACCGGCTGTACGGCTCGGACGTGCTGACCGGTGAGCCGGTCGCGGTCGACGCCGCGGAGGTCTTCCCCGCGCGGACCGCGGCCTCCGGGGACGACTGGGCCGCGGCCGTGCGCGCCGCCGTGGTCGCGGCGGCCACCGAGAACGTCGCCGCGGCACTCTCCGCCGCGACCGAACCGCTGCCCCGGTTGGACCTGGACGCGGTGGAGCTGGCCCCGCGCGGCGCGCGCTACCTGAAGCTGCTGAAGATCGTCGACCAGGCGTTCGAGGTCCATGACCTCTCCGACCTGCTCGGGCTGCCCACGTTCGCGTTCACCACTCCGGACGCCACCGTCGCCTGCACGAGCGATCTGGACGTCGACGTCGCGTTGGAGAAGGGGTTGGAGCGGACGCTGCTCGCCTACCAGTCCCGGGCCGCGAACCAGCCCGGTTACGCGCCGGCGCAGGTGCCCGACCTGCCCGAGCACCTGCGCGGGGAAGCCGGGGCGCGGCCGGCGTCCGTGACCCTCGACGAGGTCGTCACGAGGTTGACGCGCGACGGCGGCCGCGTGGTCGCGGTACCGCTCGACCACGATCCGCTCGTCGCCGAGCTGTGTCCGTTCGTGGTGCGCGCCGTGGTCGTCCATGGCTGACCAGCCCCAGGTGCTCCTCGAACCGCAGCAGGTGATCGTCGGGCCGTGGCCACCGGGCTGCCCGGAGTGTCTGCGCTCCCGGCGCGCCGCCTCGGCCTCCGCCGAACGCGCCGCCGAGATGGCCGCCGCGGTGCCGCACCGGGAGCTGCCGACCTTCCTGGCGGACACCGTCGCCGAGCTGGCCTCGGCCGGGTCCGGGGCGCAGCGGTTCTGGACCGTCGACCCGGCCGCGCTCACGCTGTCCCGGCACGGCTTCCTCACCGATCCGCACTGCCCCGCGTGTTCGGCAGTGCCCATCGACACCGAACAGGGCGCGAGGATTCTCCGCGAGCCGCGGCCCAAGCTCTCGCCCGAGTCGAGCCGCGTCCGCCTGCTGGACCCCAGCGGCCTCGACGCGACCTACGTCGACGGGCAGAGCGGCCTGATCCCCTCGATCACCGCCTACGCGCAGCACTCGTTCCCGTTCACCGAGGCCGTGCTGGCGGTGCCCGGTGTCACCATGGAGGCGGCCGGTTACGGCCGCACCCGGGACTTCGTGTCGGCGAGGGCCATCGCGGTGGCGGAGTCGCTGGAGCGGCTCGCCGCGTACGCGCCGAGCAAGCGGACGAGCGTGACGGCGAGCTACGCCGAGGTGGCCGAGGACGCGATCGATCCCCGCTCGCTGGGGCTGTACCCCGACGACCGGTTCGGCGTCCCGGGCTTCCCCTACCGGGAGTTCACCGAGGACGCGGTGACCAACTGGGTGTGGGGGCACTCCTTCGGCCAGGACCGGCCGGTGCTGGTGCCGGAGAGCTTCGTCTACTACCGGCTGCGGCTGTCCGGCGGGGAGGCCGGGTTCGCGTGCGAGATCTCCAGCGGCTGCGCCCTCGGGGGGTGTTACGAGGAGGCGGTGCTGCACGGCATCCTCGAAGTCGCCGAGCGTGACGCCTTCCTGATGGCCTGGTACGGGCGGACCCCGCTGCCCGAGATCGACCCGGCCACCGTACCCGACCGCAGGATCGCGCTGGTGGCCGAGCGCATCGAGCGCCAGGGCTACCGGGTGCGCGTCTTCGACACCACGCGGGAACACGGGATTCCGTCGTTCTGGACGTTCGCCGAGGACGTCACCGGAACCGAACGGCCCAGAGCCGTGTCGACCGGCGGCAGCGGGCTGCGCCCGACCGAGGCGATCCTGGCCGCGCTGCACGAACTCAGCCAGACCGTCGAATACGTGACCGTGCTCGCGCTCGATCCGGGCTGGCTCGACCGTGCCCGGCACCTGGCCGACCATCCGGACGACGTCCTGTCGATGGCGGACCACCTGCTCTGCGCCGCGAACCCGGCCACCTTCGACCGGTATTCCTTCTTGACCGACGACCCGGTGGCGTTGACCTGGCAGCAGGGACTCGAACGCTGGAACTGGCCGCGCAACACCGACATCGGCGCGGATCTCGACGAGTCCGTCCGGCGGTTCGCCGCGGCCGGCATGGACGTCGTCGCCGTCGACACCACCTCCACGGAACAGGCATCGGGAGGCTTCAGATGCGTCAAGGTGATAGCACCGGGCTCGGTGCCGATGACCTTCGGGCACACGGCCCGGCGAGTGACCGGACTGCCCCGGCTGCCCCAGGTGCGCAATCCGCACCCGCATCCCTTCCCGTGATCGAGGACGCCGTGATCGAGCGCGAGGACGGAGTCGGCCGGGAGTTCTGGCGAGTCACCCTGGAGGACCTCGCCGAGGCGATGGGAACCCGGCAGTCGGAGTACGGCAACCCGGACGAGCCGCTGAAGTTCAAGATCTACCGCGGCCGGCCCCGCCGCCCGCTGACGACCAGGGTGCCCGGGAAGCTGACCGCGGTCGAGGCCTTCGACGACTCGGCGCTGGCGACGCTGCTGCGCTACGGCTACGGCATCTCCCGGCAGGAGTTCGACACCAACGGCACCTGGCCGTACCACCGGATGGTCGCGTCCGCGCGCTGCCTGTTCGGTGTCCAGCTGTACGTGTGCCTGGCCGACGGCGTCTACCACTACGACGCCGCCCACGACGTGCTGGTACTGCTACGCGACGGGGACCACCGACGACTGCTCACCAGGGCGACCGGAACCGCGGGCAGCCTGCCGGAGGCCGTGTTCGTGCTCTCCGGGCTGTTCGCCAAAGCCGCGTACATCTACCGTGACTACGCCTACCGCCTGTGCACCCAGGAGGCGGGCCTGCTCGCCGGGAACATCGACCTGGTCGCGCGGTCCATGGGTCTGCGGGCTCACCTGCACCACCAGTTCGTCGACGAGCCCGTCCACCGACTGCTCGGACTCGACGCCGACGAGGAACCGGCCCTGCTGGTCATGCCACTGCACCTGGCCGGCGCCGTCACCCGGCGCGCCCCGGTCGTGGAAACGGCCGCGGCGCTGGCCGCGGGCATCGACCCGATCGAACCGGACGTGGTGCGCAGCGGACTGCGGGTCGCAGCGACCTGCCCGACGCTGACCGAGGTCAACCGCGCGTCGCTGCGCGTGGACACCGCGGCCTTCGCCACGGCCGAACCGGTCGTACCGGTCGTGTCCGACGGCGAACCGCTGGCCCTGCCCGGGACCGAGGTTCCGGAGGTGAACCTGGCGGACGTCCTGCGCGCCCGGGACTCCGGCCCGGGGATCTTCCGGCCGGTCGCGTCCCGGGTCGACGGCGTCGAACTGTGGGCCCGGCTGGCCCGGGCCCGCGCCGGGGTCACCAGCGACGCCGTCCCGGCCGGCGCGCCCGTCCCACTGGAGATGTTCCTGAGCGTCGGCGACCTCACCGGAATACCCGCGGGCGTCTACCGGCTCGACCCGCAGACCGGCGCCCTGCACCCGGTCGCCCGCGCGGCCGGCGGCGTCGACGCCATCACCGCGATCGAGCGCGTCACCATCCCGGGACCGGTGTTCCGGGACATGAACGCCGTCGTCCACCTCATCGGCGACCGCGACTGGGCGTTCGACACCTTCGGCGACCGCGGCTACCGCGTGATCAACCAGGAGGCGGGGCTACTCGCGCACCGGGTGTGCGTCGCGGCCGCGGCCCAGGGCCTGTCCGGCCGGGTCGTCAACGCCTACCACGCCGAGGGAGTCCGCGCGGCCCTCGGGCTGACCGAGCAACGCCACACGCCGGTCTTCCAGATCCTGCTGGCCCGGACGGGGCCGGGCGGACGCGTGATCGTACCCGTCGAACCCGAGGAGGTGGACCGATGACCAGCCTGTCGGAAGCCCGCCCCGGCGAGGCGCATCACCTGACCGGCTCGGCCGCCGTGGTCCGCCTCGCCGGAAGCCCGGTCGCCGTGCTGGAAGGGCTGCGCGGTGCGCTGAGCTGGCACGCCGCCCGGGAGTTGGTGCGGCTGCGCGCCGAGATCGCCGACGCCGCCGGGGCTCTGTCGGACCAGCTGTACACCGCGATCGGCGCCGCGGGCGACGGCGAGCGGAAGGCCGGACTGGTCGCGGTGCGCCGGGCAGTGCACCGCGGCCGCCGGGTCGATCCCGCGCGGCTGGCCGACCTGCCCGCCGAACTGACCGCCCCGGTCCGGGAATGGACCGCGCGGCTCGCCGAACGCGACCGGCTGACGGCCGAGTTGCCGGACCTGCTCGAACAGGACTGGGCCGCGAGCTGCCAGGCGCTGGGCGCCGCGGCCCGGCTGCCCGCGTTCCAACTCGGGCTCGTGCACGCCAATCCGGACGCGTTCCTGGCCCTGCGCAAGTGGTTCGGCACGGGACGCGCGCCGCAGCGCCAGACCGTGCTGCGCCTGGCGCAGTACCTCGCCCGTTCGGCGGCGAAGACCAGCCCGTACAGCACGTTCACCACCAGCGGCCTGGCCTCCTGGAGCCGGTCCGACGCCCTGGTCGAGCTGTCCGGGGGGCAGGTCGCCGCGGCGACCGCGACCGACATCAGCGTCGGGTCGCTGCACCGGATCGCGCGCGCCGTCTGCGAGCGCCCGGAGGTCGTCGGCCGCTGCCCGATCCGGATCAACCCCAGCGCCACCGCCACCGATGACACGCTGGTCTTCCTGGGGCGGCGTCCGGCCGAGCACGTGCACAGCCTCGCCCTCACCCCCACCCTGCGCCGGGTGATGGAACTGATCACGCCCGGGAGCACGCTCGACGATCTGCGGGGCACGCTCCTGGCCCAGGCGACCGACGGGAGCCAGGTCGACGTGTTCCTCCGGCGCCTGGTGACGCTGGGCGTGCTGGAACTCGTGCCGCCGCTCGCCGACCAGACCCCGGACCCGGTCGCCGACCTGCGCGCCTGGCTGCACCAGCTCCGGCAGCCCGGCCTGGAACGGCTGGACCGCACCCTGCACGGGGTGCAGGAGGCGCTGTCGAGCTACTCGACGATCGAGGCGCCCGGCGACCGGGTCGCCGTCCGCGACGCCGTGATCCGCGGTCTGGACACGGCCCTGCGCGAGGTGGGCGACCACGCCCACCTGAACAGCCCGAAGCTGGCCCAGGAGTTCGGCCGGTACAGCTTCTACGAGAACGCGGTGCACCCCGGCACGACGGCCGTGCTGGACCGGAGGAGCTGGCAGCCGCTGCTGGACGACCTCGATGCGGTGCGCACCCTGCTCGGCCTGATCGGGCCCGACCTGCCGTTCAAGCTCACGCTCAGCTCGCTGTTCCACAGCCGCTACCCGGCCGGCGCGGAGGTTCCGCTGCTGGTGTTCTACCGGGACGTGCTGGCCGAACAGTCCGCCGCGGACGAGGCGCCCCCGGCCGCGCGCGCGGCGCGGCCGACGCACAGCCGGTTCGCCGGCCAGGACAGCCCGGTCGAGGCCGTGCGCGAGCTGTACCGCCTGCGCACCGCCGCCAAGCGGCTGCTGGGCGAACGGACGCCCGACCGGGACAGCGTGGTCCGCGTCGGTCCCGAGGAGGTGCGCGCACTGGCCGAGGAATGGCCGGACTGGGTGCGCACACCGACCTCGGTCGCGGTCTACTGCCAGCTCGCCGAGGCCGCGCACGGACCGGAACTGGTGGTCAACAACATCAACTGCGGCTTCGGCCGGGGCCGCAACCGGGTGCGGCAGATCCTGGACACGCTCGACCTGCACAACGGCGCGCCGGCCGAACCGGGGCTGGCCGCCGGCCGTGACGACGTGCTCTTCGCCGAGTTCGAGGCCGTGGCCCGGTCCGCGATCAACGTCCGGAAGCCCGGTGTCGGGCTGGTCGTCGACTACCCCGGTGTGCGCAGCTCGCGCGAGCACGACGACCTGCTGCCGGTCAACGACCTGTACGTGCGGCGCGGCGACGACGGGCTGCTCGCGCTGGTGTCGCGGCGGCTCGGCAAGCAGATCTGCCCGGTGCACCCGGGGCTCGGTGACCGGCTGCTGCCGCCCGCCGCGCGGTTCATGGTCGAGGCGTTCGGCGAGTCCAACACCTGGTTCGGCCCGCACACCGAACTCCGGATGACCTCGGACCCGCGCGCGGACGACGGCGTGCTCCACCTGCCGCGGTTGATGGTGGGGAACGTCGTGCTGCGACGCGCCATGTGGATGACCCGCGCGGACCGGCTGCCCCGGCGGACGGACGCCACCACCGACGCGGCCTGGATGCTGAGGATGGCCGGTTGGTTGGCCGAACACGGCATCCCCGAGCGGTGCTTCGTGACCGTGCTCGACCCGGGCACGATCGGCCGGGACGGCACCGGCCGGGGGCCGGGCAACGACGCCAAACCGAACTACCTGGATTTCGCGAGCATGCTGCTGCTGCTCGGATTCGAACGCCGGCTCGCCGAGCCGAACGCGATCGTGCAGATCAGCGAGATGGTGCCGGACCCCGGCCAGATCCGCGGCGAGCGCGTCGCCGAGTACATCGTGGAACTCAACGAGCCTGGAGTCACCTATGTCTGATCGCACCTGGGTCAGCGCCCACCTCTTCTACCACGCCGACCAGGATGCCGTGATCGTCGGTGTCGTCCGGCCCGCGGTCGAACGGCTGCGCCGGGCCGGACAGGCCGACGGCTTCTTCTTCCTCCGCTACTGGGAGGGCGGCCCGCACGTGCGGCTGCGGGTGCTCACCCGGCCGGAACACGTCCAGCAGGTCCGTTCGGTCATCGAGGAGACCGCCGCGGAGTTCTACCGGACGTCCCCGTCGCAATCCCCGATCTCCGCGCAGGACTACGCCGAATCCGCGCCCGGTCTCGCCGAGCTGGAACGCATGACCAGCCACGACCCGGTGCTGCACCCGGACAACTCGGTCGCGTTCATCGACTACGTGCCGGAGACCGGGGTGTTCGGTACGGGCCGCGCGCTGGCCGCGGTCGAGAACCAGCTCATGGCGGCCAGCGTGCTGGCGGTCGAACTGATCGCCCGAGGTCGCACCCCGGGGCAGCGGGCCATGGACGCCTTCGCCATGCTGGCCGCCAACCGCACCCTGTTCACCGGCATCCTGCCCGAACTCGCCTATCAAGCACGGTTCATGGTGGAAAGCGGCGGCGCGGCGGCGGAGCTGCTGGGATCGGCGGAGTTCGAGCGGCACTTCGACGCGAACAAGGCCCAGCTGCGCGGCAGTCTGGAGACGGTGTGGGCGGCGACGAGGGGCGTCGCGCTGCCCGAGGCGTCCGTGGTCAGCAACTGGCTGTCGACCGTGCGGGAGCTCAACGACACCCTGGTCGAACTGGAGTTGCTGGGCCGACTCGACGCCTACCCCAGCTTCGAGGCGCCCGCCGACGTGCTGGGACACATCAACCACCTGGTACCGCAGCTGATCGTGGAACGGTGCGCGCACCTGATGTGCAACCGGCTCGGCATCAACCTGGCACAGGAGTCCCACCTGCGGCTGCTGCTGACCAGGGCCGCGTTCGACCTGTGCGCGGTGTGACCCATGGGCAACGCGGCAAGGCGCTACCAGGAGGACGTGCACTCCCCGACCGAGGTGGCGAACCCGGAGGCGTACCCGCCCCGGGTGGTCAAGAGCTACCCGGACGCACCGCGGCACCCCCTGCCCTGGCCACCGGAGAAGTCCGGCCACCGGCTGGGCAGGCTGCTCGCGGACCTCGGCGGCATCACCCGGTCACAGTGGCTGACCCCGCTGGACATGCTGCCCTTCACCGACAGCTTCGAGGCCATCCCGGACGACGATCCGCTGCAGTGGCTGGTGACCCGCCGCCCGACGCCGTCGGGCGGCGCCCGGTACAGCGCCGAGTGGTACGTGATCGCCGGTCCCGACTCGGAGGTGCCCACCGGCGTCCACTACTACGACCCGGCCCGGCACGACCTGGTGCGCCTGCGCTCGGGTGACTACCGGAGCTGGGTGGCGTCCCGACCCGCCGCCACCGTCCTGGTGCAGACCAATGTGTTCTGGCGGCTGGCCGCCAAGTACGGCGAGATGTACTACCGCCTCGCCTGCCTGGAGGCGGGAATCCAGGTGGCCCAGGCGCTGGTGGTCGCGGGCGACGCCAACGCCACGGCCCGGCTGTGCTTCCCCGACGCCGACGTCACCGAACTGCTGGGGCTCGACCCGCGCGAGGAGGGGGTGCACTCGGTCGTCGAGCTCGTTCCGCCGGTGCCCTCCGCGTTCGGCGGTCCGTCGCTGGCCGCCTTCCCGCGCGCGTTCGGCGCCCACGCGGCCGTGCTCGCCCAGAGCCGCCCCGGCCCTGAACCGCTGCCGGCCGAGCCTGCCGGAGAGGCCGAGCGGATCGGCCTGCCGCACGCGCGACCGGATCTGGCGGCCGGGACCCGGACCCGTCACGCGGCCATGCGCGGCTTCAGCGGGGAGGTCATGTCGATCGACGCATTGGCCACGATCCTCACCGCCTACGGCCAGCAGGCACGCTGGGACCTGCCGGCCGACCTGGTCGAGTTCTACTGCGTCATCGCCGACGTGGCCGGCATCCCGGCCGGTGCCTACCGCTACCTTCCCGGCGAGCACCAGCTGGAGCTGGTGAGCGAGGGCGATCCCCGGCAGCGACTGCGGGACGCCGCGCTGGCCGCGCTGACCCAGCAGGGCGCCCGCACGGCGAACGTGTGGCTGCTGCCGGTGGGAGACGCCGACGCCGCCGAGGAACGGTTCGGCGACCGCTGGTACCGGGTGCAGCAGGCGGCCGCCGGTGCCGCGCTGCACCGCGCCTGCCTCGCCGCCGCGTCCATCGACGTGGCGAGCCGGATCCAGAACGACGTGCTCACCCATCTGCTGGACGCCTGGTTCGGCCTGACGGGGCGGAAACGGACCCTGCTGATGGCGCACTTCGGTACGGAGCATCCGGCCGGGCAGCGCCCCGAGTTCCGGCTGACCTGGTGAGGAGAACCGCTCGTGAACGAGCACAGCGAACGAACGACCACGAGCTGCGCGTTCCGCGGAGCGACCGCCGGGCGAAGCGGGGCGGGCTCATGAGCAACGCGGTACTCGGTGCCGGCCTGTTGGCCGATGCCATCGCCCGGCGCCCGCCGTCGATGCTGGTGGTGGCGCGCGACGGCTGGGACACCGGCGACTGGTCCGCGGCGCACGACCGGGGCGAGCCCTGGCTGCCGGTGTGGACGGAGCTCGACCGGGTCGTGGTCGGCCCGGTCGTCCGGCCCGGCGAGCCCGGCTGCGTCTGGTGCCTGCAGAAGTGGCGCTCCAGCGCGCCCCAGCGCGACCAGTGGACCGCGGAGCTACGCAAGGACGACCGGATCGCGACCCAGCCGTCCCCCTGGCTGTCGGACTTCGCCGCCGACGCCGTGCACGAGCTGGTGCACTCGGGCGCCGCACGGGACTGCTGCTGGTACCTCGACCTGCGCGACCTGTCCGTGACCCGGCACGCGTTCCTCCCGGACCCGCTGTGCCCGGTCTGCGGCGTGCTGCCCGACGACACGGCCGCGCAAGCCGCGATCACGCCCCTGCCGCGGCCCAAGCCCAAGGCGCGCGCCAGCAGGATCCGCGAACTCTCCGAGTCCCGGCTGACCGAGCTGTACGTGGACGCCGAGACCGGAGTGGTCGCCCCGCCCAACGGCCTGCGCGACTCGCTGTTCCCGCTGGCCGAAGCGGTCCTGGCCGAGTACGGCTACCGCGGCGAGGCCGGGTTCGGACGTACCCGCGACTTCGCCTCCTGCCGGGCCACCGCAGTCGCCGAGGCCCTGGAACGGCTCGGCGGCCAATGGCCCTGGGGCAAGCGGACGACCGTACGCGGCAGCTACGCCGAACTCGCCGGGGACGCCCTCGATCCGCGGTCGCTCGGCCTGTTCCCCCCGGAGCGCTACCAGGAGCCGGACTGCCCCTACCAGCCGTTCACCGAGGACGCCGTGGTGTCCTGGGTGTGGGCGTACTCGTTCCGCCGGGCCCGGCCGGTGCTCGTCCCGGAGACGTACGCGTACTACCGGACGGCCATGCAACCGGGGGCCCGCGCGGACAAACCCTTCACCTTCGAGATCTCCAACGGCTGCGCACTCGGCGGCTGCCTGGAGGAGGCGATCCTGCACGGGATCCTGGAGGTCGTCGAGCGGGACGCGTTCCTGATGACCTGGTACGCCCGGATGCCCGTCCCCGAGGTGGACCTCGCCCGGGCGCCCGACCCGCGCGTCGGGCTCGTCGTCGAACGCCTCGAACGCACCGGTTACCGGGTGCGGGTCTTCGACATGACGCTCACCGAGGCGATCCCCGCGTTCTGGGTGCTGGCGCAGGACACCACCGGCGACACCACCCGGCCGAGGGTCGTCTGCACCAGCGGATCGGCGCTGGACCCGGTCGCCGCCGTGCTCACCGCACTCGGCGAACTGGCCCCCATCGTCGAACAGGAGGTGCGCAGGTACCCGGCCGAGGCCGAGCGGGCCCGGCGAATGGCCGCCGATCCCGATCTGGTGCGCATCATGACCGACCACTCGCTGTGCAGCGCCACGCCGGAGGCGTTCGACCGCTTCTCCTTCCTGCTGTCCGGCGACCGCAGGACCGGCTGGGACCAACTCGGTCGCGACCCCTGGCCGTTCCACGCCGATCTGCGGGACGACCTGACCGAGGCCGTGGACCGGATGCTGGCCGGTGGCACCGACGTCGTGGTCGTCAACCAGACCTCGCCGCTGCACGAGGCCGCCGACCTGCACTGCGTGAAGGTGATCGTGCCCGGCGCGCTGCCCATGACCTTCGGCCATCGCAACCGGAGGGTCACCGACCTGCCCCGGCTGCGGGAGGTGCCCCACCGGCTCGGGTACGCGCCGCGCCCGCTGACCGATGCCGATCTCAACCCCCACCCCCACCCGTTCCCATGACCAGCCACGCCACAACGTTCGCCGTACGCGTCGCGGGCCTGCCCGCCACCGTGCTCGACCAACTCGTCGACGAGCGGCTGCGACACGCCCTGCTGACGGCGGCGCACGCGGTGGCCGCGCTGACGGCGGACGCCGCGGTGCTGTCCGACCGCTGCCACGGCGTGATCGGGGCGTTGGCCGACCCTGGCGCCAAACCGAAACTGGTCGCGCTGCGCCGGACCGTGCACCAACTGCGCGATCCGGCGCGGCTGCTCGCCGAGCCCCCGGTCGCCGCCGCCCTCGGCGTCGAACTCACCGCGGACATCGCCGAGTTCGGCCACGCGGTGGGCCGGTACCGGGCTGACCGCGCGCAGTTGCCGACCGTGCTGGCCGAAGCGGACCGCGCCATCGCCGCGAACCTGCGCGAGATCGGCGCGGATCCCCGCTTCGACCAGGGCCTCGCGCACGCCAGCCCCACCCTGCACGAGGTCCTCCGGCGCAAGCCCGGGCGGCAGGAGCTGATCCGGCTGGCCGTCTACGCGGCCCGCGCCGCCGTCAAGACCAGCCCCTTCAGCACGTTCACGGCCAGCGGCCTCGGCCGGTTCGTCCCGGACGGGCCGGCGCTGCGCTGGGCCGCGACCGCGCCGGCCCGATCGGTCGTCGACCTCGACCTGTCGGTCCTCACCCCGCTGACCGCCGGGCTGGCCGGGACGAGGGTCCGGATCAACCCGAGCGCGCGCCTCGTGGCCGACAGCGTCCGGTTCCTCGGCCCGGCACCGGCCGAGGAACTCCTCACCCTGCCCCTCACCCCGCCGCTGCGGTACTGCCTGCGGGCCGCCGCCGGTCAGCCGACGCTGGCCGAGTTGGCCGCGGGCCTCCCCGCGCCGCCGGAGCGGGCGGCCGGATACCTGCGCTCGCTCCTGGCGTCCGGTCTGCTGCTGGTCCGGCCCGACCTCGACGAACACGGGGCCGACCCCCTGGGGCAGTTGGCGGAACGCGTTCCCGGGCTGACCCCGGTCCGGGAGACGCTGCGCGAGTACCGGGACGCGGACGGAACCGACCGGGTCGCGCTCGGACCGGTGCTGCGCGAGCGGCTCCTGGCCCTCGGCATCACCGGCACGGTGCGAGAGGTCGTCACCGAACAGTCGGTCATCCCCGGCGTCGTGGTCGAAGCGGGCCTGCCGTCCTGGCAGGACACGGTGGACGAACTGGCCGTCGCCTGTCGGCTGCTCGCGGTCTTCGACCACACGCTGCCCTTCAAACTGGCGATCGCCGCGTTCGTCCGGGAACGCTTCGGCACGGAAGCACCGGTGCCGTTCGACCGGTTCTACGCCGAACTGGTGCGCGACGGCCGCGAGGCGATGCGGCTACATCCCCGCGCTGTCGCCTTCGACATGACCGGGCCGACCGAAACCCTCGCGGCAAGCCCGATCGCGGAGGTACGCCACCTGGTCGGCCTGATCGCCGGCATCCGGCGCGCGATGCCGGACCGGCAGCGGATCGAGCAGGCGCTCGACGCGCTGCCGACCTGGGTGCGCCCGGCCGGGTCGGTCGCCGTGTACGCCCAGCACGACGGCACCGCGTTGATCGTCAACGCGGTGAACTCCGGCTTCGGCCGGGGCCGGTCCCAGGTGCGCCGACTGCTGCACCAGGTCGGGGAGGATCCGCTCCCGGTCGACCCGGTGCACCCGCCAGCGCCGACGTACGCGGAGTTCACCCAGACCCAGGCCACCTCGCTCAACCAGCGCGAGATCACCCTGCCGGACCGGCTCGACTACCCACCGCCCGCCCGGCTGACGGTCGGCGTGGGTGAGGACGGACTTCCGGTCCTGTTCGACAACGGGTCGGCCGTCCGGCCCGTCCACGGCGGGCTGTCCTACGAGCGGCTGCTCCCGCCGGTCATGGCGTTGCTGATCGAGGCATTCGGCGAGAACCCCATCCTGCTGCGGCCCGACCAACCGCTGCAGCACGACGCGAGCGCCGGCAGCGGGGAGGGCCGGGTGCTGCACGCGCCGCGGCTGACCATCGGGCGCGTGGTGCTCCGGCGAGCCACCTGGGTGGCCCAGCCGGGCACGCTTCCGCGCCGCGGAGCCGGCCAGCCCGACGCGGACTTCCTGCTCACACTGGTGACCTGGCTGGCCGAGCACGGCATCCCACCCCGGTTCTTCGTCTCCGTCCTGCGGACGGGCGCCGTGTCGGCGGGTGCGTTCGCCGGCGATCGCGCCCGCAAGCCGATGTACGTCGACATCGGGTCACCGCCACTCGTGCTGGCCTTCGAGCGGCTGGCCAGGGACCCGGCCTGCGCGGCGGTGTTCCAGGAGGTCGCACCGGAGCCGGAGACCGCCATCGTCGACGACAGGGGCGCGCCCCGAGTGACCGAGTACGTGATCGAGCTGAACTGTCAAGGAGATGGAAAATGACGGAGTCCTCGTGGCGCAGCGTGAACGTCTTCCACCACGACGGCGACCGGACCGATCTGCTGCTGGACGCGGTGCGCCCCTTCATCACGGCCGTGGCCCCTGCCGTGTCCAAGGTGTACTACCAGCCGCACTGGCGGCGCGGGCCGCACGTCCGCATTCCGATCCGGGCGAGCGCCGAGACCTTCGACGGCGTCGTCGCACCGGCCGTCGCCGACGTACTCCAGGAGTACCTGCGGGCACATCCGTCCACCGTGGTTCTGGACGAGCGGGCCGCGCACCCGCAGCACGTCCGGCTCGCCCGGTACGAGCGCGAACGCGGGCCGTTGACGCCCTGGGCACCCAACAACACCGTCGAGACCGGTCCCCACGACCAGCGCCTGCACGTGCTCGGCGGGCAGACCGCGGCGGACCTGCTCGCCGACTACTACGTCGACACCAACGACATCGTCTTCGACATCCTCGACTGGGTCCGTGGCGGCGGTTCGAAGATGGCGCTCGCAGTGGACCTGTTCATCGCGGTGGCGAACCGGTTCCTCCCGCCGGTGACCTACGGCTACATGTCCTTCCGCGGACACGCCGACGCCTTCATCGCGAAGATGCCCGACGGCCTGCGCGCACGGTTCGACCAGGTCTACGAGGCCAACGCGGAGCACTTCCGGCGACGGGTCGTCGAGATCACCGCGGCCGCCGACCACCACGAGGTCATCCTGTTCGGCGCTCTCCCGGACACCCTCCTCCACTACCGCAACCAGGCCGCCGGGCTCCTGGAATCCGGGGAGTTGACGCTCAACACCGACGAGAACGGCGACCCGGAGGCATGGGGTTCGACCTGGAGCGAGTGGTCCGAGCGCAGCCCGTTCCACCAGGCGCTCGGCGGCCACCGGGCAGCGGCCGACCAACTCGGCGGCTGGCAGGCCTTCCAGCAGTACCGGGTCGTACTCAACTGGCTGTACCTCAACATGTACCGCCTCGGCATCGGTGAGCTGGAACGCAACCTGATCTGCCATGTGGTCTCCCGCGCCGTCGAGGACGTGCACGGGGTGACCGCGCTGGACCGGATCCAGGATCTGATCGGTTTCGTCGACAGCGGCGGCCGTCTGTAGCCGGACCGCACGAGGACCGGATCGCACGAGGACCGGACCGCACGAAAGGGGGAGAGAAACGCATGAGCCACGCCGTCACCGTCAGCGGCCTCGTCAAGCGCTACCACCCGCACGCGGCGGCCGCCGTGGACGGTCTGAGCTTCACGGTCGACCGGGCACGGTCTTCGGCCCGCTCGGTCCGAACGGGGCGGGGAAGTCCACCACCGTCGGCGTGCTGACCACCCGGATCCTGCCGACCGCGGGCCGATGCCTGCTCTTCGGCACGGACGTGGTGGCCCGACCGGCCGCGGCCAAGCGGTTGCCCGCGGTCGTGCCCCAACGCCAGAACCTGGACCGTTCCCTGGACGTGCGGCAGAGCCTGCTCTTCCACGCGCGCTACCACGGCATCGGCCGGGCTGAGCGGCACAGCCGTGCCGACGAGTTGCTGGACCCTATTGGGCTCACCGACCAGGCCGGTCAACGGATCGAGCGGCTCTCCGGCGGTCACGCTCAGCGGGTCGTCATCGCGCGGGCACTGATGCGAGATCCCCGCCCGTCTAGTACGAGACCAACTACTACCTGACGAACACGAAACCCTGGTCACAGCCACGACCTGAATCTCTACCGAACCCGGGGCGATTCAGACCACCGAGAGGCGCGCATTGTTGCAAGAAGGGTTGACACTGCACGCAGGGTATTGGAAGCTCCCATTGGCCAACGCCGGGGACATTCACCTCGGTGATCTTTTTTACGATTGATTGTTAGCGCTAACATCCACTCGTCGAATCCACCGCCGATCGGGAGGCCGGCATGGGGACCTGAGCGCCACGAGCGGCCACCCGGCGTACTGCGCGGTCGGACGGCGAGCGAGGAGTCGCGCCAACTCGCCGCTTCTTCCGCTTCTTCCGACACCCACGAGGCCGGACCGGAGATCCGGTTGGACTCGCCGCCCCGATATACCAGGGAAGCCGCACCGGAAATACCGGCGTGCAGTCCTCCATTTCTTCACGCGGCGACCTCGCTGCGCAATCGAGTCTTCTCGGAGTCCCCACCCCGCAACTGTGAGGCCATCCACCGAAGCGTGTTTGTCATGCCCACAACGAACTTGGGTGAATGCCGAACCGCGAGGAACCGACACCTCCCCCACCACTCCATCAGGAGGCGACCCCATGCTCCACGCGAACCTGCGCGCCACCCGGCCACCGGCGCGCACACGGCTGCGGAGGACGCTTGGCTGCGTACTCTCGGCGTTACTCCTGTCCTTGGCGATTCCGCTGCTCTCCCTGGGCGCGGCCCCGCCAGCTGCGGCCCTGGGAAACGGTTTGGCGACCACGCCGCCGATGGGTTTCAACGACTGGAACGCCTACGGCTGCAACGTCTCCGAGCCGCTGATCAAGAGCACGGCGCTGGCCATGCACAACAACGGCATGCAGAGCGCAGGGTACGGGTACGTCAACATCGACGACTGCTGGATGACCCACACCCGGGGCTCCGACGGGCGCCTGGTGCCTGATCCGAACAAGTTCCCGGACGGGATCAAGGGCACCGCCGACTACGTCCACTCGCTGGGGTTGAAGCTGGGCATCTACGAGGACGCCGGACTGCAGACCTGCGCCGGCTTCCCGGGCAGCCTGGGCCACGAGACCACGGACGCGCAGGCCTTCGCCGCCTGGGGCGTGGACTACCTGAAGTACGACAACTGCTATGCCGGGCCGGGCTGTTGGCTGAACTCCTGCCCCAACGGAACCGAGGCGCCCGCGCAGACCCGCTACACCGCGATGCGCGACGCCCTGGCTGCGACCGGCCGGCCCATCCTGTTCAGCCTGTGCAGTTGGGGCGAGGACAGTGTGTGGACCTGGGGCGCCGGTGTCGGCAACAGTTGGCGCACCACCGGGGACATCAACGCCAGCTATTCCAGCATGCTGTCGATCTTCCACAGCAACGTGAACCTGGCCTCCTACGCCGGGCCCGGTCACTGGAACGACCCGGACATGCTCGAGGTCGGCAACGGCTCTCTCACCGACACCGAGAGCCGCTCGGAGTTCAGCCTGTGGGCGGAGATGGCGGCTCCGCTGATCGCCGGCACCAACATCGCCTCGGCCAGCCCGGCCACCCTGGCCACGCTCACCAACGCCGGGGTGATCGCGGTGGACCAGGACTCACTCGGCAAGCAGGGCACGCTGGTGTCCTCCGGCGGCGGTCTCGACGTGCTGGCCAAGCCGCTGGCGAACGGCGACGTCTCGGTGGCCCTGTTCAACGAGACCGGATCGACCGCGACCATCAGCACCTCCGTCGCCGCGATCGGCAAGACCGGGGCCTCCAGCTACGGCATCACCGACCTGTGGTCCGGCGCGACGTCGACCACCAGCGGCACCATCAGCGCCTCGGTTCCGGCGCACGGCACCATCATGCTCCGCGTCGCGGGCGGCACCGGCGGCGGAACGAACCCGGCCGGCCCGGTGCGCGCGGTCGGTGCGAACAAGTGCCTGGACGTGCCGAACTCGACCACCACCCCGGGCACCCAGCTGATCATCTGGGACTGCAACGGCCAATCGAACCAGACCTGGACCCGCACCTCCTCCCGCCAGCTGACCGTCTACTCGGGCGGCTCCCAGATGTGCCTGGACGCGTACAACGGCCAGACCACACCCGGCACCAAGGTCGAGATCTGGACCTGCAACAACCAGGCGAACCAGCAGTGGAAGGTGAACGCCGACGGCACCATCACCAGCGCCCAGTCCGGACTCTGCCTCGACGTCACCGCCGGATCCACAGCCAACGGCGCCCTGATCGACCTGTGGACCTGCAACGGCCAGGCCAACCAGCAGTGGGCCGTCTGAGCGATCACCGGGCCTGACGACGACCGTCGTACCGGGATTGCGTGCCCTCACTCGCCCGATCGCCTCACTGAACTCCCGAAGGCTGGCCCAGCTGTTGCATACAGCTCGCGAAGACGTTCCATGAGAAGTCGGTCCGGGCCCTCGACGTCCTCTTCGATCGGTTTGAGCTCGGTCTTCTTCCTCTTGCCCGGCAGGCCGTCGGCCACGTCCACCCCCACGTCAGCGTTGCACAGATACGCAATGTCGACAGACCGTCATTCACCGGAAGAATTCACGTCGTTGCGGCAGGTCGTCAGCCGGCGTGGTCCAAGGCGCAGGGGGTGGTAGGCCGGTCGGCGCCGTTGGCGGGTCGCACCCAGAAGGCCGTGACGTTCAGCCGCCGTTGTCCGGTGGAGCCCAGGCGCAGGCCAGCGAGCCGCCGATGAGCCCGGGCAGCATGCCCAGGAAGAAGCCGCCGAAGTTGGCGACCGGCACGGAGAGCAGTGAGAGCAGGATCGCGGCGACCCCGGCGAAGATCCGCACCTGCTGCTGGAGCCAGAGCGTGACACCCAGCGTGATCAGCAGGCTCCCGACGAGGAGTGAGCCCGCGCCCGCAGTGGTGGAGAGCGCCAGGCCGAGACCGCCCAGGGTGAGGTGGGCGTAGGGAAAGGGGAAGTAGAGGATCGGCAGGCCGCCGACGAACGTCAGCAGGCCGGCCCAGAAGGGGCGGGTGCCGCGCCAGGCCCGGAACTCCCGCCGGGCTGTGGCGATCGCCTCGCGCGGCCTGGACCACGGGGCCGTGGTTCTGTTCCACACGTGGCACCTCCCTGTACGGTCAGTGGGATCGAGACGGGCTGCCGGGGCAACGGGTCAGAAGCACTCGTCCCGGCCGTGCACCAGCGACACGCCCAGCCCGGGAACATCGAAGCTGCTGGCCGCCACCGCGACCGCGGCCACCCGCACGTCGGTCAGGTTGATCGAACTGGCCTGCTGCGCCGGGCTGTTGGGGTTGAAGAAGCGCGACTCCCGGTCGCCCTTGCTGACTTCGCCCTTGGTGAGCGCTCCGGCGGCGACCCCGATGTCGAGATGATGGGCGCTGGACTGGTCGGCCGCCAAGTGCTTCGCGTCGATGAAGAACCCCTTCGCGGTGGCCGCTCGCTTGTCCCCGGTGAGCCGCAGCGTGAAGGTGCCGAGCACCGGGATCGGGAAGACGGCGGACTGGCAGAGCCCGTGGATGGTGGCGGACTCGAACCCCGTGACCATGACCGGCACCGGGTCGTGCTCGCGGGTGAGGTCGACCGTGCCGTACAGGCTGAAACCTTCACCGTGGAGCTCGTCGGCGGAGAGCTTGAACTCCTCACCGGAGATCAGGAACGACGCGGCGAGCGCGTTCTGGGCCACCCCGGCCACGAGGGCCGCGGTGGCCGCGAGGCACGGCAGCAGGATGACGGCGAAGCGCTTCCAGCGGGTCCTGCCGAAGCGTTGCGACATGCCGTCCCTCTCTGACCTGGACCATGGCTCCCGGGCGCCCGGCCGGGAGCGTTCGCGCGGGACACCGCACCGACTGCCCGAAATCGGAAAAGACCGGACACGGCCGATCATGCGGTGCGGGAAATGGCTCCGCAAACCATTCACGGCCACATTGACGACCATGTCGCCGCACATCACTCCAGCGGCCCATCGGCCGACTTCTGGTGCACCTGGCCCTCCGGCCACCGATGCGCAGATCTTTCCGGAAGTCTTACCAACCACGCCCGCTCCTTGCACAACCCGCGCACCAAGCTCCCGGAGCACGCGATTCCGCTTGTGCCCCCGAGCACGACCACCGGCCGGTACCGGTGGCGCCGTCACCTACGGAAAGATCGAATGGACCACTGCTCGTCCTGCGAGAATCGGCCCGACCCCCCAACCCCCTGCCCGGATTGCGCCCACCCCGCCGCCGACACCGACACCGCACCCGCGAAGACGGCACCCGCCGAGCAGGCAGGAGATCCGGCTCTCGCGGCCGACCACCGCCCTGCCGCGGAAGGGGAGGGGGACACGGACGCCTCCCTGGAGTCGGCAGAAGGCGGAGCCACTGGGGGGACACCCGCTGCCCGACCCGAACTGCCGGCGGACACCCCGCCCCATCCCGCAGCCGCGTACGGGCTCCAGCCCGAGCCGCATGCCGAACCGCCCGCCGCCGATCTGGATCTCCGCCCCGGCGGCCGGCTGAAGCGGTGGCGATTGGCAGCCGGTATCGGCGTGCTGGGCCTCGCCGTGATCGGCTTGGGCGCGGTCGCCCTCCAGTCGAACGGTTCGGACGGCGCCGCCGAGCCTGTCGGGTCGCCCAGTGCCCAGCCGACCACCACCGCACCCGGCACCCCTTCCCCCGGCCTCCCCCCGAGTCACCACCCGGCATCGCCCACCCCGAAGCCCCACCCCGCCTCGCCCTCCCCCACCGCGGGGCCCGGCCATGCCTCAGCCACCGCCTTGCCGGGCTCGGGCACCGCCGGAGCCGTCCGACCCGGGTCCTCCACCTCACCGGAACCGGGCCGTACTCCGGCCGTCCCGGCCACCCAGCCGACGCCCGCGGCCGGCCACCCGGGCTCGCCCGAGCCGACCCAGACGGGGCCGAGTCCGAGCAGCAGCCCGAAGCCGACCTGCACGCAGCTCCTGTTCTGGTGCACCTGACCGGTCCGGCAACCCCTGCCGCTGCCACAGCAGGGCGGCACGGCGGCGGTCGGCGACCGGACAGCTCCTCCCGCCACCACGCCGGTTGAGCTCCGAACGCTGCCGACCCTGCGGCTCAGGGGCGACCCAGGGCACGGCGGCGGCCAGGGTTCAGCAGGCGTCGGCGCCGTTGTGGACGGTGTCGCCGAGGAGGTCGACCGATCCGGACGGGGCCACGATCGCAGCTCGGACAACGGTGGTGACGCCGGGAAGGACGAGGTTGAGCGAGAGCTACACCGCGGGGGAGTTACAGCAGCATCGCCTCGAACTGGAACTCGGGTGCGGTCAGCGGTTGCTCGGACCAGATGACCTTGCCGCGGGCCGTGTACCTGGTCCCCCACCGTGCGGCCAGCTGGGCCACCAGGAACAGGCCCCGGCCGCCCTCGTCCGCGGTGTCGGCGTAGCGCAGGTGGGGGGCGGTGCTGCTGGCGTCGGAGACCTCGCAGACCAGGCTGGTGTCGCGCAGCATGCGGACGCGGATGGGCGCGGTGCCGTAGCGGATGGCGTTGGTGACCAGTTCGCTGAGGATCAGCTCGGTGGTGTAGGTCAGTTCCTCCAGGTCCCAGGCGATGAGCTGGTCGTCGCAGGCGTTGCGGATGCGGGAGACGGCGGCGAAGTCGTCGGGTACGTCCCAGGTGGCCACCTGGTCGGGCGCGAGCAGTTGCGTACGGGCGACGAGGAGGGCGATGTCGTCGCTCGGACGCGGCGGGGCCAGCGCGTCGAACACGGCCCGGCAGGTCTCCTCGGGGGATGCGTCGGCACGGGCCTGCGCCAGGGAGCGGCGCAGCGCGGCGAGTCCGGTCTCCAGGTCGCGCTCGCGGTTCGTGACGAGTCCGTCGGTGTAGAGGACCAGGAGGGTGCCTGGGGCCAGCTGGAGTTCGGTGGTTTCGAAGGGCAGGCCGCCCACGCCGAGTGGCGGGCCGGCGGGCAGGTCGACGAACTCCACGCCGCCGTCGGTGCGGACCAGTACGGGCGGTGGGTGACCCGCCCGCGCCATGGCGCAGTGTCCGGAGACCGGGTCGTAGATCGCGTACAGGCAGGTGGCGCCCGTGACCGCCCGCTCGCCCTCGTCCTCGTCCTCGTCCTGGCCCTCGACGTCGCCTTCTCCCGGCCCCGCCTCGCCCTGGTCGAGCCGGGCGACCAGTTCGTCGAGGCGGGCGAGCAGCTCGTCCGGGGGCAGGTCGAGGGCGGCGAAGTTGAGGACGGCGGTGCGTAGCCGGCCCATGGTGGCGGCGGCGTGCAGGCCGTGGCCGACGACGTCGCCGACGACCAGTGCCACGCGGAAGCCGGGCAGCGGGATGACGTCGAACCAGTCCCCGCCGACCCTGTGCAGTGCCGGCAGGTAGCGGTAGGCCGCCTCCAGGGCGCTCTGCTCGGGCAGTCCGCGGGGCAGCAGGCTGCGCTGCAGCGCCTCGGCCATCCGGCGATCGCGGGTGTAGCGGCGGGCGTTGTCGATGCTGATCGCCGCGCGGGAGATCAGTTCCTCGGCGAAGGTGACGTCCTCCTTCCCGAACGGCTCGGACTGCGCCGCGCGCCAGAAGCTGACCGTGCCCAGGGTCAGACCGCGTGCGTTCAGCGGCGTGGAGATCAGCGAGTGGACCCCGTACGCGAGGATCCGGTCGGCGGTCCGCGGGTCGCGTGCCCGCCAGGCCTGCGCCCGACGCAGGTCGGCCACCAGCGTGGTGCGCCCGCTCCCGAGGGTGGTGGCCTCCGGTGTGCCGGGCAGCGGGCTGATCTGCGAGCCCACCGGGTAGAACGGCCAGTCCTCGCGGGGCCCGCCGGCGGCCACCCGGCGGATCCGCGGGCCTCCCGCGACGCCCGTGCCCGGGAGCGGCTCGTCACCGCGCAGTACCGCCTCGGCCAGCTCGACGGTGGCGAAGTCCGCGAAGCGGGGAACCGCCACATCCGCCAGCTCCTGGGCGATCCGCACGATGTCCAGGGTGGTGCCGACCCGCAGCCCGGCGTCGTAGATCAGCTGCAGCCGGGCCCGGGCCGCCTCGGCCTGCCCGGCCAGCGCCCGCAGCTCGGTGGTGTCCCGGATCGTCGCGACGCTGCCGGGCCCGCCGCCGAACGGCGCGGTGGGGCGGTTGTTGACGGCGAGCAGCCGGCCCTCGGCCGGGTGCACCTCGTCGGTGGCGGCCCGCCCCGACGCCAGCAGCTCGGCCAGCCCCGGATCGAGCCCCAGCTCGGTGACCGGCCGCCCCTCCACCTCGGGCGGCAGCTCCAGCAGCCGCCGGGCCTCGTCGTTCGCCAGCAGTACGCGCCCCTCCCCGCCGACGATCAGCACGCCCTCACGTACCGCGTGCAGCACCGCGTCGTGGTGCTCGTACATCCGCGTCATCTCGGCCGGGCCCAGGCCGTGGGTCTGGCGGCGCAGCCGCCGCCGCACCAGCACCGCCCCGCCGGTGCCCACGGCGAGCGCGGCGGCCGTGCCGAGGAACAGGACCGGCAACTGCCGGCCCACCGCGCTGCCCGCGTGCGCGACGGTGTAGCCGACCTGGACCAGGCCGGCGACCGAGCCGTCCGGCCTGGTGGCCGGCGCGCTGCTCTCCACGACCCGTCCGATGGGCGCGGTGAAGCTGATGGTGATCGGCCCCTTGAGGGCCGGCTGGTACGGGCCGATGAGGTGCTTTCCGATCAGCTCGGGTTGGGCGGTCTGGGCGTAGCGGGTTCCGTCGGGGCCGGCGATCACGACGTAGTCGAAGCCGCCCTTTTCGCCGACGTCCAGGGCCAGCGGCTGCAGCACCGCGGTCGGGTCGGCGCTGTCCAGCGCGTTCACCACCGTGGGGACCTGCGCCAAGGTGACGGCCGCGGCGCGCGTGCGGTGCACGGCATCATGCGTCGCGTAGCCGCGGGCCTGCAGGATGAGCGCCGCCAGCCCGGCGCCGGCCAGCAGCACCACGACGGCCAGCAGCCACAGGAACACCTGCCCGGCGACACTGCGCGCCCACGGCCGCGAGCGCAGCCGACCTCTGGTGGATCGGTGCTCCCGCGGTCCACCGGGTTCCGTCCCCCCAGTGGCGCTGTCCACCATGTCCATGCAGGCCGTCCCCGCGAATCCGGGTCTCACCTCCACGCTGCCACCCCGCCCGGAGGTACGCATGCCCGAAGCCGGTCAGCGCGCCGCCCCACCTGAGGAGCTGCGGCGAGGCGGTGCCGAACCTTCCCGCAGGGACGTCCGGATGCTCGTCAGGTCGTCCGGTAACGGTGCTCCGGGCGGCCGGTGGTGCCGTACTTGAGCTCCAGCCGCACCAGCCGCTCCCGGACCAGGTACGAGAGGTAGCGCTGCGCGGTGGCGCGGGACACCCCGGTCTGCTGGCCGACCTGGGCTGCGGAGAGGTCGCAGCCAGCGCCGCGCAGTGCGGCCAGGATCAG
The DNA here is from genome assembly GCF_027627435.1 of Kitasatospora cathayae. Lineage (GTDB taxonomy): Bacteria > Actinomycetota > Actinomycetes > Streptomycetales > Streptomycetaceae > Kitasatospora > Kitasatospora cathayae. Next base: position 7,410,106 of record NZ_CP115450.1, on the reverse strand, counting down.
TGCGAGTGTGGGCGCCGAATGTCCCTTGGCGGACACGGTGGGCAGCGTGCTGGGGCGAGCGGCGCTGAACAGCGCGTCGACCTCGGCCTGGGCCGTGTCCGCACCGGGTTCGAGGGCGTCCACCCGGTCGCGCAGCTCCCGGTAGGCGCCGAGGCGCTCCTCCAGGGCGGCGAAGCCGAACGGCTTGACCAGGTAGCCGGTGGCGCCGAGCTGCATCGCGGAGCGGACCGAGGCGACGTCGCTGGCCGCGGTGATCATCAGAGCGTCGGGCCTCGGCCCGGTCTCCTCGGCCACCAGTCGGCGCAGCAGGTCGAGGCCGCTGCCGTCGGGCAGGTAGAGGTCGAGCAGTAGCAGGTCGGGGCGCAACTCCCGGACGGCGGCCGTGGCAGCCGCCACCGAGCCGGCCTGGCCGACCACCTCGAAGCCGTCCACCCGGCGCACGTAGGCGGAGTGGATGGCGCTCACCCGGAAGTCGTCGTCGACCACCAGTGTCCTGATCACAGCGCACCTTCCAGTACTGCGGGCGCAACCGTGAAGACCGCGCCGAGGGGTGCCGGGTCGTTGTCCGGCAGGGGCAGGACGACGGTGAACACCGCGCCCGGCCCTTGACTGACGGTGATGGTGCCACCGTGCCGCTGCACCAGCCGGTGGACCAGGGCCAGTCCGAGGCCGCGCCGGGCGGTACCCCGGTCGGGGCTGGTGGACCAGCCGTCCTCGAAGATCGAATCGGCGGCGCCGGACGGGATGCCGGGGCCGTTGTCGGCGACCCGGAGGGTGATGGCGTGTTCCTCCTCGGCCAGCGCGAGGATGACCTCCCCGCCGCTGCCGACCGCCTCCACCGCGTTGTCCAGCAGGTTGCCGACGATGGTGAGCAGCCGCTTGAGGTGGCCGGGCTGCTCGGTGAGCCGGGAGTCCTCGCTCAGGCGGATCCGTACCCCGCGTTCGGCGGCGACGGCGGTCTTGGCGACGATCAGTCCGACCATGAAGGGGTTGGCGATCCGGTCCCGGACGGCTTCGGTCAGGGCCGGTTCACCGTGGCTGAGCTCGACGGCGTACTCCAGGGCGGCCTCGTGGTCGCCGAGTTCGAGCAGGCCGGCGAGGGTGTGCATCCGGTTGGCGAACTCGTGCTGCTGGGCACGGAGCGCGTCGGTGAGGCCGCGGACGGAGTCCAGCTCGCGCAGCAGGCCGACCAGCTCGGTCCGGTCGCGGACGGTGACGACCGCGCCGAGTTCGCGGCCGTGCAGCACGACCGGCATCCGGTTGACGGCCAGGCAGTGGCTGTCGGTCAGCACGGTCAGGTCGACGCCCTCCAGACTGCCGTCCAGCGCCCGGCGCAGCCGGCCGTCGGGGAGGACCTCGTCGAGCCGGGAGCCCAGGGCGGTGCCGAGGCCGAGCAGCTGGCGGGCCTCGTCGTTGACCACGCTGATCCTGCCCTGCGGGTCGAAGGCGATCACACCCTCCTTGATGCCGTGCAGCATCGCCTCGCGGTCCTGGAGCAGCCCGGCGATCTCCTCCAGTTCCAGTCCGAAGGTGCTCCGTTTGAGCCGCCGGGCCAGGACGTACGAGGCGATCGAGCCGACCGCGAGGGCGGCTGCCGCGAAGAGGCCGAAGGTGGGGAGTTCCCGGACGAGTTGGCCTACCGCCTGCTTCTCGGCGATGCCGACGGACACCTCGCCGATCACCTCTCCGGCGGAACCGCGCAGCGGGACCTTGGCGTTGGCGGAACGGCCGGTCGCACCGTTGTCCATGCCGGTGTAGGTGCGGCCGTCGAGGACGGCGATCGGCTCCTCCACGGCCTTGCCGATGAGATCGGGGAACGGGTGGGAGTACCGGATGTGGTTCAGGCCGATGACCACCACGTAGGTCGCCCCGGAGGCCCTCTCGATCCGGCTGGCGACCGTCTGGACGACGTCCCCGCCGGTGCCGTCGGCCATGGCCTGGACGATCTGGGGGTCGCCGGCGGCGGTCCGGGCGATGGCGAGCGCGCGGTGCTGGTACTCGTGGTCGAGTTCGTCGCGCTGCGCGTAGGTGAGCAGGACGAAGCCGATGGCGCTGGTGATGGCCAGGATGAGCAGCTGGCTGACCAGGATGCGGGCCGAGAGCTTCCTGCCCTGGCCACGTCGTCGGGCCATCCGGCCACCTCCGTACCGATCACACTCCCTTCGCCGAGCTCTTCCGACCCGGCGCGCGTGTAGGCGAGTGTGCCTGGTGAAACCCGGTTTGCCCAGCCCTGTGCCCGTGCGCAGAACGAGCAGAACTCACCGCAATGCAATGAATCCGCGCAACGTTCGCAAGACTCCCGCCGCCCCGTACGGCCGCCCTATCTTCTCGGCACCACGCAACACCCCGGAAACACGGAAGGGGTGGCAGAGGAAACCAAGGAGGCGGATTCGATGGCTGCGCGAGACGACGCCGCGACGGGCCCGGCCGCAGGACGAACCGTCCGGGAGGACGCCCGGATCGAGATCTCGGGGGTGACCAAGCGGTTCCTGACCCCGAGCGGTGAGGCCTTCACGGCGACCCGTGAGGTGAGCTTCACCGTCGAGCCGGGACAGTTCTGCGCGGTCGTCGGGCCGACTGGCTGCGGCAAGTCGACCACCCTGAGCATGGTGTCCGGCCTGGACCGCCCGAGCGAGGGCTCGGTCAGGGTCGGCGGCCAGGAGGTCAACGGCATCACGGACGGCATCAGCTTCATGTTCCAGGCGGACGCGCTGCTCCCCTGGAAGACCGTGCTGGGCAACGTGGCGATGGGCCCCGTGTTCAAGGGTGTGGGGAAGGCCAAGGCCAACGCCGCCGCCCGGGACTGGCTGCGCCGGGTCGGCCTCGCCGGGTTCGAGGACCACCACCCGCACCAGCTCTCCGGCGGCATGCGCAAGCGTGTCGCGATGGCCGCCGCGCTGATCAACGAGCCGAAGATCCTGCTGATGGACGAGCCGTTCGGCGCCCTGGACGTCCAGACCAAAGCGATCATGCAGAACGAGCTGCTGGGCCTGTGGGAGCAGCTGCGTCCTTCGGTCATCTTCATCACCCACGACCTGGAGGAGGCCGTGGCCCTCGCCGACCGGGTGGTGGTGATGACCTCCCGTCCGGGCTCGATCAAGGCGGTCCACGAGATCGACCTGCCGCGTCCGCGCGGCGCGGTGCAGGACATCCGTTTCCAGCCCCGGTTCCTCGAACTCCACCACCAGATCTGGGCCTCGCTCCGCGAGGAGGTCGAGCGCGCCTACGCCGACACGACGGGAGAGAAGAAGTCATGAGCAGCGTCTCCTCCACTACCCCGGCCGACACCAAGACCCTGGCCGGGGCCGGGACCCCGGCCACGGACGCCACGCCCGCGAAGGTCGGCAAGCGCGCGGTCCGCAAGCGCAAGCTGCTGGTCCTGACGGCCCAGTTGGGCCTGGCCGTCCTCGTGATCGGCGGCTGGCAGCTGGTCACCACCTGGAAGTGGCTCGACCCGTTCTTCTACGGGCAGCCCAGCGGCATCGCCCAGCGCCTGGTCGACTACTTCACCAAGGGAGAGCAGGCCACCGAGTTCGGCTCGTACTGGACGCAGATCGGGACCACGCTCCGGGAGGCGGTCTTCGGATTCGCCATCGGCACGGTCGCGGGAGTCGTCCTCGGTGTCCTGCTCGGTCAGAACCGGTTCCTCTCCGACGTGTTGAGCCCGTACATCAAGATCGTGAACGCGGTTCCGCGGATCGTGCTCGGATCGATCTTCCTGGTCGCGTTCGGCCTCGGTGAGACGCCGAAGGTCCTGCTCGCGGCGGTGCTGGTGTTCTTCGTGGTCTTCTTCAACGCCTTCCAGGGCGTCCGGGAAGTCGACCGGAACATCCTCAACAACGCCCGGGTGCTGGGCGCCTCGCCGCTGCAGATCGTGCGCCACGTGGTGCTGCCCTCGGCGCTCACCTGGATCACCGCCAGCCTGCACACCGCCTTCGGGTTCGCCATCGTCGGTGCGCTGGTCGGCGAGGTGCTCGGCGCGCAGGCCGGCCTCGGCCTCGTCATCAAGACCGCTCAGAACCAGTTCGACCCCGACGGCGTGTTCGCCACCATGGCCGTCATCGCGGTCATCGTCCTGATCGCCGAGTGGCTGATCACCAAGCTGGAGCGACGGCTGCTCTCGTGGCGTCCGCCGTCCCCGTCCGAGAGCGCGGTCATCTAGTCCCGCAACGGTTCGCCACGGCTCACCGCAGCTCGCCACTCCGCGTCATCCCCCACGCAGTACCTCCCCGAAGGGACAGCCATGTTCAAGCGGACTCTCACCGGCACCGTCGTCGGCGCCCTCACCCTCGGTCTCACCCTCACCGCCTGCTCCTCCAGCGGCTCCGAGAACAGCTCGGACGCCGGCGGCACCCCGACCGTGAAGATCATGGTCGGCGGTATCGACAAGCAGATCTACCTGCCGTTCCAGCTCGCCCAGCAGCTCGGCTTCTACCAGAAGTACGGCGTCAAGGTGGTGCTCAGCACCGAGTCCGACGCGGTCGGCGCCGAGGACGCGATGGCCTCCGGCCAGGTCGACATGGCGGGTGCCTGGTACATCCACACCATCGACTTCGCGTCGAAGGGCAAGGCGGTCGAGGGCATCGTCCAGTTGTCCGGCGCGCCGGGCGAGAGAGAGATGTGCGCCAACAACAGTGGCGTCCACTCGCCGGCGGACTTCGCGGGCAAGACCCTCGGTGTCACCGACCTGGGCTCGGGCACCGACACCCTCACCGAGTTCATCGCGGCCCAGAACAAGCTCAGCACCGACCAGTACCACCGGATCGGCGTCGGCGCCGGAGCGACGGCGATCGCCGCGCTGCAGAACGGCAAGGCGGCCTGCGTGATGACCACCCAGCCCACGGTGACGGCCATTCAGAAGAGGGGCATCGGCTACTCGGCGGTCGACCTGGCCACCACCGACGGCGCCAAGGCGGCCGTGGGCGGCCTCTGGCCGTCCGCGAGCGTCCTCGCCCGGACCGACTGGGTCAACTCCCACAAGGACGCGGCCCAGAAGGTGGTCACCGCTCTGGTCGCCACCATGCAGTGGATCAACACTCACTCCGCCGCCGACATCGCCGACGCTCTGCCGCCCGCCTTCACCTCCAACGGCGCGGTGACCAAGGACGACTACGTCACCGCGCTGACCCAGGACAAGGGCCAGTTCCTCCCGGACGGCATCATGCCGGCCGACGGCCCGAAGAACGTCCTGGCGACCGAGAAGCTGGTCGGTGTGAAGAACGTGGACTCGGTGGACCTGGGCAAGACCTTCACCAACGAGTTCGCCCAGGCGGCCGACAAGACCCTGGGCATCACCAGCACCTCGACCCCGGCCGGCTCCGACGGCTGACCCTCCCCCTGGGCCGACCTGCCCTGAGCCGCCCTCCCCCGAGACCCCGGGCGCGCGCTTCCCCGAGATCGCGCCCGGGGTTCTCCCTGTTCTCGCCGAGGCGGCGGGCGTGTGACGCGGGTCTCAACCGGGGTGATCGCCGGCACTCAGAGCACGGATGACAACTCGGTCAGCGACGGAGAAACCGGTCAAAACGCCACATAAACAGTGATCCCGGCCACACCTCTAGGGGTCCACTACGAGCGATAGTGGCTACTCCCGGCGCCACCCGCCACCCCCGACCGTGCCATTTTCCCAGCTCAGCACGGTTGCCGACGGTGCGATCAGTCCTGCGGATCAACGCCGGACCAACCCCTTGGATACGACGGCGGATCGTAATAAAGGGGTCTTGTCGACAACGGATCCGACCTGGCAACAATTGCTGCACCCAGCCACACCGGCTCCTGTCCCGCCGGTGAACGGCTAACCGCCAAGTCACGCCCCGCGACCGTCATGGCCCCTGTCCGGCCACGGTCTAGCACGGGGCGCGACTCGGCCCAACCCGATTGAGGTCTTGTTCTACATGCCCAGTTTCAAGCTCCGCATGCGTACCTCTGCCGCCGTTTTCGCCGGCGCCGCCGCCCTGACCGCCCTGGGTGCCGCCGTGGTGCCCGCCGTCGCCTCGGCCGCGGACGCCTCCCCGCAGGCCATCGCCGCCCAGGTGGTGCCGGCCGACCAGCTGGCCTCGTTCAGCCAGATCATCTCCCACGAGTCCGGCTGGAGCGTCACCGCGACCAACCCGAGCTCGGGCTCCTACGGCCTCGGCCAGGCCCTGCCGGCCTCCAAGATGGCCTCGGCCGGCGCGGACTGGAAGACCAACCCGGCCACCCAGATCAAGTGGGCGCTGGACTACATGAACACCCGCTACGGCAGCCCGAACGCCGCCTGGGCCTTCTGGCAGACCCACCACTGGTACTGAGCCGACCCCTCGGCCCGGCGACACACCCGCGACCTTGACCACCCTCCCCCTCACCCCGGGGGCCGGACAGGGACCAACTGGGATGACCCGAGAGGGCCCGCGCCCGCGCGATCCGCGTGGCGCGGGCCCTCTCGCGGTCGGCCGTGCGGGGGCGACAGCGCATCACGGGTGCTGCGGGCGCCATTCGAAGATCAGGATGGTCGCGTCGTCCCGCAGCCGGTCGCGCTGGTGGTCGAGGAGGGCGTGGATGAGCAGCCGCAGCACCTCGGCCGGGCGCTGGCCGGCGGCGGAGGAGCGGATGATGAAGTCGGTGAACTGGGCGAGACCGAACTCCGCACCGTCCGTGTCGCGTGCCTCCACGACGCCGTCGGTGTAGAGCAGGACGCGGTCGCCCGGTTCCAGTGTCGTCTCGTGGACCTGCCGGGCTGCCGGGGCGAGTTGGCCGGCCAGGCCGATCGGGGGCTGCGGGGGGCTGTCCAGCGCTCCGTGGAGCACCCGGTCGGCACGGATCAGCAGTGGCGGTGGGTGACCGCAGTTGATCCAGTGCAGCACCCCGGTCTCCGCGTCGAGCCTGCACAGCACGCCGGTGCAGAAATGGTCGGGCAGCCATCGGGCGAGCGCCTGGTCGGCGGAACCGACGACGTCGGCCGGGGTGCGGTCGGCACGGCGCGCGTTGCGCGCCGCCGCCATGGCGACCGAGGTGGTCAGTCCGGAGGTCAGATCGTGACCCATGGAGTCGAGGATCATGGTGTGCAGCACGTTCTTGATCACCGAGTGGTCGAAGGCGTCGCCGGCGACGTCGTACGCCGGTTCCAGGACCGCGGTCGAGACGCACCGGCTGCTGCCCACGGTGTGGGGCGGCAGGAAGGCCCGAAGCATCTCGGCGGGCAACCCCATGGTCCTGGTGCGGGCGAGGGAGGCGAGCCAGTCGCTGTAGGTGCGCTTGGAGGTGATCAGCATGGCGAAGAAATGGCCCAGCATCCGGCTGCGGCGCATCCGCACGCCGTCGAGCGCGGCGGTCCGCACCGCCAGCACGCCCAGCCGCTCCGCGCCGTCGACCAGCGGCATCCAGACGATCACGCCGCCGTCGTCGGCTGCCACCTGCGGGGAGACCCTGCGGTACGCCCAGCCGGCCGGCGAGCGGTCCACCGGCAGCGGTTCCGAGGCCTCGTCGAGTGGGACGAGCAGCCGTTGTTGCAGGTCGACGAGGTAGATCAGCGCGGCGTCCATGCCGAGGGCTTCGGCGCACCGGTTCGCCAGGGCGGGCAGTTCGACCGGCAAGGCCGTCTGCGCCTCGATGATCAGCTCTTCCAGCAGACGCTCGTCGACAGCGGTGTCGGGACCGGCGGACGCGTGCGGTGGGTCCGACACGGGGATCACCCCTTCCGTGCCCAGTCTCACACCGATCCCGGCCTCTCTCACGTCAGGCACCATCGCGCAGGTACGGGCGGCAGACGTAGCCCGTGGCAGCCGTTCGCGGAGGGCGACGGCGAATTCCTGCGGGCGGACCCGGGTGGCCGGTCAGGCGAGGGTCTGGCAGCGGAGCACCGGGCGGAGGTCAGGCCTTGGACCAGCGCCGGCTCGCGCCGACGGTGCAGATTGCGAGGACCGGGGTGCCGTTGCCGGTGGCGGCGCCGGTGAGGTCCAGGCACAGACCGGAGGGGACGCCCCGGATGGTGCCGTCGGGGTCGAGCGTCCACTGCTGGTAGGACTGACCGGCTGGACCGGGTAGGAGGCGCCGCTGACGGTGGGGCCTGAGGCGGTCGAGGCGGGCGGCCGGCGATTTGCACCCGGTCGATCGGCTTCGCCCGACCGCGGGTTCCGGGTGTTCAGAACGGTAGGCAGGGCGTCGGTCGTGGTCAACGGCCCGATGGCCTATGACTTGCCATACGTTTCCGTGATTTCCGCTCCCGACGGTCGGTCGCCGTCGGCGCGGTCGTGATTCATGGCGGATTCATCCGGTCGAGGCGCCGTCGGCTGGACACGCCCCCGGCGTCAGCCGTCCGCGACCGCCTTCGCCCAGCCCGCGGCGACCACCTGCTTCGCCTTCTCGGTCTGCGCATCCGTCGGGAACTCGGGCGTTCCCTCAACCGTCGGCAGTCTCGCGAAGGCGGCCTCGTCAAGGGTGCCGTCCTTCTTCATGGCGTCGAGCAGTACCGGGCGGGCGTAGCCGGTGAGCCGGAGGTTCTGACCCTCGGTGCTGAAGAGGTACTCCTGCCACAGGCGGGCGGCCGCCGGATGTGGGGCGTCCTTGTTGATCGCCAGCGCGTAGTACTGGGCGAAGCTGCTGTCGAAGGGGATCGAGACCTGCCAGTTGACGCCTTTGCTGCGGAGCTGGTCGGTGTAGTTGAGGTTGACGAAGTCCCAGTTGACGCTGATGGGCGTCTGGCCGCTCGCGACCGTGGCCGAGGTGGCATCGACCGGGTTGAGGTTTCCCGCCTGCTTGAGCTTGGCGAAGAAGTCGAGGCCGGGCTGGATGTCGTCGAACGATCCGCCGTTCGCCAGGGCCGCCGCGTACACGCTGGCGAATCCGGTCTCGGAGCGGGTGGGGTCGCCCTCGAGCGCGACCTCGCCCCGGTAAGCGGGTTTCAGTAGATCGGCGAAGGTCTGGGGACAGACCTCGACGCGGCTCGCGTCGCAGCCGATGGAGATGTAGCCCCCGTAGTTGTCGGACCAACGGGCCTGGGGGTCCTTCTGGTTGCTCGGGATCGAGCGGTACGCGGCGACCTTGTACGACGCGAGCAGGTTCTGCCGGCCCGCTGCCCGGGCGAACGCGTCCCCCACGTCGATGACGTCGGGGGCACTCTGCTGGGTCCCGTTCTTCTTGATGGCGTCGATCTCGTCCTGGCTGTGACCCAGAGGATCGTCGACCGTGACCGTGATCCCGTACTTCTTCTCGAAGCCGTCGATCAGGCCGCCGTAGCCGGCCCAGTCGCGGGGGATCGCGATCGCCCTGAGCGTGCCCTCCTTCTTCGCCGCGGCGGTCAGTGCGTCCATGCCGCCCACGTCCTTCGCGGAAGTGGCCACCGACGGGTCCTTGGGTTTGGCAGGCGGTGTGTGGCCGCACGCACCCAGGCCCATGGCCAGGAGGACCAGGCAGCCGGAGACGGTCGCCGTTCGGGCACGGGATGCGGTCACGATGGCTCCAGACGTCCTTCGGTGGTCACGAGCGGGATCTCGCCGGGACCTTCCACTGCCGGGGTGTCGCTCTCGTGGATGTGCTGTTCGGCCCAGATGACTTTGCCGTTGGGGGTGTAGCGGGTGCCCCAGCGCTCGGAGAGCTGGGCGACCAGGAACAGCCCGCGCCCGCCCTCGTCGGTGCTGACCGCGTACCGCAGGTGCGGGGAGGTGCTGCTGCCGTCGGAGACCTCGCAGATGAGTGCGCGGTCACGGAGCAGCCGGAGCCGGATCGGACCGATGGCGTACCGGATGGCGTTGGTGACCAGCTCGCTGACGATGAGTTCGGTGGTGAAGGCCATCTCGTCCAGCCCCCACTCGGTGAGCCGCTCCGCGACGCCGACCCGGATCCGGGCGACGGCGGCCGGGTCGGCCTGGACGTCCCAGACGGCGACCCGGTCGGCGGGCAGCGCCCTGGTCCGGGCGACCAGCAGGGCGATGTCGTCGGTCGGGTTGGCCGGCAGCAGGGCGTTCAGCACCGCCTCGCAGGTGGCGTCGGGGCTGCGGTCGCCCTGGCCGAGGGTGGTGCGCAGCAGTTCGAGGCCGACGTCGATGTCCCGGGAGCGGTCCTCGACCAGCCCGTCGGTGTAGAGGACCAGCCGGGTGCCCTCCCGCAGCTGTAGTTCGGCGGTCTCGAACGGCAGACCGACCAGGCCGAGCGGCGGCCCGGCGGGCAACTCGGGGAACTCCACCGAGCCGTCCGGGTGGACCAGGGCCGGCAGCAGGTGCCCGGCCCGGGCCATGGCGCAGCGCCGGGTGACCGGGTCGTAGATGGCGTACAGGCAGGTCGCGCCGGTGATGGCGTCGCCGTCCTTGGCCGCCCGGTCCTGGTCGATCTGGTTGACCAGGTCGTCCAGGTGGCTGAGCAGTTCGTCCGGGGGCAGGTCGAGGGAGGAGAAGTTGTGCACGGCGGTGCGCAGCTGGCCCATGGTGGCGGCGGCGTGCAGGCCGTGGCCGACCACGTCGCCCACCACCAGGGCGACCCGGGCGCCGGGCAACGGGATCACGTCGAACCAGTCGCCGCCCACGCCGGCCTCGGCGGGCAGGTAGCGGTAGGCGACGTCCAGGGCGCTCTGCTCGGGCAGTCCGCCGGGTAGCAGGCTGTGCTGGAGGGTGACGGCCAGCCGGTGCTCGCGGGTGTAGCGGCGGGCGTTGTCGATGCAGACGGCGGCCCGGGCGACCAGCTCCTCGGCCAGCGAGAGGTCGTCCTCGTCGAAGGGCTCCGGTGAGGCCGCGCGCCAGAAGACGGCCACGCCGAGGACCTGGCCCCGGGCGAGCAGCGGCACGCTCAGCCGCGAGTGGATGCCGTGGTCGACCGTGCGCCGGGCCCGCTCCGGGGCGTCGCCGTGCCGGACGGCGGCGCTGGTCAGATCCGCCTCGATCACGGACTGTCCGGGCTGCGGGCTGCGGCCGAGCGGGGCGGTGGGAACGATCGGAATGGTCGCACCGACGGGATGGAACGGCGTGTCCGGGTGGACGCCGCTCAGCCCGGCGCGCTGCAGTTGGAGGATCCGGGTGCCGGTGGGCTCGTCGCCGTGCAGAACGGGCTCCGCGAGGTCGACGGTGGCGTAGTCGGCGAAGCTCGGGACGGCCGCCTCGGCGAGTTCCTGGGCGGTGCGCACCACGTCGAGTGTGGTGCCGATCGTGTTGCCGGCTTCGTACAGCACGTTGAGGCGCTCGCGGGCCGCCTCGGCCTTGTCGGACAGGGCGCGCAGCTCGGTGGAGTCGCGCAGGGTCGCGACCTGCCCGGGCGGTCCCCCGTTGCGGTCGGTGGCCCGGATGTTCACCGAGAGCAGGCGGTCGGCGGAGCCGGCCACGGCATCGGTGACCACTCGCCCGGAGGCCAGCAGCTCGGCGGCCGGGTGGCCCAGGCCCAGCTCGGTGATCGAACGGCCTTCGCAGTCGACGGGCAGGCCGAGCAACCGGGCGGCCTCGTCGTTGGCCAGCAGCAGCCGGCCGTCCTCGCCGAGGATCACCACGCCCTCCCGGACGGCGTGCAGCACGGCGTCGTGGTGCTCGTACATCCTGGTCATCTCGGCCGGGCCCAGGCCATGGGTCTGCCGCTGCAGCCGACGGCTCACCAGGCTCGCCCCGGCCGCGCCGATGGCAAGAGCCACCGCGGCACCGCCGAACAGGACCGGCAGCTGCTGGTTCACCCTGTGCTGCACCTTCTCGACCGTGACCGGGGAGGCGACGATGGCGACGACGGAGCCGTCGGCGGCCTTGACGGGTACCGCCGAGATCACGGAGAGGCCCAGCGACCCGCGGAAGGTCCTGGTGAAGGGCTTGCCGGTCGCCGCCTGCGCGTAGGGACCGATGACGTGCTTCCCGATCTGGTTCGGGTCGCTGTGGGTGAGCGCGATCCCGTCCAACCCGTAGACGATGATGGCGTCCACTCCGGCGGCCTTCCGGGCCGCCTCGGCGGACGGCTGCAGGGCTGCGGTCGGGTCGGGGCCGCTCAGTGCCGTCAGGATCCCCGGAGAGTTCGCGAACGCCTGCGCCGCGGCGAGTGTCCGGCCCTGGGCATCCGCCGTGTCGTCGCGCCGGGCCCCGACGACGAGAGCCGCCAGCGCGGCGACGATGATCAGCAGCATCACCGCCAGTTGCAGGAGGAACACCGGGCCGGCGAGGCTGCGCGGGCTCAGCAGGTCCTTGAACAGCCGCCTCGGCCTTCCCGCCTGCGGCCGGCCGTATTCTCGGCGTCCTTGCCCGCTGCGCCTCGGACCGGGAAGCCGCCCGGGCACATCAGCACTTCTCTGCAAGTCGACCAAGCCAGGCCCAGCCTTGCTCCAGAACAACGAGGGACAAATCCCATTGTCAACGGCAAACGGACCGATCTCGACCGGCGATCCGCGTTCCCGGCGGATCAGCGGCGGATCGGGCGGGGCGAGAGGGCGGATTGGTGCAGGTGAGAGGCGCAGTGCCGACCCTCGGGGCCCCCGGGTCCGCCCGCACCCCTGTTGCGGGGGGACCCGGGGGGCCGGTCAGGCGAGGGTCTGGCAGAGGTTCTCCACCTGGTGCTGGGCCAGCACCTCGACCTGCTGGTCCGGGTGCACCAGCAGCACCGCGCCGCCGCTGAACACGTAGTCGCCGACCGCGTGGTACGGGTTGCCGGGGTGGACCTTGGCGGAGATGTGCGAAGACCGGGGGACGTCCCACAGCGTGCTGCCGTCCGGCAGGCGGTACTCGGTGGCCCGGCCGCTCTGGTCGCGGTCGACCTGGGCGCCGGTGTCCACGTTGGTGTAGCGCAGGATCAGCGGCCCGCGCCAGAGGACCTTCTCGGGAGAGCCGTCCGGGTAGCGGCCGACGGTCTTGGTCTCCTCCTGGTCGAGCAGGTCGGTGATGTGCAGGTGGAACGGGCAGAGCGTCCCGGCGGGCGCGTCGTAGTCCTGGCCGTGGTACGGCTGCCAGCCGTCATCGTCGTCGGCCTGCGCCGCCGGGGACGCCAGCACGAGGACGGCCGTCGCCAGGGCCGCGGCAAGGGCGGCCGATCGGGTGCGGTACGACGGCATGCGCATGGACGCCTCCTGGGTGTCGGATCGGGACCGGAACGGCCGCCCGGAAGCCCACTGCCGCCGCGGCCGTGCACTGGGTATCGTCGGACCGGGGCGGCGCCGGCGCGAGGTTTTCGGCCTGAGCCGAAAGCCCGGGAACGCCGGGCCGGGTGGGAAGGGCGGGAAGGGCGGGGCGTGGTGCTGCGGATCCACTTCACGGCCGAGGACCTGCTCGGCACCCGGTTCGCGGACGGGCCGGCACCGCTGATGGAGCTCGAGCTGGCCGTCGCCATGCTGCAACGGCCCGGTGCGGACCCGGCGTTCGCCCGGCGGACCCGCCTGCTCGGTGCCACGGCCGCCCGGTCCGTCGTGCCGCTGACCGAGCTGGTCCCGGTGACCGGCGCGGGTCCGTTCTTCCTCGATCCGCTCAGCGTCGACCTGGAGCACGGGCTGGAGTCGGTGCGTTCGTCCACCAACGCGCTGGTCCGCCGCGAGCTCGATCGCATCTGCCGCAACGGGCTGCCCGTCACCCCGCTGATGCGGGGCCTGGCGAACGGTGATCGGCAGGCCTGGCGGTACCTGGAGAGCAGCCTGCGCGCCTCTCATTCGGCGCTGATCGACGCGGTCTGGCCGAGGCTGCGCACCGGCTTCGACATCGACCTCGCCTGGCGCGGGCAGGTGCAGCGCGAGCAGGGGCTGCGCGGGATGCTGGCCGGCCTCTATCCGGGCAGCCGATGGCACGGCAGCACGCTGGAGATCGCGGTTTCCAGGCAGCTGGACTTCCGTCTGGAAGGCGGCGGCGTCCTGCTGCTGCCGTCCGCGCAGTGGACCGGGGAACCACTGTGCGGCCCGCTGCCGGACGGACCGCTGCTGCTGGTCTACCCGGCGCTCACCCTGCTGCCCCACCTTCCCGAGGAGGCGCCGGCACCGGGGGCGGCCCCGGAGGAACCGGTGGCAGCCCTGCTCGGCCGGACCCGCTCGGCGGTCCTGCGGCTGACCCTGCGCGAGCCGACCACCAGTCAACTCGCCCGCGAGCTGGGCATCTCGGTGGCCAGCGCCTCCGAGCACGCCCGGGCGCTGCGGCGGGCCGGGCTGGTGAGCACGGTACGGGCCGGTCGGGCGGTGCGCCACAGCTGCACCCTCCTCGGCCATCGGCTGCTCGCCGCGGCGCGGTCCCCTGCGCCGCAGCCCGCCCCGGCCGCGCAGGGGCGGCGGTGACCGTGAACGGGCCGCCTCCCACGCGGGATCTCCCCGGGCCGCCGCACGGGTCCGCGCTCGTCGGCAAGATCCAACCCGCATCGGCCACACCTTGTTCATAGTTGCTTATACTTTTGGGCATTCGAGCAATTCTGAGCAATTGTGGAGACGAGCGTGATCGTCACAGGTCGCATTGCCCTGGCCGGTGCCCGACTGGTCCTGCCCGGTGGCGTCGTCGAGGGCGGCCGCCTGGCCGTCGAGGGCGACCGGATCGCCGCACTGACGAGCGGGGAGAGCGAGCCGGGCGACCTCGACCTGACCGGCCACACCGTGGTGCCCGGCTTCGTCGACCTGCACGTCCACGGCGGCGGCGGCGCCTCCTACGCCTCCGGCATCGCCGAGGAGGCCCTGCTCGCCGCCCGCACCCACCTCGAACACGGCACCACCACCACGATGGCCTCCACCGTCACCGGCGAGATCGACGACCTCGTCCGCCAGGCCGCCGTCCTCTCCGAACTCGTCGAGGACGGCATCCTCGCCGGCATCCACTTCGAGGGCCCCTTCATCTCCCACCACCGCTGCGGCGCCCACCGCCCCGACCTGCTGCGCGACCCCGACCCCGCCCTGGTCCGCAAACTCGTCGACGCCGCCCGCGGCCACGCCCGCATGGTCACCCTCGCCCCCGAACTCCCCGGCGGCCTCGACTCGGTGCGCATGCTCGCCGACCTCGGCGTCATCGCCGCCGTCGGCCACACCGACTCCGACTACCCCACCACCCTCGAAGCCATCGACGCCGGCGCGAGCGTCGCCACCCACCTCTTCAACGCCATGCCCGGCATCGCCCACCGCGCCCCCGGCCCCATCGTGGCGCTGCTGGAGGACGAACGCGTCACCGTCGAGCTGATCAACGACGGCGTCCACCTCCACCCCTCCGTCCTCGACCTCGCCTACGGCACCGCCGGCCCCGGCCGCGTCGCCCTGATCACCGACGCCATGGGCGCCGCCGGCATGGGCGACGGCCGCTACCCACTCGGCCCGCTCCAGGTCGAGGTCAAGGACGGCGTCGCGATGCTCCCCGATGGCAGCTCCATCGCCGGGTCGACCCTCACGCTCGACCGCGCCTTCCAACGGGCCATCCAGGTCCAGAAGTTGACCCTCGGCGAGGCCGTCGAGTCGCTCTCCACCACCCCGGCCCGGCTGCTCGGCCTCGCCGACTCCATCGGCACCCTGGAGACCGGCAAGCTCGCCGACCTGGTCGTGGTCGACTCCACCGGCTACGACCTGGTCGCCGTGATGCGCCAGGGCCGCTGGGTCCTCGGCGGCGAGAAGTTCGCCACCGTCAAGTCCGCCTGAACCGCGCCCCGGACAGCACGACAGCGAGGCCCGCCCCACCCGGGACGGGCCTCGTTCAGCATGGTCAGGCCGCCTTGAGGACGCCCAGCAGCCGGGTGACCTCCGCCGCCATGGCCGCGCGTCCGGAGCCGAGGTAGCGGCGGGTGTCGACGAGCGACGGGTCGGCGTCGAGAGTGCGCCGCACGGCGCCGGTGAAGACCTGGTTGAGGTGGGTGGCGATGTTGACCTTGGTCATGCCGCGCTCGACCGCACGGGTCAGGTGTTCGTCGGCCACGCCGGAGGAGCCGTGCAGGACCAGCGGGACGGGGACGGCCGCGCGCAGTTCGGCGATCAGGTCGAAGTCGAGGACGGCATCGCGGGTGAGCATGGCGTGGGAGGTCCCGACGGCCACGGCGAGGGCGTCGACACCGGTGGCGGCGACGTAGCCGGCCGCTTCGGCGGGGTCGGTGCGGGCGCCGGGAGCGTGCACCCCGTCCTTGCCACCGACCTCGCCGAGTTCGGCCTCCACCCACACTCCTGCCGCGTGGCAGCGGGCGACCACCTCGGCGGTGGCGCGGACGTTCTCCTCGTACGGCAGCACGGAGGCGTCGAACATGACCGAGGAGAAGCCGAGTTCGACGGCCTCGGCCACCAGGTCGGCGGAGGTCGCGTGGTCGAGGTGGACCGCGACCGGCACGGCGGCGGTGCGGGCGGTGGCGAGCACGGCGGAGGCCATCGGGGCGAGCGCGCCGTGGTAGCGGACGGCGTTCTGGCTCAACTGCAGGACCACCGGGGCGTCGGCGGCCTCGGCGCCCGCCACGATGGCCTGGGCGTGTTCGAGCTGGATGACGTTGAAGGCGCCCACCCCGCGCGCGGCGTCCGCCGCGGGGGTGACGATGGCGCCGGTTCCGGCCAGGGGCATCAGGAACTCCTCGGACGGTGGAGTGGTTGGACGTCCACCCGGGGCCGCAGCGCCCGGTGGACGGCAGGGTCGAAGTCACCGGCCAGCGGTGCGGCGACGGCGGCCGCGGATAGTGCCACGGCCTCGGCGAGCCGGTCGACCCACGGGGTGCCGGTGACCAGGCCCAGGGTGAGTGCGGCGACCGCGGCGTCGCCGGCGCCGGCGGGGTTGCCGACCAGCCGTTCGGGCGAGCGGGCTCGCCAACTCCCCTGCGGTGTCACGGCGATGAGGCCGTCGGGGCCGAGTGATGCAACCACCGCCCCGGCTCCGGCGTCGACCAGCGCACCGGCGGCGGCGACGGGGTCCGTCAGCCCGGTGGCGGCGGCGAGTTCGTCGGCGTTCGGCTTGACCAGGTCCGGTCCGGCCGGCAGCCCCGCGCGCAGGACCGGTCCGTCGGCGTCGAGCACCGCCGGGACGCCGCGGGCGTGCGCGAGGCCGAGCAGCTGCGCGTAGGCGTCGTCGGGGACGCCGCGCGGCAGGCTGCCGGAGAGGACCACCGCCGCGGCCTGCGGCAGCAGCGCGGCGAGGTGGTCGAGGAAGCCTGCCCACTCCTCGGCCCCGACCACCGGGCCGGGTTCGAGCAGGATCGTGGTGTCCCCGACGCTCTCCTCGACCACGGCCACGGTCCGCCGGGACTCGCCCTCGATCGCCAGCATGCGGTCGGCCAGACCCGCGGCGGCGAGTTCACCGCGGATCGCCTGGCCGGTGAGCCCGCCGACCAGCCCGGTGACGGCGGTCGGCCGGCCGAGGGCGTGCAGGACGCGGGCGACGTTGACGCCCTTGCCGCCCGCCCGCTCGGCCGTCGCGCGCACCCGGTTGCTGCCCTGCGGGCGCAGCCGGCCGATCCGGTAGGTGACGTCGAGCGCGGCGTTGAGCGTGACGGTCAGGATCACCGGCCGGCCTTCCGCCGCAGCAGATCGTGGCCGAGGAGGGCGGCGCCGTGGCAGCCGGCCTCGTGACCGAGTTCGGCCGGGACGATCCGCGGCACCGTCTGGAAGGTGAGCCGCTCGGCGAGCGCCGCGCGCAGCGGCGTGAAGTACGGGTCGCCGGCCCGGGCGAGGCCGCCGCCGATCACGATCCGCTCGGGGTCGAGCAGCGTGACGGCGGCGGCCAGGGCGTCGGCGAGCGCCTCGATCGCCTCGTTCCAGACCGTGAGGGCGGCCTGGTCCCCGGCGGCGGCGCGCTCGCCGACGTCCTTGGCGGTGACCCCGCCCTCCCCGGTGGCGGCGGTGTAGCGGCGAGCGACGGCGGCCGCGGAGGCGACGGTCTCCAGGCAGCCCCGGCCGCCGCAGGGGCACGGCCGGCCGCCGGGCCGGACCACCAGGTGTCCGAGCTCGCCGGCCCGTACGTGGCTGCCGGTCACCGCCTGCCCGTCGGACATCAGCGCCGCCGCGATGCCGGTGCCGACCGGGACGAAGAGGAAGTCCCGGCTGCCGCGGCCGGCCCCGACGCGGGCCTCGGCCAGGCCGCCGGCCCGCACGTCGTGGCCCAGCGCCACCGGCAGGCCCAGTTCCTCCGCGAGCCAGTCCCGGACCGGCAGTCGGCGCCAACCGAGGTTGGCCGCGAGGATCGCGGTGCCCGCCGCCTCGTCGACGATGCCGGGCACCGCGATGCCCGCCGCGGCCGGGCGGTGCCGGTCGGCCAGCACGCGGGCCGCCGCCAGCACCGTCCCCAGCACCGCGTCCGGGCCGCGCTCGGCGCCGGTGAACCAGCGGTCCCGGCCGCGCAGAACGCCGTCCTCGCCGACCACGCCGCCCTTGACGTAGGTGCCGCCGACATCGAGGGCGATCACGGTCGTCATGGCTGGGCCAGCACGATGGAGCGGGTCAGGTTGCGCGGCCGGTCGGGGTCCAGGCCGCCGGCCTCGGCCAGCTCCACGGCCAGGCGCTGGGCGCGCACCAGATCGGCCAGCGGGTCCAGGGCGCTCACCGAGGTGATCGCGCCGATGCCCTGGACCTGCTCCAGCAGCCCGGCCGGCGGTTCACCGAAGAACCAGACCACCCGGCCCGGGGCGGCGATGCTGATCGGGCCGTGCCGGTACTCCATCGCCGGGTAGGACTCGGTCCAGACACCGGACGCCTCGCGGAGCTTGAGCGCCGCCTCGTTGGCCAGGCCGACCGTCCAGCCGGTGCCCACGAACGTGAACTGGCCCGCGGCGACGGCGCCTTCGGGCAGCGGCTCGACCAGTGCCCGCGCGGCCTGCTCGGGCAGGTCGGCCGGGGCCAGGCCCAGGTGGCCGCGCAGCAGCGCCAGCGCCGTGGTGGCGAAGCGGGTCTGCACCACCGACTTCTCGTCCGCGAACGAGAGGTCCACCACGGTGTCCGCGGCCGTACGGATCGGCGTGTCGAGGTCACCGGTGAGCGCCGTGCTCGGGATGTGGTCGGCACGGGCGAGGGCGGCCAGCACCTCGGTCGTCGTGCCGGAACGGCTGATCGCGACCAGCCGGTCGTAGCCGCGGGCGGCCGGGAACTCGGAGGCCGCGAACGCGTCGGTCTCCCCCAGGCCGGCGGATTCACGCAGCGACGCGTACGCCTGGGCGATGTACAGCGACGTGCCGCAGCCGATCACGGCCACCCGCTCGCCCTGCTCCGGAAGGCCTGCGGGCTCCAGCTCCAGCGCACGGCGCCAGCACTCCGGCTGGCTGGCGATCTCCTGCTCGACGTGACTCATCCAGGGCTCTCCTCGATAGGGGCGCGGGGGTTCGGGCGGTACTCGGGCGTCGGTCCGCCCGGGACGTCCGCTCGGGATGTCCGCTCGGGACGTCCGCTCGGATCGCAAGCGGATGCTTGAAACTGATCCATTCTTAGCTCAATGCGTCATCTATGAGCAATACTGAGCACAGAAGGCGTAACGTGCCGCTCGCACGCCGATCCGATCGGCAGCGACTGGCTCGTGATCGAAACATCCGGATCGGCGGAGTGACGATGGGCCCGCACGACCGGTGGTCCCGCCTGCTCGAAATCCTGGGCGACCGGGGCCGGATCGATGTGGCGACGGCCGCCGAACTGCTGGAGGTCTCCCCGGCCACCGCGCGACGGGACATGGACGAGCGCGCCCGTCGGCGGCTGCTGGTCCGCACGCGCGGTGGCGCGATCCTGAGCGGAGTCGCGTACGACCTGCTGCTCCGCTACAAGACCGCGCGCCAGGCCGGCGAGAAGCAGCGCCTCGCCAAGGCCGCCGCCGCGCTCGTCCCACCCGGCGCGGTGGTGACGAACTCGTCGAGCGGTCCGCCGCCCAGGGGGTCGACGTCCACCACGTCTAGGAACGGGCCGTAGCGGCCGGGTCCGCATCGGAGTCGGCCGTGCGGTGGGTTCTATCGACACCGTCAAGTAGCCCTGACAGCAAGTCGGTTGACGGCACATGGGCGTTCGGCCCGGTCAGGGTGCTCCCCCGACCGGGCCGACTGACGTGCTGACCCGGGCGCCGTGTGCAGCGCCCTGGGAGCGGGCGGGCGCACGGCGCCCGGAGGTACTACGGCAGGGTCCAGCGCTGGTTGGCGCCACCGTTGCAGTCCCAGATCTCCAGCCGGGTGCCGTTGGCGGTGGCTGCCGCCGGGTCGTCGAGGCAGCGGCCGGACTGGGTGCTCTTCAGCGTGCCGTCGGACTGGGGCGTCCACTGCTGGTTGGCGCCGCCGTTGCAGGCCCACAGTTCGACCGGGGTGCCGTTGGCGGTGCCCTGGCCGGTGACGTCGAGGCACTTGCCGTCGTGGGTGAGGGTGCCGTTGGTGCGGGTCCAGATCTGTGCGGCGCCGCCGTCGCAGTCCCAGAGCTGTACGGCGGTGGGGTCCGAGGCGTCGGCGCACTTGCCGGGCAGGGCCGAGGTGATCGGGCCGGTGTGGGTGGTGGGCGTGCCGGGGGTCAGGGCGAAGTTGTCGAACTGGTCGGTGCGGTAGTCCGTCACACCGAGTCCGGCCTGGCCGTTGGTGAAGGCGCCGTCGGTGGCGCTGCCCACGGCGACGCCGTCGATGCTCGCGGTGAGCGTGCTGTTCTGCATCGACAGCGCGAGGGTGTGCCAGGTGCCGGTGCCGAGCGGGCTGGTGGTGCTGCCGGCGGCGAGGGTGGTGAAGTTCCAGCTGGTGTCGCTCCTGTCGATGGACCAGGCGCCGGTGTCGCTGACCCGCAGGTGGTAGGCGTTCAGTCCGTTGTTGTTGCGACCCTGCTGGTTGACCCGGCCGAGGAGTTCGACGGTGCTGGACTGCTCGAACAGGGCGTCGGCCGTGACGGTGTAGTTGGACCAGCTGCCGTCGCCCATCATGGTGTACGGGGCGTCGTACTTCTCGTCGGTCCAGCGGATCGGCGTGGTCGGGGCCATCTGGCTCAGGCAGGTGCCGGTGCGGCCGCCCCCGCAGGCCGCGGTCCGGAAGGCGCCGTTCATGTCGGTGAAGTACTTCGGGGAGGTCGTGGTGGCCGGGGTCTCGAAGTCGTCCGCGTAGGGCAGCCCGAGCGGGGCGGTGGCCGGCGGGGTGGCGGTGCCCTTGCCCTGGCCGCTGGTGGTGGTGACGGTGTAGACGCGGCCGGGCTGGAGGGTGAGGGCGTAGCGGCCGTTGACCGGGGTGAGGTCCTGGGTGTGGACGAACCAGTTGGCGGGGTTGGTGGAGGTCAGGTCGGTGGACCAGACGTGGACCTGGCCGGTGGACAGGCCGCCGGTGACGGTGAAGCTCGCGCTCTGGGCGGCGGTGGCGTCCATGGTCTCGATGACGGTGCTGTAGTCGCTGTTGTCGGTGGACTTCAGGGTGACGTAGCTGCCGTTGGTGCGCGCGCCGCCGAGGTAGCCGCCGGCGGAGTCGATGTAGTGCCAGCCCGGCTTGGCGAACTGGGTGGTGTGCGCGGTGACCCAGGTGGTCTTGCCGATCGTGTAGTTGCCGGACCATGGCTGGTTGGCGATCGACATGCCGTCGGTGGAGAAGTACAGGTTGGGGTAGAGCGCGGCGATGACCGGCCAGTTGATGAAGGAGGTCATCTTGCCGTCGAGGTAGTCGCGGTTGATCCCACGGGCGACCGCGCCGGCGCCGTCGTTGGCGTCCTCGGAGCCGTTCTCGCTCGCCCACAGCGGCTTGCCGAGCGCCCGGGCGTTGGCCGTGCTGGGGCAGCTGCTGAAGTTGCTCATGTAGCCGCAGGGGTAGTGGACGCCGACGACGTCCACGGCGTTCTTGAACGCCGGGTCGGTGGCCATGGCGTCGGCCACGGCCCAGGTGTCGTCGGCGGCGACGACCTTGGTGGCAGCGTAGCCGTGCGAGACCAGCGCGCTCTTGAGGTTCTCGTACCAGGCGGCGTTGAAGCCGCGCTCGTTCCACCCGCCCAGGTAGGAGACGTTCAGGTGGTGCTGGGCAGCGCAGCCCATCCAGGACATCAGGTAGTCGACGGTGTCCTGGGACCAGAAGTTGCCGCCGCTGCCGGTGTTGCCGATCCAGCCGGGAGCGCCCCAGGTCAGGCCGTAGAACTTGATGTCCGGGTTGCGGGCCTGGGCCTGCTCGGCCAGCCACCACTCGTAGCCCTGGTTGCAGTCGACGGTGCCCTTGGTGTGCTCGATGCTGGGTTCGGCGCCGTCGGTGGAGTTGGTGTCGCCGCCGATCTCCAGCTTCAGCACCTGCAGCGAGGCGCCGTAGCCGGGCTTGAACAGGTAGTCGAGCAGTTGGCTGCGCTGCGGCTCCGGATAGTCGGCCAGCAGGCGGGAGTTGCCGCCGCCGCCGGAGATCGCGCCGACGCCGTCGAAGGTCAGGCCGGGCTTGGTGGCGTCGAGGGTGATGGCCGTGACGGGCGCGACGGAGGTGCCGGACGTGCCGGCGGCCGGCGCTGCGGCGTGGGCGGCGGACGGACCGAGTAACAGGAGCAGGGTCGCGCCGAAGGCCTGGCATGTTCGCGACAGGTGCCGAAGGCTCATGATCGTCTCCCGCGGGGGGGGTGAGGATGGGGGATTGTGATCGATCGCGCCAAAGCATGAGGCTTGAATCACCATCAGTCAACAACTTCCAACAGGAAGATCGGCCGGCGGCCGATTCACCGCCCTCGCCGGCGTCCTCCTCACCGCCCGCACCGGCAGCGGCCGGCCAGGGTTCAGAACGCGTCGTCGGGGATCTCGACCGTGGTGCGGTCCAGGCTCTCCAGGAGCTGGAACTGGGCCTCGGTCTTCGGGAGTTCGTAGCGGTAGAAGAACCGGCAGGCGTGCCGCTTGCCCTCGTGGAAGGGCTCGTTGCCGGCTTCGGCGGCGAGGAACTGTTCCAGCCAGAGCCAGGCGACGACGGTGTGGCCGACCGCTTCGAGGTAGGTGCTGGCGTTGGCGAGGGCCGTTTCCGGGTCGCCGGTTCCCCACAGGCGCTTGGTGACCGAGACGATGCGCTGGACGGCTTCCACGAGCCGCGCCGCGTACTCGGCGGCGTCGCCGCCGGCGGCCTTGGCCCGTTCGGTGGTCGCCGAGACGGTCTCGACGAGCAGGCGCAGCCCCGCTCCGCCGTCCATGACGACCTTGCGGCCGAGCAGGTCGAGCCCGTGGATGCCGTGGGTGCCTTCGTGGATGGGGTTGAGCCGGTTGTCGCGGTAGAACTGCTCGACGTTGTACTCGCGGGTGTAGCCGTAGCCGCCGTGCACCTGGATGGCGAGGTTGTTGGCTTCCAGACACCACTGGGAGGGCCAGCTCTTGGCGATGGGCGTGAGGACGTCCAGCAGCAGCTTGGCACGGGAGCGGTCCTCGGGCGAGGCGCCGGTGCGTTCCTCGTCGAGGAGTCGGCCGCAGTACAGCACCAGGGCCAACGCCCCTTCCGCGTAGGCCTTCTGGGCCAGCAGCATGCGGCGCACGTCGGCGTGGGCGATGATCGGCACCTGCGGACCGCCGGCCGCCTTCGCCGTGACGGGACGGCCCTGGGGGCGGGTGCGGGCGTAGTCGAGGGCGTGCAGGTAGCCGGTGTAGCCGAGCGCGGTGGCGCCGAGGCCGACGCCGGTCCGGGCCTCGTTCATCATGTGGAACATGTAGGCCAGCCCGTGGTGCGGTTCGCCGACGAGGTGCCCGACGGCGCCGGGCTGGCCGCCCGGCCGGTGCACGCCCTCGCCGAAGTTGAGCAGCGTGTTGGTGGTGCCGCGGAAGCCCATCTTGTGGTTGAGCCCGGCCAGGACGACGTCATTGCGCTCGCCGAGCGCGCCGTCCGCGCCGACCAGCACCTTGGGCACGATGAACAGCGACAGGCCCTTCACCCCGGGCGGTCCACCGGGAATCCGGGCCAGCACCAAGTGGACGATGTTATCGGACAGTTCGTGCT
The DNA here is from genome assembly GCF_027627435.1 of Kitasatospora cathayae. Classification (GTDB taxonomy): domain Bacteria; phylum Actinomycetota; class Actinomycetes; order Streptomycetales; family Streptomycetaceae; genus Kitasatospora; species Kitasatospora cathayae. The sequence continues at coordinate 7,386,409 of NZ_CP115450.1, read as the reverse complement.
CGCCGCCCGAGATCCACATCTTGTTGCCGAACAGCCGGTACGTGCCGTCGGCCTGCGGTTCGGCCCGGGTGCGCAGGTCGGCGAGCGAGGATCCGGCCTGCGGCTCCGACAGGCACATGGTGCCGAAGAACCGCCCCTCCACCATGGGCCGGACGTAGGTCTCGATCTGCTCGCCACTGCCGTGCGCCAGCAGCAGGTTGGCGTTGCCCACGGTCAGGAACGGATAGGCCGCGGTGCCCGGGTTGGCGGCCTGGAACCAGGCGAAGCAGGCGTTGGCGACGACGGAGGGCAGCTGGGCGCCGCCGATCTCGTAGTCCATGGCGCTGCCGAGCAGGCCGGTGCCGGCGAAGACGGTCAGCGCTTCCTTGACCTCGGGGATGATGTGGACCCGCTCGCCGTCGAAGCGCGGCTCCTCGGCGTCGTTCCGCTTGTTGTGCGGCGCGAAGTGCCGGGTGGCGACCTGCTCGCTGAGGTCCAGGGCTGCGTCGAAGGTCTCGCGCGAATGGTCGGCGTAGCGCGGCCGCCCGGTGAGCGACTGGACGTCCAGCCATTCGTACAGCAGGAAGTCGAGATCGCGGCGGGAGAGCAGCGGGGAGGTCACGGCGGGGCCTGCCTTTCGAGGGGTCCGGGGCATCGGCGGCGAGCCGCGCCCGGACGGTCCGGGCACCTCGAAGGCTTCGGGCATCGATCGGCTCCCCGCCGTGACCAAGCGCTTGCTTAGTCTGCAGCAGCATCGGTCACCGGGGCCGGAGCAGTCAATGGGCCCGCGCACGCGTTCAGGCCCCCGGCCGTGCGAGGTGGGCGCCGGCTCGCTCGCGGTTCCGTCCGTCCGACGGTTCGGGACCGCGTTTCCGGGCACCCGCCGGGGCGTCCAGCCGCCGACGCCTCGGAAGGGGAGCGAGCCATGACCACGCGTGACGACAACGGGACCCAGCCGGACGAACCCACCCGGGAGCGGTCCGCCGAGGAGCGGTCGATCACCGCCCCGACCCCGGGCGACGTCCGGGAGAAGGCGCAGGGGGAGGTCGGGGACCGGGAGCGGTCCGCCGAGGAGCGGTCGATCACCGCCCCCACCCCCGCCGACGTCCGGCGGAAGGCCGGGACGGCCGACGACGAGCAGCCGGAGCCGCCGGCGGCGGACGCCGTGGCGCCCTGAGCCGGGGCGCCCTGACCGGAAGGACATGACCTTGCGCCGGTACGGACGGCTGTCCGTACCGGCGCGGTCGTGTGCGACTGCTCGGGCTGGTCAGTAGTAGTGGCGACGGCCACCGATGGCGTGTCCGACGGCCCCCGCGAGCCAGAGGGCGAAGCCGATCACGACCAGGATGATGCCGATCGTCCACAGGATCGGAAGCCCGAGGAGGAAGCCGACGACGAGCAGGATGACGCCGAGAATGAGCACGATGTCCTCCTTGAGGATGACGGGGACGGCGATCGGGAAGGCCGGCCACGGCGCGCCTGGCGCCGTCAGCCGTCCCTGGGGCGGCGGAGCCGTCACCTCTCCGGCCGTACCCATGAGCCGCGTCTACCGCCGCCGGGGCCTGCCAAACCCCGATCGGCCCACGACCTGCGATTTTCAAACGCCAGGTGTCAGGCGTCAGGCGTCAGGCGTCAGGCGTCAGGCGGCCGACGGGGAGGGATCGCCGGTGAACAGGGCGCGGCGCTCGGCGGCGGTCAGCCCGCCCCGGACGCCGTACGGTTCCCGCGCCGCGAGCGCGGACCGACGGCACTCCACCCGGACCGCACACCCGGCACAGACGGCCTTCGCCGCTTCCTCCCGTTTCCTCGCGGCGGTGCCGTTCCCGAGGGCGGGCAGGGAAGGGGAGCGCGCCCGCGGGGGTGCGGCAGTCGCCCTCCGGCCGGGGCTCGGCCGGTGCTGCGGGCGGGCGGGAGAAGTCGGCCACGGCCTTCCGATCGGAGGCGTTTGCCCCACCCGTCCAACCGGGTCCCGCGCGTTCATGCCCGTGCCGGCGGTCGGATCTCAGCGGCGGTGGCGCCCCCCGCGCCGGCGGGCGGGCGGCGGCGCGCCCGTGGCCGGGAGGAAGAGCCGGGCCGCCTCCCGGCCCAGGTTCACGCCGATCGCGAGGGCCATCGCCGTGGCCGTGGCCCGTCCGAGGCCGCTCAGCCCGGTCTCCGGTTCGCCCCGGACGAACGCGAGCAGCCCGAAGTACAGCAGCGCACCGGGCAGCAGCGGCCCCAGGGCGGCGGTGACGAACGGCAGCGCGGAACTGCCCCGGTAGCGCGCCATGAGCTGGCCGGACAGGCCCACCAGCACGGCGGCGAGGCCGGTGGCCATGATCGGCTCCCCGCCGGCGTCGACCAGCACGGCGTACGTCGTCCAGCCCGCCACGCTGTTGACCAGGACGGCCGGCAGCGTGGCCCGCTCGGTGTTGAGCAGCACCGCGAAGGCCAGGGCGAGCAGGATCGCCGCCGCCAGTTGGAGGGGCGGGTTCGACAGCGACGTCGGCACGCTCTGGGCGGCCAGGTCGGCGCCGTTGTTGACCCCGACGTAGAGCACGGACATCACCCCGACCACCACGCCCGCCAACAGGTACAGCACCTCCAGCAGCCGCGCGGCGGCGGTGAGGTAGAAGCCCGCGAGGCCGTCCTGCACCGCCGCCACCATCGGCCAGCCGGGCAGCAGCGCGTACAGCCCGCCGGTGATCACCACCGAGCCGCGCAGGTGCAGTTGGTTGAAGGACATCAGGATGCCGACCACCGCCGCCGGGGTCGCGGCCGTCGCGATCCGGTAGAACTCCGGCAGGTCGTGCCGCCCGACCAGCGCCGCGAGTCGGTTGCCGGCCATCGCCGCGACGACGGCGCAGACGAACACCAGCCAGGCCCGGGCGTCGGCCCGGCCGCCGATCAGCAGTGTCGCGACGCCGGCCAGCAGGCCTGAGGACAGCACCAGGGCCCACACCGGGTAGTGCCGCCGGTGCCGGCGCACGGCCCGGAGCCGACGGTGGGCGGCGTCCACGGCGAGCCCGCCTGCGGTGATCTCGGTGACCAGCCGGAACAGTGCCGCCAGCCCCGCGTAGTCCCCGCCCGGGTGGTGCACCGTCCGCTCGGCCGTCACCGGTGGCTCGCCCGGGCCCTGTTGGTAGGAGATCGCCACCCGGGTGAAGGTGACCTGGGGATCGCAGGGCCGGGCCCGGTACGTCCGCGCCACGGCGAGCATCGCCGCCTCGACGCCCTCCGCGGCCTCCCCGCAGGCCAGCATCAACTCGCCCACCAGCAGCGCCAGATCCAGCACCGCGGCCACCTCGGCGGGCCCCGGCTCGTCCGCTCCGGCGCCGAGGTCCTCCTCGACCAGGGGACGGGCGGTGGTCGGGGTGCGCAGCAGCGGCAGCATCAGGTCGGGCCAGCGGACCGCCGCGTCGCCGCCGCCGCGCCCGCTCCCCGCCCCGCTCCCCGCCCCGGGCGGCGGCGCCTGCGGTCCGGGCGGTCTCCCGGGTTCGGCCTCCTCCGCCTCCCCGGCCTCACCACGTCTGCCCTGCGGCGGCACGCGTCGCCCCGCCAGGCCCTCCGCCTCGGCCCGCGCGCCGCACTCCTCGTGTTCCGACATCGTCGCTCGCTCTCTGCATCACCCACCACTCGGCCACCTTGCGCACTCAGTCGACTACCCAGTGTCATTGATTCGTGAACGTCACGCCCGGCGCACGCCGGTGCCGTTCGCGCCCTGGCGGACGCCAGCGGCGGCCGGACAGGGGACGGCCGTCGGCCCCGGGGTGCGGACGTCCCGCACCCCGGGGCCGACTCGGCGACCAGGACAAGGCGTTCAGTCGCCCCGGCCGCCCTGGTCACCCTTGATCACCCTGGCCACCCTGGCTGCCCTGGTTGTTCGTCAGTGCCGCGAGCAGTTCGGGGACCCGGTCCAGCGCCACGGCGGTGGCGATCGGGTTGCTGTAGTCGCGGGAGTGCACGATCAGGCCGTCGCGGACGGTCAGCCTCATCACGTAGCGGGAGGCGAAGGCCTTGCCGGTCGCCACCGCGGCGCCGAGGAGCTGGTACTCGGCGAAGATGACCTCAGGGTCGTCGCTCCGGGTGATGACGACGTCCGAGGAGCCGGTGAACCGGCGGATGCCGGCGGCGCCGTGGAAGCGGGCGCGCAGGACCTCCCGGCCCCGGGTGGCGACCGGCACGCCCGGCGGGGCGAACGGGATCTCCACGACGACGTCCTCGGCGTAGCTGTCGGCCACCGCGTCCCAGTCGTTGTTCACCGAGGCCTCGAGGAAGCGCTGGAAGACCTCGACCGCGGACCGCTGCTGCTCATGGGACATGGGAACTCCCTTGCCGGATCGGGAATGTGATGGGGAGGCAGGGCAGCGCCGGGACCACACTCAACCGGAACCATCGCCCCGGTTCGAATATACGGAACGCCCGCCCCGGTTGTCCATGAAACGGGGCGGGCGTTCCGCTGCTGCGCGGCGGAGCCTCAGCGGGCCGCGGTGGCCCGGAGCCCGTCACACAGGACGCTTAGCACGCGCTCCATCAGCGGCTTGTCGTCCCGCTCCCGGTCTCCGGCAAGGACGATGCCCCGCAGCAGCGCCATCAGGGCGTCGATGCCGACGTCCGACCGGACCGCACCGGCCCGCTGACCCCTCGCCAGCAGCTCCTCGATGGCCGAGCGCAGGTCCCGGTTGATCCCGGCGAGGTTCGCCGAGACGTCGATGCCGGCGCCGGCGAGCGCGTCGATCAGGTCCTTCTTGGCCGCGCTCTCCCGCGCGACGTGGGTGATGAACTCGAAGAGCGCCTCGTCGTCCCGCCCGGCGCCGGCCAGTTCGCGGGCCTGTCGCACCAGGCCCTCCATCCGGTTCAGGATGACCGCGTCGAACAGCGCCTCCTTGGTCGGGAAGTGCCGGTACACCGTCCCGGCGCCGACCCCGGCCCGGCGGGCGATCTCGTCCAGTGGGACCAGCAGGCCGTCAGTGGCGAAGGCGGCCTGCGCGGCCTCCAGCACCCGGGCCCGGTTGCGGCGCGCGTCGGCGCGCATCGGCGGCGCGGACTCCTGGGACGTCACGACTGCTCCTCTCCTCGGGGCGACCGCTGCCGACTCGGACGGACATACCGGAACGATCGCCCCGTTTACCCTAAGGAGCTGGTCAGCGGTCCGTCAACGAGTCGGAACCGCCGGCCCGCCGGCCGGACCGGGCGGGCGTGCCGGCACGGGGGCGCGTACCAGCACGGGATGCCCTACGGGCGCAGCTCGAGGGTGCAGCACTTGACGGCGCCGCCGGCCTTGAGGAGCTCGGTGGTGTCCACCCCGATCGGGTTGAAGCCCCGCTCCCGCAGGCGCTCGGTCAGGCCTGTGGCCGCCTGCGGCAGGACCGCGTTGTGGCCGTCCGAGAAGGCGTTGAGGCCGAACACGGCGGCGTCCTGGGGGTCCGCGAGGATCGCGTCCGGGAAGAGGTGCTCCAGCAAAGACCTTCGCCCTCCGCGAGCACCTCCTGGACGTCCAGTACGGACGGGCGGAGGACCGGCACGGCTGGCTGCGCCGGGTGTTCTGACCTCCGGCAGCGATTCGGGCGGCCGCTTGCGGGGCCGGGAGCGGGGCGGGCGTGGAGCAGCTGACTCGGTCAGGGCATTCGACCGGGCCGGAACGGAGGTTCTCAGGACACCAGCGGCCCCTCCGCGATCTCGGTCAGCGTCACGGTGCACAGCCCGCCGCGCTGCGCCTGCACGTCCGTGACCTCCAACTGGGTGCCGGGCAGCAGGATGTACTCCTCCTCCCCGGTGAACGCCGAGAACCGCTGGATGCCCGTGGCGCGCAGCGGCCGCACCTCGAACAGCGTCCGCTTGCCCCGGCTGCCGAGGAACGACTTCGCCACGCCGAGCTCGGACGTGCAGGACGACACGCCCCACCACGTCACCGTCCGTCCGAGCGGGTACTGCCGGCGCAGGTCCAGCGACACCCCGCGCCAGAGCGGTTCGGTGCGCACCGGCAACTGCGCCACCGCCGCGAACAGCAGCCGCAGGTACGGCAGGTACGGGACGAGCCGGCCGCGGTCCGGGGAGCGCAGCACCGCGTTGATCTCCCGGTAGAACGCGGACTCGCAGGTGTACAGGTACAGCGCGGCGATCGCGTCCGCGGACAGGCCGGAGGCCGCCCCCTCCTCCGCCCGCCGCCGGCCGAACTCGTGCGAGAGTGCGACGTGCCGGTCCAGGCCGCGGAGCAGTCCGGCGACCGGGGCCACGGCCTCCCGGAAGTCCATCAGCGGCGTGTCGAACACCCCGCTGATCGCCGGGAGTTCGAGCCCCTCGTCCTTGACGCTCGCGAGCCGGTCCAGGTAGAGCTGGTGCAGTTCCATGGTGGAGGCGATGAACGCGCCCATCCGCTCGGCGACGCCGCCGTCCGCGTCACCGCCCTGCGCCGCGGCGGCGTTCCAGCCCTTGCTCGGGAGCCAGTCGATCTGGTCCGCGCCGAGCGAGGCGAGGGCGGCGTTCACCGTGGCGAAGTGGTCGTTGTCGCAGAAGATGTCCCCCTGGGCCGCCGGGTTGGCGTGGTCGATGTGCCGGACCTCGACCTCGGGGTACTTCTTCTCCAACCGCTTCACGACGCTCTTCAGGCTGCGCGCGTGCGCACCCCACCAGGCGAAGACGACTCCCCGGTCCTCCTCCGCCGCCTGCTGCTTGGCCCGGAGGATCTCCTCGACTATCCGCTCCGCCACCGGCCGCCAGAACCCGGTGTGCACGTCCGGGCCCATCGAACCGTCGGCGCTGGCGGTGAGCGCCGCGTTCAGCAGCAGCACGCCCTGGGTGAGCATCGCCTGGAACCACTCCGGCGGCTGGACCGTCTCCTCCTTCTTCAGCAGCGCGCGGATGTCCGCGATCGGCGTCTTCTTGGGGATCCCGTACTTCCACATCGCCGCGGCCTTGATGATGCAGCGGATGCTGATCACCCGGCCGAACTGGCTGTCCTTCCAGTCGTGGAAGGCGTTGTCGAACATGGCGATGCCGGTGGCGCTCTCCGGCCGCGGGTACGGGTTCTGGCCGAAGACCACGACCTTCCACTTGTGCGGGGCGTGCGGCTTCAGCGCCTGGAAGGTCAGCTCGCGGACCGGCACGACCTCCGGGCTGCGGCCCGGGCCGATGAACGAGGCCGCGCCGGGTTGCGCCTCGATGACCGGCTTCAGCAGCGGGAGCCACGGCTCGCCGCCGCCCCGGAAGAGCTCCGCGAGGGCCAGCGGGTCGTTCGGGTCGGCCTGGACGGGGGCGGAGGATTCGGCAGCGCTCATGGTGGTACTCCGGCTGGATCGGCTCTACAACAACTGATTGTCCGTCAGCTCGCTGGCGGACAGCACATTCCTAACAGCCGGGACTGACAATCCGGGGCTGCCGGTCGGCGGCGGACGGATTGTCAGTGGGTCGCGCTAGCGTCGTGGTCGACAGCGGGAAACAGCTCGACGAACGACAGGAGTGACAGCATGACGACGGACCGCGCGCAGTCCCCGCTCAGGGTGGTGCTGGCGGACCTCAACGCGACGGTGGTCGAGTCGTGGCGGGCGGCCTTCGCCGACGTCCCCGACGTCGAGATCCGGCACGGCTCCATCCTCGCCGAGCAGGTCGACGCCTGGGTCAGCCCCACCAACTCCCGCGGCCGGATGGACGGCGGGACGGACGCGGCGATCAAGCGGCACCTGGGGGCCGGCATCCAGCTGAAGGTGCAGCGGGCGATCCGCGACCGGTACGCGGGCACGCTGCCGGTGGGCAGCGCCGTCTGCGTGCCGTCCGGAGCGGTCAACCCGAAGTTCCTGATATCGGCGCCCACGATGCAGACCTCCTCGCAGAACGTGAGCGAGACCCTCAACGTGGCCCTGGCCTGCGCGGCCGCCTTCCAGGCCGTCCACCGGCAGAACCGGCTGGCGCCGGGCAGCATCCGCTCGGTGGCGCTGGTCGGCATGGGCGCCCAGACCGGGCGGGTGCCGGCCCGGGTCTGCGCCAACCTGATGTGGACGGGCTACACCCTCTTCAACGACCACCACTTCGAGGACGACGACGACCTGCGCGCGACCGTCCTGGCCCAGCTGGAGGACATCGAGCAGGCGGCCCCCACCACCCGGGTGCGCATCGCGGCACCGGCGGGCCGCGGCCGGTCCCGCAAGTAGCCACCACAAGCAGTAAATCGTTTCCGAACCACCCTCCGTCCGGCCTAGATTGGGGCCCGTACCCGGGTGATCACATCCGGCTCAGCGGGCCCGACCGGCAGGAGAGAGCGCCATGGCAGACACAGTGCAGGAACTGAGCGGGGTGCAGGTGCTCGTGTGCGACCCCGCCGGGCCCACGGTCACCACCGTGCAGGACGCACTGGACCTCATCGGCGCGACGTACGATGGCGCCGAGCTGGTCGCCGTGCCCGCCGACCGGCTGGACGACTCGTTCTTCGCGCTGAGCACCGGGTTCGCCGGCGAGGTGATGCAGAAGTTCGTCAACTACCACGTCCGGCTGGCCGTCCTCGGCGACATCTCCCGCCATCTGAAGGCCAGTTCGGCGCTGCGCTCGCTCGTCCTCGAGTCGAACCGGGGCTCCCACATCTGGTTCCTCCCGGACACCGACGCCCTCGCGGCCCGGCTGGCGCCCACCGCCTGACCTCGCTGCGAACTGCGAACCGCGCGCCGCGCCGGTCCCACCGGCGCGGCGCGGGGCCTTTCTCCACCGCCCCGGCGCCGCTGCGCTCGGGCGCGGCCGCGGCCATCGCCTCGGCCAGCGCCTCCTCCTGGAGCCCGCCCGCTCGGTCAGCGGCACCTTCCCGCTGGCCGACGCCGCCCGCGCGGTCGAGGCGCTGGAGCGCAAGGAGGGCAACCCGATCCGCCTGGTCCTCAAGCCCTGACCCTGGTCGGCGTTTGCCGCCCGGGCCAGTGATTGGATGTCCTTCCAGTGATTTCAGCAACTTTCAGGAAGCTAACCGAGAGGACGTCCGCATGCACCATCCGCCCCGCGACATCCCCTGGCACGAGGGCAGCTGGCTCAACGAACCGGAGCACGTACGGACTGACGGCGCCGACCTCCTGGTCACCGCCCGCGACCGCACCGACTTCTGGCGCACCACCAGCTACGGCTTCGTCCGCGACGACGGGCACGCGCTGCTCACCGGCTTCCCGCCGGGCAGCGCCTCCGAGGTCACCTTCCTCGCGGACTTCACTGCCCTCTACGACCAAGCCGGCCTGCTGATCCGGGTCGACCCCAGCACCTGGATCAAAGCCGGAGTCGAGATGAGCGACGGCCTCCCGCACGTCGGCGCGGTGGTCACCCACGGCGTCTCCGACTGGTCGCTCGCGCCCGTCCCCGACTGGCACGGCCGCCCGGTCACCATCCGCGCCAGCCGCACCGGCGACGCCGTGACCATCCGCGCCCGCTGCGAGGACGGCCCCTGGCGCCTCGTCCGCCTCGCGCCGCTCGCCCCGGACGCCACCGCCACGGCCGGCCCGTTCTGCTGCTCCCCGGAACGCGCCGGCCTCCAGGTCCGCTTCACCCGCCACACCCAGGGCCCCGCGGACCCTGCCCTGCACCTGCCCGACTGAGCCGGGCACGGCACCGGGGGTCGGCAGCCCTGTTCTCGCCTGCCGACCCCCGAAGTGTGCTCGGCTCCCAGGAATCCGACCCCGGGAGCCGTTTGATGAACAGTCCCCTCCACCTCGGCATCGACGCCGGCGGCAGCCACACCCGCGCGGTGCTCCTCTCCGCCACGGGAGCAGTCCTCGGTCGCGGCGAAGGCCCCGGCGCCAACCCGCCGCCGCAGAATCCGGCCCCCGGGCCGGGGCACTGCCAGTCGGCCGCATCGATCGCATTGCCCGCCAGGTCACTGAGGTGGTAGCAAGGGCCGTTGGCCCACACCGTGACCGGATCCCGCCGATGGTCGACCTGGAAGGGCTCGTCCCGGCGCAGCGTTCCGGACCAGCAACCGTCGTCCGTCGGCGAGTGAGTGACAAATGACGCGGGTCTGACCCGGCAGGATCTGGTAGGCCTCGGCCCACGGCTCCACGATCAGTTCCAGCGGCGCGTCACCGTCGTTCCCGTCCAGCAGCCGCGCGGTTCGGCCAGCGAACACCTTCAGGTCGCCACTCGCTCCGTCACTCCAGCAAACCGCCCATGTGCCCGTCGTCGACCCGTATCGGCCAGAAGTGGCTCTCGCTGGCGAACGCCTCCGGATCGAGTGCGCGCATGACACCCTCGGCCACGCTGTCGAGGAGTTCGGACGGCTCGAACACCGACCACGGCCCCGGCGTCCGCGGGTGTTCCGCCTCGCGCCGAGCCGCACGCAGGCGCTCGAACGTCCAGAGCGTGTACAGCAGGGCGGACAGGTCGCGGTGCAGGTAGGCCGCCGGCTCGCCGTCGTCCCACCAGTCCGGGAGTTCGACCCGACCGGTGGCACCGTCGAGCGCGACCACGAAGTCGTACATCCATCCGCCGACGAGCAGGAAGTCAGCCTGGTGCGGACGGGTCGACGACTCGTCCTCGTCGTCCTCGCCGTCCGGGCCGTAGTTCTCCGGGAAGCCCTCCGCCAGCGTGCGCAGCGGCCCCTCGGCATCGACACTGAGCACGCACCGGTCGGAGACCGGCAGGCCGATCTCGGTGAGCAGGCGGCGGGTCGGACCGTGGCTGAGACCCGCGGGCAGCTCGGCCTCCTCGAAGCGCCGGACGCTACCCTCCCCCGCCAACGTCGCCAGGTCCTCGACCAGGACCGGCGTGACGGCGTACGCCAGCTCCTCCGGGCCCCCGGCCCCAGCACCCCAGGCGAGGGCACGGATCGTCAGCGCCGTCTCCCAGTGCGCGGGCCGGTCGTCCGTCCGCCGGAACAGCTCCGGGTCGGCCTCACGCAGCCGTTGCCGCACGGCCCGTTCGACCTCGGCGACGGCCGCCACACCGTACGATGCCTTCCCGCCGACCGCCTCGATCTCGGCTGCCAGCGCGATCAGGCACTCCGGACTGCTGGCCAACAGATCCCGCTGCAGCACGTCATCACTGTCCGGCCGGGCCAGGAACACCTCACCGCTCACACCGTCCAGCAGCACCGTGACCGGCCCCTCGAAGGCCTCGTACTGTGCCTCCCCCAGCACGTACAACCCCTCGACGCCGCCCTTCACCCCCTGCCGCTCGTACCAGGACGCGGCCGACTGCACCGGCTCCTCCCCCGAAGCCTCCAGGTCCAGGTACGCCCGCGACCAGCACAACTCCCCAGCCGCGAGCAGTTCCCGACTGACCCCGTGCGTGATTCCCTCCGGCACCGCCCGAAGCCGGCCCGCCTCCACCCCAGTCCCCGTCACCACACGCCCCCTGCCCCGCCGACTCACGACGGACGATCTCCACCGACGCGAGTGACCCTAGCCGACCTCACTGACAGTGAGAGTCGACCACCACCCACACGACAAGGCCGGACGCGCCGGTCACACGCCACGATCCGGCCCATGGCGTTCAACGACCGGGCGCAGCCACCATTGGTGGTGCCACACGATGATGTCCGACGGACACCGGCCGGGGTCGACGCGGTGTCCGGTAGCGACGTGGAGAAGGCTGCCGAGATCCGCCGGCGGGCCCTCGCACTGGCGGGTTCCGGGGGCTGAACAAACAGCCGCATCGTGGTTCAACTCGGGTACACCGCAGGCGAACTGGCATGCGCGCCACTAGCCAACCGGCCAGTAGCGCCCCTACCGTCGACTCCCCGTGGCTTCGACGGAGGAGCTCGCCTTGCGCCTACGCCCCCACCCCCTCCGACTCCCGACTCGATCCGGCCGATCCACCCGACGCAGCCGGTTGCCGGCGGCGGCCGCCGCCCTTGCGACGGCCCTGTTCGTGACCGCCGCCCTGACCGCCCCGGCGGCCGCGACCGCGACCGCTACCACGACCGCCGCCGCCCCCGACTACTGCGGCGGCCGCTGCACCGACATCCTCCCGCCCGGCGAGAACGGCAACGCCACGCTCGCCGAGATCCTGCTCAACCGGATGTTCGGCACTCGCCCCGCGCACACCGGTGACCAGCTCGGCCCGTACGCCGCCCTCGCCTCCGGTTATCCCGGGCTCACCGAGGCCGGGTTGCGCGGTTTCTTCAACGACGCGTCCTTCGGCGTGCCCGCCGACCAGGTGGCCAGCACCGCCAGTCCGCGCCCGGACGTGACGATCGTGCGCGACAAGGCCACCGGCGTCCCGCACATCACCGGCACCACCCGGTACGGCACCGAGTTCGGCGCGGGATACGCGGCCGCGCAGGACCGGCTCTGGGTGATGGACCTGTTCCGGCACGTCGGCCGCGGCCAGCTGTCCGGCTTCGCGGGTGGCGCGGCGGCCAACCGGCAGCTGGAGCAGAGCTTCTGGCAGGCCGCGCCGTACACCGAGGCCGAGTTGCAGCAGCAGATCGACGCGCTCGCCGCCCGCGGCGGCCGGGCCACCCAGGCGCTCGCCGACGCCAACGCCTACCTGGACGGCATCAACCAGTACGCCACCGAGGCGTACAACGGCCGGACCTTCCCCGGCGAGTACGACCTGACCGGGCACATCGACCCGATCACCAACGCCGGTTCGATCGAGCCGTTCAAGCTGACCGACCTGGTCGCCCTGGCCTCGGTGATCGGCGCGCTCTTCGGCTCCGGCGGTGGCGGAGAACTCGCCTCCGCCCAGGTCAAGTCGGCGGCCGAGGCCCGGTACGGCAAGGACGCCGGGGACGCGGTGTGGCGGTCGCTGCGCGAGGCCGACGACCCGGAGGCCGTGCGTACTCTGCACGACGGGCAGAGCTTCCCGTACGCGACCGTGCCCGACGACCCGCAGGGCCAGGCACTGCCCGACCCCGGCTCGGTGGTGCCCGAGCGGATGGTCTACGACGCCACCGGCTCCGCGAACACCGCGACCACCACGACCACCGCGAGCACGCAGGCCGACGGCATCCTGCCCGGTAACCTGCTCACCGCCAAGCACGGCATGTCCAACGCCCTGCTGGTCTCCGGCGCGCACACCGACGACGGCCACCCGGTCGCCGTGTTCGGCCCGCAAACCGGCTACTTCGCCCCGCAGTTGCTGATGCTGGAGGAGCTCCAGGGCCCGGGGATCAGCGCCCGCGGCGCGGCCTTCGCCGGCCTGAGCTTCTACGTGCAGCTCGGCCGCGGCCAGGACTACGCCTGGAGCGCCACCTCGGCCGGGCAGGACATCACCGACACCTATGCCGTCCCGCTCTGCACCACCGACGGCTCGCCGGTCACCACTGCCGCCAACTCCTACCTCTGGCACGGCAGTTGCCTACCCTTTGACCGGCTGGAACGCAAGGACGCGTGGAGTCCGACCACCGCCGACTCCACCCCGGCCGGCTCGTACACCCTGGTGATGTACCGCTCCGACTACGGTCTGGTGACGGCCCGCGGCACCGTCGGTGGCACGCCCGTCGCCTTCACCTCGCTGCGCTCCACCTACCGCCACGAGGCCGATTCCATCATCGGTTTCCAGGAGTTGAACGACCCCGGCGCGGTGCACGACGCGCCGAGCTTCCAGCGGGCCGCGCAGGACATCAACTACACCTTCAACTGGTTCTACGCCGACTCCCGCGACATCGCCTACTACAACTCCGGCAGCAACCCGGTGCGCGCCCCCGGCGTCGACCCCGGACTTCCCGTCCTCGCCCAACCAGCGTACGAATGGGCCGACTTCGACCCCGCCACCAACACCGCCCGGTACACCCCGCCGGCCGAGCACCCGCAGTCCGTGAACCAGGACTACTACATCTCCTGGAACAACAAGCAGGCGGGCGGCTACACCGCCGCGGGCTTCGGCAACGGCTCGGTGCACCGCGCCAACCTGCTCGACGACCGGGTCAAGGCACTGCTGCAGGGCGGCGGCAAGGTGAGCCGGGTCTCGCTCACCCAGGCCATGGAGGGCGCCGCCGTGGCCGACCTGCGGGCCGAGGACGTCCTGCCCGACCTGATCCGGGTGCTGCGCAGTGCCCCGGTCACCGACCCGACCGCCGCCGCCGCGCTCCAGCAGTTGGAGGCCTGGCTCGCCGACGGCGGCCAGCGGAAGGAGACTTCACCCGGCAGCCACGACTACGCGGACGCGACCGCGATCCGGGTGCTGGACGCCTGGTGGCCGCTGCTCGCCGATGGCGTCATGCGGCCCGGACTCGGCGACCAGCTGTTCACCTCCCTGACCGGCGCGCTGCAGATCAACGAGTCGCCCTCCGGCGGACAGTCCGGTGCCACCGGCGGCGGCACGGTCAGCGCCAACGAGTCGATCCCGCACAAGGGTTCGGCCTTCCAGTACGGCTGGTGGAGCTACCTGGACAAGGACCTCCGGTCGGTCCTCGGCGACCCGGTCGCCGGACCGCTGGCCCGCCCCTTCTGCGGCGGGGGCGACCTCATGGCCTGCCGGAACGTCCTGCTTACCACCCTGGGCCAGGCCGCCGCCCAGACCCCCGCCCAGGTCTACCCGGGCGACGCGGACTGCGCGGCGGGCGACCAGTGGTGCGCCGACACCATCATCCAGCGCCCGCTGGGCGGGGTGACGGACGACAAGACCACCTGGCAGAACCGGCCGACCTACCAACAGGTGGTGCAGTTCTCCAGCCACCGGTGAGCGACCGATGAGAGCGCCGGTGCCCCCTACCCCGGAGGGAGGGGGCACCGGCAGCCGTCAGCGGGCGCGCCTGGTGATGTCCTTCTCGTCACCAGCCAGATTGCGCGCCTCGCGGCGCAGCCGGTCGCGGGCCAAGGTGTAGGTCTTGCGGGTGTCTGGAGTGGTTATCCGCTCTGAGATCGCTTCGGCCAGCTCCGCCGCGCTCTCCACCAGCGCGGCAAGCGCCCTCGCCAGCGCCGCCTCCTCGGCAGTCGGAACGGGCTCCCGCCCCCTCTCCCGCGCCTTCGGCAGCGCGTTCTCCCGCAGCTGCCGCCGCGCCTCGTCGACCGCGTCGACCATCGCCCGTATCCCGCTGTCCATCCCGCCTCCAGTCCCGTACGACTCCCGATGTCCCTTCCCCGCCCGGCCACCCTCACCACACCCGACGGACGGCGCAATCCGACGCGCCCCGGCGCGGCACAGCACCTAGCGTGGTCCGGGGACCGCCCGGGGCGCGCCCGGGCCGGGGCACGAGACCCGCCACAGGAGGACTCCGACCATGACCGCCGACCTCTCCGAGCTCACCGGGGACTACGTCCTCGACCCCCTCCACACCCGGATCGGCTTCGTCGCCCGGCACGCCATGGTGACCAAGGTCCGCGGCGCCTTCCACGAGTTCGAGGGCACCGCCCACCTGGACGGCAGCGACCCGAGCCGTTGCACCGCCCGGCTCACGATCCAGGCCGGGAGCATCGACACCGGCGTCGCCCAGCGGGACCAGCACCTGCGCACCAACGACTTCCTGGACGTCCCCAACTTCCCGACCATCACCTTCGTCGCCACGGCGGTCGAGCCGCGCGGGGACGGCGAGTACCGGGTCACCGGGGACCTCACCATCAAGGAGACCACCCGCCCGGTGTCGATCGACTTCGAGTACACCGGCAACGCCGTCGACCCCCAGGGCAACCTGCGCGTCGGGCTGGAGGGCTCGGTCACGATCAACCGCAAGGACTTCGGGGTGACCTGGAACGCGGCGCTGGAGGGTGGCGGCGTCCTGGTCGGCGAGAAGGTCGTCCTGGAGTTCGACGTCTCGGCCGTCCGCCGGAACGGGCAGACCCAGTAGCAGCCCGACAGCACCACGACCGCCGACCGGAACCGAGGATTCGAAAACCCGTCATGTAGCACCTGAAACCCGTTTAGGCTGCTTACATGGCAATCGACGACTCCCTCGCAACCGGCCAGCGCTCGCTCGGCGACCCCGCCCACGACTACCCCCTCTGGCCCCCGCTGACCTCGGGCTGCCCGCGCACCAGCACGGAGGACGTCTCCTACCCGGTCGAGGTCGACTACGCCTACGACAAGGCCGACCCGGCCGCGCTCTTCTCCCCCGTGCGGGCCCGCGGCGGCCTGGAGCGGTGGGCGCCGCTGCTGCCGCCGCTGCCGGCGCCCGGGCTCGGCGAGGGGGCCACCCCGCTGGTCGAGATCGAGCCGGGCGTGTACGTCAAGGACGAGTCCCGCAACCCGACCTGGAGCCACAAGGACCGGCTGAACCGCTGCACCACCAGCGCCGCCGTCGGCGTCGGCGCGCCCGGCATCGCGGTGGCGTCCTCCGGCAACCACGGTGCCTCGGCGGCCGCCTACGCCGCCCGTGCGGGGCTGCCCTGCGTGGTGTTCACCGGCCCGGACACACCGCCCGCCGTGGACGCCTTCCTCAACGCCTACGGCGCCGTGGTGCTGCCCGTCCCGTGGGAGGCCCGCTGGCCGCTGCTGCGCCTGGTGGTCGAGCGGCTCGGCCTGCACCCGGTCAGCAACCTGACCACCACCCACACCGGGCACGCGTACGGGCCCGAGGGCTACAAGACCGTCGCGTACGAGATCTTCCAGGACGTCGGCGTGCCGAGCGCGGTGTTCGTCCCGACCGGGTACGGCGAGCTGCTCTTCGGGGTCTGGAAGGGCTTCGAGGAGCTGCGCCGGCTGGGCCTCGCCGACCGGGTGCCACGGGTGTTCGCCTGCGAGTCGGCGGCCTCCGGGGCGCTGCACCGGGCGTTCGCCGAGGGCGCGCCGGCCGCGCACGTGACGGTCGGCGCGAGCGAGGCGTACTCGATCGCCTCGCCGGTCAGCGGCTACCGGGGCGTGCTGGCGGTGCGCGCGAGCGGCGGCCGGGCGCTGCTCGTGGACGACCGTCAACTCGCCGACGCCCAGGGCGAACTGGCCCGGGCCGGACTGTGGACCGAGCTGTCGGCCGCGGCCGGACTGGCCGGGCTGCGCAGCCTCGGCGGACAGGCGCCGGAGGACGGCCCGGTGGTGTGCGTCTCCACCTCCAGCGGCTTCAAGGACAAGGGCATGGGCACCCACCGGACCGCCCCGGCCACCCCGACCTGGGAGGAGGTCGAGCGCCGGCTGCGCGCGGCCGGGATCGCCGGCTGACCCCGGCTCGGACACGCCTTACGCCGAGGTCCGCGCCCGCCGCACCAGCCACCAGGCGACCGCGAACGACACCACGAACACGGTGAGGTTCATCCCGTTCTCGATCAGGTGGAACGTCCCCAGCCGCCCCGCCGACTGGTAGCTCTGCTGGATGCCGACCAGCCCCTGCTGCTTGAGGCAGGAGACGAAGGCGTCGCCCCGCCCCTCCGGGATGCTGCCGCAGTACTGCGTCATCACGTCGCCGTACGCGTGGACGCTTCCGGCCGCGTCCACGAACGGCGACTTGCCGCCGTCCAGCAGGAGTTCGTTGGGCACCGCCGCGTACGGGTCGCCGCTGCGGTCCGGGCCGAGCGGGAGCACCCGGGTGAGCGGCTCCAGGAGGTGCGGCCGCACCTGCTCCATCAGCGTGGTGCGCGCCCCGAATGCGCCGAGCACCACCGCGAAGGCGGGCAGCAGCCGGCGCAGCCCCGCGCCGACCGCCACGCCGAGCATCCCCCAGGCGAGGCCGAGCGTGAGCGGCATCCAGCCGCCGGCCTGGTACAGCGTCCCCTCGAACAGGCTGCGCCGGTCGGCGAGGTGGACGAGCCGGGCGACGTGCAGGCTCTCCGCGGAGAGCGCCGCGGAGAGCACGACCACGAAGGTGCCGAGCACGGCGAGCTTGCCGAGCAGCCAGCGCTGCGGGCTGATGTCCTGGGACCAGGCGAGCAGCAGGGTGCGGTGCTCGTACTCCTTGGCCAGCAGCGGCACCCCGAGGAAGGTGCCGATCATCGCCGACAGGAAGGTCACCGAGTTGAGCTGGTAGCCGGCGATGTCGGCGGCGTCCCTGATCCGGGCGAGCCGGTCGTCGGCGACGGCCTTGGCGCAGTCCGGCCCGTGGCACAGGTCGAGCGCGCTCTGCAGCTCGGCGGCGTTGACGGCCATCCAGACCAGGATGACGACGGTGACGGCGGTGAAGGAGATCAGCTGGGCCCGGTGCTGGCGCCAGGTGAGCCAGACGATGCCGCGCCAGAGGTTCCCCCGGGCGGCGGGTGCGGGCCGGGTGTCGGCGGCCGGCGCCGGGGGGTGGTGGATGCGCTCAAAGTCCGGTCTCCCCGAGTGAGGTCTTGAGGTAGGCGAGGACGATGTCCTCGAGGGTGACGGGGTGTGCCGTCCAGCCGGGGGCGTCGAGCGGGGTGGCCGCGCCGAGCAGGCCGCGCACCACGAAGGTGGACTGCCGGGCGGTGTGGGTCTGGTGGACGACCTCCCCGTCGACCGGCGGCCGCTCGGAGCGCGGGCCGGTCAGCCGCAGGTGCTGGGCGAGCAGGTCGTCGGCGTCGCCGTCCAGGATGTTGCGGCCGTGCGACAGCAGCAGCAGGTGGTCGCCCACGCCGGCGAGTTCGGCCACCACGTGGGTGGAGAGCAGCACGGTCATCCCGGTCTCGGCGACCTCGCCGAGCAGTTCGCCGGTGACGGCCTTGCGGGCGACCGGGTCGAGGTTGGCCAGCGGCTCGTCCAGCAGGAGCAGCGAGGGGCAGGCGCCGAGCGCGACGGCGAGGGCCACCTGGGCCTGCTGGCCGCCGGAGAGCTTGTCGCAGCGCCGGTCGAGCGGGATGCCGAACCGCTCCAGCCAGCCGAGCGCGCGCCGCTGGTCCCAGACGTGGTTGGCGTGCCGGCCGAAGTCCAGCATGTCGGCGACGCTGAAGGTGCGGTAGAGCGGCTTGTCCTGGGATAGCAGCACGACCCGGCCGCCGGTCCGGTACTCCCCGGCGGTGGGGCGGACCATGCCGCTGACGATCCCCATCAGGGTCGACTTCCCGGCGCCGTTCGCTCCGACCAGGGCGATCACGCCGCCGGCCGGGAGGGTGAAGCTGCAGTCGTCCAGGGCGGTGACGCCGCGGTACTTCTTGGTCAGCCCGCGCACCGTGAGCGCCGGCTCGGTGACGATCACGCCTCGGCTCCGTGCCACTGGCCGCGGTGGGCGGCGGCCGGCTCCTCGGCGAGCACCGCGGTGACCAGGGCCTTGACGTCCTCGTCCTCGAGCCCGGCCTGTCGGGCCTCGCCGACCCAGCGGGAGAGCCCGGTGCGCAGCCGTGCCATGTCGTGCGGTTCGACGGCGCCGAGCGAGCCGGTGACGAAGGTGCCGGAGCCCTGCCGGGCCTCGACCAGGCCTACGTGCTCGAGTTCGCGGTAGGCCTTGAGCACGGTGTTGGCGTTGACCGTGCAGGAGACGACGACGTCCCGCACCGCCGGGAGGCGGTCGCCGGGCTTGAGCACGCCCAGCCTGAGCGCCTCCCGCACCTGGCGGACGAGCTGCGCGTAGGGCGCGAGGCGTTCCCGCAGGCCGCGCAGTCCCTACCAGGCCGGCGGCATCGTCACCTACAACGGCGTCAGCTACCGCTGCGTCCTGGCCCGCACCGCCCAGGTCGGCTGGGAGCCGCCGATCGTCCCGGCCCTGTGGGAGGCGGTGTGACGCACGTCCTCTGACGGTACGAGCCGCTGCGCCGCGGTCCGTCGAGGGGGACGGACCGCGGCGCAGCCGGGTGGGCGCTACCGCGGTCAGCCGGGGTGGAGGGCCACCCGGACGTTGGCGTCCATCGGCAGGATCAGCAGGTCGCCGTGCTCCCAGGTCCAGTGGTCCGGGAGGAGGAACATCCGGTCGCCGGACTGGGCGAGCAGGCGCAGCCCGTGGTAGCGGTACCGGAACCGGTCCTGCTGCCCCGCGTCCGGGAGCGCCGTCTCCCTCAGACCGTTCCATTCCGATTTGCGGCACGCGCGGCTGTTGGGGTCGGCGCACGCGGAGAGGTCCAGGTGGAGGCGTTCGGTGGTGTCGAGGATGACCGCGGGGCGCGTGTAGAGGTTCCTCCCGACCATCTTCGCCTGAGCACTCCCCCGGTCCGAGGCGTAGGACGTGGCCGCCCAGAACATGCAGAGCGCGGTGATCGCCACGGCGATGCCCATCGCGGCCCGCTCCCCCGACAACGCATGACCGCCGCCGCTACTGCGTCTGATCAGGATCCGCGCCAGCACGATCAGCAGCAGCGCGCCTCCGATCATCAGCGGGGTGCCCAGGCTGCCGGGTCGGATCACCTGGAGGCCCGCGAGAAAGCCGAACACCAGGAGCACGAGGGCCGCCACGGTGGTGGCCCAGCCGGCCCGACGGACCATCCGGGCTCCGTCCCGCCCCTGCCGGATGAACCTGCTCGCCATGTGGAAGAGCAGCGCGAGCACCAGGGCCACGAAGGCGACCACTCCGGCCGGCAGGAAGAGCGGGCTTTCGCCCTTCACCAGCACTTCCCGGGTGTCGAAGCCGAGTGTCGAACTGTCGATGCCGAAGTAGTCGTAGTAGGCGCTGGTGTAGACGTAGCCGAAGAAGAACAGCAGCGCGGTGACCACCGTCGTCGGGGCGGCCCAGGTGGCGATCCGGGTGATCCAGGCGGTCGTCTCCCCGGCGGCCGGCGTCCCGGCGGCCGACGCCTCCTTCACCGGGCTCAAGTGGTTCCGCCGCTCGGGCTCTCACGGGTGGGGCGCGCGACGCTCGGGCGCTCGCTGGTGGGGCTCTCGCCGGTGGGGCTCGCGACGCTCGGGCCCTCGTTCGTGGGGTGCGCGACGCTCGGGCTCTCGCCGGTGGGGCTCTCGCTGGTGGGGCTCGCGACGCTCGGGCTCCCGCTGGTCGGGCTCCCGCTGGTGGGGCTCTCGCTGGTGGGGCCCGCGACGCTCGGGCTCACGGTCGGGCTGCTGCTCAGGCCGGAAGGCCCGCCCGTCGGCGAGGCCCCGGACGCCGGTGCGGCTTCGTCGGTCTTGCTTTCGCCGCCGATGGCCAGCGTGTAACAGATCCTGGCGCTGTCGCCCTCGGGCGGCGTCTCCGGGAGGATGAACTCCACGGGCGGGCTCACGCCGTTGACGAGCGTGACCTCCCGGCTGATCGGGGTGGCGAAGCCCGTACTGTTCGTGCAGTCGTGGACCCTGCTGATCTCGGCCGGGACTTCGGACGACGAGGGCCCGGCCGCGGCCGCGGTCGTGGAGTCGGCCATGGGCTCGGCCATGGGCCTGGTCGTGGGCACCACTACCACCCTCACCCGCTTGCCCGACACCTCGGCCAGCGCCTTCGGCTGGCCCGCGCTCGCGAACGACCCCGAGTTCCCCCCTGCGCGGGTCCTGCCCTCCTCG
Organism: Kitasatospora cathayae; assembly: GCF_027627435.1. Lineage (GTDB taxonomy): Bacteria > Actinomycetota > Actinomycetes > Streptomycetales > Streptomycetaceae > Kitasatospora > Kitasatospora cathayae. The sequence goes on along the minus strand of NZ_CP115450.1, from coordinate 7,365,310 downwards.
GACTGCCCTCCCGAGGGCTGGGAACCGTCCGTCGGAGCATTGGAGGCGGCGGGAGCGCCGCCACCGCCGCCGCAGGCCGTCAGCGCCGCTCCCAGCAGAGCGGCAGCGGCGAGGCGGCGAGTGCTCCGGGCGAGGGTCGGACGGAAGGCATGGCGAGTGGTCCTGGGCATACGGCCTCCCATGTCAGGGGCGGGCGAGAAGGGGGCCGGACCGGCCCCGCCGATCCGTACCCGTTCGTCCACGCCGGGACTGTCCTCCGCCCGGGTGGCCTGGTGGGCCGCGGCTCACCGAAAGTAATCGCGCCTCACCTAGAACCCACCCGTCTGGCGTACAGTCAGCCCGGACCTTCCACACCCCCGGCCGTCGACCCGAGGAGAAGACCCGCGTGACCACGGAAGCCCATCCCGTCCCGGAGCTGGCGGCGGACGTCGTCGAGCAGTGGCGCGCCGAGGAGGCCCAGCTGGTCGAGCTGCTCGCCCGGGCCCAGCGCGGCATCGGCGGCATCGCCGCCTTCCGGCTCGGCCCGACGCCCACCGTGCTGGTCACCGACCCGGCCGCGGTGCAGCACGTGCTGGGCCGCCATCCCGACCGGTACGTCAAGCGCTCGCACCGGGCCCGGATGCTGGTCGGCGACGGCGTGCTGTCCGCCACCGGGGACGCCTGGAAGCGCCAACGGCGGCTGCTGCAGTCCCAGTTCACCGGTCCGGGCATGCGCCGCTACGAGCAGCGGATCGCCGCCGCCGCGCTCCGGACGGCGCAGCGCTGGGAGGGGTACCGGCGCAGCGGGGAGACCTTCGACGTGGCCGAGGAGATGCGCGGCTTCGCCCTCGACACCGTCTGGCGGGCGCTCACCGGACTGGCGCTGGACGACCGGACGGACGCCGAACTGCGGTCGGTGGAACGGGTGGTGGCCGCGATGCCGACCCTGCCGACCAACGCCGCCGATGCCCGGGACGCCGTCGCCGAGGACCTCGCCCGGATCGACGCCGTCGCCCACGCCGCGATCGAGGCGGCCCGCACCGCGGACACCGAGGAGCCGGGGGCGCTCCGTGTCCTGCTCGAAGCCGCCGACCAACACCCCGAATACACCGACCAGTTGATCCGCGACGAACTGGTCACCCTGCTGGTCGCCGGCCACGAGACCACCGCCACCACGCTCACCTGGCTGTTCCTGCTGCTCGACCGCGACCCCGGGGCGCGCGACGCCGACCCGCAGGCCCTGGTCAGCGAGACCCTCCGGCTCTACCCCTCCGCCTGGCTGCTCCCCCGGCACGCCCTCGAGGACGACGTGATCGCCGGCCACCGCGTCGCCGCCGGCACCGACGTGCTGGTCTGCCCGTACCTCACCCACCGCGACCCGGCCCTGTGGCCCGACCCGGAGCGCTTCGACCCCACCCGCTTCGCCCCCGGCGCCGACCGCCCCGCCCACCTCGGCGCCTACCTCCCCTTCGGCCTGGGCGCCCGCGCCTGCCTGGGCACCCAGTTCGCCCTCCGGGAAAGCACCGCCCTACTCGAACTCCTCCTCCCGCTGGGCCCGTTGACGTTCCTCTCCCGCCCGGACGGCGAGGCCTTCAGCATCACCGTCCGCCCCAACGGCCCGACCCCGGCGGTGCTGCGCGCGGCCTCCTGAGGCGTTCGCCCGAACAGTGGATTCGGACTCCTCGTCCGGCCTGTTACGACCACCGGCGCGGCGGCGTCGGCTCGACTGGTGGGCGGCCCGTCCCCCGACCCTCCGGAGTCACCCATGCCCCTGCGCACACCCTCGTCCCGTCCGGCGGCCGCCGCCGGTTCGGCGCTCGCCCTGGTCGCCGTACTGGGCTGGACGGCGGGCTGCGCCGGCGGCGGCGCCGACCGCTCCGCGGCCTCCGGCGCGCCGTCCTTCAACGCCGCCGCGCTGATGCAGGCCAGCCCGTCCACCAGCCCCGGGGACCACGAGGTGTCCTTCGTCGTCAACGGCACCACCACCTACGGCACCCTGCACATCCCGCAGGGCCCCGCCAACGCGAGGATGCCGGCCGCACTGCTGCTGCCCGGCAGCGGACCGACCGACCGCAACGGCAACCAGCCCCCGCGGCTCATGCCCGACACCCTCTCGGACCTCGCCCAGCTGATGGGCGACGACGGGATCATGACCCTGCGCTACGACAAGTACGCCACCGGCCGGACCGGCCTCGGCAGCTACGCCAACGACCCGGGCGGCCTCGACCTCAACGCCTTCGTCCAACAGGCCACCGTGGCCTACCAGTTCCTCGCCGCCCAACCGGGCGCCGACCCGGACAAGCTCCTCATCGCCGGCCACAGCGAGGGCGCCCTGATGGCCCTGGAGGTCGACCAGGACCCGAAACCGGCGCCGGCCCCCGCCGGACTGGCGCTGCTGGAGCCCCAGGGCATGCGCCTGCTCGACCTGGTCACCCTCCAGTTGGAGCAGCAGGTGGACGCCGCCGTCTCCGCCGGGCAGCTCGACCCCACTCAGGCCGCGACCGTCAAGACCGCCGTCACCGGCGGGGTGGCCGCCATCCGCGCCGGCCGGCCCGCCGACACCACCGGCATGCCCGACCCGATCGCGGCGGTCTTCCAGGACCTCAACAGCGATCTCAAGTTCACCCGGACCGACGACGAGGTGAACCCGGCCGACCTCGCCGCCAAGGTACGGTCGGCCACCAAGGTCATGGTGACCTGCGGCACCGCTGACACCCAGGTGCCCTGCTCCAGCACCGGCCCGCTGGTCGACGCCCTCAAGACCGCCGGCACCGGCGGCCCCGGCCTGGTCACCCTCCAGGACGTCACCCACCTCCTCCAGCCGGCCGGCTCCCCCGCCACCACCAACACCCTCGCCCCCGCCGCCCAGCAGGCGATCCACACCTTCGACCAGCTGTGGAAGTGACCAGGCGCCTAATCAAGTGCCGCCGGACGAATGTCACTTGACCTCGGCTGCAGGAGTTTCCGCCTACGCCGAGCCGTCCGTCTGCGCGGCCGCCCGAGGCCGCGCCGTCCTTCCCTGTCACCGGGCGGAACGGGTCAGAGCAGTCGGTTGGCGGACCGGCGGGGGTGGCCGTGCCGAGGAGGTCGGCGCCGTCGCGGGTGAACTCGGCGAGCAGGGCGTTGCGTCGGCGCTGGCGAGCATCGAGCGGTACCAGACGTCGGATCGATCGTGTACTGCTCGATCGTGGCCGCTCCCGAACCGGGAGCGGCCATGCCGTCAGCAGGTGTCACATCCGAGACCAGAAGCTCTGTGTGCGCTACGCGATCGATGCACAGCTCACGCGTCGAGGGCGATCGCGGGCGCCCCGGCGTTCCGGGCGAGGAAGTGCAGCAGGTTGGCGAAGCCACGCGCATCGTCGATCGCCTTGTGGGTGTGCTCCACCTCGCCGAGCCAGTGCGGGGGCAGCTTCGGCGCGGCGAGGTCAGCGCCCGGCCGCCCGGTCAGCGCCGCCGTGTACGAGCGCAGGCACAGCGCCGGCCCGTGGAAGAGCGGATCCTGCTCGTACGGGCCCTGGTGCAGCCCGTACGGGGTGAACCGGCGCAGGTAGTAGTCGATCCACAGGCCGTCGAAGGACAGCGGCGCCGCCGCGAACGCGCGCCGCCCGGGCAGCGACCGGATCCAGTCCACGTACTTGCGCAGCACGTCGACGACGGGTTCCGGGTCCGCCGTCGCGGCCTCCCAGGTGCCCGGCTCGGAGTCGAACCACTCCTTGGTGCGCGGGTTGGGTGCCGACCCGGGGAGCGGCTCGAGGACGGCCTCGAACTCGCCGAAGGTCCGCCCGTCCATCGTCGTGGCGACGGATGCGAAGGACCGCATCGAGTTCGCACCCGCCCACGGGCCGTCAACCTCGATGTCGGTCACCACGTAGGTCCAGTCACTGAGTTCAGTCATTGGTAGTTGGAGGCGCGGTGCCCTGCCGGGCCCGGTTCCTCCGTCCCCTTTCAATCCGTGCGTGCGGTTTTCCCGCACACGGCTTACCGGTGATCTTCTTGGCATGGTTACGCCGCCTTCGGATAGCGGATCGTGCCACGCAGACGTCGCTTCTTGACCATCAATCTGCGGAGACGCCAAACCACATAGTCATCGACTTGTGTGAACTTCCGGGCAGCGTTCCCGGTTCGGAAGTAGGCGCCCCAGCCGCGCAGGATCGGATTCAACTCCGCGATCACCTCACGGATGTCCCATCCCGACCGACGGCGGTCGGTCCGCTCGCGGACCTTGTCCCGGAGTCGCTTCATCGCCGCCTGTGAGGGCCAACGGTGCAGGTAGAAGCGGACCTTGCGGTACTTCTCCCACACCTTGCCCGAGAAGCGGGCTCTGAAGTGGCAGCCGAGGAAGTCGAGTCCTTCCCGGCCCTCTCTGAGGTCTACCACCTTCGTCTTGTCCGGGTGCAGCTCCAGCCCCAGCTCGCCGAGGATCTCCCCGACCGCCGCCAAGGCGTTCCTGGCATTGCTCACCGACCGGCACAGGACGACACGGAGAGTCGGCGGCGGGAATCTCACCCGCCGCCGCTCGCAGAACCGTGCGGGAGCCTCTCGGCTCACACGGCTCCCATCGTCCAGCCGTCGGGTTTGAGGCCGAACCGCCAGTGCGCGAACAGGTTCGGGTAGCGGCGGGCGGCGCCCGCCAGCAGTTCCCTCGCCCGCTTCTCGCGGCGGTGCAGTCGCTTGTACTTCCGGCAGGCCCAGCGCACCAACAGGTCGTTGATGCGCCGCAGGAGCGGATACAACATGGACTTGTAGAAGCGCCCGTAGTAGTTGATCCATCCCTGCACGATGCTGTTGAACATCCGCGCAAGGTCCATCAGGGACTTGTCACTGCGGCAGGCGACGCGCCAGGAACGGATCTCCTTGCCCATCGCCTTGATCGCCTCCTTGCTGACCGCGGGCAGGAAGTTCACGAAGTGCTTCCCGAACCGGTTCTTGGCCAGCCTGGGCCGGAACGTGTACCCGAGGAACGTGAACGACGTGTGCTCGTACGAGCCGCGCCGGTCGGCGTCCTTGCAGTACACGATGCGTGTCTTGTCCGGATGCAACTCCAGACCGACCTGCGCCAATCGCTGTGCGAGAGCATCCCACACCCGGCGGGCCAGCCTCTCGCTGCCACAGTGGATCACCGCATCGTCGCAGTAGCGCTCGAACGTGACCTGCGGAAACTCCCGCGCCAGCCACATGTCGAACGCGTAGTGCAGATACAGATTCGCCAGCGTCCGCATCGACGTGCCGCTCACTCCGGTGTCTACCCGGACGGGACTCCCACCCGCAAGCCTGGACCAGCTTTCAGGACGCAACATGCGTTCGACCGTACCGGCGGGAACCGTACACTCACGGGCGCGGCAGGTGGAAGCACTCCAGTTCCATGCCGTACCAGCGGCCGGTCCGGCCGCGGGGCGTCATGCCGAGCCGACGGCACACGGCCGGGGAGGGCTCGTTGTCGGGCCGGACCACGGTGTGGATCTCCGGCAGGCCGTCGGCGAAGCCCTTGGTGACGGCGCCTCGGGCGGCTCCGGTGGCGAAGCCTGGCCCCAGCTGTCGGGGTGGAAGTGCCAGCCGACCTCGATCTCGCCGTCGCCGTCCGGGATGGGCACCAGCAGCACCGTCCCGACGACCACACCGGTGTCCTTGCGCTGGACCGCCCACATTCCGAAGCGGGTATCGACCGAGTACGAGCGGAACGGCTGTCCAGCACGGCATGGCGACAAGTGTCCTTGTTTCACCAGGAGTTGCGGCGCCTCAGGTTCGCGCGCGCAGGCGGCGGAGCATTCGGGCGTCCTGGAAGCCCACGGCTCGGGCGGCGGCCTCGGCGGTCGCGCCGTGGGAGATCAGGTGTTCGGCGCGTTCCAGCCGCAGCTCCTGCTGGTAGCGCAGCGGAGTGAGGCCGGTGGCCTCGGTGAAGTGGCGGGTGAGGGTGCGTTCGCTGACGCCGGACGCGGCCGCGAGCTCCGACAGACGCAGCCGGGTGGTGAACCGGGCGTCGATCAGGTCCTGCACGTGGTGGACGGCGTCGACGAGGTGGGCCCGGTGCCGGAGCATCGCGCTGGTCTGCTGCTCGTCGCCGTTGCGCCGGGCGTAGACGACCATCTCGCGGGCGATCCGGGCGGCCACCGCGGGCCCGTGCCGGCCCGCGACCAGGTGCAGCGCGAGGTCGATGCCGCTGGCGATGCCCGCCGAGGTGACCACCCGGCCGTCCACCACGTAGAGCACGTCGCGCACCACGTACGCCCCGGGGTGGCGGGCCGCGAGTTCGTCCTGCGCGTCGTGGTGGGTGGTGCAGCGGCGGCCGTCCAGCAGCCCGGCGCGGCCGAGCGCGGCCGCACCGGTGCAGATGCTGGCGACCGTCCCGCCCGCCGCGTGGTGGGCGGCCAGCCGCTCCAGCGCCGCGGGGGACGGGCCCCCGTCGCCCCGGACCGTCGACTCCCGCCAGCCGGGGACCACGACCAGGTCCCCGGCCGACAGCGGCGGCCACTCGGTGGCGGCCCGCAGCGGCAGCCCCTGCGCCGTCGTGACGTCCTCCTGCTCGGCCACGTAGCCGATCTCGTACCCGAGCCCCAGATCGGCCGCGGTCGAGAAGACCTGGGCGGGCCCGGCGAGGTCCAGCAGCTGCAGCTGCGGGACCAGCAGGAAGACGACGCGGGTCACGATCCGGTCAGCTCCTCGACGGTGGCGATCCTCGCGAAGCGGCCCGACAGCGCGTACTCGGTGCGGGCGGTGATCTCCTCTGTGGAGAGGGTGCGCGGGTCCGCGAGGATCTCGGCCAGGCTGCGCCCGGGCGGCGCGTCCCGGTGCTCGATCGGGTGGGTCGCGGTGGCGTCGGTGACGAAGGTGACGTCGTAGCCGAGGTCGGAGGCGACCCGGGTGGTGGTCTCGCAGCACTGCTCGGTGCGAATGCCGCTGACGGTCAGTTCGCGGATGCCGCGCTCGGTGAGCTGCTGCTGCAGGTTGGTGGTGGTGAACGCGTTGTGGGAGGTCTTGGTGATGACGGGCTCGCCCTCGGCGGGCACCAGCCCGTCGATCATCCGAACGTACCCGAGGGCGGGGTCGAAGACCGTCCCGCTGCCCGCGTCGGCGTGCAGGAACCAGATGACCAGGTCCCCTTCGGCGCGGGCGCGTGCGACCAGCTTGTTCACCTGGCCGACGATATCGGGGTTGGAGACGGCGGCCCACTTCTCCAGCCGGCGGAAGGATTCCTGGACGTCGATGACGAGGAGTGCTCTGTTCATGCCCCGATCCTGGCGGGCCCGGGCCCGCCGGTTGAAGACACCATCGGGGCCCGATCCGGAACGATCCGGTCAACCGTGTCAGCCCGGTCAGCCCACTCAGCCCGGTCAGCCCGGCCGGCCCGGTCAGCCGAAGATGGCGCTGGGCTCGCCGGCGAACCAGGTGTTGTCGATGCGCATCCGCCGGATGACCCAGCGGTCGCCGTCGCGGACCAGTTCGACGTCGTACGGGTTCTTCAGCAGCGCGTGGGTGGCGGGGTCGGCGATCAGCAGGTGCTGGGCCTCCACCAGGGCGGTGAGGCGGGCGGTGTCGCCGTCGACGGTGATCCGCGGGTTGGTGACCTGGTGGGTGGTGTCGACCCGGCCGGTGAACATGGCCAGGATGGTGCTGACGATGGTGTCCCGTCCGGACATCAGCGGCGGCTCGGCGCCCCACTTCGCGGCGGCCGGGCGGAAGTCCAGTTCGGCGTCGACGGCGAAGGCCGAGGCGAACAGCTCCTTGTCCTTGAGGTCCTGGCCGAGGCCGAAGCGGTAGAGCGCGTCGATGATCTCCGCGCGATCCCGGAGCTCGGCGACGACCGCGGCGGTGTCGTGGGCCGGGGCGGTCAGGGCGCGGTCGCGGGTGACGTACATGGTGGGTTCCTCCGAGGGTCTGTGCTTCCGACAGCTCTGATCATGCTGTGGGCTGTGTGGACCATCAATGCGCGTTCGTGCCACGATCGTGAAGCCACGGTTAACGATGGAAGCGAATGAAGGAGGGGCGGGATGCTGGAGCGGCACGAGCTGGAGGCGTTCCTCACCCTCGCCGAGGAACTGCACTTCGGGCGCACCGCCGAACGGCTGCACGTCTCCACGGCGCGGATCAGCCAGACGATCGCCAAGCTGGAGCGCCGGATCGGCGTCCCACTGTTCCACCGGACCAGCCGCCGGGCGGAGTTGTCGCCGGTGGGGCGGGACCTCTACGAGGAACTCCGGCCCGCGTGGTCCCGCATCACCGCGGCGGTCACGCGGGCCGTCGACGCGGGGCGCGGCCTGAGCGGACGGCTGCGGGTCGCCTTCACCGGACCGGCAGCCGGCCAGCTGCTGGTCGGCGTCGCGCAGGAGTTCCGCGACCGGCACCCCGACTGCGACGTCCAACTCCGTGAGGCCCAACTGCCGGACGTCCTACCGTGGTTGCGCGTCGGGACGGTCGATCTCGCGCTGACCCTCCATCCGCTAGGAGCCGAGGACGTCGTCCTGGGGCCGGTCCTGGTGCGCGAGGCGCGGATGCTCGCCGTGCCGGCCGGGCATCCGTACGCCCGCCGCGAGGCCCTGTCAGCGGCGGACCTGAACCGGGTGACCGTGCTGGAGGCGGAGGCCATGACGTTCAACGAGGCGCTCACGCTCGTGGGCGCCGGGGAGGGCGTCTTCGTGGTCGGGGCGCACGCCAGACGGTACTTCGCCCGTCCGGACGTCGCGTACGTGCGTTTTACGGACGCCGAGCCGGTCGAGTGGGGACTGGTCTGGCACACGGACGGCGCCACCGCCCGCGTCCGTGCGTTCAGCGCGGCCGCCGTAGCCGTGGTTCAGGCGGTGTAGCTCACCGCGGCCGCTTCGCTCCGTGGACCGAAGCGGCCTCCCAGAGGATCCTCAGTCCAGGCAGAACTCGTTGCCCTCGATGTCCTGCATCACGATGCAGGAATCGTGGCCGTCATACAGCAGCTGCAGCCGTACCGCACCCAGCGCGACCACTCGCTCGCACTCGGCCTCAAGCGCGGCCAGGCGCTCCTCACCCACGAGCCCCGTACCGACCCGCACGTCGAGGTGCACCCGGTTCTTGACGACCTTCCCTTCGGGAACGCGCTGGAAATACAGTCGTGGACCGACCCCCGAGGGATCGCTGCAGGCGAACCATGAACCCCGCTCCCCAGGAGAACGGGAACTCTCGTAATCGGCCCAAACTGGCGAACCCCTCCGGCGGCTTCGGTACGACGTACCCCAGCACCTCACACCAGAAGCGGGCGACGCGCTCAGGTTCTGCGCAGTCGAAGGTGACCTGGACCTGCCTGATCGTTGACATCGGCCCACCACAGTGGCGCGTGCTGCTCATCGGCGAGACGTCAGATCGCGCATCACGCCGAAGCGTTCACCACCCGGCCGAGGTGCCGGGCGAAGAACCGGACCGCGCTGTCGACCTCGAACCGGGGCAGCTCCTTGTGCCTGCCCGAGTTCACGTGCAGGGACTTCTCCGTCGAGGCGAAGGCGTCGAACAGTGCGAGGCCCTCCTCGCGGGAGATGTGCTCGTCGTCCCACTGGAGGTCGAACTCGATCGGGATGGTGATCCGCTTCGCGCACTCGGCCAGCACGTCGGGCCAGTGCTGGCCGAAGACCGCGGCCGTGATCCGGGGCTCGGCGGCCACGAACGGGACACCGATCGCGGTGCCCATGTTGATGCCCCAGAACCCGACCGGCCCGTCGGTTCCGATCTCCGGCAGCTGCTGGAGGGCGTCCAGCAGCGCGTGGTACTCGGGGACGGCGGTCCTGGCCAGGTGGTCGTTGTAGCGGACCACGATCGGGCCCTCCGGCTCGCCGGCCGCCCGGGCCGCGAACAGGGCGGCTATCTCCTGCTCGTCGTGCTCGGTGCGCGGCCGGTCGCCGTGACCGGGCGCGTCGAGGACGGCCACGTGGTAGCCGCAGCCGCGCACCAGGCGTGCGGCACGGCCCGACATCGCGGGGTGCTTCTTGTGGTTGCCGCCACCGTGGGCCTGCAGGACCAGCGGCGCACGGTCCACGTCGTCCGCGCCGTCCGCACCGGGCTCGGGGGACCAGAGGACACCGGGGACGCCGTTGACGGTGAACTCGCGTTCGAGGATGCCGTCGGCGGTGGACTTGGTGGTGAAGAGGAAAGCGTTCATGGCAGTTGCCCTTCGAGAGTGCCTGGCAAGGGGGCGCTCCCGGCGAGAGCTACGTCAGTCGCCAGTCGTGACAGCAAGGGGGAGCACCCATATCGGTACAGCGTTCACGGGTCTCACCTCCTCGGGCGGTGTCACGGTCGGCTGAGAAGCTATCAGCTGGATCCCCATCCCCTCCATCCCTTTTTCACCGTCCGCGCCAGGCGCCCGGCAAGCCCCCGGCTCGGCTGGGACCGATCGACGGGGACCAACTCGGGCGCCCCTCCTCAGTGGCGGTGGTGGTTGTCGGGTTGGGCCGGGTCGCCGGGGTGTTCCAAACCCTCCACCAAGGTGAGGCGTTGGGCGCGTTCGTGGTCGAGCCAGCGGACGAAGGCGGTTCGGCGGGCGGCTGCGCGGAGGGCGGGGGTGGGGTCGGGGGTCCGGGGGATGGTGAGGGTGGCGAGGAGCATCGCCTTCCAGGGGCCCACGGTGACCCACTCCCCCGGCGGGGCGGCGCGGAGGGCCTCCGCGAGGGCGGTCGGGAGGGTGTCGGGATCGGCCTCGAGACCGCCGTCGGGGAGGGCGAGGTGCCAACGGGTGGCCGGCGGGCGGGTGGTCAGGGTTCGGTAGTGGGCGATGTCGGCGGGTGACGGCTCGACATCGGCGGTCACGGAGTCGTAGACGGCCCGCACGGCGGCGCTGCCCTCGTAGGCAGCCGCCGTGATGGAGCCGAGTTCGACGGCGGCCTGCTGGTCCAGTCGGGCGGGGGCGGACTCGGCGACGGGCAGCCCGCGTTCGGCGGCGACCGCCTCGCAGAGGGCTTCGGTGAGGAGTACCTGCGCGACCCACCTGATCAGCTGGCGGTCCTCCGAACTGCCGGGCCGAGGCAGCGCGGTGGAGCGTGGGCCGTTCCGGAGTGCGGCGAGGCGCTGGTCGAGGCCGGTGCGCGGAAGCGGCTGCCCGTCGAGCAGGCCGAGCGTCATGCTTCCACCACCAGGGCGACGGTCGGTGCGTACTGGCAGCGGCCGAACCACATCACCTTGGCCAGTGCCCAGTACGAGCCCGGGTCCATGGCCTCGGGGGCGGCGATGGCGAAGTCGGCGGTCACGGAGGAGCCGGCCGGCACGGCGAAGCCGCGGACGGGATCGGCGATCGCCTCCCAGGTGCCCCACGGGGAGACCAGTTGCAGCTCGCCCCGGATCTCGCCGCGGGTGCGGTTGGTGAGGGTGAGGCCGAGGGCGGCGCGTCCGCCGGGGGCGACGCGCAGGACCTCGTCCGAGACGGCGAGGTCCAGGCCGGTGTCCCGGCCGGTCGCGGCCTTGGTGCCCTGGGCGGCCGTCCAGTCCTCCGGGGCGTCCCCGGCGACGGGCAGCAGCTCGGGCAGATCACCGACGGCGATCGTCACCACGTCCTCGATCTGCTGGCCGTCGTGCTCGATCCGGACGGCGGCGAAGTGCAGCCCGGGTTCGGCGTCCGCCGTCCGGGTGAGGGTGACCGGGAAGCGCAGGTGGCCGCCCGGCTCCAGACGGTACGGGCGGCTGCCGAGGCTGGTCGCCCAGCCCTCCGGTGGCAGCACCACGGCCGTGCCCTCGACCGCCGCGTCCCGCAGCTGCGAGGACAGGGCGACCGAGAACGTCACCGCCTCCCCGGCCGTTCGCAGCAGCCCGGGTGAGGCGCCGACCGACACCGGCAGGTAGCCGAGCGGGGCCGGGCCCCGGTTGTGCAGCCAGTAGCGGGCGTGAACGGGCTGGGCGGGTTCGGCGGCCGGGCCGAGAACCGGGCCGTCGGCCGGGGCTGCAGCCATCGCAGGAGCCGCGAGCAGGGTGGCGATCTGCGCGCCGGCGAGGCCCAGGTCGGCCGGGCCGAGCGGCCGTTCCAGCAGATCGGCGTGCCGCAGCCGGTCCAGACCGAGCGCCCCGCCGAGCTGCGCCGTCCGCCCGAGGCCGGTGGACTCGACCAGCCGGACGGTGAGGTCGTCGTTCCGCTCGGACGGAGCCGAGCCGTGCGCGATGGGGTTCCCGGCCGGTTTGAGCGCGCCGAGCAGCACCTGGCGTTGCGGTTCGACCCGCAGCCAGGACAGGGTGCCCGGAAGCGGCCCGTCCTGCGCGTCCACGATCCGCGTGTACAGCGGGTGGTTGAACTCCTGCCCCCGGGCGGGCAGCGTCTGGTCCCGCCAGTCGCCATCCCCGCCCACCAGGGCGTAGCTGAACTCGTGGGTCCAGTGCTGGAGTTGGAAGGACGCCTGATCCGGCAGGGAGCGCCGCGGCGGGTCGATCCACACGCCGGACGGCCAGCCGGTGCAGGAGCGCATCAGCGACAGGTGCAGCGCGCCGGTGGCGTCCACCGCGAAGCCGGGGAGGCCGAAGCTGAGCAATGCCACGGTGTGGTCGGCGAGTTGGTCCGCGACAGAGGAAGGGCAGACCGCGGTGATCCGCGCGTCCGCGAGGTCGTCGACCAGCGCCGGAACGTCGGACACGACCAGCGCGGGCAGGACACGGAGGTCCCGCAGGTCCGCGTCCGGCCGCCACACCTCGGCGAGAGGTGTCAGCGCCGGCACCCACACCGCACCGTGCGCCTTCAGCACGGCCGCGTACTCCTCCCCCGCACGCTCGATCAACTCCCGTGCGGCCTCGTTGACTTCCGGACCGCCGACGACGATCCGGAAGTCCGGCAGATTGGAGTCGACATCGAGCCAGCCGTACCGCGCCCAGTCCGCCGCCGAGGTGGTGGCGGTGACCCCGACCCGGGCGAGGGCGACCACCAGCGGGCGGGCCTCGGCCGCGTCGTCCAGGGATGGCACGATCACCTCCGCCACCCCGAGCGCCCGCGAGCCGACGACGCCCCCCGCCGCGTCGGTGAGCACGGTCCGCGCGGTGGCGCCCAGGCCGAACCAGGTGTTGGCCGGGTTGTCCAGGGTCCACGGCGCCTGCGCCGAGTCGACGTCCGGCATCGCGAAGCCGCGTCCGATGACCGCGCCCGCGACCTCGCTGACCGGGAGTCCGCCGGGGACGTCCACCGGGAAGCGCAGCCGCAGCAGCCGGTCGGCGCCGGAGTAGTCGACGACCCTGGTCCGGCAGTCCACCCGGTCCAGGCCGCGCCACAGCGTGACCGTCTGCTCGTAGCGGACGCCGTCGACCGTCCCCCCGATCACCAGCCGCTCGCCGAGCGGGCCGGTCTCCCGGCGGACCTCCGCCGCCACTGCTCCCGAGCCGATCACCGGACCGCTCGGCACCAGGTGCCAGGGGCCCTCTCCGAAGTCGGGGTGCTGCGGATACTCCTCGTACACCCGAAGCTCGTTGCCGAGGCGGCCCTCCTGGATCAACTCCCGTTCGTGCATTAGGTCGTGGACCGAGCTGAGCCCGCCACCGCGCGCCGGGTCGGCCGTCACCCGGTAGCGCCCGTTGGTGATCGTGGCACCCGCGGTCGCGGTCCAGGCGTCAGCAGGCTCACCGGGGACCAGCCGCCAGGTGCGCCAGCCGAGCGCGGGAACGTCCTCGGCGAGGAACCGCAGCGTTCCCCGGTCGACGGCGCTCGGCACGGGCCAGCCCGCCTCGTCCAGGACCCGCACCGGCGGTGCACCACAAGGGAGTTCGACCGCAACCAGGTCCGTCCGGTCGAACGAAAGGGTATTGGTCACCACCACCGCCGACCCGGCCCCCACCGTCGAGATGCGCGCCGTCAGCGCGTCCAGCGCCGCGTCCCGGACGGCCGACGCCAGGTCGTACGCCTCCCGCCAGCCGCCCAGCAAGTCCAGGTACACCTGGTCCGACTCGGAGCCGGTGATCGCGTCATGGTGTGCGCCGTAGGCGAGTTGGCGCCACACCTTGTCGAGCGCGGCGGCCGGATAGCTCCCGAGCCCGTTCACGACCGCGAGCGTGGCCAGCTTCTCCGCGTCCACCGCCGCGACCTCACCCGCGCGCCCAGCCTGCTTGGTGTCGATGTACGAGACGTCCTTGCCGGTGTACACGGGGTTCATGTCGCGGGTCTGCGGGCTGGGTCGGCGCCCGAGCGTGGCGAGTTCGGCCCGGACGGCGTCCAGGAAGTCCCGCGGGGTGGCGCAGACGAAGCGCGGCCACAGGTACTTGGCGGCCCAGGAGCGGTGGATCTCGGTGACCCACTTGTTCGGCGGGGTGTAGTCCGTCCCCACCGGCAGCAGCAGGTTCTTCGTCGCTCCCACGGGCTTGAGCTTCCGGTACAGCTCGTACACCGCCTGCTCGGCGGCGGCCAGGTCGGACGAGGAGTCCATCCACCACCCGGCCGAGTAGTGGTGCGGCATGTAGTGGGTGAGCACGCCCTCCCCACCCGGCGCGATCCATTCGAACTCGCTCGGGAACTGCATCACCCGGGCGTCGTCCTTGCCTTCGCGGAAGTTCTTCTGGATCGGGCCCCACTGGTGGAACGGCCCGCGGGCCCAGGCGCTGCCGGTGAGGCCGGCCGCGGCAAGGTGGCCGGGGAACTGCGGGTCGTGCCCGAACACGTCGAGCTGCCAGGCGGTTCGCGGGTCGCCGCCGAGGATGTCGCGCTGGTAGCCGATGCCGTGGACGATGTTGCGGATGGTCGTCTCGGCGCCGGTGAGGTTGGTGTTGGGCTCGTTGTAGGTGCCGCCGACGAGTTCGACCTGCCCGCGCTCCAGCAGCATCCGCAGCGTCTCGCGGCGCTCCGGATGCTGGTCGAAGTACGGCTTCAGGTAGTCGACTTCGGCGAGCACGAACTTGTACACCGGGTCCCTCAGGGCGAGGTCCAGGTGGGCGTCGACGAGGGCGAAGCCGTTGCGCTCCCAGAGCGGACGGGTGGTGGCGTCGGCGGAGAGCAGCTCCCAGGGGGAGGTGTAGGCGGCCTGGGTGTTCCACCACACCGGGTCGTAGTGGAAGTGGGAGACCAGGAACATCGTCCAGCCCGGCTCCGCGACCTCCACCAGGGCATCCTCCGAGACGGACGACACCCGGACGGTCACCGGAAGTCGGTCTCCCGGGGAGGCTCCGGTGATCTCCAGGGGGACTTCGACCAGCCCCGTGCCGGTCGCCTCGCCGTGAACGCCCGCTCCGCTGACCGTGATCCGGGCGGCCGGGCCCTCGACGGCCACCCGCAGGATCTGGCGCGGGGCCTCCTCGGGGCCGACGAAGAGGTCGGTGCTCTCGACGGCGGTGATGGTGGTGACCGGCACGGGCATGGTTCCTTTCCGGGAAGGCGGGCGGGGCTACACGCCCCAGGCCTCGAACTCGTAGATGCGGGCGGCCGGATCGGTGCTCTGGGTGGGTTTGGTGATGACCAGCCGGACGTAGCGCGCGGTGGTGTTCACCGGGTGGGTGGTGGTGCCCGCGGCGTTGCCGGTCGTGGTGGCGACCGTCGTCCACGGGTCGCTGGTCCTCGAGCGGACCTGGATGGAGAAGTCCCGGGTGTTGTAGGAGGCGCTCTCGCCGCCCGCCGAAGCATGCTTCACCACGAACTCGTCCAGCTTCTTCGCCGAACCGAGGTCCACCTCGAGCCACTTGGCGGGGGTCAGTGTGCACCACTTGTCACTGGTCCCGCCGCCGACGCTGCCGTTGACGGCCTTGGCCGGCCCCTCGTAGGCGTTGCACTGACCGGAGGCGGTGGCCGGACGGTTCAGCGCCAGGTCGGTCGAGCCCGAGGGTGGCGTGCCGTTCCAACTCACTACAGTCGAGGCGACGTTGGAGTGCCCGTAGGTGGTGGACACCGCCTCGACGTCCAGCGTGGTGGCGGCCTCACCGCCGGCCCGGTCGAGACGCCCGACGAAGTACGCGTCGTTGGGCGTGGCCCCCAGGAAGGTGCGGCTGCCGTCCGCGTTGCGCCGGTACACCTCGTAGTGGTGGACGTTGCCGCCGGGCGCGGCCCTCCAGGAGAGCCGCAGCGACTGGCTGGCGCCCGCGGTCACGTCGCTCGCGCCGAGGACGGTCAGCCTGCTCGGCGCGGCCGGTGTCTCCACCGACCCGTCGTAGAGGGCGACTTGGCCGACGTACAGGTCATACGCCGGGTTCGATCCTGAAGAACCGTCCACCTGCAGCGCGAGCTGGGAGATGGTCCGGCCCGCGTACCGGGAGAGGTCGAGCGTGTGCCGCTCCCAGCCGGTGCCGGTGTTGTCCCCGACGTCCACGGTGGTGAAGCTGCCCGGGGTGTCGGTGAAGGAAACCGCGGCCCTGAGCTTGGTCGGGCCGGCGGCCGGGGACTTGACCACCAGGTCGAGCCTGGTGCTCGCGGCGACTGGCAGGCTGGTCTGGTAGAGCCGCACGGTGTTGGTGGAGTCCAGGGTGCCGGTCAGCCGCAGCGAGGAGCCGCCCTGGTAGGAATCGGCGAAAGTCGATCGACGGACTGAGCTTGCTGCCGCTGGAGTCGACCACCCAGCGGTAGGTCGGCGGGACGTCCTGCAGCGAGAGGTTGTTCCAGCCGCCGGTGGCGACCCGCACCCCGGCCGCGTTGTAGAAGTCGCCCTGCCCGGTGTCGAAGTTGGTGACGAAGGGCTTGGCGGTGATCGGCGAGGACTCGGCCACGTAGCCCGCCAGGCCCGGCCAGCTGCTGGAGAGGTCGGTGTCGGACGGGTCGTTGTTGGCACCGACCCAGTAGCGGGCGTCCCTGGCGTAGAAGTCGGCGCGGTCGGTGGCGGACTTCCAGGTCCACTCGGGGCGGTAGAGGCCGAGCGAGGCGGTGTGCGGCTGACCGGACGGGAAAAGGGTGTTCCAGTCGACGGAGGTGTTGTATCCGTTCGCCTCGGTGTCGGCGCCGGAGTACAACTCGTATTCGCTGCGCCCAAGTTGCCGGGCCAGCGTGCGGGAGGAGTCCAGGCCGTCGGACGTCCAGCCGAAGTTGAGGAACATCGAGTCCGCGGTGCGCTTCGGACCGTCCTGCAGGAAGGGCGAGTTGGCGGGGGTGAGGGCGTTCTGCCAGTCGACCGCGCCCGTGGTGGTCATCGCGTCGTACCACATGAACTCGGTGCCGCTCTTCGCCTCGGTGTACTGCATCAGCTTGCGCACGTCGGTCGCGAGGTCCGAATCGCCGCCGCCGGTCTCCTGGTTGACGAACCAGCCGTCGAAGCCGTAGTACTGGGCGGCCTGCACCAGCTTGTCGGCGACGGGGTAGCGGTCGCCGGACTTCTGGACGAAGTCGCGCACCCACTGGAGCCGGCCGCCGTACGCGGTGGGTGGGAAGAAGACGGTGCCGTAGACCTTGACGCCGTTGCGGTGGGCGGCGTCGATCACCGTCGGGTTCGGCGCGAGGATCAGGCCCTCACCGGCGGAGCCGCCCCAGAACACCAGCTTGTCGACGTACTGCCAATAGCCGAAGGCGTAGTAGTTGGGGTCGGCGGAGCCCTGGGAGGGGTTGTTGGAGGTGGGAGCGAAGGAGACCAGCGAGGCGATCTTCCCTTCGCCCGCACGGGCGTTGGGGTTCGCGGCCAGGGCCGGGTCGCTGGTGCGCGGCTGGAGCGGGACGCGGGAGCGGTTGAACCGGGCGTCCGGGTCGGTGGCCGGGTCCCAGTCGAGGATGCTGCTGGGGTACCAGTACGAGGCGTACGGCTGGTTCCCGGGGGCGGCGACGACCGGCGCGGCCGCACCGGGAGTGGCCTGGGCGGCGGTGGGTACGACGCCCAGCGCGGTCGTCACGAGCGCGGCGCCGAGCAGCAGGGGGAGACGTCTTGACATGCGGTGGCTCCGATCGAGCGGAGTGGGTGGGGGCCGGGCCCACCGGCAGCGGCCGGCCCGGGTGCATGCGGGCGTGGCGGTGCTCATCGAGAGGGGGAATTCAGCGAACATGACAGCGAACATGACAGCGGGCAGTGCGCAGGGCCGGACCCCCTCGGCGCAGGAGGCTAAACCGGTTCAGAACCCGTGTCAACGGCTCGCGCAGCAACCCCACCCACGGGTGAGGGCGGCGAGGTGGACTCCCGTACGGTCAGCCGGGGCGTGGGCATCTGCAGGTCGCGTCCGGGCCCGGTGCCGTCCAGCGCCTCCAGCAGGCTGCGCGCGACCTGCTCGCCGAGCGCGAAGGTGTCCCGGCTGAGCGCGGTCAGCGGCGGGTGGACGATTCGGGCGAGCACCGAGTCGTCGAAGGAGACGATGGACAGCTCCCCTGGCACGGCGACGCCCATCTCCCCCGCCACCCCGAGCCCGGCGACGGCCATCACGTCGCTGTCGTAGACGATCGCGGTGGGCCGCCTGGCCCGGGAGAGCAGGGTCCGGGTGGCCGCCGCGCCCTCGGCGTCGCTGAAGTCGGTGGGCACCGACACCGCCTCCTCCAGCCCGAGCCGGCGCGCGGCGTCGCGCAGCGCGCGGATCCGCCGCTGGGTGTGCTGGAAGTGCGGCAGCCCGGCCAGGTGGGCGATCCGGCGGTGCCCGATGGCGGCCAGGTAGTCGACGATCGAGAGCATCGCCTCCCGGTCGTCGGCCCAGATCCGCAGCTGGTCGCCGCCCTTGCCGGGACCGCCGAGGACGACGGCGGGCAGCCCGAGTTCGTCCAGCACCGGCAGCCGCGGGTCCTTGACCTGCAGGTCCACCACGATGAAGCCGTCCACCCGGTGCTCGGAGGCCCAGCGCCGGTAGACCTCCACCTCCGCGGCGGTGTCCTCGACCACCATCAGGTGCAGCGCGACCGAGCTGGCCGAGAGCACCGCCTGCAGGCCGGAGAGCAGTTGGCTGAAGAACGGCTCGACGCCGATGGTGCGCGCCGGGCGGGCGATCACCAGGCCTACGGCGTCGGACCGGGCGCCGCCGAGGGCGCGCGCGGCGCTGTGCGGGCGCCAGTTCATCTCCTCGGCGACCCGCAGGATCCGGGCCCTGGTCGCCTCGCTGACCCCCGGGCGGCCGTTGAGCGCGAAGGAGACCGCGCCCTTGGAGACCCCGGCCTGACGCGCGATGTCGGCGATCGTCGGTCTGCCCACGGAACCCGACTCCTTCTCTTGACAGCCAAGTTTAGGCGGGAGCATAGTCCCTGCCAGAGCTAGACCGGTTTAGTTGGTCGATATCCGAAACACGACACAACCGAAGAACGCACACCCCGAGCTCGGCGCGATCCCCCACCCACCCCAGGACCGGGAGACCCTCATGCGAAGAATCTGGGCGGCACTGACGACGACGGCCCTCGCCACGGCGGCCCTCACCGGCTGCGGACTCGGCTCCGGCGACAGCAAGAACGGCGACAGCGTGGCGAGTGCGGCCGCCACCGGCGAGGTCAAGGGCAAGGTCTCGATCCAGACCTGGGCGCTCAAACCGAAGTTCACCGACTACATGCAGGGCGTGATCGACGGCTTCAAGAAGAAGTACCCGGGCGTCGAGGTCGAATGGCTCGACCAGCCCGGCGAGGGCTACTCCGACAAGGTGCTCAGCCAGGCCGCCTCCGGCACCCTGCCCGACGTGGTCAACCTCCCGCCGGACTTCGCCTTCCCGCTCGCCAGGAAGGACGTCCTGTTGGACGTGGCCAAGGCCGACCCCAAGCTCTCCGACGAGTACGTGGCCGGCGGCGTGGAGGCCTACCGCTACCACGGCTACCAGGGCACCTTCGGCTACCCCTGGTACCTCAACACCGACGTGAACTACTGGAATTCGGACCTCCTCACGAAGGACGGCCTGGACCCGAGGAAGCCCCCGACCACCCTGGACGAACTCATCGCCCAGGCCCGGGTGATGAGGCAGAAGTCCGGCGGCCAGGACTACCTGATGAGCCGAAAGCCCGGCCTCGGCGACCTCTACAACATCGGCGTGAAGATCATGGCCGACGACGGCAAGTCCTTCACCTTCAACACCCCCGAGGCCGCCGCGCTGCTCGACAAGTACCGCGACGCCTTCAAGGAAGGCCTGATGCCGAACGGGGTGCTCACCGACACCTACGCCGGCAACTCCAAGCTCTTCAGCGCCGGCACCGCGGCCTGGACCACCGGCGGCGGCAACTACATCACCAGCCTCGCCACCGACAACCCCACCCTCGCGCCCAAGGTCGTCGTTTCCCCCGCGATGTCCACCCCGCCGTTGTACGTCCAGGGCCTGTCCATCCACAAGAACACCAGGAACCCGGCCGCCGCGGTCGCCCTCGCCCGCTGGGTCACCAGTCCCGAGAACCAGGCCGCCTTCGCCCACCTGACCAGCGTCTTCCCGTCCACCAAGGCCTCCGCCGGCGACCCGTTCTTCAGCAAGGGCGACGGCACCAACGCGGGCGACGCCAAGGTGATCGCCTTCGACTCGCTCGCCAGGGCCAAGCTGATCCAACCGGTCGAGGTGGACGACGCGATGGGCACCATCGTCAAGCAGCAGTTCGCCCTCGCCATCAGCGGCCAGACCAGCTCCAAGCAGGCTCTGGACACCGCGGTCGAGCAGTGCGACAAGCTGCTCAAGAGCTGACCCCGCCACGCCTGAAGCCCCTACCGGCGAAGCGGCGGGCCCCCACCCGCCGCTCACCGGGGAGTGAAGCGCATGTCCCAAGCCCCCCGGAAGGCCCAGCCCCAGGAAGGCATCCGCATGACCCACCGGCGTTGGTTCACTCCCTGGCTGCTCGCCGGCCCCGCGATACTCTGGCTGGCCGTCTTCAACCTCTGGCCGGCCGTCAACACGGTGATCCTGTCCTTCACCAACGCCAGGCCGATCGGCGGCGGCCGGTTCACCGGCCTGGAGAACTACGGCCGCCTGTTCGACGACGCCCAGCTCGCCGACGCCCTGCTCAACAGCATCGTCTTCATGCTGGTCTGCCTCCCCCTGCTCACGGTCCTCCCGCTGCTGCTCGCCCTGCTCGTCCAGCGCCGCATCCCCGGCATCACCTTCTTCCGTACCGCCTTCTACACGCCGGTGATCGCCTCCGCCGTCGTGGTGGCGCTGATCTGGGGCTGGGTGCTGGACGACCGGGGCCTGGTCAACGGCGTGCTCCGGCAGAGCGGCCTCGCCGACTCCCCGGTCGCCTTCCTCACCGACCGCTGGCTGCTGCTGTTCAGCGCGATCGCCCTGACCGTCTGGAAGGGGCTGGGCTACTACATGGTCATCTACCTGTCCGCCCTCGCCAACGTCCCGCACGAGCTGCACGAGGCGGCGGCCGTGGACGGCGCGAACCCGCTGCGCCGCTTCTGGCACGTCACCCTGCCCGGGGTGCGCCCGACCATGGTGCTGATCTCCGTCCTCATCTCGGTGAGCTCGCTGCGCGTCTTCTCCGAGCTGTACGTGCTCTCCAACGGCCTGGGCGGCCCCGGCGGCCGCGACATGTCGGTGGTGATGCTGATCCAGATGTACAGCCGCGGCTTCAACGGCCACCTGGGCTACGCCTCCGCGCTCAGCCTGATGCTGTTCGTCATCACCCTCGGCCCGATGCTGTTCCTGATGCGGCTGAACCGGAAGGCGGCCTGACCTCGTGACCACCGTCCGCAAAACCGTCACCACCGTCCGCGAACCCCGAACCGCCGTCCGTACCACGCCCGTTCGCCCGCGGACCGCGCGCGGTCTCCACACCCCCTCCCCCGCCCGGACCGCGGCCCGCTACCTGCTGCTGCTGCTCGTCCTGCTGCTGGTGATCGGCCCCTTCCTGTGGCAGCTGTCCACCGCCCTCAAGGGGCCGGCCGAGGACGTCTACTCCCGCACCCCGAGCTTCCTGCCCGACCAGCCCACCCTCGGCAACTTCGGCAAGGTCGCCGACACCATCCCGGTGTGGGCCTACGCCCTCAACTCGGTGATCGTCGCCGCCGTCTGCATCACCGGCAACGTGGTCGGCTGCACCCTGGCCGGCTACGCCCTCGCCCGGCTGCGCTTCCGCGGGGCCCGGCTGGTCCTCGGCCTGTTCCTGGCCACCCTGGTCCTGCCCGGCGAGGTCACCATCGTCTCCCAGTACGTGCTGGTGCGCAGCCTCGGCCTGGCCGACAGCCTGGTCGGCGTCGCGCTGCCCGGGGCGATCGCGATGCTCAACGTGCTGCTGATGCGCACCGCGTTCGCCGCCGTACCGGCCGAGTTGGACCAGGCCGCGCTGGTCGACGGCGCCAACGTCTGGCAGCGGCTGTGGCACATCGGCCTGCCGAACGTGCGCGGCATGCTCAGCGTGATCGTCATCTTCACCTTCATCGGCGCCTGGGACGACTTCCTCTGGCCGCTGATCGTGCTCAACGACCCGCAGAAGTACACCCTCACCGTCGGGCTCCAGTACCTCAACGGCACCTTCTCCGCCAACCCCCGGCTGATCGCGGCCGGCACCATGATCGCCTTCCTGCCGATCGTCGTGGTGTTCGCCGTCTGCCAGCGCTTCTTCTTCCAGGGCGTCGAGCAGGGGGCCGTCAAGGGATGAGCCCATCTCCCCTACGCCACAGTTCAGTTGAGGAATCCCTCCATGACCACCACCGCGCAGGCTCCGCGCTTCGGCGTCAACTACACCCCGAGTGCCGGCTGGTTCCACCACTGGCTGGACTTCGACCTCGACGCCGTGCGCGCCGACTTCGACTCCATCGCCGCCCTCGGCCTGGACCACGTCCGGGTCTTCCCGCTCTGGCCGCTGTTCCAGCCCAACCGCGCCCTGATCCGCCCGCGCGCCGTCGAACAGCTGACCGCCCTGGTGGACGCGGCCGGCGAGCGCGGCCTGGACGTCGCGGTGGACGGCCTGCAGGGCCACCTGTCCAGCTTCGACTTCCTGCCGTCCTGGACCCGGACCTGGCACCGCCGCAACCTCTTCACCGACCCCGAGGTCCTCGACGGCCAGGCCGCCTACCTGCGCACCCTCGCCGGGGCGCTGCGCGAGCGGCCGAACTTCCTCGGGATGACGCTCGGCAACGAGATCAACCAGTTCTCCGGCGCCCCGCACCCCGACCCGGACCGGGTCACCCCCGCCGAGGTCGAGGCCTGGCTGCGCCGGATGCTCGCCGCCTGCGAGCGGGGCGCACCCGGGCGGCTGCACCTGCACGCCTCCTACGACGCGGCCTGGTACCTGGACGAACACCCGTTCACCCCCTGGCACTCGGCCCGCCTCGGCGCCGCCACCGCCGTGCACTCCTGGGTGTTCAACGGCACCGCCCAGCGCTACGGCGCCCACTCCACCGCCACCACCCAGCACGCCGCGTACCTGGTCGAGCTGTCCAAGGCCTGGGCGGACGACCCGGCCCGCCCGGTCTGGCTGCAGGAGGTCGGCGCGCCCGCCCCGCACATCACCGCCGAGGACGCGGCCCGGTTCACCGGTGCCACCGTCGAGGCCGTGCTGGACTGCCCGGACCTCTGGGGCGTCACCTGGTGGTGCTCGCACGACGTGGACCGCTCGCTCGCCGATTTCCCCGAACTGGAGTACGGCCTCGGCCTGTTGACCACTGACGGGACGGTCAAGCCGGCCGGCGCCCGGCTCGCCGAGGCCGCCGCCGAGGCCCGTCGCGGCTGGCAGCCGCCCGAGCCGCGCGGCACCGCCGTGGTGGTCGCCACCGGCGATGAGGTCACCTCTCCCCGCCGCGCGCTCTGCGGCCCCGGCGGCCCGGTGTACGAGGCCTTCATGCGCCTCGCCGAGGCCGGCGCCCGCCCGACCACCGTGCTCGCCGAACGCGCCGAGGACCGGGCACACCTGGCCGCGCGCGGCATCACCGAGGTGGTCCACCCCTCCGACGTACGTTCTCTTCAACCGTCCCCAGCACGCAACGGAGCCTGCCGACATGCACGATGACCGCACCCTGGTCGAGTCCCGCCTCAAGCGGGTCCTGGAGGAGCGCATCCTCCCGGCCGTCTACCCCGAGTCCGTCCCGCTGGAGGTCGGCATCTGGACCGCCCCCGGCGAGCCCGTCCCGGTCGCCGAGGGCTTGGCCGCGCCGCGCACCCCGATCGCGGTCGGCGACGCCTGGGGCGCGCCCTGGGGCACCAGCTGGCTGACGGTCTCCGGCACCGTGCCCGAGGCCTGGGCGGGCCGGACGGTCGAGGCGCTGATCGACCTCGGCTTCGACGCCAACATGCCCGGTTTCCAGTGCGAGGGCCTGGTCTACCGCCCGGACGGCAGCCCGGTGAAGGGCCTCAACCCGCGCAACCAGTGGGTGCGGATCGCCGCCCCGGCGGCCGGCGGCGAGCCGGTGCTGCTGCACGTCGAGGCCGCCGCCAACCCGGTCATCCTGGACTACCACCCCTTCCTGCCCACCGAGTTGGGCGACCAGGAGACGGCCGGCGACCAGCCGCAGTACAAGCTGACCCGGATGGACCTCGCGGTCTTCGACGAGACGGTCTGGCAGCTGTCGCTGGACCTCGAGGTGCTCGGCGAGCTGATGGCCGAACTGCCGGTGGACGGCGCCCGGCGCTGGGAGATCCTGCGCGCGGTCGAGCGGGCGCTGGACGCGATCGACCTCCAGGACGTCAACGGCACGGCGGCCGCGGCCCGTTCGGAACTCACCGCGGTACTGGCCGCACCCGCCGCCCCGTCCGCGCACCGGATCAGCGCGATCGGCCACGCCCACATCGACTCCGCCTGGCTGTGGCCGCTGCGCGAGACGGTGCGCAAGGTGGCCCGCACCACCGCCAACATGACCGCCCTGCTGGCGGACGAGCCGGACTTCCTGTACACCATGTCCCAGGCGCAGCAGTACGCCTGGATCAAGGAGCACCGCCCGGAGGTGTACGCGCGGGTCCGCAAGGCGGTGGCCGAGGGCCGGTTCGTGCCGGCCGGCGGCATGTGGGTGGAGTCCGACACCAACATGCCCGGATCGGAGGCGATGGCTCGTCAGTTCGTGCACGGCAAGCGGTTCTTCCTGGAGGAGTTCGGGGTCGAGAACCACGAGGCCTGGCTGCCGGACACCTTCGGCTTCACCGGCGGTCTGCCGCAGATCATCCGCAACGCCGGCTCCAGGTGGCTGCTGACCCAGAAGATCTCTTGGAGCCAGGTGAACAGGTTCCCGCACCACACCTTCCTCTGGGAGGGCATCGACGGGACCCGCATCTTCACCCACTTCCCGCCCGTGGACACCTACAACTGCTCCATGAAGGGCAGCGAAATCGCCCACGCGGCAAGGAACTTCAAGGACAAGGGGGTGGCCAGGCACTCGATCGCGCCGACCGGCTGGGGCGACGGCGGCGGTGGGACGACCCGCGAGATGGTCGGCAAGGCCGCCCGGCTGCGGGACTTGGAGGGCTCGGCCACCGTCCGCTGGGAGAAGCCCGCCGAGTTCTTCGCCAAGGCCGAGGCCGAGTACCCGAACCCGCCGGTCTGGGTCGGCGAGCTCTACCTGGAACTGCACCGGGCCACCCTGACCAGCCAGGCGAGGACCAAGCAGGGCAACCGGCGCAGCGAGAACCTGCTGCGCGAGGCCGAACTCTGGTGCGCCACGGCCGCGTTGCGCACCGGCGCGGCGTACCCGTACGAGCAGCTGGACCGGATCTGGAAGACCGTGCTGCTGCACCAGTTCCACGACATCCTGCCCGGTTCCTCGATCGCCTGGGTGCACCGCGAGGCCGAGGCCACGTACGCGGCGCTGGCGGCGGAGCTGGAGGCGCTGATCGGCGCCGCCCAGCAGGCGCTGGCCGGGGAGGCGGCGGGCGGGCGCGAGCTGGTGTTCAACGCGGCGCCGCACGCCCGCTCGGCCGTCCCGGCCGGCGGAGCGGCCGTGGTGGCCCGCGCCGAGGCGGGCTGCACGGTCGTCGAGCGGCCCGAGGGCGGTTTCACCCTCCGCAACGGCCTCCTGGAGGTCACGGTCGACGCCGACGGCCTGATCGGCTCGGTCGTCGAACTGGCCGGCGGCCGGGAGACCGTCGCCCCCGGCAGCCGCGCCAACCTGCTGCAGCTGCACCCCGACTTCCCCAACATGTGGGACGCCTGGGACGTCGACCAGTTCTACCGCAACACCGTCACCGACCTGACCGGCGTGGACTCGCTCACCGCGTCCGCCACCGGCGCCGCCGCCGTCGTCCGCGTCGCCCGCTCCTTCGGCTCCTCCACCGTCGTCCAGACCCTCACCCTGCGGGCGGGCGAGCAGCGCCTCGACATCGGCACCGAGGTCGACTGGCACGAGACAGAGAAGTTCCTCAAGGCCGCCTTCCCGCTCGACGTCCACACCGAGCGCTACGCCGCCGAGACCCAGTTCGGCCACCTCTACCGCCCCACCCACACCAACACCAGCTGGGACGCCGCCAAGTTCGAGGCCTGCAACCACCGCTTCGTCCACCTCGACGAGCCCGGCTGGGGCGTGGCCCTGGTGACCGCCTCCACCTACGGCCACGACGTCACCCGCACCGTGCGCGCCGCCGACGGCGGCACCACCACCACGGTCCGCTTCTCGCTGCTGCGCGCCCCGCGCTTCCCCGACCCGAAGACCGACCAGGGCGTGCACCGCTTCCGCCACGCGCTCGTCCCGGGCGCCACCATCGCCGACGCCGTCCGCGAGGGCTACCGGATCGGCCTGCCCGAGCGGCGGGTGACCGGCAGCGCCGAGGAGGTCGCGCCGCTGGTCGAGCTGGACAACGACGCCCTGGTGGTCAGCGCGGTCAAGCTCGCCGACGACCGCAGCGGCGACCTGGTCGTCCGGGTCTACGAGGCGGGCGGCGGCCGTGCCCGCGGGCGGCTCACCACCTCCTTCCCGCTGGCCGGCGCCGTGCCCTGCGACCTGCTGGAACGGCCCTGGGACGGCACCCGCGGCGAGGTGACGGTGGAGGACGGCGCGGTGCGGCTGGCGCTGCGGCCGTTCGAACTGGTCACCCTGCGGCTCACCGCGGCCCGCTGACCGACGTACCGTAAAGGCGCCCCGGCCCCTCCGGGTCGGGGCGCCGCGCCCACTCTCCTGGAGCCCGCCATGCCGCTCACCCCCCTGTTCGCCGCCGTCGACATCGGCGGCACGAAGATCGCCGGGGCGCTGGTCGACGGCACCGGACGGCTGCGGCACCGGCTCCAACTGCCCACCCCGGCGCGCGAGCCGGGCGCGGCCGTGCTCGCCGTCGTGCACAAGGTGCTGGACCAGCTCGCCGGTACCCCAGACTGGGCCGCCGTGACGGCCGTCGGCATCGGCAGTGCCGGCCCGGTCGACCTCGCCGACGGCACCGTCAGCCCGGTCAACATCCCCGGCTGGCGCGGCTTTCCGCTGGTCGCCGAGGTCGCCGCGCACCCGGCGGTGGCCGCCCGCGCGCTGCCCGTCCGCCTCGCCGGGGACGGCGTCGCGATGGCCGCCGCCGAGCACTGGCAGGGTGCGGCCCGGGGCGCCGACAACGCGCTCTGCCTGGTGGTGTCGACCGGCGTCGGCGCCGGGCTGGTGCTGGACGGCGCCGTCCGGCCGGGCCCCAGCGGCAACGCCGGGCACCTCGGCCACATCACCGTCGACCTGGACGGCGACCCCTGCCCGTGCGGCTCCCGCGGCTGTCTGGAGGGCCTGGCCAGCGGTACCGCGATCGCCCGCCGGGCGCTCGCCGAGGGCTGGCGGCCGCCCGGCGAGGACCGCACCGCCCGCGCCGTGGCCACCGCGGCCGCCGCCGGCGACCCGATCGCGCTGGCCTCCTTCGACCGGGCCGCCCAGGCGTTGGCCGCCGGGATCGCCGCCACCGCCGCCCTGGTCGACCTCCACCGGGTGGTGGTCGGCGGCGGCGTCGCCACCGCCGGGGAAGTGCTGTTCGCCCCGCTCGCCCGCCACCTGGACCGCTACGCCGCCCTGTCGTACGTCCGCGGCCTGGACGTGCGCCGCGCCGAACTCGGCACCGACGCCGGGCTGATCGGCGCGGCCGCGCTCTGCCGCTGACCGCCCTCCCGGACTACCTCCGCGGCGTGGGCGTCGAGTTGACGGCCAACTCGGACAACGTGCTGCGCTGCGGGCTCACCGCCAAGCACGTCGACGTGCCCGGCCTGCTGGCCGTCACGTCCTTCCGCGCCGCCGAGCCCGCCCGCCGCACCGCGCACCCGGCGAGCGCCGTGGAAGCCGAATACCCCTCCCCCGCTGAGGAGTTCCGGCTCTCCCGGCTGCACCCGACCGCAGTCCCCACCCGGATCGAGCTGCCCACCCCGCAGATCCTGCTCTGCATCGCGGGCCACGCCCGGCTGAGCGCCCCCGGCCACCCCGCCCTCGACCTGCCCCGGGACGCCTCCGCCTACCTGCGCCCGGGCGCCGGACCGGTCGAGCTGACCGGTCCGGGCGCGCGGCTGTTCCGGGCCACCACGGGCGCCCCGGCGCGTGTCTGATGCCTCAGGCCGGCAGCGGATGGCCGAAGAGCAGGTCGTAGCCGTCCGGCAACTGCTCGATCACCTGGTCGAGCAGTTCCCCCGGGACGAGGTCGGCCACGGTGCTGAGCACCGCCCCGATGTCCCACTGCGCCGTCGCCGGCGTCGCCCCGTCGATCCAGCCCACCACGGCCTCCACGAACCGCTCGGCGGTCAGCGGCTCGGCGGCCGGCTGGGCGTCCCGGAGCAGCGAGGCGTACGTCCCGGGCAGCGCGTCGGCGAGGTCCAGCCGCTCCGCGCCCACCAGGTGCTCGCCCAGCAGGGCCAGTACGACCCGGGCGGCATGGTCCGCCTCCGCCTCACCCCGGTACTCGCCGCGCTCCGCGACACGGGCGAGGAAGTCCTCCCAGGAGATGGTCATCGCGTCCTCCTTCCGGTCGGCGGGATCCGGCCGGGCCGGCGGCGGCCGATGGCCCGAGGGGCCCGCCTCATCGCAGCCCGTGACCGCCGGGGGACGTACCGGTTCCCACGCTGCTCAGCGTACTGCGGTCCGGCCGGGCCGATGCCCGCGAATCCGGCGGGGGCCCGAGGCCGAACGGAACCTTGACGCCGGTGCCGGGACCGGCCGGACGGATCGACGCCGTTGTCGATCACGCCGCCGGCCCGCGCCGTCACCGGCACGGGAGCGCGCGGGTCAGCCTGCCGAGGCGCGGACCCGTCTGCGCGAGCCGCGTGACGAGCCGACCCCGCTGCCGGTACGCGACGCCGCGCGTTGGGCCGGCGCCATCGGCTGCGCCACGGCGACCACGGTGTCGCCACGCGCCGTGTCCGACGCCCGGTCCGACGCCCGATCCGCGACCGAGTCCGACATAAACGCCGACAGAAAGCGCCGCTCGTTCTGGCTGAGTTTGCGCGACCGGCCGGATTCCCGGTCCCGCGCGACCACCACGGTCCGCGCCCGCATAAAGGTGAGCGGCTCGCGGCAGACATTCACCTCGACATGGGCGGAACTCCGCCCGATCCGTTCCACGGTCAACCGCACCGACAGCGGCTCGGGACGGTGGTGCAATTGTTCCAGATAATCGATCTCGTGCCGGGCGATAATGAATCCGGACGGGAACAGCGATTCCCGCACGGCGGTCGCGTGGTGGCAGAACAGGTCGTAAATCCCCTCCTGGATGTAGCCGACCAGGCGGGCGTTGTTGATGTGCCCGTTCTCGTCGACGTCGCTCCACCGGGTGGGGCAGGACAGCACGTGCACGCCCGGGTTCAGCGCGCTCACTGCTGCGTCAGCTCGGCGCCGGCGCCGGTGGGGAGCAGCGCACGCTGCAACCTGGCGTAGTAGCCCGAGTGTTCGGCGGCCATCCGGGCGGCCGTCCAACCCTCCTCGGCGGCTTCGGCGGCCGCCTGGACGACCAGGCTGTCGAGCACCACGTCGACCGACCGGCAGAGTTCGGCGACCGCCGCCAGCCGTTCGATGACGTCCGCCGCGCCGGCCGCGTTCCGCGCCGGAAAGGCCGCCAGCGATTCGACCGCGAGCTGCAGATCGTCGATGACGTCCGACCGGCTTTCCTCCGGGGAATTCCGCATGCTTTTCTCCAGGACCAACTCGGGCCGCTACGGCCCGGTAACTGACGTTCGAATACACCTTGCTCGGTGTCGGCCCCCCGACGGCTTCGACGCTATCCCAGTCGGCGCGGGTCCGCAGAAGGTTTTCGGACGGTGACGGGAAACTGACTTCCATCGGAGTAGTTTGCGGGGGTACACAATATGCCCCGTCAGCCGAACGCGGTAAGCAGAACGGGTGGTATCGCCGACCCGCCGAGCAAGATCAACTGTCGTCGGTCACTGATCTGGTAGCAGCCTCCGGCCGAACGGCGCCGGGGGCCGGCGGCCCCCGGCTGGATCCCGTCGCGGCCGGCCCCCTGTCAGACCTCCAGCAGCTCCAACACCCGCGTCCAGCTGTACGACCCGGGCACGAACTCCGCGATCCGCACCCCCATCCGCCGCAGCCTGGCCAGGCTCTCCTCGTGTGCCGGATGCGCGGCCTGCGCCGAGCTGAGACAGGGCTGCGCCGCCACCGGAATCCCCCACCCGTACGACTCGCACAGGATCCCCAGCGCGAGCGTGTCCGAGATCCCGGCAGCCCACTTGTTGATCGTGTTGAACGTCGCGGGCGAGACGACGATCGCGTCCGGATCCGGCAACGGCCGGGGGTCCCCCGGCTTCCGCCAGGCCGAACGGATCGGGTACCCCGTCTGCGCCTCGATCGCTTCAACATCGATGAACCCCATGGCAAGTGGCGTCGCCACCACCCCCACGTCCCACCCCCGCCCCTGCGCGGCGGAGATCAGCTCCCCCACCCCACCCGCGACCCCCGCCGCACACACGACGACGTAGAGCACCGGCTTCCTCGCCTCGGTCATCTCCCGAACTCCCCTCTCATCAGGCCGTCGAACGCCACCACTGACCACCCCCACCGTGCCCGCTCAGAGCGCGGAAGCCTCCGGATAGTGCATCCGGAGCTCGCCGAGCACGCGCTCGTCGGCGGCCCTGACCTCCCAGAGCGAGCTGTCGAACTCCGTCAGGACCACCGCCAGCCCGTCCGGACCGAAGCCCCGGGCCTCGGCATCGACCAACTGGACGCCGGGGGCCACCAGCGAGAGCAGCGTCAGGGTGTCCATGCCGTCGCCCGCCGAGCGGCGCTCCAACTCCGCAGTGAGGTCCCACCGTTCCTCGCACTCGACGCGCCACCGCAGCCCGAGTCCGGAGCTGCCGAGGCGGACCAGCAGTTCGGCCAGCGTCACGTAGTGCCGGCCCTGCCAGGCAGGAAAGCTGATCCCCGTCATCCCCGCCGTCTCCGCGTCGGCCACGTCTCCAGGCCGGCGATCAGGCATGTGCTCAGGCCGACGATCAGGCAGGCGATCAGGTCTGTGATCAGGCATGCGCCCAGGCTAGGCGACCTTCCCGGCGGACGGCCCGTCAGCCCCCCACCAGCTCCGCCACCGCGTCCGCGCACCCCCAGCTCAGCGTGACCCCCGCCCCGCCGTGCCCGTAGTTGTGCACGATCCGGAGCCCGCCCGCGCCGTCCTCGACCTCCAGCCGCACCCCGCCCCGGCGGTCCGGGCGCAGGCCCAGCGGCTGGCCGATGATCTCGGCTCCGCGCAGTTCGGGGACGTGCACCGCGCACCGGGCGAGGATCGCCTCGGCCGTGAGCCGGTCGGGTCCGAGGTCCCAGCTGCCCTCCTCGAAGGTGCCGCCCAGGACGACGTCCCGGCTGCGCGGGTGGACGTAGGTGTATCCGGACGGGTCGTCCTGGATCCGCAGCGACGACCGCAGCCCGGGGTTGCGCACCAGGACGAGTTGCCCTCGCACCGGCCGCAGTTCGTCGTCCCCGCACAGCTGTCGTGCGCCGAGTCCGCTGGCGTTGACGGCGACGGGTGCCCAGGCGCGGGCCTGCGGGAGGGTGTCGAGGCGCCGGTGGACGACCTCGCCCCCGCCGTCCAGGAAGCGGCCGAGCAGCCAGGGCAGGTAGAGCGGCATCTCGACCGTCGGAGCGGTGAACCGCCAGCCGTCCGCGTACCCCGGGGCGAGTTCGGACGGTTCCAGCCGGCGCAGGTCCGGGACGCCGCCGCCCCACCAGGGCGCGGCTTCGCCCTGCCGCCGGTGCGCGGGCATCCAGGTGTCGCGCATGACCACGCCGGGCACGCCGTCCGCCGCCTGCCGGGCGAGTTCGGCGAAGGTGGTGGCGGACCAGTCGGCGACCCGCTCACCGGTCTCCACCCCCACCGGGTACCAGACGGCCGCCGCGACGGCCGAGACCGTCGACAGCAGGCCGTCCGCCGTCACCACCACCACCCGCAGGCCCCGCTCCTGCAGCCGCAGGGCCGTGGTGAGCCCGATCACCCCGCTGCCGATCACGACGACGTCCACACCGATCCCCTCCCGTTCTCCACCTGCCGACAACAGCGCGCTTCCAGGGAAGCGGGACGGCCCGAGAGCCGTCCAAGACCAGTTCGATAGCCCCGCGATAAGGCCCCCTTATCACCGCAGGCAGCCCGGTCGCCCGCCGGCGACCACCGGTGACGACCCGGCGGCCACCGCCGCGCGACGGCCCTACCATCGACCGGTGGACCTTCGCCGAATGCGCTACTTCTCCGTGCTGGCCGAGGAGTTGAACTTCACCCGGGCCGCCCGCCGACTGCGGGTGGCGCAGCCGGCGCTGAGCCAGCAGATCCAGGCGCTGGAGCGGCAGCTCGGTGTGCGGCTGGTCGAACGCACCAGCAGGGGCTGCACGTTGACGCCGATCGGCCGCGGAGTCGCGGAAGAGGCCCGGCAGCTGCTGCACCAGGTGGCCGAGGCCGACCGGCGGATCACGGCGGTGGCCCGGGGGCAGCAGGGCAGCCTGCGGGTGGCGTACACCCGCTCGGCCCGCGGGGGCGTCTGCGACACCCTGATGTCCGAGTTCCGCGAGCGCCACCCCCGGGTGGAGGTCGCGCTGCAGACCGGCTGGACGGCCCACAACGTCGGGGAGCTCCTCGCCGGGCGGCTGGACGCGGCCTTCGTCCGGCCGCCGCTGGACGTCCCCGAACTGGCCTGCCGGATCATCGCCGAGGAGGAACTGCTGCTGGCGGTTCCGTCCGGCCACCCACTGGCCCACGGCCGCGGCCGGGTCGACCGGAGCCGCATCGGTGACGAGCCGGTGGTGCTGTGGCCGCGCGCCAATGGCCCCGGGATGCACGCGTCGATCACCGGACAGCTCTGGCCCGACCGGCCGCCCCGGATCGTCCGGGAGGAGCCGGACGACGAGCAGTTGCTGCTGGCGGTGGCGGCCGGTCACGGCATCGCGCCCATTCCGGAGGGCCGGGCCCGGGTCTTCCGGATTCCGGGCGTGAGTCTGCGCCGGCTGACGCGTCCGGTGCCCACGGTCACGCTGGGCCTCGCCCACAATCCCCGGACGGCCCCGCCGGCGGTCCAACTCCTGCTCGCCATGGCCCCACGGCTCCCCACCTCGCCGGCCACGACGTCGACACGGTGAACACATCGGGCCCGCCCCCACGCACGAACGGGGGCGGGCCCGACAAGGCAAGGATCTTCACTGATGCGGCCGAAGGAGCGAAGATGCGTGACCGCCGCGCCACGCGCAGCGTTGACGGTTCGTCACCCCCATCCGTCCGGAGTCCCGTCCCCATGCGCACCGCACTCGCCGCCGCCCTGCTCCTCGGCGCCGCCCTGCCCCCGGTCCTCACCGCGTCCCCCGGCCAACGCGACGCCGGCCGGCGCGCTCCCGGAAGCGGCAGCAGTGACACGCGCGGTGAACCAGGGCCACAGCGTTCCGGTCGGCGGCATCACCGACCTCGGCGCGCTCCCCGTCCTCGGCAGCCTCGGCCTGGACTTCGCCCGCCTGCTCGGCCAGTAGGCCCCCGTCCCCGCCACGGGCCGACGGCCCCCGCTTCCCTTGATCGCGGACCGGCGCCGCCCAACCGGGTTACGCTCGACCCGCGCGGCGCGCCGCCCGCGCTGCCGACCGAGGGGGGAACGCGTGATCGGGGACCTGCTGCCGGACGTCGTGGTGACCGAGGTGGCCTACGACGACCCGCCCGGGGCGCGGCTGGAGCCCGCCGAGGAGCAGGCCGTCGCCCGGGCCGTGGACAAGCGCCGCCGCGAGTTCACCACCGTCCGCCACTGCGCCCGCACCGCCCTGGCCCGCCTCGGCGTCCCGTACCGCCCGCTCGTCCCGGGCCTGCGCGGCGCGCCGAGCTGGCCGGACGGCGTGATCGGCAGCCTCACCCACTGCGAAGGCTTCCGCGCGGCCGCCGTCGCCCGGGCCGGCACCCTGGCCTCGGTCGGCATCGACGCCGAGCCCGCGCTGCCGCTCCCGGAGGGCGTCCTGGAGTCCGTCGCCCTGCCGTTCGAGCAACAGCGGCTGGCCGGGCTCGCCGCCGAGCACCCGGGCACGCCGTGGGACCGCATCCTGTTCAGCGCCAAGGAATCGGTCTACAAGGCCTGGTTCCCGCTGACCGAGCTGTGGCTGGACTTCCACGAGGCCGAGCTCGACCTCTCCCCAGACGGCACCTTCGCCGCCCGCCTGCTGGTCCCCGGCCCGGTGGTCGGCGGCCGCCGCCTCGACGGCTTCGACGGCCGCTGGACGATGCGCGACGGGCTGCTCGCCACCGCGATCGCCGTCGAGCCGTAGGCGTGACCGTAGCCACTCGTCTCCCGGCCGCTCGTCTCCCGGCCGTCTCGCCCCGGCATATCCTCGATCGCGTGACGGTGACTTATGTGATCGACGGCAACGAGATCGGCACCCTGGAGGACTTCTGGGACGTGGTCGGGCGGACGATCGGCGTCGACGGCTACTTCGGCCGCAACCTGGACGCCTTCGCGGACTGCCTGCGGGGCGGATACGCGTCCGCCGAGGACGACGACTACGTCATCGAGTGGCGTAACCACGAGGTGTCCCGCCGCAAGCTCGGCCACCCGGAGACGGTCCGCCAGCTGGAGCGGCGGCTCAGCCGTGCCCACCCCACCAACCGCGAGGACATCGTCGCCAAGCTGGCCGCCGCCCGGGCGGGCAAGGGGCCGACGGTCTACGACTGGCTGGTCGACATCATCGAGGAGCAGCGCCCGGGTGGCCTCCGCCTGGCGTAACACTCCCGCTCCACCTGGCGTAACACCCCCGACGCCTCACATCACATCGGACAACCGGACGAACCGCCGCCCCTCCGCCAGCAGCCCCGGCACCGCCGCCGCCACCCCGGCGGCGGTGCCCCTGCCCGGTTGGTTCATGTGTCCGATGACGACCGCCCCCGGCCGCGCCGCCGCCACCTCCTGCCGGATCTCGGAGGCAGGGAGTGTCGCCCCGCCGTCCCCGTTGACGCTGAAGCCCACGACGCGTTCGCCCAGGTCGGCGACCACCCGGACGGCGACGTCGTCGTAGTGCGCGGTGCCGGAGCGGAAGAACCTCGGAGGGCGCCCGAGCAGCCCGGTCAGCTTGTGGGCGTTGCCCGCGACCTCGTCGTACACCTCCCCGACCCCGCCGGTGCCGGCGATCCCGTACGCCGAGCGGCCGGTCACCGAGAGCGGGCGGTGGACGGTGCCGTGGTTGCCGATCTCGAACAGCGGGTCGGCGGCGAGCCGCTCGAAGACCTCCGGGTTGGCGTCGATCCAGCGGGCGTTCAGGAACAGCGTGGCCGGGACCTTGTTCGCGCGCAGGAAGTCGATCAGGTCGGCGTCGTAGGCGTTCCCGCCGGGGCCGCCGCAGGCGTCGAAGGTCAGCGCCATCGCACGCTCGCCCTCCGGCAGCCCGGTGATCACCCCGGAGACGTTCAGCCCCCACTCGCTCGGCGCCAGGGCCCCGTACCGCTGGACCATCTCGGCCCGGCTCGGCTCCCTGGCCACCGTGGGCGCGGCTGACGGCGCGGTCGAAGTCGCGGCCGACGGCGTTGCCGACGGACTCGCGGACGCACCGACCGGCGGCGTGGCTGACGGACCCGCAGCCGGACCCGCCGACGCCGTGGCGTCCGCCGCCCCCGCAGCGGAGACTGCCGGCGAGACCGATCCGCTCTCCTGCGCGGCCCGCCCCACCCGGCACCCCGCCAGCGTGCCCCCGGCCACCACGGCCGCCAGCAGCGATCGCCGACTCAGCGCCACACCAGCCTCCCAACCGGCCCATCGCCATTCGCCATACCCACCGACCACATGACTGTGAGCCGACCATACGTCACTCACCGCAACTCGCCCCCGCCCCCGCCCGGGCCCCTTCACCGACCCGCCCCACCCCGGTGGGCCCCGCCTCACCCCGGGTTCACCCCCCGGGGTAGGCCTGCCGGCGAACCGCCCACCCCAGCCCGGAGGCCCCGATGCCCGCCGACCCCGCACACCCGACGAACCCCGCCCGCCGCGACCTGCTCCGCACCGGCCTCACCACCGGCGCCGCCACCGCCCTCGGCCTCGCCGCCACGGCCGCCACCGCCGGCACGGCCTCAGCCACCCCCGGCCAAGGCCCGGACAGCCGCACCCTCACCCTCACCGGCCACCTCCCCACCGGCGCCCCCGACTTCGTCTACCTCCCACTCGAAGTCCCCGACGGCGTCCGCGAGATCGCCGTCTCCTACACCTACGACAAGCCCCCGGTCCCCGCCGGCACCCCCGGCAACTCCTGCGACATCGGCATCTTCGACGAGCGCGGCACCGACCTCGGCGGGGACGGCTTCCGCGGCTGGTCCGGCGGATTCCGCAGCGAGTTCGCCCTCTCCCGCGGCGCCGCGACCCCCGGCTACCTCCCCGGCCCGATCAACCCCGGCACCTGGCACATCGCACTGGGCCCCTACCAGGTCGCCCCGCAGGGCCTGGACTACCGCGTCCAGGTCACCCTCCGCTTCGGCGAGCCGGGGCCGGACTTCAGCCCGCACTACCCGCCGGAACGCGCCCGCGGCCGCGGCCGGGCCTGGTACCGGGGCGACTGCCACCTGCACACCGTGTACTCCGACGGGCGCCGGCTACCCGAGGAGGTGGCCGCCGGAGCCCGGGAGGCCGGCCTGGACTTCATCGTCTCGACCGACCACAACACCAGCTCCTCGCACGCCGTCTGGGGCCCGCTGGCCGGCCCCGACCTGCTGATCATCGCCGGCGAGGAGATCACCACCCGCAACGGCCACTGGCTGGCCCTGGGCCTGGAGCCCGGCCGGTTCGTCGACTGGCGCTACCGATCCCGCGACGAGGAGTACCCGCGCTTCGTCCGCCAGGTCCACCGCTCCGGTGGCCTGGTGGTGCCCGCGCACCCGTACTGCCCGTACGTCGCCTGCCAGTGGAAGTTCGGCTACGAGCAGGCCGACGCCGTCGAGGTGTGGAACGGACCGTGGACGTACGACGACGAGTCGGCCGTCGACACCTGGGACGCCCAGCTCGCCGCCGCCCTGCGCGGCGGCAACGGAAACGGCGCCAACGGAAACCGCGGCGACGGAAACCGCGGCCGCTCCTGGCTGCCCGCCATGGGCAACAGCGACGCCCACAGCGCCCCCCAGGTGATCGGCTCCCCGCACAACGTCGTCCTCGCCGAGGACCTAACCCGGGACGCCGTCCTCGACGGGCTGCGCGCCGGACGCAGCTGGCTGGCCGAGTCCGCCGTCGTCGAGCTCGACCTCACCGCCACCGGCAACGGCCGTCAGGCGGGCATCGGCGAGGAGCTGACCGTCCCGGCGAACGCCCCGGTGGACGTCCGGCTCACCGTCTCCGGCGTGCCCGGCGGTACCGTCCGCCTGATCACCGACGAGGGGCAGCTGCACCAGGAGTCGCTGCCCGCCGCCGGCTCCGGCACCGTGGTGTGGCGCACCACCGCCTCGCTCGCCGCCTACGTCCGGGCCGAGGTGCGCCATCCGAAGGCCGACGGGACGCCCGGCCAGGGCAACTCGATGGGCGCGGACCTCCCCTGGGGCCCGATGGCGGCCCTCACCAACCCGATCGTGCTGCGCACCGAGGACCGCTGAGCACCACCGCCGAGCCGACCGCGGAC
Source organism: Kitasatospora cathayae (assembly GCF_027627435.1). Taxonomy (GTDB): domain Bacteria; phylum Actinomycetota; class Actinomycetes; order Streptomycetales; family Streptomycetaceae; genus Kitasatospora; species Kitasatospora cathayae. Next base: position 7,327,673 of record NZ_CP115450.1, on the reverse strand, counting down.
CGGGAGGGGGGACGACTCGGAGCACCCGTTTGGACTAGGTTGATCCCCGAAACGCATCAGTCGTAGGGACGAGGCGGTCGGCTGTCCGCATCCGGGCCGACCGGCTCCTTCGCACTCCCACCGCCTCGCCCCGGCTGTCCGTACGAACCGACCCCGACCGACCCCGTCCGAACCCGACCGACTCGGTCCAACCCGACCGACCCCGCCCAACCCGACCGAACCTGACCGACCCCGTCCGTCCCCGGCCCGCGAAGGGATCAGCAGCTGTGAACCGTACGACCGTAGGTGGGCCGGAGCTCGGGGGCGGCCGGGGCGCCGGGGGCGTCCTCGTCCTCGTCGACCCCTCGGGGGCCGGGAACAGCCCGGTCGCCGGGTTGCTCGCCCAGGAGCTGCACCCGAGCGTCCACCTGCGGACGGACGACTTCCTGCAGGTCATCCGCAGCGGCCAGCTGCCGCCGCACCTCCCCGAGGCCGCCCGCCAGAACGCCACCGCGCTGGCCGCCGCCGCCCAGGCCGCCTTCGCCTACGCCACCGGCGGCTACCAGGTCGTCGTCGAGTGCCCCGACGTCCCGTCCTCCCTCGACACCTTCCGCCGCGAGAGCCGCACCACCGGCGCCGCCCTCCACTACGTCGTCCTCACCACCGCGGCCCCCACCACCCCGCACGAGCTCGACACCACCACCCTCACCCCCGACACCACCGCCAAGTCCGTCCTCACCGCCCTCACCACCCGCACCCACCTCCTCGGCTGGTGACCGCACGGGGTGCCCGGGGCAGGACTACGCCCCCACCACCCCGTCGATGGCCTCACGCAGGAAGTCGGCGTGCCCGTTGTGCCGGGCGTACTCGTGGATCAGGTGCAGCATCACCAGGCGCAGCGACACCTCGGCCTGCCAGCGGGGCTGGTAGCCGGCGACGTCGAGCGAGGGGGCGGCGAGTTCGATCCGGCGGGAGTGCTCGACCTCGGCCTGCCAGGCGGCGAAGGCCTCGGCGCGGGTGGACCCGCTCGCGTCGTAGGCCACCTGGTAGTCGCCGTCCTCGGACCAGACCAGCGGGACGTCCTCCCCGTCGATCACCCGGCGGAACCAGGTGCGCTCCACTTCCGCCATGTGCCGCACCAGCCCGAGCAGGCTCAGCGTGGACGGCGGGCTGGAGCGCTCCCGCAACTGCTCGTCGGTCAGGCCCTCGCACTTCATGGCGAGGGTCGCCCGGTGGAAGTCCAGGAAGCCGCGCAGCATCTCGCGCTCGCCGCCGGTCAGCGACGGTACGGGTCGATTGTCGGTGTTCATCGGGTCGTTGCTCCTCGCGATCGTCAATTTCCCGGCGGACTGTAGCGAACGGCAGGCCCATCCGGACAACGCGTTTCGGGGCCCGACAGCCCCTTGATCAACACCCGACCCGTCCTTGCTCCCCACACCTGCCGTCAACCCCGAACCGGCCCCGTCACGTACCGTGTTCGGACCGCCACCGGTTTGGGTACGTACCTCGGCGCGCCCGACGGCCGGGCGCCCACCGAGCAGGAGACCCGACGGCCCATGGACCACAACCACATCCCCCCGACGGTACGCCGGACGTACGGCGCCGACGATCTCAGTACCGCCCCCTCGTTCGCAGGCGGGTTCATCAACTTCGGCGACTGGCAGGGGATCGACGTCACCGCCCCGACCCCGGAGGACCGGGTGCGCAGCCAGGAGCAGCTGTACCGGCGGGTGCTGCGCGCCTTCCCGGAGCCGCGCGAGCAACTGCGGCTTGCCGAGGTCGGCTGCGGCCGTGGGCTCGGGGCGGCCCTCGCGCTGCGGGAGTTCCGCTTCGCCTCCGTCACCGGCGTCGACATCCACCCGGACCAGATCGAGCGCGCCCGCGCCGTCAACTCCCGCGCCCTGGCCACCTATCCGGACCGGCTCACCTACACCATCGGCTCGGCGGACGAACTCCCGTTCCCCGACGCCTCCCTGGACGGCCTGTACTCCGTCGAAGCCGCCCAGCACTTCCGCGAACTCACCGGCTTCGCCCGCGAATCGGCCCGCGTCCTGCGCCCCGGCGGCCGCCTGGTGGTCACCACCTTCTTCGCCGCCCCCGGCGACGACGTCACCGAACGCCTCAAGATCCTGCTCGCCAGCTTCGCCGACGGCCTCGATATCGCCCACCACCTCGACGACTTCACCACCGACCTCACCGCCGCCGGCTTCACCGACGTCACCACCGAGTCCATCGGCTCCGACGTCTGGCCGGGCCTCGACCGCTACCTCGCCGACACCGTCCCCACCGACCACTGGACCCGCAACTTCCTCCCCGCCTGGCACCACGGCCTCCTCGACTACCACCTCGTCACCGCCACCCGCGCCGCCTGACCCCCGACGGTCAGCGCCGGCCGAACCTGAACACGGGCCTTTCCGCTCCCCCAGTCCCACGCCCACACCTAGGCAGCACGCTTGCGACAACACACGGAGCGTGTTGACCCCTGCGCCGCACTCGTACCATCCGGCGGCCTCGTCATGTGATCGTTCCGCGCAGATCGGGCGGGTTGTGCGATGACCTGTCAGAGCCGCTGCTCAGGGCCGGATCGGGCGGCAGAACTGCCCCTATACTGACCGCCACCCCACGGAGGGGGCGACCGGGACATCGGGGGAGTCGGATGAGCGGCGGCGACGACGGCGGGGTCGGGGTGGGGTTCAGTGCCCACCCGGACAAGCTCGGGGACGCTGGTGACCAGCTGATAGCGGCGAGTACGGACGTGGGCTCGGTGAAGGACGCGCTGGGCAAGCTCGGCATGTCCGGTGAGGACACGTTCGGCGAGTACGGCGCGAGTGACGCGGCCAAGGCGTTCTGGCAGGCCTGGCAGGACGAACTGGGCGTGAACGTGGACGCCCTGAACGACCTCGGCGGCAAGGTGCACACCACCGCGGCCAACTACACCAACACCGATCACGGCGTCAGCCAGCAGTACCAGTACCAGCACCAGGGGGCGTGACGGTGCCCGACCACGGCATGGACCCGCTCAACCCGCTCGGCGTCGAGCAGCGCTCCCTTCGGGAGCAGGTCGAGGGGCTGAAGAAGACCATCGACGAGTCCCACGGCATGTGGGGCGCCGGCGACCTCAAGTACGCGGTGCACGACGCCCTCCAGCTGCCCGCGCCCAAGGGCGACCCGGGCAAGCTCGGCGAGCTCGCCGCCGCCTACAACACCGCCGTCTCCCAACTGGACACGGTCCAGATGAAGGTGGCGCGGGTGGGCGCCCAGCACCTGCCGGACGCCTGGACCGGGCAGGTCGGGGAGAAGGCCGCCGAGGTGGTCAAGGCCTCCGCCGACGACCTCGGGCGCTGCCACGAGATCCTGGGCAAGGGCCGGGACCAGCTCAAGGCGCTGGCCTCCGCGCTCAGCGGGGCGCAGTCCCTGCACGGGCAGGGCCACGCACCGCTGACCGAGGCGCTGAAGCTGCTGCACGACATCACCTTCAGCGACGGGCCGGACCTGGTCCACTGGGACGACGACAAGATGCACCGCGCCCACGCCAGGGCGAAGGAGGGCATCAAGTCGATCTACGACGCCGCGGTGAAGGCCGAGGAGGCCGGCCGGGCCGCCGCCCGGGAGCTGCACGCGCTGGCGGACAAGGCGCTGGCCGCCCGCTTCAAGAACAAGGGCCTCGGCGCCGCCGACAAGCTGGTCGTCGCGGACGCGGAGGTCGCCGGCAGCGACCAGTTCGGCGCCATCCTCACGGCCAACGACGTGACCCGGGCCGGCCAGTTCATGGACAAGATGAGCGACGCCGACCGGGCCCGCTTCGACCAGCTGCTGGCCGGCAGCAAGTCCCCCGAGGAGCGCGCCTACCTGATGAAGGCGCTGGCGGCCGGGCACAGTTACGACGAGATCAAGGCCTTCGACGACCAGATCCACGGGCACGGCGACGACCCGGCCTGGCTGGCCCAGCGCCTCTCGCCGGTGCAGATCGACTCCTCCTCCACCAACCAGTCGAACACCGCCTACCAGGGCGTGGCGTGGAACCAGGGCGACAAGCCGACCTGCGTGGCCGCCTCGACCGTCACCGCCCGGGCGATGGTCGACCCGCTCTACTCGCTGCAGCTCACCACCGGGGGTCACCCCGGTGACCCGAAGTACGACAACGGCCAGGCCGCGTACGACCGTTGGCTCAAGGAAACCGACCGCGTCTACGACACCAAGAACTGGTGGAACGAGTGGCAGGACGGAATGAGCGACGGCGAGTCCAAGGACGCCGCCAACGACGAGATCGGCAAGCACACCGGGGCGGGCTACCACACCGTCGACCTGGAGGGCCCGGAGCAGCGCAGGGACGTGCTGGCCCAGGTCGAGTCGGCGGTGGACCAGGGCAAGCCGGTGCCGATCGGGGTCAAGGAGGACACCTGGTTCCGTCCGGACGGCCACCAGATGATGATCATCGGCCACCGCGGCGACCAGCTGGAGATCTACAATCCCTGGGGCTACACCGTCTGGGTGAGCGAGAACGACTTCGTCAACAACCACATGGAGGGCGCGGCGCAGGGCGGCAACATGCCGATCGCCGACCACGTCCAGATGCCCCAGTGAGGCCCCGGGTGAGCACGTGAGCACTTCCCCCCGACCGACTCCGCAGTCGATGAGCGACGCCCGCCTGGCCGAGCTGGACGTCGAGGTCCTGCTGCGCTTCGGCCTGCCCGCCGCGGGGCCGCACCGCTCGACGCTGTTCGGCGACGGCGCGGTGGCCGCCGCGATCACCGTCGACCGGCTCGGCGTCATGCCGCGCGCCCTGGTCTTCCTGGGCGAGGTGGTCCGCTCCGGCGGCACCCGCTTCGCGGCCGGCCTGCCCGAGCCGCTGCCCGGCCCGGCGGCAGCGGTGGCGCGCGGCTGGCTGGAGGCGGCCGCAATGGTCGCCGGGGACGCCACCGGGGACCTCCTGGTCGCCCGCTGGCTCGACGCGGTCGCCGCCGTGCTGGCACTGCGGGTCACCCACCGGGAGGCGAGCGCGTGAACTGGCGTCGGATCCTGATCGCGGCGCTCGCGCTGCTGGCCGTCGCGGGCGTGGTGGGGGCGGTGGTGGTCCACCGGATGACCACCGGCAAACTCGAACACGGCACGGTGTTCTCCGCCGACTCCGGTGAACTGGCCGTCAAACCGGGCGAGTTGTTCTCCGTGGAGGTCAGCGCCCACCGGGTGACCGGCCAGGTCTGGAGCGTGGCCGCCCCGGCTCCCGACCCGGCCGTGGTCCAGACCGTGGGCGACGAGTACGTCAAGAACTTCGGCCTCAAGGACCTGGTCGGCGCCACCGGTTCGGCCGGCTCCGGCGGCCGCTACTACTTCGTCTTCCGGGCCGGCCCCAAGTCCGGCCGGGCGACCATCACCCTGCGCAACCCCAACCACACCGGCGGCGCGGGCGGCTCGGACCAGGGCGAGCGGCACTACACCGTCGAGGTGGGCTGAACACCGGGGCCGCCACGGAGTGAGTACGACTGCCGCCACCTCCACCGCCTACGGCCGGGCGTAGCGCTCCCGCAGGCGGTGGAGGCAGTCGACGACGGGAGCACCTCGTCGCCACAGCGCCCGCTTCCCCAAATCACCGGTGCAGTTGACGGTATGTGCGGCGACGAAGTCGGTGATGTCGCCGCCAAGGGCCGTTTCGCGCAGCAGCCGACGGGCCTCGCGCAGGCCGACGAACCACCGGTCGTCGGGGACGGCTGCGACGTCCGGTGAACTCATGGCCCGGGGCGGCCTCGGCGACGCCAGGCACCCCCACTCCTCAGCCGACCACCGCCACAGCCACCCCAGCCGCCGCCGACGCCTCAAGCGCCGCGAGCCGGCGCAGGCTCGCCCGGCGCTGCACCGCGGCCAGGCCGGTGGACACCGCGCCGAGCGCCAGCCAGCCGGCCGGGCCGGCCGCCATCACCACGCCGGTCAGCAGCATCGGCCCCACCGATTTCTGCACCGACTGGGACATCCCCGCCACGCCCAGGTAGGAGGCCTTGGCGCGCGGAGGCGCCAGGCTGACCGCCAGCTCCCAGGAGCTCACCGAGCGCATCAGCTCCGCGAGGGTGACCAGGGCCGCGGCGGCCAGCAGGGCGAGCGAGGCGGTCAGCGGGCCGCCGCCGGTCGAGAGCGCGATCAGCAGGCAGCTCGCGAGCAGGGTCACCCCGTACCAGCCGACCGCCGTGGTCGCCCCGCGCGGGTTCTCGGCCCAAGCCGAGACGCGCAGTTGCAGCACCACCACCAGCACGGTGTTGAGGGTCAGGAAGGCCGGGACGACGGCGTGCGGCGCATCGGTGTGGTGGATCAGCCACAGCGGCAGCCCCACGTTGAGGACGGAGTCGTCCAGGCACATCGGCAGGTCCAGCAGGACGAACAGCAGGTAGCCGCGGTCGCGCCAGGGGCTCGGTACGGCCTCGGGGCCGCCCTCGACCCCGGAGGGCTGAGAGGAGGGCTGAGCGGACGGCTGCGCCGGCGGCGTCGCCACCAGTCCGCGGCCGGCCGGCTCCGTGGTGCGCCGGATCAGCAGGGCGGCCAGCAGGTAGGAGAGCGCGTTGGCCACGATCAGCGCCCGGTAGGCGGTCGTGCTCCCCACCGCCAGACCGATCGCCGCGAAGCCCGTCCCGACGGCGTACCCGCCGTTGGCCACACTGCGGAACAGCGCCTGGTAGGTGGCGCGGCGCTCGCCCGCGACCCGGGTGGCGAACAGCATCTCCAGGGTCTTGGCCCCTCGCTCGGCCAGACAGGTCAGGGCGACCGACAGCAGCAGCGCGGCGAAGTGGTCGACCACCAGCAACAGGCCCATGGTGGCCACCCGCAGCAGGTGGCAGCCGATCAGCAGCCCGCGCAGCGGCAGCCGCTCGGCCGCCCGCCCGGCCAGCGGCGAACCGATGATCCCGGCCACGGCGCCCACGCCGAGCAGCAGCCCGAGCCGTCCGGCGTCCATCCCGCACACGTAGGTGAAGTACAGCACCGAGGCCGCCGCCCACACCCCGCTGCCGGTCCGGTCCACGCCCTGCGCGAGCAGCATGATCCGCGCGTCCGGCCCACCCGGTGGCTGCCGCAGCTGCGCCCACAGTCCGTTCCCCCGCATGACAACACGCCCTCGTTTCACGTCCACCATCAATCTCGACATCAAGATACTTCATGTCGAGATAGCTTCGGAACCCCCGCCTCCGCACACCCCCCAGCGCCCCCAACGCCCCTCGACGCCCGGGCTCCCGGCCGCCCCGGGCCGGGCCGACGAGAGCACCACCCTCAGCCGGCCGGTCGAGTTCGAGCCGCGCCCCGGCCTGACCTACGCCCTGGACGCCCTGCAGTCCCCCGAGGCACTGAGCCTGACCATGACCGCCGACCCGGCCGCGCTCCCGCGCCCCGCGAAAGAGGAATTCCTCTACGGCATCCAGGAGTTGATCCCTCACCGAGGCCGCCCGCGCCGACCGGGTCGGCCGGACCGCCGGTTGAACCTGACATTGATGTCAGGTTCTACCGTACCGGCATGACCACCACCACCGAATCCCTGCTCAGCCCGTACCGCCTCGGCGAGTTCGACCTGCCCAACCGCGTCGTGATGGCCCCGATGACGCGCTACCGGGCCGCCGAGGACGGTACGCCGCTGCCCCTCGTCGCCGAGTACTACGCCCAGCGCGCGAGCGCCGGACTGATCGTCACCGAGGGCATCTGGCCCAGCCGGGAGGGGCAGTCCGGCTGGCGCCTGCCCGGCCTGGAGACGCCCGCGCACGTGGCCGGCTGGCGCACCGTCACCGAGGCGGTGCACGCGGCGGGCGGGCGGATCGTCGCCCAGCTGATGCACGGCGGCCGCCAGGGCCACCCACTGAACCGACTGCTCGGTGACGTCCCGGCCGGCCCCTCCGCCGTCCCCGCCCCGAGCCCGGTGCACGTCCGGGACGGCGGCAAGGCCGAGGCCGTCGTCCCCCGCGAGATGACCCGCGCCGAGATCCACCGGACCATCGCCGACCACGTCACCGCCGCCCACAACGCCCTCGCCGCGGGCTTCGACGCCGTGGAGCTGCACGGTGCCAACTCCTACCTGATCCACCAGTTCCTCGCCGACAACACCAACCTGCGCACCGACGAGTACGGCCCCGGTACCCTCGAGAACCGGCTCCGCTTCCCGATCGAGCTGGTCACCGCCGTCGCAGAGGCCATCGGCCCGCACCGCCTCGGTCTGCGACTCTCCCCCGGCAACCCGCAGTTCGGCATGTACGAGGCCGACCCGGCGCCGGTCTACCGGGCCCTGCTGGCCGAGCTCGACGGCCTCGGCCTGGCCTACCTCCACCTCACCGACAACGACGACTACCCAGCGCTGGCCGACCTGCGCCCCCGCTGGTCCGGCCCGCTGATCGCCAACGTCGGGGAGAACCGCGACGCCACCGACCGCGAGCAGGGCGAGGCGGTGCTCTCCGCCGGACTCGCCGACCTGGTCTCCTACGGCCGCGCCTTCATCGCCAACCCGGACCTGCCGGAACGATTCGCCGCCGGCGCCCCGCTCACCCCCGTCGACGAGACCCACCTCTACGGCCAGGAGGCCACCGGCTACACCGACTACCCGAAGCTCTCGCACCGGATCTGACCGGAACCGTCTCCGGCCAGACCCATTGACATCCGGCAATAGCCTGGAGTCCATGCGGATCCTCGTACTCGGCGGTACCTCCTTCGTCGGCCGCGCGATCGCCGCCGACGCCCTGCACAACGGCGCTGAGGTCACCCTCTTCAACCGCGGCAGGACGAACCCCGGCCTCTTCCCCGAGGCCCACCACCTCATCGGCGACCGCGACACCGGCGACCACACCGCCCTGCGCGAGGGCGAGTGGGACGCGGTGGTGGACGTCAGCGGCTTCCGCCCCCGCCAGGTCGGCCAGGCGATGGCCGCCCTCGGCGACCGGGTCGGCCGCTACCTCTTCGTCTCCAGCCACGCGGTCTACCGACGGGACGGACTCGCCCCCTTCTCGGACGAGTCCGTCCCGCTCCGCGAGCCGCTGCGGGACGCCGAGCAGCTGACCGAGGCGACCTACGGCCGGCTCAAGGTCGCCTGCGAGCAGGACGTCACCGCCCGCTACGGCGACCGGGCGACGATCGTGCGCCCGGGCAAGGTGGCCGGTCCGTACGACCAGGACCGGGGGCTGACCTACTGGGCGCGCCGGGCGGCGCGCGGCGGCCGGATCGCGCTGCCCGGACGCCCCGAACAGCCGGTCCAGGTGGTCGACTCGCGCGACCTGGCCCGGCTGGTGCTGCGACTGATCGAGGACGACCGGCCGGGCGCCTTCCACGCCGTCGGCCCGGCCGAACCGACCACCCTGGGCGGGCTGATCACCACCTGCGCCGAGGTCGCGGGCACCGAGATCGAGATCGTCCCCGTCCCGCCGGAGACCGCCCCGCCGCCCTTCTTCCCCCTGGTCCGGGAAGAACGGCTCTGGCCCGGCCAGCAGCGCGACCCAGCCCGGGCCCGCGCGGCCGGGCTGCCCGCCACCCCGCTCGAGGTCACCGCCGCCGACGTCCTCGCCTGGGACCGCGGCCGCGGCGAACCGCCGCTCGGCCACGGCTTCACACCCGAGCAGGAGGCCCTGGTCCTGGCCGAGGCGGGCGCCCGATGACCACCGACCAGACGATCACACCGGCCTCCGGCCCGCGGATCGCCCCGATGCGCCCCGAACACGCCGCCGCCGTCCTGGCGATCTTCCAGGAGGGCATCGACGCCGGCAACGCCACCTTCGAGACCAGCGCCCCCAGTTGGGACGCCTTCGACGCCGCCAAGCTCCCCGAGCACCGCCTGGTAGCCCTCGACGCCGACACGACGAACGACGACCGCGTCCTCGGCTGGGCCGCCGTCTCGCGGGTCTCCGCCCGCGACGCCTACGCCGGCGTGGTCGAGCACTCCGTCTACGTCGCCTCCTCGGCTCAGGGCAGGGGCGTCGGGCGGGCCCTGCTGGCGGCCCTGCTCGCGTCCACCGACGCCGCCGGGATCTGGACCGTGCAGTCCGGCATCTTCCCGGAGAACACCGCCAGCCTCGCCCTCCACCAGCGCACGGGCTTCCGGGTGGTCGGCACCCGCGAGCGGATCGGCCGACTGGACGGCCGCTGGCGCGACGTGGTCATGGTCGAACGCCGCAGCCCGGTGGTGGACTGACGACGGGGAGCCGTCCCCTGATCGATTGTCAGAGCCACCCGCTAGGGTCGGGCTCGAACAATCGCGCCACACCGGTACGAATCCGCACCGGCACGCCCGACCGCACACCCACGCCCGAACACCGCGCGCCACCGCGAGCACCGCGCCACCACCAGGGGGGACCATGACCACTCCGGGCACCAGCCCGCTCACCACCGCCGACCTCGTGGACGGCTGGCGCCGGGTCGGCGTCCGACCGGACATGGCGCTGATGGTGCACTCCTCACTCTCCAGCCTCGGCCGGGTCGAGGGCGGGGCGGAGGCCGTGGTGGCCAGCCTGCGCGAGGCCGTCGGGCCGGGCGGCACGGTCGTGGTGCCCACCTTCACCACCGGCACGGTCTGCGACCCGGCGCCGGACCACGCCGGCCTGCCCACCCCCGAGATCGCCGAACTGCGAGCCGCCGTCCCGCTGTTCCACCCCGAGCTGCCGTCCCCCATGGGCGCGATAGCCGAGGCGCTGCGCGCCCTGCCGGAGAGCCTGCGCAGTACCCACCCGCAGGCCTCGGTCGCCGCCGTCGGAGCGCACGCCCGGGAGGTGACCGCCCGTCGCTCGTTCGGCTGGGCCGTCGGCCGGGAGTCGCCGTTCGGCGCGCTGCACGACCTCGGCGGGTACGTGCTGCTGATCGGGGTCGGGCACAACCGCAACACCTTCCTGCACTACGCCGAGACCTTCGCGCCCAACCGCCGGCTCAAGCTCCGCCGCTTCCCGCTGGCGATCGAGGGCGAGCGGGTCTGGCTCGAGGCGCCCGACGTGGGCAACGACGACGACACCCATTTCCCGCTCGTGGGGCGGGAGTTCGAGGAGCTGGTGGGCATCCGGGAGGTGCTGGTCGGCAACGCGCCCTGCCGGCTGATCCCGGTCCGCGAACTCATACCCTTCGCCGTCCGCCGCCTGACCGAACTGCTCGCGGCCGACGGCTCCGGAGCGGCGTAGCCCGGCCGACCGCCCGTCCCGGGACGGAAACCACCCGTCCCGGACGGCCGACCGGACCACGCCCGTCACACCAGGTCACCTGACCACCGGTCACCAGCGAGACGTCAATGCGCCTCGTCGTGCACGGAGTTGCTCTCCTGGATCTTCTTCCAAGACTTGGGCTCCACCGGCAGCTGCCCGTCGCCCCGGTCCGCGTCCGCCCGCGCACCCGGCGCCAGCGAGGCCGTGGCCGGCGCCGCGGCCCCCGGCGCCACCGGCCCGACGGCCGGCTTGGCGGCGGTGAACAGCCAGGTGTTGAAGAGGTCCCCGAGCTTCTGCCCGGACACCTTCTCCGCGTACGCCTGGAACTCCGGGATGGTCGCGTTGCCGTACCGGCGCTCGGTGGGCCAGCCCTTGAGGATCCGGAAGAACTTCTCGTCGCCGACGGCGTTGCGCAGCGCCTGGATGGCCACCGCGCCCCGGTCGTAGACGGCGGTCGCGAACTGGTTGTCCGCGCCCGGATCGCCCGGCTTGACGGTCCAGAACGCGTCGTCGGCCGGGTGCGAGGCGTAGACGTAGTCGGCCAGCTCCTGCGCGGTGCCCTCGTTCTCGTGCTCGGACCAGAGGAACTGCGCGTACCGGGCGAAGCCCTCGTTGAGCCAGATGTCGCTCCAGCGCGAGAGCGAGACGCTGTCGCCGTACCACTGGTGGGCCAGCTCGTGCACGACCACCGAGGTGTTGGCGCCCTTCGCGAACTGCCGGGGGCTGTAGAAGACCCGGGTCTGGGTCTCCAGGGCGAAGCCGGTCGGGACGTTCGGGACGTAGCCGCCGACCGAGCTGAACGGGTAGTCGCCGAAGTAGCCGCTCAGCCAGTCCACCAGCTCACCGGTGCGCTCGACGCTGGCCCGCGCCGCGTCCGCGTTGTCGCCGAGGCCCTTGCTGTACGCGTTGTAGACCGGCAGCCCGTTGGCCGTGGTGTCGGTGCTGATGTCGAACTTGCCGACCGCGAGCGTGGCCAGGTAGGTCGCCTGGGGCTTGTTCTCGCGCCAGCTGTAGCGGGTCCAGCCGGCCTGCGAGGTGGTACCGGTCAGGATGCCGTTGCTGATCACCTGGTTGCCGTCCGGCACCTGCACCGAGACGTCGAAGGTGGCCTTGTCGCTCGGGTGGTCGTTGCTCGGGAACCACCACCAGGCCGACTCGGGCTCGCCCGCCGCCACCGCGCCGTCCGGGGTGCGCAACCAGGCGGTGAAGCCGTACTTCTTCACGGTGGACGGCACGCCCTTGTAGCGGACCACCACGGTGGCCTGGCTGCCCTTGGCCAGCGGCCGGGCCGGGGTGACCTCCAGTTCCTGCTCGCCGCTGGTGGCGAAGGTCGCGGGCCGCCCGTTGACCCGCACCTCGGAGACGTTCAGCGCGAAGTCGAGGTTGAACCGGGAGAGGTCCTGGGTCGCCGTGGCGAGGATGGTGGTGGTGCCCTCCAGTTCGTCGGTGGCGGGCTGGTACTTCAGCCGGATGTCGTAGTGGGAGACGCGGTATCCGCCGTTGCCGTAGGTCGGGTAGTAGGGATCGCCGACCCCGGCCGCGCCGGGTTGGAAGTCGGCGGCCGAGGCGGGGACGGCCAGGAACATGCTCAGGGCACTGGCAGCAGAGACGATCAGCCTCTTGCGCAACGTGGTCCTCCAGGATCACCGGAACGATGGGTCGGATCGATCCTTGTCCCGGTGGCTCCGGTTCCACGCGCCGATTATGAGATGTTCATGCAAAGAAACAAGCCGAAATGATGCGGTCGGCCGAACCGGACCTCACTGCCGCCGCCTCACCCCCCGAGCGCCACCGGCGCCCGCACCAGCGAGCCGTACTCCGTCCACGAGCCGTCGTAGTTCTTCACGTGCGGGTACCCCAGCAGCTCGGTGAGCGCGAACCAGGTGTGCGCGGACCGCTCGCCGATCCGGCAGTAGGCGATCACCTCGCGCTCCGCCTCGACGCCCTTGCCCCCGTACAGCGCCCGCAGCTCCTCCGCCGAGCGGAACGAGCCGTCGTCGTTGGCCGCCTGCGACCAGGGCACGTTGACCGCGCCCGGGATGTGCCCCGGCACCTGGGCCTGCTCCTGCGGCAGGTTCGGTGGCGCGATCAGTTCACCCCGGAACTCCGCCGGGGAGCGGACGTCCACCAGCACCGCGTCCGCGCCGGGCTTGGCGAACACCTCCGCCTTGGCCAGCACCTCGTCCCGCAGCGCCCGCAGCTCCGGCCGTTCCGGGCCGGTCAGCCGGTAGGTGGTGTGCTGGTAGTCCATCACCTCGTGGGTGAGCTCCCGCCCCTCCAGCTCCCACTTCTTGCGCCCGCCGTCCAGCAGCTTCACCGGCCCGAAGCCGCGCAGCCGCAGCAGCCAGTACGCGTACGCGGCGAACCAGTTGTTGTTGCCGCCGTACAGCACCACGGTGGTGTCGTCCTCCACCCCGGCCGCCCGCAGCAGGTGCTGGACGCCCTCGCGGTCCGCGTAGTCACGGCCGACCTGGCTGTGCAGGTCGGTGGTCCAGTTCCAGCCGACCGCGCCGGGGATGTGGTCCCGGTCGTAGGCGGTGGTGTCCTCGTCGACCTCGACGACCCGGATCGTCCCGTCGTCCAGGTGGTGGGCCAGCCAGTCGGTGCGGACCAGCACCTCGGGGTGTGCGTAGCCGTTGCCGGTCATCCCAGGCCCTCCTTCGCTCTGCCCAGGCTGCGACGCCCGACCACGGGCACAGGCAGACCGCAAGGGCACGACGGGGCACCGGCGACCGGGCCGGACAGTTCGAAGCTACGCCGACCGTCCGGCCCGGGCCACCCCGCGGTCCGCGCCGCTCAGGAGAAGATCACCGAGCGCAGCTTCAGCCGGTCGCCGAGCTTCTTGCCGGGGTTCATCACGTAAAAGACGTCACCCTTGCAGTCGAAGTCCAGGAAGACCGTCGCCGTGGACCCGGTGAAGTTCTCCGGCGCGAAAGCCGGGTCCATCTCGGTCGCGCCGAAAAGGTTGATGCACTTGCGGCTCTCCGGGTCGGCGATCCCGGCCGGGACGCCCGGGCCGACCTTGTAGAGGAAATCGCCGGTGGCGGCGTTGGCCGACATCGGAACGGCGAGGACGAGGGCGACGGCGCTGGCGACGGAGAGCACGGCATTGCGGAGACGCATGGGAAGGGGCCTTTCAGGCGGTACTCGGAGTACCTGAGGAATTGGTGCGAGATCACCCTAGAGGCCCAAAATCCACAGAAACGGTTCTCCAAATCCACTCGATCGGGCGGTTTAGCCGCCGCAGCCGCTACCCGTCCGACCGGCAATGCCCAGCTTTCCGATTCCCGATACCGGACATTCGCATTTCAGTTCGGCGGCGCCGTGAAGTAGTACCCGGAGTCGATCAGCGCCGGCAGGTACAGCTTCAGCGCCGCCACCGTCTGCGAGCGGTCCCCGCCGCCGTCGTGGTTGAGCACGATCGACCCGGGCCGGACGTCCTTGAGGATCCGCTCGGTGATCGCCGAGGTCCCCGGACGGGCCCAGTCCCTCGGGTCCACCGACCAGGCCATGTTCCGCAGCCCGAGGTCGGCGGCCACCTTCAGCGACACCGGCGACCAGTCCCCGCCGGGGGCCCGGAACCAGGTGGGCAGCCGACCGGCGGTCCGCTGCAGCAGGTCGGAGGTGCGCTCCAGCTCGTCCCGCACCGCGCTCTCCGACATGTGCCGCAGGTCGGGGTGGGTCCAGGTGTGGTTGGCGATGTGGTGACCGCGGTCCGCGATCTCCTTCACCAGGGCCGGGTGCTCGACGGCGTTCTCGCCGATCAGGAAGAAGGTCGCCCGGATCCCGTGCTGCTGGAGCAGGTCCAGCACGGCGGGCGTGTACTTGGGGTCCGGCCCGTCGTCGATGGTGAGCGCCACCACCCGCTGGGCCGGGTCCAGCTCGTACACCGGCTTGCTCTCGGCGTCGCTGAGCGCCTTGCGGACGGGCTGCACGCCCGACGCGTCGGCCCACGGCGTGGCGGAGGCGGACGGCGGCGCCGGGGAGGGCACCGGGGACGAAGCGCTCGCGGACGGCGACGCCGCCCCGTCCGCGGGGAGCAGCACCTCGGGCGCTCCCGCCGCGGCGTCCGGATTCGTCGAGGAGGACCCGTCCCCGCTCCAGGGGCTCTTGCAGCCGGCGGCCGCGCCGAGCAGCGACATCCCGGCCGCGACCAGCAGCAGCCTACGCGAAGTGACCCGGGAGGCCACCGGAGACTTAATCTGACGATCAGACAGCATTCTGAATGCTTGCCCCGCCGCTCACCGCCCTTCCCCGAGGGCAACTCCGACGGACCCGATCACCACTCCGACGGCCCACAAAGCGCCCCGACCCCGCCACCCCCGGGCCGTCGACGGATCCTCCCCGACCGGACGCTCCGGTTCCTCTCAGGACCGCTACGCTGTGCCTTCCCCAGTGTGATGATCTGCCATCAGAGGACGTGGCCATGACGACAAGTCAGGACTTCCCCCAGCAGGGCCCGCAGGACGACGACGCCGAGGTGAGCCAGTGGGAACGTTTCGGCGTCGACACCACCGCCCCGCACTCTGCGCGCGTCTACGACTACTGGCTGGGCGGCAAGACCAACTTCCCGCCGGACCGCGCCATGGGACAGGCCATCGAGGAGGCCGTGCCCAGCGTCAAGGAGATGGCCAAGGCCAACCGCGCCTTCCAGGGCCGGGCCGTCCGCTACCTCGCCCGGGAGCACGGAATCCGCCAGTTCCTCGACCTCGGCACCGGGATCCCCACCTCTCCCAACACCCACGAGATCGCCGAGGCGGTCAGCCCCGGCACCCGGGTGGTCTACGTCGACAACGACCCGATCGTGCTCGCCCACGCCCGCGCCCTGATGGTCTCCAGCCCGGCCAGCCGCACCACCTACATCCACGCCGACCTGCGCAGGCCCGAGGAACTGTTCGCCGACCCGGCGCTCACCTCCACGCTGGACCTCACCCAGCCGGTCGGCCTGCTGATGATCGCCGTACTGATGCTGATCGCCGACGAGGACGACCCGTGGGGCCGGGTCGCCGCGCTGCGCGACGCCCTGCCCGTCGGCAGCTGCCTCGCCCTCACCACCCCCACCCCGGACTTCGACCCGGAGGCGGTCGGCAAGGTCGCCGAGGCCGCCCGGGCCGGCGGGATGACCCTGGTGCCGCGCGGCTACGACGACGTGCTCCGCTTCTTCGACGGCTGGGAGCTGGTCGAGCCGGGCGTCGCCCCGGTGCTGGCCTGGCGCCCGGACGGCGAGCCGCCGGCCGACCCGAAGGCGGCGTACTACTGGGGCGGCGTCGCCATCAAGCGCTGACACCACACCACCGGGCGGGCCGGCCGCGCCGTCACTTCAGCAGCCGCGACAACCGCCGGTCCGCAAGCGGCTTGCCCCCGGTCTGGCAGGTCGGGCAGTACTGCAGCGAGGAGTCCGCGAAGGACACCTCGCGCACGGTGTCCCCGCAGACCGGACAGGGCTGGCCGGTCCGCCCGTGCACCCGCAGCCCGACCTTCTTCTCCGCCTTCAACTCCCCCGCCGCCAGCCCACGCGAACGCTCCACCGCCTCCCGCAGCGTGCCGCCGAGCGCCTCGTACAGCCGTTCCGTCTCCTCCTCGGTCAGGCTGGACGCCAGCTTGTACGGCGACATCCGGGCCGCGTGCAGCACCTCGTCCGAGTAGGCGTTGCCCACCCCCGCCAGCACGCTCTGGTCCCGCAGCACACCCTTGAGCCGACGGCGGTCGCCCAGCAGCAGACCAGCGAAGGCCTCCAGCGTGAACGCCGGATCCAACGGATCCGGCCCGAGCCCGGCCACGCCGGGCACCTCCACCGGGTCCCGCACCACGTAGACGGCAAGGCCCTTCTTCGTCCCCGCCTCGGTCAATTCGAACCCGTCCCCGGCCTCACCCACGAGCCGCAGCCGCAGCGCCAACGGATTCTTCGAGCCCGGCCGGGCCGGCTCGACGGGCAGGCTGTCCTTCCACCGCAGCCACCCGGCCCGGGCCAGGTGGACGACCAGGTGCAGCCCACCCGCCTCTACATCCAGGAACTTCCCGCGCCGCGTCACCGACCCGACCGTCCGCCCCTCCAACGCCGTCACCGGCGGGTCGTACGTCTTCAGCGCACTGATCGCCACCGGCTGCACCCGGGCGATCACCCGCCCGGTCAACCGCTCGGACAGGAAGGCACTCAACGCCTCGACCTCGGGCAGCTCCGGCATGCGCCCAGTCTCCCCCACCCCCACCCCGCCCGCGACCGCCCACACCCCACCTCCCCCACAACTCACCCCTCATGGCCACGCGGGCGCCCACACCCCACCTCCCCCACAACTCACCCCTCATGGCCACGCGGGCAACGCCCCACGCGCCCACACCCACCTCCTCCCCCCACACACAACTCCCCCAGGCGAGAGGGACGCGCTGCGGGAGGGGCGGTGGAGGGGGTGGCCCGGAGAGGGGCGTTGCGGGTGATTTTCAGACTGCCAACGGCGCCCAACACCCCACCCACAGAGTCGGCAGTCGGAAAATCATCCAGCCCCCGGAGCGGCCACCCCCGGAACCGCCCCGGCCACCCACCCTCCCGAGAGCCCCCCACCCCCCACAGAACCCCCCACCCCCTTTGCCTCCCCGCCGGGGAAAGCGCAGGCTGGTTCCGGAGGAGGCCCCGCCATGACAACCCTTGAGGAACAGATCGACATCGCCGCCCCCGTCCTCGCCGCCTGGCAGCAGCTCCACCGGGTGCACGAGTACCCGCAGTTCGTCGACGGCGTCCGCAGCGCCCACCCGCACGGCCGGAACCTCGCCCACCTCGGGGTGCGGGTCGGCGGGGCCGAGCGGTCGGTGGACACCGAGATCACCGACCGCGGTCGGGGCCGGGTGATGGCCTGGCGGACCGTGGACTCCGTCCACCTGCGCGGCGCTTTCGCGCTGCTGGCGCTCGACCCCGGGCACACCCGGCTGCAGATCCGGGTGGAGTACGACCCGGAGGCGGTGCACCGGGAGTTCGGCGGGCCGCGTGGCTTCGCCCAGGCCGGGGTGATCGAGCGGGCGGTGCGCGGGGACCTGGAGCACTTCCGGGAGCTGGTGGAGGCCCGGGTGAGTGCCGCCGACGGCCACCCGAGCCCCGACCACGAGCACCCGTAAAAGGCACATAAGCCCAGCTCAGCGCGGGTGGTGAGGCTGTTCACGGCCTCCCGTCCGCGAGGCCGTTCCGCTTTCGACTGTGGCAGACTCGGGTGCCATGGACATCGGCCCGGTCACCAGGACGCTCCGCGCGGCGGTCTTCGCCGCGCTGGTCGTGCTGCTCGCCGGGCTCGCTCAGGTCCTGGTCACCAGCCGGTCCCTGCCGCTCGGCACGATGGGCCTGGCCGCGGTCCCGGTCTTCGCCCTCGCCTTCGCCCTGGCCGGCCGCGAACGCGGCTATCCGGTGATCGCGGCGGCGTTCCTGCCGCTGGAGCTGGGCGTCAGCGCACTGTTCGACCTCGCGCAGCGCTCCTGCCCGACCTTGCCGCCGGGTGCCGGGCACGGCTTCCAGCCGCTGCTGTGCGGCGGCGGCTCGCTCGGCGGGTTCCTGCTCGGCCACGGCGTGTCCCAGCAGGTCGGCGTCCTGCTGCTCCTGCTGCTGCACACGGTGATCGCGCTGGCCGGCGCGTTCTGGCTGCGCCGGGCGGACGCCGCGCTGGCCGGCCTGGTGCGCGCCGTCCGGATGCTGGGCGAGTTCCTGCACCGGCACCTGCCGGCCGCCGCCCGCTGGCTGCGGCTGCTCACCGCGCCCGTCCCGGCCCGTCCGGTGGCCCGGGTGCCCTTCCCCAGCGCCAGCCGCGCGCTGGTCCCGGCCGAGGACGTGGTCGTCCGCCCGGCCGTCCGGCGCGGTCCGCCGGTGTTCGCCCTGGCCGTCTGAGCCCGGGCCCTCCGAGCCCCTCGCTCCGAGCTCCTCGCTCCGAGCCCCTCGCTCCGAGCCCCTCGCTCCGAGCCCTCCGCTCCGAGCCCCTCGCTCCGAGCCGTTCGCTCCGAGCCCCGCCCTCAGCGGTCGTCTCCCTCCCGCCGCGCAGACCCTGACGCAGGTCGCGCCGCCCTTCCGCACGCCGAGAGCACAGGACGACACCCCATGAGCAACACCCGCAAGACCGACCAGAAGCCCAACGCCACCGAGCGCATGCGCACCGCCCGTGCCCAGGCCGAGCGCTCCGACCGGATCCGCCGCCGGGTGGTGGTCGCCGCCGCCTCCGGCACCGTGCTGGCCCTCGCCGCCGGTGTGGCCTTCGCCGTCGGCGGCTCCTCCGGTTCCTCCGCCGACACCGCCGCGAACGGCCCGCTGGTCGTCCCCGCCAACGCGGGCGGCACCGACGGCACCGTGATCACCTACGGCAAGGCCGACGCCCCGCACACCCTGGAGGTCTACGAGGACTTCCGCTGCCCGTTCTGCGAGCAGCTGGAGACCACCACCGGCAAGACCATCCAGCAGCTGGCCGACGACGGCACCTACAAGATCGAGTACCACCTGGCGACGTTCCTGGACAAGAACCTCGGCGGCAAGGGCTCGCGCACCGCACTGGCCGCCGCCGGCGCCGCGCTGAACGAGGGCGTGGACAAGTTCAGGGCGTTCCACGACGTGCTGTACGCCAACCAGCCCGACGAGCGCAGCGACGCCTTCGGCGACGTCAACCACATCCTGGACCTGGCCGGCCAGGTGCCCGGGCTGAAGACGGACGGCTTCGTCAAGGCCGTCCAGGAGGGCACCTACGCGCCGTGGGCGGCCAAGGTGAACGACGAGTTCAACAAGAGCGACGTCACCGGCACCCCGACCGTCAAGCTCGACGGCAAGAAGCTGGACGTCCTCACCAACGGCAAGGCCGCCTCGCCCGACGAGTTCACCGCGCTGGTCAAGCAGGTGACCGGGTGACGACCACCGCCCCCGCCCGGCAGACCGAAGATCGGACCTTCGGCGCCGGCCGTCCGTTCGCCTGGCTGCTGCTGATCGGCGGCGCGGTCGGCCTGTTCGCCTCGACGGTCCTCACCCTGGACAAGATCCGCCTGCTGAAGGACCCGTCGTACGTCCCCAGCTGCAACATCAATCCGATCATCAGCTGCGGTTCGATCATGCGCAGCGCCCAGGCGGAGGCCTTCGGCTTCCCCAACTCGCTGATCGGCCTGGTCGCCTTCGGGGTGGTGATCGCGATCGGCGCCGGTCTGCTCGCCGGCGCGGCGTACCGGCGCTGGTTCTGGCTCGGGCTGCAGGCCGGGACGGTCTTCGGGATCGGCTTCGTGACCTGGCTGATGTACCAGACGCTGTACCGGATCGGCGCGCTCTGCCCGTACTGCATGGTGGTGTGGGCCGCGATGATCCCGCTGTTCTGGTACACCACCCTGCACAACCTGCGCTCCGGCGTCATCCCGGTGGGCCCGCGGGCCCGGGTGGTCGTGCGGGAGGCCGCGCGCTACCACTGGGTCGTCCCGGCGCTGTGGTACGCGGTGATCGCGCTGCTGGTGCTCAACCGGTTCTGGTACTACTGGAGCACCCTGATCTGATCCCCGTCCGCCGTCCGCTCCCGGCCCGGGAGCGGACGGCGGACCCTCCTCCCCGCGAGGTCGTCATGCGACGCAGGATCGTCCTCTTCGTCAACGTGTCCCTGGACGGCTACTTCGAGGGCCCGGACCACGACCTGAGCTGGCACCAGGTCGACGACGAGGTGCACACCCACTTCAACCGCGAACTCGCCCGGATGGGTGGTTTCGTCTCCGGCCGGCGCACCCACGAGCTGATGGCCTCGTTCTGGCCCACCGCCGACCAGGACCCGGCCGCCGACGGCCCGATGGCGGAGTTCGCGGGCATCTGGCGCGCGATGCCGAAGACCGTCTTCTCCCGCACCCTCGACCACGCCGACTGGAACACCACCATCGTCCGCGAGGTCACCCCCGAGACGGTCGCCGCCCTCACCGCCGGCCCCGGCGGTGACCTCTCGCTCAGCGGCGCCGAACTGGCCGAGTCCTTCCTCGCCCTGGACCTGATCGACGAGTTCCGGATCTACGTCCACCCCGTCGTCCTCGGCCGCGGCACCCTGCTCTTCCGCCCCATCGACCACTCGGTTCCGCTCACCCTGACCGACACCCACCGCTTCACCAACGGCGTCACCCTGCTGCACTACGCCCGCGGCGGGCCGTCACCACTGGACTGAACCGCCGCCGGGCGCGGCGGCGAACCACCACCGCGCCCGTGCCGGCCGCTCAGCCCTCGGTCGGCCCTCGCTCAGCCCTCGGCCGGCTCGAAGGTGAACTGCTCGACCTCGGCGAGGAGTTCGGCGCGGCGGCGGTCGTCGATGAAGGAGGCGCGGAAGGAGTTGGCGGCCAGCCGGCGCAGGGTCTCCTGGTCGAGGGCCAGGGCCTGGCGGACGGCGCGGAAATTGTCCTCGACGTAGCCGCCGAAGTAGGCCGGGTCGTCGGAGTTGACGGTGACCAGCAGGCCGGCGTCCAGCATCTCCCGCAGCGGGTGGTCGGCGAGGGTGTCGACGCAACGCAGGCGGACGTTGGAGAGCGGGCAGAGGGTGAGCGGGATCTGCTCGCGGACCAGGCGGGCCACGAGTTCGCCGTCCTCCAGGCAGCGCAGCCCGTGGTCGATCCGCTCGACGCCCAGGACGTCCAGCGCCTCGGTGATGTACGAGGCGGGGCCCTCCTCGCCCGCGTGGGCGACCCGGCGCAGCCCGGCCTCGGCGGCCCGGCGGTAGACCTCGCGGAACTTCGCCGGCCGGTTGCCGACCTCGGCCGAGTCCAGGCCGATGCCCGCGATCCGGTCGAAGTGGGGGCGGGCGGCCTCGAAGGTCTCCAGCGCGGAGTCGGCCGACTCGTCGCGCAGGAAGCACATGATCAGCTGGGTGCTGATGCCGTACCGCTCCTCGCTGCGCGACAGCGCCCGCGTCAGCCCGTCCACCACGGTGCCGAGCGGCACTCCGCGGGCGGTGTGCGCCTGCGGGTCGAAGAAGATCTCCGCGTGCCGGACGCCCTGCTCGGCGGCCCGGGCCAGGTAGGCGTCGGCGAGGTCGGCGAAGTCCTGCTCGGTGCGCAGCACGGCCATCAGCGCGTAGTAGAGGTCCAGGAAGGACTGGAGGTCGCTGAAGGAGTACGCCTTCCGCAGCTGCTCGGTGTCGGCGTACGGCAGCGCGACGGAGTTGCGGGCGGCGAGGGCGAAGGCCAGCTCGGGTTCGAGGGTGCCTTCGATGTGCAGGTGGAGTTCGGCCTTGGGAAGCGGCATGTGCGATCTGTCCGAGCTGTTGGGGACTGAACCTGAAGGTCCGGAATGATTCATCCTATGATCTTTCCGTTCTCTGGGGGCGCCGTGGGCAGCTCCCGGAGGGTGCGCAGCGGCGAGAGGAGCGGCAGTGCCCCGGCCAGCGCGAGCAGGCCGGTCATCACCCACATCGTCGCCCGCAGACCGATCACCTCGCCCAGTGCACCGCCGGTCAGCGCGCCGAGCGGGATGGTGGCCTGGACGACGAACATCGAGCCGGCCGTCACCCGGGTGAGCAGTTCGGGCGGGGTGTAGGTCTGCCGGAAGGAGCCGAGCACGATGTTGCAGAGCACCACCACCGCGACCACGGCGAGCGACCCGACCACGTACAGCGCCGCCCCGAGGCCGGGCCCGGCCAGCGGCATCAGCAGCCCGAACGGGGTGACGGTGAGCAGCACGATCCGCGTCCCGCGCGCCGTCCCGAGCCGGCGGCACAGCGGGCGGGCCGCCAGCGAGCCGAGCACGCCGCCGACCGCGGCGGCGGAGGCGAGGGCGCCGACCCAGCCGGGGGCGATCCCCGCCGCCCGGACCAGGAACAGCGCCAGGATCGACTGGTACCCCATGAGGGCGAAGTTGGCGGCGGCGCCGAAGCACAGGAAGGGGCGCAGGTACGGGTCGCGCAGCAGGAAGGACAGCCCCTCCCGGACCTGCCCGCGCATGCTGCCCGCCTGCTCCCGGACCACCGGCTCCGGTCGGGTGCGGATCCGCAGCAGGGTGCCGGCCGCGATCAGGAAGCTCACCACGTCGACGAGCAACCCGGCGGCCGCGCCCATGAGTTGGACGATCAGGCCGGCCAGTCCGCGCCCGGCGACCTCGGCCGCCGAGCCGCTGCCGGTCAGCTTGGCGTTGCCCTCGATCAGGTCCTCCCGCGCCACCAGCTCGGGCAGGTAGGCCTGGTCGGCGGCGCCGAAGAACACCGAGCAGACGCCGCTGAGGAAGGCCACGGCCACCAGCTGCGCCATGGTGAGCACGCCGAGCCGGCCCGCCACCGGCACGCTGGCGAACAGCGCGGCGGAGCCGAGGTTGCAGCCGATCATCACGGACCGCCGGGGCACCCGGCCGACCCACACCCCGGCCGGCAGCCCGAGCAGCAGCCACGGCAGCCAGATCGCAGCGCTCAGCAAGCCGGTCGCGAGCGGCCCGGCGTCCAGGGTGAGCACCGCGACCAGCGGCAGCGCGACGGTGGTGACGCTGCTGCCCAGCCGGCTGACGGTCTGCCCCGCCCACAGCAGCCGGAAGTCGCGCTGGGCGAACAGGCCCCAGCGGGAGCGGACTTGGGGGTCATCGGACGGCGGGGCAAGGGTGGCGGTCACGGCTTGGCCGGGACGCTGTGGGCGAAGGCGAGGACGGTCTCGCGCTCCCGCCCGTCCTCGGGCACCGGTCGAAGGGCCCACTTCTGGATCACCTCGTGCAGGTCCGCGGCCAGCTCCCGGGCCTCGTCCGGGGTGAGCCGCAGCCAGGCCTGGGTGGCCACCGAGCAGCCGTCCCGCCAGTCGGGCCCGTACCCGCCGCGCCGTACGGACCATTCCCGGACCAGCTCGACCTGGCGCTCCAGCAGGATCGATCCGGCCGCGTCCGCGACGGCCTCGGTGACCGGGTCCCCGTCGAAGTCGGCCCTGGTCCAGCTGAGTTCGCGGTCGGCCAGCCGCCACCAGCGCTCCCGGCGGTCCCGGGCGAGTTCGGGCGCCTCCTCGATCAGCCCGCTCTCGGCCAGCACCTTCAGGTGGTGGCTGACGTTGCCGACCGCCTGCTCGGTGCGCTCGGCCAGCTTCCCGACGGTGGCCGGGCCGTCGACCTTGAGCAGGTCGATCAGCCGGCGGCGCAGCGGGTGGGTGAGGGCGGCGAGCACCCGGGAGTCCTGGATCTCCCGGGCGCCACGCGGCTGTTCGGCGAGTTCGGGCGTGCGGCCCGTGGTGTCGTCCATGACGGGAGAATATCCGCAAGAACTCTTGTACGACACTTCTTTCACAACTTCTCTTGTGCACTGCCGTCCGCTCGAACGGGTGTACCGGCGCCGGGCACCGGGCACCGGGTAGAAGGGGGCTTCCGCCGAGGAGGTACCGAGATGCGGCACGTCAACGACCCGCACATCCGGCCCGCGGGCATCTCCCCGCACGCTCTGGGCAACGACACCCTGCTGCACGAGCTGGAGCAGCTGCACCGCACCCGCCACGAGACCTTCCTGTACGGCTCGGAGGAGGCGCTGAAGCGGCACACGCTGCGCACCGGGGAGCTGGAGGCCGAGTACCTGCACCGCTTCCCCAACCGGCAGGTGACCGCCGCGCGGACCAGGGCCGGAGCCCGGGCCCGGGAGGCGGCGGCGCGAGTGGAGTCGCTGCCCGAATAGCCCCCGGAACGGCGGACGCCGCTGCCCGGCGGGACACGCCGGGCGGCGGTGGCGTGCCCGGGGGCGGGGTGTCGGGGAGGGTGTGAGGGCAGACGCACCCGACTCTTGAACCCTCTGGGAGCCCCGCATGCCCATCGCCAGCGTCAACCCCGCGACCGGCGAGATCATCCAGACCTTCGAACCGCTCGACGCGGCCGGGATCGAGCGGCGACTGGCCCGCGCCGAGGCCGCCTTCCACCGCTACCGCGGCACCTCCTTCACCGGCCGCGCCGAACTGATGCACCGCGCGGCCGACCTGCTGGACCAGGAGCAGGAGGCACTCGCCCGCACGATGACCGAGGAGATGGGCAAGCCGATCGCCGCCTCCCGGGCCGAGGCCGCCAAGTGCGCCAAGGCGATGCGCTGGTACGCCGACAACGCCGAGGCCCTGCTCGCCGACGAGCACCCGGCCCCGGCCGACGTGGCCGACAGCGGGGCCGCCCGGGCGTACGTCCGCTACCGCCCGCTCGGCCCGGTGCTCGCCGTGATGCCGTGGAACTTCCCGTTCTGGCAGGTGATCCGATTCGCCGCGCCGGCCCTGATGGCGGGCAACGTGGGCCTGCTGAAGCACGCCTCCAACGTGCCGCGCACGGCGCTGGCGATCGAGGAGCTGTTCCAGCGGGCCGGCTTCCCGGAGGGCTGCTTCCAGACCCTGCTGATCGGCTCGGACGCGGTCGAGGGCGTGATCCGGGACCGCCGGGTCGCCGCCGTCACCCTCACCGGCAGCGAGCCGGCCGGGCGGGCGGTGGCCGCCGCCGCGGCCGACGAGGTGAAGAAGGCGGTGCTGGAGCTGGGCGGCAGCGACCCGTACGTGGTCATGCCCAGCGCCGACCTGGAGTCCGCGGTGGGCACGGCGGTACGGGCCCGGGTGCAGAACAACGGCCAGTCCTGCATCGCCGCCAAGCGCTTCATCGTGCACACCGACGTCTACGACCGCTTCACCGCCGCCTTCACCGAGGCGATGAGCTCGCTGCGGATCGGCGACCCGATGGACGAGGCCACCGATGTCGGACCGCTGGCCAGCCGCCAGGGCCGGGACGACCTGGAGGAGCTGGTCGAGGACGCCCGCACCCACGGCGCCCGGGTCGAGTGCGGCGGCGAGCGCCCGATGGGCTGGGACACCGGCTGGTTCTACGAGCCGACCGTGCTGACCGGCGTCACCCCGGCGATGCGGATCCACCAGGAGGAGACCTTCGGCCCGGTCGCCACCGTCTACCGGGTCGCCGACCTGGACGAGGCGGTGGCGCTCGCCAACGACACCCCGTTCGGGCTCAGCTCCAACGTCTGGACCACCGACCAGGACGAGCAGGAGCGCTTCGTCCGCGACATCCAGGCCGGCGGGGTGTTCTTCAACGGGATGACCGCCTCCCACCCGGCGCTGCCCTTCGGCGGCGTCAAGCGCTCGGGCTTCGGGCGGGAGCTGTCCGGGCACGGCATCCGGGAGTTCTGCAACGTCACCACGGTGTGGATCGGCTGAGCCCTCCCGGATGACCGTCGTAGTCAGGCCGGGTCAGGAGGCCGCCATCCGGTGCCTGCCCCGGCCGGGCGTCGCCCAGCGGGCCACGACGCCGACCAGGGCGATGAAGGTCAGGAACCAGAAGAAGGCCATCAGCCCGATCATCGGGTCCCAGGCCGTCTGGACGGCGATCATGCACAGGCCGATCGAGAGCGCGACCATGAACGTCACCACGGTCGGGCTGAGGCTGAGCAGCCAGCGCCAGGCCCGGTGCCCGAGGCTCGGGTTCTTCGGGGCGTCGGGACCGGTTTCGGCTTCCTTGTAGCTGAGCAGGTCCATCGGGATCGCCTCCAATGCTGGACGGGACGGAACGCCCGGCCCGCGCGGTCGGTCAGGAGGCCTTGCGCGGAGCCGCGGACTTGCGGGTGGTGGTCTTCTTCGCCGCGGAGGTCTTGTTGGCGGACGCGGTCTTCTTGGCCGCGGTCTTCTTGGCCGACGTCTTCGCGGCCGACGTCTTCGCGGCCGACGTCTTCTTCGGCGCAGCGCGCTTGCGGGACGCCGGCTTCTCCTCCTCCGACTCCTCCGGCTCCTCCGCCGTCCCCCGCCCACCGGCCGGCGCCCGCCCGCCCTTGGCTTGCTTGAGGCTGCTGCGCAGCGCCTCCATCAGGTCGATCACGTTGTCCGGCGCCTCACCGGCCTCCTCCTCGTGCGGGATCTCGACGCCCTCCAACCGGGCGGTGATCACCTGCTGGAGCGCCTGCTGGTAGTCGTCGTGCAGCTGGGAGAGGTCGAAGTCCTCGGAGAGGGTGTCCATCAGCGACCGCGCCATCTTGAGCTCCTGCGGCCGCACCGTGACGTCCTCCTCGGGCGCGATCCCGGCCGCCGGACGGACCTCATCGGGCCAGATGCACGTCTGCAGCACCAGCGTGCCGTCGTGCACCCGCAGCACCGCGGGCGACTCCCGGGTGCGCAGCGCGATCTTGGTGACGGCGATCTGCCCGGACTCCACCAGGGCGTCGCGCAGCAGGGCGTACGGCTTGGCGGCCGCCTTGTCGGCGACGCCCACGTAGTAGGCCTTGGAGAACATCAGCGGGTCGATCTCGGTCTCGTCCACGAAGGCCAGCACGTCGATGATCTTCTTGCTGGGCAGCGGCAGGTCGGCGAGGTCCTCGTCGCTGAGCGTGACCGTCCGGCCGTCGGGTGACTCGTAGCCCTTGGCGATCTCGGCGTACGGGACCTCCTTCTCCTCCCGTTCGCAGTACCGCTTCATCCGCACCCGCCCGCCGTCCTTGGCATGCACCTGGTGCAGCGGGACGTCGTGCTCCTGGGTCGCGGAGTAGAGGTGGACGGGGATGCTGACCAGGCCGAAGCTGATCGTCCCCTTCCAGGTCGTCTGCATGGAGTGGCTCCGAGAACGTCGGAAGTGCCCCGAGACTCCCACTGTGCCCGGGTTCGCCGCGATCGGCCACACCGCGCCGCCCACGGGCCGGAGAGGGGTGCCCGACTCGCCGCCGAACCTCTGACGATGCATCAGATTTGAGCTTTCCATGCCACCCCCATACCTGCCCTGACCTGGCCTTTTGCGTTCGGTAAGCGAACAGTTATCAAAGGATTGTTCCGATACTCGTGCGTAGAAGTTAGGTTGCACCGCAATGCGCGGATCTGTCCCCCACCCTGCGGCGCGACGAGCCGAGGGTCATGCCGCGCTGGAAAGGCATGAGGACACACTCCATGAGTGCGGACACCACCAAGCAGGCGGCGGACACCACCCAGGTCCCCGACCAGCTCGGCCCGGTCGGACACGGTGGCGACGGCCACCTGAAGGCCGGGCTCAAGAACCGCCACCTGTCGATGATCGCCATCGGCGGCGTGATCGGCGCCGGCCTGTTCGTCGGCTCCGGCGCGGGCATCGCGTCCACCGGCCCCGGCATCCTGCTCTCCTACACCCTGGCCGGCGCGCTGGTGGTGCTGGTGATGCGGATGCTCGGCGAGATGGCCGCGGCCGACCCGCAGAGCGGCTCCTTCTCGGCCTACGCGGACCGCGCGCTGGGCCGCTGGGCCGGCTTCACCATCGGCTGGCTGTACTGGTTCTTCTGGGTCGTGGTGCTGGCGGTCGAGGCCACGGCCGGCGCCAAGATCCTCAACAGCTGGGTCCCGGGCGTGCCGCAGTGGGGCTGGGCACTGATAGTCATGGCCGTGCTGACCGCCACCAACCTGTTCTCGGTCGCCTCCTACGGCGAGTTCGAGTTCTGGTTCGCCGGCATCAAGGTGGTCGCGATCGCCGGGTTCCTGGTGATCGGCGCGCTCGCGGTCTTCGGCGTCCTGCCGAACACCCACGCCGTCGGCCTCACCAACCTGACCGGCCACGGCGGCTTCCTGCCGCACGGCGTGGGCGCGGTGTTCACGGGCATGCTCACGGTCGTCTTCGCCTTCATGGGCAGCGAGATCGTCACCCTCGCGGCCGGCGAGTCGGAGGACCCGGAGAAGGCGGTCAGCAAGGCCACCAACAGCGTGATCTGGCGGATCGGGATCTTCTACCTGGGCTCGATCCTGCTCGTGGTGACCCTCCTGCCCTGGGACTCCGCCGCGGTCAAGGACAGCCCGTACGTGGCGGTGCTGGACCAGCTGAACATCCCGCACGCCGGCCAGGTGATGGACGTGATCGTGCTGACGGCCGTGCTCTCCTGCCTCAACTCCGGGATGTACACCGCCTCCCGGATGGCCTTCTCGCTCGGCCAGCGCGGCGACGCCCCGAAGGCCTTCGCGACCGTGACCTCGCGTGGCGTGCCGCTGGTGGCCATCCTCTCCTCGGTGGTGTTCGGCTTCGTCGCCGTCTTCTTCAACTACACCTCGCCGAAGACCGTGTTCGCCTTCCTGCTGAACTCCTCCGGGGCCGTCGCGCTGTTCGTCTGGCTGGTGATCTGCATCACCCAGCTGCGGATGCGCAAGATCATCGAGCGCGAGATGCCGGAGCGGCACACCGTCCGGATGTGGCTGTACCCCTACCTGACGTGGGTCGCCATCGGCATGATCGGCTTCGTCGTGGCGTACATGTTCACCGACGCCGACGGACGCAAGCAGATGTACCTGTCGCTGGTCGCCGCGGCGATCGTGCTCGGCGCCTCGGCCGTGGTGAGCCGACGGCGGCGGGCGGCGGTGGCGGCAGCGGCGACGGAGTCCTGATCCGTCCGCGCCGCGCTTGAACGCCGGGCCCGGGAACCGTTGCGGAGGTTCCCGGGCCCGGTTTGCCGTTCGGGGACGCTCCTGGGCCGCTCAGCCGGTGCAGCCGGGCACGGAGCCGGCGGGGGCGCAGTTGTTCGGGGTGTTGCCGGTGACGGTGCTGCCGATGTCGGACACGTGGCCGCCACTGACGAAGACACCACCGCCCGAGGTCCCCGCGGAGTTGCCGGTGACCCGGCTGCTGACGAGGTTCGTCTGGCCGTTCACATTCAGAACACCGCCACCGTCCTGGGCGGCCGCGTTGCCCTGCACGGTCGAGGAGCTGACGTTCAGCGTCCCGACGTTGACGAGGGCACCGCCGCTGACGGTGGCGGTGTTGCCGGTAACAGTGACGACGTCCAGGTTGGTCGTGGCACCGGGCTCGTTGGCGATGGCCCCACCGAACTTCGCCGCGTTCCCGGAGAGGGTCGCCTGGGCAACGGTGAGCGAGCCGTTGTTGTCGACGGCGCCGCCGACATCACCGTTGTCGAGGTTTCCGCCGGTCAGGTTCACCTGGTCCAGGGTGAGGCTGCCGCCCGTCGCCACGGAGAACAGCCGGAACAACGGCGTCCCGACAGCGGTGGAGCGCGCGATCGTGGCACTGAACGAGCCGATCCGGATGTTGCCGGTGATCACGGGCATCGCATTGTCGGCGTTGTCCGTGTTGACCACCGTGTAGGTGCAGCCCGACTGCAGCGCGATGTCACCGCTACCGGCGGCGTTGAACGTTGATCGCGTGCCGCAGACCCGCGATGTCCCCGCAGGCGACAAAGGTCGAGGCCGCGTTGGCCTGGACGACGGGGACCAGGGCGAGGCCCAGGCCCAGAGCGAGGGAGCCGGCGAGGCTGCCCAGGCGCAGGGTGGCTTTCATTGAGGATCTCCTAGCTGGTGACTCGGGGCGGAGGACGGGACGGACCCGATGCCGTCGGCGCCGTCCTTGCGCTCGATCGCTCCCGCCTCTCGTCACAATCGGGTGACCTTCTGCCACGTGCAGTGTCCAGGCGGTGCGGTATCAGCGAATCCCGGCAGCGATTTTCGCGCCACATGGAGTGCGCCGATCGGCCACTCCTTGCCCGGGCCCCGGGCGTGCTGGATCAGTCACGCTGCGCCGAACACGGCCCCGCAAACGTGTGAGCCCGCCCACAAGGGGTTTCACAGCTACGACCCCGGATAGTGGGTTGCCTGCGCCGGGCACCCTTCCCACCGCCCCGGCCGCATCCGGACCGCGCCCGCCGTCGCCGCGCCCGGCCTGAAGAACCCAGGCCACCCGCCCTCACGCCCTCAGGTTCCGTCGTCGTCGCCCGCCCGCGACCCCCGGATGGACAATTCGGGCAAATCACCCAAACCACCCTCCGCGCCCGGCCGCGCCCTCCCCGCAGCCACTACCTGGCGTAGTAGCGAAGGCCTTTGCCACCCGTCCTCGGTCCTGCCAAGAATGGCCCGTCGCCAGGCAGCACCGGCCGGCCCCGTCCGCCGTGTGCAGCCCGCCCGCCCCGCCTCGCCGCCGGGGCGCCACGGCCGTCCCGGACGGCCGCGCGGGCCCCGCTCACCCGGAGCCCACGCGATGCCCGCCCAGTGCCCCCGGCACGGCCCCGACGGAAAAGGATCGCCCGCTCCATGCAGCTCAGCCATGCCCGCCGCAACTCCCTGATCACCGGCATCGCCACCCTCGTGGTCTCCGGTGCCGCCACCGCCGCGCTCGCCATCCCGCAGGTCGGGGGCACCACCGAGGCCGCCGCCCCGGCGGCCGCCGTCTCGGTGGACGGCAAGCCGGTCGGCGACCAGGGCCAGGCCGGCACCGCTGCCGCTGCCGAGAAGGCCGCCCAGGACGCCAAGGCCGCGCAGGACGCCCAGGCGAAGGCCCAGGCGGACGCCGACGCCCAGGCGAAGGCCCAGGCGGACGCCGCCGCCCAGGCGCAGGCCCAGGCCGCCGCCCAGGCGCAGGCCGAGGCCGAGGCGAAGGCCCAGGCGGACGCCAAGGCCCAGGCCGACGCCGCCGCCTCCCGCTCCCAGCAGCGCCAGGACCTCAACAGCTACTCCGGCACCCCGCAGCAGATCGCCGCGCAGATCGTGCCGGCCGGCCAGCTGCAGTGCTTCAGCAACATCGTGTACCGCGAGAGCAGCTGGAACCCGCTGGCCGTGAACGCCTCCTCCGGCGCCTACGGCCTGGTCCAGGCCCTGCCCGGCACCAAGATGGCCTCGGCCGGCGCCGACTGGCGCACCAACCCGGCCACCCAGATCAAGTGGGGCCTGAACTACATGAACAGCCGCTACGGCAGCCCCTGCGACGCCTGGTCGTTCTGGCAGGCCCACCACTGGTACTAAGCCGGCCCGGCCTTCACTCCGTACACGCCCCAGGCCCGCGACGCACTCCGCGTCGCGGGCCTCGCGGCGTTTTCGGTCGACGTGTGCACGCCCAGCAGGTGACGTGAAGATATGGCGCACGCTCGTACGATTTGCCGCCCTTGCCCTGAGTTACACGCCGTCAGCACTTTGCCACGGTTCGCGCGCCCTCTTACGCTCCGGCGTCATGCCCTCACCCCTGATCAGCGTCGTGCTCCCCGCCTACGACCAGCACGGACAACTCGCCGACTGCCTGGACTCGCTGCTCGCCCAGTCCCTGGCGAACGTCGAGGTGATCGTGGTCGCCGACCGCTCCCCCGAGACCGCGGGCGGGCTCGCCGACGCGTTCGCGGCCCGGCACCCGCAGGTGTCGGTGCTGCACCTGAACGCGGCGGTCGGGGTCGGGGTGAGCCGGAACGCGGGTGCGGCGCGGGCCTCCGGCGACTACCTGCTGTTCCTCGACGCCGACCACCTGCTGCCCCGGGACGCCCTCCAGGCGCTCGCCGACCGGCTCGAGCAGACCGGCCCGGTGGACGTCCTGCTGTTCGGCCACTCCCGCCACCACAACGACCGGGACTGGCCGGGCGGCGCCGAGGCGCTGCTCGCCGAGGTCGGCCCGGAGGCGTTCGCCCCCTTCGACCACCCGGAGCTGTTCGGCGCCCCGCCGCTGGTCTGGGACCGGCTCATCCGCCGCGGCCACTGGGAGGAGCTCGAGCTCGCCTTCCCCGTCGGCCGGTACGAGGAGATCCCGGTCGTGCACGCCGCACTGCTGGGCGCCCGGAAGGCCGCCGTGCTGGCGCGCGAGTGCGTCCAGCTGCGCCGCCGGGAGACCGTCCACCCGGCCGGCGGCCCGGGCAGCAGCGTCTTCGACCTGTTCGAGCAGTACGAGCGCAGCTTCGCCCTGCTGGAGGACCAGCCCCACCTCTACGCGGTGCGCGACGCCCTGTTCGTCCGGATGATCCGGCACTACCTGTTCGTCTTCGACCTCGCCGGCTGCGTCTCCCGGGCCGAGCGGCCGCAGTTCTTCCACCGGGCCGCCGAGCACCACCGCCGCTTCATGCCGCCCGGCCACCGCAGGCCGGGCGGCCGCGAGGGGATCAAGTTCTCCCTGCTGGCCGGCGGCGCCTACCCGGCCTTCGAGGTCGCCAAGCTCTCCCACATCGCCCGCGGCACCCTCACCGGGCGCAAGTAGCCGCTTCTCA
This sequence comes from Kitasatospora cathayae, assembly GCF_027627435.1. Taxonomy (GTDB): domain Bacteria; phylum Actinomycetota; class Actinomycetes; order Streptomycetales; family Streptomycetaceae; genus Kitasatospora; species Kitasatospora cathayae. The sequence goes on along the minus strand of NZ_CP115450.1, from coordinate 7,294,708 downwards.
GGCGTGCGCGGTGCCGCCGTCCGCGGCCATCGCGGCGGCGATCCGCCGGGCACGCTCGGCCCACACCTCGGCGGGCAGCGGCGGCAGCACGTCCATCCACAGCGGCAGGGTGGAGCCGCGCAGCTGCGTCAGGCCCTCGGGCCGGGCGATCAGCCACAGGTGCAGGTGAGCGGCGCCGTCGCCCCAGCGGTTCACGTGGACCCGGCCGATACCGCCCAGCGACAGCACGGTCCGCTCGACCCGCTGGAGCATCGGGCCGAGCTGTGCGGACAGCTCGATCGGCAGGTCCAGCAGGTCGTGGTGGGCGCGCGGCTGGAGCAGCAGGGCGGCGGGCAGGCCGGTCGGCTGGTCGGTGCCGCTCAGGCGCCAGTGCTCGTCGGTCCACAGGAAGTCGGAGTCCGGGCGGGCGCACTGCTGGCAGCTCTCCGGACCGTCCTCGCCCTGGCGGGGCGGCTCGGGCAGTTCCGGCTCGCGCAGCCGCCGGACGGTCAGCTCGCCCTCGTACGGGAAGATCTCCCAGGACGGCGCGCCGTCCGCCGGGACGGGCAGCGGCTCGCCGATCGGCAGCCGGGCGAGGTAGGCGTCGGGGCCGGCCGGGTCCGCGGGATCGTTGATCATGAGTGCCGAGGGTGTCACAGGACACCCCGTCGGCGGAAGCCCCGTCGTGCCCGGTACCCATGCGGCGCCCCGGCTGCGATCATCGGCGGAGCCGCTGCCGCACCCGCCCGGGAGGTCCCTGGTGAGCCGTCCGTCCGCCGACCCCGGGGCCGAGCTGGCCCGTGAGCTGGCCGCCGTGCTGCGCGGGGAGGTCCGCTTCGGCGCCGCCGAGCGCACCGTCTACGGCCACGACGCCTCCAACTACCGGCACTTGCCGCTCGGTGTGGTCAAGCCCGCCGACCTGGACGACGTGCGCACCGCGCTGGCGCTGTGCCGCCGGTACCGGGTGCCGGTGGTGGCGCGCGGGGCCGGGACGAGCATCGGCGGGCAGGCGATCGGCCCGGGCGCGGTGGTGCTGGACTTCCGCCGCCACCTCGGCTCGGTGCTGGAGATCGATCCGCAGGCCCGCACCGCGCGCGTCCAGCCCGGCACCGTGCTGGACGACCTCCAGCGCGCCGCCAAGCCGTACGGGCTGCGCTTCGGCCCGGACCCGTCCACCCACAGCCGCTGCACGATCGGCGGCATGATCGGCAACGACTCCTGCGGCTCCCACTCGCTCGCCTGGGGGCGCACCGCCGACAACGTGGAACGGCTGGAGCTGCTGCTCGCGGACGGCACCGAGCTGACCGTGGGCGGGCGGCTGACCGCCGCCGAGCGCGCGGCGCTGCGCGAGCTGCCCGGCCCGCTCGGCCAACTCCACACCCGGCTCCAGGAGTTCACCGACCGCAACCTCGCCGTCATCCGGCAGGGCATGCCCCGGTTGCCGCGCCGCACCTCCGGCTACCCGCTGGACGCGCTGCTGCCCGAGCACGGCCACCACCTGGCCCGGGCGCTCACCGGCACCGAGGGCACCTGCGCGCTGCTGCTGGGCGCCACCGTCCGGCTGGTCGAGGATCCGCCGGTGCGCGCCCTGGTGGTGGCCGGTTACCCCGACGAGGGCGCCGCCGCGGACGCCGTCCCGGCGCTGCTGCCGTACGGTCCGCTGACCGCGGAGGGCATGGCGGCCGACCTGATCGCCGCACTGCTGGCGGCCGGCCCGCGCCCGCCCGCGCTGGACCGGCTGCCCGCGGGCGAGTGCTGGCTGTTCCTGGAGGCCGGCGGCACCACGGCGCTGGAGGCCTACCAGGCCGCCCGCCGACTGGCCGACGCGGTGCGCCGGGAGCGCTCGGCCACCGTCGCCCTGGTCACCGACCCGGTCGAGCAGCGCCAGCTGTGGGCCGTCCGGGAGGCCGGCGCCGGGATCGTCACCCGGCTGCCCGGCGGCGGCGAGGCCTGGCCCGGCTGGGAGGACTCCGCCGTCCCGCCCGAGCGGCTCGGCGACTACCTGCGGGACCTGCGCGCCCTGCTGCGCCGGCACGGCCTGCGCGGCGTCCCGTACGGGCACTTCGGCGACGGCTGCGTGCACCTGCGGATCGACTTCCCGCTGGACGAGCCCCACGGGGTGCTGGTCTTCCGGGAGTTCCTCGAGCAGGCCGCCGATCTGGCGGTCTCCTACGGCGGTTCGCTCTCCGGCGAGCACGGTGACGGGCAGGCCCGGGCCGAACTGCTGCCGCGCATGTACCCGACCGAAGTCATCGGCCTGTTCGGCGAGTTCAAGCGGATCTGGGACCCGGAGAACCTGCTCAACCCGGGCGCCCTGGTGGACCCGCGCCCGCTCGACGCCGACCTGCGCTTCGTCACCGCCCCGCGCCGACCGCTGCCGCTGGCCCTGCCGTACGAGCGGGACGGCGGGAGCCTGGTCAAGGCGGTGCACCGCTGCGTGGGCGTCGCCAAGTGCGTGGACCCGACCACCGGGGTGATGTGCCCGAGCTACATGGCCACCAGCGAGGAGCGGCACTCCACCCGAGGCCGGGCCCGGCTGCTCGCCGAGATGCTGCGCGGGCTGACGGCGGATTCCGGCCGCCGGACCGGGGAGGCGATCCCGGACGGCTGGCGCTCGGCGGAGGTGCGGGAGGCGCTGGACCTCTGCCTGAGCTGCAAGGGCTGCGCGAGCGACTGCCCGGTGCACGTCGACATGGCGACCTACAAGACCGAGTTCCTGTACCAGCACTACCGGCACCGGCCGCGCCCGCTCGCCCACTACTCGATGGGCTGGCTGCCGCTCTGGCTGCGGGCGGTCGCGCTCGCGCCGGGGGCGGCCAACACGCTGGTCCGCTCCCCGGCCGGCGCCCTGCTCAAGCGGCTCGGCGGGATCGACCGGCGCCGGGTGCTGCCGGTCTTCCCACCCGAGACCTTCACCCGCTGGTACCGGCGGCACCGCGCAGCCCACCCCGCCCCGGTGGACGCGCGCCCGGTGCTGCTCTGGCCGGACACCTTCTCCAACCACCTCCAGCCGGACGTGCTGCGCTCGGCCGTCGAGGTGCTCGAGCACCTGGGCTTTGACCCTCGGCTGCCCGACGGGCCGGTGTGCTGCGGCCTCACCTGGTACTCCACCGGCCAACTCGGCACCGCCCGCCGGGTGTTGCGGCGCAGCCTGGGCACGCTGGCGGCCGCCGGGCTCCCGGCCGACACCCCCGTGATCGGCCTGGACCCCAGCTGCACCGCCACCCTGCGCGAGGACCTGCCCCGACTGCTCGGCGCCGACGGCCGCCCGCTCTCCGAACGGACCCGCACCTTCGCCGAGTTCATCGACGAGCTCGCCCCGGACGCCCCGCTCCCCCGGATCCGGCGGGAGGCCGTCACCCAGACCCACTGCCACCAGCACTCGGTGCTCGGCAGCGCGGCCGACCGCCGGGTCGAGGCCCGACTTGGCCTGCAGAACCGGGTGTTGGACTCCGGCTGCTGCGGGTTGGCGGGCAACTTCGGCTTCGAGCGGGGCCACTTCGAGGTGTCCGAGGCGATCGCCGAGCGGATCCTGCTGCCCGAGGTCCGGGCGGCCGGGCCCGACACCGTGCTGCTGGCGGACGGCTTCAGCTGCCGCACCCAGATCGCCCAACTCGCGGACGGCCGAAGGGCGCTGCACCTGGCAGAACTGATCGCCCGTGAGCTGCGGACCGCCGCCCGGCCGACCGACTGACTACCCGTGCCCGGCGAGGAACGCCCCGGCGTGCGCCGCGGCCTCCTCCCGGCTCAGGTGCCCGACCACCGCCCGGCCGCTCTCCCCGTCGGCACCCGTGGCCGTCCAGAGCCAGCCGCCCGAGTCCTCGTCCCGGACCAACTCGGCGGTTCCACCGAACAGTTCGAGCGAGTCCGGCCGGGCCGCCGGGCGGCTGACGGCCTCCGGCCACTTCTTCCGGGCGCCCTGTCGGGTGATCCCCCAGGCCGCGCCCAGTTGTTCGTAGCTGGCGCCGTAGGAGCCGGCGGTGGCGGCCGCGGTCGCGGTGAGCCGCTTGACCTCGGCGTCCACCAGCTTCCAGGCGGACAGCACGGAGAGGGCGACCTCGACCGGCTCCGCGTCCCACATCCGTTCCTCGGGCAGCCCGGTCGCGCGGGAGCGCACGGCGGCGGCGAGGGGGTTGAGCGCTTCGAGGAGGGCCTTGGCCAGCTCCCTGTGCTCCTCATCGGTGATCTCCACGGTCGTCATGGCGACAACTGCAGTTACCAACTCGGACTTCGACAACCATTGTTACCGGCGGTCGAATCGGTCCGAGTCCCGCTCCGAGCCCCGGTCCGAGCCGCGACCCAGCCCACGGAACAGGGAGCCCAGGTCCCGCCCCCCGAAGGGTGAGTTCGAGTCCCGGCTCTCGGGCGCGAAGGGAGTCCCGGAGGTGAGCGCGCGGTAGCCCACCACCAGGGCCTCCCCCAGGAAGCCGACGCCGATCGACAGCTGGACCGGGCGGGCGTCCGACGCCAGGCCATGGTGCTCGGCGAGCATCGCGAAACCCGCCATCAGGGCCAGCGAGATCGCCGCCGCCAGGAACGTCCAGCCGGTGTAGCGCTGCCACAGCACCCCCTCGCGCTCGTAGACCCGGATGGTGGCGCCGCGGGCCACCCCGAACGCGGTGCCGAGCACGGCTCCCGCCCCGATCCAGACGTAGTCGCCCGCGCCGAGGCCGCGGTGCTGCGAGAGCGCCCACAGGCCCAGGCCGGTGAGCACCACCGGCGGCACGAGCAGGTCCCGTGGGTTCAGCGGTTCGCCGCGCAGCCGCCGGACCACCACCACGACCACCACGGCGGCGATCAGCGCCACGTGCACCCAGTTGTTCATCCCTGCTCCCCGGATTTTTATAGCTCGACCGTGCTAAATCAGAATTTAGCTCGTCCGTGCTATAACGGCAACATGCCGAAGATCGTCGACCCCGTGGAACGCCGCCAGGCCGTCGCGGACGCCGTCCTGCGCGTCGCGGCCAGGGAGGGCCTGGAGCGCGCCTCGCTGCGCAACGTCGCCGAGGAGGCCGGACTCGCCATCGGCTCGGTACGGCACTACTTCGCCGGCAGCTCCGAGCTGATGATCTTCGCGATGCAGGAGCTGGCCCGCCGGATCGACGCCCGCATCCGCACCCACGCCCGCGTCCTGCTCGACCCGGACCCCGGCCCCGGCACCGACCGGCGCGAACAGACCGTCGGGCTGCTCGCCGAGACCCTCCCGCTGGACGCCGAGCGCCGGGAGGAGTCCGCGCTCTGGCTCTCCTTCGTCACCGCCGCCCGCACCCGGCCCGAACTGCTGCCCCGCGCCGGCGAGCTGCAGGCCGGCCTGGACGCGCTGGTCCGGCGCGTCCTGGTCGAGATGGAGCGTTCCGGCGCCCTGCTCCCCGGCCTCGACCTCGACCTCGAGACCCGCCGCCTCTCCGCCCTGCTGGACGGCCTCACCCTGCAGGGCGTCCAGCACCCCGACCTGGTCGGCCCGGACGAGCTGCGCGCGGTGCTCCGCCGCCACCTGGACACCCTGACCACTTCCTGACACCGCACCAACGCGCTTGGCACAATGGCCGGATGACCCTCACCCCCGCCGAGGCGGACAAGATCCTGGCCGACGACTTCGCTCCCTGGGTACAGGCACTCGGCCTGTCCACCGTGGAGACCGGCGCGCGGCACGCCGTACTGCGGCTGCCCTGGTCCGAGCAACTCGCCCGCGAGGGCGGCGGGTTGTCCGGCCAGGCGCTGATGGCCGCCGCCGACACCGCCTGCGTGGTCGCCCTCTCGGCGGCCCGCGGGGGCTTCGCGCCGATGACCACCGTCCAGCAGTCCACCAGCTTCCAGCGCGCGGTCAGCGGCCGGGACGTCCTGGTCCACGCCGTGGTCACCAAGCTCGGGCGGCGGATCGCCTTCCTCGACATCACCCTCACCGCCGAGGACGCCGAGGAGCCCGCCGCCCGCGCCACCACCGTCTACGCACTGGGGTGACCGGTCCCGCGGGCGGGACCGGTCACCCCAGGGCATCGGGCCGGATCAGCCCTGCAGCGCCTCCCTCTTGGGCGGCTCCTCCGCGCACACCGCCGTCACGAACTCCGCGAGCCGCGCCTGCGGCAGCCCGCGCGCGATGTCCGCCTCACTGATCATGCCGACCAGCTTGTGCTCCGGGTGGTTGATCACCGGCAGCCGGCGGACCTGGTACTGCTCCATCACCCGCAGCACCTGCTCGCAGTCCTCGTCCGCCTCCACCGTCATCGGCCGCCCGAGCGCCAGGTCGCCCGCCGTCACCTGGGCCGGATCCCGCCCCTCCGCGACGCAGCGCAGCACGATGTCGCGGTCGGTCACGATGCCCACCAGTTTGTCGTTCTCCCCGCAGATGGGCAGCGCGCCCACGTGCCGTTCCCGCATGATCCGGGCGGCGGCGGCGAGCGTCTCGTGCTCGCGGACGCACTCCGCGCCCTGATGCATGATGTCGCTGGCTTTGGTCATGGTCCGCCTCCTGACCTGGCTTGCTTCCTCTCGTCCATCGTGGTCCGGGCCGATGCCGCACGCCACCGGGCACCCGTCAGGGCGTCGCCTCCGGCTCCGGGCGCTCCTCCACGCCGGCTTTCCCGTCCCCCTCCACCGACCCGCCCTCCAGGTCCGTGCCCTGCAGTGGCGAATGGGACAACAGCTCCTCCAGCGGCGGGAGTTCGCGCTTTGGCTGCTCGCGGTCGAGCTCCGGCTCGGGCACCTCCCCGCTCTCCACCGCCTGCTCCGCGGACTTCGCCCCGGCGGCGACCGCGGCGGCCGCCAGCAGATCCCGCTGCTGGGACTCCGTCGCACTGTCCAGGAAGCGCAGCAGCTCCACCGGGAACGGCAGCACCAGCGTCGAGTTCTTCTCCGCCGCCACCTCCACCACGGTCTGCAGCAGCCGCAGTTGGAGTGCCGCCGGGGTCGCGCTCATCACCGCCGCCGCCTCCGACAGCCGCTCCGAGGCCTGGTACTCACCGTCCGCCGTGATGATCCGCGCCCGCCGCTCCCGCTCGGCCTCCGCCTGGCGCGCGATCGAGCGCTTCATCGACTCCGGCAGGGCGACGTCCTTGATCTCCACCCGGTCGATCTGGATGCCCCAGCCCAGCGCCGGACTGTCGATCATCAACTCCAGCCCCTGGTTGATCGGTTCGCGGTTGGCCAGCAGGTCGTCCAGCTCGCTCTTGCCGATGATCGACCGCAGCGAGGTCTGCGCGACCTGGGAGATCGCGAAGTTGTAGTCCTGGACGTTGACCGTCGCCTTCACGGGGTCCTGCACCTGGAAGTAGACCACCGCGTCCACCCGCACGGTCACGTTGTCCCGGGTGATGCCCTCCTGCGCCGGGATCGGCATCGTCACGATCTGCACGTTCACCCGGCGCAGCCGGTCCGCGATCGGCATCAGCGCGACCAGCCCCGGCTGGCGGATCTCCTCGCGCACCCGCCCGAAGCGGAACACCACGCCCTTCTGGAACTGCTGGACCACCCGGATGCTCAGCCCCGCCCAGACCGCCCCCAGCCCGACCAGCCCCCCGAGGGCCCCCAGCACCGCATCGACGATCATCGCGGCCTCCTCGCGGCCTCCGCGCACACCCACGCCTCCGGCCACCGCCGACCGGACCGGACCGGGGGCCGCCGGAGCAACTGATTCCACGCTACGCCTGCCCGACGCAGGCCGGGACGAACGGTCCGACGGCCCTAGGATCGGGGCCATGCAGCTGGTCCCCGCCGACGACCCAAGCCACCCCCGCCACCCCGCCGAGGCCGCCGCCCGCGCCACCGGACTCGCGGATCTGGACCGCGTCGTCACCGGCTGCCGAGCCTGCCCCCGGCTGGTCGAATGGCGCGAGCAGACCGCCCGCACCAAGCGCCGCGCCTACCAGGACTGGGACTACTGGGCCCGTCCCGTCCCCGGCTTCGGCCCGCCCGACGCCCCGCTCGTCCTGGTCGGCCTCGCCCCCGCCGCCCACGGCGCCAACCGCACCGGCCGGATCTTCACCGGCGACCCCTCCGGCGACCTCCTCTACGCGGCCCTCTACGACCTCGGGCTCGCCAACCGCCCCGAGTCCGTCCGCCACGGCGACGGCCTGGAACTGTACGGCGTCCGGATCACCGACCCGGTCCGCTGCGCCCCGCCCGACAACAGGCCCAGCACCGCCGAACGCGACACCTGCCGCCCCTGGATCACCCGCGAGATGCAGCTGCTGCGCCCCACCGTCCGGACCGTCGTCGCCCTCGGCGGCTTCGCCTGGCAGGCGATGCTGCCGGTGATCGCCGACGCCGGCTGGCTGGTCCCGCGCCCCCGCCCGGCCTTCGGCCACGCCGCCCGGGTCACCCTCCCCGCTCGCGACGGCGGCCCCGACCTGCGGCTCTACGGCTGCTACCACGTGAGCCCGCGCAACACCAACACCGGCCGCCTCACCCCCGCGATGCTCCGCGAGCTGCTCCGCGAGGCGGCCCTCTCGGCCGGGCTCCACCCCCGGTAGCGGCCGGTCTCCCGTCGAACCGTCGGATGGCGGCGATCCCGCCGTCCACCGGCAGCGTCACGCCCGCGCCGGTGTGGTGCCGAGGCCTCGGGTGAGCGCGAGCGGTCGACCACCACGCCCTAACCGAACCGCGCCAGCTTCCGCTTCTCCGCCCCCGCCCACACCTGCGCCAGCCGCTCGCGCGCCGCCTGGGCCGCCGCCAGCTGGCCCGCGTAGAGCACGCCGTAGGCGAAGGGCTCGCCGTCGGTGGCCGCGCGGTCGGCCAGGGCCGCGGCGGCGACCACCGCGTCCTGGTGTTCGCCGAGCACCTCCTGGACGGCCTTCATCCGCTCCGCGTAGCGCTCCGCCGCCGCGCCGACCGCGGGGGCCGCGGTCTCGCCGGCGTAGCGGGCGCGCTTGGCGGCCTTGCGGGCCTCGTGCAGGGCCCGGTCGCGGTCCTCCGGGCCCGCCGCCAGTGCGGTGTGGACGCGGTCGGCCGTGCGGCGCTGCTCGCGGGCGGCGGTGCGGGAGAGCTCGGGGGCGGCTGCCCGGGCGGCCCGGGGGCGCAGCGGCGGGTCGGTGACCAGGGCGGTCAGGGCGGCGGCGATTGATCGGCGGCGGGGGCTGTCGAGGGCGGCGACCACTTCGGGCCACACCCGGCGGTACTCGGCCTCGCCCCACCGCTCCAGCGCTTCCGCGACCCGTTCCGGTGCGCAGCCGGCGGGCAGCTCGCGGGCCCGGGCGGCCAGCCGTTCGGCGAGCACCTCGCGGTCCCGGGCACGGCCGAGCGCGGCGCCCAGCCAGCGCAGATCGGCGACCAGGGTGTCGGTGGCGCCGGGGGCGAGGAGGCCGCGGAAGGTCTGCAGGGCGCTGCGCAGCCGCCGGCAGGCGACCCGCATCCGGTGGACCGCGTCGGGTTCGTCCGCCCGGACGGCGTCGTCCAGTCCGGCCAGCTCGACCGCCTGGGCCTCGATGCGGTCGAGCAGTACCTGTCCGACCGTGGTTTCGGGCCTCGCCATGGCTGTGCACCCCCTCGTCGGGGTCGCCGGGATGCTTTCCAGGGTAGGGCCTGGCTCTTGGGTTTTGTCGGGCCGGACAAGGACCCAGGCCCTCGTCGCGTGGCGGCGGCTGTCGACCTCGGGCCGGCCTGAGGGGGCGTCACTCGAACGCCGTATCCGTACGCGCTCTCGTGCCCGGTGTGAGGGGCATGGCATACTCCGGGACGTGATGACCTCCACCCATGCGACCAGGGCCCTGCGGGCCGCGGTGTTCACCGCGCTCGCCGTGCCGATGGCCGCGCTGGGTCAGGTGGTCATCACCGGTCGCCCGTTGCCGGTGTCGCTGGTGGCCACGGCGAGCGCCGTCGTGTTCCTGGTCGCGGCCGTGCTGGCCGGCGGGGAGCGGCGGCTGCTGCACATCACCGGGGTGATGGTGCCGGTCGAGCTGCTGCTCAACACCACCTTCAACCTGGGCCAGACCGGCTGTGGACCGGTCCTGTCCGAGCACGTGTCCGCGCGCGGGGTGAACCTGCTGGTCTGCGGCGGCGGTTCGGTGGACAGCTCGCTGCTGGGCGGCCCGCTGGGCCACGCCGGGCAGTTGGCGCCCGCCGCCACCCAGCTGCTGCTGCTGGCCGTGCACCTGGTGATCGCACTGGCGGCCTCGGCCTGGCTGCGGCTGGGCGACTCCGCGCTGTCCGGCCTGGCCCGGGCGCTGCGCGCGCTGCGCCAGTCGGTGGCCCGCCCGCTGCGGGCGCTGCTCGTCCTGCTGCTCCCCGCCCCGGTGCGCCCGGTGCTGCGGGTGCCCCTGCCGGTGTCGGACCGCGAGCGGCCGCGCCGCGAGGACGTGGTGCTGAGCCCGGCTCCCCGGCGTGGTCCGCCGGCCTTCGCGCCTGTCTGCTGAGCGCGTACCCGCTTCCGTAAGCACGGTTCCCGTACGCCCGCAGGCAGTGCGCACGACTCCCGCGTCACTTGCCCCGCCGCACCCGCGTGTGCGGCCACCCGCGCGCACCCGCGCGCCGCGTACAGGAGTTGACTTCCCCATGGCTCAGGACAAGAACAAGAAGCGCATCAGCGCCCGCGAGCGGATTCAGGAGGCGCAGCGCCGCGAGCAGCAGGCCGCCAAGCGCCGTCAGCGGATCGTCGTGTCGGTCTCCGCGCTCGTCGTGCTCGCCCTGGCGGGCGGTGTGGCGCTCGCGATCGACACGGGCTCGAAGAACGACGACAAGGCCGCGGCGGCCGCTTCCGCGGCCCCGCTGGTCGTCCCGGCCAACGCCACCGGCCAGGACGGCACGGTGATCACCTACGGCAAGGCCGACGCCCCGCACACCATGGAGGTGTACGAGGACTTCCGCTGCCCGGTCTGCAAGCACTTCGAGGCGGCGAACGGCCAGACCGTCAAGGAGATCACCCAGGACGGCCAGATCAAGGTGGAGTACCACCTGGCCGCCTTCCTGGACAAGAACCTCGGCGGCAAGGGCTCGCGCACCGCGCTGGCCGCGGCCGGTGCCGCGCTGAACGAGGGCGTGGACAAGTTCAAGGCGTTCCACGACGTGCTGTACGCCAACCAGCCGGACGAGCGCGAGGACGGCTTCGGCGACGTCAACCACCTGCTGGACCTGGCCGGCCAGGTGCCCGGGCTGAAGACGGACGCCTTCGTGAAGGCGGTCACCGACCGGACGTACGCGCCGTGGGCGGCGAAGGTGGCCGAGGCCTTCAACAACAGCCAGGTGACCGGCACCCCGACGATCAAGGTGGACGGCAAGCCGATCAACCTGTTCGCGGGCAACGCCCCCGCGTCTGCGGAACAGTTCACCGCCCAGGTCAAGCAGGCCGCCGGCCTGCAGTAGGCCGGTCCGCACGACACCACCGGCCCGGCCGAACTCCCGGCCGGGCCGGCCCCCTCCCAGCCAGCCACCGGAGTGTGCTGTCATGACCGCGACCACCGTGCACCTCTCCCGTCCCGCTCCCGACGCCGCCGACCGGGGCCCGATCGGCGCGAGCCGGGCCCTCGCCCTGCTGTTCCTCCTCGGCGGACTGGTCGGCCTCGTCGCCTCGGCCGTACTGACCTTCGACAAGCTCCGCATCCTGGAGAACCCGTCCTACGTCCCCAGCTGCAACATCAATCCGATCATCAGCTGCGGCTCGGTGATGCGCACCGAGGAGGCCACGGTGTTCGGCTTCCCGAACTCGCTGCTCGGCCTGGCCGCCTTCGGCGCGCTGGCGGCGATCGGCGCGGGACTGTTGGCCGGCGCCGGGTACCGGCGCTGGTTCTGGCTGGGCCTGCAGGCCGGGACCACCCTGGGCATCGTGTTCACGCACTGGCTGATCGACCAGTCGCTGTACGGCATCGGCGCGCTGTGCCCCTACTGCATGGTGGTGTGGGCGACGACGGTGGTGCTGTTCTGGTACACCACCCTGCACAACCTGCGCACCGGCGTGATTCCGGTCGGGCCGAGGATGCGGACGGTCGTCCGGGAGGCGGCGCGCTACCACTGGGCACTGCCGGTGCTCTGGGCGGCGGTGATCGCACTGATGGTGCTCAACCGGTTCTGGTACTACTGGAGCACCCTGGTCTGACGTGCCGTCAGCCGACGTACCCGGCCGAGTGCAGCAGCGCGGCGGCGCCGGTCCGCCGGGCCTCCAGGGCTCCGGTGAGCCGGCGCGCCGCGCAGGGGTGCAGCAGGGCGGCCGCCCGGGCGGGGGTGAAGTAGCCGTGTGCGGCGATCTCCTCCGCCTGGAGCCGGACCACCGCCCCCGGCTCGACCGCACCGCCGTCGAACATGAAGTGCACGGCCGGGTGGGCGTGTTGGCCCTGGTCGGGGATCGCCTCGCGCCACTCCACCACCAGCAGCCGCAGGTCACGGGCCACCAGTCCGGTCTCCTCGTACAGTTCCCGGGCCGCGCACTCGGCGGGACCCTCCTCCGGGTCCATCCCGCCGCCGGGGAACTGCCACTGGTCGCGGTAACTGGCCTTCAGCAGCAGGATCTTGCCGTCCTGACCGGTGAGCAGCACGCTGCAGCCGATGTAGGCGCGCACCATCCGGGAGAGCCACTCCTCCTCCGAGAGTGCCCAGGTGTCCGTCATCGCGCCTCCTTCGCCGACTGCCTTCCGTCGCGGCCACTCTGCCCAATCGCCGCTCCGTGAAAGGTGGTTCGTGCCTAATCCACCCGATCGGGTGCTACCGGGCCCTCATCCGAAGACCGCCCACCGGAAGGCGTTGCGCAGGTCGGTGAGCGACTGGGTGACCCGGCTGTGGTGCACCTGGTTGGTGAGCAGCAGGGCCCAGCGGCCGAGTCGGCGGGAGACCCAGATGCCGGTGCCGGTGAAGCCGTAGTGGACGAAGGTGCCCTCGGCGGGTTCGGTGCCGGGGGCGTACAGCCAGGACAGGCCGCGGGCGGGCGTGAGGCCGCCGGTCTGCTCGCGCAGCGAGGCGGTGATCCACGGCTCGCCCCAGGGGAGTTGGGGCGGCGGGGCGAGCAGGGCGGTGAGGAAGCGGGCGAGGTCGCGGGCGGTGGAGAAGGCGCCGGCGTTGCCGGAGACGCCGCCGAGCAGCCGGGCGGAGGGGTCGTGCACGACGCCGCGCAGGTGGGCGCCGCTCGCCTCGTCGTACTCGGTGGGCGCGGTGCGGGCGGTCGCCGAGCCGTCGAGCGGCCCGTAGCGGGTGTCGGTCATGCCGAGCGGCCGCCAGGCCCAGCGCGCGGCGAGTTCGTCCAGCCGGGCTCGGCCGAGGTCCTCGACCAGGTAGCCGAGCAGCACGGCGGCGCGGTCGGTGTACTCGACGGCCGCCCCCGGCGCGCGGTGCAGCGGGGCGGTGATCACCCCGACCCGGATCGCCGCGGCCGCCCGCCCGTAGAGCTGCTCGAAGCGGGTGTACGGGAGCATTCCGGCGGTATGGGCGAGGAGTTGACGGACCGTCACCGCACCGGCCGGGTGTCCGGCGGCGGGCGGCCACCAGCCGCCGAGCGGTTCGTCCAGCGGCAGCCGGCCGGACTGCCACAGCACCCCGGCGCACGGCCAGAGCGAGACGATCTTGGTGAGGCTGGCGAGGTCGTACAGCGTGTCCGGCCCGGGGGCGAGCCGTGCGTACGGGCCCTGCCCGAGCGTGCCGTGGCTGCCGCCGCCGAGCGTGCCCCGAGCGTCGCCGACGGCCCAGACGGCGCCGGCGCCGGCGGTGCGGGCGCCGTCCCGGACCAGTCGGTCCAGCTCCCCGCCGGGCCCGGCCAGGGCGGGGAGCCGTTCGGCGTCGGGCGGTCGGTGGCTCACCCCGGATGTCTACCCGGCGCGCGCACCGCTCAGACCGCCGCCGTTCGGACCGCCGGCGCCGTCGGGAGTTCCTTGCCGAGGCAGATGCTCTGCGGGTGGTCCTTGTAGATGCCGAACTTGCGGATCGCCGCGTAGCCCTCGGAGCCGTACAGCGCGATGGCCTCGGGCTGTTCGGTGCCGGTCTCCAGGATGAAGCGGGTGCGCCCGGCCGCCACGGCGGTCTCCTCCAGGCGGCGCAGCACCGCCCGGGCCAGGCCCCGGCCGCGGGCGTCGGGGATCACGAACATCCGCTTCAGCTCGGCGTCACCGTCGCGCAGCCCGTCCGGGCCGGCCTGCTTGGCCCGCCAGCCTCCGCAGGCGACCGGGCGGCCGTCCAGGTAGGCGATCATGAACAGGCCGGCCGGCGCCTCGAAGTCCTCCGGGTGCAACACGGTCTCGTCCGGGTCGCCGTAGCGGCGGACGTACTCCTGCTGCACCTCCGCCGACAGGGCCTGCGCATCGGGGTGGGCGTACCCGGTGATGCGGAACTCGACGGTACCGGTGTCCCGGGTGGCGGTGTTCTCCATGGTTGGAGAGCGTACGGCGTCGAGGGCCCGGCGTGCGGGGCGGGTCGGATCAGGCCGGCCCCGCACGCCGGGCCCCGACTCAGCGGCCCTCGAACCGGGCCAGCAGCTCGGTCTTGCCGAACATCGCGGCGGCGTCGACGGCGGACGGGACGCCGACCTTCGGGTCGGCGCCGCCGGCGAGCAGGGCGTCGACGACGTCCGCGCTGCCCTTGAAGACGGCTCCGGCCAGCGGGGTCTGGCCCTTGTCGTTGGCCCGGTTCGGGTCGGCGCCGCGCTGGAGCAGGGCTTCGACGGTGGCCGCGTGGCCGTGGTAGGCGGCGAGCATGACCAGGGTGTCGCCGCTGCCGTTGGTGAGGTCCGCGGAGACGCCCGCGTCGACGGCGGTGGTCAGGGTCGCGGTGTCTCCGGACCGGGCGGCGTCGAAGAGCTTCCCGGCGAGCGCGATCACCTCGGCGTCGGGGGCGTCGGTCATGGTGGACTGCCTTTCTGGGGGCTGGCGAGGGCTCGTGCGTACGCACCGTAGCGGTCGGCGCCGGACCGGGCCAGCGGGCGTCCGGAATCCGGATGACGGCCGCGCCGGGAGCGGGACGCGGTACGACCTGCGGCCGCGCGCGTCGCGCCGCCGTTCGAGCGAACTTCCGGGACCCCCCGGAAGCTTCCCACCCACGCCCCGGGAATGCCTCGCGGCACCGAATCCACGCGGCAGCCATGCGACACCGGGCCCTCACCCGGGCCGGTTCGCATACCTCCGTCCGGCCTCCCCCGGGCGGTACCGAGCGGCAGAACCACCCGTTTGCACCGTTCCATCATCTATTACTTTTTGTCACGATAAGGGCACTTTAAGTAACGCTGCCCCCCGTCCCCTTCCCGAGGAGCTGAACGTGGTTCTCAATGTCTCCGCGCTCGTCCTGTTCGGCACCGTCGCCTTCCTGTTCTTCCGCAGAGACGGCCTGAAGATGTCCCACGCCATCGTCTGTGCCCTCTTCGGCTTCTACATCGCCGGCTCCTCGATCGCCCCGAGCATCACCGCGGGCGGTGCCAGCCTGGCGAGCCTGCTCGGCGGCATCAAGTTCTAGGTGCCGCCACTCCCCTACGGCCCGGGCGCGGATCCCACCGCCCGGGCCCCGTCGTACCACGAGCAGTCCCCCCTCACCCCACCCGTCCCACTCGACCGGGGAGTCACGGAATGCCGCTCCACCGCCATCTCGGCAAGCGCCGAGAGATCGCCCGAACCGTCGGGGACCACGCCACCGACATGTTCGCCCCGCTCGCCCTGATCGGCCGCGGGCTGCGCCACCACGCCGGCTGGGCCTGGGACCGCTGGCAGGCCACCCCGCAGGAGCGCCGCGGCCCGACGCTGTTCCTGTCCGCCGCAATGATGATCGGCATCTACCTGCTGCCGCACGGCCTGCTGTTCGCGCTGATCGCGCTGATGGCCAGCGCCGCCTGGGCCGGCCGGGCCCCCAAGGCCGCGCCCGCCCCGCCCCCGCCCGACGTGGCCGACGTCAAGCTCGGCGCGCTCTACTCGGCGCTCACCCCGTACCTGTGCGGCCCCGAGGACACCAACCCGCTCTACCACTTCGAGGGCAGCTACAAGAACGCCTTCGGCTCCTGGGAGTTCGACGGCGAGGGCCGGCTCTCCCGGCTGGAGCTGAGTTACCCCGCGTACTTCACCGACACCGAGCCGACCGCCCGGGCCCGGATCGAGCAGGTCGTCCAGGGCAAGGCCGGGCGGGCCCGGGAGTACCGCTTCGACTGGGACGAGGAGTCCAACCGGCTGCGGATCACCGCGCTCGCCCCGCTGCCCACCGATGTCGTCGCCCAGCGCTTCGTGGCCGCCCCGGGCGAGATCGTGCTCGGCTTCACCGACGAGGACGGCACCGCCCGCACCATCCCGGTCACCCAGGGCGGCACCATCACCCAGCAGCCGCCGGTGATCTGGCGCACCGGCCCGCGCTCCTCCGAGCCCCACCTGCTGGCCCTCGGCATCACCGGCTACGGCACCTCCAGCCTGATCCGCTCGATCGCGCTCCAGGCCCTCCCGTACGCCGACCTGGTGGTGATCGACGGCGCCGGGACCGGCGAGCACGCCTGCCTGGTCAACCGGCCCGGCGTGCACACCGTGGAGACCAGCCTGCACGGCGCGCTGGCCGCGCTGACCTGGGCCGCCCAGGAGACCGAGCGCCGGCTCGCCGCGCTGAACGCCGCCCGGCACACCGGCGCCACCCCGCCCGAGGACGTCACCCGGCCGCTGTGGCTGCTACTGGACCACCCGACCGAGCTGGGCGAGCTAGCCCACGCGGAGGGCCGCCCCGACCCCCAGGACCTGCTGGAGCTGCCGCTGCGGCACGGCCGGGCCGCCCGGGTCACCGTGGTGATCGCCGACGACGTCGAGGCCCGGGACCGGATCACCCCGACCGTCCGCGCCACCACCCGGGCCAGGGTGCTGCTCGGCCCGGCCGGGCCCGAGGAGGGCCACGCCGCGCTCGGCGCGCCGCTGGACATCGTGCCCGCCGCGCAGGCCCCGGTCGGCCGCGGCTACGCCCGGATCGGCAACGGCACCCCGGTCCGGCTCCAGGTGCCCGCCACCGTCGACCCGCTCGACGAGGACGCCCCGGCCCAGCTGCGGGACGCCGTGATCGCCCTGCTGCCGCACCGCGACAGCCGGACCGAGCCCGCCCCCGCCGCACCGCCCCGCCCGGACCGTCCGCCGGTGATTCCGGCCGACGCCACCCTGCCCTCGCACCCGGTCGAGCTCGGCAAGACCGAGCCGATGATCCGTTCCCGACCGATCTCCTGATCGCGCGGGAAGCGGGGTCGGCGGGCACCGCGGAATCCCCTGCCGGTAGGCTCGTCACAGAAAGTCCGCACGATCACCAGATGTGAAATAGGTGACACCTGGGGTGATATCAGCGGCCAGATGTGACAAATCGGGCGCCGGTGGGTACAAACAGGGGCGGCACAACAGACGACGCATGTCCCGGGACGGGAATCTTCGTCGGAAGCCGAGCGTTGACCGAACGACGAAGAACAGCGACCACTAGTCCTGTGGGCCATAAGCCCGGGAGGCACGATTCATGAGCGAGCGAGCTCTCCGCGGCACGCGACTCGGGGCCACTAGCTACGAGACCGACCGTGGTATCGATCTGGCTCCCCGCCAGACCGTCGAGTACGCATGTCAGAACGGACACCGATTCGAGGTTCCTTTCTCGGTCGAGGCGGAGATCCCCCCGGTGTGGGAATGCCGCTTCTGTGGCCAGGAGGCGGCACTTCTCGACGGTGACGAGCCGGAGGAGAAGAAGGTCAAGCCCACGCGCACCCATTGGGACATGCTGATGGAGCGCCGGACGCGCGAGGAGCTGGAGGAGGTGCTGGCCGAGCGGCTGGCCGTGCTCCGCTCCGGTGGGATGAACCTCGCGGTGCACCCGCGGGACACCCGCAAGAGCGCCTGACACATCTCGCTCCCGCCGCGTGCGGGAGGACGCGAAAAGGGACCCTGGTGACCAGGGTCCCTTTCGCGTTGTCCGGGGCCGTACGTTCGCGTTGTCCGGGCTCGTTCCGCGTCGTCCGGCGCCGTACGGCGGCTCAGCCGTCGATCGGCGGGCGGTAGGTGGTGTCCGGACCCTGCGGACCGCGCGGGCCGGCCTCGGGGTCGACCACCTCGCCCTGGATCACCTTGCCGTCCGGGCGGTGGATGCGCAGCTGCTCCTGCAGCCGCATCGCGTCCGCGAACGGGTCGGCGCCCACGGGGGAGGCGCTGCGCACCGCCTTGTCCGCGACCCGGCGGCCGACGGCCCGCCACAGCGCCCGGGTGGGCGGGAACAGCAGGGTCAGGGCGACCAGGTCGGACAGGAAGCCGGGGATGATCAGCAGCAGCCCGGCCAGCACGGTCATGCTGGTGCCGGTCTGCGGCTGCTGGGACTGCGGGTTCTTGCTCTGCTCGACCGCCGCCGACAGCGCCCTCAGCCCGGCCCGCTTGATCAGCGAGCCGCCGATCACCCCGCCGGCGATGAGCAGCAGCAGGACGGCGAAGCCGCCCAGCCAGGAGCCCACCAGGACCAGCAGCCAGATCTCCAGCACCAGCCAGGCGGTGATCAGCAGCGGCAGCACCCGGCGGAGCCTGCTGCGCGGGACCGGACGGGTGGGCGTAGCTTGCTGGGTCACGGTACGAATCCACTCCAAGCGGTGCTCTGCGCGCCGCACGGGAGGTCCGGGCCGGCTACGGCACCACCTGGTTCAACGATTCCCCGGTGGCCGGTGTTCCGACCGCGCTCTTCCGACGGCGGCCCACCAGGACGGCGGCGCCGCAGGCCAGCAGGCCGCCGATCGCCAGCGTCCACTCCGGGGCGGCGCCGACCCGGTCGGCCACCGTGGTGCCGTCGCGCAGCGGGACGGTGGCGGACAGCTCGGCCCGGGTCAGCTCCGCGGTGCGCTGCTCGACGGTGCCGTCCGGGGCGATCACCGCGCTGATGCCGCTGGTGGCGGCGATCAGGACGGCCCGGCCGTGCTCGACCGCGCGCAGCCGGCTCATCGCGAGCTGCTGCTCGGGCTGGCCGGTCTTGGCGTAGGTCGCATTGTTGGTCTGGACCACCAGAACGCGGGCGCCGCTGTCCACGGTGTCCCGGACGATCTCGTCGTAGGCCACCTCGAAGCAGATCACGTCGCCGATCTTCGCCGGGCCGAGCTGCATCACGCCGTTGTGGTCGCCGGGGTAGAAGTCGCGGGCGACCCGCTGGAGGCGGGTGACCACCTTCATCAGCTGGGCACGGAACGGCACGTACTCGCCGAACGGGACGGGGTGCTGCTTGGTGTAGGAGGCGCCGGGGCCGGTGACCGGGTCCCAGACGATTCCCTCGTTCTGGACGTGCTGCGCGTCCGGGCCGTCCACCAGGGTGCCGACCAGGGTGGGCACGCCGACCGCCTGGACCGCCTCGTCGATGCGCTGACGGGCCAGCGGGTCGCTGAACGGGTCGAGGTCGGAGGAGTTCTCCGGCCAGATCACCACGTCCGGGCGCGGGGCCCTGCCCATGCTGATGTCGTAGGCCAGGCGCTCGGTGGCCGTGGCGTGGTTGTTGAGGACCATCATCGGGCGGCCGAGGAAGTCCATGCCCGGGTTCGGCACGTTGCCCTGGACGACGGCGACCTTGACGGTGTCCGTCGCGGCGGTGGGCACCGGGACGAGGTAGCCGGCCAGCAGCGCGGCCACCGCCCCGAGCGCCGCCAGCGCCGCCGCCCTCGGCGCCCGGCCCGGCCCGCGCAGGCGCAGCGCGGCCCAGGCCAGCAGGGTGCCGGAGAGGGCGACCGCGAAGGTCACCAGCGGCGCGCCGCCGATCGCGGCCAGCGGGGTGTACGGGGTGGCGGTGTTGGCGAAGGCGAGCCGGCCCCAGGGGAAGCCGCCGAGCGGCAGCCGGTCACGCGCCCACTCCTGGGTGACCCACAGGGTGGCCGCCCAGAGCGCCCAGCCGGGCAGCCGGGAGGTGAGCGCCAGCGCGCCGCCGAGCAGGGCCAGGAACAGCGCCTCGACGACGGACAGCCCGACCGTGGCGTCCCAGCCGACCACCCGCAGCCAGCTGAGCAGCATCAGGAAGAACGGGAAGCCGAAGGCGAAGCCCGTCCAGGCGCCCTGACGGAAGGTGCGTCCGCGGGTGAGCAGCGAGAGCGCGGCGACGCCGAGCAGCGACAGCGGCCACAGGTCGTACGGCGGGAAGGCGAGCGCGAGCAGCAGGCCGGCCAGTGCGGCGAGGCCGGTGCGCGGCAGCCCGGCACGGACCTTGGCGAGCGCGCGGGCGCCGCGGCCGGGCTTCGGGGCCGGGTCCTGTGGCTCGGGAGCGGTCCCGGACCGCTCCTGGGTGACGGGCATGGCCACCGGCGCACCATCTTCCTGGGGCTTGCTGTTCGGACGCTGTGCGAAGAAGGTACCCCGGAACGTCGGGGAGGCGTGAGGTGAGGGTGGTAGGGCCCGGCCGGGCGGTCAGCGCTCGGCGTAGACGAAGCGTCCCAGCGGCCAGTGGCCGGTGAGCCAGGCGGAGACCGCGCGGTACAGCGGGGCGTCCAGCTCGGCGCGGTCGGCGCGGACCCAGGAGCTGACCGAGACCACGGACGGGTCCTCGCGGTCCGGGTGGACGTAGACGCAGCCGATCACCTCGTCGCGGTCCGGCTCGAGGACGGTGTAGGTGAAGCCCCTGCGGGCCTCGAAGTCGGCGGCGTGGCGGCGCAGGTCGGCGAGATTGCGCTCGAGCGGCATGCCGTCGGCCGGCGGCCAGCTGCGGCCGGCCCAGCCGGGGGTGGCGCGGATGTGCTGGATGCTGCTCGTCCAGGCGGCGAGGTCGGAGGCGTTGTGCTGCTCGCCCAGGGGCTCCAGGCGGAACTCCGGGGCGAGCAGCTCGCGCGGGACGGTGAAGTCCGCGGGTACCAGGTCGGTCATGGTGGTCAACCTATGAGGCCGGGGCCCGCGCCCTCATCCGGTTTACCGCTGGTACACGGTCCGCCCGCGGACCACCGTGCGCAGGCAAAGGGGCAGTTCGCGGCCGGGGGTGAGGTCGGGCAGGCCGGGGGTGCCGGAGCGCGGGTCGGTGGACCAGCCGGCCACCCGGGAGTCGGGGGCCTGGACGACCAACTCGTCGGCGGCCCAGATCGCGTAGTTGGCGACGGCTCCGGGCACCAGCACGCCGTCCTGGTCGCGGCCGATCGCGCGCCAGCCGCCGCGGGTGTGGGCGGTGAAGGCGGCGCGGACCGAGATCCGGTGCTCCAGGGTCTGGTGGAAGGCGGCGGCGCGGACGGTGCCCCAGGGGTCGAGCGGGGTGACCGGGGCGTCCGAGCCGAAGGCCAGCGGGACGCCGGCCCGCAGCAGCGCGGCGTACGGGTTGAGGCCGGCGGCCCGCTCCGCCCCGAGGCGCCGGACGTACATGCCGTCCGGGCCGCCCCAGGCCGCGTCGAAGGCGGGCTGGACGGAGGCGGTGAGGCCGAGCTCGGCGAAGGCGGCGATGGCCTCGTCGTCCAGCGCCTCGGCGTGCTCGACGCGGTGGCGCAGCGCCCTGACCCGGTCGGCGCCGACTCGCTCGCCGGCCGCGCGGACGCCCTCGAGCACGGCGGTGACGGCCGCGTCGCCGATGGCGTGGAAGCCGGCCTGCAGCCCGGCCTCGGTGCAGGCGGCGACGTGGTCGGCGACCTGCTCGGCGGTCAGGTAGGCGGTGCCGGTGTGCTCGGCGTCGGCGTAGGCGGCGTGCAGGCAGGCGGTGTGCGAGCCGAGCGCGCCGTCCACGAAGAGGTCGCCGCCGGCGCCCACCGCAGCGAGCTTGCGGGCAGTCTCGACACCACCCAACTCGCCCCAGTAGCCGAAGACTTCGGGGCCTTCGCCGTCGGCGGCGAGGGCCAGCAGGGCGGTCAGGTCGGCCTCGGAGGAGATCTCCGGGCCGGCGCACTCGTGCAGGGCGCCGATGCCGAGTTCGGCGGCGCGGGTCAGGGTGGCGCGCTGGGCGCGGCGGCGCTGCTCGGGGGTGAGGTGGGCGAGCGCGGTCTGCCGGACGGCGTGGTGTGCGTCCTTGGTGAGCGGGCCCTCGGCGTCGTGGCCGGGGCGCTCGGCGAGGCCCTCGGTCAGGGCGCGCAGCGCGGTGGTGGCGAGCGCGGAGTGCACGTCGGTGCGGGAGAGGTAGAGCGCGGCGCCGCGGGCGGCGGCGTCGAGTTCGGCGAGCGTGGGCGGGCGGCCCTCGGGCCAGCCGGTCTCGTCCCAGCCGTGGCCGATCAGCACGCCGCCGGTCTCCGGCTGGGCCTCCACGAAGGCGGTGACGGCGGCGAGGGTGGCGGCCAGCGAGGGGCTGCCGGTGAGGTCGAGGCCGGTGAGCGCCAGTCCGGTGGCGGTGGCGTGCACGTGGGCGTCGACGAAAGCGGGGGTGACCAGCGCCCCGTCCAGCTCGACGATCTCGTCGGCGGTGGTGGCGTACGCCTCGGCGGCGCCGTCGCTGCCGACCCAGGCGATGTGCCCGCCCTCCACGAGCATCGCGGTGGCGAAGGGGTCGGCGGGGCTGTAGACGGCGCCGCCGCGCAGCAGGACGGTTCGTGGGGTGCGTTCGGTCATGCCGCTAAGTCTGCACCCCTCCCGTTCCTGGTCAGAGCTTCGGGGGTCGGGCCTCGTAGGGGGTGGAGAGCACGACGGTGGTGCGGGTGGAGACTCCGGCGGCGCTGCGGATGCGGGCGAGCAGGTCCTCCAGGTCGCCGGGGGCTCCGACGCGCACCTTGAGGATGTAGTTCTCGTCGCCGGCGACGCTGTGGCAGGCCTCGATCTCGGGCAGGCCGGCCAGGCGGTCCGGGGTGTCGTCGGGAGCGCTGGGGTCGAAGGGCTTGACCGAGATGAACGCGGTCAGCGCCAGGTCGACGGCGTCGGGATCGATGATCGCGGTGTAGCCGCGGATCACCCCGCGCTGCTCGAGGCGGCGCACCCGCTGGTGCACCGCCGAGGTGGACAGGCCGGTGGCCTTGCCCAGGTCCGTGTAGCTCATCCGGCCGTCTTCGAGGAGCAGCTGGACGATGCGTTGGTCGAGATCCTCCACAGTGCGCAAACCTACCCGGTCGGGAGCGCGGGGGCGTACGTGGTGGCGACCGCCCCGAGCCGAAGGGCGCGCCGGCGCCGAAAGCGACGAGCGACGAGCGAGGAACGAGCGTGGGAGCGAGAAACGTCGGCGCCGGGTCAAGAGCGCACGGAGGCGAGCGGGCGGATCACCGCCCCGAGCCGAAGGGCGCGCCGGCGCCGAAAGCGACGAGCGACGAGCGAGGAACGAGCGTGGGAGCGAGAAACGTCGGCGCCGGGTCAAGAGCGCACGGAGGCGAGCGGGCGGATCACAGTGGGCTTGCAGGTGTCACACGGGCATTTGCCGGGTGAATGTGGCGGGCGGTGTGTCCAAGGACACACCCGGTGCATCACGGTGCACGACTCCGCAGGGTTATGAGCCCGGACGGCAGGGAAGTGCTGGTTGTGGCCCTGAGCGACCACGCCGGGCCCGATCCTAGGGGGATCCTCATGCCTGCTACTGACCAGCGCGTGCTGGCCACCGACGAGACCGACGATCTGACCGGCCGCGACGACCTCGCGGTCGACCACGCGCCGGGCGGCGACCCCGGCGACGCCGAGAGCTGGGACATCTTCCGGGTCCACTGCCCCGAGTGCCGTCGCCCGATCGCCCTGGTGGCGGACGAGGAGCGGTTGCCGCAGCACGCGCTGCTGCCGACCGCCTGGAACCCCTTCGCCCCCGCGATCTGCCCCGGTTCGGGCACGCCGACCGACGACCTGGCCGAGGTCGAGGCCCCCGAGGACGCCCGACCGTCCAGGTTCGACGCGCTGTTCAAGCTCCCGAGCGGGCTCGACTGGCGCACCCAGCCGTTCTCGCACGCGCTGGTGCACCGCCCGGTGCGCAGCGCGGCGGCGGCCGCCGCCCCGGCCAAGGCCGGGCGAGCGGTCGCCGGGGCCGTGCCGCTGGCCACCATCCCGGAGCAGCGACGGCGCCTCGCCCGACGCTGACTCCCGCCGCCCGCAGGAATGTTGACGCCACGTCAGAATCGCCTCCGGCCGTCACTCCGCACCCTGGAGTGACGGCCGGAGGCCGTTTTTCGGGGCTCAGCCCTTGGTTTCGGGGCTCAGCCCTTGGTGAGGTGGCGGCCGATCACCAGGCGCTGGATCTGGTTGGTGCCCTCGACGATCTGCAGCACCTTGGCCTCGCGCATGTAGCGCTCGGCGGGGAAGTCCTGGGTGTAGCCGTAGCCGCCGAGCACCTGGACGGCGTCGGTGGTCACCCGCATCGCCGTGTCGGTGCAGAACAGCTTGGCCATCGCCGCCTCCTTGGAGAACGGCCGGCCCGCGTCGCGCAGCCGCGCGGCGGCGAGGTAGAGCGAGCGTCCGGCCTCGATCTGGGTGGCCATGTCGGCGAGCATGAAGGAGAGGCCCTGGAACTCGGCGATCGGACGGCCGAACTGGCGCCGGGTGCGCGCGTAGTCGACCGCGAGGTCGAGCGCGGCCTGGGCGACGCCGATCGCGCAGGCGGCGATGCCGAGGCGGCCGGAGTCCAGTGCGGCGAGCGCGATCTGGAAGCCCTGGCCCTCCTCGCCGATCAGCCGCTCGCGGGACACCCGGGCGCCGTCGAAGTGCAGCTGGGCGGTCGGCGAGGAGCGCATGCCCATCTTGTGCTCCGGCGGCGCGGCCGAGAGGCCCTGCTGGGTGCCGGGGACGAGCAGGCAGCTGATGCCCTTGGGGCCCTCGGCGCCGGTGCGCACCAGGGCACTGTAGAAGTCGGCCTGCCCGCCGTGGGTGATCCACGCCTTGGTGCCGTTGACGACGTACTCCTCGCCGTCCAGGTCGGCGCGGGTGCGCAGGGCGGCCGCGTCCGAGCCGGACTGCGGCTCGGAGAGGCAGTAGGCGCCGAGCTGCTCGCCGGAGAGCATGCCGGGCAGCCAGTTCTCGCGCTGCTCCTCGCTGCCGAAGGTGGCCAGCGCGTGGCAGGACAGGGTGTGCACGCTGACGCCGAGGCCGACGGCCAGCCAGCCGGCCGCGAGCTCCTCCAGCACCTGCAGGTACACCTCGTAGGGCTGCTCGCCGCCGCCGTACTTCTCGTCGTACGGGAGGGACAGCAGGCCGGCCTCGCCGAGGGTGCGGAAGACCTCCCGGGGGAAGCGGCCGGCGGCCTCGTCCTCCGCCGCGCGCGGCTGGAGCTCGCGCTGGACCAGGTCCCGGGTGAGGCTCAGCAGCTCGCGGGCCTCCTCGCTGGGCAGCTGGCGCTCCACGGCTTTCACGGGGGAGGGGGTCATGGCGGGGGTCGCCTCCTCGATCGGGGGCCGGCCCGGGGTGGTGGGGGTCCGGCGCGGGTGTGGCAGGTCGGCCCGACCGGGCACCGGGTTGCGGTGAACGGCCGTTCACAGGCGTGGCGAAGGCGAGTATGCCCGAAAGCCGCGCTGCCGTCACGACCAGCACAGATGAACTGTCCGCAGTGGTGGGTTACAGCACCGTAGGGTTGACGTTGTGGCTGCATCCGGAACCGCCCCCTCCCTCCGTCCGTCCGCTCCCGGCGACGCGCGGACCGGGCCCGACGGGCTCGGTGTGCCCGACGCGCTCGGTGTGCCCGACGCGCTCGGCACCCCCGGCACGGCCGACGCGCTCGGCGCTCTCGTCGCCGAGCTGCGCGCGCTGGCGCCCTCCTGCGGGCCGGTGCGGCTGGTCGCGGTCGACGGGCACGCCGGCTCCGGCAAGACGACCTTCGCCGGGCGGCTGGCGGCGGCGCTCGGCGGGGCGCCGGTGGTGCACCTGGACGACCTGGCCACCCACGCCGAGCTGTTCGAGTGGACCGAACGGCTGCGCGAGCAGGTGCTGGAGCCGCTGGCGGCCGGGCGGGAGGCCGAGCACCGGGTGTACGACTGGACACTGCGCCGCTTCGCGGGCGCCGCCCGGGTGCCGCTCGCCCCGGTGGTCCTGGTGGAGGGGGTCGGCGCGGGGCGCCGGGAGGTGCGTCCGTGGCTGGCCCGGGTGATCTGGATGGAACTGGAGGCCGCCGCGGCCCGGCGGCGCGGGGAGGAGCGGGACGGGCCGGAACTCGCCGGGTTCTGGGCGCACTGGGCCCGGGCGGAGGCGGCGCACTTCGCCGCTGACCCGAGCCGTCCGTACGCCGCGACGCGGGTCGACGGGGTGACCGGACGGATCCTGCCGGGCACCGTCGGTGAACCTTCAACTAGCCCTTGACCTGCGACATCGCCAGGATCTAGGTTCTCCTCAGCCGCCGGAACCAACCGTTCCGGCGCCTCGGACCCGGCGTCCCCGGCTTGTTCCCCCGTGAGCCGGGGGCGCCGTCCGGTCCCCTCCCGCACCCGCCCGGCCAGCGGTGTTTCGGCCATCCGCACGCCCAACAGCCCTGCGCGCGATCGCATTTGACCCTGTACGGCACCTTCCGGATCAGCTCCGCGCCGGTACGATTCCCGTAGGCGCATATGCGCCCCGGGGGCTTCCGACCACCGGCCCGGCTGCCCGCAGGCGATCCGCCGGCCGGGCCCCGGGCCACACCGCGGGGGGCGTGAGTGACGACGGTGGACAGTTCCGACAGCACGACGGGCGGCCCGGACCGGCTCGCCGACCGGGCCTGGTCGCGCGCCATGGACGCCTACACGGCCGGCGCCTACGCCCGGGCCGAGGAGGAGTTCCGGGCGGCCGTCCGGCTGGACCCGGGCATGGCCGACGCCTGGCTCGGGCTGCACGCGCTGCGCAGCGACACCTCGGCGGCCCTGCTGGCCATGTACCGCAACCAGAAGCGCTTCGGCGAACAACGACGGCTGCACCGGCGCCCGCTCAGCTCCTGGTACTGGCTGGGCTGGTGGGTGCAACCGGTGCTGGAGGACGCCCGCGACCTCGCGCTGGCGCACGCCTCGCACTGGCTGGACGGCCGCCACCTGGCCGAGCTGGACCGGGCGTTGGAGCAGTGCCCGGCGCCCGGCGAGGATCCGTCCGCACAGTTCCTCTACGCCTGCCGCTCCTATCTGCTCAAGGACTGGGAGCAGTTGATCCGGGACACCGACCGGCTGCTGGACGACCCGCTGCTGGGCATCGAGGCCGGGCTCTTCGCCGGCATGGCCCGGGTGCGGCTGGACATGTGCGCCCAGGCCCAGGGGCCGCTGGCCGCCTCACTGGCGCGCTGCCGCTCCGAGCAGCCGCAGCGCAAGGAACTGCGCTACTGGCTGGCCCGGGCGTACGAGGGGGCCGGGCGCAGCGCGGCGGCGCTGCCGCTGTACCGGGCGGTGCACCGGGCGGATCCGGCGTTCATGGACACCTCGGCCCGGCTGGCGGCGATCTCGGCGGAGGACGCGCTCGCGGACGGGCTGCTGGCGGGCGGGCGCCCGGGCGGACCGGAGGCTGCGGAGCCGGACGCGGGGGGGCTGGACGTCGGGGGGCTGGACGGTGCCGGGCTGGACGGCACTGGACTGGATTGCACCGGGCTCGACGGCGCCGGGCTCAACGGCGCCGGGGCGGGCGGCGAGCAGGGGTGCCAGGACGACCCCGGGTACCCCGAAGGACCGCTGCACGATGCCGAGTTCGGCAGTGGGGCCGCGCCCGTCGGCGGCGGGCCATCGGTGGATGCGACGCTGGTGGACGGCCCGCTCGCCGAACCGGGGCCGGACGCCGCCGCCCCGGTGGGCGGCGCCCCGCAGGCGGCGGGCGAGCGCTCCGGCTCGGGCTCCCCGGCCGGACCGGCCGCGCCCGTGCCGCTGCCGGTGCGCGGCGCGGCGCAGTCCCGTACCGCTCCCCCGCCGGTGCCCCGATCCGCGGGCGACGAAAGGGAGTTGGACGCGGCGCTGGCCGAACTCTCGCTGATGGTGGGCCTGGAGCCGGTCAAGCGCCAAGTACGGGCGCTCTCGGCCCAGTTGAGAATGTCCCGACTGCGGGCCGAACAGGGGCTGCCGGTCCAGCCGCCGAAGCGGCACTTCGTCTTCTCCGGACCCTCCGGCACCGGCAAGACCACCGTGGCGCGGATCCTCGGCCGGGTCTTCCACGCCCTCGGCCTGCTCTCCGGCGATCACCTGGTGGAGGCCCAACGGGCGGACCTGGTGGGCGAGTTCCTCGGCCAGACCGCCGTCAAGGCGAACGAGCTGATCGACTCCGCACTGGACGGCGTGCTGTTCATCGACGAGGCGTACAGCCTTTCCAACTCCGGCTACACCAAGGGCGACGCGTACGGCGACGAGGCGCTCCAGGTGCTGCTGAAGCGGGCCGAGGACAACCGGGACCGACTGGTGGTGATCCTGGCCGGCTACCCCGAGGGGATGAACCGGCTGCTCGCCACCAACCCCGGCCTCAACTCCCGCTTCACCACCAGGGTCGACTTCCCCAGCTACCGGCCGAACGAGCTGACCGCGATCGGCGCGGCGCTGGCCGGCCGGGACGGCGACGGCTGGGACGAGGACGCGGCCGAGGAACTGGCCAGCATCTGCACCCACGTGGTGCGCGAGGGCTGGATCGACGAGCTGGGCAACGGCCGGTTCATCCGCACCCTCTACGAGAAGTCCTGCGCCTACCGGGACCTGCGGCTGTCGCTGCTGCGCGAGCCGCCGGGCCGGGAGGACCTGGCGACCCTGCGGCTGCCGGACCTGGTGCAGGCGTACGGCGAGCTGATCGACGGTCGGGGCTGAGCGACCGGGCCGTCCCGACGCCCCTCAGCCCTTGAGCAGCTCCGCCTCGCGCGCGGGGTCGAGCCCGACGTTCGGACGGTCGGCGCGCTGCGGGGCGTCGCCGCCGATCGAGCGCAGCCAGGCCCAGGTGTCCTCGACCGTCTCGGCGACCGGGCGGCAGCGCAGCCCGGCACCGACCGCGCGGCCGACCGAGGCTCCGTGCAGGAAGTCGTACAGCTCGCCGGGCGCCAGCCAGATCGGCAGCTCCGTCCACGGCTGCACGCCCGCCGCGACGATCCGCTCCGGGTCGGTCCAGCGCAGTTCGGCGTCCGAGCCGGTGGTCCGGACGCAGGCCTCCAGCAGTCCGCCCATGGTGGTGTGGCCGGCCGGGCTGACCACGTTGTACGGGCCGCTGAGCCGGGCCGCCACCGCGTCCAGGGTCCAGGCGGCGAGGTCACGGCCGTCGATGTACTGCAGCGCCAGATCACGCGGGCCGGGGGCGAGCACCGGGCCGCCGCGGGCGATCCGGTTCAGCCACCAGGGCAGTCGGCCGATGTTCTCGTACGGGCCGAGGATCAGCCCGGCGCGGACCAGCAGGGCGCTCCCGCCGTACTCCTCCTCCAGGGCCAGCTCGGCGCCGCGCTTGGCCTCGGCGTAGGGCACCTCGCCGGTGAGGTCCGGGGAGGAGGGCACCACCGGGGCTGTCTCGTCCGCCCCGGCGCGCAGCGGGTAGTCGTAGACCGACCGGCTGGAGACGTACGCGTAGTGGCCGACCCGGCCGAACAGCTGCCGGGCGCTGTCGCGCACCGCCGCCGGGGCCCAGGACCAGGTGTCCACCACCGCGTCCCACTCGCCCGTGCCCAGCGCGGCGAGGCCGTCGTCGGCGGTGCGGTCGCCCCGCAGTACCCGCACGCCCTCGGGCGCGGGCTGGGTACCGCGGTTGAGGGCCGTCACCTCCCAGCCCCTGGCCAGCGCCTCCTCGGCGACGGCCCGCCCGACGAACTTCGTTCCACCCAGCAGCAGCAGTCTCATGCCGGCCACCCTGGCGTCAGAGTGGCCGGCATGGGAAGCGTTGCCTGCTGTGGGCAGAATCGCCGTCGGCGAACCTCGGCGAACGACCGGGGATTCAGGCTCAGGCGGTCGTCCGGTGGTCGGGGTCGTGCATCTCGCCGACCAGCTCCTCCAGGACGTCCTCCAGCATGACCACGCCGATCGTGCGCCCGTCCTGGTCCAGCACGGCGGCCAGGTGGCAGGCGGCCCGGCGCATCGCGCCGAGGGCGTCGTCCAGCGGGAGGCTGCCGCGCAGCACCGTGATCGGCCGCCACAGCCGGGCCGGGACGGGCGTCGACCGGTCCTCCACGTCGAGGATGTCCTTGAGGTGGAGGTAGCCCAGGTAGCCGCGACCGGCCGGGTCGCCGTCGGTGACCGGGAAGCGCGAGAAGCCGGTGCGCAGGGCGAGCTCCTCGACCTCGACGGCGGTCGCCTTCGGGTCGACGGTGACCAGCTGCTCGGGCGGCAGCAGCACGTCGGTGACCGGGCGGCGGCCCAGCTCCAGGGCGTCCTCCAGCCGCTCCTGGCGGTCCTCGTCGAGCAGGCCGGCGTCCCGGGAGTCGACCAGCAGGTACATCAGCTGCTCGGTGGTGAAGACCGACTCGACCTCGCCCTTGGCCTCGACCCGGAACAGCTTCAGCACGCCGTTGGCGAAGGCGTTGAGCAGCCGGATCACCGGGGCGAGCCAGCGGGCCAGCCGGTCCAGCGGCGGGCCGAGCCAGAGCGCGGCCCGCTCCGGGCCGGCCATGGCCATGTTCTTCGGCACCATCTCGCCCATCACCATGTGCAGGAACACCACGAGGGCGAGCGAGATCCCGTACGAGAGCGGGTGCATCAGGCCGGGCGGGACGCCGATCGCGTGGAACGGGCCCTCCAGCAGGGCGGCGATGGTCGGCTCGGCGAGCGCACCGAGGCCCAGCGAGCAGACGGTGATGCCGAGCTGGGCGGCGGCCAGCATCGCGGAGACGTTGGTCAGCGCGTGCAGCACGGTGCGGGCGCGCTTGTGCCCGGCCTCGGCGAGCGGCTCGATCTGGCTGCGGCGCACCGAGACGACGGCGAACTCGGCGCCGACGAAGAAGGCGTTGCCGAGCAGGAGCAGCACCGCGAGGAGCAGTTGCAGGACGGTCATCGGACGTCCTCCCCGGCCTCGCCGAACAGCCCGGGCGCGCTGGTGCGCTCCACCCGGACCTGGCTGGTGCGGTGCCGGTCGACGCCGGTCACGGTGAGCAGCCAGCCGGGCAGCACGGCCTGCTCGCCCACCTCGGGGAGCTTGCCGAGCAGGTCGGCGACCAGGCCGGCCAGGGTCTCGTACGGGCCGTCCGGGGCGTTCAGGCCGATCGCCTCCAGCTGGTCGAGCCGGGCGCGGCCGTCCGCCTCCCAGGCGGGCAGGCCGTCGACGGCCGGCAGCGGGAGCAGGTCGGGGTGGTCGGCCGGGTCGTGCTCGTCCTGCACCTCGCCGACGATCTCCTCGACGATGTCCTCGACGGTGACGACGCCGGCGGTGCCGCCGTACTCGTCGACCACGATGGCCATCGGCTGGAGCCGGCGCAGCTGGTCGAGCAGCCGCTCGGCGGGCAGGGTCTCGGGCACCAGCAGCGGCGGCGAGGCCAGCTCGGCGACCCGCACCTGAGCGCGCCGGACGGCCGGCACGGCGAGCGCGTCCTTGAGCGTCACGATGCCGGTGACCTCGTCCACGGTGTCGGTGTAGACCGGGAAGCGGGACAGGCCGGTGGCCCGGGTCAGGTTGATCACGTCGGAGGCGGTGGCGTCGCGCTGGAGGGCGGCGACGTCGATCCGCGGGGTCATCACCGACTCGGCGGTGAGTTCGCCGAGGCCGAGGGTGCGGACGAACAGGGTCGCCGACTCCTCGTCTATCGCACCGGCCTTGGCCGAGTGCCGGGCCAGCGAGACCAGCTCGGCCGGGGTGCGGGCGTGCTCCAGCTCCTCCTGCGGCTCGACGCCGAAGGCCCGGACGGTCCGGTCGGCGGCGCCGTTCAGGAAGCTGATCAGCGGACGGCAGACGAAGGAGAAGGCCATGTGCGGGGCGGCGACCGCGCGGGCCACCTGGAGCGGGCGGGAGATCGCCCAGTTCTTCGGGACCAGCTCGCCGATCACCATCTGGACGACGGTGGCCAGCACCATGCCGATCACCACGGCGGCGCCGCGGGCGACCGAGTCGGGCACCCCGATGCCCGACATCACGGGCTGGAGAAGGGTCGACAGGGCCGGCTCGGCGAGCATGCCGACCACCAGCGAGGTGACGGTGATGCCCAGCTGGGCGCCGGAGAGTTCGAAGGAGAGGTGCCGCAGGGCCCGGGAGACCCGGGCGGACTTGGCGTCGCCGGCCTCGGCGGAACGTTCCACCGCACCGCGGTCAGCGGTCACGAAGGCGAACTCGGCGGCCACGAAGAGGCCGTTGGCGAGGATCAGGAGAACGGCTGCGAACAACAGCAGCCAGGCGGTGATCACAGTGCCGCCTGCCTTCCGGGGGTCGGAAGCGAGGCGGCGCAGGTACTACCGGACGGATCGTCCATCGAGGGGGTGTGTCACTCCTCAGGTCGCTCGAAGCGCGGATCGGTTCGAGTGGGGTCGTTTTCGGGCAGGACTGAATCTTTGCCCCGCTTTTACCAGCGTAGACCATACCGGTGCGGTGTTAGGAAGCGTGTTCGGACCTGCCAGGACCGGGACCGGGGTCGGGGCCGGGGGCTGCCGGGCGCCGTCAGACCTGGGTGTGGTGCTCGACCAGGTCGCGCAGCGCGCGGGCGTCCGCGATCGCCTGGGCCTTGCCGACGCCGGACTGGATGCCCACCGCGGCGAGCGAGGTGCCGTCGGCGAGGTCGAGGGTGGCCCACGGATCGCCCTGGCGGAAGTTGACCCGGACGATCTCGGCCCAGGCCAGCCGGCGGCTGCGGACGAAGTTGACCACCGTCACGCCCTCCGCGTCGGCGGTCACCCGGGGGCGGGCCAGCATCAGGCCCACGCACGCGAACAGCACGCCGCTGGCGATCATCATGATCCGGTCGTTGAGCTGCCAGTTCGCCGGGAGCAGCATGGCCAGCACGACGAACAGCACCACCAGCACGGCGCAGACCGGCAGCAGCACCACGCGGGTGCGGCGGGGCGCCCAGGTGACGGGGAACTCGACGGGCGGGGTGGACACGTGGGGTCTCCGGTGGTTCTGGGGCCGGTGGTTCGGGTTCCGGTGCTTCCGGACCCGGTGGTCCCGGGCTTGCGACAGCACGAGGGCGGGGACGCCGGTCGGCGCCCCCGCCCCATTGAACCGTTCTTTACCCGCGGATGTGCGAGCAGGTCGTGCGGGCAGGTCAGAGGCGGCAGGCGTGGATGTTGGTGACCAGGATCGCCCGGGCACCGATGCCCCACAGGTCGTCCATGATCTGCTGGGCCTCCTTGCGGAGCACCATCGAGCGGACGGCCACCCAGCCCTCGGTGTGCAGCGGCGAGACGGTCGGCGACTCCAGGCCGGGGGTGAGCGCGACGGCGGCGCTGACCTTCTCGGCGCGGATGTCGTAGTCCATCAGCACGTAGCGGCGGGCCACCAGCACGCCCTGCAGGCGGCGCAGGA
This sequence comes from Kitasatospora cathayae, assembly GCF_027627435.1. Lineage (GTDB taxonomy): Bacteria > Actinomycetota > Actinomycetes > Streptomycetales > Streptomycetaceae > Kitasatospora > Kitasatospora cathayae. The sequence goes on along the minus strand of NZ_CP115450.1, from coordinate 7,261,691 downwards.
ACTGCTCCACCCGCGGGTCCTCGCCCGCGCCCTTGGGGCGGATCACCACGGCGTCCGAGATCAGGATCGGCTCGCCGAAGACCTCCAGACCGGCGTTGCGCAGGCTGGTGCCGGTCTCCACCACGTCGGCGATCACGTCGGCGACGCCCAGCTGCACCGCGGTCTCGACCGCGCCGTCCAGCTTGGTGACCGTCGCCTTCACGCCGTGGTCGGCCAGGTGCTGCTCGACCAGGCCGGTGTAGGAGGTCGCGATCCTCAGGCCCTCCAGGCCGGTCACGTCCTTGACGTCCACGCCCTCGGGGCGGGCGAAGCGGAAGGTCGACCCGGCGAAGCCGAGGGCGAGCACCTCCTCCGCGTTGGAGTGCGAGTCCAGCAGCAGGTCGCGGCCGGTGATGCCGACGTCGAGACGGCCGGAGCCGACGTAGACGGCGATGTCGCGCGGGCGGAGGAAGAAGAACTCGACCTCGTTGTTGGGGTCGACGAGCACGAGCTCCTTGGGGTCCTTGCGCTGGCGGTAGCCGGCCTCATGGAGCATCTCCGCCGCGGGACCCGAGAGAGAACCCTTGTTGGGGACGGCGATGCGCAGCATGGGAGGTTGCTTCCTTACCTGTTGGAGGGGTGTGCTCGGGGAGCTTGGCTGTTCTAGAGGTACTTGTAGACGTCGTCGAGCGTCAGCCCACGGGCGATCATCATCACCTGAAGGTGGTACAGGAGCTGCGAGATCTCCTCCGCCGTCTGCTCGTCCGACTGGAACTCGGCGGCCATCCAGACCTCGGCGGCCTCCTCGACGACCTTCTTGCCGATCGAATGGACGCCCTGCTGGACGAGCTGGGCGGTGCGGGAGGACGCGGGGTCGCCGGTGGCGGCCTTCTGCTGGAGCTCGGCGAAGAGCTCCTCGAATGTCTTCGAAGCCATGATGGGACTCACCATACGGCGTGCGGGCTGACCGGCGGTAAACGGTCCCGGACCGTGGACGGCCGGATGGACCCTCCGCGGTCCGGGACCGGTCACCCGTGCGGCCGCGCGCTCAGCGGAGGTCGCGGAGCGTCACCGCGGTGGCGACGGCGGCGGTGACGGCCTCGTGGCCCTTGTCCTCGGCGGAGCCCGGCAGGCCCGCACGGTCGAGTGCCTGCTCGTCGTTGTCGCAGGTCAGCACGCCGAAGCCGACCGGGACGCCGGTGTCCACGCTGACCTGGGTGAGGCCGGCGGTGGCCGCCTGGCAGACGTAGTCGAAGTGCGGAGTGCCACCGCGGATCACCACGCCGAGGGCGACGACGGCGTCGTAGCCGCGCTCGGCGAGGCGCTTGGCGGCGACCGGCAGCTCGAAGGTGCCGGGGACGCGCAGGACGGTGGGTTCGGCGACACCCAGCTCCTTGAGCGCGCGGTGGGCGCCGTCCAGCAGGCCGTTCATCACCTGGTCGTGCCACTGGGCGGCGACGACCGCGACCTTGAGGTCGGCGGCGCCGTCGATGGTCAGCTCGGGGGCTCCGTGGCCGCTCATGTTCGTGTTTCCGTTCTGTCGGTTCGGTAGGGGTGCGTCAGGAGCCTCGGGGGCTTCACGAGCGTCGGAGGCTTCGGGAGCCTCGTGGGGCTTCCGGAGCCTCGGAGTGCTTCAGGAGTCGAGGCCGGGCAGGTCGTGGCCCATCCGGTCGCGCTTGGTGCGCAGGTAGCGCAGGTTGTGCTCACCCGGCGCGATCTCGACCGCCTCGCGCCCCTTGACCTTGAGGCCGTGCTCGGTGAGCGCGGTCAGCTTCTGCGGGTTGTTGGTCAGCAGGGTGAGCGAGCGCACGCCGAGGTCTGCCAGCATCTGCGCCGCGATGCTGTAGTCGCGGGCGTCGGCGGGCAGGCCGAGGTCCAGGTTGGCGTCGACGGTGTCGCGGCCCTGCTCCTGCAGCTCGTACGCGCGCAGCTTGTGCGCCAGGCCGATCCCCCGGCCCTCGTGGCCGCGCAGGTAGAGCACCACACCGCGGCCCGCCTCGGCGACCCGCTGGAGCGAGGCCTCCAGCTGGGGGCCGCAGTCGCAGCGCAGCGAACCGAAGACGTCGCCGGTCAGGCACTCGGAGTGGACCCGCACCAGGACGTCCTCGCCGTCCGGCAGCCGCCCGTCCGCCCCGAGGCCGCCGGCCACCAGCGCGATGTGCTCGACGCCGTCGATGGTGCCCCGGTAGCCGACCGCGGTGAACTCGCCGTGCGCGGTGGGCAGGGCGGTGACGGCGGCCCGGTCGACGTGCAGCTCGGTGCGGCGGCGGTAGGCGATCAGGTCCTCGATGGAGATGATCGCCAGGCCGTGCTCGCGGGCGAAGGCGACCAGCTCGGGCAGCCGGGCCATGGTGCCGTCGTCGTTGACCACCTCGGCGATCGCGCCGGCCGGCGGAAGCCCGGCGAGCCGGGCCAGGTCGACGGCGGCCTCGGTGTGCCCGGGGCGGACCAGCACGCCGCCCTCGACCGCGCGCAGCGGGAAGACGTGCCCGGGGCGGGTGAGGTCGCCGGGCTCGGTGCCGGGCGAGGAGAGCAGCCGGACGGTGCGGGCGCGGTCGGCGGCGGAGATGCCGGTGTCCACCCCGTCGCGGGCGTCCACCGAGACGGTGTACGCGGTGCCCTTGCGGTCCTCGTTGACCTGGGTCATCGGCGGCAGCTTGAGCCGGTCCAGCTCCGCGCCGGTCATCGGGGCGCAGATCACGCCGGAGCTGTAGCGGATGGTGAAGGCCATCAGCTCGGGGGTCGCGGCGGAGGCGGCGAAGACGATGTCGCCCTCGTTCTCGCGGTCCTCGTCGTCGACCACGACCACCGCGCGGCCGACCGCGATGTCGGCGATCGCCCGCTCGACGGGGTCGAGCACGAGCTCGTCATCGAGGTTGCTGTGGTGGGTCTGGTTCTCGGTCATGCCGTGGCTCCCTGCGGGACGTTGGAGGACGTGGCTCGCGGCTCACGGGTGCTCAGCCACCAGGAGCGCAGACCGAGCAGCACCAGGACGAAGTAGACGGAGTAGGTGAGGCCGGAGAAGGTGTAGCCGCTGTTGAAGGCGAACGGGACGCCGACCGCGTCGACCGCGATCCAGGCGAACCAGAACTCCAGCCAGCCGCGCGCCTGGGCGACCATCGCGGCGAGCGTGCCGACGAAGATGTAGGCGTCCGACCAGGGGCTCCAGGACAGGCTGGGGTAGGCGGTGAAGAGCAGCGCCAGGGCGACGGTGCCGACCGCGGTGCCGGCCACCAGGGCGGCCCGCTCGGGCCAGCTGGCGAACCGTACGGCGATCGTCCCGGTGTCGCGACGACCGCGCCGCCACTGCGCCCAGCCCCAGGCGGCGGTGACGATGACGATCAGCTGCTTGCCGATCAGGCCGGGGACGTGGCCGCCGAGGTAGGCGGCGATCAGCACGACGCCGGACAGGAGTTGGACCGGCCAGCTCCAGACCGAGCGGCGCCAGCCGAGCGCCAGGCCGGCGAAGCCGAGCAGGTTGCCGATCATGTCGGCCCACTTCACGTGTTCGCCGAGGACGGTGAACGCCTCGCCGCTGAGCCAGCTCACTTGGTCTCCCCGGTGGTGGTGTCGGTGCCCGGCAGGTTCGGGAGCTCGGACGGCAGGGTGGGCAGCTTGGGCAGGGTGCGCGATTCGAGCAGCCGCTCCACGTACTTGGCGAGCACGTCCACTTCGAGGTTGACGCTCTCGCCGAGGGCCTTGGCGCCGAGCGTGGTGAGCGCGAGGGTGGCCGGGATGAGGCTGACGGTGAAGCTGTCGCGGGCCGCCTCCACCACGGTGAGGCTGACGCCGTCGACCGTGATCGAGCCCTTCTCCACCAGGTAGCGGGAGATGGACTCCGGCAGCGAGAAGCGCAGCACCTCCCAGCGCAGGTTGCCGTCCGCGTCGCGCTCGCCGGGCTCGCGGCTCAACAGCCGCCCGGTGGCATCGACATGGCCCTGCACCAGGTGGCCGCCGAGCCGGGCGCCGAGCGCCATCGCGCGCTCCAGGTTGACCGGGGAACCGGGCTTCAGCTCGCCCAGGCTGGAGCGGTGCAGTGTCTCGGCCATCACGTCGGCGCTGAACTCGCCGGTCTCGGCGGCCAGTTGCTCGGGGCTGTCGACGACGGTCAGGCAGACGCCGTTGACCGCGATGGAGTCCCCGTGACGTGCGCCGTCCCGAACCACCGGACCGCGCAGACGGATTCGCGAGGAGTCGCCGATCTCCTCGATCGACACGACCTCGCCGAGCTCTTCGATGATGCCGGTGAACACCCGGGTCTCCTCGCGCTTGGGGCGCGGACTCCGGGGCGGCAGAGGGAGATGACACGGACGGGCACCGGTGCGCGGGCCCGTGGGCACGACCCGTCGCCGGGGTGCCGGAGCCGCCGGGAGATCGCTCGCCCGGCCCGGGAGACGCTGCTCCCGCCGTTCACCTGACCGTGGTCCGGTCCGGTTCGTGATGGACGTGAATGGACCACGGGTACTGCTCTTCGTCCGCCCGCGCACGCCTCCCATCCGGACTTTAACCGTCGGTCCAGGAATTTCACCTGGTCAACCGCCCGCTGGCTGCGGACGGGTCGCGGACTGTAACCGCCGGTTCGGATTTTCACCGACCCCGGAGTGCGCTGAACGTCACTGCTGTTGACGTCATTGTGCCACGCGGGACGCGAGCCCAGGGAGGGTGTTCCACTGTGGTCTGTTTCACGGTCCCGCCGGGAATGCGGGGCGGGGCGGGGGCGGGACGTACGGGCAGGGGCGTCTGGTGGCGTCGGCGTGCGGGGAGGGCGAGGCTGGTGGTGGGGCCAGGTTCGGAGGCTACGGCGATGAAGTTCATGGACGTCCATCACGGGATGACCGGGATCACGGCGGAGCAGCTCAGGGCGGCCCAGGCGGCCGACGCGGAGATCGAGAGCGAGGAGGGCGTGCACTTCGAGCAGGCCTGGGCGGACCCGGATTCGGGCACCGTGTACTGCCTGTCCGAGGCGCCGTCCAGGGAGGCGGTGCAGCGGGTCCACAGCCGTACCGGGCACCCGGCGGACGAGATCCACTCGGTGCCGCTCTCGGTGTGAGGGCCCGGGGTGTGGGCCCTGGGTGCGGCGAGGGCCCGGGGTTCGGGCCGGACTCGGAGCGTGCGCGCCGGGATCAGAGCGCGGCGGGTGCGGCGATCGGCATGAAGTGGGTGACCTCCGGCGGGTGCATGAGGTAGTGCAGCTCGCCCTCCGACCAGACCGGCCGGATCCGCCACATCGGCCCGGCGTACCCGCGCAGGGCGTCCTCGTCGCGCCAGCGACTGACCACGAGCACCCGGTGCCCGTCCTCGGCCACCGAGCGCAGGAGTTCACCGCCGAGGCAGCCGTCCGTCCGCCCGAGCTGCGGGAGCACCTGGCTGGCCAGGTGTGCGCAGAACTCCTCGATGCGATCGGCCGTGACCTGCCCGGCCCAGATTCTGACGATCACGGCCACCACCTCCGGCTGGCTGGAGTCCCTGGCCCCATTATCAGCGGAAAACCGCTGGTGGGGAGGGGTGGGGCGGCTCTTTCACGGAGAGTGGAGGAAACCCGGGCGGGTGGGTCCGCCAGGGGCGCGGGCGGGCGGCGGGCCGATGGCGGGACGGCGGCCGCGACCGGCGCGGCCGCGGGATCGTGCACCCGGGCCGTCGGCGCGGCGAGGGGCCTCGGTTAGATTCCCGGCATGACCCTCACACCGGAAGCCACCACACCGTCAACCACCGCTCCGGGCAACCCGAACAGCCTGTTCGCCGCCCTCAGCGCGGGAGCCCTCACCGACCCGGCGCAGCTGCGCGAGGTCTACGAACAGCCCGGCGAGCACGCGCGCCGCAAGCAGGTCGACCGCCTGCACGAGATCGCCCAGCGGCTGATCGCCTGCTCCTCGCTGGTGTTCGTCGCCAGCGCCGACGCCTCCGGCCGCTGCGACGTCTCACCGCGCGGCGGGCCGGCCGGGCTGGTCTCGGTGCTCGACGAGTACACCCTGGCCATTCCGGACGCCACCGGCAACAAGCGGTTGGACACCCTGCACAACATCCTGGAGACCGGCCGGGTCGGGCTGCTCTTCGTCGTACCGGGCCGGGACACCACGCTGCGGGTCAACGGGCGGGCCTGCGTGTCCACCGACCCCGAGCTGCTGCGGCAGCTGACGGCCGTCGGCAAGCCGCCGCGCAGCGCGATCGTGGTGGCCGTGGAGGAGGTGTACGCGCACTGCCCGAAGTCGCTGCTGCGCGCTTCGGCCTGGAAGCCGGAGAACTGGCTGGCCAAGGACGCGCAGCCGAGTTCGGCGGAGGTCACGCTGTCGCACCTGCGGGACGACTCGCTGACCGTCGAGATGATCGAGCAGACGGAGCGGGAGGCGCTGCTGTACCGGTACGAGTAGGTGCTGCCTGCCGCCCGCCCGCCGGGGTGGGCGGGTCGCCTGCGGGGCGCCCGCACGTCCCAACCGGCTCAGGCGGCCTTCGGGACGTCGATCACCGCTGCGTCGTCGGCCGCCCGCCGGACCGCCTCGACGCCCTTGTACGCGGCGTCCTTGTCGGCGCAGCCCTGACCAGTGGCGACGATCCCGCCGTTGCCCGCCTTGAGCCGGAACCGGTACTTGCCGTCGGCGTCCTGGTAGACCTCGAACCTGCCCGGCATCGGGGCCACCTCCTCGTTCGGCACGCGGTGCGCCGCCTCGGCCCGTCCCCCTCCCCCTCGCAGCACCGTGCGCCCGGCGCGGGGGCGGGCGCACCCGGTCGGCCGCCGGACGGGTGAAGCCGGGCGGGCCCGGGTTTGCGGAGGTGCCGGGACCACCGCCGGTGGTTTGAATGGACGGATGGACTGCGTGTTCTGTGCGGTGGTGGCGGGTGAGGAAGCCGCGCACCGGGTGCTGGACGACGGGACGGCGGTGGCCTTCCTGGACCGCCGGCCGCTCTTCCCCGGCCACGTGCTGGTCGTGCCGCGCGCCCACCACCGGACCCTGGCGGACCTGCCGGTCGAGGAGGTCGGGCCGTTCTTCCTGCGGGTGCAGCGGGTGGCGGCGGCGGTCGAGCGGGGGATGGGCGCGGCGGGCAGCTTCGTGGCGGCGAACAACCGGATCAGCCAGTCGGTGCCGCACCTGCACGTCCACGTGGTGCCGCGCAATCCCAAGGACGGGCTGCGCGGGTTCTTCTGGCCGCGCGGGAAGTACCCGGACGAGGCGGGGGCGGCGGAGGTCGCGGCGCGGCTGCGGGCGGCGCTCGGCGAGGCGTAGGGGTAGGCGGCGCACTCCAACCACCGGTGCTGGTACGGCACTTCACGGATGTACGGTGCCGGCGATCCATGGACGGGGCGGGTCGGGTCGGTGGCGGGCGGGTCGGTGCGCTGTTCCTGGACGGGAGCAGCAGGCTGTGGTGTCCGTACTTCGTGAGGCGCAATCGGGCGGAGCGGGGCGTACGGCCGTGGGAGCATCCGGGGCGGCCGAAATCGTCTTCCGGGCGGACGACTTCGCAGGTCGCGGCCGCCTGGGCTCACCGCACATGACGAACTCGCCCGCCTCGTGGAGCAGACCGCCGACCGGCTCGCGGGCCGGCACGTCGGCGTGGTGGTCGCCGGGCTGGCCGGTGGCTCCGTGGCGGGCAGCATCTGCCTGCTGTGGGTGCGGCGCCCGCGAGGCCGTCGGCGACCTGCCGGCGGCCTCGTCGGCCTGCCCGCCCCGGTGGTGCCCCGCTACGCCGCGGCCGAGGCGATCGGTTCGAGCAGCAGGTGCGGGCGGACCAGGGCGCGGGAGACCGGGTCCTCGCGGTGGCCCCCGGCGTGGGCGGGGTTGGGGCGCATGGCGACCTCGGCCGGGGGGACGGGCCCGCCGCCGCACGTGGGGCAGGCGCCGACGACGTCCAGGTCGGTGCCGCAGCCGGCGTGCGCGAACAGGTGGTGCGGGCCGCCCGGTGTCGCGTGCCGACCGCCCCAGCGGCTCAACTGGTAGAGCGGGCCCCAGAGTTCGAGGCCGGCCTCGGTGAGCAGGTAGCCGTGGCGCAGCGGCGTCCGCTGGTACGGCTCCTTGCGCAGCACCCCGGCCGCGACCAGGGCGTTGAGGCGTGCGGTGAGGACGGCGCGTGGGATGCCGAGGTGAGCGAGGAAGTCGTTGAAGCGCTGCACTCCGTAGAACGCGTCGCGGACGATCAGCAGGCTCCAGCGCTCGCCGACCACCTCCAGGGCGCGGGCCAGTGCGCACTCCTGCAGTTCGTAGTCGGTTCCCAGGGCCATGCGGGCCAGCGTAGTCCACCGTCGAAGCGGGTTCAATGAACAGACCGGCGGTGGTAGCGTGCTGCCCGAGACGAAGGTTCATTCACCAGACCCACTGGTCCGCCCTCCGGAGGGAACACCCATGCCCCCCGCACCACCCGGCTCCGCCCCCGCCTCCCCCGCCCCGGCTGCGGTGTCGGCTCCGACCACCGCGCCCGTCCGGCCCGGCGCCACGCTGGCCGTCACGGCCGCCGCGACCGCCCTGGTCACCGTCGCCTACACCGCCCCCACCGCCGCACTCGCCGCCACCGCCCAGGCCGCCCACCTCGGCGCCTCGGGCCGCACCTGGATCCTCACCGGCACCCTGGTCGGCATCTCGGCACTCCTGCTCACGGCCGGCAGCGCCGCCGACGACCACGGCCGCAAGCGGGTCTTCACCTTCGGTATGCTGCTCTTCGCCGCCGCCGAAGCCCTGGCCGCGCTCGCCCCCGGCGGCGCCGTCTACCTGGCCGCGCGCGTACTGCTCGGCGTCGCCTCGGCCGCCGTCCTGGCACCCGCGCTCGGCCTGATCAGTCACGCCCACCCGGCTGGCCCGGACCGGATCCGGGCGCTCGGGATCTGGGGCGCGGCCGTCGGTCTCGGCATCGCGGTCGGGCCGGTCTACGGCGCGCTGGTCCAGCAGTGGGCCGGCTGGCGCGCGGTCAACGGCGGGCTCGCCGTCGTCTCGGCCGCCGTGGCCGGCTGCGCCGCCGCCTGCCTCACCGAGTCCCGGGCCGACCGGCCCCGCGCGCTCGACCCGTACGGCGTGCTGACCCTCACCACCGGGACTTCCCTGCTCATCGCCGGACTCGCCGAGGGCCGCAGCGGCTGGGCACGGCCCATCGTGGCGGCCCTGCTGGTCGGCGGGGTGGTACTGCTCGCGGCCTTCGCGGTGGTCGAGGCGAAGGTCCGCGAGCCGATGCTCGACCTCGCGCTGTTCCGCAGCCCCGGCTTCATCGCCGCGACCGGCGGCGCCCTGTTCACCGGACTCTCGCTGGTCGGCTTCATGAGCTACCTGCCCACCCTGCTCCAGGGGGTGCTCGGCCTCTCCGGCCTGGCCGCGGGCGGAGTACTGGCCCTCTGGTCCGGCCTGTCCGTGGTCGCCGCCCTCCAGGCCCGACGGCTGGCCGCCCACCTGTCGGCCACCACCCAGGTCGCCATCGGCCTGCTGATCTGCGGCCTCGGCGAGGCCGGACTGTACGGGCTCACGCCCGGCTCCTCCTGGCTCCGGCTGGCCCCCGGCCTGGCCGTCGCCGGCATCGGCAGCGGCGTCCTCAACGCCGCCCTCGCCCGGCTCGCGGTCAGCAGCGTCCCGGCTCACCGGGCCGCCATGGGCTCCGGGGCCAACAACACCTCCCGCTACCTCGGTTCGGCCCTGGGCGTCGCCGTGACCGTCGCCGTCGCCGGCTCCGCCCGCCCCACCACCCCCGGCCCCGAGGCCGCAGCCCACGCCCTCGCCACCGGCACCGACCGCGCCACCCTGGTCGCCGCCGCCCTCTGCCTCGCCGGCGCCGCCCTGGCCCTCGCCGCCCGCAGCGCCGAATCCCGCACCACCCCCGAACACACCACCACCCGATGACCCGCCCCCGGCCCGACCACACGAGAATTCGGACCCGCCGACTTCCCATGCACAGCCACAACCCTCAGCCCGCACCCCGGGCACCGGACACCCTCTGCCCCACCGGAACCCGCACCACCACCCGGTAACCCGGGGCCGGGCCGAACGCGCAGGAAGTCGGACCGGCCGACTTCTCACGCGCAGCGACACAACCCTCGGCCCGCGCCCCGGCAACAGGCACCAACCGCACCATCACGGCCACCGCCCCCGGCGCCTCACCATTCACCCGAAGCGCACCACCCATGCTCCGGGGCCACACCGAGCGCACAGGAAGTCAGACCGCCGACTTCCCGCGCGCGGCTACCCTTGGTCAGCACCCGTCCGGAGGCCGCAGCTCGGCCCCTGGCAACTGCACCAGCCACGTCATCCTCGTCGTCGCCGCCGCCGTTTGCCTCGCCGGACCGACACCGAAACCCAGGGGCGAGACAAGCGCACAGGAAGTCGGACCGGCCGACTTCTCGCGCATAGCGCGCACTCAACGCCCGAGCGGCAACGAAAAGGCCCACATCGGCCGCTGGCCCCGGGGCAACACAGGAAGTCGGACCCGCCGACTTCCCACGCGCGACACGCCCGGTCCAACGCCCGTGCGGGTGCGGAGGTCGGGTGGGTGGAACTCCCCTGCCCCGCAGCCGGACCGAGCCAACGCAGGAAGTCGGACCCGCCGACTTCCCGTGCCGAGCCCGAGCGCCGCCAGCGGCCCGAGAGCACCTGGCCACCCGGTCGAGCGGCGCCTCACCCGGACCACGGGTTTCGGGGTGTACGGGGGTTCACTCGCCGGGTGCGATGTCCTCTCCGGCGGTGGCCTCAGCGGCATCGTCGGTGATTCTTCGAGCTGGTCGATGGTGGTTTCGTCAAGGTCGGTGAATCCTCCGCCGAAGTCGGGCACGGGAGTCTCCTTGAACGGGCTGCGGCCGACGTTGCCGTCGGCACTGCTCCGAGGATCGCGGCGTCCTCCGAGTGCCGGATGGGTGTCCGCCCAAGTCCTCTCGCCCGTGGGAGCGTTACCACGCGGGAGCGGGAAGCCCCGTCGACTTCGTTTGCCAGGGGTGCGGTGTGGATCGGGGCCGTGGTGGCAGGTGGGGTACGACGACCGTGAGGGTGGGCTGTCCGGGCGACCGTCCGGGGCCATGGGTGCTGCCGGGCAGCCCGGGGGTCACGATGAGCGGTGGCCGGGGGCCGCGTGCGAGGATGGCAGGGCTGGTGGGAACGAGCTCCCGGGTGGTTGGGCGGTTCTCTGGCCATGGTGAACGACGACGGACAGCGCCGGGGGGAGCCTCAGCAGGACGTCCTGCTGATGGTGCCGATCGCCACGGCACTGGTCGAGGCCGACGGGCGGATCCTGCACTGGAGCGGCGACGCGGAGACACTGCTCGGCTACGGTGCGGACGAGGCGGTGGGCGCGAAGGCGGCCAAGCTGCTGATCTCGGACGAGCAGCGGCCCGAGGTGCTGGAGCTGTTCGCGGAGATCCTGGCGGGCCGGGAGTGGTCCGGGGTGTTCCCGGTGCGGCACCGGGACGGGCACCTGGTGAACCTGGAGTTCCGTACCCATCCCATCCGCGGGCCCGGTGGGGCGCCGTTGGTGCTTGCGGTGGCCTCCGAGGTGACGACGCTGCGCCGGATCCAGGCGGATCTCGCCGTGCTGGACGGCTTCTTCACCCAGTCCCCGGTCGGCATGGCCGTCTTCGACACCGACCTGCGCTACGTCCGGCTGAACGAGGCGCTGGCGCTCACCAACGGGCTGGCCGCCGAGGCGCACCTGGGCCACCGGCTGACCGAGGTGCTGCCGGGGACCAACGCCGCCGAGGCCGAGGCGGTGATGCGGGAGGTGCTGGCGAGCGGCCGGCCGGTGGTGGACTTCCGTTCGCAGGACCGCGCGCCGGAGGATCCACGGCGCGACCGGGCGTTGTCCGCCTCGTACTTCCGGCTGGCGGACCAGGGCGGGCGGGTGCTCGGGGTGAGCGCGACGGTCATCGACGTGACGGAGCGCTACCGCGCCGAGGCTCGGGCGGCCCGGGCGCAGGAGCGGCTGTCGCTGCTCGTCGACGCGACCGCCTCGATCGGCACCACACTGGACCTGCGGCAGACCGCCCGCGAGCTGGCCGACGCGATGGTGCCCAGCGTCGCGGACATCAGCGGGGTGTTCGCGCTGGAGGCGCTGATCGCCGGGCGCAACGTCGAGCCGCCCGCTCCGGACGCCCGGCAGCTGGTGCGCCGCCTGGCGCTGTCGACCGCCGACCCGCTGTATCCGGCCGAGTCGCTGCCGGTGGACTCGGTGTACGAGCTGCCGCCGGACTCCCCGTACGCCCGGGCGCTGATCACCGGGCGGACGGTGGTGGTGCCGTCCTGGGAGCTGCCGCCGCTGGCCGACGGCATCAGCGAGAGCCGCCGCCGGGCGTTCCTGGGCGACCGGCCGCGCTCGGTGCGGATCACGCCGCTGGTGGCGCGCGGCACCACGCTGGGCATGGTGGTGTACTCGCGGCGCGGCGAGCGCGAGTCCTTCGCCGAGGCCGACATCACCCTCGGTGAGGAGCTGGCCTCGCGCGCGGCGGTCGCGATCGACAACGCCCGGCTGTACCTGCGCCAGCACCAGACGGTGCTGGCGCGGCAGCAGGCGCTGCGCGAGGCGAAGGCCGCGCAGGAGCGGCTGGCGCTGGTCAACGCGGCCTCCGCCCGGATCGGCACCACGCTCGATCTCGACCGCACCGCGAACGAGTTGGCCGAGGTGGCGACGCCCCGGCTGGCCGACACGGTGGTGGTGGAGGTGCTGGAGGAGCTGGTCCGGGGCGAGCGCGAGGGGCGGCCCCCGGCGGACGGTTCGGCGCTGCTGCGGCGGATGGCCTTCCATTCGGTGCGCGGCTCGACCATGGCGCCGATCGCCCGGCTGGGCGGGGTGCACCGCTTCCCGCCCGGTTCGCCGTACGCGTGGAGCCTGGCGCACCGCAAGCCGGTGCTGGTGCCGCGGATGGACGAGGAGGGCATGGCCTGGTTCGCCGACGACCCGGTGCGCACCGCGGCCGTACGGGAGCAGAACGTGCGCTCGTTCATGGTCGTCCCGCTGATCGCGCGCGGCAGTCCGGTCGGCGTCGCGGGCTTCTACCGGACCCTGGTCGAGCGCCCGTACGAGGACGAGGACCTCGCGCTGGCCGGGGAGTTGGCGGTGCGGGCGGCGGTGTCGATCGACAACGCGCTGCTGTTCACCCGCGAGCGCGACGCGGCCGCCGCCCGGCAGCGGGCGCTGGACGAGGCCTGGGCCGCCCAGCAGCGGTTGGGTCTGCTGAACGAGGCCAGCAACCGGATCGGCACCACGCTCGATCTGCACCGCACGGCAAAGGAGTTGGTGGACGTGGTGATCCCGCGCTTCGCCGACTTCGTCACGGTGGACCTGCGGGACACGGTGCTCGGTGGTGAGGAGCCCGGCCCGGTGCCGAGGGACGGATCGGTGCTGATGCGCGCGGTGGCGGTCGGCGAGTTGGCGCCGGACGGCAGCATGACGGCGGCCGCCGACCAGGTCGGCGAGACCTCGCAGTCCGCCGAGGTGTACGCGCAGAGCCTGCGCACCCGGCGGTCGATCCTGGTCTCCGAGGTGACCGAGAAGGAGTTGCGGCGGATCGTCGCCTCCCCCGACCGGGTGCAGCCGGGGCTGGCCGCCGGGATCCACTCGTACCTGATGGTGCCGCTGGTGGCGCGCGGACTCGTACTGGGCGGCGCGGAGTTCCTCCGCACCCGCAATCCGGCGCCGTTCGGCGCGGCGGACCGTTCGCTGGCCGAGGAGCTGGCCGCCCGCACCGCGCTGGCGATCGACAACGCCCGGCTCTACCGCCGGGAGCGGGACACCGCGCTCACGCTCCAACGCAGCCTGCTGCCCCAGGAGATCCACCGCACGCTCGGGCTGGAGCTCGCCTACCGCTACCTGCCCAGCAGCGTGGTCAGCGAGGTCGGCGGCGACTGGTTCGACGTGGTGCCGCTCTCCTCCGGGCGGGTCGCGCTGATCGTCGGCGACGTGATGGGACACGGCATCCGGGCTGCCGCCACCATGGGCCAACTACGGACTGTGGCACGGACGTTGATGATCCTGGAGCTCAACCCGGAACGGGTGCTGCACCGGCTGGACGAGACCACCACAGCGCTCGGCGAGGGCCAGTTCGCCACCTGCGTCTGCGTGTTCTACGACCCGGCGGACCGCAGCTGCACCGCCGCCTGCGCCGGCCACTTGCCGCCCGTGGTCGCCGACACCGAGGGCAACGCCCACCTGGTCGACCTGCCGCCCGGCGCACCGCTCGGCGTGGGCGGAGTCGAGTTCGAGAGCGTCGAGTTCACCCTCCCCGAGCAGGCCATCCTGACCCTCTACACGGACGGCCTGGTCGAGCGCCGGGGCCGCGACCTGGACGAGGGCCTGCAACTGCTCTGCCGTACGGTCGCCGACCGGAGCCGCTCGCTGGAGCAGACCTGCGACGCCGTCCTGACCCGGCTCACCGGGCGCACCGCCGAGGACGACATCGCCGTGATCATGGCGCAGGTCCGCCCGGAGGGCGCCGACCTGATCGCCAACCTGCCGCTCACCGGCGACCACGCGATGGTCGCCCACTCACGCCGCTTCACCCGCGAGACGCTGACCTCTTGGGGCCTGGCCGCGCTCGTGGACTGGGCCGAGCTGCTCACCAGCGAGCTGATCACCAACGCCCTGGTGCACGCCGGATCCCCCACCCAGTTGCGGCTGTTCTGCGACCGGGTGCTCACCGTCGAGGTCGCCGACCGGGAGGGCGGCACGCCCCGGATCCGCCACGCCCGCAACGAGGACGAGGGCGGGCGCGGCATCCACCTGGTCAACGAGCTGGCGCACCGCTGGGGCAGCCGCCGGACCGCGAACGGCAAGGTGGTCTGGTTCGAGCTGGAGCTGCCGCCGGGCTTCCCGACCGCATGAAACAACGGATGGTTGTCGGCGCGGTCCGGGGGTTGTTGGCCGCCGGAAGGACCGCTGGGCTTTCCTGTTGCCACGGCGGGAGAGCCCCGACCGGACGGACCAGAGGAGCCCACCATGCAGCAGGCCGACGCCCGCACCGTCGTCACCGAGTACGTCACCCGGCTCGCCGCGGGCGAACTGGACGCCGCCATCGCCCTGTTCGCCGAGGACGCCGCCTGGACCTACCCGGGCAGCCTCGAGCTCTCCCGCACCTGGCGCGGCAAGCAGGAGATCTTCGGCGACTTCCTCGGCCAGGTCGGCACCCTCTTCGCCCCCGACGGCCTGCCGACCATCACCCTCACCCATGTCCTCGCCGACGGCCCGCAGGCGGTGGCCGAGTGGACCGTCGTCGGCAAGGCGGCCAACGGCGCCGCGTACGAGAACCACTGCCTCGGCGTGTTCACCGTTCAGAACGGCCTGATCACCACCGTCCGGGAGTACCTGGACACCCACCACGTGGCACGGACCCTGCTGGCCTGAGCGCCGCTCCGCCTCACCTGCGCCTGCGACCAGTCGCTCGGTGACGGCCCGCGCGGACGAGAGCGCACCGCCACCGGCTGACGCGAGGGCCCGTCAGTCCGGCAGCAGCAGGTTGACGTCGCCGAACTCGTGCCACAGGTACCGCTGGTGGACGGCCTCCCGGTAGCAGTGCGCCAGCAGTGAGCGGCCCGCGACGGCGGCCAGCATCAGCAGGTGGGAGGCGCGCGGCTCGTGCCAGCCGGTGAGCAGGCCGTCCACCGCGCGCACCCCGCGCTCCGGGGTGATCACCAACTCCGTCCAGCCGTCGGCCTCCTGGAGCGTGCCGTCCGGCGTGACGGCCGACTCCAGGGCGCGCACGACGGTGGTGCCGACGGCGATCACCCGGCCGCCGCCGGCCCGGACGTGGTCGACCAGCCGGGCGGTGGTCGCCGGGACGTGGAAGCGCTCGGCGTACGGGGCCTCGTGCGCCTCCGGCGAGGCCACCCCGGTGTGCAGGGTGACCGGTGCGAGCAGCACGCCCCGACCGGCCAGCCGGGCCACCGTCCGTGGTGTGAACGGGCGGGCGGCGCTGGGCATTTCGCTGCTGCCGGGCACGCTGGCGAAGACCGTCTGGTAGGCCTCGAGCGGCCAGTCGTGGTCCACGTAGCCGTACCGGATCGCCCGGCCGTGCCGTGACAGGTACCCCAACAGGGGTTCGGGCAGGGTGAGTTCGGCACACCAGAGGCGGGCGGTGAAGGGCTGCACCAGCTCGGCCGTGCCGTCGGCCGGAAGTGCGACGCGCAGACCCGGCCGGGCCGGGGACTCCTGCGGCGGGTAGTAGGCCGCCGCGGCGCCCGGTACCACCCGGCGCAACTCGACCAGGTGGGCTCCCCGTTGGTCCGGCTGCGCGGAGGACAGGTGCAGCGCGACCGGGGTGCCGTCCGGCAACCGGCCCGGCAGGGCGGCCGGGAGGGTGGCCGAGTCGTTGACCACCAGGAGGTCCCCCGGGCGCAGCACCTCCGGCAGTTCGGGGAAGCGGCGGTGCTCCACGGCGCCGCTGGCCCGCCGGCCGACCAGCATCCGCACGCCGTCCCGGGCGCCGGCGCGCGCCTCCGCCGGTGCGCGGGCGGAGAGTTCGGGCGGGACGGTGACGTCGAGACCCGGCTCGGTCAGGGACGTCATCGCCCACCCCGGTCGGCGGCCGGCGCCGCCGCCAGGTCCGCCGCGCGGTAGCGGCCGGAGTGGGTGCGGTCGCGCAGCAGGCCGAGCAGCACGGACGCGATCTGCTCGGGCAGCGGCTCGCCGGAGATGTCCTCGCCCGGGCTGGCCTCCTGCAGCATCCGGGTGCGCATGTTGCCCGGGTCGACCGCCCAGACCCTCAACTCCGCTTCCTCCCTGGCGAGTACGGCGGTGGCCTGGTCGAGCGCGGCCTTGCTGGCGCCGTAGCCGCCCCAGCCGAGGTAGGGCTCCACGGCGGCGTCCGAGCTGATGTTGAGGACGGCGCCGGAGCGGGCGCGCAGTTGGGGCAGGACGAGCTGGGTGAGGGCGATCGGGGCGAGCGCGTTGACCTCGAACAGCTCCAGCAGGTCCGGCAGCGGGAAGTCGGCCAGCCGGGGCAGCGGTTCGGCTCCCGGGGCGGCGGCGCCGTTGAGCGAACCGGCGTTGTTGACCAGCAGGCTCGCGCCGCCGAGACCTTCGGCGGCCTCGGCCAGCCGGGCCCGGTGGTCGTCGTCGACGATCGATCCCGGCAGGGCGACGACCTTGGTCACGGCGGCCAGGGCCGCCTCGGCCTCGGCCAGTTCGGCCGCGCCACGGGCGGTGATCACCAGCTGCCAGCCCTCGGCGGCGAGGGCGTGCGCGAGGGCCAGCCCGAGGCCGCGGGAGGCGCCGGTGACGAGGGCGACGGGGGCGGGGGCGATGTGCGGTGCTTCGTTCATGGGGCCAACGATCCCGCCGCCGGGGCTGGCCGCGGATCGGCCGCCCGGCTCGGGACCGGGTCGTGCGTTCGTCCTAGATCGACGGACGGTCCTAGGACCCGGCCTCCCCGCCCTGTGGGTCGGTCCAGGCGGCGAGGGGGCGGCGGTGCCGGCTCGTCCAGCGTGGCCTCGCGGTGGCCGTGAGCAGCCGGGCGGCGGACCGACGCGCGGCGGCCGGGGCGACCGCGGGACGGGGGCCGGGCGCTCCTGCCGCTGATCAGCCCGAATGAATTACCGGCGGTCCCGCACCTCCACCGGTGTGCGCGGCCGACCGAACGGGTACCGGTGCTCAGTCCATCATCCGCCGTCCCATCCGGCCCGCACGGCCCAGACCTGGAGGTCCGCATGTCCTCTGACTCCAGCGCACGGAACTGCCCGTTCGACTTCGCCGAAGCCCTTGAGTTCGACCCGACGCTCCGACAGCTCATGAACGACGCACCGGTCAGCCGCATCCGCCTCCCCTACGGCGAGGGGGAGGCTTGGCTCGTCACGGGGTACGACGACGTGCGCACGGTGACCACTGACCGGCGTTTCAGCCGCCACGCCATCGTCGGCCGGGACTTCCCGCGCATGACTCCCGAGCCGATCGTCCAGGCCGAGGCGATCAACGTCATGGACCCGCCCGCCAGCGCCCGCCTGCGCAGCCTGGTGTCCAAGGGCTTCACACCCGACCACATCGAGCGGATGAGGGACCGTACCCAGCACGTGGTGAACGAGCTGCTGGACCGCATGCGGGACCAGGGTCCGCCGGCCGACCTCATGGAGCACCTGGCCCACCCGCTCCCGCTGATCACGATCTGCGAGGTCCTGGAGATCCCCGAGGCCGACAGCGCACGGCTGCGCGCCAACGCCCGGACGATGATGAACATGGACCTGGACAACAAGGCGGACGCGGTGCGGGCCAAGGCCGACCTGCGGGCGTACTTCGCCGAGCTGACGGCCGAACGGCGCAGGAACCCCGGTGACGACCTGATCAGTGCGCTGGCCACGGCCCGCGACGGGGACGAGGTCCTCGACGAGCAGGAACTCACCGTGATGGCCATGGTCCTGCTGATCACCGGCCAGGACACCACGACGTACGAGCTCGGCAACCTCTCGTACACCATCCTCACCCGGCCGGAGGTGCGCGCCACCATGCGCGAGCGGCCCGAGATGCTCACCCAGGTGATCCATGAGATGCTGCGCTTCATCCCCTTCCGCAAGGGCGTCGGCATCCCCCGGGTGGCCCTTGAGGACGTGGAGCTGAGCGGGGTGACGATCCCGGCGGGGGACATCGTGCACGTCTCCTACCTGACCGCCAACCGGGACGGCCGCAGGTTCGAGCGGCCCGACGAGCTGGTCCTGGAGCGGACCAGCCCCTCCCACATGACCTTCGGCTGGGGCGCGCACCACTGCCTCGGCGCACCGCTGGCCATCACCGAGCTCGAAGTCGCCCTCGGGACCCTGCTGGAGCGCTTCCCCAGGATCGCGCTGGCGAAGCCGGCCGCGGAGCTTGCGTGGAACACCTCGTCGATCTGGCGCTATCCGCTCGGGCTGCCGGTCACCTGGTGACGGTGCCGCACGCTCCGGCGCTCGCCCACCGCCACCTCGTTTCCGGCATCGCCGCGTACGTCGGCCCGCGCACCTCGGAGTGCGCGGGCCGACGTGCGCGCGGGACCCACCTTCCGTACATTGGGCTGACGTGGCCCGAACCAACTCGCGGCCGGCGCAACCACCCGCACGGCGAGCATCCGAATCCTCGCTCTGCCGGCTCGTCCGCCACGCCGTTGGGCCCCGCCCGGTGAGTCCCGCCGCCGTGCCGTCTCCACGCGTCCGGCTCGCAGCGGTTGCCGTCCAGTGCTGAACTCCCCGCCTCGCCAGGGTCGCACCGGGAACTCCGCCCGTCAGGAGGAAGTCCCATGGCCGTTCTGTGCAAGCCGGCGATAGCCGTGCCGGAGCACGTCATCACCAACGAGGAAACCCTCGAACTGGCGCGCAGGCTCCATCACGACCATCCCCAGCTCGATCTGGCGTTGCGCCTCATCAAGAACACCGGGGTGCGGAAGCGACACCTGATCCAACCCATCGACACGGTGCTGAAGCACCCGGGGTTCGACGAGCGGAGCGCCGTCTTCGAGGCCGAGTCCAAGGCCCGCGTCCCGGCGGTGGTGGTCAGGGCCCTCGAAACGGCCCAAGTGGAGCCGTCGCAGATCGACCTGATCGTCTACGTGTCGTGCACGGGTTTCATGATGCCGTCGCTCACGGCGTGGCTGATCAACAAGCTGGGCTTCCGGCCGGAGACCCGGCAGCTGCCGATCGCCCAACTGGGCTGTGCGGCCGGCGGCGCGGCGGTGAACCGGGCCCATGACTTCTGCTCGGCCTATCCGGGCTCCAACGTGCTGATCGTGGCCTGCGAGTTCTGCTCCCTGTGCTACCAGCCCACCGACCTGGGCGTGGGGTCGCTGCTCTCCAACGGCCTGTTCGGCGACGGGATCGCCGCCGCCGTGGTCCGGGGCGAGGGCGGCACCGGGATCCGGTTGGAGCGCAACGGCTCGTACCTCATCCCGAACACCGAGGAGTGGATCTCCTACGCGGTCCGCCCCACCGGATTCCACTTCCAGCTGGACAGGCGGGTGCCAGGGACGATGGAGCCCCTCAGCCCTGCCCTGCGCGCGGTCGCCGAGCAGCACCAGTGGGACGCGGGCGCGCTGGACTTCTACATCATCCACGCCGGCGGTCCGCGGATCCTGGACGACCTGAGCCGCTTCCTGGAGGTGCCGCCCGAGGCGTTCCGCTTCAGCCGGGCCACCCTCACCCAGTACGGCAACATCGCCAGTGCGGTCGTGCTCGACGCCCTGGCCCGGATGTTCGACGAGGAGTCGGCTCGCGACGGCCACCACGGGCTGATGGCGGGGTTCGGCCCGGGCATCACCGCCGAGATGTCCCTGGGCACCTGGGCGTCCCCCGGTTCCTGACCGAAACCGAGCCTTTCCCCCATCCGATCGTTCCCCCATCCGATCGTTCGTCCGGCCGCCGGCACACCCTGGCGGCCGACCCGGACGGGAGCCGTCACCCGCGCGCCGCCGTGGCCACGACGCGGGGACCGGCTCCCGTACCCGCCCCCCGCCCCACTCCTCCCCGGCCAGAAGGCCGGGGCATCCTGGGAGACCAAAGGTGAAGACCGAAGACGCGAACCCCGGGAACCCCGTTCCCCCCGCCGTGCCCCGACGACCGCTGCTGGCGGCGGCCGGGCTGATACCAGTGCTGGCCGGCCTGGCGGGGGATGCGGCCATGAGGTCGGCCGCAGCCCACGGTTCCGGCGGCATGGGGTCCGCCCCCAACCCGGTGACCACCAGCGAGGCGGACTGGGGCGACATCGCGCGCGCCCTCGGCCGCCCGGGCAACCTCATCCGAAGGACCTACCACCACACGCCCTTCCCGCGACACGACCTGCACGTGGTCAGCCGTGGCGTCACCATCACCCCCGGGCTCGCGCTGGGCTCGCACGCCTCCTTCGCGCGGTACGACGACGGCAGCACCCTGATGATGGGCGATCTGGTGGTGACCGGAGACGAGCTGCCGGCGTTCACCGACGCGCTCCAGGCTCAGGGGATCGCCCTGACCGCCCTCCACAAACACCTGCCGGAGCAGTCGCCGGACGTCTGGTGGACCCATGTCTGCGCACACGGCCACGACGCCGTGGCACTGGCCTGCGGGCTACGGACCGCGCTCGACCGCACCGGTACGCCGGCACCGCGCCCGCCCGAACCGCCCCGGCCCCTCGATCTGGACACCGCCGGCATCGACGCCGCACTGGGGGCCACGGGCAACAGCGGCGAGGACGTCCATACGTGCGTCTTCGTCCGCCGCGAGACCATCGTCGACGAGGGGCACGTCCTGCCACCCGGCCTGGGCGCGACCTCGGCCTTCAACTTCCAGCCGCTCGGCGGAGGACGGGCCGTGCTCAGCGGCGACCTCGCCATGGTCGCCACCGAGGTCCAGGAGGTGCTCGCGGTGCTGCGGCGGGGCGGCATCGAACTCGTCGAACTCCACAACCACGGCCTGACGGACGAACCGCGCCTCTTCTTCACCCACATCTGGGCCCAGGGCGATGCCGTGGACCTGGCCAGATCGGTCCGCCCCGCGGTCGCCGCCACCAATGTCGTACCGGCCACCACCTGACTGACCGGTGAGGATTCCCAGCCTTCCCCCGTCGTGCCCGACGTGTGTCGGGCACGACGGGCACGACAGGCCACGACGGGCACAGCCGGACACCAGCAGGATGCAGAGCGCGCGAAGCCCGCTGATACTGAGCCAGCGGGGCGGTTACCAAGCGCGGCGCGAGCCGCACACTCAGCCACCGCCAGGCCCGCGCCGTCATGTGCGCGGCAGCCGCTGGGCGGGGCGGCCGGCGACCACGGCCGGCGACCATCTGCCCGGCGGCACACCGACCGCCGGGTCCCGGACAGAGAGACCGAGGATGCTGAACCGACGAGACCTCCTCAGGGCCGCGACCATAGGCGGCCCGGTGGCCCTCCTCCCATGGGGCCTCACGCCGAGCCTGGCCCAGACCGAGCCAGCCGCTCTGCCGGCCGCTCAGGCCAGGTCGGGGCCCAGCGGGCGCGCCGCCCGGATCGTCCCCTTCGCGCACGCCATGCGGGTGCCCCCGGTGCTGAGTCCGGTGTCGCGGACGGATTCCTCGGACCTGTACCGGCTGCGGATGGCCGAGACCGAGGTGGAGATCGTCAAGGGGCTGCTGACCACCGTCCGGGCCTACGGCGACTGCTTCCCCGGTCCGACCATCCGGGCGGTCAAGGGCCGGGAGGTGGTGGTCCAGCAGACCAACGACCTGCGCGTGCACACTTCCGTCCACCTGCACGGCGGCCATGTCCGGTCGCGGTACGACGGCCTGCCGATGGCCCTCATCAAGCCCGGCGAGACCCGCGAGTACCGCTATCCCAACGAACAGGAGGCCGCCTCTCTCTGGTACCACGACCACGCGCACCAGCTGGAGGCCGAGAACGTCTACCGCGGCCTGGCCGGCGCCTACCTGCTCAGCGACCCGCACGAGAGCGGCCTGCCGCTGCCGGACGGCGAGTTCGACATCCCGCTGCTGATCCGGGACGCCCGGATCGAGACGGACGGCAGGCTGGTCTACACCGACCCGTACGAGTGCCCGCACATGCTGGTCAACGGCAAGGAACGGCCCTACTTCGAGGTGGCGGCGCGCAAGTACCGTCTGCGGGTCTTCAACGTCTCGCCCAACCGCCACATATCGCTGCGCTTCGCCGACGGCAAGCCGTTCACCCAGATAGCCTCCGACGGCGGGCTGCTCGCCGGGCCGGTGGAGTTGGACGAGCTGACCCTGGCCGGCGCGGAACGCGCCGAGATCGTCGTCGACTTCGCCCGCTACCCCGTCGGCGAATCGGTGGTGCTGGAGAACACGGCCGCGCTGAAGACGGAGCGGCCCGAGGTGCTGCGCTTCGACATCACCCGGACGGCCGAGGACCGTAGCCGGATACCGGACGTCCTGGCCACCCTGCCGCCGATCCCGAAGGCGACGGTGCACCGGGAGTTCTGGCTGACGACCTTCCCGGACACCAGGATCAACGGGCGCAAGTACGACCCGGACCGAACCGACGTGCGGACGACCGTCGGCACCAGCGAGATCTGGACGATCCACAACCACCTCACCCGCCGACCGGCCGGGGTCTTCCACGCCCCCCACTCCTTCCACACCCATCTGGTGCGGTTCCGCGTGCTGGACCGTGACGGGAAGCCGGTCGGCCCGGCCGAGGCCGGGCTGAAGGACACCATCCCGATCCATCCGGGCGAGACCGTCCGGATCGCCATGACCTGGGGCGACTACCCGGGCGAGTACGTCTATCACTGCCACCACATGGTGCACTCCTCGCACGGCCAGATGGGCCGGATCGACGTGCTGCCCGCAGCCCCGGAAGGCCGCGCCAAGGAGTCGGACGAGGCCCTGGCCGACTCACCCCCGTCCTCGGAAGCCTCGGTGTCCGGAGCCAACCGGTCCGGATCGTCGGCGTCCGGAACCGGTCGACTCCGGCGACGGCGGCATGGGAGGCGCCACCGCAGGCACCGCGTCGGCGTCTGGGCCTGACTCTGTCCGGGACGAACCCAGGACGCGCCGAGAACCCTAGGACGCGCCGAGGGCCCAGCCCTCGGGGTCGGTCCAGGCGGCCAGCGTGCGGCGGCTCTCGAAGCGGCGCTCGCGGCCGGTCAGCGGGTCGGTGAACTCGAGGACGGAGGAAAGCAGTTGGAGCGGCCGGCGGAAGTCGTCCGGGGCCGGTTCGGGCAGCACCACCGGGTAGACCGGGTCGCCGAGGATCGGCACGCCGAGCCCGCACATGTGCAGCCGCAGCTGGTGGGTGCGTCCGCTGTGCGGGCGGAGGTGGTAACGGGCGAGGCCGTCGCGGTGGTCGATCAGGTCGATCCCGCTCTCGCTGTTCGGCGGGGCGTCGACCTCGCGGGCGGCGATCACGCCCCGTTCCTTGACGATGTGGCTGCGGACGGTGCGGGGCAGGCTCAGCGCCGGGTCGTAGGGGGCGACGGCCTGGTACTCCTTGCGGACCAGCCGGTCGCGGAAGAGGGTCTGGTAGGCGCCTCGGTCCTCCGGCCGGACCACGAACATGGCCAGGCCGGCGGTGAGCCGGTCGAGCCGGTGGGCGGGGCTGAGCGCGGGCAGGTCGAGGGTGTGCCGCAGCCGGGAGAGCGCCGTCTCGACCACGTGCCTGCCGCGCGGGGTGGTGGCCAGGAAGTGCGGCTTGTCCACGACGACCAGGTGCTCGTCCCGGTGCAGCACCTCCAGCTCGAACGGGACGCGGACCTCGTCCGGCAGGTCCCGGTGGAACCACAGGTGCGCGCCGGGCCGGAACGGCGCGTCGGGCGCGACCGGCCCGTCCTCGCCGACGATCTCCCGCCCGCGCAACGCCGCGTCGATCCGCTCGGCCGCCACGGTGGGCAGCCGCTCCACCAGGTGGGCGCGAACGGTCGGCCAGGGACCCTCGGCCGGGAGCCGCAGGTGCACCGGGTCCACGCCGTTGCGCTGCGGGAGGGGGGAGGCCGGGCGGCGGCTCTTGCGTCTCATCTCGCGGCCCAGCCTAGTCGGGTACGCCCGGCCGCCTTCGTCCGAGGTGCCGCCCGCGGGGGGTGCGGAGCAGAGTGGACCGTAGGCCCGCTCAGCCCTGGAGGATCTGTGACCGCCGACGACGGCCTCGCCGGTGTGCCGCCGCTGCACCTGCCGCGACGCACCCGGCTGCTCCTGTACGGCGCCTTCGCGCTGCTGGTCGGCGCCGTCGTGGCCGACCTGGTGACCGGCCCCGGCACGACGCTCTCCCCCGTCCTCGCGGTGGCGCCGGTGCTGGCCGGAGCGGCCACCCGGACGGCCCGGGTGCCGCTGATCGCCGGGGCGATCGCCGTCCTCGCGGTCGGGCTGCTGGAGACCACCAACACCGATCTGCCGACCGAAGTGCACATGACCGCGCTGATCACGGTGCTCGCCGCGACGCTGGCCAGTGCCGCCAACGTCGTCCTGGTGGCGGCCCGGGAACGGGAGCTGTTCCGGGTCCGGACGGTGGCCGAGGCGGCGCAGCGGGCCCTGCTGCGCCCGCCGCCGGAGCGGATCGGGCGGCTGCGGGTGGCCGTGCGGTACGTGGCGGCGGCGGCCGAGGCACGGATCGGCGGGGACCTGTACGCCGTCGTCGAGACCCCTATCGGCGTGCGGATCCTGCTCGCCGACGTGCAGGGGCACGGGCTGCCGGCGGTGGAGACGGCGACGGACGTGCTGGGCGCGTTCCGGGAGGCGGCGCGGACCGAACCCGACCTCACCCGACTGGCGGAGCGACTGGACGCGGCGCTCACCGCGCGGTCGGAGGACGGGCGGTTCACCACCGCGCTGCTGCTGGACGTGGCGCCGGACCGCGGGCCGGTGACGATCGTGAACTGCGGCCATCCGCACCCGCTGCTGCGCCGCGCGGGCGTGGTGAGCGACCTGGAGCCGCCGTTCCCGGCGCCGCCGCTGGGCCTGCTCGGGCTGACCGACGGCGGCTACCCGGCGGGCCGCTTCGAGCCGCGGCTCGGTGACCTGCTGCTCCTGCACACTGACGGCGTGTCCGAGGCCCGGGACGCCGAGGGGCGGTTCTACCCGCTGGCGGAACGTCTGCCCCGCCTGCCTGCGGGGAACCCGGAGGACCTGCTGGACGCCCTGCTCGCGGACGTCCGCGGCTGGGTCGGGGCCACCGGGCTGGCCGACGACGCGGCGGTGCTGGCGCTGCGCTGGGAGTACTGAAGTCGACGCAGGGCCGACTGATTTCAGTGGTGTGTGTGCAAGGGCTTCACGCACGGACGGGGCCTGTCGGCCGCGCGGCCGGCGGGCCGTCCGTCACCGGATGGGCTGGGTCGCCTCCAGCCGCTGGATCGCGGACCGGACCGCGGTCGTGAAGCTCCAGAACAGCAGCAGGGTGTTGGCCGCCCGGTCGGTCCGGGTGTTCCTGCCCGGGGTGAACATCGCGGCGCGCAGCTCGGTGGTCAGCTCCAGCTGGGCGCCCGTGCCGAGCAGGCTGCGGTTGCAGATGTTCGCCGGGTCGAGACCGGAGAGCTCGTGCTCATCGGACACGTTCACGGCCCGGATGCCCGCTGCGGCGAACTCCTCCATCAGATACCGGCGGAGGGTGGAGTTCAGGCCACCGATCACGACGGCTCGGGCACCGGGCTCCAGACCGGCCGTGGCGGTGGTGCAGCCGTGCAGCGACAGCACGTTGAGGCTGCCGGCGCACATCGCGCGGGCCACGGTGTCGTCGCAGTGGGTCGAGGTGACGTGCAGTGCGCGGTTGTCGGAGGGGCGCAGGCCCTCGAACATCCAGAAGTCGTGCACCGGCCCGGCGGCCGGGGTCGGGGCGAGGTCGGCGGGGTGGTGACCGGCGACGGCCAGGCACAGCTCGGAGGTGCCGCCCTCGATGTCGCCGCCGTGCGGGGCGATGACGGTGGTCCGGATGAACGCCGTACGGTCCCGTGGGCCCTGGTCGTCGATCAGGTGCCGGCGGTGGCGGCGGCGGTGGTCCACGCCCTCGACCAGGGTCGGGTCGGCGTAGAGGGCCGTGTTGGAGGGGTAGCGGTCGACGGCGCTCGCGGTGGTGCTCCCCACGGCGGCGCCGAGGGCGCCGAGGGCGGGGGCCGCGGCGAAGCCGGTGATCAGGGTGCGACGGTCGATCACGGTCAGAGGCCAGTCAGGAGGTGGGACATCGACAAAGCCGGGGCGGAGTCACGTCACGGTCCGCTCCCGTTCGCGCAGGGGTTGCGAACTGCCCGGCACACCGAGCGGGCCGACCGGATCGAGGGCAATCGGGCGGTGGCGTACCGGATCCATCTGGACGTGCGGCGGGGGCGGTGGTACCTGGATGCCTCCTGGACCCGGCCGGTGGTGCGGACGATGCCGCTGGAGGCGGCCCGGGCGGCCGGGATGGTCGGCGTGGACACCACCGCCGACCACTTCGCGGCCTGGCACCTCGACCGCCATGGCAACCCGGTCGGCGAGCCCCGCCGGTTCCACTACGACCTCTCCGGCGCCGCAAGCCACCGCGACGCGCAGATCCGCCACGCCATCACCCGGCTCCTGAACTGGGCGAAGCGGTGCGGTGTGAGGGCGATCGGCCTGGAGAACCTGGACTTCACCGCCGATACCACTCGCGAGAAACACGGCCGCAAGAAGAGGTTCCGGCAGATCGTCTCGGGCATCCCCACTGGCAGACTCCGCGCCCGGCTCGTGTCGATGGCCGCCGAGCTGGACCTGGTCATCGTCGCGGTGGACCCGGCCTACACCTCTCAATGGGGGGCGCAGCACTGGCAGCGGCCGCTTGCGACGCCCACTCGTAAGACCACCCGGCACGATGCCGCGAGCATCGCGATCGGGCGACGCGCCCTCGGGCACCCGATCCGGCGACGGACGGCACCGCCCCACGACGACCGGAGTGATCGTCGTGGGCATCGGACCGTCCAGGCCGGACCGGGCGTCCGGGGGCGTGAGGAAACCCGCCGCCCCGTCACGGACCGTAGCCGCGAGCTGCGCGCCCGAACGGGGACAACGAGAACGCGGGCGACCAGCGCACCCAAAACCGTTCGGGATGCGCGCAGTGCCGGGACGTGGGTCCAAGACTCACTCCTGCTCACTGATTAGGAACGGTCGGCCTGATCGTGTGACACCGGCTCGACGGACGCGCGCCGCGCCCACCGGGCACATCTCCACGCTGCCACGATGATGCGATCAGTGCACGATCGGAGGGTGGCGCATGCCCGGTTCAGCAACGACCCGCACGGTGACGGCCCAAGCGGCGACGGCCCAAGCGGCGACGGCCCGTGCGGGAACGGCCGCTACACCGGCGACGGCCCGTACACCGGTGACCGTCGAGGAGGTGGTCGGCCGGCTGCGGGAGATCTCGGCGGCCCTGCCCCTCGCCGACGGGGTGGCGGTCTTCAACCGGCTCTACCTCACCGTCACGGAGGCGGTCCGCGACCGGCTCGCGGACGGGTACTTCGCCGACCCGCCGGCGATGGCCGAGCTGGACGCGGTGTTCGCCGGACGGTACCTGCTGGCCGTGGCCGCCGACGCGGCCGGCCAGGAACCGCCCGCCTGCTGGCGGCCGCTGTTCGCGCTGCGCGCCCACCCGGGTGTGCACCCGCTGCAGTTCGCGCTGGCCGGGATGAACGCCCACATCCAGCACGACCTGCCGCTGGCGGTGGTGGACCTGTGCCGTCGCCGGGGCTGCGAGCCGGCCGACGTCGAGCAGGACTACCACCGGATCAACGGGGTGCTCGCCGGGGTGGAGTCGGCCGTCCGGGAGCAGCTGCTGCCCACGCCCGAGCTGCCGGGGTGCGCCGAGCCGCTGACCCACCTGCTCGGCGCCTGGTCGGTCGAGGCCGCCCGCGAAGGGGCCTGGTCCGCCGTCCAGGCGCTGTGGGAGCTGCGCCGGCTCCCGGCCGCGGCCCGGGCGTTCGCCGCGGCACTGGACGGCTCGGTCGGGCTGCTCGGCCACGCCCTGCTGCTGCCGCTGCCGGCGTCCGACGGCTGCGGCGGGCACGCCGACACCGCAACCGGTACCAGGCACCCGGACGCCCCCGGCACGGCCACGGCCGCCCGGCCCCCCGAAGCGAGGAACCGGACGGCCGACGAGAGCCTGGGCGCCCCGCTCAGCGGAGCGCCCGACGGAACGGACCCGGGCGGTCAGGCCCAGCTGGAGTGCAGCGGCTTGCCCTCGGCGTAGCCCGCCGCGCTCTGGACGCCCACGATCGCCTTCTCGTGGAACTCCTCCAGGGTGTTGGCGCCCGCGTAGGTGCAGGAGCTGCGCACGCCGGCCACGATCGAGTCGATCAGGTCCTCCACGCCCGGGCGGGCCGGGTCGAGGAACATCCGGGAGTGCGAGATGCCCTCCTCGAACAGCGCCTTGCGGGCCCGGTCGTACGAGGAGTCCTGGGCGGTGCGGTTGCTCACGGCGCGGGCCGAGGCCATGCCGAAGCTCTCCTTGTACTGGCGGCCGTCGGCGGTGGTCTGCAGGTCGCCCGGGGACTCGTAGGTCCCGGCGAACCAGGAGCCGATCATCACGTTGGAGGCACCGGCGGCCAGCGCCATGGCGACGTCGCGCGGGTGGCGCACGCCGCCGTCGGCCCAGACGTGCTTGCCGAGCCGGCGGGCCTCGGCGGCGCACTCCAGGACGGCGGAGAACTGGGGGCGGCCGACGCCGGTCATCATCCGGGTGGTGCACATGGCGCCCGGGCCGACGCCGACCTTCAGGATGTCGGCGCCCGCCTCGACCAGGTCGCGGACACCGGCGGCGGAGACCACGTTGCCGGCCACGATCGGGATCTGCGGGTCCAGGCCGCGCACCGCGCGCAGCGCGCTGATCATGCTCTCCTGGTGGCCGTGCGCGGTGTCGACCACCAGCACGTCCGCGCCGGCCTCGATCAGCGCCTTGGCCTTGCCCGCGACGTCGCCGTTGATGCCGACGGTGGCGGCGATCCGCAGCTTGCCGTTCGCGTCCACGGCCGGGGTGTACAGGGTGGCGCGCAGCGCGCCCTTGCGGGTGAGGATGCCGACCAGCTTGCCGTCGCGGTCGACGACCGGGGCGAGCTTGCGGTGGGCCTCGGTGAGCTTGTCGAAGGCCGCGCGCGGGTCGATGTCCTCGTCCAGCACCAGCAGGTCGCGGGACATGATGTCGGCGAGGCCGGTGAAGCGGTCGACGCCCTGGCAGTCGGACTCGGTGACCACGCCGACCGGCTTGCCGTCCTCGACCACCACGAGGGCGCCGTGGGCGCGCTTGTGCAGCAACGAGAGCGCCTCGGCGACGGTGGCGCCGGGGGTCAGGGTGATCGCGGTGTCGACCACCAGGTGGCGCTGCTTGACCCAGGAGATGACGTCGGCGATGACCTCGGTCGGGATGTCCTGCGGGATGGCGACCAGGCCGCCGCGACGGGCGACGGTCTCGGCCATCCGGCGGCCCGCGATGGCGGTCATGTTGGCGACGACGAGCGGGATGGTGGTGCCGGTGCCGTCGTTCGAGGAGAGGTCGACGCCCTGCCGGGAGCCCACGGCGGAACGGCTCGGGACCATGAAGACGTCGTCGTACGTCAGGTCGTACGAGGGCTTGAGGTCGTTCAGGAAACGCATGAATGGGCTCTCTGGCTGGGAGAAATTACACCTCGGGTGCGGGTGCGGCAGGGCCGCCGGGGCGCACTCGGGCGCCCTGCACCCAGCATTCGATTCTCCGTGAGCGCGGGGTCAAAAGCCAGTTCGAGGAGCATTGCTGGTGCTGTGCACAAAGCATGATCAATGCTCCGCGCGTAGACATGGAGGATCCTCCAAACACCCGGCCCCAGATCAACTTTTCGCCCCGGCCGGTACCGCTCCCGTAGCATTCACGCGGTAACGGCGAGGCGACTGGGAAAGCGGCAGCGGGCGTGAGCATCGAGCAGATCGACATCGAGCAGGGTCTGAGCGGGGAGGAGATCGACTACGGTCCCGGCCTCGACGCCGAGCGGCTGCGGCTCTGCCTGGAGGTGCTCGCGGAACTCGACCAGCTGCACGTCGACCACCCGGACGCGATCACCGTCCGCAAGGCGGTCGGCGGCATATTCCGGACCCTCAAGCAGCGCCGCCGCCAGGAGACCCGGGCCCGCAAGACGGCCAACGACCGCGCGGTCACCGCCCGCACCGCGACCGGCGCCCCGAGCCGGATCGACGACGAGACGGCCGGCGCCTTCGGTCTGACCACCGTCACCACCACCGAGATCGCCGGCATCCTGGAGCGGCCGCGCTCCTGCTACATCTGCAAGGGCCGGTACGTCGAGGTCGACGCCTTCTACCACAACCTGTGCCAGAAGTGCGCGGTCCTTAACCGGTCCCGCCGGGACGCCCGGGCCGACCTCACCGGCAAGCGCGCGCTGCTGACCGGCGGCCGGGCCAAGATCGGGATGTACATCGCGCTGATGCTGCTGCGCGACGGCGCCCACACCACCATCACCACCCGCTTCCCCAACGACGCGATCCGCCGCTTCAAGGCGATGCCGGACAGCGCCGAGTGGATCCACCGCCTCAAGATCGTCGGCATCGACCTGCGCGACCCCGCGCAGGTGATGGCCCTGGCGGACGAGGTCGCCGCCGACGGCCCGCTGGACATCCTGATCAACAACGCCGCGCAGACCGTCCGCCGCCCGCCGGAGTCCTACCGCGAGCTGGTCAACGCCGAGTCCGCCCCACTGCCGGCCGGTGAGCTGCCGCAGGCCACCAC
Source organism: Kitasatospora cathayae (assembly GCF_027627435.1). Classification (GTDB taxonomy): domain Bacteria; phylum Actinomycetota; class Actinomycetes; order Streptomycetales; family Streptomycetaceae; genus Kitasatospora; species Kitasatospora cathayae. The sequence continues at coordinate 7,230,688 of NZ_CP115450.1, read as the reverse complement.
CATCGGCCGCTTCAACAGCGGCAGCGTCGACCTGCCCGCCCTCCCCCACCAGGCGACCGGCGGCGAACGGCGGCTGGCCGCCGAGGACGTCACCTCGCTCGCCCTGGTCACCGGCTCCGCCACCCCGGCCCGGATCGAGGCCGGCACCGCGATCGACGCCGGAGGCCTGGTGCCCGACCTCGCGGACACCAACAGCTGGGTGCAGACCGTGAGCGAGGTCGGCCCGGTCGAGCTGCTCGAGGTCCAGCTCTGCAACTCCACCGCGCCGTTCATCCTGATCAGCCGGCTGCGCCCGGCGATGGCCGCCTCCGCGTCCCGCCGCAAGTACGTGGTCAACGTCTCCGCGATGGAGGGCGTCTTCTCGCGCGGCTACAAGGGCGCCGGTCACCCGCACACCAACATGGCCAAGGCCGCGCTCAACATGCTCACCCGCACCAGCGCGCAGGAGATGTTCCAGAGCGACGGCATCCTGATGACCGCCGTGGACACCGGCTGGATCACCGACGAGCGACCGCACCCGGACAAGATGCGGCTCGCCGACGAGGGCTTCCACGCCCCGCTCGACCTGGTCGACGGCGCGGCCCGGGTGTACGACCCGATCGTGCGCGGCGAGGCCGGCGAGGACCTGTACGGCTGCTTCCTCAAGGACTACGAGCGCGCCAACTGGTAACCACCCGAAGGAGATGGCCACTTGACCACCGCATCAGCACCCGCACCGCTGCTCGGCGCCGGGATCATCGTGCCCACCGGGGACGGCCGGGTGCTGATCGGCCGCCGCACCACGGCCGGTGAGCCGCCGACCTGGAGCCTGCCCGGCGGCAAGGTCGACCCGGGCGAGTCCTTCGAGCAGACCTCGGCCCGCGAACTCGCCGAGGAGACCGGGATCGTGCTGCCCGCCGAGGCGATGCGGGTGCTCGCCGTGCACCTGGACCACGAGCTCGGCCGGCCCCGGCTGACCGCCGCCGTGCTGGCGCCGCCGAGCCTGGCCGAGGCGGTGGTCACCGAGCCGCACGCCTGCGCCGGCTGGGAGCGCTTCGCGGTGGACGCGCTGCCGGAGCCGATGTTCTACCCGTCCGCGCTGGTGCTCGGCAGCTGGCTGCCCGGGCTGGACGGCGTACGGCGGGACGGGACGCACGGCTACCCCGTCGCCCGCTGATCCACGGGCGACGGGGCGGCCGACTCCGGTGCGGGGCTCAGCCGTTGCGGGCCGCCTCCGGCCCGGTGATCCTCGCCAGCAGCGGCAGGGTCGAGGCGATGATCCCCAGCGAGGCGACCAGCCCGAAGCCGGTCAGCCCGTAGTAGGTGAGGTCCGGGGACACCAGGCCGTAGTCCATCTGCGCCTTGAGGAACATCGCCGCCGCCGCGAAGCCCGTTCCGATCGCGAGCGCCGACACCACCAGCAGCGGCAGCGCGCTCTCCAGTCCGACCACCCTGCGCAGCAGCCGCAGCGGCGCGCCGCTGAGCCGCAGCATCGCGAACGGCCGTCGGCGGTCGGACAGTCCGGCCACCACGCTCACCGCGAGGCTGCACCCGGCGATCGGCAGGGTGGTCAGCAGCACCACGTTCGCCAGCTGCCGCCAGCCCTGGAGCTTCTTCTGCCCCTCGGAGGCCCAGTCCTCGGCCAACCGCGGCTCGTAGGTCGGGAACTCCTTCATGAACAGGGTCCGCAGCTGCTCCTTGGCTTCCTCCGAGCCGTCGGTGGTCGCGTAGAGCATCCGTACCGGGAGCTCGGCCGCCTCCGCCGCGGAGATCGGTGCGGCCGGCCACTCGTGCCCGCTACCGTCCGTCAGGTCGAGCAGCTGGTAGGGATCGACCGCCGCGACGGTGGCGCCGGGGGCGCAGTGGCCGACCACGGGGATCTGCGCGAGTTCCGCGCAGCTCACCAGGCTGGGCACGAACCGCCGCTCGCCCAGCTGGTGCGCGCCGATCCCGGCCGGGTTGTCGTGCACCAGGGCGATCCCCTGGAATCCGGGGACGGCGTGGGCCTGTGCCAACACCCGGTCGGGCACCGCCGGTAGCAGGGCCGCGTCCTCCTTGTTGCCGAACGGGGTGTCCACGATCGCCTTGCGCACCTCGGGAGCGCCGTTCAGCGTGGCCTGGTTCGCGTTGATGGTGCCCATGATGGCCAGGGTCCCGGTGGTCACGAACAGCGCCAGCACCAGGCCGGCGACCGAACGGAAGCCCGCCCTCGGGTCGTCCGACAGGCGGCGCATCGCGATCAGCGAGGCCGGCCGGCTGGTCCGCCGGGCCACCGCCTGGGCGGTCACCCTGGTGAGCCACGGACCGGCGACCACCAGGCCGAGCATCACCAGCACGAAGCCGGTCAGGTACGCCGCGGACTGCCCGTTGGTGGTCGCCGGCTTGCCGCCGACGAAGTAGCCGAGCTCGACGAGGCCGGCCACCAGCGGCGTCACCCGCCAGGCGCTCGGCGGCTTCGGGGTGACCCGGCGGGAGACTCCGAGCGGCGAGACGGTGACCCGGCGCAGCGCGAACCGGGCGGCGAGCGCGGCCGCCACCGGCACGCCCAGCAGCGTCCCGGCGATCTGCGGCAGGGTCAGGCTCAGATCGGCGGCGAAGAAGCGGTCGCCGGTGAACGGCACTTCGGCCACCACCGGCTTCAGCACGAAGTACAGGCCGAAGCCGACGGCCGTGCCGATCACCGCGGCCACGGTGGACTCCACCGCCGACATCACCGACACCTGTCCGGGGGTCGCGCCGACCAGGCGCATCGCGGCGTAGCGCTGCTCCCGGGTGGCGGCGGACAGCCGGGTCGCGGTGCCGATGAAGATCAGCACCGGGAAGATCAGCGCGGCGGCCACCACGGTGAGCACCAGGACCATCCGGTCCCCGTGCACGCCCCCGCCGTAGCAGTCCTGTTCGCAGTCGTCGGGCATCGCGGTGGCGAGGCTGGTGACGGTGTGGGCCCTCGGCAGGGCCTTGACCTCGTCGGCGGTGCGGCCGACGACCAGCGCCAGGGTGTCCGGGGAGGGGAGCGCGTCGTCACCGAGGGTGCCGGCCAGGCGCCCCGGGAAGCGGTCCCCCAGCTCGACGGCCGGGGAGTCGCGCAGCAGCTCCTGCAGCGCGGGCGAGGCGTAGTACTCGCCGGGCGCGGGCAGCCGGCTCAGGCCGGGCACCACGGGAGAGGTGGGACCGGTCGGGGCGAGGTCGGCCCGGAAGACGGTCTTCCCCCGGTAGTAGTCCATCCGGGCGCCCCACCACAGCGGATCCGCCGCGGCGGCCGCGGTCGCGCCCTTGGCGCCCGTGTTCATCCAGAGCTGCCGCTCGTTGGCGCGGTCGATCGCGTTGAGGCTGGAGAAGGTGGACAGCAGCAGTCCGACCCCGATCGCGACCGCCGCCGCGATCATCAGCAGCCGGGCCACGGCCTCGCGGCCGCCGCTGACGGCCAGCCGGAGCGAGAAGGGGATCACGGGGCCACCGATCCGGCGGAGAGCGTACGGGCCTGGCCGTCGCGGACGATCGCCTCGCGGTCGGCGTACGAGGCGACCCTCGGCTCGTGGGTGACCAGGATGACGGTGGTGCCCTGCTCCCGGGCCGAGGTGACCATCAGCTCCATCACCTGCTCACCGGTCAGCGAGTCCAGCGCACCCGTCGGCTCGTCGGCGAACAGCACCTGCGGACGGGCCACCAACCCGCGGGCGAGGGCGACGCGTTGGGCCTGACCACCGGACAACTCGCCGGAGCGGCGCCGCTCCAGGCCGTCCAGGCCGAGCCGGGCGAACCAGGGGCGGGCCTGGGCCAGCGCGGAGCCGCGGCGCACGCCGTTCAGCAGCAGCGGCAGGGCCACGTTCTCCTCGGCCGTCAACTCCGGCACCAGCTGGCCGAACTGGAAGACGAAGCCGAACCTGTCGCGGCGCAGGGCGCTGCGCTGGGCCTCGCCCATGCGGTCCACCCGCTGCCCGTCGAACAGCACCTCGCCCGCGTCGGGCACCAGAATGCCCGCCAGGCAGTGCAGCAGCGTCGACTTGCCGGAGCCGCTGGGGCCCATGACGGCGAGCACCTCGCCGGCCTGGACGGACAGGCTTGCTCCGCGCAGCGCGGGGGTCTCGCCGAAGGCGAGGGCGATGTCGCGGGCCTCGATCACCGTGGTCATGAGCGCACCTCCGTGGCGAGCGCGTCGAGCCGGGCGACGGTCAGGTCGATCCAGCGCAGGTCGGCCTCCAGGTGGAACAGGCCGTGGTCGGCGAGCAGGGCGTCCACCAGGGCGCCGGTGCGGCGCAGTTCGGTGAGTTCGCGCATCCGGCGCAGGTGGGCGGCGCGCTGGGTGTCCAGGTACGTCTCGGCGTCGCGGCCCAGCATCAGGGCCAGCACCACCTTGGTGAACAGCACCGACTGCAGGTTGGGTTCGGGCGCGACCGGGTCCTGGAGCCAGGTCTCGAACTCGGTCGCCCCGGCCTCGGTGATGACGTAGCGCTTGCGCTCGGGCCCGTCGCCCGGTTCGGCCTCACCGGCCATCACCTTGCCGTCGCGGGCCAGTCGGCCGAGGGTCGCGTACACCTGGCCGTACGGGAGGGGCTTGCCCCGGCCGAAGAGGGAGTCGTAGTCGCGCTTGAGGTCGTAGCCGTGACTCGGCTCCCGCTCCAGCAGCCCGAGGAGGGTCAGAGGAACACTCATGGGGAGGACCATACACCAGGGATATACACCGAGTGTATAGCTGGGAAGAATACGGCGTTGACCTGGCGAAACGTCAACTCCCGGGACTGGGCGGGCAGGAGGCGGCCCCCACGACCGCCCCCTGCTCCGCGGCGCCGGGCGGAACCCCCACGGTCCGACCGGGCCGGCACCGCGCCCAGGCACGGGGAGCGCGGCCGGACTCCACCCTGCCCGCACCGGCACCGGCTGCCGAGGGCCGAACGTCCCGGGTGGCCGGGGCCGGCGGTACTACGCGCCCGCACCACTCTTGTGCGGAGGGGGCGCTCGGGTGGAGATTGGGTAACGAAACCCCCGTACGCATCCGCGTCGTTGAGGAGAGTTCAGCGTGTCCAGCACATCCCGCCCAGCACGGCCCGCGTCGCTCCCGCGGCGAACCGGCCGCCGGCTGCGGCGGGCCTTCGGTGCCCGGCACGAACCGTTGGCCCGCCCCCTCGACCGGGCCCGCGCCCGCGCCTGGCTGCTCACCGTCCTCGGCGGGCTGCTGGCCACCGCCCTCGCCGTCGGCGGCGCGCTGCTGCTCTACCGCACCACCGCGCCCCGGGCCGACGCCGAGCGGGCACGGCTGCACCGGGTCGACGCCGTCGTGACCGCCGCCGCCACCGAACACGGCGGCGTCACCGGAAGCCGCTTCTCCGGCGGCTACGACAACCGGATCGACGTCGAGGCCTCCTGGACCTACCCCGGAGCCACCCGGCACACCGGCACCGCGCTGGCCCCGCGCACGGCCACCGCCGGAACGGTCGTCCCCATCTGGGTCGACCCGGCCGGCAACGCCACGACTCCCCCGGTCAACCGCGCCGCCCTCGCCGTCTCCGCCGCCTGCACCGGCGCCGGCGGCCTCCTCACCCTGCTCGCCCTCCTCGTCTTCGCGCTGCGCCTGCGCCTGCACGTCCTCGACCGCCGCGCCGAAGCCGACTGGACCTCCGCCTGGGCCCGCCTGGAACCACTCTGGAGCGGCCGCGCGGAGAACCGCCTGGAGGACTGACCCTCAACGGCGTTGGGTCCAGGCCGGGGCCGGGGTGGGCCTGGCCGCGTGGTGGATGAGGGCGGCGACGGCGACCAGCAGGGCGAGGGCCAGGGCCAGGGCGGTGGGGACGGAGGCGTGGAGGACCAGGAGGGCGCCGAGGAGGGCGCCGGCGAACATCCAGACGGCCGAGGCGAGGCGGCGGAGTCCGGTGCGGTCGGCGGCGAGGGCGGTGAGGGTCATGGTGAGCACGGTGGTGGTGAGGTCGGGGACCTTCAGCGCACGGACCACCGCGTTCTGGCCGCCCATGGCGAAGGCGAGCACGACGATCAGGGGGTAGCGGGCGCCCCCGGAGGTGTGGCCGGCCGCCGCCGCCAGGAGGACGCTCACGGCGACGAACACCGCCTGGACGGCGACGGCGACGGTCAGCAGCCGGCCCCGGTGGCCGGACAGGTGCCGGGAGAGGTGGCCGCCGGCCAGGGCGCCGAGCAGGAAGGCGGCGAGGGCGGCCAGCGAGGCGGTGGCGGACAGGCCCGGGGCACCGGCCAGGGCGAAGCCCAGGAAGACCACGTTGCCGGTCATGTTGGCGACGAAGACGTGCCCCAGCGCCAGGTAGCTGACCGCGTCCACCACGCCGGTGACCACGGTCAGCACCAGCAGCATCGGCACCAGCGGCCCGTGCTCCGGGTCGACTTTCAGCATCGGGCCTCCGGGAAGGTTCGCGTGACGGTCCTTCCGTTCTACACCAGGGCCTGTCAGGCCAGGGCCGGGTTGCCGGGCTCCTCCGACTCGTCGTTCAGGTGCCAGTGGAGGTCCCGTACGCCGGGCTCCAGCGAAAGCCGGGTGACCACCAGCTCGAGCGCCGGGGCGACCTGCCCGCTGATCGCCACGGTGGCCCGCAGGCTGGTGGCGTCGCCCTGGTCGGTGCGGCGGGCGCGCAGGCCGGTGGGGGCGAGGCCGGAGGCGGTCAGGGCCTGGAGCAGCAGGGCACGGATGTGGGTCTCGGACTTGCGGTCGCACTCGAGGTGGACGGTGGCCCGGGAGGTGGAGTCCGGGTCGCTGCCGGACTGCGGGGCCCGGTCGAGCAGCCGGCCGGCCGGGCGCAGCACCAGGTGGACGGCGAGCACGGCGAGGGTGCCGAGGACGGCGAGGTCGAGCTTGCCGGAGGCGGCCAGTACCCCGACGGCGGCCGAACACCACAGCGTGGCGGCGGTGTTGAGGCCGCGCACGCCGGCGCCGTCGCGCAGGATGACGCCACCGCCGAGGAAGCCGATGCCGGAGACGACGTAGGAGGCGACCCGGGTGGGGCTGCCGGTGTCGCCGGCCGCCTCGCTGTACAGGACGAACAGGGTGGCGCCGGCGGCGACCAGGGCGTTGGTGCGCAGGCCGGCCATCCGGGCGCGCCACTGGCGCTCGACGCCGATCAGCGCGCCGCAGGCGACGCCGGTGGCGAGCCGGACCAGGAACTCGACGGTGGTCAGGGTGTGCACGACGGCACCTCCTCCAGGGGATCCGCGGGGTCGCGGCCGAAAGCGGGCAGGGAAGCGCGGGCAAACGGAACGGACGGGTGGCGAGCCGCTGCTCACCACCCGTCCGTACGGGCTGCGACCGGTGGTTCAGTGGTTCAGCGCGGTCTGCACGATCTTGATGATGACCATGATCATCGCGATCAGCAGATAGGCGCGCAGGGCGCCCATGCCGACCTTGCGGGCGGTGGACATCACCGGCTTCGCGAGCGTCTCCAGCGGCGGCATCCGCCAGTCCTCGCGGCCGGTGCGGTCGATCGGGTCCTCCTTGGTGCCCTTGCGGCCGAAGAGGAAGAAGTACCCGGCGACCAGGACGCCCGCGATCCCGCAGCCGGCCATGATCCACAGGATCGCGTCCGAGCTGATGTCCGGCCAGACCACCGAGGCGGTCAGGATCAGCGACAGCGTGACCAGCACGCCGACCACGGCGCCCGTGAAGGCGTTGGTCCTGGGGCCGTTGACCCACGGGCCGAGCACGGCCTTGTCGTTGCAGAGCAGCAGCAGGAAGACCGTCGCGGAGGGCAGCAGCACGCCGGCCAGCACCTGGACGAACTGGGTCATCAGGCCCTGGGTGTAGGCGTTGGACAGCAGGGTGATCGCCGCCGCGACCACCACCAGGCCCGCGTACACCGCGTAGAAGCCCTTGGCGCCCTTGACCCCGCGGTGCAGCGAGTGCTTGATGCCGAACACGTCGCCGATCGCGTAGGCGGTCGAGAGGGACACCGCGAAGGCGCCGATGATCGAGGCGTCCAGCAGCGCGATGGCGAACAGCACGCCCGCCAGGTGGCCGGCCTTGTCCTCGATGCCCTTGGCCACGGCGGCCGCGTCGGAGAACTGGCCGAAGCCGTCGGTGCCCGCGAAGGCCGCTGCCGTGAGGCCGATCATCGCGGCGGCGCCGACGATCACGATCGCGATGCCGATCCACAGGTCGACCTTCTCGTACTTCATGAAACGCGGGGTGATCCGCTTGTCGATGACGTACGACTGCTGGAAGAACAGCTGCCAGGGGGCGACGGTGGTGCCGACGATGGAGATGATGACCAGCATCACGGCCGCGAGCTGGCCGGAGCCGCCGGGCAGCACCGGCGTCACGAAGTCGTGGGCCATCTGCGAGGTCTTGGGGTGGACCATGAAGTAGATCGGCACCAGCAGCAGCGAGCCGACGCACAGCGTGATGGCCACCCGCTCGAAGCGCTGGAAGGAGCCGGTGAAGGCCGAGGCGATGATGATCGCGGCCGCCAGCACCACCGAGGCGGCCTTCGGCAGCCCGAGGTATCCGGCCGCCATCGTGACGCCGATGAACTCCGTGACCAGGGTGAGGGCGTTGAGCAGGAAGAGGTCGATGACGCTGAACGCGCCCCAGAACTTTCCGAACCGCTCCAGGATGAGGCGGGCGTGGCCGACGCCGGTCACGGCGCCCAGGCGCAGCACCATCTCCTGGTTGACGTACAGCACCGGGACGAGCATCAGCAGCGTCCACAGCAGCTGGGTGCCGTAGTTCTGCCCGGCCTGGCCGTAGGTGGAGAAGGCGCCGGCGTCGTTGTCGCCGACCATCACGATCAGGCCGGGGCCGATGATCGCGAGCAGGGTCTTCAGCCGGGCGGAGAGCCCGCTGCGGGGGGTGGTGTCGTCGAGCCGGATGGTGCCGAGCGCGCCCTTGATGTCGCCGACGTGGGCGTCGTCGAGCACTGCGGTCTGGGCGGCGGGAGCGGCGGGGACCGTGGAAACCTTCGGGTCCAGCGTCACGTTGGTCATGGCGGGGCCTCCCTGCCCTCTTCCTTGAGAGGGCGACAGGGGGCACGCAGCAGCGTCCTCCCTGCGGGCGCACGGCATCCGCTCCGTACGGCGACGCTGAGCGGCGGCGGCCGTGCGGGCATGACGATGCGTCAGGCGACTTGCGTCCAGGCGTGGTTGAGCACAGGACGAAGCACTGGGTGAACGCGCAGGGAAGGTTGTTACCGCGTGCCGGAGGTGTTCGAGAGCATGCGGGGGTAGGGGCTACTGTGGCCCGGACTACTGCAGTCCATGTCTCTCGCCTCCTCCCGGTCGGGGGCGCACCGTCTGTGCGCCGCGTCGCGACACGGCAAGGAGCACACCGGCCAGCGATGGACCGGTACACCCCAACTCGTCAGAGCTTTGGCACTCCACGGCGTGTCCAGCCGGATCGGCCGGAAGCCACTTGGGGTCAACCCTTAACTCGGGAAGACCTGTCCTGAACCTGGGCGTCTCTCGACGTCGTCGGGTCAGTGGCCTGTGTCCGTGAAGACGCCTCACCGAACGAGGTGCCTTTTTCAAACCTCCAAAAGCATAGACCCGCCGTAACCGGTCGGCGTCACCTTTTCGGCTGATCTTCGACAGCTTTGTAGAACCTTGACCAAACCCGGGGGGGCACCGTGCATCCGCTCGCGACATATATAGTTGACCGACATATAAAGTTGAGCAGCTCACGTCGGCGAACTCGACGGCATCCCGGCCGCACGGCTCGCCGGGAGGCGCTCTCGCCGTAGCATGGGCCGCGTTCCGGCGGGCGAAGGGCTCCGGCGGCCGGTGGTTCGGTTCGGTGAGGGAGACGAGGGCGGTGCTACGGGGTTTCGGCGATCTCGAGGCCGAGATCATGGACCGGCTCTGGTCCTGGGGCCGTCCGGCCACAGTGCGCGAGGTGGTCGACGACCTCCAGCAGCAGCGGCCGGTCGCGTACACCACCGTGACCACCGTCGCGGACATCCTGCACACCAAGGGCTGGCTGCGCCGGGGCAAGGTCGGCCGCGCCTGGGTGTACGAGCCGACCTGCAGCCGGGAGGCGTACACCGCCCAGCTGATGCACCAGGCGCTGGAGACCAGCCCCGACCGGGCCGGCGCGCTGCTGCACTTCGTCGACCGGATGAGCGGGGACGAGGCGTCGGCGCTGCTCACCGCCCTCGAACAGGTGAAGTCCCGGGACGCCGAGTGACGCTCGCCCTGCTCGGCCTCCACCTGGCCGTGACCGGCGTGCTGCTGCCCTGCCGGCTGGCCGCCGCCGCCCGGCTCCAGGCCGCCCCGCGCTCGGCGCGGCCCTGTGGCTGGCGCTGATGGCCTCCTTCACCGTCTCCCTGGTGCTCGCCGCGCACCACGCCGTCGAGCCCGCCACGCACGAGCCGGCCGGACTGATCGGCCCGCTCCCCCACCTCGAACCGACCGGGCCGGTGCTGCCGCACACCCACGACTGGTGGCTGCCGGCCACGGCCGGGGCGCTGCTCGCCGCACTGGTGGCCGCCGTCGGCGCCCGGGCCGGGCGGGCCCGGCGGCGGCACCGGGCGGTGCTGGACGTGGTCGCCGTACGGGTCCGCCGGCTGGGCCGTCCCGGCAGCGGCAGGCGGCGTCAACTGTCCTGGTGGCTCGGGTTGTTGCTACTATCGGCGCTGCCGTACCCGCTGGCCTGCGCGCCGCACCCGTAGCTCGGCCGCCAAGTGGAAGAGACGATGCGTCAACTCGGCCGGAAGGTTCGCCGGTAGGCCTGCGGCCCCACGCCGATGGCGGCGTGCAGGTGCTGGCGCAGCGAGGCGCCGGTGCCGAGGCCGGAGCGCTGGGCGACCAGCGGGACGGGCCAGTCCGTGGTCTCCAGGTAGTGGCGGGCGAGGTCGAGGCGCTGGCGGGTGAGCCACTGGGCGGGGGTGGTGCCGGTCTCCTCGCGGAAGCGGCGGGAGAAGGTGCGCACGCTGGTGTGGGCGTGGGCGGCCAGGTCGGCGAGGGTGAGCGGCTCGGCGAGGCGCTCCAGGGCCCAGGCCTGGGTGGCGGCGGTGCCGGTGGCGGCGGGTTCGGGGACGGGGCGGCGGATGTACTGGGCCTGGCCGCCGTCGCGCCAGGGCGGGACGATGCAGGAGCGGGCCACCTCGTTGGCGACCCGGCTGCCGTGGTCACGGCGCACCAGGTGCAGGCACAGGTCGATGCCGGCGGCGACCCCGGCCGAGGTCAGGACGTCGCCGTCGTCGACGAACAGCACGTCCGGGTCGATCCGGGTGGTGGTGAACATCCGCTGCAGCCGGTCGGCCTCCCGCCAGTGGGTGGTGGCCCGGCGCCGGTCGAGCAGGCCGGCGGCGGCCAGCACGTAGCTCGCGGTGCAGATGCCCACGACCCGGGTGCCGGGGCGGATCGCGGCCAGCGCGGCGCGCAGCGGCTCGGGCAGGGTGCCGTGTTCGCGGACGGCGCCGAGCGACTCCGAGGGCGGGATGACGACGGTGTCGACGTCGGCGAGCAGCCCCGCGTCCCGGGTGACCGCGAGGTCGAAGTCGGCGGCGGTGCGGACCGGTCGGCCGTCCAGGCCGCAGGTGGTGACGGTGTAGAGCGGACTGCCCGTCTCGTCCCGGGCGGCGCCGAAGATCCGGGCCGGGATGCCGAGCTCGAACGGGAAGACGCCGTCCAGGGCGAGTACGCCGACGTGGTGCATGGCCGGATCCTTTCACTCCGTGGCCGTCACGCCGCCACCAGGGACCGCCGCGCACCGGCACGCTGTCCAGGCGCCCGGTCAGCCGGCCGGGCCGACGACCCGAGGAGCCCCCACATGACCGACACCATGCGCGCGATCTCGCAGGACACCGCCGGAGGCCCGGAGGTGCTCCGGCTGGTGGAGACCGCCCGCCCCGAGCCGGGCCGGGGCGAGATCCTGGTCCGGGTGCACGCCGCCGGCGTCAATCCGGCCGACTGGAAGACCCGTTCGCGCGGCACCTTCGCCACCGGCGGCACGCCCCCGTTCACCCTCGGCTGGGACGTCTCGGGCGTGGTCGAGGCCGTCGGCTACGGCGTGACGATCTTCCGCCCCGGCGACGAGGTGTACGGGATGCCGCGCTTCCCGCACCCCGCGGGCGGCTACGCCGAGTACGTCACCGCCCCCGCCCGGCACTTCGCGCCCCGCCCCCGGGGCCTGAGCCACCTGGAGGCGGCCGCCCTGCCGCTCGCCGCCCTCACCGCCTGGCAGGCCCTGGTGGACACCGCCGACCTGCGCCCCGGGCAGCGGGTGCTGGTCCACGCCGCCGCGGGCGGGGTCGGCCACCTCGCCGTCCAGATCGCCAAGGCCCGCGGGGCGTACGTGATCGGCACCGCGAGCAGCGCCAAGCACGAGCTGCTGCGCGGGCTCGGCGCGGACGAACTGGTCGACTACCGCACCCAGGACGTCGCCGAGTCCGTCCGCGACGTCGACCTCGTACTGGACCCGATCGGCGGCGCCAGCTGGTCCCGCTCCCTGCGGTCGCTGCGCCCCGGCGGCACCCTGGTCTCCATCGAGCCGCCGACCGATGCCTTCCCGCTCGCCGAGGCCGCGGCCGCGGGCGTCCGGGCCGTCTTCATGCTGGTCGAGCCGGACCGGCAGGGCCTGCTCGAGGTCTCCCGGCTGGTCGAGTCCGGCCGGCTGCGGGTCCTGGTCGACACCGTGCTGCCGCTGGAGCGGGCCGCCGACGCCCACCGGCTGGGCGAGCAGGGCCGCACCACCGGGAAGATCGTGCTGTCGGTGGCCGGGGCGTAGGCACGGCCAACTCAGCGGCTGACGCCGGAACTTGACTGCCTGCCCGGTGACGAGCGGGGTATTGTGACGCCATGCATCTCACCGGCTTCCCCTTCACCGCCACCGACTGGAGTCATGTCCCCGAGGAGCGCAAGCCGGGCGAGAGCGGCGAGGTGACCAGCCGGGTGCAGCACTTCGGCGGCGTCCGGGTCCGCCGGGTGGACTACAGCCCCGGGTACGTCGCCGACCACTGGTGCCGCAAGGGACACGTGCTGTACGTCCTGGCCGGCGAGCTCGTCACCACCCTCGACGACGGCCGCGTCGTGGTCACCGGCCCGGGCGGCAGCTACCAGGTCGCCGACGACGCCGAGGCCCACCGCTCCAGCGCCCCGAACGGCGCCAGCCTGCTGATCGTCGACTGACAGACGGCCGGCCGGCCGGCCGGCGTCGGGCGGCGCCCGTGTAGGGCATGGCGTCGACGGGGAGGACGCGGTGGGCTCCTTCGAGGGGCGTTCGACGATGTCGAGGAGACGTTCGACGACGTCGGGGGATGCCGCCCCGCCCGCCTTCTTCGAAGTAACTTAATAGATGAGTGCCAGGGTTCCGCAATCCCCCTCCCGGCAGCCCCCGTTGACACCCGTCCCGGCTTTTCTCGACGCCCCTCTTGACACTCCACGCCCGACGGAGTGCTAACGGCGCCCCAAATCGAGAACAAGCTCACACGCATCTCCCCTCCTGCGGGTGTGCGAACGGGCGCTAACCTGCGCACATGAAGGTCCCGCCCGAAAGGCTCCCCCTCGCCGCCGAGTTTCCGGCCGCGCACCGTGAGCAGTGGCAGCAGCTCGTCGAGGGCGTGCTGCGCAAGTCCGGTGCCCAGCCCGAGGACGGCGCCGCCGCCGAGCAGGCGCTCACCACCGCGCTCCCGGACGGGCTGCGTGCCCGTCCGCTGTACACCGCCGAGGACACCTCGGCCGAGCCCGGCTACCCCGGCTTCCCGCCGTTCGTCCGCGGCGGCCGGCCGCAGGGCTCCGCCGTCGCCGGGTGGGACGTACGCCAGCGGCACGCCGACCCGGACCGGCAGCGCACCAACGAGGCCGTGCTGGCCGACCTGGAGCACGGCGTCGGCTCGCTCTGGCTGGAGCTGGGCGGGGCGGGCCTGCCGGTCGCCGCCCTGCCCGAGGCGCTCGCCGGGGTGTACCTCGACCTGGCCGCCGTGGCGCTCGACGCGGGAGCCGAATTCACCGAGGCGGCCGAGCAGTTGTTCAAGCTGTACGAGGGGCGCGAGGTCTCCCCCGGCTCCGCCGCCGGCAACCTCGGCGCCGACCCGCTCGGCCTCCAGGCCCGCACCGGCTCCGCCGAGCGCACCGGCGCCCTGCTCGCCGAGGCCACCGCGCTGGCCGCCCGCTGCGCCGCCGAGTACCCGAACGTCAGGGCGCTCACGGTGGACGCCCTGCCGTACCACGAGGCCGGCGCCTCCCCCGCCCAGGAGCTGGGCTGCGCGCTGGCCACCGGCGTCGCCTACCTGCGCGCGCTGACCGCCGCCGGACTGTCGGTGGACGCCGCGCTCGGCCAGCTGGAGTTCCGCTTCGCCGCGGACGCCGACCAGTTCCTCACCATCGCCAAGTTCCGTGCCGCGCGCCGCCTCTGGGCCCGCGTCGCCGAGGTGTCCGGCGCCTCCGCCGAGGCCTCGGCGCAGCGTCAGCACGCCGTCACCTCCCGGGTGATGATGACCGCCCGCGACCCGTGGGTGAACATGCTTCGCACCACCGTGGCCTGCCTGGCCGCGGGGGTCGGCGGCGCCGACGCCGTCACCGTGCTGCCCTTCGACAGCGCGCTCGGCCTGCCCGACGCCTTCGCCCGCCGGATCGCCCGCAACACCCAGTCGATCCTGCTGGAGGAGTCCCACCTGGCCCGGGTGATCGACCCGGCCGGCGGCTCCTGGTACGTCGAGCAGCTGGGCGAGGAGCTGGCGCAGGCCGCCTGGGCCTGGTTCCAGGAGATCGAGCGGGCCGGTGGCCAGCAGGCCGCCCTCACCGGGGGTCTGGTCGGCGAGCGGATCGCCGCGACCTGGGCGGAGCGGTCCGGCAAGCTCGCCAAGCGGCGCGAACCGGTCACCGGCGTCAGCGAGTTCCCGCACCTGGACGAGCAGCCGCTGGTCCGCGAGCCGGCCCCGGCTCCGCTGAGCGGCGGCCTGCCGCGGGTGCGCCGCGCCGAGGCGTACGAAGCGCTGCGGGACCGCTCGGACGCGTTCCTCGCGGAGACCGGCGCCCGTCCGAAGCTGTTCCTGGCCTCGATCGGCACCGCCGCCGCGCACACCGCGCGCACCACCTTCGCGGCCAACCTGTTCCAGGCGGGCGGCATCGCGACTTCGTCGGTCGAGTCCGTCGACCCGGCCGCGTTCGCGTCGGCCTTCGCCGAGTCCGGTGCCACCGTCGCCTGCCTGTGCTCCAGCGACGCGCTGTACGGCGAGCACGCCGCGGCGGTCGCGGGCGCCCTGAAGGCGGCCGGCGCCCAGCGGGTGCTGCTGGCCGGGCGGCTCGGCGAAGTGCCCGCCGGAGTGGACGAGTTCATCTACGCGGGCGGGGACGCCATCGCCGTCCTGACCTCCCTGCTGGACCAGATCGGAGTTGCTCGATGATCCCCGACTTCACCGGAATCGGGCTGGACGGCGGCGCCGACGGGAATGTCGGCGGGGTTTCCGATGCCCAGTGGCAGGCCGCCTGGCGCCGGTCCACCGGCACGAACTTCGACGAGCAGGTCTGGGACACCCCCGAGGGCATCGGCGTCAAGCCGCTGTACACCGCGGCCGACCTGGCCGGCCTGGACTTCCTGGACACGTACCCCGGCATCGCCCCGTACCTGCGCGGACCGTACCCGACCATGTACGTCAACCAGCCGTGGACCGTCCGCCAGTACGCGGGCTTCTCCACCGCCGAGGAGTCCAACGCCTTCTACCGCCGCAACCTGGCCGCCGGCCAGAAGGGCCTCTCGGTCGCCTTCGACCTGCCCACCCACCGCGGCTACGACAGCGACCACCCGCGCGTCACCGGCGACGTCGGCATGGCGGGCGTCGCCATCGACTCGATCTACGACATGCGCCAGCTGTTCGACGGCATCCCGCTGGACAAGATGTCGGTGTCGATGACGATGAACGGCGCGGTGCTGCCCGTGCTGGCGCTGTACATCGTCGCGGCCGAGGAGCAGGGCGTACCACCCGAGAAGCTGGCGGGGACCATCCAGAACGACATCCTCAAGGAGTTCATGGTCCGCAACACCTACATCTACCCGCCGCAGCCGTCGATGCGGATCATCTCGGACATCTTCGCGTACACCTCGCAGAAGATGCCCCGGTACAACTCGATCTCCATCTCCGGCTACCACATCCAGGAGGCCGGAGCCACGGCCGACCTGGAGCTGGCCTACACCCTGGCCGACGGGGTGGAGTACCTGCGCGCGGGCCTGGACGTGGGCCTGGACGTGGACGCCTTCGCGCCGCGGCTGTCGTTCTTCTGGGCGATCGGCATGAACTTCTTCATGGAGGTCGCCAAGCTGCGCGCGGCCCGGCTGCTGTGGGCCAAGCTGGTCAAGCAGTTCGACCCGAAGAACGCCAAGTCCCTTTCGCTGCGCACCCATTCGCAGACCTCGGGGTGGTCGCTGACCGCCCAGGACGTGTTCAACAACGTCACCCGGACGTGCGTCGAGGCGATGGCCGCCACCCAGGGCCACACCCAGTCGCTGCACACCAACGCCCTCGACGAGGCGCTGGCGCTCCCGACGGACTTCTCGGCCCGCATCGCCCGCAACACCCAGCTGCTGCTCCAGCAGGAGTCGGGCACCTGCCGGGTGATCGACCCGTGGGGCGGCTCGGCGTACGTCGAGAAGCTGACCCACGACCTGGCGTCCAGGGCCTGGCAGCACATCCAGGAGGTCGAGGCGGCCGGCGGCATGGCCAAGGCGATCGACGCGGGCATCCCCAAGATGCGCGTCGAGGAGGCCGCCGCCCGCACCCAGGCCCGCATCGACTCCGGCCGCCAGCCGGTGATCGGCGTCAACAAGTACCGGGTCGAGAGCGACGAGCAGATCGACGTCCTCAAGGTCGACAACTCCGCGGTGCGCGCCCGGCAGATCGAGAAGCTGCGCCGGCTGCGCGCGGAGCGCGACGAGGCCGTCTGCCAGGACGCCCTGCGCGCGCTGACGGCGGCCGCCGAGGCCGGCCCGCAGCGCGGCGGCTCGCTGGACGGCAACCTGCTGCACCTGGCCGTCAACGCGGCCCGGGCGAAGGCGACGGTGGGCGAGATCTCGGACGCCCTGGAGAAGGTGTACGGCCGCCACGCCGGCCAGATCCGTACCATCTCCGGTGTGTACCGAGACGAAGCGGGCCCGTCGGCTCCTCTCCAGCGCACCCGTGACCTGGTCGAGCGGTTCGAGCAGGCCGAGGGCCGGCGCCCGCGCATCCTGGTCGCCAAGATGGGCCAGGACGGCCACGACCGCGGCCAGAAGGTGATCGCCACCGCGTTCGCGGACCTCGGCTTCACGGTCGACGTCGGCCCGCTGTTCCAGACCCCGGCCGAGGTCGCCCGCCAGGCCGTCGAGGCGGACGTCCACATCGTGGGTGTCTCGTCGCTGGCCGCCGGTCACCTGACCCTGGTGCCCGCGCTGCGCGCCGAGTTGGCGGAGGCGGGGCGCGAGGACATCACCATCGTGGTGGGTGGGGTCATCCCGCCGCAGGACTTCGACGCGCTGTACGAGGCGGGCGCGGCGGCCGTGTTCGGCCCGGGCACGGTGATCCCGGACGCGGCGTACGACCTGCTGACGGCGCTGGCGGCCGAGCTCGGCCACGAGCTGTGATTGCCTGATCGCATGCCTCCGCGGACGATCGACCTCGACAGCTACGTGACGGGTGTCCTGGACGGCTCGCGCGCCTGGATCGCGCGCGCCGTCACCCTCGTCGAGTCCACCCGGCCCGACCACCGCGCGCTCGCGCAGCAGCTGCTCCAGCGGCTGCTGCCGCACGCGGGCGGGGCGGTCCGGGTGGGCATCACCGGGGTGCCCGGTGTCGGCAAATCGACCTTCATCGACTCCTTCGGCACGATGCTGACGGGGCTCGGCCACCGGGTCGCGGTGCTCGCCGTCGACCCGACGTCCAGCCGGACGGGCGGGTCCATCCTGGGCGACAAGACCCGGATGGAGCGGCTGGCGGTCGACCCTGCCGCCTTCGTCCGGCCGTCGCCGACCTCGGGGACGCTGGGCGGGGTCGCCAAGGCCACCCGGGAGTCGATGGTGGTCATGGAGGCGGCGGGGTACGACGTCGTTCTCATCGAGACGGTGGGCGTCGGGCAGTCCGAGACGGCGGTGGCGGGGATGGTGGACACCTTCCTGCTGCTCAGCCTGGCGCGGACGGGCGACCAGCTCCAGGGCATCAAGAAGGGCGTGCTGGAGCTGGCGGACGTCATCGCCGTCAACAAGGCGGACGGTCCGCACGAGCGCGACGCGAAGGCGGCGGCCCGTGAACTCGCGGGCGCGCTGCGGCTGTTGCAGGCACCGGACGCAGCGTGGACGCCGCCCGTGCTCACGTGCAGTGGGCTCGACGGGGCCGGGCTGGACGTACTGTGGGAGCGGCTGCAGCAGCACCGCAAGGTGCTCGACGCGACGGGTGCGCTGGCGGCCAAGCGGCGGGAGCAGCAGGTCGAGTGGACGTGGGCGATGGTCCACGACCAGCTGTATGCGCGGCTGCACGAGCACCCGGAGGTGCGGCGGCTGGCCCCGGAGCTGGAGGCCGGGGTCCGCGCGGGTAGCCTCCCAGCGGGTCTGGCCGCACAGCAGATCCTGGACAGCTTCTTCGGTACGTCCTGACGGGAGCAGCGAAGACCCTGGAAACTCTCCAGCGGTCACACCCGGCGGCGAACCCCGCCACCACCGCCGCCGAGAACAGCACCCACCACGCGAGGCGAACGACGGTTCCCACTACGCCACCTCGCGCAGAACGCGGAGGCCATGCGCCGTGCCCCACCCATGCGTGGGGCACGGCGCTTCGACGTTCTCCAGGCATTCGAACCACACCACCTTGCCCATCCCCGCCGGATGCCACCCCCACCCGTGCGCAAGCGCCTCCACCAGCAACAGCCCGCGCCCGCCCGTCGATTCGGCATCCCGCTCCCGATGCGGAAGCTCCGGGCACCGGTCAGCAACCTCCACCCGCACCCGCCCACCACGCCAGCGGACGGACACGACGCACCGCTCCCCCGTGTGCAACAACGCATTCGCGATTACTTCGCTCGCGCACAGCGCCACTTCCTGGAGCGCGTCCTCCGTCAGTGGCACCCCCCACTCCCGCAGGATCGCCACCACCAACCGCCGCGCCGCCGGCACGGCCTCCGCCCCCGGCGGAGGCCCCACTCCAGTGGAACCGGGAATCGAGCGTTACTCAGCGGACTGACGACCATGGACACCCTCCAAGTCAGCTGGACATGCAACTGCCAGCACGGGGCTGCTCGTCGGCGTCTCGGCAACTGCCGAGACGCCGACACAAAGGCACGTTCTTACTGTCAGTCAACAATGGGACACGTCCGTGAGACCATCGATCATGCGGCGCCCGCATACGGCTATGCGGACGCCGCATCAAAGGTTCTCCTTGGGTATGGCAGCACTCGTAGCGTTGGGTGGGCTGTTGAACTGGAATTCGACAGTGATCCGGGAAGCCTCCCGGATTGGCAACTACGGCAAGATCATCGAGCTGGCACGCACCCACCGCCGAATGACGCAGGCGCAGCTGGGCGAAGCGTGTGGACTGTCGCAGTCCGCAATTTCTCGATTGGAGAAGCGGGGTGTCGGCCCCTATGCCATGGATGTTCTCCTACGGGTGTCGCAACACCTGAACATCCCGGCTGTCTTGCTCGGCCTCGCCGATCCCGCAGCACAGGCACGAATCGAGACCGAGAACGTGGAGAGACGCCAATTTCTAGGAGCAGCCGCCGCAGTCGCTCTGTCACCCGCGCTCGCAGTCGTCACTGGCCCGACCGATGATGCCGAGCAACAGGCCAACGCACTCCGGCTCGCCACAACGTCCTACCGTCGGCTGGACGGATCGACGCCCTCACGAGAGCTCTCCGAAGCAGTCCGCTCCCATCTGCGACTGGTCCAGGGGCTGGTTGGTGCAGCGCCGACCGATGCCCATCGGATCAGGCTCGCCGCCGTCGCGAGCGAGGTGGCAAGCCTGAACGGGTGGCTGGCATGGGATATGGGAGACCATGGCTCGGCGCGATCGTTCTACGGCGCCGCGATCAAGGCCGCACGAGCGGGGGCAAATCCTCTGCTTGCCGCCTACCAGGCCGGCAGTCTTGCGCAGTTCGAGGCACACGCCGGCAACGGGGTTCAGGCACTCAGCCTTGCCAAACGAGCTCGTAACCTCCTGGAGCCGGGCTTCCCCGTAGTCGCCGACGCATGGCTCTCGTCGATCGAAGCACTCGGACACGCAGCTTCAGGCGATCAGCGAAGCGCCGACCGCGCATTGACTCGCAGCCGAGCGGCGATCCAGACCAACGTCGACGGGGAACCGCCTCCCTGGCCATGGGTGTTCACCCTCGACGAGGCCAAGGTTGCCGGATTCAGAGTGACCTGCGGTGCGAAGCTCGGACTCTCGCGATGGATCCTGGACAGCGCGGGCCCTGTTCTCACCACCGGTCACGCGAAGCAGCGCGCGCTACTGATGTTGGACATTGCCGCAGGCCACCTTTCCGCCGGTCGAATCGAAGCGGCCTTCGCCATCGCCACGCAAGCTCTGGACATCGGCCTCCAGTACCGTTCAGGACGGATCGTCGAGAGAGGCCGTGCACTCCGACGATCTTTCACCACCTCCTCAGCACCGAAGGTCGTGCGGGAGTTCGACGAGCGCATGCACGATGTCCATCTGTAGGGAAGGAAGCCAATGCGTATCGGGATCACGGGGCACCGAGGTCTGATGACCGAGGTCGAAGCGCAGGTGCGGCGGCTACTCGAAGGCGCACTCGCGGGTGAGGACTCGAATCAACTCACAGTCGTGTCCTGCATTGCGGACGGGCCCGATGCATGGCTCGCCGAGATCGCGTTGCGGCGGGGTGGACGGCTGGAGGTCGTCATTCCGGCCGACCAATACCGAGCTGGGCTGCCAGCGTGGCATCACCCGGTCTACGACCGGCTGTTGGAATCCGCCACTGCCATCCACCGCACCGGCCATGTGGAATCCGACGAGGCCGCCCATATGGTGGCGAGCGAGATCCTCGTCCAGCGCGTCGACAAGCTCCTCGCCGTCTGGGACGGCCTGCCGGCCCGGGGCTACGGCGGGACTGCGGACGTGGTCGCGTATGCGCAGCAGCGAGGTGTGCCGGTCGAAGTGCTGTGGCCGCAGGGAGCACGCCGATAAGGGGACATGTGTAAGGCCTCCGCCCTCCCCTGGAGGGCGGAGGCGCTCACAGACCCGGTACACACGACGCCGGGACCGCCCGCCACCTCGCCGTCCGCTACCTGCACTACGACGTAGCACCCTGGCTGGACGGCACTCCGCACCCGCTGTCAGTGCTGCGCACGCAGCCTCGACAAGCAGCAGCGCTGCTGCGCGATCGGCAAGTGCTGCGGCAAGCGGCTCTCCGCACTGCCCCTGGCCTGCGTCCACTCCGTGCTCAAGTCCGCCCTGAGCACGCCGTCCGCGAGGATGAAATCCCCCGCAACGTCCGCATGAGCACACCCCACCCCCGCCGCTTCGATCCGCTCACCGCCGCCGAGGCACGTCAGTTCCGCGCCGCCACCAGCTGGCACCGTCTGCACTCGCTGTTCGAGTTCGCCCTGCACACTGGGCTGCGCAAGGGCGAACTCCTCGGCCTCCGCTGGGAAGACCTCAACCTGGACGGCGGCACCGCCACCGTCAACGCCCCGCCCGGGACGGGGACAGTAGGGCTGACGGACGGCCGGGAGCTGTGGCGCAGCGCGCCCGACGCCGGATGCACGCCGCTGGAGGTAGCGGGCGGCGAGCAGGAGGTGGTGACGGCCGCGCAGTGCGGTGACGGGGCGGCGGTGCTGCGCTCGCTGACGCCCGGCGACGGGCAGGGGCGGACGCGGGTCGCCATTCCGGCCGAGGGCGGGCTCAAGAACCTCATGGTGGTGTCGGTCGATCCGCTCGCGGTCTGGGTCGACGCCCAGGCCGAGCGCGGCACCCACGCGGTGCTCAGCTACGACCGGGCGGGCCGCCAGCGCGCCTCGATACCGGTCTCCGGCGACGAGTACGACCTCGACGTGATGCTCGGCGGGGTGCACGCCTTCGACGAGTTCACCGCCCGGCCGCTGTTCGGCGGGGTCGTCGTCGATGACCTGTTCATCGTCCCCGGCGAGAAGCCCGGCGACGTCACCATCAGCGGCGGCACCCACCCGGGCCGAACGGCCACCGGACGGCTACTCGCGTACTCCCTGGCGGACGGCAGCAAAAAGTGGACGGCCGGCCTGGACGACCAGGTGACGGGCGTGCTGGTGGACGGGACGCCAGTGTGGGCGATGACCCGCGACCGGCTGACCCGGGTCGACGCGGCGACCGGTCGGCAGAGCCGCGAACTGGACGTCAACGACACTGCCTCGCTGTACCCGGTGGACC
Organism: Kitasatospora cathayae; assembly: GCF_027627435.1. Taxonomy (GTDB): domain Bacteria; phylum Actinomycetota; class Actinomycetes; order Streptomycetales; family Streptomycetaceae; genus Kitasatospora; species Kitasatospora cathayae. The sequence goes on along the minus strand of NZ_CP115450.1, from coordinate 7,208,438 downwards.
TGTCGGCGGCGGGCCGGGAGCGCTTCACGGTCGTGGCGGAGGACGGGACGAGGGACGAGCCGCCGGTCCGGGGATCAGCTGAGGGGGCGGCCCTGCCCGTTGGTGAACGGGCAGGGCCGATTGATAGTTTGTCCACAGACTTCCTGCCATGGGGCCGGGTGCCGCCGTCGATGACGTGGTCGGCGCCGTGGTTGTTGGCGGCGCGGTCGGACAGCAGGAAGGCGAGCAGGTCCGCTAGTTCCTGGGGTTCGGTGAGGCGCCCCGAAGCGATGCCCTCGACTTCCCGATCACCATGGCGTCCTCACGCTCGGGAAGAATTCCAGAAGCCCTCTCCGGTTCTGTTCTGGCGAGAGCCTCTGAGGATTTTTCCGAAGTGTGCTGTCGACTATCCGTTCCCTTCCCAGGGCATCGGATACCGAGGCGCACCCGCCGGCCTCCCCTCTCCCGGGCTCATCCTCGTGACGTTCGAGTAGTCGCAGCCATCGAGAAACGTGACCGCGTCCACGGGAACCCAGGTATCGATGTATCCGGCTTCGATAGACTCTGTGTACGGCTCAATGGGGAGAACGTGTCGGTACCAGATTTTCATGGTCACCAGAAGCCATTCGAACCGCCCTGGCCTCTCCTCACGAGCAGTGAGCTCTCCACGAACCCGACCTCCTCCATCGGGGAGGTCTACCATCACGGGACAACGGTGACTCCTGCCATTGTCGGGCATAATTTCCAAATTCATGAGCACATCTCAATCGCTAGCAAGGTGCATCACCGTTGAAGAACGTGGTGGCCGCTCGCGCCGCCGAGTTCGCACAGATATACCTCAGCTCGTGGGAGGTGTATCCGCTCCCATAGTCCTTACCCGCCAGGATGCCATCGACATCCTGAATTCCCTTCATGTTGAAGCTGATCTTCCCACCCCCCGCGACAACTCGGTCGATCATCTTGCTCAGTGCTTCAGGAGTTGCCACACCTCTGGGGATCAGGTCACTGAAGGGCCCGTTCTTGTACGTCACCGCCCCCTGCTCCTGTGCGAACCGGTCCAAGGTCCCGGTCTCCTGCCCTCGAATTGATTCGAGTCCCAGCGCCAGATTGGTCGAGCACGCCTCCGATGAATTATGCACCAGGACCGGCGTATTCCCCGCAACCACATAGTACGTGTGGAACTCGCCGACTGTCAGGTTGTAGGTGACGATCGGCTTCATGTAGTTGCGGAGGGCTGTGATCGTCACTGTGGTGCCGTCAGGCTGGCGGAGTGTGTCTCCGGCTCGCAGGTCCGCTGCGTCTACCCATTTCTCTGTGGTTGCGTCCCAGTAGGGATGGTGCTGGGTCGAGGTGAGTGTCTGGTCGCCGTTTGCCGTGTGGACTGTCAGGTCGGTGAAGTCGACGTCGGTAAGTGTCTTGATGACGTCGGTGACCTTTTGGGCTTGGGTCCGGCCTGTTGACGGGTCTGTTGCTTGCACGGTGTCGCCGACTTGGACCTCTCCGATCGGCTTCGTGCTGCCGTCTGCGAGGAGCACGCCGGTTTCCGCGGGGAAACTGTTCGTCTTCGTCTGACAGACTCGTGCGATGGCTGCGAGGAGGTCCTTCAGACCCGACTGCTCGCCTGAGGCCATCGCCGCTCCGAGGTCCCGCGCTGCCGGGCCGAGGTCAAACGTTGACATTGCCGCGCCGAGGGTGTCGCAGGCGTCTTGGTCCGAGCCGCCGAATCCGCCGCCCTTGGCGCAGTTATACCAAGGGATGACGATCGTCATGTCGGACAGCATTTTGACCAAGGCCTTGGCATGGGCCGTATCCTGATCCCGTTGCGCCTTGCTGGTGCAGCGTTTCCCGTACCGTCCCATGACGACACAGGTCTGCTTCGTGTAGTCCGCGTTGAAGTCGCTGACCATCTTCTGGACGCGGGCGGTCTTCTGTTCCGCGATGGTGTGGTCGGGGTTCTGGTTGATCGTGCTGTGGCTGCATTCGCTGGTGCTGCAGTCGCCGAACATGGTGGCGTCGGCGGAGCAGTTGCCACCGCAGGCGTTGCCGTGTTCGTCGCAGCCTTCGTGGCCGTTGCGGCAGGTGTAGAGGCCGCTCGGGTCGCTGGAGTTGACGGGATCGTTGTTGCTGTAGGCGTAGGCGTTCCACTGCTGTGGATCGCTCGGGCCGATGAGCGGGTCGGGGTTGAGGAAGCGGCCGGTGGTGGGTTGGTATTCGCGGGCGCCGAGGTTGGTGAGGCCGGTGGCGTCATCCTTGGTGCCGCCGACGAAGCCGTGGTCGCCGGCCCAGGTGGTGGGTTGGGTGCCGCGGGAGTTTCCGAACGGGTCGGATGGCCGTCGGGACTCCGCCAGCGTGGTGCCGTCGAGGGCGAGGGTGCCGGTGCCGTGCGGGTCGGCGATCTGGTAGGTGCTGGTGCCGCCTTGGCGGACCAGGGTGATGCCTCCGGGGATCTGGTAGTAGCGGATTCCGGTGACGGCGCCGCCGGTGTAGACGAGTTCGTCACCACCGAGGTTGATGGTGGTCTTGCCGGGGTCACGGCGGATGAGCTGGTTGCCGGCGGCGTCGTAGAGGTAGGTGGTCGGTCCGGTGGTGCCCGTCTTGGCGTAGGAGGCGAGCTTGTTCTCGCCGTTCCACGTCAGGGTGGCGGTGCCGGAGGTGTCGGTGACGGCGGTGGTGTTGCCGGCCGCGTCGTACTGGGTGCTGCTGCCCGTGATGCTGACCGCTGCCGTGGTGGTGGAGGCGGTCAGGGCGTGCGGGCCGCCCGTTCCGCCACCGGTGTTGGGCGCGGTGGTCGGGGTGTTGACAGTGCCAGCGGCCGGGAAGGTCTGGTTGGTGGTGGTGTCCTTGGTGGTGTCACCGAAGGGGTCGTGCTGGACGAGCTTGGTCCGGTTGCCGGTGAGGTCGTAGCCATAGCTCTGCCAGTACGCGGCAGGTCCCCCGACCGTGGTCTCCAACGGAGCCTGGGCGCCGCTGGTGGGGGTGGCGTTGGCGCAGGAACCGACGCCACCCACCGTGGGCTGCGGGGCCTGGGTGAGTGTTCCGGTGTCGGTCCAGGCGTTGGTGAGTCGGCCGAGGTAGTCGTAGCCGAAGCACTGGAGGTCGGTGGACGACGGGGTGTTGTCCGGGATGTTCCTTACGGCTGTGATCTGTCCGGCCGCGTTGTAGGCGTAGGTGAGCTGCTGGACGGCGCCGGTGGCGGCGGTCTGCTTGTCGACGAACTGCTGCAGCGGGCGGCCGGTGGAGGTGTCGTAGGTGTTGGTGACGACGATCTGGGTGCCCCACGGGTTCATGGTGGAGCGGATGTTGCGGCCGTAAGCGTCCCAGTCCGAGGACAGGTCGTAAGTGGCGCCGCCGTAGGCGCCGTAGGAACGTAGCGGACCGTAGGAGTCGTAGGCGTAGTGGAGCGTTTCCTCGGCGATGTCGCCGACGGCCGAGCGGTCGTCGTCGGTCAGCGCGCCGGTGATCGGGTCGTATTGTGCCTGGTAGGTGTAGGTGAAGGGGGTGGTGCCCTGGCCGATTTCCGTGCCAGGGATGGTGATGGTGGTTGTGGTGGGGTGGTAGGCGGTGTCGTAGGACAGCACGGACCTGGTGTAGGTGCTGCCGGAGGCCCCATTGACGTAGCGGGTCGAGGAGGTGGGCAGGCCTGGGAGGATCGTGTCGTAGGTAAAGCCGGTCAGCTGGTTGGCGGGTGCGACCGAGCCGGTGTAGGAGCCGGTCACGCGTCCGAGCAGGTCGTAGGTGTAGGCGATGGTCTGCCCGCGCGCATCCGTGGTCGATGCGAGCCGACTGTCAGCGTCGTAGGTCTTGGTGCTGGTCCCGGTGTCCGGGTCGGTGGCGGTGACCTCGCGTCCGCGCAAGTCGTAGCCGCGGGTCCAGGTGTTGCCTGCGGCGTCCTTGTGCGTGGCCAGGTGGCCGTCGGCCGTGTAGGTGTAGGAGGTCACGTCCGCATCGGCCTGATTGCCGGTGGCGGTGGTCGTCTTGTACTGCCACAGCTGGGCGGTGTGGCCGCGCGCGTCGGTGACGGTGGAGGTGGGCGTGGCGCCGACCGGCGGTGTGGTGTCGGTCCGGTCAATGCCGGGGTAGGCGGTCGTGCTGGTGGTCTCGGTGACGCCGTAGGCGACGAACTGCTGCGTGACGGGACGGCCGAGGCCGTCGTAGAGGTTGTAGGTCTGGGCCGGGACCTCCTTGGTCGTAGTCACGTAGGGCGTGGTGCTGGGCGTGGCCTTGTCGTTGTACCAGGGGCTGTTGGCCCGGGTGACCCGGCCCTGGGAGTCATAGACCGTGTCGGTGATCAGCCGTCCGCTCTTGTAGGCGGACAGCGCCGGGGTGGACTGGGTCTGCACGACCCGACCTGCTCCATCCATGATCTGGATGGAGACGGCGTACGCCCCGCTCGCCAGCAGCTTGGAGCTGGTCACGGTCGGCGGCACGGCCGCACCGTTGACGACGCCCGGGGTCGAGTACGCGAACGTGGCGTTGGCGCTGGCTTTGGTGTCCTGGCCCGGCAGCCACACACCGGTGATCCGGCCGAGGGCGTCGTAGGACCGGTTGGTGCTACGGCCGTTGGGGTCGGTGACCTTGATCGGAAGTGAGCGTGCCGGGTCCATCGTGGTGGTGGTGGCTCGCCCGGACGCGGCGTCGGCAGCTCCGGCCGGGGCCGGGGCAGTGACGGTGAGGCTGTTCGGGAGTTCTCCGGCCGTCGACGCGGTGTAGGCCGTCGTCGTGGTGGCGCCGCCCGGGTGGGCGCTGTCTGTTGCGTTCGGGTCGGTCGTCCCGACGAGCCGCCCGTAACCGTCGTACGCATTGTTCACCGCGGTGAACTGCGGCGCTCCGCTGGCGTCGTAGTGGTCGAGCGTCAAGCTGCTCGTCACGTCGTGTGCGCTGCCGAGCTGGCCGACTGTCCGGCCGTCGTACACCGACCGACTCCACGAAACGGTGTTGGCGGCGGTCGGCGTGGCGGTGCAGGCGTCCGCGCCGGAGACCGCGATCACCTCGGACGGCAGCGCCAGGACCTGCGGGTCCGAGCCCCCCGCGTAGTTGGTGCGGGTGCAGATGTCCGGTAGGCCGTCGGCAGTGTCGATCGAGGTGAGGACACGGTTGCCGTTGGCCTTGTCGGTTGCGGTGGTCTTCGCCGATGTCCGCCACGTGCCGTCCGCCTTCAGCGATCGTGATGTGGTGGTCGCGCTGGTGGTGGCGTAGCGGGCGGTGAGAGCGGGCAGGTTGGCACCCTGGCTGTGCGTGGCAGTGGTGACCGGGCCGCCCGCGGTGCTGACGGTGTAGCCGGCGATGCTGCCGCCCGCCTGGGTGTAGGTGTCGGACTCCAGGATCTGGCCGGAGAGCCAGTCGGAGTCGGTGACCGTGGGGGTTCCGGTGACCTGACCGCTCATCGGGCCGGCGATCTGGACGCTGCGGCTGGTGCCGTTGGCAAGGACGTCACCGTCCATGCCCTGGTAGTACGTCGTCGAGCTCTGTGACTGCGGGCCGTCGTTGCCGCTTCCGGAGACGGCGGTGACGCTCGCGTAGCCGCGGAACTGGTCCCAGGTGCGGTTCTTGTCCTGGATCGCTGCCGAGTCGTTGCGGTGCCAGGCGGCCTTGCCGTAGGTGTAGTTGGTCACCATGGGGATGGAGCCGGGGGTTGCCGGGTTCGTGGTGATGCTGGTGACCGGGTACTTCAGGAACCAGTCGTCCACGGGCGTCGCACCGGCGATGGAGCCAGGCGGGTTCCACTTGACGTTGAAACAGGAGAGTGTGTCGCTGTCGGCGGAGGCCGGCATGACGTTGTTGACCCGTGAGCAGGCGGCGGAGGCGTAGTTGACGCCGATGGTGCTACCGGTCTCGGTGGTGATCAGCTGGATGCGCGGCCGGTTGTAGGCCGGCGGTGCGGGGACCAGGTTGGTGCCGTCCACGCGGTTGGGCAGCAGCTGTGAGGTGAAGGAAACCGGAGGCAGGGTGATGGAGCCGCCGGTGGCCTGGGGGTCCTGACCGGTGCGCTGGATGGAGGCGAGCCAGGGGACCTGGGTATTCTCGGTGGCGTTCTGCACGTTGATGAACGTGTGGTTGAGCGCGTAGGAGTCCACGGTCTGGTAGCTCCCGTTGACCTTCACCTGGGTGGTGATGGACGCCAGCCACTTGGTGGTCCAGAACGTCGGACCGTAGACGGTGCACGGGTTGGTGGTGTCGCACTGCTGGTCCAGCGGCACGTCGGGCCAGTTCGCCGCGTTGGCGGCGGTGCGCTGGGACGGGTCGCAGGCCGTGGTCGAGGTGACGCACCGCTCGGAGGTGTTGAAGACGATCTTCGCAGCCGGGTTGTAGGCGCCGTTGTTGTTCAGCTGGTCCGAGAGGAGTTGCCCGTAGCCGATGGTGGCAAGCACGCCAGCGCGGGTGTAGGCGGTGCTGGTGCCGTTGCCGTTGTTCTGGGCGCCGCCGCGGGAGTAGTAGTTCGTCTCGGGGGTGTAGGTGTAGGTGGTGAGGTTGCCGTGCGGGTCGACGACGAAGTCGAGGTTCCAGCGCCAGGCCGTCTGGCACCACGAGCCCTGGCCCTTGGCCGGGTCGTAGCACGGGTCCCCGCTGTTGGGCGAGTAGACCGGCAACGTCCACGCCGAGCCGCTGTCCGCGCCGAGCGTCGTCGGGTTGCCGTTCGCGTCCGGCACATGGTTCAGGCCGAAGTAGTAGACGGTCCCGGTGGTGTCAGTGACCTTGATGTACGAGCCGTTCCAGGTGCCATTGGTCGCACCGGTCAGGAACTGCACCTTCGTGCCGTCGTCGTCCTTCAGCCGCCACGTGCAGGCCGCCTGCTCCATCGCGGCAGGCGCGCCGGACTGGCAGGAGGAGTCGTCGGGCACCAGCTGCCCGGAATGGCCGGCCAGCGACAGGGTCATGTTCGCGCCGCCCCAGCACTGGTCACCGGAGCCGGTGATGCCGTCCAGCGAACAGGGCTTGAAAGAACGCTCGACGAAGCCGGCACCGAGGTCCCAGCCGTCGCCGATCCAGGAGGCCTGGGAGTTCGTCGAGGAGGTCCGGCCGTCCACCGACGCCGAGTCGTAGGACAGCGACACCTTCGGGGCAGAGCCAGCCAGCGCCGGCGGGACCTGCACTGGGTATCCGTAGGTGAACGCGCCGGACGAGCCGCCCGCGGTCCAGGACTGGGAGGGGTTGAGCGGGGTCGCCGAGTAGGTTCCGGCCCCACTCGATGCCCCCGAGACAACGCCGACCGTGGTCGAGGTGGTGGTGGAGCCCGCGTACACCGCGCCGGGCGCCAGCGAGGCGGCATCGGTGGCAATCTTGGTGGCCGGAGCAGTCGAGGCCTTGGCGGTGCCACTTCCGGTCAGCGGGACATCGGCGACGAGCTTCTTCGCCGACGGGTCGTAGTGCGAATCCAGCGGCGTCTGCTTGCGGCAGTCGGCGGCCTGCGGCGTCGTCGTCGCGCAACCGGGCAGGACCACCAGGTGGGCCCGGGCGGCCCAGTTCGCCCCGAACGTGGCGTCCAGGTTGGAGGCGTCGACGCCCAGACGCACGGGTGCGTCGTCGCCCGAGCCTGGGCGTGTGAGGGTCACCGCCACGCCGGGGATCCCGGCGGTGGCCGAGGCCTTGGCGTCGGCCATCTCGACCTGGATCGTCTGGCCTGCGGCCGACGAGCCGGCCAGCGGCGCGACGGTGACAGGCAGTCCTGAAGCCTTGGCTTCAGCACCGGCCTGCGGCTTCTCGCCCTCGCCCAGCGGGTGCGCCTCAGGTGCGGAGCCGAGCGTCACCGAGGCGTGGCCGCCCGGGACCGGCTGCGGGTTCTTCGGCGGGGTCCAGGTCGGCGGCACCGGGTGCTCCGGCTTCGGAACGGGCACCGGTGCGGCGTTCTGGCCGGTGACGGAGGGTGTCTTCGGCAGGGCGGTGTTCGGCGGGGACCACTTGCGCGAGTAGTCGGGCTTGTCCGCCGCTGCCGCGATCGGCAGAGGCGCCAGCAGAGACCCGAGGACGGCGGCCGTCGTGACGGCCGCGAGCCGTCCACGCAGTCTCCCCCTCCTGCCCCTTTTGTTCTTGAAACTCGATGGTCGTCCGAATAGCACGCTATTTACCCCCATACAACTTTGGCCCCCCGAATTACGGGAGCCAGGTCCTGTATCCGAACTGACGGATGGTAGCGGCTGCCGGTGACTGACCGTCAAGACATCGTGACGGGTGAAGATTCTCACGGGGGTCCACGAATCGGTATTTTCGATTCATGTCTGGACTTCGCCATCGAATTGAAGTGGCCGATGTCAGTGCCTCCCCCTACCTTGCCTCTGTCCTGTTTTTACGCAGGTCTCCGTGTTCTTAGGGGGGAGATTTCCGTTTTGAACAGAAAGCGCCGCTACAATGGCGTGCCGCTCAGGGCATTGACCGCGGCAGCCGTACTCACGCTCACCACTGGCCTCTCAGGTCTCAGCGCCCGAGCCGCCGACGCGCCGAACGTGCCGTCACAGGCCGCGATCGACGCCGCCACCGCGAAGCAGCAGCAGGAACGACCGCCGGCCAACGCAGTCGAGAAGGCCATTGCCGAGGCCAAGGCCACGCAGAAGAACGTCCCGGTGGACTCGCTCACGACCGAGTTCAGCGAGACCGTCGCCACTCCCGAAGGCCACCTCGCGCTCACCAGCCACCTGGAGCAGCAGCGCGTGCGCCGCAACGGCGTCTGGCAGGGGCTGGACGCCACCCTGGTGGCCAATCAGGACGGCACGTTCTCACCCAAGTCAGCGGCAGGTCAGCTGGCACTGTCCAAGGGTGGGGACGGGCCGCTGGCGACCATGACCAGTTCGGACGGGAAGAAGCTCGCGCTGTCCGCCCCTTTCAAGCTGCCTGCCGCGACGGTCAGCGGTGACAGCGTGGTCTATCCGTCCGTCGCCCCTGACATCGATCTGAAGGTCACCGCCACCAAGCTCGGCGGCCTGACCACCGTCCTGGTCGTCAAGACCCAGGCTGCCGCTGCCAATCCCGCCCTGAAGAATCTGCACTTCGGGACCACCGTCGATGGTGTCTCCGTCAAGACTGACGAGCACGGCAACGTCACCGTCGTCGGTGCCGACGGCAAGCCCCGCTGGGTCTCCCGTACCCCGCAGATGTGGGACAGCAGCACCACGCCCGCAGCGAGCACCGCCGCACCCACAGCGAAGGCCGCCCGGTCGCTCGCCGCGGCAGCCCCCACCGACTCCGCTCCCGCTGCGGCGAATGCAGGCAACGCCAGCTCCGACGCCGGCCCCGGGACGGCCTCCAAGGTCTCCACCATGCCGGTCAAGGCCGACGACACCGGCATCACCCTGACACCCGACCAGGACCTCCTGGCCCACGGCACCGCCCCGTACTACATCGACCCCGACTACCTGCCCTGGACCCTGACAGGTAACTCCTGGACCTGGGTCCAGTCCGCCCACGACGGCTCCAACAACTGGATGCGCCAGGGCAGCGGCGACGCCGATCACCCGGGTGTCGGCGTCTGCGGCTACTACCCCAACGGCGGCAGCTGCTCACCCGCCGACATCGAGCGCAGCTTCTACCAGTTCGACATCAGCGCTCTGGCCGGTGCGGTCATCCACTCAGCGACGATGACCATGCAGGAGTACGTCTCCGCCGACTGGTCCTGCACCAACAAATACCCGCTCAACCTCTACGTTACCGGGCCGATCGGCAACGGCATCCACTGGTCCAATCAGCCCGGACAGGTGAGTGGTCCGCTCGGCGACACGGCCTTGGTCGGCGGTTCGGGCCAGGACCCGTGCCACGACAACGTGCCGTTCAGTTTCGACATCACCGGCGCGATGAAGCAGTACGTCAACTACGGGCAGCTGACGTTCGGCCTCTACGGTGACGAGAGCAACCAGTACGCCTTCAAGCGGTTCACCTACCAGCCGGCGCTGTCCGTGACGTACGACCGGGTGCCCAACGTTCCGACGAACCCGTCGGTGTGGCCTGCCCCGCGGACGGTCGTCCCCGCGGCGGCCAACCAGTCCTGCGGTGACGGCAATGCCAACGACTGGGCCTGGCTCGGCGCCGGCTCCGCCCAGAACAACGCCGTCTGGCTCAACGGCACCGTCAGCAGTCCCACCCAGCCTCAGGTCATGACCTGGGATCACATCTGGGACTACAACTCCTCCAACGGCGCGAGTGGCACCACGGCTGCGGTCAACAGTGGTGGCACCACGAGCTTCCAGCTGCCCGCCAGCCTGATCCAGGACGGTCACGCCTACGGCTATGACATGCAGGCCACGGACGGCCTGGGCGACACTCCCTGGTCCGCTCCTACACCGAACTGCTACTTCAAGGTCGACCTCACCCCGCCGACCGTCACCTTCCCCACCACCGTCGCCGACACGAGCAAGCAGTTCCCGCCCAGCGGCAACGGCCAGACACCCCAGATCTACGCCGGCCAGAGCGGCGGCATCCCCTTCACCGCCACCGACCCCAACCCCAGCGGTGGCTACACCTCCGGGGTGGTCTGCCTGCGCTGGAGCTTCGACCCCCAGCTCGTCGATGCCGCCTGGCAGTGCGGCAGCGCCATGCCCAGCGGCCAGATCCAGGTGACCGCCGGGCGCTGGGGCACCAACGTCCTCTACGTCCAGGCCGAGGACAACGCCGGCAACCTCTCCCCGGTCGCGCAGTACGCCTTCTACGCACCGTGGAACCCCAACAGCCCGGCCCCGACCTTCGGCGACGTCACCGGCGACGCCCTGCCCGACATCGTCACCGCCGACCCGAACGGCGACCTGCGCGCCTACAGCATCCCCGCCACCGCGGCCAAAGCCCCGCTCGCTGCCCCGAAGGCCACGTCCCCCTACGGCGACTCCTGGGCCAACTACCGCATCACCCACCGCGGCAGCCTGCGCGGCGGCAACAACGTCGACGACCTCATCGTCCACAAGGACGGCGACAAGAACCTTTGGTACTACCAGAACCCCGGAAATGCCGGCGTCACCGGCGTCTTCGACGCCAACAACCTTTTGGCCAAGCCCGCCTGCGACCCACAACTGACCGACTGCACCGGCTACAACACCGTCGACTGGTCCACCGTTCAGCAGATCGCCGCCAGCGGCGACCCCAGCACGACCAAACTCGACACCAACAAGAAGTTCCTCAACCGCACCGGCCTTTTCACCGTCGAGACCAGCCCGGACGGCACCGGCGCCCTCTGGTTCTACCCCACCATCGGCGACGGTACCTTCGGATCGCCCACCAAGCTCGCCGCCACCGGCTGGAAGGGCTGGGATCTGATTTCCCCTGGCGACTGGGCCGGCCAGGGCCACCCCGGCCTGTGGGCACGCAACCAGAACACCGGCGATCTCCGCGGCTACACCTTCACCACCGGCACCATCACCGTCACCGACGACTTCGGCAATACCACCAACTACCCCACCCTCACCGGCATCGCCAGCGACACCAAGATCGGCTGGGGCATCCCCGCCACCACCTGGCCCCTCATGAGCTCCGACGGCGACCTCACCGGCACCGGCACCGGGTCCCCCACCCTCTGGGACATCACCTCCAACGGCATCATCCAGATCTGGACCGGCCACGCCACCACCACCGCCCCGTACTTCACCTGGGACCGGGGCCCCGACAACGTCCTGAGCGTCTACGCCGAGAACAGCCCCATCACCTACGGCGCCCAGACTGGCAAGTGCATGGACATCTACGGCGCCAACACCGCACCCGGCACCGCCGTCCAGCTGTGGGACTGCAACTCCAACGCTGCCCAGAACTGGACCTTCAAGCCCGACGGCACCCTCCGCGCCCTCGGCGGCTGCCTCGACGCCGCCGGCGCCGGCACCACCAACGGCACCCCATTGGAGATCTGGACCTGCGGCAACGCCTCGCCGAACCAGATCTTCCTCCCCAGGCCCGACGGCAGCCTCTACAACCCCGCCTCCGGCCGCTGCGTCGACCTTCCCGGCGCCGTCGTCGCCAACAACGCCCGACTCCAGCTGTGGGACTGCAACCCCGCCTGGGGCCAGAAGTGGAACCCTCTGGTGCGAAGCTGAACATCCGCACTCGTCTGCCGTCGTGGTAGCGAGTGCCAGCCGGTCCAACATGAGTCAAGACGTGCCGTGATCCCGAATCGAGCAACTCTGACGACATGACGCCGACCGGCGGTGGCCACCTCATCGGATTGAACTCCGGCGAGGTGGCCACCAGCACATTCGGCCATCGAATGCGGTGCGGCTTCGCCGCCAGAAGAAGCGCGGAGCCGGTCGGGCGCCACCGTCCAGCATGTCGCGCACACGCCGGAGGGTGACGTCACGCGGGCCGTGCCGCCGCGACCGCGTCGGTGTACAGCTCGGCGATCAAGTCGGCCTCGTCGACGCCGAGTTCTGCCAGCACGACGCGGACCAGGGCGAGCGCCGGGGCGAGCTCGGCCTCCGTGGCAGCGGACGTCTCCACCTCGATGAACGTCGCGTCGTCCAGTTCCGGGACGCGAACGAGCGTGGCCAGCAGACGCCGTCCGTCGCGCTCGAAGCTGTAGTTCCGGCACCGCTTCTCGAACGCGATGCGCGGAGTGAAACCCAGGCCCCGGACGATCTCATGCATCGCGTCGGCGTCCTCGACCCGGGTCTCGGCCTCCGGCTTCGACCCGGACGCCTCGTCCACCCTCGCGCTCTTGTACGTGAGCACGGTGCGCGTGTCGTCCGGGCCGTGCACGGTGCGGATCCGCAGCTCGCGGTCGGCGTCCATCAGGCTGCCGTCGGCCGTGTTGTAGTACGTGTCGCGGTAGACCTCGGCGCGGCCGGGACCGTGCTGCTCGTCCAACCGCTTGCGCACGCCTTCCGGGTCGCGCACGACCGCCTTGAGTTCTGCTTCGATCGCCATCCTGCTCCCTCGGTCAGAAGACACGCTCGGCGCCGTCCACCATGACATCGAACTGCCGGCACCAGCCCCGGTTCAAGGGGAAGGGGTTCCTGGCCCTTGCGGTAGGCATCCGGCGGCGCGGTTCCCCGTCGGATCCGGTAGAGAGGTGGTCGTCAGTCGAGCGGGAGGACGGGAGGACGGGGCGGCATGGACGTGTACGAGGCCGTGGACAGTCGCCGGGCGGTGCGGGCGTTCAGCGGTGAGCCGGTGGCGAGGGAGGTGCTCGAGCGGGTGCTGGATGCGGCGAGGCGGGCTCCGTCGAGTGGGAACCTGCAGCCGTGGCACGTGTACGTCGTGAGCGGCGAGCCGTTGGCGGAGTTGAAGAGGCGCGCGACGGCCCGCGCGCTGGTTGGGGATCCGGGTGATGAGCGGGAGTATCCGATGTACCCGGCCGAGTTGGTTCCGCCGTACCTGGACCGGTTTTCCGCCGCGGCCGCCCAGCGGTACCGGGCCCTGGGGATCGAGCGTGACGATCCCGACCGGCCGAGGAAGATCGCCGCGTTGAACTCGGAGGCGTTCGGGGCGCCGGTCGTGCTGTTCTGCTACCTCGACCGGGAGATGGGGCCCGGGCAGTGGGCGGACGCGGGGATGTACCTCCAGACGGTGATGCTGCTGCTGCGGGCGGAAGGGCTGCACAGCTGCCCCCAGGTGATGTGGACGATGTACCGGGAGACCGTCAGCGCAGCGGTCGGAGCCGATGACGGACGGGTGCTGGTCTGCGGTGTCGCGGTGGGGTTCGAACGGGAGGGCGTGCCGCCGGTTCGTACCGGGCGGGCGGAACTGGCGGAGACGGTGAGCTTCGTCGGCGGGTGACCGGGAGGAGGTCGGCGGACCTTGGGGTTGGCCGGTGGCAGACGACCAGCAGGAACCATCCGCCGGCCGGGAGCAGTGGCGGCGGGTACGGCGCTTCCTCAACGATCACCGCTCCGAGCTGACCGGCCGGCTCCTGGCCGAGAACCCCTCCGACCACCAGCTCCCGGGCGTACCGCTCCTGGCCCGCCCGCACTGGGTTGCGGAGCGGCCGGTGCCGCTCGAGCGGGTCCGGCTGCGGTGGCGGCCGGACGCACCGGCCGCGCACCTGGACGGGCGTGAGCCGGAGCTCGACCACGTCCGGCCCCGGCGGACCTCGCGCGCCGTCCGCCCCGGCCTCAACGGCGGCGCAGCGGTCCGGGCTTCAGTGGGTCGCGCCCTCGGGGATGCGGAGGTCGGTGGTGTGGGTGGCGGCGGTGAGGAGGGCGCGGAGGGCGTGGGCGGCGGAGGCGGCGGGGAGGGAGGGCTTCGAGCCGTCGAGGACTTGCTCGGGGAGGGCGGGTATGTGGACGAAGCCGCCGCGAATGGTGGGGTGTTCGGTGGCGAGCAGGTGCATCAGGGCGTAGAAGACGTGGTTGCAGACGAACGTTCCGGCGCTGTTCGAAACGGAGGCGGGCACGCCTGCCTCCCTGACGGCGGCCACGCATTCCTTGACGGGCAGGGTCGAGAAGTAGGCCGCGGGGCCGTCGGGCACGATGGGCCGGTCGACCGGTTGCTGGCCCGCATTGTCGAAGGTGCGAGCGTCGTCGATGTTGATGGCGACGCGTTCGACGCAGATGTCCGATCGACCGGACCACAGGCCGAGGCAGACCACCAGGTCCGGCGTGAACTCCCGTACGGCGGTCTGCAGTTCCTCGGCGGCTCGGTCGAAGACGCAGCTCAGCCGGGCGGCAGTGACCAGGAGTCCCTCGGGTGGGTTGGCGGCGACCAGGCGGGCGACCTCCCAGGAGGGGTTGACGTCGGCGCCGTCGAAGGGTTCGAAGCCGGTGAGCAGGACCCTGGTCATGGGGTGGCCTTTCTGCAACAGGAGCGGGTCAGAACGCGAAGAGTGACATGATGGCGATGTTGCAGACCAACAGGGCGCCCGCTGTGGGGAGTTGGGCCTTGATCGGCCCGTACTGGTCCTTGAGTTCGAGCAGCGCGGCCGGGACGAGGTTGAAGTTGGCGGCCATCGGGGTGACCAGGGTGCCGCAGAAGCCGGCCAGCATGCCCACGGCGAGGACCACGCCGGGGTTGCCGTGCAGCTGGGTGATCAGGATCGGCCAGCCGATCGCGGCGGTCATGACCGGGAAAGCAGCGAAGGCGTTGCCCATGATGATGGTGAACAGGGCCATGCCCAGGCAGTAGACCGCCACCGCCGCGTACTTGCTGCCGTCCGGCAGGAAGTGGGTGGTGATCTTGCCGACCTGGGTGCCGACGCCGGCGCTCTGGAAGATCGAGCCCAGGACGGCGAGGAGTTGGGGCAGCAGCAGCGCCCAGCCCATGGCCTCCAGCAGTCCGCGGCCGGAGCGCAGGGCGACGGCCGGGTTGCGCTCGCGGGTGAGCAGCATTGCCAGGCCCAGGGCGACGAGCGTGCCGATGCCGAGCCCGAGTAGCGTCTCGCTGCCGGTCTGCAGCAGCAGTGGACCACCGCCGCCCAGGTGGACGCCCTTGAGCAGGGTGCCGCAGGCCAGCGCGACCAGCGGGAGGGCGAGCGCGGGGATGAACAGTCGATTGCCCAGGCGGGCGGCGGAGACGGACCGCTGTTCGGGGGCGGCGGCCGTGGGGGTGCCGCGACCGGTGAAGCCGAAGCCGGCCAGGCAGATCATCGCCAGGACGGCGACGCCGAGCGGTGCGGCGGGGGCGCTCTTGTCGGCGACCCAGGTGCCGTAGACGAAGCTCGCGCCGAGCAGGCCCCAGAAGGCGGCGCTGCCGTAACGCCTGGGGTTGCCGCGGTCCACCGCCATCTGGGCGGCCATCGCGAGGAAGACGGCTCCGACCAGCCAGTACAGCCACTCGACCTTGATCACTTGCTCGTCTCCTCGATGCGGTCGGCGGTGGTCGGCTGGTCTGCGGTGGCCGCCTGGCCCGGCCCGGTGGCGGGCAGGTCGCGGGCGAGGGTGTGGTCCAGGCGCAGCAGGCGCGCGCCGTGGATGAGGGTGGCGCAGACCGCGGTGGGGATGGCCCACAGGGCGAGCTGCACCGGCTCCAGGGCGGCGTGGTAGGTCGCGTTGACGAAACCGGTGATCAGGAGGATCGAGCCGACGGCGAGGAAGCAGTCCTCGCCGAAGAACAGGCCGACGTTGTCGGCGCTCGCGGCGAAGGAGCGCAGGCGTTCGCGGGCCTTGTCGGTCAGGGTGCCGTGGCGGCGTTCGGCGGCGGCCTCGGCCATCGGTACGACCATCGGACGTACGGCCGGGGCCGGTCCGCCGAGGCCGGTGAGGCCGAAGGCGGCGGTGAGTTGGCGGAGCACCAGGTAGACCGCGAGCACGCGTCCGGCGCTGGCCCTGGCGAGCTTGTTCATCAGGGTGCGGGCCTGTTCCTGCAGGCCGTGGCGTTCCAGCAGGCCGATCACCGGCAGGGTGACGGCGAAGACGGTCACCGAGCGGCTGGAGGCGAAGCCGGTGCCGAAGGCGTCCAGGACCTTCAGCGGGCTCATCCCGCCCAGCAGTCCGGTGAGGACGCCGGCGGCGCCGACGACGAGGAGCGGATTTCGCCGGGTGGCGAACCCGGCCACCACGACGAGGATGCCGACGAGCACGATCATGTTCCTGACCGCCTTTCAGAGGGCCTGCGCCCCGAGGATGGCCGTCCGCGGCACCACGGTCTGCGGCACCACGGACGGAGGAGGTCACGGCTGGGTGGGCCGCGACCCTGCGGGGGTTGCCGCGAGGCTAGGGGATTGTGGAACAATCCGACAAGAGTTCAGGAGGTGGAACGTGACCGGGGTTTTCGACGCGCTCGCGGCCGACCGGGGCCGGCTCGAACGTGCCAGCGCCGCCCAACGGGTGGCCGAGGTGCTGCGCGACCACATCACCGAGGGCCTGCTCGCCCCCGGCACCCGACTGTCGGAGGAAGCGCTCGGCGAGGCGCTCACCGTCTCGCGCAACACGCTCCGCGAGGCGTTCCGGCTGCTGGCCGACGAGCGGCTGGTCGTGCACGAGCTGAATCGCGGCGTGTTCGTCCGGATCCTCGAACCGGCCGACGTCGCCGACATCTACACCCTGCGCCTCGCCCTGGAGACGGCCGGTGTGCGCTCCCTGCGCTGCGCGGCGCCCGAGCGCCTGGCCGCGGTGCGGGCCGCGCTGAACCGCGCGGAGGCCGCCGAGGCGATCGGCGACTGGGTCACCGTCGGCACCGCCGACCTGCACTTCCACCAGGCCGTCGCGGGGATCGCCGGCAGCGAGCGGATCGACGAGTGCATGGCCCGCCTGGTGGCCGAGCTGCGCCTGGCCTTCGCCGCCGTCCCGTCGGCGCGCGGGCTGCACGCGCCGTTCCTGCGCCGCAACCAGACGCTCACCGGGCTGCTGGAGTCGGGCGAGATCGACGACGCCGAGGTGGAGCTGACCAGCTACCTGAACGACGCTCGCGCGGTGATCGTCCGGGCGATGGCGGGGAGCGCGATGGCGGGGAGCGCGATGGCGGACAGCGTCATGACCGACGGCTCGATGGCGGGGGACGCAACGGCGGGGAGCGCGATGACGGACGGCGCGAGATGACACCGGCCGAGCGCCCTCCCGTCACGGTCGTCGACCTCAACGCCGACCTCGGCGAGGGCTTCGGCCGCTGGACGCTCACCGACGACGACGCCCTGCTGTCGGTGGTCACCAGCGCCAACGTCGCCTGCGGCTTCCACGCCGGGGACCCGACCACCATGCGGCGGGTGTGCGAGCTGGCCGCCGAGCGGGGCGTGCGGATCGGCGCGCAGGTCTCCTACCGGGACCTCGCCGGGTTCGGGCGCCGGGCGATGGACGTTCCGCCCGACCAGCTCGCCGACGAAGTCGCTTACCAGATCGGGGCGTTGCAGGTGTTCGCGCGGGCGGCCGGAGCGCGGGTGGCGTACGTCAAACCGCACGGCGCGCTGTACAACCGGACGGTGCACGACGAGGAACAGGCGGAGGCGGTGGTCGGCGGCGTCCGGCTGGCCGCACCGGGTCTTCCCGTCCTCGGACTGCCCGGTTCCCGGCTGCACGAGGCCGCCGGACGGGCCGGACTGCCGGTGGTCGCCGAGGCGTTCGCCGACCGCGCCTACACCCCGCACGGCACGCTCGTGCCCCGTCGTGAACCCGACGCGGTCGTCCACGACCCCGACGCCGTCGTCGACCGCTCGGTCGCCATCGCCCGGGACGGCGAGGTCACGGCGCACACCGGCGACCGGATCCGGCTGCGGGCCCGTTCGCTGTGCGTGCACGGCGACACCCCCGGGGCGGCGGACCTCGCCCGCCGGGTCCGAACTGCCCTGTGGACGGCCGGAGTCCGGGTCGAGGCGTTCGCATGAGCGCCGAGCGGAGCGGCAGACGGACAGGGGCGAACGCGACGAACACGGTGAACACGGTGAACGCGGTGAACGCGGCGAACGGGGTGAACATCCGGGTCCTGCGGGTCGGCCTGGACGCGCTCCTGGTCGAGCTCGACGACGCCGACGAGACGATGGCCTTCCACGCCGAACTCCAGCGCCGACGCGCGGCGTCCCAACTCCCGCCCGTCACCGAGGTCGTGCCCGCCGAACGGACCGTCCTGCTCGACGGGGTGGCCGACCCCGAGGCCCTGGCCGCCGAGTTGGCCGACTGGCACGTACCGCCGCTGCGGGCGACCAGCGACGAGACCGTGACCATCCCGGTGCGCTACGACGGCGCCGACGTCGCGGAGGTCGCCGCGCTGTGGGGCGTCGCCGAGGAGGAGGTCGCGCGCATCCACTCCGCGACCGAGTTCCGCGTCGCCTTCAGCGGCTTCGCCCCCGGCTTCGGCTACCTGACCGGCCTGCCCGAGCGCTACCGGGTGCCCCGGCGGGCCGTCCCGCGCCCCGCCGTCCCGACCGGGGCGATCGCCCTCGCCGGCCGTTACACCGGCGCCTACCCGCGCTCCTCACCGGGCGGCTGGCAGCTGATCGGACACACCGACGCCGTGCTGTGGGACCCGTCCCGCGAACGCGCCGCACTGTTCAGCCCGGGGACCCGGGTCCGGTTCGTGATCGAGGAAGCCTGACCGAGGATTCGCATTCGAGGGAAGCGTGATCGAGGACGCATGACCGTAACCGTGATGAGCGCAGGCCTGCTGACGACCGTCCAGGACCTCGGCCGGCCCGGGCACGCGCACCTGGGCGTGCCGCGCTCCGGCGCGCTCGACCAGCCCGCCCACCGGCTCGCCAACCGCCTGGTCGGCAACCCCGCGACGGCGGCCACCCTGGAGACCACCGTGCTCGGCTGCGCGGTGCGGGTGGATCGCGCGGTGACGGTCGCCGTGGCCGGCGCACCGTGCGCGGTGCGGGTCGACGGGCGGCCCGCCGCCTGGGCCGCCCCGGTGCGGCTGCCCGCCGGAGCACTGCTGGAGGTGGGCGCCGCGACGCGGGGTGTGCGCAGCTACGTCGCCTTCGCGGGTGGGATCGCCGCCGCTCCGGTCCTCGGCAGCCGTTCGACCGATCTGCTCTCGGGGCTGGGCCCCGCTCCACTGGCCCCCGGGGACGCGCTGCCGCTCGGTGAGCCGGTCGGGCCGGCCGCCGGGGCGGACGTGGTGCCGGCGCCCGCGCCGCCCGATCCGCTGCTCCTGCCCGTACTGTTCGGCCCGCGCGACGACTGGTTCACCGCCCGTTCCCTCGCCGTCCTCACCGGCTCCGGCTACCGCGTCTCCCCCACCAGCAACCGGATCGGCCTGCGGCTGGACGGCCCGCCCCTGGAGCGCGCCCGCGAGGGCGAACTCCCCAGCGAGGGCATGGTCCTGGGCGCGGTGCAGGTCCCGCCGGACGGCCGCCCGGTGGTCTTCCTCGCCGACCATCCCACCACCGGCGGCTACCCCGTCATCGGCGTCGTCCCGGCCGCCGCCCTACCCGCCGTCGCCCAGGCCGCCCCGGGCACGCCTGTCCGGTTCACACCGGTGGGCCGGAGGTAGGCGGCGGTAGCAGGGCGTCCGGGCTCAGCGAGGTCAGCGCCGATGCACCGCAGCCGCGGCCTGGGCGGCCTGGCGGGTGCGGCGGACGGCGCGGTGGAGGCGTTGGACGGCGATGAAGCGGTTCATCGCGTCGGCCAGGGTGAGCCGGTACTTGAGCCGTAGTTGGGCGTTGAGATCGGCCACCCGGTCGGGGCCGATCGCGTGGAGGAGGCGGCTGACGTGCCGCTGGTAGACCTCCCAGTAGTTGCGGTCGCCGTCCGGGATGGACCAGAAGAACATCGGGATCTCCTCGACCAGGCAGTTGCGGTCGTACGCACCCAGGTACGAGGCGAACTGCGGCTCGGGACGGGCGAGCAGCCACTCGCGGACGAGTTCCATCGAGCGGACCCGGTCGATCAGGCCGCGCGGGTCGGTCTTCTTCTGGGTGATGGAGAGGGCACCGTCCTCGCGGACCCGCCAGTGGTAGATCGGCTCGGCGAGGACGTCGACGCGCTCGGCGAGGAAGTGGTGGGGGACGCTGACGGGCGCGTCCTCGTACAGGATGCCTTCGGGGTACTGGATGCCGGCGGCGTCGAAGAAGGTGCGCCGGTAGACCTTGTTCCAGGCGGTGCGGTCGGTGACCAGGGCGGGAGTTTCGCTGACGTGGGTGCGCAGCCGGGTCTCGGCGAAGGGGCGGCGGTGGGCGTGCGAGGGGGTGAGGCCGGTGGTGCGCAGGCGCATCGCGTTGCCGGTTGCGAAGTCGGAGCCGGTCTCGTCGAGCGTGCTGATCATCAGCTGGTAGGCGTGCGGCGGCAGGGTGTCGTCGCTGTCGACGAAGGCCAGGTACTCGGTGCCGGGGGTGAGGTGGCGCCAGCCGGTGTTGCGGGCGGCACCGAGGCCCTTGTTCTCCTGCTGGACGAGCCGGAAGCGCCGGTCCCTGTCGGCGTACGCCTTGGCGATGACGGGGCCGTCGTCGGTCGAGCCGTCGTCGACCATGACGCACTCGAAGTCCTCGAAGGTCTGGGCCGCGATCGAGTCCAGGCATTCGCCGAGGTAGCGCTCGACGTTGTAGATCGGGACCACGACGGACAGGCGCGGAGCCATCGGACGACCTTTCGCTCAGGAGCGGGCGGGCCGGATCGGCCGGTCGGCCGCCGACCGCCGGTGACCGGCGGTGGTCCGAGCGTACCGATCGTGTGCCCACGGCGGGCGAACAGCGGGTGGCGGCGAGTCTTCGTTTCGGTATGACTGCCGTGCCGCGTGTCAACGGCCGTGACGCGTGTCAACGGCCGTGACGGGCAACGACCATGGGGCCACAGGGGGAAGGCCCGGACCGCCCGACCGGTCCGGGGCCCTCCTGCTCACTCGACGCTCAGGCGCTCTTGACGGCGGCGAAGCGGGCCGAGACGTCCTGCCAGTTGACGACGTCCCACAGACGGGTGACGTAGTCGGGGCGGACGTTGCGGTACTGCAGGTAGTAGGCGTGCTCCCAGGCGTCGAAGGCCAGCAGCGGGGTGGTGCCCTGGCCCACGTTGCCGTGGTGGTCGTAGACCTGCTCGACGATCAGGCGCTGCCCGAGCGGCTCCCAGGAGAGGATGCCCCAACCCGAGCCCTGGACGCCGGTGGTGGCGGTCGTGAGCTGCTTCTTGAAGGCCTCGAAGCCGCCGAAGTGCTCGGTGATGGCGTCGGCCAGCTCGCCCTCGGGGCGATCGCCGCCCTCCGGGGACAGGTTCTGCCAGAACAGCGAGTGCAGCACGTGACCGGACAGGTGGAAGGCGAAGGTCTTCTGCAGGCCGACCAGGCCGCCGAACTGCTCCTTGTCGCGCGCCTCGGCGAGCTGCTCCAGGGTGTCGTTCGCGCCCTTCACGTACGCGGCGTGGTGCTTGGAGTGGTGCAGCTCCAGGATCTCGGCGGACATGGCCCGCTCGAGCGCGGAGTAGTCGTACGGCAGGTCGGGAAGCGTGTAGGTGCCCATCAGGACACGGCTCCTTTCGACGGGTTGAGTGCTGACGATCGTGCCGGGACAACACTATTGCGTATGACTTGCAGGAGCGCAGCACAGGCTCCTACTTGTTCCTCACATCCCGTCGGGCACAATGGTCATCCGAACGTGTAATGACTGATGGGCGCGATTGGCTGTGACAGGGGAACTGTGACAAGGGCGACGGGGGCGCCGGTGGTCGTGCTGGGCATCGAGTCAGTCGCCAGCAGTCCACACCCCCGGCGGACCGGCCGTCGGGACGCGGCGGCCGCCCTTCAGGAGGCGATCGCGGACGTGCTCACCCGCAAGGCGGTGCGGGCCTGCACCGACCACGGGATCGGCGCCCTGGTGGTGGTCGGCGGAGTCGCGGCCAACTCCCGGGTGCGGGCGCTCGCCGAGCAGCGCTGCGCGGCGGCCGGCATCGCCCTGCGGGTGCCGCCGCTGCGGCTGTGCACGGACAACGGCGCGATGGTCGCGGCGATCGGCGACCTGCTGGTCCGTGCGGGGCCCAGCCGGCGCCCGCCGGGCTGTCGGTGGATCCGTCGGCGCCGCCGGAGTTCGCGGCGCTCAGTCCGTTGCCGCTGTCGTCACTAAGCAGGTGACCAGGTGACCAGGGGCGGGCGGACGGCGGCGCACAGCGGGTGGCCCTTGGCGTCGGTGAGGCCAAGCCGGGCGACCAGCAGACCGGTGTCGGCGGCGCTTTCGAGGGTGCCCTGGTCCACCGCGGCCAGCAGCAGCTTCGCCCGGCGGAACAGCCGCCAGTCGTCGCCGTCCCGCGTCACCCAGTTCAGGTAGATGAACCGGCCGCCCGGCCCGCCCTGGACGTACCGACCGGTGACGTCCGCCCCGCCGTCCGGCAGCCGCTTCACCGCGCACTCCAGCGACCACCGCGCCCGCGGCGCGTCGCCGGGCTGCGGGTCGAGCAACTCGGCGGGGCGACCCCGGCGTTGGACGGCGACGTGGATGTCCCGGTACCCGGGGAACCCGGGCCCGGCGCCGCACTCGCGTCCGGGCAGGTCGGTGGCCTCGATCCTCAGCTCCATGCCGTCCATCGTCCCCCATCCCAGGCTGGACCCGCCGGTTCGTTCGGGGGGGGTCAGCGCAGACGTTGGCCCAGACTTCGCCGACCAGGCGCTGCGGCAGCTGCTCCTCGGTGTCCGCACCCTCACCCGGCTCCTCGTTGATTCGCATGCCGTCATCGTGGTTCATCCGGCCGGGCGTTTCCCCTCCCTTTCCGCGCACCGCCGGGCGGACGGCTCCTGGCCGTCCGCCCGGCGGCACCGGCGGGTCAGGCGGCGGGTCAGGCGGTGGGTCAGTCCCCTGCCGCGCGCTGGGCCGGGACGGCGCGGTCCCGCTGCAGATCGAGGAGTTCGCGGAACAACCCGTCCGGGCGGGCGGCGAGTTCGGCCCAGGTGCCGGCCTGGACGATCCGCCCCTTGTCCATCACGATCACCCGGTCGGCGACCGCCGCATTGGCGATGTTGTGGGTGACCAGCAGGGTGATCCGGCCCGGGGCGAGGCCGCGCAGGGCGTGCAGGATGCGGTGCTCGGCGCGCGGGTCGAGGTCAGAGGTGGGCTCGTCCAGGATCAGCAGCCCCGGGCTGCGCACCGTGCGGTAGAGGGCCCGGGCGACGGCCGCGCGCTGCCATCCGCCGCCCGACAACTCGGCGCCGCCCCACCAGCCTTGGGCGAGCAGGGTGCGCCAGCCGGAGCGCAGCCGGGCGACGATCTCGTCGAAGCCGGTGCGGGCCGCGGCCTCCTCCACGTCGGCCATCAGCCGCTCGGTGAGGTGGCCCAGGTGAACGTTCTCGGCGGCGCCGAGCGGCCAGCGGGCGAACTCCTGCGGCACCCGGGCGACCCGTGCCCACATGCCGTCCGCGTCCAGTTCCTCCACCGGCACGCCGTCCCAGGTGATCCGGCCCGACTGCGGCAGGTAGAGGCCCGACAGCAGCTTCAGCAGGGTCGACTTGCCGCTGCCGTTCTGCCCGATCACGGCGACCATCTCCCCCGCCCGCAGGGTCATGCTGACGCCGCGCAGGGCGGGCTCCTGCTGCTCACCCGGGTAGGAGTGGCACAGTTCGGACACCTCCACCAGCTGCGGAGCGGCGGGCACCAGGTGGCCGCGGTTGATGCGGTGGCCGCCGGCCTCGTCCAGGAAGCTGAAGTAGTCGTCCAGGTAGAGACCCATCCGGTACAGCCGGGCGCCGTTGCCGACCAGGCCCTGCAGGCCGGAGGAGGCGGTGCGCAGCGCGAAGGTGGCCGTGCCGGCTGCGGCGAGGTCGATCCGGCCACTGGCGACCAGGTACAGCAGCGCTCCCCAGATCAGCGCGCTGCCCGCCCCGGTGCCGAGCGCGGCCAGCAGCGAAACCTTGGCCGCCTCGCGGGTGGCCCGGTCGGTGGCGGCGACGATCTTGGCCTCGGCGCGGCGGTACTTGGCCATCAGGAACGGCGTGACCTGGTCCGAACGGACCTGGTCGGCCCGGGTCTTGTCGACCAGGAACCAGCGGTAGACGCGCAGCGCGCCACGGTCCTCGTTGGTGGTCACCGCGGCCAGGTAGTGGATGCGCGCGGTGCGGACGGCGGCGACGGCGGTCGGCACCGAACCGAGCAGCAGCAGCGGCACCAGCCACGGGTGGAGCGTCGCCAGCACGCCCGCCGCGGCGGCCAGCGAGACGGTGGAGGCGATCACGTCCTGGGCGTTGGAGAGCAGGTCGGGCGTGGTGGAGGCACCCCGGTCGGCGGCCTCCCACTGCTCGTTGTACGCGGGCTCGTCGTACGCCTTCAGCTCGGCGGCGCACCCGGCGGCGATCAGCGCCAGCTCCGCCTCCCTGGTGATCCGCGGCGACACCCGGCCGGACAGGCCCACCACCGCGATGCCCAGGACGGCGCGCAGCCCGGCCGAGGCGGTCAGCAGGAGCAGGGACGGCGCGGCGGTCCGCAGGTGGCCCGTCACCGGACCCGGGACCAGCAGCGCGGTCAGGGTGCCGGTGGTGGCGTACAGCGCCAGCGCGCCGAACACGCCGGCCAACGCCTGGCAGACCAGCAGCAGCACGGTGGACGTGCGGTCCGCCGACCAGGCCAGGGCCAGCGCCCGGCGCACCAGGTGCGGCAGGCGGCGCAGCATCGCGCTCGCCGACATCGACGCGCCGGCCGCGGCGCGGCGGTCCCCGGGGAAGCGCAGGCGCAGCTCCTCGTCGTGTTCGCCCTCGCGCTCCTCGACCTGGGGCTTCTCTGGCTTCACGATCTGCTCTGTCACAGCATTCCTCCCTGGTACGGCCACGGCTTCCGCACGCGGGCAGCCCTCAGCGCCGGGTGGGCGTGACGGGTCGGCAGCGGTGCCGGTGGGCACTCCGCGAAGGGCGGGCTGCCGGTGCGGACCCCGATCCTGGCAGCGGTCGGCGGGGGCGTCCGGCGTGTCCCGGTCGCTCTCACCCGATCCGGGCGATTCCGTGTCGGCGACGGCGGGTTGGTGGATGTCGATCACTGCGGAGGTCCGCGATGTTCGATTGCGGACATACTGCCGGGCATGCGATCCGACGGTCGGAAAGACCTACCGCCCAAGCCGGTCGGCTGTGGACGCCGTGCGGCAGACCGCACGCCCGGCGCAGGCCCCGCGCCCAACCACCCTCGAGCCGAGGCCCGCAAGGGGTCACTGCGCGGGCGGTTCGAGGAGGAGAACGGACGGGGTGGTGCCGGGGGCGGCGAGGCGGAGGAGGCCGTGGCCGATGCCGGCCAGGCCGACCATCAGGGAGGGGCTGTGGACGCCGTGTGGCAGGCCGCAGGTCCAGCCGGTGGTGTCCAGGGTGTGGAGGGTGGCGTGGGCCTGCTGGTGGGTGGCGGGCTGCCAGGGGGCGCCGGCGAGGTGGAGGGCTTCCAGGTTGCCGAGATCGCCGTGGCAGAGTGACGAGTTGTGGCCGAAGCCCTCCCGGAGGACCGTGGCGAGCGCGGTGTCGCGTTCGGCGAGGAGCAACTCGCGCTGCTCGGGAAGGATTTCGGCGAGGGTGGTGCGGGCCAGGGCGATGCCTGCGGCGCCGTGGCACCAGAGGGCGGGGAAGGACGGGGCGTCGGGGCCGCCGTCCTCGCGGACGTCGCGCCAGTTGGCGGCGCCGGCGTCGAACAGGGTGCGCTCGTACTCGACCGCGGCGAGGGCGAGTTGGGGCAGGCGCGGGTCGCCGAGGCGGTGTCCGGCCCGGGCCAGGGCCCAGGCGATGCCGGAGCCGCCGTGGGCGAAGCCGGCCAGGGGGCGGCTCGCGGTCTCGGCGAGGGAGGCGGGCAGCCAGCCGGCGCCGCCCTCGGGGTGCGGGGTGGCGCTCTGGACGAGTCGTTCGGCGCAGGCGGCGAGCGCGGCGGTGACGGCGGGGCCGGGACGGACGGCCTCCCAGGCGAGGAGGCCTCCGATGGTGCCGGCGTTTCCGGCGAGGAGGTCGTGCTGGGTGTCCTCGGTGGCGGTGGCGGTGACGCGCTGGAGGACGAGGGTGCCGAGCTCGTCGAGTGCGGGATCCGGGTGATGGGCGACGAGGTGGGCGAGCACGTAGAGCACACCGCCGGTACCGGACAGGCCACCGCCGAGCCGGTCGGCGCGTCGCCGGATCTGCTGACGTAGCGTCACCTCTGCGGCCTGGGCGGCTTCGCGGTGCGCCGTGTCGCCGGTGGCCAGGGAGAGTTGGTGGAGGAAGAGGGCGATGCCCGCGGTGCCGCTGTACAGGTCCGGACCGAGCTCGGCGGGGGCCCAGCGGCCGGGCGGGGTCCAGTTGGGGCCGGTCCAGGCCAGGTCGGCGTTTCCCCGGTAGGCCTCGCGGAGCAGCTGCTCGCCGGCTTCGACGGCCTTGGCGAGGGCGCGGGACGCCAGGTCCCCGCCCGGCGTGATGAACACCTCTCGCGGGGCGTCGGCGACGGCCCGTCCCGGCTCGCGCGCTCCGTCGGCCGTCGTCACCGAGAGCCGCAGCAGCTGGAGTTGGCGGGCGAGGTCCTCCTCGCCGAGGCCGTCCGCCTTGGCGAGGGCGAGGTCGAGGGCCGGCCGGTCGGTGACGCCCGGGATGAGGGCGCCGGTGGAGGAGCGGGCGTCGACGCTGTCGGGGCGGATGGTGAAGACGGGCACGTCGCCGCGCCACAGGTCGGCGCGCTCGTGTTCCACGAAGGCGAGCGCGTGCTCCTCCCAGCCGGCCAGTGCCCAGAGCCGGTCGAGGTGGCGGTCCTGGTCGAGGGCGTCGCGGAGCAGGTCGGGGTGGCAGGCGGTGTTGAGCAGGGTGCGGTACTCGAAGGTGTCGCGGCGCAGCAACCTGGTCTCGTCGGCCGCGAACGCGCGGAGCAGCGACCGGAGTTGCGGCTTGTCGGCGGCGAGCAGCCGATAGGCCTCGGTGAAGCCCGCCTCCAGCTCCGCCAGGTGGTCGGCCGGCCGCAGCGGCTGTCCGGTCGGAACGGGGCGGCTGCCGGGGGCTTCGACGGGCAACCGCCGGTATTCCAGCCGGAGTTCGTCCGTTCCCCGGTTGACCAGGACGGGCACGGGGCGGGGTGGGAGGTTGGCCGGGTCCCAGCCCAGGGCGGAGATGTCGGCGCCGCCGTTGCCCTCGTCCCACATGCGTTCGGGGAGCAGACCGGAGCGCAGCACCGAGTGCCGGGCCCGGTGGCGGGCGAGCCGTTCGGATTCGGAGAGGTCCTTGGCGGGCTCGTGCAGGTCGGGGTGGAGGATCGCCTCGAGGTCGATGAGCACGGGCTGGTCCCGGACGGCGAGCAGGTTCTGGGCGTGGCAGTCGACCGCGTCCAGGACGTACATCAGTGCGGCGAGAGTGCCGGCTCGGTGGTAGAAGGCACTCAACTCGGCTTCGTCCCGGGCAGGTTCGGCGGTGACGTGGGCGACCCAGCCGTAGCCGTCGCCGGCCAGGTGGGCGAGGTCGCGCAGGGGCAGCCGCAGTTGCGGGTTGAGCCAGTGCAGGAGCTGCTGGAAGTGGGTCTCGGCGCCGAGCGGCCGGGGCTTGTAGACGAGTCGGACGCCGTGCTCGAAGGTCAGCGAACTGACCGTGGCGCCACCGCGGTGCGGGTCGCCGAGGCCGGTGGTGAGTTCGATGAGCCGGCCGAGCGGGTGGCCGTCGGCGAAGGTGCGGGCGAGGGCGGGCAGGTCGGCGGCGAGGCGGTGGAACAGGGTGAGGGTGGTGTCGGCCCACTGCTCGGCGAGGGTGGTGAGGCGGACGGCCAGGACGGGGTACTCGGCGAGGAGCCGCAGTGCCCGCTCGGGTTCGGTGAGCCGGTCGAGGAACTCGCGGTACCGCAGCTCGGGGGTGTCGCCGGTCAACTCGCCGGTGAGGCGGGCGACGTGGAGTTCGGTGATGACGGTCCGGGTGGCGATCCCGTGGGCGGTGGCGGTGAGCGCGGGCAGGGCGAGCGCGGCCAGTTCCTCGGGGGTGCCGAGGCTGGGGGTGCCGACGGGCGGCAGGTCCAGGGCGGCCAGTCCGGTGCACAGGCGGTCGCGGGCGGCGGCGAGCAGCGGGGCGACCAGCCCGGCGAACTCGTGCTCCTCGGGGACGTCCAGGGTGGCCGCGCCGTGGAAGGCCGCAGCGAGCTGCTCGGCCCACGGGTGCGCCCCGAGGCGGTCGGCGAGCGCGTCCGGGTGCTCGGCGAGGAGGGCGCGCAGGGCGTCGGGGTCGAGACCGTCGGCCGCGAGCCGGCGCGCGAACCAGTCGGCCCGGTCGAACGGCGCCTGGGACCGCCAGCGCTCCAGCTTCCGGGCGGCGCGCGCGTGGCGCTCACCGGATTCGTCGCGATCGGCGGCGCGATCGGCGGCGCGGACGGGCTCCGAGCGGGGCGATCCCTCCGGCACCCGGCCGCGGGCGTTCAGCGGGACGGCTCGGGCGGCGGCCCGCAGGAGTTCGGACGCGTCGGCCACGGGGCGGTGCTGCCTTTCTGAATGCACGGTTGTACTGGCTGCGCTCTCACACGGGCGCTGGACGCCCCGTCCGGCACTGGCCCCGGTCCGACTGTACGACCGGCCCGGGCCCAGTACCGGACCCGGCCTCAGTAGCTGCAGACGCGTCCGCAGCTGCCCCAGCTCTCACAGGTGTTGAGCATCACCGCGGCGGTGACGTAGAGCTCGTCGGCCGGCTCACCGGCCGGGTGGACCTGGTGTCCCTGGCCGAGGGTGAGCCGGAAGTCCTCGTCCTTGAGTGCGCGAACCTGCTCAGCCGTGGGCTGCATGCTGCCTCCTCCAAGCGTTCGGGTCTGGCACGGGCGTGCCGAAACCGGATCTTGACAGCGCCCCCGGCGGCACACCAGACGCGTACGCACGGTCGGTCCTCGTTCCGGCCAGGATCGAATCAACGCCCGCCGGACCGCCCCAACCCCGTTCCCCCAGGCCGCACCCCGCCCGGACCGCAACCCCGGCCGACCGTCCGATCGTTCGGACGGCCCCACACCTGGCCGGAACACAGGTGGTGGATCCGAGGGGAACCGCATCGCGGTTTGAACCACTCGCTCCTTTGGCAGCGCCCCGCACCGAGGGTCACGATGGAGTCCCGGCCGGGAGTACGAGACGAAATGTCCAAGACGCATGTCCAAGACGAATGCACAAGACGAATGCACAAGACACATGGACACGCCTGAGGCACAAGACAGACATCTCAGACGAATGCGCAAGACATTCGTCTGAGATGTCTGTACGTCTGAGACGCTCCGTCACTCCGCCCGCAGCGCGTCCACCGTCCGCGCCCGCGCCGCCCGTAGGGCAGGCGCGAGGGCGCCGAGCAGGGCGATCAGCACACCGCCGAAGCCGAGCAGGGCGAGCATCGGCGTGCCGAAGACGTCCAGGGCGGAGGCCGGGAAGGTGAGCCCGGCGCGGTGGCCCATCGCGGGCACCGTCACGCCGTGCAGCAGCAGTCCGGCCGGCAGGCCGATCGCGGCGCCGGCCGCTCCGACCAGCAGCACCGAGGCCAGCACCACGCCCACGGTCTGCGCCGGGGTCATGCCGAGTGCCTTGGTGACGCCCATGTCCCGGGTGCGTTCGCGGATCTCCAGGACGACGGTGTTGAACACCCCGAGCCCGGCGACGGCGACCAGCAGCGTGGTCAACGTGGCGGTGAGCGAGTTCATGACCGCGACCGAGTCGGAGGAGCCGTGCGCCACGTCGGTGTCGATGACCAGGTGCAGCGGGGCGAGCGTGCTGCCGAGGGCGGTGGTGTAGGCGGCGCGGTCGGTGCCGCTCCTGAGCTTGACGAACCAGCTGTCGGGCTTGGGGGCCGTGCCGGCCGGGTAGCTGGCGGCATCGGTGAACAGCTCGTTGGTCTGCATGTGCGGGTCGAAGACCTCGCCGACGATCCGGACGGTGACCGCCCGCCCGTGACTGGTGAAGGTCACCTGGTCGCCGAGCTTCACCGAGGCCTCGGTCAGGAAGGTGCTGGGGGCGACGGCCTCGCCCGGGCCCTGGTGCCAGCGGCCGGAGACCATCCGGTACCCGCCCCAGGAGGAGTCACCGACGAAGGCGGTCACGGTGGTGTTCCCGGCGACTCCGGGGACGGTGACGTCCTCGGTGCCGACGCCGTAGTAGGCGGCGGTGCCCGGCTGGGCGGTGAGGGCGGCGGTGACGGCTGCCGGGTCGGCTCCGGCGGCCGGCGTGCGCCCCGCGATCGACCAGGCCTCGGTTGGAACGTCGCGCCGGTCCGGGTGCACGAGGACGTCCGACCTGTCGTGGTTCTTCGCCTCCTGCACCCAGGTCAGCGAGCCGCCCATGCCGACCGCGAAGACCGCCGCCGCCGTGCCGAACAGCACAGCCGCGAACATCCCGGCGGCCCGGGCCGGCCGGGCGAAGGGCTGGGCGAGGCCGAGGCTCAGCGGCCGGGGCAGCGGCAGCCGGGCGGCCAGCGCGGCGACCCGGCGGGCGACGGCGTCACGCCGGGTGCCGCCCGCCGTACGGCCGACGGCCAGTGCGTCCACGGTGCGCAGCCGTCCGGCGCGGGCGGCGGCGACCCAGGCGACCAGGGCGACGGCGGCGAGCGTGCCGCCGGCCACCGCGACGTCCACCCAGGGCGCGACGCCGGAGGCGTGGGTGCCGTAGAGGTTCCCGGCGGTGGCGAGCACCGGGACGGTCAGCGCATTGCCGGCCACCACGCCGAGCAGGGTGCCGACCGTGGCCGGGACCAGCGCCTGGGCGACGTAGGCGCGCACCACCTGGGCGGGGGTGCAGCCGATCGCCTTGAGCACGCCGATCCGCCGGGTCGCGGTGCCGACCGCGCCGGCCACCACGTTGCCCGCCACCAGCACCGACATCGCCATGCCGAGCAGGCCGAAGGCGACCACGAAGGGCAGGAACAGGGCGGTGTTGCGGTCCGAGCCCTGCTTGGCGGTGAGCCAGGACTGGGCGCCGGTGAGCGCCCCGCCGGGCGTGGCGGCGGCGACGGCGGCCCGGTCGGCGGCCATCGCGTCGGCGGTGCCGGCCTGTGCGAAGCGGTAGAGCATCTCGTACCCGGGTGCGCTGCCGGGCACGGTGAGGGCGGGGATGGTCTCGGGCGTCACCCAGGCGTCGGCGGTCCGGCTGACGGACCGGCCGATGCCGACGACCGTCAGCGAGGGCGCGCCCGGCAGGCCGGGCAGGCGGAGGGTCCCGCCGATCGGCACGCCCGGGTTCGGGTACCCGGAGGCGAGCACCACGTCGCCCGGCTTGGTCGCCCAACTCCCCTGAACGAGCGAGATGTTGTCGACACCGATATCGGCCGAGGCACGGCCGGTGACCGTCATCGACGACATCGTCACGCCCGCCATGACGGTCGAGCCGGGGCCCGGCTCGGGGTCGACGGTCACGGTGCGGAAGGGGCCGGCGCTGGCCGTCACCCCGGCGGCGTGCCCGGTGGCGGCGAGCTGATCGGCGCTCACCCGGGTGCCGTCGAAGCGCGCGGTGAGGTGGGCGCCGTGCTGGCCGTCGAAGGCCTGGTCGAAGGGAGCCTCGGAGGCGACCAGCAGCGAACCGCCGAGGACGGAGCAGGTGGTCGCGACCAGGGCGGCCAGCCCGACCGCGACCGACTGGGTCCGGCGCCTGCGCACCCCGGCGCGGACGACACGACCGAGGGCACTCACGCCGCCACCTCCGCCGAGCCAGCCGAGCCTGCCGAGCCCGCCGTGTCCGGCGTGTCCGCCGTGTCCGCCGTGTCCGACTCGACCCGGCCGTCCCGCATCCGGACGGTGCGGGTGGCGCAGTCCTCGGCGAGGGTCAGGTCGTGGGTGACGATCAGGATGGTCTGGCCGTCCTCGTGTAGCTCCCGGAACAGTTCCTTGACGTCCTCCCCGGAGGCCGAGTCCAGCGCGCCGGTCGGCTCGTCGGCCAGCAGCACGGCCGGCCGGTTCATCAACGCCCGCGCCACCGCCACGCGTTGGCGCTCACCGCCGGAGAGCCGGCCCGGGTGGGCGCGGACGTGCCGGTCGACGCCGAGCGCCTCCAGCAGCTCGGCGGCCCGCCGCCGGGCCTCGGCGCGCGGGACGCCGGCCAGTTCGCCGGCCAGCACCACGTTGTCGGCGACCGTGAGGTCGTCCAGCAGGTTGAAGAACTGGAACACCATGCCGATCGTCCGCCGCCGGTACCGGGCCGAACCCGACTCGTTCAGCCGGTCCACCCGGACCCCGTCGACGGTGACCGTCCCGGCGCTCGGCCGGTCCAGCCCGGCGACCAGGTTCAGCAGGGTGGACTTCCCGCTGCCCGACGGACCGAGCACGGCCACCGACTCCCCCGCCCGCACGTTCAGCGTCACCCCGTCCAACGCCGCCCGCGCACCCTCGTAGTGGCGGCTCACACCGCTCAGCCCGATCACCGGATCGCTGTCCATCTTCCCCGCTCCTCATCGCTTCCCGCCTGGTGACGAGGACGAAGCTACGGACGGGCGGCGCGCACCCGCGTCCGCCGACGACGGCATCTTCCGTACCGCGTCCGGCGGACCCGGCTCGGCGTCATCCTTCCGAGGTAGTCACCCGGTGTACGGGCTGCCGCCAGTCGCGGGGCTGTGCCCGGGAGCGGCCGACCGCCAGAATGTCCCAGTGATCAACCACCCCGCAGTACAACGGCTGCTGAGCGGCGGAACGGGCAGCCCGGCTCCGCCGCCCCGGCCGACCCGGCGCGGCCAGGCCTTCGACCTGGCCCTGGCCCTGTTCCTCTGCTACACCTGCGGCCGCTACGCCACCGTCGCGCACCGCACCCACGGCCCGGACACCACCGCCTGGCCCGGGCCGTTGCTGCTGGTGCCGCTCGTCCCGCTGCCGCTGGCGCTGCGTCGGCGCTACCCGCTGACGGTGCTGTGGGCGGTGCTGCCGGCCGCGCTGCTGGTGCGGTCGCAGCACCGGGACATCGCGTTCTGGGAGGGCGTGGCGGTGATCGTCGCCGCCTACAGCGCGGCCGCGTACGGGCGCCGGCCGAAGGCCCTGCTGCCGAGCCTGGCGGCCGCCACCGGCGCGCTCGTGGTGCTCTTCGACGACGCCCTGCTGCCGCACTTCCCGAACGCGGTGGTCGCCCTGTTCGTCCTGGTACCGGTGTTCGCGGTCGCCTACGAACTGCGGATGTGGCGCCGCCGGGTGGAGGAGGGCCGGGAGCGACTGTCGGCCCTGGAGCGCGAGCAGCTGGCCGCGCTGCGGCACGCGGTGGAGCACGAACGGGCCCGCATCGCCCGGGAGTTGCACGACGTCGTGACCCACAACGTGAGCATGATGACGATCCAGGCCGGCGCCGCCCGCAAGATCCTGGACACCGCCCCGGAAAAGGCCCGGGAGGCGATGGCGGCGGTGGAGGCCGGCGGACGCGCCGCGATGACCGAACTGCGGCACGTGATGGGCCTGTTGACCATCGACTCGGAGACCGGGGACGATCCGGCGGCGAGCGCCGACCTCAGCCCGCAGCCCGGCCTCGGAAGGCTCGACGCCCTGGTCGAGGGCGTCCGCCGGGCCGGACTGCCGGTGGAGCTGACCGTGCGCGGCGAGCACCGGGCCGTCCCGCCCGGGGTCGAACTCGCCGCCTACCGGGTCGTCCAGGAGGCGCTCACCAACACCGTCAAGCACGCGGGCGGCACCGACGCCACGGTGACCGTCGACTACGCCTCCGACCACCTACGGGTGGAGGTCACCGACACCGGCGGCCGCCCCACCGGCGCCGCCGCCACCGGCAACGGTCGCGGCCTGCTCGGGCTGCGCGAACGCCTCGCCGTCTACGGCGGCACCCTGCACACCGGCCCCCGGCCGCGCGGCGGCTACCGCGTCACGGCCTCGATACCGCTGGAGAGTCGTTGAACGAGCAGCGGCCCTTGCGCGTGGTGGTCGCCGATGACCAGGCACTGGTCCGGATCGGGTTCCGGCTGATCCTGGAGTCCGAGGGGATCGAGGTGGTCGCCGAGGCCGAGGACGGCGAGCAGGCCGTCGCCGCGGTCCGGCGGAGCAGACCGGACGTCGTTCTGATGGACATCCGGATGCCCGGCCTGGACGGACTGGAGGCCACCCGGCGGATCCTCGCCGGCGCGGAGGACGCGCCCCGGATCATCATGCTGACCACCTTCGACCTGGATCACTACGTCTACGCCGCGATGGCCGCCGGGGCCAGCGGCTTCCTGCTCAAGGACGTCACCCCGGAGCACCTGGCCGCCGCCGTCCGGCTGGTCCGCACCGGCGACGCACTGCTCGCCCCCGCGATCACCCGACGCCTGGTCGAGCGCTTCGCCCGCCCGGCCGCCCCGGACGCGGCCGCCCCGCACCGGGAACTGGCCACCCTCACCCCGCGCGAGCTGGAGGTGATGTCGCTGCTCGCCCGCGGCCTCAGCAACGCCGAGCTGGCCGCCCGGCTGCAGCTGTCCGAGGCAACGGTGAAGACCCATGTGGCCCGGATTCTGGGCAAGTTGGGGCTGCGGGACCGGGCCCAGGTGGTGGTCGCGGCGTACGAGACCGGGCTGGTCAGCGTGGGAACGCCCGGGACGCCGTGAGGACGGGAACGCCGTAACGCCCGGTACACCGTAAGACCCGGTACACCGTAAGACCCGGTAGGCCGTAACGACGAACAGGAGCCCGGGGGTTGACGCCCCGGGCTCCCGCCTACCTCACAGCTGTCACACCAGGTCGAAGCGGTCCGCGTTCATGACCTTGACCCAGGCCGCGACGAAGTCCTCGACGAACTTCTCCTTGGCGTCGTCGGCCGCGTACACCTCGGCGACGGCGCGCAGTTCGGAGTTGGAGCCGAAGACCAGGTCGGCCCGGGTACCGGTCCACTTGACCTTGCCGGAGGCGTCCCGGCCCTCGAAGGTGTGGGCGTCCTCCGAGGTGGACTTCCAACTGGTGTCCAGGTCCAGCAGGTTGACGAAGAAGTCGTTCGTCAGCACGCCCGGGGTCTCGGTGAACACCCCGTGCGCGGACTGCTGGTGGTTGGCACCCAGCACGCGCAGGCCGCCGACCAGCACGGTCAGTTCGGGCGCGCTGAGGCCCAGCAGGTTCGCCTTGTCGAGCAGCAGGAACTCGGCCGGCAGCCGGTTGCCCTTGCCCACCCAGTTGCGGAAGCCGTCCGCCTTGGGCTCCAGTGCGGCGAAGGACTCGGTGTCGGTCAGCTCCTGCGGGGCGTCCACCCGGCCGGGCGCGAACGGCACCTCGACGGCCAGGCCGGCCGCCTTGGCCGCCTGCTCGATGCCGACGCCACCGGCCAGCACCACCAGGTCGGCCAGCGAGACCTGCCTGTCGCCGGCCTGGGCGTTGAACTCCGTCTGCACGCCCTCGAGCGCGCGCAGCACGCGGGCCAGCCGGTCCGGCTCGTTGACCTCCCAGCCGGCCTGCGGCTGCAGCCGGATCCGGCCGCCGTTGGCGCCGCCGCGCTTGTCGCTGTTGCGGTACGAGGAGGCGGCGGCCCAGGCGGTGGAGACCAGCTCGGAGACCGACAGGCCGGTGGCGGCGATCCGCCGCTTGAGGTCGGCGACGTCCGCCGCACCGATCTGCTGGTACGTGACGGCCGGCAGCGGGTCCTGCCAGAGCAGCTGCTCGCTCGGGACCTCGGGGCCGAGGTAGCGCACCACCGGGCCCATGTCGCGGTGGGTCAGCTTGAACCAGGCGCGGGCGAAGGCGTCGGCGAACTCCGCCGGGTTCTCCAGGAAGCGCCGGGAGATCGGTCCGTACACCGGGTCGAAGCGCAGCGACAGGTCGGTGGTGAGCATGATCGGCACGTGCCGCTTGCTCGGGTCGTGGGCGTCCGGCACGGTGCCCTCGCCGGCGCCGTCCTTCGGCTTCCACTGGTGGGCGCCGGCCGGGCTCTTGGTGAGCTCCCACTCGTAGCCGAACAGCGTCTCGAAGAAGCTGTTGTCCCAGGTGATCGGGGTCGGCGTCCAGGCGCCTTCCAGGCCGCTGGTGATCGCGTCGCCGCCGACACCGGTGCCGTGGCTGCTCTTCCAGCCGAGGCCCATCTGCTCCATCGGCGCGTCCTCCGGGTCCGGGCCGACGTTGTCCGCCGGGCCAGCGCCGTGGGTCTTGCCGAAGGTGTGGCCGCCGGCGATCAGCGCGACGGTCTCCTCGTCGTTCATCGCCATCCGGTAGAAGGTCTCGCGGATGTCGCGGGCGGCGGCGATCGGGTCGGGGTTGCCGTTGGGGCCCTCGGGGTTGACGTAGATCAGACCCATCTGGACGGCGGCCAGCGGGCTCTCCAGCTCGCGGTCGCCGGTGTAGCGCTCGTCGCCCAGCCAGGTGGTCTCCGGGCCCCAGTAGACGTCCTCGTCCGGCTCCCACTCGTCGACCCGGCCTCCGCCGAAGCCGAAGGTCTCGAAGCCCATCCCCTCCAGCGCGACGTTGCCGGCCAGGACGATCAGGTCGGCCCAGGACAGGCTGCGGCCGTACTTCTTCTTCACCGGCCAGAGCAGGCGGCGGGCCTTGTCCAGGCTGGCGTTGTCCGGCCAGCTGTTCAGCGGGGCGAAGCGCTGCTGGCCGCCGCCTGCGCCGCCGCGGCCGTCGCTGATCCGGTAGGTGCCGGCGCTGTGCCAGGCCATCCGGATCATGAACGGACCGTAGTTGCCGTAATCGGCCGGCCACCAGTCCCGCGAGGTGGTGAGCACCTCCTGGATGTCCCGCTTGACGGCCGGGAGGTCGAGGGCGTTGAACGCCTCGGCGTAGTCGAAGTCCGCGCCGAGCGGGTTGGCCACGGCGGGGTTCTTGGCGAGGATCTTCAGGTTCAGCCGTTCCGGCCACCACTGGCGGTTCCCGCCGCCCTGGGTGGGGTGGAGCGCGCGCCCGTGGTTGACCGGGCAGCCGCCCGCGCTCGCCTCTACGCCGGTCGCATCGTGGTTCTCAGACATGGGAATCCTTCCCTACAAGGCGGATCACGGTGTCTTGCTGCTACCTACGGCACCTATCTCTGCTATTGCCAAGGCTAGCGCCGGAGCCGATCCTACGATGGACGGAATCCAAGTCAAGAAAGACACCAAACCCGTATCCGATCGGGAAACGGACCGCAGCGGATGTCGATTGGTAAACTCCGGTCTTCCCCGTGACCTGAATAGGTGAACCGTTATGAGTGACCTGCTGGAGCGGCTGCGCGAGCGCGGCTGGCGCCTCACCTCCCAGCGGCGTGTCGTGGCCGAGGTCCTGGACGGCGAGCACGTGCACCTGACCGCCGACGAGGTGCACGCCCGCGCGGCCGAGCGCCTCCCGGAGATCTCCCGCGCGACGGTCTACAACACCCTCGGCGAGCTGGTCACCCTCGGCGAGGTCCTCGAGGTGTCCACCGACGGGCGCGCCAAGCGCTACGACCCCAACGCCCACCACCCGCACCAGCACCTGGTCTGCACCGGCTGCGGCGCGATCCGCGACGTCCACCCCCTCGGCAACCCGCTCGCCGACCTCCCGGCCGAACAGCGCTTCGGCTTCGCCGTCTCGGGGGCCGAGGTCACGTACCGGGGGCTCTGCCCGACCTGCGCGGGCTGACCGCGGGCTGACCGCGGGCTGACCGCGGGCTGACCGCGGGCTGCGCAGGCTGGCCGCGGGTCGGAGACGGATCCGGCGAGGGCGGAGCGGATCTCGACGGGGCGGTCGTCGGGGGCGTCGGATTGCCGGACGGCGCCGGCGAGAAGTTCGCCGAGGAGCGACGCGGGAGCGGCTCAGCCGCCCAGGTGGGTCAGCAGCGTGTCGCCTGCCGGGTAGGGGCGTTCGGCGGGAAGGAGTTGCCGGGCGGCGTCCAGAGCCCGGTCCCGCACATGCTCGTGGATCGTGTGCGCGAGCGTCGTGACGTCGGCGATCGAGACGATCCACTCCTCCGCGTAGCGCCTGGCGGCCTCGCCGGCGAGGCCGAGCTGAAGCGAGCGGTGGGGAAGCGGCCGTAGGTGCAGATCGCGTTCGGGATCCCACT
Organism: Kitasatospora cathayae; assembly: GCF_027627435.1. Lineage (GTDB taxonomy): Bacteria > Actinomycetota > Actinomycetes > Streptomycetales > Streptomycetaceae > Kitasatospora > Kitasatospora cathayae. Next base: position 7,170,426 of record NZ_CP115450.1, on the reverse strand, counting down.
GCACCCGGGCCGGGGACCGCTTCAACTGGTGCTTCCAGGCCGCCCGGTCGGGGTGCAGGCCGTGTTCGTAGTGGGACAGGCAGCTGTTCGCAAGGGCCCATTCGAAGCCCTCGCGGGTGATCTCGATCGCGAGGACGGTCTCCTGTCCCTCCTTCCCGGCCCATCCGCAGCGGTACATCATCCAGAGGAACGACGGTTTGATCCACGTCATCCGGTCCCGCTTCCACGCCGCCGGAAAGCGACCGTCCCGTGCGGCGGGCAGGCCGATCTCCGGGGCGTACGCCTGGTAGACGGTCACCGTGGAGGCCGTATGGAGGGCGCGGATCTGATGCTTGGGTTCTGCCACGGTGACCAGGGTCGAGGCTCGGCACGCATCGCGCCAGCGGATTTTCGCGGGCCCGACGGGGCGGGGACGCTGCGCGCCCCGGCGCCCCGGCCGCCCTGCGGAGGGCTGGATGTCGCGGCTGCGCCCGTCGGTGGCCGGGATCCCGTAGGGTCGGCCAATGGCGAAGTACTTCGACGTGCACCCAGAGTCCCCTCAGCCGCGCACCATCAGCACCGTGGCCGACAGTCTCCGGTCCGGGGCCCTCATCGCGTACCCGACCGACTCCTGTTTCGCCCTGGGCTGTCGGCTGGACAACCGCGACGGCCTCGAACGGATCCGGTCGATCCGGCGTCTCGACGAGCGCCACCACTTCACCCTGATGTGCGAGGACTTCGCGCAGCTGGGCCAGTTCGTCCAGCTCGACAACAACGTCTTCCGCGCGGTCAAGGCGGCGACGCCGGGCAGCTACACCTTCATCCTCCCTGCCACCAAGGAGGTTCCCCGCCGCCTGATGCACCCGAAGAAGAAGACGGTGGGCGTCAGGATCCCCGACCACACCGTCACCAGGGCCCTGCTCGCCGAACTCGGTGAGCCCCTGGTCTCCAGCACCCTGGTTCTCCCCGGTGAGGACGAACCGATGACCCAGGGGTGGGAGATCAAGGAGCGGCTCGACCACGCGCTGGACGCCGTGGTGGATTCGGGCGACTGCGGCACGGAAATGACGACGGTCGTCGACTTCTCGGGCGGCGGGCCGGAGGTCGTCCGGCGAGGGGCCGGCGACCCCACACGCTTCGAGTGACGGACGGGGCGGGCCGGGGCACACCCCGTGGAGGGCCGACCGCGATGAGGAGCTCTGCCGCGTGCTCGACTCCGTCGGCGGGCGGCAGCGGCTGGTATGCCGTGATGATTGATGTATGTGTGTACAGGCGGATCACAGGGCACACCGCCACCGGAGCGCGCGGTGAGGATCCCGCGCCGCGGCGGGGCCGACCGGCAGCGTCGGACGGAGCCGGTCGGCACGGAGCCGCGGGTGCCCGCCCAGCCGGTCTGGATACGCTGGCTGCCGGCCATCTACGTCGCGACCATCCTGGCGCTGGAGCCGATCACTCCCGTGCAGTGGCCGGTGAGCTTCCTGCTCATCGCCCTGCCCGTCGTCGCCGCCTACGCCCACGGTCCCGCCTTCGTCGCCACCGTCACGGTCCTCGCCGTGGTCTTCGAAGGCGTCCTGGCGGGCACTCCGTGCTGTGCGGGCCGCGACGTGGGTTATCTGTGGGAGCGCCACTACGTGGCCACCTACTTCTCCACGGCACTGGTCGGGATGCTGGGCGCCGTGCTGGCCGCCCACCGGACGCGCCGGGAACGCACCCTGGCGACCGTACGCTCGGTGGCCGAGACGGCGCAGCGCGTGCTGCTGCGTCCGGTCCCCCACCTCCTGGGCCGCATCAGCATCGAAACCCTGTACCTGTCGGCAGCCGCGGAGGCCCGGATCGGCGGCGACCTCTTCGAGGCGATGAGCACCGCGCACGGTGTGCGCCTGCTGATCGGCGACGTCCGGGGCAAGGGCCTGCTCGCGGTGGAGACGGCCGCGGCGACGCTGGCCGCCTTCCGCGAGGCCGCCTACGACGAGCCCGATCTGCCCGCGATAGCGCGTAGGTTGGAGCGGAGCATGAGCCGCCGAGCCGCCCAGCTCCCCAGCAGCGACGAACGTTTCATCACCACCGTGCTCGCCGAGATTCCCGGCGACGAGCCCGTGGTCCGCATCGTCAACTGCGGTCACCCCCCGCCGCTGCTCATCGACCAGGGCCGGGTCAGCGAACTCGCCCCGGGTGATCCGTCACCGCCGATCAACCTCGGTGTGCTGCTCGGCGGCGACTACCACGTCGACGTGGAGCCCTTCCGTCCGGGCGACCGACTGCTGCTGTACACCGACGGCGTGACCGAGACCCGCGACCGTACCGGAGCCTTCTACCCGCTCACCCAGCGTGTCCGCGACTGGACCGCCCTTGCGCCGCGCGAGCTTCTGAACCACCTGCACCGGGACCTGATCGCGTACAGCGGTGCCGCCCTCGACGACGACATCGCCGTGCTCGTCGCGCAGCGGCTCCCGGACGGGGAGGAGCCGGGCCCGCACACCGATCGCGCCCGGGACGGGTCGAAGGGCGGGAGCGGCGGCAGCGACCGCGGCGGGACGGCGGCGCTCGGCCGCCACCGTCGGCGCCGCCCTCGCTACCTGCCCCAGATCGTCCGGTACGCCTGGCGGTAGCCCGCCGGATCCCAGGAGGTCGCTCCGCCGCTGTTGGCGGCCGTGGTGATGTGGACCGGGGCGACGTAGCCGCTGGCGGGCTGGTGGGAGAAGGCCCGGTTGAACTCGTCCACGATCTGCCAGCCCTGCTCGGTGAGGGGCTCGGGGACGGTGGCGGCCTGGAACTGCCTGCTGTCGATGCGCTGGAAGGCCGAGGGGTCGCCGTCGCCCGCGGCGATGTTGTACGGGGCGGCGTCGCCCGGCCTTCCGGCCGCGCGCAGGGCGGGCGCGGCGTCGGCGAAGTACAGGTCGTTGATGGCGACGGAGTGCGTCCACCGGCCCTGGAAGCGGGCGAGGAGGGCGGAGACCGCCTGGGGGGTGCGGCTGGTCGCGTCCGGGATGGGGATGTTCTCGGAGGCCAGCAGCCTCACGCCGGGGCAGGTGGCGAGTTCGTCCTTGATCAGTTGGGACTTGTTCCTGGCGAACGGGACGGAGTCGTCGGTGAAGACGACGACTCCGGCGTTGCCGTTGGACTCCGCGATGACCCAGTCCGCGCTGAGCCGTGCGACGTCCCCGACGCTGGTGGTGATGTTGCTGAACAGCGGGGGGTTCGTGCTCGGTCCGGGGGCCGCGACCGCGTGCCAGCCGATGAGCGGGATGTGTGCCGCGGCGGCCTGCGCGACCTGCTGCGCGGTCAGCCCCGGGTCGAAGCCGCCGATGACGATGCCCGAGGCTTCGAGGTTGACCGCCTGGCCGAGCGCCGCCTGGATGCCGGCGGGCGTGCCCTGCCCGTCGATCACCCGGACGCTCCAGCCGATGACCGTCGCGGCGTCGATGACCCCCCTGGCGACCCCCGCGACGCCGGGGTTGGTCATGGTCTGGGCGACGTAGACGATGGTCCTGCCGGGAACCGCCCTGGGACCGCTGGTGGGGCCGTTCCAGGGGACGTCGACCTGCTCGGCCTGCTGGACGTCCGCCTTCGCCCCGGCGAGGGTGGCCGCCGCACAACCGGCCCTCGACGGCCCTGGGACGGGGGCCCCGGTCCCGGTCGACAGGCCGCGCTGGCAGCCGTCCAGGGCGGTGCCCGCCGTCGCCAGCATCACTGCTGCCAGCACGGTCGCGGCAGCGCGCTTCACGGCGTGTCCCGGGAGGGAGCCGCGTCCGTCGACGGCGGCGTGAGCGGACCGCGGTGCTCGGCGGCACCGGCCCGCAGCCGGCGGCGTGCGGAGTAGCCGGCCAGGCCGACGGCGAGGAGCAGCGTCGCGCCGTTGAACAGCGGCACGGCCCAGAAGTCGGCGCCGAGCTGCCCGATACCGGCCAGACCGATGGCGAGGACGGCGACGGCGACCACGGTGCCCAGGGCGTTGGCGCGTCCGGGTTTGATCGCGGTGGAGCCGAGCAGCGCGCCGACGAAGGCGGGCAACAGGTACTCCAGGCCGACGCTCGGGTTGCCGATCTGCTGCTGCGCGGCGAGCAGGACACCCGCGGAACCGACGACCAGGCCCGATCCGGCGAAGGCGTAGACGCTGTAGCGGCGGATGGGGATTCCGACGAGTTCGGCGGCACGCGGGTTGGAGCCGATGACGTACAGGTACCGGCCGAGCGGCAGCCGCTCCTGCAGCAGCCACAGGACGGCCGCGAGCGCGAGCACGTAGGAGGCGGACACCGGCAGTCCGAGGAACGTGGAGTCGTAGAGGTCGGTGAAGGCGACCGGCAGGCCGCCGGTGCCGGGGAGGACCCGGGCGCCGCCGGTGATCCAGCCGGTGAAGGCGTACAGGATGCTGCCGGTGCCGAGCGTGGCGATGAAGGAGTCGATCCGCCCGAACTCGACGAGGACGCCGTTGAGGGCCCCGAAGGCCGCTCCGCCCAGGATCACGGCCAGGCAGGCGAGCGGCCAGGGACAGTCGCCGTCGACGACGAGCCGCAGCACCACGACGTGCGCGAGACCGAGGCCGTAGCCGATGGACAGGTCGAAGTTGCCGGTGGCGATGGGGATCGTCGCACCGAGCGCGAGGATGGCGGGGATCGACTGGTTGGACAGGATCGAGGAGACGTTGTCGAGGGTGGGGAAGGTGTTCGGCCGCGCGACGGAGAAGATCAGGAACAGCAGGACGGCGAGGACCGGCAGGCCGTAGCTGCCGATCAGGTGTCCGCGCCGGCGGCCCTGCGGGGAACGGCGGAAGGGGGGCTCGGTCATCGGCCTGTCGCACGCCGGTCGCCGTCACCGCCGGTGACGGGGGGCATGGCCGAGGCTGCGGAGGTGAGTTCGGTGACGGTGAGGGTCGCGCCGGTCAGCTCGGCGGTCACGGTTCCGCGGACGAACACCAGGGCACGGTGGCACACGGTCGCGACCTCCTCGAAGTCGGTGGAGACGAGCAGGACCGCGAGGCCGTCGGCCAGCGCCTGGTCGAGCAGGCGGTAGAGCTCGGCCTTGGCGCCGACATCGACGCTGGCGGTCGGCTCTTCGAGGATCAACAGCCGCCGGTGCACCCGGAGCCACCGGCCGATCATGACCTTCTGCTGGTTCCCGCCGGACAGCGTGGCGATCGGCGCCTCGCTGTCGCGGGGGTGCACCGAGAACCGCTCGATCAGGGCGGCGGCCTGGGCCCGCTCGCGCCGGGGGCTGATCCAGTGCGGCGTCGGCCGGCCGGCCAGCCGGGGGTTCGCCAGAAGGTTCTCACGGACCGTCAGTTCGGCGGCGCAGCCCTCCTCCTGACGGTTGCCGGTGACCAGGCCGACGCCGGAGTCGACGGCATCGGCCACCGTGCGCGGGGTGTACGGTCGGCCGTCGAGCAGGGCCCGCCCGCCGAGGATCGGACGGGATCCGGCGAGGGCGCGGCCCAGGTCGAGGTGGCCGGCGCCGGTGAGGCCCACCATGCCGAGGATTTCGCCCGCGCGCAGCTTCAGGCTGACCGGCCCGGCGTCGGTGGTCCGCACCGCGTCGAGGCTCAGCACCACCGGGCCCGCGGCGGGGGCGAGCGGGGCGGCCCGGCGGCCGACCGGTTCGCGGCCCACGATGTCGTGGACCAGGCGCCGACGGCTGTGGCCGGCGAGCGGGCCGGAGCTGATCAGACGGCCGTCGCGCAGGACGGCGAAGGTGTCGGCGACCTGGTGGACCTCGTCGAGCCGGTGGGTGACGTAGACGATGCCGTGCCCCCGGTCGCGCAGGGCGCGCAGGACGGCGAAGAGCCGGGCGCAGTCCGCGGCGGGGAGGCCGGCGGTCGGCTCGTCCAGGGCGATGAGCTCCGCCCGCGTCGCCAGCGCGCGGGCGATGGCGACCAGCGAGCGCTCGGCGGGGGCGAGGTCGGCGATCCGTGCGTCGGCGTCGAGGTGCCCGGCGATCAGGGCGAGGGCGTCGGCGCAACGCTCCCGGGTCCGCCGCCAGGAGACCAGCCCGTGACGGCGCGGGTAGCCGGCGACCAGGGCGATGTTCTCGGCGACCGTCATCCACTCGACGAGACCGAGGTCCTGGTGGATGAAGGCCATCCGACGGGCGGCGGCCTGGGTGCCGAGCGGGTGCCCGGCCACCGTCACCTCGCCCTGGTCCGGGTGGTGGATCCCGGCGAGTGTCCGGATGAGGGTGGACTTGCCGGCGCCGTTCGGACCGAGCAGGGCCAGGACGCTGCCGCGGTGGATGTCGAGGTCGATCCCGGCCAGCGCGGGAGTGCCGCCGAAACGCTTGCGAAGGCCGCGGATGCGGACGAGTGGGTCGCGGCCCGCGGGTGGGCCCGCCAGGGGGGCGGAGGTGTCGTGCATGAACCACCGTTCCTACCAGCTCGGCTGGGCCGCCGTGGTGTTGACACGCCACGGTGGCCGGTGACGTCCGGAGGGCGGGTCACGTCCGGGGGCGGGTCATCCGATTTCGGGAATGTCGGCGAACTGGTTCCCGAAGAAGTGGCTCTCGAAGAGGTCGGGAATGCCGTCGGACGCCTCCAGGGCGCATTCGGCCCAGATGACCTTTCCCCTGGCCGTGTAGCGGGTGCCCCAGGCCTGGGTGAGCTGGGCGACGAGGAACAGGCCGCGGCCGCCCTCGTCGGTGGTGGCCGCGTGGCGCAGGTGGGGGGCGGTGCTGCTGCCGTCGGAGACCTCGCAGATCAGGGCACGGTCGCGGATCAGACGGACCTGGATGGGCTCGGTGCCGTAGCGGATGGCGTTGGTGACCAGCTCGCTGAGCAGCAGTTCGGTGACGAAGGCGGCCTCGTCCAGTCCCCAGTCGCTCAGGCGGCGGGCGGCGGCGGCGCGGATGTCGCCGACACGGGCCGGGTCGGCCGGCAGGTCCCAGGTGGCGATCCGGCTGGGGTCGAGGGCGTGGGTGCGGGCGACGAGCAGCGTGACGTCGTCGGCCGGGTGCTCGGGTACCACGGCCTCCACGACCGTGCGACAGACGTCCTCGGGCGAGCGGTTCGGGTGGGCCAGGGCGGTGTGCAGGCGGTCGAGGGCCGCGTCGGGGTCGCGGCGGTCGTCTTCGAGGAGTCCGTCGGAGTAGAGGATCAGCTGACTGCCTTCGGGCAGGTGCAGCTCGGCCGTTTCGAACGGCAGGCCGCCCAGGCCGAGCGGGGGCCCGGCGGGGAGGTCGGGGACGGTGACCGTGCCGTCCGGGTGGATCACCGCGGGTGGCGGGTGTCCGGCGCGGGCCAGCGTGCAGCGCTGCGAGGTCGGGTCGTAGACGGCGTACAGGCAGGACGCGCCGATGATGCCGTCATTGCCGGTGGCGGGCTCCACGCCGTCCTCGTCCCGGTCCAGGCGCCCCACGAGGTTGTCCAGGTGGGTGAGGAGCTCGTCGGGGGCGAGGTCCAGTTCGGCGAAGTTGTGCACGGCGGTGCGCAGGCGGCCCATCGTGGCGGCGGCGTGCAGTCCGTGGCCGACGACGTCGCCGACGACCAGGGCGACCCGGGCACCGGAGAGGGGGATGACGTCGAACCAGTCCCCGCGCACCCCGGACTCGGCGGGCAGATAGCGGTGGGCGACCTCGATGGCGCTCTGCTCGGGCAGGCAGCGCGGGAGCAGGCTGTGCTGCAGGGCCAGGACCATGGCGTGTTCGCGGGTGTAGCGGCGGGCGTTGTCGATGCAGATGGCGGCGCGGGTGGCCAGCTCCTGGGCCAGCGAGCGGTCGTCGTCCCCGTAGGTGGCGGGGTTCCGGGCGCGGTAGAAGCCGGCGACGCCCAGCACGACCCCGCGGGCCAGCAGCGGGACGGCGATCAGGGAGTGGACGTCGTGCGCGAAGAGGCGCCCGGCCGCCTCGGGGTCCTGCGAGATCCAGCCGGCGGCGCTGCGCAGATCGGGTTCCAGCACCGCCTGCCCGCTGGCCAGGCAGCGGCGGTGGGGCGTGGTGGGGCTGAGGTCGACCCGTTCGCCGACCGGGTAGAAGGGGCAGTCGGCGCGGATGCCGTGGACCACCGTGCGGTGCAGCTCGCTGACGGGGTCGATGGGCTCCTCGCCGCGCAGGACGGTCTCGGGCAGGTCGATGGTGACGTAGTCGGCCAGCCGCGGGACGGCCATCTCGGCGAGTTCCCAGGCGGTCCGGGTCACGTCCAGGGTGGTGCCGATGCGGGTGCTGGCCTCGGACAGCAGCTCCAGGCGGCGGCGGGCCGCGACGGCGTACTGTCCCACGCCCGGCTCGCCCAGCAGCAGCAGCCTGGTGGCCGCGTCGGGCGCGGGAGCGGACGGCGCCTCGGCCCCGCGATCCGGTACGGCACCCTCGGGGGGCCGCAGCGGTGGGAGGACGGTGGTCATGGCGGGCGCCGGCAGGCCGACCGGCCGACCGGCCTGGTCCGGGGCGGCAGGCCGGGGCGGCGTGTCGCCGTGCAGGATCGCCTCGATGACGAAGCCCTCCACCCCGGACGGGCTGGTCACCGGGCGGCTCAGCAGGGTGACCAGCCGGCCCTGGGAAAGGGTCACCTCGACCGCGGCGCGGCGGGCCGAGGAGATCAGTTCGGTGGCCATCTGTTCGAGCAGTACCTGATCGCGCCGGTCCAGCCCGCTCCGGGGCAGCTCGTCCAGACCGACCGGGCACCCGTCCCCGGCCGCCTGGTCGGTCTGGGCGCGACGCCTGGAATCGAGGTACGCGCGCAGCAGGGTGCGCTCCCGCGCCGAGCTCTGCGCCAGCAGGCGCCGCTCGATGGCGGTGGCGGCCTTGCGGATCAGGTCCGTCATCTGCGGGTCCGCGTAGGCGGGCGGATAGCCGAAGCAGAGGACGCCCTCGATCCGTCCGCTGAGGGGGTCACGGACGGGAATCGCCGTACAGGCGTTCGACTGGCCGCGCTCGGCGAAGTGCTCGGCCCCGGAGACCTGGATGAGCCGCCGTTCCGTGAGCGCCAGCCCGATGCCGTTGGTCCCGCCGTACTGCTCGGCGAACACGAAGCCCGGGATGCTCTGGATCGCGGGCAGCTGCCCGGCCATGGACGCATCGCCGAAACGGCGCTGCAGCACCACCCCGTCCGCGTCGGTCAGGGCCACGTTCATCCGGCTGCCGGCGAACCTGGATGCCAGCCGGTCCAGCACGGGTCCGGCCGCGCGGACCAGTGGGCCGTCCAGATCGATGTCCGGCCGGTACGGCAGCTCGGCCCCCTCCGGGGAGATCCCCATCGACTGGCAGCGTTGCCAGGAGTTCAGGATCAGACTCCGCACGCCGCCCTCGACCGGTTCACCGAGCATGAACCGCTCACGGGCCCGCACGGGGCCGATCCCCGCCTCGTCCGAAGCTGTCATGGCCGCCACAGCGCTCACATTTCCACGGAGCTGCACCCTTCGATGCAATATTAGGGCTTTGCCCGCTTTGCGGTGTTCGCCGCCGGATCGCGCGCGCTCCCCCGGCACGGTGGCGGTCTTGCGACCGTCACCGCATCATCGGCAGAGCGGGGGCCGGGCTGAGGAGTGCCATGACCAGTGCCAACGGGCCGGCGATGACCCGCGACGAGTTCGACGCGCTCTTCCGGCGGCTGCGCCGCGACCGGCTCCCCGGGCCGGTCGAAGCGGGGCGACGGGTGGCGGCCGCCGGGCTCGTACGCACGGGTGAGGTCGTCGCCATGGGGCGGCCGTGGGACAGCGTGCCGGGGCCCGACAACCAGAGGCCGGCACTGCACCAGATGACCGAACTGGCGGACGTCACGGCCCCCGAGCCGACCGTGCACCGGGACTTCATCGCCTCCGACTACCACGGCAAGGCGCAGACGCACCTGGACGCGCTCTGCCACATCGCGTACGGCGGACTGCTCTTCGCGGGAGTTCGGGCGCGGGAGGTGTTCTCCTCGCAAGGTGCCGCCTACGGCGCCGTGACCGACCTGCTGCCCGGGCTGGTGGGGCGAGGAGTCCTGCTGGACGTGCCACGCCTGCGCGGCACGGCCTGGCTGGAGCCGGGAGAGGCGATCGGCGGCTCGGAGCTGCTGGTCTGCGCCGAGGAACAGGGCAGCCCGCTCCGCCCCCAGGACATCCTCCTGGTCCGCACGGGCCACCTCGCCCGACGGCGGCGGCTGGGCGCGTGGGACCCGGACGACCTCAGCGCGGGACTGCATCCCGGCGCGATGCGCGTGCTGAGCGAGTCACGGGCCTCGGCACTGGGCAGCGACGGCGACAGCGACGTGCGCCCGAGCCCCGTCGACGGCGTCCACTCGCCGGTCCACGTGCTGGCCATCACCGCCCTGGGCCTGCCGCTGATCGACAACCTGGACCTGGAGCCGCTGGCCGAGGCGTGCGCGCGCACCGCACGATGGGAGTTCCTCCTCGTCGCCGCGCCCCTGAACATCCCCTGCGGCACCGGCTCCCCGGTCAATCCGCTCGCGGTCCTCTGAGCGCTCGCCGTCTTCTCGCCGTCTTCTCGGCGGGGGCTCGGCGGGGCTCGGTGGGGCTCGGTGGGGCCGGGAGCCGACCGTGCTCCGGGCGGCGCCGTCACCACTCGTCGTAGTCGCCGATCACCCGGAAGCTGCCCACGGCGCCGTCGCCACCGAACAGACTCCCGTGGGCGGTACGGGTCACCACGCCGTTGGTGGCGCCGTAGGGACCCACGGTGGCGACCGGAGAACCGTTGTCGCAGGAGAAGCCGCGGTAGACCTCGACGACCTTCCGGCTGTCGTTGAAGATGCTGAAGCTACTGGAGCCCAGTCCGCTGGCAGCGGTGACGCATCCCTCGGCGTCGGCGGAGTACGTGCGTTCGTTGAAGTGGATCCGTCCCGCTTCCCCGTGGCCGCGACCGCCGTGATCGCGTCCGCCGTCATGGCGGTCGCGGCCCTCGTGCTTCTCCCCGTTTTCGCCGCCGCCCCTCTCGCCGCCACCCTTCTCGCCGCCACCCTTCTCGCCGCCGCCGTTCTCGCCGCCGCCCGAGACAGCCGTGGCCGGGGCGGCTTGCTGGACCGGTTGGGCCGCCGACTGGACGGACGGGGGCGCCGGGGCGACTTGTTCGACGAACCGGGCCGCCTGCTGGACGGACGGGGAGGTCGAGGAGGATCCCGCGAGGGCGTAGGTGATACCGGTGGTCGCAAGAGCCGCCGCGCCTATTCCGGCAGCGGCCACAGCCAATGTGCGCGTGCGCATGTCACCGTCTCTCTGTGTCAATGGACGTCGGCCGGGTGACCGACCCGCGACGAACGTAACGAGAGCCCTTATGGGCCGTCATTTCGGACATGTCCAAGGTGTGACACCATGAGTCCAGCCAAGTGAAAATGCGGCAGGCAGCGCATACCGGTGAGACATCCGCGCCTCGCCGGGCCTCTTCCAGTGGAGATCCGTTCTGCGCGGGCGGCGACACCGGCGCGGCTACGGTCGGTGGATCGGTTACCACGCATCGCCCGGACACATCTGCGCTCGCCGACCCGCAGGAGCACAGTGGGGACATGGAAGTCCGAGCACGCGCGGCCCGCCATCAGCAGCGCGGACAACGGAGCTGGGCGCTGCTGATGATCCCGCTCGCCCTCATCGCGGCGATCACCGTGGTCGATCTCCACTCCCCGACCAGCATCCACCTCGGCCCGCTCCTGGTGATCGCCCCTGCCCTCACCCCCTCGTTCGCCGGCCTGCGCCCGACCGCCCTCGTCGGAGCCCTGGCCATCGCCGCCCAGGTCCTCATCGCCTTCCTCCACGGCGGCATCACCACCAGCAACCACATCGCGCAGATCGTCGCGCTGGCCGTCCTGTGCGTCCTGATCGTCATGTTCACCGCCATCCGCGATCACCGGGCCAGACAGCTCGCCCGCGCCCAGTCGGTCGCCGAAGCCGCCCAGCGCGCCCTGCTGCGGCCGCTGCCCGAACAGATCGGGCCGCTTCGGATCGCCACGATGTACCTCGCCGCCGAAAAGGAGACACAGATCGGCGGCGACCTCTACACCGCCACCCGCACCGCGGGCGGAACCCGCATGGTCATCGGAGACGTCCGGGGCAAGGGCCTGGCGGCCGTCGGAGAGTCGGCCCTGCTGGTCAGCGCCTTCCGCCTCATCGCCGCACAACACGACAGCCTGGCGGACCTGGCGTCCACGCTCGACCACAACGTGGGGCGCTACCTCACCGACTTCGCCCAGGAGAGCGGCGACATCGTCGAGCACTTCATCACCGCGATCCTCCTCGACCTGCCCGACGACGAGCCCGTCGCCCGCATGACCAACTGCGGACACCCGCCGCCCCTCCTGCTGCGCGACGGCCGCGCGCTGCCCGTCGACTCCGTGCCGGCCGCTCCACCCCTCGGCGTGAACGACCTCGGCGACGGCAGCTACCCGAGCGACGACTTCCCGTTCGAAAGGGGCGACACCCTGCTGCTGTACACCGACGGGGTCACCGAGGCACGCGACGACACCGGCGAGTTCTACCCGCTCGCCGACCGCGCCGCCCACTGGACCAAGTGCTCCCCCGAGACACTCGTCAACCACATCCGCCGCGACCTCCTCGCCCACGTCGGCCACCGCCTCAACGACGACGCCGCCGTCATCGCCATCCGGCGCGCCGAACCGCCCGCCGCCCACGCCTCCGAACCCGCCGAGCCCGGTCGAATCCCGCCCCTCGATTGAGATCAAGCTCGGCCGCCGCGATCACCACGTCGATCGCGGAGCCATGCCGGCCCGCCGGGCTGCCGCCGGCAGCGCGCCCGCTATCGCCAACGGATGCGCAGGTCCTTCAACCCGTTCTGGAAGTTGGAGACGAGTCGCTTCGGCGGTGCTCCCGAAGCGAGCTCCAGGCCGGGCAGCTCGGCGACGACACGACGGATCAGGGTCGCCATCTGAACCCTGGCGATTCGCGCTCCTACGCAGAAGTGCGGGCCGAAGCCGAAGCTGACGTGATCGTTCGGCGCCCGGGCGATGTCGAGGCGGTCCGCGGCAGGAAAGACGGACTCGTCTCGATTGGCGGAAGCGTGGTAGACGACCACCTTGTCGCTTGGGACAACAGTAAGTTGAGGCTCATATTCCGGTGTCCGCTTGACTGCGTCGAAGGGCCCGGCAGCACCGGGGTCAGCGGTGGCGGAGGTCCACGAAGGCGCCCACCAGGCCGCCGAGCGCGACGGCGGGGATGACCGACGCGTCCCAGGGCTGACCTGCCGCTACTCCCGAGACCACCACCAGGGCGACGACGGCCGCGGTCGTCGCCCTGGCCGGGAGCGATTGCGGAAATAGCCGTAAGGGCTTGCCGTTTCGCCGTTCCCGGGCCAGTTTGATGACGAGCAGGAGTACTGCGACCGCGAGCAGTGGCGGCACCGTGTCGTGGGTCACGGCGCCAGGATGTCATGGATGGTGAAGAGTTGTTCGAGTTGGGTGGGGTCGTCCGTCCGGAACGTGGCTGCCTCGACGGCGAGTTGGAGCTCAGGACCGCGCAGCCAGGCGGCGAAGGAGCGGTACGGGGCGCTGTGTTCGTCCCAGAAGGCGTTCGAGGGTTTGAGCCCCCCGGCGAGGGCGAGCTCGTGCAGCCGCTCCACGGCCGTCGGGGTCGCCAGGCGGGCCCATTCTGCTAGCCGGCCGCCGGTGCCGTCCGGGTCGGCCGCGGCCAGGGCGCAGAGGACGGACTCGGCGTCCCACCACTCCTGCGCGTTGTGGAGGGCGTCCGGCCAGAGCGCGTCCAGGAGCCGGCGCAGGTACGGGGCCTCCGGCCAGTCGCACCAGCCGGCCTGGGCGAGCTTGATGCCGACCGCCTCCAGGTCCGGGACGGCGAGTTCGCCGGTCAGCACGAGCTGGAGGATGCGGGGGGCGAAGTAGCGGAAGTCGCCGGGCGAGCCCACGGTGTTCAGCGCCGAGGTGGCGTAGCGCATCAGCTCGTCCGGCCCGAGCCGCTCGCGCGGGCCGCGCAGGAGCAGCTCGACCTCGGCCGGCGCGTGGCAGCACGGGCAGGCGTCGATGCCGGTGGGGCGCGGGGCCGCTGCGAAGGCTGCGGGGAGCCCGTGGATGAGGTGCTGCAGTGCGGTGCCGTCCATAATGACGACATTCAACACGCCGGATGGTGGGGGCCAGCAGGTGCACGATCAGGTCGGGAACACCGTCGACAACAGCACCGTCCAGGGCGACGTCTACCAAGCGCAGCACCTGACCGTGCACCGGGCCGACCGGCCGGCGGTGCAGTGGCCGATGGTGATCGGGCGGATCCCGCCCCGGGCCACCGCCTTCCAGCCCCGGGAGGAGCTGCGGCAGGCCATCGACGCGGCCCGCGAACAGTGCGGCACGATCGTGCTCAGCCAGGTCCTGGCGGGCGGCGGAGGCGTCGGCAAGTCGCAGCTGGCGGCGCACTACGCGCGCGAAGCCGTCGACTCCGGCGTCGAGTTGGTGCTGTGGCTCGACGCCGCCGAGCCCGCCGCCGTCACCGACCGGTACGCCCGGGCCGCGGTGGCAGTCGGCGCGCCGGGAGTGACCGGGACGGCCGAGGAGGACGCCGAGCGCTTCCTCGCCTGGCTCGCCTCCACCGACCGCAGCTGGCTGATCGTCCTCGACAACGCCACCGAGCACACCGGGGAGGAGCTGTGGCCGGGAACGAGTCGGGGCGGACGCGGACGGGTCATCGCCACCACCCGTCACCGGGGTGCCGTGAGCAGCGGCGGCAACCGGATGCTGGTGGAGGTCAGCACCTACTCTCCGGCCGAATCCGCCGCCTACCTCCGTGAGCGGATGGAGCGGGCGGGGTGCGCCCACCTCCTCGACGAGCACGCCGCCGACCTCGCCGAAGCCCTCGGCCACCTGCCGCTCGCCCTCGCCCACGCCGCCGCCTACCTGATCAACACCCGGCGCAGCAGCGGGCGTTACCTCCAGCTCTTCCGGAACCGCAGCCGCACGCTCGACACCGTGCTGCCCGCCCGATCCGACGCCGACGGCTACCGGGGGCCGGTCACGGCGGCCCTGCTGCTCTCCCTGGACGCGGCCCAGCGGGAGGAGCCGGTCGGCCTGGCCCGGCCTGCACTGGAACTCGCCGCGCTGCTCGACCCGGGGGGCCATCCGCAGGCCCTGTGGGCCACCCGGTCGGCGCTGGACCACCTCGGCAGCACCCGCGGCACTCCGGTCGACGTGGACGAGGCACACGACGCCCTCGCCGTGCTGCACAACTACAACCTCATCACCCTCACCGAGTCCCCGCACCGGGAGGTGACCCTCCACGCCCTCACGGCGCGGGCCACCCTCGACGGCGTCCCCGCCGACCGACGACCACACCGGGAGGCCGCCGAAGCCCTGCTCGGCCTATGGCCCGGGGAAGACCACGACGACCGCGATCTCGCCGCGGTTCTGCGCACCAACACCGATGCTCTGGCCGACCACACGGGTGACCTGCTGTGGGGCGGATCCGGCGCCGGAGAACAGTTGCTTCACCGCAGTGGCCTGAGTCTCCTGGCCGCGGGCCTGTACCTGCCTGGCATCGCCTACTGGAGCCGGCTCGCGGCCACCAGTGAACGACTCGTCGGACCTCACGATCCCGGCACGTTCAACGCGCGCCACAACCTCGCCCACAGTTACCACCTCGCCGGGCGGACCGACGAGGCCATCGAGCTCCAGGAACGCCTACTGGCCGACCGCGAGCGCGTGCTCGACACCGACCATCCGGACACCATGAACGCCCGCAACAACCTCGCCGCCTCCTATTACGTCGCCGGGCGGATCGGCGAGGCCATCGAGCTCCAGGAACGTCTACTGGCCGACCGCGAGCGCGTGCTCGACACCGACCACCCGCACACCATGAACGCCCGCAACAACCTCGCCGCCTCCTATTACGTCGCCGGGCGGATCGGCGAGGCCATCGAGCTCCAGGAACGCGTCCTCGCCGACCGCGAGCGCATGGTCGGCACCGATCACCCCGACACCCTCACCACCCGGAACAACCTCGCCACCTACTACGCGAACGCAGGGCGGTTCCATGAGGCCATCGAGCTCGAAGAGCGCGTCCTCGCCGACCAGGAGCGCATGGTCGGCACCGATCACCCCGACACCCTCACCACCCGGAACAACCTCGCCACCTACTACGGGGAGGCCGGGCGGACCAGCGCAGCCATCGCCCTCCTGGAGGAAGTTCACAGAAGTCGCGAACGCATCCTCGGCGCCGATCACCCCGACACCCATTCCACCCTTTCCAACCTCGCCACTTCGTACCTCGATGCCGGGCGCTACGTGGAGGCCGTCGCACTCCTGGAGCAGGTCCACACCGGGCTCGAACGCATCGTCGGCGCCGATCACCCCAACACCCTCAACACCCGTGCCAACCTCGCCATCTCCTACCAGATCGCCGGGCGGACCGACGAAGCCGTCAACCTCCTTGAGCACCTCCTGAGCGACTTCGAGCGCGTTCTCGGCACCGACCACCCCCACACCCTCAACACCCGCGCCAACCTCGCCGGCTCCTACCAGATCGCCGGGCGGACCGACGAAGCCAGCAGCCTCCTTGAGCGCCTCCTCGCCGACCGCGAGCGCCTCCTCGGCACCGACCACCCCGACACCCTCAACACCCGCGCCAACCTCGCCACCGCCTACCAGAGCGCCGGGCGGACCGACGAAGCCGTGAGCCTCCAGGAGCGGGTCCTCGCCGACCGCGAGCGCCTCCTCGGCACCGACCACCCCAAGACCCTCAACACCCGCGCCAACCTCGGCGTGTCCTACTGGGAAGCCGGGCGCCGGAACGAGGGGTTGCAGCTGCTCCTCCAGGCGCTGGCCGCTCAGGAGCGGGTGCTGGGAACCACCCATCCCTCCACCGTGGGAACGCGACAGAACCTGCTCCACGCCATGCGAGGTCAGCCCCCTGGGGGGCCCGGAGCGCCCGGAACGCCTGGAACGGAGCTCCGGGGCCAGAACTGATGCGAGCGCACCGGTCAGGCCAGGTCTCCTCAGCGGCTGACGGCCCAGGACAGCAGCATCCGGAGGGCGTCGTCGGACGGGGTGTCGGGGTCGGCGGTGTAGGTGATGAGGGCCTGGTCGGGGTCGTCGGCGGGGCGGAGGGTGTCGTAGGCGAGGTCGAGGAGGCCGACGACGGGGTGGTGGAAGAGTTTGCGGCCGGAGGTCTTGTCGGCGACCGGGTGTTGGGCCCAGATGGTGTTGAAGTCCGGGCTGCCGAGGCAGAGTTGGCCGATGAGTTCGGCGAGGTGGGGGTCGTCGGGGCGGCGGCCGGCTTCCAGGTGGAGGAAGGCGACGTTCTCCCTGGCGCAGGTGGTCCAGTCGGCGAAGAGGTCGCGGGAGGCCGGGTCGAGGAAGGTGATGCGGGCGATGTTGCGGTGTTCGGGCGGGAGGGCGCCGTAGTCGCCGAAGACGGCGGCCGCGGCGCGGTTCCAGGCGAGGATGTCCATCCGGTGGCCCATCACCATCGCCGGGGTGTGGTCGAGTTGGTCGAGCAGCCGCAGCAGCGAGGGGCGGGGCTGCTGGCGGGTGGTGGCGCGGCGGCGGGTGCGGCCGGCCGGGCGGGCGAGGCGGTGGA
Source organism: Kitasatospora cathayae (assembly GCF_027627435.1). Taxonomy (GTDB): domain Bacteria; phylum Actinomycetota; class Actinomycetes; order Streptomycetales; family Streptomycetaceae; genus Kitasatospora; species Kitasatospora cathayae. The sequence continues at coordinate 7,153,015 of NZ_CP115450.1, read as the reverse complement.
GGTGGCCGGACTCGTCGGGGGCCAGCCGCAGGGCTCGGGCGACGGCGTCGAGGACGGCGTCGGAGGGGTTGCCGACGCGGCCCTGTTCGAGGCGGGTGTAGTAGTCGACGCTGACTCCGGCCAGGTGGGCGAGTTCCTCGCGGCGCAGGCCGGCGACCCGGCGTCGGCCGCCGTAGTCGGGGAGGTCGACGTCCTCGGGCTGGAGGCGGGCGCGGCGGGTGCGGAGGAATTCGCTGAGGGCGGTGGTCGGGTTCACGGGAACGATTCTGGCCTGCCGGGCGCCGCCGTGCCTGGTCCCGTCAGGACCAGGCACGGGCACGGCCTCAGCCGGCGAGCGAGGGGAAGGCCGGGACGAGGCCGCCGTCGATCACGATGTCCTGCCCGGTGATGTACGAGGACCGCTCGGAGAGCAGGAAGGCGACGGTCTCCGCGACGTCCTCGGCCCGCCCCAGCCGCCCGAGCGGGACCTGGGCGCGGAGCGGGTCGTGGTCGGCCGGGTCGGGGACGGCGGCGTGGAACATCTCGGTGACGATGTAGCCGGGGCTGACGGAGTTGACCCGGACGCCGCGCCCGGCCAGTTCGGCGCCGAGGGTGCGGGCGAGGCTGAGGACGCCCGCCTTGCTCGCCGCGTAGGCGGCCGCGCCGGGGAGGCCGCGGTGCGGGGTCCAGGAGGCGTTGAGGACGACGGAGCCGCCGCCCGCCGCGTCCAGCAGGGGCAGGGCGTGCTGAACCGTGAAGAAGACACCCTTGAGGTTGGTGTCGACGATCCGGGCGAAGTCGGCCTCGCCGACGTCCTGCACCGGCTGGAAGCCGGCGACTCCCGCGTTGGCGAAGACGCCGTCGAGCTTGCCGTACCGCTCACGGACGGTGGCGGTGAGGCGGGCGAGGTCGGCGGGCGCCGTGGCGTCGGCGCGGACGGCGAGCAGGCGGTCGCCGGCGTCGAGTTCCTCGGCGGCACGGGTGAGGCGGGTTTCGGAACGGCCGGTGATCACGACCCGGGCGCCGGTGGTGAGGAGGAGGCGGGCGGTGGCCAGGCCCATTCCGCTGGTGCCGCCGGTGATGAGGACGGTGGGGTGGGAGGTGGAGTTCATGGCACCCACCCTCGCGGCGGGCGCCGGGGCGCTACCAGGCCCGGCTGGACCCCGGGTCCGGAAGAACCACCCGGCGCCGGTGCGGATCCCGAACTCCCCCGTACCACCAGCTCGGTGGGCACCTCCAGCCCCTCCGGGGGCGCCTCGGCCCCGCGCACCTGGTCGAGCAGCCGCCCCACCAGCGCGGCGGCGATCGTCCCCAACGGCAGCCGCACCGAGGTGAGCGCCGGGTGCAGGTGGCGGCAGAGCGGCGTGTCGTGGAAGCCGGTGACCGCGACCCCGCCCGGCCCGACCGTCAGCCCTTCCGCCCGCACCGCCTCGTACGCGTCCAGCGCCAGCAGGTCGCTGCCCGCCGCGACGGCCGTCGGCCGCTCCGGCCCGCGCAGCAGCGCCCGGACGGCCGCCGGCCCCGGGCGGGGCGGCATGACCGCGGACAGGCCCAGTCGGCGCGCCTCGGCCAGGAAGCCCGCCCGGCGCGCGGCCATCCACGGCAGGTCCTCGGCGGCCCCGAGGTACCCGATCCGCCGGTGGCCGAGCGCCGCGAGGTGGCGCACCACGGCGGCCATCGCCGCGTCGTTGGCGATGTCCACCCAGTGCTGCGGCTGCGCGGGCCCGGTCCGGCCGAAGGCGACGAACGGGACGCCGAGCCGGGCGACGTGGTCGATCCGGGCGTCCTCGGCCAGCACGTCCGCCAGCACCAGCCCGTCCACCTGGCGGGCCGCCACCAGCTCGTCGATGGCGGCCGCCGGGTCCGCCGCTCCCCGGGGCGGGCGGAACAGCAGTACCCGCAGGCCCTGCTCCCCGGCCGCGTCGACCAGGGCCTCCAGGAAGCCGGCCATCAGCGGGTTGGGGTCGTGGGGGTCGTCCACCGGGACGAGGTAGCCGACGGTGCGCCGGGCGCCGCTGCGCAGCGAGCGGGCCGACTGGTCGGGCTGGTAGCCGAGTTCGCGGATCGTCGCGGTCACCCGCTCGAGCGTCGCCGGGCGGACCCGGTGCGGGGCGTTGAGCGCGTTGGACACGGTCTGCCGGGAGACCCCGGCCGCCCGGGCGACCTCCTCGATGGTGGTGGCGCCGCGGCGCGGCCGGGGTGCTCCTGCGGGCATGCGGTCCTCCAGGTGTGCGGGTCGGTCGGGCGAGCCGCGTCAGGCCCGCGCCGCGGTCAGGCGCGGGCCAGGGTCAGCAGCCCGCCGCGCGGCACGGGGATCGGTGCGGCCAGGCCGAGCTCGACCTCGCCCTCGCGGACGATACGCCCCCGGGCGTCCCGCACGGTCGCGACGGCCGTCCCGCTGCCGCCGGTCAGCCGGACGTCCGGGTCGGCGTCGGCGTTGGCGACCAGCAGGGTCCGCCAGTCGTCGCCGGAGGCGTCCACCGGCAGGGCCGCGTACCGGGCCACCACCACCGTCCCCGCGCCCACCGCCGTCACCAGCGGGTACCCGAGGTCCGGGCGGGACGGGCGCAGCTCGCCGAGTTGCAGGGTGTCCAGATGGGCGCGGAAGACGCCGAGCCAGAAGGCGATCGCCTCGCGCTGGGCCGGGCTCTGCGCGGCGAGGTCGACGGAGACCTGCGGCACCGAGAACAGCACGTTGATCAGGTGGCAGGCGATCTGCTCCGGCGGCTCGGCCCGGTGCCACATCAGCATGTCGGAGTGGACCGGGACGGGCCCCGCGGCGAGCCGCAGGTCGAGGGTCCGCTGCCGGTTGTCCTGCGGGCTGAGCGGGCAGTCGGTGGCGCGGACCATGGTGACGTACGGCCACAGGGCCGGGCTGACGTACGGCTGGCGGTGCTCGACCATCGCCTCCGGGTTGGCCGCGGTGATCCGTCGGTGGATGGCGGCGAGCAGGCGCTCCACGCCCTCGTCGACGCTCGCGCAGTCCGTCTCGGGGCCGGCGGCCGGAACCGGTCCGCGGGAGAACCAGTCGACGAAGTCGACCTTGAGCCCGTCCATGCCCCACTCCTCGACGGCGCGGGCGAGCCGGTCGGCGAGGAAGTCGCGGACCTCGGGATGGCGCGGGTCGGCCACGACCGCGCCCAGGTGGGCGGCGTCGGCGAGGGCGTGATGGCCGAGTTTCCCGAAGGCGGCGCTGTCCTTGCCGATGAACGGCAGCGCGTACCAGAGCAGGTAGCGCACGCCGAGCCGGTGCACCCGCTCGACGTGGGCGGCGGTGTCGGGCAGCGAGACCGGTTCCCAGTCGCCGCAGTGGGCGTAGCCGCGGGTGCGGTCGGCGGTCATCCAGCCGTCGTCCACGATGATCACGTCCAGGCCGAGCTCCTTGCCGAGCGCGGCCTGGGCCTCGACGCGCTGGGGGGTGACGTCCTGGTGCATCGAGTACCAGGTCGAGTAGGCGGGCCGGCGGGCGGCGTCGGGGATGTCGGCGGTGCGGCCGGCGCCCCACCAGGCGGCGAGGTCGGCCAGGCAGCGGGCGAAGTGCCGCCCGGAGGTGTCGATCCGTACGGTGAGGTCGCCGTCGGCCTGGGCCCAGAACCGGAACTCGCCGCTCTCCTCGACCACTCCGGCCCCGGCCAGCACGTCGGGGCGGTCGGCGGCGAAGGCGCACAGCGCGACGTCCCCGGTGCCGACCAGCGCGGCGATCGGGGCGCCGGCGGTGAGGCCGGTGCGGCGCGGCGCGCTCCAGGCGGCGGGCAGCCCGCCGGTGCCGCGCGGCTCGGGCGTCCAGAAGGCGGTGGCGTCCACGCAGGGCACCCGCCATTCGATCCGTACCGGACCCGCGTCGCGCGCGGTCACTTCGACCACGCCGTCGGCGACCGCCCGGGCGGCGGCCGCTCCGCTCGCCCTGAGGTCCAGCCCCTCGGCGGACAGCGGGCGCAGCGCCGAGGCTGCGGCGGGGGCGTGCGGTTCCCAGATGTCGGTCACGCTGCTCAGCCTTTCGTCGCACCGGCCAGTAGGCCGGAGATGAACTGCCGCTGGAGGACCAGGAAGAGGACCATCATGGGCAGGGTGGACAGCGCGGTGCCGGAGAGGATCGCGCCGTAGTCGGTGGTGGCCTGGTTGCCGTACAGGGTCGCGAGGGCGACCGGCAGGGTGTGCATGTCCGGGCTGCGCAGGGCGATCAGCGGCCAGACGAACTGGTTCCAGGAGCCCAGGAAGAGGAAGATCGAGAGCGCGGCGAGCACCGGTCGCACGACCGGGACGACGACGCTCCACAGCACCCGGAGCTCGCCCGCGCCGTCGACCCTCGCGGCGTCCAGGAGTTCGTCCGGCAGGCTGGTCAGCGACTGGCGCATCAGGAAGACGGCGAAGGGCACGCACAGCCCGGGCAGGATGATCGCCTGGTAGGAGTCGAGCAGGCCGAAGCTCGTCATCATCTTGAACAGCGGTACCAGCATGACCTGTTCGGGCACCACGAGGGTGGAGAGCAGCAGCGCGAACAGCAGGGTGCGGCCGCGGAAGCGGAACTTGGCGAAGGCGTACCCGGCCAGCAGGGCGATGACCAGCGCGCCGGCGGTCTGGATCCCGGCCACCAGCAGGGAGTTGCCGAGGACCCGGAGCAGGCCGACCTTCTGGTCGAGCCGGTGCAGGTTGTCGCCGAGGCCCCCGCCGGGCAGCAGGTGCGGCGGCCAGTCGAAGATCTCGGTGTCCTTGCGGGTGGTGGAGATCAGCAGCCAGTAGAAGGGGGCGACGGAGAAGCCGGTGAGGGCTGCCAGGAGGAAGGTCAGCGGCCAGCCGCGGAGCTTGTTCGGGATCATCGGTCCTTGTCCCCCACCAGGCGCATCTGGACCGCGCCGAGCACGGCCACCAGCAGGGTGAGCGCGTAGGCGATGGCGGAGGCGTAGCCGAAGTCGAAGTAGCGGAAGCCGTTCTGGTACAGGTACATGGAGACGGTCAGGGTGGCGTTGTCCGGGCCGCCGCCGGTCAGCACGTACGGCTCGTCGAAGAGCTGGAGCGTGCCGATGGTGGAGAGCACGACGGTGAACAGCAGCACCGGGCGCAGCGCGGGGACGGTGATCGCGGTGAAGCGGCGGACCGGACCGGCGCCGTCGACCATCGCGGCCTCGTACAGTTCCCTGGGAATGCCCTGCAGTCCGGCCAGGTAGATGACGGCGTTGTAGCCGGTGTAGTGCCAGGTCAGGACCAGGACGACGGACATCCGGGCCCAGAACGGCTCGCCCAGCCAGTCGACGGTGGGCAGGCCGGCGGCGTCCAGCAGCCAGTTGACGGCGCCGTCGTCGCGCTTGAGCAGGAAGGCGAACATCACGCCGGTGGCGACCAGGCCGGTGACGGCGGGCATGAAGACGCCCAGCCGCCAGACGGCCCGCCAGCGCACCAGGACGGAGTTGATGCCGACGGCCATCAGCAGGGCCAGGCCCAGCATCAGCGGGACCTGCACCACGAGGATCTCGCCGGTGTTGCGCAGGGCCGTCCAGAACAGCGGATCGTCCAGCAGGCGGCGGTAGTTGGCGAGTCCGGCGGCGCGGGTGGCGGTGCCGGAGCCGGTGCTGAAGGAGAGCAGCAGGGAGTCGACGACCGGGTAGGCCTTGAACACGCCGAAGGTGATCAGGGCGGGGGCGAGCAGCAGGTACGGCAGGGCGGTGCGGCGCAGGCGGGCCCGGCGGTGGGCCCGTACGGCCTCCTTGGCGGGTTTCCCGGTGAGAGCGGCGGACGGAGTGGCGGGCGGGGCGGTGGCGGTCATGCGACGGTGCGTCCGGTCTGCTGGGCGAGTTGCCTGGCGGCGTCCTGGAGGACGGTGGCGGGGTCGCCGCCCTTGAGGAAGACCTTGGTCTGGGCGTCGCTGGCGAGCTTGAGGGCGCGGGCGTAGTCGCCGGAGTAGTTGGTGGGGTCGCCGCCGTCGGTGGCCAGTTCGGCGAAGGTCTTCAGCGGGGACTGGCCACCGTAGTAGGCGCTGGGCGCGGCGTACATCGGGTCGGCGTAGGCCTCCAGGAGCGCGGGGAAGACGCCGCCGGCGTTGAACATGGCGTTCACCGAGGCGGGGCGGGTGAGCGCGTACTCGACGAACTTCCAGGCGGCGCGGCGGCGCGGGCTGGAGGCGGAGACCGTCAGGTGGGTGGAGTTCACCAGGGCGGTGCGCCTGCCGCCGGGGGTGACGGCGGGAGGCTTGGCGAGGCGCCAGTTGCCCCTCTGGTCGGCGAACTTGGCCTCCAGGTAGTGGGCGGCCCAGGCGGGCATCGGGGCGACGGCGAGCTTGCCTGCCTTCATCAGGGTGGCCCAGCCCTGGCTGCCGGGGGCGTCGGCGACCAGCCCGGCCTGGTCCAGGTGCTGGAGGGTGGTCAGGGCGCGGACGTCCGGCTCGGAGCCGAGGGTGATCCTGCCCTGGAGGTCGAAGTAGAAGGCGCCCTGGAGCTGCATCAGGGACTGCACGAAGTCCAGGTCGGGGTCGGGGTTGGCGGCCTTGTTGATGCCGATGAGGGAGATTCCGGGGTTGGCGGCCTTGAACCGGTCGGCGATCGCCGTCAGGTCGTCCCAGGTGGCGAGGGTGGTGGGGTCGATGCCGGCCCGGTCGAAGTAGTCCTTGCGGTAGAAGAAGCCGAGCGGGTTGACCTCCCAGGGCAGCGCGTAGGCGTGGCCGTCCTTGCCGGTGACGACCGGCCACAGGCCCTTGGCGAACTTGTCCTTGTGGGCGTCGGCGCCGAAGCCGGAGAGGTCGGCCAGGCCGCCGGGGAACTTCTCCAGGTAGCCGGGCAGGTAGTCGCAGCCTATGTGCAGCACGTCGCCGAGTCCCTGTCCGCCGGCCGCGAGACCGACGGTGATCTTGTCCCAGATGGCCGGGTTGCCGATGTCCTGGACGTCGACCTTGATGCCGGGGTTGTCCTTCTCGAAGGCCGGAACCACCGCGCGCAGGGCGGCGGCGGCCGTGGCCCAGGACCAGACGGTGACGGTGCCGGTGTCGGCGTCCCCGCCCTGGCCTCCGCCCGGGCCGGAGCCACCGCAGGCGGTGAGCGTGCCGCCGGCGGCCAGGGCGAGCAGGCCGGCTCCGGAGGCGCGGAGCAGGTCGCGACGGGAAAGGTGTGACATTGCATTCCTCCTGATGGGGTGGCGCCGGACGGAGACGGGGGCGAGGGGACGGTGCGCTCGAAGGTCAGCGAGGTCTTTCCCGGTTTGAACGTTCAAACCGACAAAACAAACCACAACCCAACAGGTTCACACGAGCGCAGCCAGCAAACGCCCGCCCTCCCGGCGCCGTCAACCCCTCGGCACCGGGAGAACGGGCTCCGAAACCGTTCCGTTATGTCCGGCTCAGGCGAGGACGACTGGGGTGCCCGTCAAGTCGACTCCTGCGCGGTGGAGTTCGGCGAGGGCGGCGTCGGTGGTGCCCGGGGCGACGCCCGCCGTGTAGTCCAGCAGGACGCGGGCGTCGAAGCCGGCCTTCACGGCGTCCAGAGCGGTGGCCTTGACGCAGTGGTCGGTGGCGATGCCGACCACGTCGACGGCGTCCACGCCGTGGTCGTGCAGCCAGTCGGCGAGTGGGGTGCCGTCGGCGGTGAAGCCCTCGAAGCCGCTCTTGGAGGCGGAGTGGGCGCCCTTGTAGAAGACCTCGTCCACCGCGCCGGCCTCGACGGCGGGCAGGAAGGCGGGGTGGAACTCGCCGCCATCGGTGCCGACCACGCAGTGGACGGGGAAGGACTCGCGGAAGTCCGGATGCCCGGAGAAGTGGCCGCCCGGGTCGACGTGGTGGTCACGGGTGGCGACCACCTTCGTCCAGCCGTCCCGCTGGGGGCCCTGGACCAGCTCGGCGATCGCCCGCGCCCGGTCGGCGCCGCCGCCGACCGGGACGCTGCCGCCCTCGCAGAAGTCCTTCTGTACATCCACCACGATCAGCGCACGCGTCATCGACTGGCCTTTCCTCAGCGGGGTTCCCACGGATTCGCCGCCCAGCTTGGCGCGTTGACGGGCCGTAGACGAAGCGATCGGGCGGCCGTTCACTCGAACGGGCCCGAGGGATCGACGGTCCGCTCGGTGCGCCGTTAACGCGCAGTTAAGAGATCGATCTGAATTTCAGACGAAGCATTGAGGGCGGGCCGCTCCCGCACCTACACTCGCCCGGCCGTGACCTTGTGTCCCGGAGCCCCCTCGCGTACCCGGTGTCGCACGATCCGGCCCGGGTACCGGCCGATGTCCCCCAACCCATCCTCGTGGAGGACCACTTGAAGGCTCCCAGCATGCGCCGAATACTCCTGGCAGGGGTGAGCGGCCTGGCCCTCGCCGCCTCCGGCGCGCTCGCCGGGCCGGCGACGATCGGCAGTGCCGTCGCCGCCGCCGGCTACCCGGCGGTGCACCCCGCGGTGGCCGACTACAGCCAGGTGTCGACCGGCACCACTCCCCCCACCCAGGCGCAGTGCGCGTCGGCTGGCCGGCGCTGCTTCAGCCCGCAGGGGATCCGGGCCGCCTACAACCTCGGTCCGCTGTACGCCAACGGCTTCGACGGCCGTGGCCAGACGATCGCGATCTTCGACTCGTACGGCAGCGACACCATGGCGCACGACCTGCACGTCTTCGACCAGGCCTTCGGCGTCAACGCGATGTGCGGCGAGGAGGGCGTGACCTGCCAGCCCGGCATGCCGACGTTCAGCGAGCTGCACGTCCAGGGCGCGCCGGGCACCACCGCGCCGCCGTCCACCAGCCAGGGCACCGGCCAGGAGGACAAGTCCGCCTGGGCGCTGGAGGTCGCGCTCGACGTCGAGACCGCACACGCGATGGCCCCCGGAGCCAACGTCCTGCTGGTCTCCACCCCCACCTCCGAGACGCTCGGCGTCCAGGGCCTGCCCGCCCTGATGGACGCCGAGCAGTACGTGATCGACAACCACCTGGCGAACGTCATCTCGCAGTCCTTCGCCTCCGCCGAGGGCGCGTTCGCCAGCCCCCAGTCGATCGAGCCCCTGCGGCACGCCTTCAAGTCGGCGGCCCTGAACGGCGTCACGGTGCTCGGCTCCTCCGGCGACAGCGGCTCGGCCGGCTCCGAGAAGACCCCGGTGAAGTCGGGCGGCACCACCCTCCCGTACCCGTCCGTGGAGTGGCCGGCCTCCGACCCACTGGTGACCGGCGTCGGCGGCACGTTCCTGTGCACCGACCCCGGCGCGACCGGCGGCCGGACCGTGGACAGCACCGACAACCCGGCCAAGTGCCAGGCCAACCCCGGTGCGGCCGAGGTCGGTTGGAGCGGCTCGGGCGGCGGGTTCAGCCAGGTCTTCGACAAGCCCGGCTACCAGTCGGCGCTGCCCGCCGGCTCCACCGCGATCGGCGCCAAGCGCGGCGTGCCGGACGTGGCCCTGCAGGCCTCCCCCGGCACCGGCGCGCTGGTCTACCTGTCGCTGCCGCCGGACGGCTCCTCCGGCCTCAAGTGCGGTGCCACGCCGTGCAGCACGGGCTGGTACGACATCGGCGGCACCTCGCTGTCCTGCCCGCAGTGGGCCGGCCTGGTCTCGATCGCGGACCAGATCAACGGCGGCGGCCTCGGCCAGATCAACCCGGCCCTGTACAAGCTGGCCGCCAACCCGGCCACCTACGCGGCCGACTTCAACGACGTGACGCTCGGCAACAACACCACCGACCCCACGGTGCCGGGCTACTCCGCCACCACCGGCTGGGACCCGATCACCGGCCTCGGCACGCCCAACGCGGCGAAGCTGCTGCCCGACCTGGTCGGCGCCGCCCACACGGGGTGACCCCGGACGCCTGCCGACTTCGCCCCGTCGAGCCGGTTCGGCTCGACGGGGCGAAGTCGTGCGGGCGGAGTTCTGCATCGACGGGGCACCCGCCGAGCCGGAGAGGCGGGGCGACGCACCCTCGTACCTCTGTGGTCCCGTACGGGCGGCGGTCATCCCGCGCGGTCATCGCGCCGTCTCCCTTCGCTGCGAGCCGACACGGGGGACGGCCCGACCGAGCCCGCGGGCGCTGACGCCGGTGATCCACACCGCGGCCGGCGGCCGCCACAGCGGCTCCACCCTGGTCACCGCCGGCACCGGTATCGAGACCAGGGAGAGCAGCAGCGGGGCCCACGGCGGCACCGAAGCGGACCAGCCGCCGAGGCCCGCGCCGCTCGGCGAGCGCGCGTCGCGAGACGTGCCCCAGCAGCCCGGCGAGCCCGGCCAGGTGGATCGGGCCGCCGACGGCGAGGGTGAGCCGGGACAGGACGAGCAGGGGTGCCGTCGCCCGCGCTGCCCGCGTCGCGTACGACGCCCGCGCCGCCGGGACGCCCGGGCCGGTCTAGTGGGGCCGTCCCAGGCCTTCGACGATCGCGCGGGCGACGGGGGACGGGTCCCAGCCGTCCACGGCGAAGCCGTCGGGGACCTCGACCCCCGGTTGGGCCATCATCCGGGGCGCGACGCCGCGGTGCGGCCAGGTCGCGGTGTGCACCATGAAGGGGTGGCACAGGTAGACGTCGCCGGCCCGGCCGGTGACGTGGACGGCCTGTCGGTGCAGGACCGAGGGTTGCAGGGCCTCGACGGCGGCGCAGCCGGACATCCCGGCCTCCCCTGCCCGGGCCAGCACCGGCGGGACGAACCGGTGCGAGCCCACCAGCAGCCGGGTCGGCGCGTCCTCGGGGCCGACGTCGGAGAACAGGAAGAACGCGGTCAGTCCGCGCCCGCGGGAGCGGAGGTTCGTCCAATGGTCCTCCCCGCCCCACCAGTTGCCCTCGATGTGGTAGCCGGTACCGGGCCAGTCCTCGGACGGGAACCGCACCGGGACCTCGCCGCCCACCGTCGGCCTCCTGGTCCACCGCCCGGCACCGATCAGCCGGTCGTGGGCCGTTGCGAGTTTCGGCGAGGCGGCGGCCACGGCGAACGGCTCGGTGTCCGGGCAGGGCAGTTGCACGAGCGGCGCCGTCCACGTTCCGGGGTCCTCGCGCAGCACGCCCCGCTCGGCGAGCGCGGCCCACAGGTCCGCCCGGCAGGCGGCCGCCGTGGCAGTGTCGAACGCCTGCCTCACGACGAGGTAGCCGTCGGTGACGAATCCGTTGACGTCCACTCGATGAGCGTGCCAGCTGCACCGGCGAGGGGAAACCTCGTTTTCGGCCGGACAGGTCCGGCGGCCCGGCGGTTCGGCGGTCAGACCCAGAGCTCGATCCGCGGGCTCACCTACGGCCGGGGGCAGTGGAGCGCCGTGGGTGACCAGGGCGTGATCCTCAGCTCCAGCGACGGCTTCTCCTGGCACCTGCGCTGACCCGTGCGGCGTTGAACCGCTGGGACGACATCCGGTCGGTGCCGCCGCGCGGCGAGGGTCCGACCCGGGACGGGACGTATAGAAACAACGCCCGAACCCACAAGTCGCCCCTCGTACAAGGAGACCAGGACCCATGCTGAGAATCACCGCGGACGTCTACTCCGGCCGGCCCAACCCCGTCGCGGACATCACCGATGAGGCAGAGGTGCGCGCGACCCTGAGCGAGCTGACCCGGGACCGGACCCTGTTCGTCGGTCCCCGGTCCTCCGAAGCGCAGACCGGTGGTCTGGGCCTGCGGGGCTTCTGGGTGGAGACCTTCGACGACGGGCTCGCGCGCGACTTCGACCTGGAGTCCCGCGTCTTCCTCCCGGCGGGCCCGCAGGCACCGGCCGGGCGCGCCGCGGAGGTCGCCGAGCGGTTGATCACCACCGCGGACTGGCATCGGGCCCCCGACACCTTCGCGGGGACCACGCCGCCGATCGGCACGTCGTCCTTCCGGGAGTTCCTGCTCGGACAACTGGCCAGCGGCGGCCGGGCGTCCGTGGCGGACCGGGTCGAGCCGGCGGGCGGTGAGCAGGCGGAGAGCCCCGCGGTCACGTGCCAGATCGAGCTGGGGGCGTTCAATCCCGGATTCTGGAACAACGACCCGAACGTCATGTCCAGCAACAACTGCTACAACTACGCCAGCAACTGGCGCACGAACACCTTCGCGCAGCCCGGTCGCGGCTGCGGCAACATGTACACGCAGATCACCTGCGACGAAGTGACCCGCGCGGCGCTCTGCGACGGCATGCACCACCGGTTCGACTGCTTCCCCGACACCGAGAAGCCGCGTTTCCTCGTCGCCCTGGTCGTCATCCCCGGCGGCGGCGACTACCACTGGTACCGGAAGCACGTGGAGGGCTTCTGGGGTCACAAGCCGGGTCCGACGGCGGCCCGCAACGTCGACAACAGCGGGAACGTGATCTTCAACCCGGAGACCGCCGACCGCGGGCCCTACACCATCTTCTGCGGCTACTTCTACGGCTGCGACAGCCAGCGGAAGCGGATCAACTGACGAGCGCCTCACGGACGGGAAGGACGGTGCCGGATGGACGTCGAGGTCGACCTCTACAGCGGGCGGCCCAACCCGCGCTTTCCCCTGCGGCCCGCCGCCGTCGACGAGTTGGGCCGTCGGATCGCGGCGCTGACACCGGCGACCGGAGGCGAGCGGCCGTACGACGGCCTCGGCTACCGAGGAATGCGGGTCCTGACCGGCCCGGCCGAGACCGTCGCCGAGCTCGTCGTCTCCGGCGAGCTGGTGACCCTCCGCACCCCGGACGGATCGCTGCGCCACCTGCGGGACCCTGGCCGGGCGCTGGAACGCTGGCTCCTCGACCAGGGCGCGGAAGACCTGGCCCCCGAGGTCACCGCGACGGTCCGCCAGGAGCTCGCACGCTGAGCCGAGCGCGAGAAGTCGGCCCGGCCGACCTCTCACGCAACCTCGTTCTCGTTCAAGGATTTTGGGCGGATCGCCGGAGCACGGCGAGGAGCAGCGCCTCAGCATCGCCGGGGGTGGCCATCCAGCGCTGCATCTCGGTGTGGGCGGCGCGGCGGCGGGGGCTGACGGCGCGGACCGGGCGGGAGAACTGGGCGTTCAGGCACCACCAGCGGGAGATCCTGGCCCAGGTGCGGCGGACGTTCACTCGGAATCCGTGACGCACAGCTGGATCGGGTGCACGGACTCGATCCCGATGTACGCCATCGCCCGCACCGCGCCGAACTCGACCAGCTGGTGGGCGATTCGGGGGATGGCGGTCTCGCTGAACAGCTCGGCGAGATAGCCGGCCTGGTCGGCGTCCAGCGGGAGCCGGGCGAGGCTGGCACGGATGGCGGCGAGGGCGTCGGCGAGCCTGGTGAAGGTGGCGGCCTTGGTGATGCCCTTGATCTCCACCGAGACGGGGAAGGGGAGTTCGGCGTTCACTGCACGCCTCCTTCGAGCAGCGCCCACATCACCTTGCCGATGCCGCCGGGGCGGGGGTGGCAGCCCCAGCTGGTGGCGAACTCGGAGGCCAGGAGGAGACCGCGGCCGGCCTCGTCGCACTCTGCGGCCGGGCGGAGGGTCGGGTGCTCGGGGTCGGCGTCGTGCACCTCGATCCGGAGGGAGTCGGGGTCGGGGTGGAGGTCGAACTGGAGGTAGATGAGCCGCCCGGTCGGGGTGACGGCGTGCAGCACGGCGTTGGTGACCAGCTCGCTGACCACCAACTCGCTTTCGTGGCAGAACTGTTCACCGTTCTGGAGTTCGGCGAGGAAGTCACCGAGCAGCTGTCGGGCGAGACCGACGGACCTGGCATGCCGGGGCAACCAGCACGAGTACTTCTCCAACGTTCCGGGCGCGGCGCGGCCTCCGGGAGTGATGGGAGATCTCGCGATCCGGAGGGCGGCGGAGGCATGGGAATGCCCGAGCGATGAACCCCATGATCACGCTGTGTGGCGACGTTCACCACAGTTCGCAAGCATGCCCGTCTCGCAGGCATGGTGCAATCGAACGCCGCAAGATACATATGGCTTTGGGGATCTGATGTGACGAAACCACTTCCGTCACGCCAGACTGTCGGACGACGACAGAGCGCGACGAAGGGAGATCGGAGCGTGGCCGCAACACCGACGGTGCGCCGCCGAATGCTGGGGGCGGAGCTACGAAGGATCCGCGAGGGGCTCAACCTCAAGGTGGACGACGTGGCAGCCCGGCTCGACTGGCATCAGTCCAAGGTCAGCCGCCTGGAGAACGGGCGCCACGGGGTGCGGGCGAACGAGGTCGAGAAACTGCTCGACGTCTACGAAGTCACCGACCCGGCGACCCGCGAGGCGCTCGCGACGCTGGCACGCGAGGGCAAGCGACGGGTGTGGTGGCAGCCGTACTCGGATGTGATCTCGCAGCGATACGCCTCGTTCATCAGCTTCGAGGCGGAGGCCGTGGCCATCCGGAACTTCGAGCTGTCACTCATCCCAGGGTTGCTCCAGACCGCAGACTACGCGCGTGCGTTGACTCGGCAACTCCAACCCGAGGCGACGACCGAAGAGGTCAACGCCCTGGTCGATGTGCGCCTTGCTCGGCAGAACGCAGCCCTCCGGCGCGAGGATCCCCTCAAGCTCTGGGCGATCACGGACGAGGCCGCGCTCCGACGGGTCGTCGGAGGAAAGGCCGTTATGGCGAAGCAGCTGCAACAGCTCATCGCTACTTCCAAGGAACCACACGTGACCATACAGGTCGTGCCATTCGAGGCGGGCGCCCATGCCGGCGTACTCGGGTCGTTCGTGATCCTGGAGTTCCCCGTTCGGAATGATCTCGATGTGGTGTACACCGAATCCCTCACGAGTAGCCTTTACCTCGAACGAGATGACGACGTAACAGCCTACGACCAGGCCTTTGACCGGCTTCGGGCAGCGGCTCTTGACGTCGGGCCGTCGCGGCGGCTCGTCGCGAAGATTGCAAAGGAACTTGAATGATCGGCACCAGTGGAGACGGCGCAGACCTGAGCCGCGCAGTGTGGCGTAAGAGCAGGTTCAGCGGCAATCAGGGCAACTGTGTCGAGGTTGCTGACGGCTTCCCTGACATCGTCCCGGTCCGGGACTCCAAGGACCCCGACGGCCCTGCACTCAGCTTCCCCGCCAACGCATGGGCGGCATTCGTCGCCGCCATCAAGACCGGCGAACTCCCCAGCGCCTGACCACACCTGCGTGAGAAGTCGGCTGGGCCGGCTTCTCCCGCGCGGGGGAGGGTTCGGAGTTGCAGTCTTGTCTTCACCAGCTGCTCGACGGGGAGTGGAAGAGAGGGCACGAGCCGCCACCATCGTGCGCGAGAAGTCGGCCCGGTCGACTTCTCGCGCAAATGCGGGCGGTGGCGGCCGGCTAGGTGAACTCCTCCCGTCGCGATGCACCCCAGTGGCGCATCGCGACAGTCTTGACCGTGGACGGCTGCCCCGTCGGACGGAGACCCGTCAATCCAATCGAACGAATGAATTAACGGCCTCAGCGGCCGACTTCGCGCAGGCGGAAGTCCTCGACCGTCTCCCTGCGGATCAGCAGGCGGGCGCGGCCGTCCTTCACGGCCGCGACCGCCGGGCGGCCGACCAGGTTGTAGCCGGAGGCCATCGACAGCTGGTACGCCCCGGCGGCCGGTACCGCGAGCAGGTCTCCCGGGCGGAGGTCGGCGGGCAGCACGGCATCGCGCACGAGCACATCGCCCGCCTCGCAGTGGCGGCCGACCACGTCCACCCGCGCCGCGCCCGCGTCGGACTTCCGGCCCACCAGCCGGACGCTGTACGGGGATCCGTACAGTGCCGGGCGCGGGTTGTCGCTCATTCCGCCGTCCACGGCAACGAAGGTGCGGCCGTCGGCCGAGTGCTTGACGGAGAGCACACGGTAGACGGCCACCCCTGCCGGCCCCGCGATCGCGCGGCCCGGCTCGACGATCAGGCGCGGCACGTCCAGGTCCGCCTCGGCGCAGCGCACTGCGAGCCGATCCGTGACCCGGACCGCGAACTCGGGGAGGTCGAACTCCGCGTCGCCGGGCAGGTACTTGATGCCGTGGCCGCCTCCCAGGTCCAGCTCGGGCAGCTCGACGCCGTGCCGGTCGCGTACGTCCACGAGCAGCCGCACCAGGGCGTCGACCGCCTGGAGGAACGGTTCCAGCTCGGTGATCTGCGAGCCCAAGTGACAGTGCAGGCCCGCCAGTTCCAGGCCGGGCTGGTCGAGCACCCGGGCGATCGCGTCAGCCGCGTCGCCGCCCTCGATCGGGAAGCCGAACTTCTGCCCACCGACCCCGGTCCGCACCGCCGCATGGTGCCCGGCGGCGATCCCCGGGACCACCCGGACCAGCACCTTCTGCGGGGTGTCGGCAGCCACCAGCGCCGCCAACCGGGCGATCTCCGCCTGGCCGTCGATGACGATCCGCCCGACCCGCAGCCGCCGGGCCAGCCGCAGCTCTTCCGGGGACTTGGCGTTGCCGTGCAGCAGGATCCGCTGCGCCGGGAAGCCGGCGGAGACCGCGAGCCAGAGCTCACCGGAAGAGCACACGTCCAGACCCAGTCCCTCCTCCGCGACCCAGTCCGCCATCGCGCTGCACAGGAAGGCCTTGGCCGCGTACAGCACCTCGGCATGCGGCAGCGCCCGCCGGTACGCCCGCGCGCGACTGCGCACCTCGCCCTCGTCCAGCACGTACAGCGGGGTGCCGAACCGCTCGGCCGTCTCCGCCAGGCCTACCCCGCCGACCAGCAGGTCGGCTCCCGGGCCGGGCCGCGCCGAGGCCGGCCAGGGGCCGCCGAGCGCGTCGGCGGGGGCAGGGGCGGCGGGAGCGTAACGGACGGTGAGCTGGGTCATGGTGGCGCTCCTCCGGGTCAGTCTTCGAACTGCATCGCGACGCGGCAGTGCGCCGGGCGGGTGCGGTCGTGGGCGGGCGCGGGCTGCGAGGTCCGGGCCGGGGTCTCCGGCTGCTCGGCGGAACGGTGGCCGGCGAGCCGGACCACCCGGCGTAGCGGAGGTTCGACGGCGAGAGCGGTGTCGTTCATGGCGGGGGTTCCTTCGAAACGGGTGGGCTGGACTCCTCCAGTGGAAACCCTCCGCACACCGACCGCACCCGTCCTTGACACAGGCCGTACGCCCCGGCCGCCGTCCTTGACGCCCTCCTGACAGGCCGGATGAACGGGCGTTCGAGCTGGTCGAGCGCGGTGTCAGGGAACTGTCAAGAACGGCCGCTTCCCCGCCAAGCCCGCGTCAACGGCGGCATGGCGCGGCGGAATCCGATGGTGGGCTGTCCGCCGTTCCCCCGTCGCCACCGAGCCCGCCGCCCCCTTCCACCGGGCGGCCCGGAAGGTCCCCGAGACGATGCGCCGTTCGGCCCTCACCCCACCGGACACCACCAGCGACCAGCAGAACTGGTTCCGCCGCCCGGAACCCGCTCCAGAGCCACCGCCGAGCCACCGCCCGTCCACTCCCCGGGCCCGCCGCACGCTGATCACCCGCCAACAGCTCGCCGAGGCGCTGCCCGCCGCCGTCCGCAAGCTGCGCCCGCGCACGATGATGCGCAACCCGGTGATGCTGGTGGTCGAGACCGGCTCGGCGCTGACCACGATCAGCGCCGTCATCCATCCGAGCGTGTTCGCCTGGGTGATCTCCTTCTGGCTCTGGCTGACCGTGCTGTTCGCCAACCTCGCCGAGGCCGTCGCCGAGGCACGCGGCAAGGCGCAGGCCGACTCGCTGCGCCGCGCGCAGCAGGGCATGACGGCCAGGCGGCTGCTGCACTGGCGGGTCGGCACCCGTGACCGCCGCCACGAGGTGCTCCCCGCCGAGGAGTTGATGCTGCACGACATCGTGCTGGTCCCGGCCGGGGAGGTCATCCCGCAGGACGGCGAGGTGGTCGAGGGCGTGGCGAGCGTCGACGAGTCATCGATCACCGGCGAGTCCGCGCCGGTGATCCGCGAGTCCGGTGGTGACCGTACGGCCGTCACCGGCGGGACGAAGGTGCTCTCCGACCACCTGGTGGTCCGGGTCACCTCCCGCCCCGGGCAGAGCTTCGTGGACCGGATGATCGCCCTGGTCGAGGGCGCCGACCGGCAGAAGACTCCGAACGAGATCGCGCTGAACATCCTGCTCGCCTCCCTCACCATCGTCTTCCTGTTGTCCGTCGTCTCGCTGCAGCCGATGGCGATCTATGCCCACGCCCCGCAGACCACGATCGTGCTGGTGGCGTTGATGGTCGCGCTGATCCCTACCACCATCGGTGCTCTGCTGTCGGCGATCGGGATCGCCGGGATGGACCGGCTGGTCCAGCGCAACGTGATCGCCCTGTCCGGCCGGGCGGTTGAGGCCGCCGGCGACGTGGACGTGCTGCTGCTGGACAAGACCGGCACCATCACCCACGGCAACCGCCGGGCCGTCGCGCTGCATCCGCTGCCCGGCGCGAGCACCGAACAGCTCGCCGAGGCAGCCCAGTTGGCGTCGGTCGCGGACGAGACCCCGGAGGGGCGCTCGATCGTCGAGCTGACGGACCGTCAGTACTGGGTGCCGCCGCGCTCCCCCGGCGAGCTGGGCGAGCAGCGGCCCGTCCCGTTCAGCGCGCACAGCCGGATGAGCGGCGTCGACCTCAGCTGGCCGGAC
Source organism: Kitasatospora cathayae (assembly GCF_027627435.1). Taxonomy (GTDB): domain Bacteria; phylum Actinomycetota; class Actinomycetes; order Streptomycetales; family Streptomycetaceae; genus Kitasatospora; species Kitasatospora cathayae. The sequence goes on along the minus strand of NZ_CP115450.1, from coordinate 7,134,652 downwards.
GGCAGCGGCTGTCTGATCCGCAAGGGCGCCGCGGCGGCCGTCGCCCGCTGGGTGGTGGACTCCGGCGGGCGGATCCCCGTGGGGGCGAAGCCGCTGGTGGACCGGATCGCCGAGGCCGGCGGCACCCCGCTGCTGGTCGCCGTGCACGACCGGCACGGCGCCCGGGCGCTGGGCGTGGTCGAGCTCAAGGACGTGGTCAAGGAGGGCATCGCCGAACGCTTCGCCGAGCTGCGGCGGATGGGCATCCGGACCGTGATGGTCACCGGCGACAACGCGCTGACCGCCAGGGCGATCGCCGAGGAGGCCGGGGTGGACGACTTCCTCGCCGAGGCCACCCCGGAGGACAAGCTCGCCCACCTGCGGCGCGAACAGGCCGCCGGGAACATGGTCGCGATGACCGGCGACGGCACCAACGACGCCCCAGCCCTCGCCCAGGCCGACGTCGGCGTCGCCATGAACTCCGGCACCCCGGCCGCCAAGGAGGCCGGCAACATGGTCGACCTGGACTCCAACCCGGCGAAGCTGATCGACATCGTCCGGGTCGGCAAGCAACTCCTCATCACCCGGGGCGCCTTGACCACCTTCTCGATCACCAACGACGTGGCCAAGTTCTTCGCGATCATCCCCGCGATGTTCGCCCATGCCTACCCGGGGCTGCACCACCTCAACATCATGGGCCTGCACAGCCCCACCTCGGCGATCGCCTCCGCGATCATCTTCAACGCGCTGATCATCATCGCCCTGATCCCGCTGGCGCTGCGCGGCGTGCGCTACCAGCCCGCCTCCGCGAACGAGCTGCTCCGGCGCAACCTGCGGGTGTACGGGCTGGGCGGGCTGGTGCTGCCGTTCCTCGGCATCAAGGCGATCGACCTGCTGATCGAGTTCGTGCCGGGGCTGGGGTGACGCACGTCGGGGGATGCCCGTCAGGGGGCCGTCAAGAAGCGTGTGACCGGCGTCATGGTGGTGTCAGCGCCGGTACGGAGGAAGTGGTTCCGGGGTTGACTGGAGGCATCCGAAGCAAGGAGTGCGGAACCGGCAGAACGCGACCGGAGAGACGGAGGCGAACGGCCATGACCGGCACCACCACCACGACCGGGACCACGAACCGGCCCACGGACGGGACCGCCCGGGTGATCGTCGGCCTGAGCGGCTCGCTGAGCAGTCTGGCCGCCCTCTACCACTCCGTCGGCACGGCGGCCCGGCACGCGGCCGTGCTGGTGCCCGTCGCCGCCTGGACGGCGAACGACCGGGACGTGCTGCGCCCGCTGTCCGAGCTGGAGCACGCCGCCCGGCGGCGTCTGGACGTCGCGTTCGAGCAGGCCTACGGCGGCTACCCGTCCGGGCTGGTGATCCACCCGGTGGTGGTGAACGCAGAGCCGGGGCCCGCCCTGGTCGCCGCCGTCACCGGCCCGGACGACCTGCTCGTCCTCGGCGCCGCCACCCGGCGCCGCTTCGACCGGCTGCGCGGCACGTCGGTGGCCCGGTACTGTCGGCACCGGGCGGGCTGCCGGGTGGTCGAGGTCTCCCCGTCGGCGCTGCTGACCCGGCTGGAGCTGTCCGCCCGTACGGGGGCGCCGCTGCCGCTGCTGGCCCGCTGAACAACCGGGCTACGCCGGGTCCGGCAGGTGCGCGCTGAGCCAGCCGAGTGAGGGCGGGATCAGTCGGTCCCAGGTGGTGAAGTTGTGGCCGCCGGTGTCGACCGTCGCCTGGGCCACCACCAGCGGGGGGCGGGCCGCCGCCGCGAAGGCGGTGGAGTCGGCGTACGTGCGGCCGTCCTGCTTGCTGTCGGCGAGCAGCACGGCGAGCGCGGGCAACGGCAGGTGGGCCAGGCGCCAGTTCAGGTCGGCCTCGTTCCGGCGCTGCTGGCTGCCGCCGAAGAGGTCGCCGGTGGTCACGTCCTCCGCCGCCTTGAAGTAGCCGGAGAGCGAGACCGCCGCAGGGAAGGTGCCCGGGTGCACCATGCCGAGCTTGAGCGCGCAGTAGCCGCCGGTGGAGTCGCCCATGACGCCGAGGCTGCCCGGGCCGCCGAGCACCCGGTAGCCGGCGCGCAGGTCGGCGGGCACGTCGGTGGTGAAGTAGCTCTGCGCCTGCGGGCCGTGCGGGACGTCCTCGCACTCGCTGTCCCGGGGCATGCTGGGCGAGGGCCGCATCAGGACCAGGACGGTCGGCTTCATGGCGCCCTTGCCGAGCAGGTCGAGCTCGGTGGCCGGGTAGCGCAGTTTGGTGACCAGGTTGGTGGCGTCCCCGGGGAATCCGGTCAGCACCAGCACGGCGGGGAAGTGCTTGGCCCCGTTGCCGGGCTGGAAGTACTGCGGCGGCAGGTAGACGTAACCCTCGGTGCTCAGGCCGGTGGTGCCGCCGGGCAGCCGGACCCTGTCGAGCCGGCCGATCCGGGCCGGGTCCCGGCTGACCGAGCCGGCGCCGGTGATCTGGGCCGTACCGAGCACCTGCACCCCGGCCGGTCCGCTGCTCGGGGTGCCGCCACTGCTCGGTGTCCCGGCGGGGCTCGGAGCCCCGCCGGAGCCCTGGATGACGCCGGCGCTGTGCTCGTGCCCGAACAGGTCGGACCAGCTGCTGTAGAAGACGAAGTAGTCGTTGACGGCGAGCCCGAGCATCACGAGCAGCGCCAGCTGGGTGACGGCGACGGTGCCGAGCCGCAGGAACATCGCGGGCCAGCTGCGGACGGCGAGCTTCGGCCAGACCCAGAGCGTGCCGAGCACCGTGCACACCGCGAGCAGCGCCGCCAGCGCCAGCAGCTTGTGACTGGTGAGTCCCATCGGTCCCGGCCTCCCCTACCACTGTGGACCACCGGCCGGAGAATCGGCTCACCTTACTCACCGTAGCCGTGGGTCACCGTAGCGGTCGGTGCTCCTCCAGCGCCTGCCACACCTGGTCGCGCAGGAACGGCGGGTCGGCGTACGCCGGGAGCCGGTAGCGGCGGAAGGCGGCGGTGGGGACCTCGCCGTGCTCGTCCCGCAGCACGCGTTCGAACAGGGTCGCGCCGAGCGCGTGCCCGGCGGCGGACAGCTCGACCCCGCGCTCGCGCCCCGCCTCGTGCAGCTCCTTCAGCGGGATGCTGCGGCCCTCGCAGTCCACCGTCTCCGCGCCGAGCCGCACCAGGGCGCGCCTGCTTTCGGCGGGCGGGCGTCACGAGTGGGTCCGGGCACCATTCGCACGCGCTCCGTGCTGGTGGATCATCCAGGGGACGCATTGGAGTCGACCGCTCCGCAGGCGAACTTCGACAAGGGTGTCGAAGTTGGCATGGCCCGGCTATGCTGTCGACGGGTCCCGAAGGATGGATTTCTGTCTCCGTCGGCAGAACTCCCTTGGATGGTTGAGTTTTTGACGAATCGTCAACACCGTGCGCGGCCCTTCACCGCCCGGCCTCTCCGGGCGTACCCCGGGCCGCCCGGCGCCGTTGTACGGAAGGTGAGTCGCCGCGCCCGCCCCCGCCTCCCGGCACCCCTGCCGAGGAAGAGGTTCCCCATGACGACGTCCCGGCTCTTCCCACGCCCCCGCGAGGCGGCGGTGCTGCTCACCGTCCTCGGCCTGCTGGTGCTGGAGGAGGTCGCCCTCGGCCTCGCCGAGGAGGAGGACCGCCCGGTCATCGGCGGCGCCCTGATCGGCGTGTCCTGCTCCGGGCTGCTGGTCGTCGGGGCGGTCCTGTTCAGCCGCTGGCTCGACGCCCGCCGCCCGCTCCCGCTCCCGCCGCCCGGGCCCAACGGGCGCGAGTACAGCGCCCGCGCGCTGGAGGGCTTCCCGATGGAGGCCGTCCGCCCGCTGCTGCTCGCCGAACGCGCACCCCAGCTCGGCCAGTTGTACTCGGCCTGGATGCTCGCCCGGAGCGGCCGCCCGGCCCCGTGGATCGCCCGCCGGCTGGGCCTGCCGCTCGACGCCGTCCAACTGCTGGTCGACGCCGCCCGTTCGAACTCCGACACCCGGTAGCAGCCGGCTCCGGCACCGCGACGCGCGGTGCCGGGGCCGGAGTTCGAACCAGGGGTCAGCTCTCGCGAGCCGAGGCGTCGTCGATCAGGAACGCCGTGCTCGGGGTCGCACCGGTCTCGTGGGAGACCAGCTTGAGGCCGATGGTGGTCCCCCAGCCGACCTGCCCGATGAACGGGGAGAGGTCGACCGACTGGTACTGGTAGCCGTTGGTCGGGTTCTGGCTGGTCCAGGTCTTCACCGTGCCGAGCGGCTGCCCGGTGTACTGGTCGATCGCCACCAGCGACAACGTGTCGGGCGAGGAACCGGAGGTGTTGGTCGTCTCGGTGTCGAGCCAGAAGGAGAAGGTCGCCTGCCCGTAGCCGGGGTAGGTGTTCAGGTAGGTGGTGATGGAGTCGTCCGTGCCGGTGTTCTGGCCGAGCCAGGCGTACCAGGAGCCGGAGTGCGGCGCGTGCAGGCTGGACGGGGTGATGATGTTGTAGCCCGAGGGGCCCCAGGAGTCCGTCATCACCGTGTGGTTGACGTCCGCCGAGCCGTTCTCGAAGCCGGGGTCGATGAGCTGCTCGATCGGGTTGCAGCCCCTCCCGCCGCTCGCGCTGACGTTCTCCCAGAAGCCGGTGGAGGCCGTCCTGCCCGCCGCGTCCGTCGCCGTCACGTTGATCCGCTGGTAGCCGGTGGTCGCGGCCGCGGTGCCGGAGATGACCCCGCTCCTCGCGTCGATGGCCAGCCCCTGCGGCAGCCCGGTGGCGCTGTAGGTGAGGGCCGAACCGCTGCTGGACACGCCCACCGCCGGGATCGACAACGGCTGCCCGGCCTTGTCGATCCGGTCGCACATCGTGCTCACCGAGACCGGCGGGCTGGTCACCACCGGGTCCGAGGCCATGCACAGGTGGTCGGAGTTGGACCACAGGGTCTGCAGCGGGAAGCTGCCGGTGGCCAGGTCCTCGAAGAACAGCCCGCCGTTGGAACCCTTCGGGATCCAGGCGCACTTGTCGCCGATCTCCTGACCGGTGGCGTCCGTCCAGCCGCCCGGGGTGTTCGGGTCGGTCACCGTCTCCGCGTACTCGTGGCCGCCGATGATCCCGTAGCCGTCGAGCCGGCCCCGCGGGGTGTTCTCACCGAACCAGTTGGTGCCGCAGCCGGCCACGTCCGTCAGGTACGGCATGTTGGTGTAGGCGAGTTGGCCGTACGGCGAGCGCTGGAAGTCGTGCCAGGCGCAGTAGCCCAGTTCCTTCCACTTGTCCGGGTCGGTGCCCTGCGGCGAGTCGATGATGTACTGGACGTTGCGGTTCTGCGCCTCGGTCAGGTTGCCGAAGTGCTTGGCGGCGGCCAGCGCCTCGGCGCCGAGCTGCGGCTCGGTCGCGGCCTGCGGCGCGGGGGCGCTGTTGTCCACCCAGACGCCCGCGAGCACGCTGCCCTGCTGGGGGAACGGGATGTGCGCGGAGCCGGCCGGGCACTGGATGGAACCGGCGGCGATGCCCTCGCAGTACTGGGTCAGCACGGCGCTCCAGCCGTCGCCCGCGCTGCCGAGGCCCTTGAAGAAGTCCTGCTGGTACGGGGCGGCCTGATCCGGGTCCCCGGTGGTCACGGTGTCGCCGGAGGAGTTGGTCGAGGGCGTTCCCCACTGGGATCCCCAGAGCACCAGGTAGACCTTGGGCGCGCCGATCACCACACCGGTCGACTCCTGGCCGCCCTTGTAGGTGACCTGGAGGTCGTACTGGTTGGCGACGTTGCCGTCGCCGTCCTTGCCGGTGCCCGGATCGGCGCCGTCCACCAGCTGGGGCGTCTTCTTGCCGCCGGTGTTCGCGGCGGCGACCGGGCCGGTCCTGGCCGCCCTGGCCCGGCGCGGGCCGGACTTCTGCGGGGCGGCGGCCGCCTTCGGGGTGCCGGGCTCGACGGCGACGGTGGCGGCCTGCGGCGCGTGATTGTCGGCCATCGCGGACAGCGGGCTGCTGAGCGCGGCGCCGGCCAGGGCGGCCGCGAGCGCCACCAGGGCCGTGCGCGGGGCGCGTTGGGCGCGGCCGGCGCCTTGAGCGGGACCGGAGGAGCGGGATCGGAATCTGAACACGGGTCGGGTTCCGTCTCTCGTGACATGGGGGAAGGGTGTGCACGTTTTGCGGTGCGGGTACGGAGCTGACAGCTCGTCAACCGGATGCGGCGGGGGATGGGAACCGGATCTCGACCGGACCGCTGTGCAATGCGCCATATGATATTTCACTGACCGTCGCACACAAGTCCCCCACGGACGACGAGGATCAGCGGCACCCATCCACGGGCACTCGGCCCGGTCGCACCCGTGGGCGCCCGCAGGCGCCCGCACGCCCACCCCGCCCGGGCCGATCGTCCCCGAATCGGGCGCACCGCGATGGACCCGCCAACACGGCAGGTGCACGCGGATTTTAACTTCCCCTTACCCGACCCCACCTCGCCTTGACGGTCCCGCCGTCAGACCGCGCGGCGGCCCAGCCGGGTGGCTGGGCCGCCGCTGGGCGGCGTCTCACCGCTGGACCGCCGTCCCACCGCCGTTGAGCGGTCTCACCGGCGTCGGAGCCAGACCGCCCAGGTCAGCGCCGAGCAGAGCAGGTACGCCGCCAGGAAGCCCAGGTAGGCGGTGTCCCCGTTGTGGCTGGCGAGGAAGGACTGCCGGAAGGCCAGGTTCACCAGGACGCCGCCGAAGGCGCCGATCGCGCCCGCCAGTCCGATCAGTGCCGAGGCCCGGCGCCGGGAGTCGGCCTCGGCGGCCGCCGGGTCGCCTCCGGCCGCGACCGCCGTGCGGGCGAGGGCCTGGTAGTGCGCCGGGATCATCTTGTACGTCGAGCCGTTGCCGATCCCGCTGAGCACGAAGAGGGAGATGAACCCGCCGAGGAACAGCGGCAGCGAGCCCGCCCGGGACGCCACCAGCACCACCGCCGTGCCGGCGCCCATGGCGGCGAAGGTCGCCAGCGTCACCCGCGCGCCGCCGTAGCGGTCGGCGAGCCGCCCGCCCACCGGGCGCAGCAGTGAGCCGAGCAGCGGGCCGAGGAAGGTGAGGGCGGCGGCCTTGACCGGGGTGTCGAAGCGGTCGTGGAACTGCACCTGCAGCACCTGTCCGAAGGCGAAGCCGAAGCCGATGAAGGAGCCGAAGGTGCCGATGTAGAGGGTGGAGACGGCCCAGCCGTACGGATCGCGGGCGACCTCGCGCAGCGCCCGGCCCTCGCTCGAACTCGCCGTGGACGGAGGCAGGTTGTCCATCCGCCACCAGGCCCCGGCCGCGGCGAGCCCGATCAGCGGCAGGTAGATCAGCGGCAGCAGCCGGGGGTGGGTGGCGCCGGCGGTGGCCAGCACCAGCAGGCCGAGGAGTTGGACGGCGGGGACGCCGAGGTTGCCGCCGCCCGCGTTGACGCCCAGCGCCCAGCCCTTGAGCCGGTGCGGGTAGAAGGCGTTGATGTTGGCCATCGAGGAGGCGAAGTTGCCGCCGCCGACGCCGGCCACGCAGGCCACCGCGAGCAGCGTGCCGTACGGGACGCCCGGTTCCAGCACCACGGCCGCGAGCACCGTGGGCACGAGCAGCAGCAGGGCGCTGATCACCGTCCAGGTGCGGCCGCCGAAGCGGGCGACGGCGAAGGTGTACGGCAGCCGCAGCAGGGCGCCGAGCGCGGTCGGCAGGGCGGTGAGGGTGAACTTGCCCGCGGTGTCGATGTGGTACTCGGGGCCGAGGAAGAGCACCAGCACCGACCACAGGCTCCAGACCGAGAAGCCGATGTGCTCGGAGAGGACGGAGAAGACCAGGTTGCGCCGGGCGATCCGGGCGCCGTCGCGGGCCCAGAACTCCTCGTCCTCCGGGTCCCAACCGGCCAGCGGCGCGGGTGTTCTCGCTTCCAGGACGGTGGTCATGCCGCCGCCTCCGCGTCGAGCACCCGGACCGGCCAGCGGCGCAGCACGGCGGGGGCGCCGTCGGGGGCGGTGTCCTCGTCGAGGCAGTGCCCGTCGGTGAGGTCGAACGCCTGCTTGTACATCGGCGAGATGAGGGTCGGCCGGTCGCCGCGACTGCCGAGCAGGCCGCGGGAGAGGACGGGGGCGCCGCTGAACGGGTCGAGGTTGTCGACGGCGTACAGCTCTCCGGAGCTGTCGCGGAACAGCGCGACCTGCTCGGCTTCGGGGAGCAACACCGCGACGCCGCGGCCGGGTTGGAGGTCGGTGAGGGCGCAGACGGTGTGCCAGCGGTCGCCGTCGTGGATCTGTACGGTCACGGGGTGAGCACCTCCAGTCGGGCCCCGGCGACCAGCACCGGGGCGTTGAGGGTGTGGCCGGCCTCGCCGGGGCGGGCGGGGCGGATCTGGCCGCGTTCGGGGACGAAGGTCACTGCGGGGTCGGGGGTGCCGGGGGCGTTGACGAAGGAGGCGAAGCGCCGCATCCGGTCGGGGTCGGCCAGGGTCTCGGCCCATTCGTCCCGGTAGCCGCTGATGTGACGGGACATCAGTTCGTCGAGTTCGGCGGCGATGCCGAGCGAGTCGTCGAGGACGACGGCCCGCAGGTGGTCGAGTCCGCCCTCGAGCCGCTCCAGCCAGACCGAGGTGCGCTCCAGCCGGTCGGCGGTGCGGATGTAGAACATCAGGTAGCGGTCGATGGTGCGGACGAGGGTGTCGCGGTCGAGGTCGGCGGCGAGCAGGTCGGCGTGCCGGGGGGTCATGCCGCCGTTGCCGCCGACGTAGAGGTTCCAGCCGGCCGAGGTGGCGATGATGCCGAAGTCCTTGCTCTGCGCCTCCGCGCATTCGCGGGCGCAGCCGGAGACGGCGGCCTTGAGCTTGTGCGGGGAGCGCAGCCCCCGGTAGCGCAGCTCGAGTTCGATGGCGAGGGTGGTGGAGTCCTGGACGCCGTAGCGGCACCAGGTCTGGCCGACGCAGGACTTCACGGTGCGCAGCGACTTGCCGTAGGCGTGTCCGGACTCGAACCCGGCGTCGACCAACTTGCGCCAGATCACCGGCAGTTGGTCGACGGTGGCACCGAACATGTCAATCCGCTGGCCGCCGGTGATCTTGGTGTAGAGGCCGTGGTCGCGGGCGATCTCGCCGATGGTGATCAGGCCCTCGGGGGTGATCTCGCCGCCGGGCACCCGGGGCACGACCGAGTAGGAGCCGTTGCGCTGGAGGTTGGCCAGGAAGTGGTCGTTGGAGTCCTGCAGGGCGGCCTGTTCGCCGTCCAGGATGTGGCCGTTGCCGAGGCTGGCCAGGATGGAGGCGACGGTCGGCTTGCAGATCTCGCAGCCCTCGCCGCCGGTGCCGTGCTTGGCGAGCAGTTCGGAGAAGGTGGTGAGGCCCGTCACCCGGACGATCTCGTACAACTCGGCGCGGCTGTGGGCGAAGTGCTCGCACAGGCCCTGGACGGTGGAGACCCCGGCGGCCTCCAACTCCTCCTTGACGACGCTGCCGAGCTGCTTGAGGCAGCTGCCGCAGCCGGTGCCGGCCCGGGTGCACTTCTTGACGGCGGCGACGCTCTCGGCGCCCTGCTCGCGGACGGCGGCCCGGACGGCGCCCTGGGTGACGTTGTGGCAGGAGCAGAGCACCGCGTCGTCGGGCAGCGCGACCGGACCGGCGCTCCCCGCGAACCCGGCCGGCAGCACCAGCTGTTCGGGCGCGACGGTGAGCGGCTTTCCGGCGACGGCCAGCGGGCGCAGCGCGCCGTAGCCCTCGGTGTCGCCGACCAGGACGCCGCCGAGCAGCGCGCCGTCGGCACCGATCACCAGCTTGCGGTAGACGCCGCTGCGGCTGTCGCTGTACAGCACGTCGAGCGCGCCCTCGGCGGTGCCGTGCGGGTCGCCGAAGCTGGCGACGTCGACGCCGAGCAGCTTGAGCTTGGTGGAGGTGTCGGCGCCGGTGAAGCCCTGGCCCTGCTGCTCCGCGATGGTGCGGGCCGCCGTCTCGGCCATCTGGTAGCCGGGGGCGACCAGCCCGTACACCCGGCCGTCGACGGCCTGGGCGCACTCGCCGATGGCCAGGACGGCCGGGTCCTCGGTGCGGCAGTGCGCGTCGACCACGACGCCGCCGCGCTGGCCGACCGGCAGTCCGCAGTCCCGGGCGAGCTGGTCGCGGGCGCGCACCCCGGCGGAGAAGACCACCAGGTCGGCGGGAAGCTCCCGGCCGTCGGACAGGGCGAGGCCGCGGACCCGGCCGTCCGGGCCGGTGAGCACGCCGCTGGCGCCGGCGCTGGTGTGGACGGTGACGCCCAGCTCCTCGATCTTGCGGCGCAGTGCGGCGCCACCGCCGTCGTCCACCTGGACGGCCATCAGCCGGGGCGCGAACTCGACCACGTGGGTGGCCAGGCCGCCGGCCCGCAGGGCGCCGGCCGCCTCCAGGCCGAGCAGTCCGCCGCCGACCACCACGCCGGTGTCGGCGGTGGCGGCCCCGGCGCGGATGGCGTCGACGTCCTCGATGGTGCGGTAGACGTGGCAGCCGGGCGCGTCCGTCCCGGGTACGGGCGGCACGAAGGGCACCGAGCCGGTGGCCAGCACCAGGACGTCGTAGCGGACTTCGGCGCCGGACTCGGTGCGGACCAGCCGGGCCGCCCGGTCGATCGCGCTGACCGGGTCGCCGAGCCGCAGGTCGATGCCGTGCTCGGCGAGGAAGCCGGACGGGCAGAGCGCGAGGTCCTCCGGCGTGCTGCCGGAGAACAGCGAGCTGAGGTGGACCCGGTCGTAGGCGGGCCGGGGCTCCTCGGCGAGCACGGTGACCCGCCAGTGGCGCGCGGCCGGCTGCTCGCTCCAGGCCTCCAGGAAGCGCTGGCCGACCATGCCGTGGCCGACCAGGACGAGGTCGCGGACAGTGCGGTCGTCTGCCGTCATCCCGGTACTTCCGGTCATCGGGGGGCTCCTTGGGTGAGCAGGTGCAGGGGGTGGCCGGCGAGGGTGCCGCCGTCGGCGAAGGCGCCGGCCAGCGCGTCCACGGTGGCCAGGTCGCCGAGCAGGATGGCGCCGACCAGCTGGTCGCCGCGCAGGACGAGCTTCTTGTAGCTGCCGCGGGTGGCGTCGGTGAGCCGCAGCACGTCGAGTTCGGGGTCGAGGGTCTCGTCCACGGCGCCGAAGGCCGCGTACTCCAGGTCACCGGTGCTGAGCCGGGCGCGCGGGCTGGTGCCGGGGTAGCGGGCGTCCGGCTCGGCGCCGGAGAGCCGGCGAGCCAGCACGTCGGCCTGTTCCCAGGCGGGGCCGGCCAGGCCGTGGACGGTGCCGCGGTGCTCGGCGCAGTCGCCGATCGCGGACACGTGCGGGGCGGCGGCCAGCCGGTCGTCCACCAGGACGCCGGTGGCGACCGGCAGTCCGGCGGCGTGGGCGAGCGCGGTGCGCGGGCGGGTGCCGCAGGCGAGGACCACCAGGTCGCAGTCCAGCCGGTAGCCGCTGGCCAGCTCCACCGCGCCGACCCGCTCCCAGCCTCCGGCCGGGGGGACCCCCATGCCGCCGTGCACGGCCCGGGCGCGGTTGCCGGTGTAGCACTCGACGCCGAGGCCCTGGAGGCGTTCGCGCAGCACGGCGGCCGCCTCCGGGTCTAGCTGACGCTCGATCAGATGCTCCGCCTGGTGCACGATTTCGGTGCGGGCGCCGAGCGCGGCCAGCGCCCGGGCGGCGCTCACCCCGAGCACCCCGCCGCCGATCACCACGGCCCGCTTCGCCCCGACGGCCTCCTCGGCCAGCCGGGCGCAGTCCTCCAGGGTGCGCAGCGTGTGCACGCCCTCGGCCAGCCCGTACCCGTCGGGGCGGCGCAGCCCGCGCACCGGCGGCAGCACCGGGTTGGCACCGGTGGCGAGCACCAGCTCGTCCCAGGGCTCCACGGTGCCGTCGGCCAGGCCCAGCGTCCGGGCCGCCAGGTCGAGGGCGACGACCTCGCAGCCGGGCCGGGCCAGCGCCCCGCCGAGCGGCAGCGCGATCGACTCGGCGTCGTAGCGGCCGGTCAGCACCTCGGCGAGCAGCACCCGGTTGTACGGGGCGCGCGGCTCGGCGCCGTACACGGTGACCGCACCGGCCCCGCCCAGGGCGGCGTACCGTTCGGCGAAGCGGGCGGCCGCCATCCCGCCGCCGACCACGGCGATCCTCATCTCGTCACCTCCAGGTGGGCGCGCTCCACCCGGACGGCGCAGAGCTTGAACTCCGGCATCCGGGAGACCGGGTCGAGCGCGGGATTGGTGAGGCTGTTGGCCCGGCCCGCGCCCGCCCAGTGGAAGGGCATGAACACGGTGTCCGGCCGGATGGCGTCGGTGATCCGCGCCGGGGCGACGGCCCGCCCGCGCCGGCTGGTGACCGCGACCGGCTCGCCGTCCGCGACCCCGAGCCGCTCCGCCAGCCGCGGGTGCAGCTCCACGAACGGGCCGGGCGCGGCCTGGTTGAGCTCGGCGACCCGGCGGGTCTGCGCGCCGCTCTGGTACTGGGCGAGCACCCGGCCGGTGGTCAGGTACAGCGGGTACGCCTGGTCCGGTTCCTCGGCGGCCGGGCGGTGGGTGACGTCCGCGAAGCGGGCCCGGCCGTCCGGGGTGGCGAAGCGGTCCAGGAACAGCCGCGGGGTGCCCGGGTGGTCGGGCGCCGGGCAGGGCCAGAACACCCCGTCCTCGGCGGCGATCCGCTGGTAGCTGATGCCCGCGTAGTCGGCGTCGCCACCGGCCGAGGCGCGGCCCAGCTCGGCGAAGGCCTGCTCGGCGTCGGTGGGGAAGCCTTGGGGGACCCCCAGCCGGGCAGCGAGCTCGCGCAGCAGCCACAGCTCGCTGCGCACCCCCTCCGGCGGGTCGAGGGCGCGCCGGCGCAGGATCACCCGGCCCTCCAGGTTGGTGGTGGTGCCGTCCTCCTCGGCCCACTGGGTGACCGGCAGCACGACGTCGGCGAGCCGGGCGGTCTCGGACAGGACGAGGTCGGCGACCACCAACAGGTCCAGCGCGCGCAGCCGTTCGGTGACGTGCCCGGCGTTGGGCGCGGAGACCGCCGGGTTCGAGCCGGCCAGCAGCAGCGCCCGGACGCCGCCGGGCCGGCCGAGGCCGTCCAGCAGCTCGTACGCGGACCGGCCCGGGCCGGGGATCGACTCCGGGTCCACCCCCCAGACGGCGGCGACGTGTCGGCGCGCCGCCGGGTCCTCGATCGAGCGGTAGCCGGGCAGTTGGTCGGCCTTCTGGCCGTGCTCGCGCCCGCCCTGGCCGTTGCCCTGGCCGGTCAGGCAGCCGTAACCGGCGTACCGGCGGCCCGCGTTGCCGGTGGCCAGGCACAGGTTGATCCAGGCGCCGACGGTGTCGGTTCCCTTGCTCTGCTGTTCGGGTCCGCGCGCGGTGAGCACCATGCCGCTGGCGGCACCGCCGAACATCCGGGCGGCCGCGCGGAGTTGGTGGGCCGGCACCCCGGTGATCCGCTCCACCCGGTCCGGCCAGTGGGCCATCGCCGACTCGCGGGCCGCTTCGAAGCCGGTGGTCCGCCGGTCGATGAACCCGCGGTCCACCAGGCCGTCCGCGATCACCAGGTGGAGCAGGCCGAGGGCGAGCGCCAGGTCCCCGCCGGGGCGGGGCTGCAGGTGCAGGTCGGCCAGCTCGGCGGTACGGGTGCGGCGCGGGTCGACCACGATCAACCTGCCGCCGTTCTCCCGTAGTTCGCGGAAGTAGCGGACGGCCGGCGGCATCGTCTCGGCCGGGTTGCCGCCGACCAGGATCAGGCAGCCGGTGTGCGGGATGTCGGCCAGCGGGAACGGCAGGCCCCGGTCCAGGCCGAACGCCCGGCGGTGCGCGGCGGCCGCCGAGGACATGCAGAACCGGCCGTTGTAGTCGATGTTGGCGGTGCCGAGTACGACCCGGGCGAACTTGCCCAGCAGGTACGCCTTCTCGTTGGTCAGCCCGCCGCCGCCGAACACGCCCACCGCGTCCGCGCCGTGCTCGGCCCGGGTCCGGGCCAGCCCGGCGGCCACCCGGTCCAGCGCCTCCGGCCAGCTCGCCGAGCGCAGCGGGGCGCCGGGCCGGTCCCGCAGCAGCGGACCGGTCAGCCGGGCGCCCCGGGCCAGCAGCGCGGGCGCCGTCCGGCCCTTGCCGCACAGCGCGCCCCGGTTCACCGGGAAGTCCGGGCGCTCCAGCACCTCGAGCACCGTGTCCGCACCCGCCTTGTCCGCGCCCGGCGACAGCCGCATGCCGCACTGCAGCGAGCAGTACGGGCAGTGGGTGTCGGTGGCCGCGGCGAGGGCGGCGGGGCTGGTCGACGTCATGCCGAGAAAGGTCGCCGCCCGCTGTTTCGCGACCGCTTCGCGTATGTTGCGGGCGCGGTACACCTCGCTCACGCCCCCCGGCCGCCGGGGTGCACGCCCGGACATCTGCCGTAACCGCAGCGGCACTTTCGCTTACCCGCGGGTGACGGCCGGGCAATGCCCCCGTAACACGCGCGGCGGAGGCTGGCCCGCATGGCAGCAACCCTCACCCCGCCAGGACCGCTCACCGGCTTCACCGTCGGCGTCACCGCCGCACGCCGCCGCGAGGAGCTCACCGCCCTGCTCACCCGGCGCGGTGCCCAGGTGGTCGAGGCACCGGTGCTGCGCATCCTGCCGCTGGCCGACGACCTCGCCCTGCGCGAGGCCACCGAACGCTGCCTGGCCGCCCCGCTCGACTACGTGGTCGCCACCACCGGCGTCGGCTGGCGCGGCTGGATGAGCGCCGCCGAGGGCTGGGGCCGGGGAGCCGCCCTCGCCGAGGCCTGCCGTGGCGCGGTGGTGCTCAGCCGCGGCCCCAAGGCCACCGGGGCCGTGCGCGCCAGCGGACTCGACGAGCGCTACTCCCCCGACACCGAGGCCACCGACGAACTGCTCACCTGGCTGCTCGCCCGCCCGCTGGCCGGCTGCCGGATCGCCGTCCAGGAACACGGCGTCCGCCTGGACGCCTTCGCGGCGGCGCTGCGCGAACGCGGCGCCGAGGTGATCTCCGTCCCCGTCTACCGCTGGGCGCCGCCGGAGGACCCGGGCGCGGTGCGCCGGCTACTCGACCAGACCGTACGCCGCCAGGTGCACGCGCTCACCTTCACCAGCGCGCCCGCCATCACCGCCCTGCTCGCCGTCGCCCAGGCCGAGGGACTGTACGGGGCCCTGCTGGACGCGCTGCGCGCGGACGTGCTGCCGGTCTGCGTCGGCACCCTTTGCGCCCGGCCGCTCACCGACCTCGGCCTGCCCGCCGTCCACCCCGAACGCGGCCGGCTCGGCGCCCTGGTCCGGCTGCTCGCGGACACCCTGCCGGGCCGGACCCGTCGCGAAGTCACCCTCGCGGGGCAGGTGTTGACCCTCCAAGGGAACGCCGCCCTGGTCGACGGCGAGAGCCACTGGCTCAGCCCGCGCGGCGCGGCGGTGCTGCGGGCCCTCGCCGAACGCCCCGGCCGAGTGCTCAGCCGCGCCGACCTGCTGCGCGCCGCCTGGCCGGACGCGGCGGCCGACGAACACGCGGTCGAGGCGGCGGTCGGCCGGCTCCGGGCCGCCCTCGGGCCGCACGCGGCGCTGATCCGCACCGTCCCCAAGCGCGGCTACCGCCTGGCGGCGGGCTGATGGCACCGGTGCTGCTCGCCGTCGCGCACGGCAGCCGCGATCCGGCGGCTTCGGCCTCAATTCGCCGTCTGTTGCGGGTGGTTCGCTCGCTCCGGCCCGAACTCACCGTCCGCTGTTGCTTCCTGGACGTCGCGCAACCCTCGCTCGCCCAGGCCCTCGCCGAACTCTCCGGCCGGCAGCCGATCCTGGTCCCCCTCCTGCTCGGCACCGGCTACCACATCCGCGTCGACCTGCCCGCCGCTCTCGCCGCCGCCGGACTCCCACCGGCTCGGCTGGCCCCGGCACTCGGTCCCCATCCCCTGCTCGCCGAGGCCCTCGCCGACCGCCTCACCGAGACCGGCGCCCCCGCCGACGCCCCCGTCGTGCTGGCCGGTGCCGGCTCCTCCGACCCCACCGCCCTCGCCGACACCGCCCGGATGGCCGGCCTCCTCGCCACCCGCCTCGGCCGCCCCGTCACCCCCGCCCACCTCTCCGCCGCCACCCCCACCCCCCACCAGGCGGTGGCCGCCCTCCAGGCCGCCGGCCACCCCGCCGTCGCCCTCGCCACCTACCTCCTCTCCCCCGGCTTCTTCGCCCGCCGCGCCGCCACAACCCCCGCCCACTGGACCAGCGCCCCGCTGGCCGCCCACCCCGCCGTCGCCCGCCTGGTCCTCCACCGCTACGACCAGGCCCGGGCGGCCACCGAACTCACCGCAGCCGCCTGACCGGTCCGTCGAACCGCTGAAGCCGGACCTCGGCTACCGTCTGGCTGATCCCGCACGCGGCCCGAGCCGCGCCACGGGCAGACGACGAGGGGGCAAGGTGAATCCGAACAATGGACCGGGCGTGGGGCTCACCCCGACGCAGACGGCTGCTCTCCTGCTGGACAAGATCCGCCGGGGTCACGACTACGCCCGTGGAAAGAAGGAGCAGTTCCGCCGACGCGCGTCCGTGATCAAGATGCTGACGCTGGCCCTGTCCGCGGCGTCCACCATCCTGCTGGGCCTGCACCGGTGGACGGACCTGGCCTTCGCATCGGTGGCCCTGGTCACGGCGCTGGCAGCCGCCGAGCCGTTCTTCAACTGGCGCTCCCGGTGGGTGCTGATGGAGGAGGCGCAGTACCGCTTCCGGCGGCTCGCCGATGACCTGGAGTACCTGGTGGCGTCGACGCCCGCCGACGACCTGGCACGCCCCGGCCTCGATGCCGTCTTCGACCGGTACCAGGCCGTCTGGGAGGACCTGAGCCGCAGCTGGCTGGAGCAGCGCCGCGAGTCCGCGCCGTCGTCGAGCGCCTGACCGGCCCGCCCCGCGTTCGGCCCGCGCCGGTGGCGGCGGGTCAGCCGGTGACGCTGGGGGCGCCGGTCTCGATGTGCCCGGCGGCGCGGCGGATCCAGGCGGGGTCGCTGCTGACGGTGACGGTGAAGTCGTACCAGCCCTGCGCGACGGTGACGGCGTTGAAGTAGTCCTGGACGGTGGTGCCCGGGGCGACCTGGTAGGTCCAGGTGCCGGTGCGGTAGTTGCCGGCGGTGATGGTGAAGGTGACGGTACTGGTCCCGGTGTTGGTCATGGTGAACCAGACCGCCGGGTCGCCGGTGTCCGGTGCCGTCGCGTAGGAGGTGGTGGCCTCCGCCGTCCCGCCCGCGGTGGTCGCGTTGCCGGCGAAGCGGCGCAGGGTGCGGTTGGGGCCGAGCACGGTGAGGTCGTACTGCCCGTCGCCGTGGCCGGCGCCGATGTCGAAGGAGTCGCGGGCGCTGCCGTCGGTTCCGGTGGCGGCGTCGTACGGGGCGACGGTGTACTGCCAGGGGCCGCCGCCGCGGTGGGCGTTGGCGTGGACCGAGTAGTGCGCCCAGGCGGTGGCCTGCGGGCCCTGGTTGGCCAGGTCGATCCAGAGCCGGATCCGGCCGGCGGCGTCGTGCTCGATCCGGTCGACCCAGGCGTTGGGCTGGTAGGGCAGCGCGCGGGCGGGCTTGGTGCCGGGCTCCTGGGCGGGCATGGAGTTGGTGCCGGGGCTCGGGTTGATCTGCAGGTTGGCGGCGGCCTGGCCGAGGGTGGCGCTGGTGTCGGGCAGCGTGGGCAGGCCGTAGACCGGGTCGGTGAAGTCGAAGGCACCGGTGAGGTCGCCGCAGACCCGGCGGCGCCAGGCGCTGATGTTGGGGCAGACGGCGGGGGTGCCCAGGGCGGTGGTCCAGGTCTCCAGGAAGCGGATGACGCTGGTGTGGTCGTAGACCTGGGAGTCGACCCAGCCACCGCGGGTCCACGGCGAGACCACGATCATCGGGACGCGGAAGCCGAGGCCGATGTTGGTGCCGTCGTGGAACTCGCCGACGGTGCCGGCCGGCGCCACCGGCGGGGGCACGTGGTCGAAGAAGCCGTCGTTCTCGTCGTAGTTCAGGAACAGGACGGTGGAGTCGAAGACCTCCGGGTCGGCCGCCAGCGCTTGCAGCACCAGGTTGACGAAGTGCGCGCCGTTCTCCGGCGGGCCGTCCGGGTGCTCGGAGAACAGCTGGCTGGCCACCACCCAGGAGACCTGGGGCAGCGTGCCGGCGAGCGCGTCGGCCCTGATCGCGGCGGCGATGTCGTCCGGGGTCGAGCCGGTGCTGGGCACCGAGCCCATGCCACGCTGGGCGAGCGGGCTCGAACTCGGCGCGCTGGTGAACTGGTTGAAGTAGGCGAGGCCGTTGTCGCCGAAGTTGTCGTGGGCGTTCTGGTAGACCTTCCAGCTGACACCCGCGTTCTGCAGGGTCTCGGCGTAGGTCTGCCAGTGCAGGCCCGACTCGGAGCCGCCGTCGTAGGCCGGGCCGCCCGCGGTGGCGGCCGGGTCGATCGTGCCGGACCACAGGTAGGTGCGGTTGGGGCCGGTGGCCGAGAGGATCGAGCAGTGGTACGCGTCGCAGATGGTGTAGGCGTCGGCCAGCGCGTAGTGGAAGGGTATGTCCTCGCGGGCCATGAAGCCCATGGTCCGGTCCGACCCCTTGGCGGCGATCCAGGAGTCCATCCTCCCGTTGTTCCACGCCTTGTGCTGGGTGGACCACGAGTGGTCGAGCGAACCGTCGCACTGCGCCAGCTGCTCGGGGCTCACGCCCCACCACCAGGTCCTGGTCTTGCTGAGCTGCCAGGGGTACTGCCGCCCGCTGCCGTTCGGCTGGTTGAACACGCTGGTGCCGCCCGCGATCTGGAGGGCGGTGCGGTCGCCGAACCCGCGCACGCCCTTCAGCGTGCCGAAGTAGTGGTCGAAGCTGCGGTTCTCCTGCATCAGCACCACGACGTGCTTGACGTCGCGGATCGTCCCCGTCGTGGTGGTGGACGCGCTCGACAGCACCGCGGGCAGCGCCGCCGTGTCCAGCCCGATGGCCGCGCCGAGGGCGGCGGCCGATCCGAGGAAGGTACGACGGGTGACGGGTGACAAGTGACGCCTCCGGGAAGTGTGGACAACCCCACTCCGGCCGGTGTTGCGGCAGCCGGGTGGCGGAGCAGTTATACCGGACGGCCGGCGGGCGGACGTCCGCGGCCCCGGCCCGGTCACCGACCGCCGGGTCGCACCGCCCGCGGCTCCCCCGGCTCCCGACCGACGGTGCCGATGAAGTCCAGCAGCCGCTCGTTCACCACCTCGGGCCGCTCCAGGTTCAGCCCGTGCCCGGCCCGTTCCACGATCTCCGACCGCACGCCCGGGATCAGCGCCGTGACCCGCTCCACCACCTGACGCGGACGCAGCAGCGCGCTGCGCCTGCCGACCAGCACCAGCGCGGGCAGCCGGACGGAGGCCAACTCCTCGTCCGTGAACGGCCGGGCCGGCGGGCGGCGGCTCGGCTGGTAGCTGCGCATGGCGAGCATCAGCGGCGCGATCATCTCGCGCGGTGCGCTGAGCGCCGGGTTGGCCAGCAGCCGGCCCACCGCCGGGCGCAGCCGCGGCGGGGCGAGCATGCCGAACAGGCCGCCGACCATGTGGACGTAGAACCGCGCGGGCACCTTCTCGATCCCGCCCGGGTCCAGCAGGGTGACGGAGGCGAGCCGTTGGGGTGCGTGGACGGCCTGGTTGAGGGTCAGCCAGCCGCCGTACGAGACGCCGACCAGGTGGATCCGGTCCAGCCCGAGCCCGGCGAGGACCTCCCCGAGCCAGGCCGCGTTCTCCTGCGACCCCGCGGCGACGGCCCGCTGCACGCTGCGGCCGGGGTCGTCGAGCGTGTCGATCGCGTACACGGGGTGGTGTTCGCCGAGCGCGGCGATCTGCGGGTACCAGTTGGACGGGTGCCCGGCATGGCCGTGCAGCAGCACGATCGGCTCGCCGTCGGTCGGCCCGTAGTGGTGGACGTGGACGGTGCCGTAGCCGGTCTCGACGTCGAGTTCCCGGCGCGGGCCGGGCCACAGCTCCATCGCCCGGTCGTACGCGTCGAGGAACTTCGCCCTCGCCGCCTCGCTGGCGAAGTGTCCGACGCTGGTCCTGGTCATGATCCCTCCCGGTTTGATGGTATGGTTGTACCACAAAAACATCCGGAAGGAACCCGATGCCGAAGCTGGTGGATCACGAGGAACGACGGGTCCACATCATCGACGCCCTGCTCCGCTCGGCGGCGAGCAGCGGCCTGCATTCCGTCACCATGCGCTCGGTGGCGGTCGAGGCGGGCGTCTCGGTGCGGCTGGTCCAGTACTACTTCGACACCAAGGAGCAGTTGCTCCTCGCCGCCATGACCCGTCTCGCCGCCCGCATGGGCGAGCGGGTCCAGCGCCGCGTCCGCGCCACCGGCGCCGGCACCGACCCGCGCGGCATCGTCGAGGCCGTGCTGCTCGAAGCCGTCCCCACCGACGAGGAGAGCCGGGCCTTCCACCTCATCTACACCGAGTACGCCGTACTCTCCGTCACCGACCCCGCGCTCGGCGGCCGGCCCTTCCTCGCGGCCCCCGACGAGATGGAGGCCTTCCTGGTCGCCCAGCTGACGGCCGCCCGGCGGGCCGGCACCGCCGATCCCCGACTGGACGCCCGCCAGGAGGCCGTCGTCCTGCTCGCCGTCTCCGCCGGCCTCGGCCTCAGCGTCCTGCTCGGCCAGCGGACGGCGGACGACGCGACCGCCGTCCTCCGCTACCACCTCGGCCGGGTCTTTCCGGGCTGACGGCGACCGGGCTCCCGAGGAGACCGGCGGACGGGCAACGGCGGAGCCCGTTGCGGCACGCTCCCCGCCGCGACGCCTTCCGACCATCGGCTCGTGGCCGGGTCCTGCGGACAGCGCAGCCACGGGCGCCGGGTCTGCTCACGTACAGGCCCTGGTGTCCACTCAGTCCCCGGCCTCGGCCCCCGCCCCCGCCCCTGCCCCGGCGAGGAGCGCGTGCACGGCGGCGGCCATGGTGCGGCGCGCCTGCTCGGTGCTCAGCCCGCCGCTGCGCCAGTGGTACCAGGCGCTCCACGTGGTCACCGCGTCCAGCCCGTGGAGCAGGTCCGTACGTGCGGACTCCGGCAGCGCGTCGAGCTCCGCGGCGAAGATCTGGGTGAGCCGCAGGCGGGCGAAGTCCAGCATCTGCTGGACTGCCTCCTGGATCCGCGGGGACGGGTTCTCCAGCCGCATGACGGCCAGCCTGGCCGGGGTGACGCCCTCCAGGATGCGCGCCCGCTGTTCCGTGAGGGCGGCCACCCGCAGCTCGCGCGGCCCTTCGGTGGGAAGCGGCCTGATCTGGGCCGCGAGCTGCTCCAGACGGCGATTGACGGCGACTTCGGCCAGTTCGGCCATGTCCGCGAAGTGGTGGAACACCAGCCGGCGCGACACCCCCGCCCGCTCGGCCACCTTGTCGGCGGGGAAGTGCGCCTGGTTCTCGTCGATCAGCGACAGCATCGCGTCGGCGATCTTCTCGCGGGTCTGCCGCCCGCGTTCCGTCCGCCCGTCGGTGACGGGCACGGCGGCTTCGGTCCGCTTCACGTGGGCTCCTCCGCCCTCTCGTTGACATTCTTGCACCGCGAGTGCAAGTGTACGCATTGCACGGTGAGTGCAACTAGTTTGGGCGGGCCCGCAGACTGCCCGCCGCGCGAGGAAGGGCTGTCCACCGCCGATGTTCACCTCCGTGGGGCGCTGGTGCGCCCGCAGACCCAGGCGGGTCATCGCCGCCTGGCTGCTGCTGGCGGCCGCCGCGCTCAGCGCCGTCGCGACGTTCGGGCGCGTCACCAGCGAGGCCGTCTCCATCCCCGGCAGCGACAGCCAGGCCGCTCGGGACATCGCCGACCGCGCGTTTCCCGCCTCCGCCTCCGGCAAGCAGCCCGTCCTGCTCCACACCCCGGCCGGCGCGGCCCCGCTGACCGCCTCCGACACCGCCGCCGCGGTCCGCAGCGCGGCGGCGGCCATCGCGGCGGTCCCGCACGTGGTCGCCGTCACCACGCCCTACGACCCGGCCGGCGCCACGGCCATGAGCGGCGACGGCCACACCGCCTACCTCTCGGTCGAACTCGACGTCTCCGGGCGGGACG
Organism: Kitasatospora cathayae; assembly: GCF_027627435.1. Taxonomy (GTDB): domain Bacteria; phylum Actinomycetota; class Actinomycetes; order Streptomycetales; family Streptomycetaceae; genus Kitasatospora; species Kitasatospora cathayae. The sequence continues at coordinate 7,112,779 of NZ_CP115450.1, read as the reverse complement.
TGACGCCCGCGATGACGGACGCCGTGCTCGCCGCGGCGGCGCCGGCCACGGCCGCCGGCATCGAGGTGACCCCGGGCGGCTCCCTGGCCGCCGCGGTCGACCGGGGCAGCACCGGCCGCAGCGAGGCCATCGGCCTCGGCACCGCCCTGGTGATCCTCACCCTCTCCCTCGGCAGCCTCCTCGCCGCCGGACTGCCGCTGCTCGCCGGGGTGATCGGCCTCGGCATCGCCCTGCCCGTCCTCGGCCTCGTCGGCCACCTGATGGACGTGCCCGAGGCCGGCGAGACCATCGCCGCCATGATCGGGCTGGGCGTCGGCATCGACTACACCCTCTTCGGCCTGACCCGCTTCCGGGAACTCCGCGCCGCCGGGGTCGGGATCGAGGACGCGGCCGTGCGCACCACCGCCGGCTCCGGCAAGTCCGTCGCCTTCGCCGGCAGCGCCGTCGTCGCGGCCCTCGCCGGGCTGGCCCTGGGCGGGCTCCCCCTGCTGTACGCGCTGGCCCTCGCCCCGGCGATCGCCGTGGTGACGGCACTGGGCGTGAACCTCACGCTCCTGCCCGCCACCCTGGTGCTGCTCGGCGGGCGGCTGACACCCAGGCCGCCCACGGCCTCCGTCCCCGCCGGGCGCCCGCGCGGCTGGGGACGGATCGCCGCCCTGGTCGCGGCCAGGCCCTGGCCCCTGCTGCTGGCCGGCCTGGCCCTGCTCGGTGTCCTCGCCGCCCCCGCGGCCCACCTCCACCTGGGCCAGCTGGACGCCGGAAGCAAGGCTTCCGGCAGCATGAGCCGCACCTCGTACGACCGGATGGCCGCGGCCTTCGGCCCGGGTTCCAACGGCGTGCTCCAGGTCGTCGACGTCCTGCCCTCCACCGCTCAGCCGACCGCAGGGAGCACCGCCCAGCCGACCACGGGACCCAACGACCCGCGCCTGGCGGCCGTGACCGCCGCGCTGCGCGGAGCCGACGGCGTCGCCTCCGTCAGCCCGCCCTCGCTCGCCGCCGACGGCCGCACCGCCCGCTGGCAGGTCACCCCGGCCGCCGCGCCGTCCGACCCCGCCACCACCGCACTCGTCCACCGCCTGCGCGCGGACGTACTGCCCCGGGCCACCGCCGGGACCGGCCAGCAGCTGCACGTCGGCGGCACCCCCGCCGCCCAGGCGGACCTCAACGCGCGGATCGCCCAGCGGATGCCGCTCGTCGTCGGCTTCGTCCTGACCGTCGCCGGACTTCTCCTGCTGCTGGCCTTCCGCTCGCCCGTCGTCGCCGTGAAGGCCGCCGTGATGAACCTGGTTTCGGTCGCCGCCGCCTACGGCGTGCTCACCACGGTCTTCCAGCACGGCCTGGGCGCCCGGCTGATCGGCCTGGACGGCGCCGTCCCGATCCCCGGGTACGTGCCCCTGCTGATGTTCGCCGTTCTCTTCGGCCTGTCCATGGACTACGAGGTCTTCCTGCTCAGCGCCGTGCGCGAGGGCTACCTGCGGGAACGGGACAACCGCCGCGCCGTGGTCGCGGGGCTCAGCAGCACCGGACGGATCATCAGCTCGGCGGCTCTGATCATGGTCGTCGTCTTCCTCAGCTACCTGCTCTCCGACGACCCCGTCGTCAAGATGTTCGGCATCGGCCTGGCGAGCGCCGTCGCCCTGGACGCGACCGTCGTCCGCGGCCTGCTCGTTCCCGCCACCATGGTCCTGCTCGGCGACGGCAACTGGTGGCTGCCCCGCTGGCTCGACCGCCTGCTCCCGCACGTCGACATCGAGGGCGACGGCCATCCCACGCAGCCGGATGGCGCCGATGCGCCGGCTGCCGTGATCGAGTCCCGGTGAGCCCTGCGGATCCCGGACCCCGCCCGCCCCGAAGCCACTCCCTGACCCACACCCACACTCACACTCACACCCGAACCCGAACCACCCATCAGGAGCACGTCCCCATGCACAGCCACGTCCGCCGCGGTCTTCCGATGCTCACGGCCCTCGGCCTGACCGTCGGGGTCACCGCCCTCGCGGCGCCCGCCGCCCACGCCGAGCCCGACTGCGGGCGCGCCCCGGTCCAGTACTCCGTCGACGGCGGCGCCCACTGGACGAACGACGCCACCATGCCCGCCGAGTCCGGCAGCGTCCAGGTCCGGCTGGCCGGGGTGCCCACCGCGGGCTGCGACTACCACGTCTCGCTGGGCTCGTACGCGACGCAGGGCGCGACCTGGGCCACCTCCGGTCAGCAGACCTTCCTCGGCTGGGCGACCACGACCCTCACCCGCGAGCACTACCGGGACACCCTCGACGTCACCGGTCACCTGCCGCGGTGCTACGGCGAGTTGGCCCTCTACTCGGTCGGCGAGAAGTACGACGGGAGCGACAGCGACCACCCGCTGCCGCACTACCCGGACGAGCCGTTCTCCGGTTTGGGCATCGCCTCCTGGAACGGCGGCACCGCCTGCGCCCCGACACCGACGCCCACCGCGGCTCCCACGAGCGCCGCCCCGACACCGACGCCCACCGCCGCCCCGGCCACCAGCGCGGCGGTCTCGACGCCGCCCCCGGGCGGGCCGACCGCGTCGCCGCGGGCCGACCAGCGGACCCCGGCCGCGGCAACGGCGACGCCGACCGCGACGGCCACCGCCGCTCCGGCGCTGGCCGCCACGGGCGCCGACGACGGCCTCCTGATCGCCGCCGGGGTCGCCGCAGCAGCCCTGGTGGCCGCCGGCGGCGCGGCGGCGTACGTCGGCCGACGCCGCTGACGGCACGACAACCTCCTCTTCTCCCGCCCGGCTTCACCCAGGGCAGAACGCCGCGCCCTTCCCCCGGCGCCCCGAATCCCTAGGCTGAAGGGGTGAGCACTCAAGCGCCGAACGAAGCCCGCGTCATTCCGCTGCGTCCGCAGACCTCGCCGCCCGGTTCCGGTGGGACGAACGGTACGCCCCAGGCACCCGCGCCGAAGGAACCCCTCTGGCGCGACCTCATCGGTGACGTCCTGCGGCGCGAACGGCTCGCCCAGGAGCGCACGTTGAAGGACGTCGCGGAGGAGGCCCGGATCTCGATGCCGTACCTGTCCGAGCTGGAGCGGGGCCGCAAGGAGGCCTCCTCCGAGGTGCTCGCGGCCGCCGCCAAGGCCCTCGGGCTCGGCCTCGGCGACCTGCTCTCGCTCGCCCAGGACGAGCTGGTCCGGCACAGCACCCGCAGTCGGCCGACCCACCGCCGTACGGCGCCGTCGGCGCAGGCCAACGGCCTCTGCCTGGCCGCCTGAGCCGACCGGCGGCCGGTACACCCCCGTGGTACCGGCCGCCGGTCCCGCTCCGGGGATCAGGCGAACGCGAGCCGCCGGCTCAGCACCTCGTCCGCCAGGCCGTACGCGACCGCCTCCTCGGCGGTGAGCACCTTCTCCCGGTCCATGTCCGCACGCAGCGTCGCCACGTCGTGCCCGGTGTGCCGGGACAGCACCTCCTCCACCTGCGAGCGGATCCGGACCATCTCCTTCGCCGCGAGGCTGAGGTCGGAGACCATCCCCTGCCGTCCGCCGCTGGCCGGCTGCCCGAGCAGCACCCGCGCGTGCTGGAGCACGAACCGCCGCCCGGGATCGCCGCCCGCCAGCAGCACCGCCGCCGTCGAGGCCGCCTGGCCCACGCAGAAGGTGGAGATCGGTGCCTGCACGAAGGTCATGGTGTCGTAGATCGCCATCAGCGAAGTGAACGCTCCACCCGGCGAGTTGAGATAGATCGAGATCTCGCGCTCCGGGTTCTCCGACTCCAGGTGCAGCAGCTGCGCGATGACCACGTTGGCGACCCCGTCGTCGATCTCGGTGCCGAGGAAGATGATCCGCTCGTTCAGCAGCCGGCTGAAGACGTCGTAGGACCGCTCGCCCTGCGCGGTCCGCTCGATGACGTACGGAACCGTGTACGACCCCATGTCACAGCCCCATCCGTCGACGCGACGAGGCCGGGCGGATGTCGGCCACCGACTCCACCACCCGGTCCACCAGCCCGTACTCCACGCCCTGCTCCGCCGTGAACCAGCGGTCCCGGTCGCCGTCCCGGGCGATCGTCTCCTCGCTCTGCCCGGTGTGCTCAGCGGTGATCCGCTCGATGGTCCGCTTGGTGAACTCCAGGTTCTCCGCCTGGATCTCGATGTCCGCGGCCGTCCCGCCGATGCCCGCCGAGGGCTGGTGCATCATGATCCGCGCGTTCGGCAGCGCGAACCGCTTGCCGCGCGCCCCCACCGTGAGCAGGAACTGCCCCATGCTGGCCGCGAACCCCATCGCCAGCGTGGACACGTCGTTCGGGATCAGCCGCATGGTGTCGTAGATCGCGAGCCCGGCCGTGACCGACCCACCCGGGCTGTTGATGTAGAGGCTGATGTCGCTGCGCGGGTCCTCCGCCGACAGCAGCATCAGCTGCGCGCACACCCGGTTCGCCGACACGTCGTCGACCTGCGTGCCCAGCAGCACGATCCGCTGCGCGAGCAGCTGCGCCGCGAGGTGGTCGTCGAACGCGCTGGGCCGGGTGTCGCCCTGCTCCGCGCGGGGCGCGTCGAATGGAATCATCTGGTCCCTCCTGGTCGAGGCGAAGATGCCGTCGACCCCACTCTCACCCCCGACCGGGCCAGCCGGCCGATTTCTCTGCCCGCCGCAGATTCGCCGAGGGCAGAGCCTCAGACCGCCACGGCCGGCTGTCCCGCGGGTCGCCGGAAGTCGCCGTGGAACACCTCCCGCACGTGCCACTCCCGATGGCGGTCCGCGACCGGCGGATTGCCCGGCTGCGGGCCGATGACGGGTCGTCCGGCGAGCGCGAGCACGTGCTGGCGGCTGGCCTCGCTGCGGCCGACGAACCGTTGGGAGACCAGGATGCGGTGCCCCTCCCCCACGCCCAGGACGCCCTTGTCGAAGAGCTTGTGGTGCAGCGAGCACAGGCACAGCCCGTTGTCGACCGCGTCCGGCCCGTCGTGCGACCACCAGCGCACGTGGGCGGCCTCCAGACCGACCGTGCTCGCGCCGAGGGCGCCGTCGTAGCCGCAGAACGCGCACTGGAACTCGTAGGCGGTGAGTATCAGTTCACGCATCCGCCGGTCCCGCTGCCGCCGGGCCGCACCCCGCACGATCCCTGCCCCGGTCTCTTCCAGGTCGAGGCCGACGGCCTCGCAGAGGTCGTCGTGCAGGGAGGGCGGGAAGTGGGCGTCCAGCAGCACCCGGGCCATCCGGCTCAGCAGCGCCGGTTCCCGGCCGAGCGCAGCCCGCAGTTCGGCCGCGAGCCGCCCGGTGGCCCCGCTCGACCGCAGCACCCCGATCCCGGTGCCGGGGCTCCCCGGTCCCCGGTCGGTGCGGACCTCCCAGACGCCGTCGCTGACCAGGTGGTGGAACGGGTACGCGGGTGTGGTCGCGTGCGACGGCCCGTACTCGACGAGCAGCCGCTTCAGTTCCTCCTCGACCGCGCTGTAGCGCAACTCCCCGTCCGCGTCCCGCTGGTAGCTGCCCAGGGCGTAGAGCAGCAGCAGCGGTTTGTGGGGTGCGCGGACGCCCTTGTTCGTCCAACGCCTCAGCCCTGCCACCCGATCCAGCCAGTCCATGCCGGTCAGCGTAGTGGCGGCCCTTGTTAGCCTGATCATCATGTTGAGGAGAAGTGCGGATTCCCGTCCCCAACTGGCCCTGATCACCGCCAGTTTCGTCAGCAGGGTCGGGAACGGCCTCTTCAACACCGCAGCCGTCCTGTACTTCACGCTGGTCGTGCACCTGCCCGCCACCCAGGTGGGCGCGGGACTGACGATCGCGGGCCTCTGCGGCCTGGCGGCCGGCATACCGGCGGGGAACCTGGCCGACCGGTACGGGCCGCGCGCGGTCTGGCTGACGGCCCTCGGCGTGCAGGCGGCCACCATGGCGGCCTTCGTCCGCATCGACAGCTGGCTCGCGTTCACCCTCGTCGCCACCCTGGACCGGCTCGCCGCCACGGCCGCTGGTGCGGCGGGCGGTGCGCTCGTCGCACGGGTCGGCGGCGAGCGCCCGGCCGCCTTCCGGGCCCGGCTGCGCACCTTCGTCAACCTCGGCGTGGTCGTCGGCACCCTGGGGGCGGCCGTCGCGCTCCAGATCAACACCCGCCCCGCCTACACCGCACTGATCCTCGCCAACGCCGCCAGCTTCGCCGGAGCCGCACTGATCGCCCTCCTGGGCGTGCCGAACTACCGGCCGCTGCCCCGGCCGAAGGAGCACCGCCAGTGGTCCGTCCTCGCCGACCGGCCGTACATGACCTTCGTCGCGCTCTACAGTGCGATGGGGCTGCAGTACCAGGTGATTTCGCTGCTGCTGCCGATCTGGCTCAGCAGCCACACCGATGCGCCCCGCTGGACGGTGGCGGCGGTGTACGCGATCAACAGCGGGGTGTGCGTACTGCTGCAGAGCCGGCTCGGGTCGAAGGTGGAGACCCCGAAGCAGGGCGGCCGTGCGTTCCGCCTCGCGGGGCTCCTGTTCCTGCTCAGCTGCCCGCTGATGGCGCTGACGGCAGACGTTCCCGCGTGGGTCGCACCGGCGCTCACGGTGCTCGCGGTGTCCATCCACAGCGTGGGAGAGGTGTGGGAGTCCTCCGGCGGCTACGCGCTCGGGTACGGACTCGCCCCCGACCACGCCCAGGGCCAGTACCAGGGCTTCGTCGGCATCGGCTTCGACGCGGGCCAGGCCCTCGCCCCGCTGGTCCTCACCGGGGCGGTACTCGCCCTCGGACACATCGGCTGGCTCCTCCTGGGCGCCCTGTTCGCGGCCGTGGGCGCGGCAGGACCCCCGGTCACCGCGTGGGCGGAGCACACCCGGCTAGGTCGTCAGGTGGTCGAACTCCCCCGCCTTGACGCCGAGCAGCAGGGCACGGAGCACGTCGGGTGAGGTCGAGATGATGATGCCGGGGGCATCACTCTCACGAATCCTGATGCCATCGCCGGACGCTTCGGCAAGGTAGATGCAGTTGGCGGTGTCGCCGCTGAAGGAGGATTTCTGCCAGCTCTGATCGGCCACGATTGTTCCCGTCTCAAATGCTCTGGGCGATCCGGCGGATGAGGTCGCGGGAAGCGTCAGGCTTGAGCGCGCTCGCCTCCAACCGGTCCAACACGGCTCGATACTTGATCAGCTGCGGCTCGGTGTCAATGAACTCGAACCGGTCGCCGTCGACCTGCACACTGTCCAACCGTGCGACTTCGGCGGCGAAGTACACGATCCCAGCACCGGAACTCGGGAAGCTGCCGGTGCCGAACGGGATCACGCGTAGGTCGATGTGCGGGTACTCGCTCACGGTCAGCAGGTATTCCAGCTGGTCCCGGGCAACGTCCGGGCCTCCGAATTCCATCCGCAGGGCGGTCTCATGGACGACGGCCGACAGCGGGATCGGCTGTCCCCTGTACAGCACCGCCTGGCGCTTGATGCGATGAGAGACAAGGTGCTCCACTTCGGGTGGCGACAAGGGAGGGACCACATCCCGGAAGAGTGCACGAGCGTGCTCAGGGGTCTGAAGTAGGCCGGGGATGTGAATCACCGTGGCGATCCGCATCGATTGCGCATGGTGCTCGACCTCCGCCAGGTCGAGCGCCCCGGCCGGGAGGATCTCGCGGTACTCGTCCCACCAGCCCCGGGTGCGGCCACCGGTCATGCGGGTCAGCGCCTCGATCAGGGCCTCATCCGCGCAGCCGTAGAGACGCGCCAGGCTCCGCACCCGGTCCGCGCTCACCGGGTATCCGCCGGATTCGATGTTGCTGATCCGGGACTGCTGAGTACCGTGCAACTCCCCGGCCCGCGTGACCGACAGCCCAGCCTGCTCGCGCAGCCGGCGCAGCTCCGTGCCGAGCCGCCGCTGCCGGATGCTCGGCGGGATCTTACTGGGCGGCATCCGCTGTCCCCTTTCCCTGCTCGCCCTTCACTCCATGGAGTGGTAGTGCAATGAATTACCCATGGGCGGTGGACTACATACTACCGACTCGCTAATTTGATTGCGCGTCAGGTTCGCCCTTGCTGGGGCGCTCAACTCCCTTGCACGTAGGAGACTTCCATGACTGCTGCGCCCTCGCCAAACCCCCGCATCCCGTTCGACCAGGAGCTGTGCGGGCTCGTCCTCGACACCGCTCCCCGGCTCTTCGCCGTCGTCCAGGTGTGCGACGAGGGCCGGGAAGACGCCGACGGCTGGGTCGCGGCCTGGGGGCTCGTCGACCACGCCGGGCCGACGCACGTGATCAGCCTCGACGGGCGGGCCCGAATGACCCTCCCCTCGCCCGAGCGGGCCCTGCGCCACTTCGCCGACCGGCCCGGCATCACCGCGCGCCTGGTCTGGCTCGCCCAGCCGGACACCGCCGCCATCGACCGCCCCGCGGCCGCCTGACGCCGGTCCGCCCTGTACGCAGGAAGTCGGCCGGTCCGACTTCCTGCGCAGACGATGACTCACACGCCGGTACTCGGCACCACTCAGCTCGCGGTCCACCTGCCTTTCTCCGGATCGACTGCGCCCCCGCCTGTTCACTCGTTAGCGTGAGGACCAAGAGCGAACCCAAGCACGGGGAGGCATGGGATGGGTGGCTACGTATCGGAGCCTGAGCGGCTCCCCATAGCGGCAGCCAAGCTGGATGAGGGGGCGGACAAGCTCTCCCAGGCCGGCACCGGCTTCGGCGAGTCAGCGGCGGCCGCGACCCGCCACGGCGAGTGGACCATCGGCTCGTCCCTGAGTTCGTGCACCAGCCATTGGTCCACGGAAGCCGGCAGGATCACCGTCGCCGAACCGGTCCATGAGCGACGCTTCGCGAAGTCGGTCACCCTGCAGCAGATTCGGTCCTGTAACCCCCGAGGCATTCCATCGAGCGGCTGAGGAATGGGACAAGCTTCGACATGGGGGGCGCCAGCAGGACCAGGACCAGGAAGCTCTGACGTGGCGCCTGGCACTTCGGATGGCAGGACGTGGACGCGTTGGCTCCTGGGGGTCTTCCTCACGGCCTGCGTGCTGGTCACGGTGGGGTGCGTGTGGTGGGGCGTGGTCGAAATGCGCCGGTCCTTCGACCGGCCTGAGACCGACTACGACCGCGCGGAGCGGCTGGCGGGACTGTACTACAAGCAGCACCCCGGCAAGGGGCGGTACTACATCCCAACGGCCGCTGCGCTGTCCCGGGCAGCCGACGGGTCGCCGGTCGCCTACCTGCACTTCGGGATAGCCGGCGGCGACTACGCCAACGTCGACGACTTCCTCCACACCTACGACCTGCCGAAGCCCGGCTCCGTCGCCCCACTGCCGCAGGACCTGCGGGCGGCGCTGCCCGGCGACGAACCGGCCGAGGGCCTGCTGCTACCGGTAGGGCAGGCCGGGCGGCAGATCTTCGTGGTGATGCGGCCATCCGACGTGGAGGGTGCGGGCGACGTCTACGTCCGGGCCACCGGCACATGAAAGGGCTCCCGGTCCGCTGCGCAGGAAGTCGGCCGGACCGACTTCCTGCGCAGGCTTGAACGCGACCGCTACCCCTGCTCGTCCTCGTAGCTGAACGGTTCGACGGTCCAGGGCAGCCCCGACCCGTCCCGGAAGGCGGCGAAGCCCGGCGGGAGGCCGGCCAGCTCGGAGATGGAGGGATCGTTCTCCGTCGTGCAGGCGATGCAGTACACGCCGCTGGAGTCGGGGAGATTCGGATCGTTCACGCCGTCCCCGATCAGCCAGTCGCCCTCGCTGTCATGGATGACGACGAGGGCCGGCATGCGCCCCTCCGCGACGGTCCGCTGCACCACGGCGCCCAGGTCGGGTGGAAACCGCCCGTCCGGGAACGGAAAAGGTGCGTGCCGGACGAGTGGGTGAGGCGTGTCGTTCGTGGCAGCAGTATCGCGGCCCGCCGCGCCGGGGCGGCGCGGCGGGCCCGCCCGACAGGTGCAGCTACCGGGCGGCGGCGCGATCGCCCCGGGAGTCGGAGTCCTCGTCGTCCCCGTCCCAGCCGTCGCTGCGGTCGCGGTACAGGGTGAAGCGGTCGAACAGCACCGGCGTCGGGATCGGGTTCGCGGCAGTGGCCGGTACCGAGTGGTAGTAGGACACCGTGATGGTGGTCCGGCCGCCCGGGACCGGCCCGGGGTCGACGTCGAAGACGGCGACGCCGTACGGGTGGGTGGTGTCCGGGTCGGTGACGGCGGACCAGTGGGCCTTCTCCTTGGCGTCCGGGTCGGCCTTGAAGGTGAGGCGCTGGGTGCGGACGGTGGCCTCGCGGACGCCGTCGCCGTCGGCCGGGAGGTAGACGTCGTCGTGCCCGGCGGTGCCGCCGCCGCCCAGGATGAGGTGGACGGTGCCCTGGGAGGTGTCGATCTGCCGGAGGTCGTCGTCGACGACGGCTGGGGTGAGCAGGCCGCCGGGTTCGGTGCCGCGGACGGGGTGGGTGCGCTCGTAGTCGTGGTCGTGCCCGGCCAGGACGAGGTCGACGGAGTGGCGGTCGAGCAGTGGCAGCAGCTTCTCGCGGATGCCCATGTCGCCGCCGTGGCTCGCGGCGGAGGAGGACATCGCGAACTGGTGCAGGTTGACGACGATCCAGTCGACCGACCGCCCACCCCTGGCACGCGACAGCACCCGCTCCAGCCAACGGAGTTGGGCGCCCTCGCTGTAGTCGCTGATGTAGATGGACCGGCCGGTGGCCGGGTCGAGGCTGGCGTCGTCCTCGACGGCGATCTCGTTGCCGTCCAGGCTGACGAACAGCACCGAGCCGACCTGGAAGCTGTACCAGTTGCCGCAGTGGTCGCGGGTGCCGTTGTCCGGCAGTTCGAAGCGGGTCAGGTAGGAGGCGTACCCGAGGTCGCCGCCGCCGGCCTCGACCTCGTGGTTGCCGGGCGCCGGCATCCAGGGGCGGTTGGCGGCGGACTTGGCCATGTTGTTCATGAACGCGTTCCAGGCCTGCGGCTGGAGCTGCGGGTTGTTGTTGGCGTACGCGAGGTCGCCGTTGAGCAGGTGGAACAGCGGGGTGAACTGCTCGACCTGCCGGACGGCGGCGGCGCCGTGGACGGACGACTTCTTGAACACGTCGTCGCCGGTGCCGAGGTCGCCGAAGCTGGTGAACCGGAAGGCGGCCCGGCCGCGGGCGGGGGCGGTGCGGAAGGTGCCGCGCACCGGCTGGGCGCCGTCGTGCAGCACCTCGTAGACGTACGTGGTGTCGGGACGCAGCCCGTCCAGGCGGGCGTGGTGGGTGTAGGTCTCGACCTGGTTGAGACCGTCGACGTAGCTGCGGCTGAACGCGTCGACGCTGCGGCCCGCACCGCCCCGCGGGGTGCCGATCCGCACCCGGGGACGGCTGACCGAGGCGGCCGTCGCCCAGGAGACGGTCATCTCCCGGGACGGCTCGTTGCCCCACTGGAGGTGGATCTGCTCCGGTCCGGGGGTGCCGGCCACGGCCGGCTGGGTCCACAGCAGGGTGGACGCGGGCAGCGCGGTCAGCGCACCGACCGCCGTACCGGTCCGAAGGATCGTCCTACGCGAGGGATGGGTCGGGAGATGTGCCACTGCCGGAAACCTCCTGGGCTACGAGAAACGCCCCGGAGGCTTCCAGTCTGACGGTACGTCCACGCGACACCCGACCGTTCCGACGGCGAACGGGAGTTGAACGCTGGTCCGTACCAGTCCGCGCATCGGCGCGTTCATCGTCCTGATCGATCGTCATGGCCCAATTCAGATCGTTCGTCGAGAGGCGGTCCCGGCCACTGCGGGAGTCGACCGTCGACGGGGGGTTACGGCCGGATGGCCGCGGGCCGCCGGGGTGGTCCCTGGGGCCGGGCGGGTGACCTTCCGGACGTGTCGGCGGCTGCGCACCCCACTCGGCGTGCATGGGTTGGAACGCGCCGCCTGCGGGCGGTGCACGCCCTGTCCCCGGACCTGAGAGCCGCCCATGCCTCCCACCGCTCGTCTCCGCCGCGTCGTTCCGACCGCGCTCTGCGCCCTCGCCGTCGCCCTCGCCGCACCCGCGGCCCACGCCGCACCCCCGGGCGGCGAATCCGGGACCGACCCCGGCGGGAGGTCGGAGGGCAGCCGGTACGACTGGGAGCGGGTGGCGGCCTGCGAGAGCAGCGGCAACTGGCACATCAACTCCGGCAACGGCTACTTCGGAGGCCTCCAGTTCGACCAGTCCACCTGGCGGGCGAACGGCGGCCTCGCCTACGCCCCGCGCGCCGACCTCGCCAGCCGCGAGGCACAGATGGCCGTCGCCCAGCACCTGGCCGACCGCCGCGGCCTCTCCCCCTGGCCGGTCTGCGGCTCCCGCGCCAGAGGCGGCCACAGCCACCGGCCCGTCCGCGAGCAGCACACCGATGGCGACGGGCAGGCCACTCGCGACCACGGGCGCGACGGTGTGCTGCCGCCGCCCGCCGCCGCCCCGTCGGCCGGGGACGGCCAGTGGACCGTCCGCGAGGACGACACCCTGGACCAGATCGCCACCGTCCTCCAGATCCCCGGCGGCTGGCCCGCGCTCTACGCGCTCAACCGCTCCGCCGTCGGCGAGGACCCGGACCTGATCCAGCCCGGCCTGGTGCTGCGCCTGCCGTCCTGATCCCCGCCACCGACCGGCACCGGCCGGTGCCGCCGGACGCACCGACCCGCCGCCCACGCCGTCCCCATCCGGCGTGGGCGGCGCCCTGTGCGGCGGGCGCTACGGCCGGAGCGCCGCCAGCACGTGCAGTCCGCGCGGGTGCGGTCCTCATGCGGGCTGGGCCCTTTCTCGCGTCGTCCGGCGTGCTGATGATCCGACCGCACTCTACGAGCCCCTACCGGAGCACTCCACGAGCCCCTATCGGAACGCCGACGGCCCGCCCGGTCCTGGTGGACCGGACGGGCCGGGACGTCAACGGAGGCGCGGCTCAGCCGACGTGGACGCGCGGACGCTTGGTGCGGTCCGGCTCCGCCTCGCGCAGCACCTCGCGGGTGACCGGCGCGACCTCGCCCTGACCGAACAGGAAGAACCGCAGGAACTGGGCGAAGGGGTTGCCCTCGGTCCACTCGAAGTACAGGTGCGGCCGCTGCCCGGTGCGGTCCCGGACGGTGAGCGCCAGGGCGGCGATCGCGTTCGGGATGCTGGAGCTCTCCAGGGTGAGCACCCGGTAGCGGCCGTGCAGGACCTCGCCGCGCACGGTCAGCTCGGACTCGAAGTCCGACGCGTCGCGGACCGTCACCTCGACGAAGACCAGGTCGTCCTCGCCCGGGATGTCGTTGTCGGCACGGATCTGCCGGATCTTGTCGCGGTACTCCGCGTTGTCGCGGTTGCTCGGCTCGTTGGCGATCAGGCGCAGCGGGCGGTGGGCGTAGTCGCGGATGAAGCGTTCCGCCGTGTCGTCCAGCACCACGTTGGTGACGCGCAGCTCGAAGGCGCGGCGCAGCCGGGAGAGCAGCGAGACCAGGATGATGCCGGCGATGAAGCAGGCGCCGATCTTCAGACCGTCCGGCCGCTCCATGCAGTTCAGCACGGTGGTGTAGAGGAAGACCGCCGAGATGATCCCGAAGGCGATGGTCCAGCCGCGCTGCCGCTTCTTGTAGGCGGCGATGGTGACCGCGATCGCCGCCGAGCTCATCAGCACCAGCACACCGGTGGCGTAGGCGCCGCCTTGGGCGTCGACGTCGGCGTCGAACAACCAGGTGATCAGGAAGGAGATGAGGGTGAGGACGATCACCATCGGGCGCACCGCCCGCGCCCAGTGCGGGGCCATGCCGTAGCGCGGCAGGTAGCGGGGCATCAGGTTGAGCATGCCCGCCATCGCGGAGGCACCGGCGAACCACAGGATCACGATGGTGGACAGGTCGTAGACGCTGCCGAAGGCGCCGCCCAGGTACTCGTGGGCCAGGAACGCCAGCGCTCGGCCGTTGGCCTCGCCGCCGTTCTCGAACTCCTTGGCCGGGATGAGCAGCGTGGTGATGAAGCTGGTGGCGATCAGGAACGCGCTCATGATCACGGCGGCCGTGGTGAGCAGCTTGCGGGTGCCGCGGATCCGGCCCGCCGGGTCGGCCGCGGTGTCGGTCGGGTCGCCCTTGATGTGCGGCATCACGGCGACACCGGTCTCGAAGCCGGACATGCCCAGCGCGAGCTTGGGGAAGAGCACCAGCGCCACGCCGATCATCAGGATCGGGTTACCGTGCTGGGTGGTCAGCGCGTCGGTCCAGTCGGTGACGACGTGCGGGGCCTGGATGATCTTCCAGACGCCGACGACCACCACGACCACGTTGAGCACCAGGTAGACCCCGACCAGTGCCACGGCCAGGCCGATCGCCTCGCTGAAGCCCTTCAGGAAGACCGCGCCGAGCAGCGCGACCAGGAACAGCGTGATCAGCACCTGCTTGCCGCCCAGGACGCCGGTCAGGTGCGGGTTCTCGACCAGGTGCGCGCTCGCGTCGGCCGCGGACAGCGTGATGGTGATGATGAAGTCCGTCGCGGCGAAGCCGAGCAGCGCGAGGACGAACAGCTTGCCCTTCCAGAAGGACAGCAACCGCTCCAGCATCGAGATCGAACCCTCGCCGTGCGGGCTCTCCTGGGCGACCCGCCGGTAGACCGGCAGCGCCCCCAAGAGGGTCACGATCACCAGCACGATCGTCGCGATCGGCGACAGCACGCCGGCCGCGAGCGCGGCGATGCCGGGCTGGTAGCCGAGCGTCGAGAAGTAGTCGACGCCGGTCAGGCACATCACGCGCCACCAGCGCTGGCCCTCGTGCGCGCCTCCCGTGCCGTGCGCCCCGGAGTCGCCCGGGTTCGCGTCACTGTCCGTGTCCGCGTCCGAGGCGGTCTTGGAAGCGGACATGTCCGCCAGCAGCCAGCTGCGGACTCGTATTCGCGCCGACGACGGCTCCTCCGTCGTCGTCTCCGTCGAACCCGACGAAACCACCTTGCACCTCTTGATTCAAGACCCCGTAAAAGCGCCGTCGGGCGACGGCAGTGCGCCAGGCTATGCGACGACCGTTAAGGACGCGTCATCGGCCCGCGTTAAGAAAACGTCATGGATGCGCAGGTGGGGGCGGGTGGCCCGGCATTGCGGGCCCGGCGCCGGGGCGGGGCGGCGGTGCCGCCGCCGTCCGCCGCCCCGGCGTCTCAGGACGTGGACGGGTGTTACGCCTGGTAACCGAGAACGGTCATCATGCCGGTCTCAGCGTGGTAGACGTTGTGGCAGTGCACCATCCACAGTCCCGGGTTGTCGGCGTCGAAGTCGACCGCCAGGGTCGTGCCCGGCAGCACGATCGCGGTGTCCTTGCGCGGGCCGTCGGCCCCCAGGGCGAAGGCGTGACCGTGCAGGTGGACGGGGTGCCACATGCTGGTGCTGTTGCGGAACTCCAGCCGCACCCGCTCGCCGGCCGCGACCGGGTAGCGCTGCGCCGGGTCGTACCGGCGGCCGTTGAACGCCCAGTCGGCCTTCGCCATGCCGCCGGTGAGCTCCAGCTTCACGGTGCGGTCCGGCGCCTTGGCGGGCAGCCGGACGCTCGCCTCGGCCTTCAGCTGCGCGGCGGTGAGCAGCCGGCCGTCCAGCTCGGCCGGGCGGACGGCGGCGTCGGGCGCGGCGCCGCCGCCGGTGCGCAGCACGGCCAGCGCGGTCGCGTTCTTGCCCTCGGCGAGGGCGGTCAGCGGGAAGACGCCGTCCTTGGCGGTGACCAGCACGTCGTAGCGCTCGCCCATGCCGAGCAACAGCGCCTGGGTGGTGGCCGGTTCGACCGGGAAGCCGTCGGTGTGGGTGACGGTCAGGTCGTGGCCGCCGAGGGCGATCCGGTAGGCGGTGTCGCCGCCCGCGTTGATCAGCCGGATCCGGATCCGGTCGCCGGGCCTGGCGGCGAAGGTCTCGGGGGCGCTCGCCAGGCGGCCGTTGGCCAGGTGGAACGGGTGGGCGACGTCGCCCGCGTCGCCGCCGAGCAGCGGGCTGGCGGCGCCCATCAGCATCCGGGAGGGGCCGGCGGTTCCGGTGGGCGTACCGGCGGCGCCCATGTCCATGCCCGGCATGCCGTGTGACGAGTGGTCGGTCCCGCCCATGCCCTGGGCGAGTTCGGCGAGGACGGCGTCCGGGGTGCTGCCGTCGATCCCGTCCACCCAGTCGTCCAGGACGACGACCCACTCCTTGTCGTAGCGCAGCGGCTCCTTCGGGTCCTCGACGATCAGCGGCGCGTACAGGCCCCGGTCCTGCTGGACGCCGGAGTGCGGGTGGAACCAGTAGGTGCCGGGGTGGGAGAGCGCGAAGCGGTAGTCGAAGGAGGCGCCCGCCCGGATCGCCTCCTGGGTCACGCCCGGGACGCCGTCCATGTCGTTGCGCAGCGCGAGGCCGTGCCAGTGCAGCGAGGTGGGCTGCGGCAGGTGGTTGGCGAGGGTGAGGGCGAGCGTGTCGCCGGCGGTGGCGCGCACCTCCCGGCCGGGCAGGCGGTCGCCGTACGCCCAGCTGCGGACGGTTCGTCCGCCCAGGTCGAGGGTGGTCTCGGTGGCGGTGAGCGCGACCTTGCGCTCGGGGCCGGGCCGGCGCCGGGCCTCGGCGGCGGCGACCTCGGGGCCGTTCGGGGAGACGAAGCCGGCGGGGGCGGCGGCGCTGCTCGCGCCGCTCATCGAGGAGTGGTTCATGCCCTTCATCGAGTCGGAGGAGCAGGCGGCGAGCAGGCCGGTCCCGGCGGCGGCGAGCGCGGAGACCAGGACGGTACGACGGGTGGGTGTGCGCATGACGGAGTGCACCTCGTGCAGTGGGGTGGGTGTGCAGGACATCGCGTCGGCCGTCCCGTCCCCGTACACACGGGCACGGGACGGCGGGCGCGCGCCTACTGACGCAGCACCGAAAGTCTGTTGAGGAGTATCCGCCCGCCCCCGGGCGGCGGCAGCGCGCGGACGGCCCGCAGCAGGCGGGCCCGCACCTCGGCGGCGGCGTCGCCGCTGCGGCGCAGCAGCGGGCCGGCGACCAGGAGCAGCAGGGTCCAGCCGGCCAACACGGCGAGACAGACCGTCATCGGGTCCATGCCGTCGGCGCCGGCGGGGTCGGCGGTCGGGCTGTGGTGTCCGGGCATCTGCTGGGCCGCCGTCACCTGGGGCCCGTGTCCGCCGTGCCCACCGTGCCCGCCGCTCGGGTGCCCGAGCGTGTGCATCGTGACAATGCCGAGCAGCAGGGCGGCGAGAAGCAGCAGGCGCAGCACGCCGGGCAGCGGGGAAACGTACGGCCGTTGCTGCGCCATCCTCCGCCTCCCGCCCGCCTCCGCCAGTCCGCTTACCCCCACAGGGTATCCCGAACCCGACCGGACTGTTGCCCCGTCACTCTGCCCCCACACGTCCGCCGACAATCCTCCGCATGGATTCCGTTAGCATGCGTCACTAGTTTTCGAACACACGGACCGGCCGCCGGCCGGTTCTCATGCATGGGGGGGCACCATGGCAGATCCTGACGCGCACTTGGAGTTCAAGGTCAAGCCGTCCGAACTGGACGGCTGTGGGCAGAGCGCACAGCACATCGGCGGTCTCATACCGGGGGAGACGGCGAAGATCACCGAACCGTCCAACCAGGCCGCCGGCACCCTCCAGGGCTGGCAGATGGCGACCGCCATCCAGAACTGCGGCACCAACTGGAAGACCCTGCTGGACAAGCTCGGCAGTGACATGGGTGACGTCGGCACCAAACTCGGCACCACGGCCACCTACTACCGCCAAGCCGAGCAGAACGCCCACAACAGCATGCGGAACCCGAACGCGCCCGCCTCGAACGGTCCGGAGCCGGACCCCTTCGACACCAACGTCACCACCGGCCCGGTCAAGCCCCGCAGCGCGAAGGCGGCCGAGTAACCCATGGACATCAAGACCCTCTACGACGCCAACATCAACAACATCACGGTCGCGAAGAACGCCTACGACACCCTCTTCAGCGCCTTCGGCCAGCACATCGAGAACTGGCAGCACGAGGTCGTCGACCGCCTCGGCCACTCCGAGTGGACCGGGACGGCCGCCGGGCACGCCAACACCCGGATCCAGTTCCTGGGCAACGAACTCCAGGCCGCGAAGCAGGAACTCGGCCTCATCAGCAAGGCACTCGCCGACGCCGCAGAGGGCATCGCGGCGGCGCAGTCCCATCTGATCAGCGCGCTGGACGACGCCAAGAAGAACAAGATGACCGTCGCCCCCGACGGCGGGATCACCTGGGACAAGGACCCCAACTCCCCCAACTACGCCGGGGACAAGGCCGAGGCCACCGCCAAGGAGATCAGCCAGCGGATCACCAACGCGCTCACCGAGGCCGACCACACCGACCAGACCATCAACGCCAGGCTCGGCCACCTCGCCACCAATGCCACCAACGGCACCGGCCTCGACTCCGCCACCGCGAAGGCCGACCAGGCCGCCACGGACGCCCTCAGTCAGGTTCCGCCGGCCGGCACCGACCCCAACAGCGTCAAGAAGTGGTGGAACGGCCTCACCGACGCCCAGCAGCAACACATGATCCAAACCGAGCACGACAAGATCGGCGCCCTCGACGGCATCCCCGCCACCGCCCGGCACCAGGCCAACCTGATCAACCTCCAGCACGGCAAGGAAGACCTTCAGCGCCAGCTCGACGGCCTCGGCCCCGCGCCGAAGCAGTTTCTGGGGTATGTCAAGGGCGAGCCCGTGGCGAACCCCGAGTACGACAAGTGGAAGGCCAAGCACGACGACCTGGAAGACAAGATGAGGGGGGTAAAGGCCATCGAGGACAGGCTGAATACCCCCGTCGACGCCGACCACCCGCCGACCTTCCTGCTGGGCTTCGACACCAAGGGCCACGGCCACGCCATCGTCGCGGCCAACAACCCGGACACCGCCGACAACGTCTCGACCTACGTCCCCGGCACCGGCTCGCGACTCGGTGAGATGGGCGGCAACATGGACCGGTCGGATCGAATGGTCATTTCGGCCAATTCCGCCAACGGCAACACCAAAACCACGTCGTCGATCACCTACATCGGTTACGACGCCCCGCAGAACATCATCCCCGAGGCCGCCGACGACAGCTACGCCAAGAACGCCGAGGACAAGCTGCGCGGCTTCCAGGACGGGCTGCGCGCCACGCACGAGGGCAAGCCGTCGTACAACACCATTCTCGGCCACAGCTACGGCACCACGGTCGTCGGCTACACCATGCGCGACAAGGGGCTGCCGGTGGACAACGTCGTCCTGATCGCCAGCCCGGGCGTCGGTGTCGAACACGCCAAGGATCTCGGCGTCGACCCGTCCCACGTCTATGTGGCGGTGGGCGACGACGACATGATCGATAACACCCCGCCAGAGCAAGCGAGCAACTGGGTAAGCAACTTCACCAACAATGTGGGCTACTGGGCCGGAATCGTCGACAACCCCGACCACCACCTGTCCTTCGGGCGCGACCCCAGCAACGCGAATTTCGGCGCGCAGTACATACCCTCCGCCCCGGGAACGGGGCACTCCGATTACTGGGAGAAGGGCTCCCCGTCCCTCATCGGCATGGGGAAGGCCATCACCGGAGCGCCACTGTCATGAGGACCACCGGTTGCACCACCGCAAGCCGGACACGCACCGGCCGGGTTGCGGTCACGCTGGCCCTGGCCATCGCAGCGCTGACCCTGAACGCCTGCGGGGTGAACACCCTGCAGGAGCGATCGAAACCCACGATCACGCTCGACGAGGCGAAGAAGCAGGTTGACGGGTATCTGACGGACACCCTGGCGCATCTGCCGATCCAGCCCACCGAGACGCCGGCGTTCAGCGACCTGGAATGCGACGCCAACGACATCGGCCCGCACGGCCGGAAGGAGACCTCGCGGGGGTACATCTTTGCGAACCTCCCGTTGTCCGACCGGACACAGGCCGCCGACGCGTTCCGCACCTACCTCACCGGACGGGGCTTCCAACCGGTATCGGAGCCGGGCGTCCACATCGGCTGGGTAAAGCTCAAGAACCCCAAGGACGACTTCGTCGCCATCCTGGACGGCGCCAGCGACACAAGCCGTACATTCCGGCTGGACATCAGCTCCCCCTGCGTCTGGCCCAACGGCACCCCACCCCCCGCCTAGCCCAACTCCCCTTCGGGGCCGCACCTTTGCGAAGGTGCGGCCCCGGGGCCGCTACGCCCGTCGCACGGCGGCCGCCAGGTGCGCACGGAACCAACGCTGCGCCGGATCGACCGAGTTGCGCGGATGCCAGGCCATCCCCAGCTCCAGCGGCGGGAGTTCGAGCGGGATCGGGAAGGTGCGCAGCCCCAGGGCCTCGAAGGTCTCCGGCAGCCAGTCCGCCGGACCGAGCGTCACCAGGTCGCTGTCCCGGGCCAGCAGCATCGCGCCGGTGTGGCTGGGCACCACGACCGCGACCCGGCGGCGCAGCCCGCGGTCGGCCAGCGCGGTATCGATCGGCCCGAGCCGCCGGCCCCGCCGGGAGACGCCGATGTGGTCGGCGGCGGCGAAGCGCCGGGCGGTGATCCGCCCCTCGAACAGCGGGTGGCCGCTGCGCGCCACGCCCGCCACCGGCGCGGTGATCAGCGGCCGGGTGCGGATCTCCGGGTCCAGCCGCCCGAGCACGCCCACCTCGACGTCCACCAGCCCCTGGCGCAGGGCCGGTCCGTCCTCCAGGGCCTCCGGCAGGAACACCACGTCCACTCCGGGCGCCTCGGCGCGGATCCGTTCGGTCAGCGGCCCGGCGACCCGGACCAGGACCGCGTCGCTGGTCTGCACGGTGAAGGTCCGCTCCAGGTGCGCCGGGTCGAAGCCCGCCCCGGGGCGCAGCACGTTCTCACAGCTCCGCAGCAACTCCGCCACCTCCTCCCGCAGTTCGAGCGCTCGCGGGGTCGGCACCAGGCCCTGCCCGGCCCGGACCAGCAGCGGGTCGCCGACCGCCCGGCGCAGCCGGGCCAGCATCCGGCTCACCGCCGCCGGTGAGGTCCCGAGCCGCTCGGCGGCCCGGGTCACGCTGTTCTCCTGGAGCAGGGCGTCCAGGGCCGGTAGCAGATTGAGATCCATTCTGGACTCCTGAGCTGCGGTTTTGCGGTGTGGGCAATGATCCCGTGCCGATCCTTGCATGGTTCGGCCGGAGCCGGGCGCGGACAGTGGAACCGTCCACGCGACCAGTCCTCGTACCAGGAGTCCACGTGCCGAACGACCCGCGTTCCCACCTCGCCGGCGACGTCCTCGCCGTCGTCAGCCAGAGCGGCCCGACCGTCTCGTTCTTCGACGTCGCCACCGACGCCCTGCTCGACACCGTCGAAGTCGCCGCCCAACCCCACGAGTTGTGCTTCGACCCGACCCGGCGGCTGCTCTGGTGCAGCACCGCGTACCGCTCCGGCTACTACAACGCCCACGACGGTCACTGCACCGAGCTGACCGTGATCGACGCCGACTCCCGCCGGATCGTCGAGGTGATCGACCTCGCCCCCGAGCACGGCCCGCACGGCCTGGCCCTGGACCTCGCCCGCGACCGGCTCTACGTCAGTGTCGAGGCCTCCGCCGACCGTCCCGGCGGGGTGGTGGTCATCGACACCGCGACCCGCCGCCCGCTCGGCCGGATCGACACCGACGCCCCGGGCCCGCACTGGTTCGCCATCTCCCCGGACGGGCGCACCGGTTACGCCACCAACAAGGAGGCGCCGTTCGTCTCCGTCGTGGACCTCGACCGCGGCGTGCTGACCGCCAAGGTGGCGGTGCCCGGCAGCGAGGGCCTCGCCGTCTCCCCGGACGGCGAGCGGGTGTACGTGGCGGGGCCCTACCTCGGCTTCGCCGCCGAGCCCGGCGCCGAGCCGGGCATCCGCGTCCTCGACACCCGTACGGCCACCGTGGTGGACGTCCTCCCCACCGAATCCGCCGTCCTCCCGGTCCACCTGACCGCCACCGGCCGGCTGCTCGCGGGCGAGGTCCGCGCCACCCCCGACGCCGGCTCCCCCCTCGGCCGCCAGGCCCCCGGCCGCCTCACCGTGTTCTCCGCCGCCACCCACCGGCCCCTCGGCTCGGTCGAGGTGGGCCGGTTCCCGCTGACCATCACCTCCTCCCCCGACGGCCGCCTCGGCTACGTCTCAGCCGTCCTCTCCTCGACCGTCGACGTCATCGACCTCGACACCCTGACACCCGTCACCCGCTTGACCGTCCCCACGCTCGCCGAACCCGGCGCCCACGGCCTGGCCTACCTCCCCCGCCCCGCCTGACGGCGCGCGGCACCCGGCTCCGGTCGGCGGCAGGACGCCGCGCCCGGAGTCTTGCCGTCGCCCGGAGTCTTGCCGCCGCCCGGGGCCAGGAGCATCCTGGGGCTCACCCGTCGGTCCGGGGGAGGCAGGATGAGACGCGGCTTCGGGGTGCTCTGTTCGACGGTGGCGCTGGCGGCGGCACTGGCGGCGGCCACCGCGTGCGAGCCGGTCCTCGACACCGGCGCGTTCCACCACCCGGTCAGCCTCCCCGAACCCGCCCCACCGTCCGCCCAGTGGATCGTGGACCTCGTCGCCGAGCTCAACACCCCACCCCAGTGCCCGAAACCGACCCTGCCGACCATGGCGGTCCTCGACACCGACGGCCAGGACCGGGCGATCGCGTTCTGGCTGGTGGACAGCTTCGACGTCTGCTACGCCGTCATCAACCACCGCGGCGAGACACCCACGACCATCTGGTTCAGCCCCATCAAGGACCTCATCCCGCGCACCCCCATGCCGGCCGACACCACGGCGGGTGTGGACTCCTACGCCTTCACGGCCTACCGCGGCCGGGTGGACGACATCGAGGTCTCCGGCGACCCCGACCACCTCGTAAGCCCCGTCCGGCTCCGCACCGTCGACCTCGGCGCCGGCGACCTCGTCACCTTCGCCGCCTACCACTACCGGATCCCCGCCACCGGCAAGCCGCTATCCCTCTCCCTCTGCACCCCCGCCGGCACCTGCCGCGACGCCCACTGACCGCCGCCTACGGGACCGGGCCGACTGGCCGTTGGCCGGGATCTCCCCCGGCCAACGGTCCTCCCGGTCAGCCTTCCGCATGGTGCAGCAGGAGCGGTTTGACGGTGGTTCCGCCGGTCGCGTCGGCGACCGCCTGGTTGATGTCGGCGAGGGGGTACGGGCGGATCAGCTTGTCCAGCGGGAACCGGCCCGCCATGAAGAAGTCCAGCAACCGGGGGATGAGCAGGGCGGGAACGCTGTCTCCCTGCAGGATGCCCTTCACCGTGCGGCCCAGCATCTGGACCAGGCCGACGGACAGGTCCTGGCCGGTGCCGGCCGAGCCGACGATGCCGGCCGTGCCGCCGGTCGTGAGGGACTCGACGGCCGCCCGGGCGGTCCGCGGGAGGCCGACGGCGTCGAGGGCGAAGTCGACGCCGCCGCCGCTGAGTTCGACCACCGCGGCGGCCACCGCGTCCTGGCCGCCGTCGAGGACGTCGGTGGCGCCGAGTTCGAGTGCCAGGTCGAGTCGGCCGCGGTGCAGGTCGACCGCGATGATCCGGGTGCAGCCGGCGATCCGGGCGGCCATCACGGCGGCCAGTCCTACCGGCCCGGCGCCGAACACCACGAGGCTGCTGCCGGGCGGTGCGGCGAACACCCCGAGCACGGCGCCCGCGCCGGTCTGCAGGCCGCACCCCAGCGGGCCGAGCAGCTCGAGCGGGGCGTCGGCGCGCACCTTCACCACGCTGCGCTGGTGGGCGACGACGTGGTCGGCGAAGGAGGACTGGCCGAAGAAGTGCCCGCTGATCCCGGCGCCCGCCGCGTCCCGGTAGGCGGTCGAACCGTCCGCCCGCCGGCCGCGCAGGTTGAGCGGCAGGAAGGAGACGCAGTGCATGGGGTGGCCGGTGAGGCAGGGGCGGCACGAGCCGCAGCTCATCGGGGCCAGCACCACCGGGTCGCCCGGGGCGAGCGTGGTCACCGCCTCACCCACGGCCTGGACCACGCCGCTGCCCTCGTGGCCGAGCACGGCGGGCAGCCCCGGCGGGAGGATCTGGTCCCGGGCCAGCAGGTCGGTGTGGCACAGGCCGGTGGCGACCAGCCGGACCAGTACCTCGTCCGCTCTGGGCTGCCCCAGCAGCACGTCCTCGACGGAGAACGGGCCGCCCTTGCTGCGGGCGACGGCGGCCTTGACGGAGAGCATGCGGTACTCCTCGGAGGTCGGACGGGACGGTGACAGGGGCCCGCGTCACCGGTCCTGTTTCCGGTGACGCGGGCGCGGGCGGGTCCGGTCAGTCGTCGTCGGGGACGCTGCTGACCCTCCCGCCGGCGAAGCGCAACCGGTGCTCGCCGGCCACGACCAGGTCGGCGAACGCGAACGGGGTGACGCCGGTGTCGGGACCGACCACCCAGGCCTGGCCGGTCCGCCCGTCCCGGACGACCTCCTCCATCGCGTCGACCACCTGGTCCGGGGTGGCCACCGCGACGCCGGCGGCCCGCCAGGCGGCGAGGCGTTCGGCGACCAGCGGGGTGTCGACCGCGCCCGGGCACAGGACGTTGACGGTGATCCCGTCCCCGGCCAGTACGGGCCCCAGCGAACGGACCAGGCCGACCACCGCGTGTTTGGAGGCCGAGTAGAACACTTCGGGCGACGGGCGGAGCCCGGTGGTGCTGGCGGTGACCACGATCGAGCCGCCGCCGCGCTCGCGCAGCGCCGGCAGAGCCGCCTGCACCCCGTACACCACCGAGTCGACGTTGCTCGCGAGCAGCCGCCGGTAGGCGTCGCGGTCGAACCCGTCGCCGATCGAACTACCGGCCAGCACACCGGCGTTGAGCCAGACCACGTCCAGGCCGCCGAACCGCTCGACGGCGGCGCGCACCAGCTTCTCGTTGTCGGCCAGCTCGGACGCGTCCGTCGGCACGAACAGCGCACCGGTCTCCCGGGCGACGGCGTCGCCGCGGGC
This sequence comes from Kitasatospora cathayae, assembly GCF_027627435.1. Lineage (GTDB taxonomy): Bacteria > Actinomycetota > Actinomycetes > Streptomycetales > Streptomycetaceae > Kitasatospora > Kitasatospora cathayae. The sequence goes on along the minus strand of NZ_CP115450.1, from coordinate 7,088,036 downwards.
CCGGTCGATGTCGGCCAGTACGACCCGGGCGCCCCGGGCGGTGAACCGCCGGGCGGCGGCGGAACCGATTCCGCCGCCCCCGCCGGTGATCAGCACGACCCGGCCCGCGAACCGCGCGGCGCCGGTCGTCTCCGGAAGGATCCCGCTCATGGGCCCGGGTCAGGAGAGCTGGGTGGTGAAGAAGACCAGCTTGGCCTCGGCGGTCTTGCCCAGCTCCACCGGGCGCCACTGCCGGAACCCGGTGCGGCCGGCGTAGCGTCCGCTCACCCCGACGGCCGGGCAGTAGAGCCACTCCCCCGAGATCAGGTTCTCGAAGCGCGCCCAGGCTTCGACGTGCACGACGCCGTCGGTGAGCACGATCTTCTCGTTGATGCAGGCGAGCAGGACGCCGTCGCTCTCCCGCCGGGTGACGATCCGGTAGGAGCCCTCGACGGTGCCGATCGCGGCGCCGGACGGGTCGCGCAGCTCCGACTGGTAGGTGCCGCTCTGGCCGGGCTTCGGCTCCTCGAAGTCGATGTCGTTGGCGAAGGTGGTCAGGTGCTCACTGAGGTTCTCGAACACGGACGAACTCCTTGTCTGTACGCGGATGTCGGGGGCGCGGATGTCGGGGGCGCGGGTCTCGGGGCCGCGGGTGTCGGGGTCAGGCCTTGCGGAAGACGTCCTTGACGAGGATCAGGCCGTCCTTCAGCGTGAAGAGGTCCACGCCACGGTCGATCACCTCGCCGGCGCCGTTGCGCAGCGTGAACTCGATGATCTGGCGGTCGCCGACCACCACGGCGGGCTCGAAGACCAGGCCGATCCCCTGGTCGGCGAGTTCCTCGCGCTTCTTGACCAGGTCGACCAGGAAGTCCCGGATCCGGTCCCGCCGGTAGGTGGTGCCGGGCTCGGGCCCCTCGGCCATGATCCAGACGCCGTCCTCGGCGAAGCAGGCGACCGCCTCGTCGAAGGCGTCCCGGGCGCAGGCGTCGAAGAAGGCCGCGACCACGCCCTCGCCCACCGCTGCGGCGGTTCCCGTGCTGTCGGTCATGAGTGATTCATCTCCCTTGGGATCGTACGGAGTTGCCACATCGGGGCCGATGTGGTTCAGGACATCCGGACCGGCAGGCTCGCCAGTCCGCGGAACTGGAGGCTGTGCCGCCACACCAGGTGCTCGGCCGGGACGGCCAGCTCCCAGTGCCGGAAGCGGCCGAGCAGCCGGCCGAACAGGACCTCCCCTTCGAGGCGGGCCAGCGGCGCCCCGATGCAGTGGTGGATGCCGTGACCGAAGGAGAGGTGCTGGTTCTTCTTCCGGCCGACGTCCAGCGCGTGCGGCCGGTCGAAGACGGCCGGGTCCCGGTTGGCGGCGCAGAGCGAGACGAAGACGATCTCGTCCGCCGGGATGACCACCTCGCCGACCTGGACCGGCCGGGTGGTGTACCGGATGGTGGCGAGGTTCAACGGGCTCTCGTAGCGCAGGAGTTCCTCGACCGCGCCGGAGAGCAGGGCCGGGTCCTCGCGCAGTCGGCGCTGCTGGTCGGGGTGCTGGATCAGGGCGAGCACCCCGCTGCCGATCAGGTTGGCGGTCGTCTCGTAGCCGGCGTTCATCAGCAGGAAGAGGCTGGAGATCAGTTCGCCGCCGTCCAGCCGGTCACCGTCCTCCTCGGCCTCGATGAGCGCGCTCACCAGGTCGTCGGCGGGGGCGCGGCGCTTGGCGGCCACCACCGACTCCAGGTGGGCGTAGGACAGCCCGATCGCCTCCCGCTTCTCGGCGGCGCCGGCCTCGACGCTGGTGAGCACGCCGTTCCAGCGCCGCAGGTCCGCGAAGTCGGCCGCCGGGACGCCGAGCAGGGCGCCGATCACGTAGATCGGGAACGCCAGCGCGATCTGCTCCATCAGGTCGAACTCGGCGCCGGGCACGATCTCGTCGACCAGGTCGTCGGCGAGCTGTTCGATCCACGGCCGCATCCGCTCGACGCGGCGCATGGTGAACGCCTTGGAGACGATGCGGCGCAGCCGGGTGTGGTCGGGCGGGTCGCTGAACAGCATGCTGCGCGGGTTGCTGCCGGCCGAGCCGTCGGGGTGCAGGGCGTGGCGCTCGACGATCCGCGGCAGGCCGAGCGCGTCCTTGGAGAGCGACGGGTCGGCCAGCAGCGCCCGGACGTCCTCGTGCCGGGTCACCACCCAGGCGTTGACCTCGGAGGCGAGCGTCTTCACCACGTGGCGGCCGACCGGCGCCTCGGTGCGCAGGACGTCGTAGGCGGGATAGGGGTTCTGCAGGAAGGTCGGCCCGAAGACCGTCTCCGGCGCGGTGGCGGCCGGTGAGTCGGCAGGGGTGGGTCCGCTGGTCATCGTGTCGCTCGCTCCCGTTCCGCTCCGGACAGCCAGGTCTCGACGGCACGGCCGGTCGAGGCTGCGGAGTCGCCGATGATGGTCAGGTGGTCGCCCGGCACGTCGACGGTTCGGTGCCGGTGGGGCCAGGACGCCAGGGGGGCCGGTCGGTCCTCCGGGGTTCCGGCGAGGGGGCTGGTCGCCCGGACCAGCAGGGTCGGGCTCGCCACCGGGGCCGGCCGCCAGTCGCGGAACAGCTCGAAGTGGCGGCCCATGGCGCTCAGCCCGGTGTCGGTGGTCAGCTCGACCACGTCGGCGCGGTCGGCCAGGGCGCCGAAGATCGCCGACTCCAGGGCGGTGAGCCCCGCGCTGCCGGGCAGGTGGGTGTCGAGCAGGACGACGGCGGACGGCGCGCCGCCGTCCTCGGCGAGCGCCTCGGCCACGGCCTGCGCCAGCCAGCCCCCCGAGGAGTAGCCGAGCAGCGCGACCGGCCGGTCGCCGTGTTCGGCGCGTACGGCCGCCACCTGCTGCCCGACGAGCTCCGCGAGCGTGTCGGGCAGGGTCTCGCCGGGGGCGTAGCCGGACGGTGAGAGCACGGTCAGCTCGCGCAGGCCCCGGAAGGGGGCGGCGAACCGGGCGTACTGGTAGGCGTGCGCGGGTGCGACCAGCGAGGGGAAGCAGACCAGCGGCGGGTCGGCGGGGCCGGTGGCGAAGCGGTCGCGGCGCGGGGCGGCGGGCGGGCCGTCCGGCTGGTCCCGCAGGCGGGCGGCGGCGGCGAGCAGCCGCAGCCCCTCACCGGCCCGGCCGGCCAGGCTCGCCTGCCGGAAGAGCGTGACCAGCGGGGAGCCGGCGGGGCCGGCCGCGGGTGGGGCGGTCTCCGGCCGGTCGGCCGGCGGGACCTGTGCGACGGGCAGTTCGTCGACGGGCAGCGACTCGACGATGCGGGCGGCGAGGTAGCCGGCCAGCGCGACGGGGGTCGGGTGGTCGACGATCGCGGACGGGGCGAGCCGGACCCCGGTCGTCTCGTGCAGCCGGTTGCGCAGCTCGGCCATGCCGAGGGAGGTGAGTCCGCGTTCACTGAAGGCTTCGCCGGATCGGGCCATCTCCTCCACCTCTCCCAGCACAGCGGCGAGTTGGCCGGTGACCAGGTCGGCCAGCAGATCGGTCCGGGCGGCCACCGGAGTCTCGCGCAGCCGCCGGCGCAGCGCTTCGGCCCCGGTCTCGGCCTCGTCCGGCTTCTCCTCGACCAGCGGGTCCGCCGTCGGCGCGGCGCCGGCCGTGGCGGGCGCCGCCGGGGAGCGGGTCAGCGAGCGGGTCGCGGTCAGCCGGTGGACCCGGCCCTGGAACGGGTAGACGGGCAGGTCGACCCGGCGGCCGCCCTCGCACAGGCCGTCCAGTTCCACCGGCAGCCCGTGCACGTACAGCTGGGCGAGCGCGGCGGTCAGCGCGGCGCGGTCCGGACGGTCGGCGCGCAGCAGCGGGACGGTCCGCGCCGCGCCGGGGTCGACGAGGCAGTCCCGGGCCAGCGCGCTCAGCACGCCGTCCGGGCCGAGCTCGACGAAGGTGCGCGCGCCCTGCCGTTCCAGGCTGCGGACGCCGTCGGCGAAGCGGACCGCGTGGCGGACGTGCCGCACCCAGTAGTCGGCGGTGGCCAGTTCGGCCGGGTCGGCCAGGTCGCCGGTCAGGTTGGAGACGAGGGGGAGGTCGGGCGCACGGTAGGAGATCCGCTCGGCCTCGGCCCGGAACGCCGCCAGCATGTCGTCCATGCGCGGGGAGTGGAACGCGTGGCTGACCCGCAGCCGCTTGGTGCGCCGGCCCCGTTCCGCCAGCCGGGCGGCGAGTTCCAGGACGGCGTCCTCGTCGCCCGAGAGCACGGTGGCGGTGGGTCCGTTGACCGCGGCGACGGACACCTGCCCGGCGCGGTCCGCGACCAGCTCCGCGATCTCCTGCTCGCCCGCCTCGACGGCCACCATCGCGCCGCCGGGCGGCAGTTGCTGCATCAGCCGGGCGCGGGCGGCGACCAGCGCGGCGGCGTCGTCCAGGTCGAAGACGCCCGCGGCGTGCGCGGCCGCCAGTTCGCCGACCGAGTGGCCGGCCACCAGGTCCGGCCGCAGGCCCAGGGCGCCGACCAGCCGGTGGAGGGAGACCTCCAGCGCGAACAGCGCCGCCTGGGCGTAGCCGGTCCGGTCGAGCGGGCCGGCCTCGGCGGAGCCGGCCGGGGCGAGGACCACCTCCCGCAGCGGGTGGCCGAGCCGTGCTTCGAGTGCCGCGCAGGTCTCGTCGAAGGACGCCCGGAAGACCTCGAACGACTCGTACAACTCCCTTCCCATGCCGGGGCGTTGGCTGCCCTGGCCGGTGAAGAGGAAGGCCACCGGAGCGGTCGGGGCCACCCGGCCGTCCAGCAGGCCGGCGGCCGGTCGGCCGACTTCGAGGGCGGCGAGGCCGGTGGCCAGGCCCGCCCGGTCCTCCGCGAGCAGCACCGCCCGGTGGGTGAGCGCGGCACGGCCGGTGGCCAGCGAGTGGCCGAGGTCGGCGAGGCTCTGCCCGGGGTGGGCGTCGAGGTGGCCGCGCAGCAGCCGGGCCTGGGCGCGCAGCGCCGCCGTGCTCCGGGCGGAGAGCGGGATCGGCACCGGCGACGACGGCGACGACGGGTGCGACGGCGACGGTCGGGCCGGGGCCTCGGCGGGCGCCGGCTCGGGCGCGTGTTCGAGGATGACGTGGGCGTTGGTGCCGCTGATCCCGAACGCGGAGACCGCCGCCCGGCGCGGCCGTCCGGTCTCCGGCCAGGCGACCGGCTCGGTCAGCAGGGACACCGCGCCGGTGGACCAGTCCACGTGCGGGGAGGGCGCGTCCACGTGCAGAGTCCTCGGCAGCAGGCCGTGGCGCAGCGCCAGCACCATCTTGATCAGCCCGGCGAGTCCGGCGGCGGCCTGGGTGTGGCCGATGTTCGACTTCACCGAGCCGAGGTGGAGCGGGCGGTCGGCGGGACGGCCCTGCCCGTAGGTGGCGAGCAGCGCCTGGGCCTCGATCGGGTCGCCGAGCGTGGTGCCGGTGCCGTGCGCCTCGACCGCGTCGACCTCGTCGGGCGCCAGGCCCGCCGCCGCCAGCGCCGCTCCGATCACCCGCTGCTGGGCCGGCCCGTTGGGCGCGGTCAGGCCGTTCGAGGCGCCGTCCTGGTTGACCGCGGTGCCGCGCAGCACGGCGAGCACCGGGTGGCCGTTGCGGCGGGCGTCGGAGAGCCGTTCGAGCAGCAGCACGCCGGCCCCCTCGCCCCATCCGGTGCCGTCCGCGGCGGCCGCGAACGCCTTGCAGCGACCGTCCTCGGCGAGGCCGCGCTGGCGACTGAAGTCCACGAAGACGCCCGGGCTGGACATCACCGTCGCCGCGCCGACCAGGGCCAGCGAACACTCGCCCGTGCGCAGCGAGTTGGCGGCGAGGTGCAGGGCCACCAGCCCGGAGGAGCAGGCGGTGTCCACGCTGAGCGCCGGGCCGTGCAGGCCGAGGGTGTAGGCGATCCGGCCGGAGAGCACGCTGGCCGCGTTGCCGGTGCCGAGGTAGCCGGCCAGCCCGTCCGGGATCCCGTCGAGGAAGGACAGGTAGTCCTGCCCGTTGGTGCCGATGAAGACCCCGGTGCGGCTCTCCCGCAGCGAGAGCGGGTCCAGGCCCGCGCGTTCCACGGCCCGCCAGGAGATCTCCAGCAGCAGCCGCTGCTGCGGGTCCATGGCCGCCGCCTCGCGCGCGCCGATGCCGAAGAAGGCGGCGTCGAAGCGGTCGGGGGCGTCGAGGAAGGCGCCGTGGCGGGTGTAGCTGGTGCCGGGGTGGTCCGGGTCGGGGTGGTAGAGGGCGGCCAGGTCCCAGCCGCGGTCGGTGGGGAACCCGGTGACGGTGTCGCGCCCGGCCGCCAGCAGCTCCCAGAACTCGTCCGGGCCGGTGACACCACCGGGGAAGCGGCAGTCCATCGAGACGATGGCGATCGGGTCCTCGGCGGTCGGACGCGCACCGGCCGGGAGGTCACGGTCGGCGGCGGGTGCCGGGGCCGGCCGCAGCAGGGTGCGCAGGTGCGCGGCGAGGGCCTGCGGGGTGGGGTGGTCGAAGGCGAGGGTGGGCGGCAGGGCCACCCCGAGGGCGCCGGCCAGCGCGTTGCGCAGTTCGACGGCGGTCAGCGAGTCGAGCCCGAGTTCGCGGAACGACCTGTCGGCCGCGAGCGCCGAGCTGTCCTGGTGGCCCAGCGCCTGCGCCGCCTTCTCCGCCACCAACTCGCGCAGTGCGCGGTCGAGTCGGGCGGGCGGCAGATCGGCGAGCCGGGTCCGCGCGGGGGCCGGGGCGCCGGGGGCCGGTCGGGCCTCCGGCAGCTCGGCGAGCAGCGGCGGCGGGGTGCCTCCGGCGACCAGCCGCGCCCACCGGACGTCGGCGACGGCGACGGTGGCCGCGCCACTGCCCACGGCCGTCCGCAGCGCGGCGAGAGCGGGCCGGGCCGCCATCGGCTCGACCGCGAACCGGGCCAGCTTCTCCCGGACCCCCTCCCCCGCCGCCATCCCGGCCCCGGCCCAGGGACCCCAGGCGATCGAGGTGGCGGGCAGGCCGTCCCGCATCCGGCGCTCGGCCAGAGCGTCGAGGAAGGCGTTGGCCGCCGCGTAGTTGCCCTGCCCCGCGCTGCCCAGCGTGCCGGCGACGGAGGAGAACAGCACGAAGGCCGACAGCTCGGCACCGAGGGTGAGCCGGTGCAGGTTGAGCGCGGCGACGGCCTTGGCCCTGGCCACCTCGGCGAGCCGGGCGGGGGTGAGCGCGGCGAGCACCCCGTCGTCCAGGACGCCGGCGGCGTGCACGACGGCGGTGAGCGGGGCGGGCAGGGTGTCCAGCAGCGCGGCGAGCGCCTCGCCGTCCGCCGCGTCGCAGGCCGCGACGGTCACCTCGGCGCCCAGCGCGGTCAGTTCGGCGGCGAGGTCCGCGGCCCCCGGCGCGTCCGGTCCCCGGCGGCTGGTGAGCACCAGGTGCCCGGCGCCCTCCCGGGCGAGCCAGCGGGCGACCTCGGCGCCGAGCGCGCCCGTACCGCCGGTCACCAGGACGGTGCCGGACGGGCGCCATGGCGACGACGGGGCGGCGGGCCGGTGGCGGACCAGCCGGCGGACGTGGACGGCCGCGCGGCGGATCGCCGCCTGGTCCTCGCCGCCCGGCCGGGCCGTACCGGAGAGCACGGCGGCCAGCAGGGCACCGGTGGTCCCGTCCGGCTCGGCCGGCAGGTCCACCAGCCCGCCCCAGCACTGCGGTTGCTCCAGCCGGGCCACCTGGCCCAGGCCCCACACCGGGGCCTGGGCGAAGCCGGCCAGGCCGTCCTGCGGGGTCGCCGCCACCGCCTCCCTGGTCGCCGGCCACACCGGGAGTCCGAGGCCCGGTGCGGACTGGAGGACGGCGAGGGTGTCGGCGAGACCGCGGGTGACCTCCGGGTGGCCCGGTTCCGGCCGCTCGTCGACACCCGCCAGGCAGAGCAGTCCGGCCGGTCGCGGCCCTTCGGCGAGGACGGCGCGCAGCCGGTCGGCCAGCGTCGCCCGCTCGCCCAGCGGGACCACGACCGGCTCGACGTGCCCGCGCAGCGCCTCGACCACCGCCGTCGACCAGGCCCGCTCCCCGGGGGCGTCCGGGACGACGACCAGCCAGCGCCCGGGGACGACGGCCGGGGCGGCGGGCAGGCGCTGCCAGCGCGCGCGGTAGAGCCACTGCGCCGCCTGCTCGTCCGCGCGGCGGGAGCGGTGCCAGGTGGAGAGCGCCGGCAGCGCGCGGCTCAGCGGAACGTCCCCGGTCACCTGCAGGGCGTCGGTGAGTCCGTCGAGGTCCCCCTGCTCGACCAGGCGCCAGAACTCGGTGTCGGCCGGACCAGCACCGCCCGTCCCGACGGCTCCCTCGGCCTCCTCGGTCTCCTCGGTCTCCGCGGGGAGCCAGTACCGGTCGGTGCGGAAGGCGTAGGTCGGCAGCTCGACCGGCCCGGGCCGGTCGTCGGAGCCGGCCCGGAGGAGCCCGGCCCAGTCGACCGGCGCCCCGGCGGCGAACAGTGCGGCGGCCGCGGCCAGCGCGGCGGCGCGCTCCGGGCGGCCGCGGCGCAGCAGCGGGACGGCCAGCGGGGCACGCGGGCGCCAGGCGTCCGCGGAGCCGTCCGGGGAGCCGTCGGCAGCCTCCTGGGAGTCGGTGCGCTGCGCGGCCCCGAGGTGCTCCGCGGTCTCGGTGACCAGCGCCGAGAGCACACCGTCGGGACCGGCCTCCAGGCAGGTGTCGAAGCCGTCGGCGAGCAGGGTGGCGGCCACGTCCGCGAACCGCACCGGCGCGCAGACCTGTTCGGCCCAGTAGGCGGGGGAGCCCCACGAGTCGCCGTCGCTCCACTGCCCGGTCACCGCGGCGACCCCGGGCAGCACCGGCGGCCGGGTCGCGACGGTGGCCAGCACCTCGGCGAAGGCGTCGAGCATCGGCCGCATCAGCGGTGAGTGGAAGGCGTGGCTGACGGTGAGCGCCTTGGTCCGGCAGCCGGCCTCGCGCGCCGCCCGGCCGACCGCCTCGACCGCCCGCGCCCGACCCGAAACCACCACGGAGGACGGGCCGTTGACGGCGGCGATCGCCAACTCGCCGTCGACGCCGGGCGCCTGCTCGGCCACCCAGGCCGCCACTCGCTCCCGGTCCGCCTGCACGGCGAGCATCGCGCCGCCGGACGGCAGCGCCTGCATCAGCCGGCCGCGGGCGGCCACCACGGCGCAGGCGTCCGGCAGCGACCACACGCCCGCGACGTACGCGGCCGTCAGCTCGCCGATCGAGTGGCCGGCCACGGCCGCCGGCCGGATGCCCCAGGACTCCGCCAGCCTGACCAGCGCGACCTGGACGGCGAACAGCGCCGGCTGGGTCAGGTCGGTCCGGTCCAGCGAGCGGCCGTCGGCGGCGGTCCCGGTGGTGATCGCCTCGCGCAGCGAAACCCCGAGCAGCGGGTCGAGTTCGGCGCAGACCTCGTCGAGCGCGGTCGCGAAGACCGGGTACGCCTCGGCCAACCCGGCTCCCATGCCCGCCCGTTGCGAACCCTGCCCGGTGAACAGGAAGGCCACCCCGCGCCCGGCCCCGGCCGGACCGGCGGCGCGGACCACCGCCGGGTGCTCGGCGCCCGCCGCGACCGCCCGCAGCCCGGCCAGCAACTGCTCCGGGTCGCCGCCCAGCACCACGGCGCGGTCCTCCAGCGCCGCGCGGGTGGTCGCCAGCGACCACGCGACGTCGACCGGGTCGGGCCCGGGCCCGGCGGCGAGGAACTCGGCCAGCCGACCGGCCTGGGTGCGCAGCGCCTCCGCGCCCCGGGCGGAGACCACCCACGGCACCACGCCGCCGGCGGTCGCGCCGCGGGCCCGCCCGGACGGCTCCGGGGCCGCCTCGACGGGCGCCTGCTCCGGGGCCTCGACGGGCGCCGCCTCGACGGGCGCCTGCTCCAGCACCACGTGGGCGTTGGTGCCGCTGATCCCGAACGCGGAGACCGCCGCCCGGCGCGGCCGTCCGGTCTCCGGCCAGGCCATCGGCTCGGTCAGCAGCTCGACCCCGCCGGAGTCCCAGTCCACGTCCGGGGAGGGCGCGTCCACGTGCAGCGTCTTCGGCAGCAGGCCGTGCCGCAGCGCCAGCACCATCTTGATCACACCGGCGACGCCGGCGGCGGCCTGGGTGTGCCCGAGGTTGGACTTCACCGAGCCGAGGCGCAGCGGCCGGTCGGCCGGGCGGTCCCGGCCGTAGGTGGCGAGCAGGGCCTCGGCCTCGATCGGGTCGCCGAGCCTGGTGCCGGTGCCGTGCGCCTCCACCGCGTCCACGTCCAGCGGGGTCAGCCGCGCGTTGGCCAGCGCGCGGCGGATCACCCGGCGCTGGGACGGCCCGTTGGGGGCGGTCAGGCCGTTCGAAGCGCCGTCCTGGTTGACCGCGCTGCCGCGCACCACCGCCAGCACCCGGTGACCGTTGCGCTGCGCGTCGGAGAGCCGTTCCAGCAGCACCAGGCCGACCCCCTCGGACCAGCCGGTGCCGTCCGCGGCGGCCGCGAAGGACTTGCACCGCCCGTCCGCGGACAGCCCCCGCTGCCGGGAGAACTCCAGGAACAGGGTCGGTGTGGACATCACGGTGACCCCGCCGGCCATCGCGAGCGAGCACTCGCCGTTGCGCAGCGCCTGGGCGGCCAGGTGCAGGGCCACCAGCGAGGAGGAGCAGGCGGTGTCCACCGTGACGGCGGGGCCGACCAGGCCGAGCGCGTAGGAGACCCGGCCGGAGACCACGCTGTCCGCGCTGCCGCTGATCAGGTAGCCCTCCACCTCCTCGGGCACCTCGCCCTTGCGCAGCGCGTAGTTCTGGTACATCGCGCCGACGAAGACGCCGGTGTCGCTACCGGACAGCGCGAGCGGGTCGATGCCCGCGCTCTCCGCGACCGTCCACGCCGTCTCCAGGAGCTGGCGCTGCTGCGGGTCCATGGCCAGCGCCTCGCGCGGCGAGATCCCGAAGAAGCCCGCGTCGAACTCCCCGGCCCGGTGGAGGAACCCGCCGGCCCGCGCGTAGGTGGTGCCGGGGTGGTCCGGGTCCGGGTGGTGGAGGTCGGCCGGCCAGCCGCGGTCCGTCGGGAACTCCGACATCGCGTCGCCGCCCTCGGCGACCAGCCGCCAGAGGTCCTCCGGCGACCGGACCCCGCCCGGGTAGCGGCAGGCCATGCCGATGATCGCGATCGGCTCGTGCTCCCGGTCCTCCAGTTCGCGCACCCGCTGCCGGGACCTCTTGAGGTCCGCGGTGACCCGCCGCAGGTACTCGACGACCTTGTCCTGCTCCGGCTCTGACACCTGTCGTTCCTTCCTGTGCTGCGTCGTGCGCTTCCGTGCCGTGCCCGGGTCGGTCACGGGGTGTCGAGCTCGGCGTCGATGATGTCGAACAGCTCGTCGACCGAGACGCTGGCGATCCGTTCCCGTTCCCCCGCCCGCTCGGGGCCCGCCGCGGCCTCCCGCCACCGGGCGAGCAGTGCCTCCAGCCGGGCCTCGACCAGTCGGCCGTCCACCTCGGCCTCCGGTGCGGCGGCCAACGCCGCCTCCAGCCGGTCCAGTTCCGCCGCCACGCTGCCGACCGGCTGCCGCTCCGCGTCGGGCAGCACCAGGCGCTCGGCGAGGTGGGTGGCGATCGCCGCGGCGGTCGGGTGGTCGAAGACCAGGCCCGGGGAGAGCCGGACGCCGCTCAACAGCGCCAGCCGGTTGCGCAGTTCGACCGCGGCCAGCGAGTCGAAGCCGAGGTCCGACAGCGCCCGGTCGGGCTGGATCCGCTGGATGCCGTCGTGTCCCAGTACGGCGGCGATCGTCTCCCGGACGGCGTCCAGCAGGAGCCGTTCACGCTCGTCCCCGCCGACCCGGGCGAGCCGCTCCGGCAGCGAGTCGGCCCGCGACCCCGCGGCCGCCCGGCGACCGACCGGCACTCGGACCAGACCGCGCAGCACCGACGGCAGCGCGGCACCCTGGGAGCGCAGCGCGCCCAGGTCCCAGCGGACCGCCGCGAGCAGCGGCTCGTCCACGGCGAGGGCCCGGTCGAACAGCTCCATGCCGTCCTGGGCGGTCAGCGGCACCAAGCCGCCGCGCGCCAGCCGGCGCAGGTCCGACTCGGACAGGTGGCCCGTCATCGAGCTGGCGTCCGCCCACAGGCCCCACGCCAGGGAGGTCGCGGGCAGGCCCTCGGCGGCCCGCCGGGCGGCGAGCGCGTCGAGGAAGGCGTTGGCGGCCGCGTAGTTGGCCTGGCCGACACCGCCGAGCACACCGCTGGCCGAGGAGTAGAGCACGAAGGCGGACAGCCCCAGGTCGCGGGTCAGCTCGTGCAGGTGCCAGGCCGCGTCGACCTTGGGCCGCAGCACCCCGGCCAGCTGCCCGGCGGTCATCGAGGTGATCAGGCTGTCGTCCAGCACACCCGCCGTGTGGACGACCGCGGTGAGCGGGTGCTCGGCCGGGACCGCGGCCAGCAGGGCCGCCAGCGCGGACCGGTCGGCCGCGTCACAGGCCGCGACGGTCACCTCGGCGCCCAGCCCGGTTAGCTCGGCGCGCAGCTCCTCGGCGCCCGCTGCCCTCGGGCCGCTGCGGCTGACCAGCAGCAGGTGCCGGACGCCGTGGACCCGCACCAGGTGCCGGGCCAGCAGGCTGCCCAGCACACCGGTGGCGCCGGTGACCAGGACGGTGCCCTCGGGGTCGAACGGACCGGGGGCTGCCTCGGCGGCGGCCGCGCGGACCAGCCGGGGCACCAGCACCGCGCCGTCGCGGACCACCGCCTCGCTCTCCTCGCCGAACGGGACGGCGGTCAGCAGCGCGGCGTCCTCACCCCGCTCCAGGTCCACCAGGGCGAACCGGCCCGGGTGCTCCGACCGCGCCGAACGGACCAGGCCCCACGCGGCGGCGGCCACCGGATCCCCGCCGTCCACGGCTCCCGCGCAGACCAGGACCAGCCGGGAGTCGGCGAACCGCTCGTCCGCCAGCCACCGCTGGACCAGGTCCAGGGTGTCCCGCGCGAGGGCGTGCGCGGAGTCCACCGGGTCCCCGGCCGGCGGCACCACGCGGGCCAGGACCACCGACGGCACGGCGGCACCCCCGTCGACGGCACTGCTCAGCGCGCCGAGGTCGGTGAAGACGCGGGCGGGCGAAGGCTGTCGTCGCCAGGGCAGCGCCTCGCCGAGAACGGCCCAGTCGACGGGGTCCGCCGGGGCGGCCGGGACGGCGACGGGCTGCCAGTCGAGCAGGAAGAGGCTGTCCGGTCCGCGACGCCCGGCCCGCGACGGCGCCGAGGAGAGCGACGGCGCCGACGACGGCGCGAGCCGGACCGCGTCGGCCGTGGCGACCACCGCGCCGTCCGGGTCGGTGAGGACCACCGAGACGGTGTCCGCCGCCTCCGCGCGGTCGATCACGGCACGGACGGCGGTGGCGGCCCCGGCGTACACCTGCACACCCGACCAGGCCACCGGAACCAGCGGCTCGGCCGCGCCCTGAGCAACCGCCCAGGACCGCAGCGCCGCGTCCAACAGGGCGGGGTGCAGGACGAATCCGCCCGCCTCGGCCACCTCGGCCTCGGCCCGGACCCGGTCCTCCTCCCGCCACACCCGTCGCGGCCCGGGGAAGGCCGGACCGTACTCGACGCCCTGCTCGGCGATCCGCTCCGCCACCGTCTCCTCGGCCAGCTCCGCGCCGGGGCTCCCGGGCGCCGGCTCGGCGGTCCGCTGCTCGGCGCTCTGCTGCTCCGCGCCGACGGTAGCCGTCAGGTGCGTCGTCCATTCCTCGGCCTCGGCGTCGGTCTCGCCCTGGTCGGGGCGCGAACGGACGGTGACCGGCCGTCGGCCGTCGTCGGCCGCCGCACCCATGGCCACCTGCACCCGGAGCGCGCCGTGTTCGGGCACGACGAGCGGCACCGCCTCGACGGCCGCCTCCACCCGGGCCACCCCTGCCTGGTCGCCGGCGGCGATCACCAGGTCGAGCAGGAGCGCCCCGGGCAGGACGGCCGTCCCGGCGATGGTGTGGTCGGTGAGCCAGGGGTGGCTGGACAGGGAGATCCGCCCGGTCAACACCAGCCCGCCGTCCGGCAGTTCGACAGCGGCGGCGAGCAGCGGATGGCCGGCCTCGGACAGGCCCGCCGAGGAGACGTCACCGGCGGAAACCGGCTCCAGCCAGTAGCGCTCGCGCTGGAAGGGGTAGGTGGGAAGGGCGACGCGCTGGGGATCGTGAGGGGCGAACAGGGCCGGCCAGTCGACGTCCGCGCCGTGGACGAAGGCGTGCGCCAGCGCGGTCACGGCCTGCCGGTACTCGCTACGATCCTTGCGCAGCACCGGGACGGCGTTGTCCGCGAGGGCGGACAGCACACCGTCCGGGCCCAGCTCCACCCAGGCGCCGGTGTTGGCGACTTCGAGGGCGTCGGCGAAACGGACCGTACGGGACACATGCTCGACCCAGTACTGCGGCTGCGACCACTCGCCCTCCACCGGACGGCCAGTGACCGAGGAGACCGCCGCGATACGCGGCTCGTGGAACGTCAGACCCTCCACCACCGTGCGGAAGTCCTCAAGCATCGGCCCCATCAGCGGCGAATGGAACGCGTGGCTCACGTCCAACCGCTTCGTCCGCCGACCCGCCAGCCCCTCGATCACCTTCAGGACCTCGGCCTCGACGCCCGAAACCACCACCGACGTCGCCGAGTTGACCGCCGCAATCCCGGCACCGCCGGTAAGCAACGGCGTGACCTCGTCCTCGGCGGCCTCGACCGCGACCATCACGCCACCCTCGGGCAGGGCATCCATCAAACCGGCACGGGCGCGCACCAGCCGGCACGCATCCACCAGGTCCAGCACACCCGCCACATGCGCCGCCGCGATCTCACCCACCGAATGCCCGACCAGCACAGTCGGGGTCACGCCCCAGGACGACAACAACCGGAACTGCGCCACCTGCAACGCGAACAACGCCGGCTGCGCCATCCCCGTACGCCCCAGTCCCTCACCCGACACGACCGCCTCCGCCACCGGCAGGCCGAGCTGAGCACACACCTCGTCGAACGCGACACGGAAGACCGGGAACGCCTCGTACAACTCCCGGCCCATCCCGACCCGCTGACCACCCTGGCCCGCGAACAGGAAACCCACACCAGCCGTAGCGGCGGCGTCGGCCAACACCGGCTCGGCGGAAAGGAGTTCCTCCCGGTCCGCACCCAGCAGCACCGCCCGGTGCGCGAACACCGACCGCGACGTCACCAGCGACCAACCCGCATCCACCGGATCACCAGCGAACGACACCGCCTGCTCCAGCCGCGCCCGCAACGCCTCCGGCGACCGCGCCGACACCACCCACGGCACCACCGGCATCCCAACCCGCTGACCGCCAGGCTCAGTTACCGGAGCCGGATCACCCTCCTCCACGATCACATGCGCGTTCGTCCCACTGATCCCGAACGACGACACACCCGCCCGCCGAGGCCGCTCCCCTGCCGACCACTCCCGAGCCTCCGAGAGCAGCTCCACCGCCCCCGCGTCCCAGTCCACGTGCGAGGTCGGCTCATCCAGATGCAACGACCGCGGCAACACACCGTGCCGCATCGCCATCACCATCTTGATCACACCCGCCACACCGGCGGCCGCCTGGGTGTGCCCGATGTTCGACTTCACCGAGCCGAGGTAGAGCGGCTGACCGGCCGAGCGGTCCCCTCCGTACGTCGCCAGCAGGGCTTCCGCCTCGATCGGGTCCCCGAGCCTCGTGCCCGTCCCGTGCGCCTCCACCGCGTCCACCTCGGACGCCGCGAGCCCCGCCGACGCCAACGCCGCCCGGATCACCCGCTCCTGCGAAGGACCGTTCGGCGCCGTCAACCCATTGCTCGCACCATCCTGGTTCACCGCACTGCCCCGCACCACCGCCAGCACCTGATGCCCGTTGCGCCGGGCATCCGAAAGACGCTCCAGCACCAGGACACCCGCGCCCTCCGACCACCCCGCACCGTCGGCCGCCGCCGAGAACGACTTGCACCGCCCGTCCGGCGATCCCACCCGCTGCCGCGAGAACTCCACGAACAGCGTCGGCGTGGACATCACGATCACGCCGCTGGCCAGCGCCAGCGAGCACTCCCCGTTTCGCAGCGCCTGCGCCGCGAGGTGCAGCGCGACCAGCGAGGACGAGCACGCCGTGTCGAGCGTCAGCGTCGGCCCGGTGAACCCGAAGGTGTAGGCGATCCGGCCGGAGGCGATGGCGCCCGCGCTGCCGGTCAGCAGGTAGCCCTCGAACTCGGGGGCCCTGGCCAGCAGGGTCCCGTGGTCCTGGCCGCTGATGCCGGCGAACACACCGGTCTCGCTGCCGCGCAGCGACTGCGGGTCGATGCCCGCGTGCTCGAAGGCTTCCCAGGTGGTTTCGAGCAGCAGCCGCTGCTGCGGGTCCATCGACAGCGCCTCACGCGGCGAGATGCCGAAGAAGCCCGCGTCGAAGCGGTCCACGCCGTCCAGGAAGCCTCCTTCGACGGTGTACGTCTTTCCGGGACTGTCCGGGTCCGCGTCGTACAGTTCTTCGGCGTTCCAGCCGCGGTCGGCCGGGAAGGGCCCGATCGCGTCGACCCCGTCGCTGACCAGCCGCCACAGGTCGTCCGGCGAAGTGACCCCGCCGGGGAAGCGGCAGGCCATGCCGACGATGACCACCGGGTCGTCGTCGGTGGCGGCAGCCCGGGGCGTGCTCGGCACCGCCGTCGGGGCGGTCGCCGCGGCCCCGCCGAGCTCGCTGTCGAGGTGGGCGGCGAGCTCGGCCACGCTCGGGTAGTCGAAGACGAGGGTGGCCGACGGCCGCAGGCCGGTCGCGGTCTTGAGGCGGTTGCGCAGTTCGACCGCGGTCAGGGAGTCGAAGCCGAGTTCGGTGAAGGCCCGGTCCGGCTCGATCGCCGCGGTGTCGGGGTGTCCCAGCACCTCGGCGACCTGGGCGCGGACCAGCTCGACCAGGGCCCGGGTCCGGTCGACGGGGGACAGTCCGGCGAGCCGGCCGGCCAGGGAGGAGGCGCTCTCGCCGCTGCCCGCCGTGCCGCGGCGCGCGACGGTCCGCACCAGGCCGCGCAGCAGGGCGGGCAGGCCGGTGCCGAGGCCGCGCAGGGCGGCCTGGTCGAGCCGGGTGGGCAGCGCCCAGGTGTGGTTCTCCCGCAGCACGGTGTCGAACAGCGCGAGGCCCTCCGCGTCGGTGAGCGGTCGCATGCCGGCCCGGGCGATCCGACTGCGGTCGGTGTCGGTGAGCGCGCCGGTGAGCTTCCCGGCGGACTCCCACAGACCCCAGGCGATGGTGGTCACCGGCAGGCCGAGGCCGGCGCGGTGGGCGGCGAGCGCGTCGAGGAAGGCGTTGGCCGCCGCGTAGTTGGCCTGGCCCGCGCCGCCGAAGGTGGCGGCGGCCGAGGAGTAGAGGACGAACGCGGTGAGGTCGAGGTCGCGGGTGAGCTCGTGCAGGTGCCAGGCCGCGTCGGCCTTCGGGCGCAGCACGGCCCGGTACCGCTCGGGGGTGAGCGCGGTGACCAGCCCGTCGTCCAGGATCCCGGCGGTGTGCACGACGGCGCGCAGCGGCCGGTCGGCGGGGACGGCGGCCAGCAGTGCGGCGAGCTCGGACCGGTCGCCGACGTCGCAGGCGGCGAGGGTGGCCTCGGCGCCGAGTTCGGCCAGTTCGGCGCGCAACTCCTCGGCGCCCGCGGCCTTCGGGCCGCTGCGGCTGACCAGCAGCAGGTGGCGCACGCCGTGCTCGCGCACCAGATGGCGGGCGAGCAGGGTGCCGAGCGCGCCAGTGGCACCGGTGACCAGGACGGTGCCGGCGGGGTCGAACGGGCCGGGGCCGGCCTCGGCGGCGGCCGCGCGGGCCAGCCGGGGCACCAGGACGGCGCCGGCGCGGACCAGGACCTCCGGCTCGTCGACGGCCAGTGCGGCGGGCACCGCGGCGACGTCGTCGGTGTCGATCAGCCGGAAGCGGTCGGGGTGCTCGGTACGGGCGGCCCGGACGAGGCCCCAGACGCTCGCGGCGGCCAGGTCGGTGCCGTCCACGGCGCCGTCGGTCACCACCGCGAGCCGGGCACCGGACAGCCGCTCGTCGGCCAGCCAGGCGGAGAGCAGCGCGGCGGCGCGGGTGACCGCGAGGTGGGTGTCACCGAGCCGGTCGCCGCGACCTCCGCCGGCGGACCCGTTCGGCCTTGCCGGCCCGGCGAGGTCGGCCAGGCTGGTGAGCACCAGCTCGGGCACCTGCGCGCCGCCGTCCAGGGCCTGCCGCAGCGCCTGCGGGTCCGGGTGGACCGGGCTGCCGGGGAAGGCCGGCGCCAGGCTTGCCGCCGCCAGCAGCAGGGGCCGCTCGGGCGACGGCCCGGTGGGCCCGGTGGCCGGGGCCTCGCGCCAGTCGATCCGGAACAGGTCCTCGTGGACCCGGCCGGCGCCGCGCAGCGCCTCGGGGCTGACCTCACGCCAGGTGAGCGATTCGACGGTGGCGACGGGCGAGCCGTCGGTGTCGGCGAGCGCCAGGGCCACCGAGTCGGGCCCGGTCGGGGTGAGGCGGACCCGCAGCCGGGTGGCGCCGGAAGCGTGCACCTCGACGCCGTTCCAGGAGAACGGCAGCCCGCCGTGCCGCCCGTCGTCGACGACACCGCGCAGCAGCGGGTGCAGGGCGGCGTCGAACAGGGCGGGGTGGAGGACGAACCGGGACGCCTCGGCGGCCTGTTCGGGGGCGAGCGCGATCTCGGCGAAGATTTCGTCGGCCCGCCGCCAGACCGCGCGCAGCCCCTGGAACTGCGGCCCGTAGCCGTGGCCGAGTGCGGCCAGCCGGGCGTAGACGCCGTCCAGGTCGACCTCGGTGGCCCCGGCCGGCGGCCACTCGCCGAGCCGGGCGGGCGCCGCTGCGCCGGACGCCGTCCCACCGGGCCCGACCGCGCCGGTGGCGTGGCCGACCCACTCGGGGTCGAGCCCCTCGGCGGGCTCGGGCCGCGAGTGGACGGCGGCCTCGCGTCGGCCGTCCTCGTCGGCCGGTCCGATGACGACCTGGAGCTGCACCGCGCCCTGGGCCGGCAGCAGCAGCGGAGTCGTGAGGGTGAGCTCCTCGACGCGGCCGCAGCCCACCCGGTCGCCGGCGGCGGTGACGAGCTCCACCAGGCCGGTGCCCGGCAGCAGCACGGTGTCCATGACGGCGTGGTCGGCGAGCCACGGGTGGCTGCCGAGCGCCAGCCGTCCGGTCAACAGGACGCCTCCGCCGGCCAGTTCGACCGCGGCGCCGAGCAGCGGATGACCGGCGACGCCGAGCCCGGCGGCCGTGACGTCGCCCACCGCCGCGTCGGAGCGCAGCCAGTAGTCGGTGTGCTGGAAGGCGTACGTGGGCAGCTCCGCCGGCGGGCGCGGACCGTCGAAGAGCGCCCGCCAGTCCACCGGCACGCCCCGCACGTGGAGGGCGGCCGCGTTGTCGAGCAGCCGGCGCAGGCCGCCGTGGCCGCGGCGCAGCGTGCCGACCACCACGGCGTGCTCGGCGCCCTGCGCCTCGGCCGTCTCGCCGATCGCCATGGTCAGCACCGGGTGCGGGCTGACCTCGACGAAGACGCCGTGCCCGGATTCCAGCAGCGCGGCGGTGCCCTCGGCGAAGCGCACGGTGCCGCGCAGGTTGCGGTACCAGTACTCGGCGTCCATCCGGGCGGTGTCGATCCAGTCCCCGGTGACCGTCGACCAGAGCGGCGTGTCGGCGGAGCGCGGGGCGAGGTCGTCCAGTTCGGCCAGCAGCCGGTCGCGGAGCGTTTCGACCTGGGCGGAGTGCGAGGCGTAGTCGATCGGCACCCGGCGGGCGCTGAGCCCGTCGGCCGCCAGGTCGGCGAGCAGGCGCTCCAGCGCGGCGGCGGGACCGGCGACGACCACGGCCCGCGGGCCGTTGACGGCGGCCACCGAGAGCTCCTCGCCGTGCCGGGCGATCCGTTGCTCGACCTCGGCGAGCGGCAGCGGCACCGAGACCAGGCCGCCGAGGCCGGCCAGCTCGGTCAGCAGGCGGCTGCGCAGGACCACCACGCGGGCCGCCTCCTCCAACGACAGCGCGCCGACCGCGCAGGCGGCCGCGAGCTCGCCCTGGGAGTGCCCGATCACGGCGTCCGGGGTGACGCCGATCGCCCGCCAGGCCGCCGCCAGCGACACCATGACCGCGAAGAGGGCGGGCTGCACCACGTCGTCGCCCTCCAGCGCCGGCGCGTCCTCCGCTCCGGCCAGCAGGCCGAGGACGGACCAGCCGGTCAGCTCACCCAGCACCCGGTCGCACTCGGCCATCGAGGCGGCGAACGCCGCTGAGGTGGCGAGCAGTTCGCCCGCCATGCCGACCCACTGGGAGCCCTGCCCGGGGAACACGAAGACGGTGCGGCCGGGCGCGGGGCCCGCGCCGACGACCGCCCCGGCCGAGCCCTCGGACACCTCGCGGGCCCCGGCGACGAGCTCCGCGCGGTCCGTGCCGAGCACCACCGCGCGGTGCTCGAAGGCGGCGCGGGCGGACAGCAGCGCCCAGCCCGCGTCGGCGACGTCCCGCACCGGGAACTCTGCCAGCCGGGCGGCCTGTTCGCGCAGGGCGGCGGCGCTGCGGGCGGAGAGCACCCAAGGCACCACGGCCGGCGGGGTACGGTCGGCCGCCTCGGCCGCCTCGGCCGGTTCCTCGACCGGGGCCTGCTCGATGATCACGTGGGCGTTGGTGCCGCTGATGCCGAAGGAGGACACGGCCGCGCGCCGGGGGCGCTCGCCCTGCGTCCAGTCCTGCTCGCGGTCGAGCAGGCGGACGGTGCCGCCCGCCCAGTCGACGTGCGGGGACGGCTCGTCGGCGTGCAGGGTCCGGGGCAGCACGCCGTTGCGCAGCGCCATGACCATCTTGATGATCCCGGCGACGCCCGCGGCGGCCTGGGTGTGGCCGAGGTTGGACTTCACCGAGCCCAGCCACAACGGCCGGTCGGCCTCGCGTTCACGCCCGTAGGTGGCGAGCAGGGCCTCGGCCTCGATCGGGTCGCCGAGCCTGGTGCCGGTGCCGTGCGCCTCGACCACGTCCACGTCCCGGGTGGTCAGCCCCGCGTTGGCCAGCGCCTGGCGGATCACCCGCTGCTGGGCGGGCCCGTTGGGGGCGGTCAGGCCGTTCGAAGCGCCGTCCTGGTTGACCGCGCTGCCGCGCACCACCGCCAGCACCCGGTGGCCGTTGCGCCGGGCGTCGGAGAGGCGCTCGACCAGCAGCAGGCCGGCCCCTTCGGACCAGCCGACGCCGTCGGCCGAGGCCGAGAAGGACTTGCACCGCCCGTCCGAGGAGAGGCCGCGCTGCCGGGAGAACTCGACGAAGACCGCCGGCGAGGACATCACGGTGACCCCGCCGGCCAGCGCCATCGAACACTCGCCCGCCCGCAGCGCCCGGATCGCCAGGTGCAGCGCGACCAGGGAGGAGGAGCACGCGGTGTCCACGGTGACCGCCGGACCGGTCGTGCCCAGGTTGTAGGCGATCCGCCCGGAGGCGATGCTCGCCGCGCTGCCGTGGCCGAGGTAGCCCTCGAAGCCCTCCGGGGCGGTGGGGAACCGGGAGCCGTAGTCGGCGTACATCACGCCGGTGAAGACGCCCAGCGGCTGCTCCCGCACGGAGAGCGGATCGATTCCGGCGTGTTCCAGGGTCTCCCAGGCGGTCTCCAGCAGCAGCCGCTGCTGGGCGTCCACGCCCGTCGCCTCGCGCGGGCTCATGCCGAAGAACTCGGCGTCGAACTCGCCCGCGTCGTGCAGGAATCCGCCATCGGTGCTGTACGTCTTCCCGGCCCGGTCCGGGTCCGGGTCGTACAGGTCCGACGGCCAGCCGCGGTTGACCGGGAACGGGGTGATCGCGTCGCCGCCGGCGGCCACCAGCTGCCAGAGGTCCTCCGGCGAGCGGACCCCACCCGGGTACCGGCAGGCCATCCCGACGATCGCGATCGGCTCCTGGTCACGCTCCTCGAACTCCCGGATCCGGTGCTGGGCCTGGTACAGGTCCGCGGACACCTGCTTGAGGTAGTTCAGCAACTTCTCGTCGTTCGCCATCTCTTCCACCCCGATCGGTCCGGCAGTACAGCGGGCTTACAGCGGTGCTCAGTTGAGGGAGATCCCGAGTTCCCTGCTCACGAAGTCGTAGACCTCGTCGGCGGAGGCGTCGGCCAGCCGCCCGGCGGCCCGGGCCGCCTCGGCGTCGCCCGTCCACGCGGACAGCAGGGCGCCCAGCCGTTCCGCGGCCTCCGCCCGGGTTTCCGCGTCGAGCTCGGCGGTGGCGAGCTCGGCCTCCAGCTCGTCCAGGCGGTCCAGCACGGGGTGTCCCGGCGACACCTCCGCGCCCAGTTCGGCCCGCAGGTAGCCGACCAGGGCGGTCGGCGTCGGGTAGTCGAAGGCCAGCGTGGCCGGCAGGCGCCGCCCGGCCAGGGCGGTGAGCCGGTTGCGCAGGTCCACCGCGGTCAGGGAGTCGAAGCCCAGCTCCGCGAAGGTCCGGTCCCGGTCGAGGCCGTCGGCTCCGGCGTGACCGAGCACCACGGCGATCTCCCGGTAGACCGTCTCCTCGACCAGCCGGTCCCGGTCCTCCGGGGCGGTGCGCGCCAGCACCTCGACCAGGTTCTCGGCGGGCGCACCGGCCGGGCCGCCGGACCGCCGGGCCGCGGCGACCAGGCCGCGCAGCACCGCGGGCAGCGCCTCGCCCTGGGCGCGCAGCGCCTTGGTGTCCAGCCGCATCGGCAGCAGCCACGGCCGGCCGGCGGCCAGGGCCGCGTCGAACAGGTCCAGGCCGGTGGCGTCGTCCAGTGCGACGACCCCGGCCCGGGCCAGCCGGCGCAGGTCGGAGTCGGTCAGGCGGCCGGTGATGCCGCTCTCGCGCGCCCACAGGCCCCAGGAGAGGGCCTGCGCCGGAAGGCCGAGGGAGCGCCGGTGCAGCGCGAGCGCGTCGAGGTAGGCGTTGGCGGCCGCGTAGTTGCCCTGGCCGGGGGCGCCGAAGGTGGCCGCGACCGAGGAGAACAGCACGAACGCGGACAGCTCCAGGTCGCGGGTCAGCTCGTGCAGGTGCCAGGCGGACAGCGCCTTGGGCGCGAGCACGTCGGCCGTCCTGCGCCGGTCCAGGGAGTCGATGACGCCGTCGTCGGCGACCCCGGCCAGGTGCAGCACGGCGGTCAGCGGGTGTGCGGCGGGCACCTCGGCCAGCAGCTCCGCCAGCTCCGTCCGGTCCGTCACGTCGCAGGCCACCATGTCGACCACCTCGGCCCCCAACTCCTTGAGTTCGGTGACGAGTTCGGCGGCCCCGGGTGCATCCGGGCCACGCCGCCCGGCCAGCAGCAGCCGGCGCACCCCGTGCGTGCCCACCAGGTGCCGGGCGAGCAGCCCGCCCAGCACACCGGTACCGCCGGTGATCAGCGTCGTGCCCTCGGTCGGGAACGGGACGCGCGCGTCGCCGTCCCCGGCCGCCGCCCGCACCACCCGGGGCACCAGCGCGGTACCGGAGCGCAGGACGAGCTGCGGCTCGCCCGAGGCCACCGCGCCCGGCAGCAGCGGCCAGGCCTCGTCCAGGTCGTCCACGTCCACCAGCACCAGTCGGTCGGGGTGCTCGGTCTGCGCCGACTTCAACAGGCCCAGGGCGGCGGCTCCGGAGAGGTCCTCCGGGTCCGGGCCGGCGGCGCCGGTGGTGACGACCACCAGCCGCGCCCGGGTGAACCGCTGGTCCGCCAGCCACTCCTGCACCAGCTCCAGGGCGTCGCCGACCACGGCGGGCCCGTCGGCCGGGCCACCGGCCGCCAGGGGCGCCAGCACGACCGGTGGCAGCGGCTCACCACCGTCGAGCCCGGCGCGCAGGGACGCCAGATCGGCGGCGTGCCGGGGGCTCCCGGGCCGGGGGGCGCCGAGCACCGTCCACGAGCCGGTGTCCCCTCCCCCGGGCAACTCGACCGGGTTCCAGGCGACTTCGTACAGCGACCGGTGGCCGACGGACCGGACGGAGCCGGCCTCCACCGCCCGCCAGGTCAGCGCGTCGATCCTCGCCACGGTCCGGCCGCCCTCGTCCACCATGTGCAGCGACACCGTGTCCGGGCCGACCGGCGCGATCCGCACCCGCACCCGCGTCGCACCCGTCGCGTGGACGCTCACCCCGCTCCAGGCGAACGGCAGGCCGGCCGGGCGCTCGTCGTCGACGACGCCGGGCAGCAGCGGGTGCACGACGGCGTCCAGCAGGGCCGGGTGAGCGACGAAGTCACCCGCCGCGCCGGGCTGCTGGGTCGGGAGCTCGACCGTCGCGACGATCGCCTCCCCCTCCTGCCAGAGCCGGCTCAGGCCCTGGAAGACGGGGCCGTAGACGTAGCCGCGCTCGGCCAACCCCTCGTACAGGCCGGTCAGATCGCGCTCCAGCGCACCGTCGGCGGGTGGCCAGGCGAACCCGGGGCCGGGTGCCGGCTCGGCGGCGCTCAGTGAGCCCGCCACGTGCTGGGTCCACTCGGCGTCGTCCTCGTCGAAGGCCGACCGCGAGTACACCGCCACGGCCCGACCGCCGTCCTCGCCCGGCGCCTCCACCACCACCTGGAGCTGGACGGCACCCGTGCGGGGCACCACCAGCGGCGCGGACAGCACCAGGTCCTCGACCCTCGGGCACCCGGCACGCCGCCCGGCCGTCAGCGCCAGCTCCACGAAGGCGGCGCCCGGCAGCAGGACCGAGCCCAGCACCGTGTGACCGGTGAGCCAGGGGTGGCTGGACAGGGAGATCCGACCGGTCAACACCAGCCCGCCGTCCGGCAGTTCGACAGCGGCGGCGAGGAGGGGGTGGCCGGCCTCGGACAGGCCCGCCGAGGAGACGTCACCGGCGGAAACCGGCTCCAGCCAGTAGCGCTCGCGCTGGAAGGGGTAGGTGGGAAGGGCGACGCGCTGGGGATCGTGAGGGGCGAACAGGACCGGCCAGTCCACGTCCGCGCCGTGGACGAAGGCGTGCGCCAGCGCGGTCACGGCCTGCCGGTACTCGCTACGATCCTTGCGCAGCACCGGGACGGCGTTGTCCGCGAGGGCGGACAGCACACCGTCCGGGCCCAGCTCCACCCAGGCGCCGGTGTTGGCGACTTCGAGGGCGTCGGCGAAACGGACCGTACGGGACACGTGCTCGACCCAGTACTGCGGGTCCGACCACTCGCCCTCGACCGGGCGGCCGGTGACCGAGGAGACCGCCGGGAGCTGTGGTTCACGGAAGTTCAGACCCTCCACAACCGTGCGGAAGTCCTCAAGCATCGGCTCCATCAGCGGCGAATGGAACGCGTGGCTCACGTCCAACCGCTTCGTCCGCCGACCCGCCAGCCCCTCGATCACCTTCAGGACCTCGGCCTCGACGCCCGAAACCACCACCGACGTCGCCGAGTTGACCGCCGCAATCCCCACACCCTCGGTCAGCAGCGGCGTGACCTCGTCCTCGGCGGCCTCGACCGCGACCATCACCCCGCCCTCGGGCAGGGCGTCCATCAAACCGGCACGGGCGCGCACCAGCCGGCACGCGTCCGCCAGGTCCAGCACACCCGCCACATGCGCCGCCGCGATCTCACCCACCGAATGCCCGACCAGCACAGTCGGGGTCACGCCCCAGGACGACAACAACCGGAACTGCGCCACCTGCAACGCGAACAACGCCGGCTGCGCCATCCCCGTACGCCCCAGTCCCTCACCCGACACGACCGCCTCCGCCACCGGCAGGCCGAGCTGAGCACACACCTCGTCGAACGCGACACGGAAGACCGGGAACGCCTCGTACAACTCCCGGCCCATCCCGACCCGCTGACCACCCTGGCCCGCGAACAGGAAACCCACACCAGCCGTAGCGGCGGCGTCGGCCAACACCGGCTCGGCGGAAAGGAGTTCCTCCCGGTCCGCACCCAGCAGCACCGCCCGGTGCGCGAACACCGACCGCGACGTCACCAGCGACCAACCCGCATCCACCGGATCACCAGCGAACGACACCGCCTGCTCCAGCCGCGCCCGCAACGCCTCCGGCGACCGCGCCGACACCACCCACGGCACCACCGGCATTCCAACCCGCTGACCGCCAGGCCCAGTTACCGGAACCGGGTCACCCTCCTCCACGATCACATGCGCGTTCGTCCCACTCGCACCGAAGGCCGACACGCCGGCTCGCCGGGGCCGCTCCCCCGCCGACCACTCCCGGGCCTCCGAGAGCAGCTCCACCGCCCCCGCGTCCCAGTCCACGTGCGAGGTCGGCGCGTCCAGGTGCAACGACCGCGGCAGCACACCGTGCCGCATCGCCATCACCATCTTGATCACACCCGCCACACCGGCGGCCGCCTGGGTGTGCCCGATGTTCGACTTGATCGACCCCAGCCCCAACGGCCGGTCCGCCTCACGTTCACGCCCGTACGTCGCCAACAGCGCCTGCGCCTCGATCGGATCCCCGAGCCTCGTGCCCGTCCCGTGCGCCTCCACCGCGTCCACCTCGGACGCCGCGAGCCCCGCCGACGCCAACGCCGCCCGGATCACCCGCTCCTGCGAAGGCCCGTTCGGCGCCGTCAACCCATTGCTCGCACCGTCCTGGTTGACCGCACTGCCCCGCACCACTGCCAGCACCTGGTGCCCATTGCGCCGCGCATCCGAAAGACGCTCCACGAGCAGCACACCGACACCCTCGGACCAGCCCGTCCCGTCCGCATCGGCCGAGAACGACTTGCACCGCCCGTCCGGCGCCAACCCGCGCTGGCGGGAGAACTCCACGAAGGTGCCGGGGGACGACATCACCGTCACCCCGCCCACGACGCCCAGCGAGCACTCGCCGTTGCGCAGCGCCTGCGCCGCCAGGTGCAGCGCGACCAGCGAGGACGAGCACGCCGTGTCGACCGTCAGCGTCGGCCCGGTGAACCCGAAGGTGTACGCGATCCGGCCCGCCAGGACGCTGGCCGCGTTGCCGGTCATGAGGTATCCGTCGACGCCGGCCGGAACGCGCGTCATCGTGGTGGCGTAGTCCTGCCCGTTGCCGCCGATGAACACCCCGGTCCGGCTGTCGCGCAGGGCCGTGGGGTCGAGGCCGGCCTGCTCGAAGGCCTCCCAGGCGGTTTCGAGCAGCAGCCGCTGCTGCGGGTCCATGCCCAGCGCCTCGCGCGGCGAGATGCCGAAGAAGCCCGCGTCGAACTGGGGTGCGTCGTGGAGGAAGCCGCCTTCCGCCGTGTAGCTCTTGCCCGACGCGGTGGCGTCCGGGTCGTACAGGTCCTCCAGGTTCCAGCCACGATCGGTGGGGAACGGCGAGATCACGTCGAGGCCGTCGGCGACGACCCGCCACAGGTCGTCCGGCGAGCCGACCCCGCCGGGGAAGCGGCAGGCCATGCCGACGATCGCCATCGGCTCGTCACTGACGGCGGCCGCGACCGGCGCGAGTTCCTCGCTCGCGCCGAACAGTTCGGCGGCGAGGTGGTCCCCGATGGCCTCCACGGTGGGCCGGTCGAAGGCGAGCGAGACGGAAAGCCGCAGGCCGGTGCGCGCGTTCAGCCGGTTGCGCAGGTCGACGGCGGTGAGCGAGGTCAAGCCGAGTTCGGTGAAGGCACGGGCGGTCTCCAGCGACCCGGGGTCCGGGTAGCCCAGGACGCCGGCCACCTCGGTCCGGACGAGTCCGAGGAGCGCCTGCCTGCGGTCCGCCTCGGTCAGGCCGACCAGCCGCTCGCGCAGCGCCCGGGCGTCCGCGCCGAGGAGGGACCTGACCTCGGGCAGCTCCGCCACGAGCCGGTGGGGACGCGCCACCGTCGGCGACGAGACCACCTGCGACCAGTCCACGTCGGCGACGATGGCCTGCTCCCGGTCGGCGCTGATCAGCCGCAGGGCGTCGCCCAGGGAGAGCGGACGGAAGCCGAGCGCCCCCTGCCCGGTCTCGTCCGGCCCGATCGCGACCGCCGTCCCGGGCAGGCCGAGCGACCGGCGGTGCTGGATCACCGCCTCGGCGGCGACCTGGGTGACGCTGGGCGCGGGAGCACCGCCGATGACGCCGACGGCGGAGGAGAGGACCAGCAACGGCCTGTCGCCGGCCCATTCGTGCAGTTCCCAGAGCCGTTCCCGCCGCGCGGTGACCAGGCTCTGCCACTGGTTCGCGGTCAGCGGATCCGTCTCCCAGCGGTCCTCGTCGAGGAACACGACGGTACTGTCGGCGAGTTCCGCACGGCTGGTGCCGTTCCACGGCAGCACCTCGACGCGCGCCGGCAGCTCGATGGCCTCGGCCACCTCGCCGACCAGCACGACCCGGTCGGCCCCCGCGCCGAACAGCCAGTCCGCGAGCACGCCCGTCCGGGCCCCGAGGTCGCCGACGACCGCGACCGTGCCGCTCAGGTTCACCGCGCTGCCGCCGGGCCGCGCGCTCCGCAGCCGCCGGGTCAGGAGCCGCCCGGACCGCACGGCCACCTGGTCGTCGCCGTCCCGGCCCGCGGCCAGCAGGTCC
The DNA here is from genome assembly GCF_027627435.1 of Kitasatospora cathayae. Classification (GTDB taxonomy): domain Bacteria; phylum Actinomycetota; class Actinomycetes; order Streptomycetales; family Streptomycetaceae; genus Kitasatospora; species Kitasatospora cathayae. The sequence continues at coordinate 7,059,810 of NZ_CP115450.1, read as the reverse complement.
CACAGCCGTGCCCAGTCCGGCTCGCCCGGCTCGGCGGGCAGGTCCACCACACCGCCCCAGCCCTCGGCCTGCTCCCAGGCGAGCACCCGGGCGACCGCCCAGGGGCCGATGCCGTCCGGATCCACCGGTTCGTCGGTCGCCACGGCCACCGCGCCGTGGGTCAGGGCCCACACCGGCACCGTCTCCAGCGCCCGCACCACGTCCACCAGGGCGCCCACCTGCGGACCGAGCAGGGAGACCGCACCGGCGAGCGGCCGGTCCCCGACCGCCTCGCGCAGCCGGTCGACGACGGCGGGCCCGTCGAGCGGGCCGACCTCCACGCGGACGACCTCCTCGGCAGCGGCCTCGATGCGTCGCGCGGCCGCCGCCAGGACGTCGTCCCGATCGCGCGCGTCCGACGCGAGGACCAGCCAGGTCCCGGGCAGCGCGTCCCGGCGCGGCAGCTCGAGCTGTTGCCAACCCACCTGGTAGAGCCAGGAGTCCTGGGAGAAGGGCGTGGCGGCCCGGGTGGTCGGGGCGGGCTTCAGCCAGTAGCGCTCGCGCTGGAAGGGGTAGGTCGGCAGGGCGACACGCTGAGGGTCGTGGGGAGCGAACAGGGCCGGCCAGTCGACGTCCGCGCCGTGGACGAAGGCGTGCGCCAGCGCGGTCACAGCCTGCCGGTACTCGCTACGGTCCTTGCGCAGCACCGGAACGGCGTTGTCCGCCAGAGCGGACAGCACACCGTCCGGGCCCAGCTCCACCCAGGCACCGGTGTTGGCGACTTCGAGGGCGTCGGCGAAACGGACCGTACGGGACACGTGCTCGACCCAGTACTGCGGGTCCGACCACTCGCCCTCCACCGGACGGCCAGTGACCGAGGAGACCGCCGCGATGCGCGGCTCGTGGAACGTCAGGCCCTCCACAACCGTGCGGAAGTCCTCAAGCATCGGCTCCATCAGCGGCGAATGGAACGCGTGGCTCACGTCCAACCGCTTCGTCCGCCGACCCGCCAGCCCCTCGATCACCTTCAGGACCTCGGCCTCGACGCCCGAAACCACCAGCGACGTCGACGAGTTGACCGCCGCAATCCCCACACCGCCGGTGAGTAACAGCGTGACCTCGTCCTCGGCGGCCTCGACCGCGACCATCACCCCGCCCTCGGGCAGGGCGTCCATCAAACCGGCACGGGCGCGCACCAGCCGGCACGCGTCCGCCAGGTCCAGCACACCCGCCACATGCGCCGCCGCGATCTCACCCACCGAATGCCCGACCAGCACCGACGGACTCACGCCCCAGGACGACAACAGCCGGAACTGCGCCACCTGCAACGCGAACAACGCCGGCTGCGCCATCCCCGTACGCCCCAGGCCCTCACCCGACACGACCGCCTCCGCCACCGGCAGGCCGAGCTGAGCACACACCTCGTCGAACGCCGTACGGAACACCGGGAACGCCTCGTACAACTCCCGGCCCATCCCCACCCGCTGACCACCCTGGCCCGCGAACAGGAAACCCACACCCGACCCGGATCCATCAGCCAACACCGGCTCAGCGGAAAGGAGTTCCTCCCGGTCCGCACCCAGCAGCACCGCCCGGTGCGCGAACACCGACCGCGACGTCACCAGCGACCAACCCGCATCCACCGGATCACCAGCGAACGACACCGCCTGCTCCAGCCGCGCCCGCAACGCCTCCGGCGACCGCGCCGACACCACCCACGGCACCACCGGCATCCCAACCCGCTGACCGCCAGGCTCAGTTACCGGAGCCGGATCACCCTCCTCCACGATCACATGCGCGTTCGTCCCACTGATCCCGAACGACGACACACCCGCCCGCCGAGGCCGCTCCCCTGCCGACCACTCCCGAGCCTCCGAGAGCAGCTCCACCGCCCCCGCGTCCCAGTCCACGTGCGAGGTCGGCTCATCCAGATGCAACGACCGCGGCAACACACCGTGCCGCATCGCCATCACCATCTTGATCACACCCGCCATGCCCGCCGCGTGCTGGGTGTGCCCGATGTTCGACTTGATCGACCCCAGCCACAACGGCCGCTCAGCCGGCCGCTCACGCCCGTACGTCGCCAACAGCGCCTGCGCCTCGATCGGGTCCCCGAGCCTCGTGCCCGTCCCGTGCGCCTCCACCGCGTCCACCTCGTGCGCCGCGAGCCCCGCCGACGCCAACGCCGCCCGGATCACCCGCTCCTGCGAAGGCCCGTTCGGCGCCGTCAACCCATTGCTCGCACCGTCCTGATTGACCGCGCTGCCCCGCACCACCGCCAGCACCTGATGCCCGTTGCGCCGGGCATCCGAAAGACGCTCCAGCACCAGGACACCCGCGCCCTCCGACCACCCCGCACCGTCGGCCGCCGCCGAGAACGACTTGCACCGCCCGTCCGGCGATCCCACCCGCTGCCGCGAGAACTCCACGAACGTACGGGGTGTGGCCATGATGGTGACCCCGGCCGCCAGGGCGAGCGGGCATTCGTCGTTGCGCAGCGCCTGCGCCGCCAGGTGCAGGGCGACCAGCGAGGACGAGCACGCCGTGTCGACCGTCAGAGCCGGTCCGGTGAAGCCGAAGGTGTAGGAGACCCGGCCGGACAGCACGCTGGGCGCTCCGCCGGTGAGCACCAGGCCTTCGACCTCGGCGGGGGTCTCCTCGATCGTGGGGCCGTACTCGTGGCTGCTGGAGCCGACGAAGACGCCGGTGCGGCTGCCGTGCAGCGGGGCCGGGTCGATGCCCGCGTGCTCGAAGGCCTCCCAGGCGGTTTCGAGCAGCAGCCGCTGCTGCGGGTCCATCGCGAGCGCCTCGCGCGGCGAGATGCCGAAGAAGCCCGCGTCGAACTGGCCCGCGTCGTGGACGAATCCGCCCTCCCGGGTGTAGCTGTGGCCGACGGCCTCCGGGTCCGGGTCGTACAGCCGGTCGAGCTCCCAGTCGCGGTCGGTCGGCAGTCCGCCGATGGCGTCGACGCCCTCGGCGACGATCCGCCACAGGTCGTCCGGCGAGGCGACCCCGCCGGGGAAGCGGCAGGCCATGCCGACGACGGCGATGGGCTCGTTCGCCTTGCGCTGCGCCTCGTCGAGTTGCCGCCGCACGTCGCGCGCGTCGGCGATCGAACGCTTGAGGTATTCGCGGAGCTTGGATTCGTCGGACACGCGAGGTCACTCCCCTGGTGTGGTCAGGTTCGGCGGTGCGAGGGAACAGCGGCGGGCCGTACGGGCCGTGCGGGTCGTCGGGGCTACGGCCGCTCCTGGTCGACCAGGGCGAACAGCTCGTCGTCGGTGGCCGTGTCGAGGTCGGTGTCGGGCTCCCCGTCCGCCACGGCACCCGAGCCCGGGCCCGCCGCTGCGGGCCCCGCCACCGCGTCGAGCAGTTCGCGCAGCCGGTCGGCGACCCGCTGGCGTGCCGTCTCGTCGCCGAGGAGGTCCGGCAGGTGGTCGCCGACCGCCCGCAGGCCGGCCAGCACGGGCTCCTCCTCGGGGTCCGGCAGATCGAGCCTGCCGAGGAGGTGGTCGGCGACCAGCGCGGGGCTCGGGTGGTCGAAGACCATGGTCGCCGGGATCCGCAGCCCGGTCAGGGCGGCCAGCCGGTTGCGCAGTTCGACGGCGGTGAGCGAGTCCACGCCGAGTTCCTTGAAGGCGCGGGCGTCGCGCACCAGGGCCGGGTCGGTGTGGCCGAGCACCGCGGCGACCTGCGCGGTGACCAGGTCGAGCAGGGTGCTCCGCCGTTCCGCGGCCGGAAGCCGGGTGAGCCGGGCGACCAGGGACTCCGCTCCGCCGTCGCCGGTGGCCGCGGCGCGGCGGACCACCGTGGTGCGCACCAGGTCCCGCAGCGGCGCGGGGACGGCCGCGGGCTCGGCGCGCAGCGCGCGGGTGTCGAGCCGGGCGGGGACCACGACGGGTTCGCCGGCGGACAGCGCGGCGTCGAACAGGGCGAGCCCCTCCGCCGAGCCCATCGGCACCAACCCGCTGCGGACCATCCGGGCCCGGTCCGCCTCGGCGAGGTGTCCGGTCATCCCGCTGGCGTCTTCCCACAGGCCCCAGGCCAGCGAGGTCGCGGCCTGTCCCCGGGCCGCGCGGTGGCGGCCGAGCGCGTCGAGGAAGGTGTTGGCGGCGGCGTAGTTGGCCTGTCCCGGCGCGCCGTTGACGCCGGCGATGGAGGAGTAGAGGACGAACGCCGCCAGGTCGAGGTCGCGGGTGAGCTCGTGCAGGTGCCAGGCCGCGTCGATCTTCGGGCGCAGCACACGGTCGACCTGTTCAGGGGTGAGCGCGGTGAGCACGCCGTCGTCGAGGACGCCGGCCGCGTGGACGACGGCGGTGAGCGGGTGCTCGGCCGGGATGCCGTCCAGTACGCCGGCCAGGGCCGCGCGGTCGGCGATGTCGGCGCCGACCACGGTGACCTGCGCCCCGGCCGCGGTGAGCTCAGCGACCAGATCGTCGATCCCGCGCGCCGCCGGGCCGCTGCGGCTGACCAGCAGCAGGTGCCGCACGCCGTGGTGGTGGACCAGGTGACGGGCGAGCAGGGTGCCGAGCAGGCCGGTGGCGCCGGTGATCAGGACGGTGCCGTCCGGGTCGAGCGCGGGCGTCATGGTCAGCACGTTCTTGCCCACGTGCCGGGCCTCGCGCAGGTGCCGGAAGGCGTCCTTGGCCCGGCGGACGTCCCAGGCCCGGACCGGGGAGAGGGTCAGCGCGCCGGCCCGGAACAGTTCCAGGACCTCGCGCAGCATCTGTCCGATCCGTTCCGGCCCGGCGTCGACCAGGTCGTACGCCCGGTAGGCGACTCCGGCGTGGTCGCGGGCCACGTCGTCGGCGGCACGGATGTCGGTCTTGCCCATCTCCACGAAGCGGCCACCGGGCACGGTGAGCCGCAGCGAGGCGTCGACGTACTCGCGGGCCAGCGAGTTGAGCACCACGTCGACGCCGCGCCCGTCGGTGGCGGTGCGGATCCGCTCCTCGAAGTCGAGGGAGCGGGAGGAGGCGCGGTGGGCCTCGTCGAGGCCGAGGTCGCGGAGCACCGCCTGCTTGGCCGGGCTGGTGGTGCCGTAGACCTCCGCGCCCAGGTGGCGGGCGAGTTGGACGGCGGCCATGCCGACGCCGCCGGTGGCCGCGTGGATCAGCACCCGTTCGCCGGCCTTCAGCCCGGCGAGGTCGACCAGCCCGTAGTAGGCGGTCAGGTGGACCACCGGGACGGACGCGGCCTCGGCGAAGGTCCAGCCCTCGGGCATCGGGGCGATCATGCGGCGGTCCGCGACGGCCACCGGGCCGAAGGCGTGGAAGAACATTCCCAGCACGCGGTCCCCGGGGGCGAACTCGGTGACGCCGGGGCCGACTTCGGTGACGATGCCGGCGCCCTCGCTGCCGAGGACGATCCGCCCCGGGTACATGCCGAGGGCCATCAGCACGTCCCGGAAGTTCAGCCCGCCGGCGCGCACCGCGACGCGTACCTGACCGGCCTCCAGCGGGCGGTCGGCGGCGTCGGCGGGTACCAGCGCCAGGCTGTCCAGGGTGCCGGCCTCGGGGATCTCCAATCGCCAGGCGGGCGCGTCCGGGACGGGCAGGGCGGGCCTGCTCGCGGCCGGGACGAGCCGGGGCACGAACAGCTCGGCACCGCGCAGCACCAGCTGCGGCTCGCCGGAGGCCAGCGCGGTCGGCAGCAGCCGGGCGGCGGCCTCGCCGTCCAGGTCGATCAGCCGGAACCGGCCGGGGTTCTCGGTCTGGGCGCTCGCCAGCAGGCCCCAGACGCCCGACTGGGCCAGGTCGGCGGCGAGGGCGTCGGCGGTCACCACCACCAGCTCCGTCCCCTCCAGCCGGTCGTCGGCGAGCCAGTCCCGGAGCAGCTCCAGGGTGCGGTGCACGGCCCGGCGGGCGCGGTCGGCCGGGTCCGGGCCGTCGGGTACGGCGACCGGGGCCAGCACGACGGCCGGGCGGTGGTCGGCCGCGGCCACGGCGGCCGGGTCGGCGTGGGTCACGGGCGCGTCCTGCTCCGCGGGCCACCAGGCGGGCGGTTCGCCGAGGACGGCCCAGTCGCCCGCGTCCGGCTCCCCGGGGCCGGGCCGCAACGGGACCAGCTCCACCAGGTGCAGTGCGTCGGGGGCCCCCGCGGCGGCGGCCAGCGCCTCCCGGGCAGCGGGCCGCAGCACCAGGGAGTCGACCGTCAGCACCGGGGCGCCGGTGCCGTCGGCGACCGCCACGGAGACCGCGTCGGGCCCGGCCGGGCTGAGCCGCACCCGGATCCGGGTGGCCCCGGAGGCGTGCACGCGCACGCCCCGCCAGGCGAACGGCAGCCCGCCCTCGCGGTCGTCGGCGAGCAGCAGGGGGTGCAGGGCGCTGTCGAAGAGCCCCGGGTGCACCAGGTGGCCGTCGGCGTCCGCCGCGTCCAGCCCGGCCTCCGCGTAGAGCTCGGCGCCGTGCCGCCACAGCCGGGTCAGGCCCTGGAAGCTCGGCCCGTACCGGAAGCCGTCGGCGGCGAGCCGCTCGTACGCTCCGTCGAGGTCGACCTCCACGGCGCCGGTCGGCGGCCAGGCGCGCAGCTCGACCGGGGCGCCGCCGACCGTGCCGAGCACGGCCTCGACGTGGTCGCTCCACGGCGGGGCGGCGGCCTCGGTCTCCGGGCGGGAGTGGACGGTGACCTGGCGGCGGCCCTCCTCGTCGGCCGGCGAGACCACGGCCCGGACCAGCACGCCGCCGCGTTCCGGGACGACCAGCGGCGCGGTGATGGTCACCTCCTCCAGGCAGGGCGCGCCGACCCGGTCGCCGATCGCGGTGAGCAGCTCGGCGAAGGCGGTGCCGGGCAGCAGGACGCGGTCGAAGACGGTGTGGTCGGCCAGCCAGGGCACGGCGGCCCGGGTCAGGCGGCCGGTCAGCACCAGTGCGCCGTCCGGCAGGTCGACGGCGGCCCCGATCAGCGGGTGGCCGCTGCCGGCCAGGCCGGCGGCCGAGACGTCGGTGTCGGGGCCGACCGGGTCGAGCCAGTACCGCTCCCGTTGGAACGGGTAGGTCGGCAGCTCGACCGCGGGGCCCCCGGAGCCCTCGAAGCAGCAGGTCCAGTCCACCGGGACGCCGTGGACGAAGAGTTCGGCGGCGGCGGTGAGGAACTGGTCGAGCCCGCCGCGTCGGCGGCGCAGCGAGCCGGTCACCACGGCACCGGCCCGGTCGGCGTGCTCGGCCCGGTCGCGGATGCCGACGGTGAGCACCGGGTGCGGGCTGCACTCGACGAAGACCCCGTGTCCCGTCGCCAGCAGCTCGCCGACCACGTCGTCGAGGCGCACGGTGCGGCGCAGGTTCTCGTACCAGTACTCGGCGTCCATCGCGGCGGTGTCGTGCGGCCGTCCGGTGACGGTGGACCACATCGGCACGTCGCCGGAGACGGGGGCGAGGTCGCGCAGCTCGGCCAGCAGCCGTTCGCGGAGCGGTTCGACCTGGGCGGAGTGCGAGGCGTAGTCCACCGGGATCCGGCGCACCTCGACGCCGGCGGCGACCAGTTCGGCCTCGAAGCCGTCCAGCGCCTCGCTCCAGCCGGAGACCACGGTGGCCCGAGGACCGTTCACCGCCGCCACCGAGAGCCGCCCGTCCCAGCCCTCCAGGGCCCGCGCCACCTCGTCGGCGGGCAGCGGGACCGACAGCATGCCGCCGGTGCCCGCCAGTTCGGTCAGCGCCCGGCTGCGCAGGACGACGATCCGCGCGGCGTCCGTGAGGGAGAGGCCGCCGGCCACGTGCGCGGCCGCGATCTCGCCCTGGGAGTGGCCCAGCACGGCGGCCGGGGTCACGCCCAGGGAGCGCCACAGCGCCGCCAGCGAGACCATCACCGCGAACAGCGCGGGCTGCACCACGTCGACCCGCTCCAGGGACGGCGCGTCCTCGTTCCCGGCCACGGCGTCCAGCACCGACCAGCCGGCGAGTTCGCCGATGACCCGGTCGCAGGCGCGCATGGACTCGGCGAACACCGGTGCGGTGTCGAGCAGTTCGGCGGCCATGCCGAGCCACTGGGAGCCCTGGCCGGGGAAGACGAAGACCACGTCACCGGGCTGGTCGCCGCGCTCGCCGATCACCGCCAGGCGGTCCGGCTCCCCGGCGGCCAGCGCCCGCAGCCGGGCCCGCAGCTCGTCGGGCGCCCCGCCGACCACGACCGCGCGGTGTTCGAAGAGCGAGCGGGTGCCGAGCAGCGAGCTGCCGACCCGGGCCGGCTCGTCCGCCGGCCACTCGGCGAGCCGGGCGGCCTGTTCGCGCAGGGCGGCGGCGCTGCGGGCGGAGAGCACCCAGGGCACCACGGCCGGCGGGGTACGGTCGGTCGCCTCGGTCGCCTCGGCCGGTTCCTCGGCCGGGGCCTGCTCGATGATCACGTGGGCGTTGGTGCCGCTGATGCCGAAGGCCGAGACGGCGGCCCGCCGGATGCCGTCCTCGTGCCACGGACGGCTGTCGGCGAGCAGCTCGACCGCTCCCGAGGCCCAGTCCACGTGCGGGGACGGCCGGTCGGCGTGCAGGCTCCGGGGCAGTACTCCGTCGCGCAGCGCCATGACCATCTTGATCACCCCGGCGACGCCGGCGGCGGCCTGGGTGTGCCCGAGGTTGGACTTCACCGAGCCGAGGTACAGCGGCCGGTCGGCCGGGCGGTCCTGCCCGTAGGTGGCCAGCAGGGCCTCGGCCTCGATCGGGTCGCCGAGCCGGGTACCGGTGCCGTGCGCCTCGACCACGTCCACGTCCTGGGTGGCGAGGCCGGCGTTGGCCAGCGCCTGGCGGATCACCCGCTGCTGGGACGGCCCGTTGGGGGCGGTGAGGCCGTTCGAAGCGCCGTCCTGGTTGACCGCGCTGCCGCGCACCACCGCCAGCACCCGGTGGCCGTGGCGCCGGGCGTCCGACAGCCGCTCCAGGACGAGCACCCCGACGCCCTCGGACCAGCCGGTGCCGTCCGCCCCGGCCGAGAACGGCTTGCACCGCCCGTCGGGTGACAGACCGCGCTGGCGGGCGAACTCCACGAAGGTGCCGGGCGTCGACATCACGGTGACGCCGCCGGCCAGCGCCAGCGAGCACTCCCCCGCCCGCAGCGCCTGGGCGGCCAGGTGCACCGCCACCAGCGAGGAGGAGCAGGCGGTGTCGACGGTGATCGCCGGCCCGGTCAGGCCGAAGGTGTAGGACAGCCGCCCGGAGAGCACGCTGCCGGTGTTGCCGGTCAGCAGGATGCCCTCCAGCTCCTCGGGCATCCGGTCCACGCTCGGCGCGTAGTCGTGGTACATCTGCCCGGCGAAGACGCCGGTGCGGCTGCCGCGCAGCGCGGCCGGGTCGATCCCGGCGCGCTCCAGCGACTCCCACGCGGTCTCCAGCAGGAGCCGCTGCTGCGGGTCCATGCCCAGCGCCTCGCGCGGCGAGATCCCGAAGAAGCCGGCGTCGAACTCGGCGGCCCCGTGCAGGAATCCACCACCGGTGGTGTAGGTGTGTCCGGTCCGGTCGGGGTCCGGGTCGTGGAGGTCGGCGGGCCAGCCGCGGTCCTCCGGGAAGCCGGAGATCACGTCGCGGCCCTCGACCACCATCCGCCACAGCTCCTCCGGGGAGTCCACCTCGCCCGGGTAGCGGCAGGCCATGCCGACGATGGCGATCGGCTCGTCCGGCCGGACCGGTGCCGCCGGTGCCGACGCGGCGTCCGTGCGCTCCTCGCCCAGCCGGGCCAGCAGGTGGTCGGCCACCTGCCGGGGCGTCGGGTAGTCGAAGACCAGGGTGGTCGGCAGCTTCGCACCGACCGCGGTGGACAGGCCGTTGCGCAGTTCGACGGCGGTCAGCGAGTCGAGGCCGAGGCTCTGGAAGGTGCGTTCCACGTCGAGCGCTTCGGGGTCGGCGTGGCCGAGCACGCCGGCCGTGGCGTCCCGGACCAGCCTGACCAGCGCGGCCTCCCGGTCCGCGGCCGACAGGGCGGCGGGCAGGGCCGCGGTGGACGCCGGGCCGCCGGCGGCGGTCCGCCGTCCCGGGGCTCCGGTCCGCACCAGCCCGCGCAGCAGTGGCGGCACCTCGCCGGCCGGCACGGCGGCCGCGTCGAAGCGCATCGGTACGACCAACGCCCGGTCCTGGCGCACCGCCAGGTCGAACAGGCCCACGCCGGTGTCGTGCGGCAACGGCAGCACGCCGGTCCGGGCCATCCGGGCGAAGTCGGCGCCGCTCAGGGACTCGGCCATGCCGCCGGCGGGCGCCCACAGGCCCCAGGCGAGCGAGGTGGCCGGCAGGCCCTCCCGGGCCCGGCGCACGGCCAGGGCGTCCAGGAAGGCGTTGGCGGCCGCGTAGTTGGCCTGGCCCGCGGCACCGATCTGGGCCGAGATCGACGAGTAGAGCACGAAGGCGGTCAGCCCCAGTTCCCGGGTCGCCTCGTGCAGCGCCCAGGCGGCGTCGACCTTGGGGCGCAGCACCGCGTCCAGCCGCTCCCCGGTCAGGGCGGTCACGGTGCCGTCGTCCAGCACGCCGGCGGCGTGCACGACGGCGGTGAGCGGGTGCTCGGGCGGCAGGTCGCCCAGGACCGCCGCCAGCGCCTCGCGGTCGGCGGCGTCGCAGGCCACGACGGTGGCCTCGGCCCCCGCCTCGGCCAGCTCCGTCCGCAGCCGGGCCGCCGACGGGGCGGCGGGACCGCTGCGGCTCAGCACCAGCAGCCGCCGCACGCCGTGGACCCGCACCAGGTGTCGGGCCAGGGCGGCGCCCAGCTCACCGGTGCCGCCGGTGAGCAGCACCGTCCCCTCCGGGCCGAAGGCCTGCTCCGGCGCGTCCGGCGCGGGCGCGAGCCGGGCCAGCCGCGGGGCGAGCACGGCGCCGTCGCGCAGCGCGAGCTCCGGCTCCGCCGAGTCCGGCACCACGGCCGGGTCGGGTCGGCCGTCCACGGCGACGATCCGGAACCGGCCCGGGTGCTCGGTGGCCGCCGACCTCAGCAGCCCGCGCACCCCGGCCGCCGTCACGTCGCCCTCGTCGAGCAGGAAGACCAGGCAGGCGTCGGCGAACCGCTCCTCGGCCAGCCAGCCCTGCACCAGGCGCAGGGCGTTTCCGGTCAGCTCGTGGGTCGCGGCGACGACGTCGGCGCCACCGGCGGGCACCGTCACCACGGTGAGCGGACGGACCGGGCCGGACAGCTCCGCCGGATCGCCGTCCCAGGGCAGCGCGGCCCACTCGCCCGGGTCCGCCGCGGAGGCCTCGACCGGCACCCAGTCGATGTGGAAGAGGTGGTCGGCGGCGGGGTCGGCGGCAGCGCTCGCCGCACGCCAGGTCAGCGCCTCGACGGTGACCACCGGACGGCCCTCGGCGTCGGCGAGCCGCAGTGCGACCAGGTCCGGACCGATCGGAGTGATCCTCACCCGCAGCCGGTCGGCGCCGGTCGCGTGGACCTCCACGCCCTGCCAGGCGAACGGCAGCACGCCCGGCCCGTCCTGGCGCACCGCGCCCGGCAGCCACGGGTGCAATGCCGCGTCGAGCAGCGCGGGATGGACGACGAACGGGTCGTCCGTGCGGCGCACCTGGAGCTGGACCTCGGCGCAGATCTCTTCGCCGGCCCGCCAGAGGTGGCGCAGGCCGCGGAAGGCCGGACCGTAGGCGTAGCCGTGCTCGGCGAGGCGGTCGTAGACGTCCACCGCGTCGATCTCTACGGCGCCGGGCGGGGGCCAGGCGGCAGCCGCGCCGGGGGCGTCCAGGGCCTCGGACGGCGTCGCGGAGGCGCGGCCGAGCACACCGCTGGCGTTCCGGGTCCAGGCGTCCTCGGCGGTGCTGCTGCCACCGCCGGTGCGCGAGTGGACGGCGACGTCCCGGCGCCCGGCGGCGTCGGCGGCCGAGACGGTCACCCGCACCAGTGCCACACCGTGCTCGGACAGGGCCAGTGGCGAGGTCACCGTCAGGTCCTCGACCCTGGGCGCCCCCACCCGGTCACCGGCGGCGACCACCAGCTCCACGAACGCGGCACCGGGCAGCAACAGACCGCCGGGGACGACGTGGTCGGTGAGCCAGGGGTGGCTGGACAGGGAGATCCGTCCGGTCAACACCAGCCCGCCGTCCGGCAGTTCGACAGCGGCGGCGAGCAGCGGATGGCCGGTCTCGGACAGGCCCGCCGAGGAGACGTCACCGGCGGAAACCGGCTCCAGCCAGTAGCGCTCGCGCTGGAAGGGGTAGGTCGGCAGGGCGACGCGCTGAGGGTCGTGGGGAGCGAACAGGGCCGGCCAGTCGACGTCCGCGCCGTGGACGAAGGCGTGCGCCAGCGCGGTCACGGCCTGCCGGTACTCGCTACGATCCTTGCGCAGCACCGGGACGGCGTTGTCCGCGAGGGCGGACAGCACACCGTCCGGGCCGAGCTCCACCCAGGCGCCGGCGTTGGCGACTTCGAGGGCGTCGGCGAAACGGACCGTACGGGACACGTGCTCGACCCAGTACTGCGGCTGCGACCACTCGCCCTCCACCGGGCGGCCGGTGACCGAGGAGACCGCCGGGAGCTGTGGTTCACGGAAGTTCAGGCCTTCCACGACGGTGCGGAAGTCCTCAAGCATCGGCTCCATCAGCGGCGAGTGGAACGCGTGGCTCACGTCCAACCGCTTCGTCCGCCGACCCGCCAGCCCCTCGATCACCTTCAGGACCTCGGCCTCGACGCCCGAAACCACCACCGACGTCGCCGAGTTGACCGCCGCAATCCCCACACCCTCGGTCAGCAGCGGCGTGACCTCGTCCTCGGCGGCCTCGACCGCGACCATCACCCCGCCCTCGGGCAGGGCGTCCATCAAACCGGCACGGGCGCGCACCAGCCGGCACGCGTCCGCCAGGTCCAGCACACCCGCCACATGCGCCGCCGCGATCTCACCCACCGAATGCCCGACCAGCACAGTCGGGGTCACGCCCCAGGACGACAACAACCGGAACTGCGCCACCTGCAACGCGAACAACGCCGGCTGCGCCATCCCCGTACGCCCCAGGCCCTCACCCGACACGACCGCCTCCGCCACCGGCAGGCCGAGCTGAGCACACACCTCGTCGAACGCCGTACGGAACACCGGGAACGCCTCGTACAACTCCCGGCCCATCCCCACCCGCTGACCACCCTGGCCCGCGAACAGGAAACCCACACCCGACCCGGATCCATCAGCCAACACCGGCTCAGCGGAAAGGAGTTCCTCCCGGTCCGCACCCAGCAGCACCGCCCGGTGCGCGAACACCGACCGCGACGTCACCAGCGACCAACCCGCATCCACCGGATCACCAGCGAACGACACCGCCTGCTCCAGCCGCGCCCGCAACGCCTCCGGCGACCGCGCCGACACCACCCACGGCACCACCGGCATCCCAACCCGCTGACCGCCAGGCTCAGTTACCGGAGCCGGATCACCCTCCTCCACGATCACATGCGCGTTCGTCCCACTGATCCCGAACGACGACACACCCGCCCGCCGAGGCCGCTCCCCTGCCGACCACTCCCGAGCCTCCGAGAGCAGCTCCACCGCCCCCGCGTCCCAGTCCACGTGCGAGGTCGGCTCATCCAGATGCAACGACCGCGGCAACACACCGTGCCGCATCGCCATCACCATCTTGATCACACCCGCCACACCGGCGGCCGCCTGGGTGTGCCCGATGTTCGACTTCACCGAGCCGAGGTAGAGCGGCTGACCGGTCGAGCGGTCCCCTCCGTACGTCGCCAGCAGGGCTTCCGCCTCGATCGGGTCCCCGAGCCTCGTGCCCGTCCCGTGCGCCTCCACCGCGTCCACCTCGGACGCCGCGAGCCCCGCCGACGCCAACGCCGCCCGGATCACCCGCTCCTGCGAAGGCCCGTTCGGCGCCGTCAACCCATTGCTCGCACCGTCCTGGTTGACCGCACTGCCCCGCACCACCGCGAGCACCTGGTGCCCGTTGCGCCGCGCATCCGAAAGACGCTCCACGAGCAGCACACCGACACCCTCGGACCAGCCCGTCCCGTCCGCATCGGCCGAGAAGGACTTGCACCGCCCGTCCGGCGCCAGCCCGCCCTGCCGGGAGAACTCCACGAACATCCCGGGCGAGGACATCACCGTCACCCCGCCCACGACGCCCAGCGAGCACTCCCCGTTGCGCAGCGCCTGCGCCGCCAGGTGCAGGGCCACCAGCGAGGACGAGCACGCCGTGTCCACCGTCAGCGCCGGCCCGGTGAACCCGAAGGCGTACGCGATCCGGCCGGACATCACACTGGGCGAACCGCCGGTCAACAGGAAGCCGTTGAGGCTGTCGGGTGCCGCGTGCCGGCGCGGGCCGTACTCCTCGGCGGTGGCGCCGACGTAGACGCCGGTCTGGCTGCCGCGCAGCGACTGCGGGTCGATGCCCGCGTGCTCGAAGGCCTCCCAGGTGGTTTCGAGCAGCAGCCGCTGCTGCGGGTCCATGCCGAGCGCCTCGCGCGGCGAGATGCCGAAGAAGTCCGCGTCGAACCAGGTCGCGGTGGACAGGAAGCCGCCGTGCCGGACCGGGCCGGGCGCCCATCCCCGGTCGGTCGGGAAGGCGGAGACGACGTCCCGCTCGCCCGCGATCAGGTCCCACAGTTCCTCCGGCGATCCGGCCCCGCCGGGGAACCGGCAGCCGATGCCGACGATCGCGATCGGGTCGTCGTCCGCCGTTCCCGGAGCCGCCGTTCCCGGAGCCGCCGCACCCGCCGCCTCCGCCGAGGCCTCCGCCGTTCCGAGCGAGCGGTACAGGTGCTCGGCGAGTCGGCGCGGTGTCGGGTGGTCGAAGACCAGGCCCGCGCGCAGCGGGATCCCGGTCCGGGTGACGAGCGCGTCGCGCAGTTCGACCGAGGTCACCGAGGTGAGGCCGAGGTCGCGGAAGGTGCTGTCGGCGTCGAGCTGCGCGGCGTCTGTGTCGAGGACCCGCGCGAGGGTCCGGTTCACCAGTTCGATGACCTCTGCCTCGGGGTCGGGCAGTTCGGCCAGCTGCCGCCGGAGCGCGTCGGCCCGGCTGGGCTCGTGCGCGGGCCCGTCGGCGCGCGGGACGCCGAGCCAGTGCCGCTCACGCTGGAACGCGTACGTGGGCAGCGGGATCCGGCGGGCGCCGGTGCCTTCGAACAGCCGCGGCCAGTCCACCTCGACGCCGTGCGCGTAGAGCCGGCCGAGGGCGGTCAGCAGTTGGACGGGCTCACCGCGTCCGGCCCGGAGCGTGGCCGCCGCCGGCACGTCGGGCCGGGTGTCGGCGATCGCCCCGGTCAGGGCGGCGTCGGGGCCGACCTCCAGGAGGACGGTCGCGTCGGCGGCGCGGACCGCGTCCGCGAACCGGACCGGCCGGCGCACGTTGCGCGCCCAGTAGTCCGGCGAGGCGATTTCCTCCGCGGTGAGCGGCAGGCCGGTGACGGTGGAGACCATCGGCACGCGCGGCGGGTGGAACGGCAGTTCCGCCACGACCCGCCGGAACTCCGGCAGCATCGGGTCCATCTGCGGCGAGTGGAAGGCATGGCTGACGGTGAGCCGCTTCACCCGCCGACCGCGGGCGCGCAGCTGTTCGGCGATCTCCGCGACGACCGTGGAGTCGCCGGAGAGCACCACCGAGGTCGGACCGTTGACGGCGGCGATGTCGGCGACCTCGGCGACGTCGGCGGAGGGGGAACGCTCGTCGAGCAGGGCACGGACCTCGTCCTCCGAGGCCTCGACGGCGACCATGGCCGCGCGGTCCGCCGGCAGCGCCTGCATCAGGGTGGCGCGGGCCGCCACCAGCGCGCAGGCGTCGGGCAGTTCGAGTGCGCCGGCCAGGTGCGCGGCCGCGACCTCGCCGACGGAGTGACCGATCACCACGTCGGGGCGCACGCCCCAGGCCTCCAGCAGCCGGGCCAGGGCGACCTCGACGGCGAACAGGGCCGGCTGGGTCCGGCCGGTCAGGTCGAGCCCCTCACCCGAGTCGATCGTCTCGGCGAGCGAGCCGCCGAGCAGCGGGTCCAGGTGGCGGCAGACCTCCGCGAAGGCGTGTGCGAACTCCGGGTAGGCGGCGCGCAGTTCGCGCCCCATCGCGACGCGCTGCGCGCCCTGGCCGGTGAAGACCAGGCCGAGGCGCGGCCGCTGCCCGGCGGGCGTTCCGGAGGCGGCCACGTCGCGCAGGGCGGCGAACAGCTCGTCGGCGTCCGTGCCGACGACGACCGCGCGGTGGGCGTGGACGGCGCGGGCGGTGACCAGCGAGTGGCCGATGTCCACCGGGTCCGCGCCGGTCAGCGCGCCGAGCCGCCGCGCCTGGGCGCGCAGCGCGGCCGGGGTGTGGCCGCTGAGCACCCAGGGCACGGCGGGCATCGCCGCGGTGGGGCCGGACGGCTCGACCGGGGTGCGCCCTTCGGCCAGCACCAGGTGACAGTTGGTGCCGCCCATCCCGAAGGAGCTGACGCCGGCCACCAGGGTCCGGTCGGGGCGGGGCCAGGCGCGCAGCTCGGTCGCCACGTCCAGCCGCAGGTCCGCGAGCGGGATCCGCGGGTTGGGCAGTTCGTGGTGCAGGGTGGCCGGGATCTCGCGGTGGCGCAGCGCGAGGACCGTCTTGACCAGACCGGCGATCCCGGCGGCCCCTTCGAGGTGGCCGATGTTGGTCTTCACCGAGCCGACCACGAGCGGGGGTTCGTCCATCGAGCGCCCGGCGAGTCCGGCACCGAGCGCGGCGGCCTCGACGGGGTCGCCGACGGGGGTGCCGGTGCCGTGCAGTTCGACGTACTGGAGGTCGGCGGGGCCGATGCCGGCGGCCCGGTGGGCGGCGGCGAGCACGGCCTGCTGGGCGGCGGCGCTGGGGGTGGTCAGGCTGTCCTCGCCGCCGTGGTTGACCGCCCCGCCGAGGATGGTCGCCAGTACGGTGTCACCGTCGGCGAGCGCCGCGGCCAGCGGCTTCAGCAGGACGGCGGCGGCGCCCTCGCCGCGGACGAAGCCGTTGGCCCGGGCGTCGAAGGTGCGGCAGACGCCGTCGGGCGACAGTCCGCCCCAGGCGGCGAGCAGTTCCTCGTTCTCGGGGCCGAGCAGCAGGTTGACCCCGGCCGCGACGGCGAGTTCGGACTCGCCGCGCCGCAGGCTCTCGCAGGCCAGGTGGACGGCGACCAGGGAGGAGGACTGGCCGGTGTCCACGACCAGGCTGGGGCCGCCCGCGCCGAGGAAGTGGGAGAGCCGGTTGGCGATGACGCTGCGGTGGACCCCGACGGCGGTGTGCCGGTCGTAGCCCTCGGGGCCGGTCCGGCGGCTCAACTCGCCGTACTCGTCCCAGATCGCGCCGACGAAGACGCCGAGCCGACCGGTCTGCGAGGGGCGGACGCCGGCGTTCTCCAGTGCCTCCCAGCCGACTTCGAGGACGAGCCGCTGCTGCGGGTCGGTCGCGTCGGCCTCCTCCGCGGTCATCCCGAAGAACGCGGCGTCGAACCGGTCGACCTGGTCCAGGTAGCCGCCCCGGGCACGGCCGGTCGCAGTCCCCGCCCGGTCGGCGGGCGCCTCGGTGACGGCGTCGGTGCCGGTGCGCAGCAGCTTCCAGAACTCCTCGACGCCGTCCGCGCCGGGAAAACGGCAGGACAGCCCGATGACGGCGATCACGCCGTCCGTCGCTTCGAAATCACCAACGGAGCCGTTCATGGCTCTCCCATCGTCGATTTGTTCGGGACAATGGCCGCGCAAGGACGATCAGATTTCGATGCTAGCCAGGGCGCCCCACCGGCGGCTCCCCTGGACGGCCCCTACCGCGCCCCCGAAGAACCCCTACCGGGAGGGGGTCCGAATTTCGCCAGGTGGGCGCGGATTCCGCCATTCCCGGGATTGTCCGCGGGCCTGGAAAAACGAATGCGCCCGGTCCTGGAAAGGACCGGGCGCATTCGCTCCGGGGGGATCGCGGTGTGTTTCTTAGGCGGCCACCGCACCGCCCGTCGGATTACGGGACCAGGATCACCTTGCCCGTGGTGACGCGCTCCTCGAAGGCCCGGTGGGCCTCGGCGGCCTCGGCCAGCGGGAACACCGGCCCGAGGACCGGCTTGATGCTGCCGGCCGCGGCGAGCTCGAAGGCGGTCCGGCGCAGCCGGAACCCGTACTCGGGCTGGATGAAGACGCGCGGGCCGAAGCCGGTGACGCTGACGCCGCGCACGTAGACCTGCTCCGGGTCGAACTGCGGGACCTTGCCGCTGGCGGTGCCGAAGACGACCATCCGGCCGAAGGCCATCGCCAGCAGGTCGAAGGCGGCCTGGGAGACCTCGCCGCCGACCGAGTCGAGGACGACCTGGACGCCGGCCGGAGCGACCTCGCGAACGCGCTGCGCCCAGTCGGCCTCGGTGTAGTCGAAGGCGTGGTCCGCGCCGAGCTCGCGGGCGAGGGCCAGCTTCTTCTCGCCGCGCGCCAGGGCGATCACCTCGGCACCGGCGTTCTTGGCCAGCTGCACCAGCAGGCTGCCGACGCCGCCGGCGGCGGCCTCGACCAGCACGACGTCCTTCGGCTGGATGTCGGCGACCTCGGCGACGCCGACCGCCACGACGCCCTGTCCGTACAGCGCCAGCGCCTCGTGCTCGGAGAGTCCCTCGGGGAGGGCCTGGGCCACGGCGACGGGCAGGACGGCCAGCTCGGAGTAGCCGCCGGCGGTCGGGGAGACGCCGACCACCTTCCGGCCGACCCACTCGTCGCCCACGCCCTCGCCGACCTTGACCACGGTGCCGGCGACCTCGAAGCCAAGGGCGTGCGGCAGCGGCGGGTCCGGGAACCAGGCGAACTGCTCCATCACGCCGCCCCGGATCTGGATCTCGGCGTAGCTGATGCCCGCCGCGCTCACCTGGACCAACAGCTGGCCCTCACCCGGCTCCGGGTTCGGGACGTCGTCGACCTTGAGGACCTCCGGCGGCCCGTAGTCGTGGAACCGAACAGAACGCATGTGCGCATCTCCTTGCCTCTGCAAGCCTGATCTCACCATATCCGGACCGCTGGTCCGCTTGGCTGCGATAGCGTAGCCCTCGATCACCGCACGATGTCAAGGGAGCACAAGTGACCGTCAGGGAGCGCGCGGACGCCGCGCACAACCGGCGCAAGATCCTCGTCACCGCTCAGCAGCTGTTCCAGGACAGCGGCGTCGACCACGTCTCCATGGACGACATCGCCGAGGCGGCGGGCGTCGGCAAGGGCACCCTCTTCCGGCGCTTCGGCAACCGCGAGGGCCTGATCGGGGCACTGTTCCAGCAGCTCACGGAGGACTGGCAGCAGCAGGCCCTGGACCAGCTGGCCGACCCCGGGGAGGACCCGCGGGAGCGGGTCCTGGGCTTCGTCGCCAGCCTGTTCGACGACATCGTGGTCCCCGGCCGCCCGCTGCTGCGAGCGCTGGAACGCGACTCCGGCGGCTCGCACGCCAACCTGGAGCGCTACCTGCTCTGGCAGGGCCGGCTCGCCCGGGCCATCGCCGAGGCCCGTCCGGACGCCGACGCCGACTTCCTGGCCCACGCGATCCTGGGCGTGCTCCGCGCCGACTTCGTCGACCTGCTGGTCGGCACCGGCATGGGCATCGACGCCGTGCGCACCGGCGTGCTGACGCTGACCGCCTCGATCCTCACCGCCGCGCCCGAGACCGGCTGACCCGCGCGCCAGGGCGTGACGGCGCCGAGCGGGGCCCGGCCCGACCGGCCCGCCCGATCCGCCCGGCGCCGTCACCAGGCCGGCGGGAAGGCGTCCACCACCTGGCCGGAGACGTGCCGCGACTCCTCGGAGAGCAGGAACCGGGCGAGCGGAAGGTTGTCGCGCACCTGCGGCAGCGCCGGGTAGGGCTCCGGCCGCCCGAGCGCCGACGCCTTGCGGTCGAGGAAGTCCCGGGACAGCGCCGTCTCCGCGACGATGCCCAGCGCGTTGGCCCGCACGCCCGTCCCGGTCAGCTCCTTGGCGAGCGTGCGCACGTAGTGCTCCAGCGCGGCCTTGGCCGACGCGTAGGCGCCGAGCATCTCCACCGGGAAGCGCGCGCTGTGCGAGCCGAGGGCCAGCACGCTGCCCCGCCCGGCCGCGCGCATCGCCGGCACGGCGTACCGCAGGCAGCGGACGAACCCGAAGAAGGTCGCGTCGAAGACCCGGGCCAGCTCGTCCGGCCCGACCTCCCAGCCGTACCCCACCGCCGACGCGTCGCCCGCGCTGTAGACCAGGCCGTACGGCGCCGGCGAAACGCTCGCCGCGTACCCGAAGAAGTCCGCGACGCTCTGCTCGTCGGCCACGTCGACCTGCCGGTAGAGCACCCCGCCGCCGGACTCCCGGGCACTGCGGGCACCCGCGACCACCGTCCGCCCGGCGGCCGCGAGGTCCTCGGCCAGCGCGGCGCCGAAGCCGCTGCTCGCCCCGATGATGACGACTGCGGATTCTTCCACTGAGACTCCCGGGATTCTGCCGTGGTACCCCACCGGCCATTTCCGCCGCGCACGGTCGGTACCGATTCTGACCCGCCGGACCGGGCCACAACCGCCGGGGCGTCCGGAACAGGGGTTCTTTAGGGGGCCCGCCGTCCGCGCACCCGATTACGCTGTCGTCCCGCCCACCCTCGACGGGTCGACGCCCGCGGCCTTCCGCGATTTCCACCATTCGCACCCCCGAACCCCGAGAGAAGGTTTCCGTGATATTCGACGACCTCTATCTGGACGGCATCGCCGCCTGCATTCCGGACCGCGTCACCCTTACCGAGGCGGTCGAGCTGGGGCTCTGTGAAGCGGACGACGTGGCGGGGATGGACTGGCTCTCGGTGGCCCTCGCCGGCGACGTCGCCGCGCCCGACATGGCGGTCCGGGCCGGGCTGGAAGCGCTGGCGATGTCCCGCCACCCCGCCGCCGACTTCGCCATCCTGATGCACGCCACCTGCACCTACCAGGGCCCCGACATCTGGTCCTCCTCGCACTACGTGCAGCGGCACACCATCGGCGGCTCCGCGCCCTCCGTCGAGATCCGCCAGGGCTGCGCCGGCATGGTGGCCTCCCTGGAGCTGGCCGGCTCCTTCCTCACCGCCGCCCCGGACCGCCCCGCCGCCCTGATCACCTCCGCGGACAACTGGACCCACCCGCTGATCGCCCGCTGGCGGGGCACCCAGTGGGCCCTGTTCGGGGACGCCGCCACGGCGCTCGTCCTCTCCCGCCGACAGGGCTTCGCCCGGCTGGTGAACGTCTGCTCCTCCTCGCTGCCCGAGCTGGAGGAGCTCAACCGCGGCGGGGAGCCGCTCCACCCGGCGGGGCCCACGATCGGGCACCAGGTCGTCCTGCCCGAGCGGATCCAGGCCCTCCGGGGCGATCAGGGCGCGATGGCCAAGGCGATCGGCCGGGCCGAGAGCGAGCTCATCCACCGCACCCTGGACGAAGCCGGGCTGAAGCCCCGGGACATCACCCGGGTCGCCCACCAGTCAGCGGGCAGCCGCAGCATCGTCGAGCACATCCTGGAGCCCTTCGACGGGGAACTGGCCCTGGGCACCTGGGAATTCGGCCGCCGCCTCGGCCACACCGGCGCCAGCGACCAGGTCGCCGCCCTGCACCACCTGCTCACCGGGCGCGAGGTCCGCCCCGGCGACCACGTCATGCTGCTGGGCACGGGCGTCGGCATGGCCTTCGCCTGCGCGATCGTGCAGGTCCTGGACGACCTCCCGGCCCGGGGGTTGTGAGCTGTTCGGTCGCGAGTGAGCGGGGCCCGCCCGAGGGCTTGTCAGACAAGCCCTCGGGCCGCCCGGGCGGCCCGCTCGCCGGAAGCCCGGGTCACCCCAGCTTCCGGCGCAGGTCGCCGCGCCCGTTGACCCGCAGCTTGCGGTAGATCCGGGTCAGGTGCTGCTCCACCGTGCTGACCGTGATCGACAGGGCCCGGGCGATCCGCTGGTTGGTCTCGCCCCGCGCGGCCAGCAGGGCGACCCGCTGCTCGGACGGGCTGAGCTCGTCCAGAGCGGCCGCGTAGCGGTCGGTCACCTTGTACCGGACGACCCGGTGCGGGACGGCGCCCGGCAGGTCGCCCCACTGGAGCAGCCGCAACCGGGAGTACAGGCCGGGGCGTCCGGCGCTCTCCTGGAGGATCCCGAACAGCTCCTCCCGCTGCTCCTGTCGGCGCCGGCTCCTGGCCCCCGGCCGGCCGAAGGCCTGGACCACGTCGGCGGCGGGTGCGGCCGGCCCGGCCAGCTGGGCGTCGACCATGGTGAGCGCCGCGTCGTGGTCGCCGAGGCCCAGGTACGCCGCGGCGGCCGCGAGCCGCCACGGGTACAGGTCCGGGTCCAGGCCCCAGTAGGCCAGCAGTCGTCCGCAGCTCATGAAGTCGGCCAGTGCGGAGCGGTGTTCACCGTCGGCCAGGTGGTGGTGGCCGCGGGCGTAGAGGTAGCCGAGGCAGTGCCGGGTCTCGTAGATCGGCGCGGGCACCGGGCGCCGCGCCCAGCCGCGGGCCGCGTCGAGTTCCCCGAGGTCGGTGTGGCCGGCGATCAGGCAGGCCAGCGGTCCGCCGATCCAGGCGCCGCGGCGCTCCGGCGGCGCCGTCTCCAGCGCCGCTTCGGCCCGCGCCAGGGCGACCAGCACGTCGCCCCGGTGCAGGGACGCCTCCGCCCGTACCGCCAGCAGCCGGGCCGACCAGCTCTCGGTGGCCAGCCGCGCCGCCTGCGGCAGCGCCCAGTCGCACCAGGAGATCGCGGCCTCCAGGTGGTTGCCGTGCACCAGGGCGGTGACGGCGGCCACCACGGCGGAGGCCGTCTCGGCGCTGAACGGGCAGGAGGCGAGGGCCGACCCGGCGCCGTCCGGCGGATCCGGCAGTCCGGGATCGCCGAGCAGGCAGCCGGCCAGCGCCCAGGCGGCCCGGTGCCGCACGGCGTCGCGGTTGCGGTCGCCGATCGCGTCGAGGACCGCAAACCGCTCCGGTTCGCCGGCCTCCGCGCGCAGCAGGCTCGGGAACTCGCAGGCGATGAGCAGCCGGTCGGCGGCCACCGCCACCCGGCTCCGCCCGTCCGGCGCCGCCGTTCTGCGGTCCAGCGCGGCCAGTGCCTCCTTCGCCTGCCAGAGCAGGTCCGGCACCACGTCCGTTCGTTCGACGATAGCCATCGGTGGCAAGCCCTCCACTATCACATGACGAATGGTCGGTTCTGGTCCGGAGGTTCCACCCCTGGGGGGCGGCGCGGGCCGGCGGCGCGCGCGGCCGCGACCGGACGCGGGCACCCGGCACCGGCGGGTCGCACCGGTGCGGCCCCGCTGATCGGGACAAGGTGAACCGCCCGGTCCCTGGTGCGGGCACGGGGGGAGAGATGGGAAGGGAACGGGGGAAACGGCCGAGGGACGGCCGGAACCGCGCTAGGACCGGCGGCCAGTCACGCCGGCACGCGGGCAGGCCGGGGCGGGGACACCCGAGCGCCGGCGCTCCGGCGTCTCGCGGCCCCGCCCGGTCTCCTCGACCCGCTCATGCGACCCCCGTCACTCCGTCCACAACTGCTACATGGTCATCATCACCGATGGCGTCCTTCGGCCGTCCTCGAACCGTCCTCGGGCCGTCCCGGCCGGATCATCTCCCGGCCGTGGGGCTTCGCGCCCTTCGAGCGCGGAACAGAGCGCCGTCCGGCGGCGTTCGACCTGGTGTCCGACGGTCCGTCAGACACCCTGGCGCCCGGACCAATTGTTCGAGCGGGATGTCACCCGGCGGGTAACATCGCGCGTTCAACGTGGGACCAGCCCGGTGGTGGCTGCCCGCGACACACGGGGAGGCTGCGTGAGGTTCCGAATACTCGGACCGCTGGAGGTACGGGCGAACCATCGGAAGGTGCTGCCGGCCGGCGTCCGGCAACACCTCGTGCTGGCCCTCCTGCTCCTGAAGTCCAACCAGAACGTCCCGCTGAGCGAGCTCGTCGACGCCGTCTGGGACGACCCGCCCCGGACGGCCGAGAAGCAGATCCGCAACGCCGTCTCGCTGCTGCGCGGCCGGCTCAGGTCCGCCGGGATCGTCAACCTCCCGACGGCGGTCGGCGCCAACGGCTACCGGTTCGAACTGCCGGACGACCAACTGGACCTGACGGTCTTCACCAACACGCTGGCCACCGCCCGCCGCCGGGCCGCCGAAGGGCGCCCGGACGAGGCGATAGCCGAGTTCCGCGCCAGCCTCGGGCTGTGGCGCGGCCCGGCCCTGGCCGGGCTCAACACGAGCGCGCTCCAGCCGTACACCTCACGGCTGGAGGAGCAGCGGCTGACCGCCCTGGAGGACTGCCTCGACCTCGAACTCGCCCAGGGCAAGCACCAGTCGGTGGTCCCCGAGCTGATCGACTGGCTCGGCGCCCACCCCCTGCGCGAGCGCCTGGCCGGCCAGCTCATGCTGGCGCTGTACCTCTCCGGCCGCCAGTCGCAGGCACTGTCCGTGTACAAGTCGACCCGGCGGCGGCTCGCCGACGCGCTCGGTCTCGAACCCGTCCCGGAGCTGCGCGAGCTGCGTCAGCGCATCCTCACCAACGACGGCACCCTGGGCCGCCCCCGGACCTTCGCGCTCGCCCCGCGCGCCCCGCACAGCCTCCCCAAGGACATCAGCCACTTCACCGGCCGGGAGCGGGAGTTGCGCACCCTGATCGACGAGGTGGCGGCCGGCCGCCGGCGGTCGGAGCCCAACGACGTGGTGCTGGCCGCGATCGACGGCATGCCCGGGGTCGGCAAGACCTCGCTCGCCGTCCACCTGGCGCACCGGATGACCGAGCGCTACCCCGACGCCCAGCTCTACCTGGACCTGCACGCCCACAGCCGGGACCACACCCCCCTGGACCCCGGCACCGCGCTGGAGAAGCTGCTGCGCTCGGTCGACGTCACCGGCACCGACCTGCCCGAGGACGTGGAGGAGCGGGCCGCGTTGTGGCGCACCAGCCTGGCCGGCTTACGGGCCGTCCTCGTCCTGGACAACGCGGCCAGCACCGCCCAGATCCGGCCGCTGCTGCCGGGCACCACCGACTGCCTGACCCTGGTCACCAGCCGCGACCGCCTGACCGACCTGGACGCCACCGCGGTGCTGTCCCTGGAACCGCTGGCCCCGGCCGGCGCGCGCCGGCTGCTGACCCGGATCCTCGGCGAGCGGCGGGTGGCCGTCGAACCCAAGAGCGTCGGCGAACTGCTGCGGCTGTGCGGCAACCTGCCGCTGGCCATCCAGATCGCGGCGGCCCGGCTGCGCCACCGGCCGGCCTGGACCATCGCCCACCTGACCGCCCAGCTGCGCGGGCCCCGGCGCGGGCTGACCGAGCTCAGAACCGCGGAGACCAGTCTCGCGGCCGTGTTCGATCTCTCCTACCGCAAGCTCGATCCCAGCCACCAACACCTGTTCCGGCTGCTCGGCGTGGTGCCGGGCACCGAGTTCGACGCGGACGCCGCGGCCGCGGTCGCCGGGATCCCCCGTCCGGTCGCGGACCGCCTGCTGGAGCGGCTGCTCGACGCGCACCTGCTGGAACAGCCGTCCGAGGAGCGCTACCGGCTGCACCCCCTGCTCCAGGCCTACGCCGTCCAGCTGGCCGCCGCCGAGGTTCCCGGAGCCGAGTGGGAGGAGGCCCTGACCCGGCTCCTGGACCACTACCGGCACACCGCCGCCGCCGCGATGGACCTCCTCGCCCCGCACTGGCGTTCCGACCGCGCGCCGGCCACCCCGCCGTGCCAGGTGCTCGCGCCCCCGGGCGGCCACGAGCGGGCCGCGGAGTGGCTGGAGGCGGAGTGGCCGACCCTGCTGACCGCCGCGGAGGCGGCCCAGCGCTCCCGGCCCGGGCACAGCGCCGACATCTTCCGGATCCTGCGCCACTTCCTGCACCTGCGCGGCCAGCACACCGAGGCGCTGTCGCTGCACACCGGCGCCGTCGAGCTGGCCCGCGACACCGCCGACCGGGAGCTGGAGAGCCTGGCCCGCTACGGCCTGGGGGTGGCCAACCAGCGGCTCGGCCGGTACGAGACCGCCCTCACCCACTTCCGGCAGGCGCTCGACGTCGCGCGCGACGTCGGCGACCACGTGACCCACGGCCGGTCACTCAGCAACATCGGCCTGGTGCTGCACCGGCTCGGCCACTACGAGAGCGCGCTCACCCATTTCGGCCAGGCCCTCGCGCTGGCCCGCGACACCGGCACCCCGGCGGCCGAGTGCCACGCCCTGTCCGGCCTGGGGCTGGTCCACGAGCGCCTCGGCAGATACCGCACCGCGCTCACCCACCTGGGCCAGGCCCTGGCCATCGCCCAGCGCATCGACGACCGTGACATCCAGGGCTACGTGCTGGGCAACCTCGGCCGGGTGCAGGGGAGTTCCGGCCAGTACCAACAGGCCACCGAGAGCCTGCGACGGGCGCTGGCCACCGCCCGGGACACCGGCTCGCGGGACCTCGAGGGCCACGCCCTGTGCGGTCTGGCCGTGGTCCACGAGCGCCTCGGGGACCACGGCACCGCCCTCGCCCACCTGCGCCTGGCGCTCGAACTCGCCCGCGACACCGGCACCCGCGACCTCGAAGGGCAGGCCCTGTGCGGTCTGGCGGTCGTCCACGAGCGCCTCGGCGAGCACGGCACCGCCCTCGCCCACGCGCACCTGGCCCTCGAACTCGCCCGCGACACCGGCACCCGCGACCTGGAGGGCCACGCCCTGTGCGCCCTCGGCGCGGTCCGGGCCCGCCTCGGCGACCACGACCTCGCCCTCACCCACCTGCAGCTGGCCCTCGAACTCGCCCGCGACACCGGCACCCGCGACCTCGAGGGGCAGGCGCTCAACAGCCTCGGCGAGCTGTCCCTCGCCCGCGGACGCCCGGCCGAGGCGGCGGAGCTGCACGGCCGGGCGCTGCTCATCGCCCAGGAGATCGGAAACCACCACCGGCAGGACCAGGCGCGCCGCGGCCTCGACGCGGTGCGCCACGCGCTCGGGCGCCCGGACGCCGCCGCGTAGCAGCCCGAGCGACCCGGCGGACGCATCCGGTCACCGGACCGGGGCGCCCGGCCGGCGGCCTCCCGCCGAAGGCCACCGACCGGGGCGTCCGGTCAGCTCGTGCTGACCGACAGGTTGTGGTGGAAGACGTTGCGCGGGTCCCAGGTGGCCTTGATCTGCTGCAACTTGGCGTAGTTGTCCTTGTAGTAGATGGTCGACCAGGGAACCCCCGAGGTGTTCCAGAGCGGGTCCGCGAGGTCCGGGTCGGGCCAGTTGACGTAGTTCCCGTCGGTGACGGTGTTGGGCACCGGCGCCCCACCGGTGCTCGTGTAGACGTCCCGGTACAGCTGGCGGATCCATTGCAGCTGCTGGCCGTCCGTCGTGGGGTCGGACCAGTAGTTGGAGAAGGAGGCGAGCATCACCGAGTCCCGGTGCGGCACCGCGTTCGCCGTCGTGGAGAGGGCGTTGACCTGGCCGCCGAAGGAGAACAGGCCCATCAGGCCACCCGAGTAGGAGTAGGCCGAGTTGGTCATGTACTGGTAGACGGTGCCCAGTTGGGTCGGGGTGAAGCCCTTCTTGTGGTAGGCGCCCTTGGTCTTCGAACGCAGCTGGAGGGAGGGTATGCCGAAGACGTCGCCCACCTCGCCGGCGCTGGTGGTCGTGGTGTAGAGCCACGGCAGGGTGCCGGTCGTGGTGTTCGACGGGGCCGGGGCGACGTTCTGGGTCATCGCGGCCGCGAAGGAGGCCAGCAGCTGCTGGTTGCCGGCGACCGTCGGGTCGACCTGGGAGCGGACGAGCACGCCGCCCTTGCCCTGGCGGACCGCGATGAGCGAGGCCCACAGCTGGTTGGCGGCGGCGCCGGGGGCGCTGTTCTTCTCGTGCCAGGTGCCGAAGTTGGTGGCGATCGTGGTGAAGGCCGTCTGGTCCAGCTGGGACCAGTCCCAGTACAGCGTGTTGATCATGATCCCGCCCGGGGTGGGCGGCAGCAAGGTCGTCGGGTCGGTGCCGGTGGCGCCGGGCGAACGCAGCCAGAACCGGGTGACGATGCCGAAGTTGCCGCCGCCGCCACCGGCGCTCGCCCACCAGAGGTCCCGGTTGGGGTCGGACGCCGAGTTGGTCGCGATCACCGCCTTCGCCGTGCCGCTGGAGTCCACCACGACCACCTCGACCGCCACCAGGTTGTCGGCGACGAGACCGTACTGGCGGGAGAGCACCCCGTAGCCGCCGCCGGTGATGTGGCCGCCGACGCCCACGGGCGGGCAGGAGCCGCCGGGTATCGTCACGCCCCAGCCGAGGTCGAGGGTCCGGTAGACCTGCGACAGGATCGCACCGCCCTGGATGGCGAAGGCGTTCATGGTGCTGTCGAAGGACACCGACCGCATCTCGGACAGGTCGATGACCACCTTGACGTCCGGGTCGTCGACGAAGTTCTCCAGGCAGTGCCCGCCGCTGCGCACGGTCACGCGCTTGCCCGCGGCGACCGCCTCGTTGACGGCCTGCACCACCTGGGCCGTGCTGCCGACCAGTCGCACGTAGTCGGGGTTGCCGGTGAACCGGCGGTTGTAGCCGCGCACCAGCAGGTCCTGGTAGCGCCGGTCCGTGGGCGTCACCGTCACCGGCCCGAAGGACGGCTGCACCGTCCCGCCCGTGGCGTCCGTGGCGGCCGCCCGGGCCGGCGTGCCTCCGCCGCCCACGACGACTCCCGTCGCGGCGGCACCGAGCCCGGCCAGAGTAAAGCGCCGACGAGTCAACTCGGCCATGAAAATCCCCCTTGTTCCACCAACATTGCGGACGGCCCCGGACGACGGATGTGCGAATGCCGCTCCCGCATGTGGCCAGAATGATGCCGTTGCCACACACCCCGTCAACCGGCCCCCTAAGAACCCCCTATTCCGCGGCTTCGCCGAGCGGATCCGGGGCTTTCTCTGTTTAGCTGCCGAAACGATGTCTCCGCACGTCACACGAGAGTTGGATTGACATGTCCACCTACGTCATAACCGTGCTGGCCAATGTGCACGAAGGCCGCGAGAACGATTTCCACGCCTGGTACGAGAACAAGCACATCCCGGAAATACTCGAAGTCCCGGGAGTCGTTTCCGTCAGGCGCATGACCCTCAACGAGAACCAGATCGCCGCCGACGAAAGCCATTCCCAGGAGCACTACAGCTTCCTCACCCTCATCGAGATCGAGACCGAGGACTTCCCGACCACCCTCGCCGGCATCAGCGAACTCGACGGCACCGAGGCCGCCGACTTCCTGATCCCGGGCCAGGTACTCGCCTCGCTGTATCGCGACCCGAAGCTCTACACCAGGCGTTGACCATCCCGCCCACCCCCTGAAAGGCCATCGATCCGGGCTCCGGAACCGGAGTTCAACGGGCCGCGACCGCCACCGGCGGTCGCGGCCCGCCGCATTCCGTGCCATCCGGGCGCACACCCCGGGACCGCACGGTTCCGGCCAGTTTGACGGATCCCGAAATATCGACGGAACGGCCACCCGAGCGGCGATCTGTCCGGTTTCACCCCGGTTCGCCAAGCGGACCGGACGGTCCGGTTCTGGCTCGTTCCCGTTCCCCTGTCATGGCCCGCCCATCAAACGGCACCTAGCATCCTCCGCAGGCGGTGCACCCTGCCCTCTCGAACAACTCCTTACCCGATGAATTCCCGGTGAGAGGAGATACTTCGGTGTCGCTCAAGTTAATGCTCGTCAACGCCCCCAATCCCACCGAGAACGCGAACGCCTCCAACTACGCGTGCTATCCCCACATCGGCATCGTGCAACTGGCGACCGCCGTCCGGGCCGCCTACGGCGACCAGGTCACCCTCCGCGTCGTCGACGGCGGGATCAGCAGCACCGCCCACGTCCAGGACGCCGTCCGGGACTTCGAGCCCGACCTGGTCGGCATCAGCGCACTCACCCCCACCTACGGGGAGGCCCTCCGGATCGCCGAGACGGCGAAGCGGGCCGGCGCCCAGGTCGTCCTCGGCGACGACCACCCCGGCTTCTTCCCCCGGCTCATCCTGGAGAACCGGCCCGCCGTCGACTGCGTCATCGCCAACGACGTCGGCGAGGTGCCGTTCGTCGAGTTCGTCGGTGCCCTGCTCAAGGGCGAGCCGCTGTCCGCCGTCTCCTCGCTCAGCTACCGCGACGACAACGGCTCCGTCATCGTCAACCCCTCCCCCACGTACGCGCTCCGGCAGCAGAACACCATCCCCGACCTGGAGTTCATCCGCCCGGAGCTGCCCGTCTACGCGGAGAACTACCGCGCCCAGTTCGGCCACCTCCACGACCACGTGGTCACGCCGATCACCGTCAACAACGCCCGCGGCTGCGAGAACGGCTACAAGCGCTGCACCTACTGCAGCATCGCCGACCTCAGGGTCAACACCGGTGAGCCCAGCGGCTTCTGGAAGGCCGTCGACACCTACTACCGCGACTTCGGCGTCAACCTCTTCTTCGAGGTGTACGACAGCTTCACGGCCAGCCCGCGCTACGTGGACGCGCTGATCGAGGCCACCCCGCCGCACCTGCGCCGGCTGATCGACGACGGCGAGATCGAGGTGATGGTCTACGCCCGGGCGCTGGGCCTCACCAAGCGCAACAACGTCGACAAGTGCCGCCGGCTCGGCGTGACCCGGGTCAACATCGGCCTGGACGCGGCCGACCCCGAGATGCTGGAGGCCCAGCGCAAGAACAAGACCACCGGCGAGACCAACCTCGAAGCGATCCGGATGCTCAACAAGGCCGGCATCTCCGTCCACGCCTCCTACATCGCCGGCGCGCCCGGCGAGCGCCCGGAGACGCTCGACCGGACGATCGACGGCATCCGGCAGATGCTCGGCGAGGTCGAACTGTCCTCCGTCGAGTTCTCCCGGTTCATCCCCCTGCCGAACAGCCCCGCCTGGGACCTGCTGGTCGACTACCGCAACCCGTCGTTCTTCAAGAACAGCGCGGACATCGACGCCTACCTGTCCGGCCTGAACCTGACCGTCGGGCCCGGGCTGCGGGCCGAACTCCTCGAACGCTTCGGCGACCAGGACCTGCTCGACATCGAGGAACTGGCCGCGGCGTGGGCCGAGAACTTCACCCACATCACCGAGGAGCACGCCCTGGAGCGAATAGCGGAGGTGGACCAGTTGGTCTCCGCGCACAATGTACGAACCGGCAACAACGTCGGCTGACACCGTCCCGGTCCGGTCCGGGCGCGGGGGGCGCGCGCCCGCCGGCCGGACCGGGCACCACCGCCCAGGAAGGAGCGCCGAATGCTGGGTGTCACCAATCTGCCCACCTACACCCTGGGGGCCCTGCTCATCATCCTGCTGCCGGGGCCGAGTTCGCTCTACACGCTCTCGGTCGCGAGCCGCCGGGGGGTGCGGACCGGTTACCGGGCGGCCGCCGGCATGTTCATCGGCGAAGCCCTGCTGATGCTCCTCACCTCGGCCGGGATCGCCTCCCTCCTGAAGGCGAACCAACTGGTCTTCTCCGTCGTCAAGTTCGCCGGAGCCGGGTACCTGGTCTGGATCGCGATCGGGATGATCCGCGCCGCCGTGGCCGTGTGGCGCAACCGCCCCGGCGAACGGCCCGCTCCCGAGACCGAGCCCGTCAAGGCCGAGCACCCGTTCCGCCGCTCGCTGCTGATCACCCTGCTCAACCCCAAGGCGATCCTGTTCTTCCTCTCCTTCTTCGTCCAGTTCGTGGACCCCGCCTACCCCCACCCCGCCCTCTCGTTCGGCCTGCTCGCCCTCGTCTACCAGGCGATCAGCACCACCTACATCTCCGTCCTGATCTTCGGCGGCACCTACCTGTCCGCCCAGTTCCGCCGCCACCGGCGCCTCTCCGCCGGCCTGACCGTCGGCTCCGGCGCCCTCTTCCTCGGCTTCGCCGCCAAGCTCGCCACCGCCGGCAACTGACGCGGCGACCCGGACCGATCCCTGAGGCTCAACCCCTAAGGGCGTGGACACGCTCGTCGGCGGGCATGGCATGGTCGTAGTTCAACGCCACCAGCCGTGAGAAGGTACGCCCCATGAAGGTCATCGACTTCGTTCTCAATGTCATCTGGCTGATTTTCTGTGGCATTTGGATGGCCATCGGGTACGCCATCGCCGGCATCATCTGCTGCGTGCTGATCGTGACCATCCCGTTCGGCATCGCCTCGTTCCGGATCGCCGGCTTCATACTGTGGCCGTTCGGGCGGACCACCGTCGAGCGCCCGGACGCCGGGGCGGCGTCCTGCGTCGGGAACGTGATCTGGTTCGTCTTCGCCGGGTGGTGGCTGGCCCTCGCGCACCTGGCCACCAGCATCCCGCTGTTCCTGTCGATCATCGGGATCCCGTTCGGCTGGGCCAACCTCAAGATGATCCCGATCTCGCTGATGCCGCTGGGCCGCGAGGTCGTGCCCAGCGACCAGGCCTTCGGCGGGCGGTACTGACCCTCCGGTGACGCCGGCGGAGTCCGCCGGTCAGGGGGCGCAGGTGGCGTTCAGCCGGTTGATGTCCTGGCGCAGCTTGTTGGTGCCGGCGCCGCCGTAGGGGTGGGAGTCGACGAAGTCCTGGGCGTCGTCGCGGACGTCCTGCCAGTCGGTGTCGTTCGTCGGGGCTCCGGCGTTGGCGAGGTCCTGGCGGGTCTGGGCGACGATCTGGCCGCAGGTGGCCGCCGGGCGGTCGGGTGCGGCGGCGTGGGCCGGGGCCGCCGGCGCGGCGAGGGCCAGGGCGGTCAGCAGGGCGAGGGCCACGTCGGCGGCGAGGGCGCGAGTGCGAGTCGTCATGCCGAGGCATGTGCGCACTCCGGGGGCGCCGCATGCCCGCGCGGGCGGTGTTCCACCCGCGCGGGCGAGCGTGCGCCGACGGTGCGCGCCCGAACGGTGGCGCTAGAGGTCGAGGATCCGTACCGCCAGCTCGCGCATCTCCACCTTGCGGATCTTGCCGGTGACCGTCATCGGGAACTCCTCGACCACGTGCACGTAGCGCGGCACCTTGAAGTGGGCGAGCCGGCCGGTGCAGTAGGCGCGCACCGCCTCGGCGGTGAGCGGCTCGGCGCCCTCGCGCATCCGGATCCAGGCCATCAGCTCCTCGCCGTACTTCGGGTCGGGGACGCCGATCACCTGGACGTCCAGGATGTCGGGGTGGGTGTGGAGGAACTCCTCGATCTCCCGCGGGTAGAGGTTCTCCCCGCCGCGGATCACCATGTCCTTGATCCGCCCGGTGATGGCGAGGTAGCCGTCTTCGTCCATCACCGCGAGGTCCCCGGTGTGCATCCAGCGGGCCGCGTCGACGGCCTCCGCGGTGCGCTCGGGCTCGTCCCAGTAGCCGAGCATGACGGAGTAGCCGCGGGTGCACAGCTCGCCGGGCTCGCCGCGCGGGACGGTGCGACCGGTGGCCGGGTCGACGACCTTGACCTCCAGGTGCGGGCCGACCCGGCCGACCGTGGAGACCCGGCGCTCGACCGGGTCGTCGGTGCGGGTCTGGGTGGAGACCGGCGAGGTCTCGGTCATGCCGTAGCAGATCGAGACCTCCGCCATGCCCATCCGCTCGATGACCGCCTTCATCACCTCGGTCGGACAGGGCGAGCCGGCCATGATGCCGGTGCGCAGGCTGCCGAGGTCGTAGCGGGCGAACTCCGGGTCGGCGAGTTCGGCGATGAACATGGTCGGCACGCCGTACAGCGAGGTGCAGCGCTCGGCGGCCACGGCGGCCAGGGTGGCGCCGGGTTCGAAGGAGGGGGCCGGGATGACCATGCAGGCACCGTGCGAGGTGGCGGCGAGGTTGCCCATCACCATGCCGAAGCAGTGGTAGAAGGGCACCGGGATGCAGATCCGGTCCTGCTCGCCGTAGTTCAGCAACTCGCCGACGAAGTAACCGTTGTTGAGGATGTTGTGGTGCGAGAGGGTGGCACCCTTGGGGAAGCCGGTGGTGCCCGAGGTGTACTGGATGTTGATCGGGTCGTCCGGCGCCAACTCGCCCTGGCGTTCGGCGAAGAGGGCGAGGAGGCCGGGATCGGCCGCGCGGCCGGCCGTCAGCAGAGCGTCCCAGGCGGGGCTGCCGAGCAGCACCACGCGCTCCAACCCGGCGCAGCGCGGCCGGACTTCCTCGATCATCCCGGCGTAGTCCGAGGTCTTGAAGCTCTCCGCGGCGACCAGCAGCCGGATCCCGGCCTGGTTCAGCACGTACTCCAACTCGTGCGCCCGGTAGGCCGGGTTGACGGTGACCAGGATCGCCCCGAGTTTGGCGGTGGCGTACTGGGTGAGCGTCCACTCCGCGCAGTTGGGGGCCCAGATGCCGACCCGGTCGCCCTTGGCGATCCCGAGTTCCAGCAGGCCGAGGGCCAGCGCATCGACGTCGGCGCCGAATTGGGCGTACGTCCAGCGGCGGGCGGTGGGACGGTCGACCAGGGCGTCGCGGTCGGGGAAGGCGCGCACCGCGCGGTCGAGGTTCTCCCCGATGGTGTCGCCCAGCAGCGGGACGTCCGAGGTGCCGGAGGCGTAGCTGCGCGGGGTCGGCGTGGTCGGCACGGGCTGGCTCCTGGGTGCGACGGTGCGGGACGGGCACCATGGTCGCGGCTCCCGGTCCCGCTCCGCCACCCCCGAACGGGGGTACCGACACGACGCCGGGGCCGCCCGTCTCCTTCGACGGACGGCCCCGGCGCTCCGGTCAGCCGTTGATGCAGACGTTCCCGACGGTCGGGTTGAGCAGGCCGAACACGTTCATCGTGTTGCCGCAGATGTTGGTCTCGAAGTTGATCGGGATCTGGATCTGGTTACCGGAGAACACGCCGGGCGAGTTGGTCGCGATGCCGTTGGCGGTCGCGCTGCCGGCGGAGGCGGTGCCGGCACCGGCGAGGACGGCCACCGCGGCGAGCGCGGTGGCGGCGAGGGTGGTGCGAATACGCATTGCGTCACTCCTTGTGAGGGTGGCGAAGTTCCGTGTGACGATCACACTCGCACCGATCGAACTCGACGGCAGTCCGGGAACGGTCGAATTGGTCATTCGGAGGGCGTGTCGCCCTCCCACCCCGAGGCCGCCGGCCCCGCGAACCCGGACACGCTCAGTGATTCCAGCAGCTCCCGGGCCGGTTCCAGCCCCGGTTCGGCCACCACCGCGCGGTGCAGCAATCCGAGCGCGAACGCTATGTCACCGGCTGCCAGGGCCTCCAGCGCCCGGTTGTAGTCGATCCGAGCGGCGTAACGCAGCCGGAACAGCGCGCTCAGGTCCTCCCGGCAGGACGGGCAGCCGAGCGACTGCCGGTCCGCCGGCACCTTGCACAGCGGGCACAGCACGTCCAGGGGCGCCACAGCAGTCGTCGCGGCGCCCGCCCCGGCACTCGTCGCGGCACTCATCGCGGCACTCATCGCGGACCGGCCTCCTCCGGACGGACCGGGCCCAGCGACTCGGCGGCCGGCTCGCTGCCGAGCTCCCGCTGCGCCTGCGCGTACAGGGCCAGCAGGTTCGACATGTGGGTGTTGACCGCCTCCATGTTGGGCGCCTCCACCGCGTCGTCCAGCCCGCGCAGCTCCGCCATGATCCGCTGCGCCAGGGCCGGCGAGATCATGTTCTGGCTCACGTAGACGTTGCACATGGTGAGCATCCGGAAGGTGTGCCCGAGCGAGTCGCACAGCTCGTCCGCCTTCTGGGCCGCGCGCACCGCGCCCTCCCAGTCGGCCGCCTCCCGGCGCAGCCGCAGCTCGGCAGCCACCGAGCGCAGTCGGTCCAGGTCGCTCGGGTCCAGGTGCTTCTCGCAGTAGTGGATGAACAGGCTCAGGTACGCCTCCGAACCGCGCACCCAGCGCTGGGCCTTGAGCTGACGCTGCGCCCGCTCCAGCGCCTCGTCCACCGACTGGCCGCGGGTCTGCCCGGCCGCCAGGTCGTCCAGGGCGTCCATCAGCCGCTGGGCCTCGCGCATCTCGGCCTCGGTGAGCTCCCCGCCCCAGCGGTCGGTGAAGGTCTCGATCTGCCGCTGCTGCTCCTCGACCTGCACCTTCAGCTCCGGGTCCAGGGTGACCCGCTCCAGCTTGACGGTCTTCTCCGCGCCGCCCTGGATCCGCACCGACAGGGTGATGGTGCGGTCGCGGTCGAGGCCGAAGGAGACCTCGACCGGGGTGCGGCCGCCGAGTCCCTCGGGCAGGCGCAGGGTGAGGTGGCCGATCAGCTCGTTCTGCTGGGCGATCTCGTGCTCGCCCTCGTAGACCGCGATCTCCAGCCGCTGCCGGCCGCTGCCGGAGACCACGAACTCCCGGCTGACCGGCGAACTGGTCGGGTAGCTGGTGTTCTTGGGGATGATGACGGCCAGCCGGCCGTCGTTGAGCTCGATGCCCAGGTTCTTCGGGGTGATGTCGAAGGGGTTGGTGACCTGCATCAACTCCCCGCAGCCTGCGCACACTTCGCTGCCCGGTGGGTTGACCCGGGCGCAGGAGGCGCAGCGCAGGCCGACGTCCTCGGCGGCGGTGGAGGCCACCTTGGTGTGGCCGGGGGCGGCCGAGTTGAGCGCCTCGCCGCACAGTTCGCAGGCGGTGACGCCGGGGGCGGCCGGGGTGCCGCAGCGCGGGCAGTTGTCGCCGCGCACCACGGTGGTGGTCTGGGACTGCTTCGGGATGGTCGCCCCGGCGCCGGTCCCGGTACCGGCTTCGGCCGAACCGGCCATGTCCTGCGCGCACTTGGGGCAGGCGGTGGCCTCGGCGTCCACCGGGATGTGGCAGGTCGGGCAGGAGACCCGGTCGCCGCCGAGCAGGGAGGTGGCGCAGTTGGCGCAGTTGGAGGCCGACAGGTCGCCGGGGGCCCGGCACTCGGGGCACTCCACCTCGCCGACCAGCGCGGACTGCACGGCCGCGCCGAGCGCCACGCACTGCATCGGGTTGACGCCGCGCTTGATCCGACGGGTGCCGAACACCTCGCCGAGCCGCCGCTCGACCAGCGGGATCGAGGTCGAGCCGCCGACCAGCACCACCTCGTCGATGTCCCCGACGGTCAGGTTGGCCTGCATGATGGCCTTGTGGGTCAGCTCGATGGTCCGCTCGATCTGGGCCTCGATCAGCTCCTCGAAGCGAGCGCGCTCGAACTCCGTCTCCAGCACCAGCTGTCCGGACCCCAGGCCGGGCAGGATGACCTCGGAGGACTGCTGGTTGGAGAGCTCGATCTTGACCGTCTCGGCGGTGGAGGCGATCTTCGGGCGGTCGCGCAGGTCGGGCTGGTAGTCGGCGCCGTACTCCTCGCGGATGTCCTCCAGCAGCGCGGTGGTGATCGCACGGTCGAAGTCGTCACCGCCCAGCAGGTTGTCGCCCTCGATGCCGAGCACCGAGACCGAACCGGGCACCAGCAGCAGGATGGAGATGTCGAAGGTGCCGCCGCCGAGGTCGTACACCAGGACGGTGCGGCCCTCGTCGCCGGCCTCGCTGGCCAGCCCGTACGCGAGCGCGGCGGCGGTCGGCTCGTTGATGATCCGCAGCACGTGCAGGCCGGCCATCCGGCCCGCCTCCTGGGTGGCGGCGACCTGCCGCTCGCCGAAGTAGGCGGGGACGGTGATGACGGCCCGGTGGAAGGGCTCGCCGAGACGCTGCTCGGCGTCCTGCTTGAGCCGGTGCAGGATGATCGCGGAGATCTCGATCGGGGTGTAGGAGCGGCCGTTGAACCAGACGTTGACGTCGCCGTCGGTGCCCGCGGTGACCTTGTAGTCGACCTCCTTGAGGGCTGCCTGCACCTGCGGGTCCTTGAACTTGCGGCCCATGAAGCGCTTGACCGAGCGGATCACGTTGGCGCCGTCGATGGCGATCCGGCTGCGCGCGGTCGAGCCCACCAGCAGCTCGCCCTTGCGGCCGCTGCCGACCACGGAGGGCGTGGCCTCCTGGTTCTGCCGGTTGAAGATGATCTCCGGTTCGCCCCGGCGCAGGTGGGCCACCACCGAGTTGGTGGTGCCCAGGTCGATGCCGAGTGTGCGGTACATGTCGTTCCCCTCTTGCCCCTCGTGGTCCTGGCTACTTCTTGCGCTTGGCCCGCTTGGCCGGGCGGCCCGCCGCCCTGGCCTGGCGACGGACCCTGGGCGGTACCGGCCTGGCCGGGGCCTCGACGGGCTCGGGCTCGGGCTCGGGCTCGGGCTCGGTCCCGGACGCCGTCTCGACTGCCCCCGGCTCCTCGAGGCCGTCGGACTCCTCGAGGCCGTCGGACTGCCCGGGCTCTAGCAGCCCGGTCCTGGGGTCCTCGGCCGGCGGCAGCGCCGACTCCGGTGCGGCGACGACCACTTGGGCCCGGCGCAGCACCTCCTGCTCCCAGAAGAATCCGGTCACCACGGTCTGCACCACGGTCTCCGGCGCCACCCCCGGCCGCACCTCGACGCCGACGATCTCGGTCAGCGCCGGGTCCGCCGCCAGGCCGTCCAGCCGCATCGGCTTCACCCCGGCCTTGGCGAGCCGGCCGAGCAGCCGGCGGCGGGTGGCCTCCAGCCCGGCGCCGCGACCGTGCGCGACCAGCTCGCGGTCCAGGCCGAGCGCGGCGAGCGCGTCGTCCACCTCGACCAGGACGCCCAGCAGTTCCCGTTGCTCGGCCCGGGCCTGCTGCTTCTGCTCGGTCAGCTTGTTCCCCAAAAGGGACGCCCGGAAGAGCAGTTGGGTGAACTTGGCCTCCAGGTCGACGGACTCGACGCCGGGCGGGACCTCCAGCGGCAGGTGGCCGTCGAGCAGGGATGCGATCGGTGCGTCGGTCATTCCGGAACCTCGATCTGCGGCAGCACGGACAGGTCGGCCGCGTAGCGGGCGGGGACGGGCGGTTCGGGGTCGGCGCCGCCGGGGGCGGGCTCGACGAAGTCGGCGGCGGACTCGGCCCGGTGCAGAGCGAGCAGGGCCGGGGCGGGCGGCAGCGGCGGGCGCTCGATCACCAGCAGCGGTTCGGCGAGCGCGGGGGCCAGCAGGTCGGCGGCCTGGTCCACCGGCTCGGGCGGGAGCGGCTGTTGGAGGTCCACCTCCAGGCGCCGGTCCGGGTTGCGCAGCAGCGCGGCGGCGTCCTGGATCTGCTGGCGGGTGAACCGGCCCGCCTTCAGCGCCTTCCCGACCGACAGGTTGATCTCGCGCACCCCGGCCGTGAGCGGGATGCCCAGGACCTCGTACGGCGACGGTTCGTGCAGTGGCATGTCGGGTGGCCCCTCTCCTCACGGTTCACGACACTTGACGGGACGACGGGTCGCCGACGGCCGGACGCACGGTCTACGACGACGGAGGCTCCCGGTACGGTTGCCGGTCACCGGAGCCGGTTGATCCGTGTCTGCAGCGCGAGCAGCTCCCGGTCCCTCGGGTTGTACTCGAGGGCCGCGGCGATCAGCTGGCGGGCCTCCCAGTAGCGGTGGGCGTTGGCCTCGGCGACGGCGTAGGAGCTGAGGACGATGCCGAGTTCACTGTTCAGCTTCGTGGTGTCCGCCGGCGAGCCGGACAGCTCGAGGGCCTCCTTGAGCAGCTGGATCGCGACGGCGTAGCGGCGGGCCTCGTAGTGGCCGATCGCCTCGCCGCGCCAGACGCTGACCATCAGGCGGCGGATGTCGGTCGAGTCGTCGTAGGACTTGGCCTTGCGGAGCACGGCGGCCTGGGCCTCGAACGGTTCGTCCTGCATGGTGTCGATGACGTGGTTGGCGAGCATCACCGAGATCCGGCGCTTCGCCTCGGTCCCGGCGTCGCCCTCCCACTCCGGGTCCCAGAGCAGCGCCTGCATCATCCGGCCGATGGCGCGGGGCTCGTCGTCGGCGAAGGCGGCGGAGCGGGCGAGCTGGCGCAGCACGAAGGCCATGCCGTGCCGGTGCTCCGGGTCGTCGCTGAGCTGGATCAGCCGCTGCCACAGTCCGACGGCCTCCTCCAGCTCCTCGTCCGAGGCGTCGACCCGGCTGAGCTGGCCGACCCGGTTGCCGAGCGCGGCCTGCAGGAAGTGCTTGGCGGTCGGGTCGCCGGGGGCGAGGTCGAGGCTCTTCGCGAGCAGGTCGAGGGCGCGCGAGTAGTCCTTCTCCTCGTTGTTGATCTTGCGGGCCCACTGGGCGTAGGTCGCGCCGAGGTCACCGCGCACCTCGGGGTCGTCCGGGGCCAGCGCGAACGCCTTCTCCAGCAGCTCGGCCGCGCCCGCCTGGTCGTCCACGGTGTTCTTCAGCAGCGCGCGGGCGGCCCGTACGCCGCACTCCGCGGCGATCCCGGCCGTGTCTGCGGGCAGCGCGGGGCCGGGGACGGTCCGGGCCCGGGTCAGGCAGTCCAGTGCCTCCCGCCAGTCCTGGTTGCGGTGGTGCTCACGGGCCTGGCTGACCAGCGCCGCGCCGAGCAGCGCCTGCCAGGCCGCGTCGCGCTCGCCCTCGGCCACCGCGTCCAGCGCGGCCACGGCGGCGGCCTGGCGGCCCTGGAGGTGGAGGTACTGCTGCGGGCCCAGCGCGCCGAACA
The DNA here is from genome assembly GCF_027627435.1 of Kitasatospora cathayae. Classification (GTDB taxonomy): domain Bacteria; phylum Actinomycetota; class Actinomycetes; order Streptomycetales; family Streptomycetaceae; genus Kitasatospora; species Kitasatospora cathayae. Next base: position 7,019,691 of record NZ_CP115450.1, on the reverse strand, counting down.
GGGCGAGGGCCCGGGTGAGCGCGGGCGCGTCGGGGCCGGTGGGCCGCCGCCAGGCCCGTACGGCCTGCTCGAAGGCCTCGGCCCAGGCGTCGGATCCGGTCTCGGCGCGCAGCAGCCCGTCCAGGACCGGGCCGACGACCAGGCGGCGCGCGGGGCCGCCGGGCAGGGTGATCCGGACGTCCTCCTGGGCGAAGGCGTCCGCGGCGTGTGCCTCCATGCCCAGGCGCAGCGTCCAGGCGGTGACCTCGTCGCCGCTGCGCCCGGCGGCCCGGTCGAGGGCGCGCAGGTCCTCGCGGAGGCGGTCGGTGAGCGCGGTGCGGGCGGCGGCCATCCGCTGCGGTTCGGCCGGGCGGCCGGTGATCCGGGCGGTCTGCGCCCACAGCTCCTCGCGGTGCAGGGCGGCGACCAGGCAGCCGACCGTCCAGGCCCAGAGCTGCTCGTCGGGCTCCTGGGCGGTCGCCGCGAAGCGGTAGCCGGCCAGGCCGAGGGCGTGCAGCAGGCGGGGGTGGGCCGGGTCCTTGAGCAGCAGCTCGCGGTAGGCCTGGTAGGCCTCGCGGTGGCGGCCCTCGGCGGCGTGCTGGTGGGCCTCGTGCTCGCCGAGCAGCACCAGCGCGCCGGCCGCCTGCGGGTGGCCGGGCGCGAGGGTCAGTGCCTGGCGCAGGTCGCCGGCCGCCCGTCCGGGCTGCTCGGCGGCGAGGGCGGCGCCGGCCCGGCGGACCAGCACGGCGGCCCGGGCGGCCCCGGCGTCGGCCGGCAGGTCGGCTAGGGCCTCGTCGAGGCGGCCGAGTTCGGCGCGCAGCAGGGCGAGGTCGAGCCGTACCGGCCCGGCGGTGGCGCTGTCGCCGAGCGCCTCGGCCCAGGCAGCCAGGACGGGTTCGGCCTGTTCGGGGGTGCCGGCCCGGCGGGCGCAGTCCAGTACGGCGCGCAGGGCGGGGCCGGCGCAGCGCGTGCAGCGCGGCGAGCCGGTCGCGGCGGGGGCGTGCAGGTGGTCGGCGCAGGCCTCCCGGCCGCAGCCGCCGCAGGCGCCGGTGGCGGGGCGGGCGCAGAGCGCGCAGTCCCCGGCGGGGGCCGCGGCGGGAGCGGTGGCCCCCGCCGCGGGCGCGGGCGCAGGCCCGCTCTGCGCGGGGATCCGGCCGACCACCTGGGTCGGGGCGGCAGCGGCGGGGTGGGCGTCCCCGGCGGGCTGCACCGGGCCCGTCCCGATGGGCCGCCCGGGCTGCGTACCACCCGCGGGCAGCGCGCCGCCCGCGGCCGTACCGGCGGTCCCAGCGCCGCCGACCGTACCGACGGATCCAGCGCCGCCCGGCGTACCGACGGTCCCGGTGCCGCCCGCCGCCGTGCCGGCGCCCAGGAAGTGCCGGTACCAGTCCAGCGCCGCGCCCCAGTTGCCGGCCCGTTCGGCGAGCAGGGCGCGCAGCCGGGCGAGTGCCGGGTCGCCGGCCGGGTCGGGGTCCAGCGGGGCGAGCAGCGCGATGGTCTGGACCGGACGGCCTGCCAGCAGCGCGGCGGCGGCCAGGTGGTAGCGGTCGCGGAGCCCGGCGGCGGGGTCGAGCAGGGCGGTGACCTGGTCGGTGGAGCCCTCGGCCAGGGCGAGTGCGGCGCGCAGCCGGGCCTGCCGGTGGGTGAGCGCGCCGGGCAGGGTGTCGGCCAGGGCGAGTGCGGCGGTGGCCGCCGCGCGGGCCTCGGCGCTGTCGCGGCCGGTGACCAGCAGGTGGGCGGCCTCGCGCAGGGCCGCCTCGCGCAGCGCGGCCCGGTAGCCGGGGGCGGCGGGGTGTTCGGCGGCGGCCCGCTGCCAGTGTTCGCGGGCGGCGGCCGGGTCGGTGGCCAGCAGGGTGCGGGCGAGCCGGTCGCGGGCGAGGGCCTGGCGGTCGTTCAGTTCGGGGTCGTCCAGCGACTCCCAGCGGGCCAGGGCGCCGGCCGGGTCGTCGGTGCGGGCGAGGGCGAGGCCGTGGTGGTAGGCGGCGATCCGGGTCCAGCGGGAGTCCGGCTGGTCGTCGGCCTCGGCTCGCAGGATCGGCTCGGCTTCGGCGGGCTGCCCGGCGGCGGTCAGGGCGGCGCCGAGCCGGACCCGGGCGGGGCGCCAGTCGGGGGCCTGGCCGAGGCCGGTGCGGTAGTCGGCGGCGGCCTCGGCGTGCCGCTCGGCCCGTTCGTGGACCAGGGCGAGGCCGAACCGGGCCGGGGCGAAGGAGGGTTGGACGGTCAGCGCGGCGGCGAACTGTTCCCGGGCCCGCTCGTCGGCGCCGAGCAGCAGGGCGAGCCGGCCGAGGGCGTAGCGGGGGCGCGGGTCGCTCGGGTCCTCCCCGGCGGCCGCGGCGAGGTCGGCCCAGGCGGCGTCGGTGGCGCCGAGCCGCTGCCGGGCGAGGCCGCGGAAGAGCAGGCTGTCGGTGCGCAGCGCCGAACCGCGGCCCCACGGCGAGGGCTCGCCGGGGCCGCGGCGCAGGGCCTCGTCGAAGGCGGCGACGGCGGGTTCGTCCCGGTGCAGGGTGAACAGCTGGGCGCCCCAGCGGAACCAGAGTTCGCCGCTGCCGGCGGGGGCGGCCGCGGCGAGCAGCGGCTCGGTCTCGGCGGCCCGGCCGGTGTCGCGCAGCAGGGCGGCGCGGGCGAGCACCGGCCAGTCCTGGCCGGGGAGGGCGGCCAGCGCCCGGGCGGTGGCGTGGTCACGCTGTTCGGGGCTGCCCTCACGGCACTGCCGTTGGAGGCACCGCAGGGCGCGGGCGACGGCCTCGGCCTCCTCGCCGGGTTCGGCGCCGGTGGCGGTGGCCTGGAGGAGGGCGAGCAACGGCCCGGGATCGCCGTCCGGGGCCTGCATCCGTTCGTCGGAGAGGCGGCGCAGGCTCCACCGGGGCAGCTGGTGGGCCGGGTCGGTGAGCAGCGGGAAGGCCTCGCGGTACAGGGCGAGGGTGGCCTGCTGGTCACCGGTGGGGATGGTGGCCTCGGCCTGACCGAGCAGGGCGAGGCCGCGCTGGGGGCGCAGTTCCTCGGGCCCGCCGGCGAGTTGGCGGGCCAGCCGGGCGTAGCGGCGGCGCGCCTGCGGGGCCTTGCCCGCCGCGAGCTGCTCAGCGGCCGCGCCGAGCGCCTTGGCGACTCCGGCCGGGTCCAGGGGGGTTCGCCTGCGGGCGAGCACCACCGCCGCCACACCGGCCAGTGCCACCACGATGATCAGCAGCACCACGAGCTGCGCCATGCACCGTCCCCCTGCGCTTCGAGAGCGTCCCACTCCATGATCAACGTTCCCCGCACGATCATGAGTTGACGTTATTTCATGATGTTGCTCGGGCGCCCATCAGAATAGGCCCTCCCCCGGGCGGACGAACAGGAACGAGCACTATCCTGGGCGGGCGCGAGCTGCTCGACAGCCGCGCGTCCACAGCGGTGAGAAGCGTCGGGGGTCGAGTGTCCGAGTCTCGTTGGGTGCCCGGGCTCCGCTTCGGGCCCGAGTTCGACCCCGAACAGTACGAGCTGCTGGAGTTCCACCACCGGGGCGGCGAGGCGGAGGTGTGGCGGGCCGTGCGCACCGGGCACAACGGGATCAAGGAGCTCGTCGCCGCGAAGATCATGCTGGAGCGGGACCCGTCCGAGGTCCGGCGCTGGCTCGGCCGGTGGGACGACGTCTCGCACAACGCCCACCGGCTCGGCGTCACCGACCTGGTGGTGCCCAGCTTCCTGCTCGGGCCCTCCCCGCACCGGCCCGGCACGGTGCCCGCCGGCGGACTGATGGGCTACCAGATCTCGCCCTGGGTCGAGGGCGTGCCGCTGCACACCTGGGCCCGCGCCCAGCGCGGCGGACCGGCCGCCGTCGCCGAAGTGCTGGCCCGGCTCTGCCGGATCGTCGACGAGCTGCACCGCAAGCGCTGGGTGCACCGCGACATCTCCCCCGCCAACGTGCTGGTCGACGCCCAGGGCCTGGTCAAACTGATCGACCTGACCTTCCTCGCCCCGCTCGACCACACCCTCACCGTCGCGGTGTTCACCCCCGGCCACGTCCCTCCCGAGGCCGAGCAGGTCGGCGGCTTCCCGACCACCGCCAAGGACCTCTTCGCGGTCGGCACCCTCGCCCGCACCCTGCTGCTGCCCGACCACGGCCGGCTCGACCACCGGCTCGCCGCCGAACAGGCCCGCGCCGAACTGCTCGCCGCCGGCTACGGCGAGGAACTGGCCCGCTGGGCCTGCGAACCGCTCGCCCGCGAACCCGAGCGCCGCCCCGCCCCGCTCGGCCCCTGGGCCGCCCGCGGCCGCGAACTCCTGCGCGCCCACCGCCCGGTGGCGCGCACCGCCGGCCTGGCCGTACTGCCCGACCGGGCCGGCCGGCCCCTGGTGGTCACCGGCGGCGCCGACGGCACCGCGCTGGCCGGGCCCGGCCGCACCGGCCACCGGCCGCCCGCCGGCCAGGGGCCGGGCGCGATACGGGAGTTGGCGGCGGGCTGGGCCGGACGCCAGGGCGAACTGGTGATCTGCGCCGAGGACCGCTCCGGCACCCTCTGGGTCGGCACCGCGGCCGGCTGGTGGGAGGCGGCCCGCGGGGTCAGCGGCCTCGCCGGGGCGGTCGGCGTGGCCGGCGAACTCACCGTGTGGACCGCCGCCGCGGGCGCCCTGCGCTCCTACCGCTGGGCCCCCGGCCTCACCCTCACCGGCCAGGAACACCCCGGCTGCCCCGCCGACCGGGTGCTCGCCGCCGAGGAGGAACGGCCCGGCGCCTGGCTGCTCCTGGTCGAGCACCGCGAACGGGTGCTCAGCTGGCGGCCCGGCTCCGGCGAACCGCCCGTCCCGCTCGGCCCGCCCGGCGCCCTGCGCGCCGGTGCACTGGCCCGCGCCTCCGCCGGACCGCAGGCCGCCACCCTGCGCGCGGACGGCTCCGTCCAGCTGCACACCCTCGGCACCCCCGGCGCCGGCACCGAGATCGGCGACGGCGAACCCTCCCTCGGCATCGCCATGGTCGGCCACCGCGGCGGCCCCACCGTCGCCCTGGCCGGCGCGGGCGGCGTACGGCTGCGGCTCCCCGCCGGCGGCGCTTCCCGGCGCCCGCGCTGGTGGCGGCCCACCCTGCGCCCGGCCACCCGGGTCGCACTCGCCATGGGGGACGACTGGCGGCTGTGCCTGGCGGCGGTCGTGGAGGGCGAGCTGCAGGTGTGGCAGGAGGACGCGGCCTACCGCTGGCAGGCGGTGGAACTCCCTGACGAGGCGTAGGTCCCGAAAACCGTTCGCGCCCGCCCCCTGCGACCGCTACGGTCTCTCGCGACCGCACCGGTGGTCCCCCAGCTGAAAGTGGGCTCCGCTCCATGGCATGTCGCATCAGTGAACTCGTCCTCGGTTGCCGCGAGCCCGAGGTGCTGGCCCGGTTCTGGTGCGAGGTCCTGGACTTCGTGGTGCTCGGCCGCGAGGACGACGGCAGCATCGAGATCGGCCCGCGCGAGGGCTTCGGCGGCGCCCAGCCCACGCTCTTCCTCAGCCGCCGGGAGACGCCGGAACCGGGCAAGTCCCGGCTGCACATCGACGTCAACGCCACCGACCGAGACCAGGAGGCCGAGCTCGAGCGCCTGCTGGCACTCGGCGCCCGCCCGGCCGACATCGGCCAGACCGGCGACGAGCACTGGCACGTCCTCGCCGACCCCGAGGGCAACGAGTTCTGCCTCCTCAAGGCCCGCCTCAACCCGCTCTGACGGCCGGCACGCCCGCCGGGCCGTCAGGGCGGTGCCCCCGGGTCAGGCCTCCGGGAGGAGGTGGATCGGGCCGAGGGCGCTCACATGGGCCTCGCCGCCGACCGGCCATGGGCGGTCCGATGAGGCGATCAGGACGTCGGGCAGTCCGGCGGCCTCCGGGCGGAGTTCGACGCGGTGGTCGTGGCCCCGGAAGTCGCTGCCGAGGACCTTGGCGGGGACGGTGCCCGCCACCGGCTCGGCGGTGAGCCGGAGTTGACCGGGGCGGAGCAGGGCCGGCCCGGTACGGAGTGCCGGGGCGGATTCCAGCAGTGGGAGGGGGCCGAAGGGGGTGAGGGCCTCGGCTCCCGCGACCTTCGCGGGGATCAGGTTGGCCTCGCCGAGGACGGTGGCGACGGCGGGGTCCGCCGGGCGGTGGTAGAGCTCGTCCGGGGTGCCGGACTGGGCGATCCGGCCGTGGCGCAGGACGGCGATGGTGTCGGCGAAGGAGAGCGCCTCGTCCTGGTCGTGGGTGACCAGGACCGCCGTGGTGCCGGACTGGCGCAGGGTCGCGGCGACTTCGCGGCGCAGTTCGGCGCGGAGGGCGGCGTCCAGGGCGGCGAACGGCTCGTCCAGCAGCAGGAGTCGGGGCCGGGGCGCCAACGCCCGGGCGAGCGCGACGCGTTGCTGCTGGCCGCCGGAGAGCTGGTGCGGGCGGCGGTCGCCGAGGCCGGGCAGGCCGACCAGGTCCAGCAACTCCCCCACCCGGGCGCGGCGCTGCGAACGGGGCAGGCCGAAGCCGATGTTGGCGGCGACGCTCAGGTGCGGGAAGAGCGCGCCGTCCTGCGGGACGAGGCCGATGCCCCGGTGTTCGGCGGCGAGCCGGCTGCGGCCGTCGTCCAGGACCCGGCCGTGCAGCTCGACCTGTCCGGCGGCGGCCGGGTGGAAGCCGGCGAGCACCCGCAGCAGGGTGGACTTGCCGCAGCCGGAGGGGCCGAGGACGCAGGCGAGGGCGCCGTCGGGCACGGTCAGGTCGATGCCGTGCAGCACCGGGCTGCGCCCGTGGGCGGCGTGCAGGTCGGTGACGGACAGTCCGGTCACTGGTTCTCCCCAGGACGGTCGAGGGCAGGCCCCATGGTACGGCGGGTCAGCAGCAGGACGGAGGGCACGGACAGCGCGACCATCAGGGCCGCGTACGGCGCGGCCGCCCCGTAGGCGAGGCCGCTGGTGTAGACCCAGAACTGGGTGGCCAGGGTCTGGGTGCCGGTGGGGCGCAGCAGCAGGGTTGCGGTCAGTTCGGTGGAGGCGGTGAGGCCGACCATGGCGACGGCGGCGCCGAGGCCGGGCAGCACCAGCGGCAGGGTGATCCGGCCGAGGACGGCGAGCGGCCGGGTGCCGAGCGAGCGGGCGGCCTCCTCGACGCCGGGCGGCACCTGGGCGAGGGCCGCGCGGACGGCGGTCAGCGCGAGCGGGAAGAACAGCAGGACGTACCCGAGGACGAGCATCGGCGGCTGCTGGTACAGGGGTCGGGCCCAGCGGACGGCGAAGAACACCACCGAGAGGGCGACCGCTATGCCGGGCAGCGCCCGGGTGAGGTAGGCGATCCGCTCGACCGCGCGGGCCGGCCGGGTGCCGCGCCGCCAGCCGTACAGGGCGACCGGTACGGCGGCGAGGGTGGCGACGAGGGCCGCGCCGAGCGCGTACCCGAGGGTCGCCAGGGTGGCACCGAGGACGGAGGCGGAGGGCAGGGTGGTGGAGCTGCCCTTGATCAGCCAGTACGCGAGCGCGTACAGCGGCACCCCGAGCGAGACGCCGACCAGCGCGGCCAGGGCGAGGAGCGCCGGTACGGTCCAGCCGCCGAGCCGTACGGGCGGGGCGGGGCGGGCCAGGGCGCCGTGCCGGGTGACCCGCGCCTGGCGGCCGGCCCAGGCCTCCAGGGTGACCAGCAGCAGGGCGAGCGCGACCAGCACCAGGGTGAGCAGGGAGGCGGAGGCCGCGTCGAAGCCGAGCTTGTACTGGGTGAACACGGCGGTGGCGAAGGTGGTGTAGCGCAGCATCGCGAAGGCGCCGTACTCGCCGAGCAGGTAGAGCGAGACGAGCAGCACGCCGCCGGCCAGTGCGGGCCGGGTGAGCGGGAGGGTGACCCGCCACAGGGTGGCGAGGCGGCCGCGGCCGAGCGAGCGGGAGACCTCCTCGGCGGCGGCGTCGCCGTGCCGCAGGGCGGCCGCGACCGGGAGGAAGACCAGCGGGTAGAGCGAGCAGGTCATCACCAGCACCGCGCCCCAGTAGCCGTGGACGGAGCGGAACAGCGACACCCAGGAGTAGCCGCGGACGAACTCCGGTACGGCCAGCGGCAGGGCGAGCGCGACGGTCCAGGCCCGGCGGCCGGGCAGGGTGGTGCGTTCGACCAGGTAGGCGGCGCCGAAGCCGAGGACGGCGGTGGCGAGGGTGACGGCGGCGGCCAGGCTCAGGGTGTGCCAGAGCAGGGTGGCGATCAGCGGGCGGCCGAGCAGCCGCCGGGTCTGTTCCCAACCGGCCTGCGCGGCCTGGGCGATGACGAAGCCGAGCGGCGAGGCGACCACCGCGACGACGGCGACGGCGACGGGGGCGAGCAGGCCGGCGGCCCGCCACCGCCACCGCGGCCCGCCAACGGGGATCGTCCGCGTGGGGGTCGTCCGCGTGGGGGTCGTCACTGGAGCAGACCGGCGTCCTGCAGCAGGCCCAGCGCCTGCTTGCCGTCGCCGAGCTGCGCCGGGTCGGCGACGGTGCCGATGGTGTCCAGGGCGGGCAGTTCGGGCTTGCCCTGCACGCCGGTGACCAGCGGGTACTCGTAGCTGGCGGAGTCGGCGATGACGGTCTGGGCGGGGGCGGAGGCGAGGTAGCCGAGGAAGGCCTGGGCGGCGGCCTGGTGCTTGCCGTGCTGGAGGACGGCGGCGCCGGAGACGTCGACCAGCGAGCCCGGGTCGCCCTTGGGGAAGTAGTGCAGGGTCGCGTGGGTTCCGGCGGCGCCCTTCTCGTCGCGCATCCGGTAGAAGTAGTAGTGGTCGATGACGCCGCCCTCGACCTCGCCGCTGTTGATGGCGGCGGAGAGGGTCTCGTTGCTGTCGTAGACCTTGGCGTTGTCCTTGAGGCCCTTGAGCCACTGCTTGGTCGCGTCCTCGCCCTTGGCCTTGAGGACCTGGGTGACGACCGGGGCGAAGTCGGTCTCGCTGGGGGCGATGCCGAGGCGGCCCTTCCACTCGGGCTTGGCGAGGTCGAGCACCGAGGCGGGCGGCGCGGTGTCGGCGCCCTTGCCGGTGGCGGCGAGGAAGGCGGAGGTGCGGGCGGAGATGCCGACCCAGTCGCCCTTGCCCGAACTGTCGGCGGCGGGAACGGACTTGAGGGTGTCGGGGGCGACCTTGGCGAGCAGCCCCTTGTCGCCGAGGACGGTGAGCGCGGGCGGGTTCTCGGCGTAGAAGACGTCGGCCGGGGAGGCGTCGCCCTCCTGGAGGATCTGGTTGGCCAGCTCGGCCTCGTCGCCGGAGCGCAGCTCGACCTTGATGCCGGTGCGCTTGGTGAAGTCCTCGGTCAGGGCCTTGACGGTCTGCTCGTGCTGGCCGCTGTACACGGTGATGGTCTGGCCGGCCAGCGCGGCGCCGGAGGCCGCGGTGGACGCGCTGTCCGCGCTGCCGCCCGAGCTGCCGCACCCGGTGAGGGCGAGCGCGCACGCGGCGAGGAGGGACAGGGCCGCGAGCGGCCGGACGGTTCCGGGCATGGTGAGGGTCCTCCGTGGAAGCGGGTTCGGCCATACGGACCAGCCGCAGGGCACCGGCCTGACGGCACGAGAACCTAGGGCAGGAAAGGCTTGCCTAACAAGTTTCGGAGCGTCACATCTCGGTCCGGTCGCGGCGGGGTAGGGCTTGGGTGAGCACTGCCCCAAGTACACGTAAAACACCCACCAAGAGCAGGTCAGGAGTGGGGCGAAGCGGTGCGGTCCGGCGCCGGTGGCCTCACTACGGTGCGTGACGACCGCAGGGGACACGCCGAGGCCCCGGAACCGGTGTAGGTGTCGGTTCCGGGGCCTCGGCCCGGCGGAGGAGACGGGCTCGACGGGAGTCCGCCCGGCGGGGCGGCTCAGCGGAAGCGGCGCAGCCGGAGGCTGTTTCCGACCACGAAGACCGAGGAGAAGGCCATGGCCGCCCCCGCGATCATCGGGTTGAGCATCCCGGCCGCCGCCAGCGGCAGGGCGGCGACGTTGTAGCCGAATGCCCAGAACAGGTTGCTCTTGATGGTGCCGAGGGTCTTGCGGGAGAGCCGGATGGCGTCCGCCGCCGCCAGCAGGTCGCCGCGGACCAGGGTGAGGTCGCCGGCCTCGATCGCGGCGTCGGTGCCGGTGCCCATCGCCAGGCCCAGGTCGGCCTGGGCGAGCGCGGCCGCGTCGTTGACGCCGTCACCGACCATCGCCACGACCTTGCCCTCGGCCTGCAGCCGCTTGACGGTGTCGACCTTGTCCTGCGGCATGACCTCGGCGATCACGTGCTCCGGCCGGATGCCGACCTCGGCCGCGACGGCCTCGGCGACCAGCCGGTTGTCGCCGGTCAGCAGCACCGGGGTCAGCCCCAGGCCGCGCAGCTTGGCGATGGCCTCGGCGCTGGTCGGCTTGACCGCGTCCGCCACCTCGAGCACGGCCCGCGCCTCGCCGTCCCAGCCGACCGCGATCGCGGTGCGGCCGGCCGACTCGGCCCTGCGCTTGGCCTCGGCCAGCGGCTCCGGCAGGTACTGCGACCACTCGTTGAGCAGCGCCTCCCGGCCGGCCACCACCGCGTGGCCGTCCACCACGCCCTGGACGCCCAGGCCCGGCACGTTCTCGAAGCCCTCGACGGCGGGCAGTTCGCCGGCCCTGGCGGCGGCGGTGGCGATCGCCCGGGCGATCGGGTGCTCGGAGGCGTGCTCCAGGGCGCCGGCCAGGCGCAGCACCTCGGCCTCGGTGACGCCGGCGGCGGTGTGCACGGCGAGCAGGGTCATCTGACCGGTGGTGACGGTGCCGGTCTTGTCCAGGACGATGGTGTCGACCTTGCGGGTGGACTCCAGCACCTCCGGGCCCTTGATCAGCACGCCGAGCTGGGCGCCGCGGCCGGTGCCGACCAGCAGGGCGGTCGGGGTGGCCAGGCCCAGGGCGCACGGGCAGGCGATGATCAGCACGGCCACCGCTGCCGTGAAGGCGGCGGTCCAGCCCTCGCCGGTGCCCAGCCAGTAGCCGAGGGTGGCGACCGCGAGGGTGATGACGATCGGCACGAAGACCGCGGAGATCCGGTCGGCGAGGCGCTGGGCGGCGGCCTTGCCGTTCTGCGCGTCCTCGACCAGCTTGGCCATCCGGGCGAGCTGGGTGTCCGCGCCGATCCTGGTCGCCTCGACGACCAGCCGACCGCCCGCGTTGACGGTGGCGCCGGTGACGCCGTCACCGACCCCGACCTCGACCGGCACCGACTCGCCGGTCAGCATCGAGGCGTCGACGGCCGAGGCACCCTCGATCACCGTGCCGTCGGTGGCGATCTTCTCGCCCGGCCGCACCACGAAGCGGTCGCCCACGGCGAGTTCGGCGATCGGGATCCGCACCTCGGCTCCGCCGCGCAGCACCGTCACGTCCTTGGCGCCCAGTTCCAGCAGCGCCTTGAGAGCAGCCCCGGCGGTGCGCTTGGAGCGGGCCTCGAAGTAGCGCCCGGCCAGGATGAAGGCGGTGACGCCGGCCGCCGCCTCCAGGTAGATGTCGGAGGCGCCGTCGCTGCGGGCGACGGTGAACTCGAAGCCGTGCCGCATGCCCGGCATGCCGGCGTCGCCGAAGAACAGCGCCCACAGGGACCACAGGAACGCGGCGCCGGTGCCCAGCGAGACCAGGGTGTCCATCGTCGCGGCGCCGTGCCGGGCGTTGGTCCAAGCCGCCCGGTGGAACGGCCAGGCGGCGTAGGTGACGACCGGGGCGGCGAGGGTCAGCGAGAGCCACTGCCAGTCGTCGAACTGCAGGGCCGGCACCATCGCCATCGCGATCACCGGGACGGCCAGGGCCAGCGCGGTGAACAGCCGCTGGCGCAGCGGGGCCAGTTCGTCGGCGGGCCCGGCCTGGTCGGCGGCGCCGCTCTCGGTGGCCGGGGGCTCGGGCAGGGCGGCGGTGTAGCCGGTGGCCTCGACGGTGGCGATCAGGTCGGCGACCTCGACCTCGCCCTCGAAGGTGACCTTCGCCTTCTCGGTGGCGTAGTTGACGCTGGCCGCGACGCCGTCCATCCGGTTGAGCTTCTTCTCGATGCGGGCCGCGCACGAGGCGCACGTCATTCCGCCGATCGACAGTTCCACCTCCGTGGAGGCAGGGGCCTGCGTGGTCATCGTTGCTCCTCGTGACAGTCGGTAGTTCGAGGTCGGTACTTCGAGGTACGTGCGCGGCCGGACCCTCATACCTCTGGGGGGTATCGGGGCGACGCCGGGTTCATTTATACCCCTGGGGGGTACGGCTCGCAAGCCACTGATCGATACCCCAGGCGGGTATTTTCCGCGGGCAGCGGAGCCGGCCGCCGACTACCAGCACTGAGCAGCCCCCGCAGCGGCAGTGCCGGGCGCTCCCTCCCACGGGACCACCCGGCACTTCCGCGTCTCACGCCGCCGGCCCACGTCGTGGGACGTCCCTGTTTTTGATGGGACGTCAGAACCACTGCCGGACGGGCCGCGGAGTGAGGCACAGTTCTAGCCCGGCCCGGTGATCACCCCGGTGACCCCGGCCGACACCCGAGCACCGAACCCGACGGACCATCACGGATCTGGAGACCCTCCTGTGACCACCCTCCTCCCCACCCGGCGCCGGTTGTCGCTGGGTCTGGCCCTGGCGTCCCTACTGGCGGGCGTCGGCGCGTACACCGCCGCGGCCGCCTCCGCCGCGACCGCGCCGGCCCCGATCCCCCTCACCTCCCCGGCCTGCCCGACCAACCTCCAGCAGGGCGAGGCCGACGGCTGCGTCACCCAGCTCCAGCTGGAGCTCAATCTGACCGGCGCCCACCTCACCGTGGACGGGCAGTTCGGGTCCGGCACCGACACCGCCGTGCGCACCTTCCAGGCCGCGCACACCCTGACCGCGGACGGCATCGTCGGCCCGGCCACCAAGTCGGCGCTCGACGCGGCGGCGGCCGCCGCCTCCGGCACCGTCGACCTGCGCACCCAGTGCGGCACCCTGCAGACCGGCGCCAGCGGCCCGTGCGTCAGCACCCTGCAGACCATGCTGAACACCTTCAACGCGGGCCGCCTCACCGCGGACGGGCAGTTCGGGCCGGCCACCGACACCGCCGTCCGCAACTTCCAGGCCGCGCACGCCCTGACCATCGACGGCGTCGTCGGCACGGGCACCAAGAACGCCCTCTACACCAGCACCCCCACCCCGCTGCCCAGCGGCGCCGTCGACCCCACCAAGGTCCTGAAGGCGGCGAAGTCCTACCTGGGCGTCCCCTACGTGTGGGGCGGCGGCCACTCCCTGCGCGGCGAGGGCCCCGGCCCGTCCCTCGGCACCTGCGACGGCTACACCGGCTCGATCCAGCCCTGCCCGGCCAACACCACCCACGGCCTGGACTGTTCGGGCCTGGTCCGGGCGGCCTTCTGGTTCGGCGCCGGCATCGACCTCGCCAACGGCGGCGACACCAGCGAGCAGACCCTGGACAAGCACCTCACCCCGATCACCGAATCCCAGCGCCGCCCCGGCGACGTCGAGTACTTCGGCACCGACGCGCACAACACCGTGCACGTCGTGCTCTACGCCGGTACCGACCCCACCACCGGCGCGGACATGATGTACGAGGCGAAGGAGACGGGCACCGACGTCCACTACGTCACCCTCCGCACCGGCGGCCTGACCACCCCGCCCCGGCGTCGCGCGGGTGACGGCCACCGTCACCCGCGCGACGCCGCTGGACCGGCTGCCGCCGAAGGGCGACCACCGGTAGGCTGCGGCGCCATGCACCGCAGCCTCACCGACCTCGCCCGCTGCCTCTGGGGCGACGAGTACGGCCCCACCCCCGAGTGCGACGCGACCTGGCAGCACAAGGAGTCGTACTTCACCGAGAAGCTGACCTTCGCCGACCCGGACGAGATCCTCGCCATGCTGCGGACCCTCTCCCCCCACCTGGTCGACGGCCACCTCCCGGTCTGGACCCGCAACCTCGCCTACCGCCTGCTCCTCCTCCAACGCCCCGACGACCCGGCCCTCCTCCGCGAGGCCGCAAGCAGCCTCCACCTGCACGGCCCGGACTGGGACCACATCGCCGAAGAGCTGACCCACCGCGCGGACACCCTCGAAGCGGGCTGAGCTTCGGCGATCATCCGTGCCCCAGCCGCACCCTCGAAGGGGTCGCCGGTCGGAGGCGGCGCGGCTCGATCCCCCCTCCTCGGACTCACTCGGCCGCTTCCGGCACGGGGACTTGACCAAAGTCCCCCTCGGGCTCGCGGGTGGGGATGGCGTACAACGCGGGGTCCGCATAGACCTCGGCGCTGTGCTTCCACTGCGTGAGCAGCAACGCGATCGGGGCGAGGTTGTCCAGCGCCACTGCGCCGCGAGCCGTGTCGACCAGCTCGGCGAGCAGGGTGTCGATGTCCCCCTCCGGCAGGAACGTGACCCAGGGCAGGGCCTCGGGCCCGCCTGGCGCAGGGCGGCGATGTTCTCGGTGCCAGTGTTCGTAGAGATGCTGACGAACGGCTACTACCCGGAGCGCGAGGCAGAGCTCGACGGCTATGGACTGGTCTTCGAGTACCTCCGGTCCTCAGCCCCGAACCCGACCGAGTCGCTGGACAAGATCACGGCCATCTCAGCCGAGACGTGAGTACGAGATCAGGAAGAGGGAAGATGAGCATATGACGATGCCGGAGATCTCCGCCCAGGGTTGGCGCAAGAGCAGCTTCAGCCCGCAGGCAAGCGAGTGCGTAGAGACTGGGCATGTCACCACTGGCGGAATGGCCGTCCGGGACTCCAAGGACCCCCACGGCCCCGCGCTCGTCTTTCCGGCCGCCGCTTGGACGGCGTTCGTCTCCGCCGTCAAGACCGGCGAACTCCCCAACACCTGATCCCGTCTGCGCGAGAAGTCGGCCTCGCCGACTTCTCGCGCAACTCCTGCGCCCTGGGCCCGGATACCGGCGTTGAGGTGCGCGATCAGCGACGCCGCCGGCCGGTCCGGTAGCGGCCCGGGGTCGTTCCGACGATGCCGGTGAACGCCGCGATGAAGCTGCTGGGGTTGGCCCATCCGCACGCATAGGCGGTCTGAACGGTGTCATGGCCGTCCGCGAGCAGCACCAGCGCGTGGTAGATCCGCAGCTGCGTGCGCCACTCGTAGAAGGTCATGCCGAGTTCGCTGCGGAACAGCCGACTCAGGGTGCGCGTACTGGCCCCGACCGTCCTCCCGAGTTCGGCCAGCGTGGCGTTGTCCGACGGCGTCTCGTACAGCACCCTCGCAATGGCCTTCAGCCGGTCGTCCCGTGGCTCCGGCAGGTGCAATGGCTCCTCATGCGCCTCGCGCAGTTCATCGACGAGAACACGATGGAGCCGGGAACGCGCGGAGCGGCTGTACCCAGCCACGGCGTCGTCGTGGTTGCGGGGACCGGTCAGGGCGAGCAGGACCTCACGGGCGAGGTCGGAGGCCATGAACACCGCAGGGCGGTCCGGTAGGAGCCGGGCGTGGGCCGGCGCGAGGAAGACGATCCGCATGTCCGTGTCGCCGTGGGCGCGGTGGTGGTGGGTGAACCCACCCGGCGTCCAGGCGACCCGGTTGGCGGGGACGATCGACGTGCCGCGCTCGGTCTGCACCGCCAGCACCCCGCTGGCCGCGTACACCAGGTGTCCCCGCGCGTGCGACTGCACCCCACCCGTTCCGCCGGACGACCAGAGGTGGCGCCCGCCGGACGGCCACACCTGTGACGCCACACCGCCGCTGAGGCGAGCTTGGCCGTGAACGGGCATCAGTTGGCCTCCTGGCGCTAACGAGCCACACCTTGATCCGGTGAGACTACTTGCCCACGGAGCGACTTGAGAGACGGAGAAAGCCCATGTCGACATTCATCCTCGTGCCCGGCGCCTGGCACGGCGCCTGGTGTTTCGAGACGGTGGTCCCCTTGCTGGAACGGGCCGGCCACACCGTTCACGCCCTGACCCTGACCGGTCTGCGGCCGGACGACGACGAGGCGACGGTCGCCACCGCCAACCTCGACACCCACGCCGACGACGTGCTGCGGCTCCTCGACCGCGCCCACCTCACCAACGTGACGCTGGTCGGCCACAGTTACGCCGGGCTGGTGATCGCCGCCGCCGCCGACCGCGCCGCCGGCCGGATCTCTCGGCTCGTACACCTCGACGCCTACGTCCCGCGCGACGGCGAGTCGTGCTGGTCGTCGGCGAACGAGGAATACCGGCAGCGGTTCGTCGCCGGCGCCGCGGCCACCGGCCACGCCGTCCGACCGCCGGACGGCGGCGATCCCCGCCGCCGCCCCCATCCCCTCGCCTCGCTCCTGCAGACGATCCGGCTCACCGGCGCGTTCGACCAGGTCCCCCGCCGGGAGTTCGTCTACTGCTCGGGCTGGGAGGACCGGACCCCGTTCGCCGCCACCCGCGCCCGCCTCCAAGCCGACCCCGGGTGGCGGGTCCACGATCTCCCGACCGTCCACGACGCCATGCGTGAGGCCCCGGAGGCGGTCGCCGCCATCCTGCTCGACGAAGTCGGCAGCGCCGAGGACGTGGCGGTCGAGCTGGCGGACGGACGGCTCACCGCCACGTTGACCGGCGACTGGCCGGGCGCGGACCGGTAGCTCGCACTCCCCGCCGTTCAAGGCGATCGTCCGCGACCACTGCCGCCGCGCGCTCCGTGCCCTCCCCCGACCGAGCGATGGCCCGACACGACCTGCTCGCCTCGTCGTGCGGGCAGGTGAAGGGCCACCGCTGGTCCCTGCCCCGGGTGGGGCCGGGAGCGTCAACCGATCACGGCGACCGGTCCGTTCCAGGCGTCATGGTCGACGGTCAGGGATACGCCTCCGTAGTTCTCCTGCTGGTTGACCGCGTACTGGTGCCCCCGCCAGGGGCCGCTCCACTGGCCGGCCGGGAAGGGGAAGCCGGTGCTGGTGTCGGCCGTGCCGTCGTACTGGGCGTACCACAGGGCGTCCGGCAGGCCGGTCGCACCGGACGAGGCCGCCTGGCTCATGGCCAGGGCGCTGGACTTGCCGAAGCCGTAGAAGCCGGCCCAGTAGCCGTGGGCGTGCAGGGCCGCGTCCCAGGCCTGGACGTACGTCAGCACCGCGGCGCTGCACGCACTGTCCGCGGCGTTGTAGGCCTCCATGTCGAGGTAGATGGCGCTGCCCGTGCCCATGCCGAGGCCGGCGGCGCGGGCGACTGCGTCGCCACCGTCGGAGGAGCCGAGGGAGGCCGCGTTGGCGGCGGTGATCCGCTCCGGGTTGCCGGAGGTCTGGCAGGGCGGCTGCGCGCCCACGTAGAGCGGGATCACCTGCCATCCGGTGGCGTGCACGGTGTGCACCCACGAGGAGGTCAGGTTCGGCTGCGAGCAGCCCCGGTTCTGGCCGCCGATGTAGACCGCGGCCGCGCCGTAGGGCGACTGGCCGTGCCACGCCTGCATCGCGGCCGCGGACGGTGCGGTGCAGGTGTCGAACGCCTTGCCGCTGAAGACGGCCGGTCCGCGCGCGGGCGCGGCGACGCTGTTCACCGGGGCCACTCCCTGACCGGCGGCGCCCGGAGCGGCAGCGGACGCGCTCGACGCCGCCGGATGCGACGAGGACACGGACGCCGAGGCCGACGCGGACCTGGACGGCGTGGCCGACGCCGACGGCGAGCCCGAACCGGACGGCGAGGCGGAGGCG
Source organism: Kitasatospora cathayae (assembly GCF_027627435.1). Taxonomy (GTDB): domain Bacteria; phylum Actinomycetota; class Actinomycetes; order Streptomycetales; family Streptomycetaceae; genus Kitasatospora; species Kitasatospora cathayae. The sequence continues at coordinate 7,002,199 of NZ_CP115450.1, read as the reverse complement.
CTGGGGCTCGCGCCGGCGCTGGTCGCGTCCGCGGTCGGCAGACCGGTCGTGGTGCCGGCGGCGGCACTGTCACCGGCGGCCGGGTGCGCCGCGGCGCTGCCGGTCGAGGAGGAGTGCCCGACCAACCCGGTGGTGACGAGCGTCGTCACGCCCGCGGCCAGGAGCACGCAGGCGGCGCCCAGCGCGATGGCCCGGCTGTTCCCGCGCCGTTGCGGGCGGGCGCGACGGGTGGTGGTGGTGCTGGAAATGTGCTGGTCGGACACGAACCGTTCCTGATGGGCGACTTGGACTAGGGGCACTGAATCGGATCATGGTGACAGAGCACCTCCCGGGCTTCACCACCGCCCCTCGCCGCTGTGCCGGGGGGTGCCGGAGTAGCGTCTGATCAACCGGATACCGTGCTTGCGCGAGAAGTCGGCCGGTGCGACTTCTCGCGCGACTCCAAGGGCAGCGAACGGCAGGTACCGCTCGATGTACACCGCAGACCGCACAGAAGCCCGCATCGAGGGTGCGAGCAACGTCCTGGTTGCCCCTTCGGCACTGCGGGGTCACGACTTGATCAGGGACTTCTTCGGGTCCACGATCACACCGGAGGACCTTGCTTCGGGTTCGCCCGACCTCGCGCAGAAGACCGTCTACCTCTGCGGTGACACGTCCGAGATCTCCGCCCGGCAACTGCACACCGCCGCGCGCGTGTTCGTCATCCGGGACCTGTCACCCGGCTACCACGAGGACGTCGACGGCCCCTGGCCCCTGGTCGACCTCGGCCGGGTCCCCGTCCGCGTGCACGGCGTCGGCGTCCACTACCGCCGCTTCTTCGACCTCGACGCCGATCACTTCGGACGGATCCGCGCGGAGCACACCTTCCAGTCCCTGACGGAGTCCACCAAACCCGGAACATCCCATCGCACCGGGATCTACCTCACGCCCGTCACCCGAGACGGTGACGAACTGCACTTCCGCCTGCTCCGCTGTTCCACCAACCTCTCGGGCCCGACCGAGAACTTCGGCCCCACCGACACCCACATCGTCGACGCCCTGAACCGCGAGGCCGCCACCGTCTTCCGGGACCACGCACCTCTCAACCACGTCCTCGCCCAGACCTACCACAACACCCACGCCACACCCGAGCGCAAGCAGTCCAAGGCCAAGATCTCGGCCCACGCCGACAAGACCAAGGACATGCCCGCCAACGGCATCATGGCCTTCTGCACCTTCTACGACCGGCTCGACAAGCTGCAGCCCCTGGGCGAGGACGCCTTCGACTACGGTGCGAAGGGTGTCAGCGGGCTGACCAGGCTCCGCTTCCGCCTCAAGGAGTCGGCCGAGGAACTCCCCGGGGGCACGCTCCTCCGGCAGGTCACCGTGACCCTCCATCCCGGCTCGGTGTTCTTCATGCCGTTGTCCACCAACCGCCTCTACACGCACGAGATCCGGCCCTCGGCACTGGACGCCGAGCTGCTCCCGACCCGCCTGGGGTACGTGGTGCGCTGCTCGAACACCGAAGCCGTTCACAAGGACGGCCGGACGTTCCTCAAATCAACAGGAAATCCGGTGGAGTTGGAGCCGCCCACACCGGCCGGCATGGACGAGCTGCGCAGGCTGTACGCCGAGGAGAACCGCACCTCGTCCGTCATCGACTACGGCAACCGGTTCCTCTTCAGCATGAACACGGGAGACTACCTTGCCCCCCGTGCCTAGGTTCTCGGACGAGATCCTCTCCTACGCCCTGCCCACCGAGGAGAACCTCTTCGCGGAGCTGTCCGCGTCGGCCCGCCTGGAAGAGCTGGGAAAGGGCCGCCGAGGCGCCACGCTCACCAGGGTCGACGAGACGGGCGGCGTGCCCCTCGTCCGTACCACCACTCGGTACACCAGCCCGGCGCAGCGCTTCCGAGCGGTGCACGAGCGGCTGGCGCAACGGATCCGAGAACTCGCCGCGCTTCCGGTCGACTTCAACAACGCCCTCATCGAGACCTACACGAACGTCAACACCACCATGGGCGCTCATTCCGACCAGGCCCTCGATCTGGCCGACGAGTCGTTCATCGCCGTCTTCTCCTGCTACCGACATCCCGAAGCGGGCCCGCCGAGGAAGCTGATCGTCGAATCGAAGGAGTCCGGCGGCGAGAGGTTCGAGATCCCCCTCACCCACAACGGCTTCGTCACGTTCTCCGTCGAGTCGAACCGGCGCCTCAGGCACAAGATCGTCCTGGACAAGCCCGTCCCGACAGCCGACAACGTCTGGCTGGGCCTGACCTTCCGCACCTCGAAGACCCTCGTTCGCTTCCGCGACGGACGCCCGCACCTCCCGCAGGGCGCCCGCCTCACCTCGGCCGACGACGAGCAGAGCCGCGAGTTCTACCGACTCCGGCGCCGTGAGAATCAGGAAACGGACTTCACCTATCCCCCGCTGACGTACACCGTCAGCGAGAGCGATCTGCTGCCGCCCGTGTGAACGTCATCGCGCGCGCACACCCCCTCAGTGGTGGCCGTGATGCCCGTGGCCCGCGTGGTCAGCGGCGGCCGGGGCGCCGCCCATCATGCGGAGCATCGCCGCGCCGCCGGTGCGGAAGAAGCGGGTGAGCAGGGCCGCGGCCACCAGCAGGAAGGCGATGTTGAGCCAGGTGGTGTAGTTCCACTCGATGCCCGCCATCGGGATCTCGGCGTTCCGCTGGTCGGGCACCAGGCCGAGGCCGCCGAAGAGGAACTCGACCGCGTAGCCAGCCAGCGCCATGGCCGTGTAGAACGTGCCGAGCAGGAAGAGGGTCATCCGGGGGCCGTAGTACTTCCGGTAGATGTTCAGGATGGGCAGGATCAGCAGGTCCGCGAAGACGAACGCGACCACGCCGCCGAAGCTGATCCCGCCCTTCCACAGCACCACCGCCAGCGGCACGTTGCCGATCGAGCAGACGAAGGAGGCGATGGCCACCAGCGGCCCGATCAACGGTCCCCACAGCTTGCCGGCCAGCGGGTGGTCGGCGAAGAAGAAGGCCTGCCAGAACGAGTCGGGGACCCACGCGGCGATCGCGCCCGCGATCAGCAGGCCGATCACCAGGTCCTTGAGGATGGCCGCCCACTCCATCACGAACACGTGTGACACGGAGGTGAGGCCGCGCGCGGACAGCAGCCGACGGGCGAAGGAGCCCTCGCCCGCGACCGACATGTCCATCGCCGCGTGCCCCTCCATCGAGCCCGCCCGCCCGAACTCGGCCTGCTCACGAGCCTCTTGGAGCAGGCGGTCACGCAGCAGCAGCCGGAACAGCACGGCCAGCAGCAGGATCATCACCGGCCCGCCGACGAACTCGGCCGCCGTGAACTGCCAGCCCAGCAACAGGGCCAGGATGACGCCGAGTTCGACCACCAGGTTGGTGGAGGCGATCTCGAAGGCCATCGCCGCGGTGAAGTTCGCGCCCTTGCGGAACAGCGAGCGGGCCAGCGCGACGGCCGCGTACGAGCAGGAGGAGGAGGCCGCGCCGAGGGCGGCGGCGACCGCGAGGGTGCGCGGGCGGTCGTCGCCGAGCAGCCGCACCACCGTCGACTTGTGGACCACCGCCTGCACCACGGCGGAGAGCAGGAAGCCGAGGATCAGCGCCCAGGTGATCTCCCAGGTCATCGATCCGGCGATGGACAGCGCGTGCAGGACCGCGTGCATGTGGTCGTCCGCCTTCCTCGGTCGGTCGTCCGCCTTCCGCAGCTCCGGGCGGCCTCCTACCATATACCCGTACGGGGTATTCAGGAACCGTGACGCGCCGACACCCCGCCATCGACCCCGAGAACGTCGACGCGGGCGCCATCCTCGCCCGCGGCTCCGCCCTGGCCCGCCCCTACACCGCGCTCTACGACTCCTGCTGGCACACCTCCGCCGTCCTCGGCCGCACCGAGCAGTGCTCGCCGCGTGTTCCTCCGGGGGGCCGTCCGTCTTGGCGCCGGTGCCGGCTCCACCCACCGGCCGGCCGGACACGGAGCTCGCCATCCCCGCCCTCAACGAGGCCGGCCACGCCACCTCCCCGTACCCGACCAGCACGGTGACCCTCACGGGCGGGCAACGGCTCGGCGTCCAACTCGTCGACAGCATGACGGCCTGGGAGCTCACCGCTACGGGCGACGGCGCCGTGGTGCGGCGCGGTCCGGATGTCGTGACCGAGCCCTGCCCACAGGACTCGATCGGCTGCCCGGGGGTCGACCAGACCTTCACCGCCGTCGCGCCCGGCACCACCACGCTGACCTGGACGTTCGTCGACCGGGGCAAGTGCCTGGGGTCGAGCCCGAATCCGTCGCTCGGGTGCGGCCGCGTCACCAAGAGCATCCAGGTCACGGTCCACTGATACCCCCCGGGGCTGCGCCGGGGCGGTAGGCCACCCGGGCGATCGCCCTCACCCTGATCGCCGTCCTGGTCCCGATCCGGCGAAGGCGCTGGGCTGTCGAGCGCGGTCCGGGACGGATCACGGTGCGCTGACCGCCACTCAGAACCGCGCGTCGCTTTCCAAGGGACCGTGATCCACCAGGCCTCAGATCTTTGATCGGTATGCGACATGTGCCGCAATTCCACCTGGCTGGACCCATGGCGTCACACCTTGGACATATCCGAAATGCCAGCCATAAGAGCTCTCGTTACGTTCATCGCAGATCGGGCGCCTGGCCGGCGTCCGCGCGACAGAGAGAAGTGACATGTTCACGCGCACACTAACTGTGACCGCTGCCGGAATAGGCGCGACGGTCCTTGCAGCCACCGGCATCACCTACGCCTCGTCCTCCGAATCCACCCCGGCACCCCCGCCCGTCCAGCCGACAGCCCAGCCTGCGGCCCCGCCTGCCCAACAAGCCGCCCCGGCCGCGGCCGCCCCTGCCCAACAAGCCGCCCCGGCCGCGGCCGCCTCTGGCGGCGGCAACGCAGGCGGAGAGAAGGCGGGCGCCTCTGGCGGCGGCAACGCAGGCGGAGAGAAGAACGACAACCGCGGACACGAGGGCGGCGAACACGGCGACCGCGGCCACGAAGGCGGCGGACGCGAGGGCAGCGGCCACGAAGGCGGCGGCCACGAGGGCGGCGGACGCGAAGGCGGCGGCCACGAGGGCGGCGGACGCGAAGGCGGCGGCCACGAGGGCGGCGGACGCGAAGGCGGCGGCCACGAGGGCGGCGGACGCGAAGGCGGCGGACGCGAAGGCAGGGGACGCGAAGGCGGCGAACACGGCAAACACGGCCACCACCACAAGGAGGGAAGGATCTTCTTCAACGAACGTACGTTCTCCGCCCACACCGAGGGCTGCATCACCACGGCCAGCGGCCTGGGTGCCACCAGTTTCAACATCTTCAACGACAGCTGGAAGACCATCGAGGTCTTCCGCGGCTTCAACTGCGACCGCGGTGGTCCGGTCGCCACCGTGGGCCCCCACAGCTCCACCAACGGCGTGATGGCCCGCCACTTCGACGAGGACGAGTTCGGTTACGGTGGCGCCTTCGATTGCGATGGCGTCGTGGGCAGCTTCCGGGTGATCGGCCACCGCGGCGAGTGGTGACAGCACCGTCCGGAGCACGGGAGCGATCCCGGCCCGCCGGAAGCGGGCGCGACACGGCTGCGAGGCCGCCGCCCACTCGCATCAGCACCTGCCCCTCCTGGCCTCCGTTGGGACGGCCGCCAATGGGCACCGGAGTCGATCGCGGCCGACTACCCCGTTGCCCCGCGGGTGCTGAACGGGATCGAGGGCGATGGGGTGGTCCACATGTCGGCACCTCAGCCACGCAAGACCCGCGTGCGCAAGCAACCGCAAGACCTGATCCACCCGGGCACACGAGATGCCCCTCTCCGCTGCGAAGAGGGGCACCTTTGCGGGCGCCAGGCGCCGCGTCCGACCTGACGAAGTCGCCGCGGGAGGTGGCGGTTCTACCCGGCGGTCGGTTGCGGGGCACAAGCGACGATGGCACCAAATCTCGAGCCCTGGGCGGCGCTGATGGCGCGCGAGACTCTGGCGGCGGACCGTGAGACCGCCGCGCAGCAGCTGCGGGACGTGGGACTGCGGGCGACCGGGCCCCGGCTGGAGGTGCCGCAGCTGCTCGCGGCCAGCCTCACCAGGAGTGACCCGCCGACGCCCCTGAGGTTCCGCAGCCACGTCCGTGCCGTACGGGCGCCGTCCCGCACGGTACGGACCTGGCCGCCGGGTCGGGTCAGCCGGCGGCCGGGACGGGGTGGCCGAGGTCGTGCAGAACGTCGAAGTAGCTGATCAGGTCGTAGTCGCGGCCGGGGAAGGCGTCGGCGGGGACGGTGCCGAGCAGGCGGAGCACGTCACCCTCGCCTCGCTTACCCTAGGGGGGTATGGTATTTTCTCACACGAAGCAGCCGCCCGGGGCCGATCCGGAAGGCGTCGCACGCACCGACGACAGGGAGCACACCATGAGCGAGACCACCGTCACCGTCGACTCGTCCTCCGCCGAGGGCTCCTGCTGCGGCTCGTGCGGGACCGGCGTCGCCAAGGCCCCCGCCACCGCGGCCGTCGAGCGCGCCGTGTTCCAGGTGAAGGGCATGACCTGCGGCCACTGCGTCAGCTCGGTGACCGACGAGCTGAAGAAGGTCGCCGGCGTCACCGAGGTCGCCGTCGACCTCGCCACCGGCCAGGTCACCGTCGACAGCACCCGGCCGCTGGCCGACACCGACGTCGCCGCCGCCATCGACGAGGCCGGCTACGACCTGATCGGGCGCCTCGGCGCCTGACCCCCCGTCGGCCCGGACGCCCCCCCGGACATCCGGGCCGACTCCCCGCCTACCGCGCCCCAGTAGAGTGAGGGAACTCCTCACCGCACAGGAACCGGAGGCGGCCATGGCCAGCTACAGCCCCCACAAGGACGACTTCCTCAAGCGGCTCCGCCGCATCGAGGGCCAGATCCGCGGCCTGCAGCGCATGGTGGAGCAGGACACCTACTGCATCGACGTCCTCACCCAGGTCTCCGCCGCCAGCCGCGCGCTCCAGTCCTTCGCCCTGCAACTGCTGGACGAGCACATCGAATGCTGCGTCCGCGACGCCATCGCCGAGGGCGGCCAGGAGGCGAACGCCAAGGTCCGCGAGGCCAACCAGGCCATCGCCCGGCTGGTCCGGTCCTGACCCTGCGGTACCGCACGCACGAAAAGGCCCTCCAGTTACCGAGGGCCGCCATCACCAGTTCGACCCGGTTCGGCCAGCGGCGGTAGAGCACCGGTTTGCTGGTGCGGGCCCGGGCGGCGACGCCGTCCATGGGTGAGCCGGCCGTAGCCGTTGGCGTCCGGGCCGGCGACCGGGCCCCGGACGCGCCCTGCACCACCGCGGACGGCACCCCCACCCGGCTGTTCGACCTGTTCCGCGGCCCGCACTTCACCCTGCTCGCCTTCGGCGACCACCCGGCCCTCGCCGAGCTCACCGACCTCCCCGGCGTACGGGCGGCCGCCGTCCACGACCCCGACGGCCACGCCGCCCACGGGTACGGGCTGCGCGGCGACGCCGTGGTGCTGGTCCGGCCGGACGGCTACGTCACGCTCACCGGGGCCACCGCCGACCGGGCCACCGTCGCCGAGCTCCTGCGGACCTTCGGGCTCGGACCGTCGGGGGCGACGACGACCAGGCTGCCCGCCCTCCTCAGGCCCGGGCCGCCCGCTCGTCCGTCCGCTCGGACGTCCGCGCGACCGCCCGCTCGTCCGCGTCGGCGAGCCAGAAGTACACCGGCGGGAGCCCGAGTTCGATCCCCATCAGCACCAGCTGGAACCAGTGCGGCCGCCCGTCCACCGCGATACCCAGCACCCGGCCGAGCCCGCCCAGCAGGAACACCGCCGTGAGCCACCGCACCGCCCGCGCGGGCACCGGCGCCTGCCGGGCGGCCCAGATCCAGGCCGCGCCGTACCCGGCGAAGATCGCGCCCATGAAGCGGCCGAAGCTGTCGACCGTCGGCCCGGGGTCCGCGATCCCGGGGAACGCGGCGCTCCCGCCCAGCAGGTGGAGGAAGCCGATCGCCACGCAGGCGACCCCCATCGTCCACGCGAGTACCCGCAGTGCCTTCGCCATGGCCCGACCACCACTCCGCTCGTCGTCCGGTTGACCTTGATCGACCGTCAGGTGTTAGTTGACACGCGTCTACCAAGCTAGCGCCCACTGGTAGACGCGTGTCAAGTAACCTGTCCGGCATGCCAGTCCACGAACGCCGCCGACGCCTCTCCCCCGACGAGCGCCGCGCCCAGCTGCTCTCGGTCGGCGCCCGGGCCTTCGCCGCCCGGCCCTACGAGGAGGTGCTGATGGAGGAGGTCGCCGAGCAGGCCGGGGTCTCCCGCGCCCTGCTCTACCGGCACTTCGCCGGCAAGCACGAGTTGTTCGCGGCGGTCCACCGACAGGCATCGGACGAGCTGCTGGCCCGGACCAGGTTCGACCCGGCGGACAGCCTGGTCGAGCAGCTGATCGAAGGCCTGGACGCCCACCTCGACTACTTCATCGCCAACCGGCACACCGTGCTGGCCGCCAACCGGGTGCTGGCCGGGGACCCGGTCATCCAGACCATCATCACCGAGGAGCTGGACGCCCTGCGCGGACGGCTGCTCACGGTGCTCCCGCTCGCGGACGAGGGCGCCCGGCTCGCGGTGTCCCAAGTGCTGCGCAGCTGGCTGGTGTTCGTCCGGGTGCTGGTGGTGGACTGGCTCACCGAGCCGAGCTGCACCCGCACCGAGCTGCGCGACACCTGCATCGGCGCCGTACTGGGCGCGCTGCGCCCGCTGCTGCCGGTCGACCCGGCGCCCGAGTGGGGGCGTTGAGACGCCACTTGGAGGGTTCGGGGGCGTACCATCGGGCCGAAACGGGAAGACGCCTGAAAGATCCAATTCCCTCAGAAAATACGACAGTTGGACGCCAGTGCCCCGCAGAGCCCCCGCACCCGAGCACCCTCCCGAACCGACCCCTCCTGCACCCGAGCACCCTCCCGGTCAGCGCCCCGGCCTGATCCGTCACCCGCTGCCACGACGCCCGGCCGGTCCTCGGCGGCCCCCGCCCCACCCGGACCGGCCTGCGCGGGTCAACCGATGAAGCCCCGGCTCACGCCCACAGCCCCTCGCCCAGCACCCCGCCCTCCCGCACCCCCGGCAGCACGTACACCACCGCCGAAGCCGTGTGCACCAGGAACGGGTTGAGCGCGTCCTTGGCCGCCAGCCGGTTCTGCACCCGGGTGAACTGCTCCGGGTCCCGCACGAAGGCGCAGAACAGCAGTCCCCGGTCGTCGGGGCCGTCGTCGTAGCTGTAACCCCGGCGCAGCATCCGGGCGCCGGAGTCGAGCCGGGGGCTGGTGAGCCGGACGTGGGCGCTGTTGGGGATGACGTACGAGCCGTCCGGGTTCTTGGCGTAGATGTCCGGGTCGTCGCGCTCGGCCGTACCGGTCAGCGGGGCGCCGTCGGTGCGGCGGCGCCCCATGGCCAGGTCGCGGCGGTCCTCGGGCAGGGCGGCGAAGCCCGCGGTGTCCATCCGGATCCGGCGGTAGACCAGGACGGTGCCGTGCTCGTACGGGCCCGGCGGGCCCCAGACCCACTGCTTCGCCTCCGCGGCATCCGGGTTGGCGGTGCCGTCCTTGAAGCCGAAGAGGTTGCGCGGGGTGGTGCCCGACGGCGTGCGCGGCAGGAAGCCGGGCTGGGTCCACCGCACGGTCGCGCCCGCCGATCGGGCCGCTGTGCCCAGGAGTTCGGCGACCACGGTCAGCGGCCAGCGGTCGGCCGCGCACAGCTGCACCAGCAAGTCCCCGCCCCCGCGCGCCGGGTCGAGCCGGTCGCCCGGGAAGGCGGGAAGCTCCGCCAGCGCAGCCGGAACGTTCAGCCCGAGCCGGGCGGCGAGCCCCGGCCCGACCCCGACCAGGCTGCTCAACTGCGCGGGCTCGCCGCCCTGGAGGCGCGGATCGGCCGAGGTCCCGCCCGCCGCCTCGGCCAGCACCCGGGTCAACTCGCCCAGCAGGGACCGCAAGGCGGCCCGCCCGTCCGAGGTCGCGGCGGGCGCCAGGTCGAGGGCCAGCAGCAGGGTGGCCGGCTGCTGCGGGGCGATCACCCCGGCCTGCCGCTCGCCGTGGAACGCCACCGCGGGTGCGGACGGTGGCGGCGGTGCGGCCGCGATCCGCCCGCGCCCCAGCGCCACGACCCCCGCGCCGACCCCGGCGGCCAGCACCGCACCGCCGCCCGCGATCAGGGCCCGCCGGTCCACCCCGCCCCTGACGGCTCCCGGCTGTTCCTGCGCCTTTCCGGTTTCGGCATGCATGACCGACATTGGAGACGATAGAACACCCCGTATGCAACTTTTGACCGCCCGTCAACTCGCCTGCGAAGCATCACCACGCCGTGGCCACGGCCTCCCCGCCCTGCTGACCGCCGCCGCCCTCGCCCTCGCCGGCTGCTCCGCCGCCACCGGCCCGTCCTCCGACGCCCACCACCCGGACGGCACGGTGGTCCGCGTCCCGCAGGACTTCCCGTCCGTCCAGCAGGCGGTGGACGTCGCGCGCGAGGGCGACACCGTGCTGGTCTCCCCCGGGACGTACCGGGAGAGCGTGCGGGTCAGCAAGCCCCGGATCGTGCTGCGCGGCACCGACCGCAACACCGTGGTGCTGGACGGCGGCGTGAAGCTGGTCAACGGCGTCACCGTCACCGGCCCCGGCTCGGTGGTGGAGAACCTCACCGTGCACGGCTACCTCGCCAACGGCGTACTGTTCACCGGCGTCACCGACGAGAAGCTCCAGCAGCGCGGCGCCGGCGGTTCCGCCTACAACCCGCTGGACACCACCCGCTTCCCCGCCCTCCAGGGCTTCCGGGCGACCAATGTCACCGCTTACGACAACGGGCTGTACGGCATCTACGCCTTCGACGCCCGGGCCGGGATCATCGAGGACTCCTACGCCTCCGGCGGCGCCGACTCCGGCATCTACGTCGGCCAGTGCAAGCCCTGCGACACCCTGGTCCGCGGCAACACCGTCGAGCGCAACGCGGTCGGCATCGAGATCACCAACGCCTCGGACAACCTCTACTTCCTCGGCAACCGGGCGACCGGCAACCGGGTCGGCGTCACCGTCAACTCCAACGACCTGGAGGCCCTCGCCCCCCAGCACGGCGCCGTGATCGCCGGGAACGCCGTCACCGACAACAACGCCTCCGACACCCCCGAACAGGCCGACGGCGGCTTCGGCATCGGCATCGGGATCGGCGGCGGCACCGCGAACCGGGTCGAGCGCAACCTGGTCCGGGGCAACCGCTCGGCGGGCGTCATCATCACCGACCCGCCCGGCCACCCGGCCAGTGCCAACCGGATCCGGGGCAACCGCACCGAGGGCAACGGCGCCGACCTCGTCCTCGCCTCCGCCGACCCCGCCAACTGCTTCACCGGCAACCAGCCCGGCACCCAGAGCCCCGACGACCTGGAAACCCTGGCCGCCTGCGACGCCCGGAGCCGCAGCCCGCTCACCGCCGGTCGCGCGGCCCCGGTCCAGGCCCCGCCGGGAGTCCCCTTCAACCAGGTGCCGGCCCCGCCCGCCCAGCCGTCCCTGCCCGATCCCAACGCCCCCGGCCGCCCGGCCACCGACCTGCCCGGCCCGGTCGACCCGGACGCCTACCCGCTCCCCGCCACCGCCGACGCAGTACCCCGACACTGAGCCGCGCCGGCATCCGCCCGGAACGGGCGGGCCCCAGCGCCGAAGTGCTGGGGCCCGCCCGACTTCCTTCACCGGCCGGCTGGAGGCCGCTCCGACCAATACCTGCTTTTGCAGTTATACGGCGCATGCAACTATTGTTGAGGCACGTAAGGCGCACTAGCAATCGCACGGAGGTCGCGCCATGCCCCTCGCACTACTCGCCCTGGCCATCGGGGCCTTCGGGATCGGCACCACCGAGTTCGTGATCATGGGTCTGCTGCCCCAGATCGCGGGCGACTACGGGGTGACCGTCCCCACCGCCGGCCTGCTGGTCACCGGCTACGCGCTCGGCGTGGTGATCGGCGCCCCGCTGATGACCGTGCTGGGCACCAGGATCAGCCGCAAGACCATGCTCATGCTGCTGATGGGCCTGTTCACGGTCGGCAACCTGCTGTCCGCCGTCGCACCGAGCTTCCCGCTGATGCTGGCGGGCCGGATCGTGACCTCGCTGGCCCACGGCGCCTTCTTCGGCATCGGCTCGGTGGTCGCCGCCGAACTGGTGACCCCGCAGAAGAAGGCCGGCGCCATCGCCACCATGTTCACCGGACTGACCGTCGCCAACATCGTCGGCGTCCCGCTGGGCACCTTCATCGGCCAGGCGGTCGGCTGGCGCACCACCTTCACCGTCGTCGCCGCCCTGGGCCTGGTCGGCCTGCTCGGCATCGCCAAGCTCGTCCCCGCCCTGCCCCGCCCCCAGGGCGCCCACCTGCGCGGCGAGCTGACCGCCTTCCGCAATCCCCAGGTCCTGCTCGCCATGGCGATGACCGTCCTGGGCTTCGGCGGGGTGTTCGCCGCGATCACCTACATCGCCCCGATGATGACCCACGTCGCCGGCTACTCCGACGGCGCCGTCACCTGGCTGCTCGTCCTCTTCGGCGTCGGCATGTTCCTCGGCAACCTGCTCGGCGGCAGGTTCGCCGACCGCCGGCTGATGCCGATGCTCTACGCCACCCTCGGCGGCCTCGCCCTGGTGCTGGCCCTGTTCACCCTGACCGCCCACGACAGGATCGCCGCCGCCGTCACCATCCTGCTGGTCGGCGCCCTCGGCTTCGCCACCGTCCCGCCCCTGCAGAAGCGCGTCCTCGACCAGGCCCACGGCGCCCCCACCCTCGCCTCGGCCGTCAACATCGGCGCCTTCAACCTCGGCAACGCCCTGGCGGCCTGGCTCGGCGGCATGGTCATCTCCGCCGGCCTCGGCTACACCGCCCCCAACTGGGTCGGCGCCCTGCTCGCCGCCGCCGCCCTCGTCCTCGCCCTCTGGTCCTCCGCCCTGGAGCGCCGCGACCACGCCCGCACCCCGGACCTCAGCGAGACCCCGCGGATACCCGCCCACCGCTGAAACCCCTCCTCTCCCCCTCCCGTCCCCCAGGAGAAGCACCACCGTGAGCACCACCACCGTCACCCCCCTCACCACCGCCGACGCCGAGACCCTGGTCGAGGCCGCCCGCACCGCCGCCGAGGCGGCCGGGGTCACCGTCAGCGTCACCGTCCTGGACGCCGGCGGGAACCTGCTGGCCTTCCGCCGCGACGACCGCGCCGTGCTGATCTCCGGCGAGACCAGCACCCGCAAGGCCTACACCGCGCTCCAGCTCGACGCGCCGACCGCCGACCTGGTCGACCTCGTCAAGCCGGACGGCCCGTTCCACTCGCTGCCGACCGCCCTGGACCGCCCGCTGCTCTTCATCGCCGGCGGCGTGCCGGTCCACCGCGACGGCCGGCTGATCGGCGCCCTCGGCATCGGCGGCGGCGCCCCGGACCAGGACCACGGCTTCGCCACCGCCGCCCTACGGGCCCTCGCTTCCTGACGACTCACCGAACGGCCGTGCTCGGGTGGACGGTTCACGAGGCACGTGAACCGTCCACCCGACCACAGTCCTTTCCCCGCCCTTTGCCCAAGCACAACCGGGCCCTGCGGCATGATCGGTACGGATCGACCGCCGACCGAGGAGCCCGGATGAACCACCCCGCACGCACCGCCGCCGCACCGACCGTGCCGACCCTGCTCGCCGCCGCCGGCTTCGCCGACTCCTCGCTCTCCGCCGGCCTCCCCCACTGATGGACGGCTGGGCCGGCGAGCTGGTCCTGGGGCTGGTGGTCCTGCTCGGCGCGACCGTCCAGCGGCTGGCCGGCATCGGCTTCGCCCTGGTCGCGGCGCCCGTACTGGTGCTGCTGCTCGGCCCGAACAGCGGAGTGACGCTGGCGAACTTCGCCGCGCTGGCGATCAGCGCCGTCGGGCTGGCGGGGAGTTGGCGTCGGGTCCGGCCCGGGGCGATGCTGCCGCTGCTGGTCGCCGCCGCCTGCGCGGTGCCCGCCGGGGCCTGGGTGGCGGCGACCGTACCGACGGCCGAACTGCTGGTCGGCATCGGCCTGCTGGTCAGCGCGGCCGCCCTGCTGGTGCTCCGCGGGGTGCGGGCCGCCGCGCTGCGCGGGGTCGGCGGGGCGGTGGTCGCGGGGGCCACCAGCGGGCTGATGAACTCGGCGGCCGGGGTGGGCGGTCCGGCGATGTCGCTGTACGCGGTGAACTCCGGCTGGACGGCTCAGGAGTTCGTGCCCAATGCCCAGCTGTACGGCGTGGTGGTGAACGCCTTCTCGCTGGCGACCAAGGGGCTACCCGAACTGAGCGTTCCCGCCTGGGGGTTGGTGACCACGGCGCTGGCGGTCGGGGCGGCGGCCGGCCGGCTGCTGGCCGCCCGGGTGCCGGAGCGGCGAGCACGGATGGTGGTGCTCGGACTGGCCCTCGCGGGCGGGCTGAGTACCCTCGTCAAGGGGGTTTCCGGACTCTGAGACCTCCGGCTGGGAATGGTCTGTGAAGGGACGTCCAAATCTGTAGCGGTCATGCCATACTGCGTCGGTGACCTCAGCCAGCCCAGCGACGCCCCCGAACCGCACCCGGCCCCAACTGGGCCGGAAATTCGCCATGCTGTGGTCGGCTTCGTCGATCTCAGCGGTCGGCGACGGCATGCGGGACTCATCGCTTCCGCTGCTCGCACTGGCCATCTCGGACTCCCCGTCCTCGGTGTCCGTGGTCGCCGTGGCCGGATCGCTGCCCTGGCTGCTGATGGCCCTGTTCGGCGGGGTCATCGCCGACCGCTTCGACCGCCGCCGGCTGATGTGGACGATCGACTTCGGACGCGCCGTCATCGTGCTGGGCTTCGCCGCCCTGGTCTTCTCCACCACCCCGCCGCTCGCCCTGCTCGCCGCCCTGGCCTTCGTCCTCGGCTGCGGTGAGACGGTGTTCGTCAACGCCGCCACCTCGAACATCCCGGACGTGGTCCGCTCCGACCAGCTGGACGTCGCCAACGGCCGGCTGCAGGGCGGTCTGCTGGTCGGCCGGATGGTCGGCCCGCTGGTCGGCACCACGCTGTTCGCCGTCGCCGCCGGCTACCCGTTCACGGTGGACGGCGCCTCCTTCGCGCTCGCCGCCGTCCTGGTCGCCGTGATCGGGCGCTCCGGCGCCCCCCGGGCGAAGTCCGAACGCCGGGTCATCGCCGAGGTCCGCGAGGGCGTCCACTGGCTGTACCGGCACAAGCAGCTGCGCCTGGTCGCCTCGCTCTCCGCCCTGGCCGGCGGCGCCTCCTCACTCGGCATCACCATGCTGGCGCTGCTGGTCACCCGCACCCTGCACGAACCCACCTGGGCGTACGGCGCCGTCCTCGCCACCGGCGTGGCCGGCGGCACCGCGGCCAGCATGGTGGCCGGGCGGATCAGCGAGCGGATGGGCCGACGGGCCCGGATCACCCTGTCCTTCGTGCTGATGGGTTCGGCGCTCCTGCTGATGGGCCTGAGCCCCTCGGTGTTCGTGGTGGCGCCGCTGTTCGCGCTCGGCAACTTCGGCGTGGTGACCTGGAACGTCCAGGCGATCTCGCTGCGCCAGCAGACCGTGCCGAAGGAACTGCTCGGCCGGGTCAACAGCTGCTACCTGATGCTGACCCGGATCGGGATGCTGGTCGGCGCGAGCCTCAGCGGTTGGATCGGCTCCACCGCCAGCGTCCGCACCCCGATCGTCATCTCCGGCGCGCTGCTCCTCGCCGCGCTGTTCGTGATCCCGCGACTGGGCGACCTCGAGCCCGCCCCGGCGCCGTCCGCCGAGGAGCAGCCGGCCGAGCCGTCGGTCGTGCAGCCGACCGAGCCGACGGTCGACCAGCCTGCCGAGCAGTCGGCGAACTGACCGGCCCGCTCCCCCGGCAGGGGGAGGCGGTTCCTCCCCCCGGTCGAGGTCCACCTCCCGGTCCGGCTGCGAGCGTTGGGGCACAGCCCTCCCGCCGGACCGGAGAACCCCGCATGACCACCGCCCACCCGTCCCCCGCCGCTGCCCACGCATCCCCCACCGCAGGCCGCCTGCGCACCGCCTGGGCCGCCGCCCACACCCCCGTCCCCGGCGTGCCGCGCTGGGCCCGGATCGCCGCCCGGGCGGTGCCGTTCACCGTGCTGCCGTCCAGCGCCTGGCGGATCGCCACCTGCACCTTCCACGTCCCGCTGGACGGCGGCGCGGTGCAGGACTCCGGCAACCTGCCGTGGTGGCTGCCGCTGGAGCTGTACGTGGTGCTGTTGTCGGCCGTCTCCGAGCTGTTCGCCTTCGCGGCGCTCGGCCTGGTCGCCCGCTGGGGCGAGGTGTTCCCGTGCCGCCTCCCGCTGCTGGGCGGACGCCCCGTCCCGGTCGCCGCGGCGGTCGTCCCGGCCGTGCTCGGCGCCACCGTCCTCACCGTCGGCACGGTGCTGTTCACGGTGATGCTCTCCACCGGCCGCACCATCCAGGGCCGGCCGCTGCGCGACGGCGTCCCGGTGTTCACCGGCGACTGGCACACCGTCGTCCTGATCGCCTGCTACGCCCCGCTGCTGCTCTGGGGCCCGCTGCTGGCGGCCGTCACCGTCGCCTACCGGCGCCGCCGCCGCGCCCGGCAGTCGTGAACGCACATGCGCACGCGCTCTAGGATGGCGGAATGAGCTCCCGCACCGATCTGGCAGATGCACACCGTTCGCAGCAGCGGGCCGAGGCGCGGCTGGACGTCGCCGCGTCCGTGCTCGCCCTGCTGGCCGACCGCACCCGACTGGCGCTGCTGGAGCGGCTCGGCCGGGGCGAGGCGGACGTGACCACGCTGACCGAGGCGACCGGCGCCGCCCGGCCCTCGGTCAGCCAGCACCTGGCCAAGCTGCGCCTCGCCGGGCTGGTCACCACCCGCAAGGACGGGCGACGGGTGGTCTACTCGCTGCGGCACGGGCACCTGCGCCGGCTCGTGGACGAGGCGCTGAACGTCGCCGACCACCAGATCGCCCACCTGCCCCCGCACGACTGAGCTCAGCTACCGCCGCACGACCGAGCCCGCCCGCTCCGCCCGGGGCCGTTCGATCCGACCAATAGGTGCACACGTACGCACGCATTAACTATGCTGGACCCTGACCCCCATCGCCGCCCCGGGACGGGCCCATGCTGACCGTGCTGCGCAACCGCACCTACCGCCACCTGTTCACCGCCCAGCTCGTGGCCCTGATCGGCACCGGCCTGGCCACCGTGGCGCTCTCGCTGCTGGCGTACTCGATCGCCGGGCGCAACGCCTCCGCGGTGCTCGGCACCGCCCTGGCCATCAAGATGGTCGCCTACGTGACCATCGCGCCGATCGCCGGAGCACTCGCCGGGCGAATCCCCCGGCGCACCCTGATGGTCGGCATGGACCTCACCCGGGCCGGAGTCGCCCTCACCCTGCCGTTCGTCGACCGGGTGTGGCAGATCTACGTGCTGATCTTCCTGCTCCAGGCCGCCTCCGCCGCCTTCACCCCGACCTTCCAGGCCACCATCCCGGACGTGCTGCCCGCCGAACGCGACTACACCCAGGCGCTGTCGATGTCCCGGCTGGCCTACGACTTCGAATCGTTGTTCAGCCCGGCACTCGCCGCCCTCCTGCTGTCGGTGGTCTCCTACGACTGGCTGTTCGCCGGGACGGCCACGGGCTTCCTCGCCTCCGCCGCCCTGGTCGTCTCCGCCGTCCTCCCCAAGCCCCGACCAGTCGAGCGCGGCGGCGGCCTGTACCGCAAGGCCGCCTTCGGCACCCGACTGTTCCGGGCCACCCCACGGTTGCGGGCCCTGCTCGCCCTGGACCTCGCCGTTGCGGCCGCCGGCGCGATCGTCTTCGTCAACACCGTCAACGTGGTCCGCGACCACTTCCACCGCCCGGCCGGAGCCGTCTCGCTGGCCCTCGGCGCCTACGGCGTCGGCTCGATGCTCACCGCACTGCTGCTGCCCCGACTGCTGGCCAGGGTCAGCGACCGGTCCGTCATGCTGCCCGCCGCCTTCGCCCTGCCCTGCGTGCTCGCCGCCGTCACCGCGATCACCGCCGCCCCGGCCGGCACCGGCAGCTGGCTCGCCCTGCTCGTCACCTGGGCCCTGGTCGGCGCCGCCAGCTCCGCCGTCCTCACCCCCGGCGGCCGGGTCATCCGCCGCTCCGCCGCCGACCCCGACCTGCCCGCCGCCTTCGCCGCCCAGTTCTCCCTCTCCCACGGCTGCTGGCTGCTCACCTACCCGCTGGCCGGATGGCTCGCCGCCGGCGCCGGCCTCCCGACCACCGCCGTCGTCCTGGGCACGATCGCCCTCGCCGCCGCCCTGTCCGCCACCACCCTGTGGCCCACCCGCGACCCGGACGCCCTCAGCCACCTCCACACCGACCTCCCCGCCGGCCACCCCCACCTCGCCGACGCCCACCCCACCCCCACGGGCGCCTGGCAGCACGGCCACCACTACGTCATCGACCAACACCACCCCACCTGGCCCCACCCCCACCGCGCCGCCCTCAACTGACCCGCCGCCCACCACCGGACACGGCGAGGCCGGACCGCTCCCGGCGCACGGCCGCGCCGCGGAGGATCAGGACCAGCCAGGATCAACCAGCCGCCGGGGTCTTCCCATTGCCCGTCACGGGCTGCACTGTGGTTGACGCGGATCCGTCGGACGGGGTGGGTGGCTTGGGCGATCAGCGCGACACACGGAACGAGATCAGCCACAGCACCATTCACGGCAACGTGTTCATGGGCGGCATCGTCTCCCTGCTGGGGGGCCGGCGACCGCGCCCGCGTCTGCTGGTGGCCGTGGTGTGCGCGCTGGCCCTGCTGGGCGCCGGTACGACGTACTGGGCGCTGCACGGGAGGACGGACGGAAGCAGCGGGCCGGAACTCAGCGCCCACTACGACCCCGAGCACGGTGACTCCAACACGACCGCGGTCGTCCCGAGGACCGTGAAGCCGACCGAGCTTCCCGCCGTCACCGACTGCGGCGGCGCCCGGGCGTGGTCGCACGCGCAGGGCGGCACGGATGTGGGAGCGTCGCCGCTCTCGGTCTCGATGGTCGGCAACGGCCACACCGTGGCGATCGAACAGGTGCGGGCGACCGTCGTGGGAGAGCCCCGGGACCCGATGCCCGGTACGGTCGTGGACTGCACCGGACAAGGGGAGGGCAAGAAGATCGACATGGGCGTCGACCTGGACTCCACCAACCCGATCGCGCTGATCGCGGGCCCCGGACCGGTGTCGTTCGCCCCGTACTTCACCGACAGGTACCTGTACCTGGAGAACCAGAAGCCCGAGATCGTCAGTCTCACCGTGCTCGCGACCCGGCACAGCTACGACTACGTGCTCACGGTCGAGGGCACGGTCGACGGCAAGCACCACACCTGGACGGTGCGGGACGGCGACCACCCGTTCCGCATCTCCGGGGTGCGGATGGAACGCGGCACCGTGCTGGACACCCTCGGGAGGGGCTGGGAGACCGTCTACGACAGGGGCTACGGTGAGCGCGTCCGGTGCAATCCGTGCTTCGACCAGGACGAGAAGGAGATCCCCGGCACCGCGGTCGCCGTCGCTCCGACCGGCTACACCTTCACCTCCGCGCCGGGAGCCGACCCCGCGGAGCCACCGGCCCCGCCGAAGGAGCGACCGGCCGCGCCGACACCGCCGCTGACGGTCGACGAGCACGACGCGGAGTCCGTCGGTATCGCCTGGGCGGTCACGTCGGGCAGCTTCGACCTGTCCCGCGGTGACACCGGGGCGGCGGTCCTGAGCCGGGTCCGCAGGTATCTGACACCCGAACTGGCCGACGCCGGAGGCGGGTTGAACGCGTGCGCGGCGGACAGCTCGGCCTGGCCGGCCGAGGTGACGGCGCATCGAGGCTGGTCGGTGGTCATGCGGGCGCGCGCGAGACCATTGGAGGGCCACCCGGATCCGCGCGAACTCACCGGTGACACAGTGGGGTTGGAAGTCCGGATCGACTGCGCCTACGTCGCGGAGGACGGCTGGTCCCACACGCCCAAGGGCCTGTTCGTCGCGCTCCTGCGGCTCCAACGCCAACCTGGCGGCGGCTATCTGATCTCCGACATCGGCAAGAAGTACGACATCCCGGCGCTCACCGACCCGACCTTGCAGCCCTGACCCGCCCGCCCACCGACCGGGGGTAGGGCTCGTCGAACCAGCCCTACCCCCGGGTCACCGCGATCCGGTGCTCGGCCAGCGCCGCCACCAGCCGGTCCGGGTCGTCCGGGGTGATGACCGGCTTGACCCGCCCGCCGAGGTCGACGACGAAGGCGACGCTCTTGTCCACCCGCCCCAGGTCGAGGTTGAAGTAGTGCACGAAGTCCCCGGTGCCCCAGATCCGCCACCGCCCGCCGAGCCGGGTCAGCGGCATCTGCTGCAACCCGCGGATCCGCCCGTACGGGATGCGCTTGGCGGAGGCCGTCGGAAAGTAGTACCGGCGAATCACGAGCTCCCGCGCGGTGCACGTCACCAGACCGTCGTTGTACATGCGGGCCAGGCTAACCACGGGCCGCGCCCCACGCCCCACCATCGCAGGCCCGTCCGGGCAGGTCCGCCCGTACGGCCCTCTCCACCGCGTACATCGCCCGCTCCCGCACCGCTTCCCCCGCTTCCGTCACCCGCCCCCGCTTCACCCGGCTGTCCACCGGATCCGGCGCCCGCCCGACCAGCCCCTCGCCCTCCAGGGTGCGCAACACCTGAAAGACGCAAGGAAGCGGCCCGGCCCGAGGACCGCTCACGGCACCATGACCACCAGTACGGGCCCGGTGGCGAAGGCCATGCTGCTGCCGTCGGGCAGGGTGAACGACGTGCCCGCGGCGGGGTCGGGCCGGCTCCAGCGCACGTTCCACACCCTGCCGTCGCGCAGCACCTCGGCCCGGCCGGAGCCGGTGGTCCGGGTGAACACCTCGTTGTCGGGGTGGCCGGCGTTGAAGTCGGTGAACCGGCCGGGGACGATGCTGACGTGCTGGACGAGCACGGTCGCCGTCCCGGACCAGGCGGGGTGGCCGTCCAGGCTGACGTCGTAGGTGCCGCCGTTGAAGCGGACGCCGATGGACGCGGCGGGCAGGTGCCAGGCCATGGCACCGAGCGCGTCGCCGCCGCCCGGTGCGGCGCCGAACCCGAAGCCGGGCGAACGGGCGGGCACGGACGGAAACTTGGCAATGATCTGGTGCGGGTCGACGAAGGTCGGATCGACGGCCCGGTTGGTGAACGCGCCGGGGTCGGTGAACGGGGTGACGTTCTGCACGTCGGCCTTGTCGAGCAGCGGGAGGAGCCCGCTGATGGCTCCGCTGTAGGCGAAGTCGAGGTGCCCGTACTGCTGGAGCAGCGGGATGTCGGTCTCCCGGGCGGAGCGCACCGGGCCGATCAGGGCGGGCAGGTGGTTCGCGTCGTACAGGGCGAGCAACCGGGACTGGCCGCCCTCGACCTCGACCCAGTACACGATGTCGGCCTGGGCCAGCCCCTGATGGATCGCCTGGATGTGGGCGCCGACGTTGTCGATCTTCACGGCGAGCGTGTTGCCCGCCGTGCCGACGTTGTCGAGCGGGTTCGCGGGGAGCGGCGGCGCCGGTTCACGCGACGGCACCGGTTCGTGCGTGGTGCCGGCACATCCCTGGACGCCGGCGAGTCCGATGCCGATCACGGCCGCCGCGAGTGGCAGTCCGATCCTCTCAGGGGCGTGCCGGCCGCCGCACCCGGCTGCCGGTGCACGGGCCGTGCTGCGGACGTTCATCAAGGCGCCCCTTCCACCCGCGGCGGCCCCGGTGAGCACGAGTCGGACGGCGCGGGCCCGGCCTCGCGCTCACCCATCGGTACGAACGCCGGCCCCGGATTGCTCAACCGGCGGGCCGGCCACCGGCCGGCCGCGTCCCGACCTCACGGGTCAGTACGTCTGGCCGACACTGCCGGTCGCGGACTTGGCGTCCTCGGCGGCGTTCAGCCGTGCGACGATGTCACGGGCGTCCTCGTAGGTGGCGGGCGCGGCGCGGGGGCCGAGTTCGTCGTGGAGCGCACTGGTGATCTTGGAGAGTCCACGCTTGAGGCGGTCGGCCGGGATGGACGGTTCGGCTGGACGGTGGGCCCGGAGCAGCTCGGCGTCGGCGCGCAGCTGCTCCAGGGTGAACCGGGCCCGGTTGGTCCACCAGGGGAGGTCGGAGGTGACCTGGTAGGCCCAGTGCCGACGGCAGGCCTCTTCGAGGAGGTCGCGTACGGCTTCCACGCGCTTGCGGCTGAGCCCGCCCATCGTGTAGCGGAACTGGTCACGGTTGAGGTTGAGCAGCTTCTGGTCCTCGCCGGTCACCTGGAGCCCGGACAGCTGGTGGAGGGAGGCGGCGCGTCCGGGGCCCGCCGGGTGAGCCGACACCCCCACCAGCGCAGAGCTCGCCCGGTGCCGTCGGGAGACGCGGCGAGCCCGCTCCTTGCTCTTCGTCGCCGTGACCGGTCAGATGACTAGAGGATCGGCTCGCAGCCGATCGCCTTACCTCCGGCCTTGAGGAACTGCCGCACGAGATCGTCGTTGTCGGAGATCCTCCCTGGCCCAGCAGATCGTGCACCTGGTCCGCCGTGACGGCTCCGTCGCACACGCTGTCCGCCCCGAGGTTCGTCAGCCGGTACAGCGCGAAGCCCACCGCCCCGACCGGGACGAGCGAGAACGCGAACAGCACCACCGCCAGCCGTATCCGCAGCCTCCGCATGGTGAACCCGCGCCGATTCAGTGCCACACCGACCTTTTCAGCTGACCCGACGTCGTCGGGAGACCCGCTTCTCAGATTCGGACTCCGCCCGTGCCGGCCAGGACCGACAGCAGACTGAGGGCGTCGCCACGCGAGAGCTGCTCGTGGAAGCGCTGGTTGCGGAAGTTCCGCAGACACGCATAACAGCTGGTCTCGGGGCCGCACTCACACGACTGCACACGTCGGCTTGCCTCGGCGAACACCTCCTCGAGGCGGTGGGCGACGCGCAAGGCGTTCCCCGCGCCGCCCGGGGTGGTGTCGAAGAGGATCAGCGAGGTGCCCTCCAGTCCCGTGTGGACGGTGCCGTCGATGTCGTCACGGCTGATCTCCAAGGTGGATGCCGCTCCTTCGAGCAACGCGTAGAGGGTCGAAGAAAGCTGGTCCTGCGGTGTCATCAAAGCCGTGAAGGGATCGAGATGCAGCTGCAGGAAGTCGGTCTGGTAGCGGTGCGCCAGCGAAACCAGACGAAGCCGGCCGTTGCAGTCCTGGTCCTTGAGCAGGTGCGGGTGCGGGCCGCTGCGTCCCTTGGCCGCAGTAACGTGCGGGCGGCCCCAGCCGCACCAGTCGCAGATCTCGTAGCCGGCGCCCGCCGGTCCCTCCGAGACGGCAACCATCTCGCCGCGTGCTCCGGCGGTCCAGCGCATGGAGTGCCCGGACGAAAAGTGAGTGACTGACTGTTCGACGTCGGCGCTGTCCGTGCGCATGTGGACCGCCCCGTTCCAGGCCCGGCTGGGAGGCGTCTGTCCCGGCCTGCGAGGGGTCCCGCGCTGCGCGACGAAGCCGTAGACAGGCTCCACGTACCGCCGCGGAACGCCAGTACCCGACTGGTTGCAGGCGGGGCAGAGCAGGTCGAGCGGATCAGGGTCCTCCCGGTAGTGCCCGCAGTGGCCGCACACGGTGTAGTAGCGACTCACCAGGTCACGGTCGGGAAGGCGGTAGACACCTGCTGAAGCCCAGACGTATCCACCCGCCACGATCTCCGCGCCGGGGGCGTACTCGTACACGGCCGAGCTGAGGTCACGGGTGAGTTCGAGGTGGGCGGCCGTCGAGTTCTCCTGCATGATGCGCAGTTCGACGGTATCGACCGGGAAGCCGTACTTCGGCAGGACGTTGTGGTTCGCTAGGTAGCCGAGCAGCTGCCGTTTGGTGAGGTTGTGGATGATCCTCTGGTACAGCTCAGCCAGCTTGTACTTCTTCTCGGTCGCTGCCCGGTCGCGCCGCTCCTCGTATCCCGCGACGTCCTGGCTCAGGGAGGTCTGCGCGGCCCTCAGCAGCCGGTCGAGCTCGTCCACCCAAGCCCCGGAGGCGAGGCCGATCTCCTCCTGCACCGAGGATGGGAGCACAGCTCGGAGCGAGTCCTGCACGTGCGACGGGACGGGAGTGAGCCAGTCGCGTACCTCTAGCGCGGCAACCGCTCCACTGTCGTCAGGGAGGAAGAACTCGCCGGCGTGTCGCCAGATCCGCCCGCGCCGGTCCTTCATGGCGCGGAAGAAGGCCGCCATCGCGACGGAATGAGCGTGGCGGCGGTCAATCCGCACGTTCTCCAGCGGCACGAGCGGCGCACGCACCTCGCCGGAGATCATCTTCTCGGGTTCGGCGAACCTGGAGAGATCGTGCGGTCGGCGCTGCGCATAGGTGAGAACGAGCGCTGCCGACTCCGTGCGCCGTCCGGCCCGCCCAGCGCGCTGGACGTAGTTGGCCGTCGTCGGGGGCATGTTGCGCAGCACGACGCTCTGCAGTTCACCGACGTCGACGCCGAGCTCGAAGGTGGTGGAGCAGGACAGTGCGTTGATCTCTCCGCGGACGAATGCGCCCTGGATCTCCGCCGCCTTCTCACCGCTCCACTGCGCGGTGTGCTCCTCGACCCGCAGTGGAACCGGTTCAAGGCCCAGGTAGAGGGAGCGCAGGTGGTCGTCGCCCTGCTCCGCGTCGCCCTGCTTGAACTCCTGGAGCTGGCCGACGCAACGCATCGTCGTGCAAACCCCCCTGACGGATGCCGTGCTGATGCGCCGACACCGGTCGCACTGCTGCAGCGGGTCGCCTTCCAGGACCGGCCGCAGGCGCAGCCACTCGTGGTCGAGCCGCCGCACCACACCGACCCCTTGCCGGTTCTCACTGTGCAGCCAATCGGCGAGCCGGCCCCCGGCCAGTTCGTCCCATAGCTGTTCGAGGATGCCGGACGCATGCTGCTGCCGATCCGCCGGATGGCCGATCGCTTCCAGGAGCCGGACGAGATAGTCCAGACGGCGGTTGGTGCCGCTCACCGGCTTCCAGCTCAGCACCTTGCGCTTGCTGTCCGAACCGTTCCCGCGCACCCAGACCGGACCGCGCCGGGGGGCGAAGGCCTCGTCGTCGGCGTCCACGCCGTCGGGCATGGTCAGCGACCCTTGGGTGCGCACGGTCCGCAACAGCTCGGAGACGACCTGCCAACACTCCTCCTCGGCCAGCCCCAGGTCTGCCAGGCACCGGGGCGGCTGCCAGAACGGCTCACGGTCGATGTCGACACGCAGCAGGCCGAGACCTTCCAGCGACTGCCGGTCGTCGATGCTCAGCACTTCCTGCATCACCCACAGACCGGCCGCGCGCCGCCGGTGTTGCCTTGAGTCGTTGCGCCGGAAGACACCGGCTCGTCCGGCCGCCCGCATGACGTGCTCGGTGAGGTCATCGATGTGCAGCGGCTCGTCCGGATCGTCGTAGCCTTCGCGCACCGCCTGGGTGATGAGGCGGCGGCGCTGTATCCGGGTGTAGGAATCCTCGAGGTAGGGCGCGAAGTAGGCGGCGGCCTGCCGGCTGTCGCTGAAGAACAGCAGTTTCCGCCCCTGTCCGGGCAGCCCGGCTGCGGCGGGGTCGACTGCCGGGGGTAGGGCCTGGTACAGCGCGGTGCCCAGAACGGAGACCGATGCCTCGTTACCGGCCTCGAACAGGCGGATCATCCCGTACCCACGGGCCCCGCAGGCCACGCAGGACGCCGGCTCGCCCTCGCGCGTGTCGAGAAGGTGGACGCTCCTGAGCTCCATGTCCTGGCACTCGGCGGAGCCGCAGATGGCCGCGGCTCCGGTGTGGAGCCGGCCACAGCCGGTGCACAACCGGCGTTCCGTCAACCCGGCCTGCCGAGCCTCGTCGAGCGTGTGATCGTCCTCGTCCACGACGGCTCCCGCCCCGTCCAGCATCAGCCAGGCGTGCCGGGAGTCCGGATTCTTCCGGTGCACGAGCCGGGACCCTCCGTCATCCGTGGTCAGGGTGCCGTGCAGGTGCACGGCACCGCAGCGGCGACAGGACGCGATCTCGAACGATGCCCGGCCGCAGTCGGCGCACGTCTCGTGCCGAGCCAGGTTCAGGTGTGGCCCCGAGGGGTTGAGGCAGCTGAAAGCGCCCTCGGTCGCGCGTGCGAACATGTGGTAACGAGCCGAGAGCACCGGCGCCCCGTCGGTGTCGGTGACCCTGCTGGCGAGCTGGATCACCGCTGTGACCGTCTCCGGCCCGGTCGGGTCGTCGGGGAAGATCTCCGCTGCGATGTCGGTGACCGGACGCGGATCTCCGGCCAGCGCGCGGCGCAGCGCCGCAGTACCCGCCTCGTGGGCGAGCACGGCCGCAGGGTGCACGAGCGCCGTGAACCCGTGCGCACGGGCCAGCGCCACGAGCTCAGGGCCCGGTGATTCGGCGGCCGCCAGGCGGACGTAGTCGCCCGGGAGCATCGGGCCCCAGTACGGACCGGGTGGACTCGCGACCCGCGTGGCCGTCACCAGGTCCTGGCGTGACGGGTCGTCCGGCTCCCAGTCGAACGGCAGGTCGAACAGCGCCTGTGCGAAGGCCGTGACGGCATCCGGGTTCTCCTGTGCGCCCACGGTCGCGCTGGTGGCCATCGCTTGGACGGCGCCTTTCCCGCCCACCCGGTCGGCGAGTCGGCGCAGCAGCATGGCAAGCTCCGCTCCCCTCGCGCCGTCGTACACATGGGCCTCGTCCACGACCACGAAGCGCCAGCTGCCGGCGTGCTCGCCTTCGAAGAGGTCCATGTCCTGCGGCCGCAGCAGCAGGTACTCCAGCATGGCGTAGTTGGTGAGCAGCAGGTGTGGGGGCGACTGGCGCATCTCCTCGCGGCTGAGGATCTCGTTGCGCAGGCGGGGCTCACCGGGGTTGAGCTGCTCGAACGTCTCCGAAGCGGTGCGTGGATCGTTCTTGGTGTCACCCGTGTAACGGCCGAAGGTGATGTACGGCGCCTGCGCCAGCAGCCGCCGCAGCCGCTTCATCTGGTCGTTGGCCAGCGCGTTCATCGGATAGAGGAGCAGCGCCCGTACGCCTGGTCCCAGCCTGCCCTCGGCGTGCTCCGCCGCCAGCGCGTTCAGGATCGGGAGCAGGAAGCTCTCCGTCTTGCCGGACCCGGTGCCCGTCGCGACGACGATGTTGCGGCCTGAAGCGGCCTTGCGCAGGGCCTGCTCCTGGTGCCGGTACAGCGGGCGGTCGGCAGGCAGCGCCGGACCGGTGAGCCGGAGGAATTCCGGATGCAGGACTCCTTCGCCGACCAGGTCCGCCAGCGTCGCGCCCGGGGCGTAGGCGGGAGTGGCTTCCACGAGCGGCCCTTTGGTGAGCAGCGGGCTGGTGTCGACTGCCCTTGCCAGGGCCTTCGCCAGTGCCGGGTCACGCAGTGGCAGCAGCGAACGCAGATACCTGCGATAGGTGCTGCTGATCAGTTCTGCCGTGGCGAGTGGATCGAGGGTCTGCATGATGGGTCTCCGGGGCTGGCGGTCTCGCGTGATCGAGGTGGTCGGTCAGAGTCGTCGGCCGGCGTGGTCGGCGGCGGCCAGGGCCTCGGCCAGGGCCAGGTCCACCACTGTCAAGGCGGGGGCGATGAAGGCCAGCGAGGTCCACAGGGGCCGGGCCTGCCGTTCGAGGCCGGCCGCCTGCCGGTCGCCCCATGCGGCGAGCCGGGCCACCAGTGCGAACCCGAGAGACAGCTGGGGCACCAGCATCCAGGATTCACCCGGTTCCCTCAGCGGCCCCGGACTGCGGGCCTCGAACGCGGCGGCTGGAGTGCCCGGCCCCTCGCCCCGGCCCTCGCGCAGCAGTCGGCCGACGGCCTCGACCCACTCGGCGAACTGCCCGTCACTGTCGTACCGGCTCAGGGGCCTGCGCACCCGGAATGCTTCCCAGGCGGCAGCGGCCCGGCTTTCGGAGTCGAGCACCGCCTGCGGCACCACCCCGAGACTCTGCCACAGAGCCTCCTGCTGCCGCGGCGGCAGCTCGTTGAGGAGGCGGGTCGTCGCGTCGAACCTTCCGGTCCGCCCGGCCGGGTCCGTGCCGCCGGACACGACGGCGGACAAGGACGGACCGCAGAAGGCACCAGCCTCCGCGATCGTCGCCTGCTCCAGCGGATACAGTTCGTCCGCCGGATAGGCTCCCAGGCCGGACAGGTACGGCAGGAGCGGGCTGCTGAGCAGGAGGGCGGCAAGCGGTGCGGTACGCCAGACCTTCAGCACCTCCTCGGGCTCCGCGACCTCGACCGCGCCGTGCGCCGACAGGCCGCTCGCGACCATCACGGGCGCCAGCTCGGTCGACCGCAGCCCTGCCTCGGCCGCGGCGACCAGCGACTCCTCGGGAGCGGCGGCAAGCACGGCGCAGCAGTCCCGCAGCACCTCTGCGCGGACACCCGTCTCCCGCAGGTCGCGGCTCCGGGCTGCGAGCAGCCACAGTCTGGGCAGCGCTCCCGCCTCCGAGGGCAGCGGGCCGAGTCCGGCCAGATAGGCGCTCGCCTCCCGGTCCGCCGTGATGCTCTGCTCGGGCACCCCGTGGCGCTGGCGCACGGTCAGCGTGGCGCCGTCACGAAGGCGAGGCCAGAAAGCGGGCTGGACCTCATCGGCCCGGTTCCCGGGATGCAGCCGGACAACGAGGGGACCTGCGGACCGCAGCGACGAAGGAAGCGAGATCCTGCCGTCCGCGCCGACCTCAGCCAGCAGGGGCGGCAGCCACGGTGCGTACCCGGCGTACACGGCGGCGGTGAGCACGCCGGGGTGTCGCAGACCGTGCAGGCGCAGTCCGGCCCCGTCGACGCCGACGCCTTCGGCAACGGGCTGCGTTCGGATCACGCCGACCTTGATCTCGTGTCCGGCCAGGCGGACGCGCAACTCCGCGTGTGGGCAGCCGCGCATGGTGTCGGCGAACACCATCAGCGGGTACCGCAGGTCGCCGCGGCGCGAGCGGACCCGCCGCTCAGGCGGCGTGCTCTGCAGCACCGCGCTGCCCTCCATCAGCAGGAGCTCCGGCTCCACCGCCGTCGCCTGCTCGGGCAGCCGCACCGTGAGGGCGCAGTCCGCCGCCAGCTCAGCAGCGTCAACGTCCACCGGCCGCAGGCTCCACGGGCCGGGCACACCCCCCTTCTCCAGCCGCAGCTCGGAGAAGGGCAGCGATGCGACGACTGGCAACCGCTGTCCGTCGGCGTGAATCGTCAGCGACCGCTCCGCGTCGAAGGCGCCCAGAAGGACGCGCCTTTGCGAGACGGTGACGGTCGGATCGGTGTGCAACTCGATCGTGGCGGGCACCAGCCCACCGCCGGAGGCGAGCAGCCGCCACTGAGCCGGTGCATCGGCTCGCACGCCCTCGGCAAGCACTGCGGCGAGCCGCTGCCCGCCGGCCCGCGGGTTGTTGCGCACCACCACCTCGAAAGCGCCGAACAGCGGCCCGGGCACGGCGGCCCACGGGTCGACAAGGGCTCCCGGCGCGGCCTGGAACCGAACCACCACTCGCCCGGTCCTGGCGCGCACCACCTCGACCGACAGCCGTTCCTTGTTGGACTGGCCGGGCCGCTGCCGTAGCCGGAGCAGCGGCGGCACGTTCCAGATGGGCGCACCGCCGGGTTCACTGAGCCAGGGCACCTGCGCCCCGCCCTCCCAGCGCATCCGTCCGGTCGAAGTGACCTCCGTCCACGCGCTGGAAGGGGCCGTCCCGGCACGCAGTCGGCGGACACCGGCCAGGGAGGCGCGAGTCAGCGTCCAGCCGGCCCAGCCGAACGGCACGGGCAGCTCGGTGCCCGGCACCGTTGTGCCGTCCGCGTCCAGTTCTCCGACGTGCAGCAGGTAGACCACGGCGGAGGGCAGCGGCTCGTCCAGCGGCAGCCGTGCGCCCTGGTCGTCGAATGCCAGCAACACCGTCTCCGGGTCCACAACAGGAACTTCGTGGGTCCGGCCGTCGGGTGCCGTGGCCTGGATCCGGCGCAGCGGACGCGGCAGCGCCCAGACCGGAGGGACGGCCTCGACTGCCTCCCCGTCTGCGGACAGCCGCCAGCAGTGCTCGCTGGTCTCCCCACCGAGCAGCAGGTGCACGCTGGAGGCTTCGGAGCCCAGCCGAAGCTCCGGAGCGGGCAGCACCGGCCACGTCCGAACCGACGAGGCTTCGAAGGAGGGCTCAGCGGCGGAGTCCAACGCCGCGCTGACGTCCCGAATCTCCCACCCCAGGATCCGAGCGGCGCCTTCGGCGGCGGATCGCCATGCGGCAACCCGCTCCTGGTCGGACACGCGGTCGGCCGCAATGTCTTCGGTACCGAGCATCGCGACGGCGGCCTTCTCCGCCCGTGCGACGGCCTCAGCGAAGGACCGGCTGGAACCGGCCGGTGCGTTCCAGGCGAACACGGAGACCGTGCAGGCGGGCCAGCGCCGGTGGACCTCGTCGACCGCCACGTCGTGCCGCTCGCACAGCACGCGGTAGGCCGCCAGTGCTTCCAGGGCCAGGTCAAGCCGGCCCAGTTCGGCGCTCAGTGACTCCGGACCAGGCTTCGCGGTCCAGCATGCGCGCCAGACGCGTTCGCAGTCATCCAGCAGCCGTGCCGGATGAACCGGCATGCCCCACCCCTCTTACCTCGACTCACAGCGGGCCGCACCCAGCCTGTGTCTCATTTCTCTATCACAGTTCGAGCGCGAGTGATCCCCAATCGCACTGGTAGGTAAGGTTTGTGCGATCGACACGAGTTCAACTCATCTACCGTGCGAGGGATGTCCGTCGTCAGCGGTCGATGCAAGGCTGTACGAGCAGGCGTGACGTTCGCAATCGAAGGTGATCCATGGCAGTCCCAGTCCCGCACGTGAGATCGCTGGACGCGAACGTTCGTCGCGCGCTGGTCGAAGCCGCCGGCTCCAGCCGGATCCTGACCATGCCTGGCATACGGCCGGTGGTACAACGGTTCAGCGTCGGTCCCGAGGACCTGCTACGACTACTGGCCGAGGTCCGGGCACAGGGTGTGGCAATTCCACCGGAGTTGGCCGGGAGCCTGCCCACGATCCGTACGCGGCCGTCCGGCGAGACCTTGCCGGCCGCCCACGCGCACGCGGAAGCCATGCCGCTGCCCGATCAGCGCCCGTGGCCGCGGTCCCCGGATCCCGAGGCCCCGACCCGAATCACCTTCCTCCTGACCTTGCCGCCGGGCGCTCGGCTCGACTACTCGGCGATGAGCCTCAAGGACCTTTCCCCGCACCTGGAACCGGCGTCTTCCGAGAAGGTGACCGCGGCCCCGGTCCATGAGCCCTCGACCGACCGTCCGGCTCCAGGGTCCCCGGTCCCTTCGAGGACATCGGCTTCGACCGTCACCGATCCGGCGGTGGTGGAAGAGCCGGAGGACGAACCGGACCTCGACGGGTCCGGTTCGCCTCGCAGTCTCGCGGACGAGCTGTTCAACCTCTACCAGCGCCAGATTTCCACGGCCCAGCTGCTGAACGCGAAGACCGAGCGGGACCTCGCCCAGCGGATCGAAGCCGGGTTGCTGGCTCATGAACTCCTGGAAGCCAACGGCCCCAAGATGCCGCCCAGGCTGCGCCGGGAGTTGAAACAGCTGATCGCACGGGGCACGGCAGCCTTCGAGCACTTCGTCACCGCCAACCTTCGGCTGGTCACCTCGATCGCATGGCGGCACCAGGGACGCGGACTCGACCTGCTGGACCTCGTGCAGGAGGGGAATCTCGGGCTGATCCGGGCTGTCCAGAAGTTCGACCACACGCAGGGGAACAGGTTCTCCACCTACGCCACGTGGTGGATCCGCCAGTCGATCAGTCGCGCGCTCGCCGACAGCGGCCGGACCATCCGGCTGCCCGTCCACCTCGTCGACAACCTGAATCAGATCAAAAGAGCCGTACGTGAGTTGGGCCTTGACAGCGCGAGCGCGGATCCGGAGGCAGTGGCCGCCCGTGTCGGCATCGCGCCCGATGAGGTGACGAGGCTCCTCCGTCACGACCGTCCTTGCGCCTCCACGGACGCCTTCCTCGCAGCCGACTGCGAGGACGTCCTGCTCGACCAAGTGGACCGCAGCGTGGTCGGACACCAGGAGGAGGCCTACCTGTGCGGTCTGACCCCCGAGGAGGTCGACGGCCTGCTCGGACAGCTCCCCGACCGCGAGGAGCATGTGCTGCGTCGCCGCTTCGGCTTCAGTGGGGAGCCCGCGACCCTTGAGGCGATCGGCAACGAGCTCGGAGTGACGCGGGAGCGAATCAGGCAGCTCGAAGGCAAAGGACTGACGAAGGTCGAGCACGCGCTGCTGGAGCGAAAGGGTGTCCTCCACCATCCCCTGCCGACCGAGGTGGAGAGCACGCCCAAACGCCGGGCCAGGAAGGCGCGTTCCTAGCCCGGCGTACCGGCTCGGCGGCTCAGCCTTCCTGGTGCCGACGCAGGAAACGGCTGGGATCGCCCGACCAGGTGATGGAGAGCTGCTCGCGGGCCCGGGTGGCCGAGACGAAGAGCAGCGAGCGCTCGCGGCGCACGTCCGAAGCGTTCTGCTGGCGGTCCTCGGAAGGCGGGGTGACCGCGTGCGCCTGCGGTACCTCGTCCTCGCCGACGCCGATGACGGCGACAGCCCGGTACTCCAGACCCTTGATCCGGTGCATCGTCATCACGTGCACGCCGGCGTCCGGCAGCGGCGTCTGCTGCCCCGTCACCTTCACGGCCGCCAGTCCCGAGTCCAGCAACGCCTTCAGAGCGGCGTCCGCCGTGGCGTGGGTGCGCGCCACGACCACCGTCTCGTGGGGCTCGATGCCTTCCGCCTGCCACTCCCGCACGCGCTCCACCAGTGCGGCGACTTCCGCGGCCTGCGTGGGGAACCCGGCCAGTTCGGGAGCGGCACCAGCCAGGACGGAGCGGTAGCCGCGCAGTTCCTCGCGTTGCCCGTCCAGATCGTCGAATTCCTCGGTTTCGAGCAGTCCGAGCGACGCGGCGAGGATCTGGCGGGTCGTGCGGTAGTTCAGAGTCAGCCGCTTGGAGCGACCCCGGACGTTGATGCCGTGAGCGCTCAGTGACGTGCGGTTGTCGTAGATGCGCTGGTGGGCATCGCCGACGATGAACAGATCGTCATCCTGCTCAACGACGAGCGCGCGCAGCAACTTCCAGTGCGCGGCATGCAGGTCCTGCGCCTCGTCCACGACGACATGCCGGTACGGCGCCTCCTCCTCCGACCAGCCCGACGCGATCCGCGCCGCCTGCGCGGCCAGCTGTATGACACCGGCCGCGCGGTCCCGGTCCAACCTCCGCTCGAACTCCTCGACCAGCGCCCACACCTGGGCACGTTCGGGGCGGTTGAGCCGCCGTCCCCGGCCCGCCCGGCTGGCCGCGAAGTACTCGTCCCGGCTGCGCACGTCCTGCGCGAGGACGACCTGCTTCCACTCCGCGTCCAGGAACCGGCCGTCCCAACGCTGCGGCTCCTGCTCCTGCGCCAGCTCCTTCCAGCGGCGCTGGATCTCGTTGTCGAGCAGAGGTGTCGGAGAGTTCGCGCCGAAACTGTCACGGACGATGCCGAAGGCGACCTTGTCGATGTTGCGCACGTCCACCTTGGCCAGCAGCGAGGGGCCGCCGAGGTCCTCCAACAGCGAGCGCAGCTGGTTGGCCAGGTTCGTGGTGAACGTGGTCAGCAGAATGGCCTGGCCCGGCGGCAGCCGCTCCGCCAGGGCCTTGACCCGGTGCAGTGCCACGACGGTCTTGCCGGTGCCGGGGCCACCGGTCACCCGGGCCGGGCCCCGGTACGGGGTGGCGCGCTCGGCGAGCGCGCGCTGCGCCGGGTGCAGGAAGATCCGCCATGCCGACAGCGGCTCGGACAGGATGCGTCCGAACGCCGCCACGTCTCCCGTGACGGTGAAGGCCTCCTTGGTCGCCGGCCGTTCGATGGCCGCCTCGTAGTCCTCGGTGTCGACCTCGTCCTCGGTGGCGGCGGCGGAACTGACCTGTTCCCAAACGTCCTCCACCGTCATCCCGTCGGCCAGGCACAGGATGACGTCCCGGGCCAGCTTGGGCAGGGTCTCCACGATGCCCAGCACGGCCTCGTCGCTGCGGATCTCCCGCAGCGCCGGCACGATCGATCCGTGCACCCCCAGACGCTCGAAGTCGGTGTCGGACACGCCCTGGAACAGTGCCGGCGCGGCCTGATCCGCGGCCTTGTCTTCGGCCGACCGGCCGCTGAGCGTGCCGTAGAGGCTGCCCAGGTTGATCAGCTCGATACCCCCCGTCACCTTGTTGATGTCGAAGAGGATGCCTTCCGCCAGTCCGTACGCGTCGTCGTGCGGGAGCACTGCCACGAGGTAGTAGATCCGGTCCGCGTAGTGCATGAGGACCGCTCGGTAGTTGTCCGTGACGCGCGCGGTGCGGACACGCTTGTCCCGGGCACCCTTCGGCGGCTTGAGGTTGAGCCCGTTGGCGTCCGGGTCGCGCTGCATCTTCATGATGAACTGCAGCACCTGTGCCTGGACTTGGCCGTCGAGGGCTTCGTAGTACTTACCGAAGACGTCCGCCATCACCACTTTTGCCGCAGCCATCAGCCCTTCTCCAACATGTCGACCAGTTCTGCCACATCCACCGCGCCCGCGTGCAGGACGCGCCACCCGTGCTGCTCGTAGACCTCGGGGCCGTGCCCACCCTCGGCCACGAAGACCGCGATCCGCTCGTCCCGCCAGGCCAGTTCGGCCACCACCGCGGCATCCCCCAACTCGAAGCCCACCTCGGGAACGCGGTTCGGAGCCCGCTGGGCGAGCTCTCGCAGCACCGACTCCAGCTCCGACGACGCCCACGAGACGGCCTCGGCCCATTCCGCCGGGAGCGGCGCGGCGGCACCCGAATCGGTCGGCAGGGCCGCGGTGAGCAGCGCCACCGTGTGCGGGTCCACCTGTTCGGCCGTCGAGAGTGCCAGCTGGTGGAACGAGCGCGGCAACTCCGTGCTGGGCGCGGGCTCGAGGAACTGGAGCAGGCAGGACCAGCGCAGCCAGTCCGCCCACCGGTCCCGATGCGCCTCCTCGGCGCACCCCTGCTTGCTGTCGTCAAGCAGTATCAGGGTGGACCAGGCCAGCATGCCGGGCCGCCGGGTCACCGGTTCGGGGCGGCGGTCCAGCAACCCGAGGATGCGAAGCCCCGAGGCCGTGCGCGCATCCACCGCGACGGCGTCCGTGGCATGCGCGGACGCCGTCGGCGCGGCGCCTGCCAGCACTCCGGTCAGCTCCGTGCCCATCTGCCGCCGGTCCACGAACGGACGCGGCGCGACCGCTCCGAAGCCTGCCAGCAGGCCCGCCGCCCGCCGTGCCCATTTCACGTCGTCGGGGTCGGCGAGGAACTCCAGCAGTGTCTCGACCGGGTTGCGCAGCGCCGGGTCGAGCGTGTCGTCCCGGCGGGGCTGTCCGACCAACTGCTGGTGCACCGAGCGGGCCAACGACAGGGCTCGCTCGGCGTGCAGGTCCCGCACGGCGGCCCGCGACCGCTGTCCGGCGGCGGCCCCTTCCACCGCCTGGACCCAGGACCGGACGTCGTCCCAGGTCAGCTGCCACACCCGAATGCCCTGGGCTCGCAGTGCCGCCCGCTTGACGGCATCGTCCGCGATCCGGTTGACCCGGGGCGAGGCGTGGAAGGCGTAGCCGTCCAGGAACACCGCCACCTGCGTGCCCGCGTCCGTGCGGCGCAGCAGGAAGTCCGGCTCGCACGGCACCGCCGTGTCCATCCGCACGTGGTCGCGCATCAGCCATCGGGTCGTGCCGCCGTCAGGACGGGTGAAGCGCAACTCGTGCTCGACCCCCTGCCGACCGGCCCGTACCGCCACCGAGCCAGGCTCCTCGTCGCGGGATCCCCAGGCCAGCAGGGTACGCACGAACTGCGCCTCCAGCTCGCTGTCGGCCAGCTGGTCGATGCGCACCCCGGACAGGGTGTCCACAGGCTCCCAGCCCCAGTCCTGGAGGATCTCGTCGAGCAGTTCGCGCGCGACGCGCACGGACACGTGCGGGTGCTCACTGCTGGAGACGAACGGCAGCAGGCAACGGTGGCACGGAGAGCGCATCTCGTCCCTGCACGGGCACTCCCGCAGCACCTGCTGTGCCAGTGTCAGCACCCGGTGCATCACCTGTGGCCGGGCCAGGTGTTCGAGGTAGCCCGTGCCGCCGGGCATCGAGTCGTGCAGGACGAGGAAGCGGCGGCGCAGTTCGCGGCTGTCACCGGGCATGGAGTCCTCGACGACTCGGATGTGGTCGGGCTCTCCGCCGAAGTACCGAGTGACGCCCAGCAGCAGCGCTGCTTTGAACGACGTCATCCGGTCCGCCAGGTCCATCGTGGAGACCGGGAGCAGGATCCGCAGTGCCTGCGTGGTCAGCTCATGGGCGAGGAGCAGCCGTTCCACGGGTTCGTGCTCGATGCCGTCTTCGCGGTGCGAGCACCAGTGGGCGTGCCGGACTCCGATCCGCTGCGCCACCCGGTCCCACGCCTGTGGGTGCGTGCCACGCACGGCACCGCACTCCAGGCAGGTCTCGAAGCCGGACGTCCGCACTTCCTGCCCGGCGATCACGTGCTCGGGGCCCGGTGCCATCGACGGTCCCAGGTTGACGGTACGAATGGTCGCCACCCGGGCGAACTCGACGCCGAACGGCATCGCCTTCTCGCTGCCCGTGCGCCGCCAGGCCCGGAGCCCCTGCGGCTGCTTCCGGTCGATGTCGACGAGGGTGAGGACGTCGAACGCCTTGCGCTCGCGCTCGTCGCGCTCGTCGGTCAGCCGGGCGTCCTCGCGTCGTTCCCGGGCCAGCACCCGCTCCGGCACCAGCACCTTGTGCACTGCGCCGGGGTCGGCGATCTGCGTCGCCCCGCAGCGCGGGCACGACGCGAGGTCCGGGCCGGTCTCCTCGGTGGCGACGAAACCGCACTCTGGACAGAACCGCCACAGCGCGTACGGATCCTCACCACCGCCCACCGCCGGGCCGAGGTCCAGGCCGTCGACGACGAACTTGTAGCCGTCCGAGTGGAAGTAGTTGCCGGGGGCGAGCTCCGACAGCGCCAGCCGCGATCCGCGACCGTAGTCGGTCGTGGACTCCTCGAACTCGCCGTCGCTGTTGCGCCACCACAGCGTGGCCTCCAACACGGTCGCATCGTCATGGAGCGTGTAGTTGGGCAGCAGGCCCAGCCGCACCAGGGCGTTGAGCGAGTGCTCACCAACCAGGGTGTCCCGGCGACGGCGCACCGACTTCTGCTCGGCGTACAACTGCCGTCGCTGCCGATCCCGCTCCGGGTCGCCGGACGCCGTCGACAGGTCGTCGAAGGCTCGGCCGATCTGCCGCATCCGGGCTCGCAGCGCGGCCAGGCGCCGGTTCCAGGCGTTCGCGGCCACAGCCACGGCCTCCTCCAGACCGCCGGCCGCGAACTGCTGCACACTCTGCAGGGCCTCGCCGGACATGCCGGGGAAGAGCGCCGCGAACGCCGCTGCCAACTCGGTGTGCCGGACGCCCGCGACGTCCAGGAACCGCCGGAACCAGCCGTCCTCCGCCAGCCCGGCCCCGAACAGTTCGCCGATTCGCGGCGGCATCGGCCGCTCCGGCATGACCGTGCCCTGCCAGAGGCTGGCGTCTGCGGCGCGGTCGAGCAGGAACGCCAGGTACTGACGGCGCAGGATCTCCGATGCGTCCAGGTAGCAGTCCGGCGGGATGATCCGGCCGGCCAGCATCCGCTCCGGCGCGTGCAGGAAGTAGTGGTTGCGCGAGCCGCGCGGCACGAAGGTGACCGTCAGCGAGTTGCCGGTGCTACGCCCGGCCCGGCCGATCCGCTGTGCGTAGTTGGCCGGCGCGGGCGGCAGCGAGGCCAGCAGCACAGCGGACAGGTCGCCGATGTCGATGCCCAGCTCCAGCGTGGGCGTGCAGGTCAGTACGTTCGGATCGAATGGCGAGGCCCGGTGCTTGAACGCCTGCTCGACCTGCTCCCGCCGACGCCGCGACAGCGCGCCGGTGTGCTCGGCCGTCAGCACGTCACCGGGCCGGTCGACCGTGTAGAGATGCCGGTAGTAGTCCGTGCTGTAGTCACGGTCGTCCTGGATGAAGCGCCCGGGGCACTGGTACCGAAGGCACGGCGTCCCGAGCCAGTCCCGGCGGCGGTTCGGCGGGACGGTGTGCCGCCAGGTGCACGTGTCGCACCGCACCCCGCACGCATTCGCGTCCAGGTCCTCCGGGTGAGCGACGCCATCCGACTCGGCATCAGAGATCCGATGGACCAGGACGTTGCGCGGACGCAGCGCGTACACCGTCTCACCGGCCTCGCCGGGGTAGGTGGCCAGCACCTCCTGTTGTGCCAGCAACCTCATGGCCTGCTCCGCCAGCGCCCGTGCCTCGCGCAGCTCACAGCCCAGCACCCGGCGGCCCCAGTCCGCGAACCAGGTGCCCTCGCGGGTCAACGAGTCGAACTCCGTCGTGCGGCCGCCCCCTGCGACCGGGAACCTCGGCGCTGCCATTCCCCGCGGGAACGCCGGCATGCCCGTCGGCCGCCCTCCCCACACCGGCCAGCGTCGGGCCCCGCCCTGCGCGATGAACGCCGCGAGCCACGGGTGGTAGAGCGCGCCGCGTAACCGCAGACGCTCCACCAGACCCCGCAGGTAGACGGCGTACTCGGCTTCGTCGGGAGGCAGCGTGATCTGGCCGGGGATCCGCTGGTGCCGATCGCGCAACAGCGCGCACAGTCCGGGCAGATCCGGCAGCAGGACCTCCGCGGCCGCGGTACGGGTCAACTCCAGGGTGCGGCCCAGCCGTGAGCGCAGCCCGAACTCCAGCAGCGTCTGGAACACCATGCGCGCGTGCAGCATCT
The DNA here is from genome assembly GCF_027627435.1 of Kitasatospora cathayae. GTDB lineage: Bacteria > Actinomycetota > Actinomycetes > Streptomycetales > Streptomycetaceae > Kitasatospora > Kitasatospora cathayae. Next base: position 6,963,469 of record NZ_CP115450.1, on the reverse strand, counting down.
CGGCACCGGCTTCGCTGAACTCGCTCGAGGAGTCCAGCAGCGTGAGGATGTCCGGGTTCTCCCGGAGGTCGGGCGGCACGATGGCCGCCAGCTTGGCACGTGAGCCCCGCCCGGCCGCCGCGACCACGGCGTCCGCCGCGTTGGAGGCCAGATCGTGCACGGCCACGGGCTCGCCCACACGCAGTTGCTCGCTGAGCAGACCGCGGAAGGTGAAACCGAAACTGCGGTTGGCGATGAAGGCCGCCCGGTGCGTGGCGTCCTGCACGGAGTCGGTGAAGACCAACAGCTTGCGCTCGTCGCCGTGCAGGCCGCGGTCGGAGAACAGCTGGGTCGTGGCCACCGAAGCGAGCGTCGCCGTGCCCGCGCCCAGGAACCGCATGCCGTCGTCCAGGCCGCAGGCCGGGCAGGTGTCCCCCAGGCTCGCCGGCAGCGGCCCGAGCGGGGTGATCACCGCGACCGTCTCGTGCGTCGGGTTGGCCAGCAGCCGCTCCTCCTCCGCGTGCAGGTGCAGCAGCGGGCCCTCGCCGTCGCGTGCCCGCAGCATCCATCGCACCGCACGGTTGCCCTGAGCCGAGGCCCGGTAGATGTCCAGGGTGTTGGTCTTCAGCTGCTGCCACTCCAGCTCGGTCGACAGCGCCGCCCAGCCCGAACGCCCGCAGTGGCGGCAGTACACGGCCGGCAGATGCCGCCGGAACGGCGGACCCACCGGCCGGCGGGCCGCGATCGGCCCGGCCACGTCCGGATCGAGCCCGTCCGGCTCGCCCGCGCTGTCGATCTCGGATCGCTGGTACACCGCCAGGTTGGCGGGGTTCGGGGCGGTGTCGCCGGTCGGGCCGTCGTCGTCGAACCAGCGGAAGTGCGGCTCCGGCGTTGCGGACCGGATCACCCGGCGTACCTCACGCACCCACAGTTGTGCCTCCACCCGCAGGAACGGCACGGCCTTACCGGTCTTCGGGTGCCGGGTGCGAGCGTGCGAGATCAGTGCGAGCAGCCGCGCGAACGCCCGCTCCACCAGGCCCGGGTCGGCGCGCGCCGCCTCGTCCCAGGGTGCACCGCCGCCGCGCTTGGCGAACTCGCGGGCGATGTCCGGTACCGTCACGGGGGTCTCCCCCGCCACGTCGAGGATCGCCTTGACCAGGTTGTGCTGCCGCAGTCGGTCGGCCAGGGCGAACGGGTCGCGCGCATCGGGCAGCCCGAGGACGAGACGGGCGAACGCGTCCAGGCCCGAGGAGTCGTCCAAGGGGTCCGGGAGCGCGGCCAGTTCGGCGGGAGACGGGGTTGGCAGCGTGAAGTCCGGCTCGGTGACCACGTCGACGGAGCGCTGACGGTCCTCACCGATCAACGACGTCTCGGGGAAGGGCCGCCCGAAGACCTTGCCCGCGAACTCCAGCAGCAGCTCCCGGTCGGAACGATCGGCCGCACCTGGCACCTCGACCGCGTCGTCACCGGCCGGTGCCGTGCTGGCGACGGAGGCCGCGGCGGCCTCGCCCAGGACCGGGAGCGGGGCGCTGCTGCCGAGCGTGGCGGAGGTGGCGACGGGTGTGATGTCGCCCAGCGGCTGCCCCTCGCGCGCCGAAGCCGTGGCCGCGCCCAGGCGGCGCAGCAGCATCGCCACGTCCGTGCCCTGCGCTCCGTCGTAGGTGTGGAACTCGTCCAGCACGACGTACGTCAGCGAGCCCGATGTCCAGAGGTGCACATCGGAGATGCGCTGGAGCAGCAGGTCCAGCATCTTGTAGTTGGTCAACAGGATGTCCGGCGGGTCCGCCCGGATCTCCTCGCGTTCGGTGATCAGGCGGGTCACCGTCGGGTCACCGGCGAGTGAGGTCGCGCCGAAGTCGCGGGCATAGGAGGCCGGGTCGTCCTCGTCCTCGTCCGTGGCCGAGCGGGTACCGGACGCACCGCCGATGTAGATGCCGGCCGTCACGTCGCCCAACGCCGGCTCCGTGGCCAGCAGTTCGTCGATACGGCGCGCCTGGTCGTCAGCCAGCGCGTTCATCGGGTACAGCAGGAGCGCCTTGACACCCTTCTGACCCTCGGCCTTTGCCCGGGCGCAGTGGTCCAGGATCGGAACGAGGAACGACTCCGTCTTGCCGGAGCCGGTCCCGGTCGTCACGATCGTCGGCTCAGGTGCGTGCCCCGCTTTGGTGGACAGCCGCTGCCAGGCGGCGGCCTGGTGGGTGTACGGCGTGAAGCCCCGGGGCCACCAGTCCAGTAACCGCTGCCACCCCGGCTCCGCTTCCCGGAAGGGTGTCCGAACCCGCAGGTAAGGCCCGCGGAACAGGCGGCTCTCCGGCCGCTCCAGGAACACCTCAAGCTCTTCGCGCACGTCGTCGTCGCCGAGCGCGAAGCTCGTCGTCAGATAGGCGGCGAGGGCACGACGCAGGTCCTCGGCGGCCAGAGAGGGAAGCATGGTGGGGTGTTACCGGCTTTCTTCCGGAGCGAAAGCGGACGTAGTAGTGGAAAGGGCGTGGGCGCCCCTGTCGCGACCGAGGAGATCGCCGTGGTCACCGTGCTCGGCGGCGTACGCGGCGTAGTCGCCGTACTCTCCGGCGAGCAGGCGCGCGGTGAAATCCGCGTGGGCGCGCGTCATCTCGGTTTCACGGTTCGGCTTGACCCAACCCTCCGGGATCTCGGGCGTCGGATCGCCGTTCCGGGTGGCCTTCACCCACGCCTTGACGACCGCCGCCTCCTCCGGGGTCTGCCGGATGCCGACGTTGTGCGTGGCAGCACCGATCTTGTGACCGTCGGGCGCGAAGAACATCTCCCACTCGTACTTGCGCAACACGGCGAACTGAGAGCGGTACATCGCGCACAACTGCTCCGCGGTCAGCCCCAGCATCACTGCGACGAGCGCGTCGATCTCGACCAACGCCATCCGCCGGTCGTACTCCGTGCGCAGCGGTGTCGCCATCGACCAGGCCGGCTCCACGTCCTGGACGCGCGGACGGGTCGAGGCCTGATCCGTCCACCGGTCCTTGAGCCACGCGTCCTCGAATAGTTCTTCCCACAGCGGCGCGTAGTCACGGGTGAGGCAGTTGAGGCGAAGAGCGCGAAGGAGCAGGGGGCCGGTAAGTGGGTGGCTGAGTGGGGCCGGGAAGCTGCGGGCCAACTCGATGTTCACCTTGGAGGAGCCGGACACCTTGACGAGATAGTCGAAGACGAGTGATGCCCAGAAGCCGGAAACAACAGCCGTGTGCCGGGGATCGGCGTACGCGAGAGTATGAACCGTGTGCACGTGAGTCGGGCCCGGCGGAATCAGCGCAGCTTGCAGCGACCGCTCCGTATTCGATGTGATCATATTTCGCCAAGCAACCCGAAAGAAATCACTCGACGACTGACCATCCCACGTTCGCCGAGCCGCAGTGAAGTCATACTTCGAGCACGCGCGCCCGTAGTTGATCCGAGGAATGACAGATTCTTGCAGTTCTTCAAGATTCCAGATCGAGTAGTCCTTATTCGACTTGCATCCGAGATTTGGCTGCTTAGCGAACGGAGTGGCCACGGAGAAGTGCGGCCCCTGCAGCACCACCTCCGCCCAAGAGGCAGGCACATGGGTTCGCCACTCGATGATCCGATCCTTTTTCGCTTGCCCCTCATCAAGCTCCAGCGACCACCAGTACGGGGTCGCATGAACTCGTTCAGGAAACCTGGAAAGAGTGCGCAGCACCTCGTTCTCGGCCGTCGTCACAGGGCGCAGAACCCGCGCTTCAACGGCAGGTGTACCTGGCGGGTCCACCAGCGCCGCCCAGTCATCGAGAGTTTCGCTTGTCACCCTCACAATCCGCTTCGCGTGGGGACGCAGGTCCCAGCCACCCTCCGGAAATTGAATGGAGGGGAGATCTCCTTGGCCATCATGATCAAAGGAGTGGTCGACGATAGAGGGGTGCACCGCGCGCGCGATCTGCACGAAATCAACGGACCTCTTCTCCCCGTAGACACTTACGCCGAAGTTCTTGTTGTTGTCTACATCCTCGAAGAGGAGAATGTTGTTGCCGAACTGAAAGTGCCGCCGGAGGTGGGCGTAAGTGGCGGACCGGAAGGTACCACCAGTGGGCACCGTAAAATGATTTTCTTCATGGATAAGTGCCACTGATCCGGATTCCCGAAGGTTGCGCCAGCTTCGCTCCATGAAACTCATGTAGAGATTCGTCTTCATCCCCACGAGCACGGGATGGTCAACCGGGGAGCCAAGATGGCCGCTGATACCCGCCCAAGACGCAAGATCAGTGAAATATGTCCACAGAGGCAAGGAATCACGAAGGGCCATGGTCCTTCGATTCGCCTTCTCCTCGACTGACGCATTGTCCGTCAGCGCGAACCAGGCATCGTGTTCAGCCACAGCCAGCTCATCGTCCCACTCGAACCTGACCCACGGCGGGTTCCCCACTTGCAAATCGAACCCACCCCGTGCGAACACATGGGCGAACTCCAACTCCCAGTGGAAGAACCCCTCCCGCTGGCGGATGACCTCCACCTCACTCAGCCACGGGAAGCGCAGCATCACCGACGGCATGTCAGCACACTGGCTCATCGTCCTGTCGAACGAGTCGTCGATCTCCAGCTTGTCGAAGTCACCGGTGTCGCCGAACAGGCCGAACGCGTCGTCGAGGCCGGCCGCGCTGCCGCCCTTCGTCGACTTCGCCTTGGCCTTCGCCGGCGGGACGCCGAGGACCGCCTCGCAGAAGGCCAGCCAGTCTTCCAGGGACGGCGGCTCGGGCATGTCCGGCTGACCGACAGGCCAGAACCACAGGGCACACCAGGCGTCCATGACCAGCTTCAGCCGCCCACGCGGGGCGCCGGGCTCGTGGAGCGCGGCCTCGACCTTCTCGCGCGGCACCGTCCCGGACGAGCTCGGCAGCGGCCGCTCGACCTCGACCTCCCACACCGCGATGTCGCGCCGCACCTCGCGTTCGCTGACGACGAGGCGGCGCTGTGTCAGCTCCCACAGCCGTTCGACGCGCGTGGCCAGTGCCAGCAGGCGCTTGACCTGCGCGGTGGACGGCGTCGCCGTGACCTTCTTGCGCCACTCGGCCAGCCGGTCTCGCTCGGCCCGCGCCAGCTCCTTGGCCTGCTTGGCATCGGCGACCGCACCCCACCCCTTCGCCGGCAGCAGGAAGTGGTGCACCTCCTCGCCGGCTCGGAAGGCACCCTCCTCCGCGCCGTCGAGGAGCGGCCGGTCCGTCGGAACGGTCGTCAGCCACGCCTTCTTCTTCAGTGCCTCCGCCGCGTAGACCGCGCGCCGTGCGCCGATCAGTGAGTTTCCTCGGCGCAGGTGCAGGCCGAACCACGGGGCCTTCAGCCCCCTATGCATGGCGTTGAGCCACAGTGAGACCTCGGCCAGCTCCACGGCGGTCTGGTTGAGGTCCACGCCGTAGCAGTTGTGCAGCGCCAGGTACGCCTTGACCTTCTGCAACTCCGCCTCGTACCGGTCGGGCGGCAGCTGGCGGTCAACGCCGGTCTCGGCGGTCAACTCCGCCGCGCGTCGGCGCAGGTACTCGGCCGCGAGCTGGTTGATGGCCTCGTTGAGGAAGGCCCCCGAACCCAGCGCGGGCTCGCACACCGAGAGGTCGAGGATGTCACGGGCACGCGTCGTCGTGGCGTCCTGGTCGAGCAGTTCCGCCAGCGCGTGCTTGACCGTGCTGCGAGTCAGCACTTCAGGTGTGTAGTACGACGCGGACCGCTGTCGCTCGCGACCGGAGAGGCGATAGACGAACGAACCCTTCCGGTGCAGGACGCGCTTCATCGAACCGGTCAGCTCGTCCCGGCGCTTGACGAACACCTCGTCGTCGTAGTCGTCCGCGTTCCGGTACGGGACGACCCAGGTGCCGGCCAGACCGTCCGTGTCGGGCTTCGCCACCTCGAACACGTCCTCGGCGGCGAAGAAGCCTGTGTAGGACATCAGGCCCTCGTAGACAGCTCCGAGCTGGTTGATGCCCAGCTGCGCGTACGAGATGAAACCGCGCCCGCCCTTGCCGTTCTTGGACCGACTCAGCATCAGCAGGTTGAGCACCTGCCACAACACCTTGTTGCGCAGCTTCGTCTCGACGCGCCTGCCCTCGATGCGTACCTCACCGATCAGCGGGGTGGCATCGGCACCGAAGAGGTCGCTGCGCAGCGCCTCGAAGCGGATGCCGTCAGCGTCGAGAGCCACCGTTTCGCCGTCCTCCGGCTCCGCGGTGCCCGCGCGGTCGGCATCCGTCGGGCCCTCGAAGGCCCGGTGGCCCTGGTCGACGAGGCGGAACAGCAGGTCCAGCGATTCGTGGAAGTGCGTGCCGTCCTGCGACTCCTCGGGCAGGTCGTAGGAGACCAGCTCGCCGAGCCGGGCCAGGCCGTAACCGTCCTGGTAGGCGTCATCCTTGCTGGGCAGGATGCCCAGCTCCGGCCGGGCTTCGGCGTAGAGCAGGAAGAGGATGCGGTACAGGTAGCGAAGCGACTCGCGGGTGAGCCGGGAGGCCAGCTCGGCGCTACCGCCGAGCTCGGCCGGGTCACCGCCGGCCTCGGTGATCCGGTCGAGGACCTCCTGCGCGATCAGCTCGACCGACTGCCGCAGACCCTCCCGCAGCTCCTTCGAGACGCCCACGGCGTGCTTGCGGCCCTCCTCGACCAGGTTGTCCAGGAACCCGGCGACGCCGCCCTCCGTGAGCAGGGACTCCGCCCCGAACAGGGCTGACACGGCCTCCAGTTCACCACCGTCGTCGGCGAGATTGCGGTCCAACGCGGCGTCGACGCTGACCGCCAGGAACCGGCCCTCGTGCCAGGCGGTACGGTCGGCCAGCACCGCGGCACCGCCTGCGAGCAGCAGGACGTAACGCGGCGCGGACAGGTCGTCGCAGCCGAACAGGTACGACACCGCCTCGGCAGCCCCGGTGATCTCCTGCTGCCCGTCCAGCGCGATCGGGGCCAGCAGCTCGGCGCCGCCGTCCGCCGGATCTGCGACGACCAGCTCCGCGTCGGTGCTCCAGCTGACGTCCAGGGCGATGAGCTCGATGCCGCTCGGCCCCTTGACCGCCAGGGACACCGGCACGCGGCGCACCTTGTCGCCGCGCAGCACCTCCAGCTCCGCCCGCCTGAGCCTGGAGTGGCCGCCGGCGCCCGTGTGGGCGGCTGCACTGCGGTCCACCACACGGTCGCCCTTGCCGTCGCTCTCGACGTACGCGAGCGCAGCCAGCAGCGCGTCGTTGAGCCCGCGGAGCTCGGTGTCCGGGTCGCCCTCGCCCTCGGTGATCCGTACCTTGGCACGGAAGTACTCGCGGCCCAGGCTGCGCACGCCCGAACGCGAGGAGGGCCGACCGGTGCGCTCAGCCGCCGCCCACGTCTTGCGCAGGCCCTTCAGCTCGTTCGGCAGCAGCTCGGCCAGGAAGTGCGCGGAGATGTACTCGCCGCGGTTGACGATCGCCTCGAACGCCACGATGGTCACGCGCCCTTCCGCTCGTGGTTCTTCCGCTGTTCCGGCCCGACGTGACCGTCCGGTCCGGCGGGAACGAGCACCCCGATCACTCGGACCATCGCATCGCCCTGGGGCGCGAGCTGCTCGATCAGCTGCTCGACCTCTATGGCCGTGTTCTGCACCTGCTGTTCCTTGTGCTCCCGGCGCACGCCGCCGAGCGTCAGCTGCTCGTAGGCCGCCTGACTTGCCCGCCGCCAGGAGACGAGCCGCTCCCCGTACTCGGTCAGTTGGTCGAGCAGTGGCCCTTCCTGTTCGTGCCGCAACTGCGCCAGGTGCTCTCTGGTTGCCGCCACGGCTGCTGGTACCAGCTGCTTCAACACTTGCTCGTCACCCGTGAACGGGCGGTTCACCATGCCGGGTCGAATCCCGGCCCGTTCCAGGACTCCCACCAGATCGTCGTCGAAGACCGGCGCCCCGCGCTCCAGGCCAGTGACGCAGGGCCAGGCCAGCACGGTCGGATGGCCCTTGGCGTTGGCGTACATGCCCTGCATCAGGAACACCGGGCCGGACACGTTGGCGGTGATCACAGGGGCGGTGTTGCGGGCCAGCCTGACCAGGACCTTGTCCGTCAACCACTCGACCACCGGGTGCTGGTCCGTCAGGAAGGAGACGTCGGGCCAGCCCGAGGTCTCGCGGCGCTCCTGCTTGGTGATTGCACCCTTGCTGCGGCCTCCGCTGCGTTCACGGGCACGGTCCAGGCGCTGCTGGGCGAAGCCACGGTCGAAGGTGACACGCAACTGCTCGAGCACGCCACGCTCATCCAGATAGGACTGCGGCAGCACCAGCAGGCGACGCTGAAGTTCGGCGTCCGGCCTGAACATCAGCATCTCGGGAAAGTCCGTGCTCCACGTCTTGCCGATGCGCTGCTCGGGGTTCTGGTAGACCTCCTCCAGGGCTTCCTCGACGAATGCCCGGGTGGAGGAGAACAACTGGGGAACGCGATAGTGCTCGCCGGAGCCGTCCACGGTGTGGTCGGCCATGAAGAGGTCGAAGGGGTCCAGCGGCTCAGTGGGCAGGATGGTGTCGAAGTCCTCGCCGTCCGCGAGTCCGTTCGTGATCCGTACCCGTTCCGCCTCCTCGTCGCGCAGTCCGAGGATCGACCCGGCGTCGCCGAGTGTGCGGTGCACCTCGTACTCGCGCTCCAGCAGGCGCTTGGAAACGAGCCGATCCGCCGAAGGTAGCAGCGGATCCTCGTCCTGCCGGACCATCAGCAGGGCTCGGATCTCTGGAGAGTGCTGCTGTCCGTACCGGTCGATGCGACCGTTGCGCTGCTCGATCGTGATGAGCGACCAGGGCAGGTCGAAGTGGATCAGCTGGTTGCAGTGACGGTGCAGGTTCACGCCCTCGGCCGCGATGTCGCCGGTCAGCAGCACCCGCAGGTCGCTGTCGCCCAGCCCGAAGTCCTTGACGATGCGCTGCTGTTCGTCGTCCGCAAGGCCGCCGTGGAGCTGGCGTACCGGGCCGCTGTTCTTCGCCTCGTCCGCCCCACCCACCGGGGTGAAGCCCAGCTCGGCCGGCAGGGCCTGCTGCAGCATCTGCAAGGTGGCGCGACGCTCGGAGAAGATCACCACGCGCACTGGCGAGCCGGGGCCGACGCCGAGTTGCTTCAGCTCCGCGACCAGGCGCCGCACCTTCGCCGCGCTCTGCACAGAGACGTCCCCGGCCAGTTCCCCGAGTTCCACCAGCGCCGCACGCTCGGCCACCCGCTTGTCGCGTTCCGGATCGCGGTCGATGGCCGCGACCCGGTTGCGCACCGTTTCGGCGAGCGCCGTGTGTGAGGACAGGAACGCCTTCAGCAACGTGTAGGGAAACAGCCTGGCGCCCTTGCCACTCACCGGGGCCGGGCGACCACCAGTCGGCTTGACCCACACGTCGTACAGCTCTTCGAAGACGCGCTGCTCTGCGTCGCTCGCGACACAGTCCAGCGCCTCGGACGGCCGACGGGAGGCCCACATGTGGCCGATCTCCGCCGAGACGTCCGAGGACATCTTGTGGCGGCGCACGTACAGGTGCTCCAGTTGCTTCTCGTCGTAGTCGCTCGTGTCGGGGATGGCCGTGGGATCGAGCAGGCTCAGCAGCTCGCCGAAGGACTCGCGCTGGCCGTTGTGGGGCGTTGCACTGGCGAGGACCAGCGCATCCGTCTTGGGTGCGAGCAGCTGAGCAAGCCGGTTGTTCTTCGTGCCGGTGTTGATCAGCTTGTGCGACTCATCGATGACGACGGCGTCCCAGGTCACCTGCATCAGGTGACTGCGCCAGCGGTCCGAACGCAGCGTGTCGATGGAGATGATGGCGCGCTTGTAGTACGAGAACGGGTTGCGGCCGGCCGGGATCCGCTGCCGAATGCGCTCGATGCCGGTGGAGTCCAGCCGTACCAACGGGATCGCGAAGCGCGTCCACAGCTCGTGCTGGAACTGTTCCAGGATGTGCTTCGGAGTCACCACGAGAATGCGCTCGCCCCGGCCGCGCCGGATCAGCTCGGAGAGCAGCAGACCGATCTCGAGCGTCTTGCCCAGACCGACCGCGTCCGCGATCAGCAGCCGCGGGCGCAGGCCGCGTAGCGCCGCTCGGGCCGGCTCTCGCTGGTAGGCCAGGTCGTCAACGAGGTGGCTACCCACGGTGGCCAGGCGCTGCTCGGACAACGGCAGTGGCGTCTTGCGAATTAATGCGTCGATGAACAGGCGCGACTGGCGACACTCAGCCGACTTGTCGGGAACCAGTTCGGTGTCCTCGGGACGCAGCGGTGTGACGTGGTCCAGTTCCTCGTGCACGAAGAACACCGCGCGCTGATCACGGACCAGGGGAGAGGTGCCGCGCACGTCCAACCGAGTACCGTCCTTGGCGGTGTCGTTGACCTCTACGACAAGCCAGTCCTCGTCGCGTGCACGGACCTGCATGCCGGCGGCGAACTTTGCCCGTACAGGGTCAGCGGCGGTGGTCACCGGAGTCTCTCCCTGGGTCACTGTGAACGTCATCATCGTGCGGCGGGTGGTGCGGTGGCGGTGCGGTCGATGGCGACCAGGCGTGTTGAGGCCGGAGCCGAGCCGGTAGGCCCTCAGCCGCCGAAGTCGGTGCGGCGTTCGCGAATTCGCTCACGCCAGTGGTCACTCCACGGGGCCGGGCCGTCCTGTGGCTGCTGGCCCGATTCAGGACGGGCCGGCGGCAACGGCACAGCTGCGGGCGGCGGTTGCGGCGCTTCCGCGAGCGGCGTGGCGGCCTGCACAGCGGGCGCTGCGAAGGGCACGGGCGGCGCGGCGGCGATCTGCAGGACGTCACCGATGAAGGCGTCCGGCAGCGGAGGATAGGGCTGGCCGCTGACCGGCACACCGCTGCCGGCCAGCTGGTCCATGGCATCCTCCAGCACGCTCCGCGCTGTCGGGCGGTCCGCAGGGGCGTAGGTCAGCGCGCGCACGACCAGCGGGCGTAGGCCGTCCGGCAGCCCGTCCAGATCCGGCTCCACGTCCAGGACCCGTTGTGGCGCGATGTCGGCATGGAACGGCTGGTGGCCGGTGGCCGCGTACACGAGCGTCGCGCCCAGGCTGTAGACGTCAGCAGCCTCGCTGGCCCGGCGAGCGTCTCTCGCCTGCTCGGGTGCCATGTAGGCGAGGGTTCCGAGTGTCGCATGACCAGTCGTCAGCCCGGTCGCGCCCCCGACGTGCGAAATCCCGAAGTCGATCACCCGCGCACCGTCAGCGGCCACGAGGACGTTGCTGGGTTTGAGATCGCGGTGCAGCAGCCGCACCGAGTGAACCCTCATCAGCGCATCAGCCAGCCCTGCCGCCAGCCACCAGGTCCCCAGCTCGGTCACAGGACCGTGCTGCTGGACCAGATCCTCCAGCGAGGGTGCGTGGATGTACTCAGTGGCGATCCACGGCCGCTCGGACTCGGTGTCGGCGTCCACCAGCGCGGCGGTGTGGAAGCCACCGACGCGCCGGATCGCCTCCACCTCCTGCCGGAACCGCTGGCGGAAGTACGGGTCGTCGGCAAGCGCCGGCTTGATCACCTTGACGGCTACGGGGCGTGTGGTGCGGTACCCGAGGTAGACAGCGCCCATACCGCCCTGGCCGAGCCGCTGGGTGAGTCGGAAGCCTCCGATCGTTCGGGGGTCGCTTTCCCGCAGCGACTCGAACACCCTTGCCCCCGTCCCCTGCCGGCCCATGGTGCCGCGCCCCGCTCCGAACACGCTGCCGTCCACGTCAGTGGCAGTGAGGCTATCAGGGGCACAGATCACCGTCTGCACCTTCTGCGACATCGTTGGTGGGCGGAACGCCTCTGCTCCGCACTCCAACCGAGCTGTACGCGGCGGGCCGGGCCAGCACGGCGCCGGCAGATGGGCGCAACACAACGTTCGCCGGGCCCTCGGGTGAGCGCTACAGCCCGCCCCCGAGCCGCAGTCCGCAGCCGCGCTGCTTTACTACCGGGGGGCGACCGCGTACTGCGGGGCTCGGACCTGTTGCCACTTCCGCCGACGCTGCCAAGGCCCTGCGGGGTGGAGCCCTTCATCAAGCTGCAGCGCACCATCGTCAGGCACCGGGGCGCCATCACCGCCGCTGCGGACCACCGCATGAGCAACGGGATCGTCGAGAGCTTGAACACCAGAATCCACCTGATCACCCGCATGGCTTTCGGCTTCAAGGACAGCCCTGCCCTCATCGCCCTCGTCTTGCTCACCCTCGGCAGCCACCGACCCTACCTGCCGGGCCGTCACACGTTTGTGTTCTCGTTGCTACCGCACTGCCAGGGGCTGTGCGGGGCGGCGAAGTAGGTCCGCAGCCCGGTGTCGATGCGCAGTTGGGCGTGCTGGGCCACCTCCGCACCTGGTCCCAGGACAGCGATCTGCGCAGGTCCTCGGGGAGGTCCGTGATCGTGGCGGTGATGGCGTCGCGGACGGCCTCGGCGCCGCGCCCGGCGAGAGCCGGCACGTTCTCGGCGCGTGGCCCGCCGTGGCCGTCCATGGGCGGCAGGCGCAGCAGCATCGTGTACCGGGTGGTGCGCTCCAGCAGAGTGCCGATCGCGGAGCTGTTCAGGCCGAACATGAATTCGCCCTCCCAATGCCCGGGAACCGCAGGATGGTTGGCCTCGGCGGGGCGTTGGCTGATGAGTACTGCCTCACTGGCGAACTGATTGCCACGAAGTCCTGAGTATCGGCGAGCCCTCATTTCGAACCTCCAGAGCGGCCCGCACGACGCTGAAGCGCCCCGCACGCCAGGGCCTGAGGCGCGCCCGGAGTCCCCCTTCCAGCAAGCACCGGAGACAATCCCGCAAGCGACGTCCCCACAGGTCAGCGCTCACGCCCGCGAGCCTTCAGGGGCGTGGCCGGCAGCTCCGGGGCGGGCAGCCGGGCACCGGCGTAGCCGTGGACCTGGCCGAAGCGGGTGCCGGTCATCCAGTCGGCGCGGGCCCGGGCAATGTCCTCGGTGGAGCGCCCGATGAAGTTCCACCACATGACGATCTTCTCCTCGAAGGGTTCGCCGCCGAGGAGCAGGACGGCGGCGTCGGAGCGGGCGAGGAGGGGGAGTTCCTGGCGGCCGCAGCCGAGGTAGAGCATCGAGCCGGGTTCGACCGGGACGCCGTCCACGTCGATCCGGCCGGTCATGGCGAGGACGGCGTACTCGAACTCGGGGACCAGCGGGAGGCCGAGGTCGGTGCCCTCGGTGAGGGCGAGGTCGGCGCCGACCAGCGGGGTGTGGGTGGTGCCGGGCGAGGTGGCGGTGTCCAGGGTGCCGAGGATGACGGTGGCGCGCAGGCCCCGGGCGGTGACCACGGGCAGGTCGGGGTGGTGCTCGAAGGCGGGGGCGGTGTGCCGGTGGGCGTCCGGGAGGGCGACCCAGAGCTGGGCGCCGTGCAGGTAGCGGGCGTGCGGGCGGGGGGACTCCTCGGAGTGGGAGATCGCCCGGCCGGAGGTCATCAGGCCCAGCTCGTACGGCCGGATGGTCTGCAGACTGCCGAGGCTGTCGCGGTGCAGCACCTCGCCCTGGTGGAGCCAGCTGACCGTCTGCAGGCCCATGTGGGGGTGCGGCGGGACCTGCATGCCGGGCTCGTCGGCGATGTCGTCCGGGCCGTAGTGGTCCACGAAACACCAGGCCCCGACCATCCGGCGGCCCAGGTTGGGGAGCAGTCGGCGCACCACGGTGCTTTCGCCGAGCGGGACTTGACGAGCCGTCAGCAGATCCTTCACCGGGCCGATGCTGGCCTCGCGGCCGCAGCTGGTCGGGGCGGGCTTGAGGTCGAGGTTGCTCATCGCGGTTCCACCACCGTACGGAGAGGGCCGGGCCGGGGGCGGCCGGGCGGGGCCTCGGAGGGCGTCGTCACCGATCATCCGTCACGGTGCGACGTTCCTCCACCCGTGCCCGGCCATCCGGCCGCAGTGCGACGAGCGAGGCCCCAGGGGCCACCAGGAGGCCCCAGGAGCCCGAGGAGCTCCAGGGGCCTCAGTGCTCGCAGGCCCACCAGGCGTCCGCCGACGCCTTGGCGGCGAGCTCGCGCAGGTTGCGGACGGCCTCCGCCGGGTCCTCCGCGCCGTACACCGCCGAACCGGCCACGAACACGTCCGCGCCGGCCTCGGCGCAGCGCTCGATGGTGGCCGCGGACACGCCGCCGTCGACCTGCAGCCAGACCTCCAGGTCGTGCTTGGCGATCAGCTCCCGGGTGCGGCGGATCTTCGGCAGCATGATGTCCAGGAAGGCCTGGCCGCCGAAGCCGGGCTCGACGGTCATGATCAGCAGCATGTCGAGCTCGGGCAGCAGGTCCTCGTACGGCTCGATCGGGGTGCCCGGCTTGAGCGCCATCGAGGCACGGGCGCCCTTGGCGCGGATCTCGCGGGCCAGCCGGACGGGCGCGGCGGCGGCCTCGACGTGGAAGGTGATCGAGCCGGCGCCGGCCTCGACGTACTGCGGGGCCCAGCGGTCCGGGTCCTCGATCATCAGGTGGCAGTCGAGCGGGATGTCGGTGGCCCGGGCGAGCGACTCGACCACCGGGATGCCCAGGGTCAGGTTCGGCACGAAGTGGTTGTCCATGACGTCCACGTGCAGCCAGTCGGAACCCCGGACGGCCTCGGCTTCGTCGGCGAGCCGGGCGAAGTCCGCGGACAGGATGCTGGGGTTGATCTGGGCCATGACCGACTACCTTCGTACGAGGGCTTGCGAGGGCTGGGCACCCGGGGGCGGGCACCTCGTCCCATCATCTCGCGCCGCACCACCGGCGGTCGCACCCGTCGACCTCCGCGTGACCGTGATCACATCTCACCGAGGGTTGCCGGGACCGCCGCCGTGGCGATCAGCTGTTTCGGCAACCACGGCTCCCGGCCCCTCCAAGGAAGGTGTGTCCCGCATGTCCGACCCTGTCCACCCCGTCCATCCCGCCCGCGCGCTGTGGCGGCTCTTCGAGCCGGTGTACGCCGTCACCTTCCTCCAGCCCGAGAGCCGGGCGGCCTTCGAGGCGCTCGGCCTGGACGGCGGCTGGCACGGCTACTTCGCCGCCCGCTCGGCCCCGCTGGGCGCGGTGAACGCGCCGCCGGTGATCGCCGCGTTCTTCAGCTTCGCCCCGGCGATGGTCGAGCGCGCCCTGCCGCAGGTGTGGACGCAGGCCGACCCCGAGCGGGTGCTGGCCGCCCGGGCCGGGGGTTCGGCGGCCGCGCTGGCCCGGCTGCTGGCGCCCGTGGAGCCCGAGCGGATCGAGGCGGCGGCCGCCGCACTGGAAGGGGCGGTGGCCCGACTGGACTGCGCGGGCCGGGTGCTGGCCGCCGCCAACGCCGCGCTGCCCCGGCCCGACGACGTGCACGGACGGCTGTGGCAGGCCGCGAACACGCTGCGCGAGCACCGCGGCGACGGCCACGTGGCCGCGCTGGTCGCGGCCGGGCTGGACGGCTGCGAGGCGCCGGTGCTCCACTGCGCACTGGACGCCAGCCGCGAGGTGCTCCAGCCGATGCGCGGGTGGACGGACCAGGAGTGGGTGGCCGCGACGGCGCGGCTGGTCGAACGGGGCTGGTTGACGGCGGAGGGGGCGGTGACCGAACTCGGCCGGAACCGGCACCGGTCCCTCGAGGACGCCACCGACCTGGCCGCCGGCCGGGTGTGGGAGGACCTGCCGGACGGCGAACTCGACCGCCTGACCGCCCTGTTGAGGCCGATCGCGGCGATCTGCCGCGATCGGATGCCGGTCAATCCGCTGGCGATGCCGCCGGTGGACCTGTGACACGAACGACGGCCATGTGACCGCCGTCACGCCCCGGGCGGGGATTACCGGGGCCTCCCGCGTGGTCATCAGCACTTGAGCGGCCCGAGCGCCCGCCCGGACGGCCCCGGTACCCCACCGCCCGCGCGACCGCCCTGGGCCGTGCCGACCAGTCGAGCTCCCCGCGCCCGCCCGGAGCCCCGTCCGAGGAAGGTCTCCCGATGGCCGATCTCGTCCATCCCGCCCGCGCGCTCTGGTGGCTCTTCGAGCCGGTGCACGCCGTCACCTACTTCCAGCCCGAGTGCCGCGACGCCTTCGAGGAGGCCGGGCTGCGCGGCTTCTGGCGCGGCTACTTCGGCGGCCGCTCGGCCCCGCTGGGCGCGGTCGACGCGCCGCCGGTGATCGCCGCGTTCTTCAGCTTCGCCCCGGCGATGGTCGAGCGCGCCCTGCCCGCGCTGTGGTCGCTGGCGAGCCCGGAGGAGGCGCTGGCCGCCCGCAGCAAGGGCGCGGGCGCCGCGCTGGCCCGGCTGCTGGAGCACGTGGACCGGGAGCAGGTCGAGCAGGCGGTCGAGACGCTGGAGCAGGCCACGGCCCGGCTGGACTGCGCCGGCCGGGTGCTGGCCGCCGCCAACGCGGCGCTGCCAGCGCCGACCGGGCTGTACGACCGGCTCTGGCGGGCCGCGACCGTGATGCGCGAGCACCGCGGGGACGGCCACGTCGCCGCGCTGGTGGCCGCCGGGCTGGACGGCTGTGAGGCCCTGGTGATCCGCTGCGCGATGGACATGCGGCGCGAGCAGCTCCAACCGGTACGCGGCTGGACGGACGAGGAGTGGGACGCGGCCGCTGCCCGCCTGGTCGAGCGCGGCTGGCTGACCGTGGCCGGCACGGTGACCGAGCTCGGCCGGATCCGCCACCAGGCCCTGGAGGCGGCCACCGACCTGGCCGCGGCCCGGGTCTGGGAGGACTACCCGCGGACCGAACTCGACGGGCTGGCCGCCGCGTTGAAGCCGATCTCGGCGCTGTGTCGCAGCGCCATGCCGTTCTACCCGGTGGGGCTGCCGGACAACGCCTGACGCTCCCGCCCTTCCTGCCCTTCCTGCCCTTCCCGCCCCTCCCGTCCCTTCCTGCCCTCCCGCCCCTTCCCCCCGACCGAGCTACCGTTCAGCGCCGGGCGGACCGAGCACGACCCCCCGCCCGGCGTAGAACGGCCCGAACGAGCGCCACGGGACGCGCGCGAAGGCCTGCGACTCCCCCGGGAAACCGGAGGGGTTGTGGATCAGCAGCGCCGTCTCCGTGGCGCCCACCGCCAGCACCAGGTGGCCGCCGCGCCGGACCGGCTCCGGCCCGTGCGGCTCCCGGATCGACGGGTGCACCGACACCATCACCAGCCGCCCGTCCGTCACCTCGGCCGCCACCTCCGCGGGCGTCAACTCCGCGGCCCGGGCGGCCAGCCCCCAGCGCCGCCTGACGTACTCCGCGAACGGCGCGTGGACCAGCCCGCGCAGGCTCTCACCGTCCCGGACGTACGCGCCGGCCGCCACGCACTCGCCCGCCAGTGCCATCGCCGTCGGGGTCACGCCCCACCAGTGCTCCAGCGCCATCCGCAGGCAGGCCACCCCGCACAGGCGCCAGGACCACCACGCGTACTCCTCCGGGGTGGCCGCCCCGGACTGCCCCCAGCGCGGGTCCCGCGCTGCGTCCAGTTGCCCGTCCACGATGTCCCGCACCAGCTCCGCGGACTCCCACTGCGCCCGGTACGGCACCTCGTGCACCACCCGCGCCGGCCGCGCGGCGCCGCCCTGATCGACCATGCCCCGACGCTCCCACACCGGGGCGGCCGGGACGACTCACGACACTCCTGGAGCGTCCGCCCGAGCGTCCGCACTGCCCCCCGAACCGTCCCCCGAGCCCTCCCCCGAGCCCTCCCCCGAGCGGAAGGCCAGCCGCTGGGCGGCGTGCCGGCCGCGTTCCTCCACCGGCAGCTGTCCGGTGGCACCGGCCAGGCCGAACGCCGGCATGTCGAAGTAGATCGACTCGTAGCCCCCCTCGGGGACGATGTACGTCTCGTGCCAGAGCCCGACGTGCCCGCGGGTCTTGCCCGCCCGCACCTTCCGGTTGGCGATGCCCCATACGGTGTGGTGGAAGCCGTCCGGCGCGGTGGAGTAGCGGTACAGCGCCTCCTTCGACTCCCAGTACTGCACGACGTAGTAGGTGCGCGGCGAGGCGGTGAGCAGGATACGTCCGCGCAGGCCGCGTTCGGGGCTGCGGCGCAGCTCCCACAGCATCCGGAACATCGCGTACATCACCGGGCCCCAGTGGTGCACGGCCCAGAAGCGGTTGATCCGCATGCCGATCAGCAGCACCACGGTGTCGCCGGTGGCGGCGGCGGTGGTGTAGCCCGGTCGCGGCTTGGCGAACAGCGGCATCTGCGCCTCCCGGAACTCACTCTCATGCAATCGGTGATTACATCAGCGCGCACCACGCCGGTCAAGGCTCGCTACAGATACAAGTCCGTTACTGCGCAGGCGGATTGATGTGCCCGGACAACAGCACCAGCTCCGGATCCCCGGGGCCGACCCGGCCGGCCGCCTGGTCCGCCACGACCAGTTCGGTGAACGCCCGGTCGATCCCGTCCAGTCGCTCCCGCAGCCGCGGGTCCCGGGTGGGCGTGAACACCCGCGAGCGCACCAGCTCGAACCGCCGCGGATGGCGCAGCGCATACCGGACGAACCCCAGCCCCAGCGCCCGCATCGCCGACCGCCTCGGCGGCCGCCACCTCCGCCTGCTGCCAGCGGACGAAGTCCGCCAGCACCCGGTCCGCCACCGCCGTCAACAGCGCCTGCCGGTCGGCGAAGTGCCGGAACGGCGCCCCCGCCGACACCCCCGCCCGGCGCGCCACCTCCCGCACGCTCACCTTCTCCTGCCCCTGCTCGTCCACCACCTCGAACGCCGCCGCCACCAGCGCCTCCGGCAACGCCCCGTGGTGGTACGCCCCCCGCTCCCCAGTCCGCTCCGTCATGCCGTCCCCGCTCCGGGTGTCACTCGTCGTGATGGTTGAGTTACGCCGGCCCGGAACGATAACCGAGTTCCGGCCGGGCCTACGGTCGGGCTGGCGGGAAGTCAGGTCTGTGGAGCTGATGCAAGTCCGATGGGCGGCACACCGTCCCTCCGCCGGTAGCCCCAGGTCGGCAACCGGCCGCGAAGCGGAAAGCCCGACCCGCGAGGGTCGGAATTTTCCCGCGTCAGCCGGAGGGGGCTGTCAGCCCTGCCTTGCCGCCACAGCGATCCGGACGGGATCCCACTGCGCCGGGCGAGCCCTGCGACGCACGGCCGCGGACCCCGCAACGGCCGACGCTCGCCCCGGCCGCAGGGCCGGGGCGAGCGAACGGCTTGCCGAAACACCACCCTTCGGGCCGACGGCCGGTCCTACCAGGCGTAGTCCTCCGGGGCCGGCTGGTGGCCGGGGAAGAGTTCGTCGAGGCGGTCCAGGGTCTTCTGGTCGAGCTCGAGGTCGAGCGCCGCGAGGGCGGCGTCGAGGTGGGCGGGGGTGCGGGGGCCGATGATGGGGGCGGTGACGGCCGGGCGGGAGAGCAGCCAGGCGAGGGCGAGGTCGGCGGGGTGGGTGCCGAGTTCGTCGGCGAAGTCCTCGTAGGCCTGGAGGCGCTCGCGGTGCTTCTCGGTGAGTTCGCTCGCGTAGCCCAGGGCGCTGCGGCCGCGGGTGCCCTCGCGCTCCTTGCGCAGGACGCCGCCGAGCAGGCCGCTGCGCAGCGGGGACCAGGGCAGCAGGCCGAGGCCGTAGTGCTGGAGGGCGGGGATGACCTCCAGCTCGACGGTGCGGTCGAGCAGGTTGTAGAGGGACTGCTCGCTGACCAGGCCGAGGAAGTGCCGGGAGCGGGCGGCCTCCTGGGCCTGGGCGATGTGCCAGCCGGCGAAGTTGCTGGAGCCGACGTAGATGATCTTGCCCTGGGCGACCAGGACCTCCATCGCCTGCCAGATCTCCTCCCAGGGCGTGTCCCGGTCGATGTGGTGCATCTGGTACAGGTCGATGTGGTCGGTCCGCAGCCGCCGCAGGCTGGCCTCGACGGCCTTGCGGATGGCGAGCGCGGAGAGCCGGCCCTCGTTGGGCCAGTCGCTCATCTCGGCGTAGACCTTGGTGGCGAGTACGGTGCGCTCGCGGCGGCCGCCGCCCTGGGCGAACCAGCGGCCGATGATCTCCTCGGTGCGGCCCTTGAGGTTGCCCTCGGGGTCGCGGCCGTAGGTGTTGGCGGTGTCGAAGAAGTTGATGCCGCGCTCGTGGGCGGTGTCCATGAGGCGGTGGGCCTCGGCTTCCTCGGTGTGGGGGCCGAAGTTCATGGTGCCGAGGCAGAGGCGGGAGACGGTCAGGCCGGTGCGGCCGAGGTGGGTGTACTCCATGGCGTCCCACCTAAAGCCACACCGGCCGTGGTGTCCAGCACATTCGCCGGACCGGGCGGGTCACCGCCCGTGGGTGGCGAACTTCCGTACGGCCAGCGGCCCGCAGAGCAGGAGCAGCACGGCGCTCCAGAGCAGCGTGGCCGGCACGGCGTGCTGCATCGGCCAGGCGGTGCCGGGCGCCGCCGGGTTGCCGAAGAGCTCGCGAGCCGCCTCGACCACGGAGCTGATCGGGTTCCAGTCGGCGATCACCCGCAGCCAGCCGGGCATCCCGCCGGTGGGCACGTACGCATTGGTGACCATCGCCAACGGAAAGACCACGACGGAGAGTTGACCGGCCGTTTCCTCCTTGCCGACGGCCAGGCCGAGCAGTGTGCCGGCCCAGGTCATCACGAAGCGGAAGAGCAGCAGCAGCGCGAAGGCTTCCAGCGCGTCGGCCGCGCCGTGCCGGGCGCGCCAGCCGGCGGCCAGCCCGACCAGGGCCAGCAGCGCCAGCACGACGACGCTGACCAGCAGGTCGGCGAGGGTCTGCCCGAGCAGCAGGCCGGTGCGGGAGATCGGCATCGAGCGCAGCCGGTCGGTGACCCCGCGCCCGACGTCGCGGGCGGCGCCGACCATGGTGGGCATGATGCCGTTGGTGGCGACCATGGCGAACAGTCCGGGCATCAGGAACTCCCGGTAGTCCCCGCCGCCGGGCACCTGCATGGCGCTGCCGAAGACGTACCCGAAGACCACCACCATGACCACCGGCACGCCCAGCGAGGCGGCCAACAGGCCCGGCGAGTGGCGGTAGTTGAGCAGGACGCGGAGCATCGAGGTCCCGGTGTCGGAGACCAGCCGGGCCACGACGGACGGACGCGCGGCGGTGTGGGCGACGGCGGACATCAGGCGGCCCTCCCCAGGGCGGCGGACTCACCGGTGAGCGCGAGGAACACGTCGTCGAGCGAGGGCGGGCGCACCGCGACGTCCTCGGCGACGACCCCGGCGGAGTCCAACTCCCGTACCAGCGACGGCAGCAGGACGGACGCGCCCGGCGCGGTCAGCACCGTGACCGTCCGCTCGGCGACGTCCACGTGCGCGTCATTGCCCGACAGTGCCGACAACACCACGGCCGTGGCGGCGAGTTGACCAGGTTCGGCCAGGGTGACGGAGACCTCGCTGCCGATCGCCGCCTTGAGCCGGGCCGGCGGGCCGGTGGCGATCGCGGCGCCGTGGTCGACCACCACGATGTCGTCGGCGAGGCGGTCGGCCTCCTCCAGGTACTGGGTGGTGAGCAGCACGGTGGTGCCGCCGTCGGCCAACTCCTTGACGGTGTCCCAGATCTCCTGGCGGCTGCGCGGGTCGAGCCCGGTGGTGGGCTCGTCCAGGAAGAGCACCGGCGGACTGGTGACCAGACTGGCGATCAGGTCGAGGCGCCGGCGCATGCCGCCGGAGTAGGTGCGGACGAGCCGGTCGCCGGCCTCGGCGAGGTCGAAGCGGTTCAGCAGTTCGTCGGCGCGCGCCATGGCCCGGCGGGCACCGAGGCGGTGCAGCCGGCCGAACAGGTGGAGGTTGTCGCGGCCGGTGATGCCCTCGTCCAGCGCGGCGTGCTGCCCGGCGAGGCCGATCGCCCGCCGGACCTCCTCGGCGTTGCGGACGGCGTCGTGCCCGGCGACCCGGACGGTGCCGCGGTCGGGGGCGACCAGGGTGGCCAGAACCCGGACGGCGGTGGTCTTGCCGGCGCCGTTGGGACCGAGGAGGCCGCAGACGGTGCCGGCCGGGACGGTCAGGTCGAGGCCGCGCAGGGCCTTGGTGGCCCCGAATCGTTTCTCCACGCCCACCATCTCGATGGCGGGGCCCGCCGCGTGGGCGGCGGGTCGGGTGGCGTCGGACATGGCTCCGCCCTTCTCTAGGTACAGCGTACGTAGAAGCTTGGGACGATGCTACTACGTACGCTGTACCTATCTAAGATGGACGGCGAGGTGATCTTTCCGTGCCGTCCAGCAAGCCCCCCGCCACCGGCGACAAGCCCGTGCCCCCCGAGGCCCCCGAACTGATCTGGCTGCGCCCCGAGCGCACCGGCCGCGGGCCCCGCCCGGCCCACAGCCGCGACTCCATCGCGGCGGCCGCCATGGCGATCGCCGACGCCGAGGGCCTGGACGCCGTCTCGATGCGCCGGGTCGCGGCCGCGCTCGGCGCGGGCACCATGTCGCTCTACAACTACGTGCCGAAGAAGGAGCACCTGCTCGACCTGATGCTCGACGCGGCCTGCGCCGAGTACCGGCTGCCCGCCGAGCCGAGCGGCGACGTCCGGGCCGACCTGACGGCCCTCGGGCACGAGCAGCTCACCATCTTCCGCCGCCACCCCTGGCTGCCCGCGCTGGTCGTCGCCCGCCCGGGCATCGGCCCCAACGCCCTGCGCTACACCGACCACTTCCTCGCCGTCACCGCCCCCACCGGCCTGCCGGGCGGCGCGCGGATGGAGGCGATGGCGATGTTCAACGGCTTCATCTGCCAGTTCGCCCAGTACGAGCAGACGGCGGCCGCGAGCGCCAAGTGGCAGGCGGAGATGGTCGGTTACCTCACCCAGGCGGCGACGAGCGGCGCCTACCCCAACCTGGCCCAGGCCTTCGCCACCGCCGGACCACCGGCCGACCCGGACCAGGCCTTCGACCGCACCCTGGACCGGGTGATCTCCGCCATCCTGGCGCCCATGGCGGGCAGTTAGCCCCGCGGCCGGGAGTCAGCCCCGAGGCCGGGGGTCAGCCGAGCACCTCCTCGGTCAGCACCCCGGCCGCCTTCCCGTCCACCAGCACCACCACCGCCGGACGCCCGCCCGCCGCCAGCAGCTCCCGCGCCTCGGCCACCGGCTGCCCGACCCCCGCCGTCGGCAGGGCCGGCCCGAGCAGCGGGCGCACCGGGCCGTCGGGCTTGGCCCCGCCGTCCGCGAGCGCCGCCCGCAGCACCTCCCGGGACACCGAGCCGAGCACCTCCGCGTCGGCCACCCCGTACGGGCGCGCCGCCCGCGGCAGCACGACCGGGGCGACCCCGCCCGGCGCGAACCGCAGCGCCTCCAGCGCCTCGCCGACGGTCGCGTCCGCATCCACCGTCACCAGCGGGCCGGCCGCCTCCAGCAGCGGCCGCAGGCCGTCCGCCGCCTCCTCCTCCAGGAAGCCCCACCGCCGCATCCAGGTGTCACTGTGCACCTTGGACAGGTAGGAGCGGCCCGAGTCCGGCAGCAGCACCACGACCAGGTCGTCCGGCCCCAGCCGGCGCGCCACTCGCAGCGCCGCCGCCACCGCCGCACCGGAGGACGGGCCGACCAGCAGGCCCTCCTCGCGGGCGAGCCGGCGGGCCGTCAGCAGCGACTCCCGGTCCGGGATCCGCTCGAAGGAGTCGACCACCTCCGAGCGGTACGCCTGCGGCCAGCGGTCCTCGACCGTCTCGGGGTGGAGGAAGTGGCCGATGCTCTCGACGAACCACGGGCTGCCGTCCCCGCCCCCGTACGAGGAGGACTCCGGGTCCGCGCCGATGACGGTCACCGCCCCGCCGGACACCTGCTTGAGGTAGCCGCCGGTGCCGGTGACGGTGCCGCCCGTACCGACGCCCGCGACGAAGTGGGTCACCCGGCCGCCGGTCTGCTCCCAGACCTCCGGGCCGGTGGTCCGGACATGAGCGTCGGGATTGGCCTGGTTGTCGTACTGGTTGGCGAGCCAGGCCCCGGGGATCTCCTCGGCGAGCCGCCGGACGACGTTGAACAGGTGCCGCGGGTCCTCCTGCGGCACGGAGGTCGTCGCGAGCACCACCTCCGCGCCGTAGGCCCGCAGGATGTCCGCCTTCTCGGCCGCCGACTTGTCCGACACCCCGGCGATCACCCGGTACCCGCGCTGCCGCCCGACGATGGCCAGCCCGATCCCGGTGTTGCCGGAGGTCGCCTCGACGATCGTCCCGCCCGGCTCCAGCAGGCCGTCCCGCTCGGCGGCCAGGATCATCGACAGCGCGGCGCGGTCCTTGACGCTGCCGCCGATGTTGAGGAACTCGGCCTTGGCGTAGACCGGCGCGGCGATACCGGCGCCCAGTCGGGCGAGGCGGAACAGCGGCGTCCCGCCGATCGCGTCGAGGACGGACTCGTGAACTGCGGCCATCGCGGGCACCCTTCGCTCGATATGTCCGAACGAGCCTGCCCAAACCCGAGGTCGGATAGCCGCCGTCCGCCCCGGGAGAGCTCTACCGGTGCTCGACCAGCTCCTTGAACTGCTCCAGGTCCGTCCGTACCGCCTGCTCGACGGCCCGCACCTGGGCGAAGCCCTTCGGTCCGCCGAACGCGTCCTGCAGCTCGTCCCCGTCGTACTCCAGCCGCGCCTGGAGCGCGCAGTGCCCGCGATCCAGCTCGCGCACGGCAAGGCTGCCCCTCAACTCGGGTATGCCACTGGTCGTCCGCCACGCGAGCACCTGCTCCCCGCTCCGATCGATGAGCTCGGTGTCGATGCCGCGCGGCCCGCCCGCGGCGGTGATGTCGAAGTGCGCCTGGTTGTCACGTTCCGCGAACGCGCTGCGCACACCGTCCACGAAGTTCGGATACTCGTCGAATCGGTGCAGTTGCGCCCAGACCTGATCGGCCGGGGCGTCGATATCGATCTGTTCCACCAGTCTGCTCATCGGATGCCTCACCTCCCGAGCCGGCGGCCCGACCCGGCTCGGCCGGGCCGTCACGCTCCCTCCAGCCTGCGCCGGTCCGTACGCACCCGCACCTTCGCGCCCGCGGCGGCCTTCGTCGGCATCGGCACGGCGCTCGGGCTCGGCGCCTGGCCGCACCGGTCTCTCCGCCGAACCGCGACCGCCGGTCACTGAGCCGGCGGGCCGGGCCGTCACACCGGCCCCACCCGTCCCGGCCTCGCCGAAACCCCTCCTCACGGCTGCTCCCACCCCGTAGCGTGGTCCGGTCGATGATCTTGGCGGACGCCAGGCGCGGACGCGACGCGCAGACGCGACGCACAGTCGCCGCACGCGGCCGCCACGCGAGCAGAACGGGGCACCACGGATGCAGCAGGACCAGGGGTGGGCCGACGACCGCTACGGCGCCGTCGCGGACGCCTTCGCCGGCGACTTCACCGACTTCCCCGAACTCGGCGCCGCCGTCACGGTGTTCGTCGACGGCGGCAAGGTGGTCGAGCCGTGGGGCGGCGCCCAATCGGGCTCCGGCCTGCTGCTCGACTCCCCCGCGTTCCGTCCGCTGCTCGGCCCGCGCGGCTTCGGCAACGACGGCGCGGGCGGCCGGTTCGCTTGCGGGGACGACGAGTTCGGCGTCGGCTTCGGCTACGTGGCGAACCGGATGATCGGCCACGGCGACGCCCGCGCCGACCGGCTGATCGAGGCGGTGCGCGGGTGCCTGGGATGACGGACTTCCTGACCCGGCTCACCGAACTCGCCACCACCGCCGACCTCGGCGGCCTGCGCTACGACGCCTCACTGCCCCGACTCGCCACCCGCTTCGGCGACCCGTACGACTCCGGGCGCGTCCACAGGGACGACCGCTGGCCGCACGCCTTCGGCTGGGGCGACGCCTGGACGGTCTTCTGCCGCTGCCGCCGACTCCGCTCCTTCTCCCTGCCGACCTGGCACGGCGAGCTGGAACTCCCCGTGGACGGCGGCGGGTTGCGGACGTACGACACGCGCGTCACCGAGTCCGCGCTGATCGCCGAGCTCACCGCCGCCGGCTGCTCCTGGGAGACGGTGACCTACGAGAACATCCCCGGCCAGCGGACCCTGGAGGTCGCGCCGGCCGAGGAGGTCCGGGTCGGTTTCGTCCTGGTCGATCGGCTCGACCACGACCAACCGCCCCTGACGGACTGGCTGCTGCACAAGGTCAGCCTCTGGGGCTACGACCACCCCGACTGCCCCGAGCGGGACCGCGCCCTGCCCGACGACGGCTGGGACGCGGCCGAACGCTGAGCCGGTGGCGGGCCGTTCCGTCCCCTGTGCGGAACGGACCGCCGCCGGCTGGTCGCTCGGGCGGGTAGGCCCGCTACTTGAGCAGGAAGTCGTAGACCGCCTGCCGTCCGGCCGGGTTCGCCGCCCGGGTCTGCACCGAGTGCGCCGCCCCCGGGACGATCACGACCTCCGGGTCGTGCGTCAGCTCCGCCTGCTGGTGCAGCCACTCGTACGGGGTGGAGAGGTCCCGGTCCCCGCCGAGCAGCAGCACCGGCACGTTGGGCAGCTTGCGGTGCGCCGGCGGCAGCGGCGGCACCTGCTCGCGCGGCCAGTCCAGGCAGACCAGCAGGCTGCCCAGCCCGGTCGCGGTCGCGGGGTCGTACGGCCAGGTCTGTTCGACGGTCAGGTCCTGCCGGGTCTCCTCCAGCGCGGCCGCCCGGCCCTCGACCGGGGTGTCCGAGGAGCCCCACGGGTAGCGCCCGTCCGCGCACAGCGTGGCGGCGTGCAGGCCCTGGCTGAGCGCACCGGCCGGGGCGGCGTCGGCCTTGTGCACCTGGTCGATGAAGGCCTGGAGCTTCTCCGGGTGGCCGCCGGCGGCCTCGTGCAGGGCTTCCGGCACCCCGCCGTAGTCGGGGTCGGCGAACTCGTAGCTGGTGAGCGCGTCCAGGATCTGCGCCCCGTTGCCGTACGTGCGGACGGTGACGGCCAGGTCCTCGGCCGGGTCGGTGGTGCAGCCGGTGGCCTGGCAGGCGGTGCGCAGCACCCGGGCGGTGGCGGGCAGCGCGACTAGGTCCAGCGGGTCGTAACCGCCCTGCGGCACCACCGAGTCGAGCACCAGCCGCGCCACGTGCGCCGGGTGGGCGAGGGCGTAGCGCTCGGCGACGAAGGTGCCGTAGGAGACGCCGTCGAGGGTCAGCCGGTGGTCGCCGAGGGCCTGGCGCAGCAGGTCGATGTCACCGACGGTGTCCGCGCTGCTGTAGAAGCGGGCGTTCGGGCCGAGGGCGGTGGCGCAGTCGGCGATGGACTGCTTGCGCGGCACCGCGAGGTCGGAGGAGCCCATGTCCTCCTGCAGGCCTGGGCACTGCAGGGCGCGCTCGCCGGTGCCGCGCTGGTCGTACATGACCAGCCGGTAGTCCTTCAGTACGGGTGCGATCTTGCCCGCGATCCGGCGGATCAGCGGCACGCCGGGCTGGCCGGGGCCGCCGGTGAGGAACAGCAGGTCGCCCTTGGGGGCGTCGGCGTTGCCGGTCATCGCCACGTCGAGCTGGAGGGTGCCGGGGGTTCGGCCGCTGTGGTCGAGCGGCACGGTGATGGTCCCGCAGGTGAATTCCGGCGCGCCCTGGCAGGGTGCCTGCCCGGTGATCCCGCCGCCGTGCCGGTGCGCCCCGGCCGACTGGTCCGGCGCCGCGGCGGCGGGAGTGGCCAGGGTGGTGCCGGCGACCACCGCGACGGCGCCCAGCAGGGCGGCGATGCGGCCGCGCTTGCTCGTCATGTTCGTCCTTCCGCTCGCGCCGCGTCCGTGCTGACGCGGTCACGGGAAACAGCTTGGGCGGGGGCGACTTCGAACGCGAGCATTCGTGTCAGGATTCGACCAGGGTCGAAGGGTTCCGGCCCGAAAGGCCGACAAAACCGACTCGTTCGTACGGTCCGACAGTTCCGACAGGTCCAGCAGGTCCGGCAGGGGGGACGACGGCATGATCCGGCTCACCATCGACTCGGCCGGGCTCGCCCGCACCCGTTTCGCGGTCTCACCGCTGCACGAGGCGGTCAACACCCTGATGGCCTCCGGGCTCAACTCCCGCACCGGCCCGTACGCCTGGGTGAGCCGCACCCGCCGGGTGCTGCGCCGGGAAAAGCTGGAGCTGCTGTCGGGGCTGGCACTGGAACAGGACGGCGGCTACATCCCCGACTTCCTCTCCCCCCACCCCACCGGCCCCGAGCCGACGGTGGCGGAGCAGCTGGAGGCCGTCCGCCGCACCGACCCCGACCGGGTCCGGGCCGAGCTGGAAACCGTCCAGCGCGGGATCGCCGCCGCCAATCTGGCGGGCCGTCCGGTTCCGGACGCGGTGCTGCGCGGCCTGGAGCGCGGCCCGCGCCACTTCGCCGAGCGGATCGCCGACGAGCTGGGCCGGTACTGGGAGCTGGCGCTCGCACCGTACTGGCCGGACGCCCGGGCGGTGCTGGACGCCGAGATCGACCAGCGGGGCCGCTTCCTCGCCCGGCACGGTTCCGGCGCGCTGTTCAACTCCCTCGCGCCGCAGCTCTCCTGGTCGGACGGGCTGATCCAGCTGGAGAGCCGCTTCGAGGTGACGCTGCCCGCCCGGATGGTGCTGCTGATGCCGACGCTGGTGAGCCGCCGGATCCACGTCATCCTGGATCCGGTCGACGGCTGCCACCGGCCGCCGACGCTGATGTACCCGATCGCGCCGCCGGCGGCCGTCCCGCAGACGCCCACGCCGGCGCTGGCCCAGCTGCTCGGGCCGACCCGGGCGGACCTGCTGGCCGCGCTGGTCGATCCGGCGACCACCGCCGCGCTGGCCGCCCGGCACTACCTGAGCGCGGGGACGGTCTCGTACCACCTGGGGGTGCTGCACCGCTCGGGCCTGGTGAGCCGGGTGCGCAGCGGGCGGGAGGTGCTGTACCGGCGGACGCCGCGCGGGGAGGAGCTACTGGCGGGTCGATAGGGGCACATGGTGAGGCGCATGGTGAGGGCACATGGCGAGGGCGCACGCACCGGCGCGTGCCCCGGTTTTCGCGCCCCCCAGGTCGGTTCACACCAACGCGCGCGGGAGCACCACCCGCACCCACTCCTCCGGCTGCGACAGATGCGGAGCGTGACCGGCGCCCCCGTACACGTGCCGCTCCGCCTTCGGCAGGGCGAGGTCGATCAGGTCCAGCACCTCACCGAACATCGGCACGCTGTCGTCGCTCTGGGTGAGCAGCGCGGGCTCGCTGAACCGGGCCAGCCCGGTGAGGTCGAGGTCCAGCGCGTCCGGGTCGCGCAGCTCGTCCAGGTAGGTCGGAGCGTTGCGGATGTAGGTGTGCCGGACCGGCGCCGGCAGCTGCTCCCAGGCGCCCGGGCCGAAGGCCAGGCTGTCCACGTACAGTTCGGCGGCCGCGGCGGACTCGGCCTGCTCCAGCAGCTCCCGGACGGCGGCGATCCGGTCGGCGAAGGCGGTGCCGATCGGTCGCAGGTCCGGGTCGGTCAGCAGGAGGCCGCTGCCCGGCGGCTCGTGCACCGCGATGCCGCGCAGCAGGTCGGGCCGGGCGGCGGCGAGCCGGAGGGTGATCAGGGCGCCGTAGGAGTCCCCGTAGACGAAGGCCGGTGCGAGGCCGAGTCCCTGGATCAGACCGGCCAGGTCGGCCGCGTCCTCGTGCACCGAACCCTGGGTGAGCAGGTCCTCGCTGCGGCTGTGGCCCCGGCGGTCGTACGCGACGGCGGTGGTGGACTCGGCCAGGCCCGGCAGCACCCGCGCCCAGGAGTCCGCGTCGCTCCACGAACCGTGCACCAGGACGACGCCGGGCCCCTCGCCTCGGGCCTCGTAGTGCAGTGAGACCCCGTTCACCCTGATCTCGGCCATCACGAGCCTCCCGAGCTCTGGCGGTGCTCCCCCACCAGCCTGACACAAGCGGTTGGAACGGTCAGATCGGTCGGATCGGTCAGATCAGCGAGTCGAAGAGGTGCGGCTCCCAGTGACCGAGCCAGGAGGAGGTGGCGGAGGGCAGGTCCAGGCCCTCGGTGGACTCGTCGTACGGGAGGAAGGAGGTGGGCGCGAACCAGCCCTCGCCGGGGTCGATCCGCAGGCGGAGGAGGCGCAGCGGGCGGTGGAGGGCGACGTACGTGCGCAGGTCGCCGGTGGAGGGGTGGTGGTCCTGGTAGCGGTCCTGGACGCAGCGGCAGATCGAGAGGATGTCGGTGTCGGCGAGGAGGAGGTAGCGGCTGCCCGGACCGAGGTTCACGCACAGTCGCCGCCGGGACTTCCTGCGCTCGCCGTAGGGGAGGTTCTGGTGGTTGTCGACGTGGATGCCGGGGCGGCTCCCGGACTCTGGGAGGACGTGGGTGGTGGGCTCGCCGGGCGGGTCCTCGGTGTCACCGAGGGTGACGGGGTACGGATCGCCGAGGGTGTCGACCATGGCGGCGAGGGTGTCGCGGTCGGTGACGGTGGCGGGGAGCCTGAAGAGCTCGATCAGGCCGGTGTCGGGGGTGAAGTAGCCGGGGGCGAAGCGCTCGGCGTAGCCGGTGGGGAGGGGCTCCCAGGAGGCGGGGTCGGGGACGACGGCGCAGGTCTCGTAGTCGGGCTCGAAGTAGAGGCGGCGGACGCGGCCGTAGTCGCATCGGGCCTGCAGGGCGGCGGGGCTGCGGAAGGCGATCGCGGCGGGGTGCATGGGGGTGTACTCCCTTGGTTCGTTGGGTGAATTGGGCGTTGGTGACGCTCAGTTGAGCAGGATGCGGACCCACACGCGCTTGCCCGAGCCCCGGCGGGTGATGACGCCGAAGTCGAGCGCGAGTTCGCGGACGAGTTCGATGCCCCGGCCGCCCTCACGGAAGCGGCGGGGTTCGCGGCCCTGGATCGGGAGGTCGAAGCGCGGGTCCCACACTTCGAGCCGGCAGTCGCCGGTGAACTCCTGGAGGTGGAGCCGGACTTCGCCCTGGCCCTGGCAGGCGTGGACGACGGCGTTGGTGACGAGTTCGGAGGTGATGAGGACGAGGTCGTCGACCTTGTCGCCCTGGTAGCCCCAGGAGCCCAACTGGTCCCGGACGTACCGGCGGGCGGTACGGACCGAGGTGGAGTGGTCGGCGAGGCAGAGCTCGGAGATGTGGAAGAGAGGTGTGCTCAACGCGGACATGGGTGCCCCTTCGCTTCGACACGACGTCAGGTGCGTGTCCGTGCGGTCACGTTGAGTGTGATGCATGTTAATTCGAACCTGCAACCCGAACGCAATCACAATTCCGTGGATCTTGAAAACGGTCGAGACAGCCGCAAGACTGGCGGTCCACACCGATTGGGAGGGGCGCCACTTGAGCAAGGAGCTGTCCGCAATCAGGCAGATCCGCCTCGGCGACGAGCTACGCAACTGGCGGCTGGAGAACAACAAGACCCTGGCGGACGCCACAGCCGGCCTGAAGGGCTGGAACCCCGCCCGGCTCAGCAGAATTGAGCGCGCGCACCAGCCGATCAGTGCGGCAGATCTGAAGATCCTTCTGGACCACTACGGCATCACCGGTCAGGAACGAGCGGATCTTGAGGGTCTGCTCAGCGCAGGCCCTACGCGGCGCTGGTGGCGCAGCCTGGACTTCGCCGACAGCATCACAGCCGCCTTCGCCGAGTATCTCGACCTCGAAGCCGACGCCTCTCACATCTCGGAGTACTTCCCTGCCGCTTTCCCTGGGCTGCTCCAAACCGAGGGTTACGCGGCCGAGATGATCGCAGCCAGTTTGAGCGCACCCAACGATGAACAGATCGAAGCCGCGACCGAAGTACGCCTCCGTCGACAGAGTCGCTTGACCGACGGCCAACCACTCAAGTTCGATGCCTACTTCGGAGAAGTCGCGCTGTTGGTCGCAGGCGATCAACGGGTCCTCGCGGACCAGATCCGACACGTGATCAAGGTCGCCCAATACCCCAACATCACCGTCAAGATGGTTCCGCTCAGCGCTGGCCGACCTGGCATTCTGGCCTCGGGCGTTGTGCTGATGCGGTTCCCTGGTGACCCCGATGGAGGCTTCGTCTTCATCGAAGCCGTCGGAGGTATGCTCCCGCGTAGAACGGGACGCGACGTACGACGGGCCGAGCGGGCCTTCGCTCGTGTCGAGCGCTGCGCGTTGTCGCCCGAGGAGACCATCACCGTCCTTGAACGCAAGTTGGAAGAGCTGACGTGAGCGCGAAGCACGACCCCTACGATCACAACTCAATCGACGCCGAGTGGGTCAAGTCACCCTTCTCTGCTGACGACAACGGCAGTTGTGTGATCATCGCCCGCTTCGACAACGGCGACGTCTGGCTCGGCGACGACAAGGATCCCAGCCGCCCCCACCTCGCCTTCAACCGCTCCGAGTGGACCGCCTTCGTCCAGGCCATCGAAGCCCGCGACCCCCGCTTCACCGCCTAGTCTGATGGTTGCCCTGCTCGACATCACGAGCAGGGCCACCAGCTATCGGGAGGCAGTCATGCCTCCGCCGCCTGCGCTGCACATTCTGAACGATCCGTCAGCGTGCCGGCCTCTCACAGCAAATTCGCATGCGGTCCCGGTCGCACCGGGGTAAGGTCCGCCCGTGCTTACAACGCCCCGTGTCTCTTAGCTCGGACACCAGCTTCGACGCCACCCTTGTGCCCTAGAGCTGTCACGGAGCGTAACAACAATGAATACCTTTCGTGGTTCCGGCTTGCTCCGGAACCGGGACTTCTCGCTGCTGCTGAGCAGCCAACTGATATCTGCCATCGGCGACCAGGCCCAGTTCATGGCCTTGCCGCTGGTCGTCCTGGCCCTCACCGGATCGGCCACCCAGGCCGGGTTCGTACTGGGCCTGGGAACCGTCTCCTTCCTCGCGTTCGGGCTGGTCGCGGGGGCACTTGTCGACCGATGGGACCGCAAGACCACCATGTTCTGGTGCGAGGTCGGCCGGACCGTGCTGACCTCCAGCGTCGTTGTCGCGGCGTGGCTGGACCGACTCACGATGCCCCAGCTGTATGCGACGGCCGTGCTCGCCGGGTTTTCGGGGACTGTCTTCCAGGTTGCCAGCACCGCGGCCCTGCCGAACATCGTCGATACCCCGCAGTTGCCCACGGCCCTCGGCTACCAGCAGTCCGCCGCCAGCGCGGTGAGCATCTTCGGAGCTCCGCTCGCCGGTGCGCTCTACGCCGTCGGGCAGGTCGTGCCGTTTGCCGTCAACGCGGTGTCATTCGCCGTGTCTGCAGCCTCGCTGCGCCTGATGCGCGCCCGATTCCAGGTGGAGCGGCACGACGTCGTCCGAACGAGGGCTCGACTCACCACGGAGATCCGGGAAGGGCTCAGCTGGCTGTGGCGTGAGCCGGTCATCCGCTTTCTCACTCTGGTAACGGCCGCTGACAAGGCCCGCTATGGAGCCGGCTATCTGCTGATCATCGCTCTTGCCCAGCAGCTCGGCTCATCGTCGCTGTGGATCGGTGTCATCTTCAGCGGAGCGGCAGTCGGCGCGATGGTAGGGGCGTTGGTGTCGGACCGGGTTACGCGTCGGTTCCGACTCGGTCGGATCGCCGTGGTGATGTTGTGGCTGGAGGCGGTGATGTTCCCGCTGTACGCGCTGGCCCCCAGCCCGCTGCTGCTGGCCGCAGTCGCGGCTGGCGAGTCCCTGGTGGCTCCTGTGTACGCCGTGGCGATGACCACCCACCAGCTGAGCATCACCCCCGACGAGTTGCGAGGCCGTGCGACGAGCACGATCTCGACGTTCACCACGGGGGCGTTGTCAATCGGCACGCTTGCAGGCGGCGCGCTGATCAGCGCACTGGGCGCCAAGCCGCTGGTCTGGCTCTGCGGAGCATGGCTGCTCGCCCTTGCCCTGTTGACCACGGCGAACCGGGCCGTGCGACAGGCACCGAGGGCGGGCACCATCCCGCGGAAGGAGACCGCCATCGAGACCCGGGCAGCGGGTCTGGCCAGCTAGCGTCTCCGCCGAAGTCCGCTGCTGATCCGCATCTGCGGTACAAACCTGGCCGCCCCTGGTGAACGGGGTCTGGGGGCGAAGCCCCCAGGAACTCTCTGTTCCCGCACCTCAGCGGAGCTGCTCAGGGCCTGTCTCGAAGTCGGGTGTGAGCTTGTGGCAAGATCACGGAATGCTGCGACTCACCGATTTCATTATCGACTGCCCGGACACGATGAATCTGGCGGCTTTCTACTCCGAGGTGACGGGCCGTCCGATCAAGGAAGGCAGCTCCGAGGACTGGGCTGGCATCCAGTTCGGCGAGATCGAGCTGGCATTCATCCGGGTGGACGACTACCGCGCTCCGCAGTGGCCCGACAGCGAGCACCCCAAGCAGTTCCACCTCGACTTCGAAGTGGACGAGATCGAGTCCGAGCAGCGCCGCGTCCTCGACCTCGGCGCGACGCTAAGGCAGGACTTCATCGGCCCCAACGGCTACGGCTGGCAGGTCTACACCGACCCGGTCGGCCACCCCTTCTGCCTGTGCCGCAACAAGGGCGTCATCTGGACCGACCAGGGCCCGATCTGGCCCAAGCACGACTAGTAACTAGCCTTCCGGGCTACGGCCACCACTGATCGCTCATGGGCGCTCGTGCTCTGACCGCATAGGTTCACCGGGTTGGCGGTGGCACCGTTCGGACCGGTTGGATATGGGTGGACATCCGAGATTCGGGGAGGCGTGGTGGCGGAGCCGGTCAAGGTCCGGAGACTGACCGACCAGGAGGGCCAGCAGTTACAGCGGATTGTGCGGACGTGGCAGCACGAGTTCGGTGCGCTATCGGCGGGCGATGATGCTGCTGGCCTCGGCCGGCGGTAACCGGGTGCCGGTGATCGCCCAGCTGGTCGCGACCAGCGGGTGAAGGGCTGCCCGAGCCAACAACGTCCACCTTTGTTTCACCCCGACCAACTGCTCCTGGGCCAACCCGATCGAGGCGCACTTCGGACCGCTGCGGCAGTTCACCCTGGCGAACTCCAACCACCCGAACCACACGGTCCAGACCCGCGCGCTGCATGCCTACCTGCGCTGGCGCAACGCCAACGCCCGCCATCCCGACGTCCTGGCAGCCCAACGCCGTGAACGTGCCCGCATCCGCAGCGAGAAGGGTATCCGCCGGGGAGGGCGACCCGGAACCCGAGCGGCGTGAACCGACGCCACGAAACAGCCCAGTTGCACAGCACGAACCTCGCGAGGAACTCCGCATGGACCATCGGGACGTCGACACGGCCTTGGCAGAGATGCTGAAGGTCCTCGGACCGCATACCGACGAAGACTGGACGGTGCCGGCAGGTCCGCTGAAGTGGAGCTGCTGGGAGACGGCGGCGCACATCGGGCACGACCTGCTGGCCTACGCGGGGCAGGTGGCCGCGCGTCCCACCGACGCCTACCTCCCGTTCGACCTGAACGTCCGCCCTACCGCCTCCCCGACGGAGGTACTCCAGACGGTCACCGCCTGCGGCCGCCTCCTCAGCTGCCTGTTGGCCGCAGCCAGTCCGACCTTGCGAGCCTGGCACTGGGGTCCCTGTGATCCCGAGGGCTTCGCAGCAATGGGCGTCGCCGAAACCCTTCTGCACACTCACGACATCAC
Organism: Kitasatospora cathayae; assembly: GCF_027627435.1. Taxonomy (GTDB): domain Bacteria; phylum Actinomycetota; class Actinomycetes; order Streptomycetales; family Streptomycetaceae; genus Kitasatospora; species Kitasatospora cathayae. Next base: position 6,928,269 of record NZ_CP115450.1, on the reverse strand, counting down.
ACAGGGGCTGGCCGTGGACTGGCAGCCACCCGCATCGCTGTGCGCGGCCGTGCTCGCCCGGCTGTTCCCCGACGCCCCTCCTGGAGACCCTGTCCAGGTGCTTCTCTGGTGCACTGGCCGCCAGGAACTCGATGGCCTTCCCCGCCGAACGTCGTGGGTGTGGAAAGCAGCGCGATCCGGCTGACCGCACTCACCCGGCGAACCTTCTCGGTCACGGCACGAGAGCATCGACGAATCAGCGGTGGCCGTAGGCCAGGGCGACTTCGGGGAACCAGGCAAGAGGCCGGCGGCTCGACTCATTATGAAACGATCAGTAAGAGCCTTCCGGCCCTGCCCGCACCTCGCGGGCAGGGCCGGTCCTCAGCTCATCCCCCGGACCGGCGGCTCGTCCCGCGTCCCGTCCTCCGCCACGACCGTGAACCGTTCCCGGCCCGCCGCCGACAGGTCCACCGGGTACAGCGACGCCGTGTCGTTGACGTCCAGTTCACGGCTCTGCCGACCGGTCGCCGCGTCGACCCGGGTCAGCCTGTCCCGCGTCATCGCCCACACCGACGTCCCGTCCACCAGCACACCCGTCACCTGGTCGTCCAGGCTGGCCGTCCACTTCTTGCTGCCGTCCGCCAGGGAGTACGCGAGCAGCCGTCCGGTGGCCGTTCGGCCCGGATGGGTGCCACCACTGATGGTGACGTCGCCGGGCTTCTCGCCGGGGACGATGAACAGGTCATCGACCACCACCCCGCCGAACAGCGGCCGGGCGGTGAACTCGTCGAAGGCGTGCACCCCGCCGAGCATCACGTCCAGGTCGTACTCGTCGCCGGAGACCGGTATCGAGGCACGCTGCTTCCCGGACCGGTCGTAGCTGAGCACCGCGTGGGTGCCGCGCTCGGCCTGGGCGTCGACCCAGACCGCGAGCGGATCGACCGACACCACCATCAGATTCCTGAGCCCACCCTCGGCCGGAACGGCGACCCGCGTCCGCCCCTGCCCGTCCCCGGGCGTCAGCGAGCGCAGCACCGCCGCCCCGTCACCGCACTGCGCGGCCGTCACCACCTCCTGCTCGCCGCCCGCGACCTCCAGCGGCGTGCATCCGGCGTCGGGCGCGCTGCGCCACAGCTCCCGGCCGTCCGTCAGCCGTACCGCCCGCCAGCCGTCCGTGCCCTGCAGCACGGCCTGGGTGCCGGCCACCGCGACGAGGTCCGAATCCGCGCTGTCCCCGTCCCGGGCGGGGGCGTTCACGGTGGCGGTCCAGCCCTCCTTGCCGTCCGCGAGGTCCAGCGAGGTCACCGCCGCGCAGGGCTTGCCGTGCGGGGAGTGCCCGACCAGGCCGATGCCGCCCGCGCCGATCCCCCGGCTCATGGTGCACAGGGAGTCCTCGCCCGGCGGCGTCCACTGCCAGGCGACCGACCCGCTGCCGCTGCGGTAGGCCACCACCCGGTCGGGCCGCACTCGCACCACCAGGCTCCCGCTGGTCCAGCTGCCGATCGCGCGGACGGTGGACGGGTGGTCCGGCGGGGCCTTCCAGGAGTCGTTGAGGCCGTCCCCGGCGAAGCAGAGGAAGATGACCAGCCCCAGCACGGTGCCGACGGCCGCCGAGGGGAGTCCGCGCCGGGGGTGGATCAGCGCCCAGACGAAGCCGGCACCGCAGGGCAGCAGCCCGAGGATGCTGATGGCGCCCATGAAGGCGAGGCTGTCGCCGCCGAACCCGTTCGCCGGGCCGAACAGCACCGCGAGGCCCAGGCTCGCGAACATCGCCCCCAGCACGCCGCCCGAGATCACCATCCAGGTGTTCTTGCTCATGGCGAACCTGGCGCGCCACCTCGTACGCACCCGGACGACACCGTCCTCGGGCCGCTCGGCCATGCCCGTATCTCCCCTGCGAAGCGCCGCCCCCGCAGTAGGGCGACGATCAACGGATCGTCGCAGAGCAGAGCAAGATCCTAAACAAAGAGCAGGGAAAACCCCGTCCTCTCCTGCACATGGGAGGCCCTGACCGGCCCCGTCATTACGAAATCGCGGCCTCACCCGCCCTGACGGCAGCCGCCGCCACACCTGTCCGACCAGCACCTCCGGGGCCAGCGCACCGTCGACCACCAGGTCGCACTCCGCCCGCAGCGGCTCGACATGGCGCTCATGAGCGGCCCGCCGGTGCTCGACGTAGTTCCGCAGCAGCATCCCCGGCGGGAAGCCGCCCGCGACGCACTTGCGCTCGATCTTGCGGGCCAGCCGCAGATCCGCCGGCAGGTCGACGAAGACGTCGAACCGTGCACAGGGCCGTCGCGGGGCGACCCGGCGGGCGAACGGCCCGTCCACGACCACCACCCCGCCCTGCCCGAGCGCCGCATCGACGTCCTCGGCGAGGCGCCCTCCGTCCACCGACCGCAGATCCCCACATCCAGCCGAACCACCCCGGCCTCGTCCGGCGCCCCCACCCCGCCCTGCGCCGGCTCGGCGAAGTAGTAGTCGTCCCCGTGCAGCATTCGTAGCCGACCCGGCCCGGCGACCGCCACCAGCGCCGCGGCCGGCGTCGTCTTGGCCGCCCCGGCCCCGCCGGTCGGCGTCACCAGCACGTCCGCCCCTCCTCCGGTCGGCGTCACCGACACCATGCCTCCACGTTCCGCCCTCCCCTACCGAACCACCGCCCCCGCAACGGGTGCACGGTGCGCCGGGTTCGATCCCGGCGCGCCGCGCACCCGCCCTCAGGCCTCAACGCCGCGGCTACTCCCCGACCTTCCGATGGTCGACGACGGCATCGGGTCCGGGGCTCGTGATCGTCTCGTGACCGTTCTCCGCCCGAACGCGGTAGGGCGGGCCGCCCTTCGGCCCGAGGACCTCGACGATCTCCACCACATGATCCTGCTGGCCGACGACCCTGCCGTGAACGACCAGACGGTCTCCCACGCTTGCGTACACACGCGCCTCCTCCGTGTCCTGCGCCGACGATCCGGGCGGACCGACTCCCTCCCCCACGCCACCGTCCCCGTCCCCCGCACCCCCGACATCGCCGCCCTCCTCCCCGAACCGGCCCGCCTCACCGCCGCCCAGGCCCACGGCCTCGCCGCCACGGCGGACCTGCGCGGCCGGTGAACGTCGGCGCCGCCGCAAGCCGCCGAGATCGGCCCTGGCACACTTCGCCCCATGAACAGCACCACCCCCCGGCCCGACCTGGCCACCCTGCTCCTCCAGGGCGAGCAGATGATCGGCCAACTCGCCGAGGCCCACACCACCTGGGGCCTCGGCACCGCCGACCGCTGGGGCCTCGACCAGCGCACCGGTCTGATCACCTGGACCTTCCCCGACCGCACCGCCTCCGCCCCCGCCCAGATCCTCGGAACGTGGAGCCCCAACTCGGCCTCCTGGCTCTGGGCCTGGGCCAACCGCAGCATCCTGCCCGAGCTGAGCCGCGACGCCGGCCGCGTCCGCGACTGGGCCGAGGCCCACGGCCACACCGCGCTCGCCGAGCCACGGCTCGAGGCGGACGAGGAGCGGGCCACCACCCTCGCCGCCCTCGCCCTCCGCATCACCAGGGCCACCGGCTTCTACCGCGCCCCCGGCGCCACCTCGACCACCTTCATCACCTTCGGCCCGGTCACCCTCACCGCCCAGGACGGCAGCACCTCGACCTTCACCATCGAGATCGACTGACACCCAGCCCCCTCGGATCCGCGCGCGCAGGAAGTCGGCCCCACCGACTTCCCACGCAGCACCAGCGGGCTCCGCCCCCGGCACCCGATGCCCGCACAGCCCCAGCGGGACGACCCGCGCCGGCAGGTGCACCCGGGCGACCGGCCCGCCCCGACCGCCCCGTCCCGCCCGAACTCGTGCGCCTCGACCGTCCCCCGCTCGAAGGCGTGCTTGAGCAGGGCGTTGCTGAAGCCCTCGTCCGGGCGGTCGTCGTCCGAACCGGTGGGCGGCGCGTAGAGTTCGACGGCGGCGGCGTAACCGTAGCGGTAAGGGCGGCCGGTGAAGCGGGAGTTGAGACGCGGGAACTCCTGGATCCGGTCGTCCAGCCGCTCCTCCTTCGCCATCCCGGCGGCCAGATCGACGGTCCAGCGGTCGAGGGTGGGCCGACTCGCGCCGATGTCCCGCAGGTCCACGCCCGCCGGGTGCCGGACGACGTCGACGACCAGCGTGTCGGGCATCGCCCATAGGCGTTGAGCGTGCGCCCGACCAGGTGCGGCGCGAGTTCGAACCACCGCACCTGGCCGCCCTCGCGCGGCATCACCCCGACCCGGGCGGCACGCCGGTGGCCAGGTGCGCCGCGCTGAACACCAGCGGGGTGTCGTACAGCACCACGAACCGCTCGGTGAGCGCGAAGAAGTGCATGTGTCCGGCTCATAGCCGAGTTCGTACGGGCGGATGCCGCCCTCGATGAGCGCGTAGGTGCGCCCGGCGAGGCCCGCGACCCGCACGTTCGGGGAGATGTCGAGCCGTTCGTCGACGGGCCCGCGGCGCCGGGGTCCGCCGAGCCGGTCGGCGACGGCGCCGGAGCGGACCCAGCGGTTGCGGTACCACTCGGCGCGCCCGTCCCGGATCCGGACGCCGTGCACCATGCCGGCGCCGAGCGTCCACAGTTGCGCGGCCGGGTTCTCGATGCCCAGCGGGTTGGGGCCGTTGCGCAGGTAGCGGCCGTCGAGGTGGGCGGGGATGCGTCCGGTGACGGGCAGGTCGTAGGCGGTGACCTCCTCGGTCACCGGGGCGAAGTCGTCCGCCGCCTCGCCGAGGACGGCGAGATGATCGCTTTATGCCGATCGGCACATGTGTGGAGGGGGTGTCAGCGATCAGTCTTGGAGTCACCGAGACGGCGGCCACCGGGGCCGCCGGAGAAGGGAGACTCCACCATGTTCCGCACCGCCCGCATGGCCCGCAGCGCCCCTAGCACCCGCACCGCCATGGCCGCCGCCCTCGCGGCCCTCGCCCTCACGACCCTCGCCGCCACTGCCCCGGCCGGCGCGACCCCCTCCGCCGAGACCGCCACGACCACCGCGACCGCCACGACCGCCACGACCGCCCGGGTCAACGGATCCGCCCGGATCCACTACGCCCTCAACCCCACCGACGAGATGTGGTTCACCATCGACGCCGAGGGCGCGCCCTACACCCACCCCGTCCCCGGCGTCCCCACGGGTCTCCCCACCGACGCCCGGGGCACCGTCCACTTCTCCCACCGGGTGGCCAAGAGCGGCGACGTCCGTCAGGCCGATGCCACCGTCGACTGCCTCGCCACCGGCGGCCCCGTCGCCACCCTGACCGCCGTGATCACCAAGTCGGATGCCATGCCGGTCGGCCAGCGAATAGGCCTGAGCATCTACGACGCCCACGGCCACGGCAAGGACCGCCTCGGCTTCTCCTGGGGCGTGGGCAACATGGACCTGGACCAGGACGGCAGCCCCTACCAGCCCGTCGTCGGCACCTGCATGGCCCTGGCCCCCTTCGCCCCGGTCACCAGCGGCAACTTCACCGTCCACCCCGTCGAGCTGTCCGAAGCCCCCTGACCGAAGCCCGGACACAGCCACCGGCCCGAACCCACGAGGCGAACCATGCCCCCCACACACCAGCCCAGCACCCATCCGGACCCCACCCCCCAGGTCGACTCCTCCCTCACCGACACCGGGTGGAACCGATTCGCCCCACGGAGTCCCGGAACTGATTCGACGTCACACATGTGTTCTCCCACACGGCCCATTCCGCACCCGCCCGACCCACCGACCTCGGAGACCACATGCCCGTCACCAAGACCGCCGCCCTCGCCCTCGCCGGACTGCTCCTCGCCACCACACCCACGCCCCGCCCTGGCCGACAGCGGAAGGCCGACCAGCGGACCCGACCGAGCCGCCGGTCGAGGGCCCGGGCGATCAGGACGTCGAGAACAACGCCCTGATCGTCCAGCGCTTCGGCATCGAGACCTTCGACGAGGTCGTCCAACGCACCCTGCGGCCCACCGGCAGCAGCCCGGACTCCTGGCCCAAGCGATTCTGAACCCTGCCGTGACGTGCAGGTTTGCGCCGTCCCGCAATGTCAGTTCCGCCCGATAGGTGGAACAGCATGCAGATCAGGTACCGGTACCGCAGGCAGAGTTGACGACAAGTCAGCGCAAGGGCGCCGCCCGCGCGTTCGGGTGCGCCCGCGTCGCCTACAACGACGGGCTGAGGCTGTGCCTGGAAGCCGATGAACGCGGGGAGAAGATCCCGAGCACGGCGGCACTGTCCAAGCTGGTCGTCACCGACGGCAAGAAGAAGCCGGGCCGGGCATGGCTCGGCGAGGTCTCGGCGGTGGCACTCCAGCAGTCCGTTCGGGACCTGGGACAGGCGTGGTCAAACCACTTCGCCTCACGCAAGGGCACCCGCAGGGGGCCGAAGATCGAACAGCCGTCATTCAAGTCGAAGAAGGACCACCGCGACGCGATCCGCTTCACCGCGAACGCCCGATTCAAGATCACGCCCAGCGGGCGCCTGCGACTACCCGGCACCGGGGAAGTCAAGGTCCGCTGGTCCCATGAGCTGCCGTCCGACCCCACCTCGATCACCCTGATCCGTACCCGGCAGGACGGTTCTTCGTCTCCTTCGTCACCGAGACCGAACCCGCCGCCGACCTGCTGCCGCCCACCACCGGCGAGATCGGCATCGGCCTCGGACTGAACCGGTTCGCGGTCCTCTCAGACGGCAGCCACATCGAGAACCCCGCTCCTGCCCCCGCAGCAGTTGCACGACCTGTTCACCCTGCCGCGCGGCGCCTCCGGGCGGCTACTTCCCTACCACGACTCCGGTGACTGCCAGTTGGGGCCGAACAAAGGCAAGGCCTGCTACAGCGTCGGACTGCTGGCCATCCCGCTGCAGGACGTCACGACGGTCTGGGGCAAGACCGGGCACGACCTCGGCTACTCCGACGGGTTCTTCGCCACCGCGGACCTGCGCAAGCGCCTGGTCTACTCCGACGGGTTCTTCGCCACCGCGGACCTGCGCAAGCGCCTGGTCTACTCCGTCGGCAGCACCGGCGGCACCCCGTCCCCGGCCCTCCGCCTGGCCGCCACCACCTTCGGGCCCTTCGCCCGCTGAGACCGGCTGCCGAGACCAACCCCAACCCCATGCGCCCAGCGCCCGCCCGCCGACCCCGCACCAACGGCCGGGCGCGCCGCCCCCTTCCCGCCCCGCCACAGCCCGCCCCGTCCCCGCCCCCACCCGCGAAATCGCATTGGCGGTCCACCGCCCCTCCTGCCTATCGTCTGCACATGACCACCCGAACCTTCCGCATCATGGTGCGCGGCGTCTTCGACGCCCTCACCGACGAGCAGCGCGCCGAACTCCTCGCCGCCGCACCCGAGCACGACGTCCTGCACGCCGCCTTCACCCGCGAGGGCCACCTCAGCTACGACCTCAACGCCCGCGCCGCCTTCACCTTCCGCTTCCTCGACGAGGGCGAGGAGGAAGAGGACATCCTGGAGGCCACCGACCGAGCCGAGCAGGCCGCGCGGTCCTGGCTGACCGACCGCGGCTACGGCTACAAGAACCTCCGCTCCCAGGCCGAGGATCTCTCCCAGGCGCCCCTGGGCAAGCGGCAGCGCCGCGCCGCCAACGCCACCAGCTGACCGCCGCCCCTCCCCCTCAGCCACCTCCTTGACGGCTCCGCCCATGCATATACTTGAGTAGTCAAGGAGGTGGCAATGACAGACCCGACAAACCGCCCCGTACCCGACCCCAGCCCCACGAGCGACCCCCGCCCCGACCCGCTCGACACCGCCCTGCGCCTGGTCCGCGCCCAGACCGCCGTGGTCAAGCGCTTCGACGCGAGCCTCAGCGGCCTGCACGGCGTGAGCCTGTCCGACTTCACCCTGCTGCTGCACCTCGCCCAGGCCCCCGGCGGCCGAATGCGCCGGGTCGACCTCGCCGAGGCCCTCGGCCTCACCGCCTCCGGCGTCACGCGCGGCCTCGCCCCGCTGGAGCGAATCGGCCTGGTGACCCGCGAGGCCGCCGCCCGCGACGCCCGGGTCGCCTACGCCGCCCTCACCCCGACCGGCCGCGAACGACTCGCCGAGATGCTGCACACCGCCCGGCAGGTCGCCGCCGACCACTTCGCCCCCGAGCAGTGGGGCAGCGAGGACCTCACCCAGCTGTCCGCCCTGCTCACCCGCCTCGGCGGCACCGCCCCCGAACACCGCCGCATCCCGAGGCCCTGACCTGGCCCCCACCCACCCCCGCCCAGCCCCACGTCCTAGGCTGAACACGCACCACCGGAGCCACTCACACCATCCGCACCACGGCACACCCCGCGAAGGCATCACCATGACCCGCACTCCCGGCCCGACGCCCAGCACGTCGCCCCGCCGGGAACCCCTTCGGGAACCCCGCCGGGAGCCCGCTCTCGCCGACACCCAACGCGCGCACTGGCAGCAGACCTACCGGACCACCCCCGGGATGTACGGCGAGCAGCCGTCCGCCCCCGCGCGGTACGCCGCCCAGGCCTTCGCCACCGCCGCCGCCCGCGAGGTGCTCGAACTCGGCGCCGGCCACGGCCGCGACGCGCTCCACTTCGCCCGCGCGGGCTTCACCGTACTGGCCACCGACTTCAGCCCGACCGGCCTGGAACAACTGCGCACCGCCGCCGACGAACAGGGCCTGACCGAGCGGGTCCGCACCGTCGTGCACGACGTCCGCGACCCGCTGCCCCTCCCCGACGCCTCCGTCGACGCGGTCTTCGCCCACATGCTGCTCTGCATGGCGCTGAGCACCGAGGAGGTCGAGTCGCTGATCGCCGAGGTCCGGCGCGTCCTGCGCCCGGGCGGCATCTTCGTCTACACCGTCCGCCACACCGGCGACGCCCACTACGGCGACGGCACCGGCCACGGGGACGACATCCGGGAACACGGCGGCTTCGCCGTCCACTTCTTCCCCCGCGAGCTGGTGGACCGGCTCGCCGAGGGCTGGCACCTCGCCGCCGTCCACCCGTTCGAGGAGGGCGAACTGCCCCGCCGCCTCTGGCGCATCACCCAGGAGACCCCCCGGTGACCGCCCCCGACAGCACCGGCAGCACGAGCAGCACCGACGGCGCCGCCCCCGACCTCACCGTCGACGGAACCGGCCTGCTCTGTGTCCAACTCCTGCTCCGCCTGCGCGCGCAGATCGCCCACCTCCCGGCCGGCGCGGTGGTCCACATCCACACCACCGACCCCGCCGCCCCGCTCGACCTGCCCGCCTGGTGCCACCTGACCGGCCACGAGTACCTCGGCCCGGTCCCGTCCCCGGCACCGGACCGCGAGGTGTACGCCCTGCGCCTCACCTCGACCCCCGTCCAGACCCGCCCCGGCCGCCCCTGGCACACCGCCCACGGAACCACCACCACCTGAGCCCCTCACGGCGGTACCCCCCACCCGTCGTGGGCGCGCGGGCAACGCCTCGCGCGCCCACCCACCTCCCCCCTCCCCCCACCACCCGACCAGGCGAGAGGGACGCGCTGCGAGAGGGGCGGTGGAGGGGGTGGCCCGGAGAGGGGCGTTGCGGGTGATTTTCAGACTGCCAACGGCGCCCAACACCCCACCCACAGAGTCGGCAGTCGGAAAATCATCCAGCCCCCGGAGCGGCCACCCCCGGAACCGCCCCGGCCACCCACCCTCCCGAGAGCCCCCACCCACCCACAGAACCCCCAACCCCACCGCCCTCGGCGCCGAGTACGGCCTGGCGGGGCTACCGCCAGCTGCCGGAAGCCCGGCGAGCCGCCCGAGGACGGGTCACGCCCTGCTCCCCGCAGCCGCCCGGTGTGCCACGATGAGGAGAAAACGTAACGGCCGGACCCCGCAGGGAGGTTGACCACCATGAACCCGATCCTCAGTTGCCGCTGGCGCGATCAGGACGGCGAGTGGGAACTGACCGTCCGCCACAATGGCGCCGATTGGGAGCTGTTCGCCGCCGCACCGCTCTGGTCGGAGTCACTGCCCTTCGCCGACCCGGACGAGGTCCGCCGACTGGCCCAGGCCCTCCTCGACCTGCCCGCCGATCCGGAGCCGTACGAGTTCGAATGGGAGCTCTCCCGAACGGAGTTCGCCCGCACCGAGAAGGAGCGCACCCACTTCGCGACCTTCGCCGTCGGGCTTGACCCCACCGACGAGCACCGCCCGTACCTCGCCTACCAGTCCTACCACCATCTGGGCCAGGCCACCGCACTCGGCCTGGAGGTGATCTGCGAGGACCCGCCGGTCGACCACCTCCGCGCCCAGGCCCACGCCTTCCTCACCAACTGCCCCGGCCCGCCGCCCCTGCGGCCGTAGGCCCCGACAGCCGATCCGCCCAATCAGCCGATCCGCCCCCTCAGCCGACGGCCCGCACCGCCCAGTCCAGCACTGCGGCCGAACTCTCCGGCGCCACCCACCCGTTGACCACCGCCAGCAGCATCAGGTACCGCTCCCGCCGCGGATCCGCCATCGCCCTCAACCGCCCCACCAACCGAGCACGCACAGAATCAGCCTCTTCCTCCGCAGTACCCACCAACCGGGCATACCGCTCCAGCAGCACGGCACCCACCCGCGCCCCCTCATCCGACCCCGGCGCCACCCCAGCCGCACCCGCTGGACCGACCAACTCCCGCACCAGCACAGCCAGTCCGGGCCGAGGGAGAGTACCCGGACCAGCCTCCGCCGCCTCGCCCTCCGCCAACCCGCGCAACAGCTCACGGAACCCGGCATCCCCGGCCAACAGCGCCAACTCCAGCCACGCCTCGACCTGTTCGACCGACGGCTCCTCCGGCAACTCCGGCGTCAGCGACCGAGCGACCCCGCCGAACCGAGCGACCCCGCCGAAACAACCGTCCCCGGAAGGACCACTCCCGGAAGCCCCCTCCCCGAACACCTCGGCCAGGAACTCCTCGACCAGGCGGCCCCGTTCGTCCTCCGTCAACCGGGCCAACTGGTGCACGAGCGTCAACTCCTCTGCGGTGGCAGCCCCCCGCACGGCCACCGTCCGCAACGCCGCCTGCCGCAGCCTCAGCGCCCGGATCCGGACGTCCAGCGCCGCGGCGTGCGCCGCCGCGACCTCGGACAGCCCGAGCTCGCGCTCCAGCACCTGCCGGACCTCCCGCAGCCCGAGCCCGAGCTCGCGCAGGGTGCGCACCAGATCCAGGCGGGCGACAGCATCGGCGCCGTACCGCCGGTGGCCGGCCGGGTTGCGGTCGGCCGGCGACACGATCCCCTGGTCCGAGTAGAACCGGACGGTCTTCACCGTCAGCCCGGTCCGCCGGGCGAGCTCGCCGATGGTGAGAAGCGGGCCGGTCGTGAGGAGCGCATCGTCGTTCATGCCCACCACCCTGCCGCCTCCCCCTGCGGGAGGTGCAAGCCCTACCGGAGGCTCAAGCCCCTACCGGAGGCGCGAGCAGGCCGCTCAGGCGGTCCGCCGCAGCAGCGCCAGGTACATCGCGTCCGTCCCGTGCAGGTGCGGCCACAGCTGCACGTCCGGCCCGTCCCCGAGTGCCGGAACGCCGGGCAGCAGCGGCCGCGCGTCGATCCACTCGACCCGGCCGCCCTCGCCGCGCAGCACGTCCTCGACGACCGCCCGGGTCTCCGCGAGGTGCGGCGAGCAGGTCGCGTAGCCGACCACGCCACCGACCCGGGTGGCCTCGATCGCCGAGCGCAGCAGGTCCCGCTGGAGCGGCCCGAAGGCCGCGACATCGGCCGGCCGGCGCCGCCAGCGCGCCTCCGGACGGCGCCGCAGCGCGCCCAGACCGGAGCACGGCACGTCGACCAGCACCCGGTCGAAGCCGCCGGAGCGCCAGGCCGGGCGCGTCCCGTCGGCCGCGATCACCGTGTACGGGCCGGGGTTGCCCTCCAGCGCCCGCGCCACCAGCCGGGCCCGGTGCGGCTGCTTCTCGCTCGCGACCAGCCCCGCACCCCGCTCCGCGGCGAGCGCGCCGAGCAGCGCGGCCTTGCCGCCCGGTCCGGCGCAGCCGTCCAGCCAGAGCCGGTCCGGACCCTCCAGCGGTGCGGTGGCCAGTGCCAGCGCGACCAGCTGGCTGCCCTCGTCCTGCACGCCCGCCCGGTTCTCCCGCACGGCGGTCAGCGCGCCCGGGTCGCCGCCCTCGGCGAGCCGCAGCGCGAACGGGGACCAGCGCCCGGGCGTGGCCTCGGGGAGCGCGTCGGCCAGCTCGCCGACGGTGGCCCGGCCGGGCCGGGCGACCAGGGTGACCTCGGGCCGCTCGTTGTCGGCCCGCAGCAGCTCCTCCATCGCGGTGCGTCCGGAGGCGTCCGGCTGCCAGCGGCCGAGCGAGTCCCAGAGCGCGGAGACCACCCAGCGCGGGTGGGAGTGCACGACCGCCAGGTGGTCCTCGGCGTCCTTGTCGTACGGCGGGGCGACCTGCGCGATCCAGGCGTCCAGGTCGTGGGCGCTGATCCGGCGCAGCACGGCGTTGACGAACTTGGCCTTGCCGTCGCCGAGCACCACCCGGGCCAGCTCGACGGTCGCCGAGACGGCCGCGTGGGTGGGGATGCGGGTGGTGAGCAGCTGGTGGGCGCCGAGCGAGAGCACGTCCAGCACCGGCGGGTCGACCTTGCTCAGCGGCCGGTCGATGCAGGCGGCGATGATCGCGTCATAGGTGCCCTGCAGGCGCAGGGTGCCGTAGACGAGCTCGGTGGCGAGGGCGGCGTCGCGCCGGTCCATGCCCTTCTGCTCGGCCTCGCGCAGCAGGGACGGCAGGATCAGGTTGGCGTACGCGTCCCGCTCGTCGACGGCGCGCAGTGCCCGGAACGCGACGATCCGGGCCGGGTCCTTCTTCGGCCGACGGTGCGGACGGGGGGCGCGCTTGGCGCCGGCGGGCGTGCTCACGAATACCTCAAGGTGCTGCGATGGTTATCAGAAGGGTGGTTATCAGAAGATCTCAGACGAACAGTAACGCCAAAGGTAACGCCAAACCTGACGGTCAGCCCTCGGAGCCGCCGGCCGGGAGCCCGAAGCGCTCCCCGGGCTCCAGCCGCGCGCCGCGCGCCCAGTCGGCCGCCCGCATCTCCTTCTTGCCCTGCGGCCGCACCTCCCCCAGCTCAACATCGTGCGACCCGGTGCCGACCCGCACGCTGTTCTTGCCGACCATCGCGACCTCGCCCGGCGCCAGCTCGGCGGACTCCGGGAGCAGCTTGACCGGCCCGGTGACCTTCAGCCGCTCGCCCCGGAACTCCGTCCACGCCCCCGGCGCCGGCGCGCAGCCGCGCACCACCCGGTCGATCCGCAGCGCCGGGTGGTTCCACTCGATCCGCGCGTCCTCGACGGTGATCTTCGGCGCGAGGGTGACGCCCTCGGCCGGCTGCGGCACGGCGTGCAGCGAGCCGTCCTCGATGCCGTCCATGGTGGCCGCGAGCAGCCGGGCGCCCGAGACCGACAGCCGGGTGAGCAGTTCGCCGCTGGTGTCGCTCGGGCGGATCTCCTCGGTGATCACGCCGTAGACCGGACCGGAGTCCAGGCCCTGCTCGATCAGGAAGGTGGACGCGCCGGTCACCTCGTCGCCGGCCAGCACCGCGTGCTGCACGGGGGCCGCGCCGCGCCAGGCGGGCAGCAGCGAGAAGTGCAGGTTGACCCAGCCGTGCTTGGGGATCTCCAGGGTGCCGGGGCGCAGCAGCGCGCCGTAGGCGACCACCGGGCAGCAGTCGGGGGCGAGTTCGGTGAGCCGGGCGACGAAGTCCGGGTCGCTGGGCTTCGCCGGCTTGAGGACCTCGATCCCGGCCTCCTCGGCGCGCTGGGCGACGGGGCTGGCGACCAGCTTGCGCCCGCGCCCGGCGGGGGCGTCGGGGCGGGTGACCACCGCGACGACCTCGTGCCGGTCGGAGTCGATCAGCGCGTCCAGCGCGGGAACGGCGACCTCGGGGGTGCCGGCGAAGACGAGACGCATCAAGTGCCTTTCTGCAAACGGGGATCAGGAGAGGACGGACTCAGCGCGCCGAGCCGAAGGTGCTGTGCGGGGATATCTTGACGACCGGTGCCGGTCCGGCGCTCCAGTCGCTCTCCCGGATGGCCTTCAGTGCGGCCTTGCGCTGCTCCCGGTCGAGCCGGTCGATGAAGATGATGCCGTCCAGGTGGTCGGTCTCGTGCTGGATGCACCGGGCGAGCAGCTGGGTGCCCTCGACCGTGACCGGATCGCCGTACATGTTGAAGCCCTTGGCCACCACGCCGTAGGCGCGCTTGGTGTCGTAGCGCAGTCCGGGCAGCGAGAGGCAGCCCTCCGGGCCCTCCTGCTCGTCCTCGCTGAGCGACAGGTCCGGGTTGATCAGGTGGCCCGTGACGCCGTCCACGTGGTACGTGAACACCCGTAGCGAGACGCCGAGTTGAGGCGCGGCGAGGCCGGCGCCGGGGGCGTCGAGCATGGTGTCGGTGAGGTCGCTGACCAGGTTGCGCAGTTCCTTGTCGAAGGTGGTCACCGGCTGGGCGGTGGCCCGCAGGACGGGGTCTCCGAAGAGACGGATCGGCTGGATCGCCACGGGGTACGGGCTCCTGTCCGCGAGGGCACGGGCTTTCGGGCAACGACTGGTTCACCGCAAGTCTATGCAACTCGCCCGAGCGCTCCGACGGGCCGTCCCCGGACGCCCACACCGGCTTCCGACGACGCCCGCACCGCCCTCCGACGACGCCCACACCGGCTTCTGGCATATCCCGAGTCGCCGAGCGGCGTTACCCCGGCCCCCGCTTCGGCGTTGGTCAAGAGAGATTGACCGGGGCCGGGCGCACGGGACACCGCGCCCCGGCCGAGCTGAACCGTACGGAAGGTGGCACGTAGGCCATGGCCGAGCAGATCAACCACGACGCCCGGGCGCGGGCGAGCCTGCACCTGCTGGTGCGGGACATCGAGCGGGTGAGGCGCCAGGTCGATGCGCTGCGGACGCTCACCGCCCAGTTGGGCAACGTCTACCGTCCGCGCCGTCCGAGCACCTCGGCCGGCTTCGTGGTGTACGGACGGGCGCCCGCACCGACCGTGCGCCTGGCGCAGGAGCTGCGGGAGAGCGTGGAGACCCTGGTGGCGGCGGCGGTCGAGTTCGACCGGGCACTGGGCTTCTCCTGGGACTCGGTGGGCTCCGCCCTCGGGGTCACCAAGCAGGCCGTGCACCGGCGCTACGGCATGCGCCGCCCCACCAGCGAGCTCCTCGCCGCCAGCGGCGCCGTCCCGGGCCCCAGCCGCCCGGACCGCTCCGAGGAGCTCCCCGCCCCCATCGAACGCAGCGGCCTGGCCACCACCGTCCCCGCCGCCCGCCAGGGCGGCCTGGACCGCGCCGCCCTTGACCGCGCCCCGATCGAGCGCACCCCCATCGACCGCACCCCCATCGAGCGCACCCCCATCGAGCGCACCCCCATCGACCGCACCCCCATCGACCGCAGCGGCAGCATCGACCGCCCGCAGCCCGACCGCACCGGCATCCCCCTCCGCGGCTGACCGACCCCGCCAGAACCGGGCCATCCCGGGGCGGGGTGGCCCACTCACCCCGCCCCAGCGGCCCGGTCGACGGGCCACTGCCTGACGGCCGCACCCGACGACCACCATCCGGTGTCCGCCACCCGAGGCCCGCCACCCGCCACCCGCTACCCGATGTCCGTCGGATCCACCCGCACCCGCACCGCCTCCGCCGTCCGCAGCGCGATCCGCGCGATCTGCGCCGCCTTGAGCGCCGCAGCCAGCGCGGCCCCCTGCCCGGGCGCCACCCGCAGCAGCGCCCGCTCCTGCTCCTCCCCCCGCAGCGCGGCCACCGGCACCGGCCCGAGCACGTCCGCGCCCTCCGGCAGCCGGATCAGGTTCAGCAGATCGGCGACGGCCGCCGGGCTTCCGCTCACCGAGGCCATCCGGGAGACCGGCGGGAAGTGCAGCTGCGCCCGCTCGTCCCGTTCCAGCCCGGCGTGCCCGAGCGGGTCCCAGCGCACCAGCGCCTGCACCGGCCGGGCCGACGGCTCGGCGACCACGACCACCGTCCCGCCCTCTCCGGCCGGCCGGGAGAGCGCGGCCGCCGCCAGCCAGAGCCGCAGCGTCTCCTCCCCGGCCCGGAGGTCGGGCCGACTCAGCAACGCCCAGCCGTCCAGCAGCAGTACGGCCCCGTACCCGCCGCCGTCCTCGACCACCGGCTCGGCGCCCGGGGTGGAGATCACCAGGGAGGGCTCGTCCGGCACGGTGTCCAGCACCGCGTCCCGTCCCGAGGTCCGCACCGGGATCCGCGGGAAGGCCTTGCCGAGTTCCTCGGCCGTGCGCCGGGCGCCGACGACCTGCGCCCGTAGCCGGAAGGAGCCGCACTCGGGGCAGTGCCAGTCGTTCTCCACCTCCCCGCACCACCCGCACCGCAGCGCGGCGTCCGCCGAGGGCGCCTCCAGCGGCCCCTCGCAGCGCCGGCAGCGGGCGGGGGTGCGGCAGCGCCCGCAGGCCAGCCGGGGCACGTAGCCGCGCCGGGGCACCTGGATGAGCACCGGGTGCCCGGCCGCCAGCGACTCCCGAGCGGCCTCCCACGCCACCGACGGGAGCCGGGCGGCCTGGGCGGCGGCGTCCCGGTGCTGGTCCTGGTCGGTGACGGTGCGCACCCTCGGGGCGACCTGCCGGACCGTCTCGCGGTCGGCGACCAGCGGCCGCGCCCAGCCGGTGCTGACCAGCTGCGCGCCCTCCACCGTCACCGCGTGCCCGCCGAGCAGCACCGCCGCGCCCTCCTCGGCGGCGCGCAGCAGCGCGACCTCGCGCACGTGCGGGTGCGGGGCGCGCGGGTCGCTGTGGCTGCTGTCGCCGTCGGACCAGACCACGACCAGCCCGAGGTCGCGCACCGGCGCGAACATGGTGGCCCTGGTCCCGATCGCGGCGTGCACCGAGCCGCGGCTGACCGCGAGCCAGCGCCGGTAGCGCTCGCGCGGGCCGAGCTCGGCCTCCAGCGCCATGTGCATCCCCGGTCCGAGCAGTTCGGTCAGCGCCTGGTCGACCCGGGCCACCGAGCGCCGGTCCGGCAGCACGACCAGTGCGCCGCGCCCGCCCGCCAGCGTCGCCGCGACGGCCCGGGCGATCTCGTACGGCCAGCCGGGCCCGGGCAGCGCCGCCCACACCGCGCGCGGCGAGCCGCCGCCGGCCAGCGTGGCGAGGAAGTCCGGTCCGGCCGGGTAGCGCTGCCAGCCGCCCGGCGCCGGGGGCTGGGGGCGCGGCAGCGGCGGTGGCGAGGGCTCGGCCTCGGCCTTGGCGTGCCTGGGCGGTACGGCCAGTTGCAGCACGTCGGCCAGGGTTCCGGCGTACCGGTCGGCGACGGTGCGGCACAGTCGCAGCAGCTGCGGCGAGAGCACCGGCTCGGGTGAGAGCACCTGGGCGAGCGGGGCGAGCGGGCCGGCGAAGTCGCTCTTCTCCAGCCGGGCGACGATGAACCCGTCGTGCAGTTCCCCGCCCTCGCGCTGGCCCTTGACCACCCGCGCCCCGAAGCGCACCCGCACCCGGGCCCCCGGTTGGGCCTCCTCGGCCATGGCGGCCGGCACCTCGTAGTCGAAGAACTTGTCGATGGTGAGCACGCCCTTGTCCACCACGACCCGGGCCACCGGCAGGTGCTCGGCCCGCTTGGCCCCCTTCCACGTCCGGGGCTTGGCCCGCTTCACCGTCTCCCGGATGAACGCCAGCTGCTCCGGCTCCCCTGTGTTGCTCATCGCTCTCAGTACTACCAGGTCACACCGACAAACCACACACAGCGAAAACGGCGCCCACCCCCGAACGAGGGCGGGCGCCGCTTCACACCACGGGTCAGTCCTGGACGGCAGCCTTCAGCTGCTCCACCCGGTCCGTGCGCTCCCAGGTGAAGTCCGGCAGCTCACGGCCGAAGTGGCCGTACGCGGCGGTCTGGGAGTAGATCGGGCGCAGCAGGTCCAGGTCGCGGATGATCGCGGCCGGACGCAGGTCGAAGACCTCGGAGACGGCCTTCTGGATGGTGAGGACCGGCACGGTCTCGGTGCCGAAGGTCTCCACGAACAGGCCGACCGGCTCGGCCTTGCCGATCGCGTACGCGACCTGCACCTCGGCGCGGGCGGCGAGGCCGGCGGCGACGATGTTCTTCGCCACCCAGCGCATCGCGTACGCGGCCGAGCGGTCCACCTTGGACGGGTCCTTGCCCGAGAAGGCGCCGCCACCGTGGCGGGCCATGCCGCCGTAGGTGTCGATGATGATCTTGCGGCCGGTGAGGCCGGCGTCGCCCATCGGGCCGCCGATCTCGAAGCGGCCGGTCGGGTTGACCAGCAGGCGGTAACCGTCGGTGGTCAGCTTGATGCCCTGGTCGGCGAGCGCCTTCAGCTCCGGCTCCACGACGAACTCGCGGATGTCCGGGGTGAGCAGCGACTCGAGGTCGATGTCGCTGGCGTGCTGGGTGGAGACGACCACGGTGTCGAGGCGGACGGCCTTGTCGCCGTCGTACTCGATGGTGACCTGGGTCTTGCCGTCGGGGCGCAGGTACGGGATGGTCCCGTTCTTGCGGACCTCGGTGAGCCGGCGGGAGAGGCGGTGCGCCAGGGTGATCGGCAGCGGCATCAGCTCGGGCGTCTCGTCGGACGCGTAGCCGAACATCAGGCCCTGGTCGCCGGCCCCCTGCTTGTCCAGATCGTCCTCATCGCCTTCGACCCGGGCCTCGTACGCGGTGTCGACACCCTGCGCGATGTCGGGCGACTGGGCACCGATGGACACCGACACGCCGCAGGAGGCGCCGTCGAAGCCCTTCTTGGAGCTGTCGTAGCCGATCTCCAGGATCTTGTCCCGGACGAGCTGGGCGATCGGCGCGTACGCCTTGGTGGTCACCTCGCCGGCCACGTGCACCTGGCCGGTGGTGATGAGCGTCTCCACGGCGACCCGGGACGTCGGGTCCTCCCGCAGGAGAGCGTCAAGGATGGTGTCGCTGATCTGGTCAGCGATCTTGTCGGGGTGTCCCTCGGTCACGGACTCCGAGGTGAACAGGCGGCGAGACACAGCGCTCCCTGGGGTTGCAGCGGCTGCTGACTGAAGGCCCCCGGCGAACCGGGGACATCCGGAAAGACTTGATTCCTGGAGTGTAACGGTCTGCTTCCGCCGAACGTCACCCGCTTCCGGAAATCAAGACCGTTCTCGAGCGGAACCCGATCAGTTCCGACCCGGTTCCAACCGCTTTGCGACCAGGTCCCAGACGACGTCCGCGAGCGCCTCCTTCGGGCCCACCGGTACGGGGGTCTCGCTGCCGTCCGAGCCCAGCACCACGGCCTCGTTGACGTCCTGGCCGAAGGCCTTGCCGTTGCCCACCTCGTTGACGACCAGCAGGTCGCAGCCCTTGCGGGCGAGCTTGGCGCGGCCGTTGGCGAGCACGTCGTCGGTCTCCGCCGCGAAGCCCACCACCAGTTGACCCGAACGGGGACGGTGCGCCGACAGCTCGGCCAGCACGTCGGGGTTGCGGACCAGCGCGACCGGCGCCGGCTCGACCCCCTCCACCTTCTTGATCTTGCCGGTCGCGTACTCGGCGGGCCGGAAGTCCGCCACCGCCGCGGCCATCACCACGGCGTCCGCGTCCTCGGCCGCCTTCAGCGCCGCCTCGCGCAGCTCCAGCGCGGTCGAGACGTGCACCACGTCCACCCCGGCCGGGTCGGGCAGCTCGGCGTTGGCCGAGATCAGGGTCACCCGCGCGCCGCGCGCCGCCGCGGTCACGGCGAGCGCGTAGCCCTGCTTGCCGGAGGAGCGGTTGCCGAGGAAGCGCACCGGGTCCAGCGGCTCCCGGGTGCCGCCGGCCGAGACCACCACGTGCCGCCCGGCCAGGTCGGTCGGCACCGGCCCGCCGCGGCGCAGCACGGCCCGGCAGGCGTCGAAGATCGCGGTCGGCTCGGGCAGCCGCCCCTTGCCGGTGTCCTTGCCGGTGAGCCGTCCGACGGCGGGTTCCAGCACGATCACGCCGCGGCGGCGCAGCGTGGCGACGTTCTCCCGGGTGGCCGGGTGCTCCCACATCTCGGTGTGCATCGCGGGCGCCACGACGACCGGGCAGCGGGCGGTGAGCAGGGTGTTGGTCAGCAGGTCGTCGGCGAGCCCGTGGGCGGCCTTGGCGATCAGGTCGGCGGTGGCGGGGGCGACCACCACCAGGTCGGCCTGCTGCCCGATCCGCACGTGCGGCACCTCGTGCACGCGCTCCCAGGTCTCGGTAGCGGCCGGGCGGCCGGACAGTGCGGCCCAGGTGGCCTCGCCGACGAAGTGCAGTGCCGCCGCGGTGGGCACCACGGTGACCTGGTGGCCGGATTCGGTGAACCGGCGCAGCAGCTCGCACGCCTTGTAGGCGGCGATCCCGCCGCTGACGCCGAGGACCACGCGAGGAGCGTCCGCGTTCGCGCTCATGGACCGACCTTTCTCCGCAGCTGGGACCCGCCCACCCTACGACCCCTCAGTTGCCACCCGCACGGTGCCCCACCTCACAGCGAACACCCACAGCGAGCACCCACAGCAGACGCCGGAGAGCCCGGCGGCCCCGACCCAGAACGCCGGAGGGCCCGGCGGAAAGATTCCGCCGGGCCCTCCGGTGAAGGTACGGGACTGCCTCAGGCAGCCTCGACCGCCTCGGCGGTCAGCATGCCCGCGTTGATCTCGCGCAGCGCGATCGACAGCGGCTTCTCGTGCACGTGGGTGTCGACCAGCGGGCCGACGTACTCCAGCAGGCCCTCGCCCAGCTGGGAGTAGTACGCGTTGATCTGGCGCGCGCGCTTGGCGGCGTAGATCACGAGGCTGTACTTCGAGTCGGTGGCCTCAAGCAGCTCGTCGATCGGCGGGTTGATGATGCCCTCGGGCGCGGTCATGGAAGAGGACACGCGAAAACCTTCCGAAAGGGTGGAAAAGACTGACAGGTCAGGCTACACCGAGCAAGGCTAGCAGTTCGGCCGCCACCTGCTCGACGGAGGTGTTGACAAGGGTGGTGTCGAACTCGGGCTCGGCCGCGAGCTCGACCTTGGCCGCCTCCAGCCGCCGTTCGATCACGTCCTGCGGTTCGGTGCCCCGGCCGGTCAGCCGACGGACCAGCTCGTCCCAGCTCGGCGGGGCCAGGAAGACCAGCTGGGCGTCCGGCATCGACTCGCGCACCTGGCGGGCGCCCTGCAGATCGATCTCCAGCAGGACGGGCTCGCCACGCTCCAGCTTCTCCAGCACGGCCGCGCGCGGGGTGCCGTAACGGTTCCCGGCGAACTCGGCCCACTCCAGCAGCTCGCCGTTGGCGACCAGCTTGTCGAACTCGTCGTTGTCGACGAAGTGGTACTGGACCCCGTTCTTCTCGCCGGGCCTCGGGTGCCGGGTGGTGGCCGACACCGAGAGCCAGACCTCGGGGTACATCTTCCTCATATGAGCGACGACCGTGCTCTTGCCGACCCCCGAGGGGCCGGAGAGCACGGTCAGCCGCGGACGCTCACTCATGCACCGATTATCCCGGATCGCGGACGATCCCGGGACCACGGGGGCACGGTCAGGCGGCGCCACCGCCGAACTCCCGCTCCAGGGAGGCGATCTGGTTCGTGCCGAGACCGCGGACACGGCGGCTCTCGCTGATGCCGAGGCGCTCCATGATCTGCTTGGCACGGACCTTGCCGACGCCCGGAAGGGACTCCAGCAGGGCCGACACCTTCATCTTGCCGATGACGTCGTTGTCGTTCTTGCCGGCCTTGATCACCTCGTGCAGGGAGGCGCCGGAGTGCTTGAGCCGGTTCTTGACCTCGGCGCGCTCCCGGCGAGCCTCGGCGGCCTTGGCGAGCGCGGCGGTGCGCTGTTCAGGGGTAAGGGGCGGAAGAGCCACGCCGTTCACCTCAGGGTGTGGAAGGAAGGGATTGAGCTATGACTGGTTTGGTACCGAGGACACCGTCCGCAAGGGGAGCCCAATGGGGAACCACAGGGCCCTGACCTGCGGGAGCTACGGGATTCGCGGCTCTCCGATGACCTATCGCCGGACACTACCCGCATTGCGGCGCCACGTCAGGAAAAGAACACGAAAAGTCCTGGTCAGCCAAGGCCGACCAGGACTTTCCAGGGCAAAATGACCGCGATTGCGAAACTTTGACGGGCCCGATGTGACGGCGCTCACGTCAACTCCCGTGCCGCGCCGCCGTCCTGCGGACACTGCGCACGGTCACCGCGCGCTCACCGAACGGCTACCGGCCGGACGCCCTCCGCTACTTGACGGCGTCGGCGAACTCCCCGACGAAGCGCTCCGCGGCCTCCCTCAGCGCCGGCACCGACGGCCCGTGCTTGAGCACGTCCCGGCTGACGCTCGGCACCACGTTGATCACCGAGGCGCCGAACACCCGCGGCAGGTCCGCCATGGTCGCGCCCTGGGCGCCGATCCCGGGGGCCAGCAGCGGGCCGTTGATGGCCAGGTCCACGCCCGCGTCGGCCAGCGTCGCGCCGACCACCGCGCCGAAGGAGCCCAGCGGCGCGGCGTCCGCGTTCTCGGCCGCCAGCTGCCGCAGCACCGCCGCCGCGACCGGCTCGCCGTCCGCACCGACCGCGCGCTGCACCTCGGCGCCCTCCGGGTTGGAGGTGAGCGCCAGCGCGAACACCCCGCAGCCCTGCTCGCGGGCCAGGTCCAGGGCCGGGCGCAGCGAGCCGAAGCCCAGGTACGGGCTGACCGTGACGGCGTCCGAGAACAGCGGGCTGGTGGGCGCCAGGAAGGCCTCCGCGTAGGCGGCCATGGTGGAGCCGATGTCGCCGCGCTTGGCGTCCATCAGGACCAGCGCGCCGGCCGCCCGGGCCTCCTCGACGGTCTTCTCCAGCACCGCGACGCCCTTGCTGCCGAAGCGCTCGAAGAAGGCGGCCTGCGGCTTGAGCACGGCCACCCGGTCGGCCAGGGCCTCCACCACGGTGCGGCTGAAGGTCTCCAGTCCGGCGAGGTCGTCGCCGAGCCCCCAGGCGGAGAGCAGGGAGGCGTGCGGGTCGATGCCGACGCAGAGCTGGCCGCGGGTGTCGAGGGCCTGGCGCAGCCGGGCGCCGAACGGGGCGAGGGTCATGTCGTCCTTTCCGAGGGTCGTGCGGGCGTTCCCGGGGGGCACGCGGGGGGTTCCCGGGGCCGTGCGGGCGTTCCCGGGGGTCATGCAAGGCGTTCCCGGGTCGTGCGGGCGTTCCGGGGGTGGTGCGGGCGGTTCAGGAACCGCGGACGGCGCTGCCGACGGCCGCCGCGAGGTCGCGGAAGCCCCCCGCGCGGACCCGGGCGGACAGGCCCCGGTGGATCCGGCGGCACCAGAACGGACCCTCGTAGATGAAGGCGCTGTAGCCCTGCACCAGGTCGGCGCCGTGGATGATCCGCTGCCAGGCGTCCTCGGCGGTCTCCACACCGCCGACCGAGACCAGCGTCAGCCGGCCCTCGGTGCGGGCGCGCAGCCGCTGCAGCACCTCCAGGGCACGGGCCTTGAGCGGGGCGCCGGACAGGCCGCCCATGCCGATCTCCTCGACCCGCTTCGCGTCGGCCCGCAGGCCCTCGCGGCCGATCGTGGTGTTGGTGGCGATGATGCCGTCCAGCCGCAGCTCCAGGGCGAGGTCGGCGACCGCGTCGACGTCCTCGTCGGCCAGGTCGGGGGCGATCTTGACCAGCAGCGGCACGTGGTGCGCGGTGGTGCGGTCGGCGGCCTCGCGCACGGCCGCGAGCAGCGGGCGCAGGTGGTCGACGGCCTGGAGGTTGCGCAGTCCGGGGGTGTTCGGCGAGCTGACGTTGACCACCAGGTAGTCGGCGTACTTGGCCAGCCGCTCGGTCGACTTGACGTAGTCGGCGACGGCGTCGGCCTCCTCGACCACCTTGGTCTTGCCGATGTTGACGCCGATCACCGGGGTGGAGCTGGTGTGCGGGCGGGCGGCCAGCCGGGCGGCGACCCGGGCCGAGCCCTGGTTGTTGAAGCCCATCCGGTTGATCAGCGCGCGGTCCTCGACCAGGCGGAACAGCCGGGGCGTGGGGTTGCCGGGCTGGGGCTCGCCGGTGATGGTGCCGATCTCGACGTAGTCGAAGCCGAGCATGGCCAGGCCGTCGATGCCGACGCCGTTCTTGTCGAAGCCGGCCGCGAGCCCGAACGGGCCGGGCAGGTCCAGGCCGAGGGCCCGGGTCCGCAGCGCCCGGTCGCGCGGGGCGAGGACCAGCCGCACCAGGGTGCGCAGGCCGGGGACGGAGGAGGCGAGCCGGATCCAGAAGAAGGCGAGGTGGTGGGCCTTCTCGGGGTCCATCTTCTTGAAGACGAGGTCGAACAGAAGCTTGTACAAGGGGGTCAACTCCCGGAACGCGGGCAGGAATTCAAGGCGCGGGCGCAGCCCGTCGAAAGAGGGGTGGCGGCGGGCGACGGGCGGGACATGAGAATGGGGGGCACCCGACTGGCTCCGGTGCCCCCCACTGCGGTGGTGCTACTTGCGGCCGGCGTTGATCAGCTCGGCGTGCTCCTGGAGCGACATCACTCCGACCTCGTCGCGCAGCAGCGCGTCCATGCCCTGGACCGCCGCGCCCATCGCCTGGACGGTGGTCAGGCACGGCACCCCGCGGGAGACCGCCGCGGTGCGGATCTCGTAGCCGTCGAGGCGACCGCCGGTGCCGTACGGCGTGTTGATGATCAGGTCGACCTCGCCGTCGTGGATCAGCTGGACGATGGTCCGCTCGCCGTTCGGGCCCTCGCCCTCGCTGTGCTTGCGCACCAGCGTGGACGGGATGCCGCCGCGGTGCAGCACCTCGGCGGTGCCGGCGGTGGCGAGCACCTCGAAGCCGAGGCCGACCAGCGCCCGGGCCGGGAAGACCAGGTTGCGCTTGTCCCGGTTGGCGACCGAGACGAAGACCTTGCCCCGGGTCGGCAGCGCGCCGTACGCGCCGGCCTGGGCCTTGGCGTACGCCGTGCCGAAGACCTTGTCGATGCCCATGACCTCACCGGTCGAGCGCATCTCCGGGCCGAGCACGGTGTCCACGCCGCGGCCGTGGATGTCGCGGAAGCGGCTCCACGGCATCACGGCCTCCTTGACCGCGATCGGCGCGTCGGCCGGCAGGGTGCCGCCGTCGCCCTCGGCCGGGAGCAGGCCCTCGGCGCGCAGCTCGGCGATGGTGGCGCCGAGCGAGATCCGGGCGGCGGCCTTGGCCAGCGGCACCGCGGTCGCCTTGGAGGTGAACGGGACGGTGCGGGAGGCGCGCGGGTTGGCCTCGAGCACGTAGAGGATGTCCCCGGCCATCGCGAACTGGATGTTGATCAGACCGCGGACGCCGACACCGCGCGCGATGGCCTCCGTGGAGGTGCGCAGGCGCTTGATGTCGTAGCCGCCGAGGGTGATCGGGGGCAGCGCGCAGGCGGAGTCACCGGAGTGGATGCCGGCCTCCTCGATGTGCTCCATGACGCCGCCGAGGTAGAGCTCGGTGCCGTCGTAGAGCGCGTCGACGTCGATCTCCACCGCGTCGTCCAGGAAGCGGTCGATCAGCACCGGGTGCTCGGAGATCAGACCGGCGTGCCGCTCCAGGTAGGAGGCGAGCGAGGCCTCGTCGTAGACGATCTCCATGCCGCGGCCGCCGAGCACGTAGGACGGGCGGGCGAGCACCGGGTAGCCGATCTCGTCGGCGATCGCCTTGGCCTCCTCGAAGGAGAAGGCGGTGCCGTGCTTGGGCGCGGGCAGGCCCGCGTCGCGCAGCACCCGGCCGAAGGCGCCGCGCTCCTCGGCGAGGTCGATCGCCTCGGGCTGGGTGCCGACGATCGGCACGCCGTTGTCCTTGAGCGCCTGGGCCAGGCCGAGCGGGGTCTGGCCGCCGAGCTGGACGATCACACCGGCCAGCGGGCCGGCCTGCTGCTCGGCGTGGACGATCTCCAGCACGTCCTCCAGGGTGAGCGGCTCGAAGTAGAGCCGGTCGGAGGTGTCGTAGTCGGTGGAGACGGTCTCCGGGTTGCAGTTGACCATGACGGTCTCGTACCCGGCGTCGGCCAGCGCGAAGGAGGCGTGCACGCAGGAGTAGTCGAACTCGATGCCCTGGCCGATGCGGTTCGGGCCCGAGCCGAGGATGATCACGGCCGGCTTGGTGCGCGGGGCGACCTCGCTCTCCTCGTCGTACGAGGAGTAGAAGTACGGGGTCTTGGCGGCGAACTCGGCGGCGCAGGTGTCGACGGTCTTGAACACCGGGCGGATGCCGAGCGCGTGGCGCACCTCGCGGACGACGTCCGGCTTCAGGCCGCGGATCTCGCCGATCTGCTGGTCGGAGAAGCCGTGCCGCTTGGCGTGGCGCAGCAGCTCGGGGGTGAGCTCGGCGGCCTCGGCCAGCTCGCCGGCGATCTCGTCCAGCAGGAAGAGCTGGTCGACGAACCACGGGTCGATCTTGGTGGCCTCGAACACCTCCTGCGGGGTGGCGCCGGCCCGGATCGCGTCCATCACGGTGTTGATCCGGCCGTCGGTCGGCACGGTGGCCTTGGCCAGCAGCGCGGACTTGTCACCCAGCGGGCCGGTCCAGCTGAACTGGGAGCCCTTCTTCTCCAGCGAGCGCAGCGCCTTCTGCAGCGCCTCGGGGAAGTTGCGGCCGAGCGCCATGGCCTCGCCGACGGACTTCATGGTGGTGGTCAGCGTCGCGTCGGCGCTCGGGAACTTCTCGAACGCGAACCGCGGCACCTTGACCACGACGTAGTCGAGGGTCGGCTCGAAGGAGGCCGGGGTCTCCTCGGTGATGTCGTTGGGGATCTCGTCCAGGGTGTAGCCGACGGCCAGCTTGGCGGCGATCTTGGCGATCGGGAAGCCGGTGGCCTTGGAGGCGAGCGCCGAGGAGCGGGAGACGCGCGGGTTCATCTCGATGACGATGACCCGGCCGTCGTCGGGGTTGACGGCGAACTGGATGTTGCAGCCGCCGGTGTCGACGCCGACCTCGCGGATGACGGCGATGCCGATGTCGCGCAGGATCTGGTACTCGCGGTCGGTGAGCGTCATCGCCGGGGCGACGGTGATCGAGTCACCGGTGTGCACGCCCATCGGGTCGAAGTTCTCGATGGAGCAGACGACCACGACGTTGTCGTTCTTGTCGCGCATCAGCTCCAGCTCGTACTCCTTCCAGCCGAGGATGGACTCCTCCAGGAGCACCTCGGTGGTCGGCGAGAGGGCCAGGCCCTGGCCGGCGATGCGGCGCAGGTCCTCCTCGTTGTGGGCGAAGCCGGAGCCGGCGCCGCCCATGGTGAAGGAGGGGCGCACCACGACCGGGTAGCCGCCGAGCTGGTCGACGCCGGACAGCACCTCGTCCATGGTGTGGCAGATGACCGAGCGGGCGGACTCGCCGTACCCGATCTTGGCCTTGACGGCCTCGACGACGCCCTTGAACAGGTCGCGGTCCTCGCCCTTGTTGATCGCCACGACGTCGGCGCCGATCAGCTCGACGCCGTACTTCTCCAGCGTGCCCGCCTCGTGCAGCGAGATCGCGGTGTTGAGCGCGGTCTGGCCGCCGAGGGTCGGCAGCAGCGCGTCGGGGCGCTCCTTGGCGATGATCTTCTCGACGAACTCCGGGGTGATCGGCTCGACGTAGGTGGCGTCGGCGATCTCCGGGTCGGTCATGATGGTGGCCGGGTTGGAGTTGACCAGCACGACCCGCAGGCCTTCGGCCTTGAGGACGCGGCAGGCCTGGGTGCCCGAGTAGTCGAACTCGGCGGCCTGGCCGATGACGATCGGGCCGGACCCGATCACCAGGACGGACTTGATGTCAGTGCGCTTAGGCACGCTGGCCCTCCATGAGCTTCACGAAGCGGTCGAACAGGTAGGCGGCGTCGTGCGGGCCGGCGGCCGCTTCGGGGTGGTACTGCACGCTGAAGGCGGGCACGTCGAGCGCCTGCAGGCCCTCGACCACGTCGTCGTTGAGGCAGACGTGGGAGACCTCGACCCGCCCGTAGGGGGTGTCGCTCACCTTGTCCAGCGGCGCGTTCACGGCGAAGCCGTGGTTGTGGGCGGTCACCTCGACCTTGCCGGTGGTGCGGTCCTGCACGGGCTGGTTGATGCCGCGGTGGCCGTACTTGAGCTTGTAGGTGCCGAAGCCCAGGGCACGGCCGAGGATCTGATTGCCGAAGCAGATCCCGAAGAACGGCGTCTTGCGCTCCAGCACGCCCTGCGCCACGGCGACCTGGTGGTCGGCGGTGGCCGGGTCGCCCGGGCCGTTGGAGAAGAAGACGCCGTCCGGGTTGACCGCGTAGACGTCCTCGAGGGTGGAGTTCGCCGGCAGCACGTGCACCTCGATGCCGCGCTCGGCCATCCGCTGCGGGGTCATCGCCTTGATGCCGAGGTCCAGCGCGGCGACGGTGAACCTCTTCTCACCGACGGCGGGGACGATGTACGGCTCGGTGGTGGCGACCTCGGCGCACAGGTCGGCGCCCTTCATCTCGGGCGACTGCTGCACCCGGGCGAGCAGGGCGGCCGGGTCGGCCAGCGCCTCGCCGGAGAAGATGCCGCAGCGCATCGCGCCGCGCTCGCGCAGGTGGCGGGTCAGCGCGCGGGTGTCGATGCCGCTGATGCCGACGACGCCCTGGCGGGCGAGCTCCTCGTCCAGCGAACGGCGGGAGCGCCAGTTGGACGCCACCCGGGCGGGGTCGCGCACGACGTAGCCGGCGACCCAGATCTGCTTGGACTCGTCGTCCTCGTCGTTCCAGCCGGTGTTGCCGATCTGCGGGGCGGTCATCACGACCACCTGGCGGTGGTACGACGGGTCGGTCAGGGTCTCCTGGTAGCCGGACATGCCGGTGTTGAAGACCGCCTCGCCGAAGGTCTCGCCGGTCGCGCCGTACGCCTGGCCGCGGAAGGTCCGGCCGTCCTCCAGGACGAGCACGGCGGGGATGCGCTCCCGCCGTTGGCGCGTGGTGGTGGGGGCAGGTGCGGTCATGACGCGGCCTCTTCCGTCTTCTTCGTCTTCGTACGTGTTGCGAGTTGAGCGATCGCCTCGACCCAGGCGGCGTGCTCGTCGGGGTGGTCGGCCCGGAAGCCGGAGTCCAGCTCGGTGCCCTCGTGCGTCCAGCTGACGACGAGCAGCCCGGAGGGGACGACCTTGCCGGCGATCCCGGAGTCCGTACGGGCACCGGTCAGGTGCTCGGCCGGGATCCAGAGGTCGACGTCGCCGGGGCGCTGGACCAGCAGGCCGTCCTCGCCGAGGGTGAGGTCGGCCCGGCTGCGGGTGCCCAGGCCGTGCGCGACGACCCGGTCCAGCCAGTTCCCGGCGGTGGTGGTGCCGTGGTACCGGCCGCTGGTCTCCAGGATGGTCCGCCCGGCGCGGGCCGGCACGGCAGGCAGCGGCGGGATCCCGGACTGCAGGGTGCGCCGCCAGTTCCAGCCCTGGCGCATCAGCCAGTAGACCAGGGCGATGATGATCAGCAGCCCGATCGACCAGCCGATGTACCCCGGCCAGTTGGTGACCTTCGCCTGCTCCCTGGCGAGCGTGGCGTAGTCCATCACTCCAGGCCACCCTGCTCGGCCAGCTCGCCGGCCAGCACGGTGGCGCGCCCGCGCAGGAAGGTGGCGTGCACCCGTCCGGGCAGGTCCATGCCCTTGTAGGGGGTGTTGCGGCTGCGGGTGGCGAAGCTCTCGGGGTTCACGGCACCACGGTACGCGGGATCGAAGAGCACCAGGTTGGCGGGCTCACCCACCGAGATCGGCCGGCCGTGGCCGGTGAGACGGCCGATCCGGGCCGGGCGGTGGGACATCCGGTCCGCGACGCCCTCCCAGTTCAGCAGGCCGGTGTCGACCATGGTCTGCTGCACGACCGACAGCGCGGTCTCCAGACCGACCATGCCCATCGCGGCCACGGCCCACTCGCAGTCCTTGTCCTCGGCCGGGTGCGGCGCGTGGTCGGTGGCGACGGCGTCGATGGTGCCGTCGGCGAGCGCCTTGCGCAGCGCCTGGACGTCCTCGGCGGTGCGCAGCGGCGGGTTCACCTTGTACACCGGGTCGTAGGAGCGGACCAGCTCGTCGGTGAGCAGCAGGTGGTGCGGGGTGACCTCGGCGGTGACGTCCCAGCCCTTGGACTTGGCCCAGCGGACGATCTCCACCGAGCCGGCCGTGGAGAGGTGGCAGACGTGCAGGCGGGAGCCGACGTGCGCGGCGAGCAGCACGTCGCGGGCGATGATCGACTCCTCGGCGACGGCCGGCCAGCCGCCGAGCCCGAGCTCGCCGGAGACCTGGCCCTCGTTCATCTGGGCGCCCTCGGTCAGCCGCGGCTCCTGGGCGTGCTGGGCGACGACGCCGTCGAAGGCCTTGACGTACTCCAGGGCGCGACGCATCAGCACCGCGTCGTCCACGCACTTGCCGTCGTCGGAGAAGACCCGGACGTTCGCGGCGGACTCGTGCATCGCGCCGAGCTCGGCGAGCTTCTTGCCCTCCAGGCCGACGGTGACGGCGCCGACCGGCTGCACGTCGCAGTAGCCGGCCTCCTGGCCGAGCCGCCAGACCTGCTCGACGACACCGGCGGTGTCGGCCACCGGGGTGGTGTTGGCCATCGCGTGCACGGCGGTGAAGCCGCCCATCGCGGCGGCCTGGGTGCCGGTGAGCACGGTCTCGGCGTCCTCGCGGCCGGGCTCGCGCAGGTGGGTGTGCAGGTCGACCAGGCCGGGCAGGACGATCATGCCGGTGGCGTCGATCTCGATGTCCGCGTCGACCGCCAGGCCGGTGCCGATCGCCTGGATGACACCGTCGGCGAGGTGGAGGTCCTGCGGGGCGCCGCCCAGGATCCTGGCGTTGCGGATCAGGTAGCTGACCATGTCGTTGGTTCGCTCACTGCGCTCGTTCACTGGACGGTCTCCACGGAGTCGGTGCGGGCGGCGGTGTCGGCGAGGGTGGCTCCGCCGAGCAGCAGGTAGAGGACGGCCATCCGGACGGAGACGCCGTTGGCGACCTGCTCGACCACGGTGCAGCGCGGCGAGTCGGCGACCTCGGCGGTGATCTCCATGCCGCGGACCATCGGGCCGGGGTGCATCACTATGGCGTGCTCGGGCAGCTGGGCCATCCGGCTGCCGTTCATGCCGTAGCGGCGGCTGTACTCGCGCTCGGTCGGGAAGAACGCGGCGTTCATCCGCTCGCGCTGGACCCGCAGCATCATCAGCGCGTCGGTCTTGGGCAGCACGCTGTCCAGGTCGTAGCTGACCTCGCAGGGCCACCCGGCTGCGCCGGTATCGGGGTTGGGTTCGATGCCGATGGGCAGCAGGGTCGGCGGGGCGACGAAGGTCACCTGGGCGCCGAGGGTGGTCAGCAGGTGCACGTTGGAGCGGGCGACCCGGCTGTGCAGGACGTCACCGACGATCGTGACCCGGCGGCCCGAAAGGTCGTTGCCGAGGCCGGCGTTGAGGTGGCGGCGCATGGTGAAGGCGTCGAGCAGCGCCTGGGTGGGGTGCTCGTGGGTGCCGTCACCGGCGTTGATCACACTGCCGTGCAGCCAGTCGGACTGGGCCAGCCGGGCCGGCGCGCCCGAGGCGTGGTGGCGGATGACGACCGCGTCGGCCCCCATCGCCTGCAGGGTCAGCGCGGTGTCCTTGAGGCTCTCGCCCTTGGAGACCGACGAGCCCTTGGCGGAGAAGTTGATGACGTCCGCGGACAGCCGCTTCTCGGCGACCTCGAAGGAGGTCTTGGTGCGGGTGGAGTCCTCGAAGAAGAGGTTGACGACGGTGCGACCGCGCAGCGTGGGCAGCTTCTTGACGGCCCGGCCGGAGAGCTGGGCCAGCTCCTCGGCGGTGTCCAGGATCAGCAGCGCGTCGTCGCGGCTGAGATCGGCGGCGGAGACGAGGTGGCGCTTCACGCGGGTTACTCCGGGAGGTGCGGTTCGGTGGGCTGGGAGGCCAGGGCCTGCGAGCTGCGGGCGGTGTAGTCGCGGTCGCCGACCAGGACGGCGTCCACGCCGTCGGTGTCGGCGAGGCGGACCTGCACGGCCTCGCGCAGCGAGGTGGGGAGGTTCTTGCCCACGTAGTCGGCCCGGATCGGCAGCTCGCGGTGGCCGCGGTCGACCAGGACGGCGAGCTGCACGGCGCGCGGACGGCCGATGTCGTTCAGCGCGTCGAGCGCGGCGCGGATGGTGCGGCCGGAGAAGAGCACGTCGTCGACGAGGATGACGAGCTTGCCGTCGATGCCGCCGGGCGGGATCTCGGTGTGCTCCAGGGCGCGGGCGGGCTTCAGCCGCAGGTCGTCCCGGTACATGGTGATGTCCAGGGTGCCCAGCGGGATCTCGCTCCCGGTGATCTGGGCCAGCCGGCCGTGCAGGCGGCGGGCGAGGTGCACTCCCCGGGTGTGGATGCCGAGCAGCACGACGTCCTCCGCGCCCTTGGCGCGCTCGACGATCTCGTGCGCTATCCGGGTGATGACCCGGGCGATGTCCGTGCCGTCCAGCACCTGGTGCGGCGGCCGCGGCGTGGGTTCCTGGTGTGTGGTCATGCCGAAGCGGACCTCCTTCCCCGCCTCACGGGACGGGCCTTAAAGGATGTCTGGGAATCTGCCCCCGCCGACCGGGCGCGGGCTTCGGGTCATCCTATCAGCGCGCCGAGAGGCAAATGGACCTCCATCATTCCGCTTCCCCGGGTTAACGCACCGGACGCGCCGACGATGGGAGCCATTCGCACGACTGCCCCATTCGGCTTGACGCAACTACCTTACTCTACGTAACCTCACAGTGAGTTACGAGACGGGCGTCGAACCCACCGGTAGCGACGCCGGCAATCGCCCGTGACCCACCACTGAACGCGAAGCAATCTCGTCCGGGGAGATCAATGTCCAGCGACTACGCGAAGCAGCTCGGAGGCAAGCTCCGAGCGATCCGCACTCAGCAGGGGCTCTCCCTGCACGGTGTCGAGGAGAAGTCCCAGGGGCGCTGGAAGGCAGTCGTCGTCGGCTCGTACGAGCGCGGCGACCGTGCGGTCACCGTGCAGCGGCTGGCCGAGCTCGCCGAGTTCTACGGCGTTCCGGTGCAGGAGCTCCTGCCCGGCGGTACCCCGGGCGGCGCGGCCGAGCCGCCGCCGCGCCTGGTCCTCGACCTGGAGAGACTGACCCAGGTCCCGTCCGAGAAGGCCGGTCCGCTGCAGCGCTACGCGGCGACCATCCAGAGCCAGCGCGGCGACTACAACGGCAAGGTCCTCTCGATCCGCCAGGACGACCTGCGCACTCTGGCCGTGATCTACGACCAGTCGCCGTCGATCCTCACCGAGCAGCTGATCTCCTGGGGTGTGCTCAACCCCGACGCGCGCCGTGCGGTGCGCGAGGAGGACGCGAGCTGAGGCTCGCAGACCAGCAGTAGCAGGCAGAAACGTCACGGCGCGGTTCCCGGGATCCGGGGGCCGCGCCGCGGCTGCGATCGCCACCTCGCCTCCGGGCACTCCGACCCGGCGCCGACGGTCGTCGCTCCGGCGCTTGCTCCTCCGTCGGTCGCTTGTCGCTCCTCACTTTCGGCGCCGGCGCGCCCTTCGGCTCGGCGGCAGGGGGTTCAGCAGGCCGTCCCCAGGCTGTAGCCCGGCTGTGCCGCCACCCCGTCCAGTCGCACCGGCCGGGCGGCCGGCGCCCAGTCCGGGCCACTGCTCGACCAGGCCCAGGCGGCC
Source organism: Kitasatospora cathayae (assembly GCF_027627435.1). GTDB lineage: Bacteria > Actinomycetota > Actinomycetes > Streptomycetales > Streptomycetaceae > Kitasatospora > Kitasatospora cathayae. The sequence continues at coordinate 6,894,826 of NZ_CP115450.1, read as the reverse complement.
GGCAGGAAGTGTTCATCAGCGGCTCCGCCGCGGGCGCCGCAGGAGGCCGCCGAGCCCTGGGAGCCGTGCAGCACCGCGACGGCCGGCAGCTCCAGCGCCAGCCCGGCGCACAGCACCGCGCAGACCAGCTCCAGCTCCTCGTCGTTGATCCGCACCACGCCGTCCTCCCACTGAAGCACCCGGGCCGCCGCGGTCAGCGGCCCGCCCGGCGCGTCCACCCGCAGCCGCAACTCGTACACCCCGGCGCCCGCGCCGACCAGCATCCGGCGGAACACCTCGCTCCCGCGCTGGTAGGCGGCGCGCACCCAGCGCGCGTGCTCCTCGTCCGGCTCCGCCGGGCCCGCGGTCCCGAGCAGTCCGCCGTCCAGCAGCAGGTCTGCGTGGCAGAGCGTCAGCCCGTTCTCCCGGGCCCGGACCAGCCGCGGCACGAAGTCCCCGGCCAGCTCCTCGCCCTGGTAGGCCAGCAGCTGGGTCTGCAGCGGCGGGTTGACCAGGTAGCGGTCGCGGGCGGCCGGCTCGGCCGGGTCCAGGCCGTGCAGCAGGCAGAACTCCTCGAAGTCCCGCGGGTGGAACATCCTGGCCCGGACGGTCTCGAAGCGCTCCAGGGCGTCGGCCAGCAGCTCGGCGGTGTCGGCCAGGTAGCGCTCGTGGTCGGGGGCGTCGCTGACCCCCCAGTCACGGGCCTGCGCGAAGTCCGCGGCGTTGGTGAGCACCCCGATGACGAACGCCTGCTCGGCCCCCTCGACCCGCCGCGGCCGGTGCGGCCGGTGCGGCGCCCGCAACGCGGGGCGCGGGCCGCCGGCGGTGCAGTCGGAGTTGCGGCGGGCGCGGCCCTTGCGGCTGGTCATCGGAGGCTCCTGGCGTCGGCGGGCGGCCGTCGGGCGGTGACGGTCAGCGGCGGGGCTCGCCGCTGACCGTGTTACTCCCCAGTTCCGCGCGCCACACACGTACGGCGTGTCACAGGAATGTAACCACCGGTAATAGGAGCCGTGATCACCGCCTGGCCTCAGGCCGGACGCGGCGCCCGGGCCAGCTGGCGGGACTGGGCGACCAGGCGGCCGGCCTCGTCCCAGATCTCGGCGTCCTCCTCGAAGTAGCCGCCGGCGAGGTTGCGGGTGGCGTGGACGACCCGCAGCCAGCCCGGGGCGGGCTTGGCCCGCAGGTGGACGGTCAGCTCGATGGTCGGGGCCCAGCCGGGCAGGCCGAGGTCGAAGGTGACCGGCGGCAGCGCGTCGGCGACCAGCAGGAGCAGCAGCGGGTCGGGCTCGCGGCCGTCGGCGAGCCGGAACCAGCCCTGGATCCGGCCCCGGCCGGAGGGCTGTCCGAGCGCCCAGCCGACGGTGGCCGGGTCGAGCCGCAGGTCGAAGCGCTCCAGCAGGGCCGCCTGCTCGATCAGCTGCTTGGGCGCGTGCTCGACGCCGATGCACTGGTCCGGCGGCGGCAGCTGCGGCGCAGTGGCACTGGTGCGCACCTCGCCCTCGACGGTGGCCAGGTCGCCGTGGCTGGCCACCACGCGCAGGCGCTCGACGCCGTCCTGGCTGAGCGAGGCGGTGCCGGTGGACAGGCCGCGGCCGGTGCGCAGCACCTCGGTGCGGACGGTGGCCGGGCCGGGGGTGGAGGCGGACAGGTAGTAACCGCTGATCGACACCGGGTCCGGGTGCTGGCCGTGCTCCAGCGACAGCGCGTGTCCGGCCACGGCGAGCAGCAGCCCGCCGTTGACCCCGCCGCCGATCTGCCAGCCGGCGCCGAGCTCGGCCTCGTAGCGGCCGGCCTCCTCGGGGTGTCTGGTCAGCGCGATGCCCTGGTCGAACTCGCTGCGGGTCGCGGTGGTCATGGAGGTGCCCTGCCCTTCACGTCACTGGCTCAAGTTACTGACGAGTAGGGCCCCACCTTACGCCTGCCGGGTGCACCTTGCGATCGCCGGGGGAAACGCGGAACGGCCGTCGGAACCGAGGTTCTCGGTTCCGACGGCCGTTCCACAAGGCGTCAACGCTACCGGCGGATGCTCGGCTTCAGCTCCAGGAAGCGGGCGAGCATGCCGTTGACGAAGGCCGGGGAGTCGTCCGTGGAGAACTCCTTGGCGATCTCGACGGCCTCGTCCAGGACGACCGCGTCCGGGACGCCGTCCTCCCAGATCAGCTCGTACGCGCCGAGCCGCAGGACGTTGCGGTCCACGATCGGCATCCGGTCGAGCGTCCAGCCGACCGCGTACTGCTCGATGAGGTCGTCGATGCGACGGGCGTGCTGGACGTACCCCTCGATCAGCTCCATCGTGTACTCGCCGACCTGCGGGGTGCCCTCGTCGGGCTTGGGCTCGCGGGCGCGGGCGACCCAGTCGGCGAGGACCTGCTGCGGGTCGACCCCGCGGTGGTCGGCCTCGAAGAGGATCTGGAAGGCCCGGGTGCGGGCCTTGCTACGTGCGGCCGACACGGACTTACTTCACCCGGCCGAGGTAGCTGCCGTCGCGGGTGTCGACCTTGACCTTCTCGCCGGTGACGACGAACAGCGGCACCTGGATCTCGGCACCGGTCTCCAGGGTGGCCGGCTTGGTGCCACCGGTGGAGCGGTCGCCCTGGACGCCCGGCTCGGTGTGCTCGATGGTCAGCTCGACGGCGGCCGGGAGCTCGATGTACAGGACGGCGCCCTCGTTGGTGGCGACCAGGGCCTCGAAGCCCTCCAGCAGGTACTTGGCGGCGTCGCCGACGACGGCCGGCTCGACCGTCAGCTGGTCGTAGGTGTCCATGTCCATGAACACGAAGTTCTCGCCGTCCTTGTACGAGAACTGCATGCCGCGCTTGTCGACGTTGGCGGTCTCGACCTTGGTGCCGGCGTTGAAGGTCTTGTCGACGACCTTGCCCGTCAGGACCTCCTTGAGCTTGGTCCGGACGAAGGCCGGGCCCTTGCCGGGCTTGACGTGCTGGAACTCGACGACGGACCAGAGCTTGCCGCCCTCCAGCTTGAGGACCATGCCGTTCTTGAGATCGTTCGTGGAAGCCACGGGCGCACTTACTCCTGGATATAGCTGTCAAGGAACCAAGGGTTCGCGTCCTGCCGCCGACGGCCCTCGGGGGCCGCCGTCACAGGGCGAGGAGCTCCTTGGTGGTGATGGTGAGCAGCTCGGGCCCGCCCTCTTCGAGGGGGCGCACGACGAGCGTGTCCTCGATCCGGACCCCGCCCTTGCCCGGGAGGTGGACCCCTGGGCCGACGGTGACCGGCACGCGGCTGTCCAGTTTACCCATGTCCGACGGACCGAGGCGCGGCGCCTCCCTGATCTCCAGCCCGATGCCGTGGCCCACCGGGTGCGGCGAGGCCTCGGTGTGGCCCGCCGCCTCCAGGACCTGCCGGGCGACCCGGTCGGGTACGCACTGCTCGACGCCCGGCCCGAGCGCCTCCCGACCGGCCCGCTGGGCGCGGAAGACCAGCCGGTGCAGCTCGACCTGCCAGGGCGCGGGAGTGGCGCCGATCACGAAGGTCCGGGCGGTCGAGACGCGGTAGCCGCGGTACTGGGCGCCCATCACCACGGTGAGGAAGTCACCCTCCTCCACCCGGCGGTCGGTCGGCTGGTGGGCGGGCTGGCCGGAGTGGCCGCCGGTGCCGACCGAGACCGGGAAGGCCGCCCGGTCGGCGCCGTGGTCGATCATCCGGCGCTCCAGCTCCATCGCCAGGTGCCGCTCGGTCCGGCCGACCAGGATCGACTCCAGCAGCTCACCGAGCGCCTGGTCGGCGATCTCGGCGGCGATCCGCAGATCGGCGATCTCGTGCTCGTCCTTCACCACCCGCAGCCGCTCCACCACCTGGCCGAGGTCCGCCAGCCGGGCTCCCTCCACCAGGCCGGCCACCGCCCGGTGCCGGGTGACGGTCAGGTCGTGCTCCTCCACCGCCAGGTCCCGCACCCCCAGCCGCCCGGCCGCGGCCGCCGCCGCCAGCGCGGTGTCCGCCCCGGCCGACACCGGCACCTGGGTGACGTCCGGGGCGATCAGGTGCTCCCCCGAGTCATCCGGCGGCAGGTCGTCCGGCAGCGACAGCAGCGCCCGCTCCCGGGTCAGCAACAGCGTCGCCCCACAGGGCGCGCAGCCCGTCAGATACCGCACGTTCGCCGCCCGGGTGATCAGCGCCGCATCGACCCCGGCCGCACTGCAGTGCTCCCTCACCCGCTCCCGCCGACCCGCGTACGCATCCACCATGCGTCGAGCCTACGAACCCCCGGCCCGAACCGCCCGCCGAGCACCCCCGCCCGATGCCCCACCGCCCCACTGCGCCCCTCGCGACGGCCCGCCGACGGCGCCCCGAGTCGCTCGGCCGAGCACAACCGGCTCGCGCCGCGTCCCGTCCCCCGACGAGCGAGCCCCCCCGGAATCCCCTCACCTCCTTCGCGCCGTCACCTCCCCTCCGGGTCGATCGGGCCGCGGCGGTAGGCCGGGACGAGGTTCTGCGGGACCGGATGGTCCTGCGCAAGTACGACCCGGTCGTGGGCGGGCGCGTCGACTTCCGCGAAGAGCGCCGACCGACAGGAGGAACACCCCGCAGGAGCGACGGCACGCGAAAGCGGCGCCCCCCACGCCGGGGAGGCGCCGCTTCGGCATCCGAAGAACAGCTCAGCGCGGCGGCGGGACCGACACCACCATGGTCAGCCGCAGCTCCCGCTCCCCCGCGTTGCGGTAGACGTGCGCGTGGGAGGCGTCGAAGGAGACCGTGCTGCCGGCCGGCACCGCGTGCAGCCGCTCGCCGTGCACCAGGGTCAGCTCGCCCTCGTCGACCCGCAGGATCTCCACCGTCCCGGCCGGGTGCGGCTCGGCGGAGTACTCCTCACCCGGCGCCATCCGCCAGTCCCACAGCTCCAGCGGCCCGGGCGCCTCGATCCCGTGCAGCAGGGTGCCGGTGCCGCCCTCCGGGCCGGTCCAGAGCGGGACGGCCTGGTCGCCGGGCACGATCCGGACGTCCGGGCCCTCCTCGTAGTCGAGCAGCGTGGCGATCGAGACGCCGAGCGCGTCGCCGATCCGGACCACGGTGGCCACGCTCGGGTTGGTGCGGCCCTGCTCGATCTGGACGATCATGCCGCGGCTCACTCCGGAGCGGGCGGCGAGGGCGTCCAGGGTGTGGCCGCGCTCGGTGCGCAGCCGCTTGACGTTCCGGGCGAGGGCCCGGGAGACGAGGTCGGGGTCCGGCACGCGGGCAGTCCTCCGGTGTCCACCGTACGAGACGTACAGAATATTGTTCGGTCGAGTTCAGTTCAGTGCACTACGCTGCCGTTCCGGCAACAAGTCCATCCGACTGTACTTCGGAGTGCATTGTGCTGTCCTCAAACAACTCCAGGACCCTCAAGTGACCGTCCTGCTCGCCCTCTCCGCCAGCCTGCTCACCGGCCTGGGCGACTTCGGCGGCGGCGTCCTCACCCGCCGGCTGCCCGCGCTCGCCGTGGTGGTCGTCTCCCAGACCGCGGCCACCGTCGTCCTGCTCCTCGCCCTGCTGGCCACCGGCGGCTGGGCCGACGCCTCCCCCGCCCTCTGGTACGCCGTCGCCGCCGGGGTGATCGGCCCCTTCGCGATGCTCGCCTTCTACCGGGCGCTGGCACTCGGCCCGATGGGCGTGGTGTCCCCGCTGGCCACCGTCGGCGTCGCGGTGCCGGTCGGCGTCGGGCTCGCGCTCGGCGAGCGGCCCGGCCTCGGCCAGCTGGCCGGGATCGCGGTCGCGGTGGCCGGCGTGGTGCTGGCCGGCGGGCCCGAGCGCGGCGGGCCGTCCGCCGCCCGCACCGCCCTGCTGCTCAGCCTGGCCGCCGCCTTCGGCTTCGGCGCCAACATGTCCCTGCTCTCGCAGGCCTCGGCCGGTGGCGGGCTGCTGCTCGTGCTGTGCGTCCAGCGGGTCGTCAACGTCCTCGTCGGCGGTGCCGCGCTGCTGATCGGCCTGCGCGGCACCGACACCTCCGGGCTGCTGCCGGAGCTGCGCTCCCGGCTGCCCCTGCTCACCGGCGTCGGGCTGGTCGACGTCGCCGGCAACGCCACGTACGCCCTGGCCTCGCACGGCGGCTCGGCGGCGGTGGCCGCCGTGCTCGCCTCGCTCTACCCGGTGGTGACGGCGCTGCTGGCGCGCGGGGTGCTGAAGGAACGGCTGCGCCCGGTCCAGCTGGTCGGCGCCGGGCTCGCCGTCGCGGGCACGCTGCTGCTCGCGACGGCGTGACCGACGGGGCCACACCGACGTGGCTGCACCGACGGGCTACTTCACAGGCGTCCAGCGCTTCTCGACGCCCGCCAGCTTCCAGTAGGCGATCGCGATCGCCCACACCACCACGAACAGCCCCGCGATCGCGTAGCCGACGTTGTCCAGCGAGATGTCCGCGATGAACCCCGTCACCGGATCGGTCAGGTCGAGCTTCTCGTGCAGCACGCCGACCAGCTCGATGGTGCCGATGATGAAGGCCACCGCGATCGACAGCCCGGTGATGGTCAGGTTGTAGTACACCTTGCGCACCGGGTTGGAGAAGGCCCACTGGTACGCGAAGTTCATGAACGTCCCGTCCAGGGTGTCGAACAGGCTCATCCCGGCCGCGAACAGCAGCGGCAGGCACGCGATCGCGTACCAGGGCAGCCCCGCCGCCGCACCCGAACCGGCCATCACCATCAGCGTCACCTCGGTCGCGGTGTCGAAGCCCAGGCCCAGCACCATGCCGACCGGGAACATCTGCCCGGGCCGGGTGATCGAGCGGGTCGCCCGGTTCAGGATCCGGGCCATCAGGCCGCGCGAGTCGAGGTGCTCCTCCAGCTCCGCCTCGTCGTACCGCCCGGCCCGCATCGAGCGGAACACCTTCAGGATGCCGAACAGCGCCGCCAGGTTGAGCGCGCCGATCAGGTACAGGAAGGCGCCGGAGGCCGTGGTGCCGATCATCCCGAGCCACTTGTGGGTGGCCGAGTCGTCGTCCATCAGCGTGCCCGCCAGCTGGGCGCCGCCCGCGACCAGGGCGGCCATGACGACCACCATCGAGGAGTGGCCGAGCGCGAACCAGAAGCCCACCGACACCGGTCGCTTGCCGTCCGCCATCAGCTTGCGGGTGGTGTTGTCGATCACCGCGATGTGGTCGGCGTCGAAGGCGTGCCGCATGCCCAGGGTGTACGCGGTGATGCCGAGGCCGACCCCGAAGACCTGGGTGCCGACGGCGTAGTTCTGCGGGGCGACCAGGAAGACGAGGGTCCCGAACGCCACCACGTGCATGGCCAGGATCACCCCCATCAGCCCGGCGGTACGGATGGTGTCCTCGCGCTTCCACCGGAAGGTGGGCAGGACGGAGGGGACCGCCTCGGCGGGAGTGGCGGTTTCGGGCAGGGTCATCTGCGGATCACGCTCCAGCACCTCGTGGAATGACGTCGTGAGATGCCGTGGCCGGTCTCCTGGCTTACGGGGCTTCCGGACCCGCCTTCCCAGGCGCACGAGGCGCCCAGTGGCACGTGGGTCCGGACAACTCTCCCCCGATCACAGTGGCGAGGGCCGCTCCGGAATGGGACCTGTTGAGGGTCCGTCACCGGTCTTCCCGAGCACCACGGCGGGGAACACCGTAGGGGCAGGACGGCACCCTCGCAAGGTTGCGCACCTGTGCAGGTGTCCAGGATCACAGGTCGTGAGCTGCCAGAATGTCCGCATGCATCTCGTACCGGCCGACCGCGCGGGCCACCGCACCATCGACGGGCACCGGGTCTGCGAAGCCATCGCCGCCATCGGTGACACCGAGCACGTCCGCTCCTGGGCCGAGCGGTTCTCCCTGCTCGCCGACCCCGGACGGCTCGCCCTGCTGCTCGCCCTCCACCGGGCCGGCCCGCTCGCCGTCAGCGACCTGGCGGTCGCCACCGGCATGCGCGACCCCGCCGTCTCCCAGGCGCTGCGCCTGCTCCGCACCGCGGGCCTGGTCACCGGCGACAAGGACGGACGCGTGGTGCGCTACCGGCTCGTGGACGACGGCATGCGCCCCCTCCTCGACGAGTGCGCCGCCGCCGACCACGAGGAGCCGACCGCGGCCGCGGGCTGACGACCCGACCGGTACCCGCGAAACGGCGCCGCGACGCGGCCGGATGAGTACGATCACGATGTGCCGTCCCACCCCCACGTCTGGCCCGCCGACCGCTGGAACACCCGCCCGGTCAAGGCCCGCGTGCTGGCCGTCGCCCGCACCCTCACCTCGGCGACCCGGGTCCTGGACGTCCTCACCCTGCTGCACCCGGACGGCATCGAGCGGTACTTCACCGTCAACCCCGGCTCCGCCTTCGCCGACCGCGCGCTGGACGACTTCCTCCACGGCCTGCCCGGCTACACCGTGCTGGACTGGGAGGACGCCGTCCGGCGCCGCTTCGACCTGGCCGTCGCCTGCGCCGTCCACGCCTCCATGCACCGTCTGGACGCCCACCTGGTCGTCCTGCCGCACGGCGCCGGCTACAACCGCCTGGTCACCGAGTCCACCGGCGACACGGTCAGCGCCGCCGGCCTCTCCCGCCATGAACTCACCCACCGCGGACGGGTGTTCGTCGACGTCCTCGGCCTCTCCCACCCCGAGCAGCTGGACCGGCTACGGGTCTCCTGCCCCGAGGCACTGGACGTCGCCCAGGTGGTCGGCGACCCCTGCTTCGACCGGATCCTGCGCAGCGAACGCTCCCGCGACGGCTACCGCGCCGCGCTCGGCGCCGTCGACGGCCGCCGGCTCGTCGTCGTCAACTCCACCTGGAGCGAACACTCGTTATTCGGCCGCCATCCCGACCTGCCGCAGCGGCTGGTCCGCCGGCTGCCCGCCGACGAGTACACGGTGGCCGTCGTGCTCCACCCCAACGTGTGGAGCCGGCACGACCCCGAAGCCCTGCTCGACGACGCCCGCCGGATGGGCCTGCGCCTCATCCCGCCCCACCAGGGCTGGCAGGCCGCACTCGTCGCCGCCGACTGCCTGATCGGCGACCACGGCTCGGTCTCCGTCTACGGCGCCGCCCTGGAACGCCGCACCCTGCTCGTCGCCACCGGCGCCGCCGAACTCGACCCGCACTCCCCCAGCTACGCCTTCGGCCAGCACGCACCAGCGCTGGACCCCGACGGCGACCTCGCCGCCCAGCTCGAACTCGCCCTCGCCCATGACCCCGCCGACCTGAGCGACCTCACCGACCGCTCGCTCGCCCACCGCGGCGAATCCGCCCGGGTGCTGCGCCCGCTGCTCTACTCCTTCCTCGGCGGCCTGGACGAACCCGAGGGCGAACCGGTCCTGCCGCCCTACCCCAAGCCCGCGCCCCGCCCGACCGGTGACGGACCCACCGCGTACGACGTCGAGGGCAAGAGCGAGGGCACCGAGGTCAGCCTGCGGCGCTACCCGTTCCACCCGGACGACCACACCCCGCGCGGCTTCCACGCCCTCACCGACGACCACCCCGGCGACGCCCTGCGCTACACCGCCGAGGTCCTCGCCCGCACCGAGCCGCACGCCGAACGCCCCGCCGTCCGCTGGCTCGCCGACACCGCCCTCGAACTGCCCGGCCTCGCCGTCGCGGTGGCCGCCCTCGGCCCGGCCCGCCACCTGCTCCGGCTGCACGGCGGTCTGCTCCTCGAGGCCCGCGCCGAACGGGGCTTCGGCTGCCCCGACCCCAGCCTCGACCCCCTGCTGCTCGGCTCGGCGCTCGCCTGCTGGCTCGCCGACGGCGGCGACCCGGCCGGCCTGCCCGAGCACGGACTCACCGTCCGCACCGGCGAACACCGCACCCGGGTGTCGTTCAGCACTGGAACCTAGCCCGGCAGCTCCTGCAGCTCCCGCAGCCGCGCCCGGCTGCGCTCGGCCAGTTCGGCGTCGTCCAGTTGCTCGGCGAGGGCGACCAGCAGGGAGTGGGCCTGGGCCTCCTTGGCGTACTGCTTGCGGGCCCTGGCCCGCTCGACGCAGGTTCCGGCCTGCTCGACGGCGCGATCGAGCTGCCCGAGCGCCCGGTGGGCCCGGGCGTGCACCAGCGGCAGCTTCATCAGCATGTCGTGGTCCGCGGTGGCCACGGCCCGCACGGTGGCCCCGGCCAACGCGGCCAGCGCCTCGTCCGCACGGCCGTCGGCGATCAGCGCCTGCGCCAGATTGTAGCTCTGCACGATCTCGCCGTGGGCATCGCCCTCGTTGGCCTCCCGGGCCAGCGTGAACCTCTCCACCGCGTCCCCCGGACGGCCGTCGGCCAGGCACAGCAGGCCGTCCGTCTCGTACAGCACGCCCACCACCCGGCGGTCGGCCACCAGCGGCACCTGCTCGGCACCGAGCGCCAACTGTTCGGCGGCGAGCCCGAATTCCTCCCGCTCGTAGTGGGCCCGGGCCAGCTGGTTGTGCATCCGCACCACCGCGTCCGGATTGTTGGCCCACCGGGCCGACTCGATGCCGACCTCGTGGGTGGCGATCCAGTCCGCGTACAGCTTGCGGCCGTGGTAGAGCGGCCACAGCGACTCGCACAGCCGCCACACCTCGTCGTGCCACCGCCGCTCGGCCGCCGCCTCCACCACCGCGCGCAGATTGGCCCGCTCGGCGTGGAGCCACTCCAACGCGTCCGCCCCGCAGCGGAATCCGGGCAGGTCCTCGCCGCTCGGCTCCTGCAGCCGCAGCCGCGCACCCATCGCCCGGTCCGCCAGCGAGGCCCTGCCCCGGTAGTACGCCACCACCCGCGCCAACAGCTCGCCCCGGTCCGGCAGTTCCCGGGCGCAGGCGTAGGCGTGCGTCCGCACCACGTCATGGGCCTGGAAGCGCTCCCCCGGCCCCTGGTCGACGACCACGTCCAGCAGGTGCACGGCGCACAGCTCGTCCAGGGCCTCCTCCGCCCGCTCGACGCCCACCGCGTCCGCCAGTTCGGCCGACACGAAGGGCCCCGGGTGCACGCCGATCAGCCGGTAGAGCGACCGGCCGGGCGAGGAGAGCCGCTGGTACACCGGGTCGTAGGTCTCCCGGAGGTTCCCCTCCTCGTTGTTCAGGATGGCCAACCTGCCTTCCTGGTGGGACAGTTCCGCCACCACCTGGCCGACGGACAGCCGGCCCCGGCCCAGCAGCTGGCTCCCGACGGCGTTCAGCGCGAGCGGCAGCCCCTGGCACCGCTCCACCAGCGCCGCCACCTCCACCTCGGTGCCCCGCCCGGCGCTCAGCCAGCCGCGGACGAGCGCGGCACCGGCCGCCGCACTCAACCGGTCCAGCTCGAGCACCTCGGCCCCCTCCATCCGCAGCGCGTCCAGCCGCCGCCGACCCGCCGCCACCACCAGCCCGCCGGACGGCAGCAGCGCCCGGACCTCGGCGGCGTGCTCGACGTTGTCCAGGAAGATCAGGCACCGCTGATCGGCGGTGACGGTACGGAACTCCCCGAACCGCTCGGCCTCCGCGTCCGGAGGGCGGACCCCGAGAGCCCGCAGGAAGCCCTCCAGCACCCCGGGGAGGTCCACCGCGGACCGGTGCCGGTACGCCTTCAGGTCTGCGTACAGCACCCCGCCCGGGAAGTGCGACGCCCGCTCCTTGGCGAACTTCGCCACCAGCTCGGTCTTGCCCACCCCACCGAGACCACTGAAGGCCACGACCGCCGGCCCGCCCTGCTCGGACCTGGCCAACGCGGCGGTGAGCGCCGCGAGTTCACGCTCACGGTTGACGAAGCTCGCCCGCGGCGGACGCACCTGGTACGGGATCCGGCGCTTAGGCGGCAGGTGGACCGTGACGTTCTGCCCCTGGATCACGTCCCCGTGCACCGTGCCCGACACGCTGTTGGACACCTCGTAGCCGTCCACCCGTGCGCTCCCTCCGACCGGACCGGGCCCCAGCCTACGGCGTGGGCCCGCCCCCGGGGCTGAGTCCGCCTCAGGATCCGCCTCAGGACCCGCCTCAGGCCGCCTGGCAGGTCGGGCACCAGAACAGGTTGCGCGCCGCGTGCTCCTCCGTCCGCACCTCCGTGCCGCAGACCAGGCAGGGCATCGCAGCGCGGCGGTAGACGTACACCTCGCCGCCGTGGTCGTCCACCCGGGGCGGGCGGCCCATCGCCTCGGGGGTGTGCTCGGGCCGGACGGTGTCGATCCGGCCGGCGGCGACGCCCTCGCGCATCAGGGCGACCAGGTCGGCCCAGATCGCGTCCCACTCGCGACGGGTGAGGTCGCGGCCGGCCCGGTGCGGGTTGACGCGGTGGCGGAACAGCACCTCGGCGCGGTAGACGTTGCCGACCCCGGCCAGCACCTTCTGGTCCATCAGCAGCGCGGCGACGGTCGTCCGGCTGCCGGATATCCGGCGCCAGGCGGCCTCCGGGTCGGCGTCGGCGCGCAGCGGGTCGGGGCCGAGGCGGGCGGCGACGGCGGCCTTCTCGGCGTCGGTGACCAGCGCACAGGTGTTGGGACCGCGCAGGTCGGCGTAGCCGCCGTCATTGGCCAGCCGCAGCCGGACCAGGCCGACGGGCTCGGGCGCGGGCCCGTCGCCGAAGGTGAAGCCGCCGTAGAGGCCGAGGTGGATGTGCACCCAGGCGCCCTCCTCGAAGCCCAGGAACAGGTGCTTGCCGGTGGCCTCCGCGCCCGTGAGCAGTTGCCCGTCGATCGCCTTGGCCTCGTCGGCGAAGCGGCCCTGCGGGCTGGAGACCCGCACCGGGCGGCCGGCGAAGGCCTGGCGGTTCTGACCGGCGAGGCGGTGGATGATGTGGCCTTCCGGCACGGGCGTCAGCTCCCCGGGTGGTTCTGGCGGGTCCGCTCCATCATCGCAGCCCCCACCGACAGCTCCACGACCAGCGGGTCAGCGGACCGGCATCCCCATCAGCCGGGCGAGGATGACCCGGTCCAGCTCGGCGGCCGTACCGGCGACGTCCAGGTACGAGTTGTCGATGATCGGCAGCCCGGAGTTGTACCAGCCGGCCATCCGGCCGTGGATGCGCGCCACCTCCTCGTCACCGAGCCGCCTGGTCCCGCTGCGGCGGGCGTTGCGGCGCAGCACCGAGTCCAGGCTGGGCAGCAGCACGACCGGGATCATGCCGGGGCCGATGTGCCGCTTCCAGCCGCCGAGGCCGATCGCCGGACGGTCCGGGAAGACGGCGTCGTCGATGATGCAGGAGATGCCGTTGGCCAGGTAGTTGCGGCAGGCGAAGCCGCAGGTGCGGCGGGCCAGCCGGTACTGGGCCTCGGAGGCGTTGTTCCAGCCGGACTGCGGGTTGGCGAAGCCGGACTGCACCCACTCCCGGACGTCGTCCAGGCTGATGTGCGCGGTCGGGGTGGCCCGGCGCTCGGCCCAGTACCGGGCGACGGTGGTCTTGCCCGCCCCGGCGGGGCCGATCAGCAGCACGGCGATCGGCCCGGCGGGCGCGTGCCGCTGCGGCGGGTGGGCGGGGAGCTGGACGGGCGTGCCGGTGGGCAGCACGAAGTGCCCGGTGCCGCCGGCCGGTACGGGCGCGGTGGGCACCGGCCGCGGCGCAGCGGGGGGCACCGGCCGCGGCGCACCGGCGGGTGCGGGCGCCGGCGCGGGCCGGGGTGCCTGAGCAGGTGCCGGAGCGACGGCCGGTGCCGGCCCCGGCACCGGACCGGAAGCAGGAGCCGCCCCCGGCCGAACGGTCGGCGGCGGCGGAGCGGGCGACGGAACCGTCGCTCCCGACGGGGACGCCCCCGCACCGCCCCCCGGCGGCACCGGCGGAGCGGCGGGACGCGGCGGGACCTGCCCACCTGCGGCGTACTGCGTCACGGCACCTCCCGACAACTCTCAGCGGGACACTACACGGCGGCCCGGCAACGGGCACAGTCCGCCGCCGGGCCGCTGACCAGCTGTCAGCGCGAGGTGAGCTGCTCCGCCAGGGCGCGCAGGGCCAGTTCGTACGACCCGAGCCCGAACCCCGCGATGGTCCCGGAGGCCACCGCCGCGATCACCGAGGTGTGCCGGAAGGTCTCCCGCGCGTACGGGTTGGAGATGTGCACCTCGATCAGCGGCGCGGTGCGCTGCGCCGCGGCGTCCCGCATCGCGTACGAGTAGTGGGTGAACGCGCCCGGGTTGATCACCACGGGCACCTTCCCGTCGGCCGCCTCGTGCAGCCACTCCACCATCTGCTGCTCGGAGTTGGTCTCGTGCACCTCGACCTCGAAGCCGAACTCCTTGCCCAGCGCGGTGCAGCGCTCGACCAGCCCGGCGTACGAGGTGGCGCCGTAGACGTCCGGCTCGCGGCTGCCCAGCCGGCCGAGGTTGGGGCCGTTGAGCACCATCACCCGGGTCACGCCGAGACCTCCGCGTAGGCGGCGACCAGCAGGGACGGGTCGGGGCCCTCCAGCACGGAGGTCTTGCCGAGGCCGTCCAGGACGATGAAGCGGATCAGGTCGCCGCGCGACTTCTTGTCGATCTTCATGGCGTCCAGCAGCTTCGGCCAGGCGTCCGCCCGGTAGGTCAGCGGGAGGCCGACCGAAGCCAGTACGGTGCGGTGCCGGTCGGCCGTCTCGTCGTCCAACCGCCCGGCCAGCCGGCCGAGTTCGGCCGCGAAGACCATGCCGATGGAGATCGCCGCGCCGTGCCGCCACTTGTAGCGCTCGTTGCGCTCGATGGCGTGGCCCAGGGTGTGGCCGTAGTTGAGGATCTCGCGCCGGCCGGACTCCTTGAGGTCCCCGGAGACCACGTCGGCCTTGACCTGGATGGCCCGGCGGATCAGCTCGACGGTGTGCGGGCCGGCCGGGGTCTTCGCGCCCTCCGGGTCGGCCTCGACCAGGTCGAGGATGACCGGGTCGGCGATGAAGCCGCACTTGATGACCTCGGCGAGGCCGGAGACGTAGTCGTGCTTGGGCACGGTCTCCAGGGTGCCGAGGTCGGCCAGCACGCCCACCGGCGGGTGGAAGGCGCCGACCATGTTCTTGCCCTCGGCGATGTTGATGCCGGTCTTGCCACCGACGGCCGCGTCGACCATGCCGAGCAGCGTGGTGGGCATGGAGATCCAGCGCACCCCGCGCAGCCAGGTGGCCGCGACGAAGCCGGCCAGGTCGGTGGTGGCCCCGCCGCCGAGGCCGACGATGACGTCGCTGCGGGTGAACCCGGTCTGCCCGAGCACCGACCAGCAGTACGCGGCGACCTCGGCGCTCTTCGCCTCCTCGGCGTTGGGCACCTGCAGCGCGATCGCCTCGTACCCCTCGCCGGCCAGGTCCTCGCGGATGGCGTCGGCGGTGGCGGCCAGCGCCTCCGGGTGGATGATCGCGACCCGCTTGGCGCGCGGCCCGACCAGCGGCGCCAGCTCGCCGAGCAACTGGTGCCCGATCAGCACGTCGTACGGGTCGTGGCCGGCGCTGCCGCCGACGTGGATCCTGACGGTGGTGTCAGTCATGGGGGGTCTTCAGCTCCAGTGCTTCCAGTACGGCGTCCGCGACCTGCTCCGGGGTGCGGTCGGCGGTGTCGACGACGGCGGTGGCCACCTCCAGGTAGAGGGGGCGGCGGGCCTCCATCAGCTCGCGCCAGCGGGCCCGCGGGTTGACGGCCAGCAGCGGGCGCGGGGCGTCCAGGCCGACCCGCTTGACCGCGTCGCCCAGCGGGACCTCCAGGAAGACCACCGGCAGCTCGCGCAGCAGCTCGCGGGTGGCCTCGGCCATCACCGCGCCGCCGCCGAGCGCCAGCACTCCGCCGTGTCCCTCCGCCGCCGCGCGCACCGCCCGGACCTCCAGCTCGCGGAAGTGCGGCTCGCCCTCGTCGATGAAGATCTCCGGGATGGGCTTGCCGGCCAGCGCCTCGATGTCGGCGTCGGTGTCCCGGAAGCCGACGCCCAGGCGCTCGGCCAGGGCCCGCCCGACGGTGGACTTGCCACTGCCGGGCGGGCCGACCAGCACCACGACGGGCTGAGTCATCGGACGATCAGGTTGTCGAGGTAGCCCTGCACGTTGCGACGGGTCTCGGAGACGTTGTCGCCACCGAACTTCTCGCTGACCGCGTCGGCCAGCACCAGCGCGACCATCGCCTCGGCGACGATGCCGGCGGCCGGCACCGCGCAGACGTCCGAGCGCTGGTGGTGCGCCTTGGCCGGCTCGCCGGTGCGCACGTCCAGCGTCTGCAGCGCCCGCGGCACGGTCGCGATCGGCTTCATCGCGGCGCGCACCCGCAGCACCTCACCGGTGGTCAGGCCGCCCTCGGTGCCGCCGGAGCGGCCGGAGGTGCGCTTGACGCCCTCGGGCGTCGGGACGATCTCGTCGTGCGCCTTCGAGCCCGGCACCCGGGCCAGCTCGAAGCCGTCGCCGACCTCGACGCCCTTGATCGCCTGGATGCCCATCAGGGCGGCGGCCAGCCGGGCGTCCAGCCGGCGGTCCCAGTGCACGTGCGAGCCGAGGCCCACCGGCACGCCGTACGCCAGCACCTCGACCACGCCACCGAGGGTGTCGCCGTCCTTGTGGGCCTGGTCGATCTCGGCGACCATCGCCTTCGAGGCGTCCGCGTCCAGGCAGCGCACCGGGTCGGCGTCCAGCCGGGCCTCGTCCGAGGGCAGCGGCACCACACCGGCCGGCGCCTTGGCGGCGGCCAGCTCGACCACGTGGCTGACGATCTCGATCCCGGCCACCTCGCGCAGGTACGCGCGGGCGACGGCGCCCAGCGCGACCCGGGCGGCCGTCTCCCGGGCGCTGGCGCGCTCCAGGATCGGCCGGGCCTCGTCGATCGAGTACTTCTGCATGCCGGCCAGGTCGGCGTGGCCGGGCCGGGGGCGGGTCAGCGCCTCGTTGCGGGCCAGGCCGGCCAGCACCTCGGGGTCGACCGGGTCGGCCGACATGACCTGCTCCCACTTCGGCCACTCGGTGTTGCCGACCATGATCGCGACCGGGCTGCCCATGGTCAGGCCGTGCCGGACGCCACCGAGGAAGGTCACCTCGTCCTGTTCGAACTTCATCCGCGCCCCGCGGCCGTAACCGAGCCGGCGCCGCGCCAGCGCGTCGGCCACCACGTCGGTGGTGACCGGTACACCGGCGGGAAGGCCTTCCAGCGTCGCGACGAGTGCGGGGCCGTGCGACTCCCCCGCCGTCAGCCAGCGCAACGTACCCAACGGAGCTCCTTCATCAGCGGACCGGTCCACGGCACCGCCGCGACCCGCCCGAGCGTGCCTTCTGCCCGAATCCTTTCATGACCAGGCGGCCCCCGGGGGCAGAGTCCGGGTGACGGACGGCACCCGGTCACCCAACGAAACGATCTAGGTCCAAAAAGTCCCTAACGCCCGGCGAGCGCCTTCTCCCCCGCCTCGCGCATCGCCGCCAGCGGTCCGGGCGCGCGCCCGGTGAAGGCCTCGCTCTGCAGCACCGCCTGGTGCACCAACAGGTCCAGACCCCCCAGGACGGTCGACCCGCGCTCGGCACAGGCCGCCGCCAGCGCCGTCGGCCAGGGGTGGTACAGCACGTCGAACAGCGCGCCGGGGGCCGTCGGCAGCGAGCCGGCGAAGACGTCGGTCGCGCCGACCGGCGTGGTGGAGACGGTCAGCGGCCGCTCCAGCGCCTCGGCGCCGCGCTCCCAGTCGGCGGTGCGCACCGCGACGCCGAGCCGCTCGCCCAGCTCGGCCATCTCCCGGGCCCGCTCGGCGCTGCGCACGTAGACCGTCACCTCGCCGGTGCAGACCTGGGCGAGCGCCGCCAGCGCCGAGGAGGCGGTGGCTCCGGCGCCCAGCACGGCGGCGGCCGGCACCTCGGTGATTCCGCGCTCGCGCAGCGCGTTGACCAGCCCGGGGACGTCGGTGTTGTCCCCGGTGCGCCGCCCGTCGGCGGTGAACACCACGGTGTTCACCGCGTCCACCGAGCGGGCCGTCGCACTGACCTCGTCCAGCAGCGGGATGATCGCCCGCTTCAGGGGCATGGTCAGCGACAGCCCCGCCCACTCGGCCTCGTCCAGCCCGGCGAGGAAGCCGGGCAGGCCGGCCTCGTCGACCTCGAAGCGGTCGTAGCGCCAGCCGTCCAGCCCGAGCGCCGCGAAGGCGGCCCGGTGCAGGTCCGGCGAGAGCGAGTGGGCGATCGGCGAGCCGAGGACGGCCGCCCGGTACTTGCTGGTCAACGCTGCCTCTCCGTCAATTGCCTTCCGGCTCTGGCTACTTCTGGGTGGTGCAGTGACCGCGGGCGTCGTCGAAGCCCTGACCGGCGGCGGTGCAGTACTCCTTGACGTTGGCCTTGTGCTCCGCGTACGTCTCGGCGAACCGGGTCTCGGTCGGGGACATCGCGATGAAGTACAGCCACTTGCCGTCCGCCGGGTGCAGCACCGCGTTGATCGCCTCGTCGCCGGGGTTGGAGATGGGCGTCGGCGGCAGGCCCGGGTTCAGGTAGGTGTTGTACTTGTTGGACGCGTTGTCCATGTCGCTTCTGTTGAGGTCCTTGCGGCCCAGCGAGTACTGCAGCGTGGTGTCCATTCCGAGACGGTGCTGCGTCTCGTTGCTCGCCAATCGGTTCTGGATCGTCCTGGCCATCTTGGCGAAGTCCGACGGGTTGTTACCCTCGCGCTGCAGGATGCTCGCCTCGGTGATCACCTCGTAGCCGTTCTTGAGGCCCACCGAGGCGGCCTGGCCGTCCAGGTTCGCGTACTTGTCGACGGCGTTCTTCACCATCTGCTTGAGCAGGTCCTCGGGCTTCATGCCGTCGGAGATGTTGTAGCGGGTCGGCCAGAGGAATCCCTCGATGTTGCCGGTCGCGTACGCGGGCAGGCCGAGGTCGTTGACCTGGGCCTTGGCGACGTTCGCCGTGGTGCCCTTCTGGAGCTTCAGCTTGGCGTCGATCATGGCGTAGATCTCGGAGGAGTTCTTGCCCTCCGGGAACACGATCGCCGCGCCGCCGGCCTGGTCGAGCAGTTCCTTGAGCGCGGCCGCGGCCGGCAGCTCCTTCTTCAGCGTGTAGAAGCCCGGCTGGATGGTGCCGCACTTGGGCTCGACCGCGTCGCAGGCCTTGGTGAACGCGTCGACGCTCTTGACCACGTCGGCGTTCTTCAGGGCGAGACCGATCTGGCCGCCGACCGCGCCCGGCTTGACCTCGACCTGGACGGAGCCGGTGCCCTCCCCGGTGAAGTCCGGCGGCGGGCCGAAGTGCTTCTGGTAGAAGCCGTAGCCCCACCAGCCGGCGCCGCCGAGCAGGCCGACCAGCACCAGCGCGACCACCAGGCAGGCGCCGCCGTTGCGGCGGCCCGCCTTCTTGCCCTTCTCCTTGCGCTTCTTCTGCGCCTCGCGGGATTCGTCCTGCTCGCCGAGGAAGCCGACCTCCTCGGCCTCGGCGTGCTCCTCGAGGTAGCCGTCCTCGCCGTGGAGCTCGCCCTCGTGCCGGCCGTCCCACTCCTCGGCCTCGGGCTCGTGCGCCCCGGCGACCGGGTCGGCGCCGGACTCCAGCGCGGCGGCCTCGGCCTCCCAGTCGATCCCGTCCGGGCCGGGACCGGCGGCGGGCTCGGGCGCGGACGCCTGCGGGGCGACCTGCTGCTGAACGGGCTGCGGCTGGACCTGCTGCTGCGGCATGCCCTGGTGCTGCATCGGCATCTGCTGCTGGGGATAGCCCTGCTGGGGCATCCCCTGCTGCATCGGCATCTGTTGCTGGGGGTAGCCGTGCTGGGTCATGCCCTGCTGCTGATACCCCTGCTCAAAACCCTGCTGTTGCGGATAACCCTGCTGCTGGTACCCCTGCGGGTATCCCTCCTGCATCTGCTGCTGATGCACGCCCCCCATCTGCTGGAGGTGGGCCTGCTGCACGTCCCCGTACGGCTGCTGGCCGTGCTGCGGGTACTGCTGCTGCCACTGGCCGTCCTGCTGGCCGGGGACCGGCTGCTGGCCGCCGTACCCGGGATCACCGGGGTGCCACGGCTCGCCCTGGGGGCCGTAGCCCCGACCCAGATCGGTCATTGATCCCCTTAACCGACGGTGACGACCGGAGGATCGGACCGGCCGTCCGGGACGACGCCGTCCCGGCTGATTCTCGAACCGGCGTGCTAGCGCAGCGCCTGGGAGGAGACGTTACCGTACCGCAGCCGTACCCCCGCCCGGGCGGACGCGCTGTCAGTGAGCGACCTCACCCGTGGCGCACGGGGCCGTCACGGGGTCGTCGCGCCCGCCGTCGAGGGCGTGGCGGAGGCCGGGGACCTCGGTTTGGCCGCCCGGGCGGCGTTGAACTCCGCCACGTTGCGCTGGTGCACCTCGAAGCTGTCGGTGAAGCGCGTGTCGCCCGGCTTCACGGTCACGAAGTACAGCCAGTCGCCCGGCGTCGGGTCCAGCGCCGCCATGATCGCCTGCCGTCCGGGGTTGGAGATCGGCGACGGCGGCAGGCCCGGGTGCAGGTAGGTGTTGTACGGGGAGTCCAGGTTGGTGTCGGTGACGGTGGTGTTCAGGGTCGAGCGGCCGAGCGCGTAGTTGATGGTGGAGTCCAGCTGCAGCGGCATCCCCTTCGCCAGCCGGTTGTAGATGACCCGGGCCACCTTGCCCATGTCCTCGGTGTTGTCGGCCTCGCCCTGGACCATGCTGGCGACGGTGACCAGCCCGTACAGGCTCTGCCCGAGGTTCTGTGCGACGACTTTCGCGTCGTCCTGGCTGAACTCCTTGCCGGCCCGGTCGACCATCTGCTTCAGCAGGTCCAGCGGGGTGGTGCTGTCGGTGACGGCGTACCTGGCGGGGAACAGGTAGCCCTCCGGGCTGCCGTTGGCGAAGTCCGGCAGGCCGAGCTCGGCGCCCTGCTCCTTGGCGGCCTTCTGGGTGGTGCCCTCGGGGAGGTTCAGCTTCTTGTCGATCGCCGCGTAGATCTGGTAGCCGCGCCAGCCCTCGGGGATGGTGAGCCCGTTGGCGTTGGCCGGGTCGATCAGGATGGACAGCGCGGCGGCGGCCGACATCTTCTGCTTGAGCGTGTACGTCCCGGGCTGGATCCGCCCGGCGGCCGCGCTGCCCTTCGCTGCCCGGGTGAAGGCGAGCGAGCTGGCCACCACCCCGTTGCGGACCAGCGCGGAGGCGATCTGGGACAGGCCCGCGCCCTCGGGCACCGAGACCTGCACCCTGCCGTCGCCCTGCCCCGCGTAGTCGGCGGCCGCCGGGGCTTTGCGCTGCCGCTGCAACCAGGTGTAGCCGGTGAGCCCGATCCCGCCGAAGACCGCGACCAGCGCGAAGGCGGTGAGCGCGCAGGCCAGTCCGTTACGCCGTCGGTGCGGATCCGGCGCATCGGAGCGCGGCCGGGGCGCACCCGGCGGACGGCCCTCCGGCTCCAGCACCGGCGCACCGAGGTGGCCCGGCGTGAGGCCCGGCTGGAAGTCCTGGTCGATCATGGCTCGCGGCCCCCTCGGCTGTCCCGAAATCGCTGCGAATCGCCCCGATACGACTCATATCGGTACAGATAGATCCAGATCGTCCCAGATCAATCCGAAACGGACACCGGAGCGAGCGAAAAGGGGTCCGTGCGAACGCGTCCGCACGGACCCCTCATCGGGACGTTAGAGCAGGCCGGTCAGCCGACCGCCTCGACGCTCTCACCGGGTGGGCGTCCGCTCACCCGTTCGGACTCAAGGGCGGTCTGCAGGATCACCACCGCGGCGGCCTGGTCGACCACCGAGCGGCCCTTCTTCGCCTTGACCCCCGAGGCGCGCAGCCCGTGGGTCGCGGTGACGGTCGACATCCGCTCGTCCACCAGCCGCACCGGCACCGGGTAGAGCCGGTTGGCCAGCCGCGCCGCGTACGCCCGGACCTTCTCCGCCGCCGGGCCCTCCTTGCCGCTGAG
The DNA here is from genome assembly GCF_027627435.1 of Kitasatospora cathayae. Lineage (GTDB taxonomy): Bacteria > Actinomycetota > Actinomycetes > Streptomycetales > Streptomycetaceae > Kitasatospora > Kitasatospora cathayae. The sequence goes on along the minus strand of NZ_CP115450.1, from coordinate 6,873,202 downwards.
CGAGCGCGGCAGCCCGACGATCACCTCGATCGCGTCGTACTCCTCGACGATCGCGGCGATCCGGGCCTGCGACTTCACCCCGGCCGGGACGGTCTCCACCGGCGTGGCGAGCACCCCGTCGGGGTCGCAGGACGCGACCCCGATCCGGGCGTCGCCGACGTCGACGGCGATCCGCCGGCCACGCCGGAAGGGCTTCGGCTCCGGTTCGGTCATCAGGAGGCGCGCTCCGCGACCAGGCCGCGCACCGCGGCGATGGCCTCGCCGACCGCGGCCGGGTTGGAGCCGCCGCCCTGGGCGACGTCGTCCTTGCCGCCACCGCCGCCGCCGAGGGTCTTGGCGGCGGTGCGGACCAGCTCACCGGCCTTGATGCCGCGGCCGCGGGCGTCCTCATTGGTGGCGATCACGGTCAGCGGGCGGTCGTTCGCCACGGCGAACGCGGCGACCACGGCCGGGCGCGAGCCCAGCCGGCCGCGCACGTCCAGGACCAGCTTGCGCAGCTCGTCCGCACCCACGCCGTCGGCGACCTGCGCGGCGACCACGGCGATGCCGTGCACGTCCTCGGCCGAGTCGGCCAGGCCCGCCGCGGCGGCCAGCACCTTCTCGGCGCGGAAGCGCTCGATCTCCTTCTCGGCGTCCTTGAGCTTGGTGAGCATGCCCGAGATCTTCTCCGGCAGCTCCTCCGGGCGGCCCTTGACCAGCTCGGTCAGCTGGGCCACCACGGTGTGCTCGCGGGCCAGGAACTTGTACGCGTCGACGCCGACCAGCGCCTCCACCCGGCGCACGCCGGAGCCGATCGAGGACTCGCCGAGCAGCTTCACCAGGCCCAGCTGGGCGGTGTTGCCGACGTGGGTGCCACCGCACAGCTCCTTGGAGAAGTCGCCGATGGTGACGACCCGCACCTCGTCGCCGTACTTCTCGCCGAACATCGCGATGGCGCCGGCCTTGCGGGCCTGGTCCATCGTCATGACCTCGGCGGTGACGTCGAGCTCGCGGCCCAGCACGTCGTTGATCTTCTGCTCGACGTCCACCAGCACGCTGCCCGGAACGGCGGCGGGCGAGCCGAAGTCGAAGCGGAAGCGGCCCGGGGCGTTCTCGGAGCCGGCCTGGGCGGCCGTCGGGCCGAGCGCGTCGCGCAGCGCCTGGTGGGTCAGGTGGGTGGCCGAGTGGGCGCGGGCGATCGCCCGGCGGCGCTCGGTGTCGATCGTGGCGTACGCCGAGGCGCCGAGCACGACCTCGCCGAACAGCACGCCGCCGGAGTGCACGATGACGCCCGGGACGGGCTGCTGCACGTCGCGGATCTCCACCACCGCGCCGGACTCCAGCCGGATCCGGCCGTGGTCGGCGAGCTGGCCGCCGCCCTCGGCGTAGAACGGGGTGCGGTCGAGGATGAGCTCGACCTCGTCGCCCTCGGAGGCGGCCGGCGACGGAACGCCGTCCACCAGCAGGCCGACCACGGTGGCCTCGCCCTCGGTCAGGGTGTAACCGGTGAAGACGCTCGCGCCGGACTTGTCGGCGACCTCGCGGTACGCGGCGACGTCGGCGTGGCCCATCTTCTTGGCCTTGGCGTCCGCCTTGGCGCGGTCCCGCTGCTCCTGCATCAGGCGGCGGAAGCCGGCCTCGTCCACCTGGAGGCCCTGCTCCTCGGCCATCTCCAGGGTGAGGTCGATCGGGAAGCCGTAGGTGTCGTGCAGCTTGAACGCCTGCTCGCCGGAGAGCACCACGCCGCCGGACTGCTTGGTGTCGGTGACCGCGGCGTCCAGCAGGTTGGTGCCCGCCTTCAGGGTCTGCAGGAAGGCCGACTCCTCGGCGACGATGACCGTCTCGATGCGCTTGCGGTCGGTCTCCAGCTCCGGGTACTGCGGGGCCATCGCCTTGATGGCGATGTCGGTGAGCTCCTTGGCCACCGGCTCGGTGGCGCCCAGCAGGCGCATGTTGCGGATGGCGCGGCGCAGGATGCGGCGCAGCACGTAGCCGCGGCCCTCGTTGCCGGGGGTGACGCCGTCGCCGACCAGCATCAGCGCGGTGCGGATGTGGTCGGTGACCACGCGCAGCGAGACGTCCGACTTGTGGTCGGCGCCGTAGGTGTGGCCGGTGAGCTCGGCGGCGCGGTCGAGGATCATCCGGCTGGTGTCGATCTCGAAGAGGTTGTCGACGCCCTGCAGGATGGCGGCGAGGCGCTCGAGGCCGAGACCGGTGTCGATGTTCTTGCTCGGCAGGTCGCCGAGGATCTCGAAGCCGTCCTTGCCGTCGCCGTGGCCGCGCTCGTACTGCATGAAGACCAGGTTCCAGATCTCCAGGTAGCGCTCGCCGTTGACGGCCGGGCCGCCCTCCTCGCCGTAGGCGGGGCCGCGGTCGTAGTTGATCTCCGAGCACGGGCCGCACGGGCCGGGCACGCCCATCGACCAGAAGTTGTCCTTCATGCCGAGGCGCTGGATGCGCTCGGCCGGCACGCCGATGACGTCGCGCCAGATCTGCTCGGCCTCGTCGTCGTCCTTGTAGACGGTGATCCAGAGCTTCTCCTTCTCCAGGCCGTAGCCACCCTCCGCGACGGGAGTGGTGAGCAGCTCCCAGGCGAACTTGATGGCTCCTTCCTTGAAGTAGTCACCGAAGGAGAAGTTGCCGCACATCTGGAAGAAGGAGCCGTGCCGGGTGGTCTTCCCGACCTCCTCGATGTCCAGGGTGCGCACGCACTTCTGGACGCTGGTGGCGCGCGAGAACTGCGGCTTGACCTCGCCCAGGAAGTAGGGCTTGAACGGCACCATGCCGGCGTTGACGAGCAGCAGGGTGGGGTCGTCGGCGACCAGGGACGCCGACGGAACGACGGTGTGGCCGCGCTCCTCGAAGAAGCGCAGCCAGCGGCGGCGGATCTCAGCCGACTCCATTAGTGGTCCTTCCGGTTCGTTCCGCTCCGCGGCAGGGCTCGGCGGGGCGTTTCTTCAATGGTCTGTGGGATGGTTCGGCCCCCACCGTCGGGCAGGGCGCGGGCGGGAGGCAGGGCGGCGGCCGGGCGACCGGGCGCCGCCGAGATAGCTCGGTACTGCGGCTCGCGTGTGGGGGGCAACGCGGAGCGTTTCCCAAGAAGGGTGGTGGCGGGCGACGGGTGGGGACGGCGGGTGCTCCGGGGCTCCACCACGGCGGTGCCGTGCAGGCCGAGGTCGTCCTTCAGCTGCTCCTCGCGCTCGGCCATGCCGGAGCGCACGTCCTGGGCGAACTGCTTGGCCAGGTCGCCCAGGTGCAGCGCGCCGCGCGCGGCGGTGCCGGAGAGGCTGTCCGGGGTGAGTCGCTGCACCGCGCCGTTGGCCTTGTTCATGGCCCACACGGCGGCGCCGGCGCCGACCGCCATCCAGAAGATCCGTGCCATGCCGTCAGCCCCTCACCGCTCGCCGGACCCGGGAGAGCAGGCCGTTCCTGGGCGCGGTCGCGGCGCGCACCTCGGCCCGGATCAGCCGCGCCAGCTCGTCGCGCTCGCCGGCCTGCAGCGGCACGTTCGGCAGGGCGCCCTGCTGCTTGGCGACGGCCTTGCGGACGCCGTAGCTGAAGGCGGCGACCTTCATCAGCGGTCCGCCCAGGGTGGCGGCGGCGGTGGAGGACAGCGCCTTCGCGTTGGCGGCGGCGTCCTGCACGTTGGCGGTGATCTCGTCCACCCGGTCCAGCTGCTCGTTGGCGCTGCGCACTGCGGCGCCCGCCTCGGTCAGCAGGGGTACGGCCTGCTCGGTGACCGCGGAGACCAGGACGGCGGCCTCCTTCAGCACCCGGGAGAGTCGGACCAGCACCACCGCGAGCAGGGTGACCAGGACCGCCCAGAACACGGCGACGAGCAATCCGGCCAGCTCTCCCACGGACACTTCTGCGCGCTCCCTCGCCTTGCTGGTTACAGACGGAACCCTATCGCGCCCACGCCCGGTTTCCGGACCGGGTCACGGCCGCGGCCTCGCCCGGGTGTGCGAACCGCGCGCGTAACCTACCGGTCGGTCACCTCGTTCTGCCAAGCGGGCCGTCGGCCGTACGGCCCGACGCACGTCCGGGCCGCCGCGGTCCGGGCACGGAACGACGGGGAGCAGGGCTTGGCCGGCGACTGGACAGCACAGCCCGCGGGGTGGCCGGGCGAGCCGGAGCCGGGCCGGCTGCCGGCCGAGGTGACCGGCTTCGTCGGGCGTCGGCCGGAACTCGCCGAGCTGGCGGGCCTGCTCGCCGCCGCCCGGCTGGTGACGGTGACCGGGCCGGGCGGGGTGGGCAAGAGCCGGCTCGCGCTGCGGGCGGCGGCCCGGGCGGCCGGGGCCTTCCCGGACGGCACCTGGCTGGTGGACGTGGCTCCGGTGCAGGACCCGCTGCTGCTCGGTCACGCCGTGCTGGAGGCCCTGCGGCTGACCGACGGCACCGCCCGGCCGCCGCTGGACGTCCTGGCCGAGCACCTGGCGGGGCGGCGCCTGCTGCTGGTGCTGGACGGCTGCGAGCACCTGGTGGAGGCCTGCGCCGAGCTGACCGACGCGCTGCTGCGCGCGCTGCCCGGACTGCGGGTGCTGGCCACCAGCCGCGCCGCCCTGCGCGCCTCGGGCGAGCACCTGCTGACGCTGGCCCCGTTGCCGGTCGGCCCGCTGCCGGGCCAGCGGGTGGGCTCGGGCGTGCTGCCGGACGCGGTGCGGCTGTTCGCCGACCGGGCGCGGGCCGTGGTGCCGTCCTTCGAGGTGACCGAGGCGAACGCGGCGGCGGTCGGGCTGCTCTGCCACCGGCTGGACGGCATCCCGCTGGCCGTGGAGCTGGCCGCCGGGCGGCTGCGGGCGCTGTCCGTGGAGCAGATCACGACCCGGCTGGACGACCGCTTCCGGCTGCTCGTCGGCGGCTCCCGGACGGCCCTGCCGAGACACCAGACGATGCGCACCACGATCGGCTGGAGCCATGAGCTCTGCACGGTGCAGGAACGTTTACTCTGGGCCCGCCTGTCGGTCTTCGCCGGCAGTTTCGGCCTGGAGGCCGCCGAGTACGTCTGCGCCGGCGAGGGCATCGAGCCCGAGGACGTGCTCGACCTGCTCGACGAACTCGTCGCCAAGTCCGTGGTGCTGCGCGAGGAGAGCGCCTTCGGCGTCCGTTTCCGGCTGCTGGACACCCTGCGCGAGTACGGCGGCCACTGGCTGCGCGCCGCCGGCGCGGAGCCGCGGCTGCTGCGCCGCCACCGGGACTGGTACCTGGGCGTCGCCACCTGGGGCGAGGTCGAGTGGTTTGGCCCCCGACAGCCCGAGACCGCCGAGCGCACCCGGCTCGACCACGCCAACCTGCGCGCCGCGCTGGAGTTCTGCCTGGCCGAGCCCGGCGAGGAGCAGATCGCCCTGCTGCTGGCCGGCACCCTCTGGTTCTACTGGGTCGGCTGCGGACACCTCGGCGAGGGCCGGCACTGGCTGGACCGCGCGCTCGCCCTGGGCCGCGAACCCACCGAGGCCCGGGCCAAGGCCCTGTGGGTGACCGGCTACATGGCCACCCTGCAGGGCGACCTCGGCACCGCCCGGCCCGCGCTGGAGGAGTGCCGCCGCCAGGCCCTGGACACCGGCGACGACCGCGCCCTCGCCTACGCCGTCCACCGCCAGGGCTGCGCCGCCCTGATCGGCGACGACCCGGAGCGCGCCGCCGAGCTGTTCGAGGAGGCGCTCTGGCACTACCGGACCATCGGCGAGCTCAACAGCAACGTGGTGATGGCCATGATCGAGCTGGGCCTCGCCTACCTCTTCCAGGGCGACCGGGACAGCGGCGAGCTCTGGTTCGGGCAGGCCCGCGAGGTGTGCGAGGAACACGGCGAGCAGTGGGCGTACGCCTACGTGCTGTACGCGACGGCGTACTCGCACTACCTGGACGGCGCCGTCCAGTCGGCCCGCGCCCTGGCCCGCGAGTGCGTCCGGCTCAACCACCACTTCCACGATCTGCTCGGCATCGTGCTGGGGATCGACCTGCTGGCGCTGCTGGAGACCGAGCCGGCCGGACCGGGCGAACCGGCGGACCTGCGCGAGGCCCGGGTGCTGCAGGGCGCGGCGCACCGGATCTGGCGCACGGTCGGCAATCCGTTCCTGGGCTCGCGCTCCTTCTTCGGCACCCACCAGGAGTGCGCCGAGCGGGCCCGGGCCGGGCTCTCCGAGCAGGAGTACGAGGACTGCTATCAGGCGGGCGGCCGGCTGGACCTGGACGCGGCGGTGGGCCGGGCGCTCGGCGACGGGGGCTCCTCGGACGGCCCGGAGGCCGGCCCCGGCCCCTGCCCGGTGCCGCCCGCGCCGGCGCCGGCCCCGGTCCGGAACAGCTGAAGCTTGCGGATTGTTTGAGGAGGCAAGGATCCGCCCGGAAGGAACACCATGGCCATCCACGACGAGTACCGCCTCGCGAACTTCTACTTCGAGTCCAAGGCGTACACCGACGCCGCCCGCACGCTCGAGGGCGTGCTGGCCGAGGAGCCGGCCAACCTCTCCGTCCGGCTGCTGCTGGCCCGCAGCTACTTCCACTCCGCCCAGCTCGGCCGCGCCGAGGCCGAGCTGCGCCGGATCCTCGACCTCGACCCGGCCGAGGACTACGCCCGGCTGATGCTCGGCCGCACCCTGGAGCGCCAGGGCCGCGCCGAGGAGGCCCGCCCGCACCTGCGGCTGGCCGCCGCGATGACCGGCTCGGACCTCCGATAGGCAAGCAGCGAGCCCCCGCCGCCTCGAGGGGCGACGGGGGCTCGCTGTGGTTTCGCGGTCTGCGGAACCGAGCTCGGGTCAGCGCGAGTAGTACTCGACGACCAGCTGCTCGTCACAGATCACCGGGACCTCCTTGCGCTGCGGCGCACGGTCCAGGCGGAAGGCCAGGGCCTTCAGGTTGACCTCGAGGTACTTCGGGGTCTGGCCCTCACCCGCGTAGCCACCCTCACGGGCGACCTGGAAGGGGACCTTCTCCTTGCTGCGCTCGCGGACGGTGACCACGTAGCCCGGCTTCATCTGGAACGACGGCTTGTTGACCTTGCCGCCGTTGACCTCGATGTGGCCGTGGACGACCATCTGGCGGGCCTGGTAGATGGTGCGGGCGATGCCCGAACGCAGCACCAGCGAGTCCAGACGGGTCTCCAGCTCGGCGACGAGCGCCTCACCGGTCTTGCCCTCGGCCTTCTTCGCGCGGTCGAACGCGCGCGACAGCTGCTTCTCGCTCAGGTCGTACTGGGCGCGAAGACGCTGCTTCTCGAGCAGACGGACCTTGTAGTCCGAGTTCTGCTTGCGGCCACGGCCGTGCTGGCCGGGCGGGTACGGGCGGGCCTCGAAGTACTTGACGGACTTCGGGGTCAGCGGCACGCCGAGCGCACGCGCGATCTTGACCTTGGGACGCTTCTGGTTCGCCATGAACCAAACCTTCCTTGCTTACGAATACGGCTTTCACCAGGTGTTGACGGAGGTCGCATGTCGCGACCCGGAGAAAACCCCGACGCCTGCGCGAAGGGATCAGCCGCTCTCCGGAGCCGGGCACGAGAAGTGCTGGTCACACGAAGGGCCCGGAAACCGGGCCGTCCGCGACACCGAAACGGTGCGCGACGCTCCTGGTGCGGGCCTCCCGGGGGAGGCCTACGGCCGGTGTCCCGCTGGTGCGGCCGGTCGGTGGGGTCTCCCCCGCCGCCGTCCCGGGACTTGGCACTCCGACCGAGTATACCCGCGGATCACTCGCCGTTTTCCCCGGGCTGCCCGGCCTTCTTCTCGGCCTTCTTCTCGACCGGCTTCTCGGCCTTCTGCTCCGCCCTGCGTTCCCCCCGCAGCCGCCCGCGCGTCCACTCCACGGTGTCCGCGTACCGGACCTCGCCGCCGCGCCGGTTCGGCTGGTAGTACTCCCGACCGTGCACCGAGTCCGGCGCGTACTGCTGGGCCGCGATGCCCTCCGGCAGGTCGTGCGGGTACTGGTAGCCCCGGCCGTGGCCGAGCTTGCCCGCCCCGCCGTAGTGGGCGTCCCGCAGGTGCGGTGGGACGGCACCGGCCAGGCCCTGGCGGACGTCCGCCAGGGCCGCGTCGATCGCCAGGTAGGCCGAGTTGGACTTGGGCGCCAGGGCCAGCGCGATCGCCGCCTGGGAGAGGATGATCCGGGCCTCCGGGAAGCCGATCAGGGCCACCGCCTGGGCCGCCGCCACCGCCGTCTGCAGCGCCGTCGGATCGGCCAGCCCGACGTCCTCGCTGGCCGAGATCATCAGCCGCCGGGCGATGAACCGCGGGTCCTCCCCCGCCTCGATCATCCGGGCCAGGTAGTGCAGGGTGGCGTCCACGTCGCTGCCGCGGATCGACTTGATCAGCGCGCTGGCCACGTCGTAGTGCTGGTCGCCGTCCTTGTCGTAGCGCACCGCCGCCTGGTTGACGGCCGTCTCGGTGGTGGCCAGCGTGATGCTCGCCTCGCCCTTCTCCAGCGCCGCGCCGGCCGCCGCCTCCAGCGTGGTGAGCGCCCGCCGGGCGTCCCCGCCGGCCAGGCGCACCAGGTGGTCCTCGGCCTCCGCGGTCAGCTCCAGGGCGCCCTCCAGCCCGCGCTCGTCGGCCACCGCGCGGCGCAGCAGCGCGCGGACGTCGTCGTCGGTCAGCGACTCCAGGGTGAGCAGCAGCGAGCGGGACAACAGCGGGGAGATCACCGAGAAGTACGGGTTCTCGGTGGTCGCCGCGATCAGGGTGACCCAGCGGTTCTCCACGGCCGGCAGCAGCGAGTCCTGCTGGGCCTTGGAGAAGCGGTGGATCTCGTCCAGGAAGAGCACCGTCTCCCGGCCGGACATGCCGACCGCCCGCCGGGCGCCGTCGATCACCGCCCGGACCTCCTTGACCCCGGCGGTGATCGCGGACAGCTCGACGAAGCGGCCCTCCACGGCCTGGCTGATCACGTGGGCGAGGGTGGTCTTGCCGGTGCCGGGCGGCCCCCAGAGGATCACCGAGCTGGTGGCCGCCGGACCGCGCGAGTTCGCCACCAGGCGCCGCAGCGGCGAGCCGGGCTTCAGCAGCTGCCGCTGCCCGGCCACCTCGTCCAGGGTGCGCGGGCGCATCCGTACGGCCAGCGGCGCCCGGCCGGGTTCCCTGGTCTGGCGTTCCTCGGCGGCGGCGGTGAAGAGGTCCGGTTCGTCCACACCGGAAGCCTAGTTCAGGCTCCTGACACTACTGGCCGGGATGCTCGGGCCGGTCCAGCAGCACCACGTCGAACTCCTCCAGCGACCGCAGGGTGCCGCCCAGCGCCGCCACCGCCTGCGCCCGGGCGTCGGCCGTCGGGCCGCGCGAGGCCTCGAAGCTCTCCTGGTCCGCGAAGATCGCGCCCACCGACAGGCGGCCGGTCGCGCGGTCGGCCAGCATCGCGCCGGTCACGAATCCTGCGGCCTCCTTCTCCAGCACCGGCAGCACCCGGTCCCGGAAGATCCCCGCGGCCTCGTCCACCTTGGTCGGGTCGAGGTCGGTCCGGGTCAGCCGGAAGCCGGCGCCCGGTCCGGCCGCACCGGGCGGGGCCGTCGCCACGACCTCCCAGACGTCGATGGTCACGGTGCCGCCCAGCGGTGCCAGCAGCTCGCGGCGGCGCTCGCTCAGGGCCGCGTCGCTGTCGCGCTCGGCCTCGGCGGACTCCCACCACGAGCCCATCGTGATCTTCCCGAGGGTCCGGTCGGCGAACAGCCCGTAGCCGCGGTACCCGGGCCGGCCGGTCAGCAGCGCGAGCGCCTCGGTCCGGAGGTTGTCGAGGGTCTGCTCGATCCGGTCCGGGTGACCGGTCGCGTAGACGGTACGGACGAACATGAGCACGCCTCCTGCGGACGCCCGGGCGCCACACGGGGCCGAGCTGGTGAGCAGCGCCCGGCGGACCCCGTCTACTCCAGTCTGGCAGCGTGGTCCGGAACGTACTTCTGCAGATCGCGCGGGGGCCGCTGGTAGCCGCGCGAGGCCGGGCGGGGCGGCAGCTCGATCCTGGGCGGGGCGACCTCGCGGTACGGCACGGAGTCGAGCAGGTGGGCGATCATGTTGATCCGGGCCCGCCGCTTGTCGTCGCTCTCCACCACGTGCCAGGGCGACTGCGGGACGTCGGTGTAGACGAACATCTCGTCCTTGGCGCGCGAGTAGTCCTCCCAGTGGGTGATCGACTCCACGTCCATCGGGGAGAGCTTCCAGCGCTTCATCGGGTCCGCCAGCCGGTCCCGGAACCGTCGCTCCTGCTCGGTGTCGCTCACCGAGAACCAGTACTTGCGCAGCAGGATGCCCGCCTCGATCAGCATCTGTTCGAAGGTCGGGCACTGGTGCAGGAACTGCCAGTACTCCTCGTCGGTGCAGAAGCCCATCACCCGCTCGACCCCGGCCCGGTTGTACCAGCTCCGGTCGAACAGCACGATCTCCCCGGCCGCCGGCAGGTGTTCGACGTACCGCTGGAAGTACCACTGGGTCTTCTGCCGCTCGGTCGGGGTGGGAAGCGCCGCGACCCGGGCGATGCGCGGGTTCAGGTACTCCGTCACCCGCTTGATCGCGCCGCCCTTGCCGGCCGCGTCCCGCCCCTCGAAGACCACCACCAGGCGGGCGCCCTCGACCCGCACCCACTCCTGGAGCTTCACCAGCTCCTGCTGCAGCCGCAGCAGCTCCCGCTCGTACGGCTTCTTCGCCAGTCGTTTCGGCTTCGCGGTCCGCTGCTCCTCGGCCACCCTCGGCTCCTCCGGTCCGACTGCTGCTGATGACCCTTCACCGTAGGCGCAGAAGGGTGGCCCCGCAGGTCGGCGCGGAAGGAACCCGCTACACGCCGACGAAGGGCTCCGGATAGCGGCACAGCCCGCGCGGACCGCCGTCGTACGCCGTCAGCGGCAGCACCTGGAAGTACGCCTCCGGCACCTCGAACGGGCCGGTGACCTCGTGCCGACCGGCCGGGATGAAGCCGAACCGCCCGTAGTAGTCCGGGTCGCCGAGCACGACCACCAGCTTCTCCCCCGCCTCCTCGGCGGCCGACAGCGCGGCCCGGACGACGAGTTCGCCGACGCCCCGGCGCTGCCACTCGGGCGCGACCGCGACCGGCGCGAGCGCCAGCGCGTCACCGGTGGCGCCGCCGTCGCCGACCCGCAGCCGGGTCAGCAGGGCGTGCCCGACGACCAGCCCCGCGTCGTCCACCGCGACCAGCGACAGCCCGGGCAGCCAGGCGGGATCGCGCCGCAGCGCGTCCACCAGGTCCGCCTCGTCCGGCCCGGGGAACGCGGCCATGTGCACGCGTCTGGTCGCCGGGGCGTCCTCCGGACATTCGACTCTCGTGGTGATCTGCACGAGTCAACCCTCCCTGTGTCGCACGACGTTGTGGACCGGCCCCGGACGGTGGACCGTCCGGGGCCGTTGCAGGTTAGCGTGGATGACGAGGCGTCAGCTCTTGGGCTGGGCCTCGGACTTGACGTCCTCACGGACCTTCGGCTGGGCGTCCACGCCGGCCTCGCGGCGCTGCGCCGGGGTGATCGGGGTCGGGGCGCCGGTCAGCGGGTCACCACCGGTGGACGTCTTCGGGAAGGCGATGACGTCGCGGATGGTGTCGTACCCGCCGAGCAGCGTGACGATCCGGTCGAGGCCGAAGGCGACCCCACCGTGCGGCGGCGGGCCGTAGTTGAAGGCGTCCAGCAGGAAGCCGAACTGCGAGGCCGCCTCCTCCTCGGACAGGCCGATCGCGTCGAACGCCCGCTTCTGCACGTCCCGCTGGTGGATACGGATCGAACCGCCGCCCAGCTCCGAGCCGTTGAGGACCAGGTCGTAGGCGTTGGACAGGGCCGAGCCCGGGTCGGTGTCGAAGCTGTCCAGCGACTCCGGGGTCGGCGCGGTGAACGGGTGGTGCACCGCGTGCCAGCCCAGGAACTGGCCCTTGTCGTCCTCGATCGGCTCGAACATCGGGAAGTCGACGACCCAGAGGAAGGCCCACTTGGACTCGTCGATCAGCTCGCAGCGGCGGCCGATCTCCAGCCGGGCGGCGCCCAGCAGCTCCTGCGAGGCGCGCTCCTTGCCGGCCGCGAAGAAGATCGCGTCGCCGTTCTTGGCGCCGGCCGCGGCGGCGAGGCCGGCCAGGTGCTCCTCGGAGAGGTTCTTGGCGACCGGGCCGCGCAGCTCGCCGGTCTCGGCGTCGATCAGCACGTAGGCCAGGCCCTTGGCGCCGCGCGCCTTGGCCCAGTCCTGCCAGGCGTCCAGCTGCTTGCGCGGCTGCGAGGCGCCGCCCGGCATGACCACGGCGCCGACGTACGGGGCCTGGAAGACGCGGAAGTCGGTGCCCTTGAAGTACTCGGTGAGGTCGGTGAGTTCCTGGCCGAAGCGGACGTCCGGCTTGTCGGAGCCGTAGCGGCCCATGGCGTCCGCGTAGGTCATCCGCGGCAGCGGGTTGGGGATCTCGTAGCCGTGGACCTCGCGCCAGATGGCGCCGACGATCTTCTCGCCGAGGGCCAGGATGTCCTCCTGGTCGACGAAGGAGGCCTCGATGTCCAGCTGGGTGAACTCCGGCTGCCGGTCGGCGCGGAAGTCCTCGTCACGGAAGCAGCGGGCGATCTGGTAGTAGCGCTCCATGCCGGCCACCATCAGCAGCTGCTTGAACAGCTGGGGCGACTGCGGCAGGGCGTACCAGTGGCCGGGCTGCAGGCGGACCGGGACGAGGAAGTCGCGGGCGCCCTCGGGGGTGGAGCGGGTGAGGTACGGCGTCTCGATGTCGAGGAAGTCGTTCTCCTCCATCACCCGGCGGATGATGTTGTTGACCTTGGAGCGCAGCCGCAGGCCCTTGGCCGGGCCCTCGCGGCGCAGGTCCAGGTAGCGGTAGCGCAGCCGGACCTCCTCGTTGACCGTGCCCGGCTCGTACTCGGCGACCGGGAACGGCAGCGGCGCGGCCTCGGAGAGCACCTCGATCTCGCTGACGACGACCTCGACGGCGCCGGTCGGGATGTCCGGGTTCTCGTTGCCCTCGGGGCGGACCCGGACGTCACCGGCGACCTTGACGCAGTACTCGGCGCGCAGCCCGTGGACGGAGTCCAGGTCGCGGACCACGATCTGCACGGTGCCGGAGGCGTCGCGCAGGTCGATGAAGGCGACGCCGCCGTGGTCGCGGCGGCGGGCGACCCAGCCGGCCAGGGTGACGGTGGTGCCTGCGTGCTCCGGGCGGAGCGTGCCCGCGTCGTGCGTGCGGATCACAGCTGCTTCTCCTTCAGGGTGGTGACGAGTGCGTCGAGGGCGACGGGGGTCTGCTCGCCGGTGCTCATGTCCTTGAGCTGGACGACGCCCTCGGCGAGGTCCCGGTCACCGGCGATCAGGGCGAAGCGGGCGCCGGACCGGTCGGCGGACTTCATGGCGTTCTTGATGCTCTTGACGCCGAAGGCGAGGTCGGTGGCGACGCCGGCCCGGCGCAGCTCGATCACCTTGGCGAACAGGGTGTTCTTGGCCTCCTCGCCGAGCGCGACGGCGTAGACGGAGGTGGCGGCCGGCAGGTCGAGGCCGACGCCCTCGGCCTCCAGCGCCAGGTAGGTGCGGTCCACGCCGAGCGCCCAGCCGACGGACGGCAGCGCCGGGCCGCCGATCATCTCGGACAGGCCGTCGTAGCGGCCGCCACCGCCGATCGCGGACTGGGCGCCGAGGCCGTTGTGCACGAACTCGAAGGTGGTGCGGGTGTAGTAGTCCAGGCCGCGGACCAGCTTCGGGTCGTCGACGAAGGCCACGCCGTTGGCGGTGAGCAGCTCGCGCACCTTCTCGTCGTACGCCTTGCACTCCTCGCACAGGAAGTCGCGCAGCATCGGGGCGCCGACCAGCTGCTCCTGCACCGACTCGCGCTTGTCGTCCAGCACGCGCAGCGGGTTGATCTCGGCGCGCCGGCGGGTGTCCTCGTCCAGGTCCAGGCCGGCGAGGAACTCGATCAGGGCGGCGCGGTAGACCGGGCGGCACTGCTTGTCGCCCAGGCTGTTGAGCAGCAGCGAGTAGTTGCTCAGGCCCAGCGAGCGGAAGGCGTCGTCGGCCAGGATGATCAGCTCGGCGTCCAGCGCCGGGTCCTCGGCACCGATCGCCTCGGCACCGACCTGGGAGAACTGGCGGTAGCGGCCCTTCTGGGCGCGCTCGTAGCGGTAGTACGAGCCCGAGTACCAGAGCTTGACCGGCAGGTTGCCCTGCTTGTGGAGGTTGGCCTGGAGTGCGGCGCGCAGCACCGAGGCGGTGCCCTCCGGGCGCAGCGCGAGCTCGTCACCGCCCTTGGTGGTGAGGGTGTACATCTCCTTGGAGACGATGTCGGTGGACTCGCCGACGCCGCGCGAGAACAGCTTCACGTCCTCGAAGACCGGGGTCTCGACGTAGCCGTAACCGGCCCGGCGGGCGGGCGCGGCGATGCGCTCGCGGATCGCCAGGAAGGTCGCGGAGCTGGGGGGCAGCAGGTCGTAGGTGCCCTTGGGGGCGGTGAAGGTGCTCAACTTCTCTTCCGTCACATTCCTCGTCGCGGGAAAGCCGGGGCGCCGACCGCCCCCGCTGCCTGTCGGAGGTAGGGGTTGGTGGCGCGCTCGCGGCCGATGGTGGTCTGTCCGCCGTGGCCGGAGAGGACCACGGTGGAATCGTCGAGGGGCAGGCACACCCGGGCCAGCGAGCGCATGATCGCTTCGCCGTCCCCGCCCGGGAGGTCGGTACGCCCGATGGAGCCGGCGAACAGCAGGTCGCCCGAGAACAGCACCGGGGGGAGGTCCTCGGCACCGGGCGTCCGGAAGGTCACCGACCCCCCGGTATGGCCCGGGGCGTGGTCCACGGTGAGCTGCAGGCCGGCCAGCTCCAGCACGCTGCCGTCGGTGAGCTCGCGCACGTCGTCGGGCTCGCCGACGGTGAGCTCGCCCATCAGCTGGGTGCCGAAGGCGCGGCCGACGGCCTTCTCCGGGTCGGACATCATGTACCGGTCCTCGGGGTGGATCCAGGCCGGGATGCCCTTGGCGCCGCAGACCGGGACCACCGAGGCCACGTGGTCGATGTGGCCGTGGGTGAGCAGCACGGCGACGGGCTTCAGCCGGTGCTCACGGACGAGTTCCTCGACGCCGCGGGCGGCCTGGTGGCCGGGATCGACGATGACGCACTCCTCGCCCGCCGCCGGCGCGACCAGGTAGCAGTTGGTGCCCCAGGCTCCAGCGGGGAATCCGGCGATGAACACGCGCGTCCTTCGGGTGTGTGCGGCGGCGGGCTGCGGTGGCTACCAGTAGTGATGACGTAAGGGAAGCCTACCGGCGGTACGGGTCCGGTTGCGAACCAGATACGCCGGGACCGGCTCGGCCTCCCGGCGGGTTCACCGCGTTCTTAGGGCCCGGTCCCTACACTTGGCCGCCGATGGATGCGATGATCCGCTCCGGAAACCATCCACTTTTCCCGCACATGCTCAGGAGACACGGCCGGTGGTCAGCAGCGAACAGCGGCGGCGGCAGCTCGCCCGCGAGAAGTACGAGCGCCAGATGCAGCGCCGCGCCGAGGCGGCCGCCGCCCGCAGGCGGCGCAACACGATCCTGGGCGCGTCGCTCGCGGTCGTGGTGCTGGCCGGCGGCGGCACCCTGTTCGCCACCGGCGCGTTCAGCTCGGACGACAAGGCCAAGAGCACCTCGGCCGCCTCGACCCCCCAGCCCGCGCCGACCCGGGCCGACCCGACCGCCCTGCCGACCCGCAAGCCGGTCGAGGGCTGCGCCGCCCCGGCGCCGGGCTCGCCCAACGGCAAGCAGTTCAAGGCCGAGCCGGCCATGTCGATCGACCAGGGCGCCTCGTACACCATGGCGCTGGACACCAACTGCGGCAAGGTCGCCATCGCGCTGGACGCGGCCAAGGCCCCGCACACCGTGAACTCGTTCAACTTCCTGGCCGGTGAGCAGTTCTTCGACCACACCAAGTGCCACCGCCTGACCACCGACGGCATCTTCGTGCTCCAGTGCGGCGACCCGACCGCCAGCGCGACCGTGCCGGGCGGCACGGGCGGCCCCGGCTACAAGTTCGCGGACGAGAACCTGACCGGCGCGACCTACCCGGCGGGCACCGTGGCGATGGCCAACTCCGGCCCGGGCACCAACGGCAGCCAGTTCTTCCTGGTCTACAAGGACACCCAGCTGCCGCCGAACTACACCCCCTTCGGCAAGATCACCGGCGGCCTGGACGTGGTCCAGAAGATCGCCGCCGCGGGCACCCTGGAGGGCTCCCCGGACGGCCACCCGATGGCCGACGTCACTTTCAACTCGGTTACCGTGTCCAAGGGTTGACCGACCCCGGGGCCACCGGCGGCGGGCGCCGAAAGCGCTCCCGCCCGGCCCCGGACCGAAATCGCCCGGCCCGGATGCGGACAGCACCGGGCCTGGTCGCCTATGTTGGCGTTGTATAGGGTGCCCGGACCCGCCTAGCCGTCACCCTCGGCAGCAAGGCACGGCGGACGGGGACGGCGGACCCATCGGTCCGCCGCACATCAACTGTGGACGACGGACGCGCGCCGCCCCGGCGCGGGCGCGACGTCATGTGGAGGACGCGCTATGAGCAGCGACCCGTGGGGCCGTGTGGACGAGCAGGGCACGGTGTACGTCAGGACCGCCGACGGCGAACGCGTGGTCGGTTCCTGGCAGGCCGGCTCGCCCGAGGAGGCCCTCGCCTACTTCGAGCGCAAGTACCAGGGCATCGAGGTGGAGATCGGCCTGCTGGAGAAGCGGGTGCGCACCACCGACCTGGCGGCCAAGGACGCCCAGACCGCGCTGGAGCACCTCCGCGCGCAGGTGACCGAGGGGCACGCGGTGGGTGACCTGGACGCGCTGGCCAAGCGGCTGGACGCGCTCGCCGGTGAGATCGAGAGCCGGCGGGAGGAGCGCAAGGCCGCCCGCGCCAAGGCCCAGGACGAGACCCGCGCCGCCAAGGAGGCCCTGGTCTCCGAGGCCGAGCAGCTCGCCGAGTCCACCCAGTGGCGGGAGGCCGGGGACCGGCTGCGCGCCCTGGTGGACACCTGGAAGGGCCTGCCGCGGCTGGACCGCAAGAGCGACGACGAGCTGTGGCACCGCTTCTCGCACGCCCGCTCGGTCTTCTCCAAGCACCGCAAGGCGCACTTCGCGACGCTGGACGCCGAGCGCGAGCAGGCCCGGCAGACCAAGGAGGCGCTGGTCTCCGAGGCCGAGGCGCTGTCCTCGTCCACCGACTGGGGCTCCACCGCGGCCGCCTACCGCGACCTGATGGCCCGCTGGAAGGCCGCCGGCCGCGCGCAGCGGGACGTCGAGGACGAGCTGTGGGCGCGGTTCCGCGGCGCTCAGGACGTCTTCTTCCAGGCCCGTTCCGCGGTGTTCAGCGAGCGGGACGCCGAGCAGGTGGAGAACCAGAAGCTCAAGGAGGCGCTGGCCGCCGAGGCCGAGGCGATCCTGCCGATCACCGACCTGAAGGCCGCCAAGGCCGCGCTGCGCGACGTCAACGAGCGCTGGGAGGCCATCGGCCACGTGCCGCGCGACGTCCGTCCGAAGCTGGACGGCCGGCTGAACGCGGTCGAGCGGGCCGTCCGCGAGGCCGAGGACGCCGAGTGGAAGCGCTCCAACCCGGAGGCCAAGGCCCGCGCGGCCGGCATGGTGGGCCTGTTCCAGGCGAAGGCCGACAAGATCCAGGCCGACCTGGACAAGGCCCGCGCCGCCGGCAACGCCGGCAAGGTGGCCAAGCTGGAGTCCGAGCTGGCCGGCGTGCAGACCCTGCTGGAGCAGGCGCACAAGAGCCAGGAGGAGTTCAGCGGCTGATCCGGCCGACCGGCTGAACGGCGAAGGCCCCCGGGGTCTTCGGTTCTAACGGTCCTCGCAACACCCGCGATCTGCGGGAGTTGCGAGGACCGTGGGCGTTGAGCGTGATCTTGCCGGGTTGCGGGAGCGTTTCGTTGCGCGGACTCCGGCAGCGACGGCTACCAGCCCTACGCCGCCCACCGGGCGGCCGCCGCGCGCAGGCCCCGCCCCAAGGAACACAAACTGCTGCGTGAAGGCCGACTGCGCCACCTCGTCCAGGACCAACTGCGCAGGCGGTGGTCACCGGAGCAGATCTGCAACGCTCTACGCAAGGAGTATCCCGACGACGAGAGCATGCGGGTGAGCGTGGAGACGATCTACCAGGCGCTGTACTTCCAGGCCCGCGGCGGCCTGAAACGGGAAGTCCAGGCCGCCGTCCGTTCCGGCCGGACCCGTCGCAAGCCACGCCGGGACCCTGGACGGCGCACGCCCCGGTTCATCGACCCGATGGTGATGATCAGCGATCGCCCCGCCGACATCGAGGACCGGGCCGTGCCCGGTCACTGGGAAGGCGACCTCATCATCGGCGCGGGCGGCCGTTCCGCGATCGCCACCCTGGTCGAGCGCACCACCCGCTACACCATGCTGGTCCACCTGCCGGGCGGAGCCCACGACGCCGAGACCGTCCGCGACGGCCTCGTCACCACGATCCAGGCCCTGCCCGCCCACCTGCGCGGCTCCCTCACCTGGGACCAGGGCAGCGAAATGGCACGCCACAAGCAGTTCAGCATGGCCACCGGTATGCCCGTCTACTTCTGCGATCCGGCCTCGCCCTGGCAGCGCGGCTCGAACGAGAACACGAACGGACTGCTGCGGCAGTACTTCCCCAAGGGCACCGATCTGAGCGTCCACAGCCCCGAGGACCTCGAACACGTCGCCCAGGAACTCAACGGCCGCCCACGCAAGACGCTCGACTGGGATACCCCAGCCGAGCGTCTACGTGATCTACTCACCACCTAAAACCAAGTGGTGTTGCGACGACCCCTGGAATCCAAGTGCTCCCCGGGGGCCTTCCTCATGCCGTGGTCACTTGCGGGCCGAGGTGACCCGGTAGACGTCGTACACGCCCTCGACGCCGCGCACCGCCTTGAGCACGTGGCCCAGGTGCTTCGGGTCGCCCATCTCGAAGGTGAAGCGGCTCATCGCCACCCGGTCCCGGGAGGTCTGGACCGCCGCCGACAGGATGTTCACGTGCTGGTCGGAGAGCACCCGGGTGACGTCCGAGAGCAGCCGGGAGCGGTCCAGCGCCTCGACCTGGATGGCCACCAGGAAGACGGACGACTGGGTGGCCGCCCACTCGACGTCGATCATGCGCTCGGGCTGCTGGCTCAGCGACTCGACGTTGACGCAGTCCGCGCGGTGCACCGAGACGCCGTTGCCGCGGGTGACGAAGCCGACGATCGGGTCGCCCGGCACCGGGGTGCAGCAGCGGGACAGCTTGACCCAGACGTCCTCGACGCCCTTGACGATCACGCCCGGGTCGCCCTTGGCCCGGCGGCGCACCGCCCGGCGGGTGTCGTGGGTCGGGGTGGCCGTCTCGGCGAGGTCCTCGGTCGCGCCCTCCTCGCCGCCGAGCGCCTGGACCAGCTTCTGGACGATGTTCTGCGCGGCGACGTGCCCCTCGCCGATGGCGGCGTAGAGCGAGGAGATGTCGGGGTAGCGCATCTCGTGGGCCAGGGTGACCAGCGAGTCGCCGGTCAGGATCCGCTGGATCGGCAGGCCCTGCTTGCGCATCGCCCGGACGATCGCCTCCTTGCCGTGCTCGATCGCCTCCTCGCGGCGCTCCTTGGAGAACCAGGCGCGGATCTTGTTGCGGGCGCGCGGGGACTTGACGAAGCCCAGCCAGTCCCGGGAGGGGCCGGCGTTCTCCGCCTTGGAGGTGAACACCTCGACGGTGTCGCCGTTCTCCAGGGTCGACTCCAGCGGCACCAGCCGCCCGTTGACCCGGGCCCCTATGGTCCGGTAGCCGACCTCGGTGTGCACCGCGAAGGCGAAGTCGACCGGGGTGGCGCCGGCCGGCAGCGCTATCACGTCACCCTTGGGGGTGAAGACGAAGACCTCGTTGCTGGCCAGGTCGAAGCGCAGCGACTCCAGGAACTCGCCCGGGTCGGCGGTCTCCTTCTGCCAGTCCAGCAGCTGCCGCAGCCAGGCCATCTCGTTGACGGCGCCGGCCTTGTCGTCCTTGCGGACCTGGGTCGGGGTGTCGGTGCGGACCTTGGAGGCCCCGGCGACCGCGCGCTGCTTGTACTTCCAGTGCGCGGCGATGCCGTACTCGGCCCGCCGGTGCATGTCGAAGGTGCGGATCTGCAGTTCGACGGGCTTGCCGCCGGGACCGATCACCGTCGTGTGCAGCGACTGGTACATGTTGAACTTGGGCATCGCGATGTAGTCCTTGAACCGCCCCGGCACCGGGTTCCACCGCGCGTGGATGGTGCCCAGCGCCGCGTAGCAGTCGCGGACGGTGTCGACCAGGACCCGGATGCCCACCAGGTCGTAGATCTCGGCGAAGTCCCGGCCCCGGACGATCATCTTCTGGTAGACCGAGTAGTAGTGCTTCGGCCGGCCGGTGACGGAGGCGGTGATCCGGGCGCCGCGCAGGTCCGCCTGGACCTGGTCGATGACGGTCGCCAGGTACTCGTCCCGCTTGGGGGCGCGCTCGGCGACCAGCCGGACGATCTCGTCGTACATCTTGGGGTAGAGGATCGCGAAGGCGAGGTCCTCCAGCTCCCACTTGATGGTGTTCATGCCCAGCCGGTGCGCCAGCGGGGCGTAGATCTCCAGCGTCTCGCGGGCCTTCTTCTCCTGCTTCTCCCGCTTGAGGTAGCGCATCGTGCGCATGTTGTGCAGCCGGTCGGCCAGCTTGATCACCAGGACCCGCGGGTCCTTGGCCATCGCCACGACCATCTTGCGGACGGTCTCGGCCTGGGCGGCCTCGCCGAACTTGACCCGGTCCAGCTTGGTGACGCCGTCGACCAGCAGGGCCACCGAGTCGCCGAAGTCCTTGCGCAGGGTCTCCAGGCCGTAGTCGGTGTCCTCGACGGTGTCGTGCAGCAATCCGGCCATCAGGGTCGGGGCGTCCATGCCGAGCTCGGCGAGGATGGTCGCCACGGCCAGCGGGTGGGTGATGTACGGGTCGCCGCTCTTGCGCTTCTGTCCGCGGTGCCACTTCTCGGCGACGGCGTAGGCGCGCTCGATGTCGCGCAGCAGCGCCGGGTCGGCCTTGGGGTCGTTCGCCCGGATCGAGCGGAACAGCGGTTCCAGGACGGGGTTGAGCACGCTGGAGCGCTGGCCGCCCAGGCGGGCCAGTCGGGCGCGCATGCCGCCGCCGGTGCCGGAAGCGCGGCCGAGCGGGGCCATCGGGCGCGAGGAGGTCGGCGTCGGGCGTGCCGGGGTGGCCCCCGAGGGCGTGGGACGGTCTTCGGGGGCGGCCGCTGCGGCCGTGGGCACAACCTCGTCGGGCAAGGACACTCCTCGGGGCACCGGGGCCGACCCCTGCCGGGCCCGTGACGTCCGGGCACAACCGGGAGGGGATGAATCTTCATGGTACCGAGCCGGGCGGCCCGGTGTTCATCCGGCCGGGCCCGGAAACGGAAGGACGGCGGTCGGATGATCCGACCGCCGTCCTTCCGTCATGATCTTCAGACCGTGACCAGGGTCTCCAGCGGGGCGCCGTCCAGGTGCCCGGCCAGCCGCTCGCGGCCGTCCAGGAAGCCCAGCTCCATCAGCACCACGACGCCCGCCAGCTCGGCGCCGGCCTCCTTCACCAGGTCCAGCGAGGCCCCGATGGTGCCACCGGTGGCCAGCACGTCGTCCACCACCAGCACCCGCTCACCGGGCGCGAAGGCGTCGCACTGCACCTCCAGCGTCGCCGAGCCGTACTCCAGCTCGTACGAACGCCGGAACACCTCGCCGGGCAGCTTGCCCTGCTTGCGGATCGGCACGAAGCCGAGCCCGGCCGCGAAGGCCGCCGGGGCCGCCAGCACGAAGCCGCGCGCCTCCAGGCCCACCACCTTGGTCGCCCCGAGCTCCTTCGCCCGGTCCGCCAGCGCCCGGGTGAGGGCGCCGAAGGCCTCGGCGTCGGCGAGCAGCGGCGCGATGTCCTTGAACAGCACACCCGGCTTCGGGTAGTCCGGGACGTCCCGGATCCGGCTGTTCAGCAGCTCGGCCAGTGCGGTGTCGACGGTGGTCACGGTGGTGGGTTCCTTAGGTTCGGGTTCAGCGCTTGGTGGACGGACGGCCCTTGGCACGCGAGGTGCCGGCCGACCGGCCGCGCTGACCGACCATACCCGCCGGCTGCTCCTCGTCCGCGTCCACGTCCGTCGGCACCGCGTCCGAGGCCTCCGCCTTGGCGGCCGCGGCCCGGTGCTGCAGGACGCGCTTGCGCAGCGCCTTCATGTCCGGCTGCTCCTCCTTGAGCTGCGCCAGCAGCGGGGTGGCGACGCAGATCGAGGAGTAGGCACCGGCCGCGAGGCCGATGAACAGCGCGAGCGAGATGTCGTTCAGGGTGCCGGCGCCCAGGATGCCGCCGCCGATGAACAGCAGTGCGGCGACCGGCAGCAGCGCCACCACGGTGGTGTTGAGCGAGCGCACCAGGGTCTGGTTGAGGCCCGCGTTGGCCGCCTCGCTGTAGGTGCGCTTGTTCTGCTTGGTGAGCCCCTTGGTGTTCTCCTTCACGGTGTCGAAGACGACGACCGTGTCGTAGAGCGAGTACCCGAGGATGGTCAGGAAGCCGATCACCGTACCGGGGGTGACCTCGAAGCCCACCAGGGCGTAGACGCCGATGGTGATCAGGAGGTCGTGGAGCAGGGCGACCAGGGCGGCCACCGCCATCCGCCACTCGAAGGCGATCGCCAGGTAGACCGTCACCAGCACCATGAAGACGATCAGGCCGGTGAGCGCCTTGTCGGAGATCTGCTTGCCCCAGCTGGGGCCGATCACCTGGGCCTCGACGGTGTCCAGCGGCACGCCGAACTTCTGCGAGAGCTGCGAACGGATCTCGTCCGAGCTCTTCGGCTCGTCGGTGCTGACCTGGATCCGGACCTTGTCCTTGTCCGTCGACTGCACCAGCGGGTGCGAGGAGACGATCCCGTCAGCGGTGTCCTGGGCCTGCGAGACCGTCAGGCCCGGCTTGGTCACGGTGTAGACCGAGCCGCCCTTGAACTCGATGCCCAGGTGCAGGCCCATGGCCAGGCCGATCGCCGCGACCAGCACGATCACGCCGGAGATGGAGTACCAGAGCTTGCGGCGCCCGACGAAGTCGAAGCTGACCTCGCCCTGGTAGAGCCGGTGGCCCAGATTGGAGAAGCGCGACACGGTGTCAGGCCTCCTTCACGGCGGCAGAGGAGGAGCTACGGCGACGGCTGCTGCGCAGCGGCGGGCGGGCGCCCAGCCGCTTCGGGTCCAGGCCGGACCACGGGTGACCCTCGGCGAAGAACTTGCGCCGGGCCAGCAGCGTGATCAGCGGCTTGGTGAAGAGGAAGATCACCACGACGTCGAGCGCGGTGGTCAGACCCAGGGTGAACGCGAAGCCCTGGACCTTGCCGATCGAGACCACGTAGAGCACGGCGGCACAGAGGAAGGACACGAAGTCCGAGACCAGGATGGTGCGCCGGGCGCGCGGCCAGGCCCGCTGGACCGCCGGGCGCAGCGGGGCGCCCTCGCGGACCTCGTCGCGGATGCGCTCGAAGTACACGATGAAGGAGTCGGCGGTGATGCCGATCGCGACGATCGCACCGCAGACCGCCGGCAGGTTCAGCGCGAAGCCGATCGCGCCGCCGAGCAGGCTCATCAGCGAGTAGGTCAGGGCCGCCGAGACGATCAGACCGGCGATCGAGACCAGGCCGAGGCCGCGGTAGTAGACCAGGGAGTAGGCGACGACCAGCAGCATGCCGATCGCGCCGGCGACCAGACCGGCCTTGAGCTGGTCGCTGCCCAGCGCCGGGGAGACGGTGGTGACGTCGCCCTTGCTGAACTCCAGCGGCAGGGCGCCGTAGCTCAGCACGTTGGCGAGGTCCTGCGCCTCGGGCTGGCTGAAGCGGCCGGTGATGACCGCGCTGCCGCCCGGGATCGGGCCGTTCACCTGCGGGTGCGAGACGACCTGGTTGTCCAGCACGATGGCGAACTGGTTGGTCGGCGGGGTCTGGGTGGCCAGCTGGCCGGTGACCTTGGTGAAGGCGTCGGTGCCGGCGCTGTTGAACTGCAGCTGCACCTGCCAGCCGGCGCCGGTCTGGGTGTCCAGGCTCGGCTGGGCCTTGGAGACGTCCGAACCCTTCACGGCGACGGGGCCGAGGGCCAGCTTCTCGTAGTAGCCGTTCTCCGGCTTCTGGGAGCAGGCCACCATGGCCTTGTCCTCGGCGCCGGTCTGGGCCGCGCGGACGTCGGGCTTGGAGCAGTCGAGGGCCGCGAAGGCGGCCTGCAGCTCCGGCGGGACGGTGCCCTGGGTCATCGCGGCGCTCAGGTCGGCGGCGCTCGGCTGGGTGGGCGCGGCGCTCGGCGCGCCGGTGGCGGCCGGGGTGGCCGAACCGGTGGCGGCGGCGGACGGAGCGGTGCTCGCGCCGGTGGCGGCGGCCGACGGGCTGGCGCCCTCGGCGGCCAGCGCCTCACCGACGGCGCGGCCCTGCTTGGTGGCGCTCGCGGAGGCGGTCGGCGCGTGGCTGGCGGAGGAGCTCGCGCCGGCCGAGGCCGACGGGGTGGCACTGCCCGAGGGGGCGGCGCTCGGGCTGCCGGAGGCCCCGGCGGACGGGGTGCCGGTGGGCGCGGGCGGGGTGACGCCGCTGGGCGCCACGGCCAGGACCGGACGGAAGAACAGCTTCGCGGTGGCGCCGACCTGGTCCGCCGCGTTCTGCTTGTCGCCGCCCTTGGGGATGTTCACGATGATCGTGTCCGAGCCCTGGGTCTGGACCTCCGCCTCGGAGACACCCATCCCGTTGACCCGGCGCTCGATGATCCCGGTGGCGATGTCCATGTTGGACTTGTTGATCGCCTTGGGGTCGGTCGACTTCGCGGTCAGCGTGATGCTGGTGCCGCCGGCGAGGTCGATTCCGAGCCGGGGCTTGGTGTTGCCCGTCCCGAACATGAGGGCGACCAGTCCGACGGTGACGACCAGGATGAGGGCCAGCGCCCGCCCTGGGTAGCCGTCGCGCGGGCGCGACTTGGGTGTTGCCACCTTGCTCGTTTCTCCCTGTCCATGCCACCTCCCCGACCGGACCCCCGTCCGGCTCGTGGCGGGACGGGGGCATGGTGGTTCTGCGGCCCTGAGGTCCTGTGGGCTCGCGGCACTGCGCCGCGCGGACGGGCGGGTTGCCCGTCCGTACTACTTGCTCGCGGGAGCCCCGCCCTCGGCATCGCCCTTCTCGGCGCTGTCCTTGGTGAGCGTCAGCGGCTTGTCCTCGACCGGTGCGGCGTCGGCGTCCTCGGCCTCCGGCTCGGACAGCTCGTCGTCCTCGGGGCGACCGTTGATGATCGCGTCGTACTCCTGGGGGTCCAGGACGGCCGCGATCGCGCTCTTCGTGAAGTGCGTGACGACGCCGGGAGCGATCTCCAGCTCGACGGTCTCGTCGTTGACCGCCTTCACCTGGGCATACAGGCCGCCGATGGTGCGCACCCCCGCCCCGGGCTCCAGCGCCGTCTGCATCTGCTGCATCTGCGCCTGGCGCTTCTTCTGCGACCGGAACATGAGCACGATCGCGATGATCGGGAGGAGAAGGATGATGAAGTTCACTGCAGCCAGGGTCCTTAACGGGCCGCCGGCCGGCGGCCTGTGTGGTATGGGTCGGCCCGTCGGGTGAGAGGGGCGGTCCGGCGGAGTCTAGGCGACCCCGAACTGATCGGACAACGCCAAGCATCGCATCCTGCCGCCGAAAGTGGCGACCCTGCGCCTGCACGGTTTTCCCGGACTTCTCCCCTGGCATCTCCACGGGGCCCGGCACCGGGCCGGGGCGGGAATCGGCGGCCATCTCTCACCCGTTCAGCCCAGACCGGTCAACTTCCGTCCGCCGGGAACAACTCCGGCTGGGGCGGCACGCTGCCCCGAGTGGTCTGCACCGGCGGGGTCTGGACCGGTGGAGTCAGGCCGAGGTGCTGCCAGGCGGCGGCGGTGGCGATCCGCCCGCGCGGGGTGCGGGCGAGCAGGCCCTCGCGGACCAGGAAGGGCTCGGCCACCTCCTCGACGGTCTCGGCCTCCTCCCCCACCGCGACCGCGAGTGTCGACAAACCGACCGGTCCGCCGCCGAACAGCCGCAGCAGCGCGTCCAGCACCGCGCGGTCCAGCCGGTCCAGGCCGCGGGCGTCCACCTCGTAGACGTCCAGCGCCTGGCCGGCGATCTCGGCGGTGACCACACCGTCGTGCCGGACCTGCGCGTAGTCGCGGACCCGGCGCAGCAGCCGGTTGGCGATGCGCGGGGTGCCGCGCGAGCGCCCGGCGATCTCGGCCGCGCCGGCCGGGTCTATCTCCACGTCCAGCAGCGTGGCCGAGCGGTGCACCACCCGCTGCAGCTCGACCGGGGCGTAGAACTCCATGTGCCCGGTGAAGCCGAAGCGGTCGCGCAGCGGCGGCGGCAGCAGGCCGGCCCGGGTGGTGGCACCGACCAGCGTGAACGGCGGCAGCTCCAGCGGGATGGCGGTGGCACCCGGACCCTTGCCGACGATCACGTCGACCCGGAAGTCCTCCATCGCCATGTAGAGCATCTCCTCGGCCGGCCGGGACATCCGGTGGATCTCGTCGAGGAAGAGCACCTCGCCCTCGGTGAGCGAGGAGAGGATCGCCGCGAGGTCCCCCGCGTGCTGGATGGCCGGGCCGGAGGTGATCCGGATCGGGGCGCCCAGCTCGGCGGCGATGATCATGGACAGGGTGGTCTTGCCCAGCCCGGGCGGACCGCTCAGCAGCACGTGGTCGGGCGCGCTGCCGCGCTTGCGGGCCGCCTGGAGCACCAGGGACAGCTGCTCGCGCACCCGCTCCTGACCGATGAACTCGTCCAGCAGCTTGGGGCGCAGCGCGGCCTCGACCGCCTGGTCCTCGCCGTCGGCGGCGGCCGTGACCAGCCGGTCAGCGGATTCCTCGTACATCCTCGCGGGCTCCAGGGGGTGTCAGCGGTGTCAGCGGTACCGACCGTGTCGACCTTGTCGACAAACGGACAGGTCGTCAGGTGGATTCAGCGGGCGCGGTTGAGGCCGCGCAGGGCGAGCCGCAGCAGCGCGCCGACGTCCGGGGTCTGCTGCGCCTCCGCCTCCGGGGTGACGGCGGCGACCGCCTCGTCCGCCTCGCGCGGGGCGTAGCCGAGGCCGGTCAGCGCCGAGTGCAGCTGCTCGCTCCACGGCGCCGGGCCACTGGCGATCGGCTTCTGCGCGGGCACCGCGCCGTGCGGGGCGCCCAGCTTGTCCTTGTACTCCAGCAGCAACTTGGCCGCCTTCGCCTTGCCGATGCCCGGCACCGCGACCAGCGCCTTCTCGTCCCCGCCCGCCACCGCGGCGCGCAGCGCGTCGGGGCTGTGCACGCCGAGGATCGCCTGGGCCAGCTTGGGACCGACGCCCGGCGCGGCCTGCAGGATCTCGAACACGGCGCGCTCGTCGTCGTCGGCGAAGCCGAACAGGGTCAGCGAGTCCTCCCGGACCACCAGCGAGGTCGCCAGCCGGGCCGGCTCACCCAGCCGCAGGCCGGCCAGGGTGTTGGGGGTGCACTGGACGGCCATGCCGACCCCGCCCACCTCGATCACCGCGGCTCCGGAGGCGATGGCCGCCACGGGCCCTTGCACGAAGGCGATCACCGGACGGTGTCTTTCACAGGAGCGGTGCCTTTCAGGGAATTGCCTCTCAGGGAATCGGCTGCCAGGGGCGCGGAGCGGGCGGCCTGGACGGCGGCCTGCAGCCGGTTGGTCGCCGCGCCGCGCCAGATGTGGCAGATCGCCAGCGCCAGCGCGTCGGCGGCGTCGGCGGGCTTGGGCGGCGCGTCCAGCCGCAGCAGCCGCTGCACCATGGCCGTGACCTGGGCCTTGTCCGCCCGGCCGGAGCCGGTGATGGCGGCCTTGACCTCGCTGGGGGTGTGCAGGGTGACGGGGATGCCGCGCCGGGTGGCGCAGAGCATCGCCACCGCGCTCGCCTGGGCGGTGCCCATCACCGTCCGGACGTTGTGCTGGGCGAAGACCCGCTCGACCGCGACCAGGTCGGGCCGGTGCTCGTCCAGCCAGCTCTCCAGGCCCTGCTCGACCAGCAGCAGCCGCTGCCCGATCTCGGCCTCGGCCGGCGTGCGCACCACGCCCACCCCGGCCATCCGCAGCGGCCGGCCCGGCGCGCCCTCGACCACGCCGACCCCGCACCTGGTCAGCCCCGGGTCCACACCCAGCACCCGCACGTCACGCCCCGCCTCTCTGTGACTCGCCACTCGCCTCCGGGCGCTCCGACCCGGTGCCGACGCTCTCCCCCAGCCTGGCGGCTGGGAGGTGCCCCCACGCTCCGGCGCTCCTTCGTCGCTTGTCGCTCGTCACTCTCGGCACCGGCGCGCCCTTCGGCTCGCGGCGAAGGATCGCCCTTCGGCGGGCGACCTCCGCAGGCTACCGCCCGGGTCCGACAACCCCGCCGACGACACCGGCCCGGCGGTCCTGGGACCACCGGGCCGGGCAGTGAGAACGATCACGGGTGCCGTTACTCGGCGTCGAGCTGCGCACCGACCTCGTCGGGGATGTCGAAGTTGGCGAAGACGTTCTGCACGTCGTCGCTGTCCTCCAGCGCGTCGATCAGCTTGAGGATCTTGCGGGCGCCGTCGACGTCCAGCTCGACCTGCATGCTCGGGAGGAAGTTGGCCTCGGCCGAGTCGTAGTCGACGCCGGCGTCGACCAGCGCGGTGCGCACGTCGACCATCTTGGAGGCCTCGGAGACGATCTCGAAGGAGTCGCCGAGGTCGTTGATCTCCTCGGGGTCCTGGTCGAGGACGATCTCGAACAGCTTGTCCTCGTCCACGCCGTCCGCCTTGGGGACGATCACGACGCCCTTGCGGGTGAACAGGTAGGACACCGAACCCGGGTCGGCCATCGAGCCGCCGTTGCGGGTCATCGCGACGCGCACGTCGGACGCCGCGCGGTTGCGGTTGTCGGTGAGGCACTCGATCAGGACGGCGACGCCGTTCGGGCCGTAGCCCTCGTACATGATGGTCTGGTAGTCGGCGCCGCCGGCCTCCAGGCCGCCACCGCGCTTGACGGCGCGGTTGATGTTGTCGATCGGGACCGAGCTCTTCTTCGCCTTCTGGATGGCGTCGTAGAGGGTCGGGTTGCCCGCCGGGTCGGGACCGCCGGTGCGCGCCGCCACCTCGATGTTCTTGATCATCTTGGCGAAGAGCTTGCCGCGCTTGGCGTCGATCACGGCCTTCTTGTGCTTGGTGGTAGCCCACTTAGAGTGGCCGGACATCGCCAGCTCCTTTACGTCGCCAAAGGGAAATGAAACAGATGAGATCTTACCGGTGTCGTCACCGGTAAGGCGCACACGGCCGCGGATGCCCTACTCGCCGGCGAGGTGCTCCTCGACCATCTTCACGAAGTAGGCGTGCACGCGGTGGTCGCCGGTGAGCTCGGGGTGGAACGAGGTGGCCAGCAGGTTGCCCTGGCGCACCGCCACGATCCGGCTCTCCGGGCCGTCCGCGCCGGGCAGCTCGGCCAGCACCTCGACGCCCGCGCCGACCGACTCGACCCAGGGGGCGCGGATGAACACGCCGTGCACCGGTGCGTCGTCCAGGCCCTTGAAGGCGATGCCGGACTCGAAGGACTCGTTCTGGCGGCCGAAGGCGTTGCGGCGCACCGTCATGTCGATGCCGCCGACGCTCTCCTGGTCCTCCCGGCCGTCGAGGATCTTGTCGGCCAGCATGATCATGCCCGCGCAGGTGCCGTACACCGGCATCCCGGCCGCGACCCGCTCGCGCACCGGGTCCATCACGCCGAACAGCAGCGCCAGCTTGGACATGGTGGTGGACTCCCCGCCGGGGATGACCAGCGCGTCGACCTCGGCCAGCTCCTCGGCGCGGCGCACCGGACGGGCGAGCGCGTCGGCCTCGGCCAGCGCCACCAGGTGCTCGCGGACGTCGCCCTGCAGGGCGAGGACGCCGATGACGGGAGTGCTCACGGTCTTCAACCTCAATCGATCGTTACTACGGAACTACGCGGCGCGGCCCGCCGCACACCGAGGCGCTGCGGCGGGCCGGCGAAGGGGAGGGAGCGATTACCAGCCGCGGTTGGCGTAGCGCTCGGTCTCCGGCAGGGTGTCGCAGTTGATGCCGACCATGGCCTCGCCCAGGTTGCGGGAGGCGTCCGCGATGATCTTCGGGTCGTCGAAGAAGGTGGTGGCCTTCACGATGGCGGCGGCGCGCTTGGCCGGGTCGCCCGACTTGAAGATGCCGGAGCCGACGAAGACGCCCTCGGCGCCCAGCTGGCGCATCAGCGCGGCGTCGGCCGGGGTGGCCACGCCACCGGCGGAGAACAGCACGACCGGCAGCTTGCCGAGCTCGGCGACCTCCTTGACCAGCTCGTACGGGGCGCGCAGCTCCTTGGCGGCGGCGTACAGCTCGTTGTGGTCCAGCGCGCGCAGGTGGCCGATCTCGTTCTTGATCTGGCGCAGGTGGCGGACGGCCTCGACGACGTTGCCGGTGCCGGCCTCACCCTTCGAGCGGATCATGGCCGCGCCCTCGGCGATGCGGCGCAGCGCCTCGCCCAGGTTGGTGGCACCGCAGACGAAGGGGGTGGTGAAGGCCCACTTGTCGGAGTGGTTGACCTCGTCGGCCGGGGTCAGCACCTCGGACTCGTCGATGTAGTCGACACCGAGCGACTGCAGGACCTGGGCCTCGACGAAGTGACCGATGCGGGACTTGGCCATCACCGGGATGGAGACCGCGTTGATGATCTCCTCGATCATGTTCGGGTCGGACATGCGGGCCACGCCGCCGTCCTTGCGGATGTCGGCCGGAACCCGCTCCAGGGCCATGACGGCAACCGCGCCGGCGTCCTCGGCGATCTTCGCCTGCTCGGCGTTGACCACGTCCATGATCACACCGCCCTTGAGCTGCTCGGCCATGCCGCGCTTGACCCGGGCGGTACCGATCTGCGGCTGGTCTGCGGTGGTGGGGGTGGTGGACACGTGAGACCTCACTCGAAGATGAACCAGTGCTATCGCCCTATGGTAGGCGGAACGAGTGGCCCAACCATGCGCCACCAAGTCCAGCCCGGACGACGGGATGCGACAAACGGGCCGTATCCGGAGACAGCCTAGGGTCTGTCTTCGCCCCGCAGGCGGGAGTCCGAAGACAGACCTAAGCTGGCGCACCCTCGGGCGTGAGGGCGGGCGGCGGAGCGTCGTCCATCTCGAAGGCCATCGGGAACGGCGCCTTCCCCGCCAGCCGGAAGTACCGCACCAGCCGGTGCTCCCGCACCGCCCGCGCAGCCCGCACCGCGTCGTTGTGGAACCGGCGGGCCATCGGCACCCGGCGGACCGCGGCCGTCAGATCACGAACCGCCTCCTCGCCGCCCGGCTCCGCCACCAGCACCGCCACCTGCTCCGGCTCCTCGAACACCGCCCGCAGCGCCAGGCTCAGCTGGCTCTCCGCCACCTCGCGGTGCTCGTCCTCGGCCTGCCGGGCCGCGTGCGCCGCGTCCAGCAGCAGCAGCGAGGCCGCCGGATCCAGCAGCGAGGACGTCGCCAGCTCCATCGCCACCGAGGCCCGGCGGACCAGCTGCGCGTCCAGCGCCGCCCGCGCGGCGTCGATCCGGGCGTGCAGCCGGTCCAAGCGGCCGGCCGTCCAACTCAGGTACATGCCGAACAGCACCACGGCCACGCCGGCCCAGATCCAGGTAGTCACGGGCCGCTACGTTACCGGGTGTCACCGACCGCCCCGGCCGGCGTCAGCCCTGGACGCTGGCGTTGCGGTAGCTCTCCCGGTCGATGTCCGCGATGTTCACCGCCGTGAACAGCCGGGTCCCGGACGGCGGGGTGACGTGCTCGGCCAGCAGCGCGATCACGCCCTCGCTCAGCGCCGCCTTCGCCTCCGGCGTACGGCCCGGGAACACCTGGAACTCGACGTAGACCTGGGCGTCGCCGGTCAGCCCGCCGGTGCCGACCACCAACTCCTCGCTCTGCCGGAACAGCGTCTTGCACGACTCCGGCTTGGCGTCGATCGTCTCCTCCGCCAGCCGGTTGATCGCCAGTCCCAGCGCCCGGCGGTCGAAGGTCCCGGCGAGGCTCGACGAGTAGTCGACGGAAATCTGCGGCATCGTTTCCCCCATGGGTCACAGTGGTGCGGTCGGCCCGACCCTAACGCCGCTGACACCCGGCCCGCCCCCGGGGACGCTCCTCGCTTTCGTCACCGGCGCGATCTCCGGCTCGGGGCGTTGCGCACGTCCTCCTCGACCACCGCCGCCGCCCCGGCCGTCACCGTCTCGTACACCGCCAGGATGTCCGCACCGACCGTCGACCAGTCGAACCGCCGCACGTGCCGCGAGGCCGCCTTGCGCAGCTCCTCCAGCCGCCCCGGATCCCCCAGCAGCCGCAGCGCCGTACGGGCCAGCGCGTCCGCGTCCTCCACCGGGAACAGCTCCCCGGCGTCCCCGCCGTCCAGCACCTGCTTGAACGCGTCCAGGTCGCTGGCCAGCACCGGGGCACCCGCCGACATCGCCTCCACCAGGATGATCCCGAAGCTCTCGCCACCGGTGTTCGGCGCCACGTACAGGTCCACGCTGCGCAGCAGCCGGGCCTTGTCCCGGTCCGACACCATGCCCAGGAACTCCACCTGCCCCCGCACCTCGGGCGCCAGGCCCGCCACGGCCTCCTCCTCGTCGCCCTTGCCCGCGACCAGCAGCCGCACCCCCGGCCGCTCGGCCAGGATCCTCGGCAGCGCCGCCAGCAGCGTCGGCAGGCCCTTGCGCGGCTCGTTGATCCGGCCGATGAAACCGATCGTGCCCGGCTCCCCCGCCGCCGCGCGCCCGGTCCAGCGCTCGTCCGGCTCGGCCCCCGCGAAGAACCCGACGTCCACCCCGTTCGGGATCACCACCGCGTCCCCGCCCAGGTGCTCCACCAGGGTGCGCCGGGCGTACTCCGACACCGCGATCCGGGCCCGCATCTTCTCCAGCCCCGGCTGCAGGATCGGCGAGGCCGCGATCATCGCCCGCGAGCGCGGGTTCGAGGTGTGGAAGGTGCCCACCATCGGCCCGGTGGCCGACCAGGCCGCCAGCATCGACAGGCTCGGCGAGGCCGGCTCGTGCACGTGCAGGATGTCGAAGCGCCCCTCGCGCAGCCAGCGCCGCACCCGCGCCGCCGACAGGATGCCGAAGCTCAGCCGCGCCACCGACCCGTTGTACGGCACCGCCACCGCCCGCCCCGCCGAGACCACGTACGGCGGCAGCGCCTCGTCGTCCTCGGCCGGCGCCAGCACCGACACCTCGTGGCCCAGACCGATCAGGTGCTCGGCGAGGTCCCGGATGTGGAACTGCACCCCACCGGGGACGTCCCAGTCGTACGGGCAGACGATGCCGATCTTCACGGGTTCCTCAAGCTCCTTCGGACAGGTCGTACGGGCCGGGCTCAGGCCCCGGAGGCCCCGGCGGCGGGCTCGGCCGCGGCCCCCGCGGCGGGCTCCGGACGCGCCGTGTCGCGGGCCGGCAGGTCGGCCAGCCAGAACTTCTGCAGCATGTGCCAGTCCTGCGGGTGCTCGCTGATCCCGCGCTGCCACACGTCCGCCATCGCCTGGGTCATCGCCAGCGTCCGCGCCTTGCGGTCGCCCTCCTGCGGCACCGGCACCTCGGGGTGGATGATCCCGCGCATCACCGGGCCGTCGTACCACAGCGTCACCGGCAGCAACGCCGCCCCGGTGCGCTGGCACAGCGCCGCCGGACCGGCCGGCATCCGGGTCGGCTCACCGAAGAACGACACCTCGATGCCCGCCTCCGAGAGGTCCCGGTCCCCCACCAGGCAGACCAGCTTGCCCTCGCGCAGCCGCCGCGCCAGCGTGCCGATCACGTTCACCCCGCCCCCGGTGAGCGCCAGGACCTCCATGCCCTGGCCCTCCCGGAACGCGACGAACCGGTCGAACAGCCGCTCCGGCTTCAGCCGCTCGGCGACCGTGGTGAACGGGTAGCCCAGCTGCGCGACCCAGGTGCCCGCGAGGTCCCAGTTGCCCATGTGCGGCAGCGCTATCACCGCGCCCCGCCCGGACTCCAGCACCTCCCGCAGGTTCTCGAAGCCGTCCACCCGGACGTCCCGGGCGATCCTCGCCCGGCTCCACACCGGCAGCCGGAAGGACTCCATCCAGTACCGCAGGTACGACCGCATCCCGGCCCGCGACAACCGCCGCAGCGCCGCCTCGTGCAGCCCCGGACGCACCCGGCGCAGGTTCGCCTCCAGCTGGCGCACCCGCGGGCCGCGGCGGCGCCAGGCGTAGTCCGCCAGCCGGTCGAACAGCCACCGCGCCACCGGCTCCGGCAGGTGCTTCAGCACCCCCCACCCCAGCGCGTACGCCCAGTACACCAGTCGGTCCGTCACCGCAGGACGCCCCCCGTCAACTCCCGGCCGCCACTCGGTCGGCCTCGAACGCCTCCCGGCGCACGGTCAGCATCCGCTGGAACACCGTCACCAGGCTGCCCGCCGCCACCAGCCACAGCGCCACCGGCAGCAGCCACTCCACGTACGGCACCCCGAACTCGTGCAGACCCGCGACCCCGGCCGCCACCAGGCTTGCCACCAGCCGCTCGGCCCGCTCCACCAGCCCCGACACGTCACACGGCAGACCCTGGCTCTCCGCCCGCGCCTTGGTGTACGACACCACCAGCCCGCTGGCCAGACAGAAGATCGCCACCGCGCACAGCAGGTTGTTGTCGCCCTTGCCCGCGTACCACATCGCCAGACCACCGAAGATCGCCGCATCCGCGACCCGGTCCAGCGTGGAGTCCAGGAAAGCCCCCCACTTGCTGCTCCGGCCCAGCTGACGGGCCATGTTCCCGTCCACCAGGTCCGAGAAGATGAACAGCGTGATCGTGATGGTGCCCCAGAAGAACTCCCCCCGCGGGAAGAACACCAG
Organism: Kitasatospora cathayae; assembly: GCF_027627435.1. Lineage (GTDB taxonomy): Bacteria > Actinomycetota > Actinomycetes > Streptomycetales > Streptomycetaceae > Kitasatospora > Kitasatospora cathayae. The sequence continues at coordinate 6,838,448 of NZ_CP115450.1, read as the reverse complement.
CGCACCGGCCACCGAACCGGCGGTACCGATCAGCGTCACGGCGTCCGGGCTCACACCCAACCGGATCAGGAACGCGGCGAACGGGGTCAGAACACGTGTGAAGAAGGCACGCGCGTATTTGTTGAGCATGGCCTTCTCAGCCGCTCCGATCTCCCAGGTACCCGCCTGGCGCAGCACACGGCGGCAGACGGCCGGACGAATGAGCCCGCCCGGCGCACCCATCGTAGCCACGCCCGAGACACGCTCCGGCGCACGCACCGCCGGACGGCGCACCGGCCACCGCCCACACACGGACGGTCACCCGACACGCGCATCGCCGGACCCGACCCTAGACTGCGAAAGTCAGCCTCGGCGCCACGGGAGGAGACCCCGATGCCCGACCGCAGCACCGCACGAGCCGGCCAGGCGCCCGCCATCACCGGCCCGCAGGACCTGCGCAACGTCGTCCTCATCGGCTCCAGCGGTGTGGGCAAGACCACCCTCGCCGAATCCCTCGCCCTCGCCGCCGGCGCCACCGGCCGCGCCGGACGCGTCACCGACGGCACCACCGTCTCCGACCACGAGGACATCGAGCACCAGCAGCAGCGCTCCGTCCAGCTCTCCCTGCTCCCGCTCGAGTGGAAGGGCGTCAAGATCAACCTGATCGACCCGCCCGGCCACCCCGACTTCGCCGCCGACCTGCGCGCCGCCCTGCACGCCGCCGACGCCGCCGTCTTCGTCGTCTCCGCCACCGACCCGGTCACCGCCCCCACCCGCGCCCTCTGGCGCGAGTGCGCCGCCGAGGGCATCCCCCGCGCCGTCGCCGTCGCCAAACTCGACCTCGCCCGCACCGGCTTCGACGACATCCTCACCACCTGCCACGACGCCTTCGACCTGGGCCCGGACACCCTGCGCCCGCTCTTCCTGCCCGTCCTCCACGACGGACACCCCGACGGCAGCGTCGACCTCCTCACCGGCGACACCTACGGCGACGCCACCCCCCTGCCCGACACCGGCCCCGCCCACGACAGCCTCGTCGAGGCCATCTCCGGCCAGGACGACACCCTCATGGAGCGCTACCTCTCCGGCGAGCCCCTCGACACCGACGCCCTCGAAGCCGGAATGCGCCGCGAAGTCCTCTCCTGCGCCCTCCACCCCGCCGTCCCCACCAGCGAGAGCGGCCTCGGCGCCGCCGAACTCCTCGACCTGATCGCCCACACCTTCCCGAACCCCACCGAACGCACCCGCCCCGCCCCCGCCTGCGACCCCGACGCCCCGCTCGCCGCCCAGGTCATCCGCGTCACCGGCGACGCCTACGTCGGCCGGATCAGCCTGCTGCGCCTGTACGCCGGCACCCTGCGCCCCGACACCCGGATCCACCTCGTCGGCCCCGCCCACACCGCCGACCAGAACGACGACGAACGCGTCACCGCCCTCACCAGTCCCTTCGGCAAACTCCAGCGCCCCGTCCCGCACGCCGTCGCCGGCGACCTGGTCTGCGCCGCCAAACTCACCACCGCCCGGGCCGGCGACACCGTCCACGCCCCCGGCCACCCCGTCGAACTCGAGAGCTGGACCCTGCCCGAACCCCTGCTGCCGATCGCCGTCGAAGCCCACAGCAAGGCCGACGACGACAAGCTCTCCCAAGCCCTCACCCGGCTCAGCGCCGAGGACCCGGCCCTACGCCTCGAACAGAACCCCGACACCCACCAGCTCGTCCTCTGGTGCACCGGCGAAGCCCACGCCGAAGTCGTCCTCGACCGGCTGCGCACCCGCCACGGCGTCCACGTCGACACCGTCGAACCCAAGGTCGCCCTGCGCGAGACCTTCGGCACCGCCGCCGCCGGCCACGGCCGGCTGGTCAAACAGTCCGGCGGCCACGGCCAGTACGCCATCTGCGACCTCGAGGTCGAACCCCTCCCGGCCGGCTCCGGCTTCGAGTTCCAGGAACACGTCGTCGGCGGCGCCGTCCCCAAGCACTTCATCCCCTCCGTCGAGAAGGGCGTGCGCGCCCAGCTCGCCAAGGGCGTCGCCACCGGCTACCCGCTCGTCGACGTCCGGGTCACCCTCACCGACGGCAAGGCCCACTCCGTCGACTCCTCCGACGCCTCCTTCCAGAACGCCGCCGCCCTCGCCCTGCGCGACGCCGCCGAGCACGCCGTCATCCGCCTGCTCGAACCCGTCGCCGCCGTCAGCATCCTGCTGCCCGACGAGTACCTCGGCGCCGTCCTCGGCGACCTCTCCGCCCGCCGCGGCCGCGTCCTGGGCACCGAGACCGGCGGCCAGGGCCTCACCCTGCTGCGCGCCGAAGTCCCGGAACTCGAACTCGTCCGCTACCCGGTCGACCTGCGCTCGCTCACCCACGGCACCGCCGAGTTCTCCCGCGCCTACCTGCGCCACGAACCCATGCCCGCCGCCCTCGCCGAGCGCTACACCGACTGAGCCGGCTTCCGGTTCGGCAGCGCACACGCCGCCGTACCCCCCGGCATCCGGTGCCTGTTCCGCGACACCCAGCGGTACACCACACCCGCCACCGGACGCACCGGCCCCAGCGCCATCAGCGCACCCAGGTACGCCCACGCACCCCCGGAGCGCATCAGCACCCGCGCCACCGCCTGCGCGCCCCCGTACACCCGGCCCGCCGGCGTCACCCACAGCACCTCGCGCTCGGCCCGCTCGGCCGACACCTCACCCCGGCCGCCCGCCAGCGCGTCCAACTCCGCCAGCTCCGCGAACTGGAACGGCACCGCCTCCCAGCCCCCCGAGGCCAGCGTCTGCCGCAGGTACTTCTCCCCCCAGCGCACGCACGACGAACAGAACGCGCAGTCCCCGTCGAAAACCAGCACCGGATCCTTCACGGCAACCCCCTTCATCGGCTTCACCGTCCATCCTCCTCCACCCCCACCGGAGCGGCCCGGGCGGGTATCGACCCGGCCGAAAGCGGGCATCATGCCCCTCAGGCCGGGCGCGGCCGGAACGTGACGGTTCGTCACGGTACTTCAGACGATCATCCGCGCGGGGGTGCCACGGCACGGTAACCTGCCGCTGACAAGGGGAGGAGGGGACGCCACCGTGACCACACTCGACATGACCCCGGGTGCGCAGATACCCCGGACCGACGCCGGCCCGCAGACCGCCGTCACCCAGGCGCTCTCCTCGGCCGCCTACCGCGACGGCGAGATCGGCCAGTTCGCCACGGACGTCACCGACGTCACGGCGAAGAAGGGCCGCTTCGCCCTCTTCCGCCCCAACGTCGGCGAGGCCTTCAGCAAGGCACTGATCTCCCGCGCCCTCGGCGGCGACCGCAAACCCCTCGTCCCCTCCTTCGGCGTCGACACCCGCCAGGTCGTCGAACACTGCCTCGCCGCCGAGGAACTGCGCCACGCCCGCGACCGCCAGCTCAGCACCGTCAGCGTCGTCACCGGCCTGCTCTTCCTCCCCGGCACCCTGATCTGGCTCGGCGCCTTCCAACTGCGCGCCTGGCTCAAGCGGGACAACACCCGCGGCGCCGACACCTACGGCGCCCTCGCCCTCATCGCCACCGCCGTCCTCGCCGCCGTCCTGCTGCTCCGCCCCCCGGCGGACGGCGTCCTCGGCATCTACCTGCGGATCACCATGCTCGCCCCGGTGCTCGGCTGGTACCTCGCCCGCCGGATCGTCGAGCGCTCCGCCAAGGACCTCCGCGGCCGCTGGCAGGATCTGGTCGAGGGCACCGCCGTCGCCGCCACCGTCGCCAAGGCCGTCCCCCGCGACGACCTGGACAAGAAGGCCAACGACCTGCGCGACAAGCTCGGCCGGCTGGACGCCGAGCAGGAGACCAACATCCACCACTACGCCGGTCCCAAGGGCATCCTCGGCGCCGGCCGCCGCTGGGGCGAGTGGCGCCTCGCCGACACCCTCCACCCCGCCGAGGGCCACGTCGACTTCCGCGCCTTCCACCCCTGGGACCTGGTCCGCCGGATCTCCGCCCATCTCAAGGGCCTCGGCGTCAGCCACGTCGCCAACAGCGGCATCCCCGACGTCGCCATCAAGCAGTGGGTGGTCTTCGACGTCAGCGAGACCGCCGACGAGATCAGCCGCCCCGCCGGCGCCGACATGGACGGCGAGCGGATGCGCGACTTCGCCGTGCAGGGCCTCGCCGACAAGCAGACCTTCCCCGGCGGCCCCCGGCACTACCTGGCCACCCAGTTCATCACCCACGACGGCAAGCTGGTCATCACCTTCACCGTCACGGTGACCCTGCTCGCCAACGTGCTCAGCATCTCGGTGGCCGGCTACGCGCTCGGCCCGGTCAAGGGCGTCTTCTTCGACAAGCCGAAGGACAAGGAGAAGACGATCGCCAAGACGGTGAAGTTCTGGGAGGAGCGCACCGTCAAGCTCCCCTTGATCGACAACGACGAGGTGGTCCGCCAGGCCGTCCGCGCCCCCTTCCACCGGATGCCCGGCCTGCTCGGCTGGCTCGGCGGCGGCCTCGGCCTGCCCGAACCCTTCGGGCTGCGGCACGCCTGGGTCGCCACCGCCTGGAACAACCGCTCCATGGTCGACAACGCGCTCAACGCCTCCGTCCCGGTGCTCAACGCGGTGCACACCGCCACCCTGGAGTTCCTCCAGGAGCACGACCTGGACGCCGACCGCTTCTTCAAGAACCGCACCTCGATCATCAAGTCCGAGGCGCAGGGCAGCCGACCGTACAAGGTCGACCAGTTCGACGCCGGCTGATCCGGACGACGTACGAAGGGGGCCCGCCACCGAACTCCTCGGTGGCGGGCCCCGCTTCTCGCGTGGGGTCAGCCCTGCGGCCAGACCTCGGCCAGCATCTTGCGGGTGTCCGCCAGCAGCTGCGGCAGCACCTTGGTGTGGCCGACCACCGGCATGAAGTTGGTGTCCCCGCCCCAGCGCGGAACCACGTGCTGGTGCAGGTGCGCCGCGATCCCGGCCCCGGCCGCCGCGCCCTGGTTCATCCCGATGTTGAACCCGTGCGCCCCCGAGGCCGCGCGCAGCGCGGTCATCGCCCGCTTGGTGAAGTCCGCCAGCTCGGCGGTCTCCGCCTCGTCGAGGTCGGTGTAGTCGGCCACGTGCCGGTACGGGACCACCATCAGGTGCCCGCCGTTGTACGGGTACAGGTTCAGCACCGCGAACACGGCACTCCCCCGCGCGATGACCAGCCCGTCCTCGTCGCTCAGCGACGGGATCGAGCAGAACGGACAACCGTCGTCCGGAGCCGGGCCGGTGGGCTTGTTCTCACCCTGGATGTACGCCATCCGATGGGGGGTCCACAGGCGGCGGAAGCCGTCCGGCTCACCGACACCCCGCTGCAGTTCCGGCTCAGTCGTCATGCTGATCAGCATATTCGCCCAATCTTGCTTGCAAAGCCGCGCGGGGCAGACTCTTGAAGAGCCCGCCCCGCGCGTGACCTCGGCGACTGCCTCGGCGACCGGCACACCGTTCGAATCACCCCCGCTCAGGCGGGGAGGGGTTACACCTGAATACGGCGGGCCACTGCATCGACGATCTCGGCGATCGCCTGGTCACGCGGGACGCCGTTCTTCTGCTCGCCGTTGCGGTAGCGGAAGGAGACCGCGCCCGCCTCGACGTCGTCGTTGCCGGCGATCAGCATGTACGGAACCTTGGTCTTCTGGGCGTTCCTGATCTTCTTCTGCATGCGGTCGTCCGAGGTGTCCACCTCGACCCGGATCCCGTGCTTCTTCAGCTCGGCCGCGACCTCCTGCAGGTACGGCACGTGCTCGTCGGTGATCGGGATGCCGGTCACGGTGACCGGGGCCAGCCACGGCGGCATGGCACCGGCGTAGTGCTCCAGCAGCACCGCGAAGAAGCGCTCGATCGATCCGAAGAGCGCCCGGTGGATCATGACCGGCCGCTGACGCGAGCCGTCCGCCGCGGTGTACTCCAGGTCGAAACGCTCCGGCAGGTTGAAGTCCAGCTGAATCGTGGACATCTGCCAGGTGCGGCCGATCGCATCCTTGGCCTGCACCGAGATCTTCGGGCCGTAGAAGGCCGCGCCGCCCGGGTCCGGCACCAGCGGCAGACCCTGCTTCTCGGCCACGGCCGCGAGGACGCGGGTGGCCTCCTCCCAGGTCTCGTCGCTGCCGACGTACTTCACCGGGTCCTTGGTCGACAGCTCCAGGTAGAAGTCTGTCAGACCGTAGTCACGGAGGAGGTTGAGCACGAAGGTCAGGGTCGAGTCGAGCTCGTCCGCCATCTGCTCGCGGGTGCAGTAGATGTGGGCGTCGTCCTGCGTGAAGCCGCGGGCGCGGGTCAGGCCGTGCACGACGCCGGACTTCTCGTACCGGTACACCGTCCCGAACTCGAAGAGGCGCAGCGGCAGTTCACGGTACGAGCGGCCGCGCGCGTCGAAGATCAGGTTGTGCATCGGGCAGTTCATCGGCTTGAGGTAGTAGTCCACGCCCTCGTCGAGCTGCATGGGCGGGTACATACCGTCCGCGTACCAGTCGAGGTGGCCGCTCTTCTCGAAGAGCTTCCCCTTGGTGGCGTGCGGGGTGTAGACGAACTCGTAGCCCTCTTCCTCGTGCCGCTTGCGCGAGTAGTCCTCCATGGCGCGGCGGATGATGCCGCCCTTGGGGTGGAAGACGGCGAGGCCGGAGCCGATCTCCTCCGGGATGGAGAAGAGGTCGAGCTCGTTGCCGAGCTTGCGGTGGTCGCGCTTCTCGGCTTCGACGAGGAAGTCCAGGTGGGCCTTGAGCTCTTCCTTGGTCGGCCAGGCGGTGCCGTAGATGCGCTGGAGCTGCGGGTTCTTCTCGCTGCCGCGCCAGTACGCAGAGGCGTTGCGCATCAGCTTGAACGCCGGGATGTGGCGGGTGCTGGGCAGGTGCGGGCCGCGGCAGAGGTCGCCCCAGCACTGCTCGCCGCTCTTGGCGTCCAGGTTGTCGTAGATCGTGAGCTCGCCGGCGCCGACCTCGACGTCGGCGCCCTCGCCGGCGGTGGCGGCGGAGCCCTTGAGGCCGATCAGCTCCAGCTTGTACGGCTCGGCGGCCAGCTCCTCGCGGGCGGCCTCGTCGGTGACCACACGGCGGGAGAACTTCTGCCCGCGCTTGATGATCTCCTGCATCTTCTTCTCGATGGCCTTGAGGTCATCGGGGTGGAAGGGCTTCTCGACGTCGAAGTCGTAGTAGAAGCCGTCCTTGACCGGCGGGCCGATGCCGAGCTTGGCCTCGGGGTAGAGCTGCTGCACGGCCTGGGCCATGACGTGCGCGGTGGAGTGGCGCAGGATGTCGAGGCCGTCCTTGCTGTCGATCGCGACCGGCTCGACCTCCTCGCCGTCCTGGAGGACGTAGGCGAGGTCCTTGAGCTGGCCGCCGACGCGGGCGGCGATGATCGAGCGGTCGTCGGCGAAGAGCTCGGCGGCCGTAGTGCCCGTCGTCACCACGCGCTCTTCCCGATCGGGTTCGCGGCTGATGATTACCCGGACGTCCGTCACCGGTCTCTCCTGACGTACTGGATTTCAGAGGACGCAACACTGCGCTGCGCGTGACGATGGTACCGAGAGCGCCACCCGCACCGTGAACTCAGGACCTCTCTCCCCCCTCCTGGAGTCCCTTGAGCAGCCGCTCGCGCTCGTCCTCCCCCCAACCGCACAGCTCCAGGCCGTGGGCCCGGGTCAGCCGGCGGAATCCGTCGCGCCGCTCGAGGCGGCCGGAGACCCGGACCGGGACGCCGGAGAGGTGGGCCTCGGCGGCGAGCCGGTAGTCGGGGTCGGGCAGGCGCAGCTTGAGTTCGCGGACTTCGGCGCCGCCGAGCACCCGCAGTCGTACCGAGCCGGGACCGGACGGGTCGGCGCGCTTGAGCCGGACCACCACGGCGACCACGGTGACGTCGACGGCGGGCTCGATCCGTGCCAGCAGTCCGGCGGCCTCGGTCAGGGCGGGCAGGTCACCGGGGGAGAATTCGAGGTCGATCCGGCGGTCGCCGAAGCCGCCCGGGGTCCCGGCGGCGGGCGACCAGGCGACGGTGAGCCGGGCGGCGGTGGCACCGCGCACCAGGTCCTCGACGGACTGGACGAGTTCCCGGCTGACTCCGGACCGGACGGCGTTCTCGAAGGCCTCCGGCCCGCCGCTGACCCGGCGGTAGTCGACGGCGTCGCGCAGCGCCTCGAGGGCGCGGACCAGTGTGGTGACGGCGGTCCGGCCCTCGGGGGCGGGGGTGTGGGCGGTGAGGGCGGCGCCGTGCTCGACGGCGCCCTGTTCGACGAGCAGGACGCGGTCCAGGAAGTCCCCGGCGAGGTCGTCCAGCCTGGCGCCGTAGTAGGCGGCGGTGGTCCGGCCGGCCTTGGCCCCGGCGGCGAGCATCGCGCGCGCTGCCCGCTGGAGCCGCTCGGCGTCGTCCCAGGGGGTGGCGTCGGCGGGGCCGGGCAGCTCGCGGCGCCAGCTCAGCTCGTCGCCGGGGACGGCGAGGGCGAGCAGGATCGAGCGGGCGGAGGGGGTGCGGGAGCGGGAGAGCGCGGTGACGGCGTCGGTGAGGAGTTCGACGGCGTCGTCGAAGCCGTCCGCGGTGGGGACGAGGAGGCTGGTGCCGGGTTCGCCGTCCGGCGGGGTCCAGCGGCCGTACCGGGCGGCGGGTCCGCCGCGCCGGACCCAGCCGTGCCGGGCGAGCAGGGTGGCGAGCACCGCGGGGTCGACGGTGGCCGGGTCGGGCAGGGCCGGGGCCCGGCCGTCCGGTCCGTGCGGCAGTGTCATGGGCGTGGCTCCTCGCTGCCGGGGCCGGGTGGTCACGGGCTCTCGCCCGTGCCGACCCGGGCCATGATGTCGCAGAGCGCGCGGTCGTCGAAGACCCTGTCGGTGGGCACCCGGACGTTGGTGCGCCGCTGTCCGGTGACGGGGTGGCCGGCCAGGTTGACCCAGTAGCAGCAGTGCCGCAGCTCGAGGGCGTCGGGGCGGGCCCGGAGCCAGTGGTCGACCCGGCGCGGCAGCAGCATCACGACCAGGATGCGCGGGACGGCGACCCGGGCGCGGGCGAGCTTGCGCAGGTGGTCGTTGTCCAGGGTGAAGCTGAAGAACGGCCCGGCCGGGTCGGGCGCGATCTGCTGGGTCGCCTTGAGCTGGATCTTGATGGTGACCTCGTCGTCCACCTCGTGCTCCCGGGAGCCGTGGCTGACCTGCCAGTCGATGCCGTTGTCCGGGAAGGGCTGGGAGAGCGAGCAGCCGGCCGCGGCGGCGACCGCGTGCAGGTAGCCGACCTGCAGCGTCTCCATGCACGCGGTGACCGCGAGGTTCCCCCGGAGTGCGGCCGCCGCCCCGTCGGGCTGCGGCTGGGTCAGTGCCATCGCCCCGTGGCCTCCCCCGGCTCCGGGCCCGTCCGGATTCGGACGGGACTGTCCTGGGCAGGATCCCCGGTCGGGGCTGGGCCAAACGGGTTGAGCGGGCGTCAGAACCGGGTATCACCAGGGCGCGGAACGCACGCCTGAGGGGCAGTCATGCAGCAGCACTGGTACACCGGCCCACTCGCTTCCTTCGACACCGAGACGACCGGCGTGGACGTGGAGACCGATCGGATCGTCTCGGCCGCCCTGGTCGTCCAACTCGCCCCGGACGCACCGGCGCAGACCACCACCTGGCTCGCCGATCCGGGCGTGCCGATCCCGGACGGCGCCCGGGCGGTGCACGGCATCACCGACGAGCAGGTCCGGGCGTACGGCCGGCCGGCCCGGGTGGTGGTGGCGGAGGTCACCCGCGCGCTGGCGGCCCAGGCGCGGGCCGGCCGCCCGGTGGTGGTGATGAACGCGCCCTACGATCTGACGCTGCTGGACCGGGAGTTGCGCCGCCACCACGGACTGACGCTCAGTGCCGGACTGGCCGGGGCCGGGCTGGTGGTGCTGGATCCGCGGGTGCTGGACAAGCACGTGGACCGCTACCGCAAGGGCCGCCGGACACTGACCGACCTGTGCGCCCACTACGGGGTGGACCTCACCGGGGCGCACGACGCGGCGGCGGACGCGACGGCGGCCATGTCGCTGATCCGGCGGATAGGGGCCCGCTACCCGGCAGCGCTCGGCGGGCTGTCGGCGGCGGAGCTGCACCTGCGGCAGGCGGTCTGGCACGCGGCGCAGGCCCGCGGGCTGCAGGCCTGGTTCGACCGCTCGGGGACCCCGGAGCGGGTGGACGCGTCCTGGCCGCTGCGGCCGGCCCGGTGCGTCTGCGGCCGCCGACTGGAACCCGAACACGGTTGCGAGGCGGCCGCCTAGCCGCCCCCGGGAAACGCCGCAGGCCCTGACCGGTTTCCTGGTCAGGGCCTGCGTGCTGTCCGGGTGGGCGATACTGGGATCGAACCAGTGACCCCTTCGGTGTGAACGAAGTGCTCTCCCGCTGAGCTAATCGCCCGGGCAACGAGAAGAACTGTAGCACCATTCGGGGGCAGTCGTACAACTCGCTCTTCCGGGGTACGGCCGACGGATCCACAGAACTCGCGCTCCGCAGGGAAGGTGACTGTGCCTCAGCCGGATTTGCGGCCGGCACTTCGGGCGGGATTCCGGAAATGCATGTGAGGCCCAGCCGATAATCGACTGGGCCTCACATATCACAATGCATTCCGGTGGGCGATACTGGGATCGAACCAGTGACCCCTTCGGTGTGAACGAAGTGCTCTCCCGCTGAGCTAATCGCCCGGGTGCAGGGAAAACATTACCGCATCCCGGAGGGTGCTCCGAACACCCCGCCCACCGGCAGCCCCGCCCCGGGCGCCCCAGGGCCCCGAGCCGCACCTCCGCCGCCCGCACCCTCCTCCGTTCCCCTCCGCGCGCACGACTCGTCGGGCCACGGCCACTCCATCCGCGCCCCCGCTCCCGGCCCCGCGGCACCCCGCACGGGCCGGGCGGACGCCGAGGTGCGCGCCGACCCGGAATCCGGCCGAGAAGAACCGCCGGTAATGCCCCAGGCGGGTACTCCGCGACGATTCCGCAATGCGCCGTAAGGGGTACGACTCGCGCCCGAATCGGGACAGAGGGGTTTACATCGGTCTTGGGGGTGGGATGGTCCGTTCGCCGACGTGCGATTCCCCGAGCGCACACTGAGCGAAAGGCCATGGCGCTTATGAACACCACGGTCAGCTGCGAGCTGCACCTGCGCCTCATCGTGTCCAGCGAGTCCTCACTGCCCGTCCCCGCGGGCCTGCGCTACGACACCGCCGACCCCTACGCCGTGCACGCCACGTTCCACACGGGCGCCGACGAGACCGTGGAGTGGGTGTTCGCCCGAGATCTCCTCGCGGAGGGGCTGCATCGACCCACCGGTACCGGCGACGTCCGGGTGTGGCCGTCGCGCAGCCACGGGCAAGGGGTGGTCTGCATCGCACTGAGCTCTCCGGAAGGAGAAGCCCTGCTGGAGGCCCCGGCCCGGGCGCTTGAGTCGTTCCTCAAGCGGACGGACGCCGCGGTGCCCCCCGGCACCGAACACCGTCACTTCGACCTCGACCGGGAGCTGTCCCACATCCTCGCCGAAAGCTGACCCCGACCGTAGACGGTCCAGCCCCGCTGTCGGCGGGGCCGTACTTCCTGCCGTCATCGCAGCCGTCCTACTCGGGGGCACGGCAGCAGACTCAGCCGCGCACGACGCGGCCTCGGGGTCCGGTGAACGGTCCGCTCCCACCGGAGCGGGGCCGCAGCACCGCAGGCGCCCGGCAGCCAGGCCGGCCATCCGTACGGGTGGCCGGCCTCGCTGCCGGGCGCCGTCGTCGTTCCGCTTTGGGACACTCTGACGGGATCCGTACAGGCCTTCGAACGAACGCGCCGCCCTTATGCCGCAAGGGCCGGTATGGTCTGGGGTAACCGTGGACGCGGGGTACCGGAGTCCCCTGCGCGAGGAGTCCCAACGTGCTGATCACCCATGACACCGAGTGCGCGCTGAGCATCCTCGTCGACCTGCTCAACACCGCACCCGAGGTGTGCGGCGACGAGCGGCTGCCCGACGTCGCCGCGCTGGACGCCTTCGTGGTCCGCCAGGAGATCAGCGAGATCGACTCGCTCACCGAGGACGACCTGCACCAGGTGCAGGAGCTGCGCACCCGGCTGCGCGAGGTCTTCGGGACGGAGTCCACCGAAGAGGCCGCCGAGCTGGTCAACGCGATCGTCGCGGCAGCCGGGACGACGCCCCGGCTGGTCAACCACGACCACCACGACTGGCACATCCACTACTTCGCGCCGCACGCCGCGATCGGCACCCACCTCGCGGCCGAGCTGGGCATGGCGCTGGCCTTCATCCTGATGGCGGGCGAACGGGAGCGGCTGCGCCGGTGCGAGGCGCCGGACTGCGCGCGGGTCTTCGTGGACCTCTCCCGGAACCGCTCGCGGCGCTACTGCGACAGCCGCACCTGCGGCAACCGGCTGCACGTGGCCGCCTACCGGGCACGGCAGCGGTCGGCGGAGACCGTCCCCTCCGCCTGACGCACCCGCCGCGCGGCTCAGATGCCGCGCTTGCGGAGGATCTCCTCGATGTCGGCGAAGTCGCCGAGGCCGTCGTCCCGCTTGCCCGTCTGCTGCTTCCCGGGTGCCTCGGGTGCCTGGGCGACCGCCGGGCGCTCGGGAGCCGGTCCGGCGGCGGCCGGACGATCCGGCGAGCCCTCCACCGCGCCGCGGCGGCCCACCCAGCGGGTGGTGACCAGCAGGGCGGCGGAGACGCCGAGCAGCACGATGCCGACCCACACCCGGGGGTCGAAGACCAGCTTGGCCGCCCAGTCGGCGAACTCCCGGCCGATCGTGCTCGCCAGCGGGAACAGTCCGGTCAGGTAGAGCCCGGCGGGCAGCAGGGCCACCGCGAACCAGCGGGTCGCCGATAGGAAGCGCCGACGCCGGGTCCGTAGGCCCGCGACGGCCACGCCACCGGCCGTGAGCAGGAAACTGATCGCCGCGGTCAGCACGAGTGGGCCCCTTCGCTTCCGATCGTCCTGGTCATCGGTGCCTCCCTGTCGGTCCTGGCGGTCCGCCCTCGGGCGCACCGCCGGGCGGGGGCGGGCACCCACTAGTGGAACACTGGGGGAATGATCGATGGTTCCCTCCCCCGCCTCGAGTTCTGGTGCGACCTCCAGTGCCCGGACTGCCGCACCGCGCTGGACGACGTACGGGCGCTGCGCGCGCAGTACGGCGACGCACTGTCCGTGGAGCTGCGGCACTTCCCGCTCGAGAAGCACAAGCACGCCTACGCCGCGGCGGAGGCGGCCGAGGAGGCGTTCGACCAGGGGCTGGGGTGGCCGTTCGTGGAGGCGCTGCTGGCCCGGGTCGAGGAGCTGGACGCGCGGGGGCAGCAGGTGCTGCTGGAGGTGGCCCGGGAGGTCGGGGCGGACGTCGAGGAGGTCGACACCGCGCTGATCGACGGCCGGCACATGCTGACCGTGGACGCCGACCAGGCCGAGGGCAAGGCGATCGGGGTCACCGGCACGCCGACGTACGTGATCGGCGGGGAGCGGCTGGACGGCGGGAAGAGCCAGCAGGGGCTGCGCGAGCGGATCGTCGCCGTGATCGAGGCGGCGAGGGCTTCCTGACCCGCTCGCCCTGCTGACGGCTCGTCAACTCCTCACAGCTGCTTGCCGTAGCAGCGATTGACGATCCGGTAGCCGAGCGAGGCGTAGAGGCGCAGGGCGACCTCGTTGCCGGAGAAGACGTTCAGACCGAGTTCGCGCACCCCGGCGGCCAGGCACTCCTGTTCGGCGAGCAGCATCAGGGTGCGACCGTGTCCCCGGCCCCGGTGGGCCGGGGACACCTCGACCACCATGACCCAGGCGAGCGGGGTGCCGTCCGGCAGGTCGCGGAGGTGGAGGTCCAGCCAGAGCGAGCCGAGCGTCTCCGGTGCACCGTCGGCGCCGTACAGCCGGCGCAGGGCGACGCCCGGGGTGTCGGCGCCCTGCTGGAGCATGTTCTGGTGGTCCAGGCGCGATTTGGCGCGGGCCTGCTCCTCGCTGAGGCCGGAGCCCATGAGCGAGGCGACGTAGTTCTCCGCCGCCCGGTCGAGCCAGGCCGGGAGCTCCGTGGCGGCGATCGGGCGGGCGGTGACGCCGGCGGGCAGGGCCGGCGCGGTGGTCAGGCTCTTGCCCAGGTTCCGCATCCGCTCGGTGTAGCCCAGGGTGGCGGCGAGGCTGCGGGCGATCGGCGCCGACTCGGGGACGACGACGTCCACCCGGGTGCAGCCCCAGTTGCGCAGCACCTCCTCCGCGGCCAGCGCACCGAATGTGCCGCGGCCCCGGCCGCGCCCCTCGGTGATCTCCAACTCCGATATCTCACCCCAGAGTTGGTGGCCGTGGCGAGCGGAGGTGGTGCGCAGCGCGCCGACCTGGTGGCCGTTGGCCAGGATGCGCCAGCGTCTGGTGCGGCCGCCGGCCGTGGTGGGTGTCTCCGGGCCCTCGGGGCGCAGCGTGGTGGTCATGTGATGCCTCCAAATCCCCCACCGCGAGGGATCACCGTTCGTGATACGTTGGTCACGCATAGTCGGAGCAAATAGCCGGCTGGCCTACCGCCGGGCTGGCGGGAAGTCAGGTCTGTGGAGCTGATGTAAGACCGATGGGCGGCACACCGTCCCTCCGCTGGTAGCCCCAGGCCGGCAATCGGCTGTGAAGCAGAAAGCCCGACCCGCGAGGTCGGAGTCCTCCGGCTTCGGCCGAAGGACGATGTCAAGTCGTGGTCCCTTCCCCGCCCGCCCCGAGCATTATTCACGGGGCGGGGATCACGGGTCGAGGTCGTCGCCGCTGCGCTCGGTGAAGACCGTCATGGCCTTGGCGGTGACCGGGCCGGTGCCGGGCAGTTCGCGGTCGTCGACGCGGGTGACGGCCTGGACGTCGCGGGTGGTGGAGGTCAGGAAGATCTCCTCGGCGTCCTGCAGGGCGCTGAGCGGGAGGTCGGTCTCCTCGGCGCCGCACCAGTCGATGACCAGCTGCCGGGTGATGCCGGCCAGGCAACCGGAGGAGAGGGCGGGGGTGAGCAGGCGGCCGCCGATGACCACGAAGACATTGGAGCCGGTGCCCTCGCAGAGCCGGCCGGCGGTGTTGGCGAACACGGCCTCGGAGGCGCCGACGCGGTGGGCGGCGGCGAGGGCGACGACGTTCTCGGCGTAGGAGGTGGTCTTGAGGCCGGCGACGGCGCTGTGCTCGTTGCGGCGCCAGGGGACGACGGCGACGGCGGTCTCGTCGGGACGGCGGTTGATGGCGCCGAGGGCGACGACCAGGGTGGGGCCGGTGGTGCCGCGCTCGGAGCCGAGCGGGGCGTTGCCGCCGGTGTAGGTGACGCGCAGGCGGCCGAGCGGCACCGGGTTGGCGGCGAGGACCTGGGCGCAGGCCTCGCGGACCAGGTCGTGGTCGGGGTCGGGCAGGCCGAGGCCGCGGGCGGAGCGGGTGAGCCGGTCGAGGTGGCGGGTGACCGCGAAGGCCCTGCCGTCAACCGCCTTCATGGTCTCGAAGACGCCGTCGCCGGTGGTGAGGCCGTGGTCGAGGACCGAGACGGCGGCGTCGGCGGAGTCGACGAGGGTGCCGTTGACCCAGCTCGTGGTGCGGTTGTGCATCGAGGGCTGCTCCTAGGCGCGGTGCGGCTCGTGGTCGGTGCCGGGGTGACTGCCGGTTTCGCTGTCGGTGTGACCGCCGGTCTCGCTGCCCGACGCTATCGCGACCAGGCGGGCGGCCTTGAGTTCGGTCTCCGCCCATTCGCGCTCGGGGTCGGAGCCCCAGGTGATGCCGGCGCCGGTGCCGAAGCGCAGGACGGGTGCCCGCGGATCCTGCCGGTCGAGCCAGAAGGTGCGGATGCCGACGGCGAGTTCGCCTTCGCCGCGGTCGGCGTCGACCCAGCCGACGGCACCGCAGTAGGGGCCGCGGGGGGCGGTCTCCAGGGCGTCGATGATCCGCAGCGCGCTGGACTTGGGGGCGCCGGTGACCGAGCCGGGCGGGAAGGTGGCGGTGAGCAGTTCGGGCCAGCCGGCGCCGTCGCGCAGGGTGCCCTCGACGGTGGAGACCAGGTGGACCAGGCCGGGGTGCTTCTCGACGACGCAGAGGTCGGGGACGGTGACGCTGCCGGTCTCGCAGACCCGGCCGAGGTCGTTGCGGACCAGGTCGACGATCATCACGTTCTCGGCGTGGTCCTTGTCGAGCAGGTCGTCCTCGGTGCGGCCGGTGCCCTTGATCGGGCCGGAGGAGACCGTGCGTCCGGCGCGGTGGAGGTAGAGCTCGGGGGAGGCGGTGGCGATCTCGACGCCGTGCTCGGGCAGCCGGATGGTGCCGGCGTAGGGGGCCGGGTTTCCGTGGGCGAGGAGACCGGTGAGCGCGTCGATGTCGCTGCGGTCGGGGTCGGGCAGCGGCGCGGACAGCACGCGGCAGAGGTTGGCCTGGTAGACCTCGCCGGCGGCTATGTGCTCGCGGATGCGGCGCACGCCCGCGGTGTAGGCGGCGCGGTCCAGGGAGCTGTGCCAGCTGCCGGCGTCCGGTCCGCGCCAGCCGGCGCCCGCGGGCGGGGCCGGGGCGGGGCGGACGTCGTCGAAGCGGGCGCAGGTCAGCCGGCCCTCGAAGTCGTGGGCGACGGCCCAGTAGCCGGAGGATTCGAGCGCGGCCGGGTCCGAGGTGACGTCCCGCAGTCCGGTGGCCACGCGGCCTCCGAAGCGGGCGAGTGGGGTGCGGGGGTCGGGGTGGCCGGACACGGTTCTCCTGCGCGGTCGTGCTGGGGGCGGCGGTGCCTGAAGTGTAGGTCGGGGGGGTACGGCCCCGGTCGGGCCCGCTGATCGTCCGGGAGCGCCGCAGGTGGCGGTCCGGTGACCGGCCGGAAGGGCTGACGGGACGGCACCCGGCGGGCATCCCCTCGGCACGCTGCGGGAACGGATTTTTAGCTGGCCCGGGAATCCGCTAGAGTTCAACACGTCGCCGGGGAGCGCAGCCGAAGAAAAGCGGTGAAGATCCCGGGAGACAGGCGGACGTGGCTCAGTTGGTAGAGCATCACCTTGCCAAGGTGAGGGTCGCGAGTTCGAATCTCGTCGTCCGCTCGATGGAGAACAGTGTAAGATCGTTCTTCATGTGTTGCCTGGTGGAGTGGCCGAGAGGCGAGGCAACGGCCTGCAAAGCCGTGTACACGGGTTCAAATCCCGTCTCCACCTCCAAGAGGCTCTCCCGGTCCTGCCGGGAGACCTCCCCGCGCGATTAGCTCAGCGGGAGAGCACTACCTTGACACGGTAGGGGTCACTGGTTCAATCCCAGTATCGCGCACGTCGGACCCCTCGGGGTCTGCTGCAGGAACGCCTCACCAGGCGCGATTAGCTCAGCGGGAGAGCACTACCTTGACACGGTAGGGGTCACTGGTTCAATCCCAGTATCGCGCACAGTAACAGGCCCTTCGAGGCCTGCTGCACAACCGCCACACCAGGCGCGATTAGCTCAGCGGGAGAGCACTACCTTGACACGGTAGGGGTCGCTGGTTCAATCCCAGTATCGCGCACAGTAACGGTCCCCTCGGGGTCTGCTGCAGGAACGCCTCACCAGGCGCGATTAGCTCAGCGGGAGAGCACTACCTTGACACGGTAGGGGTCACTGGTTCAATCCCAGTATCGCGCACAGTAACGGCCGAGGCCGCGATCCGTCAGGGTCGCGGCCTCGGCCGTTTCGTCGTTTCCTCGTTCCGGCGTTTCGCCGGAGTTCGGAGACCGGTGGAGTTCGGAGAAGAGAAGAGCCGCGTACGGTCGCCCTCACCGACGTCCGTACGCGGCGTCTCCGCCTGCCGGGGCACTCTGCGCACCGCTCTCGCCCGTCCGCGTGTCATCGCGGGCGCGGTCTCCCCGGCGGCACTGCTCCCCGTCCCCAGGGGATCAGTGCCCGTTCTGGTGTTCTTCTTTCTGCGGCCGTGAGCCTGGTGGCCTTGGGGCCTGGTGGCCTCCTGGCCTCAGCGGCCGATCAGATCGGCCAGGGCTTCGGCCTGGTTCGCCAGCTGCTCCCACCCGCCGAACAGCAGCACCAGGAGCACGGCGCACGGCAGGGCCATGGCCAGCGCGACGGCGGGGTGCCGGGTCGGCTGCTCGGCGGACTGGGGCTGGGTGAAGGCCGGACGACGGCGGCGGGTGGTGGTGCCCGTCTGCTGCGTTGCCATGGCCTTGCTCCTGATCCGGTCGAGTTGGCGCGGTGAACGGCTTACCTCGGGGGACGAGCTCCCCGTCCACCGCTGAGCACAACGCTATTGGTCAGGGGGCCGTCCGGGCGTCATGCCGTCGTACTGTTCCTCGGGCATCCCGGAGGATGACGCTCAGACTCAAGGCGTACTACCGCAGGGGGAGGGACGACTCACCCGGCCCCCGGGGGAACCCTGAGGGGCAACCCCGAGAAACGATTCGGCATCTCTGTGACCTGCAGCTCAGCGCACGATCCGACGATCGCACGGTGGCTTGAGGTGTTGCGTATCAGCACACCGCAGCGGGCAGTCCGTAAGCTGTGCCGGACAGGAACTGACGATGCCCCAACCGACGGGGCCTCACCACGGGCTGACGGGGAACGAGACATGGCGATGATGCGGCTGAGGCGTGAGGACCCCCGCATCGTCGGGCCGTACCGCCTGCACCGGCGACTCGGGGCCGGCGGCATGGGCGTGGTCTACCTCGGCTCCGACCGCCGGGGACAGCGCGTCGCCCTCAAGCTGATCCGCGCCGAACTCGCCGAGGACCAGGAGTTCCGCACCCGCTTCGCCCGCGAGATCGCCGCCGCCTCCCGGATCCGCGGCGGCTGCACCGCCCGGGTCGTCGGCTCCGACATCGAGGCCGACCGCCCCTGGCTCGCCACCGCGTACGTCCCCGGGCCGTCCCTCTACAAGCAGGTCGGCGACGAGGGGCCGCTCAGCTGGCCGGAGGCCGCCCGGATCGGGGCCGCGCTGGCCGACGGGCTGGTCAAGGTGCACGAGGCCGGGGTCGTCCACCGCGACCTCAAGCCCTCCAACATCCTGCTCTCGCCGCGCGGGCCGCGGATCATCGACTTCGGCATCGCGTGGTCGCGCGGCGCCAGCACCCTCACTCACGTCGGCACCGCGGTCGGCTCCCCCGGCTTCCTCGCGCCCGAGCAGGTGCGCGGCGCCGCCGTCACCCCGGCCACGGACGTCTTCGCCTTCGGGGCCACCCTCGCCTACGCGCTCACCGGGGACACCCCGTTCGGATCCGGGGCGTCCTCCGAGGTGATGCTCTACCGGGTCGTCCACGAGGAGCCCGACCTGTCGGCCGTACCGCCCCAGCTCGCCCCGCTGATCCGGGCCTGCCTGGCCAAGGAGCCCGCCGAGCGGCCCGGCGCGGCCGCGCTGCACGAGCGGCTCAGCGAGCTGGCGGCACGCGGGGCCGCGACCGATGGCGGCGGACGCGCGGCACGGCGGGGCCCGGCCCCGGCCGCCGCCTCTGCCGCACCCGCCGCACCCGCCCCGTCCGCCGGTGCTCCGCGAGCGCCGCACCAGGACGGCGTCGGACGGCAGGGCGTTCCGGCTCCCGGGCGCTCGCCCGAACCGGCCGCGCCGGCGGCGCGGGCCCGGGCCGCGGCGGGTCGTCCGGGCGGGCAGGCGCCGGGAGCGTCGGCGCGGCGCCCGCAGGGCGCCCCGGCCCCCCGGCCCGAGGCGACGCCGGTCACCCGTCCGCTGCGGGACCGCCCGCACACTCCCCCACCCGCCCGGCCGCGGCCCCGGGACCGCCAGCACACCCCCGCGCCCGGCGGGCGGCCCGGTACGGCGCGGCAGCGGCTGTTGCGGCAACGGCTGGTGGTCTTCGTCACCGTGACGATCGGCGTCGCGCTGGCCATCGCCGCGGCGCAGGGCTGCGAGAACCGGAGCAACCAGGGAGCGCGGCCGGTGGTCGGGCAGACCGCGACGGCCCTCGGCGGGGGCGGCGGTGAACAGGCGGTGCCCGGGACCTCGGCGGACGTCGCACCGCAGGCCTCGGCGGCCCCGGTCCCGGCAGCCGCGCGCGGCACCGCGGACAGTGCGTTGGCGCCCGCGCAGGGGCCGGGGCCCGTGGTCGACTGGCCCAACCGCAGCTACCCCGACTGGGCCGGCGGGACCGCCGTCACACTGAAGGACGGGCACTCGGTCGGTAACGGGCCGCAGATCGCGCTGAGTGCGGTGCTGCCGACCCGGTACAAGGGCCAGCCGGCCACGGTCATCGTGCTGCGGCGAACGGAGGGGTCGGCGCCGGTCGACCTCGTCCAGCTCTACACCTTCACCGGGGACACCCCGGTCGCCACCGCCTCCCGCACCTCCACCGCCGACCCGCAGGCCACCGCCGCCTGGCGCCTGGACAGCAGCGCCGTCGTCCGCGAGGAACGCGTGGCCGCCACCGGCGCGGTCACCTCCACCCGCTACACCGTGCGCTCCGACGGCACCCTCGACGAGTCCTGGCCCGGCGCCGGCGCCTCCGGCGGCGCTCCCCCGGCCGCCGCCCCGGCCCCACCGACCGCCCCGACGGGCTGAACCGGGTCAACTTCTCCGCGTGGGTCCGTGGCTCACTGCGTTCCCCCGTACGAATCGTCCGCCCGCGCGGAACGGAGGACGTCGGCCGCGAGTGCAGGAAGTCGGGACGCTGCGATGCCGGCACGACAGGCGTTGCTCGGGAAGCCGAGCGGGCCCGGAGGCCGGACTCGTCGAGCAGCGACGAGCGCACAGTTGAGAAGCGCTGGAGGAAACCCGACGGATGCTCGATCGGCCGACTTCTGACGCGCGCGGTCGCGGGAAGGGCTGACGCCGCAGGATGCGAGGTCGGCCTGGCAGGCCCGGCCCCAGGTGCCTGGGGGCGGCGTCGAGTTGGGCCGACGTCCTGTGCAGGGGCCCGGCTGACGCCGCAGGAGCGGAGGTGGGTTGGGCGGTGGAGGGCCGGGCCTGAGCGCGGGGGCGGGACAGCGGCTGGCGCAGGAAGTCGCGCGGGTCGACTTCCTGTGCAGGGGCCGGGCTGACGGCGCGGGGGCGGAGGGGCGGGGGCAGGTCGGTGGGCGGGGTGAGGTGGGGATTAAGGGGTGGTGACGGCGTAGAAGGCTACGGCGGCGGCGGCACCGACGTTGAGGGAGTCGATGCCGTGGGCCATGGGGATGCGGACGGGGTGGTGGGCGGCGGCGATGGCGCGGGGGGTCAGGCCCTCGCCTTCGGCGCCGAGGAGGAGGGCGGTCTTGGGGAGGGTGTGGGGGGCGAGGGTCGCGAGGTCGACGGCGGTGTCGGCGGGGGTGAGGGCGAGGAGGGTGAAGCCGGCGTCGCGGACGGTGTCGAGGGCGGTGGGCCAGGGGTCGAGGCGGGCGTAGGGGACCGCGAAGACGGCGCCCATGGAGACCTTGACGGCGCGGCGGTAGAGCGGGTCGGCGCAGTCGGGTGAGAGCAGGACGGCGTCCATGCCGAGGGCCGCGGCGCTGCGGAAGATGGCGCCGAGGTTGGTGTGGTCGACCAGGCCTTCCAGGACGGCGACCCGGCGGGCTCCGGCGAGCAGGTCGGCGGCGTCGGGGAGCGGCTTGCGTTCCATCGAGGCGAGGGCGCCGCGGTGGACGTGGTAACCGGTGACGGCTTCGGCGAGTGCGGGTTCGACCACGTGGACGGGGGCGTCGGCGGCGGCGATGACGTCGGACATCACGTCCAGCCACTTGGCGGTCAGCAGCATCGACCGCATCCGGTAGCCGGCGGAGAGGGCGCGGCGGATGACCTTCTCGCCCTCGGCGATGAACAGGCCCTCGGCGGGTTCCCGGCGGCGGCGCAGTTCGACGTCGGTGAGGCCGGTGTAGTCGGCGAGGCGGGGGTCGGCCGGGTCGGTGATGGTGCTGGGTTCGGACACCCTGCGATCTTGCCAAGCGGGGGCGGGGAAGGCCAAACGGCCCAGGGGACGGGGTGGTCCCGGGCTGGCCGGAGTGTAAACATGACCGTATGGCCCGAAATCCGGGCCGATCCTGGGCTCCGTCGGCCTCTGGTGCCACCGGCGACGCCGGCTCCTTCGGTGGGCGCCCACACGGTCGGCAACAGCTGCCACGCGCGAAACGGCCGCGACCGGTACGGCACCGGTCGCTGGCCGGGCAGGTGTTCGCGCTCCAGATCCTGATCGTGCTGCTGCTGGTGGCGGGGGCCGCGGTGGCGCTCGTGGTGCAGTCGCACAACGACGCCGACCGCGAGGCCCGCAACCGGTCGGTGGCGGTCGCCCAGTCCTTCGCCGACTCGCCGGGCATGGTGGACGCGCTGCGCTCCCCCGACCCGACCGCGATCCTGCAGCCGAAGGCGCAGTCGGCGCGGATCGCCTCGGGCGTGGACTTCATCGTGGTGCTGAACAACCAGGGCATCCGCTACACCCACCCCAACCCGGCCCGGATCGGCCAGAAGTTCGTCGGCACGTACGAGCCCGCGCTGCACGGCCAGGTGGTGACCCAGCACCTCAGCGGCACGGTCGGCCCGCTGGTGCAGGCGGTGGTCCCGGTGTACGCACCGGACGGCTCGGTGGTCGGGCTGGTCTCGGCGGGGGTCACCCTGAACAACGTGTCCACCGCGAGCGAGCGTCAGCTGCCGGTGGTCCTGGGCGCGGCCGCGGGGGCGATCGGCCTGGCCACGCTGGGCACGGCGCTGATCAGCCGTCGGCTGCGGCGGCAGACCCACGGGCTGGGCCCGGTCGAGATGACCCGGATGTACGAGCACCACGCGGCGGTGCTGCACGCGGTGCGCGAGGGCGTGATGATCGTCGGCGGGGACGGACGGCTGCTGCTCTGCAACGACGAGGCGCGCCGACTGCTGAACCTGCCGCCGGACGCCGAGGGCCGTCCGGTGACCGAGCTGGGTCTGGAGCCCGCCCCGCTGGAGCTGCTGACCGCCGACCGTCCGGTGACCGACGAGGTGATGCTGGCCGGGGAGCGGCTGCTGGCGGTGAACGTCCGGCTGACCGACCAGGACGGCGGTCCGCCCGGCTGCGTCGCCACGCTGCGCGACTCCACCGAGCTGATGGCGCTGACCGGCCGGGCCGAGGGCGCGCAGCGACGGCTGCGGCTGCTGTACGACGCGGGCATGACGGTGGGCAGCACGCTGGACGTCACCTGGACTGCTGAGGAGCTGGCGCAGGTCGCGGTGCCACGGTTCGCGGACTTCGTCACGGTGGACCTCGCCGAGCAGGTGTTGGCCGGTGACGAACCGCCGCAGGGCACCTCGCT
Organism: Kitasatospora cathayae; assembly: GCF_027627435.1. Classification (GTDB taxonomy): domain Bacteria; phylum Actinomycetota; class Actinomycetes; order Streptomycetales; family Streptomycetaceae; genus Kitasatospora; species Kitasatospora cathayae. The sequence goes on along the minus strand of NZ_CP115450.1, from coordinate 6,815,372 downwards.
GGGCCGGATGCGACGGGCGGCCCTCGCCGGGACCAGGGGCAGCGGCCCGTTCCACCCGGTGGGCACCGCCCTGGACGTGGTGCCCGACACCCCGCTGGCCCGGGCGCTGCACAGCGGTGCGTCCCGGCTGGAGCCGCGGCTGGCCGAGGCGTGGGGCTGGCGGGACCAGGATCCCGAGGGGGCGGAGCAGGCGCTGGCGTACGGGGTGCACTCGCTGGTGCGGGTGCCGCTGCGGGCGCGCGGGGTGCTCCTGGGGGTGGCCCGGTTCTGGCGGGCGGAGCGGCCGGAGCCGTTCGAGCCGGAGGACCTGACGCTGGCCGAGGAGTTGGTGGCGCACGCGGCGGTGTGCATCGACAACGCCCGCCGGTACACCCGCGAGCACGTGATGGCGGTGACCCTGCAGCACAGCCTGCTGCCGCGCAGCCTGCCGGAGCAGAACGCGCTGGAGGTGGCGCACCGCTACCTGCCGGCCCAGGCCGGGGTGGGCGGGGACTGGTTCGACGTGATCCCGCTGCCGGGTGCGCGGGTGGCGCTGGTGGTCGGTGACGTGGTCGGCCACGGGCTGCACGCGGCGGCGACGATGGGACGGCTGCGGACGGCGATCCACAACTTCTCGACGCTCGACCTGCCGCCGGACGAGCTGCTCGGCCACCTGGACGAACTGGTGAACCGGATCGACCAGGAGGAGGCGGGCGGCGGCGAGAGCGGGACGCTGACCGGGGCGACCTGCCTGTACGCGATCTACGACCCGGTGTCGCGGCGCTGCACGCTGGCCAGCGCCGGGCATCCGCCGCCGGCCGTGGTGGACCCGCAGGGCCGGGTGACGTTCCCTGAGGTGCCGACCGGGCCGCCGCTCGGGCTGGCGGTCCTGCCCTTCGAGACGGCCGAGGTGGAGCTGGCCGAGGGCAGTCGGCTGGTGCTGTACACGGACGGGCTGGTGGAGGACCGCGAGCGGGACATCGACGAGGGGCTGGCGCTGCTGCGGGAGGCGCTCGGCGGGCCGCCGCGCACGCCGGAGCAGACCTGCGCGGACGTGCTCGTGACGATGCTGCCGGCGCATCCCCAGGACGACATCGCGCTGCTGGTCGCGGAGACCAGGGTGCTGACGCCGGACCAGGTCGCGCAGTGGGACGTGCCCGCCGACCCGGCGGCGGTGGGGGCCGTACGGGCGCAGGTGGCGGAGCGGCTGGCGGACTGGGGGCTGGACGAGGCCGTGTTCGTCACCGAGCTGATCCTGAGCGAGCTGGTGACCAACGCGATCCGGTACGGCTCCGGGCCGATCCGGGTGCGGCTGCTGCGCGACCGCGCGCTGATCTGCGAGGTGTCGGACGGCAGCAGCACCTCGCCGCACCTGCGGTACGCGGCGACCGAGGACGAGGGCGGACGCGGGCTGTTCCTGGTCGCGCAGTTCGCCGACCGCTGGGGGACGCGCTACACGGCGACCGGGAAGGTCATCTGGACGGAGCAGCCGTTGGAGTAGGGCGTGTCCGCAAGCTCCCGTCGTTCGCCCGGAGGCGGGAGCTTGCGGACACGCCCTGGGGAAGTCGGACCGGCCGACTTCCCGCTCCGCAAACCACTCAGCGCCGGAAGGCGGCGGCCAGCACGTTCACCACGTCGCCGACCACGATCACCGCCGGGGGCTTGACGGCCTCGGCCTCGACCACGGTGGCTACGGTGCCCAGGGTGGCATCCACCCGGCGCTGGGCGGCGGTGGTGCCCTCCTGGACGATGGCGACCGGGGTGTCGGCGGGACGGCCGTGCTCGACCAGTTTGGCGGCGATCGCGCCGATCTTGTCCACGGCCATCAGCAGCACCAGGGTGCCGCTCATGCCCGCGACGGCCTGCCAGTTGGTGACCGAGCGCGGGTCGTCCGGGCCGACGTGGCCGGAGACCACGGTGAACTCCTGGGTCAGCCCGCGGTGGGTGACCGGGATGCCGGCCGTCTCCGGGACGCTGATCGAGCTGGAGATGCCGGGCACCACGGTGACCGGGATGCCGGCCTCGGCGCAGGCCAGCAGCTCCTCGCCGCCGCGGCCGAAGACGTACGGGTCGCCGCCCTTGAGCCGGACCACGAACTTGCCGGCCTGGGCGTGCTCGATCAGCGCCCGGTTGATCGCCTCCTGGGCCATCTGACGGCCGTACGGGATCTTCGAGGCGTCGATCACCTCGACGTGCTCGGGCAGCTCGGCGAGCAGCTCGCGCGGGGCGAGGCGGTCGGCGACCACCACGTCGGCGTCGGCGAGCAGGCGGCGGCCGCGCACGGTGATCAGGTCCGGGTCGCCGGGGCCGCCGCCGACCAGGGCGACGCCGGCGCCGTGCGAGCGGTACGAGCGGGTGGCCAGCGAGCCGTCCCGCAGGCCGCCGACGATGGCGTCGCGCAGGGCGGCGGAGTGCCGCGGGTCGCCGGTGAGGACGGCGACGGTGGCGCCGGCGTCGCGGCCGCTGGCCGGGGTCCAGGCGGTGGCGGCGGAGGCGTCGTCGCTGCGGGAGCAGAACACCCGCTCGCGCTCGGCCTCGGCGCTGACCGCCGCGTTGACCGCCGGGTCGTCGCTGCTGACCAGCACGTACCAGGCACCGGCGAGGTCGCCGTCCTGGTAGGGGCGGGCGTGCCAGGTCAGCTCGCCCGCGTCGGCCATGGCCTGGACGGCCGGGGTGGTGGCCGGGGATATCAGGTGCAGGTCGGCGCCGGAGTCGATCAGGGCCGGCAGCCGCCGCTGTGCGACCTGGCCGCCGCCGACCACCACGACGCGGCGGCCGGCCAGCAGCAGGCCGACCGGGTAGGGGGTACGGCCCTCGGTGCTGGGGTGCGGGGTGGGCGCGCTCATCGGCGGTGCTCCTGATCGGGGGTGAGGGTGTGGGGCGGTGCGGTGGTACGCCGCCCGGCCGGCCGGGTGGCGGTACGCCGCTCCGCGGGCCGGCGCGCCCTCGGGCCGGCCCGCGGAGCGGTGAGCAGGTGCGTCAGGCCTTCTCGGTGACCCCGGCGGAGTCGAAGGTGGCTACATCGTGCATCGCGCGGGCTGCACTCTGCACCAGCGGGAGCGCCAGCAGGGCACCGGTGCCCTCGCCGAGCCGCAGGTCGAGGTCGATCAGCGGACGCAGGCCCAGCTTCGCCAGCGCGGCCTGGTGGCCGGGCTCGGCGGAGCGGTGGCCGGCGATGCAGGCGGCCAGCGCCTCGGGGGCGATCGCCTTGGCGACCAGCGCGGCCGAACCGGCGATGACACCGTCCAGCACCACCGGGGTGCGCAGCGAGGCGGCGCCCAGCAGGAAGCCCGCGATGGCCGCGTGCTCCAGGCCGCCGACGGCGGCGAGGACGCCGATCGGGTCGTTCGGGTCGGGCTGGTGCAGGGCCAGCGCGGCGCGGATGACCTCGATCTTGTGGGCGTGGGTCTCGTCGTCGATGCCGGTGCCGCGGCCCGTGACCTCGGCCGGGTCCAGGCCGGTGAACACCGAGATCAGGGCGGCCGAGGCGGTGGTGTTGGCGATGCCCATGTCGCCGGTGACCAGCGCCTTGTTGCCCGCCGCGACCAGGTCGCGGGCGGTCTCGATGCCGACCTCGATGGCCTGGAGGGCCTCCTCGCGGGTCATCGCCGGGCCCTGGGTCATGTCGTCGGTGCCGGGCTTGACCTTGCGCGGCAGCAGGCCGGTGGCGCGGCCCTGCTGGACGGCCTGCGGCAGCTCGGCGGCGACGCCGACGTCCACCACGCAGACCTCGGTGCCGATCTGCTTGGCGAAGGAGTTGATCACCGCTCCTCCGGCCAGGAAGTTGCCGACCATCTGGGCGGTCACCTCCTGCGGCCACGGGCTGACGCCCTGGGCGTGCACGCCGTGGTCGGCCGCGAAGATCGCCACGCAGGCGGGCTCCGGGATCGGCGGCGGGCACTTGCGGGACAGGCCGCAGAGCTGGGCGGAGATGATCTCCAGCATGCCGAGCGAGCCGGCCGGCTTGGTCATCCGCTTCTGCCGGTCCCAGGCCTCGCCGAGCGCCTTGGCGTCCAGCGGGCGGATGCCGCGCAGGGTGTCCGCGAGCAGGCTCTGCGGCTCCTCGCCGGGCAGCGCGCGGTTGCCGTACTGCTCCTCGTGGACGACCCAGGCGAGCGGGCGCTTCTTGGCCCAGCCCTGCTGCTCGAGCTCCGGCTCGTCCGGGAAGGAGTCGACGAAGCCGACGCACAGGTAGGCGACGACCTCCAGGTGCTCGGGCAGGCCGAGCTCGCGGACCAGCTCCTCGTCGTCGAAGAAGCTCACCCAGCCGACGCCCAGACCCTCGGCGCGGGCGGCCAGCCAGAGGTTCTCGACGGCCAAGGCAGCCGAGTACGGGGCCATCTGCGGCTGGGTGTGCCGGCCCAGGGTGTGCCGGCCGCCGCGGGTGCGGTCGGCGGTGACCACGATGTTCACCGGGGTCTCGAGGATGGCCTCGATCTTGATCTCCCGGAACTGCTTGGCCCGGCCCTTCGGCAGCGAGTCCGCGTACGCCTCGCGCTGACGCTCGGCCAGGGCGTGCATCCGCTTGCGGGTCTTCGCCGAGCGGATCACCACGAAGTCCCAGGGCTGCGAGTAGCCGACGCTGGGCGCGGTGTGGGCGGCCTCCAGGACGCGGATCAGCACCTCGTGCGGGATCGGGTCCGGGCGGAAGCCGTTGCGGATGTCGCGGCGCTCGCGGATCACCTGGTGGACGGCGTCGCGGCCGGCCTCGTCGTAGCCGGGGGCGGCCGGGCCGCGGGGCTCGGCGGGCTCGGCCGGCTGCTCGTCCTCGGCGGCCGGCGCCTCGGACGACTCGACGGGCTGCTCGGACTGCTGGTCGGCGGGCTGCTGGTCGGCGGCCTGCTCGGGCTGCGGCCCGTCGGTGGCGGGCGCCTCGGCGGCCGGGGACTCGACGGGCTGCTCGGGCTGGGCCTCGGGCTGCCCGGCCGGCTGCTCGGTGGCCTGCTCGGCGGCGGGGGTCTCCCCCTGGACGGCCTCCGGCGCGACGGCGACGGCCTCGGCCTGCGGCTCCTCGGTGGCGGGCGCCTCGGCGGCCGGGGTCGCGGAGGGCTGCTCGGCGGTCTCGGCGACCGGCTCGGCGGCAGGCTGCGGCTCGCCCTCCGGGGCAACGGCCTCGGCGGACTGTACGGCCTCGGCCTCGACGATCTGCTCGGCGACGGCCTCGACGGCCTGTTCCGCGACCGGCTCGGCCGCTGCCTCGACGGACTGCTCGGCCGGTACGGCCTCCGGCTGTGCCTGCTCGCCCTCGGCGACCGGCTCGACGGCGACGGGCTCGGCAACGGCGGGCTCGACGGCAGCGGGCTCGGCGACGGCGGGCTCCTGGTCGACGGGCTCGGCGACGACCTGGCCGGAGGGCATCTCACCGGTGCCGGCGGCGGTCTCGGCGACCGGCTCGACCACGACGGCCTGGGCGGCTTCCACGGTCTCGGCGGCCTCCACGGCCTCCACGGCCTCCGCGGCCTCGACGGTCTGCTCGACCTGCTCGGCCTGCTCGGCCTGCTCGACCTCCTGGACCGCCTCCACGGCCACGGGCTGCTCGGCGGCCTGCGGCACGTCGGCGGCCGCTATGGGGGCGGGCTGCTCCTGCCCGGCCTCCTCGGTCACCGGGGCCTGCTGGGCCGCCTCGACCGTGGGCAGGCCGTGCGGGGTCGGCGCGGCGAGGAAGGCGGAGATCCGGCGCGGCTGACCGGCCGGAGCGGCACCCTCGGGCTGCTCGACGGGCACGATGCCCTCCGCGACGCCTTCCGCGGCGACGGCCTCGACCGCACCGCCCTCGACGGCGACGGCCTCGACCACGGCCGTCTCCCCGGCGGCCACGGCCTCGACGACCACGGTCTCGACCGCGGCGCTCTCCACCGCCACCGCCTCGGCGGCCGGCTGAGCGGCGGCGTCCGCCGGGACCGGCTCGACCACGACGGCCTGCGCGGCCTCGGCGACCGGCCCGGCCTGGGCGGCCTGGACCGCCTCCGGCATCTCGACGACCTCGACCACCTCGATCGCCCCGACCGTCTCGACGCCCATCACGCCCTCGACCGGCTGCCCGGCCAGCGGCACCTGCTGGTAGCCCTGACCCTGCGGCACCTGGTGCACCTCGGGCCCGCCCTCGACCGTGGCGGCCACCGGCGGCACCGGCGCAGCGGGCGGCGCCATCGGGGCGGCCTGCTGCACGCCCTGCGGCACGGCGCCCGGGACCGGCACGACGGCCTCGCCCATCGGCGGGCGGCCGACGACCGGGATGCCGTGCGCGGGCGTGCCGCCCTGCGACGGGCCCCGGTCGGCCAGCGAACGGACCGGCACCTGACCGGTCATCAGCGACGGGTCCGGGATCGGCGGGCCGGCGTGCAGCGGGCGGCGCGGCGGCTGAGCCTGCGTCATCGGCTGCTGGGCGTACGGCTGTGCCGGGGCGGGCTGCACCGGCTGCTGCTGGGCGTGCTCGCCACCGAGCACCGGCGGGTCCACCGGCGGCCAGGACGGCTCGACCGGGGTGCCGTCCGGCTGCGCCGCGAACGGCGCCTGCTCGGCCCCCCAGGAGCCCTGCGGGCCGGGCATCAGCAGGACGTCGTCCTCGTCGTCCAGCCCGTCCGGCTGGTCGACGAAGTGGAAGGCGGGGCGGGCGGCGCCCTGGTCGACGGCCCAGCCCTCGCCCGGGACGGCCTGGGGCGGCATGCCGGGGACGGTGAAGTTCGGCTGGCCCTGCGGCGGGATCACGCCCGCGCCGGGGGGCATCACGCCGGCCGGTACCGCCGGGTTGGGGATCACGCCGCCGTCGGTCGCGACGCCCTGCAGGGGTGCAACGCCCGCGACGCCCTCCGGTGCGCCGAGCGGGTCGGGCCCGGCGTGCAGGTGCTCCGGCAGTCCCTCGCCCGGGACGTGGCCGCCATCGGTCATTGTCAAAGCTCCTTCCAGGCCGCTGCCGCGCCCCTTGGCGACGCGATCACCGACCGCAGCGCCCATCCGCACGGGCCGGACCTGCACCGACCCGCCCCTCAACCACACGCGGCCGCCGCGCCGTGGCGCTGCGGCCCAAGTCCTTCCGGCGCGCTGCGGCACCCCGGCCCGGGCACCGACCGCGAGGACGGTGCCATCTGAAACAACGACAACCCGGAGCAACCGGTACGACCGCACCGGACCCTACGGCATTCTCCAGGTCCGGCACGCGGCCCGTCGAATTGCCCACACTCCGAGCGGAACCGGATTGCACCACGTCAAAAAGGTGACAAACCGACCGAATCGGGCAGGTCGCCGACGGCTGCAGCCGCCTGGGACGCCAGACTACCGGCCCGGCGCGCTGACCTCTCGAATCGGTGTCCGGATGCGACCTGGATCACCGCCAGGACCGCCCACGGCCCCGGCGCGCACCCGAGGCCTTCACACGATCTGCTCACCCCAGAGCAGCAGCGCGCCGCTCGCGCCCGCCCCGAGCGCCAGTGCGCCGCCCTCCTCGTCGGCCCGCAGCGGGGTGGACTGCAGCAGTGCGCCGTCCGCCCGGTAGCCGGCGGCGACGATGGACCGGTGGACCTCCTCCGCCTCGGCGAAGTTCCGGGCCAGCGCGACGAACCGCTCCGGCTTGCGGGCCAGCACCGCCCGCACCACGTCGGGCCCGCCGGACTCCACCACGGCGGCGTCCGGCTCGGGCAGCCCGCCCAGCACCTCGGGGCCCTGCCCGTGCACGGTCTCCACCTCGACCCCGTACCGACGGGCGTTGACGGTGAGCCGGGCGCAGGCCGAGCGGGAGGCCTCGACGGCGACCACCGCGGCGCCGAACCGGGCCGCCTCCACCGCGAGGGCGCCGCTGCCCGCGCCGACCGACCAGACGAGGTCCCCCGGACGTGCACCCAGACGGGCCAGCACCAGGGCGCGCACGTGCGCCGGGAGTGCCTCCGACGCGCCCGGCTCGTCCTCCGTGCGCCCGGCGCCCGCGTAGGCGTCACCGGGGAGCGCCCAGCCGCGTTCCGCGCCGGGGTAGCCGACCGGACGCCCGGCCAGCCAGCCAGCCGCCTCGCCGACCGCGCCGACCTGGGCGCCGCCGCCGATCACCAGCACCACGTTGGGGTCGCGCCAGACGTGGTCGGCGATCCGGTCGGAGGTCAGCACGGTGACGTCCTCCTCCGGAGTGCCGAGGGCCTCGCAGACCACGAAGGTCCGGTGCACCCCGCGCAGCATCAGGGCGAGTTCGCTCGGGCCGGCGCCCGGGGCGGTGAGCACCGCGACCTTGGGGTGGGCCCGGCAGATGTTGGCCGCGCGGCGCAGCCGTCCGCCGTGGGCGCTGACCACCTGGGCGTCCTCCCAGGGCATGCCGGCCCGGGCGAAGGCGTTGGCGACGGAGGAGACGGCGGGCAGGACTTCGAGTTCGAGGCCGTACTCGGGGCGGCGCAGGGTGCGCACCACGCCGAAGAAGCCCGGGTCGCCCTCGGCGACGACGACGGCGGCGCCGCGGTGCTCGGCGATCGTGCGGGCGGCCTGCCGGATGTTGCCGAGGGTGATCCGCTCGGCGTCCTCCGGCACCGGAAGGGCGTCCAGTTGGTAGGGCGCGCCGGCCACCAGGGTCGCCGCGGCGAGGGCCGCACCGGCGGCCTCGGTCAGCGGCGTACCGTCCCACCCGATGACCGTGATCCGGTCAGCCATCTGCGGCCGTTCTCCCTCGACTCGATGCGACACTCGATGCGCGGCTCGGTGCACGATCCCCGTGGACGACCGGGTGCGCGGTCTCGTCGCGCCGGTCGGGTCGCGCCCGCTGTGCGGCGCCGGTGGAGAGGCTACCGGGTACGGCCGCCCGGAGGCCGACATCTCGTACACATGTCCGTGCCGGGCGGGTGGCCGGACGGTGGCTCAGTCGCGCAGCACGTAGCGGTGGTCGCCGTGCCAGCCGTCGCGGTGCAGTTCGGGCGACTCCAGGTCCTCCGGGAGCAGGCTCCACAGGATCAGGTCACTGCGGCTCTCCTCCACGACCTCCCCGGACTCGCCGCGCACTATCCAGGCGCTGCGCAGCACGCCCTCGCTGATGCCGCCGATCTTCTGGGCGACCTGCTGGGCGGCGGTGTTCCCGGCGGCGGTGCGCATCTCCAGGCGCAGGAAGCCGCGGTCCTCGAAGAGCCACTGGGCGACGCCGAGGACGGCCTCCGGGGCGTAGCCCTCGCCGCGCGCCCAGGTGGCGGTGACGTAGGAGATCTCGGTGCTGCGCAGCCGCCAGTCGGTGTTGCGCAGTTCGACCAGGCCGACCAGCCGCTGGGTGAGGTGCTCGGTGACGGCGAAGACGATGCCGCGCCCGTCGTTGCGGTGGGCGGGGGCGAGGGTGCGGGCGAGCTCGGCCGCGTACCCCTCGGTGAAGGGGTGCGGGAGGTCCGTCCAGGCCAGCACGAGGTCGTCGGCCATCATGGCGGCGAGACCGGGGGCGTCGTCCTCCGCAAGGGGACGCAGCAGCAGCCGTTCGGTGCTGATGGCGGTCTCGGGGAAGCTCGCTGCCATGCCGTCTCTCCTCGCCGGGTCGTGAACACAACACCGTACGCCTCCGGCGCGCCCCGGGTATCACGTGGTGCGCCGGTCGCACGACGGTACGTCAGAACCCGGTCCGCCGTGGTGTGCCTGGTGCATACTGCCCGACCGGGCCCCCGCCGAGGTGCGGCGGGGGCCCGGTCGGGCGCTATGCGCTATGCGGTATGACCGTACGACGATCAGAAGGCCGGGATGACCGAACCCTGGAACGTGTCGTTGATGTACTTCTTGACCTCGTCGGAGTGCAGCAGCTCGGCCAGCTTCTTCACCCGCGGGTCGCTCTCCTTGCCCTTCTTGACGGCGAGGATGTTGGCGTACGGGTTGCCCTCGGCCTTCTCCAGCACCAGGGCGTCGGTGGCGGGCTTCAGGCCGGAATCGAGCGCGTAGTTGCCGTTGATCACCGCGGCGTCGAGGTCGGCGATCGAGCGGGGCAGCTGGGCGGCCTCCAGCTCCTTCCACTTGAAGTTCTTCGGGTTGCCCGTCACGTCCGCCGGGGTGGCGGCGGTGCCGGCGCCGTCCTTGAGGGTGATGAGCTTGTCGTCGGCGAGCAGCTTGAGCGCGCGGCCCTCGTTGGTGGCGTCGTTCGGCAGGCCGATGGTGGCGCCGTTCGGCAGGTCGTCGACCGACTTGACCTTCTTGGAGTAGACGCCCAGCGGCTCCAGGTGGACGGTCTCGACCGAGACGATGTCCGTGCCGTTCTTCTTGTTGAAGTCATCCAGGTACGGGACGTGCTGGAAGTAGTTGGCGTCGGCCGAACCGTCCTGCACCGCCGTGTTGGGGGTCACGTAGTCGGTGACCTCCTTGATGTCGAGCTTGAGGCCCGCCTTGGCCGCGAGGTTGTCGTTGACGAACTTGAGGATCTGCGCGTGCGGGGTCGGGCTGGCCACGACCTTCAGCGGCGCGTTCGGGTCCGAGGAGGACGAGCCCGAGCTGCTGCAGGCGGCCAGCGACAGGGCGAGGCCGGCGGTGGCGAGGACACTGGTGAACTTCACAACGTTGCGCACGAAAAGTGCCTTTCTGCGTGATGCGGGGAGCCGCGTCCGGAGGTCGGACGAGGGAGGTCTAGGAGGCGACGAGGTCCTCGTCGGGCGCCGGGGTGGCGGCGCGGGGCCGGAGCAGGCGGGTGCGTCCGCCGCCGCGGCCCCGGTTGGCCAGCCGGCGCACGGCGAGGTCGCCGGCCAGCTGGATGACCGTGACGATGATCGCGATCTCGGCCACGATGATCCACATGAAGGCGGTCTCGAAGCGCAGGTAGCCGTACCGGTAGGCGAGGTCGCCGAGGCCGCCGCCGCCGACCGTGCCGGCCATCGCGGAGTAGCCGATCAGCGCGATCACCGTGGTGGTGACGGAGGCGACGATGCCGGGCAGCGCCTCGGGGACGAGCGCCTTGCGCACCAGCGTCCAGGTGCTGCCGCCCATCGCCTGGACGGCCTCGATCAGACCGCGGTCCACCTCACGGACGGAGGTCTCGACCAGCCGGGCGAAGAAGGGGATCGCACCGACCGTCAGCGGCACGGTCGCGGCCTGCCAGCCGAGGGAGTTGCCGGTCAGCCACCGGGTGAAGGAGATCAGCGCGATCATCAGGATGATGAACGGCAGCGAGCGGGCGAGGTTCACGATCGCGCCCAGCACCTTGTTCACCGGCTGGTTCTGCAGCGCGCCGCCCTTGGAGGTGAGCACCAGCAGCACGCCGATCGGCAGTCCGAGCAGGACGGTGCAGACCGTCGCGACCCCGACCATCTGGAAGGTCTCCTGGGTGGCGGGCCACATCAGCTCCTGCATCTGGTCCCAGCTCAGGCCACTCATGCCACCGCTCCGTTCGCCGTACCGAGCACGTCCACCTGCAGGCCCTGCTCGCGCAGGTAGCCGATCGGCACCACGTTGTCCTGGTGGCCGCCGGGCAGCTCGACCCGCATCCGGCCGACCATCCGGCCGGCGATGGTCTCCACCGCGGCGCCCAGGATGTTGATGTCGATCTGGTAGGTGCGGGCCAGCTGGGAGACGAACGGCTGGGCCGGGGTGTCGCCCTGGAAGGTGATCTCCAGGACGGTCGTGCCAGGACGGCCGGTGCCGAACTCGCTGAGCGGGAACAGCTCGCGGGCCAGCTCCGAGCCGGGCTCGGCCAGCAGGTCGGTGAGCTCGCCGGACTCCACCACCCGGCCGCCGCGCATCAGGGCGGCGGAGTCGCAGACGGACTTGATGACGTCCATCTCGTGGGTGATCAGCAGGACGGTCAGGCCCAGCTGCTCGTTGAGGTCGCGCAGCAGCTTGAGGATCGAGCGGGTGGTCTCCGGGTCGAGCGCCGAGGTGGCCTCGTCGGAGAGCAGCACCTTGGGGTCGCCGGCCAGGGCGCGGGCGATGCCCACCCGCTGCTTCTGGCCGCCGGAGAGCTGGTTGGGGTAGCTGCGGGCCAAGGCGGCGAGGCCGACCAGGTCCAGCAGTTCGGCGGCCTTGCGGCGGCGCTGGGTGCGGTCCAGGCCGATGATCTCCAGCGGGAGTTCGACGTTCTGCTGCACCGTGCGGGAGGAGAGCAGGTTGAAGTGCTGGAAGACCATGCCGATCCGGCGGCGCGCCTCGCGCAGGTCCTTGCCGGCCCGGTTCTCGCCGCCGGACAGTGCGGTGAGCTCGACCCCGTCCACGGTGACCGTGCCGGAGGTCGGGCGCTCCAGCATGTTCACGCAGCGGATGAGGGTGGACTTGCCGGCACCGCTGGTGCCGACGACGCCGTAGACCTCGCCCGGGCGGACGTGCAGGTCGACGCCGTCGAGAGCGGTCACCTCGCGGCCTCGGGAACGGTAGACCTTGGTCAGGTCCGTGGTGGTGATCACAGCTGCTTCCGTGGGTCGGGGGCGGGCGGCGGTGTCGACCGGGCGGCCGGGTCGCGGCCGGCGGTGTCCTACGACGCCTCACCAGGGGGATCCGGACCAGCCACCCCTTGATCGTGGCCGCAGGAGGGCCGGGCCGCGCGACGGCGTGGCCCTGACGAGTCATCGGCGGCCGCGGGTGGCGGGCACGCCGGAGGGGAGGTGTTCCGGGAGGAGGGCGCGCTCGCACGGGCGGGAGCGGCGCCGGAGTCTCGCTTCGGGGCGCGAGGGGGAGGCACCCTCGACGGGGTGCCCGGGGGCGGTGGCCCTCAGCAGTGACACATTCGACGGCACATGGCACGCTCACCTGCCGGCAGCGTGCCGGTGGGGGTCCAGTTCGTCGTCGCAGTCATGTGAGCCAGTAAAACAGATCAGCCGAATTGCGCCCAACTGTTCGGCCGCGAATGTCCGCATTGCGGACACTCATCGCTCTGACCTGGGGCGATACGGCTCGACGCCGCCACCGGGGCGTCCGGATGGTGGCGGCGTCGAGGGGGCCGAGTACCGGCGGGGCTCAGGCGGTCGCGGCGAGCGGGGTCGCGGCCGGCTTCTCCAGGTGCACGAAGCTCAGCCGGCTGCTGACCTGCTCGACGGCGGTCTGCCGGTAGCCCTGGCGAGCGTACAGCCGCAGGTTGCCGAGGCTGCGGTGGCCGGTGAACAGCCGGTAGGCCTTCACCGGACGGTCGTCCTCGGCCATCCGGCGCTCCAGGGCCTCCAGGAGCCGACCGCCCAGGCCGTGCCGCTGCATCCGGGGGTGGACCACCAGGCGCCCTATCCGGCCGATGCCCTCGGCGTCGACGTGGCCACGGACGGTGCCCACCACCTCGTCGCCCAGGCGGGCGACCAGGGCGTGCTGCTCGGTCAGTTCGGTGCGGAGGCTCTCCAGGCTCTGGGTCAGGGGCTCGATCGCCCAGTCGCCGTACAGCTCCGCCTCGGGCTGGTAGCCCAGGTACTGGAGCTTGAGGATCTGCTCCGCATCTTCGGCCGCAGCGGCCGAGATGATCACGCTCATGCCCATGTGGAGGGGCCTCCCCAGTCGTCGTGCCCGGCGCGCAGAGGGTGGCGCGCTCACGCTCAGTATCCGAGCGTATGCGCCACCGTCAAGAGTGACGTTCGCCAGCGTGCTACCCGGGTGTCAGGTCGCCTCAACCTTCGGAGGGGCAGACGTGGCAAGGGTCACGCCGCGGCGGAGTGGGGAGCCGGGCGGGGCGTGCGGGGTGGGTGCCGGGTGTGGGGCGCCCGGGTGAGGCGGTCACGCAGGGCGAGGGGACTGGGAGCGGGGGTGGTCAGGGGTAGCGCTCGGCGTGGAGGAGCAGGCGTAGGCAGGCCAGGCAGCGGGAGCGGGTGGGGCCGATGGAGCCGCGCGGCACGCCGAGGCGCTCGGAGAGCTCGCGATAGGTGGGTGGCGGGTCCTCGGCGAGGGCGGCGATCAGTTGCGGGCAGCGGCCGGGCAGGGCGGCGACGGTCTCGCGGACCACCCGGCGGCGGTGTTCGGCGAGGTAGACGTCCTCGGCGGAGGGGACGGACGGAAGGGGGGTGCGCACACCGTGCATGACGGGCCCGGGCGGAGCCGGTTACGCCCGGACCGGGGCGCGCACGCGGGAGGGGCGCGCCGGTCGGACCGCCGCGCCCCTCCCCCGCCGCGCCAGGGATCAGCCCTGGACCCACTCCTGCTGCCGCGCCAGGTCCGCCTTCACCTCGGCGAGCTGGACCGCGACGGCCGAGGGGGCGGTGCCGCCGCGCCCGTTGCGGGCGGCGATGGCGCCGTGCACGCTCAGCACCGAGCGGACCTCGGGGGTCAGGTGCTCGGAGATCGAGGCGAACTGCTCGTCCGTCAGGTCCGACAGCTCGATGCCCTGGGCCTCGCAGACCTTGACGCAGGCCCCGGCGACCTCGTGCGCGACCCGGAACGGCACGCCCTGCTTGACCAGCCACTCGGCGATGTCGGTGGCGAGCGAGAAGCCGGCCGGGGCCAGCTCCTCCAGCCGCTCCCGGTGCACGGTGAGGGTGGCCATCATCCCGGTGAACGCGGGCAGCAGCACCTCCAGCGTGTCGCAGGAGTCGAAGACCGGCTCCTTGTCCTCCTGGAGGTCCCGGTTGTAGGCGAGCGGCAGCGCCTTGAGGGTGGCCAGCAGGCCGGTCAGGTTGCCGATCAGCCGGCCGGACTTGCCGCGGGCGAGCTCGGCGATGTCCGGGTTCTTCTTCTGCGGCATGATCGAGGAGCCGGTGGAGAAGGCGTCGTGCAGGGTGACGAAGCCGAACTCCTTGGTGTTCCAGATGATCACCTCCTCCGCGATCCGGGAGAGGTTGACGCCGATCATCGCGGTGACGAAGGCGAACTCGGCGACGAAGTCGCGGGAGGCGGTGCCGTCGATGGAGTTGCCGACCGAGCCGCCCTCGAAGCCGAGGTCGACGGCGACGGCCTGCGGGTCGAGGCCGAGCGAGGAGCCGGCCAGCGCGCCGGAGCCGTACGGGGAGACGGCGGTGCGGGCGTCCCACTGGCGCAGCCGCTCGGCGTCCCGGCCGAGGGCCTGCACGTGCGCGAGGACGTGGTGGGCGAAGAGCACCGGCTGGGCGTGCTGGAGGTGGGTGCGGCCCGGCATCGCGGTGTCCGGGTGCGCCTCGGCGAGGCCGACCAGGGCGTGCTGGAGGTCGAGCAGCAGGCCGCCGATGGTCTTGGCGTGGTCCCGCAGGTACATCCGGAACAGGGTGGCGATCTGGTCGTTGCGCGAGCGCCCGGCCCGCAGCTTGCCGCCGAGGTCCGCGCCGAGGCGCTCCAGCAGGCCGCGCTCCAGGGCGGTGTGGACGTCCTCGTCGGCGACCGTGCCGACGAACGCACCGGCCTGGACGTCGGCGAGCAGCTGGTCGAGGCCGGCCAGCATGCCGGCCAGCTCCTCGTCGGAGAGCAGGCCGGCCTTGTGCAGCACCCGGGCGTGGGCCTTGGAGCCGGCGATGTCGTACGGCGCGAGGCGCCAGTCGAAGTGGACCGAGGCGGAGAGCCTGGCCAGCGCCTCGGATGGGCCGTCGGCGAAGCGCGCGCCCCAGAGGCGGACGTCAGTTGCTCCTCGGTCGCCAAAGGGCGCGCCCGGGGGGGACTGCTGGGCGGTCATCGCGGTGGCTCCTCACACTTGTGCAGCGGGTGGCATAAGTATGCATGACCTCGTATGAAACACAAAACCCCGGCTGCGGGGACTTCCGCAGCCGGGGTCGGGGTCGGACGGTGCTACTGGGCCTTGGCCTGGGCGAGTTGCATGAGGTGGTCGGCCAGCGCCTGGCCGCCGGCGGGGTCGCGGCTGATCAGCAGCACGGTGTCGTCACCGGCGATGGTGCCGATGATCTCGAACACCTCGGCCTGGTCGATCGCCGAGGCGAGGAACTGGGCGGCCCCGGGCGGGGTGCGGAGCACGACCAGGTTGCCGGAGGCCGTGGCGGAGACCATCAGCTCGCCGGCCAGCCGGGCCATCCGGCCCTCGCTGGCCGACTCCCCCATCGGTGCGCGCGGCGTGCGGTCGCCGCCCTCGGCCGGGACGGCGTAGATCAGCGCGCCGTCCCGGTTGCGGATCTTGACCGCTCCCAGCTCGTCCAGGTCCCGGGACAGGGTGGCCTGGGTGACCACGAGTCCGTCGTCGGCGAGCAGCTTGGCGAGCTGGCTCTGCGAACGCACGGGCTGGCGGGTGAGCAGGTCCACGATCCGCCGGTGGCGCGCGGTGCGGGTCTGCGGGACCTGCGGCGTCGGGCCGGCGGCGGAGGGGCCGGAGCGGGAATCGGTCATGTGATTATTCTCCCGGACGACGGTCAACTCGCATCGGCCGGGGCACTCTCCCGGACCGTCCGGAGGATGCCCGGCAGCGCGGCGAGGAAGGCGTCCGCGTCCTGCTCGGTGAGCACCAGCGGCGGCGCCAGCCGGACGGCCTCCGGGACGGCGGCGTTGACCAGGAAGCCCGCCCGCTGTGCGGCGGCCTGGATCCGGGCGGAGACCGGCCGGGTGAGCACGATCCCGAGCAGCAGGCCGGCCCCGCGCACGTGCGAGACCAGTGGGTCGCCGATCGCCTCGATGCCGTGCCGCAGCCGCTCGCCGATCTTGCGGGTGTGCTCCAGCAGCCCCTCGGACTCGATGGTGTCCAGCACCGCGAGTCCGGCCGCGGCGGCCACCGGGTTGCCGCCGAAGGTGGTGCCGTGCTGGCCCGGGGTGAGCAGTTCGGCGGCCTCGCCGAAGGCCAGCACCGCGCCCATCGGCAGGCCGCCGCCGAGCGCCTTGGCCAGGGTGACGACGTCCGGCTCGATGCCCTCGAAGGCCTGGTGGGCGAACCAGTACCCGGTGCGGCCGATGCCGGTCTGGATCTCGTCCAGGACCAGCAGGGTGCCGGTCGCCCGGGTGATCTCGCGGGCGGCCTTCAGGTAGCCGTCGGGCAGCGGGATCGCGCCGTTCTCGCCCTGGACCGGCTCGAGGAAGACGGCGGCGGTCTCGGTGGTGACGGCCGCCCGCAGCGCCTCGACGTCGCCGAAGGGCACGTGGGTGACGTCGCCGGGCAGCGGGCGGAACGGGTCCTGCTTGGCGGGCTGGCCGGTGAGCGCGAGGGCGCCCATGGTCCGGCCGTGGAAGCCGCCCTGGAGGGCGACCAGGTGGGTGCGGCCGGTGCGCCGGCTGATCTTGAAGGCGGCCTCGTTGGCCTCGGCGCCGGAGTTGCAGAAGAACACCCGGCCGCCCTCGCGGCCGTCCAGCCGCAGCAGCCGCTCGGCGAGGGCGATGGTCGGCTCGGCCATGAAGAGGTTGGAGACGTGGCCGAGGGTGGCGATCTGCCGGGTGACGGCCGCGACGACCGCCGGGTGGGCGGTGCCGAGGGCGTTGACGGCGATGCCGCCGAGCAGGTCGGTGTACTCCTTGCCGTCGGCGTCCCAGAGCTTGACGCCCTCGCCGCGCACCAGCGGGACGCGGGGGGTGCCGTAGTTGTCAGTGAAGGCGTGCTGCCACCGGTCGGTGAGCTGCTCGTTGTGCGTCATGCCAGTCCCCCGGTCACGGTCGGTTCGTCGTCCGGCACGACCATCGTGCCGATGCCCTCGTCGGTGAAGATCTCCAGCAGCAGGCTGTGCTGCACCCGGCCGTCCAGCACGCGGGCGGTGCCCACGCCGGAGCGGACGGCGCGCAGGCAGCCCTCCATCTTGGGGAGCATGCCGCTGGCCAGATTGGGCAGCAGGGCTTCCAGTTCGCCGGCGTTGAGCTGGCTGATCACGTCGTCGGAGTTCGGCCAGTCCTTGTACAGGCCCTCGACGTCGGTCAGCACCGCCAGCATCTCGGCGCCGAGCGCGACCGCCAGGGCGGAGGCCGCGGTGTCGGCGTTGATGTTGTAGACGTGGCCGTCGGCGCCGCGGGCGATCGAGGAGATGACCGGGATCCGGCCGTCGGCGATCAGCGCCTTCACCGCACCGGCCTCGATGTTGACGATGTCGCCGACCAGGCCGATGTCGACCGGCTCGCCGTCGACCACGGCGTAGCGCTTGACGGCCGTCATGGTGTGGGCGTCCTCGCCGGTCATCCCGACGGCGAACGGGCCGTGCTCGTTGAGCAGGCCGACCAGCTCGCGCTGGACCTGGCCGGCCAGCACCATCCGGACCACGTCCATGGTCTCGGGGGTGGTGACGCGCAGGCCGTTGGTGAAGTTGGACTCCAGGCCGAGCTTGTCCAGCTGGGCGCTGATCTGCGGGCCGCCGCCGTGCACCACGACGGGGTGCAGTCCGGCGTAGCGCAGGAAGACGACGTCCTGGGCGAAGGCCGCCTTGAGGTCCTCGTCGACCATGGCGTTGCCACCGAACTTGATCACGATGGTCTTGCCGTGGAAGCGCTCCAGCCAGGGCAGCGCCTCGATCAGCGTCATGGCCTTGGGCAACGCGGTGTTGTTGCGGGCCTGTTCGCCCTTGGGTGCGATCTGCACGGGGATTCCCTCGTCGATGGGGGTCCCCCCGGCCGGAGGCTGGGGGAGGATGTCGCGGATCGGCGGATCAGCCGGTCAACGGGTCAGCGGGTCAGCGGGTCAGCGGGTCAGCGGGTCAGCGGGTCAGCGGGTCAGCTGGAGTAGGCGCTGTTCTCGTGGACGTAGTCGGCCGTGAGGTCGTTGGTCCACAGCGAGGCGTTCGCCGTACCGGCGTTGAGGTTCGCGGTGATGACGACGTCGCGGGCCTTCATGTCGACCAGCTCGCGGTCCTCGCCCACGCCGCCGTCCTTGCAGACCCAGACGCCGTTGATGGCCACGTCGAGCCGGTCGGGGTCGAAGGCGGCGCTGGTGGTGCCGATGGCGGACAGCACCCGGCCCCAGTTGGGGTCCTCGCCGTGGATGGCGCACTTGAGCAGGTTGTTGCGGCTGATCGTGCGGGCGACCTCGACGGCCTCATCCTCAGTGGCGGCGCCGGTGACGTCGATCCGGATGTCCTTGCTGGCGCCCTCGGCGTCGCCGATCAGCTGACGGGCCAGGTCGGCGCTGACGGTGCGGACGGCCTCGGCGAACTCGGCCCGGTCCGGGGTGATGCCGGTGGCGCCGGAGGCGAGCAGCAGCACGGTGTCGTTGGTCGACATGCAGCCGTCGGAGTCGATCCGGTCGAAGGTGGTGCGGGTGGCGCCGCGCAGCGCGGCGTCCAGGGCGGCGCAGTCCAGGTCGGCGTCGGTGGTGAGCACGACCAGCATGGTGGCCAGGCTCGGGGCGAGCATGCCCGCGCCCTTGGCCATGCCGCCGACCGTCCAGCCGGCCGGGCTGGTGAACTGGGCGGTCTTGTGCACGGTGTCGGTGGTCTTGATGGCGATCGCGGCGGCCTCGCCACCGGTCTCGCTGAGCTGCTGGGCGGCCAGGGTGACGCCGGGAAGCAGGATGTCCATCGGCAGCCGGACGCCGATCAGGCCGGTGGAGGCGACGGCGACCTCGCCGGCGTTGAGGTCGAGCTCCGCGGCGACCTTCTCCGCCGTGGCGTGGGTGTCCTGGAAGCCGGCCGGGCCGGTGCAGGCGTTGGCGCCACCGGAGTTGAGCACGACGGCGGAGACCTGACCACCCTTGAGGACCTGCTGGGACCAGAGCACGGGCGCGGCCTTGACCCGGTTGGCGGTGAAGACGCCGGCCGCGGCGAGCGAGGGGCCGTCGTTGACCACCAGGGCGAGGTCCGGGGTGCCGGAGGCCTTGATGCCCGCGGTCACGCCGGCGGCGCGGAAGCCCTTGGCGGCGGTCACGCCGGTGTTCGGGATGGTCACGGTGCGACTCCGTTCAGGGGAAGGCCCAGCTCCTCGGGCAGGCCGAGGGCGATGTTCATGCTCTGCACCGCGCCGCCCGCGGTGCCCTTGACCAGGTTGTCGATCGCGCTGATCGCGATGATCCGCCCGGCGGTGGCGTCCAGGGCGACCTGGATCAGGGCGGTGTTGGCGCCGTAGACGCTGCTGGTCTGCGGCCACTGCCCCTCGGGCAGCAGGCGGACGAAGGGCTCGTCCGCGTACGCCTCGGCGTAGGCCGCACGCAGGCTCTCGGCACTCACGCCCGGCTTCGCCTTGGCGGAGCAGGTGGCGAGGATGCCGCGCGGCATCGGGACGAGGGTGGGGGTGAAGGAGACGGTGACCGGCTCGCCGGCGAGCGGGGTGAGGTTCTGCACCATCTCCGGGGTGTGCCGGTGCACGCCGCCGACGCCGTACGGGCTGACGCTGCCCATGACCTCGCTGCCGAGCAGGTGGGGCTTGGCGGCCTTGCCCGCACCGGACGTGCCGGAGGCGGCGACCACCACGGCCTCCGGCTCGGCGAGCCCGGCCGCGTACGCCGGGAAGAGCGCCAGGGAGACGGCCGTCGGGTAGCAACCGGGCACGGCGATCCGGTTGCTGCCCTTCAACGCAGCGCGGTGGCCGGGGAGTTCGGGCAGGCCGTAGGGCCAGGTGCCGGCGTGGGCGGAGCCGTAGAACTGCTCCCAGTCGGTGGCGGACTTGAGCCGGAAGTCGGCGCCGCAGTCGACCACCAGGACGTTCTGGCCGAGGGCCTCGGCGACGGCGGCGGACTGACCGTGCGGCAGCGCCAGGAACACCACGTCGTGGTCGGCCAGCACCTCGGGGGTGGTGGGCTCGAGGACGCGGTCGGCCAGCGGGAGCAGGTGCGGCTGCAGCTCGCCCAGTCTGCTGCCCGCGTTCGAGCCGCCGGTCAGCGCCCCGATCTCCACCTCGGGGTGGCCGAGCAGCAGGCGCAGCACCTCGCCGCCCGCGTATCCGCTCGCGCCGGCGACGGCGACTCGCAATGCCATGGCGTTCCTCCTTCGTCGTGGCATGAATATACGCGCGGAGGAAAAGTCATGCAAGGCTGGGTAGGCGAACCGCACGGCCGGCCATGCGCTGTCGGCACGGCTTCCGGATCGGGACGGCGCTGCCGAACCGCCGCGCGGGCTACCGCTTGACCGCGCGCAGCACCACGAACTTGGGGTTGCCGGCGACGAGTTGGCAGTTGCCGAACAGCTTGCGCAGCTTGACGTGATACCCGAGGTGGCGGTTGCCGACCACCCACAGCTCGCCGCCCGGCCGCAGCGCGCGCCGGGCGCCGGTGAACATCCGCCAGGCGGTGGCGTCGGTGGTGGCCTGGTGGGAGTGGAACGGCGGGTTGTTGAGCACCAGGTCCACCGAGCCGGGGGCGAACACCGCCGGGTCGAGCGCGTCGGCGGTGCGGAACTCGGCCGGGGCCTCCGGGCCCAGATTGGTCCGGAAGGTCTCCTCTGCGGAGGCCACCGCCTGGTGGGACTCGTCCACGAACACCAGCTCGGCGCCCGGCCCGGCCAGTGCGGCGGCCGTACCGACCACGCCGTTGCCGCAGCCCAGGTCGACCACCCGGTCGCCGGGGGCGGGGGTGGGCAGGTGGGCCAGGAAGAAGCGGGTGCCGATGTCGAGCCGCTCGGCGCAGAAGGTGCCGGCGTGGTTGACCACCGTACGGCCGGCGGCGGCGCCGATGTCCGGCGGCAGCGCGTAGCGGTGCGGCCACGGGCTGGGGCCGGGGTCGAGCGCCGGATCGGGGGTGCAGAAGATCAGCCGGGCCTTGCGGACGGCCAGCGAGGTGCGGGTCGGGCCGAGGACCTTCTCGAACAGCTGCAGGGTGGAGGTGTGGATCTCGGTCACCATGCCGGTGCCGACCACGACCGTGCCGGGGTGGACCGCCGGGGCGAGCCGGTGCAGCTGGTCCTCCAGCAGGGCCAGGCTCTTGGGGACGCGCACCAGCAGGACGTCGATCCGCTCCGGCGGGGTGTCCCGGGTGGTGAGCAGCCGGGCCTCGTCGACGGCGGCACCGGCCCGGGCGAGGTTCTCCCGGGTGGCCTGCCGGCCGAGGTGGGAGTCGGTGATCTGGACCGGTTCGTACGGCGCCAGTGCGGTGGTCAGCGCGCCCCAGCGGTCGCCGAGGACGGCGATCCGGCGGCCGGCCAGCTCGGTCGCGGCGCCGTCGGCGCTGTCGGCCTCGCCGGCGAGGTGGCGCAGCAGGTACTCGTCGGCGGCGTCCCAGGCCCGCAACCGCTCGCGCGGGTCCGCCGGGAAGCGGGTGAGGTCGAGGGCGCCCCAGGGCGTCGCCAGCGAGGTGACCGGCGGGGACGCGGGGGGCGTGGTCTGCGGATTCATCGTGTTCTCAGGCTATCCGAAGGCCACCGGGGAACGGTTCGGGCAGATACTGGAAGAGCCCGACCGAGAGGGGTGAGGGCGATGGACTGGAAGCTCGAAGTCGTGGTGGTGCCGGTGGCGGACGTGGACCGCGCCAAGCTCTTCTACGAGGAGCAGGCCGGCTTCACGGTGGACCACGACACCCGGCTGCGCGACGGGGTCCGGGTGGTCCAGCTGACTCCCCCGGGTTCGCGCTGCTCGATCGTCGTGGGCAGCGGGCTGATCGACGCGGCGCCGGGCTCGGTGAAGGGGCTCCAGCTGGTGGTGACCGACATAGAGAAGGCGCACGCGGAGCTGGCGGCGCGCGGCGTGGAGGTGAGCCCGGTCCAGCACTTCGTCGCGGGGGCGCGGGTGAACGGACACGGCGAGGCCTGGAACAACTTCGTGTTCTTCAACGACCCGGACGGCAACGGCTGGGCGGTCCAGGAGGTGCCCGACATCCGGGAGGCGCACGAGTTCCAGGAAGCCTCCGCCGCTGCGGTCTGAAACGCGGCTCGGGAACGCAACTCGGGGACGCGACTCGGGACTCGGCTTGGGACTCGGCTTGGGTAGGCTCCGGGGATGGCTGAACACGAGGGAAGCGTGCGGGTGGACGTCTGGATCTGGTCCGTCCGGCTGGCCAAGACGCGCTCGCTGGCGGCGGCCGCCTGCAAGGCCGGGCACGTGCGGGTGAACGGCGAACGGGCCAAGCCGGCGCAGACGCTCAAGCCCGGGGACGAGGTCCGGCTCCGCGAGGAGGGCTACGAGCGGGTGGTCGAGGTGCGGAAACTGATCCGCAAGCGGGTCGGCGCCCCGGTCGCGGCGGAGTGCCTGATCGACAACAGCCCGCCGCGACCGCCGCGCGAGTTCACGGCACCGGCCTTCGAGCGGGACCGCGGCGCGGGGCGCCCGACCAAGCGGGAGCGCCGGGACCTGGACCAGCTGCGCGGACGGTAGTCCTATGCGGCGGTGTCGGTGAGCACCCGGGCCAGGAAGGCGTCGAGGTTGAGCACCGTACGGGCGACCTGGTCCTCCAGCGGCAGCGACTCGTCGGGCCGGGTGACCAGGGTGGACTTCTTCAGCCCGCGGACGTAGAGCGAACAGGCCAGGTCGGCGCAGACGTACGTGCCGACGGTGTTGCCCTCCCGCCCGGCGGCCCCGGCCCGGCGGGCGGCCAGCAGCGCGACGCCCGACCCGGCGTGCGCGGTGATGCACAGCGAGCACACGTTGGTCTTGGTCAGGCTGCGCCGGACCATCGGCGAGCGCAGCGTCACCCCGACCAGCCGACCCTGGTACGGCGCCACCAAGTACGCCCGGTCGGGCGCGCCTTGGTCCCGCCAGCCGAGGAAGTCCAGACTCTCCCAAGGCAGTTCGGCCAGGCCCCGGGGCAGGTTGAGCCGACGGGCCTCGCCCTTGGAGCAGTTGACGAAGGACGCGCGGATCTCTGGGTCGCTGAGGGGTTGCATGGCGCCGAAGCTAACACCGCGCGCCGCGCGCTGTCGCGTCAATTTCTCCCGGTACGCACCGGATGGGCGGCCTGCAGCGCGAGCCGCCGCGGGGCGTCCTCGCCGATCCGGGTGAGCAGGTCGTCCAGGGCGAGGAAGGTTTCCCAGCGTTCCCGGCCGGTGGCCCCGGCGAGCCGGTCGATCACGAGGTCCTCCAGGTCGCGGACGCGCTGGTTCTTCCAGGCCTTGTCGGCCAGGCTGACCAGTAGTTCCTCGGTGGTGATACCGGGCTCGCCCCAGCTCGCGTGGCTGCGGGCGAATCGGGCCAGCGGTTCGGCGACGCCGTGGGTGAGCAGCAGGGCGCGGCCCGCGGGTTCGTGCGCGGAGCCGGGCCCGGAGAGCTCCTCGGGGTGGACCACCTTGCCGATGTCGTGGGTGGCGGCGCCGAACCGGACGGCCTCCCGGTCGAAGGCCAGGCCCTCGGCGGCGCAGAACTCGGCGATCTGCTCGGCGACCTGGTGCACGAGCGCGAGGTGGGCGACCAGCCGGGGCGGGGCCTCGACGGCCCGCAGCAGCTCGGCGGCATCCGGCGGAAGAGGCGGCAGGGGCGGCAGTGCGGTGGTCACGCCGCAGGGTATCCGGGGCGGTGACGGTTTGTCAGTGCCCAGCCGTAGTCTGCGAGGACCGGTTCCCGGCGCCGGAGGGGGGCGCCGGGACCGGCCCCGCGGTCACTTCTTGACGGCGACGCCGGCGTAGGCGGAGACGTCCTGCCAGCCCTCGGGCAGCTCGGCGGTGCGGACGTGTCCCGCGGTGGGGCGCCAGAGCGGCAGCTGGACGAGCCCGGGGCCGACGAACTCGAAGTCGCCGAAGAAGGGTTCGACACCGGACCGGGGCCGCAGCACCAGCGGGGCGCTGGCGCTCTTGTAGATCCGGGCGCCCTCGGCGGCGCTCTCACGGGAGGCGAAGTCGGGGCTGCCGTGGGAGAGGATCAGGGCGCTGCCGGGGGCGAGCGCGTCGCGCAGGGTGCGGACGATCCGCTCGGCGCCCTCCTCGTCGCGGATGAAGTGCAGGACGGCGACGAGCATCAGCGCGACGGGCTGGGAGAGGTCCACGGCGGCGGCCAGCGCCGGGTGGCCGAGGATCGCCTCCGGGTCGCGCAGGTCGGCCTCGATGACCGAGGTGTGCCCGGCCGGGTGGCCGGCCAGCAGGGCGCGGGCGTGGGTGGCGACGATCGGGTCGTTGTCCACGTAGACCACCCGGGCGTCCGGGGCGACCCGCTGGGCGACCTCGCTGGTGGAGCCCACGGCCGGGATCCCGGTACCGATGTCGATGAACTGGCGGATCCCCCGGCCCGCCGCGAACTCGACGGCCCGGCCGAGGAACTGTCGGTTGGTGCGGGCCAGCAGCGGCAGTGCCGGGTAGGCGGCTATCGCGGCCTGGGCGGCCTTGCGGTCCGCCTCGAAGTTGTCCTTGCCGCCCAGGTAGTAGTCGTACATCCGGGCGGTGTGCGGGATGCCGGTGTCGAGCTCGCTCGGCGGCTGCCAGTCGTCGGCTCTGGCCCACTCCCAGCCGGTGCGGGTGTCCTGGTCGATGGCCGCGGTGTCCTCATGCATCCTGTTCCGCCCCCAATGCGCAATGCCGGAATGTGCCTACTGCCCCGTAACAACGCGGTGCGCGGCGATCGTATCCAAGGACACGCCGTGGAAACAGCGGGAGTTCAGGTTTACGCACACACTCGTGAAAAGCGAGTGTGTGCACGTCAAAGCCGTTGCGGACGGCGGTGCGGATCGCCCCGCGGGGCCGTCCTCTCTATGCTGGCTGCCGATGACTGCCGACCGCCGCACCGTACTGCGCACCGCCGCCAAGCTGGCCGCCCTGTCCGCCTCCGGCGGGCTCCTCACGTCCTGCGGCAGCGGCACGCCCCGCCGCGCCGAGCCCGGGGCGGCGCTCGCCGCGCACCCCGGCAGCGTCGACCCCCAGCACACCACCGACCCGGCCTGGACCGGCGGCGAGGGGCCCGACTCCCCCGCCCCGACCACCCCGACGCCCACCGGCACGGCCACCCCGGCCGCTCCCCAGGCGTCCGCCCAGGCCTCCGCCCCGCCGACCCCGCCGGTGCTGGCGCCGCTGGCGGCCGGCACGCCCTACGAGGTGGTGCACGGGCCGCGCACCGCCAAGAACGTGGCGCTGACCTGCCACGGCAGCGGTGACCCGAAGCTCGCCACCGCCCTGCTGGAGGCCGCCGAGCAGCGCGGCGCCAAACTGACCGTGCTGGCGGTCGGCAGCTGGCTGGACCAGCAGCCGCAGATGGTCCAGCGGATCCTGGACGGCGGCCACGAGCTGGGCAACCACACCCAGAACCACCTCAACATCTCCGCGATGACCCCGGACCAGGCCCGCGCCGAGATCGCCCAGTGCGCCGACCGGCTGAAGGCGCTGACCGGCTCGATCGGCCGCTGGTTCCGCCCCTCCGCCGCGCAGTACGCCACCTCGATGGTGGCCGATCAGGCCAAGGCCGTCGGCTACGAGCACGTGCTGTCCTACGACGTCGACCCGCGCGACTACAGCGACCCGACCGCCGCCGAGCTGCAGCGCCGGGTGCTGGGCGCGGTGCGCGGCGGCTCGGTGGTGGCCCTGCACATGGGCCACCAGTGCACCATCGACGCGCTGCCGGCGATCCTGGACGGGCTGGCCAAGGCGGGGCTCAAGCCGGTCACCGCCAGCCAGCTGTGCGCCTGACCCGCCGATCTCAGGCAAATCGGGTCAGGCCATCGGGTCGTCGTCCTTGTACGGGCGCAGCCGCAGCGTCCGGGCGTCCGCCTCCCGGATCTCGTCGGCCCGCTCGACCAGCTCCTCCAGGTCGTCCCGCCCGGCGTGGATGAACCGCCCGTGCAGCGCGTCGAAGCGGCCGCGGGCGGCGTCCACGGTGACCGCGACCATGTACGGGATCGAGCCCCAGTCCTTCATGTCCTTGAACATCGGCATCCCGGCGGTCATGTCGGTGGCCACCGCGCCGGGGCTGATGTCGAGGACCACGACGCCGTGCTGGGCCAGCGAGTCCGCCATGTTGTCGGAGAGCTGGAGCAGCGCGCCCTTGGAGGTCGCGTACGCGGTGTAGTCGCCGTCCGGGCGCAGCGCGAAGCCGGAGTTGAGGTTGATCACCCGGCCGTGGCGGCGGGCGACCATGCCGGGCAGTACGCAGCGCAGCAGGTTGTAGGGGCCGCGCAGGTTGGTCTCGATCACCTGCCACCACTGGTTGGGGTCGGTCTCCCACAGCGGCACCTCGGCGCGGTCGACCTGGCCGGCGTTGTTGACCAGCAGGTCGATCGGGCCGAGGTCGCGCTCGACCAGGCGGACGGCCTCGCGCACCGAGCCGTGGCGGCAGACGTCGGCGGTGACGGCGACGCCCCGGGAGCCGTGCTTGACGCACTCCTTGAGGGTGGCGGTCAGCGTGTCGTGGGTGCGGCCGACCAGGCCGACGGCCATGCCCTCGGCGGCGAGCCCGATGGCGATCTCCCGGCCGATGCCCCGGCCGCCGCCGGTGATCAGGGCGACCTGTCCTGTGAGCGATCCCGTCGACACCGCGTGCTCCCTTCCCGTCCCCGGCCCCCGTCTGCGGCATTCTGTCGGGCGCCGGGCGGTGGCGGCCCCGGGCACACGCGCGGGCGGCGCGGCCTCACCCGTTCGGACGGCCGTCCGGGCCGGCACCGTGCCGGGTGTCGCGGTGGCACCGTGCCGGGTGGCGCGGTGGCACTGCGCCGGGGAGGGGGTGACCTACTCGCCGGTACGGAGTAGTAACGTCGTCGGGGCGGTGACCGGTGCACCCATTCCGGTACACCGACCCGCTGACCAGCAGCTCGCTGGGCCACCACTTCGCTGGGCGACCCCCAGCACCACCGAAGGGCAACTGAGTGAGTGACATCGCGCGCGTCGGAGTAGTCGGCTGCGGCCTGATGGGGTCGGGCATCGCCGAGGTCTTCGCCCGGGCCGGGCTGGACGTCATGGTGTCGGAGGCCAGCGGTGAAGCGCTGGAGTTCGGGCGCACCCGGCTGACGAACTCCCTGGAGACGGCGGTCAAGCGCGGCAAGCTGACCCCGGAGCAGCGGGACGAGGCGATGGCCCGGCTGACCTTCACCGTCGAGCTGTCCGACTTCGCGGACCGCGACCTGGTGGTCGAGGCGGTCGCCGAGCGCGAGGACGTCAAGGTCCGGATCTTCGAGACCCTGGACCGGGTGGTCGAGCGCCGCGACGCGATCCTGGCCTCCAACACCTCGTCCATCCCGATCGTGAAGCTGGCCGCCGCCACCTCCCGCCCGGAGCAGGTGATCGGCCTGCACTTCTTCAACCCGGCGCCGGTGCAGAAGCTGGTCGAGGTCATCCCGACCCTGACCACCTCGGCCGCCACCACCGAGCGGGTCGAGGCCTTCGCCTCCCAGGTGCTCGCCAAGGAGCCGATCCGCGCCCGCGACCGGGCCGGCTTCGTGGTCAACGCGCTGCTGGTGCCGTACCTGCTCTCCGCGGTGCGGATGTTCGAGTCGGGCGTGGCCACCGCCTCCGACATCGACAAGGGCATGGAGGCCGGCTGCGCCCACCCGATGGGCCCGCTGCGGCTGTGCGACCTGATCGGCCTGGACACCATCGTCTCGATCGCCGAGTCGATGTACGACGAGTACAAGGAGCCGCTGTACGCCGCTCCGCCGCTGCTGTCCCGGATGGTCGACGCGGGCCTGCTGGGCCGCAAGTCGGGCCGCGGCTTCTACGACTACACCGCGAGCGCCTGACGCTCGACGGCGAGGGCGCGGCCGCACCTGGTCGGTGCGGCCGCGCCCTCGTCGAGTTCCCGACGGTCCCGGCTACTTGACCCCGGCCTCCGCGCAGGCGTCCTGGTACTGCTGGGTGCAGATGTCGGACGCCTTGTAGAGCCCACCGACGACGACGGTGGCCTCCACCCTCGACTTGGTCACCACGATCGGGGTGAGCAGCAGCGAGGGGATGCGCAGCCCGCCGCTGTCCGTGGACGAGGTCGCGGTGGTGCTGATGTCCATGCCCTCGGCCAGCTGTACGGCGATGGTGCCCGCCGCGTCCGTCTCGGGCTTGTACGGCTTGTAGATGGTGTAGGCCTGCTCGCCCGTGAGCACCCGGCGGATCGCGTCGATGGAGGCGTCCTGGCCGCCCACCGGCACGTTCTTGATGCCCGCGGCCTTCAGGGCCTCGATGACGGCGGCGGCCATCCCGTCGTTCGCGGCGTAGACGGCCTGGAACCCGTTCTTCCCGAGGCTCTGGATGGCCTCGTTCATCTTCGCCGTGGCCACGTCCGGCTTCCACTCGCCGGACTGCTCGTAGGGGATCTTGACCTTGCCGTCCAGCGCCAGGTGCGCGCCCGCCTTGAACTGCGCCGCGTTGGGGTCGGATTCGGCGCCGTCGATCATCACGACGCTGGCTGCGGAGGCCTTCGGGCCGAGGGCGTCGAGCAGGGACTGCCCCTGGAGTTGGCCGGTCTGCTGGTTGTCGAAGGAGACGTACGCGGCGACCTTGCCCTGGGCCAGCCGGTCGTAGGCGACCACCTTCACGCCCTTGGCGTTGGCGGCGTCCACCCACGGGGCGGTGAGCTTGGCGTCGACCGGGTCGAGCAGGATGACCTTCACGCCCTTGGCGACCATGTCGTCGAACTGCTTCTTCTGGGCGTTCGCGTCACCACCGGCGTTGGCGTAGCTGACCGTGCACTTCGTGCAGAGGCCCGCCACCGTCTTCTCGATCAGTGGTTTGTCGAACGCGTCGTACCGGGTGGAGGACGTGCTCTCCGGCAGCAGCAGACCGATGCCCTCGGTGCCTGCGCCTGCGCCTGCGTCTGCGCCTCCGCCGGCCGCCGGCGCCTGGGTCGCGGCAGTCTGGCCGCAGGCCGTGAGGGCGAGTGCGAGCGACACGGCGGCGGTGCCCGTGGCCGCGAGACGCATGGGTCTGATCATGATCGGTGGTGCCTCCTGTACTGCGCCGCAACACTGCGGCAGGGGAGGGAGTCAAACGCCACCGGGCGAATGCGTCAATGCGGGAGAGATCCTTCGTTATCCCCTTGCTCGATTCGTTACGGGATGAACAGGACTTTCACATTCCCTTGGGTATTTCGCGGGGGGGCACCGAATGGGGGCACCGAATGCCGGAGCGGCGGGAGACCGGGCCGAACGGCCTCCCGCCACTGCTCCGACCCGGGCGTCAGCCGTTGATGGCGTAGCTGTCGCCGTAGACCTTCCACTTGAGCGGCGGGTTGAGGTCGAAGTTCCCGGCGTTGAGGAACACCAGCTGCTCGGTGTCGACCCGGCTGGTGTCGGAGTGCGCGGCCTCCTTCTTCATGGCCACCTTGCGGGCGTCCAGGAAGGCCTTGAGGTAGGTGGCCTCGTCGCCGCCCTGGGCGGGCGTCTTCGCCTTCTTCATGGCGGCGACGCGGATGCCGCCGAAGCTGTCGGAGTCGTTGCCCGGGCCGTGCATCACGATGGCGTCGTAGTAGGCGAACTGGCCGAGCGCGCGCAGGCCGTCGGCCTTGGCCTGCCTGACGGCCGGGTTGAAGTACACCCGGTCGCGCTCGTCGTTCTGGGCCTGCTGGAAGGCCGGGTCCTTGGCGGCGGTGGCCCAGTCCTTGGTGAACGGGGTGCCGAGGCCGGCGTGCGAGTCGCTGCCGTTGACCTTCTCCAGCGCGGGCAGGTACTTGGCGAGGACGTTGCCGGGCTTGAGATCGGTGTAGTGCTGAACCAGCTCCAGCATGTCGCCGGTGCCCGAACAGAAACCGATGATGCCGGCGGTGTAGCCGCGGCCGTCGCCGATGTCCTCGATGTACTTGTACTGGCCCTTCCAGTCCAGCGACGAGTTCTCCGCGCTGGACACCAGCTGCATCGCGATGTCCTTCTCGTGCGGGTCGTCGAGGCCGACTCCCCTGAGCTGCACGGAGGTTGCGGCGGCGGGCGCGGCCTGGGCGGCCGAGGTGGCCGCGACGGTGAGCGGCGCGGCCACCAGGGCGGCGGCGAGGGCCATGCGGAGGGCACGGCGGGGCTGAGGACGCATGGATGCTCCGGTTCCTCGTGGGTTAGGAAACCTTCCTAACGAGAAGCAAACGCCCTACAGTCCCGGCGCCGCAAGGGTTTTGACGTATTCACTTCAAACCGGATGTGAACGACCCAGGTCAGGCCGCCCGGCGCCGCACCCACCAGACCGCCGCCGCGCACAGCGCCACGGCGAGCAGGGTCGTCCAGCCGAACTCGATCCACTGGAACGGCCAGAACCGGTCGGCCGGTTGGTACACCTCGTGCACGGTGTACCCCCCGTCGCGCACCAGGGACTGGAGGTCTGCGTTGTCACGTCCGAGGTTGTAGAAGTCACCCTCGGAGATCCGGTTACCAGCCGGGTCGGAGAACCAGACGCTCAGCAGCCAGCGGTCGTCCAGCGCCAGGGGCGCCAGGGTGTGCGTCGAATCCTCCACCGGAGCCATGTAGTCCGAGCGCACGGCATACGCGAGGAACGGCAGCGCGACCGAGACCGCCAGGCCGAGCCCCACCGCGATCACCGTGCGGCGCAGCACCGCGCCGGCCAGCGCCGCCGTCCCGAAGGCCACCAGCACCCGGCCGGCCAGCACGGGCGGCATCTGAACGAAGCTCTCCGGGGTGAAGCTTCCGCTCGCCATCGTGGACGGCACGATCCACCAGTGCAGCAGCAGCCCGAACGGCACCGACACGCCGGCCAGCACCGCGCCGCCCACGGCCAGGCCGCCCGCCGTCCAGCGGCTTCGCCCGGCACCCTGGGTCCAGGCGAAGCGGACCGTGCCGTGCTCGAACTCCCGTGCCAGCAACGGGCCGCCGAGGAAGGCGCCGAAGGATCCGCCGAGCACGTAGGACACGGCGGTGAGCATCGGCATGCTGTCGGCGTACTGGTGCAGGAACTGCTTGAACTTGACCCGACAGGCCTCGGTGGCCGGATCGCAGGAGGCCGCGCCCGTCCGCTCCAGGCCGTTGTGCAGGTACCAGCCGTGCAGCAGCAGGGCGAGCGAGATCGCGCCCATCACCGCGAGCAGGGTCAGCAGCGCGGGTCGGTGGCGCAGCCCGGCGGCCCGCAGCACGGCGGAGCGGGGCGGGGCGAGGGTGGTGGAGCTCACGACAGCACCTTCTGGTTCGGACGGACGGCCCCGCGCGGGCCGGGCAGGGCGGAAACGGTCGGCTCACGCAGGTAGGCGAGCACCAACTCCTCCAGGCCGATGCGCTGTTGGCGCCAGCCGTCGGAGACCGGGGCGTCCACCCCGCCGGTGCGGACGAGCAGGTGGGACTGGGTGCCGGCCCGGCGGTCGCGGACCACCGGCAGGCGCTCGGCGACCGCGTCCGCTTCGGCGGTCGGGCCGGTGAGCATCCGGTGGCCGCCCAGCAGGTCGTCCACCTCCCCCGAGACCTGGACCCGGCCGCCGGCCAGCACCACCAGGTAGTCGCAGCTCTGCTCCAGCTCGTTGACGGCGTGCGAGGAGAACACCACCGAGAGGCCGTCCTCGGCCACCGCGGTGAGCAGCACGGACATGAAGTCGTGCCGGGCGAGCGGGTCGAGCGCGGCCAAGGGCTCGTCCAGCAGCAGGAGTTCGGGCCGCTTGGCGAGGGCCAGGGCGAGCGAGACCTGGGCCTGCTGGCCGCCGGAGAGCCTGCCGTACTTGCGCTCCAGCGGGATGCCGAGGCCGTCCAGGTGGTCGCGCGCCCGGGCGGCGTCCCAGCGCCGGTTGAGGTGGCGGCCCATCGCGAGCAGGTCGCGCACGCGCAGTGCGGGGTAGAGCGCGGCGTTCTGGGCGACGAAGCCGATCCGGTCCAAGGCCCTGGGCGAGCCGGGGAGTTGGTCGCCGAGCACGGTCATCGCGCCCTCGCTGGGCAGGGTGAGGCCGGCGGCCAGGCTGAGCAGGGTGGTCTTGCCGGCGCCGTTCGGGCCGACCAGGGCCACCACGTGCCCGGCCGGGACGGCGAGGTGGCAGTCCCGCAGCGCCCAGGAGCGGCGGTAGCGCTTGCCGATCCCGCCGCAGTCGATCACGGTGTCCGTCGCCGCCATCATGCCACCACCCCGTCGCGTCCCTCACGCAGGTCGCGCAGCGCGTCCTCGAACACCGCGACCATCCCCCCTTCGTCCAGCCCGGCGGCCCGCGCCGAGCGCATCCAGTCCAGCAAGCCCCGCCGCAGCGCGGCCCGTTCGCGCAGCGGCACCACTCCGGCGGGCAGCCCACGCACGAAGGTGCCCTGGCCGCGCCGGCCGGCCGCCAGGCCGCGGTGCTCCAGTTCCCGGTAGGCCTTGAGCACGGTGTTGGGGTTGATCGCCAGCCCGGCGACCACCTCGCGCACCCGGGGCAACCGGTCCCCCTCGGCCAACCAGCCCATCCGCAACGCCTGTTCGACCTGCTGCACGAGCTGCAGGTAGGTCGGGACGCCGGAGGCCGGGTCCAGGCGGAACTCGATCGGGGAGGGCTGGTCGGCGCCTTTATCTAGTTCCATAGTTAATGAGTTAAGCGGGTATGGTGACGCGCCGTCAAGCCAAGGGAACGCAAAAGGCCCCGCTCGGACCGCGGAAACGGTCCGAGCGGGGCCCTCGACAAGGCCCTGCTGAGGGTCAGGCGCCGCGCAGCACCGCGCCGGTGCGGCTGACCGCCTCAGCGACGGCCGCCTCGCGGGCGGCGGTGGCCTCGTCGGCGGTCAGGGTGCGGTCGGCCGCGCGGAAGCGCAGCGCGTAGGCCAGCGACTTCTTGCCCTCGCCGACCTGCTCGCCGGTGAACACGTCGAACAGCCGGATGGCCTCCAGCAGTTCGCCCGCGCCCGAGCGCAGCGCGGCCTCGACCTCGGCGGCCGGGACGGCGGTGTCCACGATCAGCGCGACGTCCTGGGTGGCCACCGGGAAGCCGGAGACCGCCGGGCCGCTGACCTTCTCCGGGCCGTCCGCCGTCAGCAGGTCGATGTCGACCTCCATCGCGGCCGAACGGGCCGGCAGCCCGAGCGCCTTGACCACGCGCGGGTGCAGCTCACCGGCGTGGCCGACCACCCGGTCGGTGCCGGCCACGACCAGCTCGGCGCAGCGGCCCGGGTGCCAGGGCGCCCGCTGGCCCTGGCGGACGGTCAGCTCGACGCCGGCCGCCCGGGCCACCGTACGGGCCGCCTCGACGGCGTCCGCCCAGGAGGCCTGCTCGCCCTTGCCCCACCAGCCGGAGGGCAGCCGCTCGCCCGCGAGGGCGACGGCGACCCGGCGCGGCTGGTCCGGCAGCGCGGCGTCCAGCGCGGCCAGCTCCGCGTCGCTCGGCCGGTGGTCGACGGCCGGGCGCGGGGCCACGGTCAGCTCGTCCTTGGGCAGGAACACGGTGCCGGTCTCGTAGATCGCCAGGTCGGTGTTGCCCCGGCCGATGTTGCGGCGCAGCGCGCCGAGCAGGCCCGGCAGCAGCGTGGTGCGCAGCGACGGTTCCTCGTCGTTGAGCGGGTTGACCAGCTTGACCGTACGGCGGCGGCGGTCGTCCGGCTCCAGGCCGAGCGCCTCGAAGGCGGCCTCACCGAGGAACGGGTAGTTGTTGACCTCGACGTAGCCGGCCCCGGCCAGCGCCACGCCGATCCGGCGGTGGATGCGCTGGGCCTCGGTCAGGCCCTTGCCCGGCGGCACGTTGGGCATCCGGGCGGGGACGTTGTCGTAGCCCTCCAGCCGGATGACCTCCTCGGCGAGGTCGTACGGGTCGGTCAGGTCGGGGCGCCAGGTCGGGGGGGTGACCTCCAGGGTGTCGGCGCCCGCGACCGAGCAGCCGATCTCCTGCAGGCGCCGGGTGACGGTCTCGCGGCCGTACTCGGTGCCGGCGACCCGGTCGGGCAGGTCGGCGGGGATCAGGATGGTGCGCACCGGGTGCGGGCCGGCGATGTCGGTGACCCCGGCCTCGGCGGTGCCGCCGGCGATCAGCACCAGCAGGTCGACGGCGCGCTGCGCGGCGGCGCGGGCGGCCTCCGGGTCGACGCCGCGCTCGAAGCGCTTGGACGCCTCGGAGGGCAGCTTGTGCCGCTTGGCGGCACGGGCGATGACGACCGGGGCGAAGTGCGCCGCCTCGATGATCACCTCGGTGGTGCCCGGACCGGCGGTCGGGTCGAGGATCTCGGTGGAGGCGCCGCCCATCACGCCGGCCAGGCCGATCGGGCCGCTGTTGTCACAGATCAGCAGGTCCTCGACGGACAGCTTGCGCTGCACGCCGTCCAGGGTGGTGAGGGTCTCGCCCGGCTCCGCCCGGCGAACCGTGATCGGGCCGTCCACCCGCTGCTTGTCGTACGCGTGCAGCGGCTGGCCGACCTCGAGCATCACGTAGTTGGTGATGTCGACGGTCAGCGAGATCGGGCGGATGCCCGCCTTCTGCAGCCGGCGCTGCAGCCAGATCGGGGACTTGGCGTTCGGGTCGACGCCGACGACCGTGCGGGCCACGAAGCGGTCGCAGCCGGCCGGGTCGTCGACCTTGACCAGGTAGCCGAAGGAGTTGGCCGGCGGCACGTCGAGCAGCGCCGGGTCGGCCAGCGGCAGCCCGTACGCGGCAGCGGCCTCACGGGCCACGCCGCGCATGGACAGGCAGTAGCCGCGGTCCGGGGTGACGGCGATGTCGAGCACCTCGTCGACCAGCTGGAGCAGCTCGATGGCGTCGGTGCCGGGCTCGTACTCCGGCGGGAGCACGATGATGCCGTTGCCCCCGAAAGAATCGGACACAGTGTCGCCCATGCCCAGCTCGCGGGCGGAGCAGATCATGCCGGCCGAGGTGTGGCCGTAGGTCTGGCGGGCCGAGATCGGGAACGGGCCGGGCAGGACGGCGCCCGGGAGCACGACCACGACCTTGTCGCCGACGGCGAAGTTGGTCGCGCCGCAGACGATCTCCTGCGGCGCGCCGGTGCCGTTGGCGTCGCCGACGTTGACGAAGCAGTGCCGGATCGGCTTCTTGAAGCCGGACAGCTCCTCGATGGAGAGCACCTCGCCGACCACCAGCGGGCCCTTGAGGTCGGCGCCGAGCTGCTCGACGGTCTCGACCTCCAGGCCGGCCCGGACCAGGCGCTCGGCCACGTCACGGCCGGTCTCGCCGGCCGGCAGATCGACGTACTCGCGCAGCCAGGAAAGCGGGACGCGCATCAGATCTCCATCCCGAACGGGAGGGTGAAACGCACGTCACCCTCGACCATGTCGCGCATGTCGGCGACGTTGTGACGATTCATCAGGATCCGCTCCAGGCCCAGGCCGAAGGCGAACCCGCTGTAGCGGTTCGGGTCCACGCCGCAGGCGACCAGCACCCGGGGGTTGACCACGCCGCAGCCGCCGAGCTCGATCCAGCCCTCGGAGGAGCAGGTGCGGCACGGGCGGTCCGGGTTGCCGACGCTCTCGCCGCGGCACACGAAGCACTGCAGGTCGATCTCGGCGCTCGGCTCGGTGAACGGGAAGTACGAGGGGCGCCAGCGCAGCTCCAGGCCGCCGCCGATCAGCTTCTCGACCAGCACCTCGATGGTGCCCTTGAGGTCGGCGAAGGTGATGCCCTCGTCGACGGCGAGGCCCTCGACCTGGCGGAACACCGGGGTGTGGGTGGCGTCCAGCTCGTCGGTCCGGTAGACCCGGCCCGGGCAGACCACGTAGATGGGGGGCTCGCGGTCGAGCATGGTGCGGGCCTGGACCGGGGAGGTCTGGGTGCGCAGCACCACGCCGGAGTCGGCGGAGCCGTCCGGGGCCTGGACGAAGAAGGTGTCCTGCATCGAGCGGGCCGGGTGGTCCGGGCCCAGGTTGAGGGCGTCGAAGTTCAGCCACTCGGCCTCGACCTCGGGGCCCTCGGCGACCTGGTAGCCCATCGCGACGAAGGTGTCCTCGATGCGCTCGGCCAGCGTGGTCAGCGGGTGCCGGGCGCCGCGCGGCGCGCGGTCGTACGGCAGCGTGACGTCCACCGCCTCCTCGACCAGCACGCGGGCGTCCCGCTCCGCCTCCAGCTCGCCCTGCCGCTTGGCGAGCGCCTGGTTGACGGCGCCGCGGGCCTGGCCGATCAGCTTGCCCGCGGCGGCCTTGGCGTGCGGCGGGAGGGCGCCGATCTCGCGGTTGGCGAGCGAGAGCGCGGAGCGGTCGCCGGTGTGGGCGACCTTGGCCTGCTTCAGCTCGTCGAGCGTGGTGGCGGCGGCGAAGGCGGCGACGGCTTCGTCCCGCGCCTGCTCCACCACCTCGGGCTTGAGGGCCTCGACCTCGACCGGGTCGTACGACTTGTTGGGTGCCGACATCTCTATCTTTCCCGTGCTCCTGCTCGTCCGTGCTCAGGTGTGTGGGCTCGCCTTCGCGTCACGCCCGGCGGGGCCGGGGCACGGGCAGCCCGTCTCCGTACTGACGGGGAGGGGCGTCCGCGGCACAGCCGCGCAGGGCGTTGCGCAACGCCAAAGGTCGAGTGTAGTCGCAGCGCGTAGCGCGGCTGCCGTCAAGCCCGTCCGGACCCCGACCACAACATGCTCTGCTGGTCGTTCATGCTCTTTCAGAGCATGAAGTCGGGCACTCCGGCGGGCAGGACGAATCGGAACCGGGCCCCACCGCCGGGCGCGCGGTCCACTCGGATCGAGCCGCCGTGGGCCTCCACGATGCCCTTGACGATGTAGAGCCCGAGGCCGGTGCCACCGCGCTTGGAGCCCCGCCAGAAGCGGGTGAAGACGCGCGGCATCGATTCCTCGGGGATGCCGCTGCCTTCGTCGCTCACGGTGACCGCTGTGCCTTCCACGATGCGGGGCGGGGTGCCGGAGCGCTCCCAGACGGGCGCCTCGACGACCTCCTTGGCCGGTGCCACCTCGATGGTGACAGTTCCCTCGCCGTGCCGCACCGCGTTTTCCAGCAGGTTGGCCAGCACCTGGTCGACCTTGTCCGGATCCGCCCACAGCACGGTCAGCGGCTCGGTGATCCGGATGTCGAAGCGCTCCTCGGGGATGCCGGTGGCGACCTTGCGCTCGACGTGCCGGCGCACCGCGGCCGCCAGGTCGACCACCTGCTTGCGCAGCTCCAGCCGCCCGGCGTCGATCCGGGAGATGTCCAGCAGCTCGGCGATCAGCCGGGTGACCCGGTCGGCGTCGGCGTCCACCGTCTCCAGCATCAGCCGCTTCTGCCCGTCGGTGAACCGCTCCCACTTGGCCAGCAGCGTCGCCGTGAAGCCCTTGACGCTGGTCAGCGGGGAGCGCAGCTCGTGCGCGACGGTGGCGATCAGCTCCGCGTGGCTGCGCTCGGTGCGGCGCCGGGCCTCGGTACCGCGCAGCGCGATCACCAGGCGCTCCAGCGGCCCCTGCGGCACCGCCCGGACGTACCGGGCGGAGACCAGCACCTCACGGCCGCCGGGCAGCAACAGGTTGCGCTCGGGCTGGCGGGTGCGGATCGCCAGGCCGCCGTACGGATTGGTCAGCTGCCACCAGCGGCGGCCGTCCAGGTCCTCCAGCGGCAGGGCGTCCTCCAGGTCGCTGCCCAGCGCGGCCTCCGGGAGCACGCCGGTGAGCCGGGCCGCGGCCCGGTTGAAGCAGACCACCCGGCCCGTCGCGTCGGCGACCACCAGGCCGTCCGGCAGGTCGTCCGGGTCGAGTTCGGGTCCGCTGCCGACCATGGGTTGCCTCCCCGATTACCCACCGTGCCGTTCCCCCCACCGAGGCAGACCCTAGCGCCTCGCAGGCCCCGGCAGTAGGGCTTGCAGCGTGGTGATCCGAGCACGCCGGGCGCGCCCCCACAGCGTGTCAGCCGTCTGGCGGAACGTGTCAGCCGTTCGAGCGGCAGCCACCGGGCGAACGCTGCGCCCGGGCCGAGGCGTACAGGCAGACCGCCGCCGCGGTGGCCAGGTTGAGGCTCTCCGCGTGCCCGTGGATCGGGACGCGCACGACCTCGTCGGTGAGCGCGCGGGTCTCCTCCGGAAGCCCCCACGCCTCGTTGCCGAACACCCACGCGCCTGGCGCGCCCAGGGTGCCCTCGTCCAGTTCCTGGTCCAGGTCGCGCTCCCCCGCGCCGTCCGCGGCCAGCACCCGGACACCGGCCGCGCGCAGCTGCCCGACCGCCTCCTCGACCGGCACCCCGACCGCGACCGGCAGGTGGAACAGGCTGCCGACGGAGGCCCGGACGGCCTTGGGGTTGTACAGGTCCACCGAGGCGTCGGTGAGCACCACGGCGTCCGCGCCGGCCGCGTCGGCGGTGCGCAGCACGGTGCCGGCGTTGCCGGGGTCGCGCACGTGGGCGAGGATCGCCACCAACTTCGGCCGGGCCGCGAGCACCTCGGCGAACGGGGTGTCGATGAAGCGGCAGAGCGCCACGATGCCCTGGGGGGTCACCGTGTCGCAGATGTCGGCGATCACCTCGTCGGTGGCGGTCAGCACCGGCAGCCCCTCGGCCAGCGCGGCCTCGACGATGTCCGCGTGCCGCTCGGCGGCCTCCAGGCCCACGTACACCTCGACCACGGCGTGCTCGGCCGTCCCCGGCAGCTTGCCGAAGGCGACGGCCTCCCGGACGGCCTGCGGGCCCTCGGCCAGGAAGCGGCGCTCCTTGGTGCGCTGGTTCCGCTTGGCGAGCCGGCGGGCGGCGACGACGCGCGGCGAGCGCAGGGAGGTGAGCAGGGGGGTCTCGGTGCTCGGCATGGTCTCGTTCTCTGGAGGCGCTGACTTCTGGAGGTGCTGAGGGGGTGGAACGCAGAACCGGACCCGCAGGAGAGCCTGCGGGTCCGGTCAGAGCTCAACCGATCTCGGAAGATCAGGCGGCGTCGGCGGCAGCCTTCGGGGCGTTCACGTCGGCCGGCAGCGCCTTCTGGGCGACCTCGACCAGGGAGGCGAACGCACCCGGGTCGTTGACGGCCAGGTCGGCCAGCATCTTGCGGTCGATCTCGACGCTGGCGGCCTTCAGGCCCTGCACGAAGCGGTTGTAGGTGATGCCGTTGGCACGGGCCGCAGCGTTGATGCGCTGGATCCACAGCTGACGGAAGTCGCCCTTGCGCTTCTTGCGGTCGTTGAAGTTGTAGACCAGCGAGTGGGTGACCTGCTCCTTGGCCTTGCGGTACAGGCGCGAACGCTGGCCACGGTAGCCGCTGGCGCGCTCCAGGATGACCCGGCGCTTCTTGTGGGCGTTGACTGCCCGCTTGACGCGTGCCACTTGATTACTCCTTGGGTTGGACCACGGACTGCTTCACGTGGTCCGTCATTCGAATGGGTCGGGAAGGATCAGCTGCCCCGCACGCGGCTCGCGCCGGGCGGGAGGGCGATCACTTGCCGAGAAGCTTCTTGATCTTCTTGGCGTCAGCGGGGGCCATCTCGACCGTCCCGGCCAGCTTGCGGGTCAGCGTCGAGGGCTTGTGCTCCAGGAGGTGGCGGCGGCCGGCGCGCTCGCGCACCACCTTGCCGGAGCCAGTGATCTTGAAGCGCTTGCTGGCGCCACTGTGCGTCTTCTGCTTCGGCATTTCGCCGTTTCTCCTCGTCAGTCCCGTCCGCGCCCGCGCGACCTGCGCCGCGCGGGCGTGAACTGGATGGATCTGTGGTGACCGGGCGGGACGCCCCGTCACCCTGGGGGCCGACCCCGGACCGCCGTGAGCCTCGCGGCTCAGGCGCCCTGGGGAGCGGCCGGCTGCTCGACCGGGGCGTCCTGCTCCTCGACCGGGGCGTCCTGCGCCTCGGTCTCGGCGCCCTCGGCCGCCAGGTCCTCGGCCGCCGCGTCGTCGTCCGCGGCGGCGGCGTCGGAACCGGTGGTCCGGCCCAGCCGCTCGGCCTTGCGGGCGTCCGCGAGGGCGCGGGCCTCGGCCATCGCCTCGGTCTTCTTCTTGTGCGGGCCAAGAACCATGATCATGTTCCGGCCGTCCTGCTTCGGCGAGGACTCGACGAAGCCCAGCTCCTGGACGTCGTCGGCGAGCCGCTGCAGCAGACGGAAGCCCAGCTCGGGGCGGGACTGCTCACGACCACGGAACATGATCGTGATCTTGACCTTGTCACCCTGCTTGAGGAACCGGACGACGTGACCCTTCTTGGTGTCGTAGTCGTGCGGGTCGATCTTCGGCCGGAGCTTCATCTCCTTGATGACCGTGTGCGCCTGGTTCTTGCGCGCCTCACGGGCCTTCATGGCCGACTCGTACTTGAACTTGCCGTAGTCCATGAGCTTGCACACCGGCGGCCGGGCGGTCGCCGCGACCTCGACCAGGTCGAGGTCGTACTCCTGCGCGAGCTCCAGCGCCTTGGCAAGCGGCACGATGCCGACCTGCTCGCCGCTGGGACCGACGAGTCGCACCTCCGGGACGCGAATCCGGTCGTTGATGCGGGGCTCGGTGCTGATGGGGCCTCCTCGGTTGCACCTTCTGCGATGCGGCCGTCGGACGGCGGTCGCACGTAGTGGACTCGACCACTGGGCGGGGCTTCATTCGTGCTGCGCTGCCCGGTGCTGGTTTTCGACACCTGGTGCACCGCGACACGAAAAAAGCCCCGCTCGGTACAAGCGGGGCTCCACACAACCGGGGGCGGCGTCCGGTGAGGGACGCTGCGGGCGACTCGACGCCGTGGCGCCCGTCGCGGACCGGACCCGTCGACCGCGAGGCCGATCAGGTGGGAGACTTTCGCGGTTGCCCTCTCGGGCCTCCTGTAGTGGAGCCTCCACTTGCTGGCCAGGTGCCCATGCGGGATCCCGGCCGGTCAGTCTCGAAGCTTACAGCGTCACGCCGTCGAACGCTATTCCGCCCCGGCCCGCCGCCTTCCCGGCGCACTGCCCTCCCGGCGCGTCCGGGGCCCCCTTGTACGCTCCACCTGTACCCACACCGCACGACGGAACGAGCCACCCTTGAGCAGCGAGCCCACCCAGAACCCCGGCGCGGACGACGACGCGATCGGCTTCGACGACCTCACCCGCGACATCGCCGAGGTCCCGGCCGTCGAGGTGATCACCACCGTCGCGGTGCACCTGATGAGCGCGGCCGCGGTCAAGTGCGGTCTGGCCGAGGGCGGCGAGAAGGACAAGGACCTGGACGAGGCCCGCAAGCTGATCACCGCGCTCGCCGGGCTGGTCACCGCCGGCGCCCCGGAGATCAGCAACTTCCACGCGGCCCCGCTGCGGGACGGGCTGCGCTCGCTGCAGCTGGCCTTCCGCGAGGCCTCGCTCGTGCCGGACGCGCCGGGCGCGGGGCCGGGCGAGAAGTTCACCGGGCCGGTCTACAGCTGAGCGGTTCTCACGGGACCACCTACGAAGTTTCGTAGGTGGTCCCGTTCGTTCCTACCGCCGGTACAGCGGCTCCCCCGGCAGCTCCGCGCTCGCCGGCAGCACCGCGAGGTCCAGCCCCCGGTCCAGCCGCACCCGCAGCACCGGGTCCCCGGCCACCGCCCGGCCGACCCGCTGCGCGGCCGCCTGCAGCCCCGACCGGTCCAGCGCCGGGTCGAACACCACCGCGAGCACCCCGTCCGCGTCCTCCGACGGCGCCAGCAGCCCGCTGAGCACCTGCGGCTCCGCCGCCAGCAGCGCCCGGACCGCCTCCCGCACCTGCGGGTCCCGCACCGGCGGCAGGTACGGACGGTTCTCCGCCAGCGCCCGCAGCCGGGCACCGCTCAGCAGGAAGGGCACCGGCCCCGCCGGGTCGATCAGCAGCGTGTCGGCGCGCTCGGAGAACGCCACCATCGCGGCCTGCGGGGCCGCCGTCGGCGCCGGACGGGCATCG
This sequence comes from Kitasatospora cathayae, assembly GCF_027627435.1. Taxonomy (GTDB): domain Bacteria; phylum Actinomycetota; class Actinomycetes; order Streptomycetales; family Streptomycetaceae; genus Kitasatospora; species Kitasatospora cathayae. Next base: position 6,773,309 of record NZ_CP115450.1, on the reverse strand, counting down.
GCGCGCCAGCGGGCGAGCGACTCGAGCGACGTGAAGGCAGGCAGTGCGCGACGCCCGTCCGGGGCCTCCAGCACCGGGACGGCCATGTCGCTGCTCTTGTCGTGCTTGTGCCCGTGCTCGTCCACCTCGACCTCGCCGAGGAGGGCGACGATCGGGACCATCAGCCGGGTCGGGGTCAGCGCCGCCAGCACCTCGGGCTCGGCCGTACGGTCCTGCGACCAACGGGCGAGGGCCGCGGTCAGCGCCGGGTCCGCCGTGCCGTCGTCGTCGGAGAAGCCGGGATTCGGGATGCTCTTGCCGACGAACGCCGGGTTGGAGAAGTCTTTGCGGTCCACCCGGCCGACCCTATGCCACCGCCGGCCACCGCCCGCATTTCCCCGCACGCGACCTCTACCCACGGGTAGCCGCCTGTGGCACCCTGCGCGCATGGTCATCCTCGTTGCACCCACTCCGGTTTCCGACCGGCACCGGTACGACCGGGCCACCGCCCACCTGGACGGGCCGGTGGCCGTGGTGGACCTCGCCGCCTTCGACGCCAACGCCGCCGACCTGGTGCGCCGGGCGGGCGGCAAACCGATCCGGGTGGCCAGCAAGTCGCTGCGCTGCCGGGCCCTGCTGGAACGGGTGCTGGCCGTGGACGGCTTCGCCGGGGTGATGAGCTTCACCCTGGACGAGTCGCTCTGGCTGGCCCGTACCGGAGTGCGCGACGTCCTGCTCGCCTACCCCTCCACCGACCGGACCGGCTACGCCGAACTGACGGCCGACCCGGAGCTGGCCCGCCGGGTCACCGTCGTACTGGACGACCCGGCCCAACTGGACCTGATCGACAAGGCCCGCGCCGGCGACGCCGAGGTGCGGGTCTGCCTGGAGCTGGACACCGCACTGCACCTGCTCGGCGGGAGGGTCCGGGTCGGCGCCCGGCGTTCGCCGCTGCGCACCCCGGAGGAACTCGGCGCCTTCGCCGAACTCGTCCAGCGCCGCCCGGGCTTCCGGGTGGTCGGCCTGATGGCGTACGAGGGGCACGTCGCCGGGGTGGGCGACCGGATCCCGGGGCGGCCGGTGCGCTCGCAGCTGATCCGGCTGATGCAGGCCAGGTCGCGGACCGAGCTGGCCGAGCGGCGCGCGGCGGCGGTCCGGCGGCTGCGACAGGTGGCCGAGCTGGAGTTCGTCAACGGCGGCGGCACCGGCAGCGTGGAGTCCACCGTGGCCGAACGCGCCGTCACCGAGGTCGCCGCCGGCTCCGGGCTCTACGCGCCGCGGCTCTTCGACAACTACCGCTCCTTCCGGGGCCGTCCGGCCGCGCTGTTCGGCCAGCCGGTGGTGCGCCGCCCCGGTGTCGGGGTGGTGACGGTGCTCGGCGGCGGCTACCCGGCCTCCGGCGCGGCCGGGCCGGACCGCTCGCCGGTGCCGTACCTTCCGGTGGGGCTGCAGTACGACCCGATGGAGGGCGCGGGCGAGGTGCAGACCCCGCTGATCGGCCCGGCCGCCGACGACCTGCTGATCGGCGACCGGGTCTGGTTCCGGCACGCCAAGGCGGGCGAGCTGTGCGAGCGCTTCGCGGAGTTGCACCTGATCGAGGGGGACCGGGTCGTCCGGAGCGTGCCGACCTACCGGGGTGAGGGGAAGACGTTCCTCTGACCAGCAGGCCCGCGATGCCCTACCGTGATGTCAACTACTGTGGCAGCGAAGAGGGAGCGGCATGGAAACCGAGATCGCGGACCTTGCGACGAGGGGCGCGACCGCACTGGTCGGCCTGATGGTCACCGAGGCCTGGGCGCGGGTCAAGCCGCGCTTCGCAGCCCTGTTCGGACGCGACCGGGAGGAGGAGATCTCACAGGAGCTGGACGAAATCCAGAGCGAGATCGCCGAGGCCCCGGAGGCCCGCGACGCCCAAGTCCCCCAGTGGCAGCGGCGACTGCGGCTGCTACTGCAGAACAACCCGGAAGCAGCCACCCAACTCCGGCAGATCCTGGATGAGTTCACGTCGAAGTCGCCGGAGCAGCCGTCCACCGTGATCCACAACGAGCTCAAGGACATGACCGTCCACGGCTCCGTCATCCAGGTCGGCAAGGGCAAGGTCGTCCAGGCCGACACGATCAACGGCAACCTGAACTTCTGACCTTTCCCCAGCCTTAAGTGGGCCCGATGGAACGCCTAACCCGGGCGTCCCGCCGGGCCTTTGCGCTGCTCCGAAGCCTACAGTCGGTCAACAAGCCCGAGTCACACGGCTATTGCCATCTGGTCCAGACCAATCCTACGCTCTGGCCGGGGGTCCGCGATCCGGGCCGACGACCCCCGAACGGGCAGGCGTGTCCGCTCCCCCACACCCGCCCGGAACGACGGTCAAGGAGTCCCCACCCCATGTCCATCAAGCGAAGTGCCCTGTCCGTCGGCGTGGTCGGCGCCGCGGTGCTCGCGGTGGCCGCGACCACCGCCGGTACCGCCAGCGCCCACGGCACCATGACCGGCCCGGTCAGCCGGATCGCCGCCTGCTACGCCGAGGGCCCCGAGCACCCGGTGTCCCAGGTCTGCAAGGACCTCGTCGCCGCCGGCGGCACCCAGCCGCTGTACGACTGGAACGAGGTCAACATCGCCAACGCCGACGGCAACCACCAGGCGCTGATCCCGGACGGCCGGCTCTGCTCGGCCAACCGCGACAAGTACGCGGCCCTGGACTGGCCGCGCACCGACTGGCCGGCCACCCCGGTCAGCGCGGGCGCCTTCACCTTCCAGTTCCGCACCACCGCGCCGCACGTCGGCACCCAGACCGTCTACCTCACCAAGCAGGGCTACGACCCCACCCAGCCGCTGAAGTGGTCCGACCTCGACCCGACCCCGGTGGCCCAGGCACAGGTCGACCGCACCGCCGTCAACGGGTACTACACCTACTCGGGCACCCTGCCGAAGCGCACCGGCCGCCAGTTGCTCTACATGATCTGGCAGCGCAGCGACAGCCCGGAGGCGTTCTACAGCTGCTCCGACGTGGACTTCGGCACCTCCGGCGCCACCACCACCGCCGTCTCGTCGCTCGCCGCCCCGGCCGCGCCCAGCGACGCCCAGATCGCCGCCGACGCGCCCAGGTCGACGGTCGCCCACCACGGCCACGGCGGGGATCCGAACGCCCCTGCCGGCCAGCCGCTCCCGACCACCACCGCGGCCGTGGCCGGCACCTCCGCCACCGGTCCGCTGCTGCTCGCCGGTGCCGCCGCGCTCGGCGCCGGCTGGGCGGGGATGGTGCTCCGGCGCCGTCGCATCGAGGCTGTTCGACGCGACTCCTGACGCCGGACGACGCGGGGCCGGACCGGCCAACCCCCGTCCGGTCCGGTTCCGTGGCCCCCGACCGTCCGCCGGACTGACGGGCCGACGAGCCGACGGGCTCAACGGCGACGACCCACCCGGAGGGATTCCTCCCGGGTGGGCCGTCGCGGTGTGAGGAGCGGGGGGCTCAGGTGGTCTCGGTGCCGGAGCCGTCGGGGCTGCTGCCGGAACCGGAACCGCCGCCGGAGCCCGGCTTGCCGGGGAGGCTCGGGATCTTGCCCTTGAAGTCGGCGATGCCCTTGACGATGGTGTCCATCACCGCGACGTCCGGCGCCTTGTCGGCGATGTCGAAGCCGAAGTGCACCGAGATCAGGTTCTTGCCGTCGGTGGACGGGAAGACCACGGTCTCCACGTAGCCGCTGTTGCCCTTGGCCACGTCCACCTTCCAGCGGACCAGGTAGCCGTCCTGGCCGTTGACCTTCACGGCCTCGGACTTGAGCTCCTGGTGCCCGGTGATGTCGCGGTAGGCGTCCTTGGCGGCGCGGTCGATGTCCGCCTTGGCCGCCGCCTGGGGATCGGTGCCGCCCCCGTCGATCCGGCCGGTGTTCGCCCCGCCGAGCGTGCAGTCGGAGCCGTCCGGGCACTTGTAGTCGCCGATGGTCAGCGCGGCGTAGCCGTCCTTGGTCGTGCCGGCCTGCCAGCCGGAGGGGACGGGCAGGGTGAGCCCGTTCACCAGGTCGATCGCCTTCCCGGCGCCCGGCCTGGCCTTCCCGCTGCCATTCCCGCCGCCCTTGCCGTTCCCCCCGCCCTTGCCGTTTCCGCCGCCGAGGCCCGGGAAGCCGAACAGCCCGTCCCCGCCGTCGTTCGGCGCGGGCTGGGCCCGGGCGGCGCTGTGCTTCGGGCCGCCGTCGTGCTTCCCGTCCATCGCCAGGTAGGTGATCCCCGAGCCGGCGCCGAGGCCCAGCACGGCGGCCACGGCGGTGGCCACCACCAGCTTGGAGGGCTTGCGCCAGGCCTTGCGCGGCGGTTGGGCGGGCGTCGCGCCGTACCCGGCGCCGAACGGCGGCGGCTCCGGGTAGCGGACCGTCGGCCCGCCGTCCAGGACCTCGCCCTCCAGCACCCTGGGCTGCTCCGCCGTCTCCGGCGCCGGGGCCGCGGCGGCCGGGGGCTCCGGCTGCGGGGCGTCCGAGGGTGCGGGCCGGGTCTCGGCCGTCCAGCCCTTGCCGTCCCACCAGCGCTGCGGTCTCGGGTCGCTGGCGGTGTCCTTCGGGTCCGGGTACCACCCGGCGGGAATCTGCTCACTCACAGCAAAGAATGTAAAGGTAGCCGGATAAACGCGAAATCAGCGTAGCCGGGAATTCCGAGGGTTTTCGATGAGATTACGGTGAGAAGCCACTCGATGGCCCAGCCGGGCCCACCGGTGGCACCCACGGTGCCAACGGCCTACAACGGGGTGACGTACGCCCCGGAGATGCCGCCGTCCACCAGGAACTCGCTCGCGGTGATGAACGAGGAGTCGTCGCTGGCCAGGAAGGCCACCGCGGCGGCGATCTCCTCGGCCCGGGCGAACCGGCCGAGCGGGATGTGCACCAGCCGGCGGGCGGCCCGCTCCGGGTCCTTGGCGAACAGCTCGCGCAGCAGCGGGGTGTCCACCGGCCCGGGCGACAGCGCGTTCACCCGGATCCCCTCCCGGGCGAACTGCACGCCCAGCTCGCGGGACATCGCCAGCACCCCGCCCTTGGAGGCGGTGTACGAGATCTGCGAGGTGGCCGCGCCCATCCGGGCCACGAAGCTGGCGGTGTTGATGACCGAGCCGCGCCCGTGCCGGCGCATGTACGGCAGCGCGGCCTTGCAGCACAGGTAGACCGAGGTCAGGTTGACCTCCTGGACCTTGCGCCAGGCGTCCAGGCCGGTGGTCAGGATCGAGTCGTCCTCCGGCGGCGAGATGCCCGCGTTGTTGAAGGCGACGTCCACGCTGCCGTAGGTCTCGTACGCCTCGTCGAACAGCGCCTCGACCATGTACGGGTCGGTGACGTCGGTGTGCACGAACAGCCCGCCGGTCTCCTTGGCGGCCGCCCGTCCGGTCTCCTCGTCCAGGTCCGCGCAGACCACCTTCGCCCCCTCGGAGGCGAGCCGGCGGGCGGCTGCCAGGCCGATCCCGCTGCCCGCGCCGGTGACCACGGCGGTGCGGCCGACCAGGCGGCGGCAGACGACGTCGTTCTCGCTCATCGGACTGGGGCTCATCGGACTGTCACTCCTCGCTGTGGATCCAGACGTTCTTGGTCTCGGTGAAATGGCGCAGCGCGTCCGGTCCCAGCTCGCGGCCCACCCCCGACTCGCCGAAACCGCCGAAGGGCGTCCAGTGGCGCACCGAGGAGTGCGAGTCGACCGACAGGTTGCAGCTCTCCCGGGCCGGGTTGCGGACGGCACTGCCCGGCGAGTCGGTCATGCCTCACATCCGTTCGAAGGACCGGTAGCGCTCCCAGTCGGTGACGGCCCCGTCGTAGGCGGCCTGTTCGACCCGGGCCATGTTCAGGTAGTGCTCGACCACGTCGTCGCCGAAGGCCGTCCGGGCCAGCTCGCTCTGCCCCCACAACTCGGCCGCCTCGCGCAGGGATCCGGGCACCCGGGGGTACTCCTCCACGGCGTAGGCGTTGCCCAGGCAGGGCGCGGGCAGGTCGAGTTTGCGCTGCAGTCCGTGCAGGCCGGCCGCGATCATCCCGGCCACCGCGAGGTAGGGATTGACGTCGCCGCCGGGCACCCGGTTCTCCATCCGCAGGCCCGGGCCGTGGCCGACCACCCGGTAGGCGCAGGTGCGGTTGTCCCGGCCCCAGGCGACGGCCGTCGGGGCGAAGGAGCCCGGGCGGTAGCGCTTGTAGGAGTTGATGTTCGGCGCGTACAGCAGGCTGAACTCGCGCAGCGCGACGAGCTGTCCGGCCAGGAAGTGCCGCATGGTGTCGGTCATCCGGCCGTCCCGGTCCGCGAAGGCGGGGGCGCCGACGGCGTCGCGCAGCGACAGGTGGATGTGGCAGCTGTTGCCCTCGCGCTCGTCGTACTTGGCCATGAAGGTGAGCGCGCAGCCCTGTTGGGCGGCGATCTCCTTGGCGCCGGTCTTGTAGACGCTGTGCTGGTCGCAGGTGGTGAGGGCGTCGGCGTAGCGGAAGGCGATCTCGTGCTGGCCCAGGTTGCACTCGCCCTTGGCGGACTCGACGGTCAGCCCGGCGCCCGCCATCTCGTTGCGGATCCGGGACAGCAGCGGCTCGACGCGGGCGGTGCCGAGCATCGAGTAGTCCACGTTGTAGAGGTTCGCCGGGGTCAGGCCGCGGTAACCGCCCAGCCAGGCCTGCTCGTAGGTGTCGCGGAAGACCAGGAACTCCAGTTCGGTGCCGATGTCCGCGGCCAGTCCGTACTCGGCGAGCCGGGCGATCTGGCGGCGCAGCAGCTGGCGCGGGGCGGCGTCCACCGGGTGGCCGCCGTGCCGGGCCAGGTCGGCGGTGACCTGGGCGGTGCCGGGCTGCCAGGGGGTCAGCCGCAGGGTGCCGAGGTCGGGGCGCATCGCGAAGTCGCCGTAGCCGGTGGCCCAGGAGGAGAAGGCGTAGCCGTCCACGGTGTTCAGGTCCACGTCCACGGCCAGCAGGTAGTCGCAGGCCTCGGCGCCGTGCTCCGCCACCTCGTCGAGGAAGAAGCGGGCGGCGAATCGTTTGCCCTGCAGGCGGCCCTGCATGTCGGTGAAGGCGAGCGCGACGGTGTGCACCTCGCCCGCGTCCACCAGGGTGCGCAGTTCGTCCAGGGTCAGTGGCGGCCGGGGCCGCGATCCCGTGGCGGCGTTCTCGGGCATGCCGGAACCCTCCTCCTCGATCACTCTTCGAGATCAAGCGGTCACAGCGAACCGTACGGCCTGCGGCTCACGGCGCGGAAGAGGGCGGACGGGTGTGGCGCGCCGACACGCGTGATTGACGAAGTATCAGACGATACGGGTGGAGAATGCCCGCCATGGATCGCAGGCCTTTCATCGGCGTCAGCACCTACCTGGTGGACGCGAGTTGGAGCGACTGGCGGGACCGGCGCGTCGCCCTGGTGCCGGAGCGGTACACCGCGTACGTGCAGGACTCCGGCGGCATCGCCGTTCTGCTTCCGCCCGACGCCCCCGAGCGCGCGCCCGAGGTGCTCGCCCGGCTCGACGCCCTCGTCATCGTCGGCGGGCCGGACATCGACCCGGCCTACTACGGGGAGCCGGCCCACCCGTTGACGGAGGTGGACTCGCCGCAGCGGGACGCCTGGGAGGTCGCCCTGCTGCGCGGCGCCCTGGCGGCGGGCATGCCGGTGCTGGGCATCTGCCGGGGGATGCAGATCCTGAACGTGGTCTGCGGCGGGACGCTGGTGCAGCACCTGCCGGACGTCGTGGACGTCGACGTCCACGGCGGTTCGCCGGGGCGCTACGGCACCCACCTGGTGCGGCCCGTACCGGGGACCCTGGTCGGCGGGCTGCTGCCGGAGAGCGAACTGGAGGTGCCGACCTTCCACCACCAGGCGGTCGGCCGGCTGGGCACGGGGCTGCGGGTGGGTGCCCTCGCCCCGGACGGAACGGTGGAGGCGGTCGAGGGGCCGGGGTTCACGGTGGGGGTGCAGTGGCACCCGGAGCAGGGCGACGACCTGCGGGTGATGCGGGCCCTGGTCCAGGCCGCCACCGCGGCGGCGCTGGACGCGGTGTCGCTGGACGCAGCGTCGCTGGACGCGGTGGCGCTGGGCTGAACGGCAACGACAACGGTCACCAGTACAGCCTTTGGATCTTTGTCGATTCTGCGGTTCACTTCGAGTGCGGGGCGATCGCGCCCGCCGCCTCCCACCCGTGCGTCCAGAGAGGACTTCGATGGCCGGGCACGAGCATTCCCATGACCATGCGCATGACCACCTGACCGCGCCCGGCCGCAGTCACAACCACGGCAACGGGCACGGCGGCCACTCGCACGGCGGCCACGGCGGCCACTCGCACGGCGTCGCCGCCGACGCCGACCGCCGCTGGCTGGTCAGCGCCCTCGCCCTGATCCTCGTCTTCATGGCCGGCGAGGTCGTGGTCGGCTTCGCCGCCCAGTCGCTGGCCCTGATCTCGGACGCGGCGCACATGCTCACCGACGCCGCCTCGATCGTGCTCGCCCTGGTCGCCATGCGGCTCGCCGCCCGCCCGGCCCGAGGCGGCTACACGTACGGGCTCAAGCGTGCCGAGATCCTCTCCGCGCAGGCCAACGGCGTGACGCTGCTGGTGCTGTCCGCCTGGCTCGGCTACGAGGCGATCACCCGGCTGATCGAGCCGCCCGAGGTCACCGGCTCACTGGTGCTGGCCACCGCGCTGATCGGGATCGTGGTCAACCTGGCCGCCACCTGGTGCATGTCGAAGGCCAACCGCAGCTCGCTGAACGTCGAGGGCGCCTTCCAGCACGTGCTCACCGACCTGTACGCCTTCGTCGCCACCGCCGTGGCCGGTGTGATCATGCTGACCACCGGCTTCGTCCGGGCCGACGCCATCGCCTCGCTGATCGTCGTCGCGCTGATGCTCAAGGCGGGCATCGGCCTGGTCCGGGACTCCGGGCGGATCTTCCTGGAGGCCGCCCCCGCCGGGATCGACCCGGACGCGGTGGCCGACCGGCTGGTCACCGAGCCGCTGGTCGAGGAGATCCACGACCTGCACATCTGGGAGATCACCTCCAACCAGCCGGCCCTGTCCGCGCACATCCTGGTCACCCCCGGCGGCGACTGCCACGCCGTCCGGCGCGCACTGCAGCGCCGACTGGCCCAGGAGTACGGCATCACCCACAGCACCCTCCAGGTCGACCACGTCGGCGAGGACGAGGCCGGCGCGCTGCTGCAGATCGCCGCCCCGGGCGATCCGGCCGCCGAACACTGCGCCGACGCCCACGGCCCGGTGCACCGCGCCGGCCCGCACGAGCACTGAGAACCGGGTCTTCGTCAGCGCGGTGCGGCATGATCTGAGACGTGACCGCACCGCGACTGATGCTGCTCGACTCCGCCAGCCTGTACTTCCGCGCCTACTACGGCGTACCGGACACCCTGCGCTCGCCGCAGGGCGAGCCGGTCAACGCCGTCCGCGGCCTGCTGGACTTCATCGCCCGGCTGGTCCACGACCACCGGCCCGATCAGTTGGTGGCCTGCATGGACGCCGACTGGCGCCCCCAGTGGCGGGTGGACCTCGTCCCCTCCTACAAGACCCACCGGGTCGCCGAGGCGGCCGTCGACGGCGAGGAGGCGGTGCCGGACACCCTCGCCCCGCAGGTCCCGGTGATCGAGCAGGTGCTGGACGCCCTCGGCATCGCCCGGGTCGGCTCCCCCGGCTACGAGGCCGACGACGTCATCGGCACCCTCACCGCCCGCGCCAAGGGCCCGGTGCAGATCGTCACCGGCGACCGTGACCTCTTCCAACTGGTCGACGACGCCCGGCAGATCACCGTGCTCTACCCGGTCAAGGGCATGGGCAACCTGCAGACCACCGACGACGCGCTGCTGCTCGAGAAGTACGGCGTGCGCGGCGCCCAGTACGCCGACATGGCCGCCCTGCGCGGCGACCCGTCGGACGGCCTGCCCGGTGTCAAGGGGATCGGCGAGAAGACCGCCGCCCAACTGATCAACGAGTACGGCGACCTCGCGGCCATCCGCGCCGCCGCCCTCGACGTCGCCTCCAAGCTCACCCCCGCCCGCCGCCGCAACATCGTCGAGGGCGCCGCCTACCTCGACGTCGCCCCCACCGTCGTCCGCGTCGCCTCCGACGCCCCCCTCCCCGACTTCGACCCCGCCCTCCCCCGCGAACCCCTCGACCCGATGACCCTCGAACACCTCTCCACCCGCTGGGGCCTCGGCACCTCCCTGGACCGCCTCCTGGAGGCTCTCGCCACGCGCTGAGCATCCCACGCACCCGTTGGGCCCCGCGCCGAAACCGTCTTCCTGGAACACGGCGCCTCCTCGCACGCGGGCAACCAAGGATCCCCACCACCGCCGGCGCCTTCAGATGGTTGTGCGTCGCCGGCCTCGCCCAGCATCCACCGTCGTAAACGGCAAGAGGGGCGTGGTCGGCGGCCTCGCTCGGGTCGAGAGAGGCCGCCGAAAGGCCAAGGTCAAGCCCTTCTCTGCGCAGGAAGTCGGCCGAATCGACTTCCTGCGCAACCCCGCACAACTCCGGTGCCGCTTCGGCGGGAGCCGAAGCGGCGACGGGCGGGCGGTGGGGGGGTGGGCCGGTCAGCCCACCGAGGAGTAGGCGATGATGCCGCGGCGGAGGCCGTCGACGGCCTTGCGGGCGGTCTTGCGGAGGTCGGCGTCCGCGCCGGCGGCGTCCTGGATCTGGCCGAGGACGTCGATGAGTTGCTTGGTCCAGCGGACGAAGTCGCCGGCGGGCATGTCGGCGTCGCGCAGGACCTGGTCGAGGTTGTGGCCGAGGGCCCAGCGGTAGGCGACCCAGGCGAAGCCGAGGTCGGGTTCGCGCTGGCCGACGCCCTCGGCGGTGTTGATCCGGTGCTGCTCCTCCAGGGCGTCCAGGTGGCCCCAGATGCGGACCATCTGGCCGAGTGCCTCCTTGGCCGCACCCTCCGGCACCCGGGGGGCGCCGGCATCGTCGGCCTGGCGCGACTCGTAGACCAACGCCGAGGCGCAGGCGGCGAGTTCGGCGGCGGCGAGGCCGCTCCAGACGCCCTCGCGGATGCACTCGGAGGCGAGCAGGTCGAGTTCGCCGTAGAGCCGGCCAAGCCGCTTGCCGTCGTCGGTGACGGTGTCGCCCTGGAGGTAGCCGAGGTCGGTGAGCAGTGCGCAGACCCGGTCGAAGGTGCGGGCGATGGTGTGGGTGCGGGAGCGCATCCGGCGTTCCAGCAGTTCGGTGTCGCGGTGCAGCCGGTGGTAGCGCTCGGCCCAGCGGGCGTGGTCCTCGCGGTCGGAGCAGCCGTGGCACGGGTGTTGGCGCAGTTCGGCGCGCAGCCGGGTGATCTCCGGGTCGTCGGCGGCGGCCGCGCGGCCGCGCCGGAACCGCTCGGGTTCGAGGTGGCCGGCCTTGGTGCGCAGCGCGGACGCGAGGTCACGCCGGGACTGGGGGCTGCGCGGGTTGAAGGACTTGGGGATGCGCAGGCGCTCGATCGCGGCGACCGGGTACGGGAAGTCGATCATGGCGAGCCGCTTGACCTGCCGTTCGGCGGTGAGCACCACCGGGCGCGGGCCGTCCTGGAAGTCGGGGTGGCGCGGGCCGCCCCGGCCGGAGCGGTTGACCGGCGGCAGGCCCGGGTCGAGGACCAGGGCGAGGCCGGCGAACTTGCCGGTGGGGACGTGGATGACGTCGCCGGGCTTGAGCTGCTCGATGGACTCGATGGCGGCGGCGCGGCGCTGGCTGGTGCCCTCGCGGGCCAGTTCGTTCTCGCGGTCCTTGAGCCGGCGGCGCAGTTCCATGTACTCGTCGAAGTCGCCGAGGTGGCAGGTCATCGACTCGCGGTAGCCCTCCAGGCCCTCCTCGTTGCGCTGCACCTGGCGGGCGATGCCGACCACCGAGCGGTCGGCCTGGAACTGGGCGAAGGAGGTTTCCAGCAGTTCGCGCGAGCGGTGCCGGCCGAACTGGGAGACCAGGTTGACGGCCATGTTGTACGACGGCCGGAACGAGGACTTGAGCGGGTAGGTGCGGGTGCCGGCGAGGCCGGCCAGGGCCTCCGGGTCGAGGCCGCGCTGCCAGAGCACGACGGCGTGGCCCTCGACGTCGATGCCGCGCCGCCCGGCCCGGCCGGTGAGCTGGGTGTACTCGCCGGGGGTGATGTCGGCGTGGGTCTCGCCGTTCCACTTGACCAGCTTCTCCATGACCACCGAGCGGGCCGGCATGTTGATGCCGAGGGCCAGGGTCTCGGTCGCGAAGACGGCCTTGACCAGGCCCTTCACGAAGAGCTCCTCGACGACCTCCTTGAACCGGGGCAGCATCCCGGCGTGGTGGGCGGCGATGCCGCGCTCCAGCCCGTCCAGCCACTCGAAGTAGCCGAGGACGTGCAGGTCCTCGTCCGGAATGTCGGCGCAGCGGTCCTGGACGATGGCGCGGACCTGGGCGCGCTCGGCCTCCTTGTTGAGCCGCAGGCCGGAGCTGAGGCACTGCTGGACGGCGGCCTCGCAGCCGGCCCGGCTGAAGATGAAGGTGATGGCGGGCAGCAGGCCCTCGGCGTCGAGCCGGTCGATGACGTCGACCCGGCCCGGCGTCCAGACCCGGCCGGGACGGCCGTTGGGCATGGAGCGGCCCCGACCGCGGCCGAAGCGGTCGCGCGGGTTGCGGTCGAGCTCGGAGCGGGCGAGCCGGACCAGCTCGGGGTTGACGGCCTTGCCGGGGTTCTTGAGGTTGTTCTTGGGGCGGCCGTCCCGGTCGGGGTTGGCGAACAGGTCGTACATCCGGTTGCCGGCCATCACGTGCTGCCACAGCGGCACCGGACGGGTCTCGGAGACGATCACCTTGGTGCCGCCGCGGACGGTGTCCAGCCAGTCGCCGAACTCCTCGGCGTTGGAGACGGTCGCGGAGAGCGAGACGAGGGTGACCGACTCGGGGAGGTGGATGATGACCTCCTCCCAGACGGCGCCGCGGAAGCGGTCGGCGAGGTAGTGCACCTCGTCCATCACGACGTAGCCGAGGCCGTCGAGGGTGCTGGAGCCCGCGTAGAGCATGTTGCGCAGCACCTCGGTGGTCATCACCACCACGGGTGCGTCGCCGTTGACGGTGTTGTCGCCGGTGAGCAGGCCGACCTTGGCGGCGCCGTAGCGCTTGACCAGGTCGCCGTACTTCTGGTTGGACAGCGCCTTGATCGGCGTGGTGTAGAAGCACTTGCGGCCCGCGGCGAGGGCCAGGTGCACGGCGAACTCGCCGACGATGGTCTTCCCGGAACCGGTGGGGGCGGCGACCAGCACGCCCGATCCGGCCTCCAGCGTCTCGCAGGCCTCCAGCTGGAAGTCGTCCAGCGGGAAGTCGTACAGCTGCTGGAAGCCGTACAGGGCGGTGGCCTGCTCCTTGGCCCGGCGACGGCTGGCCGCGTACGCCTCGGCGGGGCTGAGCTCCTGGTCTTCCTGGGGCTCTGGATCGGGGGTGTTCATCGCCGTCCGGGTGTGGTTGGTGTGATCTCGCATCTCAGCGAGAGGTTACCCGGGTGGAGTGACATCGATAGCACCGTTTTCCGCGCGAGGAGATCACTCCTCTCCCAGATCCATAGTTGCAAATGTCTTCAAATGATCAGGACCGAGCCAGATCCGAACGTCTCCGGTCATCCGCGGTGGAGCGCGGAGGTTGCTCCCTACCTTCGGATGCCACGGCACCCGATCTTCGAGTGCCACGGCACCCGCGGGTGCCCCGGTCACCACTCACGGGAGGACAGCCACGATGGCGAACCTGGAGATGTCCCTCAAGGAAGCCATGGCGATCGACGGCGCGATCGGCGTCGCCCTGGTCGACTACGGCAGCGGGATGGCCCTCGGCAGCCTCGGCGACGGCGGCGAGATGGACCTCAACGTCGCCGCCGCCGGCAACACCGACGTGGTCCGCGCCAAGATGCGGGCGATGGAGATGCTCAACCTGCACGACAACGAGATCGAGGACATCCTGATCAGCCTGACCAACCAATACCACATGGTCCGGCCGATCACGACGCCCAGCGGGCGCGGCTTGTTCCTGTTCCTGGCCCTCAACCGCAGCCGCTCCAACCTCGCGATGGCCCGCCACCAGCTGAAGCGGATCGAACTCGCGCTGGAGATCTGAGCCCGCCGACACCAGGGAAGGGGGGCCTCGTGACGGTGGCGCTGTACCAGGCCAAGGCCGAGTTCTTCCGGATGCTCGGCCATCCCGTCCGGATCCGGGTGCTGGAGCTGCTCCAGGCCGGACCGAAGCCCGTCCGCTGTCTGCTCACCGAGCTGGAGGTCGAGCCCTCCAGCCTGTCCCAGCAGCTCGCGGTGCTGCGCCGGTCCGGCATCGTCACCGCCACCCGGGAGGGCAGCACGGTGGTCTACGCGCTGGCCGGCGGCGACGTCACCGACCTGCTGCGGGCAGCCCGGCGGATCCTCACCGGGCTGCTCGCCGACCGGGACGTCCTGCTCGCGGAGCTGCGGGCGGCCGGCGACTGACCCTTCAGTCCTTGAGGAACTCCGCGAGCCCGTCCGCGAGCCGCTCGTACTCCGCCGCCCGGTTGTACAGCTGGGCGCTGACCCGCAGCACCCCGCCGCCGGGCCACGGCCGGACCGCCACCCGGACGCCGAGCCGCTGCCACAGCCCGGCCATCAGCCCCCGGGCGGCCTGCTCGGTGTCGAACCGGCCCCGCGGCAGCCGTACGGCGCGCATCCACACCCCGGGCGTCGCGGGCAGCGCCCGCAGGCCGGCCCGCTCGACCAGCACCCGCTGGCCGTACGCGGCGAGCGCGGTGTTGTGCGCGGCGACCGCCTCCCGGCCCAGCTCGCGCAGCAGCTGGAAGCCGGCCGGGGCGGCCAGCCAGGAGGTGTAGTCGCAGGTGCCGCGCCACTCGACGCTGGCCGGGAAGCCCCGGTGGTGCTCCCAGGACAGCGCGAGCGGGCGCACCCGGGCGGTCCACTCGGGCCGCACGGACAGGACGCCGGTGGCGCGCGGGGCGAAAGCCCACTTGTGGAGGTTGCCGAACCAGAAGTCGGCGTTCGGGTCGACCGGCTCGGGCAGCATGCCGGGCGCGTGGGCGCCGTCCACCAGGGTGGTCACCCCGCGCTCGCGCAGCTCGGCGACCAGGGCCGGGGACGCCACCGTACGGGCGGTGGGCGAGGTGATCCGGTCCAGGATCGCGACGGCGGTGCGCCCATCGACGGCTGCGAGCACCGCCTCCCGGACGGCCCGCTCGTCCGGGGCGACCAGGGGCAGCTCGGCCACCACCAGTTCGGCGCCGGTCTCGGCGGCCTTGCGGGCGGCGGCCTGGGTGACCGCACCGTAGCCGTGGTCGGTGACCAGGATCCGGTCGCCGGGGGCGAAGGGGATGCTGTCCAGGGCGATCGCGGCCGCCTCGGTGACGTTGGCGACCAGCGCCAGCCGGTCCGGGTCGGTGGCCAGCTCGGCGGCGATCCGCACCCGGGCTCCGGCGATCCGGTCCGGCAGATCGGCGAAGAAGCCGTCCGGGTCCAGCTCGTGCTCGGTGCGCAGCGCCTCCTGCGCGCGCTGGACCGGGAGCGGCACGGCGCCGAAGGAGCCGTGGTTCAGGTGCGCGGTGTGCGGCGCGACGCTGAACAGGCCCTCGGCGGCGGGCAGCGGGGCCGGCGACTCGACGGTGCTCAGGTCCTCCGCGGTGCCCGGGTCCTCCGTCATGGCACTCTCCCCCTCGGTGGTGTGTGACATTTCATGCCACTCTACTGGCTGCCGACCGCGGATCCGTTGAGTCCGCCCGGGCCGCTCTGGGAGACTCCGCACAACCGCCGCCCGGGCCGGGCGGCTCGGCGAGACGGGGAGAGCGCGGGGATGAAGATCGCAATACCGGGCCCGGTCGGACAGCGGCAGTGGACCCCGCTGACGGCGACCAACGCGGGCCTCGCCTTCGGGCTGGAGCTCGGCATGCTGGCGGCGCTCTGCTACTGGGGGTTCAAGACCGGCTCCACCCTGGCGACCCGGCTGCTGCTGGGGATCGGCGCACCGGCCCTGGCGGCCACCGTCTGGGGCCTGTTCCTGGCCGCGGGCGGGCCGAAGTTCCGCCAGCCGCTGGGCGTGGAGATCGCGCTCAAGGTGCTGGTCCTGGAAACGGCGGCGCTGGCGCTGCACGCCTCCGGCCGGAGCACCCTGGCGGTGGTCTTCGCGGTGCTGGCGGTGGTCAGCGTGGCCGTGGAGTACACCACGCGCTGACGGAACGGGAAGGCCCCGGACCTCCGCGACGAAAAGGCGGATCTCCCGCCGCCGGGCCGAGCAACTGCGCGCCCGACGCGACGAGTTGGAGCGGCTGGAGGCCGAACTGACCGGCTGCATCGGCTGCGGCTGCGTGTCGCTGCGCCGCCGCCGGGTGCTCGACCCGGACGACGGACTCGCCACCGAGGGGCCAGCGCCCCGGCGGCTGCCGCCTCCTGACGAACACCAGGAGGCGTGGAACCCGGTCGGACGCGGCCCTCGTGAGGTTCCCCACCGCGTCCGACCGGGGGCTTGTGGCGGCCCGCCCACCAGGCCCGCCGGAGCGGCCCTCAGGCCCTCAGGCCTCCGGGAAGTGGCAGGCGGCCTGCCGGCCACCCGTGCCGACGGCCTCCAGCAGCGGCCGCTCCGTCCGGCAGCGCTGCTGCGCCTTCGGGCAGCGCGGGTGGAAGCCGCACCCGGTGGGCGGGTCGGCCGGGCTCGGCGGGTCGCCGAGCAGCACGATCCGCTCCCTGGCCCGTTCCGCCGCCGGGTCCGGCAGCGGAACGGCGGACAGCAGCGC
The DNA here is from genome assembly GCF_027627435.1 of Kitasatospora cathayae. Classification (GTDB taxonomy): domain Bacteria; phylum Actinomycetota; class Actinomycetes; order Streptomycetales; family Streptomycetaceae; genus Kitasatospora; species Kitasatospora cathayae. Next base: position 6,756,648 of record NZ_CP115450.1, on the reverse strand, counting down.
CCGGGTGTACGGGTGCGCCGGGTTGCCGTACACCTCGGCCTTGTCACCGATCTCCACGATCCGGCCCAGGTACATCACCGCGACCCGGTCGCAGACCCGCTTGACCACTGAGAGGTCGTGCGCGATGAACACGTACGCCAGGCCGAGCTCGCGCTGCAACTGCTCCATCAGGTTGACCACTTGGGCCTGGACGGAGACGTCCAGCGCGGACACCGGCTCGTCCGCGATCACCAGCTTGGGCGAGGTGGCCAGCGAGCGGGCGATGCCGATCCGCTGCGCCTGGCCGCCGGAGAACTCGTGCGGGTAGCGGTCGAGGTGCTCGGGGATCAGCCCGACCAGTTCCATCAGTTCGGCCGCCCGGCCGCGTGCCTCCTCGGCGCCCGTGCCCTGGACGAGCAGCGGCTCGGAGATGATCCGGGCCACCGTCTGCCGGGGGTTGAGCGAGGAGTACGGGTCCTGGAAGACCATCTGCAGGTGCCTCCGGTGCGGCCGCAGCCGCGCCTGGGAGAGGCCGCCGATCTCGGTGCCGTCGAAGGTGACGGTGCCCGAGGTCGGGTCGAGCAGCCGGACGATCATCCGCCCGGTGGTGGACTTGCCGCAGCCGGATTCGCCGACCAGGCCCAGGGTCTCGCCCGCGCCGACGTCGAAGCTCACCCCGTCCACGGCCCGGATCGGTGCGCCGGGCCGGCCGGTGCGCCCGCGCCGACCGGCGAAGGTCTTCACCAAGTCCCGTACGGAGAGCAGTGGTTCGGCCATCAGACGATCCCTTCCGGCACCAGCGGCAGGTGGCAGGCGGCGCGGTGGCCGGCGGCGGGCGGGCCGAGCCGGTCGAGCGACGGGCGCTCGGCCAGGCAGCGGGCGTGCTCCTCGGCGGACGCGCCGGTGGTGCGGGCGCAGCGCGGGGCGAAGGAGCAGCCGGGGGCGGAGACGAGCAGCGACGGCGGGCTGCCGGGGATGGCCCGCAGCGGGGCGTCGTCGGTGTCGTCCAGGCGCGGCAGCGAGTCCAGCAGGCCGCGGGTGTAGGGGTGCGCGGGTGCGGCGAACAGCCGTTCCGCCGGGGCCTGTTCGGCCGCCCGGCCGCCGTACATGACCAGTACCTCGTGGGCGACCCGGGCGACCACGCCCAGGTCGTGGGTGATCATCACGACGCCGAGGCCGCGGTCCTGCTGGATCCGGGCGATCAGGTCGAGGATCTGCGCCTGGACGGTGACGTCCAGGGCGGTGGTGGGCTCGTCGGCGATCAGCAGGTCGGGTTCGCAGGCGAGCGCCATGGCGATCATGACGCGCTGGCGCATGCCGCCGGAGAACTGGTGCGGGTACTCGTCGACCCGACGGGCCGGTTCCGGGATGCCCACCTCGGCCAGCATCTCGACCGCCTTGGCGCGCCCGGCCTTCCGGCCCGCCCGGAAGTGCACCCGGTAGTGCTCGGCGATCTGTTCGCCGACGGTGTAGAAGGGGTGCAGGCTGGACAGCGGGTCCTGGAAGATCATCGCGATCCGCCGGCCCCGGACGGCGCCCAGCTCCCGCTCCCCCAGTCCGGTCAGTTCCTGCCCGTGGAGCCGGATCGAGCCGCTGACGGCGGCCCCCCGGTGCAGGCCCATGACGGCCAGCGAGGTGACGGACTTCCCGCTGCCGGACTCGCCGACCAGCCCGAGGGTGCGCCCGGCCTCGACGGCGAAGGAGACGCCGTCCACGGCCCGTACGGTGCCGCGCGGGGTGTCGAAGGCGACCTTGAGGTCCTCGACTTCCAGCAGGCTCATGCGCCCGCCCCGCTTCGCTCGGCAGCCGCTTCGCCGAGGACGCACCTCTTGACGGTTCGCTCGCTCCGCTCGCTCACTCAGTACCTCACTCTCGGGTCGACGAACGCGTACAGCAGGTCCACCAGCAGGTTCGCGACGACGATGAAGGTGGCCGCGAGCAGGGTGACCCCGAGGATCACCGGCTGGTCGGAGCGGACCAGCGCGTCGTAGAAGAGCCGTCCGACGCCGGGCAGTCCGAAGATCGACTCGGTGATGACGGCGCCGGCCAGCAGCCCGCCGAGGTCCATCCCGAAGATGGTCAGGATCGGTGTCATCCCGGAGCGCAGCCCGTGTTTGACGGTCACCGTGCGCGGTGGCAGCCCCTTCGCCCGGGCGGTGCGGATGTACGGCTCGGCCATCGCCTCGATCATCGAGTTGCGGCTCTGCCGGGCGTACATGGCGGCGTACAGCAGGGCGAGGGCGATCCAGGGCAGCAGCAGGTTGGAGGCCCAGGCGACCGGGCCGTCGGTGAAGGCGTGGTACGACGGGTAGGGCAGCAGCCCGGCCGTCCTGACCACGCCCCAGATCAGCATGATCGAGGTGAAGTAGACCGGCAGCGAGGCCGCCCCGACCGAGAACACCATCAGGGTCTTGTCGACGGCCCCGCCCTTGCGCAGCGCCGAGGTGACGCCCGCGCCCAGGCCGAGGACCAGCCAGAGCAGGGACGCGCCGAGGGCGAGCGAGACGGAGACCGGCAGGCGGTCGGTGAGCAGCCCCCAGACCGGCAGCGAGTACTCGTAGGAGTAGCCGAGGCAGGGGAAGGCGCAGTGGGTGGCGCCGGGTCCGCTGCCGTAGTCGCGCCCGGCGAAGATGCCGGTCACGTAGGTGCCGAACTGTTCCCAGACCGGCTTGTCCAGGCCCATCGCGGCCTTGACCTCGGCGACCCGCTCGGGGCTGCAGGTCTTGCCGCAGGCGGCCACCGCCGGGTCGGCGGGCAGCAGGTAGAAGATGGTGAAGGTGATCGCGCAGATCGCCAGCAGGATGCCGAGCGCGCCGAGCAGCCGGCGGCCGAGGTAGAGGATCACGACCGGCCTCCCCGGGGGTCGAGGATGTCGCGCAGCGCGTCGCCGAGCAGGGTGAAGGCGAGCACGGCGAGGAACAGGAAGGCCGTCGGGATCAGGAAGTAGGTCGGGTCGGTCTCGTAGAAGCTGATGCTCTCGGCGATCATCTGGCCCCAGGAGGGGGTCGGCGGGCGCACGCCCACGCCGAGGTAGCTGAGCGCGGCCTCGGTGGCGATCATGCCGGGCACCAGCAGCGTGGTGTAGGCGATGACCGGGCCGGAGACGTTCGGCAGGATCTCCCGGGTGAGGATCCGCCAGGGGCGGGCGCCGCCGACCTTGGCGGCCTCGACGTACTCGCGGTGCTTGAGCGAGAGGGTCTGGCCGCGCACCACCCGGGCGATGCCGGGCCAGGTGAACAGCCCGATCACCAGAGTGATCAGCAGGATCCGGTTGACGTCCTTGGCCACCGACATCATCGAGATCATGAAGATCAGCGAGGGGAAGGACATGGTGAGGTCCATCAGCCGGGACAGCACGGTGTCGGTCCGCCCGCCGAAGTAGCCGGCCGCGATCCCGACCAGGGTGCCGGTGACCACCACCACGGCGGTGGCGGTGAAGGCGATCAGCAGCGAGACCTGGCCGCCGTGCAGCACCCGGGCGAACAGGTCGCGCCCGGTGGCGGGTTCGACGCCCAGCCAGTGCCGGGTGCCGATCCCGCCGAAGTCGCCGATCGGCTGGCCGCCCAGGTACGGGTCCACGGCGCGCTTGTCGAACTCCTCGGGGGTCCAGCCGCCGAGCTCGCTCAGCGGCTCGGCCAGGGCGGCGAGCAGGAGCAGCAGGACGACGGTGACCAGGCCGAACCGGGCCGAGCCCTTGGCCCAGAGCTGGTCCCAGACCAGCCGCCAGGGCCCTCTGCCGGAACGTTTCGGCGTGACCGGCCCGGCCGTTTCGGCCTCTTCGGCCGCGCCGGTATCGATGGTGGTACTCATCGAAGAAGCCCTCAGCCCTTGCTCTTGGAGGGGTCCTTGAGGCCGATCGTGGCGAAGTCCCACTGACCGGTCCACACCGGGGAGCCGAACGCCCCGGCCACGTTCGTCCCGGCCAGCAACGGGCGGCGCTGCCAGAGCATCGGCACGGTGGGCGCCTTCTTCATCAGGTCCTCGTTGAGCTGCACCCACGCCTTGTCGGCCTCGGTGACGTCGGACATCGCGTTGATCTGGTCGATCCGGTCCTCGGTGGCCTGGTCGCGGAACTGCTCGACGTTGCCCTGGTTGCCCTTCTCCTTGATGGTGCGGCCGTCGAAGACCATCGGCAGGAAGGTCGCACCGGACGGGTAGTCCGGACACCAGCCGACGATGGCCAGGTCGGGCGCGTTCTTGGTGTCGCCGATGGTGTCGTAGTAGACCGACGGGTCGGCGGTGGTGATGGTGACCTGCATGCCGGCCTTGGCCAGCGACTGCTGCAGCGCCTCGGCCCGGGTCTTGTCGCCGGTGGAGACGGTCAGCGAGAGCTTGAGGTCGGTCTTGCCCGCGTCCTTCAGCAACTGCTTGGCCTTCTCCGGGTCACCGGTGGAGGGGATCTTCAGCGGGTCCAGCTTGGTGCCGCCGGCCAGCGCGGGCGGCAGGTAGGAGGTCGCCACGTCGCCCATCGCCGGGCCGCCGTTCGCCGTCACCTGGGCGTCCCGGTCGACCGCGTACATCAGGGCCTCGCGCACCTTGGGGTCGTCGAAGGGCGCCTTGGAGGTGTTGGGGTACAGCATGTCGGTGCAGCCCTCCTGCTCGGCGATCAGCCGGGACTTCACGTCCGCCTTGGGCAGCACCTTGGAGACGGACTCCGGGCGCAGGTTCATCCACTCGACGGCGGAGGCGTCCGCGCCGTCGCTGGCGATGATCCGGTCGTCCACCTGGCCGCCCTTGAGGCCCTCGGTGACCACGATCCTGTCCGGGTACGCCTTGCGGACCGCGTCGGTGGACTGGTCCCAGTTGGTGTTGCGGACCAGGACCAGCTGCTTGCCGCGGTCGTAGGTCTCGATCTTGTACGGGCCGGAGGAGAACGGCCGCAGGTCGTACTGGGTGCCCTTGTCCTGGGACTGCGGCACCGGGGCGAAGGTCGGCAGGGTCGCGGTGTACGAGAACTCGGCGACCGGGCGCTTGAGGTGGAAGACCACGGTCTTGTCGTCCGGGGTCTCGATGCTCGCCAGGTGCTCGCCGTTCAGCGGGCCCTTGTAGTTCTCGCCGCCGGCCAGGTACTGCTCGGCGTAGTCGGGGCCGCCGGTGAGGTCGGGGGCGAAGGAGCGCTCGACGTTGTACTTGATGTCGGCGGACCTGATCGGCGTGCCGTCCTCGTACTTGACGCCGTCCTTGAGGGTGAAGGTCCAGGTCTTGCCGCCGTCCGAGGGCCGGCCGAGGTCGGTGGCGAGGTCCGGGACGATCTCGCTGCCCGCGGCGCCCGGTTCGGCCTTGAAGGTGACCAGGGTGCGGTAGAGCAGCCGGATGCCGAAGTCCATGTTCGGCATGGTCCAGTTGCGGGCCGGGTCGAGGTGGGCGAAGTCCTGGTTGGACAGCACGGTCAGGGTGCCACCCCTGACCGGGGTGCCGCCGACGATCGTCCCGGACGCGGCGCCCGGGGCCCGGGTGCTGCCGGCCGCGGCATCACCGCCGCTGTCGCTCTTGTCGTTCTTGCAGGCCCCGAGGCCGAGGGTGAGGGCCGCCGCGAGGGCCGTCGCGAGGAGGGCATGGGTGCGCCTGGTCATGTGCAACTCCGCTGTGGGGGGCCTGCTCTGGCCGCTCCGCTGTGTGACCCGTAACATAGTAATGTGAAATTGCACTACACAAGGGGTGGCGCCGGTCGTTACCCAGCCGTGTCCGTGCGCCCTCACCTCCCCACCCCCGCCTAGGAGTTCACCGGTGACCCTCCCCCAGCCCGGCCTCGCCACCGGAAGCCACGACCTCCCGGTCTCCCCCGCCCTGGACGCCTTCATGGGCACCCACTGGGCCGCCACCCCGCTCCCCGCCGACCAGCGCGTCCCCGGCTACTCGGGCTTCCCCGGCCGCCGCGCCCGGCTCTCCGCCGCCTTCCCCGGCGAACGCCTCGTCGTCCCGGCCGGCCGCCTCAAGGTCCGCTGCAACGACCTGGACCACCGCTTCCGCCCGCACAGCGCGTACGTCTGGCTCACCGGGCTCACCGGCGAGGACCAGGCCGACCACGTCCTCGTCCTCGAACCGGCCGGCGCCGCGGGCCACGAACCGGTGCTCTACGTCCGCCCCCGATCCCCGCGCGACGGCGGCGAGTTCTACCGCGACCGCCGCTACGGCGAGTTCTGGGTCGGCCGCCGCCCCGACCTCGCCGAAACCACCCAGCTCACCGGGCTGCGCACCGAACACCTCGACGACCTGGGCAAGTTGCTCACCGGACCGCAGCCGCCCACCCGGGTACTGGCGGGCACCGACGCCCTCGTCGACCTCGCCACCGGACGCCCCGTCGCGGACCAGCGCGACGGCGAACTCGCCGCCGTGCTCTCCGAGTTGCGGCTGGTCAAGGACACCTGGGAGGTCCAGCAGCTGCAACTCGCCGTCGACCACACCGTCACCGGCTTCGAGGACGTCGTCCGAGCCCTGCCCACCGCCCTGCGCCACCACCGCGGCGAACGCTGGATCGAGGGCGTCTTCGACCTGCGCGCCCGCGCCGAGGGCAACGGCCCCAGCTACACCAGCATCGTCGCCTCCGGCGCCCACGCCTGCGTCCTGCACTGGATCCGCAACGACGGCGCCCTCGACCCCGACTCCCTGCTCCTGCTCGACGCCGGCGTGGAGACCGACACCCTCTACGCCGCCGACATCACCCGCACCCTCCCCCTCGGCGGCACCTTCACCCCGGTCCAGCGCCAGGCCTACGAACTCGTCCTCGCCGCCCAGAGCGCCGGCATCGCCGCCCTGCGCCCCGGCGCCCGCTTCCGCGACTTCCACCACGCCGCCATGCGCGTCATCGCCGAAGGCCTCGCCGACTGGGGCGTCCTGCGCGTCCCCGCCGACCAGGCCCTCGCCGAGGACAACGGCCTCCACCGCCGCTACACCCTCTGCGGCAGCGGCCACATGCTCGGCCTCGACTACCACGACTGCTCCCAGGCCCGCGCCGACCGCTACGTCGACGGCACCCTGGAAGCCGGCATGGTCCTCACCGTCGAACCCGGCCTCTACCTCCAGCCCGACGACGAAACCCTCCCCCTGGAGCTCCGCGGCATGGGCATCCGCATCGAGGACGACCTCGTCATCACCGAGGACGGCGCCCACCTGATGTCCAGCGCCCTGCCACGGACCGTCCCCGACATCGAGTCCTGGATGGCCGGCCTGCTGAGCTGAGTCCGGTCGAGCGGACGGTCAAGCCACCTTGATCGTCCGCTCCCCCTGCCGAACGGCCACCTCGACCTCGCCACCGATCGCTGCGGCGTAGGCGCGTGTCGGGCCCTCTCCAACGCATGCTGCTCGCCGTCTCGGGATCATCCACATGGGGTGCAGTCGAGTCGTCTCTTATGAGCTACCGTGCGCATTCCCGCTCAATCCACCCCTGCGAGCGACAACACGCCCCGCCCAGCGCGCGCCAGGCACACTACCCCCGCGCACTCCGCCACAGCTCCGCCACGATCTCCTCCGCCGGGCCGGTGCGCGCCAACCGGTGGGCCGTGCCCGCCCAGAGGTGCATGGCGGTGGTGTCCGCGCGACGGGTGGCGGCGGCCCGCAAAGGCGCCGTGAGGTGGTGGACCTCCGGGTAGGCGGGCGGGGCGTACCGGCCGTGGCGATCGATGAAGGCGTTGCGCAGGCCGCGGGCCGGGCGGCCGGTGAAGGCACGGGTGACGACGGTCTCCGGCAGTTCGGTGAGCGCGGCCCGGTGGGTGGCCGAGGCGCCGGACTCGTCGGAGCGCAGCAACGCCGTCCCCAGCTGCACCGCGACCGCCCCGGCCCGCAGCGCCGCCGCGACCGCCGCACCGTCGCCCAGCCCGCCCGCGGCGATCAGCGGCAGCGGCGTCACCGCCCGTACGGCGGACAGCAGTTCCAGCAGCGGCAGCTCCCCCGGCGCGTCCGTCACCCGGTGGGTGCCGCGGTGCCCGCCGGCCTCCGGGCCCTGCACGCACAGGGCGTCCATCCCGACCGCCTGCGCCGCCCGCGCCTCCTCCGGCGTGGTGACGGTACCGACCTGCAGCGTCCCGACCGCCCGCAGCGCCGCCGCCTCCTCCGCCGTCGGCAGTCCGAAGGTGTACGAGACCACCGGCACCGGGTCCGCGAGCAGCGCGGCGCGCTTGGCCTCCCAGTCGTCCCGGTCCGGCCCGATCTCCTCCGGCAGCGCCACCCCCCACCGCTCGGCCTCCGGCCGCAGCCGCTCCCGGTAGGCTGCGACGGCCGCAGGGTCCGCGGGCGGGGCCGGCACGAAGAGGTTCACCCCGTACGGCCGGTCGGTCGACTTCCGTACCGCGGCGATCTGTTCGGCCATCCCCGCGGCGCTCTTGTAGCCCGCGGCCAGGAACCCCAGCCCGCCGGCCCGGTTCACCGCGGCCACCAGCTCGGGCGTCGAGGGCCCGCCCGCCATCGGGGCGCCGATCACCGGCACGGCGAGTTCGGCGAGACGCACGGCCATCGGGGGGCTCCTCCCACTCCTACGGGTACCTCCCTCACCCTACGCTCAACGGATCAGCCCGCGCCCGCGCGCCGCCCGGACCGCCGCCGTGCGCGAGTCCACCCCCAACTTGGTGTAGATGTGCACCAGATGGGACTTCACCGTGGCCTGGCTCAGGTGCAGCCGCTGGCTGACCTGCTGGTTGGTCAGCCCGTCCGCGACCAGCCCCAGCACCTCGGTCTCCCGCGCGCTGAGCGCCGCCGCGGGCGTCCGCATCCGCTCCAGCAGCCGGTCCGCCACGCTCGGCGCCAGGGCGCTGCGCCCCGCCGCGGCGGCCCGTACCGCCTGGGCCAGCTGCTCCGGCGGGGCGTCCTTCAGCAGGTACCCGGTCGCACCGGCCTCCAGCGCCGGCAGGGTGTCGGCGTCGCTGTCGTACGTGGTGACCACCAGCACCCGCGGCGCGCCCGCCCGGGCGGTGATCGCGGCGGTGGCCTGGGCGCCGTTCAACGCCGAGCCGGGCCCGAACTGCAGGTCCATCAGCACCACGTCCACCCCCGGCTCCGCGGCCAGCTCCACGGCCCGCTCGGCGGTCGCCGCCTCCGCCACGATGGCGAAGTCCGGCTCGCCCTCCAGCACCGCCCGCAGCCCGGCCCGCACCACCGGGTGGTCGTCGGCGATCAGCAGCCGGATCACGCGCCGACCTCCGGGGTGACCGGCAGCTGCACCGCCAGGGCCGTGCCCTCCCCGGGCGCCGACTCCACCGTGAAGCTGCCGCCGAGCGCCCGCGCCCGGGCCCGCATCGAGGGCAGCCCGAAGCCGCCGTCCCCGCCGGTGCGGCCGGCCACCGCCGCCGGATCGAACCCGGTCCCGTCGTCGAACACGTCCAACGCCACCTCGCCCTCCATGTAGCTGAGTGTCACCTCGGCCCGCGAGGCCTTCGCGTGCCGCACGGTGTTGCCGAGCGCCGACTGCGCGATCCGCAGCAGCGCCACCTCCTGCGCGGCCGGCAGCCGGACCGGGTCCCCGGAGACGTGCAGGTGGACGGGCAGCGCGCTGTGCGCCGTGGTGGTCGCGCACAGCCGCTCCAGCGCGACCGGCAGCGGATCGCCGTCCAGTGCCGGCGGGGTGAGCGCGCGGACGAACCGCCGGGCCTCGTCCAGGTTGTCCTGGGCGGCCTGCCGCGCCTGCTCGACGTACCCGGCGGCGGCCTCGGTACGCTCGGGCAGCGCCCGCTGGGCCGCCCGGAGCAGCAACTGGATGGAGCTGAGGCTCTGCGCGAGGGTGTCGTGGATCTCCCTGGCCAGGCGCTCGCGCTCGGCGAGCACCCCCGCCGCGTGGTGGGCGGCGGCGGCGTCGGCGCGGGCCGCGGTCAGCTCGTCGATCAGCCGGCGCCGCTCCTCGCTCTCCCGGTACAGCGCCTGGTAGCCGAGCACGGTCGCGGTGGCGACGGCCGCGCCGAGCGCGGGCCCGATCGAGGCGGCGAGGCTGAAGCTGTGCTGGTGCCAGGACCAGGCGGTGATCGCCGCCGCGGCCGTCAGCCCCACGGCGGTCAGGCCGCTGCGCCTGCCGAGCAGGTGCAGCTCCAGGAAGTACAGCGGGAACGCCAGCCACACCCCGTCCTGGGTGGCGACCAGCAGGCCCGCCCAGGTGACGCCGAGCAGCGCCAGCCAGAGCGCCGCGCCCCGGCGCGAGGCGCGGACGGCGGCCAGCCGCGGCCCCACGGCGTACACCGCGGCCATCGCGGAGGCCGCGGCGGCGACGGCCGCCGGATCGCCGCCCCGGTCGACGACGGCGGCCCGGGCGACGGCGAGCGCCAGCAGGCCCGCAACGAGCAGGTGCAGGCAGACCTGGAGGACGCGGGCGACGGGAGTGGTTCTGGGTCGTTCGGTCGCCATCCCTCCAGCCTAAGTTCCGCGCCCGAGGCTCGGCATCAATCAAAAGGTTGAACTCCGCTTCGGCCCTTCGATGCCCAGGATGCAATCCCCCGCGCGATGCCCGGGCGGCCCCGTTTCGCGGACCGTATGAGCATCACCCGTTTCATCCGTAGGAAGGCCCACCGTGTTCGTCGCCTGGAGGGACCTGAGGTTCGCCAAGGGGCGGTTCGCCCTGATGGGAACCGTCATCGTGCTGATCACCGTGCTGGTCGGCCTGCTGTCCGGGCTCACCGCCGGACTCGGCCGGCAGAACATCTCCGCGATCACCGGCCTGCCCGCCGACCACCTGGTGTTCTCCAAGCCCGCCGACGGTCAGCCGCTCAGCTTCACCGACTCCCAGCTCACCCCCGACCAGTGGCAGGCCTGGTCCCGCGAGCCGGGCGTCACCTCCGCCCGGCCGCTCGGCATCACCACCACCAAGGCCGCCGCGGGCACCCGCACCGCCGCCCTCTCCGCCTTCGGCGTCCCGGACGGCTCCGACCTCGCGCCGCAGGGCGGCCTGATCGGCCCGGGCCAGGCGGTACTGTCCACGACCGCCGCCGAGAAGCTCGGCAACCTCACGGCCGGCGCCGACTTCACCATGGCCGGCCACCGGCTCACCGTCGCCGCCGTCGAGGGCGACGCCGCGTACAGCCACACCCCGGTGATCTGGACCAGCCTCGCCGACTGGCAGCAGTTCGCCCCCGGCGGCACCGGCCACGCCACCGTCATCGCCCTCCACACCGCCAAGGGCGCCGACCTCGCCGGCGCCGACGCCCGCCACGGCACCGTGACCCGCACCCGGGAAGACGCCCTCGCCGCGATCGGCTCCTACACCTCCGAGAACGGCTCCCTCCAGCTGATGCGCGGCTTCCTGTTCGCCATCTCGGCCCTGGTGATCGGCGCCTTCTTCACCGTCTGGACCATCCAACGCAGCGGCGACATCGCGGTGTTGAAGGCCCTCGGTGCCTCCACCCGCTACCTGCTGCGCGACGCCCTCGGCCAGGCCGTCCTCCTGCTGCTGCTCGGTACGGCCGTCGGCACCGCGATCGCCCTCGGCGCCGGCTCGCTGATCGGCTCCGCCGTCCCCTTCGTCCTGGACGCCCCGACCCTGCTGCTGCCCGCCGCCGTCATGATCGCCCTCGGCGCGATCGGCGCGGCCCTGTCCATCCGCCGGATCACCTCCGTCGACCCGCTGACCGCCCTGGGGAGCGCCCGATGAGCCTGACCCTCGACCGCATCACCCTCACCTACCCGGACGGCGACGGCCGGCTCACCGCACTGGATCAGGTCTCCCTGACCGTCCCCAAGGGCTCGCTCACGGCCGTCGTCGGCCCCTCCGGCTCCGGCAAGTCCAGCCTGCTGGCGGTCGCCGCGACCCTGATCAGCCCCGACTCCGGACGGGTCGTCGTGGACGGCACCGACACGGCGGGCCTCGACCGCGCCGAGCTGACTTCGTTGCGCCGCACCAAGATCGGCATCGTCTTCCAGCAGGCCAACCTGCTGCCCTCGCTCACCGCCGTCGAGCAGCTGCAGGTGATGGCCCACCTCGACGGCCGCTCCCCCCGCAGCGCCCTCCCCCGCGCCCTGGAACTCCTGGACGCCGTCGGCCTCCGCGACCAGGCCCATCGCCGACCGCACCAGCTCTCCGGCGGCCAGCGCCAGCGGGTCAACATCGCCCGGGCCCTGATGAACGACCCCACGGTGCTGTTGGTGGACGAGCCCACCAGCGCCCTCGACCACGAACGGGGCGCGGCGGTCCTGGACTTGATCACCGAACTCACCCACCGTCGGGCCACCGCGACCGTCCTGGTCACCCACGACCGCACCCACCTGACGGCCGTCGACCAGATCGCCGAGGTCCACGACGGCCGACTGGAAGTGCCGGCGACAGCGGCCTAGGAGAACAGGTCGTCCACGTTCATGGTCACCACCGCGCCGATCGACTCCGGCAAGGTGAACCACTCCCCCGGGCGGTGGACGACCTGCTCCCGGTACTCACCGTCCTGCGGATCGGTCATCACCAGAACCCGCCGATCGACCCGGTCCTTCGGCGCCCCCTTCGCCCAGCCCTGCCTGGTAGCAAGCCCTTCTCATCCGCTTCAGGACTCTGGCATGCCGCATGTCCGGCACGGGCTCGACGGACACCTCGCCGCCCAGCACCTCCACCCGATGCCCGGGAAACCGCTCGAAGAGGGCCTCCGCCATGTGACGCACGGGACGACGCTACTTCAACGGCCCGAGCACGTCGTCCACCTTCAGCATCACCGACGCACCGACCGCCCCAGGCAGTTCGAAGGACTGCCCCGGGTGGTGGACAGCATGCAGCCGGTACTCGCCTTCGTGCGGGTCGGTAAGCATCATGACCCGTTGGTTCGTCCGATCCGCAATGACATAGACGGGCACGCCTGCCGACGCATAAGCCGTCGGCTTCCGCTTGAGGTCATCGCTGAGATTCGATGAGGTGACCTCAAGTACAAGGCGGAATACCGACGGGTCGTAGCAGTTGTGCTCGATCTTGTGGTCCGCGTAGTCGGCATCAACCACCGACAGGTCCGGAACGGCGAAGTCAAACGGCCCGTCCGGCAACCAAACACCCATCCCCTGGATCACGCGGGTTGTCTCGCCATGGAGACCAGCGAGCAGGAGCGGAAAGCTGATGGTGGTGAGTGCATCACCGTGCTGACCGTCAGGTGGCGGCGTCACTGCGATCTGACCCCCGATGATCTCGACCCGGTAGCCGACCAGCTTGTTGGAGATCAGGTCTGCGGCTTCGAGCAGCGTCAACTGCTCCATGGGTTCTTCCACTGCGGCGGCGGACATGGATTTCCTCCTGGCTGCCGATGTCGAGAACATCATCGTAGGACGCGGGCGCCTCCCGACGCCCGCCGTTCCACCTTCACCCGAACGAGCGGTTTAGCCCCTAGCGAGCCCGCAGCCGCAGCGCCGGGCGCTCCGTCTCCGCCGTCTCGTCCTGGCCCGCCCACAGCGAGCGCACGTGGCTGAGGTGGCGGGTCATGCACGCCTCCGCCGCCTCCGCGTCGCCGCTGAGCATCAGGTCCAGCAGTTCCACGTGCTCCTCCGCCGAGGAGACCAGCTGCCCCTGCTCGTCCAGCCTCGTCAGCCCGTACAGCCGGGAGCGCTTGCGCAGGTCCCCGACCACCTCGACCAGCCGCGCGTTGCCCGCCAGCCCGAGCAGGTCGAGGTGGAACTGCCGGTCCGCCTCCAGGTAGCCGATCAGGTCGTGCTTGCGCGCGGCCGCGACGATCGCCTCGGCCTGGGGCCGCAGCCGCTCCAACTGCTCCTTGCTCGCCGTGCGGGTGACCCGGCCGACGGTCGGGACCTCGATCAGGGCGCGGATCTCGGTGTAGTCGTCCAGGTCGCGCTCGGTGAGCTCGGTGACCCGGAAGCCCTTGTTGCGGACGGCCTCGACCAGGCCCTCGCGGGCGAGGTCGAGCATGGCCTCGCGCACCGGGGTGGCGGAGACGCCGAAGTCGGCGGCGAGCGCGGGCGCGGAGTAGACGACGCCGGGGCGCAGTTCGCCGGAGATGAGGGCGGCCCGGAGGGCGTGGGCGACCTGGTCGCGGAGCCGCTCCTGCACGGAGATCAGGGTGCGGGATTTGAGCTCGGCCATGGTGTTCCTCCGGGTGGGTGCAGAACACCAGCGTACAATGTCACGTTACGTTGAGCGTGCAACAGTCCAGGAATCGACCATTCCCTTGAGGGTCATGGTGACAGCGGCCGCCGACCGTGACAACGGCCGACGGCACACGATCTGCCACCGCACACAGGGCTACGCCCGCCGGAACTGCCCCACCAACGAAGTCAGGCTCGCCGCACCGTTCCCGGCCTCGACGCCGCGCCGGAACGCCTCGGCCAGGACGGCCGGCAGCGCACCGTCCACCCCGGAGGCCTCGGCGGTGTGCCGGACGTGCTCGATGCCGGCCAGCGCCATCGTCAGCCGGTCGACGTCCCCGGCGTGGTTCCCGGCCGCGATCCGGGGTGCGTAGAACGCCTGGAAGCCCGGCAGCGAGGCGGCCGTCGAGCTCAGGTACGGCAGGAACTCCTCGGCCGAGATGCCGTTGGCCTCGGCGATCGCGGTGGCGTGCAGGTAGCCGACCATGGAGGTCCAGAACAGGTCCATCTGGATCTGGTAGTAGAGCTGCGCCAGCCCGGGGTCGTCGCCCCGGTAGTCGGCGCCGGTCAGCACCTCCAGTGCGGCCCGGTGCCGCTGGAACAGCTCGACCGGCCCGCTGTAGAAGGTGGACGACTCCGGGCTGCCGATGCCCGAGGGCGGCACCTGCACCCCGCCCGTGAGGTGCCCCGCGCCGCGCTCGGCGAGCCAGCGCGCCGCCTCCCGGGCCCGCTCGGGGGTGTCCGAGCTGAGGTTGGCGATCACCTTACCGGCCACCACCCGCTCCACCGACTCCAGCACCGCGAACACCGCGTCGTAGTCGGTGAGGCTGAGCACCACCAGTTCGTTGGCCGCCACCGCCGCCTCCGCGCTGGGTGCCAACTGCGCGCCACGGGCGACCAGTTCATCGGCCCGAGCGGCCGTACGGTTCCACACCGTGACGGCGTGACCGGCGTCCAGGAACGCCCGGGCCATGGCCTGCCCCATCGGGCCGAGCCCGATCACCGTCACGGACGCCTTCGAATTCCGCTCAACGGACATGCGACTGCCCCTCCTCTAGAACGAACGCTCTATCCAGTGCCGTCGACGACGCTAGCACAGCACTGGAACGAACGCTCTATTCAGAAGATCGGCTAGGATCGGCCCGTGAAGACCCCCGTGAAGACCGCCGAGAAGACCAGCAGCGTCGGCACCCGCGAGCGGATCGTCCGGGCCACCTCCCGGCTGCTGCAGCGCCAGGGCTACGAGGGCACCGGGATCAAGCAGATCTCCCGCGAGGCCGAGGCCACCCTCGGCTCCGTCTACCACTTCTTCCCGGGCGGGAAGCAGGAGTTGGCGGCCGAGGCGATCCGGCACGGCGAGCAGGAGTTCGCCGTCATCCTGCGCGCCGGCCTCGGCTCCTCCACGGACCTCACCGAGGCGGTCACCACCTGCACCACCCTGCTCGCGCGCGAACTGCGCAGCTCCGACTGGCAGGACGGCTGCCCGATCACCACCACCGCCCTGGAGACCGTCGGCCGCGCCCCGGTGATCGAGCAGGCCGTGGCCGAGGCCTTCGCCAACTGGCAGGCCATCGTGGAAGAACGCCTGCGCGCCGCCGGCATCGGCGCCGAAGACGCCCGCGAACTGGCCGGCACCGTCATCAACACCCTGGAGGGCGCCGAGCTCTCCGCCCAGGTCGCCCGCAGCGAGGAACCGCTGCACATCGCCGGCCGCCACCTCGCCCGGCTGCTCGCCACCTACCGCCGGAACGGCTGGAAGCCGTAGCAACGGCCAGAACGCGAAAGGAGCCGGCGCGGCCGAGGGTTCCCACCTCACCGCGCCGACTCCACAACTGCACCGCCACCCCGGGCAGTCGGCTCGTGTTCTACGGCGACCGACGCCGCCCGGCCCGGTACACCTCCGCCGCCACCGCCAGGTCCTCCCAGGCCATCCCGACGCTCTTGAAGAACCGCGGCCGCCCGCCCGGCACCAGCGCATCGCCGCGCACCAGCTCGGCCAGGTTCCACACCTGCCGCCGCCCGAGCGCGCCCGCCAGCAGCAGGTCCCCCGCCTCGCGCGCCGCGGCGGTCCGCGCCTCGACGTACAGCTCGGCCCGGCCGACCAGCACCTCGTCCACCTCCCGCGCGTCCGGCTCGTGCGAGCCGACCGCCGCGACGGCCGCGTGCGCGGGCACCAGCGCGCCGTCGAACAGCGGGGTGCGCGCGGTCGTGCAGCAGACCACCACGTCCGCCCGACCGACCTCCTCCGGCCCGCCGGCCGTGGCCGCCAGCCCGAGCCTCCGCCCGTACGCCACCAGCGCGGCAGCCCGTCCGGCGTCGCGAGCCACGACGGTCAGCCGGGTCAGCGGCAGAACGGCGAGCAGCGCGTCGAGGTGCCCGTACGCCTGCGGGCCGGAGCCGAACACCACCAGGTGCTCGGCCTCCGGCACCGCCAGCCGCGCCAGCGCCGCCGCCGTCACGGCGGGCGTGCGCAGGGCCGTGAGGGCCGCGCCGTCCAGCACGGCCAGCGGCCGCAGCGTCGGCCCGTCCAGCAGCAGGTAGCTGCCGGTGATCCGGGGCAGCCCGCGCGCCGGGTTGTCCGGCGCGACCCCGGCGATCTTGACGCCCGCGTACGGCCCGGCGGCGGCCGGCATCAGCAGCAGCTCCCCGGCCGGCACCGGTACGGTCGACCGGGCGGGCGCCGCCTCCGGGTCCAGCCCGTCCAGCAGCACCCGCTCGATCGCCCCCACCGCCCCGGCGGGCCCCAGCCCGCCGGTGCCCGGCACGGTGTACTGGAGCGGCTCAGCCCCCGCACCGGGCAGACCAGCGTCGGACGGCCCAGCACCGGACGGCCCACCGTCGGACGGCCCAGCACCGAACAGCCCAGCACCGGGCAGCACAGCGCCACTCACAGCAGGAACCCCGTCCCGAGCGAGTCCCCCGCCTCCAGCACGAACGCGTGCTCCCCGGTGCGGAACGCCACCCCGCCGACCTCGGTGACGATGCCCTCGACCAGCGGGTCGCCCCCGGCGACCGCCCGCCCGCTGAACACCGTGCCGGTGATCGACTCGTGCAGCAGTTCCTCCCCCGGCGCGAGCCTTCCCTCGGCGACCAGCACCGCGAGGCGGGCGGAGGTTCCGGAGCCGCAGGGCGAGCGGTCGATCTGCCCGTCCGCGAAGACGGTGACGTTCCGCTGGATCAACGCGCTGCCCTCCGAAGGCAGTTCGTCGTACAGCACGACACCGTACACGCCCGACAGCCGCGGATCCGTCGGGTGCGAGACCGCCTCGGAGTCGGCCAGCAGTTCCCTGATCTCCCGCCCCACAGCGGTGAGTTCGGGCAGGAACCGCTGCGAGACCTCGAGGCCCAGTGCGGCCGCCGGCACCGAGACGTAGCACGCCCCGGCGTGCGCCACGGCGACCTCCACCGCCCCGCGCGAGGTGGCCAGCGGCAGCTTCAGCGCACCGACCCGGCTCGGCACGTTGCGGAAGGTGACCCCGGTGGTGCGCCCGCCCGCCCGGTGCACCAGGGCGGTGACCCGCCCGGAGGGCACGTCGATCCGCACCCGGGCCACGCCGTCCTCGGGGGCCGGGACCAGGCCGGAGTCGACCGCCCAGGCGCCGAGCGCGATGGTGCCGTGCCCGCAGGCGGTCGAGTAACCGTCCTTGTGCCAGAACAGCACGCCCAGGTGCGCCTCCTCGTCGTCCGGCGGCACCAGGAAGCCGCCGTACATCCCGGCGTGCCCGCGCGGCTCCCGGACGAGCAGCTGCCGGACCTCGTCCAGCGCGCTCGGCCGGGGCGCGGTCGCGCTGCCGCCCGCGCCGAGCGCGATGGCCCGCCGCTCGGCGACGCTGTCACCCGGGATCGGGGGCACCCCGTCCAGCACGATCCGGAACGGCTCTCCGGCCGTGTGGTAGTCGACCGTACGGACCCACATCACAGGCCCCCAGCCGGCAGCACGCTGACCGTCCGGCTCACGGTGTAGAACTCCAGTGCCGCCCGGCCCTGTTCGCGCTCGCCGTGGCTCGCGCCCTTGGTCCCGCCGAAGGGCAGGTGGAAGTCGACGCCGCTGGACGGGGCGTTGACCCGGATCATGCCCGCGTCCAGCCGGTCGGCGGCGGCCAGCGCCGCGTCCAGGCTGCGGGTGTGCACCGAGGTGGCGAGGCTGTGCGGGGTGTCGTTGGCGAGCGCGATGGCCTCGTCCAGGTCGGCGGCCGCGTGCAGCACCGCCACCGGCCCGAAGAACTCCTCGCGGGCCAGCGGGTGTTGGGCCGGCACCTCGGCGAGCAGGGTCGGCTCGACGTACCAACCGGCCCGCTCGGGCACCCGCCCGCCGACCAGTACGCTCGCCCCGGCCTCGACGGCCGAGGAGACCGCCCCGACCATCCGCTCCCGCGCGGCGGCGTTGACCACCGGCCCGCACACCGAATCGTCAACCGCGGCAAGGGCCTTGATCAGCGCCTCCCGCAGCGGCTGATGGGCCGCGCCCACCGCGATCACCCGGCTGGTGGCGGTGCACTTCTGCCCGGCGTACCCGGCGATCGCGGCCGCGATGTGCCCTGCGGCCAGCTCCACGTCCGCGTCCGGCAGCACCAACGCGGCGTTCAGTCCGCCGAGTTCGGCCTGCACCGGCACCCCGCGCCCGGTGGCGGCCCGTACCACGGCGCGGCCGACCCCGGTCGAGCCGGTGAAGGAGACCACGTCCGCCGCGTCGACCAGCGCCGCCCCCTCCTCGGCCCCGCCGGGCACCACCGTGAACACGTCCGCCGGCAATGCGGCCAGCGCGGCCAGCTCGGCCAGCCGCAGCGCACAGGCCGTCGCCTCCGGCGCGGGCTTGAGCACCGCCGTGTTCCCGACCGCCAGCGCCGGCGCGGCCTTCCAACTCGGGATCGCCAGCGGGAAGTTCCACGGCGCGATCAGGCCGGCCACCCCGTACGGGCGGCGCCGGGTGAGCAGCAGCCCCGGACCGGCGGCGGTCTCGTGCACCGCCCCGGACGGCTCGTACGGCGCCTGCGCGTAGTAGCGCCAGATCGCCGCCGTCCGGGCGACCTCCCCCCGCGCCTCGGCCAGCGGCTTGCCGACCTCGCGCACGATCAGCGCGGCCAGTTCCTCCGCGTGCGCCTCGACCGCCTCGGCGATCCGACCGAGCGCCGCCGAGCGGGCGCCCGCCCCGGCCGCGAGCCAGCCACCCTGCGCGGCCCGGGCCCGTCCGACGGCGGCCCGCACGGCCTCGGCGCCGGGCGCCTCGACGGCGACCACGAGATCGGCCGGGTCGGCGGGGTTGTACGAGGTGATGGTCACAACTACCAGCCCTTCAGAGCGAGTTCACAAGCACAGCAGTCAGAGCAGGAAACCCGCCGGGAACGGGTCGTCCGGGTCGAGGAAGTACTGGGCGGTGCCGGTGACCCAGGCCCGCCCGGTGACGGTGGGCACCACGGCGGGGTGTCCGGCGACATCGGTCTCCGCCACCAGCCGCCCGGTGAAGGTCGTCCCGATGAAGGAGTCGTTGCGGAAGTCCCGCCCGAGCGGCAGTTCGCCGCGCGCGTGCAGCTGGGCCATCCGGGCCGAGGTGCCGGTGCCGCAGGGCGAGCGGTCGAACCAGCCGGGGTGGATGGCCATCGCGTGCCGGGAGTGTTCGGCGGTGGAGCCGGGGGCGAGCAGCTGGACGTGGTGGCAGCCGTGGATGGACGGGTCCTCCGGGTGCACCGGCCGGTCGGGGCTCGCGTTGACGGCGGCCATCAGGGCGAGGCCGGCGTCCAGGATGTCCTGCTTGCGCTCGCGTTCGAACGGCAGCCCGAGCTCGGCGAGCGGCAGGATGGCGTAGAAGTTGCCGCCGTACGCGAGGTCGTAGCCGACCGTGCCGTAACCGGGCACCTCGATCTTGCGGTCCAGCGCGACGGCGTAGGAGGCCACGTTGCGGATGGTCACCGCCTTGGCGGCGCCGCCCTCGACCCGCACCTCGGCGACGACCAGTCCGGCGGGGGTGTCCAGCCGTACCGTCGTCACCGGTTCGACCACCGGCACCATCCCGGTCTCGACCAGCACGGTGGCGACGCCGATGGTGCCGTGCCCGCACATCGGCAGCAGCCCGGACACCTCGATGTAGAGCACGCCGAAGTCGGCGTCCGGCCGGGTGGGCGGCTGCAGGATGGCGCCGCTCATCGCGGCGTGCCCGCGCGGCTCGTACATCAGCAGGGTGCGGAAGTGGTCCAGGTGCTGCTGGAAGTGCACCCGGCGTTCGGCCATGGTGGCGCCGGGGATGACGCCGAAGCCTCCGGTGATCACCCGGGTCGGCATGCCCTCGGTGTGCGAGTCCACGGCGTGGAACACGTGACGGCTGCGCATTCCTCACAACTCCTCTGTCGAAGTCGAAGTCGAAGCGGTCGGTTGGGGCCGGCTGCCCGCACAGCCGGCCGGACGTCAGGCCCTTGAAGACAGGCCCTGCGGACAGGCCCTACGCGAGCCCCCAAAGGCAGGCTCTACGCGAGGCCCTCGGCCAGCGCCTTCTCGGTGGCCGCGCGCACCGCCGCCTCGATCTCCGGCTCCAGCGGCCGCCGGGGCGCCCGGACCGGCCCGCCGGGGCGCCCGACGATGTCCATGGAGAGCTTGATGGCCTGGACGAACTCGGTCTTGGAGTCCCAACGCAGCAGCGAGTGCAGCGACTTGTACAGCGGCAGCGCGGTGTCCAGGTCCCGCCGGACGGCCGCGTGGTAGAGCGCCGCCGAGGCCTCCGGCAGCGCGTTCGGGTATCCGGCGATCCAGCCCACCGCACCGGCCAGCGCCAGCTCCAGCAGCACGTCGTCGGCACCGATCAGCAGGTCCAGCCCGGGCGCCAGCTCGGCGATCTCGTACGCCCTGCGGACGTCCCCGCTGAACTCCTTGACGGCCACGATCGAGCCCTCGCCGTGCAGTTGGGCGAGCAGCGCGGGCACCAGGTCGACCTTGGTGTCGATCGGGTTGTTGTACGCGACGACCGGCAGGCCCGCCCGGGCGACCTCCGCGTAGTGCGCCCGCACGGAGGCGTGGTCGGCCCGGTAGGCGTTGGGCGGCAGCAGCAGGACGGAGCCCGCTCCGGCCTCGGCGGCCTGCTCGGCCCAGCGGCGGGATTCGGCGCTGCCGTACGCGGCGACGCCGGGCATGACCCGGGAGCCGTCGCCGGCCGCCTCGATCGCCACTTCGACGACCCGGGCGCGCTCCTCGGCGGTGAGCGTCTGGTACTCGCCCAGCGAGCCGTTGGGGACGACGCCGTCGCAGCCGGAGTCGATCAGCCAGCGGACGTGCTCGGCGTAGGCGTCGTAGTCGACGGAGAGGTCCGGGCGCAGCGGGATCGTGGTGGCGACCATGATGCCGCGCCAGGGTCGGGTGGTGTCGTGCGGGGTGATGGACACGTTGAGCTCCTTGGTGAGGTGTGACATTTTATAAACGGGAACAGGCCGGAGACAAGAGTCCCCGCCCCGCGCGTTCCCACGGATCGGAACCGAACCGAACCGAGCTGAACCGAGCTGAACCGAGTCGAACCGGACCGGCTCCGGTCCGGACCGGCCCTACTCCGGCGAAGACGCCTCCGCCGCCAGCTGCGAGAGCGGCACCGGGCAGGCCAGCGGCCGCCGGTCCGGCCCCGCCCCCGTGGCACCGGCCAGACAGGCCACGGCCGGACCGCACATCCGCCCCTGGCACCAGCCCATCCCCGCCCGGGTGAGCAGCTTGACGGTCCGCGGGTCGCCCGCGCCCAGTTCCTCCACCGCCTCGCGGATCCGCGCGACCGGCACCTCCTCGCACCGGCACACGTCGGTGTCCGGCCGCAGCCACCCGGTCCAGCCGGCCCCCGGCCGGTGGGCCGCCGCCATCAGTTCGGCGAAGGCCCGCAACCGCGCCCGGCGGCGCAGCAGCGCGCGCCCCGGCAGCGCCCCGGCGATCGCGTGCGCGGCCAGCTCCCCCTCGGCCAGCGCGAGGTCCGCGCCGCCCACGCCGTTGGTCTCCCCCGCGGACCACAGGCCCGGGACGCTGGTGCGCAGCTGGGCGTCGACCCGCAGCGCGACCGCGCCGTCCGGCCCGGTCCGGGTGTCCGCGCCGAGTTCGGTGGCCAGGTCGATCTGCGGCAGCAGCCCGTGGCCGACGGCGAGCGCGTCGCAGTCGATCCGCCGCTCGGTGCCGGGCAGCGGCCGCCAGTCGGCGTCCAGCCGGGCCACGGTGACCCCGGTGACCCGCTCGTCCCCGTGCGCCTCGATGACCGCGCTGCGCGGCCGCAGCCGTACGCCGTGCCTCAGCAGCGCGCCCCCGTGCCCGGCGCCCTCGACCAACTTGGCGGGGACGGCCGCCAGTACGTCGGGTCGCCGGGCGTACCCGAGGTAGCCGCTCGCCTCGACCACGGCCGGGACGTCGGCCCCGGCGCTCACCAGCGAGGAGGCGGCGGCGAGCAGCAGCGGCCCGCTGCCGGCCACCACGATCCGCCGCCCGGGCAGCACCAGCCCGGCCTTGAGCATCGCCTGGGCGCCGCCCGCGGTGACCACCCCGGGCAGGGTCCAGCCGGGGAAGGGCAGCTGCCGCTCGTACGCGCCGGTGGCGAGCAGCACCGTCCGGGCCCGGACGGTGGCCCGGTCGGCGGCCTCCGGCCCCAGCGTGACGTGCACCGCGAAGCCGTCCTCGGTCCGTTCCAGCGCCCACACCTGGTGGCCGCCGCGGAACTCGGCTCGTCCGGAAACGCCCAGCCGATCGGCGAGCGCCGTGTACGCCGACCAGCCGTGGTGCAGCCGGTCCGGACGGGCCGCGCCGAGCCCGGGCGCGGGGTGCCGGTAGTACTGCCCGCCGGTCCGGTCCGCGCCGTCCAGCAGCACGCAGCGCAGCCCGAGGTCGGCGGCGGTGACGGCGGCGGCCAGCCCGGCCGGCCCGGCGCCCACCACCGCGAGGTCGAAGTGCTCAGACGGCGAGGTCGGCACGGCCGTGTCCCTCCTGGGTGGTGACGACGGTGTCCGGCTCGGCGGGCAGCAGGCACAGGCGCTGGTTGGCCCGGCCGTTCACGGTGGCGAGGCAGTCGAAGCAGGCACCGATCCCGCAGAACGCCCCGCGCGGCCGCCCGCCGATTCGGGTGGTGCGCCAGGCGAGCACGCCGTCGGCCCAGAGCGCGGCGGCGATCGACTGCCCGGGCAGGGCGCGGACGGGCCGCCCGTCGAACTCGATGTGGTGGCCGGGCCCGGGTTCGGCCTCGACCAGGGCGGCAGGGGTGCGGCGACGCGTCACCGGCTTCTCCAATCCATCACCGGCTTCTCCAATCCGGAAGCGAATCCCAGGAACGAAGCGAATCCCAGGAACACGGTCAGCCGTCCGGGAACCGGTCGGCCCGGAACGGCGCGAGGTCCAGCTCCGGCCGCTTTCCGGTCAGCTGCTCGCTGATCAGCAGCCCGGTGGCGGGCGCCAGCCCGATTCCGGCGCCCTCGTGTCCGCAGGCGTGGTACAGCCCCGGCACCCGGGGGTCCTCCCCGATGGCGGGCAGGTGGTCCGGCAGGTACGGGCGGAAGCCCCGGTAGGTGCGCATCACGGCTACCTCGGCGAGCACCGGGAACAGCGCCGCCGCTTCGGCGGCCAGCCGACCGATCGCCTCGTGGGACATGGTCCGGTCGAAGCCGACCCGCTCCCGGCTGGCGCCGATCAGCACCGGCCCGCCCGGGGTGCCCTCGATCACGGAGGAGGTCTGCAGCCCGGCCGAGCCGCTGGCCACGTCGGCCACGTAGTCGGCGGAGTACACCTTGTGCCGGACGACCCTGGGCAGCGGCTCGGTGACCAGCACGAAGCCGCGCCGGGGCAGCACCGGCAGGTGCACCCCGGCCAGCGCGGCCAGTTCGGCCCCCCAGGCACCGGTGGCGTTCACCACGGCGGGCGCGGCCAGGCGGCGCCGGTCGGTGCGGACGCCGCGCACCGCGCCGTCCGGCCCCCGCTCGACGGCCGTCACGCTCTCCCCGGTGCTCAGCTCGGCGCCCATCCGGCGGGCCTCGCGCAGCAGGTGGGCGGCGGCGAGCGCGGGCTGCACCTGGGCGTCCTGCGGGTAGTGGTAGCCGCCCGCCAGTCCGGGGGCGAGGTGGGGTTCCAGCTCGTACAGCCGCTCGGCCGGGACCTCTTCGGCGGTCACCCCGGCCGCGGTCTGCCCGGCGGCGAAGGCCCGCAGCGCCTGCTGCCCGGCGGCCGTCGAGGCGACCACCACGCCGCCCTTGGGCTCGTACTCCACGGCCGGGCCGAGCTGTTCGGCGAGTTCGCGCCAGAGCCGGATGCTGAGCAGGGCGAGGTCGAGCTCGGGTCCGGGCTCCTTGTCGGAGACCAGCAGGTTGCCCTCACCCGCCCCGGTGGTGCCCCCGGCGACCGGCCCGCGGTCGACGACGGCGACGGCGAGCCCGGCGCGGGCGGCGTAGTAGGCACAGGCGGCGCCGACGACTCCGGCGCCGACCACGACGACGTCCAGGGGAGGTGTCCAGGTCTTCAGCACGCGCAGTAATATGTCACATGCCATCGAGCCTGCCAAGGGCGCACCGGGAGCAACCGCAGAAAGGCCACCGAACCGGCACCGGACAGCCGAAGGCCCCGGCCCGCCGCCCGAGGCGAGGACCGGGGCCAACCGGCTCGAGAACCGCTACCGGCTCAGGTGATGTCGTCCATCTGCTCCTGGCGCGCGGTCGGCACCGGCGCGCTCGCCGCCGGAGCCGACGAGGCCTGGACCGTCTCCGCACCCTCGACCGGCTGCACCGAGAGGTCCAGGTGCGAGGCCTCCTCGTCGTCCAGGTCGGCGTCCGGGTTGTTCCGGCGCTTGCGCCGGTCGTTCAGCAGCGCGATGGACACCGCGAGGAAGTACAGCGCCCAGATCGGCGCGGCCAGCGCCAGCATGGTCAGCGGGTCGGCACTCGGCGTGGCGAAGGCCGCGAACACCGTGATGCCCATGACCATGCCGCGCCACCAGCCGAGCAGCCGCTTGCCGGTGATGATCCCGACCTGGTTCAGCATCACCAGCAGCAGCGGGAACTCGAAGGCCAGGCCGAAGACCAACACCATCCGGGTCGCGATGTCGAAGTAGTCCTCGGGCGGCAGGATCGGCGTGGTCGTATCCGGCGTGAACGAGATCAGCACCTGGACCGTGGTCGGCAGCGTCAGGATCGCCACGGCCACACCGGCCAGGAACAGCGGCGCCCCGCACAGCATGAAGACGACCGCGTACTTCTTCTCGTGCCTGTGCAGACCGGGCGCCACGAAGGCCCACACCTGGTAGAGCCAGATCGGCACGGTGCCGACCACGCCGGCCGTCAGCGAGACTTTGAGCATCCAGGTGAAACCGGCGGTCAGGCCGATGTTGGAGACCTGGGCGCACCTGCCGTGGAACTGCCCAGAGGTCTCCTTGGTGCACTGCGGCAGCGGCTGCAGCAGGAAGTTCTCGATCTGCTTGTGGTAGATCGCCGCGATGACGGTGATCACCACGATCGCCAGGACCGACTTGACCACGCGGTTGCGCAGTTCCCGCAGGTGATCGGCGAGGGCCATCCGCCCCTCAGGATCCTTGGGCGCCTTCGGCGACGCCTTGGAGAGCTTGCTCAACCCCGGTCCTCAACTCGTGCGTCGAGGCCCGCCGGTCGACGGGCCTCCGTGGTCGCGTACGTCGCGTACGTCGCGCGCGCCGCGTACGTCGGGTACGTCACGTGCGCCGCGCTCAGTGCGGTCGGTCGCCGTCGGGCTCCCCCTGCCCGGCGCCGGGCTCGGCGACCGGACGGGCGGTGGCCGAGGCCCCCGGAGCGGTCTGGATGGTCCTGGCCGCCGACTGCGGCGCGACCTGCGGCCGGGCGGACGGCGCGCCGGCGTCCGGCTCGTCCTCCGAGCGCATCGCCTTGGCCTCGCTCTTCAGGATCCGCATCGACTGCCCCAGCGAGCGCGCCAGTTCGGGCAACCGCTTGGCCCCGAACAGCACGATGGCAACCACCACGACCACCACGATCGCGGTCATCGAGAAGCGCATGCGTCGACCACCTTCAGCATCCACGACCCGCCAGGCCGCCCGCCCGCCGCGGATGGTAACCGCTGCGGATGACGCCCCGACGTCGGCCGCCCGAACAGGACAGCGGCCCCGGTTCGCAGTTCAGGAGCCACCTGAGAGCGTAACCCGCCCCTGCCTCCCGCACAGCAGCCCCCGTACCGCCGGCGCCCCGGGTGGGCCAGCCGAATTCCACCCAGGGCGGGGCGAAGGCCGTCGCAGGGCCCGGCGAAATCCGCCGGACGGCCCTAACGGTTCGGGACCGCCGCGGCCAGCTCCCCCGCCGCCTCGGTCAGCGCCCGCGAGGCCGCGTCCACGCCCTTGGCGAGCGCCCGCACGTCCAGCCAGAGCCGGATCGCGAGGACCCCGAGGACCAGCAGGCCCGCGGTGGCGAGCAGGACGACGGCGACGAGCATCCAGGACATGCGCCCACCCTATACGGGCCGCAACGGCGCTATCCCTCCGCCGGGACGAGCCGCATGGTGCGCACCCCCGCCGCGGTGAGCGCCTCGACGATCTTCTCCCCGGCCGGCTTGCGCACCGCCGCCCCGCAGAGCGGACAGCCGAAGCTGTAGTGCGCCTGCGCCGGAGTCCGGCCGAGGGTCAGCCGGAACTCCTCGGCCGGGAGCTCGACCTTCTCCCGGCACTGCGAGCAGTACACCTTGAATCTCGTCCCGGGCTCCACCGCTCAGACCCGCCCCTCCCCGTAGGCGGCCAGCGCCTCCCGTGCGGCCGAGCGCGCCTGCTCGGCCAGCTCGGGCGGCGAGACGATCCGGCCGTCCCGGCCCAGCCGCAGCGCCAGCGGGCGCAGCTGGGAGGGGTCGGCGCTGCGCAGGGTGATCCGCAGCCCGCCGTCGGGCAGTTCCTCGGCCCGGTCGTGGGTGTAGTACTCGGCGACCCAGCGGCCGCCGGAGGAGACCTCCACCACCACCTCCGGGTCGTCCGCGGCCGGGTTGACCAGCCCGCCGCTGAGGTCGCGCGGCTCGCGCCGGGGCGGGTCGGCCGGGACGTCCAGGACGCGGATCTCGGCGACCCGGTCCAGCCGGAACATCCGGTGGTCCTCCGAGGTGCGGCACCAGGCCTCGAGGTAAGTGTGGCCCTCGGTGAGCAGCCGGATCGGGTCGACCTCGCGCTCGGTCATCCCGCCGCGCCCGTGCGAGTAGTAGCGCAGCCAGAGCCGGCGGCCCTCGCTGAGCGCGCGGTCGATGTCGGCGAAGACGTGGCTCTCCGCCTCGAAGGTCACGCCGACCCGGGCGCTGCCCTCGGCGCTCTCCCCGGCCGCGTTCTCGATCTTGGCGACGGCCCGGGTGAGCGCCTCCCGGTCACCGGCGCGCAGGCCCGGCAGCCCGGCCACCGCGCGGGCGGCCACCAGCAGCGCGGTGGCCTCGTCGGCGGCCAGCCGCAGCGGCTGGGCCACGTCGTCAACGTTGTGCCACCAGATCCGCTCGCCGTCGGTGTCGATGTCGAGCAGGTCGCCGCCGCGGAAGCTGGTGCCGCACATCGGCAGCACGTTGAGGTCCCCGATCAGCTCCCGCTCACTGATCCCGAACGCCCGGGCCACCTCGGCGACCTCGGCCCCGGGCCGCTCGCGCAGGTACGTCACCAGCGACAGCATCCGCCTGGTCTGGTCGATGGCGTTGCTCATGCGTCCACCTCGCTGCGCTCGGCGGGCGCTTCGCACAAAAATGCGCACCCTCCGATGATTCGCTCGCTGCACTCGCTCACGCGTGCCCTCCCTCGATACCCGCGACCGCCCGCAGCCGGTCGACCACATCCGCCCGCAGCTCCTCCGGCCCGAGCACCAGCACGTCCGGTCCGAACTCCGCGAGGTCGGCGCCCAGCCCGTTGCCGTACGGGATCTCCAGCTCGTCCCAGCCCTCGTCCACCCGGGTGCTGTTCAGCGCCTTGGTGCGCAGCGGGAAGCCCGCGCCCCGGCGGACCCGGACGGTCGCGGTGGCGGTGGCCCCCTCGCCCGCGAACTTGGCCACGGTGGCCCGGACGTCCACGTGCTCGGGCACGGTGCCGAGGAAGGCCCCGCCCTTGGCCTTCACCTTGCCGGTGATCCGGCTGAGCCGGAACACCCGGGCGTCACCGCGGTCCCGGTCGTACCCGGCCAGGTACCAGTGCCCGCGCCAGCACTCCAGCGCCCACGGCTCGACGCTGCGCTGCTCGACGGCGGCGGCGCCGGCCTTGCGGTACTCGAAGGTGACCGGACGGCGGTCCCGGGCGGCGGTGAGCAGCGGCTCGAACGCGGCCTCCCGGGCGGGGATGCGCGGCTCCAGGGCGGTCCGGCCCTCGGCCTCGCCGAACGGCACCCCGGCCGCGCGCAGCTTCTGCAGCGCGCCACTGGCCGCGCCGGACATCTTGGCCTGCTGCCAGACCCGGGCGGCCAGGGTGAGCGCGGCCGCCTCCTCGGCGTCCAGCGCGATCTCCGGCAGCCGGTTGCGGTCGGGGCGGGCGAGGTAGCCGAGCTCGCCGTCCAGCGCGTTCTCGTCGACGTCGATCACCAGGCCGAGCTCGCGCAGGTCGTCCTTGTCCCGCTCGAACATCCGGTTGAAGGCGTCCTCGCTGCTGTTCTGCCAGGCCTCGCGGTACGCCTCGATGGATTCCCGCAGCTCCTTCTTGGAGAGCGGACGTCTGGTGTTCATCAGGCACAGGGCGAGATTCATCAGCCGCTCTGCCTTGGCGATCGCCATCGCTGACCCTTCCGGTGTGCCCCGCCGCGCGCGGGGTGCGCCAACCGGGCGATCCTCACCCGGCGGGACCGACCGTACCGGTAGCGGTACGCACTGCAAAAGCCGCGTCCGACGCCCGATCGCCCCGGCGTGCCGTTCGGGTCCGAACACGGCCTCGGGCCGGGCCCCCGGCAGGGGTCCGGCCCGAGGTCAGCGCGGGCTCAGACCGCCAGCAGGTCGACCACGAAGATCAGGGTCGAGTGCGCCGGGATGAGCGGCGACGGCGACTGGGCGCCGTACGCCAGGTGCGACGGGATGGTCAGCTCGCGACGGCCGCCGACCTTCATGCCGGCGACGCCCTGGTCCCAGCCCTTGATGACCCGGCCGGCGCCCAGCGGGAACACGAACTCGTTGGGCGTCCGGTTCCAGCTCGCGTCGAACTCCTCGCCGGTCTCGAAGGTCACGCCGACGTAGCGCACCTTGACGGTGCTGCCCGGCTTGGCCTCCTCGCCGTCGCCGACGACGATGTCGCGGATCTGCAGCTCGGTCGGAGCATCCCCGATCGGGAAGTCGATCTCGGGCTTCTCGTTCAGGTTCACAGCCATGGTCCCTCTTCTCACGTTCGCAATTCCCTGCTCGACCAAGCGGCGGGCGCCCGCACCACGGTCCGTTCCTGGACCACGGTACGGGCGCCCGCCGCCCGTCGGGGTGCGGCCACGCGGCCGACCCCGAAGGTCACACGCCCACCATTGTCACCCGAAAAGTGGATCAGCCCTGACCGGCGTCCAGGATGTCCACCACGAAGACCAGGGTCGCACCGGGCGGGATGTCGCCCTGGCCCTTGTCCCCGTAGCCCATCGCGGCCGGGATCACCAGCTCGACCCGGCTGCCGACGGTCTGGCCCGCCAGCCCCTGGTCCCAGCCCTGGATGACCTGGCCGCCGCCGACCGCGAAGGAGAACGCCTGGCCCTTGCTGAGCGAGGAGTCGAAGACCTTGCCGTCCTTGGCCAGCGCGCCGGTGTACTGGACGACGACCTTCTCGCCCTTCTCCACCGCCGGACCGGTGCCCTTGATCAGGACGTGGGTCTTCAGCTCGGTCGGGTCCTTGGCGCCGGCCACCGGGGTGATCTCGGCCGGCTTCTTGCCGTTGTCCTTGACCTGCGGGAAGTCCGCCGGCGGCGGGGTGACGGTACCGCTCACCACGGCGTCGGGCGCGTTGGTGTTGCGGATGTCGATCACGAAGATCAGGTCGTCCTTGGCGCCGATCGACATGTCGGGCTTGCCCTGGGAGCCGAAGCCCGCGGCCGGCGGGGCCACCACCAGCAGCCGGCTGCCGGCCTTCTTCCCGATCACGGCCTGGTCCAGCGCCGGGATCAGCGCGTCGGTGCCGGCCTGGAAGATCTGCGGCTTGCCCTTGTCGTCGTACGAGCTCGGGATGTCCTTGCCGGTGTTCCAGTCCTTGCCGGTGTAGTCCACCGAGGTCCAGTTGTTCTTCTCCACCTTGGGGCCGCTGCCCTCGGACAGCACCTTCACCACGAAGGAACCGTCGGAGGCCTCGCCCGGCACCTGGATGTCGGCCTTCTTGCCGAAGTCACCGGTGACGGTCGGCAGCACCTTGGCGCTGTCCTTGATCGGCGGCACCGGCTCGGCGCTCGGCGTCGGCGGCGCGGTCTGGGCCGCGTCCGGCTTGGCGGCCGAGGCGCTGTCCTTGGAGTCGTCCTTGTTCACCATGTACAGCGTGATGCCGCTGCCGACCAGCAGCACGGCCAGCACCGTGCCGAGGATCACGCCCAGCTTGCCCACACCGGGCGGGTTCTCGTCGTACCCGGCCTCCGAGGTGTCGGACTTGCGCACGTTGCTGGCGAAGATCTGCGGGGCCTCGTCGTCCGTCTTGGTCCCGCCCGCCGTCCGCGGCCGGTCACCGGGCTGCGCCCAGCCGGCCTGCTGCGCGAGGATCGCCGGGGGGACGACGATCGACTCGCGGTCCGCCGCGATCGGGCCGCCGGGACGAGAGGCGGCCTGGTCACCCACAGAGCCGTCGTTCGCCGCGGTGCCGGCCCCGCCCGGGCTCGGCGTCTTCTCAGTCATGACTCCCCATCCATCTCGCCACAGGTCTTCCAGGTCTGCGCCCGGCGTGGTGAGCGCCGGCCTGCCGCCGCACCGCCCGCCCGGACCTCGGCGCCGGGCGGCGCCTGCCACAGTGCGAGGGCAGTATGACAGCTCAGGATGAGGGCGGACGCTTCGTTGTACGAGCGTCCGCCCAAGCGTACGGAATCCCCCCGGCGACTTCCTAGACCGCTTCCAGAATGTCGATCACGAAGACCAGCGTGGAATTCGGCGGCACCGAGCCCTGCGCCTGGTCCTTGTACCCGAGCGCCGGCGGCACCACCAGCAGCACCCGGCTACCCACGTTCTGCCCGACCAGCCCCTTGTCCCAGCCCTCGATCACGCTGCCGGTGCCGATCTGCACCGCCTGCGCGCCGCCGTGCGTCCAGGAGGCGTCGAACTGCTGGCCGTTGCTCCACAGCACCCCCGTGTACTGCACGATCAGGGTCTGTCCGCCCTTGACCGGCTTGCCCTCGCCCTTGATCAGCACCGCCTGCTGGAGGTCGGTGGGCGCGGCCTGCCCGGCCGGGAGCGTGATCCCCATCGGCGCCTTGCCGTTGTCCTTGACCTGGGGCAGCGTCGCGGCCGCCTGGGTCATGTTCCCGGTCAGCGTGGAGTCCGGCGGCAGGCTCTCGATGATGTCCAGCACGAACACCACGGTGTCGCCCTTGTTGACGCCCAACTGGGTGGAGCCCTGCGCCCCGAAGGCCGCCGCCGGCGGGGCCACCACCAGCAACCGGCTGCCGACCTTCTTGTCGATCACGCTCTGGTCCAGCGCCGGCACCAGCTGCCCGCTGCCCGCCTGGTAGAGCTGCGGCTTGCCGTTGTCGTCGTACGAGCTGGGCAGGTCCTTGCCGGTGGTCCAGTCCTTCGCCGTGTAGTTGACGGTCACCCAGTCGCCCTTGTTGACCGTCGACCGCTCCCCGGCGGTCACCGTGTTCACCACGAACTGGCCGCTGGGCTGGCCCTCGGGAAGGGTGATGGTGGCCTTGCTGCCGAAACCGCCACCCGAAAGAGTGGGCATCGGGGACGCCTCGCTCACCGGCGGGGGCACCGTCGGGGCGGCGCTCGCCGTGGACGGCGCCGCCGGGCCGGCCGCCTTGGGCGAGCTGCTGCAGGCCACCGCGAGCAGCAGCGGCAGGGTGAGAAGCAAACCGGCGGTGCGGCGCACGGTGGTCCTAACTGTCGGTCGAAGTCGGCTCTCCGGACTCGACGGACAGCGTATGCCCGGCACGCGTCCGGCCCCGGTAGACACCACCGGGGCCGGTCAACGCACGCGTCAGCGCCTGCCGATCACATGCCGGCGATCAGCTTCTCCACCCGCTCGTCCACCGAACGGAACGGGTCCTTGCACAGCACCGTGCGCTGCGCCTGGTCGTTCAGCTTCAGGTGCACCCAGTCCACCGTGAAGTCCCGGCGCTGCTCCTGCGCCCGGCGGATGAAGTCCCCGCGCAGCCGGGCCCGGGTGGTCTGCGGTGGGATCGACTTGGCCTCGAAGGTCTTGAGGTCGGTGGTCACCCGCTGCGCCTGGCCCTTGCCCTGGAGCAGGTAGAACAGGCCGCGCCGGCGGTGGATGTCGTGGTACGCGAGGTCGATCTGGGCCACCCGCGGGTTGGACATGCTCATCTGGTGCTTCTCGCGGTAGCGCTCGATGAGCTTGTACTTCATGATCCAGTCGATCTCGGTGGCCACCCCGTCGAGCCGCTCGGTGCGCACGGCCTCCAGGGTGCGGCCCCACAGGTCGAGGACCCGGGCGACGGTGCCGGTGTTGATGCCCTTGCGGTCGGCGAACTCCAGGGCCTTGGTGTAGTACTCCTCCTGGATGTCCAGCGCGCTGGCTTCCCGGCCGTTGGCCAGGCGCACCTGGTGTGTGCCGGTGAGGTCGTGGCTGACCTCGCGGATCGCCCGGATCGGGTTCTCCAGGGTGAGGTCGCGCATCACCACGCCGGCCTCGATCAGCCGCAGCACCAGGTCGGTGGCGCCGACCTTGAGCAGGGTGGTGGTCTCGGACATGTTGGAGTCACCGACGATCACGTGCAGCCGGCGGTAGCGCTCGGCGTCCGCGTGCGGCTCGTCCCGGGTGTTGATGATCGGGCGGGAGCGGGTGGTGGCGGAGCTGACGCCCTCCCAGATGTGCTCGGCCCGCTGGCTGACGCAGTACACCGCGCCGCGCGGGGTCTGCAGCACCTTGCCCGCGCCGCAGATCAGTTGGCGCGTGACGAGGAACGGGATCAGCACGTCGGCCAGCCGGGAGAACTCGCCGTGCCGGGCCACCAGGTAGTTCTCGTGGCAGCCGTAGGAGTTGCCGGCCGAGTCGGTGTTGTTCTTGAAGAGGTAGACGTCCCCCGCGATGCCCTCCTCGTGCAGCCGCCGCTCGGCGTCCACCAGGAGTCCCTCGAGGATGCGCTCGCCCGCCTTGTCGTGCGTCACCAGCTCGACCACGTCGTCGCACTCGGGGGTGGCGTACTCGGGGTGGGAGCCGACGTCGAGGTAGAGCCGGGCGCCGTTACGCAGGAAGACGTTGCTGCTGCGGCCCCAGGAGACGACCCGGCGGAACAGGTACCGCGCGACCTCGTCCGGCGACAGCCTCCGCTGCCCGCGGAACGTGCAGGTCACGCCGTACTCGTTCTCCAGCCCGAAAATCCGGCGGTCCATGAGCACTCCTTTGCTGGTCGGAGCTGTCCGAAACCGCCTCCACGACGACTGGGCCGCCGCAGGGGCACCGGAGTCCCGTACGGCGATCCGCTCGCCGCACGGGACTCCGCAGGCACTACTCGTCCGACGGCGGGGTGGCCGCCGGGTCGTCCTCGTCGTCCGCCTCGGCGGACTGGTCCCCGTCGAGCAGCCGGCCGAGCTGGTTGCCCAGGATCCGCTTGAACTTGCGCTGTTGGAACCGCTGGCGGTCGAGGACCGCGACCTCCAGCTGTTCCGGGGTGAGGGCCCGCGGGCTGCCGCCGTTGGGGTCGCGGGCGAGCGAGTCCACCGCGACCTTCACCGCCTCGGTGAGGCTCATGCCGACGCGGTGGCGCTGGCCCAGGTAGTTGCCGATCGAGTCGGCGTTGCCGCCGACCACGACGTAGTTCTTCTCGTCGACGACCGAGCCGTCCGGGGTGAGCCGGTAGATCTGGTCGTTGTCCGCGGTCCGGCCGACCTCGGCGACGATCAGCTCGACCTCGTACGGCTTCTCGCCGACCGAGGAGAAGACGGTGCCCAGGGTCTGGGCGTACACGTTGGCGAGGCCCCGGGCGGTGACGTCGGCCCGGTCGTAGGAGTAGCCGCGCAGGTCGGCGTAGCGGACGCCGCCGATGCGCAGGTTCTCGAACTCGTTGTAGCGGCCGACCGCCGCGAAGGCGATCTTGTCGTAGATCTCGGAGACCTTGTGGAGCGCCCTGGAGGTGTTCTCCGCGACGAAGACGATGCCGTCGGCGTAGGTGAGCACGACCACGCTGCGGCCGCGAGCGATGCCCTTGCGGGCGTACTCCGCGCGGTCCGCCATGGCCTGCTGGGGCGAGACGTAGAACGGTGTCGACACCGGCGGTCGTCCCTTTCCTGTGAGGTGATGGCTAGATCAGCGGGGCCTGCGGGCCGTTGGGCCGGGTCAGGCGCTCGTCGGTGATGGCGACCGCGGTCTCCGCGACCTCGGCGTCGGTGAGCCGGCGGAAGCCGTCCTCGGTGATCAGCGAGACGATCGGGAAGATCTTGCGGGCCAGGTCCGGGCCGCCGGTGGCGGAGTCGTCGTCCGCCGCGTCGTACAGCGCCTGGACGACCAGGGTGACGGCCTGCTCGGCCGTCAGGTCCTCGCGGTACAGCTTCTTCATCGAGCCGCGGGCGAAGACCGAACCCGAGCCGGTGGCGGCGAAGCCGCGCTCCTCGGAGCGCCCGCCGGTGACGTCGTAGTTGAAGATCCGGCCGCGGCCCAGGTCGAGGTCGTAGCCGGCGAAGATCGGCACCACCGCGAGGCCCTGCATCGCCATGCCCAGGTTGCCCCGGATCATGCTGGTGAGGCGGTTGGCCTTGCCCTCCAGGGAGAGCGTGGTGCCCTCGATCTTCTCGTAGTGCTCCAGCTCCAGCTGGAACAGCCGCACCATCTCGACCGCGAGGCCGGCGGTGCCGGCGATGCCGACCGCGCTGTACTCGTCGGCCGGGAACACCTTCTCGATGTCGCGCTGGGCGATGACGTTGCCCATGGTCGCCCGGCGGTCACCGGCGATCACCACACCGCCGTCGAAGACCGCGGCCACGATCGTGGTCCCGTGCGGGGCCTCCACCACCGATCCCTCGGGGAGCCCGCCGCGACCGGGGATCAGCTCCGGCTTGTGCTCGGCGAGGAAGTCGAGGAACGAGGAGGACCCCGGGGTCAGGAAGGCAGCCGGTAGACGCCCGGTGCCACGAGTGTTGGCTTCCACACGATTCCTTCCAGGTAGCTTGAAGCGCGCAATGCCCGCACCCTACCCGCCGACGATCACTGTCCACGCGTGGAGGGGCCGGAGCCGGACGGCCGGGCGGACGTTGCCACCCGACCG
This sequence comes from Kitasatospora cathayae, assembly GCF_027627435.1. Lineage (GTDB taxonomy): Bacteria > Actinomycetota > Actinomycetes > Streptomycetales > Streptomycetaceae > Kitasatospora > Kitasatospora cathayae. The sequence goes on along the minus strand of NZ_CP115450.1, from coordinate 6,721,408 downwards.
TCCGGGACGGTCACGACCGTGAATTCCCGAATACCGGGAACGGACTATTGCCCACCCTTCTGGACAAATCCACGCACGAAATCCTCGGCATTGCTCTCGAGCACTTCGTCGATTTCGTCCAGCACCGCGTCGACGTCGTCGCTCAGCTTTTCCTGGCGCTCCTTGAGGTCATCGGAATTCTGGGTTTCCGCGACTTGCTCCTCGACCTCCTCGGAGGAGCGGTTTGCCCGCTGCTGGCCGCCGCCGGTATCCTTGCTCGCCATTTCCCTCACCCCGCTCGAATCGTCTGGCACGGTTTGGTCGGTCGGTCGTTGCCGGTTGGCACCGACCCTATACACAAGGTGCGACTGCCGCTCCCGGTTTGCCGGTGGCGCTTCCTGTCCAACACCCGCTGCCACCCCGGATGATTCCCATTCGGCGGACGTTCACCCGTGGTGATCGAAAAGTTACCCACCGGCCAGGACGCGCAGCAGGTCCTCCGCCGTGCGGCAGCGGTCCAGCAGCTCCTTGACGTGGTTGCGGGTGCCGCGCAGCGGCTCCAGGGTGGGCACCCGCTGCAGGGAGTCCCGGCCCGGCAGGTCGAAGATCACCGAGTCCCAGGAGGCCGCCGCGACGTGCTCCGCGTACTGCTCCAGGCAGCGCCCGCGGAAGTAGGCCCTGGTGTCCTCCGGGGGCTTGGAGACGGCCCGCTCGACCTCCTCCTCGGTCAGCAGCCGCTCGAACCGGCCGCGGGCCACCAGACGGTTGTACAGCCCCTTCTCGGCCCGTACGTCGCTGTACTGGAGGTCGACCAGATGCAGCCGCGGGTTGTTCCACTCCAGGGCGTCCCGGCTGCGGTAGCCCTCCAGGATCTCCCGCTTGGCGATCCAGTCCAGCTGCTTGGAGAGCGACATCGGGTCGCGCTCCAGCCGCCCGAGGACGTCCTCCCAGCGCGCCAGCACGTCGACGGTCTGCTCGTCCGCATCGGTGCCGAAGCGGTCCTCGACGTACTTGCGGGCCAGCTCGAAGTACTCCAGCTGCAGCTGGACGGCGGTGAGCTTGCGCCCGTTGCGCAGGGTGATCAGGTGCTTGAGGGTCGGGTCGTGGGAGACCCGGTGCAGGGTGCGCACCGGCTGGTCGACGGCGAGGTCGGAGGCGATGAAGGAGTCCTCGATCATCGACAGGACCAGCGAGGTGGTGCCCAGCTTGAGGTAGGTGGAGATCTCGGAGAGGTTGGCGTCCCCGATGATCACGTGCAGCCGGCGGTACTTCTCGGCGTCGGCGTGCGGTTCGTCCCGGGTGTTGATGATCGGCCGCTTGAGGGTGGTCTCCAGGCCGACCTCGACCTCGAAGTAGTCCGCCCGCTGGCTGATCTGGAAGCCGTGCGCCGAGCCGTCCTGGCCGATGCCGACCCGGCCGGCGCCGGTGACCACCTGGCGGGAGACGAAGAAGGGGGTGAGGTGGCGGACGATGTCGGCGAACGGCGTCGCCCGCTTCATCAGGTAGTTCTCGTGGGTGCCGTAGGAGGCGCCCTTGTTGTCGGTGTTGTTCTTGTACAGGTGGATGTTCTGCCCGTTGGGCAGTTCCAGCGCGCGCTGGGCCGCGGCCGCCATGATCCGCTCGCCGGCCTTGTCCCACAGCACGGCGTCGCGCGGGTTGGTCACCTCGGGCGAGCTGTACTCGGGGTGCGCGTGGTCCACGTAGAACCGGGCCCCGTTGGTCAGGATGACGTTGGCGAGGCCGATGTCCTCGTCGGTCAGCTGGCTCGCGTCCGCCACCTCGCGCGCGAGGTCGAAGCCCCGCGCGTCGCGCAGCGGGTTCTCCTCCTCGAAGTCCCAGCGGGCCCGCCGTGCCCGGTGCATCGCCGCCGCGTACGCGTTGACGATCTGGGACGAGGTGAGCATGGCGTTGGCGTTGGGGTGCCCGGGCACGGAGATCCCGTACTCGGTCTCGATGCCCATCACGCGCCGTACGGTCATGCGGCCCTCCTTGCCCGGTGCACCGCCCCCGACGGGCGGAACACGCTGACGTACCGCTGAACAACACCGACGCCGGACGTCTGCCCGCGGACGGTGGGTCGAGCCTATTTCCCGGCGCCGATCGGCGGGCCCCGAGACGCGCCGTCCGGCTGCGGGGCCGCGAGGCGCCACAGCCGGACGGTGTGCGTACAGCTCCGGGGACCGCTGCCGGCCCGGACAACCGTGTGCTTACAGGTACTGCCCCGTGTTGGCGACAGTGTCGATCGAGCGGCCGGACTCGGCGCCCTGCTTGCCGGTGACCAGCGTGCGGATGAAGACGATCCGCTCGCCCTTCTTGCCGGAGATGCGGGCCCAGTCGTCCGGGTTGGTGGTGTTCGGCAGGTCCTCGTTCTCCTTGAACTCGTCCACGCAGGCGGCGAGCAGGTGGGAGACGCGCAGACCGCGCTGACCGTGGTCGAGGAAGTCCTTGATGGCCATCTTCTTCGCGCGGTCGACGATGTTCTGGATCATGGCACCGGAGTTGAAGTCCTTGAAGTACAGGACCTCCTTGTCACCGTTCGCGTAGGTGACCTCCAGGAAGCGGTTCTCCTCGGTCTCGGAGTACATCCGCTCCACGACCGACTGGATCATCGCCGCCACCGTGGCCTCGACGGAGCCGTCGTGCTCCTTGAGGTCGTCCGGGTGGAACGGCAGCGAGTCCCTGAGGTACTTGGAGAAGATGTCCTTCGCGGCCTCGGCGTCCGGGCGCTCGATCTTGATCTTGACGTCCAGGCGGCCGGGCCGCAGGATCGCCGGGTCGATCATGTCCTCGCGGTTCGAGGCGCCGATGACGATGACGTTCTCGAGGCCCTCCACGCCGTCGATCTCGGCGAGCAGCTGCGGGACGATGGTGTTCTCCACGTCCGAGCTGACGCCGGAGCCGCGGGTGCGGAACAGCGACTCCATCTCGTCGAAGAAGACGATGACGGGCGTGCCCTCGCCCGCCTTCTCCCGGGCTCGCTGGAAGACCAGGCGGATCTGCCGCTCGGTCTCGCCCACGTACTTGTTGAGCAGCTCGGGGCCCTTGATGTTGAGGAAGTAGCTCTTCCCCTGGGGGCGGCCGGTGACCTCGGCGACCTTCTTGGCCAGCGAGTTGGCGACCGCCTTGGCGATCAGCGTCTTGCCGCAGCCGGGCGGGCCGTAGAGCAGCACGCCCTTGGGCGGGCGCAGCTCGTACTCCTTGAACAGGTCGGCGTGCAGGTACGGCAGCTCGACCGCGTCGCGGATCAGCTCGATCTGGTTGTTCAGGCCGCCGATCTGGCGGTAGTCGATGTCCGGGACCTCCTCGAGGACCAGCTCCTCGACCTCGGACTTCGGCACGACCTCGTACACGTAGCCGGAGCGGGGCTCCAGCAGCAGGGCGTCCCCCGCCCGGATGGTGACCTCGCGCAGCGGTTCGGCGAGGCGCACCACGCGCTCCTCGTCGGTGTGGCCGATGACCAGGGCGCGCTCGCCGTCCTCGAGGATCTCCTTGAGGGTGACGATCTCGCCGATGCGCTCGAAGGCCATCGCGTCCACGATGTTGAGGGCCTCGTTGAGCATCACTTCCTGGCCGCGCCGCAGTTCGTCGAGGGCGACGTTCGGACTGACGTTGACGCGGAGCTTGCGACCGCCGGTGAAGATGTCGGCGGTACCGTCCTCGTTCGCCTCGAGGAAGGTGCCGAACCCGGCCGGCGGCTGTGCCAGCCGGTCCACTTCCTCCTTGAGGGCCACGATCTGGTCGCGGGCCTCGCGCAGGGTGGAGGCGAGTCGTTCGTTCTGGGCGGTCACGCCGGCCAGGTTGGTCTGGAGCTCGACGATCCGCTCTTCGAGGATTCTCGAATTGCGCGGCGAGTCGGCGAGCTTGCGGCGCAGTACGGCGATTTCCTGCTCAAGGTACGAGACCTGAGCGGCCTCGTCGGAACCACGAGCGGGCCTGCCGGTGCTGCGGTTGTAGTCGTCATCGTGGGCTGCCACGGTCCTCACCTCCTCCGGGGAGCTGGACGCTTCCAGACCCTACCTGGGACCAGGGGTCCGTAAACCCCTAGATCAAGAAAGATGGAACGGGCGTGTCCGATCTTCGCCCCAGCGTGCTTCCCCTCTGCTAAGGGGATACCCACCGCGCACCACCCAAAGCGGGCCAGATGTATCGTCGAGCGAAGTGATATCCGATCGCGACCGCGGTGCTTGGGTCCGATCGTTGTACGAATGGCGGGATTGCTCCAGGAATAGGGGCGACCCGGGACAGAAACGGCAGGGGACCATGTCGGTGACCGAGCAGACCGCGGCGGCGACCGAGGAGCTGGAGGTGTGGATCGACCAGGATCTGTGCACCGGCGACGGCATCTGCGCCCAGTACGCGCCCGAGGTCTTCGAGCTGGACATCGACGGACTCGCGTACGTGAAGGGCCCGGACGACGAGCTGCGCCAGCAGCCCGGGGAGACCGCCCCGGTGCCGCTGACGCTCCTTCAGGACGTGGTGGACTCGGCGAAGGAGTGCCCCGGCGACTGCATCCACGTGCGCCGGGTCGCCGACCGGGTCGAGGTCTACGGGCCGGACGCCGAATAACTCCTAAGCGGAGCCTGCCGGGGCGGCGGTCTGGAAGCGTTGCCAGCCGCCGCCCTTGTGCGCCCAGGTGAGGTCGAGTGAGACGTCGGGTCGGAAGCGTGGCACGCCGTCGCTCGAATACCCCTGCGCGCGGCCGGTGATGGCGCCGTCGGAGCGCACCGCGAGCCGGCTCAGGGTGAGGTTCTCCCGCTCGGTCAGCAGGGTGGCGACCACCACCGGGCGCTCGCCCGGGCCGAAGCCGAGCAGGTAGACGGAGTCCGGCGGGGTGCCGGTGTCGGTGGCGCACTGCGCGGCGACGACCGTACCGGGACGTCCGTCGCCCAGCTCGGCGGGCACGCTGAGCACCGTCCTGACCGGGAACGGGCCGCAGTCCATCGGCAGTTGGGCCCGGGCCGGGTCGGGGGCGGCGCTCGCGGCGAGGGCCCTGGGGGTGCCGCCGGCGGCCAACGGGGTGCCGGTCGCCGGGGAGGCGGCGAGGGCCGCGGCCACCACCGCGCCGCAGCCGGCCAGGGCAACGGCCCAGTGCCAGGGGGCGGTTCGCGCGTGACCGGGCCCGGTGCGGCCCCGCGATGTCTGCTGTCCAGCCGTCGCCGTCGTCCCGACCGCGGTCTCCACCAGGCGTCCCCTCCAGAGCTCCAGGAGCTGGTCTGCGTGAGCGAGCATCGTCCCACACCGTGCCCATCCGCGGTCGGCCGGGGAGCCGAAGGGCGCGCCGGTGCCGAAAGCGACGAGCGACAAGCGAGGGACGAGCGCCGGAGTGAGGAACGTCGGCGCCGGGTCGGAGCGCCCGGAGGCGAGCCGGCCACAAGCGCGCCGAAGGGCGCGCCGGTGCCGAAAGCGACGAGCGACAAGCGAGGGACGAGCGCCGGAATGAGGAACGTCGGCGCCGGGTCGGAGCGCCCGGAGGCGAGCCGGCGACAAACGGAAGGGGTGGCGCGAGCGTGACGCTCGCACCACCCCTTCTTCAGGTTCGGACTCAGCCCAGGTCGGGCTGCTCGGCCTCGGAGTCGCGGGCGGCCTTGCGGGCCGCGGCGCGCTCCTGCAGGGTCGGTTCGGGCGCCCCGCTGTCGTAGTCCTCGCCGTAGGCGCCCTTGGCCGGGCGGCGGCGCCGCAGCGGCGGCTCGACGCCGTCCGCCAGGCGGCGGGCGGTGAGCAGGAAGCCGGTGTGGCCGATCATCCGGTGGTCCGGGCGGACGGCCAGGCCCTCCAGGTGCCAGGTGCGGACCATGGTCTCCCAGGCCTGCGGCTCGGTGAAGGTGCCGTGCTCGCGCAGCGCCTCGACGGTCTTGGACATCTGCGTGGTGGTGGCCACGTAGCAGCAGATGAGGCCGCCGGGGACGAGCGCCTTGGAGGCGACGTCCAGGCACTCCCAGGGGGCCAGCATGTCGAGGATGACGCGGTCGACGTCGGTCTCGACCAGGTTGTCCTGGAGGTCGCCGACGGTCAGCTTCCACGCCGGGTGGGGGCCGCCGAAGTAGCGCTCGACGTTGCCCTGGGCGATGTCCGCGAAGTCCTGCCGGCGCTCGTAGGAGGCCAGCATGCCCTGCTCGCCGACGGCGCGCAGCAGGTAGGTGCTGAGCGCCCCGGAGCCGACACCCGCCTCGACCACGCGGGCACCCGCGAAGATGTCGGCCATCGCCAGGATCTGCCCCGCGTCCTTGGGGTAGATCACGGCGGCGCCGCGCGGCATGGACAGGACGTAGTCGGGGAGCAGGGGGCGCAGCGCGAGGTACGGGACGTTCCCCGTGGTGCGCACGACCGTGCCTTCGGGGGCGCCGATCAGCTCGTCGTGCGGGAACGCACCCTTGTGGGTGTGGAACTGGTTCCCGGCCTGGAGCGTGAACGTGTAGTGGCGACCCTTGGGGTCGGTCAGCTGGACCTGGTCCCCGACCTGGAAGGGCCCGCGTCGGCGGGCGGCACCGGTCGGTTCGGACATGCGGCCAATCCTAAGGGAAGCGGGGCGCGCCGCCTCACCAGGCCCGGTCACCTGCCCGAGACGGCGGCGGTGAGACGCTGCTCGATGTCGGTGAGCGCGGCCACGCCGTACACCCGGCCGTCCGCCTCGACCACCAGGTACTCCCCCGCCGGGGTGGCCTGGATGGCCCGCAGCAGGTCCTCGCCGCGGAGGTCGGCGTCCAACCGCAGCCCGGGCTCGAGGTCGCGGGCGAGCGGGCCGACTGCCACCCAGGGGCGGCGGTGCTCCGGTACGGCGCGTACCGCGGACTCGCGGACGATGGCGATCGGATCGCCCCGGCCGTCCACCACCACGACCGCGCCGGCCTCGGCCTCGCGGGCCCGGCGCATCGCCTCGCCGAGCGGGGTGTCGGCGGTGACCTCGACGGTGCGGCGGGCCAGGTCGCGCAGCCGCAGTTCGGGCAGCGCCTCCTTGAGCCGGGCGTTGCGCAGGCTGCCGGTGGCGCCGTTCCAGATGATCGCGGCCAGCACGGCGGCCAGCACCGCGTCCACCAGGGTGTCGGTGGTGGTGCGCTGGCCACCGCGGGAGGCGCTGACCAGCGGTAGGCCGATCAGCACCACGATGGCGAGCGCCCGGCCGATCCAGGCGGCGGCCACCGTGCCGGTCATCGCCTTGCCGGTGACCGCCCAGACCACGGCGCGCAGCATCCGGCCGCCGTCCAGCGGCAGACCGGGCAGCAGGTTGAAGGCGGCGACCACCAGGTTGGAGACCATCAGGCCGGTCAGCAGCACCCCGGGCACGCTGGACAGTTCGACGGCGCGCAGCGCGAGGTAGAAGACGCCGCCGAGCACCAGGGAGAGCAGCGGGCCGACGAAGGCCAGCCAGAACTCTCGCCAGGGGCTCGCGGCCTCGTTCTCGATCTCGGAGACGCCGCCGAAGAACTGCAGCTGGATCCGCCGCACCCCGAGCTTGTAGCGCAGCGCGACCAGGGTGTGGGCGAGTTCGTGCACCAGCACGGAGGCGTAGAAGGCGACCGCGAAGAAGAACGCCAGCAGGTAGCGCACGCCGCTGCCGAGTTCGGGCAGGACGTCGCCGAGCTGTCCGCCGAACACCCAGGTGATCAGGGCGGCGATGACGAACCAGGACGGGGTGACGTAGATGGGCACGCCGAAGGGGCGCCCCATCAGGAGGCCGCCGCCGCGCTCCGGGGGCGGCCCGGTGGGGCGCCCGCCGTCCTGCGGTGGCTGCTCGGAGGTCTGCTGCCCCCTGGTGTCGCTCACCGTGATCCCTTCGGTCGTCCGCCCGTCGTGCCCCCGGTGCGCCCACGCTACGTGATCGCGGCCACTTGGTGCCGCGCGCCCCTCTGTCAGGCTTCATACCCACTGGACCGGCCCCGGACCGGGCCGGGGGAAAGCCGCCGTGGCAGCACGGTGGCAGCGGGATGACAGCAAAGGGCAATAGGGTCGTAGCCATGCAGCAGACCGACACCAGCAGTGCCGCCGGGGCTCCGGCGCGCCCGGCGGCGCCCCCGACCGGGCTGTCCCCGTCCCGCGCGGGGGACTTCCTCACCTGTCCCCTGCTGTACCGGCTGCGGGTGATCGACCGGCTGCCCGAGCCGCCGAGCGCGGCGGCGACCCGGGGCACCCTGGTGCACGCGGTGCTGGAGCGGCTGTTCGACAGCCCGGCGGCCGAGCGGACGCCGGAGCGGGCGCTGGGCCTGCTGCGCCCGCAGTGGGAGCGCCTGCTGGGCGAGCGCCCGGAGCTGGGCTCGCTGTTCCCCGACGACCCGGACGGCGCGGCGCTGACCCGCTGGCTGGCGGACGCCGAGAAGCTGGTCGGCCAGTGGTTCCGGCTGGAGGACCCGACCCGGCTGCACCCGGTGGAGCGGGAGCTCTACGTGGAGACGGCCCTGGAGTCGGGGCTGCTGCTGCGCGGCTACATCGACCGGGTGGACGTCGCCCCCACCGGCGAGGTCCGGCTGGTGGACTACAAGACCGGCCGGGCGCCCTCGCGGGACTTCGAGGGCAAGGCGATGTTCCAGATGAAGTTCTACGCGCTGGTGGTGTGGCGCTGGAAGGGCGTGATCCCCAAGCGCCTCCAGCTGGTCTACCTCGGCGGCGGCGGGGACGTGGTCAGCTACGACCCGGACGAGGCCGATCTGCTCGCGGTGGAGCGCAAGCTGCAGGCGCTGTGGGAGCGGATCAGCCACGCGGTGGCCACCGGGGACTTCCCGGCCACCCGCAACCGGCTCTGCGACTGGTGCGACCACCAGGCGAGCTGCCCGGAGTTCGGCGGCACCCCGCCGCCGTACCCGCTGCCCGTGCCGGCACAAGCCCGTACGTCGGATGAGAGCGATCCCACGGGGGATCCGATGAGCAAGGAGTCCTAGTGACGATCCGTGTGCTGCTGGTCGACGACCAGCCGCTGCTGCGCACCGGTTTCCGGATGATCCTGGAGGCCGAGTCCGACCTGGTGGTGGTCGGTGAGGCCGGCGACGGTCAGCAGGCGCTGGACCAGGTGCGGGCGCTGCAGCCCGACGTGGTGCTGATGGACATCCGGATGCCGCGGATGGACGGCGTCGAGGCGACCCGCCGGATCGCCGGTCCGGGCCGGGACGGCCCGGCCAAGGTGCTGGTGCTGACCACCTTCGACCTGGACGAGTACGTGGTGGAGGCGCTGCGCGCGGGCGCCAGCGGCTTCCTGCTGAAGGACGTCCCGGCGGAGGAGCTGGTGCAGGCGATCCGGGTGGTCGCGGACGGCGCGGCGATGTTGGCGCCGAGCATCACCCGCCGGCTGCTGGACATGTACGCCACCAAGCTGCCCTCGGGCGAGGAGGCGCCGCCGCAGGCGCTGAGCGCGCTGACCGAGCGGGAGTTGGAGGTGCTGAAGCTGGTGGCGCGCGGGCTGTCGAACGCGGAGATCGCGGCCGAGCTGTTCGTCAGCGAGACGACCGTGAAGACCCACGTCGGGCACGTGCTGACCAAGCTCCAGCTGCGCGACCGGGTGCAGGCGGCGGTGTACGCCTACGAGAGCGGGCTGGTGCGGCCGGGCACGCTGTAGACACCGCGGCGGCCCGCCGCCTCTCCCGGGTCGGGGGGAGGCGGCGGGCCGCCGTGCGCGGGGCGCTACTTCTTGTTGCGGCCGATCTCCCAGAAGCGGAAGACGCCGGTGGTGTCGGTGGTCGACTCGACGCCGGTGACGTACGGCTTGGCCGCGAAGAAGGCCTTGGTCTGGAACATCGGGATCAGCGGCACGTTCTCCGCGACGATGCCCTGGACCTGGTTGTAGATCCCGTTCACGGCGCCGCGGTCGGCCTGCTTGAGACCTTCCGGCAGCAGCTTCTGACTGATCCGCTCGTCCACCCACCCGGTGTGGTAGACGCTGTCCTCGGTGACCAGCGGCCCGATGTAGTTGTCAGGGTCCGGGTAGTCCGCGGTCCATCCGACCAGGTACGCCTGGTACTTGCCCTCGCTCCGGCCCTTCTGGTAGGCGGTCGAGTCGTTCTCGATCTGGGTGGTGACCTGGAACAGGCCGCCGGTCTCCAACTGGCGCTTCAGCGTGTCGATCTCGCTGGTGCCGGTGCGCGAGCGCCCCGAGGCGAGGTTGAGCTTGACCGGCGTGGGGATCTTGGCGGCGGCGAGGTACGCCTTGGCCTTGCTGACGTCCGGCTCGTTGTACTTGTCGTAGAAGGCGGTGTTGTGGCCGGTGATGCCGGTCGGGACCATCGAGTACAGCGGCTGGACGGTGCGCGCGAAGACATCGCGGGCGAGGGCCTTCCGGTCGACCAGCTGCGCCACGGCCTGACGGACGGCGAGGTTCCCGGTGGTGGCGTCCTTGGTGTTGAAGGCGATCGAGTTGGTGTCGGAACTCTCGCCCTGGACGACGGTCAGACCGCCCTTGCCGTTCTGCTGGTCGTCGAGGATCCGGGCGGCGGTGTTCGGCTCCAGGCTGTTGTCGGTGAGGTCGACGCCGCCCTTGTCCAACTCGTCCTTCAGCGCGGTGGGGCTGTCGAAGTACCGCACGGTGAACTTGTCGTTCTGCAGCTTGGCGTCGCCGGCGTACTTGCCGTTGGGAGTCAGCACGACCTTGGCGAGGACCTTGGCGCTACCGCCCTCGGGGGTCATGGTCTCGACCGAGTCGAGCTTGTACGGGCCGGAGCCGACGACCTTGTCGTTGTCGAGCAGCTTGTCGGCCGGGTAGACCTCGTGGTCGACGATGGCGCCGGCCGGGGTGGCCAGCTTGGCCGGCAGGGTCGCGTCGGCCGTCGAGAGCTGGAAGACCACCTCGTTGTCGCCCTTGGCCTCGACCGACTTGATCGTGTCCAGCAGGCCGCCCGGACCGTTCGGGTCCTTGATCTTCTTGGTGCGCTCGATCGAGAACACGACGTCGGCGGCGGTGAGCGGGTGGCCGTTGGAGAACTTCTGGCCGGGGCGGAGCACGCAGTGGTACTGGGTGGCGTCGCCGCTGGTGAACTCGCAGGACTGGGCGGCGTCCGGGGTCGGGGAGCTGGCGGCGGGAGGGAAGGCGAGCAGCGACTGGAAGGTGTTGGAGAGCACCAGCCACGAGCCGGTGTCATAGGCGCCGGCCGGGTCCAGGACGCTGGTAAGGCCGCGGGTGCCCATGGTGATCGACTTGCCGCTGTCCCCCTTCACGGCGTCGGTGACCGATCCGCAACCGGCCACCGTCACGGCGACCAGACCGGCGCAGCCGAGTGCTGCAAGGCGTTCAGCTGAAGTCTTCACGGGAGCGTCCTTCGGGGGTGTCACGAACCCGAGTAGCGTGCCATATCGAACACGCACGACCGATACCCGTGCAGATGACGTTTGGGACACGGTGGTTGGGGGCATCGCGACATGCCCGACGAGTTGTCAGCCAATGCCCGTTTTATCCCCGGCCAACCCGACACAGATGCCGGGCGGGGCCGTTTACCGGCGGGTAGGGACGGGGCGCAATGAGATAACAATCACATCCCGCACTCGCGGCTCCCCTTGACCCCGCTACACCCGCGAGGCAACCAGCGAGCGCAGCAGTTCGAGATCGACCTGCTCCAGCGAGGGCAGCACCAGCCGCCCGGGCGCTGCCTCGATCGGCGCCACCGAGGGCACCGCGATCACCGGGCAGCCGGCCGCCTCGCCCGCGCGCACCCCGGTCGGGGTGTCCTCGACGACCACGCAGCGGGCCGGCTCCGCGCCCAGCCGGCGGGCCGCCTCCAGGTACGGGTCCGGGAACGGCTTGGTGCGCGGCACCTCGTCCCCGGCGATGGTGAAGGCGAAGCGCTCGGCGCCCAGCGAGCGCAGCACGATGTCGATCACGTGCCGGTGCGAGGCGGACACCATCGCGGCCGGGACGCCGTGCGCGGCAAGGGTGTTGAGCAGCCGCTCGGCGCCCGGCATCAGCGGCACGCCGCCGGCCAGCAGGTCGACGAAGCGCTGGTTGACCAGCACGCCCAGGTCGGCCGGGGCGATGTCCACCCCGGTGCGGGCGACCAGGTAGTCCATCACCCGGGTCATCGGGCCGCCGACCACGTGGGCCCGGTCCTGCTCGTCCAGCTGGTGGCCCAGCTCGGCGAAGAGGGTGACCTCGGCCTGCCACCAGAAGTCCTCGGTGTCCACCAGCGTCCCGTCCATGTCCAGCAGCACCGCCTGCAGGCCGCGGTCGTCCCCGTGGTCGAGCGCCAGGGCGGTGGTGGAGCTGGTGGTCATGGCGAGTCCTTCCGGCAGTACCCCGCGGAGCCGTCGGACGTCCCTCGGGGATGGCACAGGCCGGCCCGCTGGTGAGCGGACCGGCCCGTTCAGGATCATCCAGGATACGCCCGCTTCGCCCGGAAAGAGCGAACGGAGAAGGGCGTACGGATTACCGCGCGTTGAAGTACTTCGCCTCCGGGTGGTGGATCACGATCGCGTCGGTGGACTGCTCCGGGTGCAGCTGGAACTCCTCGGAGAGCACCACGCCGATCCGCTCGGGCTTCAGCAGTTCGGCGATCTTGGCCCGGTCCTCCAGCTCGGGGCAGGCCCCGTAGCCGAGCGAGAAGCGGGCGCCCCGGTACTTGAGCGCGAACATCGCTTTCAGATCAGGCCCGGTCTTGACGTCCTGCGGGTCTTCCCCGTGGAAGCCCAGCTCGTAGCGGACCCGGGCGTGCCAGAACTCGGCGAGCGCCTCGGCCAGCTGCACCGAGAGGCCGTGCAGCTCCAGGTAGTCGCGGTAGGAGTTCCCGGCGAACAGCTCGTTGGCCGCCTCCGAGATCCGGTTGCCCATGGTGACCACCTGCAGGCCGACCACGTCCCGCTCGCCGGACTCCTCCGGGCGGAAGAAGTCCGCCAGGCAGAGCCGGCGGCCGCGGCGCTGGCGGGGGAAGGTGAAGCGGGTCCGCTCGGTGCCGTCCTCGTGGAAGACGATCAGGTCGTCGCCCTTGGAGTTGGCCGGGTAGTAGCCGTAGACCACGGCCGCCTCCAGCCAGCCCTCGGTCTGCAGCCGGTCCAGCCAGGCCCGCAGCCGCGGCCGGCCCTCGGTCTCCACCAGTTCCTCGTAGGACGGGCCGTCGCCGTTGCGGGCGGCCTTCAGGCCCCACTGGCCCTTGAACAGCGCGTCCTCGTCCAGCCAGGAGGCGTAGTCGGCGAACGGGATGCCCTTGACGATCCGGTCGCCCCAGAACGGCGGGGTGGGCAGGGTGTTGTCCAGCGCGACGTCGGAGCGGATCTGGCCGAGGTTGACCTCGGGCTCCGGCTCCTCCACCTCGACCCGGGCGTGCCGGCGCTGCTTGAGCTCCGGCAGGGTCGCGCCGGGCACGCCGCGCTTGACCGCGACCAGCGCGTCCATCAGCCGCAGGCCCTCGAAGGCGTCCCGGGCGTAGCGGACCTCGCCCTCGTAGATCTCGTGCAGGTCCTGCTCGACGTAGGCGCGGGTCAGGGCGGCGCCGCCGAGGATCACCGGGAAACTGGCGGCCAGCTTGCGCTGGTTCAGCTCCTCCAGGTTCTCCTTCATGATCACGGTGGACTTCACCAGCAGGCCGGACATGCCGATGACGTCCGCGTTGTGCTCCTGCGCGGCGTCCAGGATCGCCGAGACCGGCTGCTTGATGCCCAGGTTGACCACGTTGTAGCCGTTGTTGGACAGGATGATGTCGACCAGGTTCTTGCCGATGTCGTGGACGTCGCCCTTGACGGTGGCCAGCACGATGGTGCCCTTGCCCTCGCTGTCGGACTTCTCCATGTACGGCTCCAGGTGGGCGACCGCGGTCTTCATCACCTCGGCGGACTGGAGCACGAACGGCAGCTGCATCTGGCCGGAGCCGAAGAGGTCGCCGACCACCTTCATGCCGGACAGCAGGGTGTCGTTGATGATCTCCAGGGCGGGGCGCTCGGCCAGCGCCTCGTCCAGGTCGGCCTCCAGGCCGTTGCGTTCGCCGTCGATGATCCGGCGCTGCAGCCGCTCCTCCAGCGGGAGGGCGGCCAGCTCCTGCGCCTTGGAGGCCTTGACCGAGGCGGTGGAGACGTTCTCGAACAGTTCCAGCAGGCGCTGCAGCGGGTCGTAGCCGTCCCGGCGGCGGTCGTACACCAGGTCCAGGGCGGCCTCGCGCTGGTCCTCGGGGATCCGGGAGATCGGCAGGATCTTGGAGGCGTGCACGATCGCCGAGTCCAGGCCGGCCTCCACGCACTCGTGCAGGAAGACCGAGTTGAGCACCACGCGGGCGGCCGGGTTGAGGCCGAAGGAGATGTTCGACAGGCCGAGGGTGGTCTGCACCCCGGGGTGGCGGCGCTTGAGCTCGCGGATCGCCTCGATCGTCTCGATGCCGTCCCGGCGGGACTCCTCCTGGCCGGTGGCCAGGGTGAAGGTGAGGCAGTCGACCAGGATCGAGCCCTCGTCGATGCCGTAGTCGGTGGTCAGCTCGGCGATCAGCCGCTCGGCGATCGCCACCTTCTTCTCGGCCGTACGGGCCTGGCCCTGCTCGTCGATGGTCAGCGCGATCAGCCCGGCGCCGTGCTCGCGGGCCAGCGACGCGATCCTGCCGAACCGCGAGTCGGGGGCGTTGCCGTCCTCGTAGTTGACCGAGTTGAGCACCGCGCGGCCGCCGAGCGCCTCCAGACCGGCCTGCAGCACCGGCGGCTCGGTGGAGTCCAACACGATCGGCAGGGTGGAGGCGGTGGCCAGCCGGCCGGCGATCTCCTTCATGTCGGCGACGCCGTCACGGCCGACGTAGTCCACGCACAGGTCCAGCAGGTGCGAGCCGTCCCGGATCTGGTCCCGGGCGATCTCCACGCAGGCCTGCCAGTCGCCGGCCAGCATCGACTCGCGGAACTTCTTCGAGCCGTTGGCGTTGGTGCGCTCGCCGATCGCCAGGTACGAGGTGTCCTGGCGCAGCGGCACCGCCTGGTAGAGCGAGGCGGCCGAGGGCTCCGGCTGGGGCTCGCGCCGGGTGATCGGGCGACCCTGGACCTTCTCGACCACCTGGCGCAGGTGCTCCGGGGTGGTGCCGCAGCAGCCGCCGACCAGCGAGAGGCCGTACTCGCGGGTGAACACGTCGTGCGCCTCGGCCAGTTCGGCCGGGGAGAGCGGGTAGTGGGCGCCGTTCTTGCCGAGCACCGGCAGGCCCGCGTTGGGCATGCAGGACAGGCCGATCCTGGCGTTCTTGGCCAGGTAGCGCAGGTGCTCGCTCATCTCGGCCGGGCCGGTGGCGCAGTTGAGGCCGATGCAGTCGACGCCGAGCGGCTCCAGCGCGGTCAGCGCGGCGCCGATCTCGGAGCCGAGCAGCATGGTGCCGGTGGTCTCCACCGTCACCTGCACCAGCAGCGGCAGGTCCAGCCCGGCCTCGGCCAGGGCGCGCTTGGAGCCGAGGATCGCGGCCTTGGTCTGCAGCAGGTCCTGGCTGGTCTCCACCAGCAGCGCGTCGGCGCCACCGGCGATCAGGCCGGCCGCGTTCTGCTGGAAGCCGTCGCGCAGCGTCTCGTACGGGGCGTGGCCGAGGGTCGGCAGCTTGGTGCCGGGGCCGATCGAGCCGAGCACCCAGCGGGGGCGGCCGTCGGCGGCGTGGGCGTCGGCCACCTCGCGGGCGATCCGGGCACCGGCCTCGGACAGCTCGAAGATGCGGTCGGCGATCTCGTACTCGCCCAGCGCGGCGTAGTTGGCGCCGAAGGTGTTGGTCTCGACGCAGTCCACGCCCACCGCGAAGTAGGCCTCGTGGACGGAGCGGACGATGTCCGGGCGGGTGATGTTGAGGACCTCGTTGCAGCCCTCGAGGTCCTGGAAGTCCTCCAGCGTCGGGTCCTGCGCCTGGAGCATGGTGCCCATCGCACCGTCGGCGACCACCACCCGGGTGGCGAGCGCCTCACGCAACGCGTTCGCGCGGCTCTGCTGAGTGATGGACGGATCGGCTGCAGTGGCCATGGGGCGTCTCCCTGGTGCGACGGCTGTCGGCTTTGCGAGCCCGCTTGCTCGGGCCCGCACGTCGCCAGGGTATCCGGCCCACGGCCCGGCCCGCGGGCCCATTCCGTATCCTGAACGTTCGAACGCATGGGGGAGTGAGCGCGTGGCCCGATTCGGGACCGCCGCGCGGTGCGTGGGTCGGGCCGTGACGGCCCCGTTCCGGGCGCTGCGCGAGCGTTGGAGGGGCTGGTCCTGGTGGCGCCGGGCGCTGCTGGCGCTGGGGCTGGCGGTGGCCGTCCCGGTCGCGGCACTGGGCTCGGTGTTCATCGCCATCCGACTGCACTACACGGGTGATCCCGCCGCCGAGGCCCGCACCCGGGGCCGGGACGCCGTCTGGCTCGGCCACGCCTGGGTGGACGGCCGCAAGACCGACGCGGACGTGGCGGCGCTGGCCCGGCAGCTGGCCGGCACCGGCGTGCACGACCTGTACGTGCACACCGGCCCGCTGGAGCACGACGGCTCGCTGCCGGCGTCCGTCCACCCCCGGGCCCGCTGGTTCACCGAGGCCGCCCACCGGGCGTTGCCCGGGGTGCGGCTGCAGGGCTGGCTGGGCGACGAGGTCAAGCCGGAGAAGGACGCCCTGGACCTGGACGACGCGCCCACCCGGGACCGGATCGCCGCCTCCGCCCGCCAGGTGCTGGACCAGGGCTTCGACGGCGTGCACTTCGACATGGAGCCGATCCACCCGGGCACGGCCGGCTGGCTCGCCCTGCTCGACGAGGTCCGCCCGGTGACGGCGGCACGCGGCGCCACGCTCTCGGTGGCGGCGCCGCAGATCGACCCGGTCCCGGGCCTGCACACCGCCGGCATCCTGCTCACCGACCACGGCAAGTGGTGGGACCAGGCGTACTTCCGGGAGACGGCCCGCCGGGTCGACCAGATCGCGGTGATGGCCTATGACACCTCGATGCCCACCGAGCCGCTGTTCGGCGGCTACGTCGCCCAGCAGACCGAGCTGGCGCTGCGGGCCACCCCGCCGCAGGTCGACCTCCTGATCGGCCTGCCGTTCTTCTGGGACGACAAGTGGGGCCACCGGGGCGACGCGGAGACCGTCCCGGCGGCCGTCCGGGGCGTCCGGCTGGGCCTCGGCCGCCAGGACCTGCAGCGGGCCGGCTTCGGCGTCGCGCTGTACGTGGACTTCGCCGCGACGCCGGAGAACTGGGCGGCGTACCGGCGCGGCTGGGTGGACCCGGCCTAGGAAGCCATCCGGTGGGCGAGGGCACCCAGGTAGCGGTGGACGGTGGCGTCCTCGCCGATCAGGTAGTGCGAGACGGCCCGGTACAGCGGTCGGCGGACCTCGCCGCGCTCGGTGACGGTCAGCGAGCAGCCGGGCCCGGCCGGGGTGAGCTGGTAGGTCCAGGTGCCGCCGTACGGCAGGTCCGGGTCGGCGATGCCGGTCACCAGCCGGTGCGGCGCCTCGCTCGCCACCACCTCGTAGGTGGTGTGCCCGTGCCGGTCGTACTCGCGCCAGCGCGGGCGGCCGCCGGCCCCGGCGGGCAGCCGTTCGACATGGGTGAGGCCCGGGCGCCAGGCCGGGTAGAGGTCGATGTCGGTGAGCACGTCCCAGACCGCGCCGGGCGGCTGGGCGAGCTCCAGCCCACCCTCGGTGACGTGCTCGACCGGCAGCCGGCGCCCGGCCCGGTCCGCCGCCAGCAACACGGCCCCGGCCAGCAACGCGGCTCCCGCACCCGCGCCGGTCCACAGCCATCGGTTCATCGGTCGGCCCCTTCCGCCCGGCCCCCGCCCACCATCATCGCGCCGCCCCGCCCGACCGGCACTCCCGTGCGCTCCGTGGCCGGGCGGCCACCCTGCGCCGTCGCCGTGGTGGGATGACGGTACGTCAGCCGTCGCGACGCGGATATCCGCTGGATCGCGGCGGCCCGCTCCCCCAGACTGTCCCGGTGCCCGGCCGCCATGCGCATCAAAGCCCGTAGGCTGGGCAGGTAGGTCCCGTGGAGCGAGCCGTTCCACGGGAGACGAGAGGTTGGACAGGCGGAAGCCGGCCCGTCAGTGCCCCGGCAGGCCAGCCGAGGCGGTGCCGGTCCGACCGCCGACCGGAGGGAGACGCTGGGTGATCGAGCTGGAAGATGTTCCCGAGTTGATCGACCCGGTGATGGTCTGCGCCTTCGAGGGGTGGAACGACGCGGGCGACGCCGCCTCCGCGGCTCTGGCGCATCTGGACGAGACCTGGGGCGGCAAGGTGTTCGCCGCCCTGGACGCGGAGGACTACTACGACTTCCAGGTCAACCGGCCGACGATCTGGCTGGACGGCGGCATCCGCCGGATCACCTGGCCGACCACCAGGCTCTCGGTGGTCCGGGTGACCGAGCCGGTGACCAGGGACGTGGTGCTGGTGCGCGGCATCGAGCCGAGCATGCGCTGGCGCTCGTTCTGCAACGAGCTGCTCGGCTTCGCCCACGAGCTGGGCGTCGAGCTGGTGGTGATCCTTGGCGCGCTGCTCGGCGACACCCCGCACAGCCGCCCGGTGCCGGTCAGCGGGGTCACCTCGGACCCGGACCTGGCCCGCCGGCTGGACCTGGAGGAGAGCCGCTACGAGGGCCCGACCGGGATCGTCGGGGTGCTGCAGGAGGCCTGCACCCACGCCGGGGTGCCCGCCGTGACGCTGTGGGCCGCGGTGCCGCACTACGTCGCCCAGCCGCCGAACCCCAAGGCCACGCTGGCGTTGCTGAACAAGCTGGAGGACCTGCTGGACCTGCGCATCCCGCCGGGCGAGCTCGGCGAGGACGCCCGGGCCTGGCAGCTCGGCGTGGACCAGCTGGCCGCCGAGGACAGCGAGGTGGCCGAGTACGTCCAGCAGCTGGAGGAGGCCCAGGACACCGCGGAGCTGCCGGAGGCCTCCGGGGACGCGATCGCGCGCGAGTTCGAGCGCTACCTGCGGCGCCGGGAGAACGTCGGGCCGACCGGCGAGAAGCCGGTGTCCGGGCACGCGACGGCCGAGCGGCCGGCCGAGCCGGAGTCGCCGGGCACGACCCGGGAGAGCCAGGAGGGCGCCGAGGACGAGTAGTCCTCCTCGACGGTGAACGCCGAAGGGGCGTCAGGATCTCGGTCCTGACGCCCCTTCGGGCATGTTTCGGCTCTACAGCGCGACGCCGAGCAGGGCGTCCACCGTCCGGCTCACCAGGCCGGGCGCGCCGGTGTCGGTGCCGCCCTCGCTCTCCTGCTGCGCGGCCCAGCGGTCGACGGCGGCCAGCGCGGCGGGCGCGTCCAGGTCGTTCGCCAGCGCCGCGCGGACCTCGGCGAGCAGCTGCTCGGCCGCCGGGCCGTCCGGCCGGGAGACCGCGGCCCGCCAGCGGGCGAGGCGCTCGACGGCCTCGTCCAGGACGCCCTTGGTCCACTCCCAGTCCGCGCGGTAGTGGTGCGAGAGCAGCGCCAGGCGGATCGCCGCCGGGTCGACGCCCTCGCGGCGCAGGGCCGAGACGAACACCAGGTTGCCGCGGGACTTGGACATCTTCTTGCCGTCCAGGGCGACCATCCCGGCGTGCACGTACGCCTTGGCGTACGGGTGGGAGCCGGTGGCGACCTGGGCGTGGGAGGCGCCCATCTCGTGGTGCGGGAAGGACAGGTCGCTGCCGCCGCCCTGGATGTCGAAGGTCATGCCCAGGTACTGCAGCGCGATCGCCACGCACTCGATGTGCCAGCCGGGGCGGCCGTGGCCGAGCTCGGTGTCCCAGGCGGGCTCGCCGGGGCGGGCGGCCAGCCAGAGCAGGGCGTCCAGCGGGTTGCGCTTGCCGGGGCGGTCCGGGTCGCCGCCGCGCTCGGCGAAGACCGGGCGCATGGCCTCCCGGGTGAGACCGGAGACCTCGCCGAAGTGCGGGTCGGAGTCGACCGAGAAGTAGATGTCCTCGTCCACCTTGTAGGCGGCGCCGGAGGCCAGCAGCTCCTGGACGATCGGGACGATCCACGGGATGGACTCGACGGCGCCGATGTAGTGGGCCGGCGGGAGCAGTCGCAGGGCGGTCATGTCCTCGCGGAACAGGGCCGTCTCGCGCTCGGCCAGGGCCACCCAGTCCTGGCCGGTCTCGACCGCGCGCTGCAGCAGCGGGTCGTCCACGTCGGTCACGTTCTGGATGTACAGGACGTCGTGGCCGGCGTCCTTCCAGACCCGCTGCACCAGGTCGAAGGCGTTGTAGGTGGCGGCGTGGCCCATGTGGGTCGCGTCGTAGGGGGTGATGCCGCAGACGTAGATCCGGGCGGTGCCGTCCTGCGGCACGACCTCGCGGACCTTGCCCGCTGCGGTGTCGAAGATGTGGAGGGGGAGCCCCTGACCAGGCAGGGCGGGAACCTCGGAGGCGGGCCAGGCATGCATGGGATCGACTTTAACCTTGAGAACATTTGAAAGCCTAACCAGTAACAAAGATCGACCGGATTCGCTTCCTGCCGTTGCCTGAGCGCTTTCCGACTGATAGTGAGCGTTCCGTTTCGGGCATAAGGCGCGCTTCACGGGCTACGCGGCCCGCAGGCGCGGGTGAGCGCCCGGTCGGCCCTGCCGCCATCCCGTGCTCCCGCCGGAAGAAGCGGCAGAAGTACGCCGGATCCGCGAAGCCCGCTTCCCCGGCGACCCGACGGACCGTCGGATCCGTCCAGGCGAGCAGCCGTTTGGCTTCCAGGGCCTGCTGCCGGCGGATCAGGCCGCCCATCGGAGCAGTGTGCGACCCATGACGGCAACAGGTCCAGACCACCGGCCGGTAACCTCGCCGGTGCGGGCCCGGCGCCGTGCCGCCGGCCTACACCGGCGGCCAGGGGATCGCGGGCCAGTCGGCGGAGGGCAGCGGGTGCCTGCCCGAGCTGCGCAGCGCGGCCACCCGGGCGCGGGTGGCGTCCAGTTCGGCGTCGGTCAGGTGTGGGGCGAGGCGCTCTGCCAGCTCCCCGTCCAGCTGCTGGGCCAGCCGGGACAGCACCTCCAGCGCCTCGGCGGGCAGCGGATCGCCGGCCCAGCCCCAGAGCAGGGTGCGCAGCTTGCCCTCGGTGTTGAAGGTGACGCCGTGGTCGATGCCGTACACCCGGCCGTCGGCGGCGGGGATCAGGTGACCGCCCTTGCGGTCGGCGTTGTTGAGCACCGCGTCCAGCACGGCGAGCCGGCGCAGCCGCCGGTCGTCGTGGTGCACCAGCAGCGCCGGCCGGCCGTCCTCGACCTCGGCCCGGACGATCGGCAGCCAGCCCGCCTCCGGTCCGTTCGGGTCCTGCAGCGCCAGCAGCGGCTCGGCCCCAGGGTCCGGCTCGACCCACAGCTGCACCATGCCGGGCCCGTGCGGTCCGTCGCGCAGCACGGTGGGCGGGATCAGCTCCCAGCCGGTCGCCGCGGACAGCTCGTACGCGGCGACCTCGCGGCCGGCCAGGGTGCCGTCCGGAAAGTCCCAGAGCGGGCGTTCGCCGGCCACCGGCTTGTAGACGGCCTGCGCGCTCAGCGAGCCGTGCTCGACGGTGCAGTACAGCACGGCGTTGGAGGCCTCGGTGAGGCGCCCGTGCACGGTGAGCCCGCCCTGGCGCAGCAGCGCGAGGGCGGTCGGCACGTCGGCGGCGAGGGCGGCGGCGGCCGCCGGGTCGGCCTGCGGCGGGGTCTCGGTGTTCAGCGCCGGTAGCCGTTCGCGCGCGGGCACAGGTGGCCCTCCGGGTCCAGCGGCAGGTTGCAGAACGGGCAGGGCTTGCGGCCGGCCGCGACCAGGTCCAGCGCGCGCTTGGCGAACACCCGGGCCATCGCGCCGGTCAGCCGCACCCGCAGCATGTCCGGGCCGTCGTCGTCGTCCCGGAAGACCGCCTCCTCGCCTTCCTCCTCGTCGTCCTCCACCAGCGCCTGCGCCTCGACCACCAGGCAGGCGTCCACGCTGTCCCAGGCCAGGGCCATGGTGCCGACCCGGAACTCCTGCTCCAGCGGGAGGTCCAGCGGGGCGGTGTCGAGCAGGTCCTTGGGCGCGGTGGCCGGGATGGCCGCGTCGCCGCCGCTGCGCCGCAGCGCCTCGTCCAGGACCTCCTCGATCCTCTCGGCGAGGGCGGCGACCTGGTTCTTCTCCAGCAGCACGCTGGTGATCCGGCCCCGGGCGCTGGCCTGCAGGTAGAACGCCCGGGCGCCGGGCTGGCCGACGGTGCCGGCCACGAACCGTTCGGGCTGGTCGTAGAAGAAGACCTGACGGGGCACGCTCTAGCTCCGGATCGTGTCGGTCGGTGCGGATCCGCCATGCGGGATCGCGGGGTGTCCAACGGGGCTGGGTCGTTCGGCGGGCGGGTGCCCGAACTGCGCGGCACTCACCAGTCACCCTACGACCTCCGGGGCCCGGCCGGGGAGCCGAGCCGAAGGCCGCCGGACGGGGTGGCGCCCGCGGGTGCGGCGGTGTCGCGCGCCGCTCAGGCCGTTCCGCCGACCACCGCGTCACCGGCCGGGGTGGCCGGGGCGGCGGCGGGCCTGGGCGCCAGCGAGGAGAGGTCGCCGGTGTCGCCCATCCTGAGCACGAAGGGCCGCTGCGGGGTGTAGCGGATCGCGGTGACCGAGCAGGGCTCGACGCTGATCCGCTGGAAGTGGTCCAGGTGCAGGCCGAGCGCGTCGGCCACCACCGCCTTGATCACGTCCCCGTGCGAGCAGGCGACCCAGACCGCGTCCTCGCCGTGCTCGGCGGCGATCTTCGCGTTCCACTCGCGGACCGCGCTGACCGTGCGGTGGCTCAGCTCGCGCAGCGACTCGCCGCCCGGGAAGGCCGCGGCGGCGGCGTGGTCCTGCACCGTGCGCCAGAGCGGCTCCTTGGCCAGCTCGGCCAGCGGACGGCCGGTCCACTCGCCGTACCGGCACTCCCCCAGCCGCTCGTCCTCGGCCGGCGGGTTCAGCTCGGGGCGGGCGGCGAGCAGCGGCTCCAGGGTCTGCCGACAGCGCTCCAGCGGGCTGCTGACGGCCTGCACCAGCGGGATCCCGGCCAGCCGGCCGGCCAGCGCGGCGGCCTGGGCGCGCCCGGTGTCGTCCAGGTCGACGCCGGGGGTCCAACCGGCCAGGATCCCGGCGGTGTTCGCGGTCGAGCGGCCGTGACGGACGAGCAGCAGGGTGGGCATGGGGCTTAGCCTACGGCCTCCGGGCGCGGCCGTGGGGGGCGGTTCCCGGTCGGGCTGCCGTTCCGGCTCGGGCTGTTGCTCCCGCGGTGCTGCTGGCCTCCCGCTGTGCTGCTCGCCGCCCGTCCCGTCGTTACGCGAGCCCGGCCTGCTCCAGCGCCTCGACGCCCGTGCGCAGCGCCTGGATCCGCTCGTCCAGGGTGAACCCGGACGGGGCCAGGGTGAGGGTGGTGACGCCCGCGTCGGCGTAGGCCTGCATCCGGTCGGCGATCCGGGCGGTGTCGCCGATCAGCGAGGTGGCGTCGATCAGGTCGTGCGGGACGGCGGCCGCGGCGCCGGCGTAGTCCTTGGCCAGGTACTTCTCCTGGATCTCGTCGGCGGCCTGCTCGTAGCCCATCCGCCGGGTGAGCTGGTTGTAGAAGTTCTTCTCCTTGCTGCCCATGCCGCCGATGTAGAGCGCGGCGTAGGAGCGCTGGGAGTCGACGCCGGCCTTGATGTCCTCGCCGACGGCGATGGTGACGGTCGGGCAGAGGTCGAAGCCGTCCAGGGACTTGCCGGCCTTGGCGCGCCCGGCCTTCAGCGGGTCGAGGGAGAGCGCGGCGTGCTCGGGGGCGAAGAAGATGCCGAGCCAGCCGTCGGCTATCTCGCCGGTCTGCTCCAGGTTCTTCGGGCCGATCGCGGCGACGTACAGCGGGATGTGCTCGCGCACCGGGTGCACGGTCAGCTTGATCGGCTTGCCCGGGCCGCCGGGCAGCGGCAGGGTCCAGTGCGCGCCCTCGTGCACCAGGCGCTCGCGGGACATCGCCTTGCGGATGATCTCCACGTACTCGCGGGTGCGGGCGAGCGGCTTGTCGAACTTCACGCCGTACCAGCCCTCCGACACCTGCGGGCCGGAGACGCCGAGGCCGAGCCGGAAGCGGCCGCCGGAGAGGGTGTCCAGGGTCGCGGCGGTCATCGCGGTCATCGCCGGGGTGCGGGCCGGGATCTGGAAGATGGCCGATCCGACGTCGATCCGCTCGGTCTTCGCGGCGACGAAGCTCAGCACGGTCGCGGCGTCCGAACCGTACGCCTCGGCCGCCCAGCAGACCGAGTAGCCGAGCCGGTCCGCCTCCTGGGCCACCGTGATGTTGTCGGCATCCATGCCGAGTCCCCAGTAGCCGAGGTTGATGCCGAGTCGCATGTGCCGAACCTTCCAGTCGGGTGGGCTTGGTGGTCGAGCGTAATGGTGTCCGTGCGGGTCAGGCTACTGACGGGTAGCGGTGGTCTGGGTCACAGCGGCCCGCCCCGAGCCGAAGGGCCCGCCGGTGCCGAAAGGGAGAAGCGAGGGAGCGACGGTGGGGGTACCCCCGGCCGAAGGCTGGGGGAGAGCGAGGGAGCGCCGACCGTCGGCACCGGGTCAGGAGGGCTCGGAGGCGAGCGGGCGCGACTAAATGATCGTTCTGCGGGTCTGCGCCCCTGCCCGGGGTACCGGCCGCTACGCTCAGCCGACGTGGGGAGCGCTCTCCCCACCTGCGCGTTTACAGGGCTACCGGGGCCACCGGTGCCACCCGGCCAGTGGAGGGCCCGTCGATGGAAAAGCGTCACCTCGGCCGTACCGGCCTGCAGGTCTCCCGCCTCGGTCTCGGCACCATGACCTGGGGCCGCGACACCGACGAGCACGAAGCCGCCGAGCAGCTCAAGGAGTTCGTCGACGCCGGCGGCAACCTGGTCGACACCGCCGACGTGTACGCCGACGGCGGCGCCGAGTACCTGATCTCCCGCCTCACCGACAGCCTGGTCCCGCGCTCCGAACTCGTCATCGCCACCAAGGCGGGCAGCGTCCCCGAGTCCGCCCGCCGCTTCGACTGCTCGCGCGGCCACCTGCTCGCCGCCCTGGACGCCTCGCTGCGCCGACTCGGCACCGACTACGTCGACCTGTGGCAGGTGCACGCGTTCGACCCGATGACCCCGGTCGAGGAGACCCTCAGCGCCCTCGACATCGCCGTCGCCTCCGGCCGCGCCCGCTACGCCGCGGTCTGCGACTTCAGCGGCTGGCAGCTCGCCAAGGCCGCCACCTGGCAGCGCGCCCACCACGGCCGGATGCCGCTGGCCGGGGCCCAGTTGGAGTACTCGCTGCTGCAGCGCGGCATCGAGCGCGAGGCGCTGCCCGCCGCGCTGGACGCCGGCGTCGGGATCCTGGCGGGCTCGCCGCTCGGGCGCGGGGTGCTCACCGGCAAGTACCGGCACGGCGTTCCGCAGGACTCGCGCGGCGCCTCGGCCTACCTCGCCGGGTTCGTCCAGCCGTACCTCGGGGAGCGCTCCCGGCGGATCGTGGACGCCGTCGCCACTGCCGCCGACGGGCTGGCCAGCAGCCCGCTCGCGGTCGCGCTGGCGTGGGTGCGGGACCGGCCCGGAGTGGCGAGTGCGCTGGTCGGGGCGCGCACGGTGGCACAGCTGCAGGCGGCACTGTCGGTGGAGGCGCTTACGCTTCCGGATGAGATCCGTGGCGCGCTGGACGACATCTCGTCGCCGGTGCACCGCTACCCGGACCAGGGGTGGACCGAGCTGTAGCCCCTGGGCCGGGTCGTCGAGCAGAACGGGCAGTGCAGAACGTGCAGTGGAGTGACCTTTGGAGCGGACGACGATGAGTGACACGGGGAACGGCGCTCCGGAGGGGACCGCGCTCTCGCCTGCCGAGAAGGCGGCGAAGATCGCCGAGCTCGCGGCGCGGGTCCGCCGGATCGAGCAGCAGGAAGCGAAGCCGGGGGCTCACCGGCTCGGGCCTTCCGCTCCGAAGGTGGCGGAGCCCGAGGACACCGGGCCGGAGACTTCCGGGGCCGAGGACGTCCAGGTGTCGGCCGCTCCGTCGGCACCCGCCAGGCCCGCAGCACCCGCCGCGCCCGTCCCGGCCGCTCCCGCTGCCCCGGCGGTGCGGTCCCACGAGCCGAGCGCCGACGTGCTCCAGGAGACGGTCGCGGTGCTGACCGCCGGCGGCGCCCCCGTCGAGCTGGCGGCCGCCGCGGTGGCCGCGTTCGGCGACGGCGCCGCCGAACGGCTGCGCCAGGACCCCTGGGCGGTCCTCGGCCTGCCGGGCGTACGCCCCGAGCACGCGGACCACTTCGCCCGCGGGCTGCTCGGCGACGAGGCCGCCCCGGACGACCCTCGCCGGGCCCGGGCGCTGGTGGTCTGGCAGCTGGAGCAGGCGGCACTGCGCGGGCACTCGGCCCAGGAGCTGGCCGAGGTGGCCGCCGGGCTCGAACGGCTCCGGATGCCCGATCCGGCCGCCGCGATCGAGGAGGTCCTCGCGGACGGGCGGGTGCTGCTCTTCCAGGAGGAGCTGAGCGGGGCCGAGGCGCACGCGGCGGGCGGTGAGGAGGACGAGACGCCGACGCACGCGCTGCTCGCGCTGGAGGGGCTCGCGATGGCGGAGGTCAGCCTCGCCGAGAAGCTGCTCCAGCTGATGGCCACCTTCGTGCCGGGCGAGGACGTCAAGGTCGAGGACACCGAGGAGCCGACGTCGGAGTCGGAGGAGTCCACCGAGACCGCGCCCGTCTCCCCGGGCCCCGCCGCCTGGGCGGCCGCCGCCGAGGCCGCGCCCTCCTCCTCCGCTACCGCCCTGATCCGGGCCGTCGCCGAGAGCGCCCTGGTGCTGCACACCGGCGGCGAGGCGGCCCGGGCCGAGCCGGCCGCGCTGTTGGCCGCCGCCGGGGGGCTCGGACTGCGGGCCTGGGCCGCCACCTGGACCGACCAGGGCAAGGAGTCCTTCGACTCCCTCAGCGAGGCCGAGACCCCGGTGGTCACCCTCGCCGAGCTGCTGTCCGGCGCGGCCGGCCCCGGTCGCGCCCACGACGGCTCGCTCGCCCTGGACCTCCTGGTCGTGCTGGACGCGCCGCTGCTGGACGTCGAACTCGCCGCCACCCTGCTGGAGTCGCTCGCGGACGGCACCCGGCTGGTGCTCAGCGGGGACCCGGGCCAGCTCTGGTCGGCCGGCCCGGGCCGGTTCTTCGCCGACCTGCTGGCCGCCAAGGTCTGCCCGACGGTCGCCTCCCGCACCCCGGACTTCGGCCCGATCGGCGAGCTGGTCTCGGGGGTCGGCATCGGCGAGCTCCAGCCGGTCGAGGCGCCGGACAAGGAGGTGGTCATCCTGACCGCCAGGGACGGCGGCGAGGCCGTCCACCGCGCCATCCAGCTGCTCACCGACTCCATCCCGCGCGCGCTCGGCATCCGCGCCGAGCAGGTGGTGCTGCTCACCCCGGGCCACGGCGGCCCGGCCGGCACCCGTGCGCTGAACGCCGCCGCCAAGGCCCGGCTGAACCCCGGCCCCGGCCGGTTCGGCGGTTTCGACCCGGGCGACCGGGTGGTGGAGTCCCCCGCGCCCGGGATCACCCGCCCGGCCCGGGTGCTGGACGGCGACGCCGCCGGCCTGCACCTGGAGTACGCCGACGGCTCGCGCCGGACCGTCCCGCCCGCCGAGGCGAGCCGGCTGCGGCACGGCTGGGCGCTGACCGTCCACCAGGCGCTGGGCCGCCGTTGGCCCGCCGCGGTGGTCGTGGTGCCGGAGGACGCCGGTCCGGCGCTCTCCCGGCAGTGGGTCTACACCGCGTTCGGGCGCGCCGAGCGGCACCTGTCCGTGGTCCACGCGGCCGGCCCGGCGCTCGTCCAGGCCGTCGCCGAGCGCCCGGCGCAGCCGCGCACCACCCGGCTGCGGGCGATCCTCGCGGAGAACGCGGCCTCCGCGTCCTAGTTCCTGCCCGCTGACGCACGGAGGGCGGGCCCGGTGCTCCCGGGCCCGCCCTCCGTGCGTACGGGCTACGTCAGTCGTCGGGGTCCTCGTCGTCGTAGACCTCGCTCACGTCGAACCGGCAGATCAGCAGCTGCGGGTCGGCGTGCTCGAAGGGCTCCGGCAGCCACTCCCCCGGCTCGGTCGGCTCGGTGGCCGCGACCCAGAGCGTCGAGTCCGCCTCCTCGAGGCCGAACTCCTCGCTGCGGGCGGCGATCTCGTCCGGCTCGTACTCGCCGAACAGCACGCCGATCGCCGCGTTCACGCCGCCGGCACCGCCCGGGGTCAGCGACTCGTCGAGCCGCTCGGCCTGCGCGCGCAGCCGCTCGGGGTCCACCACGTGGTAGTCGCGGCGGATCAGCACGCTGATCGCCTCGGGCTGTTCCGGGCCGTGGTAGCCGCCCGGTCCCTCGTCGCCGGGGATCTCGAACGGGGTGACCTCGTCGTAGGCCTCGTACAGGAGTTGGTCGTAGGCGATGGCCGCCGTCGCGAGCTGCTCGTAGGCGGCGGACACGGCGGGATCATCGGCTGCGTTGGGGCTTGACACCGCTTCGAGATGACGGTCGATGGCGGCCTTGACCGCCTCAGCGGCGGCGCGTACCTCGGCAATGGTGGGCTGCGCGGCATCAGACATGGTGCAGACGCTATCTCCCCGCGGTGCCGGTACGCACAGCGGTTGTCGTCTACACCCGCGATTTCACCGCAACTTCCCCCCTGATGTCCGATTCGGGGGCTTCTGTCCACCGGTAGAACCGGCGCGGGACGGGCGCGGAGGGCGTGCGGCCGGTCCGGCGGGGCCGTCCGGGTGCCGCTTCGCGCGCCGGTGTCGGGGTATCCACTCCACAACAGCAACAGAACTGATGCACTGTCAGACGAGCGCCCGGACCACGGGCCGTCGAACCGCCGCAGCGGGACGGGAGGACGGCCGGAAATACCCGGGCCGACTGTCCGGGGCAGGCCGTAGGCTTGCGTGCAGGTGATCCTCAGGAGGAGCGTTTTGACCCCACCGAAGCCGGTCCGGCAACCGGAGTACGAGTACCAGTCGCTGCGCATGCCGCGCGGGACGACGCGCAACGCGGCACGCCAACTGCTCACCGAGCACGCCGAGTACGGGCACTGGGAGCTCGACCGGCTGAGGCTGTTCCCCGACGGCAGCCGGACGGTCCGGCTGAAGCGGCGGATCATCCGGCAGGTCCGGAGCTGGTGACGGGCGAGGTCCGGTCGCCCTGAGGAAGTGCGCGCCGAGCTTTCACGCACCCGCGGCCGCCCGTTCATCGGGCGGCCACGGGTGCGTCGTTTCGTCTGTCGTTCCGCTGTTGTTCCGCCGACGGATGCGCCGTTCCGCCGACGGGTGCCGCTGAGCGGTCGGGGCTCAGCGGACCGGAACTCAGCCGGCGGGAGGGATCAGCGGGCGCCGGCGCGGGCGCGGCGGTAGAGCACGCCGCCGCCGATCAGCAGCGCGAGCCCGGCGGCTCCGAGCACCTCGACGCCGCCGGCGCCGGTGTGGGCCAACTGCCCCTCCGCGGCGACGCTCTGCGCGGCGGGGGAGGCCGGGGTGCTCGGAGCCGCCGGGACGGCCTGGGTGCCGCCGTTGCTCGTGGCCGGGGCGCTCGGGGTGGCACTGGTGGACGGGCCGCCGTTGCGTCCGCCGCCCGGGGGGGTGTCACCGCCCGTCGACGGCGGGGTCGACGGCGGGGTGGAGGGGGTGTGGCCCTCGGTGCAGTCGTCGGTCGGCTTCGGGGCGGGCTGGGCCACGTTGCCGCAACCGTTGCCGAAGGCCGGATTGCCGACGCCGACCACGTTCACGGAGTTGCCGCAGGCGTTCACCGGGACGTGCACCGGAGCCTGGACGCTGTTGCCGGAGGCCACACCGGGCGAGCCGGCGGTGGTGCCGCCGGCGGAGGCGCCCGAGGCGGAGGAACCGCGGTCGGCGCCGGTGCCGGAGCTGTCGCCGCCGGACTGACCGGTCTGGCCGGGCTGCGGGGCGGCGTGACGGCCGTCGATGTTGGCGCAGCGGTTGCCGTACGCCGGGTTCAGCACGCCGATCACGTCGACGGTGTTGCCACAGGCGTTGATCGGCACCTCGACCGGGACCTGCACCGAGTTCCCCGAGGCGACGCCCGGCGAGCCCGCGGCACCTCCCTGCGCCTCGGCGGCCGCGTAGGCGTAGCCTGCGGTCGAGGCCAGCACGCTGCCGGTGGCGACGGCGGTGAGGATCCCCTTCTTGGCTACATTCCTCATGTTTTCCCCTGACGTTTCGAGACGGCATGGCGACCTTGACATGAACCTTATGAAAGTCGGAATTTTCGTATGTCCGGAAATCACGCAAGGTCTTCAACTGCACAGGAGTTAACGAGAGGCCAACGGGGAGGTTGAGCCGAACGAAGCGACTTCACCCGATCGAGCGATCGGGACGTCCGGGCCTTGCCGAGCACCGCGCCGGAGCGCGCAAAGGCCCCCGGTGCGGCGCGTCCGCCGCCCGGGGGCCGTACTGAATCGGGCTCAACGGGCCTCAGCGGCCCGGAGGTTGACTCAGAAGTTGGCGCAGTGGTCGCCGAACGCCGGGTTCAGCAGGCCGATCACGCTGACGGTGTTGCCGCACACGTTGACCGGCACGTGGACCGGGATCTGGACCTGGTTGCCCGAGACGACGCCCGGGGAGCCCGCGGTCACACCATCGGCGGCGGCACCGCCGTGAGCGGACGCGACACCGGCGGCGGCGAGCACCAGGCCACCGGTGGCGGCGGCGACAGCGGCGATCTTCTTGACCTTCATCATTCCTCCTGTACGGACAACGCAACCCGTTCGGCGGGCTGCACAGGAATGAACGACGCTGCGGCAAACGGGGTACGGAACAGATTTGCCATTCACCCGCAACGGTGATGCTTCGCACGGGCAATCGACGCGGAATTACGGGAAGAATCGTTTCTGTTGACCTCCTCCGCCCGTCTCACAATCATGCGCTCCGACAATGCGGTCGGCCCGCCCCCGGCAGTCCGGGAACGGGCCGACCCAGTCGCCTGATCAGCAGGCGCGGAGGAGTCCGGGATCGCTCAGCAGGCGTCGATGAAGCGGTCCAGCACCCGGACGCCGAACTTCAGCCCGTCCACCGGCACCCGCTCGTCCACGCCGTGGAACATCCCGGCGAAGTCCAGCTCCGGCGGCAGCTGCAGCGGCGCGAAGCCGAAGCAGCGGATCCCGAGGTCCTGGAAGGACTTGGCGTCCGTCCCGCCCGACAGGCAGTACGGCACCGCGCGCGCGATCGGGTCCTCCGCGCGCAGCGCGGTCTGCATCGCCTCGACCAGCGAGCCGTCGAAGCTGGTCTCGATCGCCCGGTCCGAGTGCAGGCTCTCGCGCTTCACGCGCGGCCCGAGCACGCTGTCCAGCTCGGCCAGGAACTCCTCCTCGTAGCCGGGCAGGAAGCGCCCGTCCAGGTGCGCGGTGGCCTGACCGGGGATCACGTTCACCTTGTAGCCGGCGCCGAGCATGGTCGGCTGGGCGGTGTTGCGGAAGGTGGTGCCGATCATCTTGGCGATGCCGCCCAGCACGCGGACCACCTCGTCCATGTCCTCCGGGTCCAGCCGGTACCCGAGCACGTCCGACAGCTCGTCCAGGAAGGCCCGGACGCTGTCGGTGATCCGCAGCGGGAACTTGTGCCGGCCGAGCCGGGCGACCGCCTCGCACAGCTCGGTGATCGCGTTGTCGTCGTTCGCCATCGAACCGTGCCCGGCCCGGCCCTCGACCGTCAGGCGCATCCAGTGCATGCCCTTCTCAGCCGTCTCCACCAGGTAGAACCGCGCCTGGTCGTTGACCGTGAAGGAGAAGCCGCCGACCTCGCCGATGCCCTCGGTCACGCCCTCGAACAGCTCCGGGTGCTTGTCCACCAGGAACCGGGCGCCGTACGTGCCGCCCGCCTCCTCGTCCGCGAGGAAGGCCAGCACCAGGTCGCGCGGGGGCTTGCGGCCGGTGCGCAGCCGGTCGCGGACGACCGCGAGGGTCATCGCGTCCATGTCCTTCATGTCGACCGCGCCGCGCCCCCAGACGCAGCCGTCGGCGATCTCGCCGCCGAAGGGGTCGTACGTCCAGTCCGCGGCGTTGGCCGGCACCACGTCGGTGTGGCCGTGGATCAGCAGGCCCGGGCGGGACCGGTCCTCGCCCTCGATCCGGACCACGGTCGAGGCCCGCCCCTTGGCCGACTCGAAGATCTGCGGCTCCAGGCCGAACTCGGCGAGCTGCTCGGCCACGTACTCCGCCGCCTTGCGCTCGCCCGGGCCGGAACCGTCACCGTAGTTGCTGGTGTCGATCCGGATCAGATCGCGACAGATCTCCGCGACCTCCGACTCAGCCGTCACCTTCGGCGCCGCCGACCCGCTCCGCTCGCTCACGGTCACTCCTCGTCTTTGGCCCGCACCGACGCACCAGCGCGCCACCCCCAGGACCTGCACCCGGGCCGTACGAGCACGTCCGCCCATCCTCCCCCAGCCCCCGGTCCCGATCCACCCCCCGGCCCCACCCCGAAACCCCCTGGTCACACCCCCGCCACAGGGCACCCCCCGCCTCCGCCACCGGCCCGGCCACCCGGTCCGGAGCCGTTTTGGGAGCCCAAGCCGATCTTTGCTACAGTTACATCTGTCAGCGCGACGGACGAGAGATCGGAAGCCGCGAGGACGACACCCCGTCCGGGTGGCGGAATGGCAGACGCGCTAGCTTGAGGTGCTAGTGCCCTTTATCGGGCGTGGGGGTTCAAGTCCCCCCTCGGACACCGGCTAAGGCCCCAGTTCATCTGGGGCCTTTCGCTTTCCCCGGGTAGGGCGGAGCATCTCGGTCACCACCGCATCGCCAAGGCATCTGCCCGTCAGAGCGGCTGTCGGCTCGGGGTGTTCGGTGTTCGCCGCCGACGGCGAGCGCCGCCGGGGCGCCGGGCCCACCGGCCGTCAGATCCGGCGGGTGTCGCCGATGGCGGTCTCGATGCCCTGGACCATCCGCCACAGCGGGGCCCGGCGGCTGGCGACCAGGACGACCACGTCGTCGGTCGCGTCGGCGCCCTCGGGGGTGGTGTCGGTGGGGCGGTCGCTCCAGGTGGAGGTGACGAAGGCCATCGCCGCGTCGACCTCGGCCACCCAGTCGCTCTCGCCGCCCGAGCGCAGCCAGGTGCGCAGGGCGTGGTTGTGGGCGGCGACCACGGCGGCGGCGATCACGTCGGCGCGCAGCGGGCCGTCCGGGCGGTCGGCGAAGCGGCCGCGCAGGTAGGCGGCGAGGGTGTGCTCGTAGCGCCAGACCACCGACAGCTCGTACGCCCGCAGGCCGGGGACCTTGCGGGTGAGGCGGTAGCGCTGGACGGAGAAGGAGGGCTGCTCGGCGTACATCCGCAGGACCAGGCGGGCCGCGTCGCTGGCGTGCTTGACCGGGTCCTCCTCGCCGGTGCCGGAGTCCAGGAACTCCGTCATCTCGGCGAGGCCGCGCTCGTGGTCGGGGAAGACCACGTCCTCCTTGGCCGGGAAGTAGCGGAAGAAGGAGCGTCGGCCGACGCCGGCGAGCGAGACGATGTCGTCGATCGTCGTCTGCTCGAAGCCGCGTTCCAGGAAGAGCTCGAAGGCCGCGGCCACCAGCGCCTCGCGCATCGCCGGCTTCGAGGGCCCGTCGTTCATGGGCAGGTCCTGCTCTTCCTTGTCGCTCATTCTCCGGAACTTAGCATCGGCGCGATGCGTCGGCCCCGACGGCCGGTGGGCTGGCCCGTCCGGCCGTCGGGGCACGTCCGAGCGCCGTTACGGCAGGTTGCGGGCCATCACGATCCGCTGGACCTGGTTGGTGCCCTCGTAGATCTGGGTGATCTTCGCGTCCCGCATCATCCGCTCCACCGGGTAGTCCCGCGTGTAGCCGTAACCACCCAGCAACTGCACCGCGTCCGTGGTCACCTCCATCGCCACGTCCGACGCGAAGCACTTCGCCGCCGCACCGAAGAACGTCAGATCCGCGTCCCCGCGCTGCGACTTCGCCGCCGCCACGTACGTCATCTGCCGCGCGGCCTCCAGCTTCATCGCCATGTCCGCCAGCATGAACTGGATCCCCTGGAACTCCGCGATCGCCTTCCCGAACTGCTTGCGCTCCCGGACGTAGCCCTTCGCGTAGTCCAGCGCACCCTGCGCGATGCCCACCGCCTGCGCCGCGATCGTCACCCGGGTGTGGTCCAGCGTCCTCATCGCCGTCTGGAAACCGGTGCCCTCCGCACCGATCATCCGGTCCGCCGGGATCCGCACGTTGTCGAAGTACACCTCACGCGTCGGCGAACCCTTGATCCCCAGCTTCTTCTCCGGCGCACCGAACGACACGCCCTCGTCGCCCTTCTCCACCACGAACGCCGAGATGCCCTTCGACCGCATCGAGGGATCGGTGACGGCCATCACCGTGTAGAACTCGGAGACCCCCGCGTTGGTGATCCACCGCTTCACACCGTTCAGCACCCAGAAGTCACCGTCGCGCACCGCCCGGGTCTTCATCCCCGCCGCGTCCGAACCCGCCTCCGGCTCCGACAGGCAGTACGAGAACATCCCCTCGCCCCGCGCCAGCGCCCCCAGGTACTTCGCCTTCAGCTCCTCCGAACCCGACAGCTGCACCGGCAGCGACCCCAGCTTGTTCACCGCCGGGATCAGCGACGACGAGCCGCACACCCGCGCGACCTCCTCGATCACGATCACCGTCGCCAGCGCGTCCGCCCCCGCACCGCCGTACTCCTCCGGCACGTGCACCGCGTGCAGGTCGTTGCCCCGCAGCGCGTCCAGCGCCTCCTGCGGGAACCGCCCCTGCTCGTCCACCTCCGCCGCGAACGGAGCGATCTTCGCCTCGGCCAGCGAACGCACCGCCTCACGGAGCATCTCGTGCTCCTCGGAGACGCGGAAGAGATCGAAGTCCTGGCTCATGATCGCCACTCCTGTTTCACGACGGTACTCAGTACCCTTCATTATGCATGCGCGCGGCAAAAAGGGAACTCAGTGCCTTCACAGGGCGGCACTGAGTTCCCTATCCTTTTCCTGTCGTACTACAGCCGAACTACTGACGTACTTCTGCCGACAGAGCCGGTCCGAGCGCAGGGAGATGACAACGTGGTCCACTCAGCCATCGATGCCGACACCCGGAGCACGACGCTGTACTTCCAGCGCTGTACCTGGTGCAACAACCCCACCTTCCAGCGGCTGCTCTGCCCCACCTGCGGCTCCACCGAGCTGCGGCTGGAGCCCAGCGAGGGCACCGGCGTCGTGCGGCGCTGCGCGGTCGAGCAGGCCCGCACGCCGCTGGTCCGCCAGAAGTCGCTGATCCGGATGACGGAGGGGTTCGACGTCTGGTGCATCGTCGACGGGATGCGCAGCACCGTCCCGGTCGGCACCCGGGTGCGGCTGTACTCCTCCCCCGGCTCCGACCAGCCCGAGTTGCGGCTGCTGCCGGTGGAGGAGCCGCCGGTGGAGCAGGAGGCCGAGCCGCGCCCGCTGCCGCCGCTCAAGGGCGGGTTCACCCAGCACCTGGCGGCCTTCGCCGAGTAGGCCGCGACGGGCCCCGCGGCGGACCGCGGGCCCCTGTCGGCCATGCGACGAGGCGCGACGCGACGGAGGGCGTGGCACTCGGTACCGGGGTACCGAGTGCCACGCCCTCCGTTCTTCCGCTGCGCGGATCAGCCCTTGCGGGCCTTCACCTCGGCGGTGAGCTGCGGCAGCACCTCGAAGAGGTCCCCGACCACGCCGTAGTCGGCGAGCTCGAAGATCGGGGCCTCCGGGTCCTTGTTGACGGCCACGATGGTCTTCGAGGTCTGCATGCCGGCCCGGTGCTGGATGGCGCCCGAGATGCCGTTGGCCACGTACAGCTGCGGGGAGACCTGCTTGCCGGTCTGGCCGACCTGGGAGCTGTGCGGGTACCACCCGGCGTCGACGGCGGCGCGCGAGGCACCGACGGCGGCGTCGAGCACGTCCGCGAGCTCCTCGACCACGCCGAAGCCCTCGGCGGCACCGACGCCACGGCCGCCGGAGACCACGATGGCGGCCTCGGTCAGCTCCGGGCGGCCGGTCGAGACGCGCGGGGTGCGCGAGGTGACCTTGGCGGCGTTGCCGGTGAACTCCACCGACACGTTCTCGACCGCGCCGGCGGCCGGGGCGGCCTCCGGGGCGACGGCGTTCGGCTTGACCGTGATGACCGGCACGCCGTTGCTGACGCGGGAGTCGACGGTGTACGAGGCGGCGAACACCGACTGGGTGGCGACCGGGCCCTGGTCGCCGGCGCGGACGTCCACCGCGTCGGTGATGATGCCGGAGCCGAGGCGCAGCGCCACGCGGGCGGCGACCTCCTTGCCCTCACTGGAGGACGTCACCAGGACGGCGGCCACGTCATTGGCCTTGGCGATCTGGGCCAGGGCGTCCACCTTGGGGACGACCAGCTGGTCGGCGAACTCGGCGCCGTCCGCGACGTACACCTTGGCGGCGCCGAACTCGGCGGCCTTGGCGGCGATGTCGGCGGCCGCGGCACCGGCGCCCAGCACGACGGCGGACGGCTCGCCGATGCGGCGGGCCAGGGTCAGCAGCTCCAGGGCGGGCTTGCGGACCGCACCCTCGGCGTGGTCCACCAGGACGAGAATCTCAGCCATTGCTCTATGTCTCCGTGTTTCGCTGGTTCGGGGGTCGGGGTGCGGACTAGATGAACTTCTGGTCGGCGAGGAAGGCGGCGAGCTGCTTGCCGCCCTCGCCCTCGTCCTTGACGACCGTGCCCGCGGTACGCGCCGGACGCGCCGCCACCGACTCCACCGCCGTCCACGAACCCGCCAGGCCGACCTCGTCCGCCTCGATGCCCAGGTCGTCCAGGTCCAGCGACTCCACCGGCTTCTTCTTCGCCGCCATGATCCCCTTGAACGAGGGGTAACGGGCCTCACCCGACTGGTCCGTCACCGAGACCACGGCCGGCAGCGCCGCCTCGACCAGCTCGGTCGCCGCGTCACCGTCCCGACGCCCCTTGACCACGCCGCCCTCGACCGACACCTCGGACAGCAGCGTCACCTGCGGCACACCCAGCCGCTCCGCCAGCAGCGCCCAGCACACCCATCGTGCCGTCCGTCGACGCCATGCCGCCGATCACCAGGTCGAACCCGGTCTTCTCCAGCGCCTTCGCCAGGATCGCCGACGTCCCGATCACGTCCGAGCCGTGGATGTCGTCGTCGTTCACGTGAACGGCCTTGTCCGCACCCATCGACAGCGCCTTGCGCAGCGCGTCCTTCGCGTCGTCCGGACCCACCGTGAGCACCGTCACCTCGGCGTCGCCGTTCGCCTCGGCGATCCGCAGCGCCTGCTCGACGCCGTACTCGTCCAGCTCCGACAGGAGGCCGTCCACACCCTCCCGGTCGGTGGTGTGGTCGTCCGCGAAACGACGGTCACCCGTCGCGTCCGGCACGTGCTTCACACAGACGACGATCCTCAAGCTCATGAGCGGTTTCTCCTGTCACGGGTGCACGGATGCACTGGATCCATGGCCTCAGGTCAGGCCGAGGGTACTGAGTGCCAAGTCCGGCCCGGCCGCGGCCCGCGCGCCGCAAGCGCCACCTGGACCGGCATGCCGTGTCGGCTTTCTTCGACTGGCGTCAGAGGCTCCACCGAGAGAATACGGCACTCAGTACCCCTCGTAAAGGCACTCAGTACCCTACCCGGCGATCGGGCGCGGCGGCCGGA
The DNA here is from genome assembly GCF_027627435.1 of Kitasatospora cathayae. Lineage (GTDB taxonomy): Bacteria > Actinomycetota > Actinomycetes > Streptomycetales > Streptomycetaceae > Kitasatospora > Kitasatospora cathayae. Next base: position 6,684,021 of record NZ_CP115450.1, on the reverse strand, counting down.
GGCGGACACGGGGTCCGGGCGTCAGCCCCGGAGCGCGACGGCCGCCTCTCCCGTGTACACGCGGAAGGTGAGCGACTCCTGAAGGTACAGCTGCACCGAGTCCGCGTCGTGGGAGAGGTAGCCCACCGAGACGTCCTGGCCGAGGAAGAGTTCGAAGTCCCCGCCCCGGGTGGACAGCAGGAACGCCCCCTCGATCGCGGGGGCCCAGATGATGTCGCCGTCCAGCAGCCGCGCCAGGTGGTTGTGCACGGGGTAGCCGTGGTCGCTGGTCTCGTTGACGGCGGTGAAGGCCTCGGCGCCGAGCAGGAGCGAGTACGGTCCGCCGACCCCGGCGAGGCGGAGGGCGGTGAGGGCGCGGCTGACGGCTTCGGGGTACTCCCGTACGTCGTCCGGGAGCTGGACCGGCGGGTTGCTGGAGCCGGCCCGGATGCCCTCGATCTCGGCGGCCCGGTAGCCCTCGAAGACGGCGCGGTCCTCGGCGCGGGCCAGGGTGCGGGCGGCGTCCTTGACCGGTTGCCAGTCGGAGTCGCGGGAGCCGCGCTCGACGTCGTCGACGGCCTCCCGGCCGACGGTGAAGGGGACGCGCAGTTCGACCACCGGGCGGCTGTCGCGGGCGTGGGCCCGGACGCCGTCGAGGGGTGGGTCGATGCCGGTGAGGTGGCCGGTGCCGACGGCGGCGAGGGTGGTGCCCTCGGGGCCGGCGAGGTCGACCACCCGGCGGCCGGCGATGTGCAGCTTGAAGGTCTGCCGGGCCTCCTCCTCGATCTCCTCCCAGGCGGCGGCGGAGACGGGGGCGAGTTCGCGGTGCAGGTTGTTCACGGTGCGGGTCCTGTTCGGGAGGGCTGCTTCCAGGCGGTCGGCTTCGGGACGTCGGCTTCAGGAGGTCGGCTTGAGGCTGCCGATGCCGAGCGAGCCGTCCGCACGGGCCTCGGCGGCGGGGCCGGCTGGGGCAGCGGGAGCGGCGGGGGCGGGCGGCGGGGCGTCGAGGAAGTCGGCGCTCGGGACGTAGAACAGCGAGCCGGTGACGGCGGTGGAGAAGTCGAGCAGCCGGTCGGTGGTGCCGGGCGGGTCGCCGAGGAACATGTTGCGCAGCATCTCCTCGGTCACCCCGGGGTCGCGCGCGTAGCCGATGAAGTAGGTGCCGAACTCGCCGCCGCGCTCGAAGGAGCCGAAGGCCATGTTGTAGCGGACGATCTTCCGTTCCTCGCCGTCCGGGCCGGTGACCACGGTGAGGGCCACGTGCGAGTCGGCGGGTTTGACGTCGTCGTCCAGTTCGATGTCGGTGAGCTTGGTGCGGCCGACCGCCCCCTCCTGCTGCTCGACGCTCAGCGCGTTCCACTTGTCCAGGTCGTGCAGGTACTTCTGCACCATGACGTAGCTGCCGCCGGCGAAGTCCGGGTCCTCCGCCCCGACCAGGGCGGCGTCCACGGCGGCCCGGCCCTCGGGGTTCTCGGTGCCGTCGACGAAGCCGAGCAGGTCCCGGTCGTCGAAGTACCGGAAGCCGTGCGCGGAGTCGACCACGGTGGCCGCCCCGGCGAGGCGGGTGGTGAGCTGGCCGGCCAGTTCGAAGCAGAGGTCCATCCGCTCGGCCCGCAGGTGGAGCAGCAGGTCCCCGGGGGTGGCCGGGGCGCGGTGCCGGGGGCCGGCCAGTTCCTGGAAGGGGTGGAGGTCGGCGGGCCGGGGGCCGTCGAAGAGGCGGTCCCAGAGTGCGGAGCCGATGCCGGTGACGCAGGTGAGGGCGCCGTCGGGGGCCCGGAAGCCGACGGACCGGCGCAGTCCGGCGAGATCGGGCAGGAGGTCGCGGACGGCCTCCTCGCCGCCGGGTTCGACGGTGAGGACCAGGAAGACCGCCGCGCCGGTCAGCGGGGAGAGCACGGCTTGCGGTTCGGGCTGCATGCCAACGATGACACCGCACAACGGACGCATCGGCACGGCCGACACGCAGCCGAACGGTCCCACCGAAGGCGCCGGCGGCACCGGCGGAGACCGCTCCGCAGGGGCCGTTCGGGTGGCCGGGCCGCGCTGCCCGAGCGCATGCCGAGGGGGCGGGTGCGCTCCTTCGCGCATCCGCCCCCTCGGCCGTCCGCGGTCGGCCGTCCGGCGTCAGACCCGCAGCGCCGCCAGCTGCTCGGCGAACGGGACCACCTGCTCGGGCAGCGCGGCCCTCGCCGTCTGGCCGCGCCCGGCCAGCAGGGCCGCCAGCTCGCCCGCCGCGCGGTCGATCCGGCCCGGCAGGCCGTCGGTCAGCGCGTCCCCCGCCGTGCCCCAGTCGTCGGTGGCCGCGTACACGGCGGTCGGCAGCACGACCGCCCGCAGGTAGCCGAACAGCGGCCGCACGGCGTGCTCCAGGGCGAGCGAGTGCCGGGGCGTGCCGCCGGTGGCGGCGATCAGCACCGGCTTGCCGGTGAGCGCGTCGTGGTCGATCACGTCGAAGAAGGACTTGAACAGGCCGCTGTAGGAGGCGGTGAAGATCGGCGTCACCGCGATCACCGCGTCCGCCTCCGTCACCGTCTCGATCGCCCCGCGCAGCGCGGGGGCCGGGAAGCCGGTGACGAAGTCGTTGGCGATGTCCACCGCGAGGTCGCGCAGCTCGATCACGGTGACCTCCGCCTCCCGCCCCTCCCGGGCGAGCCGGCGCACGGTCGCCTCGGCGAGCCGGTCGGCCAGCAGCCGGGTCGAGGACGGCTTGCTCAGTCCGGCGGTCACCACCGCCAGCTTGAACGCGGTCACTTGGAGACCTCCTCCTTCTCCCGGGCGTCGCGGGCCGCGACCAGCGCGGCGTGGGTCGGCGCGTCCGGCACCTCGGCCGGGCGGCCCTTGGCGAACTCCTCGCGCAGCACCGGCACGACCTCCTCGCCGAGTAGGTCCAGTTGCTCCAGCACGGTCTTCAGCGGCAGGCCGGCGTGGTCCATCAGGAACAGCTGGCGCTGGTAGTGGCCGAAGCTCTCCCGGAAGCTCAGCGTCTTCTCGATGACCTCCTGCGGGCTGCCCACGGTCAGCGGGGTCTGCTCGGTGAACTCCTCCAGCGAGGGGCCGTGCCCGTACACCGGCGCGTTGTCGAAGTACGGACGGAACTCGCGCACCGCGTCCTGGGAGTTCTTCCGCATGAACACCTGCCCGCCGAGGCCGACGATCGCCTGCTCGGGCGTCCCGTGGCCGTAGTGGGCGTAGCGCTCGCGGTAGAGGTCGATCAGCTTCTGGAAGTGCTCCTTGGGCCAGAAGATGTTGTTCGCGAAGAAGCCGTCTCCGTAGTAGGCGGCCTGCTCCGCGATCTCCGGGCTGCGGATCGAGCCGTGCCAGACGAACGGCGGGACGTCGTCCAGCGGGCGCGGAGTGGAGGTGAAGGACTGCAGCGGGGTGCGGAAGCGGCCCTGCCAGTCGACCACGTCCTCGCGCCACAGCTGGTGCAGCAGCGCGTAGTTCTCGATCGCGAGCGGGATGCCCTGGCGGATGTCCTTGCCGAACCAGGGGTAGACCGGGCCGGTGTTGCCCCGGCCCATCATGAGGTCCACCCGGCCGTCGGCGAGGTGCTGGAGCATCGCGAAGTCCTCGGCGATCTTCACCGGGTCGTTGGTGGTGATCAGCGTGGTCGCGGTGGAGAGGATGAGGCGCTCGGTCTGCGCGGCTATGTAGCCGAGCATGGTCGTCGGTGAGGACGGGACGAACGGCGGGTTGTGGTGCTCGCCGGTCGCGAAGACGTCCAGCCCGACCTCCTCGGCCTTGCGCGCGATGGCCACCATGGCCTTGATCCGCTCGTGCTCGGTCGGGGTGCGGCCGGTGGTCGGGTCGGGGGTGACGTCGCCGACGCTGAAGATTCCGAACTGCATGCTGCTCACCACACTCCAGGAGGTCCCAGGTAGTCCAACTTTCAACCACCTTAGCATCCGGGCGCGAATCGTTATTCCCCCGGTTCCCGCCGACAATGGAAGGCGGGCCCCGACCACGACTCGGGACCCTCCGGGAGACCACGACTCGGGACCCTCCGGAAGGACGGCGAACCGATGGCGCCGTACATCGCGGTGAGCGCGCTGAGCCACGAGGGCCTGGTGCGGGAACACAACGAGGACAGTCTCGCAGTCGGCCCGTGGACGCTCTGCGCCACCGTGACCACCAACCCGCAGACCCTGCTCTTCCCGCTCGGCCCGCCCTGCGTGGTCGCGGTCGCCGACGGGCTGGGCGGCCACCCCGGCGGCGAGGTGGCCAGCGCGCTGGTCGCCCGCCGGCTCGCCGCCACCGGGGGCGGACTGGACGGGGAGGAGGCCGTCCGGGAGGAACTGCAGGAGTGCAACCGGGCGGTCCACGCGGCCGCCGCCGGAGAGCCGGAGCTGGCCGCGATGGGCACCACCGTCGCCGGGGTGGTGCTGCTGCCCGGGCAGGCCGTGGTCTTCAACGTCGGCGACAGCCGGGTCTACCGGGTCAGCGGAGACGGGCTGGACCGGGTGAGCGTGGACGACAGCCCGCCGCTGCCGCCCGGCCGGCGCACCACCTCGGTGGTCACCCAGACCCTGGGCGGCTCGTTCGGCCTCACCGTCGTCGAACCGCACGTGCGGGTCTCGCCGCTGGCCGCCGGCGACCGCTACCTGGTGTGCAGCGACGGCCTGACCGACCCGGTGACCGAGGAGGAACTGGCCGAACTGCTCGGCCGGTCGTACGACACGTCCGAACGGGCCGACGGGAAGGCCGCCTTCGAGCTGTGGAAGGCGGCGATCGAGGCGGGCGGGCCGGACAACATCACCCTGGCGCTGGTGCGGATCGGCGAATGACGCGGTGCGGCCCGTGCGCGGAACGCGCGGAAGCCGTGGCGACGATCCGTCACCACGGCTTCCGGTCAGGCTGGTTGCGCCTGTCGTTACGGCGCCGGACTACTTGCGCAGCAGCAGGATCACCCCGGCCGTCGCCAGGCCGACCAGCACGGCGGCCACGCCGTACGCCAGGCGGTGCGCCTTCAGCACCGGCAGGAAGCGGTCCACCGCGTAGCGGCCGGGGCCGGTCAGCGCGAGGGCGGCGGCGCCCGCCGTCAGCAGCAGCTCGTACTCGTTGCCCTTCGGGGCGAAGAAGCCGCCGCCCCAGGTGACGGCGATCGCGTTGACCATCGTGCCGACCACGGCGGCACCCGCCAGCGGGGTCAACAGGCCGACGGCGAGGCCGAGTCCACCCAGGATCTCGGTGAGGCCGGCGACCACCGCCATGGCGTTGCCCGCCGGGTAGCCGCTCATGGTGAAGAACTGACCGGTGCCGTCGATCCCGCCGCCCCCGAACCAGCCGAACAGCTTCTGGCTGCCGTGCGCGGCCATGGTCAGGCCGAGCACCAGGCGCAGGAGCAGGAGCCCGGCGTCATAGGCGTGCGGGGAGGTGGCCGCGGACCCGGAGCCGAACCGGGCGCGGCGGGCGGTGGGGCTGGTGGCGGCGGTCGTGCTCGGGCTGCTGCTCGGCATGCGCGTCTCCATCGATCGGGGTCGGTCGTAGGGGTGTGTGTGGCGGTGCGGCCGGGCAGGGTGTGGTGTGGTGCGCCCGCGCCTGTTGTTCAAATTTGAACCGGCCGCTCCTCGACCGTACCTTGGAGTTCGAATTTGAACAACTGACGGTCCATGAGCGACTCGCGCGCCCCGCCGGGACCGGGGCAGGGTGGAGACATGGCTCACCGCAGGCAACACCAGCGGGCCGCCCGGCCCGGCACGCCGTACCCCGAGGCGCTCGCCGCCTTCGACGAGCGGGTCCGACTGGTCACGCCCGGGCAGTGGGACGCCCCCACCCCGTGCGCCGACTGGTCCGTCCGCGAGCTGGTCAACCACATCACCGGCGAGCAGCTCTGGGTGCCCGAGCTGCTGATGGGCGCCACCATCGCCGAGATCGGCGGCCGGTTCGACGGCGACGTGCTCGGCGACGACCCGGTCGCGGCCTGGGCGGCCGCCGCCGAAGCCGCCCGGCAGGCCTGGGAGGTCCCCGGCGCCACCGAGCTCACCGTCCACCTCTCCTTCGGCGACGTCTCCGGGCAGGACTACCTGGACCAGCTCACCACCGACCTGGCCATCCACACCTGGGACCTCGCCGAGGGCATCGGGACCCGCACCCGGCTCCCGGCGGAACTGGTCGGCTTCGCGCTCGGCGAGGTCTCCGGCTACGGCGACCTCTCCGGCAGCGGACTGTTCGACCCGCCGCTGCCGGTGCCCGAGGACGCGAGCCCGCAGACCCGGCTGCTGGCCATCACCGGGCGGCGGGACGGCGGCTGAGGGCTGTCGGGCACGGCCGGAGCCGGATCATGAGGAGCTGCGGTGGGCGGCGCCGGATACTGGACAGTACGGGGGCAGTCCTGATCCCGGACGAGAGGCGGTCACGCCATGAGCCGCAGGCCGGACATCCTCGGCGAGTTCACCGCCGACCACAAGGCGGTCACCGAGCTGCTCGACCGGGCCGAGACGGCGCCGGCCGGCTCCGCCGAGCGCGCCGAGCTGGTGGCCCGGCTGACCGACCTGCTGTTCACCCACTGCGCCGCCGAGGAGGAGCACCTCTTCCCGGTCGTCCAGCACGACGTGCCCGAGGGCGGGGCACTGGTCTTCAGCAGCATCCACGACCACCTGGCGATCGGACAGTACCTCGCCGACCTGCAAGGACTCGGCCCGGCCGACCCGGCCTTCGACACCCTGCTGCAGGGCCTCGCCGACACCGTGCGGCGGCACCTCACCGGCGAGGAGAAGGTGCTCTTCCCGGCCGCCCGCAAGACCCTGCCCGCGGCGGCCCGGGCGGAGCTGGGCGAACGGCTGAGGGCGGAGCGGGAGGAGCTCGGCAGCCCGGATTCACCCGGTCCCCCGGTCACCCCTTCGGGCTGACTCAGGTCCTTGGTCAGCCCTTCGAGCCGGCTCAGGCCCTTGGTCAGGCCTTCGGGCTGATCACCGCGAACCGGGCCCCCTCCCGGTCCCGCAACCGGGCCACCCGCCCGTACGGGGTGTCGAAGGCGGGGCCGATCACCGAACCGCCCAGCTCCAATGCCAGGGCCAGCGCCTGATCGGTGTCCGGTACGGCGAAGGAGATCTCCCAGTGCGGCGGCGTGCCCGCCGGGCCGCCCGCCTGCTCCCTGGCCAGCGCCGCGACGTTGTGCCCCTCCGCCCGCAGCACCACCCGGTCGTGCTCCCAGCGGACCTCGAAGCGCTCCGGGTCGCGGCCGTCCCAGCGGAACACCTCGCCGTAGAACAGCGCCGCCGCGAACGGGTCCGGGGTGCGCAGCTCGATCCAGACCGGCGCGCCCGGCAGGTCCAGCTTCCGGGCCCGGCCCAGCGGGCCCTCCCAGATGCCGAACACCGCCCCGGCCGGGTCCGCCGCGAAGGCCACCCGCCCCTCGTCGAAGGCCAGCGGGCCGACCGCCAGGGTCGCGCCGCGCTCGCGCACCGCGTCGGCGACGGCGTCGGCGCTCTCCGTCCCGAAGTAGCTGGTCCAGGCGAGCGGCACCGCCCCGACGCCCGCGACCCCCAGCCCGGCCACCGCCTCCCCGCCCGTCACCGCGTGCACGTACGGGCCGAAGCGCTCCGGCCCGGGCTCGAACTCCCACCCGAGCAGCGGGCCGTAGAACTCCTTGGCACCCTCCAGGTCCCGGGCCATCAGGCTCACCCAGCACGGAACGGCCGCCACGCAGCGCACCCTGGCGGTCGACTCCTCGCTGTCCATCGCGAACCTCCTCCGCCAACCCGGCCGCCGGGCCCCTCCCGACTCCCACGGCCCACCGGCCGCCCGGGACGCCCAGCCTAGGCCGACGGGACTACCCGCCCCGGGAAGACATGGCCGGGCTCAGCGCACCCAGTTCTTGAGCGGCTCGGTATCGAGGGAAATGCCGACCGGATCGGGGAGGTGGACGGTCTTGCCGAAGGGGAGGGGCTGGACGGTCTCGTAGCGGACGCCGTCGGGCCGGCTGTGGACGACGACCTCAGCGGAGTCCCGGTCGATCAGCAGGTAGACGGGGATGCCGGTCTCGGCGTAGGCACGGGGCTTCTCGACGCGGGCACGGTGGTCGGCTTCCACTTCGGCATCGGTGACTTGGACGACCATCAGCACCGCCCCGGCGTCCACCCACGCCCCCATGCCCATGAAGGCCCCGGAGGGCGCCAGGGTGCCGTCCGGGCACGCACGCCCCTCCTGGGACCGTTGCACCTTCAGCCCGTGATGGTGCAGGAACAGCTCCGGCCGCGCCTTGAGGCAGCTTCGCACCAGCCACCCGACCACCCGGCCGTGGTTGCCGTCCGGTCGCGGCTTGACCGCCAGCCGCCCGTTGAGGAACTCCAGCCGGATGCCTTCAGCGGTCCGGAAGGCGAGCCGCGCGAGCTCCTCGAACTCCTCAGGCAGCATCTGTGCGCGGTCGGAGATCGCGGTCACAGGCTTTCCCCTTCCACCGGAGCACCCCACGGGGAACGAAACACACTGGCAGATGGACACGGAGACCCCTCGGATGTGATGCAGGTCACATGGGGGGCGGAAATTACGGGGACGGATTCCCCGTTTCCGAGTACGTTGGTAGAAGCGGGGAGAACTTCCCCGGTATCCTGGAGGAGCAGTCGCCATGACCACCGTCGCCACCGAGTCGGCCCGGGCCGCGGGGAGTGTGCGTACGCCGAAGTTGCGTGCGGACGCGAGCCGGAACCGGGAGCGGATCGTGCTGGCGGCCCGGGACGCGTTCGTCGAGCACGGTGCGGATGTGCCGCTGGACGAGATCGCGAAGCGGGCGGGGGTCGGCAATGCCACGCTGTACCGGAACTTCCCGGACCGGGTGGCGCTGATCCGCGAGGTGGCGCTGCTCGTCAAGAACCGCATCCTGGCGCTCGCCGAGACGGCGACGGCGGAGGCGGAGGCACCTGGCGGCGGGGGCCCGTTCGAAGCTCTGCAACGGTTCGTGCACGCGACCGTCGCGGAGAAGGTCGGCGGTCTCTGCTCCCTGTTCAGTAGCCACATCGACCCGCACGACCCGGACCTGACCGAGGTCCGGGAGCGCCTGAAGTCCGCCGTGGGCGGGCTGATGGAGCGCGCACGGGCCGCGGGCGAGTTGCGGCCGGACGTCGACCACGGCGACCTGTTCATCGCGATGAGCCAGCTGACCCGACCACTGCCGAACACCTCGTGCCAACTGCTCGACGAGTTCGTCCACCGGCACCTGCAGATCTTCCTGGACGGTCTGCGCACGCCCGTCCGTTCGGTCCTGCCCGGCCGGGCCGCGACCTTCGAGGACTTCCAGACCAAGAACTGACCGACCACCAGCACCGACCCGACGCGCAGCCGATCGGCACCGCCGCCGCACGCCTCCGCGCGCCCTCGCACCCGTACGGCAACCTGCCGTTCCCGTACGGCAGTTGACCGTTTTCGCACACCCACGCACCGTGAAATGGGTACCCCCATGTCTCAAACCGACGCCCGCCCGGCGACGCTGCCCGATCCCAGGCGCTGGAAGGCGCTGATCTTCATCGGCCTCGCCCAGCTGATGGTCGTCCTCGACGCCACCATCGTGAACATCGCCCTGCCGTCCGCCCAGCGGGACCTCGGCATATCCGACGGCAACCGCCAGTGGGTGATCACCGCCTACGCGCTGGCCTTCGGCGGCCTGCTGCTGTTCGGCGGCCGGATCGCGGACCTCTGGGGCCGCAAGCGGACCTTCATCGTCGGCCTGACCGGCTTCGCCCTGGCCTCCGCGCTCGGCGGCGCCGCGGTCAACACCGCGATGCTGCTCGGCTCCCGCGCGCTGCAGGGCGTGTTCGGCGCACTGCTGGCGCCTGCCGCGCTGTCGCTGCTCGCGGTGACCTTCACCGAGGCCAAGGAGCGCGCCAAGGCCTTCGGCATCTACGGCGCGATCGCCGGTGGCGGTGGCGCCATCGGTCTGATCCTCGGCGGCTTCCTGACCGAGTACATGAACTGGCGCTGGACCTTCTTCGTCAACATCCCGTTCGCCATCGTGGCCGCCGTCGGCGCCGTCATGGTGATCCGCGAGCCCGCCGAGGGCCGCAACCGCAACAAGCTGGACGTCCCCGGCGTGCTGCTGGTGACCACCGGCCTGGTCTCGCTGGTGTACGGCTTCACCCGCGCCGAGTCCAACGGCTGGACGGCCGGCAGCACCCTGGCGCTGTTCGCCGCGGCCGTCGTGCTGCTCGCCGCCTTCGTCCTGGTGGAGCGCAGGGTCAAGGCCCCGCTGCTGCCGCTGCGCGTGGTGCTGAACCGCAATCGCGGCGGGGTGTACCTGTCGCTGGGCATGGCCGTGATCGGCATGTTCGGTCTGTTCCTCTTCCTGACCTACTACCTGCAGGTCGTGCGCGGTTACAGCCCGGTGCTGACCGGCGTGGCCTTCCTGCCGATGGTGGCGGGCATGATCACCGGCTCGACCCAGATCGGCGCCCGGCTGATGACCCGCGTCCCGGCGCGCTACCTGATGACGCCCGGCTTCCTGACCGCCGCGCTCGGCATGTTCCTGCTGACCCACATCGGCCTGGACACCTCGTACCCGGCGCTGATCCTGCCCGGCCTGATCCTGATGGGCCTCGGCATGGGCACCGCCTTCATGCCGGCGATGAGCCTCGCCACCCACGGCGTCCAGCCGCGGGACGCGGGCGTGGCCTCGGCCATGGTCAACACCTCGCAGCAGGTCGGCGGCGCCATCGGCACCGCGCTGCTGAACACCATCGCGGCCAGCGCCACCAGTAGCTGGATGACCTCGCACGCCCACACCCTCGAGGCCGCGAAGGCGCTGCAGTTCCAGGGCATGGTGCACGGCTTCACCACCGCGATCTGGATCTCCTTCGGGATCCTGGTGGCGGCCGCCACCGTCGCCTTCACCTTCATCAACGCCGGCCACCCCGGCGCCGCGCGTGCGGGCGCCGACTCGGGCGCGGCGAAGGTCGACGAGGTGCCGGTGCTGGTGCACTGACCCCCGCCGCCCCTCGGGGCCTGCCCGTCTCGTAGTGACGTGGGTGCGTACGCGGCCCGTCCGGTGTCCTGTCGACACCGGGCGGGCCGCTCGCGGTTTCAGCCCGGCCGTGAACAGAGCCCCGAGCACCCCCGGGTAGAAGTGGGGATCACTCCCCGATTATTCTGACCTCAGCGAACCGGGGAACTATCCCCGCTTCCTTCGGACTGAGGTGCGTGCACATGACCCGGAATCAGAACCCAGGGCGGGGGCAGCGGGCCGCCGACTGGGCGGACGGCCGGCTGGGGATCTACTCCCTGGCCAGGGCCAACCTGCGGAAGATCTTCCCGGACCACTGGTCCTTCATGCTGGGCGAGATCTGCCTCTACACCTTCCTGATCATCATCCTGACCGGCGTCTGGCTGACCCTGTTCTTCAAGCCGAGCATGGGCGAGGTGGTCTACAGCGGCTCGTACGTCCCGCTCAAGGGCATCTCGATGTCCGAGGCCTACGCCTCCACCGTGGACATCAGTTTCGAGGTCCGCGGCGGGCTGCTGATCCGGCAGATCCACCACTGGGCGGCGATCGTCTTCGTCGCGGCCATGTTCGTGCACATGATGCGGGTGTTCTTCACCGGCGCGTTCCGCAAGCCGCGCGAGATCAACTGGGTCTTCGGCTTCCTGCTGCTCTTCCTCGGCATGCTGGACGGCTTCTTCGGCTACTCGCTGCCGGACGACCTGCTCTCCGGCACCGGCATCCGGTTCATCGAGGGCGTGGTGCTGGCCGTGCCGCTGGTCGGCACGTACGTCCAGATGTTCCTGTTCGGCGGGGAGTTCCCCGGGCACGACATCATCCCGAGGTTCTTCACCATCCACGTGCTCCTGGTGCCCGGCATCATGCTCGGGCTGCTGGTCACCCACGTGATCCTGGTCTTCTACCACAAGCACACCCAGTGGGCCGGGCCGGGCAGGACCGAGAAGAACGTGGTCGGCATGCCGCTGATGCCGGTGTACCTGGCCAAGGCCGGCGGGTTCTTCTTCCTGGTCTTCGGGATCATCGCGCTGATGTCCGCGGTCGCCACCGTCAACCCGATCTGGGCGTACGGCCCGTACCGCCCGGACCAGGTCTCCACCGACGCCCAGCCGGACTGGTACATGGGCTTCGCCGAGGGCCTGATCCGGGTGATGCCCGGCTGGGAGATCAGCCTGTGGGGGCACACCCTCAACCTCGGGGTGCTGGTCCCGTTCACGCTGTTCCCGGTGATCCTCGGCGCGATCGCGGTCTACCCGTTCGTCGAGAGCTGGGTGACCGACGACGGACGCGAGCACCACCTGCTCGACCGGCCGCGCAACGCCCCCGTCCGCACCGCCCTCGGCGCCGCCTGGATCAGCGTCTACCTGGTGATGCTCGCGGGTGGCGGCAACGACCTCATCGCCACCCACCTGCACCTGTCGCTCAACGCGATCACCTACGCGGTGCGGATCGGCTTCTTCGTCCTCCCGGTGGCCGTCTTCGTGGTCACCAAGCGCTGGTGCCTGGGCCTGCAGCGGCGGGACCGGGACAAGGTGCTGCACGGTCGGGAGACCGGCGTCATCCGGCGGCTTCCGCACGGCGAGTTCACCGAGGTGCACGCCGGGCTCGCGCCGGCCGAACTGCACCGGCTCACCGCCCACGAACAGCCCCGCCCCCTCGAACCGCCGCCCGCGGTGGACGAGAATGGAGTGGCCCGGCCGGCGGGTGGGCTCACCCGCACCCGCGTGCGGCTGTCCCGCGGATTCCACGGCGAGCACGCCCGGATCCCCAGGCCCACCGTCGAGGAGTACCGCGAGATCACCGAGGGCCACGGTCATCACTGACCCGCCCCCCGCGAGAGGGAGGAGATCATGTACGACCGAACCGACCGGCTCGCCGACAGCAGGTACCTCCTGCTGACCACCTTCGGCGAGGACGGCAGCCGGCAGGACTCGCAGCTGTGGGTCGTACCGGACGGCACGGCGCTCGGCGTCTGGACGCCCGCCCACTCCGGCGAGGCCGAACGGATCCGCCGCCACCCCCGGGTGCTGATCGGCCCCTGCGACGCCCACGGGCGCCCCACCGGCCGCCGGCTCCCGGCCCGTGCCCGGCTCTGCGACCCCGACGCGACGGCGCGCTACCGCACCTCGCTGATCAACAAGTACGGCCTGACCGCGCTGATCGCGCTGGCCCGCAGCCGGTTCCGGGTGGGGCTGGCCGGGACGGTCGGGATCCGGATCACGCTGAACGAGCTGGAACAGCGCCTGGTCGGGCCGGAGTGGCGGCCGCCGACCACGTACTGCGTCAACTGACGGCCGACGGGCTCCGCTTGGCCCCCTCCGACGTCAACCGGCCGCCGCCGGGCCGCCGTTCGGCTCGCCGAGTGCCGGGACCCCGTGGGGACGGGGCCCCGGCACTCGGCGATTCCCCGGGCGCGGTGGCTCAACTGTTCCGGCGCGTACGGCGGTTCCGGTTCCGGTGGCACGGCGGTTCCGGTGGCACGGCGGTTCCGGTGGCACGGCGGTTCAGCTCCCGTCGTCCGGTGCCCGGGCCAGGTCCCCCGGCTCGCAGGCCTCCCGGCCGGTCCCCACGTGCACCACCTTGACCGTCCGATCGGGGCCGCCGGGGACGACCTGCTGCTCGTGCCCGCAGCGCGGGCAGATCAGCGGGATGCGCGGGCGCTCCGGATCCCGTCCGGCCTGGTCGCCGTGCGGGCGCGGAGCGGTCACGAGAGCGGGTGGGTCGGGACCGGGCTGACCTCCTGGATCTCCCCGTGCGCCTTGGAGAGCAGTTGCGAGGCGAGGTCGTTGAGCGCACGGGCACCCGCGATCTCCTCGCCGACCCGCAGCTGTTCCGGGTCGGAGGGGTGCCGGCTGCTGTAGCCGTGGGCGCGCAGTTCGGTCCCGTCGCCGAGCCGGAGCAGGGCGGCCGCGGTCGTCCGCGGACCGTCCTCGCGGAACTCCATCTCGATGTGCCAACCGACCAGAGTCTTCATGGCGGATCACCTCCATCGGTTACTCCTCCAGAGTGCGCCGCACCCACCGTGAACACCAGGCAGGCCGGACCGAAGGCGAGTTGAACACGTTCAAGTCGGCGGCGTAGAGTCACCGGCGAGCCTATTTGAACGCGTTCAAGAGGGGGTGGCCCCGCTGTGGGCAAGGGCGCGACGGAACTGGTGGACCTGCTGGTCCTGATCGGCATGGGCGCCGTCCTGCCGCTCGGACTGGCCCTGATCGACGAACCCGGGCTCGCCCGGATCCGCCGCCTCTGGCCGCTCGCGGCCGTACCCGGGGTGCTCTCGCTCTGGCTGCCGCGCGGCGCCCTCGCCGCCGGCCCGGCGGTCGTCTACGCGCTCGGCACCCTGGTCCTGGCCCTGCACGCACCCCTGCGGCTGGCCCGGACCCGCTCGCTCGCCCCCGCCGAGGTCGCCGTGCTCACCGCGCTCGCCGCCCCCTCGGTGGCCGGCGTCGCGCTGGTCGCCGAGCGCTCCGGCTACCCGCTGTTCGGCTTCGAGCCGCACGTCCTCGCGCTGACCGTCCCGCACTTCCACTACGCCGGATTCACCGCCGCCCTGGTCTCCGGACTGGTCTGCCGCGCCGACCGCGGCTCCCGACCGGCCCGCTGCGCGGCGCTCAGTGTCCCGGCCGGCACCCTGCTGGTGCTGGCCGGGTACTTCCTCGGCAACTGGTGGCAGTTCGCCGGAGCCGTCGTGCTGAGCACCGGGATGTGGCTGGTCGGTCTGGTCAGCTGGCGCGAACTGCGCCCCCGGGCAAGGGACCGGGCCACCGCGCGGCTGTTCGCCGTCTCCTCCGCCATCCTGGCCCTCACCATGCTGCTCGCCCTGTGGTGGGCGCTCGGCCGGGCCGCCGGACTCCCCCACCCCACCTTGACCTGGATGGCCGCCACCCACGGCCTCGGCAACGCGCTCGGCTTCGCCCTCTGCGCGCTCCTCGCCTGGCGCCGGATCACCACCACCGTGGAGACTCCCCGTTGAACGACCACAGCCGCCCCGGCAACGACTACAGCCGCCCCGAGCAGGGCGCCAGCCGTACCGGCGACCTCCCCGCCGGCTACCGCCATCTGCACCACCGGGCCCGGATCGGCCACGGCCGCGCCGCCCTGGAGGTCGCCGGGGCCGCCCTGCTCGGCTGGCGGATGCACCGGCTGGCCGGCATCCGGATCGACGCGGAGGCCGAGGAGGCGGCCCCGGGCGTCGCCGTGCGCTGCGCCATCGGCCTCGGCCCGCAGCGGGCGGGCGCGCCCAACCGGGTGCTGGCCGCCGTCAACGGCCCGGACCGGTACGGCTTCACGTACGGGACCAGGCACGGGCACGTGGGCCGGGGCGAGGAGACCTTCCTGGTCGAGCTGGCGCCCGACGGGACGGTCTGGTTCAGCGTCACCGCGTTCAGCCGGCCGGTCGCCTGGTGGGCCCGGCTGGCCGGACCGCTGTTCCCGCTCCTCCAGCACGCCTTCGCCCGACGCTGCGGGCGGGTGCTGGCCGCGATCGCGGCGGACGCGGCGTAATCCGCTGGTCGGGCCGCAGGACGCTGCGACATCATCGCCGGGTGATGGAGATGCAGCCGGTCCTGGAGATGGACGCCCCCGACGAGGACTTCGCGCTCTGGCCGACGGGCAGCTTCGAGCCGTACGGATTCCTGGTGCTGGACGGGCGGTTGACGCCGCGGGACGTCGGCTCCGCGCTGTGGCGGATCGCCGGTGCCAATGAGGACGCACCCGAGGACGACTCCGAGGACGGCGGGCCGGAGGCCTTCCTGCACGGGCTGCTCACCGCGGAGTACCTCGTCGCCCCCGGCGGCTTCCGGGTGACGGACGGCGCCACCGGTGCCGTCTTCGCACCGGGCTGCTGCAACGGCCTGGAGGAGTGGCGCGAATGGCTGGACGTGACGGACGGCTCCGGCGAGGGCTGGTTCGGTCACGACCCCTACGCCGCGGCCCAACGGGTCGGCGGCACCGTGCGGTTGACGGCGGACACCGAGGTCGCGCACAGCCCGGTGATCGAGGTGCCGGTGGCGGAGCTGCGCCGGTTGCTCGCCGGGGCCGAGCAGGACCTGCGCGACTTCGTCCGCCTGACGGGCGGTTGGGCCGCGCGGCGGTTCCCGGAGCACGCCCCTGCCGTCACCGCCGCACTGACCCGGGCCCTGGCCCTGGAGCCCTCGCCGTGACCAGCTTCCGCACCCACCGCGCCCGGGTGCACGACGCCGCCCT
Source organism: Kitasatospora cathayae (assembly GCF_027627435.1). Lineage (GTDB taxonomy): Bacteria > Actinomycetota > Actinomycetes > Streptomycetales > Streptomycetaceae > Kitasatospora > Kitasatospora cathayae. The sequence goes on along the minus strand of NZ_CP115450.1, from coordinate 6,667,913 downwards.
CCCGCCGTACCGACGCCACAGCGCCCTGCGGACCTGCCTGACCGAGTTCGCCCCCTACGGCCTCCGGGCGACTTACCACCACCTCACCGTCAGCGCCCGGATGCCCCGGCGGCTGGAGGCCGATCCGGAGTCGCTGGTGCGGGCGGTGGAGGAGCTGCACGAGGCGCGGGTGCTGTGGCTGGCCCGGGCCGAGGAGTTCGCCGCGCGGCGACGGGCGGAGAAGCGGGCCGGTCGGCGCAGACCACCGGTGACGCCGTGGTGGGACCGACGGTGGCTGGGTTCGCCGAACGCGGTCTGGTCCCACGATCCCTTCCTGCACCCGCGGTTGAGCCTGCCCGACTACGTCCGGCGGCAGAACGCGCTGCTGGACGGGGCCGAGCTGCCCGGCTGCCCGGCCTGCGGGCACGGGGCGTGCTGAGAACGGCCCGGCCCGGGTCAGGCATTGTGCGCCGGGACGGAGACCAGCAGGGCGTCGGTGCTCTGGACCCGCACCTCGAAGTGGTCGATGTCGCGCGGCTGGAGGGCCGCGCCGCCGGTGGTGCGCAGCGTCTCCCGGTTGTCGGGCTCGTCGTAGCCGCTGGCCGGGACGCTCCAGGTGGTGACCGTCTGGTGCTCGCCGCCGTTCGAGACGGCGACCAGTCGGCAGGTCAACGGGCCATTCACGCCCGAGAGTTGGAGGCTGATCTGGCTGCCCCAGGCCTTGCCGTCGATGCCGACGGTGGCCTTGGCGCCGGTGGTCGGATCGGTGGCGCTGAACTGTTCGGCGACGGCGACCACGGCAGGCGTGGTCTCGGCGGTGAGCACCGCGGCCGTGACGGCCGGGCCCGCCGCGACCATCGCGGTGGCGGCCAGGGCGAGGGCCAGCCGACGAATCCGGCCCCGCCGCCGGCCGGCCCTGACCTCGGCGACCAGCCGGTCCAGGAGCCGGCCGCCCGGCATCGGCAGGGGCCCGGCGGGGTCCAACCCGGCGGCCGCGGTCGAGGCCGTGTACTCGGCCAACACCCGCTCCACGGACTCGAGTTGCCGCACCTCCTCGGTGCACTGCGGGCAGCCCGCCAGGTGCCCTTCGAAGGCGGCGTTCTCGGCGGGCTCCAGCACGCCGAGGATGTACGCTCCGACGTCCAGGTGCACGGCTCCGGCGGGCAGGCCGGGGTCGGGGGCGGGCCACGTGGTCACGATGTCACTCCCCTTTCCTCCAGCGCGAGCCTGAGCGAGCGCAGTGCGTAGAACACCCGCGACCGGACGGTCCCGGCCGGGATGCCGAGTTCGGTGGCGGCCTCCTTGGCGGTGCGGCCCTTGAGGTAGGTCTCGACGATGACCTCCCGGTGGGCGGGCGAGAGGTCGGCGAGGGCGTCCGTGACGGTCATCATCCGCAGCGCCCGTTCGATGTCGTCCTCGGCGGGCAGTTGCTTCAGGGCCTCGGCGTCCACCTCGTGCGGGCGGGCGCGGGCGCTGCGGTGGTCGTCGATCACGATCCGGCGGGCGACGGTGACCAGCCAGGGCCGCAGCGAGTCGGCCTCCGGGTCGAGCCGGTGGATGTTGCGCCAGGCCCGGACCAGCGTCTCCTGGACGACGTCCTCGGCGCGCTGCCGGTCGCCCGCGACCAGGTGGAGGACGAAGGCGAAGAGTGGACCGGCGTGCTCGCGGTACAGGGCCCGCATCAGTTCCTCGTCGGCGGCCCCCGTGCCGTGCGCGGCGGAGCCGCCGGCGGGGTGCTCATCGGTCACCACTTCATCCTTGCGCACCCGGGCCTCACCGGCGAGGGCGGTGGTCGGCCGCGGTCAGCGGCCGCCGGTCGGCGGCGGTGGCCTGCAACGGTCGGTGCGCATCGCTCCGCTCCCTCGGTCAGTAGCCCGGTGTGCTGGGCATCGGTGTGGGGTTGGCGGGCCCCGGTGAGCCGGGCGCCGAGCCGCCGCTCGGCATCGCCCTGCCGCCGGTCGGGGTCACCGCGAACCAGGTGCCGGCCACGCCCTCGCCCTTGGTGTCACCGGGCTTGGTGTCCATCGAGAAGCGGTAGACCGGCGAACCGTTGATGGCGACCTGCTTGGTGCCGTCGGAGCGGGCGACGGTGCCGACCAGCGTGCTGTCGACGCCCTTGGCGGTGACGTTGCCGTTGGCTTGCTCAGGCGGCCAGATCGTGGCGCAGTTACCGTTGCAGTAGGACTCCGGCGGGTTGGTCCCGTCCTGGTCGAAGCGGTAGAGCGTGAAGCCCGCACTGTCGGTGACGATCGTGCCGAGCTCGGGGTCGTGCACGGTCCGCAGAGTGGCACCGGCCGGCCCGCCGGGAGTGCCCGACGTGCTCGGCGCGCTGCCCGACTTGCCCGAGCCGGACGACCCGCAACCGGCGACCAGGGCGGCCGCGGCGACGGCGAGCAGGGCGGCCCGGCGGGTGCGACGTGTGCTGCGCATGGGGCGCCTCCCGCCTCGTTGAGCGGAACTCGACACCATTACGTACGGACGGTCGCCGCCGCGTGCTCAATCGGCCACGGCCCGGAATACCCCCGTGGGCATCACCGTTGTCCCCGGCGGACGGTCTGTGCCGCCACCTTCGGAAGGGAAGGATCCGCGAGATGAGCAACACGGTCGAGCTGACCAAGGAGAACTTCGACGACATCGTCCCGGGCCCGGAGGGCAAGGACTTCGTCTTCATCGACTTCTGGGCCGGATGGTGCGGGCCGTGCCGCCAGTTCGCCCCGGTGTACGAGAAGGCCGCGGGCCGCCACCCGGACCTGGTCTTCGCCAAGGTCGACACCGAGGCCCAGCAGGAACTGGCCGCCGCGTTCGGCATCCAGTCGATCCCGACGCTGGCGATCATCCGGGAGGGTGTGCTCGTCTTCTCCCAGGCCGGCGCGCTGCCGGAGCCGGTCTTCGAGGACCTGATCGGCCAGGCCCGCAACCTGGACATGGCCGAGGTCAAGCGCAAGGTGGCGCAGGAGCAGGCGGCCGAGGGCCAGGCCTGAGCCGTCCCGCGCCGTTCTGAGCCACGCCCGGGCCGTTCTGAGCCGTGCCTGGCCGCACCTGAGCCGTGCCCGGGCCCGGAGAGCCGCTGCTCCCCGGGCCCGGATACGATCTTGGAGTCGCCGGTGACGGGGGTGCCGTCGCGGAAGGAGCGATCCACCATGAGCACGTTCGTACTGGTTCCGGGATTCTGGCTCGGCGCCTGGGCCTGGGACGAGGTGGCCGCGCCGCTGCGCGCGGCCGGGCACGACGTCCACCCGGTGAGCCTGCCGGGGCTCGCCGAACGGGCGGGCGAGCAGGGCGACTTCGGGCTGGAGGAGCACATCGCCGACCTGGCCGAGCTGCTGGTGCGCGAGGACCTGTGGGACGTGGTGCTGGTCGCGCACAGCGGTGCCTGCGCGCCGGTGGGCGGGGTCGCGGACCGGATGCCGGAGCGGATCCGGCGGGTGGTCTACCTGGACAGCGGCCCGATGGTCGACGGCGCCTCGGTGTACGACCTCTGGCAGCCCGACTTCCGGGCGGAGGCCGACGCCACGGTGGTCGACGGCCGCTTCCCGATGCCCTCCTGGGAGTACATGGCCGACCACGGGTCCAGCCTCGAGGGCCTGGACGAGGCCACGCTGGCGCAGGTCCGCACCCGGCTGACCCCGCACCCGGTCGGGGCCTACCGGGACGCGCTGCGGCTGACCGGCGCCGGGGCCGCGCTGCCGCAGGCGCTGATCTCCTGCTCCTTCCCGCTGGAACAGGTGCGGGCGCTGATCGCGGCCGGGCACCCGTGGTTCGTCGGGATGGACCGGCCCAACTGGGAACTGCGTGAACTGCCCACCGGGCACTGGCCGATGTTCTCCCGCCCCGCCGACACGGCGGCCCTGCTGGCGGAGCTCGCGGCAATCTGAGCCCGTCCGCGTGTTCGCCCGCGCGCGGGCCCGTCCGCGTGCAGGATGGGGCCCACGCCGGCGGGCGTCGAGGGCGGCCCGCACCAGGCGGGACGACGCGAGGCCCGCGAGACCACGGAGGACCCGACATGACCAGCAGCACCGCCGAGGAGTACGACGTCATCGTCCTGGGCGCCGGACCGACCGGTGAGAACGTGGCCGACCGGACCGTCGCCGCGGGCCTGCGCACGGTGATCGTGGAGGCCGAACTGGTCGGCGGCGAGTGCTCGTACTGGGCCTGCATGCCGAGCAAGGCGCTGCTGCGCCCGGCGGCCGCGCTGGACGACGCCCGCGCGGTGGGCGGCGCCCGGGAGGCGGTCGGCGGCGGACGGCTGGACGCGGCGGCGGTGCTGGCCCGGCGGGACTCCTTCACCTCGCACTGGAAGGACGACGGCCAGGTGCAGTGGCTGCGGGACACCGGCATCGAGCTGGTCCGCGGCCACGGCCGGCTGGCGGGCGTGCGGACCGTCACGGTGGAGGCGGAGGACGGCACCGAGCGGGTGCTCACCGCCCGGCACGCCGTCGCGGTGTGCACCGGCAGCCGCCCGGTGCTGCCGACCGACGTGACCGGGCTGGCGGACGCCCACCCGTGGACCAACCGGGAGGCGACCGGCTCGCCGACCGTCCCCGGGCGCCTCGCGGTGGTCGGCGGCGGGGTGGTCGGGGTGGAGATGGCCCGCGCCTGGCGGGCGCTCGGCTCCGAGGTCGTGCTGCTGGTGCGCGGCGACGCGCTGCTGCCGCGGATGGAGCCGTTCGCGGGCGAGCTGGTCGCGGAGGGCCTGCGCGAGGCGGGGGTGGACCTCCGCTTCGGCACGCAGGTGACGGCACTGGAGCGGCCCGGGGCCACCGGGCCGGTGGTGCTCTCGCTGAGCGGTGGCGGGGCGCTGACCGCCGACGAGGTGCTGTACGCGACCGGACGGGCCCCGCGCACCGCCGACATCGGACTGGAGCAGGTCGGGCTGCGGCCGGGCGCCTGGCTGGACGTGGACGACAGCTGCACGGTGCTGGGCGTGGACGGCGAGTGGCTCTACGCCGCCGGGGACGTCAACCACCGGGCGCTGCTCACCCACCAGGGCAAGTACCAGGCCCGGATCACCGGCGCGGTGATCGCCGCCCGCGCCCAGGGGCGCGCACTGGACACCTCGCGCTGGGGCGCGCACTCCGCGTCCGCCGACGTCGCCGGTGCGCCGCAGGTGGTGTTCACGCAACCGGAGGTCGCGGCCGTCGGTCTGACCCTGGCGGCGGCCGAGCGGCTCGGGCTGCGGGTCAAGGCCGTCGACCACGGGATCGGCGACGTCGCCGGGGCCTCGCTCTACGCGGACGGCTACCGCGGCCGGGCCCGGGTGGTCTTCGACCTGGACCGGGAGGTGATCGTCGGCGCCTGCCTGGTCGGCCCGGCCGTCGCCGAGCTGCTGCACTCGGCGACCGTGGCGGTGGTCGGCGAGGTGCCGATCGACCGGCTCTGGCACGCCGTCCCCGCCTACCCGACGATCAGCGAGGTGTGGCTGCGGCTGCTGGAGGGCTGCCGGGGGTAGGCCCGGCCGGAGCGGGGTGCGCGGCGCGGCGAGATGTGGCCACCGGTGGACGGCGGGACACTGGCGGTGGGGCGTGCCGACGCGCCCCGGGGGGCCGTCCCGGGGGGCCGTGCTCATGATCAGGTGGTGTGAGACATGACCGAGGTGCTGTTGGCCGTCGGAACCGAGAAGGGCCTCTTTCTCGGCCGCAGCCGCGACCGGCTGGACTGGAAGTTCAGCGGGCCGCACTTCCGGATGAACGCGATCTACTCCGTCTCGATCGATCGCCGCGAGGGCCGGACCAGGCTGCTGGTCGGCGCCGACAGCAGCCACTGGGGCCCCTCGGTGTGGCGCTCGGACGACCTCGGCGACACCTGGCACGAGCCGGCGCGGCCGGCGATCCGCTTCCCCGAGTCCACCGGCGCCTCGCTCACCCGGGTCTGGCAGCTCCAGCCCGCCGGACCGGAGGCCCCCGGCGTGGTGTACGCGGGCACCGAACCCGCCGCGCTGTTCCGCTCCACCGACGGCGGCGAGACCTTCGCCCTGGTCGAGTCGCTCTGGAACCACCCCCAGCGGCCCGAGTGGGGCGCCGGTTACGGCGGCCAGGGCCTGCACACCATCCTCACCGACCCGCGCGACCCCCAGCGGCTGCTGGTCGCCGTCTCCAGCGGCGGCGTCTACCGCAGCAAGGACGGCGGCGACAGCTGGGCCCCCTCCAACACCGGCCTGCGCGCCGAGTTCTTCCCCGCGGAGAGCCAGTACCCCGAGTTCGGCCAGTGCGTCCACAAGATCGCGCCGGACCCGGTCCACCCCGACCGGCTCTACCTGCAGAACCACGGCGGCGTCTACCGCAGCGACGACTGGGGCGCGAGCTGGCGCTCCATCGCGGACGGGCTGCCCGCCGAGTTCGGCTTCGCCATCGCCGCCCACCCGCGCCGGGGCGACACCGCCTACCTCTTCCCGCTCGGCGGCTCGGACGACCGGATCCCGCCCGGCCACCGCTGCCGGGTCTTCCGCACCACGGACGCCGGCACCAGCTGGGAGCAGCTGGCCGACGGCCTGCCGGGCGAGGACCACTACGGGATCGTGCTGCGCGACGCCCTGCGCACCGACGACGCCGATCCGGCCGGGATCTACTTCGGCAACCGGACCGGTGACGTGTACGGCAGCCGCGACGAGGGCGAGCACTGGTCGCTGCTGATCTCCCACCTGCCGGACGTGCTCTGCCTCCGGGCGGCGCTGGTGAGCTGAGCGGGACCAAGCCCTACGGGCCTGGCGGCGCCACCTCGAACGCGCTGGTCGAAAACCCGTTGCACCGGGCTCCTGGATCCGGTGAGCATGGGCCGCCGACGAACGAGCTCGTGAACGGGGTGGGGCCATGGCCGACACGGACCGGGTGATCAGGCGCAACGGCGACGGCGCACCGGTGCTGCGGTACCGGTTGGGAGAGCGGGAGGGGCGGCCCTGGGCCGACTTGCTGGAGGTGCTGGACGACTCGGCGGACGCGGCGGAGTTCATCCGCGCCGAGCTGCCCGGCTGGGTGGTCTCCGGGCCGCCCGAGCTCGGGCAGCGGCTGCTGGCGCAGGGCGCGACCGCCCTGCGGCACGCCCACACCTTCCGGCGCGACCTGCGCGCCGATCCCCCGCCCGCCGACTGGGCCGGGACGCCGCTGCGCGAGGGCCTGCGGGCGGTGCCCTGCGACCGCTCGCCCGAGGAGCTGCTGGAGTCCTGGCGGGCCGCCTTCGACCCGACCCACGTGGACCACTACCCCGGCGACGACGCCCGGGCCGTCGCCGACCGGATCGGCCCGCTGCTGGCCGGGCAGGCCATCGGCCCGGTGCTGCCCTCCAGCCTGCTCGCCGTGGACGCCGAGGACCGGGTGGTCGGCGCGGTCGTGCTGACCGACCGCGACGGCCTGCCCTGGGTCGCCGAGGTCTTCCGCCACCCCCGGCGCGGCTACCGCGGCCTCGGCGCCGACCTGCTGCGCCGGGCGGTCGCGGACGCCGCCGACCGGGGGCTGGCCGACGTGCACCTGACGGTGACCGAGGGCAATCCGGCCCGCCGGGTCTACGAGGCGCTCGGCTTCCTGCGGCAGGAGACCTCGCTGACGGTGATCGTGCCGGACGCCGGCTGACCAGGGCCCGGCGGTTCTTGCCGACAGGCCCTGACCGCTCCGTCTTTCGCGGCACCCGCTGGCGCCCGTCCCGTCAGCGTCGACACGGGTGCCGCCCGCCCGGCTACCGGAGCCGGCCGATCGGGGGCTCCCCCGGGCGCGGAAAACACGCTGGTCGGAGGCGCTGTGTAGGCTCACTGGTCATGGCGAGGGTGACACGGGACGATGTGGCGCGGGTGGCGGGGACGTCCACGGCGGTCGTGAGTTATGTGATCAACGACGGGCCGCGACCGGTGGCGGCGGCCACCCGGGCCCGGGTGCTCGCCGCGGTGGAGGAGCTCGGCTACCGGCCCAACCGGGTCGCCCAGGCGATGGCGCGGCGGCGGACCGACCTGCTCGGGATGGTCGTGCCGGACGCCCGCCAGCCCTTCTTCGCCGGCCTGGCGCACGCCGTGGAGCAGGCCGCCACCGAGCACGGCCGGCTGCTGCTGATCGGCAACTCCGACTACGCCGACGAGCGCGAGGCGCACTACATCCGGGCCTTCCTCGGGATGCAGGTGGACGGCCTGATCCTGGTCACCCAGGACCCGGCCACTCCCGGGCTGACCGGCTTCGACTCGGCCGACGGCACCCCGGTCGTGCTGCTGCACCACCGGGCGGAGAGCGCCGAGGGCGTGGCCGTGGTGGCGGACGACGAGGGCGGCGCGCGCGAGGTGGTCCGTCACCTGCTCGGCCACGGCCACGCCGAGGTGCACTGCTTCGGCGGCACCCTGGCGCTCAGCCCGCTCGACCCGGTCACCGGACGGACGGCCGGCTGGGCCGGGGCGCTGGCCGAGGCCGGGCTGTCCACCGAGGGGCGGCTCACCCAGGCGCCCTTCGACCGGGTCCGGGCGCACGCCGAGGCGCTCGCCCTGCTCAGCCGGCCCGACCGGCCGTCCGCGGTGTTCTGCGCGACGGACGACCAGGCGATCGGCCTGCTGCGGGCCGCCGACGACCTGGGCATCCGGGTGCCGGAGGACCTCGCGGTGGCCGGCTTCGACGACATCGCCGAGGCGGTGATCGCCGGACCGGCGCTGACCACCGTCACCACCGCGCAGGACGAGATGGCCCGGGCCGCGGTGGACCTGGTGCTCGGCGGGCCGGAGCGCCGCGCCGCCGGGACCCGGACCTTCCCGGCCCGGCTGGTGGTGCGGCGCTCCTGCGGCTGCCAGCCGTCGCGGCAACGACCTTAGGCCGTAGGTCAGTTCAGCTGGAAGGTGGCCTCGACCGGGTAGTGGTCGCTGGGCGCGTTGGTGTCCAGCTGGCCCGGCGCCCAGCCGGCCTGCGGGTCGAAGTCGACCTTCACGTTGGACATCGAGGTCGGCACCGGACGGCCCGGGGCGTTGAGGTAGCCGATGTAGTCGAGGTCGTCCCGGTAGTCGGTCGGGAAGGTCTCGACGCCCGCCATGTACTGGCACCAGGAGGAGACCGGACAGTCCATGGTGGTGCGGGCCTGGGTCGGGTCGGTGGCCGGGGTGCCGAGCACGCCGTTGACCGCGTTCTGGGCGTTGGTGTAGTCGCCGCGGCTCTGGCCGTGGAAGTACTCGACGTTGAGGTCGCCGCCGATCAGCACCGGCGCGCTGCTGCCGACGATGCCGTCGACCCAGGCGCGGATCTCGGCGAGCTGGCCGAGCCGGGTGGACTGGGTGGTGTCGGTGGAGGTGTCGGACTCGTCGGCCTGCAGGTGGGTGCCGACCACCCAGGCGGTGCTGCCGTTCTTGTTCACCTGGACCAGCGCCGCGCCCTTGTTGGCGTGGTAGTCCCAGGTGCCGTAGGTCGAGTTGCTGAAGACGTGGGCGTACTGGGCGGTGATCGGGTACTTGGAGAGGATCATCGTGCCGCCGTTGATGACGAACCACGAGTTGGAGCAGTTGCCGCTGACGCCCGTCCAGCCGCCGCCGGAGCAGACCCCGCCGACCACCGGGGTGCGGTACGGGTAGAGGTCGGCGAGCTTGCTGTTGATGTCGGCGGTCGAGCTGTTGTTGAACTGCTCGTCCAGGACGACCACGTCGGCGTTGTGCTGGCGGACGATCTGCTCGATCACCGGGGTGCGGCGGGCGGCCTGCTCGTTCTGGGTGCTGTCGACGATCGCGGTGCCGAGGTCGACGTTGAACGCGAAGACGGACAGCGTGGCGGGGCTCGCCGAGGTGGTGGCGGAGGCCGTCGGCGCGGTGCCGCCGAGCAGCAGTGCGGCGGCGGCCGCCGAGGTGAGGGCGGCGGCCGTGCGACGCGAGAGCATGGGCGTTCTCCTGGGTCCGTCAATCCGGTGGGGCCCGGTCGGGCCGGGGTGACCGGCCGCCGGGGATTGGCGGGGGAACGCTAGCTACTGCTCGGTACTTCGGGAAGAACGCCAGGCGATCAGTTTCGATCGCTCCCGTGGCGACGAGGTGTCTGTACAGGTCAGGGTGGCTGGCTGACAAGATGTCTGTACACCCTTGCACGTTGCGCCGAGGGCCCGGTGAACCTCCGTCAGCCGTCCGACAGTTCGTCCGCGAGCAGATCCATCAGCACGTTGTCGTGCCAACTGCCGTCCGGGCCGCGCTCGTACTGGCGCATGGTGCCGACCGGGCGGAAGCCGACCTTGGTGTAGCAGCGGATCGCGGCGAGGTTGTCCGCGGCCGGGTCGATCACCAGCCGGTGGTAATGGTGGTCGTGCACCAGGTGCCGGGCCATGGTGCGCACGGCGTCGGTGCCCAGGCCCAGGCCGTGCACCGACGGGTCCAGGTAGAGGTCCATCCCGGCGTGCCGGTAGTCGTCGTCGTTGTTGGCGTACCACTGGACGGCACCGACGACCCGGCCGCCCAGCTCGATCGCGAAGGTCTCGGTGTCGGGCGATTCCAGGTCCCCCGCGACCTCGTCGGCCAGGTCGTCGCCGCCGCGCCAGCGGGCGAAGACCTCGGGCGTGCTGCGGATCGCCACCAGTGCCGGGATGTCGTCGGCGGTGGCCGGGCGGAGGGTGACCAGGGTGCCGTGCAGAATCGTCCCCATACGGGGCATGTTGGCATGGAAAACCGCCCCGGGCGAGCGGTTCGCGTGCGCCCGGGCGCACTGCCCGCACACGGTGCCCGGGCGCTGTGCCCGGGCGCTTCGCCCGGGTGCTGCTTGCGCCCGGGCGCCGTGCCCGGGCGCCGCGGCGAACTATCCGGCAGGCTGCACCGGGCCGCCGAGCGGCCCCAGCCAGACGGCGGTGACGGCGCTGACGTAGCGCGCGCCGCAGTGGTCGTCGGGGACGACCAGCTGCGGGCCGGCGGCGTCCAGCGGGGCGCCGTCCATGCTGGTGGCGAGCAGGATCCGGCGGCCGCCGAAGTCCGGGTCGATCTCGGCCCAGGAGACCACGGCCCGGTGGCCGTCGGCGCCGACCACGTTGAGCAGGAAGCGCAGCCGCTGCTTGCGGCCGGAGAAGTCGATCCGGGGCCGGGCGGCGAGCAGGACGTCCAGCAGCGCCGGGCCCTCGTAGCCGTGGCGCTGCTCGCCCTCGGTCAGGCAGTCGAAGCTGACCTCGACCCGGTGCGCGGGGAGGGTGCGCAGTTGCTCGACGGTCAGCTCGGCCGGCTCGTCGAGGTGGCCGTGCAGCCGGACGGTGGGTCTCGCCGGGGTCATGGTGCTCCTCCTCCCGGGCCGCGCCGCCGCGACCCGGGAGGAGGGGTACCCGAGGTGGAGCACGGGCATTCGCATTCGCGATGGCGAATGTCGATGTTCATCGGCAGTTGCGATGAGTCAGCGAGACGTCGGCTCGCATTTGCGGCCGCAGGCACGGGGCGCGCCGGAACCGGCGGGGCCGTTCCTCAGACCTCGTCGAGCTGAAAGGCGGCACGTGGGGCACGGCGGAAGAATTCTTCCCGGCGGGTGTCGATCCGGCGCCGGTCCGATCGACGCAGGGGTGAGAGGCGGGGAGGAGCCCCGCCCGTACGACCGAGGAGTCACCATGCCGCGCTTCATGACGCTGATCCGCATCGACGAGAACGCCCGCGACGGGTGGGAGCCCGACCCGGGGTTCGAGCAGCGGATGGGGGCGCTGTTCGAGGAGATCACCAAGGCCGGGGTGATGCTGGAGACCGCCGGGCTGACCCCGACCGCCCAGGGCACCCGGGTGACCTGGAACGACGGGAAGGTCGGCTACACCGACGGGCCGTTCACCGAGACCAAGGAGGTCGTCGGCGGCTACGCCATCCTGCAGTGCAAGGACAAGGCGGAGGCGCTGGAGTGGACCCGGCGCTTCCTGCAGACCCACCCGGCGAACTGGCAGGTCGAGGCGGAGGTCCGGCAGATCGACGAGATGCCGCAGCCCCCGCGGTGACGAACCCCGGTTGCCTCCCGCTCCGCCGGCTGCTCTGATGGGTGGCCGTGACGGAGAGGGAGGCGGGCGCGGCCGTCGAGGCGGTGTTCCGGATCGAGTCCGCCCGGGTCATCGCCGCGGTCGCCCGGATCGTGCGGGACGTGGGAATCGCCGAGGAGCTGGCGCAGGACGCGCTGGTGGCCGCGCTGGAGCAGTGGCCGCGGGACGGCGTCCCGGACAACCCGGGCGCCTGGCTGACCGCCACCGCGAAGCGGCGGGCGATCGACCTGGTGCGCCGCCGGGAGGTCTACGCCCGCAAACTCGCCGAGGTGGGACGGTCGCTGGAGGACGCGCCCCCGCCCGAGTCAACGGAGCCGTCAGGGCCGGAGGACATCGACGACGATCTGCTGCGGCTGATCTTCACCGCCTGCCACCCGGTGCTGTCGGCGCGAGCCCGGATCGCGCTCACCCTGCGGCTGCTCGGCGGGCTGACCACCGCGGAGATCGCCCGCGCCTTCCTGGTGCCGGAGCCGACGGTGGCGCAGCGGATCGTCCGGGCGAAGCGGACCCTGGCCAGGGCGGGGGTTCGGTTCGAGGTGCCGTACGGCGCGGACCGGGCGCAGCGGCTGTCCTCGGTGCTGGAGGTCGTCTACCTGATCTTCAACGAGGGGTACTCGGCCACCGCCGGGGACGACCTGCTCCGCCCGCAGCTGTGCGAGGACGCGCTGCGGCTGGCCCGGGTGCTGGCCGCGCTGGTGCCCGGCGAGCCGGAGGTGCACGGGCTGGCCGCGCTGCTGGAGTTCCAGGCCTCCCGGACGGCCGCCCGCACCGGACCGGACGGGCGGCCGGTGCTGCTGGCCGAGCAGAACCGGGCGCGCTGGGACGGGCTGCTGATCCGGCGCGGCTTCGACGCGTTCCAACGGGCGGGCACCGGGCCGTACTCGGTGCAGGCCGCGATCGCCGCCTGCCACGCCAGGGCGCGGCGGTACGAGGACACCGACTGGTCGACGATCGCCGCGCTGTACGAGCGACTGCTCGCGCTGACGCCCTCGCCGGTGGTGGCGCTGAACCGGGCGGTGGCCGTCTCGATGGCCCAGGGACCGGCCGCCGCACTGGAGTTGGTGGACGCCCTGGCGGCGGAGCCGGCCCTGCGCGACTACCACCTGCTGCCGAGCGTGCGGGGTGATCTGCTGGCCCGGCTGGGGCGGGCGATGGAGGCTCGGGCGGAGTTCGAGCGGGCGGCGGAGCTGACCCGCAACGAGCGGGAGCGGGAGTTGCTGCGGGAGCGGGCCGCCGCGCTGCGGGAGGACTGATCAGGAGGTCTCGTCCTGGCGCAGCCGGGCGCTGACCGCGCCGAGGCCCTCGGCGAGCACGGCCAGTTGCTCGCGGGTGAGCACGTCGATCAGCAGCTCGCGCACCAGGGCGACGTGTCCGGGGGCGGCCTGGCGGATCATCTCCCGGCCCTGGTCGGTGAGTTCGGCGATGACGCCGCGCACGTCGCTGAGGCAGGAGCGGCGGGCGACCAGGCCCATCCGCTCCAGCTGGGTGACCTGGTAGGTCAGTCCGCTCTTGGAGGTGACCAGCTTGTCGGCGAGTTCGGTCATCCGCAGCGAGTCTCCGGGGGCGGCGGACAGGTGCACCAGGATCTCGTACTGCTGGTGGGAGAGGCCGGAGTCCTCCTTGAGCTGGCGTTCCAGCCGCCGGTTCAGCAGGTTGCTCGCGACGACGAAGCCCCGCCAGGCGGCCATCTCGTCCTGGTCGAGCCAGCGGGGTTCGTTCAATGAGGACATGGGCGAAGCCTACTCCTGTTGTTCAAATTCGAACGAAGGTGTACCGTCGGAGACAGAGGTTCAAATTTGAACTACCTTTCCGAGGAATCCGAGGAGGACGCCATGAGCGCCGCGGCCCCCGAGCGCATGCCCGCCCTGTACCTGTCGCACGGCGCGCCGCCGCTCGCCGACGACCCGATCTGGCCGGGCGAGCTGGCCGCCTGGTCCGCCGACCTGCCGCGCCCCAAGGCCGTCCTGATGGTCTCCGCCCACTGGGAGGAGGCCCCACTGGCCGTCGGCGCCGTCACCACCGTCCCGCTGGTCTACGACTTCTGGGGCTTCCCCGAGCACTACTACACGGTCCAGTACGCCGCCCCCGGCGCACCGGAGCTGGCCGAGCGCGTGCGCAAGCTGCTGCGCGCCCCCGGCACGCCCGTCCAGGACGTCCCCGACCGCGGGCTCGACCACGGCGCGTACGTGCCGCTGGTGGAGATGTTCCCGGCGGCCGACATCCCGGTGCTGCAGATCTCCCTGCCCACCCTGGACCCCCAGCGGCTGCTGGAGATCGGCCGCCGGCTCGCCCCACTGCGCGACGAGGGCGTGCTGATCATCGGCAGCGGCTTCTTCACCCACAACCTGCGGGCGCTCAGCAGCGACGGCCGGGTCAGCTCGGTGATGGCCGAATTCGACGACTGGGGCAGGCGCGCCCTGGACGCCCACGACCTGGACGCACTGCTCGACTTCGAGCACAAGGCCCCGGCCGGGCGGCTGGCGCACCCGCGCACCGAGCACTTCGCCCCGCTGTTCGTCACCCTCGGCGCCGGCGAGGCCGACCTCGGCAGCCAGCGCAGTGTGATCGACGGGTTCTGGATGGGGCTGGCCAAGCGGTCGATCCAGCTGGGCTGAACGGGTCACAGCGAAAAGGCTCGGGGCGGACAGCGGCTCACAGCGCGCAGCAGGTGAAGCGCTCGCCGATGTGCTCGGGCTGCTCGATCTCGTCCACCAGGGCGACCGCGTAGTCCGGCACCGAGATGAAGCTGCGCCCCGCGGTGTCGGTCAGCAGCTGCTCCAGGCCCGTCCGGTAGTGGCCGGTCCGCTCCCCCGGGCCGATCTCGGCGGCCGGGCTGAGCACCGTCCAGCGGATGTCGGTGACGGTCCGGTAGTAGGCCAGCGCCTCCCCGTGGGCGTGCATGATCTGCAGGATCGGCTCGGGCAGGCCCGGGATGTCCCAGACCCGCACCCCCGGCGCGGTCTCCAGGCTGCCCGCGCCGCCGACCGCGATCAGCCGGGGCGCGCCGTCGCCTCGCTGGTCGAGCGAGCGCAGGCCCTCGACCAGCGAGCGGGCGGCGGGCTCGATCAGCGCCAGGTGCCCCGGGCCGTCACCGCCGCCGACGGCGCTCACCAGGACGTCCCGGCCGGCCGCCACCCGGGCCACGTCGGCCGGATCCAGCACGTCGCCGCGTTCCACGGAGGCGGCCTCGCCCCGGTAGCGGTCCGGGTCGCGGACCACCGCGGTGACCTCGTGCCCGCGCGCCGCCGCCTCGGCGACGATGGCGCTGCCGATGGTGCCGTTGGCGCCGATCACGGCGATTCTGGCCATGGGTACCTGCCCTGGTTGCCGGGGTGGAACGGGATGGCGTCGGACAGGGTCGATTATCGAACGGACTCTCGGTGGCCGCCCGGGGTCTCGGCCGGTCGTGTGACGGTCCTCGCCCACCTCCCCTCGGCCGTGGACGGCACCTTCCCTCGCCGCGGGGCCGCCCGGAGCTCCGCGGGGCTCAGGCGGCGCCGGTGGCGAGGCGCTCGGCGTGGCTGCGCTCGACGCACAGCTCGTTGCCCTCCGGGTCGGCCAGGGTGACCCAGCCGGTGCCGTCCGGGTTGCGGCGGTCCGCCAGCACCGTCGCACCCAGGGCGACCAGGCGCTCGACCTCCTCGTCCCGGCCGCGGTCCTGCGGCTGGAGGTCGAGGTGGATCCGGTTCTTCGCCGACTTGCCCTCGGGCACCCGGATGAAGAGCAGCGAGGCACCGGCGGAGTTCACCACCGCCTCCTCGTCGCCCGGGTTGTCGTCCTCGCCCAGGGTGCCGTCCAGCGCCTGCGCCCAGAAGCCCGCGAGGCCGTGCGGGTCGGCGCAGTCGATCGTCACGTGTCGCACCAGAGAAGCCATGCGCTTACTCTGACCGCCGTAGCCCGGTCGCGTCCAGGTATTCGCGGGAGTGCCGGTGGCCGTCCAGCGGGTACGGCGGGTAGGCCGGGACGATCTCCGTGAGCGGGTAGCCGCTCTTCTCCGCGACCCGGCAGGAGGCGTCGTTGTCCCCTTCGTGCAGCAGGTCGATCCGGCGCAGGCCGCCCTCGGCGAAGGTGGCGAAGGCCCAGCTGGTGAGGGCCTCCACCGCGCGCGGGGCCAGGCCCCGGCCGCGCGCCGGGGCGGCCGTCCAGTAACCCACCTCGGCTCGCTCTCCACCCGGGGTGCCGCGCTTGAGCACGACGTTGCCGACCAGTGCGCCGGCTTCGAGGACGGCGAAGGAGTAGCGGGTGCCCGCCGCCCAGCCCTCGTACTGCGCGTTGAGCCAGCGCGCGGCCTGCTCGGCGTCGTCGATCGTCCTACGGTTGCGGCGGCGGAGGGTCTCGTCCCGGTAGGCCTCGATCAGGGCCGGTGTGTCGGCGTCCTCGAAGGCCCGCAGCAGCAGGCCGGCGGCCCTCGGGCGGGTGCTCACGGTGATGGTCATCGGTGGTCTCCCCTGGGTTCGGAACCGTGCGTCGCGATCTTCCTGACGGACGGTCGGCGGTGCCGATCCGGTTGCGTTCCCGGCTTGACCTTGACGCTGGCGGCAGGGTCGGAGGCTGCTCCGCATGAGCGACGAGAACGTGGTGCAGCATCGGGTCGTGGTGGTCACCGGGGCCGGGACGGGGATCGGGCGGGAGACCGCGCGCGCCTTCGCGGCCGCGGGGTCCCGGGTGGTGGCGGTCGGCCGGCGGGCGGAGCCGCTGGCGGAGACGGCGGCCGCGCACCCGGGGCTGATCGAGCCGCTGGTCGCGGACGTCACCGGGCCGGACGCTCCGGAGACGATCGTCGGGTCGGCCCTGGAGCGGTACGGGCGGCTGGACGTGCTGGTCAACAACGCCGGGATCGTGCAGAGCGGGCAGGTCGTCGGCGGCTACCAGCGGGCGGGCATCGAGACGCTGCTGGCCACCAACCTGGTCGCCCCGGTGCTGATCGGACAGGCCGCGTTGCCGGCGCTGAGCGAGAGCCGGGGGGTGGTGGTCAACGTCAGCACCGCCGTCGGGCAGCGCGGCTGGCCGAACAACGCGGTGTACGCGGCGGGCAAGGCGGCACTGGAGACGATCACCCGCAGCTGGGCGGTCGAGCTGGCGCCGCGCGGCATCCGGGTGGTGGCGGTGGCGCCCGGGGCGATCGACACCCCGATCGGCGAGCACTCCGGGTACAGCCCCGAGCAGTCGGCGGCGATCCGCGCGTGGCAGCTCCAGCACACCCCGCTAGGCCGGATCGGCCGACCCGCCGAGGTGGCCTGGGCGATCACCCAACTCGCTTCGCCGCAGGCCTCGTTCGTGACCGGCGTAGTGTTGTCGGTCGACGGGGGCGCGCTGGTGGGCTGAACGGATGGGACGCGGTAGGGGTGCGGATCGGGGAACTGGCGGAGCGGACGGGCAGTACCGCCCGGGCGCTGCGGCACTACGAGCAGGCCGGGCTGATCGACTCCGAGCGGGCGGCCAACGGCTACCGGGAGTACGGGGAGTCGGCGGTCGTGCGAGTGCGCAACATCCGTGCCCTGGTGGCCGCCGGGCTCACCCTGGAGGACCTCCGGCCGCTGCTGGGCTGCCTGGACGGGGACGTGCTCGCGCAGCCGCCGTCGGAACGGGTGCTGGGGATCGCCCGGAAGCGGCTGGCGGTGCTGGAGCGCCGGATCGCCGCCCAGACCGAGGCGCGGGACCGGCTGGCCACGGCGCTGGCGGCGGCCGGAAGTCCCGCGGACAGGTGACACCCCCGATCGGGGGTGTGCAGGGAGCGCGCGGGATAGGACAGTGGGCGCATGCAGATTCCACTCTCCGTGATGGACTTCCTCGACCGGGCCGAGCTGGTCTACGGCGACCGGGTCGGCATCGTCGACGAGCCGGTGCAACCGGCCGAATCCTGGGGCGAGCTGAGCTATCGGCGGGTCGCCGAACTCGCCCGGGCCCAGGCGGCCGGGCTGGACCGGCTCGGCGTCGGGCCGGGCGAGCGGGTCGCGATCGTCTCGCACAACTCGGCCCGGCTGCTCACCTCCTTCTTCGGGGTGAGCGGGTACGGCCGGGTGCTGGTGCCGGTCAACTTCCGGCTGCGGGCCGAGGAGGTCGCGTACATCGTCGAGCAGAGCGGCGCCTCCGTCCTGCTGGTCGACCCCGAACTCGCCGACGCGCTCGACGGGGTGGCGGCCAAGCACAAGTTCGCGCTCGGCGCGGACAGCGACGCCGTGCTGTACGACTTCGACGACTCGCCACGCCGGTACGCGATCTCCGAGAACGACACCGCCACCATCAACTACACCAGCGGAACCACCGCCCGCCCCAAGGGCGTTCAGCTCACCCACCGCAACATCTGGCTGAACGCCACGCTGATGGGCCTGCACTACGGCGCGAACGACCGGGACGTGTACCTGCACACCCTGCCGATGTTCCACGCCAACGGCTGGGGCCTGCCGTTCTCGCTCACCGGGCTCGGCGCCCGGCACATCGTGCTGCGCAAGGTGGACGGCGCGGAGATCCTGCGCCGGGTCGAGCGGCACGGGGTGACCTTCCTGTCCGGCGCGCCCGCCGTGGTGCAGATGGTGCTGGACGCGGCCGCCGACTGGGGCGGCCCGGTGCCGGGCCGGGACCGGGTGCGGATGATCGTGGCCGGCGCGCCGCCGCCCACCTCGGTGGTGCAGCAGGTCGAGGAGCAGCTGGGCTGGGAGTTCATGCAGCTCTACGGCCTGACCGAGACCGCCCCGATCGTCACGGTCAACCGCTCGCGCGCCGAGTGGGACGCCCTGCCGCCCGCGGAGCGGGCCGAGAAGCTGGTGCAGGCCGGCGCCCCGGCACTGGGCACCCAGCTGCGGGTCGACCCCTCCGGCGAGGTGCTGGTGCGCTCCAACACCGTGCTGGACGGCTACTGGCGCCAGCCGGAGGCCAGCGCCGAGGCGCTGCGCGACGAGTGGTTCCACACCGGCGACGGCGGCACCCTCACCGACGGCCAACTGACCATCTCGGACCGGAAGAAGGACGTCATCATCAGCGGCGGGGAGAACGTCTCCTCGATCGAGGTGGAGGACTGCCTGTACAGCCACCCGGCGGTGGCCGAGGTGGCGGTGATCGGGGTGCCGCACGAGAAGTGGGGTGAGACGGTCAAGGCGCTGGTGGTCCTCCGGGAGGGCCAGGCGGCCGTCACCGAGGCGGAGTTGATCGCGCACTGCAAGCAGCGGCTGGCCGGGTACAAGTCGCCGACCTCGGTCGAGTTCCGGGACGTGCTGCCGCGGACGGCCACCGGGAAGCTGCAGAAGTTCCGGCTGCGGGAGCCGTACTGGAGCGGGCGGGAGCGTCAGGTCAACTAGGGCGTGGGATGCCCTAGGGTGGGGCGATATCTCTGCCTGTCGACCGGCTCGCCCTGGACCAGCTCGATGCCCACCTCGAGGCGCTCTGGCACGGAACGGACCTCCCGCCCACGGAGGTACCGGCCGACCTCGCCTCTGACGGTGCGGGCGAGCTCGTTCGCTGGGCCCTTGACCGGTTGCGGGCCGTGCCTCGCGAGCCGAGGGACGTCTTCGTCCGCGAGGTCGGGGGCCTGCTGGCGGAGTTCCGCAGCCGTCGCTGTCCCTGGAACGCGGCCCTGCGGCTGTTCGACGACGTCTACGCGTTCGCGGCGACCGGTCCTCGGCGGCACGAGGACTGGGCGCACGACGTTCTCGCGCCGTGCTGCACCAGGAGGTGTCCGATCCCCGTGGCTGGGTCCGGCTGGATCCGGACAGCACCAACACCGCGCGGCGTACGGTGCCGGCCTATCCCTTCGCTCCCCCGGCCGCGTCGGAGTTCCCCGAACGCCTGTACCGCCTGGACGCCGAGGCGGCGGTCACCGCTCTCGCCGTCATGGCGGAGGAGTGGTCGGGCCGGCCCCTCCCCGTCCGCTTCCGGCCGGACCGGGATGTCGTGCTGGCCGATGCCCGGACCCTGCTCGACCGGTACGGCCGCGCCGCGGCCTACTGGACCAACGCGACGGCCGCCGCCTCGGACCCGGCCACGGACTTCCTGGCGACGGGGCTCCAGGGCACCGACTCCCACGGTTTCCTCACCTCCGAGTACCTCAACGGTCTCGACCTCGGACGCGACCTGGGCCTGATCGCGGTGACCGACGACGAGGTGGGTGTTTTCTGGTCGTTCGAGGCGTACTGACGGTCGGAGGCCCGGTCGTAGGGCCGGGAGGGGACGTTCGCGGGGCCGGGCTGGTGGTGCCGGCAGGCCGGGGCTCACGGAAATGCGTCTTGACCCGGCCCTTGGGGCAGGGTCAACGCTGATGGTATGACGAACTCGAACACGATTCGCCCGGCCTGGAGTGGCATGTTGCCGGTGGAGGACACCGCGCTGGCCGTGACCGACACCGGTGGGGCAGGTACCGCTGTGGTCTACCTGAACGGTACCTTCGCCGGCCAGCGGCACTGGCGGCCCGTCATCGACGAGCTGGGGTCGGGGTGGCGACACATCTCCTACGACGAGCGGGCCCGCGGCAAATCGAAGAAGTCGGCGGACTATTCGTTCGAAGCCTGTGTCCGTGATCTCGACGCCGTCCTCACGGCGAGGCGGGTGGAGCGGCCGCTGCTGGTGGGCTGGTCCTACGGCGCGTTGCTCGGGGTGCGGTGGGCCGCTCGGAATCCGGGCCGCGTCGCCGGCGTGGTCGGGGTCGACGGCCCTTACCCGGTGGGCTGGACCGACGAGGCCGACCTGGAAAAGGTCCGGCAGCTGTTCCGTAAGTTCCGATGGGCGTTGCCGATGGCGCACCTCATCGGCAACGCCGCGCGGATGAGCGCCGAACAGCATGCCGAGATCAGCGTCGAGGCCCACAAACTCCACGCCGCCCTCGAACCGGTCCTCGACGGTGTGACCGTCCCGGTCCGGTACGTGGTCGCCTCGGGGGAGGCTTTCGGAAGCTCCGGTACTTTGCAGGAGGACATGCGCGCCACTCTCGGCCCGCTGCTCGCCCGCAACCCGAACCTCACGGTGAGCGCGAAGGTCGCCAGCAACCACGGCACGATCGTGCGCAAGGACTTCCGCGCCATCGCCGAGGCCGTCCGCGAGGTCGCCGCCCTCACCCGCGAGAGTCACTGATGGCCATGACCAGCGGTGTCACGACCGGCCAGGCGGCGGCTTTCGCCGGCGTCACGATCAAGACCATTCGCCACTACCACCTGCTCGGCCTGGTCGACGAACCGCGCCGTGACGGTTCCGGATATCGCCGCTACGGGTCGTCCGACCTGCTGCGGCTGGTCCAGGTCCGGACTCTGGCCGAGTCCGGCATACCGCTGTCCGAGATCGGCGCCCTGCTCGACGCCGATCCGCAGCGGTTCGCCGCCGACCTGGCCGAGGTCAAACGGCGGCTGACCGAGCGGATCGAGGAGCTGACCGCGCGCCGCGACCTGCTGGACCGGCTCGCCAACGGCGACCGGGCCCTGCTGCCCGACCGGGCCTGCGCGTTGTTGGAGCGGGCCGCCGACCTCGGATTCACCCCGGACCAGGTGGAGACCTACCGCGAGGGCATGGTGCTGGCCAGGGCCCTGGTCCCCGACGGCTTCGACGACTTCCTCACCGAGGCCGAGCACGCCCTCGACGACACCCGGTTCGTCACCTTGAACAAGCAGTGCTGGGCCGCCAAGGACTGGGAACCCGACGACCCCCGCATCGAGGAACTCGCGACCGCCGTGGCCGACCGCTTCCTCGCCAACCCCGCGCTGCTCGCGATCCCGAATGGCCTCCAGGCCCGCACCGACGCCACCCGGTACGGCCTGCTCAACCACCACGGCGAAGACCAGGCACCGGCCATGGCCCAGCTGACCACGCTGGTCGAGACGAAACTGCGCTCCGCCGGCGTGGACATCCCCCACCAATAGCCGCAGCCCCGGAGTGGGCTGTCTGAGGGGCTGTCCGCGTGGTGGCTGTTCGGATGTTTCGGCTCGTGGCCGGTGTGTCTCGGCTCGTGGCCGGTCAGGGCGCCAGCCTGGCCTCAGCGCGTCCGGACCGGGCCGGGCGGGCGGGCGGACGCGTCCAGGAGGCCGGATTCGCGGGCCGCGAGGGCGAGTTCGGTGCGGTTGCGGACGCCGAGCTTGTGCATCGCGGACTTGAGGTAGCCGGTCACGGTGTTGCAGGTCAGGCTCAGGTGGGCGGCGATCTCCGGGTTGGTCCGGCCGGTCGCCGCCCAGCGCAGCACCTCGTGCTCGCGCGGGGTCAACGGCGGTACGGGGGCGGCCGGTCGGGGCTTCTCGCCGCTCCAGGCCGCGGCTCCGGCGAGCGCCCGGGTGGCCGCCGCGGCCAGCTTGCCGACGGCGGAGATCCGGACGTCCCCGAACGGCACCACGGCACGCAGTGAGGCGTACACCACGCCGTGCACGGTGCCGCCGTGCAGCAGCGGGACGGTGAGCATCGCGTACAGGTCCTCGGCGGTGACGGCCGCGTCGTAGTGGTGCGAAATGGTCGTCGCCGCACGGTAGTCGGGCACCCAGGTGGGTGCGCGCTCGGCCAGCGCCCGGCCGCCGAGGCCCAGGCCGGCCGGGACGGCGAGGTCGTGCAGCAGGTCGGCCCGGGTGCCCGCCCAGTGGCGCAGCACCATGCCGTCGCCGCTCCTGCCCCGCGTTCCGCTGGCGGGCAGCGGCTCGGGCACGCCGACCAGGCCGACGTCGGCACCGCACTCGGCCACCACCCGGCGGGCGAGGTCGCCGAGCACGGCGTCCCGGACCAGCTCGGCGGCGCGCGCGGCGAGCTCGGGGTCGTCGGGGTGCGCGGCGGTCAGGTCGTCCGGTTGCGCAGCGGTGAGGGTGTCCGCAGCCCTGGTCATCGCGGAATTGTCACACGTGGTGGGGCCGGTGGCGAGAGTCCTGACGTGCGTGTTTCTTGGAGTGGCGGGCATCGGCGCCGGGCTGGGCGTAGGGTGCGGCCGCCGACTACCGACGGGTAGCAACCACCTTGACTCGGAGGGGAAGCCGATGACCGACCCGAACGCCGTGGGCGACGTCCTGCACGGCCTGCTGGCCGACCTGCGGGCCGAGACCGCTGTCCTGGACGCGCTGGTGGCCGAACTGCCGGCCGACGGCTGGGCCGGGCCCACCCCGGCCGAGGGCTGGACGGTCGCGCACCAGATCGCCCACCTGGCCTGGACCGACGACTGGACCACGTTGGCCGCCCGCGACCCGGAGGGCTTCACCGCGGCGCGCGACAGCCGCTTCACCGCACTGCTGGCCGCCGGCACCGACCCGGTCGAGGCAGGCGCCCGGGAGGGCGCGGCCGCCGAGCCCGCCGAGCTGCTCGCCCGCTGGCGGGCCGGCCGGGAGGAGGTGCGGGCCGCGCTGGCCGCCGCCCCGGCCGACGCCCGGCTGCCCTGGTTCGGCCCGCCGATGAAGCCCGCCTCGATGGCGACCGCCCGGCTGATGGAGACCTGGGCGCACGGCCAGGACGTCGCGGACGCGCTCGGCACGACCCGGGAGCCCACCGCCCGGCTGCGCCACATCGCCCGCCTGGGCCTGCGCACCCTGGGCTTCGCCTTCACCGTGCACGGCCGGCCCGCCCCCGAGGCCCCGGTCCGGCTCGAACTGACCGCCCCCGACGGCTCCTCGTGGGTCTTCGGCCCGGCCGACGCGACGGACGTGGTGACCGGCCCGGCACTGGACTTCTGCCTGCTGGTCACCCAGCGCCGCCACCGCGACGACCTGGATCTCACCGCCACCGGCCCGGTCGCCACCGCCTGGCTCCCGATCGCCCAGGCCTTCGCCGGCGCCCCCGGCAAGGGGCGGACGGCAGCCTCCGGCGCCTGAACGGCCCGGGGCGGGTCTGTGCATAGACTGCGAGTCGGCCGAATGCACATACCGGAGGAGACACCGTGAGCTTCTACGAGCGGCACCGCGAATACGTCGAGGAGGTGTTGCGCACGGCCCCCGAAGGCGTCCGGGTCGAATGGTCCGGCGACACGCTGATCATGCAGGCGGCTCCGTCCAGCATTCACCAGCTGAACATCGGACTCGTCCAGCGGCAGTTCGAGCGCCATGTCCCGGACGGCTACATGTTCAGCGGCTACAGCGCGCTGACCACCCCCGACGTGACCAAGGAGCGCAACCCTGATCTGACCTACCTTCCGATCGCCTCCCTGGCCCGGCCGGGCGATACCACCCCCGCCGAGGAGGCCCTCATCGCGGTCGAGGTGGTCTCGCCGTCCAACCCGGGGAACGACTGGGTGGACAAGCTCCGCGACTACGCGGTGATGGGCATCCCGCTCTACCTGATCGTCGATCCGCGGGAGGGGGTGGTCACACTGTTCTCCGAACCGAACCGCGACCGCTACCACGTGCGGCACGACCGGAAGTTCGGCGACGGCATGCGCATCCCCGATCCGTTCGACTTCGACCTGGACCTGAGCGGGCTCGTGCGCTACCCCGACTGAGTCGCGGAAGGGCTCACAGGCCGATCCGGAGTGGGGTGAGCCGGGTGGCGATCAGGTTGGTGGCGCCGCGGTCGCGTTCGATGTGGCCGTGGACCAGCAGGCCGGCCCGGTCCAGGGCGGTGCGGCGTTGGGACTCCCAGACCGGGCGGTTGCAGATCACGTTGATCAGGCCGGTCTCGTCCTCGAGGCTGAGGAAGAGCACCCCGCCGGCCGTCGGCGGGCGCTGCCGGTGGGTGACCAGGCCGCCGACCACCACCGCGGTCCCCGGTGGGACGTCCGGGAGTTGGTCGGCGCGGAGCGCGCCGCCGCGGTCCAGGTGGGCGCGCAGGTGCTGGAGCGGGTGGCTGGTGGCGGAGGTGCCGGTGGCCCACAGGTCGGCGATGGTCTCCTCGACCGGGCTCATGCCGGGCAGCTCCGGCGCCTCGGCGCCGGGCGTGGTGCCGGGCAGCAGTTCGGCCGAGATCCCCGCGAACGCCCCTGCGGCCCAGAGGGCCTGACGTCTCGTCAGGCCGAAGCAGTCGAAGGCGCCGGCCGTCGCCAGCGCCTCCAGGACGGGCGCGGGCAGGCCGGTGCGGCGGGCGAAGTCCTCCAGGTCGGCGTACGGCTGTCCGGCCGCGATCGCCTCGGCCTGCGGAGTGCCGATGCCGCGCACCGTCTCCAGGCCGAGCCGGATGGCGGGTTGCGGGCGGCCGGCGGTCAGCGGCGGCTTGGGGGTCGGGCCCCGGTACGGTTCCAGGGTGGGGCGCGGGCCGCTGGCGTTGACGTCCACCCCGCGCACCCGGACGCCGTGCCGCCGCACGTCCGCGACCAGGCTGAGCGGGGAGTAGAAGCCCATCGGCTGGTTGGCCAGCAGGGCGCAGGTGAAGGCCGCCGGGAAGTGGTACTTGAGCCAGGCGCTGGCGTACACCAGGTAGGCGAAGCTGATCGCGTGGCTCTCCGGGAAGCCGTAGTTGGAGAAGGCCTCGATCTTGCCGTAGACGTCCTCGGCCACCTCGGGCGGGATGCCGCGCTCGGCCATCCCGGTGAGCAGCCGCTCGCGCAGCCGGGCGACCCGCTCGTGCGAGCGCTTGGCGCCCATCGCCTGGCGCAGCCGGTCGGCCTCGGAGGGCGTGAACCCGGCGCAGTCGATGGCGAGTTGCATCATCTGCTCCTGGAACAGCGGCACCCCGAGGGTCTTGCCGAGGGCGTTCTCCATCAGCGGGTGGGGGCAGCCGGCCGGCTCCACCCCGGCGCGGCGGCGCAGGTACGGGTGGACCGAGCCGCCCTGGATCGGGCCGGGGCGGATCAGCGCGACCTCGACCACCAGGTCGTAGAAGTGGTCGGGCTTGAGCCGGGGCAGGGTGGCCATCTGCGCCCGGGACTCGACCTGGAACACGCCCACGGTGTCGGCGCGGCGCAGCATCGCGTACACGCCCTTGTCGTCGTCCGGGATGGTGGCCAGGTCGTAGCGCAGGCCGTGGTGTTCCGCGACCAGGTCGCAGGCGTCGTGCAGCGCGGCGAGCATGCCGAGGCCGAGCAGGTCGATCTTCACCAGTCCGGCGCCGGCGGTGGACTCCTTGTCCCACTGCAGCACGGAACGCCCTGGCATCCGGGCCCACTCGGTCGGGCAGATCTCCCCGATCGGCTCCTTGGTGAGCACCATGCCGCCCGAGTGGATGCCCAGGTGCCTTGGCAGGCCGTGGAGTTGGCCGGCGAGCGAGAGCACGTCGGCGGGGATGACGGCGTCCGCGCCGGGGGCGGAGCGGAAGTCGGTCTGCCGGCTGAAGGCGTCCACCTGGCCCTGCGGGTAGCCGAGCACCCGGGCGGCGTCGCGGATCGCCAGCCGGGGCCGGTAGGTGATCACGTTGGCGACCTGGGCGGCGTGCTCGCGGCCGTAACGGCGGTAGACGTACTGGATGACCTCCTCGCGGCGGCGGTTCTCGATGTCCAGGTCGATGTCGGGCGGGCCGTCCCGGGCGGTGGAGAGGAAGCGCTCGAACAGCAGCTTGTAGTGGATCGGGTCGACGGCGGTGATCCCGAGGGCGTAGCAGACCGCCGAGTTGGCGGCCGAGCCGCGGCCCTGGCACCAGATGTCCTGGGCTCGGCAGAAGTCCACGATGTCGTGCACGATCAGGAAGTAGCCGGCCAGGTCGAGGTCCTCGATCACGTCCAGTTCCTTGGCGAGCTGGCGGCGGGCGGCGGCGTTGCCGGGGCCGAAGCGGGCCGGGCCGCCGGCCGCGACCAGGGCGCGCAGGTGGCTGATCTCGGTCTCGCCCTCGGGGACGGGGTAGCCGGGCAGTTCCGGGTCCAGCTTGGCGAAGTCGAAGGCGCAGGCCCGGCCGAGTTCGGCGGTGGCCCGCTGCACGCCGGGGAAGCGGGCCAGTCGGGCGGCCATCTCGCGGCCCGAGCGCAGGTGCGCGGTGCCGGCCGCCCGGGTCCAGCCGGCCGCCTCCTGCAGGGTGCGGCGCTCGTGCAGGGCTGCCAGGCTCTGCGCGAGGCGGCCCTGGGCGGGGCCGGCGTGGTGGGCGTTGGTGGAGGCGACGGTGGGGAGCCGGAGCTCGGCGGCGAGCGCGGCGAGGGCGTCGTTGCGCCGGTCGTCACCGGGCAGCCACTGGTCGATCAGCTCGACGTGGACGTTCTCGCGGCCGAACGCCTCGGTGAGGGTGCGCAGTTGCCGCTCCGCTTCGTCCCGGTCGGGCAGCGCGGCCGGGACCCGGCCGAGGCGGCAGCCGGTGAGCACCGCCCAGTGGCCGTCGTGCGCCCCGGCCAGCGTGGCGAAGTCGTACGCCGGGCGGCCCTTGGCGCCACCGGCCAGTTGGGCGGCGGCGATCGCGGCGGAGAGGCGGCGGTAGCCGGCCGGGTCGCGGGCGAGGACCAGCAGGTGCTCGGTGTCGCCTTCGCGGCTGATCGTCAGTTCGGCGCCGAACGCGGTGGCCACGCCCGTCCCCCGGGCGGCCTCGGCCAGCCGGACGGCGCCGTACAGGCCGTCGTGGTCGGTGATCGCCAGGGTCTCCACGCCCAGCCGGGCCGCCTCGGCGACCAGGTCCTCCGGGTCGCTGGCGCCGTCCAGGAAGCTGAAGGCGGAGTGGACGTGCAGTTCGGCCCAGGGTTCTTCGGGGTCGGGGTTCTCGGACCTTACGGACTCCGTTGGGACGGCAGGGGGTTCCTCGATGTGGCGGCGCAGCGGGACGACCGTGCGGTCCGGCGCGGCGCCGGTCATCCGGCGGTGCAGTTCGCTCCAGGGGAGGGTGGGGTGGCTGGTGAAGCCCATCGGGGGTTGCCTTCGTCGTTCTCGTGCTCGTCCTGCTCCCCCCTGCTGCGGGTTCTCGGGCCGCTAGTCGTAGCCGGCCTCCAGGTACCACGCACCCCCCTCCACGGTGAGCAGCAGCGCCCGGCCGCCGTCCACCACCATCTGGAACCGCGCCCGGCGGCGGGCGAGCGACTGGTCCCACCAGTACTCGACCGCCGGCCAGGGACCGGTCCAGCCCGCCACCCGCTCCTCCCGGCCCCGGACCACGACCAGGGCCGGCCGGGCCGACACCCCCGCCCGGCCGTCCACCGTGACCGGCCGCCCGTCCTCGTCCAGCACCCGCACCGGCGCCGGTTCGCGCAGCACCACGGCCGGCCAGAGGTCCGCCGACCGCTCCGCCAGCCGCCCCGGCCAGGGCGCGTCGGCCGGGGCCGCCGCCTCGTACGGCTCGCCCCACGGCACCCTGACCTGCTGCTCGCCCGGGCCGCGCCCGCCGGCCGGCTCGATCCGGCGCAGCCCGGCGTGCCCGAGCACCGCCTGCACCCGGGCCACCGCGCGCTCCACCCGGTCGTCCGCGACGGCCTGGCCCCACAGGGCGAGCTGGCGGCCCTGGTCCGGGGAGAGGCCGTCGGGGGCGAGCCGGAGCAGGGTGAAGCCGTGCTGGCCGTACTGGCTCTGCCGGCTCTGCTGGCTCTGCTGGCTCTGCTGGCCGCCCGCGAAGGTGCCCATGCCCTGCCAGGCCTGGAGCTGCCAGCGGACCCGCTCGGCCAGCGCCGTCGCGGACAGCCGGCCCTCGTGCCGCCACAGCCGCGAAGCCGTCCGACCGTCCGCGCAGGCCACCTCGACGGCCACCCGGCGACAGGTCAGCCCGGCCCCGGCCAGCCGCTGGTGCAGCTGCTCGGCGAGCGTGCGGGCGACGAACACCAGCGGCTCGGTCAGCGGCTCCGGCGGGTCGAAGCGCTGCTCGACGGCGAGGTCCGGCTCCTCGTCACGCGGCACCAGCGGCCGCGGCTGCAGGCCGCGAGCCAGCCGGTGCGCGACCGTTCCGGCCGGGCCGAAGCGGTCCGCGACGGCCTCGGGCGGCAGCGCGGCGAAGGCTCCGACGGTGGGCAGGCCGAGCCGTCCGAGCAGTTCGGCCAGCGCCTCGTCGCCCAGCGTGCCCACCGGGTACGGGGCGAGGAATTCCGCCGTGCGGCCGGCGGGGACCAGCACCCCGGCGCGGGCGGCGAGCACGGCGGCGAACAGGCCGTCGGCCACGCCGATCTGGGCGTGGGGGGTGGTCGGAGGTTCGGTGCCGGACTCGGCCCCTGGTGCCGTCACCGCGCCGGGGACGGCGTCCGGGACGGGCGGCCGCCCGAGGGCGTCCGTCACCGCCGTGCCGACCAGGGCCGCCAGTGCCTCCTCGCCGCCGAAGTAGCAGCCCGGGCCCTTCACCGGGATGGCGCACAGGCCCGGGCGGATCACCTCCACCCGGGGCGTGAACGCCTCCACCGCCGCGACCACCGGCTCGAAGCGGCGGGCCTCCGCCTCCGGGTCGCGGTCGCGCAGCTCCAGCTCCGGGCAGAGCCGCTGGGCCAGCTTGAGCCGCTGCCCCTGCCGCACCCCGGCCGCCCGGGCGCCCGCCGAACAGGCGAGGATCCGCCCGCCCTCGGTCACGGCCACCGGATCGTCGCCGGTGACGGCCACCACCGGCCAGTCCGGGCACCAGACCACCAGCACCCGGGGGGTCCGGTCGTCGCCGGGCGTGGCCGGTGGGGGAGGTGTGGTCGGCGTGGTCGGCATGTCAGACCACCGCCGCCACGAGTGGTGCCGCCGCTGCCATCGGTTCCACCGGTCCGGCGACGGGCTGCGGCTGCTCCCGGACCGGACGCTGCTGGATCGGCTGCTCCCGGACCGCACGCACCGCGCCGTGCTCGTCCGGCAGCCAGAGCCGGGCCGTCCGGCCGCGCACCGCCGAACCGCGGCCCTCGGCCACCACCTCGACCTGCCGTCCGGCGAGCTGTCCGTAACCGTCCCCCAGCCCGAACCAGCGCCCGGACCGCACCCCCAGCCGCAGCACCGCGCCCGGCCACGGCCCGGCCACCAGCAGCACGCAGCCGCTGCGCCGCAGCACGGCGGCCAGCCGGGTGGCCAGCTTCGGGGGCACCGGCCCGTCCGGGCGCAGCATGATCAGTTCGACCGCGCCGGCCAGCACCGACACCACCTCGGGCCAGTGCGTCCCCGGGTCGTCCGCGACCAGCAGGCGGCGCAGGTCCAGCCCGTATCCCTCGGCGGCGGCGAGCCCGAGGTCCGGCAGCCCGACCGCCGCCGCCCAGCCGCCCTCGGTCTCCCGCACCCCGGCGGCCAGGGCCAGCAGCAGCCCGGCGTCCCCGCCCGCGACCGACACCGCCGTGCCCCGCCGCAGTCCGCCGTCCGGCAGCACCTCCCGCAGCCCGGGCACCACCGGCACCAGTCCACGCACCGTCGCCGCCTGCCCGTCCTCGGACGCGGCAGCCGTCAACGCCACCGGCCGCAGCACGGGGCGTTCGGACTGCTCGGCGGCAGATTCGAAAACAGATTCGAAAACGGGCACAGCCCCAGGATCGAACATTCGTTCGCAAAGATTCAAGTCCGCCCCAGCGACCCGATCCGTCACGCTCCGTGTACCCCGCCCCGGCGAAGGCTGCGCGCCGACACGGGACTCCCACGTGCCAGCCCGGCGGCATCGACGTCGTCCATGACTTCGGACGCTTCCGTCCCGTCGGGGGCGGCCCGGCGCTGCCAAAATCGGTGGACAGGTCCCCGGTGGTCAACAGACTGATCCCATGACGGTGACTGACGACAAGGACGACCTGCGGATCTACGTCCAGGACGCCCGTGACGCCCTGCTGTGGAAGCTGGACGGCCTTTCCGAGTACGACCTCCGGCGGCCGCTCACTCCCACCGGAACCAATCTGCTGGGACTGGTCAAGCACGTCACGGGGCCGAGGCGCTGTACCTCGGCGAGACCTTCGGGCGCCCCTTCCCCGAACCGGCCCCGCTGTGGATCACCGGCACCGCCGAACCGAACGCCGACCTGTGGGCCCGTGCGGACGAGAGCACCGAGGAGATCCTCGGGCGCTACCGCCGGGTCTGGGCGCACTCGGACGCCACCATCGAGGCACTGCCGCTGGACGCGATCGGCCGACTCCCGTTCGGTGACCGCCCGAAGCAGACCCTGCACCGGGTGCTCGTCCACGTGATCGCCGAGACCCACCGACACGTCGGCCACGCCGACCTGGTCCGCGAACTCATCGACGGCGCCACCGGCCAGCGCTCCGAAGGCGCCAACACCGCCCCCGGCGACGCCACTTGGTGGCAGGCCCATCACGACCGCGTGGAACGGACCGCCCGGCAGGCCGGCGGGCTCATCTGACCTCGGGAGCGCTGTGCGGGAGATTCGTAGGGTGGCGGGCGTGGCGAGCGTGGAGCAAGGGGTCGGGACGGCCGTCCGGTGCGGGGAGTGCGGGGGTGTCGCCGTTCGGAGCATCGGCCAGTTCCTGAACGGTGGACGGGAGTTGCGGTGGGACGCCGAGCTGCACTGCCCGTCCTGCGACCACTACATGTGCGAGCACTCGAGCCCGGAGGCGATGCTCGAGGACGACCGCGCGGCGCTGCTGGCCGCCCACGGGCCGGCCCGGCTGCGGCTCTCCGGGCCGCTCGACGATCCGGTGGCGGCGCTGCGGGTGCTGCGGGAGGGGGCCGGGGTGCCGATTCAATCGGCTCGTGAACTTCTGGACGAGCTATTGGAGTTCGGGTTGAGCGGGACGGCCGTCGAGATGGCGTGGTGGCGGATGCGGCTGGGTGAGCGGGGTGTCGCGGCGGAGGTCGAGGACGGCTTCGGGCGGGCCTACCGGTACGTGGGTCCACCGGAGCTGCGGGAGTTGGCGACGGGTGGCGACCGGATCGGCCAACCGGCCCGTACGGAGGGCGAGTTCGCCGCCTGGGTGGACGAGCGGACGGCGGCGGAGCTCGCGGAGCCGTTCACCTTCGTGGTCGACCTGGGTGGGGCGCTGCGGCTCGCGCCGCGCCGCAGTGAGCATGTCGCCTGCGCAGGAGGGGAGTTGGTGCTGAGCGCCGGGGAGATCGGGTTCCGGCGCTCGGGCGGCGCGGGTTGGGAAGTCCGGACGGTCAGCAACCTCTCCACCGGCTACTGCCCGGACGTCGTCTCCTGGCCCGCCGTTGCCGCCGCCCTCGACCGGCTCGGGCTGCCGCACCCGGGCGGCTTCACGCAGGCGGTGGTGTTCCGCCGCTGCCCGGACTGCGGGCAGTGCGGCATCGTCCGGGAGGGGCACTACGTCTGCGTGTTCTGCGACGCGGACCTGCCGGAGCGGTGGAACGTGGACGATCGGGTGCTGCCGTAGGGCCGGACGTCGGCCCGCCGTGGCGCTGTCGGGTCGGCCCGCTAGGGTCTGGTGGGTCAAGGGGGCGGAACGGTGAAGGGCGGGGCACGTGGGGTGGGTGCGGGTGGCCGGGGTTCCGGGCGGGGTGGTGCACGAGGGGAGCCGGGAGTTCCTGGTGCGGGAGGGGCTGCCCGCCGCCGGGGCGTTCCTGGACTTCGGGGCGCTCGACGGCGGGTCGCTGAGCGCCTTCCCGACCGCCGGGGCGGAACGGCTGTTCGTCCTCGGGGAGACGGACTACTGCACGCCCTTCGCCGCCGTCGGCAACCTGGTGCTGCTGGACGGGACCACCGGCGAGGTGTTCCTGGGCAACGGCGGCCCCCGGCGGGATCCACTGGCCTCCGGCCTCGCCGCGCTGGCCGCGCTGGTCCGGGAGGTCGACGCGGTGGGCGAGGCGGCCCGGCGGCCGGAGGCGCTGGACGGGCGGCGCGGGCCCACGGTGGTGGCCGAGGTGATGGCGGGGGCCGAACGACGGATGCGGGAGATCGATCCCCGGCTGTTCGAGGGCGACGCCCCGCCCGCGCACTGGGGGACGGCGCTGCTGGTGCGGGCACTGGGCTGGGGTGCGCTGCCCGGCGGGCCGGACGGGCCCGCGTACCAGGTCGGCGCGGAGCTGGTGGCCGAGCTCGCGGCGCTCACCGACGAGGACGGCGGAGCGGGCCGGGTGCACCGGTTCCGGCCGGAGGAGCTGCCCGCCGTACTGGTGCACGAGCCGACCCGGCGGCTGCTCACCGAGGTCGGGCTGCCGCTCGGCGGGGCGATGTTCGGGGTGTGCGAGGAGCCGCTGGTCACCATGGCGGAGGCGTACCCGGAGTACTTCGACGGCGAGGAGGAACGCCCGTACCAGCGGGACTTCCTCGCGCTCGGGGACTGGCCGACCGACCTCCCGATCGCCCTCGACGGCACCACCGGCCGGCTCGAACTGCCGGACTGGTACGACGACGGCCAGCCCGAGGCCTACCTCAACCGCGACCTGTCCGCCCTGCTCTACGCGCTGTGGACGTACGAGCGGCTGCGCGCCGAGTGGGACCGCTGGGACTACGGCCGGGGCTGGGAGACCTGGGCGGTGTTCGACCCTCAGTCGCTGCTGAGCACCGTGGTGGACCGACTGGTCGAGGGCGTCGACCCGGAGGCCTTCGCCTCGCCCGGCCGCTCCTGGCGGCTGCTCGCCGAGGACGGGCACCTGGGCGGGTTGCTGGGCTGAGCGGGTGCGCGGGTGAGCCGACGAGCCGGTGAGCCGACGAGCCGACGAGCCGCGCCCGGTCGGGGCCGCCGCGCCGGTACGCTGCCCCGGTGACGAACATCCGTACGGCGGTCGGGCGAAGACGGACGATGCTCCTCGGCATCGGCGCCGCGCTCTCCCTCGCCTCGGCGGGCACGCTGTACGCCCTGCTGTACGTACGGTCGCTGGACTACGGGGAGCGCTGCGAGCGCGGCCTGGTCTCGGGCGGTGGACGGCTGCTGGAGACGGGCGCGTCCTGGCTGCCGCCGGACGCCTGGTGCCGGTTCGAGGACCGGAGTCTGTCCACCACCCCGTTCTGGGCGCTGCTGCTGTTCTACACGCTGCTGACCGTGGTGGTCTGGTCGGTCACCGCGCTGCTGCGCACCCTTCGTCCGGGCCCGGACCCGGGACTGGACTGGCAACCGGGGCACGGCGTCGGTCCGGGCTGGTAGGCGCGCCGAGCGGCGCCTCGGGCGGTCGGCGGCGGGTGCGCAGCGGGGACAGGTAGACCGGCAGGAAGGCGGTCGCGAGCAGCGCCCCACCGAGCCAGAGCGTGGTGTGCAGGCCGAGGAGTTCGCCGAGCAGCCCGGAGATCGCGGAGCCGACCGCGAGCGCGCCGAAGAGCAGGAAGCGGAAGGTGGCGTTCATCCGACCGAGCAGCGGGTCCGGAGTCATCCGCTGGCGCAGGCTCACCCCGAGCACGTTGTCCATGCCGGTCTTCAGCGAGGCCAGCAGCCACCCCGCCCCGGCCAGGAACAGCCAAGGCCCGCCGCCGATCAGGGGCACCAGCAGTCCGGCGGGCGCCAGGCACAGGCCCGCCAGCGCGAGGGTGCGGCCGTCACCCAGCCGGGCGGAGACCGGGCGGGCGCAGCGCGAACCGAGCAGGATGCCGACCCCGCCGACCGCCCAGAACAGGCCCAACGCCCCGGCGGGAAGGTGCAGTTCCCGCACGAACAGCACCGGGAGCAGGGTGTTGACCAGCTGCGATCCGAGGTTGTTGAGGGCGGCGGTGACGGCCAGTGCGCGCAGCTTCGGGGCGCCGAGGACGTGCCGCAGGCCCTCGGTGATCTGTGCGCCGAGGCCGGGGGCGGGGGTGGAGCCCGGGTTGGGGCCCGGGGCGGGGGTGGGATTCGGAGTGCGGCGCAGCGCGGTCAGTCGTAGTGCCGAGCCGAGGTGGCTGAGCGCGGTCACGACGATCGCGAACGGCGCGGTGAGCAGTTGGACCAGGATCCCGCCCGCGCCGCGTCCGGCGACGTTGCCGACCGCCATCAGGCCGACCACGGCGGTGTTCGCGTCCACCAGGTGTTCGCGGCCGACCAGTCCGGGCAGCACGCTCTGTGCGCCGACGTCGAAGAAGACCGTGGCCCCGCCGGTGAGCAGTGCGACCGCGTACAGCTGCCAGAGGGTGAGCCCGCCGAACCACCAGGCGAGCGGCACGGAGGCGTAGAGCACGGCCTTCACCAGGTCGGCGACGATCAGGACGCGGCGGTGGCGCATCCGGTCGACCCAGGCGCCGGCGGGCAGGCCGATGAGCAGGAAGGCGAGGGTGCTCAGGGTGCCGAGCAGGCCGGACTGTCCGGGGCCCGCGTCGAGTGCGACGACGGCCACCAGGGGGACGGCGACGTAGCCGACGTTGGTGCCGAGTTGGGTGAGGGCGGTAGCGGCGAAGAGGACGCGGAAGTCGGGGAGCCGCCAGAGGGAGTCGGAGCGCATGGTTCGTTTTCGGTCGGTGATCACGGGTTGGTCGGTGGCGCGGGTTGGTCGGTGGCGCGGCGGCTCAGTAACTCGGTGAGCAGGGGAACGACGGCGCGGGGCTTCGGCCGGTGCTTCACCAGGAACACTCCGACGAGGACGACGACCGTCCCGGCGACCGCCCGTACGGTCAACTGCTCGCCGAGGACCAGGGCGCCGAGCGCGGTGGAGACGACGGGGAGCAGGTAGCCGACGGTGGCCGCGCTGGTGGGGCCCTCGGTGGCGATCAGACGGTAGTTGAGGTGGAAGGTGAGCCCGGTGCAGGCGACGCCGAGGACGGTGACGGCAGCCAGGCCGAGCGGGTCGGCGCCCGCGAACGGGTTCAGCGGGCCGACCGTGGGCAGGGCGACCGCGCTCAGTCCGGCGGCGGCGGTGAGCTGGGCGGCGGACAGTGCGAACGGGGCCGGGCCCGTCCCGGTGAGTGCCCTGGCCATGTAGGCGAAGGCGACCGCGTAGCTCGCGGCCGCGCCGAGCAGCGCGAGCGCCCCGGGGACGCTGATGCCGCCGCTCTCGCGCCACGGAGCGAGGATCACCAGCACTCCGGCGAAGCCGAGCAGGAGGCCGGTGAGGCGCAGCGGGTGGTACGACGACGGGCCACGGGTTTCGGTGTCGGTGGCTCGGTCGGTGTCGGTGTCGGCGGTTCGGTCGGTGCGAGCGGTTCGGTCAGCGCCGGCGGTTCGGTCGGTGCGAGCGGCCCGACCGGTGCCGAGGACTCGTTCGGTGCCGAGGGCGAGGCCGATCAGCAAGGACCAGAGCGGGGTCGTCGCGTGCAGCACCCCGGCCGTGCCGGAGCCGACGCTGCGTTCGCCGTACGCGGTGAGCAGGAACGGCAGGGCGTTGCAGAAGAACGCGGCCACGGCGAGCCGCTGCCAGAGCGCGCCGCCGCGCGGGAGGCGTTGGCGGGCGGAGCGGGCGAGCAGCAGTAGGACGGCGGCGCCGAGGGCGGCGCGCAGCACGGTGATCTGCACCGGGGTGAGCCCGTGTTGCAGCGCGACCCTGATCCAGAGGAAGCCCGAGCCCCAGAACAGGGCGAGGACGGCCATCCGCAGCACGGGGTGCCTTTCCGGTCGGTGGTGGACGGGGTGTCGGATGACGATCGCGCGGAGGGATCAAGTAGCACAAGCGAAAAGTTCTTCATGATGTTTAAGCTGGACTGCATGAATGCCTCGCTCGACGTCCGCCGGATGCAGGTGCTGCGAGCCGTCGTCGACCACGGCTCGGTGAGCGCGGCCGCCGCCGCGCTCGGCTACACCCCGTCCGCCGTCAGCCAGCAAGTGGCGACGCTGGAGCGGGAGACGGGGACGGCCCTGCTGGAGCGGATCGGGCGGGGCGTGCGGCCGACGGCCGCCGGGCTGCTGCTCGCCGGTCACGCGGCGGCCATCGACCGGCAGGTCGCGGAGGCGGGTGCGGCACTGGCCGACCTGCGAGCCGGGCGCAGCGGCAGCCTGGCCGTCCGCTACTTCGCCACCGCCGGGGCCACCCTGGTGGCCCCGGCCATTGCCGCCTTCCGCCGGGAGTATCCGGGCGTGCGGCTCGACCTGGGCCTGACCGAATCGACGGACCAGCTCGCCGAGGTACGGGCCGGCCGGGCCGACCTGGCCGTGGCGTTCTGGTCCGAGGAGGCCCCGGCCGGCCTGCGGTTGGTGCACCTGCACGACGATCCGTACCGCGCCGTACTGCCCCGGGGGCACCGGCTGGCCGCGCGGCGCGTGCTGGACCTGGCCGAGCTGGCGGACGAGCCCTGGGTGGGCGCCGAACTGCCCGGGCCCTGCCGGAGCCTGGTGCACGACGCCTGCGATGCGGCCGGGTTCCGTCCGGCGGTCGCGGTGGACGGCGCGGACTACCTCACCGCGCAGGGCTTCGTCGCGGCGGGGCTGGGGGTCGCGCTGCTTCCGGAGCTCGGCCTGACGCAGCGACACCCCGGTGTCACGGTGTGCCGGGTGCGCGGCCCGGAGCCGGTCCGTACGCTGCACGCCGCCGTGCGGGAGGGCGCCTGGGGGCAACCGGT
Organism: Kitasatospora cathayae; assembly: GCF_027627435.1. Classification (GTDB taxonomy): domain Bacteria; phylum Actinomycetota; class Actinomycetes; order Streptomycetales; family Streptomycetaceae; genus Kitasatospora; species Kitasatospora cathayae. The sequence continues at coordinate 6,631,013 of NZ_CP115450.1, read as the reverse complement.
GCTCGGGGCCATGGTGGAGGCGCTGCGGTCGGCGGCGGAAGCAGCGGGGTCGGTGCCGTAACCGGCGCGGGGGTGCGGTGGGGGCGGTGGCGCGGTGAGTGCGGTGGTGCGATGGGCTTGAAGCTGCCGCAGCGGCAGCTTCTACCGTCGTGACCAGGGCCGGAGGAACCGGCCCTGGTCGAGCGAACGTGCGCGCTGGCGCGGAACCCAGCACTTGGAAGCGCAGAACCTGGGAGAGGAGACGGCAGATGGCCTGGCCGATCGCGGAGGTCGCCCGGATGTCGGGCGTGACCGCCCGGACCCTGCGGCACTACGACGAGATCGGGCTGCTGTCCCCGGCCTGGATCGGCTCCAACGGCCACCGCTACTACGAGGAAGGGCAGTTGCTGCAGCTGCAGCAGATCCTCGTCCTGCGGGCGCTGGGCGTGGGGCTGGCCGAGATCGCCCGGATCATCGGCGACCAGGTGGACGAACTGGAGTCCCTGCGGGGCCACCACCGTCGGCTGGTCGCCGAGCGCGACCGGCTCGATGCCCTGGCCACCACCGTCTCGCGCACGATCGCCGATCTGGAACGCTCCCGGAAGGACGGCACACCCATGACCAGCATCAACCGGCCCGAGAACCTGTTCGAGGGGATCCAGCCCGCCGACGTCGACGCCAGCCTGCGCGACTTCCCCGAGCACGCCGAGGCCGCCCGACGCGCGACCGCCGCGATGACCCCGGCCGAGATCGAGGCCGGCCAGCGCGAGCGGACCGCACGGATGGTCCGCCTGGCGGAGCTGATGGTGGCCGGCCACCCGGCCGGCTCCGAGCCCGCGCAACACCTGATCGACGAGGAGTACCAGCTGCTCAGCGGGCTCCGGACGGTCCCGGTGGAGGACTACCTCGCCATCGCGCGCTCGTGCACGGAGAACGAGCAGTGGAGCGCCGCGTACGAGGCCATCACCCCGGGGCTGGCCGCCTACCAGCGCGCCGCCATGGAGGCGTACGCGGAGGCACGGCTCTCCTGAGCCGGGCGGGGCCCGTGCTCCCGGTTGTCCTCCGACCGGGTGGCCGGGCCCCGCACCGCCCGCTGCTCCTCCTCCCCTGCCGCCCGCGGCCTCCGCCGCCGACCGCTGGCCGCCGTCACTCCGTCCGTAGCGCCGTGACCGTCCGGGTGCGGGCGGCCCAGGTGGCGGGCAGCAGGGCCCCGAGCAGGGCCAGCACCAGGCCGCCGAGTATCAGCGGCCCCACCACCGACGGGGCGAACACCGTGAGGTCCACGTCCGGCACCCCGATCCCGGCGGCGTGGGCCATCGCGGGCATGACCAGGTGGTGCACCGCGATCCCGATCGGCACCCCGATCAGCCCGGCCACCAGTCCGCTGCCGCAAACCGAGGTGAGCACCATGCCCACGGTCTGCCGGGGCGACATCCCGAGCGCCTTGAGCACCCCGAGGTCGTGCACCCGTTCCCGGGTGTCCAGCAGCACCGTGTTGAGCACCCCGAGCCCGGCCACCACGGAGAGCAGCAGGGTGAGCGTGCCCGCCAGGGTGTTCATCGCCAGCACCACGATGTTGATGTGATCCTGGCCGGGGTCGGCGCTCAGCCCCATCGGCGAGACGGCGGAGTCCAGTCCGTCGGCGTAGGTCTTCGCGTCGGTTCCCGGGGTGAGGTCGATGTGGAAGGAGATCGCCTCGGCGTGGATCGCGCCGCCGAGCGGCTCCAGCGAGGACCGGTCCAGGAACACCACGTCCTCGGTGGTCAGGACCTCACCGCTGATCTTCGCCGGGGTGCTGCGCCCGTGGTCGGTGAGGGTGACGATGTCACCCACCTTCGCCTGGTTGGCCCGTAGGAAGGCCGCGCTGACCGCCACCTCGCCGGGGCCGTGGAACCAGCGGCCCTCGACCAGTTGGAAACCGCTCCAAGTGGGGTCGCCGGTGAAGGCGACCAGCTGGGAGCGCCCGGTGTTCCCCGCGACGGTGGCCGGGACCGGCACGCTGCTGTACCAGGCCCGGGTGCCGGGCCGGGACTCGATCGCCTTCACCACGGCCGCCTCGTCCACGTGATCGACGGGCTTGGAGCCGTCCATCGGGGCCTGGACCAGGACCTTGCCCGCGCGGTCGGCCGTCAGCCCGTCCTGGAGGGAACCCAGTGAGAGCGTCAGACCGACGCACAGGGTGACCCCGACCGTGCCGAGCACCACCGCGGCGGCGGTGGTCGCCGAGCGGCCCGGTCGGTTCAGTGGGGACGCCAGCCCGAGGCTGAGGGCGCGCGGCACCGGCAACCGGCTGATCAGGTTCTGCACCCGGGCCGGCAGGCCCATCGCTCCGGCCCGGCCCGCCGCTCCCCCGGCGGCCGCCCGCTTGGCCCCCGGCGCCGTCCGGCCGACCGCGAGCGCCTCCACCGTACGCAGCCGTCCCGCCCGCAGCGCGGGCACCAGCGCGGTGCCGGCCACCGCGCCCAGGGCCGCCACCGCGACCACCGCGTCCACCCACGGCGGGATGCCGAGCAGCCCTCCGCGCAGTGCCTTGTGGGCCATGCCGAGCACGGGGACGGACAGCAGGTTGCCCCCGAACACGCCGAGTACGGTGCCGACCCCGGCGGGGATCAGTGCCTGGCCGACGTAGGCGCGTGCCACCTGGGCCGGGGTGAAGCCCAGGGACTTGAGGATGCCGATCCGCCGGGTGGCGGCGCTCACCGCGCCGCTGACCACGACTCCGATGATCAGCACCGACATGGCCAGACCGAGCACCCCGAAGGCCGTGACGAAGGGGACGAAGGTCGAGGCCGTCCGGTTGGCCTCCTCCCGGGCCGGTCGGTTGGTGGTCGCCTCGGTGATCGCACCGCTCGGCACCGCGGCGGCGATCGCCGCGTGGTCGGCCGCCACCTCGGCGTCGCTGCCGGCGCGGGCGAAGCGGTAGAGGCACTGGGCGGCGGGCGTCGTACCCGGTGCGGTCAGGCCGGCCACCTGCTCGGGGGCGACCCAGCCGTCCGCGCTCCAGGAGACCGAGGCGGCCAGGCCGACGACCTTGAGCGTCGGATGGCCGGGCAGGTCCGGGAACTGCACGCTGTCGCCGACGGCCAGCGGGGAGTGCCCGTCCAGGAACACCACCTCGCCGGGGCCGGAGATCCAGCGGCCCCTGGTGATCCGCAGGTCGTCCATCGGGCCGTTCTGGGCGCGGCCGACCAGTGTCATCGGCGGCAGCAGGCTGCCGGCCGGCGGGATCTCGGTGTCCGGGCCGGAACGCGGCTGGAGGGTGAGCGCCGGGTAGGGGCCGGCCGAGGCCGTCACCCCGGGCGCGTGCGCGGCCGCGGCGAGCTGGGCGGGGCTGGCCCTGGTCTGGTCGTACAGCACGTTGAGGTGCGCGCCGTGCTGGTCGCTGAACGAGCGTTCGTACGGGGCCTGGGCGGCGACCACCAGCCCGAGGGCGAGGATGCACGCCGTCACCGACATCATCGTGGTGAGCACCATGACCAGGGTCTGTACCCGCTTGCGGCCGACCCCGGCCCGGACCACCTTGCCCATCGCGGTCATGCGCCCACCCCTCTCCGGCCACCGGTCACCGGCACCGCCGCCGTGTCCCGCACCAGCCGGCCGTCGAGCAGCTCGATCGTCCGGTCGGCGCAGGCCTCGGCGAGCGCGGTGTCATGGGTGACCAGCAGGATCGTCTGGCCCTCCGCGTTGAGCTGGCGGAGCAGGTCGCGGACGTCGGCCGCGGAGGCCGTGTCCAGTGCTCCGGTCGGCTCGTCGGCCAGCAGCAGCGGCGGACGGTTCATCAGCGCCCTGGCCACTGCGACGCGCTGGCGCTCGCCGCCGGAGAGCCGGCCGGGGAAGGCCTTGGCGTGCCGGGCCACCCCGAGCCGCTCCAGCAGCTCCGCGGCCCGGGCCTGGGCCTGCTCCCGCCGCATCCCGGCCAGTTGGGCCGGGAGCAGCACGTTGTCCGCCACGTTCAGGTCGTCCAGCAGGTTGAAGAACTGGAACACCATGCCGATCCGGGTCCGCCGGTACTCGGCCAGCGCGGCCTCGCCGAGCTCGTGGACGGCCACGCCGTCCACCTCGACGCCGCCCTCGCTCGGGCGGTCGAGGCCGGCGATCAGGTTCAGCAGCGTGGACTTGCCGCTGCCCGAGCGGCCGAGCACGGCCAGCGCCTCGCCGGCCCGCACCTCCAGGTCGAGCCCGGCCAGGGCAGGACGGGCGGTGTCGGATCGGTCGTACGCCTTGCTGACGCCGCGGATCCTGATGATCGGCGCGTTCACGGGGCCCTCCACGGTTCGGGGGCCGGCACCGGGAAGCCCGGACCGGCTGACGGAACATCACGCTACGAATCCGCGACCGGGTGCAGACAGCCGTCTAAGCGGCGTCCTGAGGGTGTATCCAGATACACCCCGAACTGGGTGTTCAGGCCTAGAGCATCGGGCTTTCGCGCGGGGCAGACTGACCAGCGAAAGATCGGAACCGGAGCCTGCGGGGCTCCGGACGTCAGGCTTCGAGCGCCCCGGTGGGGGCTCAGGACAGAGGGGGCGCGACATGAGGGCGGGAGCGATCGACAGGGCGGCCCGGCGGGTGGGCCGGGCCTGTGTGGACGGCGTACGCGCCTGGTACCTGGTGACCTTGGCCGTGACGGGGCTGATCTCGCTGCTGGCCGGGCCGGTCCTGCTGGGCGCCGTGCTGTTCGGGCCCGACGAGTCCCGGCCGTTCGGGCTCGGCGGGCCACTGATCCTGCTCGTGCCGTTGGGTCCGGTCGCCCTCTGGGCACTGTGCTGGGCCACCGGCGGCGGCGGCCGGGCGGTCGGGGCCGTGCTGTTCGCCCCGGGCGCGATCGCGGTGACGGCGACCCACCTGTACGGCGGCGCCGCGCCTGGCGACCGGTCCGTCTCGCTCTGGCTGGCCCCCTCGCTGCTGGTGCTCGGGCTGTTCGGCGCCCGCTGGATCGCCACCGAGAGCCGACGGGTGGTCCACCGATGGAGCGGGCAGCCGATCCCGGTGCCGTACCGCCACCCGGACGGCACGGCCGGCTCCTGGCAGCGGCTGCGCGCCGGCGGCTGGCTGACCGACCCGGCGACCTGGCGGGACCTCGCCTGGGCGCTCCTGACCGGCCTCGCCGTACTGTTCACGGCCGCAGTCGTGGTACTGACCCCGATCGCCATGGAGATCTTCGGCCGGAACGGACTGCTCTTCCCGCTGGTGATCGTCTACGGCATGGGCGTCTGGGTGGCCCCGTTCGCGATCCTGTGGGCCGCCCCGCCCGTCCTGCGGATGCACGAGAAGGCCGCCCGGTCCCTGCTCGGCCCCTCCCGGCGGGTCGAACTCGCCCGCCAGATCAGCCACCTGGCGCGCACCAGGGCGGACACCATCGATGCCGGGGCGGCCGAGCTGCGCCGGATCGAACGGGACCTCCACGACGGGGCGCAGGCCCGGCTGGTGGCGCTCGGCATGCTGCTGACCGTCGCCGAGCAGGTGAAGCACGACCCGGACGCCCTCGGGCCGCTGCTGGCCGAGGCCCGGACGTCCTCGGTGAAGGCGCTGGGCGAGCTGCGGGACCTGGTCCGGGGCATCCACCCCCCGGTGCTGGCCGACCGCGGCCTGGCCGACGCGGTCGAGGCGACCGCGCTGGACCTGCCGCTGCCGGTCACCTTCACCGGCGGCCTGCCCGGCCGGGCCCCGGCTCCGGTGGAGTCGGCCGCCTACTTCGCGGTGAGCGAACTGCTGGCCAACGTGGTGAAACACGCCGAAGCCTCGCACGTGTGGATCGAGATAGGGCACAGTGACGGGCTGCTGCGGATATCGGTCACCGACGACGGGCGCGGAGGCGCCGAACCGTCCCGGGGAACCGGCCTCAGCGGAACCGAACGCCGACTGGCCGCCTTCGACGGGGTGCTCGCGATCAGCAGCCCGTCCGGTGGTCCGACCATCGTGAACCTGGAGATCCCGTGCGCGTTGTCATCGCCGAAGACCTCTTCCTCCTCCGGGACGGGCTGACCCGGCTGCTGGAGGCCAACGGCATGAAGGTCACCGCGGCGGTCGAGAACGGCGAGCAGCTACTCGCCGCGGTGGCCGCCGACCGGCCCGACATCGCCGTGGTCGACGTGCGGCTGCCGCCGAGCTTCACGGACGAGGGGCTGCGCGCGGCGCTGGCCGCCCGGCAGGCCCACCCGGGCCTGCCAGTGCTGGTGCTGTCGCAGTTCGTGGAGCAGCTGTACGCCCGCGAGTTGCTGGCCGGCAGCTCCGGCGGAATCGGCTACCTCCTCAAGGACCGCGTGCTGGACGGCGCACAGTTCCTCGACGCCGTCCGGCGGGTCGCCCAGGGCGGTACGGCCATGGATCCGGAGGTGATCACCCGGCTGCTCACCCACAACTCCTCGGCCGGCCCGGTCTCCACCCTCTCCCCGCGCGAGCGGCAGGTGCTGGGGTTGATGGCCGAGGGCCGGTCGAACGCGGCGATCGCCCAGCAACTGGTGATCACCGAGCGGGCGGTAGCCAAGCACACCGCGTCGATCTTCGTCCGGCTCGACCTCCAGCCCTCCGATGACGACAACCGCCGCGTCCTGGCCGTCCTGGCGTACCTCAACAACGCCTGACGGCCACAGCAACGCTTGAAGCGTCAGCAAGGCCTGATGTCCTCAGCAACGCCTGACAGCCTCGACAGCTCCGGAAGGGAGCCGCCGATCACCGCAACCCGAAGCTTCTTGATAGACCACCGACAAGTGAGTGGCGACCCTCCGCGGTAGGGGGCTCGCCCACCACCGAGCGGGTCATCTACGCTGGTGAGGTGCTCATCCTTGTTCGCCGCCGCCACGTGGACCTGCTCCGCGTGACGAGCATGTCCTGTCGACGCTCCGGCTGAACCTCGCGCCACCCACCCTCATGGCGGCCCCGAGCGGCCGCCCACCACCTCCCGGCTTCCGGAGCACCCGCCGCACCAGGCGAGGCTCCGGCCTTCCCTGGTCGACCACCGGGACCAGCCGGGACGAGACCAGCGGATGTCACACATGACGCAGCAGCACACGCCCATATCCGGAACCGGCTCCACCGCGGAGGCGCACCCCGAGGCCCTCCCGGTGATCGACCTCTCGCTCGCCGACGGCACCCGGGAGGACCGCCGCCGACTGCACGACGAGCTCCGCGCCGCGGCCACCGGCGTCGGCTTCTTCCAACTCGTCGGCCACGGCGTCACCCCGGAGGAGACGGCCGCGCTCACCGGAGCCATGCGCGCCTTCTTCGCCCTCCCCGAGGCCGACCGGCTCGCCGTGAGCAACCTCAACTCCCCGCACTACCGCGGCTACACCCGTACCGGCGACGAGCGCACCGGCGGCAGCCAGGACTGGCGCGACCAGCTGGACATCGGCGCCGAGCTGCCCCCGCACGCCCCCGGCACCGGCGAGCCCCCGTACTGGTGGCTGGAGGGTCCCAACCAGTGGCCGGCCGCACTCCCCGAGCTGCGCACCGCCGCGCTCGGCTGGATCGACCACCTCGGCACGGTCGCCCGGCGCCTGCTGCACGAACTCCTCGCCGCGATCGGCGCCCGCCCCGACTTCTACGACGACGCCTTCGCCGGCCACCCCCACCTGCGCCTCAAGCTGGTCCGCTACCCCGGCACCGCCCCGGACGGCGCCGGTCAGGGCGTCGGCGCCCACAAGGACTACGGCTTCATCACCCTGCTCCTCCAGGACTCCGTCGGCGGCCTCCAGGTCGAGCGCCCGGACGGCACCTTCCTGGACGTCCCGCCGCTCGACGGCGCCTTCGTGGTCAACCTCGGCGAGTTGCTGGAAGTGGCCACCGACGGCTACCTCAAGGCCACCAGCCACCGCGTGGTCAGCCCGCCCGGAGCCCGCGAGCGCTACTCCGTCCCGTTCTTCTACAATCCCCGGCTCGACGCCCACATCGAACCGCTCGACTTCCCCCTCGCCCACCACGCCCCCGGCGCCACCGAGGACCCGGCCAACCCGCTCTTCGCCGACTTCGGCTTCAACGAGTGGAAGGGCTACACCCGAGCCCATCCCGAGGTCACCCGCCGCCACCACGCAGCCCTCGCCTGACCCACCTCCCGCTGAGCACCGGTATCCGGCCACCGGACCGGCACGCCCCCGTACCCCGGAAGCGTGCCGGTCCGCTCGTTCAGGCCGCCCCACTCCGCCCCATCCCGCCCCGTCCCATCCCGCCCCGGCCGGTCCACCCGATGGACCCGATGCGCCCGATGGACCTGATTGCAGTGCACTGTCACACTGCTGCTGTCACAGCAGGAGTGTGCCAGCGCGGGAGGCAGCAGATGGGGGAGCACGGCGCCGGGGTGGGCGAGGTGCGGCTGACGGTGGACGAGTTGGCGGCGCGCGCCGGGGTGACGGTGCGGACGGTGCGGTTCTACGGGACGAAGGGGTTGCTGCCGCCGCCGGAGCTGGGGCCGCGGCGGGTGGGGCTGTACGGGGCCGCGCACCTGGACCGGCTGGGGCTGATCGAGGAGCTGCAGCGGCAGGGGCTGACGCTGGCCGCGATCGAGCGGTACCTGGCCCGGCTGCCGGAGGACAGCACACCGCTGGGCCTGGCGATCCACCGGGCGCTGGTGGCGTCCTGGACGCCGGAGACGGCCGAGGAGGTGGGCCGGGCACAGTTGGAGCGGCGGGCCGGTCGAGGGCTGTCGGAGGAGCAGGTGGAACGCCTGATCGCGATGGGCGCCCTGGAACCGACGGCCGACCCGGAGGTGTTCCGGGCGGACCCGGGCCTCCTGCCGCTGGGCGTACGGATCCTGGACGTGCCGATCCCGTTGGATACGCTGCTGGCCGCCCGCGCGGTGGTGCTGGAGCACAGCCGGGCGACGGCCCGGGAGTTGCAGCGGCTGTTCCGGGAGACGGTGTGGAAGCCGTACCGGGAGAGCGAGCCGGACCCGGCGGAGCTGGCCCGGATGAAGGAGCTCACCGACCACATACAGCCGATGGTCGCGCAGGTGCTGGTCACCGCGTTCCAGCGGTCCTTGCGCGAGGAGTTGGGCGAGGAGTTGGGCGAGGAAACCAGCTGAGAACACCGGCTGAGAACACCTGGCGAGAAAACCGGGCGAGAACACCGGCTGAGGAAACCGGGCGAGAAGGCCGGGCGAGGCCGTGCGGGGCACACGGCCTCACCCTGATCCGCCCGGGCCCGGGCGCCCTCCGGTCAGTCGGTGAAGGTCAGTCGGTGAAGGTCCGCCCCTCCTCCGCGATCCGCTCCAGCAGCGCCGGCGGCGCGAACCGCTCGCCGTACGCCGCGGCGAGTTCGCGGGCGCGCGCCGCGAAGCCGGCCGGGCCGCCCTGGTAGCCGTTGATGTACTGGAAGACGCCGCCCGTCCAGGCCGGGAAGCCGATGCCCAGGATCGAGCCCACGTTGGCGTCGGCGACCGAGGTCAGCACGCCCTCCTCCAGGCAGCGCACCGAGTCGAGCGCCTCGCTGAACAGCATCCGCTCCTTGAGGTCCTCGAACGGGACGTCAGCGGCATCGGAGGCACCGTCCCGGGAGAAGTGCTCCAGCAGCCCCGGCCAGAGCCGGCCGCGCTTGCCGTCCTCGCCGTACTCGTAGAAGCCCGCGCCGCCGCTGCGTCCGGGGCGGCCGAACTCGTCGACCATCCGGTCCACCACCGCGTCGGCCGGGTGCGGCGTCCAGGTGCCGCCGGCGGCCTCGACGGCGAGCCGGTACTCGTCGCGGATCTTGCGCGGCAGGGTGAGGGTGAGCTCGTCCATCAGGGAGAGCACCTTGGCGGGGTAGCCGGCCTGGGCGGCGGCCTGCTCGATCGAGGACGGGTGGATGCCCTCGCCGACCATGGCGACGCCCTCGTTGAGGAACTGGCCGATCACCCGCGAGGTGAAGAAGCCGCGCGAGTCGTTGACCACGATCGGGGTCTTGTCGATCTGCCGGACCAGGTCGAAGGCCCGGGCGAGCGCCTCGTCGCCGGTCTGCGGGCCGCGGATGATCTCGACCAGGCGCATCTTGTCGACCGGCGAGAAGAAGTGCAGGCCGATGAAGTCACCGGTGCGCCGGACGCCTTCGGCGAGCACTCCGATCGGCAGGGTGGAGGTGTTGGAGCAGAGCAGCGCGTCGGGGGCGACCACGCCCTCGACCTCCTGGAACACCTTGTGCTTGAGCTCGGTGTTCTCGAAGACGGCCTCGATCACCGCGTCGCAGCCGGCCAGATCGGCGGCCTCGGAGGTGGGAGTGATCCGGGCGAGCAGGGCGTCGCGCTTGGCCTCGGTGGAGCGGCCGCGGGCGATCGCCTTGTTCAACAGCCCCTCGGAGTAGGCCTTTCCGCGCTCGGCGGCCTCGAGGCTGACGTCCTTGAGCACGACGTCGATGCCGGCCTTGGCGCAGGCGTAGGCGATGCCGGCGCCCATCATCCCGGCGCCGAGCACCGCCACCTTGCGGACCAGCCGCTTCTCGACGTCCTTGGGGCGCCCGGCACCGGAGTTGACCGCCTGCATGTCGAAGAACAGCGCCTGGATCATGTTCTTGCTGGTCTGCCCGCAGGCCAGCTCGGTGAAGTAGCGGGCCTCGATCACCATCGCGGTGTCGACGTCGACCTGGGCACTCTCCACCGCGGCGGCGAGCACGTTGCGCGGCGCCGGGTAGGGGGCGCCGTTCAGCTGCTTGCGCAGGTTGGCCGGGAAGGCGGGCAGGTTGGCGGCGAAGGCGGGGGTGGCGGGGGTGCCGCCGGGGATCTTGTACCCCTTGACGTCCCAGGGCTGGACGGCAGTCGGGTTGGCCTCGATCCAGGCCTTCGCCCGGGCGGTCAACTCCTCCGGGGTGTCGACCAGTTCGTGCACCAGCCCGTGCTCCAGCGCCTGCGCGGGGCGGTACTGGCGGCCCTGCAGCAGGTACTTCAGCAGGGCGTCGGTGATGCCGAACAGCCGGACCGTACGGACCACACCGCCGCCGCCCGGCAGCAGACCGAGGGTGACCTCGGGCAGGCCGATCCGGCTGGCGGGGGTGTTCAGCGCGATCCGGTGGTGGCAGGCGAGGGCGATCTCCAGGCCGCCGCCGAGCGCGCTGCCGTTGACGGCGGCGACGACCGGCTTGCCGAGGGTCTCCAGCTTGCGCAGCGAGCGCTTGATCCGCATCGACTTCTCGAAGACGGCCTCGGCGTCCTCGGGGCGGGCGGCGGAGAGCATCCGCAGGTCTCCCCCGGCGAAGAAGGTCTTCTTGCCGGAGGTGATCACCACCCCGCGCAGCGCGTCGGAGGAGGCGAGGCCGGCCAGCCGCTCGACCACGGCCTCGAAGTCGGCCGTGAAGGCCTCGTTCATGGTGTTGACGGACTGGGTGGGGTCGTCGAGGACGAGGGTGACCACGCCGTCCTGGTCCTGCTCCCAGCGGATGGTGGTGGTGTCGCTCATGAGTTCACGGTCTCCAGGTGTACCGGGGCGGGCGGAAGGGGCTCAGACGCGCTCGACGATGGTGGCGACGCCCATGCCGCCGCCCACGCACAGGGTGATCAGGCCGTAGCGCAGGTCGCGCCGCTCCAGTTCGTCGACGACGGTGCCGAGCAGCATCGCGCCGGTGGCGCCGAGGGGGTGGCCGAGGGCGATCGCGCCGCCGTTGACGTTCACCTGGTCGTGCCGGAAGCCGAGTTCGCGGATGAAGCGGAGCGCGACCGCCGCGAAGGCCTCGTTGATCTCGACCAGGTCGATGTCGGCGGCGGTGAGGCCGGCCTTGGCGAGCGCCTTGCGGGTGGCCGGGGCGGGGCCGGTGAGCATGATGGTCGGCTCGGAGCCGGAGACGGCGGCGGAGACGATCCGGGCGCGCGGGCGCAGCCCGTACCGCTCGCCGACCTCGCGGTTGCCGATCGCGACGAGGGCGGCGCCGTCCACGATGCCGGAGGAGTTGCCCGCGTGGTGGACGTGGTCGATGGCCTCCACCCAGTGGTACTTCTGCAGGGCGACGGCGTCGAAGCCGCCGGCCTCGCCGATCTGGGCGAAGGAGGGCTTGAGGCCGGCCAGGGTCTCGACGGTGGTGCCGGGGCGGATGAACTCGTCGCGCTCCAGCACGACCAGGCCGTTGCGGTCGCGCACCGGGACCACCGAGCGGTCGAACAGGCCGTCCGCCTGGGCCTTGGCGGCGCGGGCCTGGGACTCGGCGGCGAAGGCGTCCACGTCGGTGCGGGAGAGGCCCTCGATGGTGGCGATCAGGTCGGCGCCGATGCCCTGCGGGACGAAGTCGGTCTCGTAGGCGGTCATCGGGTCGGCGAACCAGGCGCCGCCGTCGGAGGCCATCTTGACCCGGGACATCGACTCCACGCCGCCGGCCAGGACCAGGTCCTCCCAGCCCGAACGGACCTTGGCGGCGGCCAGGTTGACGGCTTCCAGGCCGGAGGCGCAGAAGCGGTTCTCCTGGACGCCGGCGACGGTGTCGGGCAGACCGGCCGCGATGGCGGCGATCCGGGCGATGTCGGAGCCCTGGTCGCCGATCGGCGAGACCACGCCGAGCACGACGTCGTCGATCGCGGCCGGGTCCAACTCGGGGAAGCGGCGGCGCATTTCGTGGATCAGGCCGACGACCAGGTCGATCGGCTTGGTGCCGTGCAGCGAGCCGTTGGCCTTGCCGCGGCCGCGCGGGGTGCGGATCGCGTCGTAGACGTACGCTTCGGTGGTCACGATGGGAATGCCTTTCGGGGCAGGGGGGTTCCTGAGGGTCCTGGGGTACTGGGCGGCGCCGGAGAGGGCCGGCGCGGACTCAGTCGAGGATGGAGCGGCCGACGATCTCCTTCATGATCTCGGTGGTGCCGCCGTAGATCGTCTGGATGCGGCCGTCGGTGAACGCCCGGGCGACCGGGAACTCGCTCATGTACCCGTACCCCCCGTGGAGTTGGAGACAGCGGTCGGCCGTGCGCTTCTGCAGTTCGGTGGCCCACCACTTGGCCATCGAGGCGTCCGCCGGGGTGAGCGCGTAGCGGTTGTGCTCGGTGATGCAGCGGTCGACGAAGGTCCGGGTGATCGCGCACTCGGTGGCCAGTTCGGCGATCTCGAAGCGGACGTGCTGGAGCTTGGCCAGCGGACGGCCGAAGGCCTCGCGCTGCTTGACGTAGTCGGTGGTGATCTCGACCAGGTACTCGGCGCCGGCGATCGCCGCGGCGGCGATGGTGAGCCGTTCCTGGGCGAGGTTCTGCATCAGGTGGACGAAGCCGCCGTTGAGCTCGCCGAGCAGGTTCTCCTTCGGCACCCGGACGTCCTCGAAGAACAACTCGGCGGTGTCCTGGGCCTTCTGGCCGATCTTGTCGAGGTTGCGGCCGCGCTCGAAGCCGGGCGTGCCGCGCTCGACGGCCAGCAGGCTCAGCCCGTGCGCGCCGCCCTCGGGGGTGGTGCGGGCGACCACGATGACCAGGTCGGCCAGGATGCCGTTGGAGATGAAGGTCTTGGCGCCGTTGAGCAGGAAGTGGTCACCCTGGTCGACCGCCTGGGTGCGGATGCCCTGCAGGTCGGAGCCGGTGCCGGGCTCGGTCATCGCGATCGCGGTGATCAGCTCGCCGCTGCAGAAGCCGGGCAGCCAGCGGCGCTTCTGCTCCTCGGTGGCGAGCGAGGTGAGGTACGGGCCGATGATGTCGTTGTGCAGCCCGATCGCCAGCCCGGAGGCGCCGGCCCGGGCGAACTCCTCGGCCAGCACGGCGGCGTAGCGGAAATCCGGGGCGCCGCCACCGCCGTACTCCTCGGGCACGGCGATGCCGAGCAGGCCCTGCCGGCCGGCCGCCAGCCAGACGGAGCGGTCGACGATGCCGGCCTTCTCCCAGCGGTCGTAGTGCGGCAGCACCTCCTTGGCGAGGAAGGCCTTCACGGTGTCCCGGAAGTCCTCGTGCTGCTCGGTGAAGATCTCGCGCTGCAACGCTACTCCCCTTGTTCTGCTGCGGAGTCGAATGGTTCGGTGTCGACGGCTCCGGAACCGAGCGACGGCACGGCCCAGTCCCGGGCCACCTCCGCGGTGTCCGCGCCCGGCCGGGCCGGCGGGCGGCGCAGCGCGCCGGGGGTCGCGGAGAACCGCGGGGCGGGGGCGGGCTGGGTCACACCGTCCACCTCGACGTACGTCCCGCGCGCCAACAGGTGTTCCTCGCAAGCGGCCTGACGCATCGTCAGCACAGGTTCCACGCACGCGTCCGAGCCGGCGAAGACGGTCTCCCACTCGGCCCTGGTCCGGCTGGCGAAGCGGGCGGCGATCAGGGCGCGCAGTTCGGGCCAGCGGGCGAGGTCGTACTGGCCGGGCGCGTCCGGGCCCAGCTCCAGCAGTCGGGCGAACTCGGCGTAGAACCGGGGCTCCAGGGCGCCCACCGCGAGGTGCCCGCCGTCGGCCGCCGGGTAGATCGCGTAGAACGGCGCACCGCCGTCCAGCAGGTTGACGCCCCGGCGGTCCTGCCAGTGGCCGGCCGCGAGCAGCCCCCACAGCATGCTGCCGAGGTGCGCCGCACCGTCCACGATCGCGGCGTCGACCACCTGGCCGGCACCGGTGGCACGGGCGTGGTGCAGCCCGGCCAGCAGGCCGACGACCAGGTAGAGCGAGCCGCCCGCGTAGTCGCCGAGCAGGTTCGCCGGGATCCCGGGCGGCGCGTCGGCCCCGCCCGGCGCGGCGACCAGCCCGAGCACCCCGGCCACCGCCGCGTACCCGAGGTCGTGCCCGGCGGTGGCGGCCCGCGGGCCCTGCTGCCCCCACCCGGTCATCCGCCCGTACACCAGCGCCGGATTGCGTGCCAGACACGCCTCGGGTCCGACGCCGAGCCGCTCCGCGACACCCGGCCGGTAGCCCTCGATCAGCAGGTCGGCTCGCTCGACCAGGTCCAGCACCAGTCCGGGTCCCTCGGGTGCCTTGAGGTCGACCAGCACCGACCGCTTGTTCCGGTTGGTGAGGTCGTACGCCGGATCCGTCCCGAGCGGCGAGGGCTCCGGGCGGTCCACCCGCACCACGTCCGCCCCGAGATCGCCCAACAACATCGCCGCGAACGGCCCCGGTCCGATCCCGGCGAGCTCGACCACCCGCACACCCGCCAACGGCCCCGGACCGACCGCACCGCCCGCCGGACTGCTCGTGTCACCCACTGGCCGCAGAACCCTTCGGGGTTTGACAGTAAAGCTGTAACACTCGCGATGATAGGGAAGCGACCCGCCGGTAACAAGACCTCGCCCCCGGCCCCGCCTTGCCGATTCCCGCTTGACGAGCCCTTGACGGACCCGACCACCCCCGGTGCAACTGGCACCACGGAGGGTGCGTCGGTGTACTGACGGAGGGGACCTGTACGGTCGTCATGCCGCAGGGGGTACGAACCCCTCTGCCGAACCTGGGGGAGGAACCCACACGTGGGTAGCCCGTACTTCACCACCGGACCGGTCGCCCCGGCCACGGACAACGTCGGCACCATCGCGAACATGCTGCCGGGTACGGCCTTGTTGCCGGTGGGTGACGTCGCCCAGCGCTACGTCGACGTTGCCACGAGCAACTGGGCGAACAACACCATCAACGCCATCAACACCAAGGCGCAGGGTGATATCAGCAGCCTCTACACTGCCGGACAGTCGCAGGTGGCGGACATGCTCAACGCCAAGGCCCAGGACTTGGGTGTCCCTGAGCGCAACTTCCAGCTCGCCCAACTGGCCGACACGGGCAAGGTTCACTACTACACGTCGATCAACGAGGCCTACAAGGCCGCGTTCGGCAACGGGTGATCGCGTGACGGAGCAGCAACACGAGCGTTCCGAGAGCGGCGCCGAGCGTATCGATGCGGCGCTCGACCGGCGCGGGTTCACCACGTGGCCGTTGCGGGTGCGGGCGGCGGTCGTCGTAGCCGGGGCGGTAGCGGTGGTGGCCGGGGCGGGGGCGTTCCTCGCGAACAACCTGAGCAACGCCTTCGGTCCGGACAGCGTGTGCGACGGCGCGGTGAGCGCGGCCGCGCTGAACGACGCGCTCGGGCCGGGCAAGGTCAGCGGCGAAAAGAACGGTGCCTGGGAATCGCCCAGCGGTGGAGCGTTCTGCACGGCGACGGTGAGCTACGGGGTCTTCGGCAACAGCCGGTCCGTCTTCGTGCAGGTCGATCAGGCCGACGACCTCGGCCCTTACCCGGCCAGTGCGGGAGATCGACTGTTCGCCGCTTCGGCGAACGGCGGCGCGGCCGGAGCGGCTCGCGACGACCGGGCCTGGGCACTGCTTCCCGGGGAGTGCGGCACCGGGTTGCGGGTCGAGGTCAAATCGGGCGGCGAGGACGGACCCGGCGCTGGAAAGCTGGCCCGTCTCGCCGCGGCGGCGGTGAACGGCGTCGCGGCGGACAAGGGGTGCGGGAAGACGCCGTTCCCCGCACCGCACGCACTGTCCCAGGCCGGGCACGAGCACGATCTGAACAGTGGCTCGATCTGCGGCCTGCCGGGGTTCACCGCGACCGGCGCCGCTGGAGGCAACGGCTACAAGGAGAGCGTGAACACTGCGTTCGACCCGGTGTGGACCTGCCGGATCAGCACGGACAGGAGTCCCTTCGCCTACTCGTTCACCATCGGAACCGAGCCCCGGCTCCGCCCCCCGGTGATCGAGAAGGACACGTCGCCCGCATTCGGCCGGTCCCGCTGGGCCACGCCCCTGCGGGACCGGGAGGTGGTAGCGACGTGCCAGGGCAGACCCACCTACTTCCGGATGGACTCCGACATCCTCCAGACGTTGTTCCCCAGCACCGAGGAGGCCTGGAAGCAGTTCCTCACCGCAGGTGCCAAGACGATCGGGTGTGAGCCGATCCTGTAGAAATTGGGCGGGCGCAATGGTGGCGTAATGGTCTATCGTGCGAGCGATCCATTACGTACGACATCGGGGGAAGCAGCATGGCCACCGTCGACCAGGACGTCACCACCGCCCGCACGATCGTCGCCGTTTCCGAGCGGCTGGTGCTGACGCGCCCGCAGGAGGGGGACGCCGAGGCGATGTTCGCGATCCACGGGGATCCGGAGACCAACCGGTACAACCCGTACGGGCCGCAGCGGGACATCGCGCAGGCGCGGGAGCAGTTGGCGGGGTTCGTGGCGGACTGGCCGCGGGACGGGGTGGGGTACTGCATGGTGTCGACCCGGGAGGAGCCGGAGGTGATCATCGGGGTCGCCGGGCTGTTCCTGCACACGCTGGACGGGGAGCAGGTGTTCAACCTGTACTACCGGTTCCGGCCGTCCGCCTGGGGCAAGGGGTACGCGGCGGAGGCGTGCCGGGCGGCGATGGCGGAGGCGCTGCCGCGGTTCCCGGGGATTCCGGTGACGGCGCTGATCCGGGCCGACAACCTGCCCTCGCGGCGGCTCGCCGAACGGCTCGGGCTGGTCGCGGACCCGGACGGGCGGGTGGACCACGAGGACCGGTTGATCCACCGGATGGCGTAGCAGCCGGAATCCCCCGCCGGGGGGAGGGGGATCGCGCCCAGGGCGGAGGCCGCGGGCCGGGGCGCGGCGGCAGCGTTGGGGCATGAGGATCGACGAAGGACGGGTACGGGCCGGGGCCGCGTGGACGGCCGTGGCGGCGACGGGACCGTACCTGACGCTCAAGACGCTGTGGCTGACCGGACATCCCGTGGGGTCGGGCGACCCCGGGGAGATGGACAGGCTGTGGCTGCTGAACCTGCTGACCTTCGGGATGGACGCCATCGCCGTCGCCCTGGCGCTGGCCTTCGTCCGGCCGTGGGGACGGCGGGCGCCGGCCGGGCTGGTGGCCTTCCCGATGTGGGTGGCTACCGGGCTGCTCGGCACCATTCTGCTGGCGCTGCCGCTGTACCTGCTCAGTGTCCTGCTGCTGGGGCCCGAGCGGAGCACGCAGCAGGACAACGGCAACGGCCTCGGCGGTTGGGTCTTCCCCGTGGTGTACGGCGGCTTCGCCGTCCAGGGGTCGGCGCTGATCACCGCGTTCGTCCTGTACGCCCGGCAGCGCTGGGCCGCGCTGCTGCGGGCGAAGATCGGCGACCTGCCGCACTCCCCCACTCTGACCGCGCAGCGCGGTCTGGCCTGCGTCGCCGCGCTGCTCGGGCTCGGCATCGCGGTGGCCCGGGCGTACTGGGCGGCGGGCGGCACCGCCGGGCTGCCGATCGCGCTGGCACAGGACCGGTCCAGGGGCGTGGCGGTGATGGACGCCGTGACGGCGGTGATGGCGGTGGCCGCCTCGGCGGGACTGCTGATGCTGGTGTTCCGGATCCGCCCCCGGCGGCCGCTGCGCGCGCCGCTGCTGGTGGTCTGGACGGCCGCCGGGTCGCTGTTCGGTTGGGGCTGCTGGCAGTTGGTGGCCTACGGCGCCACCGCGGCCGAGACGACCGGACTGATGGCCCTGGTGCAGGCCACCCAGGTGGTGTCCGCGGTGCTGATGCTGGCCGTCGGCGCGGTGGCGCTGGTGGAACGGGCGGCGGCGGTGCGCGGCGCTGTCGTAGAGTCACCCGGGTGGACACGGGGGGCGGCCTGATTCGGCGGGCGGGAGAGGCGTTGTTCGGGCGGCGGGCCCGACTGCGCTGGGTGCACCTGGTGCTGGGCGGCGCGCTGCTCATGCCGTACTACCTGTTGTCGGTGGTGGCGCTCGGGGCACTCAACCCGGACCAGGGGCACGTTCGCCAACTGCTGCTGCAGCTCCTCGCGTTGTTCACCTCGTTGCCGATGGCAGCGGTCACCGCCCTGGTACCGACCGTCCGGGGCCTGGAGGGCGCGGCCGCGCGGGCGCTGTGCGCGGTGGCGCGGCCGGAGGACCTGGCCACCGGGCCGGCCCGGTCCTGGGCGGCCCGGTGGCGCACCGCGCTCTGGTTCGTGCTGCACCTGTTCTCGGGCGGCGTGGTCGCCGGGATGACGCTGGCCGGGGCGCCGTTCGCGGTGGTGCTGATCTTCGGATTCGCCGGGGGCGAGGAACTCGCCAAGTACTGGACGGACCGCTTCCCCGGCTGGATGATCACCGGCCCGACGCTGGGCCTGGCCGTCCTGCTGCTGATCGTCGGGACCAACGCCGCCTGCGGCACGCTGCTGGCCCGCTGGGCACCCGCCCTGCTCGGCCCGACCCCGGAGGAACGGCTGGCCGCCGCCGAGCGGCGGGCCACCGTGCTCGCCCAGCGCAACCGGCTGGCCCGCGAACTGCACGACTCGGTCGGCCACGCGCTCAGCGCGGTCGGCATCCAGGCCTCGGCGGCCGCCCGGGTGCTGCGCACCGACCCGGACTTCGCCGCCGAGGCGCTGCGGGCGATCGAGGAGACCGCCCGCGGGGCCGTCGCCGAACTGGACACCGTGCTCGGGCTGTTGCGCGAGGAGGAGGACGCCGGCGCCGGACCGGCCGGGCCCACCCTGGCCGGGCTGGACGACCTGCTGCGCCAACTCGCCCGGACCGGTGTGACGGTGGACGCCGAGCTGGCACCGGGCCTCGGCGCGCTGCCGGCCGAGGTCTCCCGCGAGGCGTACCGGATCGTGCAGGAGGGCCTGACCAACGTGCTGCGGCATGCCGGGCCCGCCCCGGCCGGGCTGCGGGTCGCGCTCGACGCGGGCCGGCTGGAGATCGAACTGACCAACCCGCTGGGCCCGGCCCGCCCGAGCCGCCCCGGCGGCGGGCGCGGGCTGCGCGGGATCGGGGAACGCGCGACGGCCCTGCGCGGCGGCAGCAGCGTGGGGCCGAGCGAGGACGGAACGACGTGGCGGCTGGCCGTGTGGCTGCCGGTGGGAGGGAGCGCGGGATGACCGACGAGCACGGGACCGACGGGGGCGGCACCATCCGCGTGGTGATCGCGGACGACGAACGGCTGGTCCGGATGGGCCTGCGGGTGGTGATCGACGCCGAGCCGGACCTCCGCGTGGTCGGCGAGGCCGCCGACGGTGCCGAGGTCGTCCCGCTGGTGCGCGAGCTGCGCCCGGACGTGGTGCTGATGGACGTCCGGATGCCCGGCATCGACGGCATCCGGGCCACCGAGCAGCTGGTCGGCGGGATGGCCGAACCGCCGAGGATCGTGGTGGTCACCACCTTCGAGCACGACGACCACGTGTACGACGCGCTGCGCGCGGGCGCGGCCGGGTTCCTGCTGAAGCGGGCGCGGGCGGAGGAGATGGTCCAGGCGGTGCGGCTGGTCGCGCGCGGGGACTCGCTGCTGTTCCCGGCGGCCCTGCGCGAACTCGCGCTGCGGCACGGCGCGGAGGGCCGGCGGGAGGCGGCCGCGGGCCGGGGGCCGATCGGGCGGCTGACCGAGCGGGAGGCGCAGGTGCTGCGGCTGATGGCCACCGGGCTGAACAACGGTGAGATCGCGCGGCAGCTGGTGGTGAGCCAGGAGACGGTGAAGACCCATGTCGGCAGCGTGCTGGCCAAGCTGGGCGCCCGGGACCGCACCCAGGCGGTGATCGCGGCGTACGAGTCGGGGTTCGTGCTGCCGGGCTGAACCGGTGGGTCGCCGTAGCCGCTCGTACGCGGGTTCCCCGCCCCCGAGGGCGGCAAGTAGAGTGCGGACTTCCGCTTGGCCGTCCGATACCTCCCGTATCGCCTCAACGAACTGGTGACCGCATGACCGTCCGGACCCGCCCGGCGCTGTGGTGGCGCTCGGGCATCGTGCTCTCCGCGGGCCTCGGCCTGGTCCTCGGGGCCTCCTCGCTGGTGTACTTCACCGTGCAGAGCAACGTCATCGTGCTCGGCTACTTCATCGGCGCGGTGTACTGGATGGTCAAGCGCGACACCGTGGACGCGCCCGCGCCCCGGCTGCGCGGGGCCGCCACGCTGTACATCCTGATCACCGGGCTGGTCTCGCACGTCCTGCTCCAGCACGGCGCCAACCCGCTGCCAGGGCTGGTCAGCGGGCCGGACCGGCTGGCGCACTGGTCGTCCTTCTTCCTGCACTACGTCACGCCGGTGATGGTGCTGGTCGACTGGCTGGTGCTGAAGCCGCGCAACGCGGCGGCCTGGAAGGACATCCCGCTGTGGCTGGCCTTCCCGCTCGGCTACGCGGCGGTCGTACTCGCCCGCAACGCGCTGTTCGACGACTTCCCGACGCCCTACCCGTACTTCTTCTTCGACCCGACCACCAGGGGCTACGGCTACGTCTGGGGCCAGATCGCCCAGCTGACGGTCGAGTTCGTGGTGCTCGCCGCCCTCGTGGTCGGGCTGGACCGACTGGGCACGCTGGTCGCGGGGCGGTGGAGGCCCGTCCGGGCGTAGAACGGAGCAGCGGCCGGCCTCAGATCCGCCAGGAGCGGATCCGGTCGGCCGCCGCGTACACGTCCGCCCTGCCCTCGACGACGTCCCGGGCCAGCTCGACCAGCGCCCCGTACGGCGGGTCGATCCCCTCCCCGGCCGCGTGCATGTACGCGGCCGTCGTCATGCAGGCGTACAGGTTGTTGCGCACCGGGAGCGGACGCAGCAGCACGATGGTGTGCATCAGGGTGGCCGCGCACCAGGCGGGGTCGGCGTCGTGACCGAGCTGGGCGGTGTTCACCCGGTGCCGGGCCACCGCGGCCTGCAACGCCGAGTAGTCCCGCACGCTGAGGTCCTCCGGGGAGGACCGTTCCTGCACGTCGAGCAGCCAGCGCAGGTCGACGTGCAGCAGCGTCACGTCCTCGCCGTTCACCGGGCCGCTCCCCCGTGCCTCACGCGGCGGGCGCGTCCTCCGGGAACGCCGCGTCGAACTCCGCCCGGTGGTCCTTCCAGAACGCGACCGCGTGCTCCACGAACACCCGCCGCTGCTGTTCCCGCACGCTGAGGTCGTGGACGTACGCCTTCACGCTCTTGCCGTCCGCGGCGGCGGCCTCGCGGATCGCGGCGAGTTCGTGCTCCGTGTACTCGATGTTGAGCGCAGGCATGTCGCCGATGGTACTGCAGCACACGGCAGTTGGCAGCGGGGCGGCGGATTTCCACCCGTCGCCCCACCCGCCGACCTGCCGCCCTGCCGACCTGCCATCCTGCCGTCCTGCCGGCGCAGCGCACCCGGCCGGCACCGAACGACCCGGCGACTCCGCCCTGAGCACGGCCCGCCGGCTGCTCACCGAGGACGCGCGGGGCGACCAGCGAGACCGGGAGTAGTCGCTACATCGGATCCACCGTCCTCAGTTCGCCGTCCAGCTCCAGCCACCTGGTCAGCCCCAGGCCGCGCAGGAACGGCAGGTCGTGGCTGACCACGATCAGCGCGCCCCGGTACGCGGCCAGCGCCTCGGTGAGCTGGCGGACGCTGGCGAGGTCCAGGTGGTTGGTCGGCTCGTCGAGCAGCAGCAGCTGCGGCGGCGGGTCGGCCAGCAGCAGGGCGGCCAGCGTCGCCCGGAACCGCTCGCCGCCGGACAGGGTGCCGGCCGGCTGGTCGGCCCGGCCGCCGCGGAACAGGAAGCGGGCCAACCGGGCGCGGACGGCGTTGTCCCCGGCGCCGGGCGCGAACAGCTTGACGTTCTCCGCGACCGTCAGCTCGTCGTCCAGCAGGTCGAGCCGCTGGGGCAGGTGGCGCAGCGGCACCTGGATGGTGACCATGCCCTCCAGCGGGGCGAGTTCGCCCGCGATGGTGCGCAGCAGCGTGGTCTTGCCGGAGCCGTTGCGCCCGACCAGGGCGATCCGCTCGGGACCGCGCAGGTCGAGGTCGACGGTGGCGCCGTCGGGCAGCCGGACCTTCTGCAGGGTGAGCACCCCGCGCCCGGCCGGCACTGCGGTGCGCGGCAGGTCGACCCGGATCTCGGCGTCCTCGCGCACCGCCTGCTCGGCGGCGGTGAGCCGCGCCTTCGCCTCCTCCAGGCGCTCGGTGTGCATGCCGGTGAGCCGGCCGGCCGTCTCCTGGCCCTTGCGTTTGAGCATCCCGGCGACGATGTGCGGGTCGTTGCGGGTGATCGAGCGCTTCCTGCCGTAGCTGGCGCTGCGCTCCAGCCTGCTGCGGGCCTCGACCAAGTCCCGCTTCTGGCGCTGGACGTCGGCCTCGGCGTTGCGCAACAGCCGCTCGGCCGTCTCCTGCTGGGCCGCGAGGGTGTGCTCGTACTCGTCGAAGTTGCCGCCGTACCAGGTGACTTCGCCGTCCCGGAGGTCGGCGATCTGGTCGACGTGCCGGAGCAGCTCGCGGTCGTGGCTGACGATCACCATGACGCCGTGCCAGCCGGCCACCGTCTCGTAGAGCCGCTCGCGGGCGGCCCGGTCGAGGTTGTTGGTGGGCTCGTCGAGCAGCAGCACGTCGGGGCGGCGCAGCAGCAGGGCGGCCAGCCGCAGCAACACCGCCTCGCCGCCGGACAGTTCGCCGGTGGTGCGGTCGAGGCCGAGGCGGTGCAGGCCGAGCCGGTCGAGGGTGGCGCGGGCGCGCTCCTCGACGTCCCAGTCGTCGCCGACGGCGTCGAAGTGCCGTTGGTCGGTGTCGCCGGACTCGATGGCGTGCAGGGCCTCGCGGGCGGCCCGGATGCCGAGCGCCTCGTCGACCCGCAGGCCGGTGTCGAGCGTCAGGCCCTGGGGCAGGTAGCCGAGTTCGCCCGCGATCCGGACGGTGCCGCCGGTGGGGGTGAGCTCGCCGGCGATCAGCCGCAGCAGGGTGGACTTCCCGGCGCCGTTGAGGCCGATCAGTCCGGTGCGGCCGGGGCCGACGGCGAGGTGGAATCCGTCCAGGACGGGCTTGCCGTCGGGCCACTCGAACGCGAGGTCGGTGCAGAGGACGGCGGTGGTGGGTTGTGCCATGCAAGGCCTCCCGGGTGGTTGCTGAAGGGGTGATGAGCAACACGGGGAGACACCGCGGGTGCGGAACCGGAACGGCCGGAGGACAGGGCGGCGCTGGTAATGCGCGTGCGCCACGGGGCCGTGACTGAGGTCGCACACTCGCACACCACGGGGCAGCAGGGCCTGCGTGGCGGGGGCGGTGTCCCGGGACCTCAGTAGAGCAACGGCCTTCTCCTTGTCTGGCGGATGACGTGGACCACGCTAGGCACGCCGACGAACGGGTGCAACCGATTTATTCGGCACGGCCACGGCCGGCACGGCCGACACGGCACGGCACGGCACGGCCGGCAGGCGCCGTTCATTGACCCATGGCAAAGGCCCGGTGCCGATCCCGTGCCGATCCGGTGACAGCCTCGTCCCAGCCGGGGGTGGATGTAAGGGGTTTCTTATCCGCATGGCAGACTCCTCACCTGCCATACCTGCGGCCCCCGGGCCGTACCCGAGGAACGGGCCGTATGGCGGTAGTCAACAGGGGGATTTGAACTCATGTCACCGATATCCCGGCCGAGCCGTGCCGTCCTCGGCGCTTCCGTCGCCGCACTGACCATGGTGGTCGCCACCGGTTGCGGGCCGGACAACAGTGACCCGGCCGGCGCCCAGAGCGCGGCTCCGACGGTCGCCGCCTCCGCCTCCGGGAAGCCGGGCGCGGCTCCGATCAAGCTTCCGACGGTCCAGGAGCTGAAGACCTGGAAGCTCGAGGACTGGGACAAGTGGGCCCAGGCCAACGTGATCACCCCGGCGGTCAAGGGCTACTGGACGCTGCAGAAGCTGCTGAACGCCAAGCCGAAGCCGCTGCCGCAGGCGCCGGCCCAGGACCCGACGCAGGCCCCGGCCCAGCCGACCGCGCAGCCGACCAGCGCGGCCCCGGCCCAGCCCACCGCCGCGCAGCCGCCGCTCGGGCCGGACCAGCTGCCCTCGGTGGTCGCGGCGAAGCCCGTGGCGCACCCGTTCCCGAAGAACATGCACGTCAACGGCAAGATCTTCTTCAAGGACGGCAACGACGACTACGTGTGCTCCGGCACCGTGGTCTCCGACCCGGCCAACCCGGGCAAGAGCAACCTGGTGTGGACCGCGAGCCACTGCCTGCACGGCGGCAAGGGCAACAAGTACTACACCGACATCACCTTCGCCCCGGCCTTCAACAGCAACGGCGTGCTGAGCAACGGCAACAAGCAGAAGTCCAAGCTGGAGGACGCCGAGCCGTACGGCGAGTGGGGCGCGACCGCCGGCATGGTCTCCCCGCAGTGGACCCAGGAGGCCGACCCGGAGAAGGGCGGCCCCTGGAGCCAGTACGACTTCGGCATCATCAAGGTCGCCAACCCCGACCCGAACGGCAAGTCGCTGGAGGAGACCGTCGGCGGCTCGGTGCCGCTGTGGTTCAACGCCCCGCGCGACCAGCTCGCCTCGGTCTCCAACTACGGCTTCCCCGAGGGCAAGCCCTTCGACGGCGTCGAGCTGGAGCACTGCGACGGCGGCAAGCCGACCGCGAAGCCGGGCGTCCCGGACCGTCCGGCGATGCTGATGATCGGCTGCAACATGACCGGCGGCAGCAGCGGCGGCGGCTGGTACGCCACCAAGGACGGCAAGCCGGCCCTGGTCAGCGACACCTCCGTCGGCAACGGCGCCAACACCTACGAGGCAGGCCCCTACCTGGAGGACGTCGCGGCGCACATGTTCGACTACTTCTCCAAGAAGGCCAAGTGACCCGCTAGGGAGTGTCCGGGGGCCGCGGCTGCTACAGCCGCGGCCCCCGGGCTTTTCCGGCTCGGGGCCCGCTCCTCCTACAATCGGCCCATCATGAGCGCCACACTCGTAGTCAAGGACCTCAGCGCCGGCCACGGCGAACGCACCCTCTTCTCCGGCCTGGACCTGGTCGTCGCCCCCGGTGACGTGATCGGCCTGGTCGGCGTGAACGGCGCCGGCAAGTCGACCCTGCTGCGGCTGCTGGCCGGCCTGGACACCCCCGAGGGCGGGTCGCTGCGGCTCAGCCCGGCGAGCGCCAACATCGGCCACCTGCCGCAGGAGCCGGAGCGGCGGGAGGGCGAGTCGGTGCGCGACTTCCTGGCCCGGCGCACCGGCGTCGCGGCCGCCCAGGCCGCGCTGGACGAGGCCACCGAGGGCCTGGTCGAGGGCCGTCCGGGCGCCGACGACGCGTACGCGGCGAGCCTGGACCGCTGGCTGGACCTCGGTGGCGCGGACCTGGAGGAGCGGGCCGAGGAGGTGGCCGACTCGCTCGGCCTGAAGGTCTCCCTCGACCTGCCGATGACGGCCCTGTCCGGCGGCCAGGCCGCCCGCGCGGGCCTGGCCTCGCTGCTGCTCTCCCGCTACGACGTGTTCCTGCTCGACGAGCCCACCAACGACCTCGACCTGGACGGCCTGGAGCGGCTGGAGGCCTTCGTCAAGGGCCTGCGCGCCGGCACCGTGCTGATCAGCCACGACCGCGAGTTCCTGGCCCGCACCGTCACCAAGGTGCTGGAGCTGGACCTGCACCAGCAGCAGGTCAACCTGTACGGCGGCGGCTACGAGGCGTACCTGGAGGAGCGCGCGGTGGCCCGCCGGCACGCCCGCGAGGATTACGAGGAGTACGCCGACACCAAGGCCTCGCTGGAGGCCCGGGCGCAGATGCAGCGCAACTGGATGGAGCACGGCGTCCGCAACGCCCGCCGCAAGGGCGGCGACAACGACAAGAAGGCCCGCGCCACCCGCGCCGAGTCCACCGAGAAGCAGGCCTCCAAGGCCCGGCAGACCCAGCGGATGATCGAGCGGTTGGAGGTCGTCGAGGAGCCGCGCAAGGAGTGGGAGCTGCGGATGGAGATCGCCACCGCGCCGCGCTCCGGCTCGGTGGTCGCCACCCTGCGCGCGGCCGTCGCCCGGCGCGGCGACTTCGCCTTCGGCCCGGTGGACCTGCAGATCGACTGGGCCGACCGGGTCGCCATCACCGGTGCCAACGGCGCGGGCAAGTCCACCCTGTTGGCCGCTCTGCTCGGCCGGCTCGAACTCGACGCCGGCAGTGCCGTGCTGGGCTCCGGCGTGGTGGTCGGCGAGGTCGACCAGGCGCGTGGCTTGTTCCTGGGAGGCGAGCCGCTGGCGGACGCCTTCGCCGCCGCCGTACCGGAGTTCACCGAGGAGGAGGTGCGCACCCTGCTGGCCAAGTTCGGCCTCAAGGCGGCGCACGTGCTGCGCCCGGCCGGCACCCTCTCCCCCGGTGAGCGCACCCGGGCCGCGCTGGCGCTGCTGCAGGCGCGCGGGGTCAACCTGCTGGTGCTGGACGAGCCCACCAACCACCTGGACCTGCCCGCGATCGAGCAGCTGGAGTCGGCGCTCGGCTCGTACACCGGCACCCTGCTGCTGGTCACCCACGACCGGCGGATGCTGGACACCGTGGCGGTGAACCGGCGGATCGAGGTCCGGGACGGCCGGGTGCACGAGCGGTAGCCCGTCCCGCGTGGGAACACGGTCGGCCGCTCCGGGAATTGGTCTCTACCTCTTCCCGGAGCGGCCGTCATGTGCTGTGCTGTCGGCCATGGTTGACAGCACAGTGGCAGGGACGTCCCACCCGACCGTCCCGCTGACCCCGATGACGGTGCCGGCCGACCAGGCCGAGGCCCGTAGCAAGGCCTTCCACGACGTGATGGCGCAGCGCCGGACCGTCCGCGACTACGACACCCGCCCGATCCCGGACGGGGTGATCGAGTGGGCGGTCCGCACCGCGAACACCGCGCCCAGCGGCGCGCACGTCCAGCCCTGGCGGTTCGTGGTGATCACCGACCCGGAGCGCAAGCGGCTGTTGCGCGGGGCGGCCGAGGCCGAGGAGCGCGAGTTCTACGGCCACCGGGCCTCCGAGGAGTGGCTGACCGCGCTGGCGCCGATCGGCACCGACTGGCACAAGCCGTTCCTGGAGGACGCGCCGGCCGTGATCGTGGTCTTCGAGGTGCACAAGGGGCCCGACTCGCCGCGCCCGTACTACACCAAGGAGTCGGTGGGGATCGCGGTCGGGCTGCTGCTGGCCTCGCTGCACCAGGCCGGGCTGGCGACGCTGACCCACACGCCGAGCCCGATGCGGTTCCTCAACGAGGTGTGCGACCGCCCGGCGGAGGAGCGCGCGGCCTACGTGATCCCGGTCGGCTACCCCGCCGAGGGAGCGCGCGTGCCGGACCTGCGGCGCAAGGAGCTCGACGAGGTGCTGGTCCGGCTCTGACGCGCCGGGGGCGCGCCGCCCGTGCTCCCGGTCGGGGCCCGGGGGGGTGCGCCCCTTCCGGAGGTGGCAGGTCCGGGCCAAGGACATAATCGCCGCCATGAGCCGAGTACAGCCGTGGTCCTGCGAGCCCGCCCGGGCGGCGCCGGAGGTGACCGCAGGGCGGCCGCCCGAGCTGTTGCGGCTGCCCGGCGGCCTGTGCCTGCACCGCCGCCGCAGCGCCCACGCGCCGGCGCTGAACCGGGCCGTCCGCGCCAACCTGGAGCACCTGCGGCCCTGGATGGAGTGGGCGGCCGAGGCCCCCAGCCAAGCCCGGACCGCCGAGCTGACCCGGGCCGGCACCGCCGCCTGGGAGGCCGGCACGGACTTCATGTACCTGGCCGACCTGGACGCCGCACCCGGCCGGGTGGTCGGCGCCTTCGGCCTGCACGGGCGGATCGGTCCGGGCGCGCTGGAGATCGGCTACTGGGTCGCCGCCCGGCACGTGGGCCGCGGCATCGCCACCGCCGCGGCCGGGGCGCTGACCGAGGCCGCGCTGGCGCTGCCGGGGATCGCCCGGGTGGAGATCCGCTGCGACCAGGCGAACGGCGCCAGCGCGGCCGTCCCGCGCAAGCTCGGCTACCGGCTGGACCGGGTCACCGAGGCCGCCGTCCGGGCCCCGGCCGAGACCGGACGGCAGCTGGTGTGGGTCAAGGAGCGGCTAGATCAGTAGTAGCGCCCGCCCTCGGCGGCCGGCAGTGCGTCCAGCTCGGCCAGGTCGGCCGCCGAGAGCTCGATCCCGGCCGCGCCCGCGTTGTCCAGCAGGTAGCGCGGGGTCTTGGTGCCCGGGATCGGGAAGACGTACCGGCCCTGCGCCAGCGTCCAGGCCAGCGCGACCTGCGCGGGCGTGGCCCCGATCCGCTCGGCGATCGCCCTGACCCGGCCGACCAGCTCCAGGTTGGCCTGCAGCGCGTCCTGCTGGAAGCGCGGCAGCCGGCGGCGGAAGTCGTCCTCGGGCAGTTCCTCGAGGGAGGTGATCCCGCCGGTCAGGAAGCCGCGGCCGAGCGGCGCGTACGGCAGGAATGCGATGCCCTGCTCCTCGGTGTACGGCAGCACCTCGGCGAGCGCGTCCCGGGTCCACAGCGACAGCTCGGACTGCACCGAGGCCACCGGGTGGACCGCCTGTGCCCGCCGGATCTCCTCGACGCCGACCTCGGAGAGCCCGATCAGCCGGACCTTGCCGGCCTGCACGGTCTCGGCGAGCGCGCCCCAGGTCTCCTCGATCGGGACGGCCGGGTCGACCCGGTGCAGCTGGTAGAGGTCGAGGTGGTCGGTGCGCAGGCGGCGCAGGCTGTCGTCGATCGAGCGGCGCACGTGCTCGGGGCTGCCGTCCCGCTCCCCGTCCGAGCCCACCGAGCCCGGGACCATGCCGACCTTGGTGGCCAGGAAGGCGCGCTCGCGGTACGGGCCCTCCAGGGCGGCGCCGACCACCTCCTCGTTGGTGAACGGGCCGTAGATGTCGGCGGTGTCGATCAGGGTGACGCCGAGGTCCAGCGCCTGGCGGATCACGCCGATGGACTTCTCGTCGTCCCGGTTCCGCACGTCGTAGGCGAAGGTCATCCCCATGCAGCCGAGGCCGATGACGCCGACCTCCGGGCCGCTGCTGCCGAACGGGGCGTTGCGCATGACGGTGCTCCTGTCTGGTTTCCGGCTGCTCCTGCGGTCGATCGGGCCCTGGCCGGCGCACGAGGTCGGTCGCCCGGGGACGGATCGATTCCCACGATCGATCATGTCTGACGCTCGATCAGATGTGGTGGTGGTTCGGCTGATTCCGGCCTTTCCTCTCTCGTGGCCGCCGGACGGTTCATATGGTCATCGCCTCACTGTGGGCGTACGAACGGGGCGCGCGGCTCCGCCTTCACCACCGGGCTCCCGCACCCGGCCGTCGGCTCCCGGCGTTCGTCCCCGCACCGTTCGCCCGGCCCCTGCGGTCCTCCCCCCGCCAAACCGGCGCGCGGGAGCCGCCCGCGGGAGCCCCGCACCACCGGGCGCCGCCCGTCCGGTCTTGGCACGGCTCATCGGGACGGTCGACGCTCTGTTCGCGGCCGATCGACTCGGCCCGACACCACGGAAGTGACCGAAAGCGTCACTCGATTCGGGGAGGAACCCATGGCACTCTCGCGGACCCGCACCGCGGCGCTCGCCCTCGCCGTCGCCGCCACCGCGCTGACCACCACCGCGCTCGCCGCCCCGGCCCAGGCGGCCGGCCACCGCACGTTCAGCCACTTCGACGACGGCAGCTTCGAGTCCCCCAAGGCCCCGACGGGCGCCTTCACCGAGTTCGCCGCCGGGCAGACCATCGGCCCGTGGCAGGTCACCGGCGGCAGCGTCGACCTGATCGGGGCGGGCATGTGGCAGGCCGCCGAGGGCGACCAGGCGCTCGACCTCAACGGCAACGCGCCCGGCACCATCGCCCAGACCTTCACCACCGTCCCCGGCGCCACCTACTCGGTGACGTACGCGCTGGCCGGCAACCCCGACGGCGGGCCCGCCGTGCGGACCGGGCGGGCGCTGATCGACGGGCAGGACTTCCAGGACTACTCCTTCGACGTCACCGGCAAGACCAGGACCGCGATGGGCTACGTCGGACGGCAGTTCAGCTTCGTCGCGCAGAACTCCAGCACCACGCTGACCTTCGAGAGCACCGTGGCCGGCCTGTTCGGCCCGGTGCTGGACAACGTCCAGGTGAAGGAGTGCAAGCCCTGCTGCGGCTGAAAGGGCCTCACCCGGGAGGGCGGTCCTTAAACCCGCCCTAAAACCTGCCCTCGGACGGCTTCCGGAAGCCGGGAAGTGCTTGACGTGCCCAGCTGGTCTAGTCCAGTTTGATCCTCAGCACCGCGTTCCTCCCCGCACCGGACCAGCCCCCATGCTGCCGCCCGCCCGTGTCTCCCCCCTCACGGCGCGGGCGGCCCCACGTCCCGAGAGGCACCCCCATGCCCAGCGCGCTCCAGCACGCCCCCACGCACCGCCGCCCCGCCGGCCGGACCAAAGTCCTCAGCCTGACCGCCGCCGCCGTGCTCGCCGCCGGCGGCCTCGCCACCCTCGCCGGGAACGCCGGCGCGGCCGACGCCGACCTGCTCGCCAACGGAGGCTTCGAGAGCGGCTCCCTCACCCCGTGGAGCTGTTCCGCCGGCACCGGCGGTATCGTCAGCTCCGGTGCCCACAGCGGGACCTACGCGCTCAAGGGGGCGGCGAGCGCGAGCGACACCGCGCAGTGCGGCCAGACCGTGAGCGTCCAGCCCAACACCACGTACAGCCTCAGCGCCTGGGTGCAGGGCCAGTACGTCTACCTCGGCGCCACCGGCAGCGGTGTGACCGACCCCGCCGCGTGGACCCCCGGCGGAACCAACTGGCAGCAGCTGTCGGCCAGTTTCACCACCGGACCGAGCACCACCAGCGTCACCGTCTACCTGCACGGCTGGTACGGGCAGGGCGCCTACCTCGCCGACGACGTCACCCTCACCGGCCCCGGCGGCGGCAGCCCGTCGACCCCGCCGACCGGCACCCCGAGCGGCACGCCCACCGGCACCCCGACCGGTGGTCCGAGCACCCCGCCGCCGAACGTCGCGCTCCCGGTCGCCCCGTACATCGACATGGGCGCCTGGCCCACCCCGTCCATGCCCGACATGGCCAAGGCGGGCGGCGTCAGGGGCTACAGCATGGGCTTCGTCACCGGCGTCGGCTGCAAGGCCAGCTGGTTCAACGCCTATGACCCGCGCACCGGTTGGGCCAAGGACCAGATCGACGCGCTGCGCGCGGCCGGCGGTGACGTCAAGCTCTCCTTCGGCGGCGCCGCCGGCACCGAACTCGCCGCCGCCTGCACCTCGGTGGACTCGCTGTTCAACGAGTACGACGCCGTGGTCAACGCCTACGACCTGCGCTACGTCGACTACGACATCGAGGGCGCGGCGATCGCCGACACCGCTTCCGACGACCGCCGCTCGGCCGCGCTCGCCAAGCTCCAGCAGGCCCACCCCGGCCTCAAGGTCTCGCTCACCCTGCCGGTCCTGCCCGAGGGCCTGACCCGCGACGGCGTCGCCGTCGTCAAGTCCGCCCGGGACGCCGGGGTCAACCTCGACCTGGTCAACATCATGGCGATGGACTACTACCGCTCCGGCACCGACTACGGCAACGCCGCCGTCCAGGCCGCGCAGTCGACCTTCGGCCAGCTCAAGGCGCTCTACCCGGCCAAGACCGACGCCCAGCTGTGGGCCATGGTCGGGGTCACCCCGATGATCGGCGAGAACGACGACCATCAGATCTACGACCAGGCCGCCGCCCAGCGGTTGGTGACCTTCGCCCAGCAGAACCACCTCGGGCTGCTCGCCTTCTGGGACGCCACCCGGGACGCCAACGCCTGCACCGGCGGCTCGCTGGCCAAGTGCACCAACATCCCGCAGCAGCCGTACGAGTTCGCCAAGATCTTCAGCCGCTACGCGGGCTGAGTCGACGAGGCTGAACCGACGGCGCGTCCCGAGGTGCCGGTGGTCCGGGGGCCACCGGCACCGGTTCGCTGACCTCCGACTGCGGCTGAGTGCCCGGGGAGAAATTGGCATCCCATCGTCCCGGACCGTCAACTACGCTCCCTCCCACCTGTACGGCACGAGGGGGCGGACATGACGGTCCGGGACGACCACAACCAGCTCAGCACGATCCTTCCGATCGGCGACGACGCACGCGCAGCCGACCTCGGCCCCGAGGAACTCGCCGCGTTCAGCCGCACCCTCGGCCGACTGCGCGCACTCCCCTCCCACGACCGCACCCGGCTGCACGCCGAGCGACAGCTCAGCTCCTTCGTCATGGAGAGCCGCAAGCGCCGCCGCCAGGAGGCCAAGGAGGCGCTCCGGCAGGCCGACGCCGAGCTGATCGCCGCCACCGCGACCGGCGCCCGCCACCGCCGCGAGGACGCACCACTGGCCCCGGCCGGCGGGCCGGTCGGCGAGCTGCGGACACCGCGCAAGTGCTACGTCTGCAAGCAGCCGTACCGCCAGGTCGACGGCTTCTACCACTCGCTCTGCCCGGACTGCGCGGCCGACAACACCGCCCGTCGCGGCCTCAGCACCGACCTGCGCGGGCGTCGCGCGCTGCTCACCGGCGGGCGGGTGAAGATCGGCTTCCAGCTCGCGCTGATGCTGCTGCGGGACGGCGCCGAGCTGATCGTCACCAGTCGCTTCCCGCAGGACACGGTGCGCCGCTTCCGCGCCGCCGAGGGCAGCGGGCGGTGGTGGGAGCGGCTGACCGTGGTCGGCATCGACCTCCGCGACCCGCGCCAAGTCCTCGGTCTGACCGATCAGTTGCGCGCCGACGGCCGACCGCTGGACATCCTGGTCAACAACGCCGCCCAGACGCTGCGCCGCCCGCCGGAGTCCTACGCCCGGCTGGCGGCGGGCGAGTCCACCGCCCTGCCGCCCGCCGACCTCCGGGCCATCACCCGGGCGCCCGGCTTCCAGCCGCTCACCGGTGCGGCCCAACTCCCCTCGGGCGCGGGCGCCCTGCTGGACTTCACCGACGAGGCAGGACTGCTGCCCGACCTCGCGCCCGCCAACTCCTGGTCCGCCACGCTGGGTTCGCTCGACCCGGCCGAGGTGCTGGAGACCCAGCTGGTCAACGCCCTCGCCCCGGCGCTGCTCTGCGACCGGCTGCTGCCGCTGCTGCTCGCCTCCCCGCACCCAGCCCGCTACATCGTCAACGTCACGGCGGTGGAGGGCCGGTTCGCCGTCCGCAACAAGACCGCGCGCCACCCCCACACCAACATGGCCAAGGCCGCGCTCAACATGCTCACCCGCACCAGCGCGGCCGAACTCGCCCCGCAGGGCGTGCACATGTGCGCCGTCGACACCGGCTGGATCACCGACGAGAACCCGGCGCCCAAGAAGACCCGGATCGCCGCCCGCGGCTTCCGCACCCCCCTGGACATCGTGGACGGCGCGGCCCGGGTCTACGACCCGATCGTGCGCGGCGAGGCCGGCCACCCGCTGTCGGGGGTGTTCCTCAAGGACTACCGGGTGGCGGAGTGGTGACGGACGGAGGGTGACGGATTCACCACAACGCCCGGCCCGGGAGCAGTCCCCGGGCCGGGCCGTACGTCATGCGGTGCTCAGCGGCCGGTGGGCAGGTTGGCTCCGCCGGTGCAGTCCAGCACCACGCCGGTGACGAAGGTGTTGGCCGCGAACATGTGGATCGCCCGGGCGACCTCCTCGGGGCGGCCGACCCGGCCGACCGGGGTGGTGGCGGCGAGGCCGTCGAAGAGGGCGGTGCGCCGCTCGGCCGGAACCCGGTCCCACCACGGGGTGTCGATGACGCCGGGCGACACGGCGTTGACCCGCAGCGGGGCGAGCTCGACGGCCAGCGGCGGGACCATCGCCTCCAGCGCGCCGTTGATGGCGGCCAGTCCGGCGGTGCCGGGGAAGGCGGAGCGGGCGGAGGCGGCGGTGATCAGGGTGACCGAGCCGTCCTTGCGCAGGTGCGGCAGGGCCGCCTGGAGGACACGGACCTGCGGCCAGAACTTGGCGTCGAAGCCGTGCGCGAGGTCGGCGAGGTCGAGCTGGGCGAACGGGCCGCTGCCGGCCGCGCCGCTGACCGCGACGACCAGGTGGTCGACGGTGCCGGTCCCGGTGAAGAAGCGGGCCAGGGCGGCCGGGTCGGTCGCGTCCAGCTGTGCGCCGCTGGCCTTGCCGCCGATCCGGGCGACGGCGGCGTCCAGCTTCTCGCGGTCGCGGCCGGTGATCACGACCTCGGCGCCGTCCGCCGCGAATGCGGTGGCGGCCGCCTCGCCGATGCCGGAGCTGCCGCCCATCACGACGACGCGCTGACCGGCGAAGAGGTTCGATGCAGTGCTCATGGTTCTGGCCCTTCCGGCTTTTCGAGTGCTTGTCGAGACCGCTGGTTCCGGTAATGATGGTTGCCGAGACTGTTAGTCTTGTCAAGGGCGGCCGAAAGAAAGGGACACCACGATGAGCGAGACCGACACCCACGCCGAACAGGGCCCCTCCACCCGGCCGCACACCGGCCGCCGCCGCAACGAGGCGGCCCACCGGGCGATCCTGGACGCGGCCCTGCGGCTGCTCGCCGACTCCGACGGCACGCCCGTCACCATCGACGCCATCGCCCGCACGGCCGGCGTCGGCAAGCAGACCGTCTACCGCTGGTGGCCCTCCAAGGGCGCCGTCCTGCTGGACGCCCTCACCGACCGCGCCGACCAGGACGTCTCCGACCAGCCCGACACCGGCGCCCTGCGCACCGACCTGCGCGCCTTCATCGAGACCACCTTCGACGCCGCCCAGCGCGGCACCACCGCCTCCGCGCTGCGCACCGTCGCCCGCGAGGCCGCCCGCGACCCGCACCTGGCCGAACTGATGCGCACCTTCACCGCCACCCGGCGCACCGCCCTGCACGAGCTCCTCGCCCGGGGCCGGGAGCGCGGCGAACTGGCCGGCGACGCCGACCTGGACCTGATCGTGGACCAGGTCTACGGGGTGTTCTGGTACCGCTTCCTGCTCGGCCACGGCCCACTGGACGCGGCCGTCGCCGAGCGCCTCGCCGCCACCCTGACCGAGGGCAACCGGGTCAGCTAGCGCCCCGGCGCCGCACCAGCGGCAGGTACACCTCGTCGACGATCTCCACCAGCACGTCGTCGGGCGCGCTCGGCACCCCGCGCACCACGAACTCGTTGCGCAGCAGCACCACCGCCACCGTCGCCACCCGCGGGTGCAGCACCTCGGGCGCCGCCTCGCCGCGGGCGACGGCCCGGCCCAGCACGGTGAGCCAGGGGGCCGCCGCCGCGTCGCCGGACTGGTCCTGCAACTGCGCCAGGAACTCCGTCGCACCGCCCGCGGCGGCCAGCGGTTCGCGCAGCACCCCGCCGAGCGGGGAGCTCCAGTGCCGGTTCGCCTGGCGCAGCAACTCCAGGGCGTCCGGGTCGACTGGACGCCCTTCGACGTCATCTCCCTCGACCTCTACCGCTCCGCCGAGACCGCCGACCGCTTCGCCGACGGCGTCCGCGACCTGACCGCCCAGGGCAAGCCGGTCGCCATCACCGAGTTCGGCTCCGCCACCTACCGCGGCGCGGGCGACCGGGGCGCGCTCGGCCTGTCGGTGGTCGAGTACGGCCCCGACGGCCCGGTGCGCCTCGACGGCGGCCACCAGCGCGACGAGCCCGGCCAGGCCGCCTACCTGCGCGAACTGCTGACGTCCTTCGACGCCGGCGGGATCGAGGCCGCCTTCGTGTTCACCTTCGCGCTCTACGACTTCGTCCACCGCCCGAACGGCGATCCGCGCGAGGACCTCGACCTGGCGAGCTACGGCGTCGTCAAGGTGTACGAGGACCGCCCGGGGAGCAGGTTCGCCGGCCTCCCCTGGGAGCCGAAGGAGGCCTTCACGGCGGTCGGCGAGTACTACCGGACGAACTGAACGCAGCGGCGCAGGAAGTCGGCCGGTCCGACTTCCTGCGCTCAGGAGATTCAAGCCGTACGGCGGCGGTAGTACGCGATGCCGAGGGCGATGGTGATCGGGCCCCAGAGCATCGCGGGGCTGACGCAGACCCGGTACAGGGCCTCCCACCAGATGTTGCCGAACCCGACCTCGTCCACCACACCGAACCAGACGAGCGGCTGCAGCCCGAACAGTCCGAACAGCACCAGCCCGCCCAGCAGCGTCGCGATCAGCGGCCCGAGCGGCGGCACCCGGTGCCCCCGCAGGAACGGCACCCAGCGCGGGAACACCTCACCCCAGCCGCTGACCAGCCCCACGGTGAGCAGCGCCAGCGCCTCGGTGATCAGGCTCAGCGCGAACACGTACGGCGTGTCCCACCATTCGTAGGCCGGGGCGGCCGGATCCACGAGGCCCATCCGGAAGTCGAAGGCGAACGGCAGCCGCCACAGGCAGTGCGGCAGGAGCACGAACGGCAGGGCCCTGGCGAGGCGCAACGCCCAACGGGGAACCGGGCGTTCGGTGTCACCGACCGGGATGTTCTTCAACATGCGTCCACCCTCGCCGGGGCCACCCCGCCCCCACCTCGACCGCGGGGCGGAACCGGCTCCCCCGGCAGAGCCAGTCAGGCATGCGCCAGCAAGCTGACATAGCCCCGCTCCGGACGCTCCGGCCGGGCCTGGTCCAGCCGGGTGGTGACGGTGAATCCGGCCCCGGCCAGCAGCTCGACCAGCCGGTCGCCCGGGACCAGGTACGAGGTGTACGACACCGGATGCCCGTACGCCGAGCCCGGCCGCGACTGCCCGTCCCCGGTGTGGCCACCCAGCAGCAGGTGCCCGCCCGGGGCGAGCACCCGGTGGAACTCCGCGAACAGCGCGGGCAGTTGCTCGTCCGGTGTGTGGTGCACCGAGTACCAGGCGAGGATGCCGCCGAGGGCACGGTCGGGCAGCTCCAGCGCGGCCATCTCGCCCTGCTGGAAGCGGAGTTCGGGGTGGGAACGGCGGGCGAGCGCGATCATCTCCCCCGACACGTCCACCCCGAAGGCCGGCAGGCCGAGCGCCGCCAGGTGGGCGGTCACCTTGCCCGGGCCGCAGCCGAGATCAGCTACCACGCCGCCGCCCGACTCCCGCACCAGCTCGGCGAAGGCCGCGAGCATGGCGCGCGAGAGGGGGTCCATTCCGGCGGGCGGGACGACCAGCCGGGCGTAGTCGGCGGCGACGGTGTCGTAGGAGCGGCGGACGGCAACGAGGTGGCCGGCGGCGGGGCGGGCCGGTTCGGTCACCACCTCACCCCACCGTCTTCGCGGCCTTCGCGGCGCGCTCGGCGAACACCTTCTCGCGGCGGTCGGCGGTCTGCTTCATCATCCGCTTGCGGTCGCGGGCGGAGAGCCGGTCGATGTAGAGGCCCCCGTCCAGGTGGTCGGTCTCGTGCTGGAGGCAGCGGGCGAAGTAGCCGGTGCCCTCGATCGTCACGGGCTCGCCGTGCTGGTCGACACCGCGCACCACGGCGTGGGCCGGGCGGGCGAGCCGGGTGTCGGCGCCGGGCACGGACAGGCAGCCCTCGACGTCCTCGATCAGGGGGCGGCCGGGCTCCTGCTCCTCGACCACCGGGTTGAGCACGTGCCCGACGTGCCGGACGCCGTCGTCGTCGGGGCAGTCGTAGACGAACAGGCGCAGGTCCACGTCCACCTGGTTGGCGGCGAGTCCGCAGCCGTCGGCGACGTACATGGTGGCGAACATGTCGTCGATCAGCCGGGCCAGGCCCTCGCTGCCGAAGTCCTCCTCGGTCGCCGTACGGCAGGTGCGACGGAGGATCTCCTCCCCCACCTCGGTGATCCGCAGGACGGTCGGACCTTCGCGCGACTCGGACACGGTCGCTCCCCCTCGATCTCGATGGACTTGCTGTCGACTTTGCAAAGTAGCAGACTTTGCAAAGTGACCGAAGACATCGTCAGAACCGGAGCCCTCCCCGAGCACGCCGTCCGCACCGCGCTGCTGGGGCTGCTCGCCGAAGGCGGCACCCTCACCTCCACCGAGGCGGCCGCCCGACTCGGGTACAGCTCGGGCCTGTGCTCGTTCCACCTGCGACAGCTCGCCCGGTACGGCCTGATCGAGGAGGCCCCGGCCACCGACGGCCGGGCCCGGCCGTGGCGGCTGCCCCAGGACCGCCCCGCCGAGGACGACGACGGCTTCGGCGAGCTCGCCCGCGGCCTGGAGGACGAGAGCTACCAGCACTGGCTCGCGCGGCGCGCCGAGGCCCCGGCCGACTGGCAGCGGGACGAGGCGTTCAGCGCCGTCGTCCACCTCACCCCCGAGGAGCTGACCGCCGTCGCGGACGCCGTGCGACAGTTGCTCGCCCGCTACCGCGACCGGGACGCCGACCCGGCCGCGCGGCCCGCCGGGTCCCGTCCGGTCGCCGCCGTGACGCGCCTGTTCCCCCTGCTCGACCGCTGAGGAGTGTCAGGCCACCCGGGCCCTGGTCACCGCCCGGGCCACCGGCCCCACCACCAGCCCCAGCGCCGCCCCCAGCACGACGCCCTGCACGCCGTCCCAGACGTCCTGCACGTCACAGGCCCGCCCGAGCGCGGGCACCGCGTACTGCAGCGCCGACACCGCGAACGGCAGCACCGCCGCACCCAGCAGCGCCACCGCCGCCCGCCGCCGCGTCCCCGCCAGGGCGGCCGCGAAGCCCACCGGGGCGTACGTCGCGAGCTTGAGCTCGATGTGCCGCACGTGCAGCAGCTCGTACGCCGAACGCGGCCGGGCGCCGGACACCGTGCAGTGCCGCGCGGCCTCGGCCGCGTGCCGGAGCACCGACGGCCGGAACGCCTCCGGCAGCAGCGTCGCCACGACCACCCCGCCGAGCCCGAGCAGCAGCAGGAAGCCCACCACCCAGTGGGCCCGCAGCAGCCGCCCCACCGGCCGGTTCAGCAGGGCCGCCGGCACCAGCGAGAGCAGCAGCCCGGGCCAGAAATTCGGCATCCCGCCGAGCACCGCACTGATCACGCCTCAACGGACGCCCCGAACACTCGGCCGGTTCTCACCTGATCGGAACAGGTGTCCGGTTCACTCGACGATCAGGTACCGCTGCTCGCTCTCCCCGCTCACGCAGTTGCCGGTGATCTGCGGCCCGCCGGTGCAGTCCCCCGGTCCCGAGGTGAAGACGGTCCAGATGTACACGCCGGGCAGCTTGGGCGTGTAGGTCAGGTCCAGCCCGGTCTGCCAGGGCAGGTACTCCCAACTCGTGGCGCCCGGCGCCAGCACGTTCACCGAGGAGTCGGTACCGGCGCTCGCCCAGCTGAAGCTCACCGGCTGCCCCGCCTTGACCACCTGCTGGTCCTTCGGGAAGACCGGGATCGGGGCCGAGGGCGCGGACTTGACCGGGTTGGTGTACTGCTTGGCGGCCGGCTGGACGTTCAGGTAGCGCGTGGCGCTCCAGCCGCTGCCGATGCTGCCGTTGGCGGTGTTGGCGCCGACCACGGCCCACTGGTAGACCCCGGCCTCGGTCGGCTTGAAGGTGCAGTCGGCGGAGGTGAGCCAGCCGGAGGCCTGCCAGGGCTCGTTGCCGCGCTTGGTGAAGACCTTGGTCACCGCGGCGGACTTGTCCCAGCTGAGCACCAGCGACCGGCCCAGGGTGAGGGTGTCCTTGTCCGCCGGGGTGAGCAGGCCGGCCGGGTGCGGGGTGCCGCTCGGCACGGCCGCGGGCGGGCCCTGGGTCGAGCCGGTGGCGCCGATGCCGCCCGCAGATCCGCCGGTCACGCAGTCCGGCGGGTTCCCGTCGTCCGTGGCGACCACGAAACCGCCGCCGGTGGCCAGTCCGGCGCTGTCGCCCTTGTCCCGCAGTAGGTACACCGGCACCAGTACCGCCCCCGCGACCAGCGCCAGCACGCTCGGCAGCAGCACCCCCAGCCGCCGCACCCGGCGCCGCCGGGCCACCGCCTCCGCGGGTTCGGTCCGCGCCCAGCCGTCGACCCCGTACGGATCGGTGCCCAGCAGGGTCGGCACCCGGGTGGAGGGCACCCGCCCGGGCAAGGCGCCCGACCCCGGTGCCACCAGCGGCGCCTCCGGCACCGCGGGCTTGACCCGCAGGGCCTCCGGCAGCCACGAGCCGGTCGGCCCGTCGTACCCGGGCCGCCCGAGCCGCTCCAGCAGCTGGGCGGGGGTGGGCCGGTCCTCGGGGCGGCGGGCCAGGCAGGCGGCGACGACCGGGCGCAGGCCCTCGGGCAGGCCGGTGAGGTCCGGCTCGGTGTGCATGATCCGGTAGAGCAGCACCTGCGGGTCACCGCCGCCCCCGTACGGATCGACGCCGGCGGCGTGGCAGAGCACCCGGCCGAGGCTGAACACGTCGCAGGCCGGGCTGAGCGGCTCGCCCGCGATCTGTTCGGGGGCCATGTAGCCGGGGGTGCCGATGACGGTCTGGGTGCGGGTGATCGAGGCGCCGTCGAGGGCGCGGGCGATGCCGAAGTCGATGACCCGCGGGCCGTCGTCGCCGAGCAGGACGTTGGAGGGCTTGAGGTCCCGGTGGACCAGTCCGACCGCGTGGATCGCCGCCAGGGCCTCGGCCAGCCCGGCGCCCAGCACCCGCAGCACCGGTTCGGGCAGCGCGCCGTGGGCGGCGACGGCCGCGTCCAGGGACGGGCCGGGGATGTAGGCGGTGACCAGCCAGGGCGGGTCGCCCTCCGGGTCGGCGTCGACCACCTGGGCGGTGTGGAAGCCGCCGACCCGCCGGGCGGCCTCCAGTTCCCGGGTGAAGCGGAGCCGGAACTCCGCGTCGGTGGCGAGGTCCCAGTGCACGCACTTGACCGCGACCAGCCGCCCTCCCGGCGAGCGGCCCAGGTACACGACCCCCATCCCACCGCTGCCGAGCCGGGCCAGCAGTCGGTAGCGGCCGCCGATCACCGTCGGATCGGTAGGTCTCAACGCCTCCACGTCCCACCCCCGGCGTGCGCGTTCCACGTCCTGCGGAGCCATGGTGGCTGATGAGACATCAACTCTCCGTCCCCGCAGCGGAAATCATCTCAGCTGCAGATGCGGCAGACCAGTTCACGAAGGCAAAAAGATCAGCCGGGCGGGGCCCGGGCAACCTCAGTGCGGGATCGAGGAGATCAGCTCCTGTGCCCCCTGCCGCTTGAGCGCCAGGGCGACCGAGGTGCCGAGGTCCTCCGGGCTGAGCGCGCCCGCCCACTCGTGGGCGTCCAGCACCCGCTTGCCGTCCGGGCTGAACACCCGGCCGCGCAGCGAGAGCCGGCCGTCCGCCTCGGCCCTGGCGTAGCCGGAGATCGGGCTGTTGCAGTGGCCCTGCAGCGCGTGCAGGAACATCCGCTCGGCCGCCGCCTCGCGCCAGGTGTCGTGGTGGCCGAGCCCCGTGACGGCCTCGATGGTCGCGCTGTCGTCCTCGCGGCACTGCAGGACGAGGATGCCGGCGCCGATCGGCGGGCACATCTCCTCGACGCCGAGGACCTCGGTGATCCGGGCCCGCTCGCCGATCCGCTCCAGGCCGGAGACGGCCAGCAGCAGCGCGTCGACGTCGCCGGCCGCCAGCTTGGCGAGCCGGCTGTTGGCGTTGCCGCGGATCGGGACGCACTCCAGGTGCGGGTGGGAGGCGGCGAGTTGGGCGACGCGGCGGACGGAGGAGGTGCCGATCCGGGTGCCGGGCGGGAGTTCGGCGAGGGTCAGACCGCCGGGGTGGACGAGTGCGTCGCGGATGTCGTCGCGGCGCAGGTACGCGGCGAAGACGGTGCCGGCGGGCAGCGGGCGGTCGGCGGGCACGTCCTTGAGGCAGTGCACGGCGGCGTCGGCCTCCCCGGCGAGCAGCGCGGCGTCGACCTCCTTGGTGAACGCGCCCTTGCCGCCCAGTTGGGCGAGGTCGCCGGTCCAGCGGTCGCCCGAGGTGGTGACCGGCACCACCTCGGTGCGCAACCCCGGGTGCAGTTCGGCGAGTTCGGCGCGGACCCGGTCGACCTGGGCGAGCGCCATGGGAGAGGAGCGGGAGACGATGCGGATCAGCTCAGCGGTGGCCATGGCGCGATGATAGGCGCTCGAACACCGGCGGTTGGCGGTGCGTCAGCCGTACGGCGGACGGCCGGGCGGTGGACCACCCGGCCGTCTCCGTCCCGTGGGACCTCACTCGTTGTGCAGCACCTCGGCGATCGGCAGCCGGGCCGCCGAGCGGGCCGGGAGGAGCGCGCCGAGCACGGCGATCGCGACCCCCGCCAGGGCGAGGGCGATGAGCAGCGGGGCGCCCCAGACGTTGATGGCGTTCTCCGGGAAGTCGATGATCGCGACGTTCTCGGTGATCAGCCGGTGCGCCAGGATCCCGAGCGGGATGCCGATGATCCCGCTGGCCACGCCCTGCCAGGCCACCGAGGTGACCGTCATCGCGACGACCTGCCGGGGCGTCATCCCGATCGACTTCAGCATGCCGAGGTCGCGGCGGCGTTCGCGGATGGTGAGCAGCAGGGTGTTGAAGACGCCGAGCGCGGCGACCACCGACAGCAGGACGGAGAAGGTCGTGCTGAAGGACTTGATCGCGACGACGGATCCATCCGTGCCCGGCGTGGACACCGAGGCCGACAGGCTCGGGTCGGCGTCCGTGACGGCCTTCTGGTAGGCCACGGCGTCGGTGCCCGCGGCGAGCTTCACGTCGTACTCGACCACGTGCGGGTCGGGGGTGAGCAGGGCCCTGGTGGCGGCGTTGGAGGAGATCGCGTTGGCGTTGCCCTGGGCCTCCTTGCCGACGATGGTGACGGTGGTCTGCCGCCCCTCCAGGACCAGGGTGACCCGGTCGCCGAGCTTGAGCCCGTGCTGGTCCAGGAAGGCCGGCCCGGCCTCGATCTCGTTCAGCCCGGTCGCCAGGCGTCCCTCGACGACGTCGAGCCGCCGGTGGTCGACCATGGCGTCGCCGCCGTAGAAGTTGGCGAAGACCAGCTGGGGCTGGCCGAGGATGCCGACCCGGACCAGTTCGCGGACGGATACCCGCTCGGCGCCGGGGGTGGCGTGCAGCATCGCCTCGGTCTGGTCCGGGGTCAGCCGGGCCTCGATCTTGTTCTCCGAGAAGGCGCTGGTCTGCACGTCGATGTGGGTCCTGCCGTCGGGCACGGCCCCCATGGTCCTGGCCAGGGTGCTGCTCACTCCGGTGGTCACGGTGACGGTGACCACGCCGAGCACGATCGCCGCCATGGTCAGCGCGGTGCGGGCCGGGCGGGCGAAGGGCTGGCCGAGGCCGAGGCTGACGGCACGCGGCAGCCTGGTG
This sequence comes from Kitasatospora cathayae, assembly GCF_027627435.1. Lineage (GTDB taxonomy): Bacteria > Actinomycetota > Actinomycetes > Streptomycetales > Streptomycetaceae > Kitasatospora > Kitasatospora cathayae. The sequence goes on along the minus strand of NZ_CP115450.1, from coordinate 6,587,506 downwards.
CCGCTCAGCCAGCGCTGGACCTTGAGGCCTCGCCCGGTGCGCGGTGCGCTGCCGGCCGAGATGGCCTGGGCGGCGGAGAGCCGATGGGCGCGCGAGGCGGGCACGAGCGCGGCGAGGGCGACCAGCAGCGGGACGCCGATCAGGGTGGCGGCGGGCAGCCAGCCGGCCGGTTCGATCACGGCGGTCCCGGTCGCGATCCCGGAGAACGCGGTCTGGAGGATCGGGTACGAGGCCGCCCAGCCGGCCGCCGTGCCGAGGATCGTGCCGACGACCGCGGGCACCGAGACCATGGTCAGGTAGACGGTGACCACCTGGCGCGGGGTGAAGCCGATCGACTTCAGCACGCCGATGTGCCGGTAGCCGGAGATCACCGCGCCGCTCACCACGTTGCCGACGATCAGCGCGGCGACGACCAGGCCGAGCACGCCGAAGACCGTCATCAGGGGCAGGTAGGCGTCGGCGCCCGCCGAGAAGGCCTGCTTGAGCACCAGGTAGGACTGCCCGCTCTCGACGGCGTCCTCGGGCAGGCCCTCGGTGGTGTCGGCGAACGAGGTGGTCAGCTGCTGCTCGGTGGCCGCGTCGGTGAAGCGGTAGAGCATCTGTCGGCCGGTGGGGTGCAGGGCGGCCGCCTGCTCGGGGGTGACCCAGCCGCCGGAGGACTGGCTCATGCCGCTCGCGAAGCCGACGATGGTGAGCTTCAGCCCGGTGCTGGTGGTGAGCGGCGTGCCGAGGGCCCGAGCCGCACCGCCGCCGCCCATGTTGATGACCACCTCGCCGGGTGCGGAGGCCCAGCGGCCCGACAGCAGTTCCACCCGGTCAACCGGCGCGGACGCGGGGTCGGGTCGGCCGACCAGGGTCAGCGGGCCCGGTGGGCGGCCTACCCAGTCGGTGGGGATGGTCACCACGGCCTGGTCGAAGGGCCCGGCGGCCGCCTCGACGCCCGGCCGGTGGGCGGTGGCGGCCAGTTGCTCCGCCGAGGCCTTGGCCGGGTCGAAGAGGGCGGTGACGTGCGGGCCGCGCTCGGCCTCGAAGGCGGCGTCGAACGGCGCCCGGGCGGCGCTGATCACCGCGAGGGCGAGCAGTACGGTCGCGGTGGAGCAGAAGACGACCAGTCCGATCACGATGGTCTGCACCCGGCGGCGCTTCACGGCCGCCCGCGAGGCGCGCCACACCGCACCACCGTTCATGACTGCGGCTCCAGCATCCGCTCGCGCGCCACCCTGCCGTCCGCGACCTCGACCAGCCGGCTGGCGCAGCGGGTGGCCAGGTTGGGGTCGTGGGTGACGATCAGCAGGGTCTGCCCGATCTGGTTGAGGTCGATCAGCAGGTCCATCACCTGCTCGCCCGAGCGGCTGTCCAGCGCGCCGGTCGGCTCGTCGGCGAGCAGCAGCGCCGGGCGGTTCATCAGGGCGCGGGCCACCGCGACCCGCTGGCGCTCGCCGCCGCTGAGCGCGGCCGGGTAGACGTCCTTGCGGTGCGCGACGCCGAGTTCGTCCAGCAGCTCCAGTGCCCGGCGGCGGGCCTGCTTGGCCGTGGTGCCGGTCAGCTGGGCGGCCAGGGCGACGTTGTCGAGGGCCGGGAGGTCGTCGATCAGGTTGAAGAACTGGAAGATCATGCCGATGTGGCGGCGGCGGAAGAGGGCCAGCCCGTTCTCGTTCAGCCCGCCGAGGTCCTGGCCCTGCACCCGGACGGTGCCGGAGCTGGGCCGGTCCAGCCCGGCCACCATGTTCAGCAGGGTGGACTTGCCGCACCCCGAGGGGCCCATCACGGCGACCGCCTCGCCCGCCCTGATCCGCAGGTCGACGCCGTCGAGCGCCTTGGCGTCGCCGAACTCCTTGTGCACCCCGGACAGCTCGACGACGAACGGCGTGTCGTCGGGCCGGGAGGTCCCGTCGTGGTCGTTGCTCATGGTCGACGACGGTAGGCGCGCCGGGCCGGGCCGGGCGTCCCACCCCGGGTGTAACCGCAGGTCGCCGTAGTACCGGGGATGTACGGGGGCGGCACCCCCGGATGATGTCGATCAAGCTCCCAGCTGGGAAGCTGGCACCGTGTGGGGAACGGAGACGGACTGGATCGCGGTGGCGGTGGCGGGCACGGCCTGCGCCGGCGCCGGCTGGCTGGGCGTCGCGCTGGTCCGGGCGCGCCGGCTGTACCGGGCGGCCATCGGCGAGCGCGGCTGGCTGCTGGAACGGGAGCGGGAGAGCGCCGCGAGCGCCGCCGTGGACGCCGAACGGGCACGGATCGCCTCCGAGTTGCACGACATCGTGAGCCACAACGTGAGCCTGATGGTGGTGCAGGCCGGGGCCGCGCGCGAGGTGCTGGCCACCATGCCGGAGGAGGCGGCGGCCGCGATGGGCGCGGTCGAGGCGGCCGGACGGGACGCGATGACCGAACTGCGGCACCTGCTGGGCCTGCTCGCCCCGGCCGCGGACGGCAGCGAGGAGCCGGAGCCCGCCGAGTTCGCGCCGCAGCCGAGCCTGAGCCGGCTGAGCCCGCTGATCGACCGCTTCGCCTTCGCCGGGCTGCCGGTGGAGGTGCGGATCTCCGGCGAGCCGCGGCCGCTGCCCGGCGGCATCGACGTGACGGCGTACCGGATCGTCCAGGAGGCGCTGACCAACGCGCTCAAGCACGGGGACGGGGTGACGGCGGAGGTGACGGTGCGGTACGCGGACCACTACCTCCGGGTGGAGGTGCTGAACACCGGCCCGAGCGTGCTCTCCGGCGCGGCCGCGTCCTCGCCGGAGAGGCCGAAGCAGGCGGACGGCGCCGGGCGCGGGCTGCTCGGCCTGCGCGAACGGGTCGCGGTGTACGGCGGGGACCTCGACGCCCGGCGCCGGATCGGCGGCGGCTTCCGGGTGCGCGCCCGCATCCCACTGGACCGGCCGTGACGGAGGGCCCCATGACGGAGACCGAACAGCGCCGCCCCCGGGTGGTGATCGCCGACGACCAGGAGCTGGTCCGCACCGGCTTCCGGATGATCCTCACCGCGCGCGGCATCGACGTGGTCGCCGAGGCCTCCGACGGCGCCGAGGCGGTGGCCGCCGCCGTCCGGCACCGGCCCGACGTGGCCCTGCTGGACATCCGGATGCCGACCATGGACGGCCTGGAGGCCGCCCGCCGGATCCTGGCCCAGGTGCCCGACTGCCGGGTGATCATGCTGACCACCTTCGACCTGGACCACTACGTCTACGCGGCGCTGTCCGCGGGCGCCAGCGGCTTCCTGCTCAAGGACGTCACCTCGGCCCATCTTGCCGCCGCCGTCCGGCTGGTGGACACCGGCGACGCCCTGCTCGCCCCGTCGATCACCCGCCGGCTGGTCGAGCGCTTCGCGACCGGCGCCCCGCACCCGGCCGCCCGCGGCGCCGACTCGCCGCGGCTGCACCGCGACCTCGCACCGCTCACCCCGCGCGAGGTGGAGGTGCTCGGGCTGCTCGGACGCGGGCTGTCCAACGCCGAGTTGGCGGTCGAACTGACCCTCAGCGAGTCGACGGTGAAGACCCATGTGGCCCGGATCTTCGCCAAGTTGAACCTGCGCGACCGGGCCCAGGCGGTGGTGCTCGCCTACGAGACCGGACTGGTCTCACCGGGCGCGAACGACTGAGCCGGCAATTCCCGTGTGCCGGAAGGCCAATTCACCTGACAATCGGCCAGCTCACTCGTTCGGGGGAACCACTCCGGGGGTTCACATTTTTGCCAGTCCACGGGGCAGCATCTGCATGTCCGCGCCCGAACCACCGGAACCGTTTCGGGCGGCGCCACCCCGCATGACGAAGACCATTGGACAGGCCCGTGACCACCAACCCCCCCGTGTGGGACTGCCCCTTCCACCACACCGACGGCCTGGAGTTCGACCCCCTCCTCAAGCGCCTGCTGACGGAGGCCCCGATCGCCAGGATCCGACTGCCGCACGGCGAGGGCGAAGCCTGGCTGGCCACCCGCTACGAGGACGTCAAGGTGGTCACCACCGACCGCCGGTTCAGCCGCGCCGCCGGCATCGGCCGCGACCTGCCCCGGATGACGCCCGCCACCATCGCCCAGGCCGAATCGATCAACCTGATGGACCCGCCCGAGCACAACCGGCTGCGCCGCCTGGTCGCCCAGGGCTTCACCAACCGCCAGGTCGAGCGGATGCGCCCGGCCACCCAGCGGATCGTCGACGGCTACTTCGACGAGATGGAGGAGCACGGCGCCCCGGCCGACCTCGCGCACTTCCTCTCCAACCGGCTCCCGCTCACCACCATCTGCGAGCTGCTGGAGATCCCCGAGCCGGACCGCGACCGACTGCGCGGCTGGGCCGTCGCCATGATGCGGATGGGCCCTGGCAGTGGCGAGGGCCAGGAGGAGGCGAAGGCAGCCCTGCGGGCCTACTTCGCCGAGTTGACCGCCACCCGCCGCGCGCACCCCGGAGCGGACCTGATCAGCGCGCTCGCCACCGCCCGGATCGGCGAGGACCTGCTGGACGAGGACGAGTTGGCCGTCATGGCGATGGTCCTGCTGGTCACCGGCCATGACACCACCACCTACGACCTCAGCAACATCACCTACACGCTCCTCACCCACCCCGAGCAGCTCGCCGAGCTGCGCGCCCAGCCGGACACGCTGCCGCAGGCCCTCGAGGAGTTGCTGCGCTTCATCCCGTTCCGCCAGGGCCCCGGCATCGCCCGAATCGCCACCGAGGACGTCGAACTGGGCGGGGTGCTGATCCGGGCCGGCGAGGCCGTGCACGTCTCCTACCTGACCGCCAACCGGGACCCAGCGGTCTACGAGCACCCCGACGAGCTGGACTTCGACCGCGCCGCCGGGCCCGTCAACATGGCCTTCGGCCACGGCCAGCACCGCTGCCTCGGCTCGCACCTCGCGCTGATGGAACTGCAGATCGCCATCGGCACCCTGCTTCGGCGCTTCCCGGGGCTGCGGCTGGCCGTCGACCCGTCCGAACTCGACTGGAACTCCGGCTCGATCTGGCGCTTCCCGCGCACCCTGCCGGTCGCCTGGTAGCAACTCCCCTCCGCCACACCGTTCCCGCACCGGGGAGACCCACACCATGGCCACACTCTGCCGCCCCGCCATCGCCGTGCCCGAGCACGTCATCACCCTCGACGAGACCCTCGACCTGGCCCGCAGCCTGCACGCCGGCCACCCCCAACTCGGCCTGGCCCTGCGGCTGATCGAGAACACCGGGGTGCGCACCCGGCACCTGGTCCAGCCACTCGAACAGACCCTCACCCACCCGGGCTTCACCGTCCGCAACCAGGTGTACGAGCGGGAGGCCAAGCTGCGCGTCCCCGAGGTGGTCGAACGCGCCCTCGACCACGCCGAGTTGGGCGCCCCGGACATCGACCTGATCATCTACGTGTCCTGCACCGGCTTCATGATGCCGTCGATGACCGCCTGGCTGATCAACACCATGGGCTTCCGCTCCGACACCCGCCAGGTGCCGATCGCCCAGCTCGGCTGCGCGGCCGGCGGCGCCGCCGTCAGCCGCGCCCACGACTTCTGCCGCGCCTACCCGGGCGCCAACGTGCTCATCGTCGCGTGCGAGTTCTGCTCCCTCTGCTACCAGCCGACCGACCTCGAGGTCGGCTCGCTGCTCTCCAACGGCCTGTTCGGCGACGCCGTCGCCGCCGTGGTGATGCGCGGGCACGGCGGCTGCGGGGTGCAGATCGAGCGCAACGGCTCCCATCTCGTCCCGGACACCGAGGGCTGGATCTCGTACGGGGTCAAGGACACCGGCTTCCACTTCCAGCTGGACAAACGGGTGCCCGGCACGATGGAGATGCTGGCCCCCGCGCTGCGCACCCTGGCCGGGAAGCACGGCTGGGACGTCTCCGGCCTGGGCTTCTACATCGTGCACGCCGGCGGCCCGCGCATCCTGGACGACCTGTGCCACTTCCTCAACCTGGAGCCGGAACGGTTCCGCTACAGCCGGGCCACGCTGACCGAGCGCGGCAACATCGCCAGCGCCGTCGTCTTCGACGCCCTCGCCCGGCTGTTCGCCGACGGCGGCGTGCCCGAGGGCACCCCGGGCCTGCTCGCCGGCTTCGGACCGGGCATCACCGCCGAGATCGCCCTGGGCAGTTGGGTCGGCGCCACGGCGGAGGCGGTGCACCGCCGCCCGCGTGCCATCGCCACCTCCGACATCGCCCTCGTCCACCAGGGCGTCCCCCGCCGTTTCCCGGCCGGAACTACGATCACCGAATGACAGACACCACGGACCGCACCGCCACCTCCGCCGGAGCCGCCGAACTCGCGGCCCTCTTCCCTGCGTTGCACGCGCCGCAGTACTGGGCCTGGGGTCGCTACGACGCCAGGTTCTCCACCGAGCTGCCGCCGGACGAGCTGGTCACCAACATCCACCTGGTCGGATTCGCGGACGGCAACGTGGTGCTGTGCCGCGACGACCGGGACCACTGGTTCCTGCCCGGCGGCACCCGGGAGCGGGACGAGTCCGTCGCGGAGTGCCTGGAGCGGGAGCTGCGCGAGGAAGCCGGCGCCCGGCTGCTCGGCGAGCCGGGCTGGCTGGGCGCGCACCGCTGCCACACCGAGGACGCGGTGCCGTACCGGCCGTGGCAGCCGCACCCGGACAAGGCCTGGCTGTGGGGCTGGGGCGAGGTCGAGCTGGACTCGACGCCGACCAACCCGGCGGACGGCGAGCAGGTGGTCGAGGTCCGGGCCGTCCCGGTCGCCGAGGCGCAGCGGCTGTTGCTGACCGGGCACGACGCCTGGTGGGGCGAGCTGATCGGGCTGGCGGTGGAGCTGCGGCGGCGCGCCGGGCTCGGCTGAGGTCGCCCCAGGCCCCAGGCCCGGGATATTCCCGCCGAGCCGCAAAACCACTGGAACGGCGTAGCACCGGACGGCGATGTCCGTTTTGCGGTGATATGACTCGGCCATGGACACCTACGCGTTGGCCACCTCGCTGGCCGTGGACTACCCGGTGCTCAACATCTTCTGGACGATGTTGGAGCTGTTCCTGTGGATCCTGTGGTTCTTCCTGCTGTTCAAGATCATCACGGACATCTTCCGCAGCCACGACATCGGCGGCTGGGGCAAGGCCGGCTGGCTGGTCCTGGTGATCTTCCTCCCGCTGATCGGCGTCCTCGTGTACCTCATCGCCCGTGGCCAGGGCATGGGGATGCGGGACATCGAGCAGGCCCAGCAGGCCGACGCGGCGGTCCGGGCCTACATCCGGGACGCGGCCGGAACGCCCCCGCAGGAGGGCGGCGGCGGCCGCAGCCATGTCGAGGACCTGGCGAGGCTGGCGGACCTGAAGGCGAAGGGCGCGATCTCCGACGAGGAGTACCAGAAGGCCAAGGACAAACTCCTGGTCTGACCAGCGGAAACGGCCGGGGCCGGGGGGCGTGTGACACGTCCCCCGGCCCCGGCGTCTCGCTCAGCGCCGTCCGGAGCGCCGGTCCTTCGAGCCGCTGTCGCCGCCGGAGCCGCCACCGGCCAGCCCGGCCCGGCGCAGCGCGTCCGCCATGGCGCTGTTCGCCAGCGGGACGTTGCCGCCGGATCCGCCGCGGTCCCGCCGGTCCTGGCCGCCGCGACCGCCCTGGCCGCCCTGCCCCTGGCCGCCGCTGCGCCGCTCCTGGCGGGGCGGGCGGGCCTGCCGGTCGCCCCGGTCGCCGCCACGGTCGCCGCGCTCGCGGCCGACCTCGTCGTCCAGCCGCAGGGTGAGCCCGATCCGCTTGCGCGGCACGTCCACCGAGACCACCCGGACCTTGACGATGTCGCCGGGCTTGACCACCTCGCGCGGGTCCTTGACGAAGTTCTTCGACAGCGCCGAGACGTGCACCAGTCCGTCCTGGTGGACGCCCACGTCGACGAAGGCGCCGAAGGCGGCGACGTTGGTCACCACGCCCTCCAGCACCATGCCGACCTCCAGGTCGCCGATCTTGTCGACGCCCTCCTTGAAGACGGCGGTGCGGAAGGCCGGACGCGGGTCGCGGCCCGGCTTGTCCAGCTCGCCGAGGATGTCGGTGACGGTCGGGATGCCGAAGGTGTCGTCCGCGAAGTCGGCCGGGCGCAGCGCCCGCAGCCGCTCGCCGTTGCCGATCAGCTCGCGCAGCTCCCCGCCGGTCGAGGCGAGGATGCGGCGCACCACCGGGTAGGCCTCGGGGTGCACGCTGGAGGCGTCCAGCGGGTCCTCGCCGCCGGGGATGCGCAGGAAGCCGGCGCACTGCTCGAAGGCCTTGGGGCCGAGCCGGGCGACGTCCTTGAGCTGCTTGCGGGTGCGGAACGGGCCGTTGGCGTCGCGGTGGGCCACGATGTTGTCCGCCAGCGTGGCGGTGATGCCGGAGACCCGGGTGAGCAGCGGTGCCGAGGCGGTGTTGACGTCCACCCCGACGGCGTTGACGCAGTCCTCGACCACGGCGTCCAGCGAGCGGGAGAGCTTCACCTCGCTCAGGTCGTGCTGGTACTGGCCGACGCCGATCGACTTGGGGTCGATCTTGACCAGCTCGGCCAGCGGGTCCTGGAGGCGGCGGGCGATGGAGACCGCACCGCGGATCGACACGTCCAGGTCTGGCAGCTCCTGGGAGGCGAAGGCGGAGGCCGAGTAGACCGAGGCGCCGGCCTCGCTGACCATCGCCTTGGTGAGCTTCAGCTCGGGGTGGCGCTTGATCAGGTCCTCGGCGAGCTTGTCGGTCTCCCGGGAGGCGGTGCCGTTGCCGATCGCCACCAGGTCGACCTGGTGCTTCTCGGCGAGCGCGGCCAGGGTGGCCAGGGCCGCGTCCCACTTGTTGGCGGGCTGGTGCGGGTAGATGGTCTCGTACGCGACGACCTTGCCGGTGGCGTCCACCACGGCGACCTTCACCCCGGTGCGGAAGCCCGGGTCCAGCCCCATGGTGGCGCGGGTGCCGGCCGGGGCGGCGAGCAGCAGGTCGCGCAGGTTGGCGGCGAAGACGCGCACCGCCTCGTCCTCGGCCTCGGCGCGCAGCCGGGCGCGCAGGTCGATGCCCAGGCGCACCAGGACGCGGGTGCGCCAGGCCCAGCGGACGGTGTCGCCGAGCCACTTGTCGGCCGGGCGGCCGCGGTCGGCGATGCCGAAGCGGGCGGCGATGCGCTGCTCGTAGTCGTTCTCGCCGGGCAGGTCGCCCTCGGACTCGCCTTCGTAGGGCGAGAGTTCGAGGTCGAGCACCTCCTCCTTCTCGCCGCGCAGCATCGCCAGGATGCGGTGCGAGGGCAGCTTGGTGTACGGCTCGGCGAAGTCGAAGTAGTCGGCGAACTTGACGCCGTCGCCCTCCTTGCCGTCGCGGACCCTGGCGACCAGGCGGCCGCGGGTCCACATCCGCTCGCGCAGCGAGCCGACCAGGTCGGCGTCCTCGCCGAAGCGCTCGACCAGGATCGCCCGGGCGCCCTCCAGGGCGGCCGCGCCGTCCGCCACCGACTCGTTCAGGTACTGGGCGGCCAGGGCGGCCGGGTCCTGCGTCGGGTCGGCGAGCAGGGTGTCGGCCAGCGGCTCCAGCCCGGCCTCGCGGGCGATCTGCGCCTTGGTGCGCCGCTTGGGCTTGAACGGCAGGTAGATGTCCTCCAGCCGGGCCTTGGAATCGGCCGCCAGCACCTGGGCGCGCAGCGCGTCGTCCAGCTTGCCCTGGGACGCGATCGACTCCAGGACGGCCGCCCGGCGCTCCTCCAGCTCGCGCAGGTAGCGCAGCCGCTCCTCCAGGGTGCGCAGCTGGGCATCGTCCAGCGAGCCGGTGACCTCCTTGCGGTAGCGGGCCACGAAGGGGACGGTCGAGCCGCCGTCGAGCAGTTCGACCGCAGCCTTCACCTGCCCCTCGCGGACGCCCAGTTCCTCGGCGATCTTGCGCTCGATCGCCTGCTGGGCCTGCCGGGCCCCCTGTTCGACTGGCGTGGTCACGAAGCCGGTCACCTTCTCCTTCAGTGCTTTCGCCCTACGCCCTGCATTCTGGCAGGTGCCGGTGACGGCTCCCGGCCGCACCCGGGGCGGCGGGCGTGGCGTGGATTCCCCCGGAGACAACCACGCTCGGACGGGGGCCAGTTGTGGACCGTCCGCAGCCGGACCCCGGTTGGACCTCGGCCGAACCTCGGTTGATCGAAGTGGTGTGCACAGTTCGCGAATCCGGCTGAAGGGCGGCGATCTGCGCTGTACGCTGCCGGGCATGTGCGCAGCCGTCCGGATGCACCCCGATGAACCGGTCGTCGACGCGGCCCTGGTACGGCGGTTGATCTCCGCCCAGTTCCCGCAGTGGGTGGGCCTTCCGGTCACACCCGTCGGGTCCGCCGGGACGGACAACGCGATGTTCCGGCTCGGGCCCGAACTCGCCGTCCGGCTGCCCCGGGTGGAGTGGGCCGCCGGGGACGTCCGCCGCGAGCACCAGTGGCTGCCCCGACTGGCGCCGCAGTTGCCGCTGCCCGTCCCCGCCCCGTTGGCCGTCGGCCGCCCCGCCGCGAACTACCCCTGGCAGTGGTCGGTGGTGCGCTGGCTCGACGGCGTCAATCCGGCCGTCGGCGCGCTCGCCGCGCCCGAGGCCCTCGCCCGCGACCTGGCCGGCTTCGTCAACGCCCTGCGCGCCCTCGACCCCGCCGGCGCCCCGGCCGGCCCCCGCAGCGCGTCGCTCGCCTCCCGGGACGGCTCCACCCGCGCGGCGATCGCCCAACTCGCGGGCACGATCGACACCGCGGCCGCGACCGCCCTGTGGGACAAGGCGCTGCGCCTGCCCGAGTACGCGGGCCCGCCGGTCTGGATGCACGGCGACCTCACCCCCGGCAACCTCCTGGTCGACAGATCCGGCCGGCTCTCCGCCGTCATCGACTTCGCCCTGATGGGCGTCGGCGACCCCACCGCCGACCTGATCGCCGCCTGGAACCTGCTCCCCGCCTCCGCGCGCCCCGCCTTCCGCGCCGCCCTGCGCGCCGACGACGCCATGTGGGCGCGCGGCCGCGCCTGGGCCCTCTCCATGGCCCTGGTGACCATCCCCTACTACCGCCACACCGACCCGGCGCTGACCGCCAACGCCCGCCACGTCGTCCGCGAGGTGCTCGCCGACCGCAGCGTCTGACGGTCACGTTCCGGCGGGCGTCGTAGCGGGCGGCGCGAGGCGAGCCCACAGGCGGCTCGTGTCGGGCTCATGGCCCCAAGCAGCGGACAACTGCCGGACGAGTCGGAGGCCCGGGCTGTCCGGCAGGGGGCCGCCGGACAGCCCGGTGCCGGCGGCCTCGATCCAGAGACCGGTGGGGGCGGAGTACTCGAAGAGGACGTCGATGTGCTGCAAGCGGAGGCGCTGTCTCCCCGCGACAGCGCAGATCTGATCCGCAGCGTGAGGGAAGGACTTCTCGACATGATGCCCAGTAAGACCACGGTCCCCTGGCGCAAGTCCAGCTGTAGCGGAAACAACGGCGGCAACTGCATCGAGGTGGCCACGGCCCACCACGGGCAGCTCGTCCGTGACTCGAAGGATCCCGGCGGCCCCGTCCTCGGATTCGGTCCCGTCGCCTGGCAGTCCTTCATCGACGCCGTCCGCACCGACCGACTCCGCTGACCGGCGTCGGAGCGCCGTGGGCCGTTGCTGTGGGCCTCCCCGCACTGACTGGCTAGGGCCCCGACATCCCTTCGCTCACGGCCGCCAGCAGGTGGCCGACCAGCGGGCTCCGGTCGTCGGCGCGCCAGGCGACCGCGGAGCGGGTGCGGGCGGTGCCCGGCTCGATCCGGCGGAAGGCGACGCCCCGCAGGCGGATCCGCCGGATGCCCGCCGGGGCCAGCGAGACGCCGAGGCCCGCCCCCACCAGCGCGCACACCGTCTGCCACTCCACCGCGTGCTGCCCGATCCGCGGGGTGAAGCCCGCCTCCGTGCACAGGCCGGTGATCCGGTCGTACAGCTGCGGCCCCTCCTCCCGGGGCAGCAGCACGAACGGCTCGTCCGCCAGCTGCCCGAGCCGGACGGCCCGTTCGGCGGCCAGCGGGTGGTGCGCCGGGAGCACGGCGACGAAGGGCTCGCTGAGCACCGTCCGGAAGCGCAGCTCCGGCTCGTCCTCGGGCGGTTCGCGCAGCAGGCCCACGTCGATGCCGCGGTCGTGCAGGGCGGCGAGCTGCGGGGCGCTGGTCATCTCCCGTACGTCCAGGTGCACGCCCGGGTGGCGATCCCGGAAGGTGCGCAGCAGGCCGGGCAGCACGGTCAGGGCCAGCGAGGCGGAGAACCCGATCCGCAGCCGGCCCGCCTCGCCGCTGCCGACCGCCCGGGCGGCGGCCAGCCCGTCCGCGAGGTCGGCCAGCGCCCGGCGCGCGGCGGGCAGCAGCTCGCGCCCGGCCGGGGTCAGGGTGACGCCGCCGGGCTCGCGCAAAAGCAGCGGGTGGCCGACCTTCTCCTCCAGCCGGCGGATCTGCTGGCTCAGCGGCGGCTGGGCGATGCCTAGGCGGGCGGCGGCGCGGCCGAAGTGCAGTTCCTCGGCGAGCACCACGAAGGCGTGCAGCTGCGGCAGGGGGAGTTCGGGGCGGGCCATACGATAAGAGATATCAGAACGGCGCTGCGGGAGTATTGGACGTATCTCCGCAGGCCACCTAGCGTTCGGCGCATGACAGAGCGACGCGCGATACTCACCGGTTCCACCTTCGAGGAGCAGATCGGCTACGCCCGCGCCGTGGTGGACGGCGACTGGGTGCACGTGTCCGGCACGACCGGGTTCGACTACGCCACCATGACCATCTCCGAGGACGTGGTGGAGCAGGCCGAGCAGTGCCTGCGCAACATCGGGTCCGCGCTGGCCGAGGCCGGCTGCGGCTTCGCCGACGTGGTGCGGGTGCGCTACCTGCTGCCCGAGCGCGCGGACTTCGAGCCCTGCTGGCCGGTCCTGCGCCGCTGCTTCGGCGAGGTGCGGCCCGCCGCGACGATGCAGGTGTGCGGCTTGGCCGACCCGCGGATGCGGATCGAGATCGAGGTGACCGCCCGGCGTTCGGCCGGCTGATCCAGCGCCAGCCCTCCCGCTGTCCTTGGCTATTGCTATGGTTCTCCCCGCACTAGGGGCAGGGGGAGCGGACTTGGCACGGAGCGTGATCGACGTCAGGGTGAGCCGGCGGGTGCTGTGGATCGGCGGGGACGCGTACCCGCTGAACCAGATCGCCAGGGCACGGCAGGTGGTGTGGTGGCCGCCCAAGCGCTCACGCCTGATCATCAGGTTCGTCCGGAAGCTGCTCGGGCTGCTGATCATCGCCGGCGTCCTCAACGCCCTCGTCCCGGGCATGCTGACCCGGCCGGGGTCGGCCTACCTTCCGGACGCGCTGTTGCTGGGGTTCTTCTGCTACTACCTCTACCGGCTGGTCACCCAGCTGCGGTACAAGCCGCTCTACAAGCTGGTCATCGAGACGTCCAGTTCCTCGAACACCGCGGTGGTGAGCTACCAGGCCTGGCAGGTCCAGGACCTGATCCAGCGCATCATGGAAGCGATCGACGACCCCCTGGCCGAGTTCACGATCCAGGTCGAGAACGTCCACATCGGCGACCAGATCAACCAGTACGGCGACCACAACACGGGGAAGACGGTCTACTCATGAGCAACTCCTTCCACTTCGGCGACTCGGTCACCCAGCACGGCGACCACAACATCGGCATCATCAAGAACCAGGCCCCGGTCGACCCCAAGGCCGCGCTGCGCGAACTCGTCACCGCCGTCCAGCAGTTGCGCGAGCAGGTGCCGGCCGAGGACCGGGAGGTGCTGGACGAGTCGCTGGAGGCCATCGGCGACGGCTCCGAGGCCTCGCCGTCCGCCCTGCGGCGGGCGCTGCGCAACATCTCGGGGGTGGCCTCGCTGGTCCGGGCGGGCGCGCCGGTGGTGGAGTCGGTCCGGCGGATCCTGGACTCGCTCAACAGCTGATTCCCGTACCAGGTCAGAAACCTGCCCCGGTCAAGCCCGGCTGCTAGCCTGGCCGGCATGAGTGGACTGCGGGAGCGCAAGAAGGAACGGACGCGACAGGCCATCTCCGAGGCGGCCATCGCGCTCTTCCTCGAGCACGGCTTCGACCAGGTCTCGGTGGCGGACGTCGCGGCCGCCGCCGAGGTCTCCAAGCCCACCCTGTTCAGCTACTTCGCCAGCAAGGAGGACCTGGTCGTCCACCGCTTCGCCGACCACCAGGACCAGGCGGCGGACGTGGTCCGGGGCCGGGCCGACGACGAGTCGGTGCTCGACGCGCTGCGCCGGGACTTCCTGGACGGCCTCGCCCGGCGCGACCCGGTCACCGGCCTCAACGACCACCCCCAGGTGCTCGCCTTCACCGCGCTGGTGTACGGCACCCCGAGCCTGGCCGCCCGGGTCAGCGCGTACGTGTCCCGCGCCGAGCAGTCCCTCGCCGAGGCACTGCGCGAGGCCCCCGACCTCGCCCCGCCCCGGGAGCTCACCGCGCAGCTGCTCGCCGCCCAGGTCACCGCCACCCAACGCGTCCTCGCCCTGTACAACTGGCGCCGCATCCACGACGACGGGCGCACCGCCGACGACCTCCATACCGAGGCCGCCGCCGACGCCGAGCGCGCCTTCGAACTCCTCGCCCGGGGCTACACCACCTGACACCGCTGACTAGAGTGCCACCCATGTCAACGCGTCACATCGAGTTCGAGGCCCTGCACAACTTCCGTGACCTGGGCGGCTGTTCCGCCACCGACGGACGGACCGTCCGCCGGGGCCTGCTCTACCGCTCCGACTCGCTCGGCAAGCTCACCTCCCGCGCCGACCTGGAGCGACTCCAGGCCCTCGGCGTGCGGACCGTGATCGACCTGCGCTACGACTGGGAGATCGCCGCCAAGGGCCGGGTCCCCGACTTCGACGGACTGGACTTCCACAACTACTCGATCGAGCACCGCCCGTACGACCAGGCCTCGATCGACCCCGAGCTCGACCCCTGGCGCTACCTCGCCGACCGCTTCGCCGAGGTCGCCGAGGACGGGGTCAAGGAGATCCGCCAGACCCTGGACGTGATCATCGCGGCCGAGGCGCCGGTGGTCTTCCACTGCATGTCCGGCAAGGACCGCACCGGCCTGATCGCCGCCCTGGTGCTCACCCTGCTCGGCGTCTCCGAGGACGACATCGCCGCCGACTTCGCCCTCACCGAACGCGCCACCCCGCACCTCATCGCCGACTGGCACGCCACCCACCCCGGCCAGACCCTCCGCTGGCCCAGCTACGGCCGGGCCCCGGAGACCGTCATCCGCCTCGCCCTCGCCGACCTCGCCAGCCGTTACGGCTCCGTCATGGCCTACCTCACCGACACCATCGGCCTCGACCACGACCGGATCGGCGCCCTGCGATCACGGCTGCTCACGTCCTGATCACTTGTGGCGGGTTGCCTGGCACGGGCCCACGGACCGGTGCGGGGCGGCTACCGTTAGGAGCTCAGGGCTCGGCCCGGCGCCGGGTGAACCGACGAGGAAGGGGTTGGTGGGGATGAGTGCCCAGCCCACCGAACACGGGCATGGTGCAGGTCGCTTGGGCCTGCCGCCGATGGACACGCTCCAGGAGCTTCGGGCCGCGCTGCGGGCCGGCCACGGCTTCCCCGGCGACGCGGAGCGGCTGGACGCCGAGCTCGCCGAGCAGCTGCTGCGCCGGGTGCCGGTCGACCAGCTCGATCAGGTCGGGGAGGTCGGTACGGTGGTCGACCTGGTCGCGGTCGCCGAGATCGTCGCCGCCTACCGGGGCCGGGTGCTGCTCGCGGCCGACCGCGAGACGGCCGACGCCATGAACGAGGCCGTGAACGAGCTGCTGACCCGGCAGGGCACCGAGTGAACGACCCGCACAACCAGGGCGACCCGGGCAGCACGGAGATCGCGGCCGTTACCGATCGAGCTGCCCAGCGGGCCAAGGAACTCGGCGTCACCGAGGCGTTGGAGGCGCTACGCGCCGAACTCGAACGCGAGCCACGGCTCGGTCGCCACATCCGCACGGTCGCCGAAGGCACGCAGCAGGTCGAGTTCTACTCCACCCGCATCGAGGGCGACCCGGCGACCGATCGCCCGGCGGTCAACGTCGTGCACGCCTTTGCCCCCGCACCTCCCTGGCCTCCGACCGTGCGGATCGCCTCGGTCGTACCCGAGGACCCGCTCCACCCGGGGGCCTGAACAGCAGCGGTCCGTTCCTACCGCCGGCGCGGGCGGCCGCCTGAGCGGCCGCCGCTGCCCTGTGGCCGGGGGTTGCCGCGCGGCTTGCGGTCGGCGGCGGCCGGGGCGGCCGGGGCGGTGTCGGGCCAGTGGGCAGGGCGGGTCAGGGCGGCCGGGAGGCGGGTGGTGGCGTCGCCGCGGGCGGCGTTGAGCTGGGCCTGGGTGAGGAAGAGGGCCGTGGTGAGGTCGGCGCCGGCGAGGTTGGCGTCGCGGAGGTCGGCACCGATGAGGTCGGCGAGGCGGAGGTCGGCGCCGGAGAGGTCGGCGGCGACGAGGAGTGCGCCGCGCAGGTTGGCGCCCTGGAGGTCGGCGCCGCGCAGGCGGGCGCCGAAGAGGTCGGCGCCGCGGTGTTCGCGGCGGCGGGGGACGGCGGCGCGGACGAGTTCGCCGGCGCGCAGCAGGAGGTCGCTGATCCGCTGGCGGTGGGCCGGGAGGTCGACGGCGAGGATCTCCTCGGGGGTGCCGCCGGCGAGGCGGTCGGTCTGTTCGAGGGCCTGTCGCAGTTCGGCGTGGACGGGGCGGGCGGGGGCGAAGGTGAGCGCCTCGGTGAGGTACCGGAGCAGCTCGTGGAGTTGCCGGACGATCGGGAACACGTCGAACATCGGCTTGGCCGTGTCGGGTTCCTCGCGCCAGCTGACCCCGCCGAAGGTGACCTGGGAGACCCGCTGCCCGGCGCCGAAGCAGTCGTAGACGGTGCAGCCCTGGAAGCCGCTGTCGCGCAGCCGCGCGTGGATTCCGCAGCTGAAGTCGGTCCGCAGGTTGCGGCAGGGGGTGCCGGCGGCCTTGTTGACGGCGAAGTCGGAGCCGGCGGCGAAGGGCAGGGCGACGCAGCAGAGCCCGAAGCAGCTGCCGCAGTCGGACTGGAGCGGGGTCGGCGCGGCCGCCGTGAGGTCCTGCGGCGACTCGGTCTCGCTCACGGTCCGGGTCCTCTCACCTGCTGGATGCTTGGTCCAGAGATCTTACTGGGCAGAGCCACCCCCACCCCTGTAAGGTGCCAAATCGATAAGAGGCCATTACGTACGGGGGTTCACGCCATGCCGCAGTCGAACGTCACCGAGCTGGTCCGGATGTGGATCAGCGGTTGGGTCGTCTCCCGGGGCGCCGCCGACCCGGTGGAGCAGCCGTGGGGCTGGACCATCGACGTCGGTGCGCCGACCAGAGAGGTGGGGCGGCACGTGCTGCCGGAGCCGACCGAGGCCGAGGTCCGCAAGCTCGCCGAGGCGACCACCGCGCCGGCCACCTGGCTGAAGCTGTTCGCCGACGACGACACCGTACGGCCCTGGCTGGGCCCGCGGTGGCGGCTGGACCCGCCGGGCTTCCTGATGACCGCCCCGCTCGCGCCCGAGCAGCCCGAGCTGCCGGCCGGCTACACCCTGACCACCTGGGCCCGGGGCGGCGTCCTGCGCGCCCTGGTGCGCAGCGCGGACGGGCAGCTCGCCGCCCGCGGCCAGGCGGGTCTGGCGGGTGCGGTGGCCGTGCCGGACCAGATCGTGACCGCCCCCGAGCACCGCCGTCGAGGCCTGGGCTCGGTGGTGATGCGGGCGTTGCAGTCCGGCGCGTACCAGGCGGGCGCCCGCACCGGGGTGCTGGTCGGCACGGCGGAGGGCCAGGCGCTGTACACGGCGCTCGGCTGGACCACCCAGGCCCCGATGGCGAGCCTGGTGCTCGAAGCCGAAACGGTTCAGCAGTAGGGCAGCAGCTCCGGCCGCTTCGGCGGCCGGCCGTCGCCGGAGGAGCGGCCGGTGAGGCGGCGGCCGATCCAGGGGCCGAGGTGGGTGCCCAGCCAGCGGGCGTCCGAGCGCAGCTTCTCGACTCGGCCGGGCGGGGCGGCCGCGGGCAGCGGTGCGCGCCAGTCGAAGGCGGCGGGGCGGCCGAGCGCCTCCAGCACGCCCTCGGCGACCCGGCGGTGGCCCTCGGGCGACAGGTGGAGGCGGTCCTCGGCCCAGAGCCGGCGGTCGTCGAAGCAGGGCGCGGAGAAGAGGTCGACGACGGCGAAGCCGTCCTGCTGTCCGAGCTCCTGCACGAAGGCCTTCATCCGCAGGATGGTGGGCAGCAGCCGGGCACTGCCGGCCAGCCGGCGAGTGGGGTCGGTGCTGGTGAACAGCACGACCGTGGCGCCGGTGGCGCGCAGCTCGGCGGCGCAGCGGCCGAGCAGCCGCTCGACCCGGTCGATGTCGCAGCCGGGGCGCAGCACGTCGTTGAGGCCGCCGGCCAGGGTGACGAGTTCGGCACCCATCGAGACGGCGGCGGGGAGCTGTTCGTCGTGGATCTGGCCGATGAGCTTGCCGCGGACGGCGAGGTTGGCGTACCGGAAGTCCGCGGCGTCCCCGTCCACGGCGTCCTCGTTCGCGGCGGCTTCGGCGGCCAGTGCGGAGGCGACCCGGTCGGCCCAGCCGCGGTAGTGGCCGTCGGGGTGCAGGTCGTCGCACATGCCCTCGGTGAAGGAGTCCCCGACGGCGACGTAGCTGGCGTAGCTGCGGCTGGTGGTGGGCACGGACTGCCTCCGCTCTCCTGAGATGGCTCGCGATCCGACGATCGTACGTGTGCACTTGCCAACCACTACCGCGGGGGTCCGGCCGCTCATGCGCCCGCCTCGCTGCGCTCGGCAGGGGCCTGAGCCCATGCGCACCTCTTGACGATGAGCTCGCTGCGCTCGCTCATGCGCCCGCCCCGCTGCGCCCGGCAGGGGCCTGAGCCCATGCGCACCTCTTGACGATGAGCTCGCTGCGCGCGCTCATTCGGCGTCCACTGTGCGTTTATCGGTCCGGGCCATCCTGGGACCACGGGGCGGCGGCCGGCGACGGGGGCCTTGCCGCCGCCCCACCGGCGCCCTCCGGCGGACTCAGCCCGCGACGGCGGCCTCCTGCGCGGTGCTCGGCGCCGTGAACCAGTGCTCGCGCACCGCGTCGGTGGGCCGCTGTTCGCCCAGGGCGCCCAGCCCCCACTCCCCCAGGGCCTCGACCACCGGCCGCAGTTCGCGCCCGCGCTCGGTCAGCTCGTAGACGGTCGCGTTGGCCGGCCGCTCCAACCTGCGCCGCAGAGCGAGCCCCTCGCCCTCCAGTTGCTTGAGCCGGGCGGCGAGGATGTCGGTGGAGACACCGGGCAGGTCGGCGTGCAGGTCGGTGTAGCGGCGCGGGCCGCGGAGGAGTTCACGGACGATCAGGAGGCTCCAGCGCTCCCCCACCGCGTCCAGGGCGCGGGCGACGGCGCAGTACTGGTCGTAGCTTCGGCGTGACATGCGGATCAGCATAGCCAATAGGTTGGACTTTCCAAGTGCCAACTTGGTAGAACAAAGCAGAAGCAACGGAGCGGTGGTGACGGTCGGGAGGCCGCAGATGGAGTTTCGGCAGTCCAGCAAGCTGAATGACGTGTGCTACGAGATCCGGGGCCCGGTGGTCGACCAGGCCAACGCCCTGGAGGAGGCCGGGCACAGCGTCCTGCGGCTGAACACCGGCAACCCGGCTCCGTTCGGGTTCGAGGCGCCCGAGGAGATCATCCAGGACATCATCCGCAACCTGCCCTCCGCCCACGGCTACAGCGACTCGCGCGGCATCCTGCCGGCCCGTCGCGCGGTGGTGCAGTACTACCAGCAGCGCGGGGTCCGGGGCGTCGGCGTCAACGACGTCTACCTCGGCAACGGCGTCTCCGAGCTGATCCAGATGGCGGTCACGGCACTGGTCGACGACGGGGACGAGGTGCTCGTCCCGATGCCGGACTACCCGCTGTGGACGGCCTCCGTCCGGCTGGCCGGCGGCAAGGCCGTGCACTACCTGTGCGACGAAGAGGCCGAGTGGTACCCGGACCTGGACGACATCGCCGCCAAGATCACCGCCCGTACCAAGGCGATCGTCGTCATCAACCCCAACAACCCCACCGGCGCGGTCTACCCGAAGGAACTCCTGGAGGGGATCCTCGAGCTGGCCCGCCGTCACCAGCTGATGGTGCTGGCCGACGAGATCTACGACAAGATCCTCTACGACGGCACCGAGCACCACTGCCTGGCCGCCCTCGCCGACGACGTGCTCACCCTCACCTTCAACGGCCTCTCCAAGGCCTACCGGGTGGCCGGTTTCCGCAGCGGCTGGCTCGTCGTCTCCGGCCCCAAGCAGCACGCCACCGACTACCTGGAGGGCCTGACCATGCTCTCCGGCATGCGGCTGTGCCCCAACGTGCCCGCGCAGTACGCCGTCCAGGCCGCGCTCGGCGGCCACCAGTCGATCAACGACCTGGTCCTGCCCGGCGGCCGGCTCGCCGAGCAGCGCGACATCGCGGTCAAGGCGCTCAACGAGATCCCCGGCGTCAGCTGCGTCAAGCCCAAGGGCGCCCTGTACGCCTTCGCCCGGCTCGACCCGGCCGTGCACCGGATCGTCGACGACGAGCGCTTCGTGCTGGACCTGCTGCTGCGCGAGAAGATCCACGTCGTCCAGGGCACCGGCTTCAACTGGCCCCGCCCGGACCACTTCCGCTTCGTCACCCTGCCGCGCGCCGACGACCTGGAGACGGCGATCAACCGGATCGGGCGCTTCCTGGCGACGTACCGGCAGAGCTGAGCGCTGAGGACGGGCCCCGGAACAGGCCCTACGATCGCCCCCATGGCCGTCCTCCGTTCCGTCGCCCTGTTCGCCGTCGCCGCGCTCGCCGAGATCGGCGGCTGCTGGCTGGTCTGGCAGAGCGTGCGGGAGCAACGGCCGTGGTGGCTGGCCGGGTTGGGCGTGGTCGCGCTCGGCGCGTACGGCTTCGTCGCGGCGCTGCAGCCGGACGCCCACTTCGGCCGGGTGCTGGCCGCCTACGGCGGGGTGTTCGTGGCCGGGTCGCTGCTGTGGGGCGTGGTCGTGGACGGCTTCCGACCGAGCCGCTACGACGTGCTGGGCGCGCTGATCTGCCTGGCCGGGGTCGGCGTGATCATGTACGGGCCCCGGCGCTGAACCTCCAGCACCGGGGCCCGTGACAGCGGTCGGGACTACCAGCCCCAGCCGCCGCCCTCGCCGTCGTCGTCGCGGCCGGAGTCCCAGCCCTCGCCGACCTTGCGCAGGATCGTGTAGTTGTCGATCTGGCTGCCGTTCTCGGCCAGCGCGGTGACCTTCATGACCGACTTCCGGCCCAGGTGGGCCGGGGTGACGTCGACCTTGATGAAGGAGTAGCCGGTGTAGCGCACCCGCGACCACTGGATGGTCTCGGGGACCTTCACCCGGCCCTTGTCCCAGTAGTAGGTCTTGACCTCGTCCTGGTGGTTCTCGTGCCCCTCGTAGGTGTCCGGCACGTCGAACTTGTACAGGCTGCGGCCGGCCGCGCCCGCGGTCACGTACACCACGCCGTCCTTGGCCGGCTCGATGGTGGCGCCGCTCGGCACCTGCTTCGAGACCTTGTTGCCGAGGATGGCGTCGGTGCGCTCGTAGATGTGGTTGTGGCCGTTGATGACCAGGTCCACCCGGTACTTCTCGAACAGCGGCACCCAGGCCTCGCGGACGCCGCCCTCGGAGGCGTGGGCGACGGTGGTGGAGAAGGCGCAGTGGTGGAAGAAGACCACGATGAAGTCGACGGTCTCGTCGCCGCGCAGGTCCTTGAGGGTGCGCTCGAGCCACTTGGTCTGCTGGTTCGCCGAAATGCCCAGGTTGGCCGGGATCTCGTAGGAGACGTCGTTGGCGTCCAGCGAGATGACACCGACGTTCTTGTAGCGGAAGGTGTAGACGCCGGGGACCTTGCGCGGGTCCGGGCCGTTGTCCGGCAGGAAGAAGCGGGAGTTCTCGCCGCCGTAGCCGTTGGGCGAGTACCAGGCCTCGACGTCGTGGTTGCCGTACGCGACCATCCACGGGACGTCGGCGGCGACCGTCTCGGTCTGGACCAGGAAGTCGTCCCAGGTCCTCGCGTTGAAGACGGACTTGTCCGGGTCGGTGCCGGAGCCGGCCGGGTCGGCGTAGCAGATGTCGCCGGCGTGCAGGTGGAAGGCCGGCTTCTGGGCCTTGATGATGTTGTCGTTGCCGGCCGCGTGGGCGCTGACGCCCTGGTCGCCGAAGGCGGTGAAGGTGAACGGCTCGTACACCTTGCCCCAGCGGTGGTCGCGGGAGGGCGCGGTGCGGAAGGTGTGCAGGGTGGAGATCTGCTGCTGCGAGGCGGGGTCGAAGCCCTCGTGGCCGACGCCGTAGTAGTAGGTCGTGTCGGGGTGGAGGTCCTCCAGCGCCACGTGCAGGTAGTACTGGTCCACCGGCTGGCTGTTCGGGGTCAGCGCCGGGGTGTGCAGGGCGCGGACCTCGGCCTGGATCTTGTGGCTGAGCTCCCACGGGTGCTTGCCGAAGCGCAGGAACGGCTTCTTGACCGGCGCCGGCACCTGCCAGGAGATGCGGAACTGGGTGTCCGGCTCGGGGCCGAACTGGAGGTGGCGGCCGATCGGCGCGACCAGCGCGCCGTCGATGCCGGCCGCCGTGGCCCCGGTCAGCAGCTGGGGGCCGGCCGGAGCGGCGAAGGCCGGCGCACTGCCCAGTGCACCGCCGACGGCGACGGCGCCCACGGTCACCGCACCGGCGCGCAGCATCCGGCGGCGGGAGAATCGGGCCCGCAGGTACTCGTGCTGCTCGGCCGTGCTCATGCGGTCGGCAAGCTTGGCCGGCACGCCCATGTTGGGGATATCCATGCGCGGGACTCTGTCACCGGCGCGTTGACCGCACGCGGACGCGTGGTGAACGGGCGTCAGCGCCTCCCCCACTCGGACACCAACAGCCGATCACAAATCGGTAAAGAACATGCCCATGGCCAAGCGATGGCGGATCATGTCGCCGGTCAGCGCGGCGAGCTGAGTGGCCGTCCCGGAGGGGGCGTCAGGCGGAAGGTTCGTCCCAGAGGTTCGCGGACCGGTTGCCGGTGCCGTCACAGGTGCGGCAGATCTCGTCCCGGTACGCCTGCTTGGCGCCGGTCGCGTCCACCCGGTAGCGGACGTACACCCCGGTGCCGTCGCAGAGGAAGCAGTTGCCGCCCCCGCCGCCCACCTCGGTGGTGCCGGTGCCCTGGCAGGTGCGGCAGTTGAGGCCGGCGGTCCGGCCGGTGCCCGCGCAGATGCGGCAGACCGTCGTCATCGTCTTCCTCCCCAGCGCGGAACCACTCGATGCCACCGGTCATGGTAGTGGGCCGACTTCGAAGCCGTCTCGGACGTGAATCTGACCGACGGTCAGTTTCCGCCGGTCACTCCGGCAGGCCCTCGCGGACCCGGCGGGAGACCGAGATCAGCTGGAGGTCGAGCAGCCCGGGCGGATCGGCGAGGCCGGGACCGCCCGCGTGCACCCAGGCGGCTATGTCGTCGATCATCTCGTCCATCAGCACGAAGCCGAGCCAGACCGGACGGCCGCCCGCCGCCCGCCCCTCGCTGGACGGGCCGACCACCACCACGTTGGACTGGGTGCACACGTCCAGGCAGGTGACCGCCCGGACCCGGCCCGCCGAGCCGACGGCCGTCCGCAGCCGCTCGTACTGGCCCGCGTGGTCGACCCCCGGATGCTTCGCCTCGGTGCCGCAGCAGCAGCCCCGGCATACGGTGACGGTCACCGGGGAGCCGGCGCCCCGCTTCCGGCCACCATCACGACTACCATCACGCTCGCGGTCTCGGCGGCTCATCCGCTGGGGTCCCCCTCCTGGTCGGCGCCCCGGTCGACGGCACGCTCTGCACCGGAACTGTACCTGTCATCCCCGGCGCCGCCGGAGGGCGCCCGGGGGGTCGGCGCGGGCGCGGCGGGCTCTGCGCGGGCGTGATACGGACCGGCGCGGGCGCGGTGCGGCTCACCGAGGCGCCGCGCATAGGATGCGCACGACCTCGCGGCCCGCCGTGCGTGCCGGACGAGGGCCGCGACGAGGAGGAGAACGGGCGGATGCCGAAGCGGAGGGCCCGGGGCCTGTGGTTCGCCGTGGCCGTGGCGGTGGCCGGCCTCCTGTGCGGGGCGCTCGGGCTCTCGGTCGTCCTCACCGGCGGCTACTCCGTCCACCGCATGGACGGCACGGCGATGGGGCCGGGCCTTCGGCCGGGCGACCGGATGCTGGCCGACAAGGTCTCGGCCGCCGACGTCCGGCGCGGCGAGATCTACATCGTCGACTCCCCCTGGGGCCTCCACGGCTCCCCCGTCTTCCGGGTGATGGCCCTCGGCGGCCAGCGCATCGCCTGCTCCGGCGGGCGGCTCAGCCTCAACGGGCGGCCGCTGGACGAGCCGGCCGACCGACAGACCGACACCTGCCGACGCGACTTCGACGTCTCCGTCCCGCCCGGGCGGGCCTTCCTGATGGGGGACCGTCGGGCCACCGCGGACGACTCCCGCCTGCACGTCGACGACGACCACCAGGGCACCGTCGAGCTCGCCGAACTGACCGGCGACCGGGTGGTCTGGCACTCCGGCAGCGACTCCCCCGCCCTGCCCGGCAAGCTGATCGGCGCGGCGGTGCTGATGGTGCTCGGGTCCCTGATCACGGTGCTCGGGGTGCTCGCCGCGGTCGTCATCGCCTCCTTCGCCGCCGCCCGTCGCCGTACTCCGGTCCACCCGGCCCACCCCTGAACCGAGGCGAATTCCGCTCCACCACGTATCGGATTTGTTTTCGAAACACGATGGAGCGGAATTCGAAATGTCACCCGGTGCCATCTGACGGGATTTCCGGAATTTCGGTCGGAAGCATGGACGCCGACGAAACCTGGCAGTAACTTACCTGCGAGTAGCTGTGGCCCGGCTCGGCACGACCCCCCACCCGTCGTTTCTCTCCCCCAGGAGGAACCGTGCTCCGCCCTGCCCGGAATTCCCGGCGACTCCGCAATTCGAGCCTGCTCGCCGCCGTCGCCGTCGGCGCCGCCCTCGCGCTCACCTCCACCACCGCCCAGGCCGCCACCCCCGCCCCGAAGCACTACGTGGCCCTCGGCGACTCCTACGCCGCCGGCGCCGGCGTGCCCGGCCAGTCGGCCGGCCTGTGCCTGCGCTCCGACCACAACTACGGCCACCTGGTCGCCGCCTCGCTCGGGGCCGGTACCTACACGGACGTCACCTGCGCGGCCGCCAAGGTCAAGGCGATGACGCAGCCGCAGTACGACGCCTTCATCCGGGTCAACGACCCGCAACTGGACTCGGTGACCGCCGACACCGACCTGGTCACCCTCGGGATCGGCGGCAACGACCTCGCCGCCAGCGACCTCGGCCTCGGCGAACTGGTCGCCACCTGCATCGCCGGCGCCGTCGTCAACCCGCTCGGCACGCCCTGCAAGGACGTCTACCACCACGGCTACTGGGACTGGAACACCTGGTCCTGGCAGTACGGCAACGACGACCTGGCCGAGCGGATCACCACCAGCATCGCCCCGCAGATCGCCACCACCCTCCAGCAGATCCACGCCAAGGCCCCCAAGGCCAAGGTGCTGCTGGTCGGCTACCCGTCCGTACTGCCCGCCGACGGCTCGACCTGCGTGCTGCGCCAGCCGGTGACGCCGGGCGACGTCGAGTACATGTACGGGGTGCTCAACAAGCTGAACGCCGCCCTGAAGTCCACCGCGGCCGCCAACGGCGCGACGTACGTGGACACCGCGACACCGACCCGCGGGCACGACGTCTGCTCGGACGACCGCTGGATCGAGGGCGCGCTGCCCGGCTCGCCCGCCGTGCCGTTCCACCCGAACGCGACCGGCGAGCAGGTGATGGCGGAGGCGGTGCTCGCCGCACTGAAGTAGCCGCCGCGGCACAGGCTTTCGCTCAGGGCTTCGAAAAGCCCCGAGGGGCCGGTGACCAGACCGACGCTTTCCGACGGTCACCGACCCCTCGGGCGCCTTCGACCCGTTCCGGGGCTATTCCGGCTCGGCGGCGGAGGCGGCCGCCAGCCCCGCCGACCACTTCTCCTCGACCCTGCCGAACTTCCAGAACGCGATCGCCCCGATCCAGGTCAGCACGAACAGTCCGACGATCGCGTAGCCGACGAAGTTCAGGTCCAGGCCACCGATCCAGGCGATCGGCCCGCTGGTGATGTCCAGCTTCTCGCCGAGCAGGCCGATCAGTTCGACCAGGCCGATGACCAGCGCGACCAGCACCGACAGGCCGGTCACGGTCAGGTTGTAGTAGATCTTGCGGACCGGCTTGGAGAACGCCCACTCGTAGGCGAAGTTCATGAACGAGCCGTCGATGGTGTCCAGCAGGCTCATCCCCGCCGCGAACAGGATCGGCAGCGTCAGCAGCGCGTACCAGGGCAGCGAGAAGGCCGCCGCGCCGCCCGCCAGCACCAGCAGGGACACCTCGGTGGCGGTGTCGAAGCCCAGGCCGAACAGCAGGCCCACCGGGTACATGTGCCAGGACTTGGTGACCGCCCGGGTGACCTTGCCGAGGATCCGGTTCATCAGCCCGCGCCGCTCCAACTGGCGCTCCAGCTCGGCCTCGTCGTACTCGCCCAGGCGCATCCGGCGGAACACCCGGAGGATGCCGTTGAAGGCGCCCAGGTTGATCAGGCCGAGCAGCAGCAGGAACGACCCGGAGACGGTGGTGCCGATCAGGCCGGTCATCCTGTGCAGGGTCGAGTCGTCCGCCTGGACCTGGTCGGCGAGCGTGCGGATGCCGAAGGCCAGCAGCGCGCACAGGCCGAAGACGACCGAGGAGTGCCCGAGCGAGAACCAGAAGCCGACCGACAGCGGCCGCTTGCCCTGGCCCATCAGCTTGCGGGTGGTGTTGTCGATCGCCGCGATGTGGTCCGCGTCGAAGGCGTGCCGCATCCCGAGGGTGTACGCGGTCAGGCCCATGCCCGCGCCGAACACCTGGCCGCCGACGTCGTAGTGCTCGGGCGCGACCAGGGCGAGCAGGGTGAACCAGCCGATGACGTGCAGCGCGAGGATGAAGCCGCCCATCCCGGCCAGCCGGATCCACTCCTCACGGGTGAGCCGGTCGCGCCATCTGACGGCTGGGGCAGTTGCCGGGGCACCTGGGGCGGCGCTGGGCATCCTGTGGTCCTTTCGGGTGGTCCGGGCGGAGCTGGGCCATCTTTTCCCTCTCGGCGCGCAGTTGCAAGTCATGCGCAACAACGTCTCGGTTTCCGGGCTCGGCTTGCGGGCTCGGCTGTCAGC
Source organism: Kitasatospora cathayae (assembly GCF_027627435.1). Classification (GTDB taxonomy): domain Bacteria; phylum Actinomycetota; class Actinomycetes; order Streptomycetales; family Streptomycetaceae; genus Kitasatospora; species Kitasatospora cathayae. The sequence continues at coordinate 6,560,350 of NZ_CP115450.1, read as the reverse complement.
TGGTCGAGCCGCCGCCGAAGATCGTCATGCGCCGCACAGGACCCTCCCCTAGGGTCGGAATGCCGACGGCCCCGCGGCGCGATCCCCGTCCGCGCCCAGGCCACTCGGCGCTCACCGGCCCGGGACCCGATGGGAGCGGCCATGCCGTCGTACCCGTTCCACACCACCCGCGAGGACGTCCGCATCCCGCTGCCCGACGGCACCGAACTCGCCGCCCGGGTGTGGCGGCCGGTCAGCGACGAGCCCGTCCCCGCCCTGCTGGAGTACTCGGCCGACCGCCTCGGCGACCGCACCGCCGCCGAGGACGCCCGCCGCCACCCCTGGTACGCCGGCCACGGCTACGCCGCCGTCCGGGTCGACACCCGCGGCCACGGCAACTCCGGCGGCCTGCCCGGCGAACCCGGCGACGAACAGGAACTCACCGACGGCGCCGCCGTCATCGACTGGCTCGCCCACCGCTCCTGGTGCAACGGCCGGGTCGGCCTGCTCGGCGTCGGCGCCGCCGGCACCACCGCGCTGCGGCTCGCCGCCCGGGTGCCGGACACCGTCGGCGCGGCGGTCACCGCCTGCCCCCAGGGCGGCCACCGCCTCGGCGGCGCCGTCCTCGCCGCCGACCTCCACGCCCGGCTCACCGCGCTGATCGCCGACGCCGCCCTCCCCCCGGACCCGCGCCAGCTCGGCGACGCCTGGCGGCCCACCTGGCTGGCCCGGCTCGAATCGCTGGAACCCCCGGTCGAGGCCTGGCTCGCCGCCGGGGACACCACCGTGCCGGTCTCCGTCCCGGTGCTCGCGGTGGCCGGCTGGGGCGACCCGTCCTGCTCCTTCGTGCTGCGCCTGCTCGCCGAGTCCCCCACCGCGCGCGCCCTGCTCGGCCCCTGGCCGCACGGCCTGCCCGAGGCCGCCCTGCCCGAGACCCTGCGCTGGTGGGACCACTGGCTGCGCGGCGTCGACACCGGCGCCGTCAAGGAACCGGCCCTGCGCAGCTGGATCAGCACCCGCTGGACCGGCGACGAGGCATGGCCCTCCCCCGACGTCCGGGAGATCCACTACGACCTGGACGGCCAGCTGCGCACCGCCGGCACCGCCTCCGACGACCGCTACGTCCACGTACGCTCCCCCCAGCACACCGGACTCAACGCCGGCGCGTACGTCCCGCACGGCCGCCCCGCCGACCAGCCGCCGGACCAGCGCGAGGAGGACGGACGCTCGGTCTGCTTCGACTCCCTGCCGCTGCCCGAACCGGTCGAGCTGCTCGGGATCCCGGTCGCACGGCTGCGGCTGCGCTCCGGCGAGTCCCCCGTGCAGGTGGTGGCACGGCTGTGCGCGGTCGGCCCGGACGGCACCTCCGCCCTGCTCACCCGGGGCGTCCTGACCACCACCGGCCCGGACGCCGAAGTCGAACTCGCCGCCTGCGCGGCGACCGTCCCGGCCGGACACCGGCTGCGGCTCGCGCTCTCCTCCGTCTACTGGCCCTGGGTGTGGCCGCCCGCCGACGACAGCGGGTACGCGCTCGACCCGTCCCACTCCGTCCTCAGCCTGCCGGTGCGCCACCTGGCGGCCGACGTCGGCGCCAGGCCCGTCACCTTCGAGGCCCCCTCACTGCCCGACCCGCTGGCCGTCCACGTCACCGAACCGCTCACCGCCCGGCCCGAACACATCACCGTGCACGACATCGGCCGCCACGAATGGCGCACCGAACTCTCCCCCGCCACCGACGGCACCCGCACCCACCCCGACGGCCTGGTCCGCGACGAACACACCGTCACCGCCTACCGCATCCTCACCGGCGCCCCGCTCAGCGCCCAGGCCCGTACGGACCACACCGTGCGGCTGGAACGGCCCGACCTCGGCTGGGACGTGACCGTCCAGACCCGTACCCAACTGCGCTGCGACGCCGGGCACTTCATCAGCGTGATGCAGCTGCGGGCGCTGGAGGCAGGGTCGGTGGTGTTCACCCGGGAGTGGCAGCACCGGGTGGCCCGGGAGAGCTGACTCCATCAAAGTTATCCTTATATAGTTGCTTTGATTTTCTCACCTGCCTTATAAATGGCGCCATGAAGACCCTCGGCCTGATCGGCGGCATGAGCTGGGAATCCACCGCCGAGTACTACCGCACCCTGAACGAACTCACCCGCGACCGCCTCGGCGGGCTGCACTCCGCCCAACTCGTGCTCTACTCGGTCGACTTCGCCGCGATCGAGGAGATGCAGGCGGCCGGGCGGTGGGAGGCGGCGGGCGCGGTCCTCGCGGACGCGGCGCGGTCGCTGGAGGCGGCGGGCGCGGAGCTGCTGCTGATCTGCACCAACACCATGCACAAGGTCGCCGACCAGGTCGCGGCGGCGGTGACCGTCCCGCTGCTGCACCTCGCCGACGCCACCGCGGACGCGGTGCGAGCGGCGGGCCTACGGCGGGTCGGGCTGTTGGGAACGGCCTTCACCATGGAACAGGACTTCTACCGGGGTCGGTTGACGACCGGCGGCCTGGACGTCCTCGTCCCCGAGACCGACTCCCGCGCCCTGGTGCACCGGGTGATCTACGAGGAGCTGTGCCGGGGTGTCGTTCGCGAGGAGTCCCGGGCGGCGTACCGGCAGGTCATCGAGGACCTGGTCGCGGCGGGCGCCGAGGGCATCATCCTCGGCTGCACCGAGATCGAACTGCTGGTCGGCCCGAAGGACAGCCCCGTCCCGGTCTTCCCGACCGCCCGCCTCCACGCCGAAGCCGCCGTGGCGACGGCCCTGGCCGACTGAACTACCTGCCCTACCGTGGGGTCATGCGCGAGGAACGACCGTACTGGAACACCAACGTGGCACGGCACGCCGGGATTCTGCGGGCGGCCGCGCCGGGGATGAGCTACCGGGAGGTGCGGGAGGCGGCCGGTCGGGTGCTGCCCGGGGTGCGGTACCGGTGGCACGTGCTGCGGCGGTACTCGCTGACCTGGCGGAAGCCCTGAGCGCACAAATCGTTGGCGGTCGGCGCTGTTACGACGGATGCTGGGCGCCACCATGATGACGTACGGAATTGACGTGCTGCCCGCAGCGTTCCCCGCCGAGTTCGCCGCTGACGCCGCGGACGTGATGGCGGTCGTCCCCGCCGCCCGCCACCGGCCGCTCGGCCCGTTCGCGGTCGTCGTCGAGGGCGAGCAGATCGCCATCCCCCATCGGGTCCACCACGACGAGCCGTCGCCCGCGGCGGTGGCCGGGCTCTCGCCGCGGCAGCGGCAGCTCCTGCACTGCTGGTACTCGCGGCACGGCGACGGGTGGGTTCGGCAGCGTCACCTGGCGCGGATCGTCCGCTCCGCGGACCCGTGGGTCGTGCCGTTCGTCCTGCGGCTGGTCGGCGAGTACGTGCTGGAGATCCTGGTCGCCATCGGTGACGAGCTGCCCGGCCTCCTCGCGCCGGGCAGCCCCGGGCGCCTCGCGTACGGGCGGTTCATCGCGGCCAATCCGGCCTTCTTCGACCGTCTCCAACGGCAGGTGGTGAGCTACTGGAGCTGCTACCACCGCGAGCTCTACCCGGACTTCCGGGCCTACCCGGGCTGCACGGTGCTGGACCTGCTGCGGTCGGCCGCCGCCGACAGCGCGGGGCACCCCTGGCCGAGCCTCGCGCCCAAGTCCCCTGCCGCGGTGCACGGGTACCGCTGAGCCCGGGCCGGTTCAGCGCTGCGCCGCCGCCGCGGCCAGCAGGATTCCGACGGGGAACGGCGCGATCATCACGCACACGAACCCGAGCACGCGCCCGCCGGCGGCGTACCACCGGGTGGGCGTGAGGCGCAGCAGCCCCTCGGCCCAGGGCGAGACGTAGCCCGCGCCGTGCCTGCGCACCGCGTCGGCGATCAGCTGCCGGCGCTCGTCGTCGGTGATCAGGACCACCCACCCGCCGGAGCGGTCCGTCAGGGAGACGATGGTCTCCAGGCGGTCCCTCGACACCGCCTGCCAGGCGCGCACGACGGCGAGGTCCCGCAGGTCCACCTCCCGCTCGCCCGACCAGGTGCGCGCCCGCACCACCCCGCCGGCCATCCGCACGCTCCTGCGTCGCGCCGTCGCGGCTTCCAGTAGGCCGATCGACCCGAGCAGGGCCACCAGCCCGGGCAAGCCCAACACCCCCGAACGCGCGAACGCCGGCCCGACCACCAGGGGCGGCACCACGACCGCCAGCAGGATGACGGCCCAGCCGACGGCGAAGAACGTGCGCCGTCTTCGGACAGCGCCAGTCGAAGCGCTCACCGCGCCACCGTAGACCCACCAACCATTCGTGCACCAGGGCTCGTTGCCGCCACCGCCCGTTCTTCTCGATCAAATGCGATGACCGGCGATCCCCGCGCCGCAAAGATCACCACGTGCAAAGAGGGACGACCGACCAGGTGCCGCGAAGCCGGGCGCAACGGTGGACCGTTACGGTCCTCTCGGCAGTGGGGATCGGGCTGCTGCCCGGGGTCGCCACGAGATACGACGAACTCGCTGTCGCTACGAAACGACCGTTCCGGGGGCGGCCGTCAACGAGTGGCTGTGAGCAAGTCGCTACGGGAAGACAGGGTTCCCGTCCTCGCCGATCCATGGATACTGGTCCGGCCGACGGCCGACGGCTTGCCAGACGGCCTGCGCCGCAGCGAACTTCACATCACCGGGGCCCGTGTCTGCTGGTGCCGTGACGATCTCGACGACGGAAACGAGCACGCCTCGGGCCTCTTCGGGGAGGCGCATGAGCGCGTACCAAGCGCCTTCCCGCGCCTCTGCCTGGATGCGTCGATCATCGGCGCGGCCGGCGCCCAGCGCGGCGCCGTAGGGCCGGACGCGCCATGCGAACACGTCGGGACCCATCCGGACTTCTGGCCCGGTGGCCACGGCTCCGTGCACGGTGACCTGGGCGAACCGCGCCCATCGACTCGTCTGGCGCAGCAGCCGGTACTTCCCCTCCACGATCCACATTCTCCCGCACCCTCTTGAGTGCGGGTCCCACAAAGATCACTTCCGAACAGGCCCCACCGGCGCTACAGGTCGGGCCGGGAGCGCACAGGAAGTCGGACGGGCCGACTTCCTGTGCGCTCCCGGCGCAGAGCGGGGTCAGCTCGGGGTCAGCTCCCGACGGCCGAGACACCGACCCCGTACGCCCGGGCGGCGGACTCGGCGAAGCGCTCCTCCTGCATGGACGTCACCTTGCGCACCACCAGGACGGCGAAGACGGCGGCGGCCAGCTCCAGCAGGTCGGAAGCGATCAGCCAGACGACGCCCTGCTGGTAGTCGTCCGGGTAGTGCGCCGCGTTGGTGGACTGGGCGCCTATTCGGCCGAGCACGTTGCCCACCACGAAGGTGGTCCACCACAGGTTGAGCGGCGTCTGCGAGAGCGGCGGCCGCACCCCGGACTCGTCCGGCCGGGCGCCGGCCTGCCAGATGTCACCGGCGATCTGCCGGGGGAACCAGAGCGCCACCAACGGGGTGAACCAGCCGCCGATCGCCCAACCGCGCCGGAACCGGTGCCCGTGCGGGTTCAGCACCTCGGCGTTCACCCGGACCCGGTAGAACCAGGTGATGAAGGCGGCCGCCGTGGCGACCAGGGCCACCAAGGCCACCGTCGACGCGGCCTGATCAAGGTGGTCCGCGTCGGCGATGGTGGCGTCGTCGACCAGATCGATGTTGGTCAGGAGATCACCGACCAACCCGTACAGTCGGACGTCGACCGCGAGGCGGAACAGTGACGCCGCACCGCTCACGGAGAGCAGGACGGTGGCGGCGGTGGCGGCCGCCTTCGGGGAGCGGAAGACGGCAGGCGAAGGCATGGGTGTAGGACTCCAGGTCCGGCAACGGGGGTGACGGGCCGCTACCTTAGGGCCCACCAGCTTCGCGCATTAGCGTTTTCGTGAATCAGTCGCGGACGGGACTCACGCCTCAGGCACGAACCCCCCACCGCTGGCGCACAGTATGCCCCGCGCCTACGACAACCGGCCGTCGAGCGGGGCGCCGAAGAAATGCGTTGGGCCGGGGCCGGCCCGGCCGCTATCGTGCGGGGACGATCGGGGGGGTGCGTCATGGTGCGGCCGGTACTGCTGCTGGACGTGGACGGGCCGTTGAACCCCGATGCGGCGAAGCCGTACCGGCGGCCCGAGGGGTACGACACCCACCGGTTGATGACGCCGCGTTGGGAGGCCGCCGAGCGGCGGCGGCTCGCCTGGTGGGGGACGCCCCACAAGGCACCGAAGCCGCTGCGGGTCTGGCTCAACCCGGGGCACGGGCCGGCGCTCGCCGCGCTGCCCTACGACCTGGTGTGGGCGACGACCTGGGAGGAGGAGGCCAACGCCTTCATCGGGCCAGTCCTGGGGCTGCCCGAACTCCCGTACATCGCCTGGTCCGATCCGCGGTCAGAGACGGCTGACGGCGTGTTCTGGAAGACGCCGGAGATCGTCGACTGGGCGCAGGGCCGCCCCTTCGCCTGGGTCGACGACCACATCACGGCCGCGGACCGCGCCTGGGTGCGGGCCCACCACGACGGTCCGGCGCTGCTCCATCACGTGGACCCGAAGGTCGGGCTGACGGCGGACGACTTCGCGCGGCTGGCGGACTGGGCCCGCCGGCTCGACTCCACCCACTGACAACCGGCGGCCTCGGGTGGTCGGCCTGGTACGCGAGTCGACCAGTCCCGGTTCCGCGCCGAGGGCACGTCAGTCCACCTGCTGCGGATTGGCCCTTGGCGGCACTGGTCCCGGTGACGCTACGGTCCCCGACATGCACCTCTACGTCGTCGACGCCTTCACCGATCGCCCCTTCTCCGGGAACCCGGCTGCCGTGTGCCTGCTGCCGGCCGGACAGTGGCCGGACGCCGCGTGGATGCAGCGGATCGCGACCGAGATGAACCACTCCGAGACTGCGTTCGCCCTTCCGCTGTCCGCCTCGGCCGAAGCCGACTGGGCCATCCGGTGGTTCACCCCACGAGTCGAGGGCGACCTGTGCGGCCACGCCACGCTCGCCACCGCGCACGCGCTGCGCACTGCGAAGGGCCTCGTCGGAGCCGTTCGGTTCCTGAGCCGGAACCACGGCGTTCTCGTCACCCACGCCGACGCGGAGGGCGCCATCACGCTCGACTTCCCGGCGGCCCCCGGCGCCGCGGTGCCCGTGCCGGACGAGCTCCACGAAGCCCTGGGGGCCGTCCCCGAGGCCGCCTTCCGCTCCGACGGCCTCGGCGACCTGCTCGCCGTCTTCCCGGACGAGGCCACGGTCCGGGCTCTCACGCCGAACCTCGACGCCGTCGCCGACCTGACGATCCGCGAGGGCCTACGCGGCGTCATCGTCACGGCCCCCGCCTCCGACACTGGCCTGGGCCACGACTTCGTCTCCCGTTTCTTCGCCCCGGCCAGGGGCATCCCCGAGGACCCGGTGACCGGCAGCGCCCACACCACGCTCGCCCCGTACTGGTCGGCACGACTCGGCCGCAAGGAGCTCACAGGCCTCCAGGTGTCCGCACGCAGCGGCCTGGTACGCACCGCTGTGAACGGCGACCGCGTCCACCTCACAGGGAACGCCGTCACGGTCCTGGACGGCGCCCTGCACGTCTGACTCCGCGAGACGGACCCTCGCCAGTCAAACCCCGGTCAGACGCCGAACAGACGCCAAACCCCATCGAGACGGGTCACCCGTACCGGACACGACGTCCGGCGCCCGCTCACCCGGGCCCGCGGCCGACTCCGGCGTGCGCCCACTCGCGCAGGCGGCGCACGCCGGGGTCGGTGGCATGGACGTCCAGCGCACCGATCCGCCGGTCGGTGATCGAGGGGGCGGGGTCGGGCGCGTGGAAGGCCGAGGTGGGGAGCGGGTCGGTCATGGCGCTCGCACTCGGTGGGGGTCGGCTACCGCTCCGACTCCACCAGGTTCTTGAACTGCTCCAGGCCGCCCCGGACGGTGTTCTCGATCCGGTGGACCTGGGCCATGCCCCGCGGGCCGCCGAAGGTGTCCTGGATGGCCTGCGGCTCATACTCCAGTTCCATCTGCACCTGGCTGTGGTCCCGGTCCAGCGACCGCACCGAGAGGGTGCCCTTCAGCTCCGGGCTGCCCTGCGTCTCCCAGGCGAGGACCTGGTCGGGGCCGCGGTCGGTGAGAACGGCATCGAACTCCCGCTGCACCCCACCGGCCCGCACGTCCAGATGGGCGCGGTCGCTGCTGGGCGCATAAGCACGTTCGACGCCGTCCAGGAACGTCGAATAGGCCTCGACGTCATGCAGCCGCCCCCAGACCTCCTGCGCGGGGGCATCGACGGTGATCTGTTCCCTGAGCCTGGTCATGTGAACTCGCCTCCTGGCCCGGCGGACCGGATCTCTTGGGTTCTTCCAGCCTGCGCCGCCTGCAGAGGCCCGGCAACAGGGGGCGGGAAGCGGACAGCCGCCCGGTGGGTCCGGCCGGGCGGCTCGGGCGGGGAGGCGGGTCAGGCCACCGGTTGGCGGTCGGGGTCGGGGGCGTCGACGGTGGCGTCGTCGGGGCGGTGGGGCATCCGCAGGACGGCGAGCGTGCCGAGGGCGACGACGGCGATGGCGAGGAGCAGGAGGGTGAGGAGGACGAGGCCGATCAGGAGTCGCACGGGTCGTCGTCCTCGCTGCTCTTGTCGTGGTCGCGGAGGAGGGTGAGGAGGTTGAGGACGGTCGAGGCCGGGGCGTTGCCGAAGCGGACGAGGACGCGGCCGTCCACGACGCTGTCGGTGGTGGCCGCGGGCCAGAGGAGGCCGAACTTTCGGCCGCGCTCGGCGAGTTCGGCGAGCAGGTAGGAGACTTCGATCTCCGTGTAGGTGCGCATCAGCGGGTCGGCCGGCTCGATCGGGCCGCGGCTGCAGTCGTCGGCGGCGGCGCTCACGCGGCGGCGTCCAGCTCGAACCAGACGGACTTGCCGGTCTTGCGGGGCTCCGTGCCGAAGCGGTGGGTGAGCGAACGGACGAGGTGCAGGCCCCGACCGGTGACGGCGTAGGGGTCGGGGTCCTCCCGCTGGGTGGGGAAGACGGGGTTCTCGTCGCTGACGGAGACGCGGAGGACGTCGCCGATGATGAGGACGACCACCAGGGGCGCCGCACTGCCGCCGTGGCGCCAGGCGTTCGCCTGCTGTCTCTTCCCGTAGTAAGAGAGGCTGAAAGAACGCCCCGCCCAGGATCGGCCCGGACGGGGCTGTGAGGGGTCTAGCGGGTCTTCAGCGGGGTGCAGGGGACCCGGCACGCCCATCGGACGTACACGGGGCCGCTCACGCGGTCCACGGTGCCGATCACCTTGCCGTCAGCGGTCGGCTTACCGCAGATGCAGCACGCATAGGCCTTCGACGCCTTCTTCTTCCGCGCCATCACGCACCCGCCCCGGTGAGCACTCGATCAGTAGTGGTCGCGTCGTCCAGCCAGTGAAGCGGGTCGGGCAGATCGAGCTGAGCCGCGAACGCTGCCGCACGACGCTCACGGACGTTCTTCGCCGGGGCTGTCCCGACGAGCGTCACCGGGTGCTGAGGGGGCGCTTCGACGGCTTCCGGGGTGTAGGGCCGGACGATCCGGTTGGCCTCTCCTTCGAGGGGCTGACGCCAGTCGATGACGTGCTTGGGGATCGTCCCGAGAGCGGGCGTCTTCGGTTCCGGCGCGGACTGTGCGGTGACGGGCTTGGACTGGAACGGCTGGCCCGCGTCCACGGGCAGGTACAGCGCGATTAAGCCAGCCAGCAGGACGCATGCCCAGGCGGCGAACGCCCAGGCGATAAAGTTGGTCATGTCGTCGCTCCTCGAAAGCGTCGGCCATCCCCGGGACGAATAAGCGGTGCCAGCCGCCTTCGTCGCCGGGCTTTCTGTTGGGCAGACCTTACTAGGGGTCCCTATCCCTGTCTATTGCCCCCTATAGCACCCGACTCCCGCCAGCGCCCGCCGACGGTTACCTTCGTGGCATGGAGTTCGACCCGACCCGCCCCAAGTGGCGACAGATCCGCGACGAGATCGCCCGCAAGATCGAAAGCGGCGAGTATGCGCCCGGCCACCTGATTTCGGCGGTGCAGCTCGAACGCGATTTCGGGGTAGCGCGTGCGACCGTTCAGAAGGTCACGGCGGCGCTGCGCGAAGACGGGCTGATCCGAACTGAAACCGGGATGGGAAGCTTCGTGACAGACCGCACGAGGTAGCCCCGCCCAGGCGAACCCGGACGGGGCCGTTTCGAGGAGTGACTCAGCGGGACTTCGGGACGACGAATCCTCGCGCCGGACCGGTCTGCCGGGACCGACCCGCGACAAGCGTCAGCGCTTCGTCGGTGATGTCCCGCCGGGTAGCAGCATCGGCGCGGTCGTACACCCTCCAACGCCCGTTCGGGTTGTCGAGGTCTTCGGGGGAGACGATTCCCCGAATGCCTAGCTGTTGAAGGGTGTTGGCGACTTGCCGGGCTTCGTTCTCATCCATGCGTCCCGCCCTTTCTGTGTTCGGTGGGCCCAGGCTAGTGGGCTTCACCGCCCCCACCTCCGCCACCGCCACCACCGTTGCAGTGCGACGCGCACGCCCCGGGGTTGATCGGTCCGCACCCACCGGGCACCGGCGTGTGGGAGCAGTTCGCGGCCACGGCCACCAGTGCGCGGGTCGGGCCGGTCCACAGCTCGTGGTCCGGGGTGTACCCGGCCTCTTCGATGAGTGCCACGGTCCGGCTGAGCGCGGCCGCGTCGTGACGCGTCGGGTCGGGCCGCTCCGGGTAGTGGTGAACGAACCCACCGAGCTTGTCGCACAGCCCGGCGTACACGCGGGTGTGCAGGATGAGCGCGTGCCAACCCTCGTCCACGACGTTGGACGGCGTGATGCGCACGGTGGGGAACGTACGGGCGGTAACGACGAACTTGAGCGCTTCGGTAACGATGCGCTCGGCGGTACCGGCGGCCATGCCGGGGTTGTTGTCCAAGACGGTGAAGACAGCCCCGTCGAACTGCGCCGGGGTGAGCAGGTTGCGGACGTCGGAACCGGCGGGGCCGGGCGGACGCTCGGGCGTGGTCATACTGGTGTCTCCTCACATCGTGCGGAGTTCCGGGCACCGATTGGTGTCCGGGGCGTGCGGTGCTGCGGAACCCGCTCCGGTCGGCTGCCTTCCAGGGATGACCGGCCGGGGCGGGAGTCTTGTGGCCCGTTCAACCCGGCTAGCTGTTCACGCGGGTTGCCGGTTCGAACGGGAGTCGTTGAGCCCGGGGCGGACGCCCCAGGCGGTTCGCTTCGTAGTGGTTCTCTACCGTCGGCGGACCGGCGCACCGGATCGTCAGGAACACGGGCTTCGGCCCCTCGTACCGCCGGAGAAGGACGGCCGTCTGCCGCACCCTGCCGTTCACGGGGTCGGCGAACTGCTGCCGCCGGACTACCTCCCAGACACGGTTGTGTCCGTCGCGGAATCGCCCATTCGCCCTGGGCAGCCCCAGGCGTTGAACGCAGCCGTCTTGGTTCGGGCACTCGCACGTCTCGGTGTTGGCCACCGTGGCGACGACGTCGGACATGAGAAACGGAGCGCCGGCGGGAAGCCTTTTCTGTTGCACGAGCGAGCCCTTCCGGGGTTGCGGTAGTGGTCCCGCCCATCCATGACGGGGGGCATGTACGGACGGGACCACCGGTCCCGAACCGGGACGTCCACCCAGGTCGTCACCATGCTGGGCGGTGGTACGGGCGACGTGGCGATTACTCCGAGGAGTACCGGCGCCGGTCGAGTTCGGCCCGGAGCGCGAACCGGCGGGCGTTGATCCGGGGCCGCGAACGGACGACTCGAACGATCTCGCGCCGGGTTGGGCTGACCATGAGCACGGGCCACGTCCACTGAAGGGTGCCGTGCCAAAGAACATGGACGGCCATCTTCGGGTTGCGCCCGAACAGCTTCAGCCAGCGCCCGGTGATCGCCCAACGGCCATACGGGTTCACGCGGCAACCGGGGCGACGACGCGGGGGCGCCTGCGGCCGCACACCTGAACTCGGGACTCGTCCGGGTGCGCCTGCTGGTAGTCCGGCGGAAGCAGGTAGCCGAACCTTCGGCACTCGCACACCCAGGTGGTGATGCCGTCCTCGCCCACGGTGCCATTGATCAGCTTGCCGCAGTCGCACCGGTCGGGCCCTCTCGCCGACCCTTGAGTAGGTTCGTGCTTCACCATTGCTGCTCCTCTGCGTTTACGGAGGGCTTGATGGTGTCCCGGAGGGGCAGGCCATTGCGACGCCGCCAAGGCGTCTCTCCGGCGTCCTGACAAGGCGTCATTTCGGTGTCGTTCAGCAGATGTCAGCCCCTATGGTGGGGCTCATGACGACGCCGAACGAGACGCTGCGGGCCGTACGCCTTGGACTCCGTCTCAGCCAAGACGAGTTCGCGAAACGCCTGAGGGAAGTTGGGGTGAACCAGGGAGAACCCAATGACGCCAGCAAGCGTCTCGTTCAGCGCTGGGAGTCAGGGGAGGTCAGGTCCCCCCGTCCGGTGTACGTTCGAGCCCTTGAGGCTGTCACCAAGCTTTCTGTGGACCGCCTCGGCTTCGACTCACCACAGCTACCGCCAAGGGTCAGCGTGGACGGTACGGGAGGCCATGACATGACCAGCGATGAACCGGGCGTGCCCGTGCAGGCCGCACCGGCTCCCACGGGTGAGGACTACTCGGGGGTCTGGATCAGCCACTACGAGTTCTTCAGCAGTAGCCGGGAGAACACGTTCACCGGCCTGCACCACGTCGTACTGTCCCAGAGCGGAAACCGGATCTCTGGCCGGTCCCTCCCCGGTGCGTCGTCCAATCCCGACTCGCCGCTGTCGTTCGATCTCACTGTAGATCGGAACGTCGTAACGGGCTCGTGGGTGGAGCAGACGGCACAGGACGGCTATTACCAGGGGGCCAGGTACCACGGCGCTATTCAACTGCTGGTCGATCCGACCGGGCGCCGCATGGCCGGTAAGTGGGTTGGCTTCGGTAAGGAGTTCGACGTCAACACTGGGCCTTGGGAACTCCGTCTACTGGACAAGTCCACGGCTGAAGACGTCCTGAGTCGCTACAGTGTGCCGCCGGAGGCGTAGCGCGCATGAGCCCCAAGCGCAGAGAGCCCCCGTACCGACACACCCGACATGGGTAGGACGGTACGGGGGCTCTCTGAATTCAGTAGTGCTCGGGGCAGGCGCAGATCATGCTGAGGCTATCCGGCCGGGGGTCGGCTCCCATCTCGGCGCGGAACAGCGCGACGTAGACCGGCCAGAGCGGATGATCTCTGACCTCACGCGTGTCGTTATCCATCAACAGGCATGCCAGATCCTGGAGTTCACTGCTCGGATTGGTCACGTCGGTATGCCTCCATCGCTGTCCGGGCGGCAGCCTGAGCCACCGCAACCGGGTCGGTGTCGTCGCTCGCCTCGCTGGCCCGCTCGTGTGCCGATAGCGCAGTGTCGAGCTGCCCCAGGAACCGCAACAGCGGGTGCGAGACCGGCACGCCGGAGGAACCGGCCACCATGACGCCTTCAGCGGCGATCGTCGCGGCCACGGCGTCCCAGATGGCCCGGAGTGCCGGGTAGCGTTCCCCAGTCGGCTCTGTGGGCGCTGGGCGGCTTCTGGTGATCGCCTCGGCGGCCTTGCGGGCCCGCGCGGCGGCTTTCCGGTGAGCGTCCGTGCAGAACCGGGTGCGCGGGTCGGCAGTGGCAGGGATCTCAGCGCCGCACGGCGAGTGCGCGCACCTTCGCTTCATCTTTCCTCCCTTCGGGTTGGCGGACAGTCCACGGGGGCCAGGGCGGGACGGACGCGTTCGGCGAGCTGGGGCTGGGAACGCCAGTGGCACGGCCGGCGAACTTCCGGAGCGCCCCGCCCACCCAGCGTGCCCACAGTCAGACGCCCTGACGGCATCCTGTGCAGCGGACAAGCCACGCATCCGAACGCGAATCACGCTCGGCACCGACAGGCAGCCTGTCCTTCGGCGCGTACGAGCAGCGGGGGCAGGAGCGGCAGCGAACGGGGACCCACGACAGCGGGCTGTAGTCCTGAACTGCACGCCCGGCTGGCTGCACCCACGCGGGTCGCATCCACGAGGGCCACTCGCTCAACAGCTCATCAGAGCCAGGAAGTTGGTGAACGCAGAGCCCAACAAGCTGCCGGTCGTCGCCAACGCGGTGACCGCCTTCGACCTTCCGTCCCCATCCCTGTGCGATGAGGTACCCCCCGACGTCGGAGGGCACCACCACCCGCATACCTGCCCCTACCGGGGTCCGGTCGATCCGGAGCCCGGTCAGCAGCTCAACGAACACGGTCAGACCCGTACGGCCAGGCCAGCGCCCACCAGCCAATCCGCCTCATTCTGCGGAATCTCGTAGGTCTCCCCGTTCTGGAGAGTCCGCGAAGGGGTGCCGTTGTCGGTCGGGCCGTAGCCCATCCAGCCGATCATGCGAATGGAAGTGGTCGGCTCGTTGGTGTTGAAGTTGGTCATTGCGGTGAACTCCTTATCAGGCGGAAACGGTGATCTTGCAGACGGCGGCAGCGTTCGGAACAGCGATCGCAGCACGGGCAATCGCGCGGACCGCCGTGCCGTCCTTCAGGAAGCCGAACTGGTTGCTGATCTCGAATCCGGCATCCTTGCGCCATACGGCAAATACCTGATCCGCCTCGTACACGAGAATGTCGGTGTTCGGCATGAACGAGGAGAGCCATACCGGAACCCCGAGGATCGACCGCTGGACTCCGGCAGTAGGAGAACCGGCCGACTCGCTCAGAAGAGGCTTCAGCGAGCCGGACATCTCGCGCAGCGCCAGGAGCGCAGACCACGACTTCGGCGCCATGACGATCGCCGACGCCTTCGCGTTGGCGGACTCCAGTAGGCCGAAGGTCGACACGAACGGGTCGAGATCCTTGAGCCCGCCCGCAACGGCAAGCTTCTGAATCCCAGCGGTGTTGGCTATGCCGACGAAGCCCTTCCCGCTGCCGGTGCCCATCAAGGCTTCCCGGTCGAATCCCAGAGCAACGGTTCGCAGCAGCGACTTCGCCATGGGGTTCAGAAAGGCGGGCCCGCCGTCCTGAATCAGCTCGTTCGCGATCAGGTCGGCAACGGCGATCTTCTTCGAGGTCACCTTGAGCGGCTCGGCTCCGAAACCGCCGGTCGGAAGGTCGTCCAGCTCCCCGACGAAGCCAGCGGAGAAGTCCGAACGGATCACCGGGAACGAGTAGGTCTCGGCGTCCGTCTCCACCCGGTTCACACCAGATGCCATGACCACAGACTGAGGCGCGAGAAGGTCAACGAAGTTCTTCGCCACCTGCTCGGGAGAGAACGCCTTTCCCGTGCTGGGCGTGGTGATGCCCCGGGACATTTCCAGCGAGCGATGCATGAGCTCACCGGGCGTGGCACTCCAAGATGCCTTCGTGAACCTCTCAGGGTGACCTGCGAACGTGGCACCGCGAAGCGGGGACTGTGCGCGTATTGCCGAATCCTCAGCGGCAGCAGCAGATATATGCCGCTTCGCGTTCGCATCCTCCTCAGCAATGAGGTCGAGCAGCTCACCTTCTCGCTTCTTTTCGCCGCGAGTAAGCGAACGGTTCTTTATGTCGCCAGTAAGTTCGCGAAGCTGCCTCATCGCAGCCTCTCGCCTATCTATCGCTATCTGCGCAATCTCGGCATGGTTCATGCGGCACCCCGCTCTAGGAAGATTCATGAACCAGAGAAGGCACGGCCTGACTCTGGTCTCTCAAAGCGACCTAGAGCGCAATGACTTCCCAGCCCCGAGGATGCTGTTCAGGTGGTTTGGCGCCGTTTCCGGATTGCTTAAGAGTTTTCTATGGCGTACTGAAAAACTCGCCAAACCACCACTACACCACCATCGGTGCTGCCCGCCCGTTCGCTGAGGCGCCGATATGTTGCGTACATGACGTAGGACACTCGGCGACGAAGTGCGCGACCGCTGAACGGGTGAATTTTGGGGGCTCTCAGGCTCAAACAGGCAGGTGGACGCCTTCCGCAGTCCTCAAGATCCCCAACTCGCGGCCGGCATCTGCTGAACTAGCGAACATGACTCGACAGACAGGCAGCAGCAGTCGAACCCCTCAGTTCGAACTCCGTTGGGGTGGACTTCATTTGACGATCCAGCGCATACCCGCGTGGCTCATCACCGCAGCTACAGCGGGCGGCGGAACCCTCGTGGCGCTGCTCAGTCGGCGGTGAACTCCCGCGTGGTCTTCCCGCCGTGCGGCCGTCTGCGGGCATGACGAAGCCCCGGCAGGCTCAGGGGCCATACCGGGGCTGTCAGGGTCGTTACACGGCCGAAGCGGGTTCGTGGATTCGAAGCTTCGATCCCGGAACGAGCGCTCCGCCATCCTTCGGTGGTTCCGCAATCTCCCCTGCCGGGTCGTGGTCGATCTCGGCGCTGATCTCGAACCCCGTCGGGTGATTCTTACCTTCCGCCTTCTTACCCCGGCGGGGGAACAGCCGGACCACGACACCGTGTTCTTCCAACATCTCGCGTCGCGCAACGGTGTCAGCAGTGCGCCACTCGTCGGCCACGGTGCGGCCGGTCGGGACGCTGTACCAGCCTGCGGGCCGCTGGGGTTCCTTCTTCAGTTCTTCGATCTTTTCACTGATCCGCTTGTACTCACGCTGGAACCAGGCCGTGTCCTCCTCGGACTCGTACAGCCCGGCTTGCCGATCTGCGCGCAGCCGCTTCTTTGCCACCTCGTGCTCGGCTATCTCATTGGCGATCCCGTTCCCGGGGTCGTAGACCCGCTGCATAAGCTGACCGGCACCGAACCGGCCCAGGAACCAGGACTCCACCTCAGCATCAAGCGCGGCCACCCCGAAGGAGGGGGCGGGCTTGCAGTGCTGCGCGTCTTCCCAAGCCAACGTGCGTGCCCGGCAGCCCCACGCAGGGACGCTTGTCCGCTTGCCGTCGATGATGCGGTCAGCCGACCCTGCACGCTCGGCGGTGTGACCGCAGACGCCGCACTTCACCCGGTAGGACAGCAGTGCAGTGCCTCTCGGTGCGGGACGCTTCCTCGGGGTCGCGCGCTTGGGGCCGAGCTTCGCCACCAGGGCGTCATGGGTGGCCCGGTCCCACAGGGGCGGCGCGATGCGCACGGGCATCCCGTCGTCACCGATCACTGCACGACGCCCGTGCATCAGGTAGCCCATCGCAGCTTCGCTGGTCAGAATTCGAACCAAGCTGTTCGGCCGCCAAGGCGCCCCCTTCGGCGCGCGGCCGTACAGGATGGCAAGGCGGTCTCCAGGGTTCGGCACTCCGGCCCGGGTAAGTCGATGGATCTCGGTCCACGGCGTGATGCTGCCCGACTCGTCCGCCAGGATGCGTCGTGCCACTTCCCGGATCACTTCTGCCGACTCGGGGTCGATCTCGGTGTGCGAGATTTTCGCTGTCGGCGCCGGACGCACATGCCGGTAGCCGTAACTCGGCTTGTTGGCCACCTGCCCGGCTGCACGAGCGCGCTGGGATTCCTGCCGGTTGCGCTCCCGAATGTTCCGGTGCTCGATCTGCGCACCGAACAGCTTGAGCGTGAACTCGCTTTCCTGGTTGGGGTCTTGTAGATCCCAAATGCCCCGATGGTCGGCGGTGACCAGAAGCTGTCCGCGCCGACTGGTGTCCCGCGCAAGCGTGAGCCCTTCGAGCACGTCACGACCAATGCGGTCCACGGCGGACGCCACCAACCCATCGAACGGGCCGCGCTGACCTAGAAGCCACGGACCGAGCTGCGGGCGGGTGTTGGGGTCAGTAGCGCCCGACACCTCCCAGTCGTCAGCCCACCCGATGATGTGTCCACCAGCATCGACAGCAGCGGCGAGAACATACTCCATCTGTCGCACGGGGCTGCTGGTCGACGCCCGGACCCGCGAGAGTCGACGAAGTCCGAGCAAGCACTTGCCGCACCCGTCGTACGGGGTCACGGGCGCTTCGGCATTGGCCAGGATCTTTGACGCCATGGGTAACGCTCCCTACTCGATCTCTTACCGAGCCGGAGAGCGCAGGGACTTCCAGGGCGCTACTACGTCAAGCGCACCTAGGCGTTGACGAAGAGTTCGAGGAGCGCGACCTCGGCGTCGGCGACCAGGTCGGGCTTCCACCCGGCGCGCGAGGTGGCCTCGCGCAACTCCTCGCGCGGGGCCGACCAGTCAGGGGGGAGTGACAGGGAGAACACGAAGGAACCTCCGTGGGGGTCGGGAGACACCTCCGAGCGATTGATGATCAATCAGGAGAGACCGCTCGGAGCGTGATCGTGACGTGCGCGCACAGCAGGACACCTGGCGATTGCCGTCTGTGTGCGGCTCGTCACACACAGCATGGGGTCAAAGACTCACTCTTGGCAACTCGTCTCGGAATTTTGGATATATCCAAATCGAACGCCAACCCGGGCTCCTACAGTGGGAGTTGCCGGTGGCCAACGTGACCGCCGGGAAGGCAGACTGGTCCGTGAGGCTCAGAGAGGGCGGGGATGGCCGGAACAACAGGTCCAACGGTTCGACGGAGGCAACTCGGAGCCGAGCTGCGCCGCAGGAGAGAGGAAGCCGGCCTCTCGCACGAAGAAGTCGCCGAAGCGCTGAGCGGCATGAGCCAGCCGAAGCTGTCCCGCATCGAGAACGGCCGTGGCGCCACCAAGGTGGATGACGTCCGGCGACTCCTCGCGCTGTACAAGTGCGAGGACACCGATCTGATTTCAGCACTGGTCGACATGGCCAAGAACGGCTCGCAGCGCGGCATGTGGTGGCAGAGCTACGGCGCTCACATCAGCCCCGAACTCGGCGATCTGATCACCCTTGAGGCCAGCGCCTCGTCTGTTCGCACATATGAAGGCGCTTTCATCCCCGGACTTCTGCAGACTCCTGCATACGCACGCGAGATCATCAGGAAGATCAGCATGCGGCCCGACGTCAACGTCGAGGCGCTGGTCGATGTACGCATGGCCCGACAAGGCGCACTCACCCGATCCGAGCCCCTCACCCTCTGGGCCGTCATCCACGAGGCAGCCATCCGGTCCGGCGTCGGCGGGCCCGCTGTCATGGCCGAACAGCTGTCGCGCCTGATTGATCGAACCTCCCAGTCGAACATCAACATCCAGGTTATGCCGATCGGCGCACCGGCTCACCACGGAATGGGTGGCGCCTTCACCATCCTCGGCTTCCCGCAGCGCCAGGACCTCGATGTCGTCATGGTGGACGGCTCGTTGAGCAACCTCTGGGTCGAAGAGGTCACCGACGTAGAAATCTACGGGGCGAAGTTCGACGCGATCAGGGCCGATGCCCTCGGATTCGACGACTCGCTCGCCATCATCACTGACCAGAGAGACAAGCTCACATGACGTTCCACCCCAACGCCGCTGCCCTAAACCTCACTTGGCGCAAGTCATCGCGCAGCAACGACTCCGGCAACTGCGTCGAATTCGCCATGCTGGAAGAGACACCGACCTTCAAGAAGTCGTCGTACAGCGGCGGCAACCAGAACTGTGTCGAGTACGCGCTCCTTCCCGATGCGGTCGCGGTCCGAGACAGCAAGAACCCTTCCGGCCCTGCCCTGGGCTTCGGCCGCGCGGCACACGCCTCGTTCATTCGCGCCGTCGCCGTAGGGGAGTTCGACTTCGGGCTGCTCTAGTCGCCCACTTCGGGGTGCCTCGCCCATTCCCGGGCGAGGCACCGCCCATCACTCCCCCTCCGCGACCTCCACTATCAGCAGCGTCCCCCGGCTGCCCGCCCGCACCGCGTGGCGGGCGCCCGCCGGGATCCGGCACAGCTTGCCGGCGCCGACCGTCAGCCCCTCTCCCTCCACCTCCAGCTCCAGGACGCCGTCGGCAACGAACAGCACCTCCGCCGTCCCGTGCACCTCCGCCTCCAGCTCCCGGCCGTCCATCCGCAGTACCTTCACCGCCGCCGTCCCGACCCTCCCCAGCACCACCGAGCGCCAGGCGTCGGGCAGTTGGGCCGCTTCTTCCTTCACGTCCACCAAGCTCATGACCAGGGACGCTACCCGGGCCGACCGTTAAATCGGTCGACCGTTTGGCAAAACCTGCCAGGATCACCGGGTGAACGCTCGCGCGCTGTACGAGGCGCTACTCGACACCGACGGCCCGTACGAGGACGTCATCGCCCCCTGGCTCGCCCAGTCCTCCGCCGACGACTACCGAGCCCGCCTCCACACCGCCGCCACCCCCCGCGACCACTGGTGGACCGACAAGGAGGACGGCTGGAACCTCCTCTGGGAGCTCTACGCCCTCAGCCGCGTCAGCGACTACCTCCTCCTCGACCCCAAACTCCCGCCCTACCTCCACCTCTTCACCGCCCTCGGCATGACCCCCTTCGACACCCAGTCCCCCTTCGACCCCTTCCTCCACGAGATCACCGAGGTCGAACAGGTCGACGATCCCAACGCCCCCATCGAGATCCTCGACGTCCGCTGGCCCGGCCTGATGCTCGGCGAGCTGCTGTTCAACCGCGCCGGCGTACGGGTCCGGGCCGGTGCCGCCCACGCCGAGCGCGGGGTGGCCGACCGCTGGCCGATCTACTGGACCCACCGCCGCGCCCACCGCCCCACCCGCGACCTCTCCCAGGGCTGGGGCAACAACTCGCAGTGGCGCACCGACTTCCGCCTCGACTACCGCACCGCCGACGGCGACCTGCTCAACATCGCCGAGGACGCCCCGATCGACGGCCGCCCCGACCTCGACCCGAACGACTACGGAAACCTCGGCCCCGACGAGCGCCTCCTCACCCCCACCGAGCGCCGCGAACTCCTCCGCCACCGCACCTTCCTGCGCGCCCCCGCAGCCTCCTCCGACCCCGCCTGGGCAGCGGACCTCTTCCCGTTCGAATGGCGCCTGCCCGCCGACGAGGTGGTTGGATCGCTCGGGGAGCGGTGATCCGGGCGGGCGTAGCCGCGCGGCCGCAGGACGACGGGGGAACGCAGTGGAACGCATCGGGATCATCGGTGTGGGCGAGATCGGCCGGGCCCTCGTGGTCGGTCTGTGCGACGGCATCGAGGAGCCCCCGGAGCTGTTCCTCTCGCCGCGCGGGGCGGGTACGGCGGCCGAGCTGTGCGAGCGGTACCCGACCGTACGGGTGTGCGCCGACAACCAGGAGGTGCTGGACCGCTCCGACGTGGTGGTCATCGCCGTCCGGCCCCAGGACCGCGGCGAGGCCCTCGCCGCGCTCCGGGTCCGCCGTGACTGCGTGGTGGTCAGCCTGATGGCCGGCACCGGGATCGACGAACTGCGCCGGACGCTCGGCACCGACGCCCCGCTGGTGCGCGCCATCCCGCTGCCCGCGGTGCGTGAGCGCCACTCCGTCACCGTCACCTGCCCCTCCCACCCGGTGGTGGACGCCCTCTTCGACCGCCTCGGCGGTGCCCTCCCCGTCGCGGACGAGGCGGCCTTCGACGTCTTCTCCGCACTGACCGGCACCCTGACCGCCCACTACCAGTACCTGGCCACGCTCACCGAATGGGCCGCCCGGCACGGAGTTCCGCCCGAGGCCGCGGACCGCTACGTGCGCGGCCTGTTCCAGGGCGTCGAGCGTGCGTTGGGCGACGACACCCGTTCCCTGCGGCAGCTCGCACGCGACCACGAGACACCCGGCGGCCTCAACGAGCGCATCCGCACCACGTGGTTCGACGCGGCCAACTCCGAGGCCCTGACCGAGGCGCTCGACGCACTGCTCGTCGATCTCCGTGAGGCCGGGTAAGTGTTGGATCACTGCGCATGATCACACCGGTTGATAGGTAGAGACGCATGGAAGAATTCAGAAACCTCGGGGACGTCCGGGAAGCCGCCGCCGGGGACGGGCACCTGCTGTGGGCGGCCCAGGGACGACCCGACGGCCGGCTGGGTTCCGGCGTACGAGCCTGGCGGCACGGATCGGCCCTCGCGGTGGCGAGCCCCGACCTCTCCCGGCGGGACCGGCTGGCGATCAACGGCGATCCCGATGACGCCGCGCACCTGGTGCGACACCTGCTGGGCGAACTCGCACCGACCTACCGGCCCGTCGGCGACGCGCCGTTGATCAACGCGCTGATCGACCGCATCCCCGGCCTGACACCTCTCCGCGAGTTCTTCTGGATGGAGACCTCGACCGTCCCCGACTCCCCCGCCGCCGGGGTGGAGTGGCTGGACGAGGTGGCGGTGAAGGAGGCAGCCTCGCTGTTCGACCGATTCTTCCCCGACTCCTTCGCCCGACCGGACGACGGCGGCGCACACCGCTGGGCCGGAATCGTCGACTCCCCCGGGAACGGCGCCCCACCGGAACCCCTGGCCGTGGCGGCCGACGTCTGGGCGGCCGCCGACTGCGGCTTCCTGGCCGGGGTGTGCACCCACCCGCCGCCCGCGGACGCGGGCTGGCGCGGGTCGTCTGCGGTTTCGTCCTCGGGGAGTTGGTGCGCCGGCACGGGCGTGCCGCCCTGATGGTGCACGCGGACAACCCGTCGGCCATCGCCGTCTACGAGCGCCTGGGCATGACCAAACGGCTCCTCACGGCTGCCCACATCGCCTGAGTCGCCGGTCCTGTCCCCTCAGACGTTCCCGGCGTGATCGGCGAGCAGCTCGCCGATCACGTACCGGGCGGTGTCCGCCATCCGCGGGTTGCTCTCGCGGTAGTAGGACAGCTCCATCAACGCCACGGACAGCGCCCATCCCCGCCCCCGCTCCCACTGTGCGTCATCGGCGCCGACGGCCGTACGGAAGGCGCCGCGCATGGCGGCGGGGAGCACGTACCAGGCGGTGATCAGGTCCACGGCCGGGTCGCCGAGGCCCGCGCAGCCGAAGTCGATGACGGCGCTGAGCCGTCCGGCGTCGTCGACCAGCAGGTTGCCGGGCTGGAGGTCGGCGTGGATCCAGACCGGTGGTCCGGGGTGTTCCGGCGCCGCAACTGCGGTTCGCCACAGAGCTGTTACCGACCCGGCGTCGACCGTGCCCGCCAGCGCCGCGACCGCCCGCCGGACCGCCTCGTCCCGCGCCGTCAGCGTCTCACTGCGGTAGGAGGCCGGACCGTCCACCGGATCCACCCGGTGCATCGCGGTCACGAAGGACGCCAAGTCGGCGGCCAGCAGCTCGGGTTGGTCGAAACGTCCGGCGACCGGGTTGGCCCCTTCGAGCCAGCGAAGCACCGACCACCGCCAGGGGAATCCGTCCACCGGCTCGCCCAGGCCCACCGGCACCGGTACCGCGACCGGGAGTTCGGGCGCCAGGCGGCGCAGCCAGGTGTGCTCCTTCGCGATGTCCTCGGCCGCTCCCGGGATGCGCGGGATCCGCATCACCAGGTCCGTACCCAGCCGGTACATCGCGTTACTGGTGCCCGCCGAATCCACCAACTCGACGGGTAGACCGGCCCATTGCGGGAACTGGTCTGCGACCATCCGGCGGACCAGCATCTCGTCGATGTCCAGTTCGTCCGCGTGCATCTTCTGGGGCATGGCGCCCGACCTTGCCAGCAACCGCACGGCCCGACAAGCGAATTGCTGAGGTTTTCGTGCTGTTGTCGGGTGGCGCCAAGTGGTGATCCTCCCTGTGGTGCGCCGGTGGTACGCGGAATGCGCAGGGTGGGGGCCTGACCGCTGAGCCGGCCGCCCACGGTGTCGAGGACCAGCGGTGGACCCTGACCCGTGAGTGATCAGTGTGGCGCGGTTTCGACGGCGAAGCCGTGGAGGAGGGTTCCGGTGGTGTCGGGGTCCTCGAGCATGGGGGAGTGACCGACTCCGTCGAGGATCTCGATGCGGGCGTGGGGGACTTGGCGATAGTCCTGGGCCGAGGAGGGACGCCAGCGGTGGTCCTGGGAGCCGAAGAGCACCAGGGTCGGCAGGCCGAGGCCGGCGAGCCGGTCGGGGATGGGTCGTTCCTTCAGGTACGCGCTGGACGCCTCGTCGGTCGCGGTGAGGCTGCGGTAGGTCATGCCCCGGACGTCGGGCAACCTGTTGTCCGGACGGCAGACTCCACCGCTGCCTGGGAGATCGCGCGACCGTCACGGGTGACCGCGCTGCCCGGTGTCGACATGGCCGGGTTCCGCGTTCGCGGTGGCAGCCCGATCGACCTACGAGCCGTTCCTCACCCAGCCGTCACCGTGGCTGTCGAGTTCGGTGACCGCCCGTTCGACATCCACGGCGCGGTCGGCCGAACGCGGTCGGAGAGCCTGATCGCCGGGCTCGGCTTCAGCGCCTTCCAGGTGTGCGCCGAGGACGTCGAGTGTGTGCAGATACGCTTGTCTCCGCTCGTCGCGCACCCCGTACTCGGACTCCCGCTCGCGGAGTTGCGCGGGAGCGTCATCGCGCTCGACGACCTGTGGGGTCGTGCCGCGCCGCGCCTGCGGGAGCGGCTTCACCATGCGCGAACCTGGCTGGAGCGTTTCGCGCTGATCGACACCGAACTGATGACCCGGTTCCATGCGGGCAGGGAGGTCGATCCCGAAGTGGCCTGGGCCTGCCGCCGGATCGTCGCCAGTCACGGACAGGCCCGCGTGAGCGAGCTCGCGGGCCGGCTCGGTTGGAGCCGGCAGCGCACGTGGTCACGCTTCGGTTCGCAGATCGGCCTGGCGCCCAAACGCGCCGCCATGCTGGTCCGCTTCGATCACGCCATCCATCGCCTGGTCCGCGGAGACACCCCCGCGCAGGTGGCCGCGGGCGGCGGCTATGCCGACCAGTCCCACCTCCACCACGACGTCCGCGCGTTCACCGGGACAACTCCCGCCGCCGCCGCGCACGAGCCATGGCTGGCCGCCGATGACAGAGCCTGGCCGGCGCGCGACGGCGCGGAGCGCACGTTCGGGTACTGAGGTTTTCAGGGCAGGGTCGGTGTGCCGTCCCGGAGCACGGCGACCGCCCTGGCCCCGTACGCGACTTCCTCGACCTCGCCGTCCCCGCCCTGCGGTCGGCGGCTCACCCGCGCACCGCGAGGTCCTGACTCCCCACCACCTTGAGCAGCCGCAGCGCCGAGTGCGAGGGGGTGCCGGGCGCGGCGGTGAAGAAGATCGTCCACTGGTCCCGGTGCGGATCGTGCAGGGCCTCGCAGTCGAGGTCGAGCGGGCCGACCACCGGGTGGAGGATGCGCTTGTGGGTCGACTGGCGGATCTCGACGTCCTGCCGGGCCCACAGTTCGCGGAACTCGGCGCTGGCCGCGTGCAGCCGCTCGACCAGGGTGCGCAGGCCGCTGTCGGCGGGGTAGCGGGCGGTGGCGGCCCGCAGGTCGGCGACCACGCGGAGGGCGAAGCGGGCCGCGCCGTCCGGGTCGTAGCGGGCGCGTGACTCCGGGTCGGTGAAGAAGCGCCAGGTGAGGTTGCGCTCGCCGGGCGGCACGGCGGAGAAGTCGCCGAGCAGGGCGGCCGCCATGGGGTTCCAGGCGAGAACGTCGCGGGCGGCGCTGCAGACCAGGGCCGGGGTGTCGTCCAGCCGGTCGAGCAGGTGCAGGATGCCGGGCCGTACGTCGCGGGACATCACGCTGGGCGGCAGCGGCGGCTCACCGACCAGGTGGTGCAGGTGGGCGGTCTCGTCTTCGGAGAGCCGCAGGGCCCGGCTGATCGCGCCGATCATCTGCCGGGACGGGCGCGGGCCGCGGCCCTGTTCGAGCCGGATGTAGTACTCCACCGACATGCCGGCGAGCTGCGCGACCTCCTGGCGGCGCAGGCCCGGCGTGCGGCGCCGGCCACCGGCCGGCAGGCCGACGTCGGCGGGCTGGATGCGGGCGCGCCAGCGCCGCAGGAAGGCGGCCAGCTCCGCCCGGTCCACGTGTTCCACGCCCCCAAGTCTGGCCCGGCAGCCGCGCCGCGACCATGGGACTGTCGGTACCACCCTCGACAGTGCCCTCCCGGCGTCGGCGCCGCCCGGCCAGAGTCGAGGCATGACGACCAACCGCATCATCCTGATCACCGGCGCCAACAAGGGCATCGGCCTGGCCACCGCCGGCGAACTCGCCCGCGCCGGACACACCGTGCTGCTCGGCGCCCGCGACCCCGAGCGGGGCGCCGCGGCGGCCGACTCCCTCACCGGGCAGGGCCTGGACGCCCGCTACGTCCGCCTGGACGTCACCGACCCGGCGACCATCGCCGCCGCGGCCGAACTGATCGCCGCCGAGTACGGCCGGCTGGACACCCTGGTCAACAACGCTGGCATCACCCGGGACTTCGGGACCACCCCGGACCAGCTGCCCGTCGAGGACCTGCGCGAGACCTACGAGACCAATGTGTTCGGCGCCGTCGCCGTCATCAACGCCATGCTGCCGCTGCTGCGCAAGTCGGCGGCCGGACTGATCGGCAACGTCTCCAGCGGCCTCGGCAGCTTCTCCTTCCTCGCCGACCCGGACTCGCCGATCTGGGACCACGCGAACCTGCTCGGCTACAACACCTCCAAGGTCGCGCTCAACGCCGTCACCCTGGTCTACGCCCGCACCCTGCGCGCCGAGGGCATCAAGGTCAGCTCGCTGGAGCCGGGCCACTGCGTGACCGACCTCAGCCACCACTCCGGGCCGTCCAGCGTCGAGGAGGGCGGCCGCCGGATCGCCCGGCAGCTGGGCGAGGCCCTGGCCGGGCCCAGCGGCCAGTTCGTCCACCCCGACGGCGGCCGCTACCCCTGGTAGGCGGCGATCAGGGCGGGCAGTTCGCGCATGTCGTCGAAGACGACCGTGCCCGGGCCCGCCAGCCGCTCCGCCGCCGTCACGCCGCCCGCGTAGCCGAGCGCCCGCATCCCGGCAGCGCGGGCGGCCTGCACGCCGGGCCCGCTGTCCTCGACCACGAGGCAGCGGGCCGGGTCGACGCCCATGCTGCGGGCGGCGTGCAGGAAGAGGTCGGGCGCGGGCTTGCCGCGCCCGACCTCGGTGGCGCTGAAGATCCGGCCCTCGAAGCGGCCGTACAGTCCGGTACGGCCCAGGGTGTGGCGCATCTTCTCGTGGCTGCCGCTGGACGCCACACACGTGGGGAGCCGGATCGCGTCCAGCGCCTCCACCAGCCCGTCCACCGGTGTCAACCCGGCGTCCACGGCCTCGGCGTGCAGCTCCCGGAAGCGCTTGTCGAACAGCGTCGCGGCCTCCTCACCGAGCCGCTCGGCGACCACCGCGTGGTTGGCCGCCTCGGACCGCCCGACGAACCGCTCGATCACCTCGGCCTCGGTCAGCGGCCAGCCGAACTCCTCCCCCAGCTGCACCAGGACGCGGACGGCGATCACCTCGCTGTCCACAAGGACGCCGTCGCAGTCGAATATCACCAGCTCTATCGGGTCGATCATCCGACGAGCTTAAGGGACCCCGATCCGGTCAGGGCCCCGGCGGCGGGAAGTTCGTCGCCGACTGCGGAACGCTGTCCGGCAGGTGCAACGGGTTCGAGCACGGGTAGCTCGCCACGACGGCCTTCGCGTACTTCAGCGCGATGTCCAGTACGGCCCGGTGGACCTTCTCCGACGTCGCTTCGGTGGCCTCGCCGGACCTGATCCCGACCGTCGTGTACGGAAAGCGCCTGGCGGCGTTCTCCGGGTTGTCGCACCTGAACGCCATCTGGACGAACTGCCGCCCGACCCACCCTTGTACGTCCGGACCGAAGTCCAGTCGGTTGATTCCCGGGCCACTACTCGACGCATCCGGGCCGTACTTGTCTTTCCACATGAAATCAGGCTGCGCATCCACCTGGACCCAGAGGAGACTCTCCCCCAGGCCTTCCCCCGACTTCCTCCGGAGCACGCAGTCGATGTCGCCGTGGTTCGGTTGGAGGTGCTCGTCGTGTGGCTGGCTCTCGACGAACGTCCCGTGCACGTGCTCTGCCAGCGGCTTGAGGTCGTCCCTGGTGAGCACCCACCAACAGGCGCTGGCGGGCAGTTCGGCCGGCGGCTCATCCGACCGCCACCACCACCCGAACACCGCCCCAGCAAGGAGGACCGCCGCCGCGATCCCGGCGGCGAGCCACCGCCGCCGGAGCCGCCTGCGCTCAGTCATTGATGGCCGTCGTGAACAGCGTCGAGCCATTGGTATGGGCATAGCGCACCTGGTTCGCGGTGTCCGCAGCCATGGCCTCGATCTCCGTGTCGCTCAGCCCTGTCCCCTGAGCGGCGTTGACCACCGCGGTCTTGGCGGCGGCCGCCGCCGCGCTCGCGCCGTCCATCTGCGAGATCGTGGCCGGGTCTGCGAAGTTCGCCTCGATGTGGTAGTTGTGGGCCAGATCGTCGATGAAGTGCTTCACCGGTTCCGAGATGCCGGGACCGACGATCGGGATGCCCTTCACCACCTCGCCGCCGGTCATGAGCCAGACCGACTTGCCCCATACGGCGTTCTCGTCGAGGGCGTGGTTGTACGCCTCCGTCTGAGCCCGCGCATCGTGCACGATCTCCTGAGTCCGGGCCGCCGTAATGATTCCGGCCACCTCGCCGCCCGCGTGCGCCGCGTTGTGCACGGCCGCGTCGGAGTGGGCGCCGTAGTCAGCCCGGTGCGTGATCACGTCCTGGATGTGCGCCGTCGTGTAGGCCTGCTGGGCCTGCGCGATGGCGCCGAAGGCCTCGGGGTTGCGGCCCAGCGCGCCCAGGAGCTTCGCGGTGTTCCCAGAATCCAGATTCGCCGGGGTGCCGTAGCGCGGCAGTGCCTTGTCGTCCGGGCTGAGCGCGCCCTGGACGTCGCCCATGTACGCGGCCGCCATGTGGCCGAGGCTGGGCGCGATGCCCGCGAACTCCCCGCCGGGGCGGAGCGACTTGGGGCCCTCCTTGCTGCCGAAGACGTCGACCACCGTCTGCATCATCGCCGCCTGCTCCCCGGTGTGCGGTGCAAGCTGGTCCTGCGAACCGAACGGGCGGCCGGTGACACCCGCCTCCAGGGCGTTGCCGAAGGACAACACGGTGGACTTCCCCGCGTGGTCGTGCATCACGTCGTGCCCCGGCCAGGTGTCCCGGAGCGGTGAGTCCTCGCCCGGCCTGGCCAGGTCCTTGATGTAGTGGTTGTCCCAGCTGAAGCCCTTGACCGTGCCGTCGAGGTTGTAGAGCGTGGTCGGTCCGTGGAAGAACTTCACCGACGCCTCGGGGTTGTGCGCGAGCGCGTCCAACACCCCGCCCATCGGGTTGAAGCCACCCTCCCCCGCACCCGCCGGGAGACCGAGGAACTTCAGGTAGCGGAACTCGTCGGGGCTCCAGCGGTCCGAAGTCCACTGCCCCGGCCCCAGACTGAGCTGGGTGACGTGCTCGGCGATCGGGTTGAGGAAGTGCGAGTCGTACGTGCCGTTGCGCAGGATGTTCGACAGGATCTGGTAGCCGAACGGGTTGAGGTTGTGCGGTGAGGTGTTCGGCGGCCAGATGTCCTGCCGGGCGTAGCCGGCCTTGCGCAGCCCCGCCTCCCATTCGTCGGACAGATGGGGGAGGTTGTGGCTGTCGGTGGCGCTGGCCAGGGCCAGGCCGAGGTTCTTCTGCAGGTCCGCAATGGCCTGCGGCCGCTTGTTGCCGTCCTTGTAGGTCGAGACCGTGGCCAACTGGCCGTAGTACTTGAGGAATCCGTCCGGCCCCAGCCGGTTGTAGAAGGCGGTGGTGAACTGCGGGTCGTTGGCGTGGTCCTTCAGGAGCTTGTTGAGCTGGTCCAGTTGGGCGTCGCTGATGTTGCCGGCGAGCTTCAACAGGTCAGCTGCCTGCTTGCCCTGCTCCTCCGGTCCCGACGACGGCCGGAAGGCCGTCCGGTCCGTCCCGGTCGCGCCTCCGAGCGCGGTGGCGGCAGCGGCGTCCGCCGCCTCGGCCCGGGCCACGGCCTTCGAGATGTCGACGCCGACCTCCTGTGCCAGCCTCCGGTACGTCTGCTCGTAGGACGGGTCGTTCTTCTCCACCTCGCTGGCCGGCGCGGGCCAGCTGACGTTCACACCGTTCGCGTCCACCGTCAGGGAGTGGTCCGCGGCCTTCTTCAGGGCCGCGTCCAAGTCGGCTCGGGAGGCGGCGAGTTCGGTGTGTGCCTCCCGCAACGCCTTGGCGATGGCACTGGCCTCCTCGAACGCCGCATCGAGCTCGTTGCGTGCCTTGGTGACCGCCGGGGCGGCCGATTCGGCCGCGTCGCCGTTCCAGTTGGAACCCTGCAACGGCGTGATCACGTCGCCGGTGAGCTCCGAGGAGAACTTCCAGTTGCGGACCAGTCCCTCGAAAGCCGTGGCCAGGGTTTCGAGGCCCTGGAACGAATCCCGACGCAGATCGGAATAGGTACTCATGCCACCGGCCTCAGGGAGTGGGGAAGTTGTTGGCGTTCGCCTGGTCGGTCTGCGCGTACTGCTCGGCGTTGATGGAGAGCACGCTGGCGATGCGCCCGAGCAGTCCCCCGGTGGCCTGCGCCTGCGCGGCCCACACGTCCTGCGCGGTGGACAGGGCGCCGACGATCTTCCAGCTCTTGGACATGCCCTGGGTGGCGCCCGGCTGGTCCTTCCAGACCTCCTTGCAGGCCTTGTCGAAGTTGGTGTTGAGGGTGCTCGCATTGCCCGACGCCTTCCGCAGCGCGTCCGGGCTCACCCTCACCGTCGTACCGGCGGCCGACACGTGTGTCGGTGTCGGCTCCCACCCCGGGGACGCCGCACCGGCCGCGGCGGCGGCGAGGTCCGGGAACTGCTTCTTCGCGTCTTCTGTCAGGTTCCCCGACTTGTCGAAGAGCCACGGATTCATCTTGCGTTCGAAATCCAGGTCAGTCACTCGTCTTCGCCCCCAGCCCGTTCGTCTTAGTCGGCAGCCTAACCATCGACCCTTGTGGTCTACGGGAGTTGAACGAAATCTGAGCAACGGCGGGGCCCGACGGCGACGCCGCCGCGCCCCGCTACTGACTTGGCGTCAGCTGGTCTGGATCGAGGTGTCGTCGATCACGAAGCTCGTCTGCAGCGAGGAGTCCTCGACGCCGGTGAACTTCAGGGTGACGCTCTGGCCCGCGTAGGCCGAGAGGTCGAAGGTGCGCTGCTGGTAGCCGGCCGCGGCGTCCACGTTGGAGTAGGTCTTCAGCGTGGTGCCGTTCACCGACACGGTCAGCTTGTCGTACGCCGTCGAGCCCGACTCCGCGGTGTCGATGTGCAGCCAGAAGCTCAGCGTCGCCTTGCAGCCCGCCGGGATCGCCACCGACTGGGACAGCGTGTCGGTGTGGCTGCTGCCGTAGCCGTCCAGGTACGCCTTCCAGCTGCCGCCGTGGGCCGGCTCGGAGGAACTGTTGTCGATCACACCGCTCGAAGCCGCCCACGGCGCCGCCGAGCCCGTCTCGAAGCCCGGGTTGCCCAGCAGCTGCGCCGGGGTGCAGGAACCGCCACCACCGGTGGCGACCGCCCAACCGAAGCTGGTGGTGGCCGACTTGCCGGCGGCGTCGGTGACGGTGACGGTCACGGTGGAGCTGCCGGCGGTGGAGACGGTGCCGGAGATCAGGCCGGTCGAGGAGTTGATCGACAGCCCGGCCGGCAGGCCGCTCGCGGCGTAGGTCAGCGGGGCGGTGCCGCCGGAGGCGTTGATCTGGAGGTTCACCGCCCCGCCGACCGCCGTGGACTGGTCACCGGGGCTGGCCACCGAGACGGCGGCGCCGGCCGGCTTGGTGAGCAGGCAGCCGGGCACGGTGAGGTCGACGGCGCGGCTGGAGTTCAGGCAGGTGGTGAACCAGTAGGTCTCCTCGCCGTAGCTCTGGCCCTTGGTGGCCGTGGTGGTGCCGTCGGCGGCGACCTCGCACGGGTTGTTGAGGGTGCACATCTGGCCGTCGTCGTTGCCGGTGTTGTTGATGCCGACGATCCGCCCGCTCGCGGAGTCGATGATCGGCGAGCCGGAGGTGCCGTGCGTGGTGTTGCAGCCGGAGCTGTAGCGCAGCGAGTCGTGCCAGGTCCACTGGTCCTCGCGCAGGGTGGGCACGAACCCGTTGACGGAGCAGTTCCAGACCTGCTTCCAGTACGAGGACGGGATGTACATCGAGGATCCGTCGACGGGGTGCGCGTCGTTGATCGTCAGCGCGGTGGCGCCGTACTTGGAGGTGATCGAGCCGTAGGTGTCGGTGAGTCGGTAGAGCGCGACGTCGGTGCCGGTCATCGTCGCGTAGATCACCCGGTCGGCCTGGACGGTGCCGAGGCTGTTGCCGGCACCGTCCAGCAGGGTGCCGCTGCGGCTGGCGCTGACGTTCTGGATGACCTGGCCGGCCGAGGGCATGGTGGGCAGGCAGTGTCCGTTGGTGAGCATCATGGCCCGGTCCCCGTCCACCGAGGCGGGGAACCGGACCAGCGAGGCCGAGCAGTCGTCCAGGGCGATGGTCGACGTCAGGTCGGCCGCCTGGACGGCGTGCGCGGGGGCGGCGGCGAAGGCCAGCCCGCCCGCGACGACGGCGGTCGTGCCGGCCACCGCGACAAGTCTCTTGAACATGGCTCTCCTTGTGGGGGATCGCGGAGTGCCCGGCTGGTCGCCGAGGTCCGCGCCCGCACGAAAGTGCCATGGTCACTTCAAGCGGTCAACGGTTCCTGCACAACTCGCCACTGGCTGGCGCATGTTGTGCCATCGAATGACAACCACCTGTCCCGGTATGCCCGTTACGGACTACGGCTGCGGGAAAGAGTTCGGGTCCACGTCGTTGGTCTTGGCGTTGCCGTCGGCCACCGGCTGAAGGGTGATCGACCAGGACGTCGAGGTACTGCCGGTCTCGAACGGGAAGTTGTCCTCGAACTTGGTGAACGCACAGCTCTGCGTGAAGGCCTTGGTCGCGGAGTCCCAGTCCGCACCCTCGGAGACGTAGACGTCGTACGTCCCGTCCTCCACGCCCTCGATGCTGGCCTTCTGTCCCTTGGCCACGAACATCGAGTGCACCGTCTTGCCGTTCAGCACGAGCGAGACGACCGCATCCGTCTTGCCGCCGTTGTCGACCTTGAACACGCCCTCGCCGCGCAGCTTGCCCGTGCTGACCATCGTGCCGTTGTCCAGCGAGCGGGACTGCTGCTTGGGCAGCTCGGGGACGGTGAGGCTCGCCGAGTAACCGGCCGCTGCCAGTTTGGTGAGGAGCGCCGACACCGACGCCAGCCCCTGCGAGGCACCCAATTTGGCCTCCGCCGAGCTCAGGGCGCAGACGTCCCTGGCCTTGATGGCGCCACGGACACCCGCGACGTCGTCCTGGAACACGCTCAGCGCGATCGCCAGGTCATGCCTGTCCTCCGTGACCGCGGCCGGGGCGTCCGCGATGTCCAGAGCCCTGTAAGCGCTGTGCGCGGCGGTGCCGAGGGTGCTGAGCACGGCGTCGAAGTCGCTCAGGCTCTTGGCACCGGGGATCTGGGCCAGCGCGCTGTTGACCGGATCGATGTTCTTGCTGAGCACCGGGCCGAACGGCACCTCGCTCGGCGTGGCCTTCGAGGCAGGCCCGCCCGCGGACGTGGCCCCGCCCGCCGCCGTACCGCCGGTCGACCCGCCCGAGCAGGCCGCGAGCAGCAGCGCCGAACCGATGGCCAGACCGGCCTTGCCGATGGACTTCATGATCCCACCCCAGTGACGCCCGGCGCACACTGCGTGCACACGCCCTGCGACATGGTGCCGACCACGAACCATCCCGGTCAACCCGTTTCGGCCGATCACCCGAAGGGGCCGCCCCGGCCCACCCATCCGGGTCAACTACGATCGGGCCCGTGCTCAGTCTCACCGGACTCCCCCTCCAGATCATCGCCTCGGTCATCGCGATCGTCGTCTTCGCCGCCACCATGTGGTTCTGGCCGAAGTTCGGCGGGAAGGGCTGGAAGTCCTGGCTGGGCCGGATCGGCGCCTTCCTGGCCACCCAGCTCTCGGTGCTGGCCGCCATGGGCCTGATCGCCAACAGCTACTTCGGCTTCTACAGCTCCTGGACCGACCTGCTCGGCACCAGCGGCGGGCTCGGCACGGTGGTCGACCACCAGCCCAACGCCTCCGGCGTGTCCATCACCGGTGAGCAGAAGTTCTACTCGGCCCAGGGCTCGGACCGCGACCGCTCCGGCCTGATCCAGAAGGTCGACGTCAAAGGAGCCGGCAGCGGCCTGAGCACCGAGGCGTACGTCTACCTCCCGCCGCAGTACTTCCAGCCGGGCTACGCCAAGCAGCGCTTCCCGATGGCCGTGGTGCTCACCGGCTACCCGGGCACCCCGGAGAAGCTGATCTCGCTGATGCAGTACCCGGCGTCCACCCTCGACGCCATCGAGCAGAAGAAGCTGCCGCCGACCATCCTGGTGATGACCCGCCCCACCCTGGTCGGCGACCGGGACACCGAGTGCGTCGACGTGCCGAACGGCCCCCAGGTCGAGACCTTCTTCACCAGCGACCTGCCCAAGGCCCTCGCCACCACCTACCGGATCGGCACCGACCCGGCCAACCGGGCCGTGATCGGCAACTCCACCGGCGGCTACTGCGCGCTCAAGTTCGCGCTGCGCAAGCCCGACTCCTACCCGGCGGCGGTCGCGCTCTCCGGCTACTACAGCGCCGCCCACGACCCGACCACCGGCGACCTGTTCGGCGGCGACGACAAGCTCAAGCAGGAGAACGACCTGCTGTGGCGGCTGAAGAACCAGCCGGCTGCCCCGGTCTCGCTGCTGCTGACCACCGCGTACGACGAGAACAACTACGACGAGACCAAGGCCATGGTCGCCGCCTTCAAGGCCCCCACCAAGATGTCCACCATCACCCTGGACACCGCCGGCCACAACTTCCACACCTGGACCCGGGAGATCCCCCCGGCCCTGGAGTGGCTGGGCAAGCACATCACCATGCCGGCCGCCGCGTAGGACCCACCCAGGGCACCGTCCCGGGGAAACGG
This sequence comes from Kitasatospora cathayae, assembly GCF_027627435.1. Taxonomy (GTDB): domain Bacteria; phylum Actinomycetota; class Actinomycetes; order Streptomycetales; family Streptomycetaceae; genus Kitasatospora; species Kitasatospora cathayae. Next base: position 6,525,738 of record NZ_CP115450.1, on the reverse strand, counting down.
GGATACGGAGAAAGCGGCGCAGATCACCTGATCCTCCCGAGGAGGCCCCGGTCTTCTGGCCGGGGATGAATCGGGGTTCCGTAGAAGCCGGGACGGCTCTGAGAGCGAGGCTCGGAAGCGAGTTTGACGGTTCGTCTTACTCATGCGGGTTCCATGTGTAAGGCTTGGGCCGTGAGGGTGGCGTAAAAGTGCCGGGCATACCCGGCCCCTGAGCAGGCGGCCATGCTGGGCCGCACGTTCGGGTGCGTGCGCCTGGTGTGGAACAAGACCCTCGCGGAACGCCACCGGGCGTACCACGGGACGGCGTGAAGACCTCGTACAAGCAGACCGACGCGGCGCTGACGGCGCCGAAGAAGACGGACGACCTGTCGTTCCTGTCCGAGGTGTCGTCGGTGCCGTTGCAGCAGACACTGCGCCACGTTCTCGAACTTCTTCGCCGGACGGGCGAAGTACCCGCGTTTCAAGTCCCGCACCGCGCGGCAGTCCGCGCACTACACGCGCTCCGCGTTCCGCATGAAAGCGGGTGAGCTGTGGCTGGCCAAGACCAGTGCGCCGCTGGTCTTCGTGTGGTCGTTCGGCGATGTGGACGTGACCGCACTGGACCCGACGATGGTGATCGTCTCCCGCGACCCCGACGGCCGCTGGTACGTGACCTTCGCCCTGGACACCGATGAGAACACCGCTTTGGAACCGCTCGGCCACGCCATCGGCGTGGACCTCGGGCTGAAGGACTTCGCCGTGACCTCGGATGGGGAGTGGATCGCCAACCCCCGGCATCTGGAACGCAAGCTCGCGAACCTCAAGCGGTACCAGCGCAGGATGGCCCGCTGCCAGCGCGGCTCCAACAACCGAACCAAGGCCAAGGCGAAGGTCGCCCGCGCCCACCGCAAGGTCAAGAGCGCCCGCCAGGATTTCCTGCACCGCGCCAGCACCAACCTGGTCCGCAAGGCCGGCGTGATCGCCATAGAAGACCTGAACGTGGCAGGCATGGCCAAGAACCGGAAACTGGCCCGTTCCGTCTCCGACGTCGGCTGGGGCGAGTTCCGCCGACAGCTGGAGTACAAGTGCGAGCGCTACGGCCGACAGCTCGTCGTGATCGACCGCTGGTACCCGTCGTCCAAGACCTGTAGTGGCTGCGGACATCTGCTCGCTGAACTCAGCCTCAGCACCCGGCACTGGACATGCCCTGCCTGCCGCACCCGGCACGACCGGGACAGCAATGCGGCGAAGAACATCCTTGCGGCTGGTCGAGCCGTAGCCCGAGGCGACTCGGGCGATGCCTGCGGAGCTGGTGTAAGACGGCAAGGGGCATCCCTTCCGCTGTCGGCTGTGAAACAGGAAGCATCCCAACCGGTGCGCTCACGCGCAGCGGCTCAGCCGCAAGGCTGAGGGGGCTCCCCCGCCCTCAGGCGGGGGAGGAAGTCAAAGCCTCGTCTCACGGTTCTCTCAGCCGCGCCACGCACCATATGGCGCATGACCACGAGCAGCTACTCCCCGCCAGCCGGCGATCCGTGGCCCGAGGCCGCGAACTACCCGCCGCCGGAGATGCCGCAGCCGGACACCAGCCGGCCGGCCCCGGCGCCGCTCTTCCCCGAGCAGCCCCTGCCGCCCGTCGGCCCCAAGGGCCCGGCCTCCTGGTCCGGACGGCTGCGCACCCTCCCGGCCCGCGCCTGGCGCGGCCGGGCGGACGACCCGCGCTGGGTGCGCCCGGCCCTGCTGGCACTGATCGCCGCGACCGTCGTCCTCTACCTGTGGGGCCTGGGCGCCTCCGGATGGGCCAACGCCTTCTACTCGGCCGCCGTCCAGGCCGGCAGCCAGAGCTGGAAGGCCTTCTTCTTCGGTTCCTCCGACGCCGGCAACTTCATCACCGTCGACAAGCCCCCGGCGTCGCTGTGGCCGATGGCGCTGTCGGTGCGGATCTTCGGCCTCTCCTCGTGGTCGATCCTGGCCCCGCAGGCGCTGATGGGCGCCGCCACCGTCGGCGTGCTGTACGCCACGGTGCGCCGCCGCTTCTCCCCGCTCGGCGGCCTGCTGGCCGGCGCCGCGCTGGCGCTCACCCCGGTCGCGACGCTGATGTTCCGCTTCAACAACCCGGACGCGCTGCTGGTGCTGCTTCTCACCGTCGCCGCGTACGGGATGGTGCGGGCGATCGAGACGGCGAGCACCCGGTGGCTGCTGTTCACCGGGGCGGTGTTCGGCTTCGCCTTCCTCACCAAGACCCTGGCGGCGTTCCTGATCCTGCCCGCCTTCGCGGTGATCTACCTGGTCGTGGCCCCCACCGGCTTCTGGCGGCGGCTGCGGCAGACCCTGCTCGCGGGCCTGGCCCTGGTGCTCTCGGCCGGCTGGTGGGTGGCGATCGTCGAGCTGCTGCCCGCCTCGGCCCGCCCGTACGTCGGCGGCTCGCAGGACGACAGCTTCCTGTCCCTGACCTTCGGCTACAACGGCCTCGGCCGGGTCGACGGCAACGAGCGCGGCAGCGTGGGCGGCGGCGGACACCTCCCCGCCGGGCTCGACCTGCCGGCCGGCGCGATGCACAACCGGGGCTGGGGCCAGACCGGCATCACCCGGCTGTTCGGCAGCGACATCGGCGGGCAGATCGCCTGGCTGATGCCGGCCGCGCTGATCCTGCTGGTGGTCGGCCTGTGGGCGACCCGCCGCCACGCCCGTCCGGACACCGCGCGCGCGGCGTTCCTGGTCTGGGGCGGCTGGCTGATCTCCACCGCGCTGATCTTCAGCTTCATGTCCGGGATCTTCCACCAGTACTACACGGTGGCGCTGGCCCCGGCCGTCGCGGCGCTGGTCGGCATGGGCGCGGACGGGCTGTGGCGGGCGCGGCACCGGCTCCCGTACGCGCTGCTGCTGGCGGGCGTGCTCGCGGTGACGGCGGGGTGGGCGTTCGTCCTGCTCGGCCGCAGCTCCGGCTTCCTGCCCTGGCTGCGTTGGGCGGTGCTGGTCGGCGGGCTGGCGGCGGCGGCCGCACTGGTCGCCGGGCAGTACGCCGGAAGGGTCTCCGGCCGGACCGGCGCGCGGATCGCCTCGGTGGCGGGCCTGGTGGGCCTGGCGGCGGCGTTCGGCGGTCCGGCCGCGTACGCGGTGGACACCGTGAGCACCGCGCACAACGGCTCGATCATCACCGCCGGGCCGTCCGTGAAGGGCGCGTTCGGGCCGGGATCGTTCGGGCGCAAGGGCGGCAAGGGCGCGATGGGCAACGGCCGGATGTTCGGCCAGGGCGGTCAGGGCGGTCCGGGCGGCTTCGGCGGCCAGGGCTTCCCCGGCGGCCAGGGCGGTCAGAACGGCCAGGGCTTCCCCGGCGGCTTCCCCGGCGGCCAGGGCACCCACGGCTCCGGCCGGGGCTCCGGCGGCGCCAACACCCCCGGCAGCCACCACGAGCGCGGTGCCGGAGGCGGCAGCAACGGCGCCCCCGGCGCCAACGGCTTCCCCGGCGGCCAGGACCCCGAGGGCACCGGCCCGGGCGGCTTCGCCGGCGGCATGGGCGGCCTGCTCGGCGGCACCAAGGTGAGCGACGAGGCCGCGGCGCTGCTCTCGCAGGACGCCGACCACTACACCTGGGCGGCCGCCACCACCGGTTCGCAGAACGCCGCGAGCTACCAACTCGCCACCGGCAAGCCGGTGATGGCCCTCGGTGGCTTCAACGGCACGGACCCCTCGCTCAGCCTGGACGGCTTCCAGAAGTACGTCCAGGAGGGCAAGGTGCACTGGTTCATCGCCGGCGGCTCGCACCGCGGCTTCGGCGGCGCGGGCGGCGAGGGCGACGAGGGCGGTCAGCAGACCGAGGCCGCCCAGATCGAGGCCTGGGTGACCGGCCACTTCACCGCCAGGACAGTCGGCACCGCCACCTTCTACGACCTGACGACCCCGAAGTCCTGACGGCCCCGAAGCCCTGACTCCGGAATCCTGATCCGGGAGCTTGATCCCCGCTCCCGGACCGGGCTCCGGAGTCCTCACCCGGGAGTCCACGCTCCGGGAAACCCTGATCCCGGAGACTCGACTCCCCCCGGGGGCGTGCCGCGTTCGCGCGGCGCGCCCCCTGTTCCTCGACTTCCGCACTGCTGCGGCATGGCCTTCCGGTCGGCCTCGGTGACGCCCGCTCAGCCGCCGATCGCGGACATCGGCCGCTCGGGCCGGACGAAGTCGGCGCTGCCGATGGCGTGTCCGGGCCCCTTGCCGGCGACCGAGGCCCGCCAGGCCTCCTCGATCCGGCCGTCGTCCGCGCCGCCGCGCAGCAGGGCGCGCAGGTCGGACTCCTCGGTGGCGAACAGGCAGTTGCGCAGCTGCCCGTCGGCGGTCAGCCGGACCCGGTCGCAGCCGCCGCAGAACGGGCGGGTGACGGAGGCGATGACCCCGATCACCGTGTCCGTCCCGGCGATCCGCCACTCCTCCGCCGGGGCGTTGCCGCTGCGTCCGACCGGCAGGAGGTCGAAGCGCTCGCCCAGCCGGGCCAGGATCTCGTCGGCCGTCACCATCGCGGCCCGGTCCCAACTCCCCTGTGCTTCCAGCGGCATGGACTCGATGAAGCGCATCCGGTAGCCGTGTTCGACGGCGAAGGACGCCAACTCCGGGATCTCGTCCTCGTTCACCCCGCGCACCGGCACGGCGTTGACCTTCACCGGGTCCAGTCCGGCCGCCTTCGCCGCCGCCAGTCCGGCGAACACGTCGCCGATCCGGTCCCGCCGGGTGAGCGCCGCGTACCGGTCCGCGCGCAGCGTGTCCAGGCTGACGTTCACCCGCCCCAGCCCGGCCTCCCGGAGCTGAACGGCCGTACGTGCCAGGCCGATCCCGTTCGTGGTCAGCGACAGCTCCACCCCCAGCCCAGCCAGCCGTCCGACCAGCCCGGGCAACCCCCGGCGCAGCAGCGGCTCCCCGCCGGTGAGCCGCACCGAGCGCACCCCGAGCCGCCGCACCGCGATCCGCACCAGCCGGACCACCTCGTCGTCGTCCAGCACCTCCGCACGGGGCAGCCAGTCCAGGCCCTCCGCCGGCATGCAGTAGGTGCAGCGCAGGTTGCAGCGGTCGGTCAGCGAGACCCGCAGGTCGGTGTGGACCCGACCGAAGCGGTCCACCAGCGGGCGCGGTGCGGTGTTCATCGACCCAGTACAGGGGCAAGCGCGCCGCCGGACCAGCGGCCGAACCGCCGGGGAGCACCCCCGACCTGCGCCTTCGTCCTGTGGATTCGCACAAGTCGCGAACCGCTGTCCGCCCGGGCCCGGACCGGGCAGGCTGGGCGCATGCAGAACACACCGCCCGCCGTCCCGGCCCTCGTCCTCGCCGCCGGGGGCGGACGCCGGCTCGGCGGGCGGCCCAAGGCGCTGATCCGGTACGCGGGCCGGCCGCTGGTGGAGCACGCGGTGGCCACCGTACGGGCCGGCGGCTGCCCGGACGTCACGGTGGTGCTGGGCGCGGAGCGCGAGCGGGTCCGCTCCACCGCGCACCTGCCGGGCTGCCGGCTGGTGGCCAACCCGGACTGGGCCGAGGGCATGGGCTCCTCGCTGCGGGCCGGGCTGGCCGCGCTGGCGCCGGACGCCCCGGCGGTGCTGGTGATGCTGGTCGACACCCCGGGCGTCACCCCGGCCGCGGTGGCCCGGCTGCTGGCCGCGCACCGGGCCGGCGCCGAACTGGCCGCGGCGGCGTACGGCGGGCGGCGCGGGCACCCGGTGCTGATCGGCGCGCGGCACTTCGCCGAGGCCGCCGAGGGCGCCGCGGGCGACGCCGGGGCCCGCGCCCTGCTGGCGGCGCACGCCGCGGAGCTCGTCCTGGTCGAGTGCGCGGACGTCGCCGTCCCGGACGACCTGGACACCCCCGCCGACCTGGCCCGCTGGTCGGCCCGCTGACGTGCTCCGCAGGCCCGCCGCGCATCCTCCCTGCGAAGGGTCCGGCCTCGCCCTCCCCGGTCACCGCCCCCTGATCCGTCCCTGAGGATTGCCCCATTCCGCGCCCAGAGCCGGACGTTTCGGGGAGCATGGGATGCATCCACCCACCCGACACCGACGGACGGAGCCCGCGATGGCAGGACTGCCCGACGACTTCACCGGACACGACCCCGCGCGGCCAGGGCCCGGGGCGGGCGGTGGCGCCCGGGCGATCCGCTGCCCCGCCTGCCGCCGCGAGCACCTGTACGAACCGCCGGCGCTGCCATGCCCGTGCGGCGCCTCGCTGAAGGTGCCGCTGCTGCGCGGCGGGGTGCCGGTGCAGGTGCGGTTCCGGTCCTGGGAGGACTCCTGGCTGAGCATGCGCTGCCCGCACTGCGGCCGCTCCGACCAGTGGCCGCAGCCCGAGTTCACCTGCAACTGCGGCGCCACCGTCCGGCTCCCGGTGGACCGCACCACCCGGCTGGGCAACGGCACGGCCGGACCGCTCGCCGCCCCCGGCCCGCAGGCCTCCCGCCCGTACCCCGCCCACCCGATGAACACCCCGGTGCCCGCCCCGCCCGCCCCGCCCGCGCCCCCCGGCGGCTCGGCCGGCAGCTCCCGCCCCTTCCGGCACCGCACCCCGTTCCGGCCCCACCCGGTGCGCACCTCGCAGGACGCGGTGTTCACGGCCGCCCGCTACCTGGAGTGGCTGGGCTTCGACGACCTGGAGCTGACCGAGGCCCAGGAACGCGACGGGGTCACCCTGCTGGGCAGCCGGATGGTCGCCCAGGTCGACACCTGGACCGAGCCCGCCGACGTGAAGTCGGTCGAGTGCCTGTGGCTGCAGACCCTGCACGCCGAGGAGATGGCCGCCGCCATGTTCACCCTGGCCGGCTACTCCCACCAGGCCACCGTGCGCGGCGAACAACTGCTGGTCGCCCTGTTCAGCCTGGACCTGGCCGGCGTGCCGCAGCCCGCCAACGGCGCCGCGGAGGCCCTGATGGAGACCGGCTGGACCTCCTGAGACGGGACATTGCCCCTCTAGATCATCTCGTCCGGAAAATCAACAACCTCCGCTCGTGATCTGGTGCACAAGCTCGCCCCCGTGTTGAATTGCCGCCACAGCGCGGGCCTTTCGCCCTGCCGTCGCCATGCGCACGGGTCGTGGCGGCAGGGCCCCAGGGGCAGGTCCGCGCCCTGCTGGATGGCGCACACAAGGAGGTGGCGTTGTCGGAGCACGGATGGAGCCCGAACGGCCCGGACGAACGGGGGCGGGCAGCAGCGGAGGAACCGGGCGACACCGTGTGGCGGCTGCGGTCCCGGGGGTGCTGGCAGGAGGCCGCCGAACTGCTGCGACCCGCCGCCGAACACGACCCGGCCGTCGCCCTCGCACGGGCCGAACTCCTCATCGAACAGTGCCTGTTCACCGCCTCGCAGTGGACCCAGGCGGAACAGGCGTTACGACTCGCCGAAGCCCTGGCGCAGGGCACCGAACAGCGCGCGGCCGCCGCCTGCGCCCGCGGCTTCCTCGCCTACCTCGCCAGCGTGCTCGGCCCGCGCGACCGGCTGGACGAGGCGCAGGCGGCACTCGGCCGCACCTCGGCCCTGCTGCCGCCGGACGCCCCGGGCCGCCCGCTGCTGGACTTCCGGCGCGGACTGGTCGCCGAGAACCTGTTGCGCGACCGCGGCGCCGCCTGGATCGCCTACCGCCGGGCGCACGAGGGCGCCGGCGAGCGCGGGGACGAACTGCTGCGCTCCTACACCTGGCGGCACCTCGCCGCGCTGGCGCTCTCCCGCGGGGACCGCGGCAACGCCCGGGAGGGCTTCGACGCCTCGCTGCGGCTGCGCGAGCAACTCGGTTTCACGGTGGGGGTGGCGCCGGCGCTCGCCGCGCTCGCCGAGGTGTCCGAGCCGCCGGAGGCCGTACGGCTGCGCGCCGAGGCCGCCCGCCTGGTGCACGCCCTGGGCGGGGTGCCGGTCTGGCTCGCGCGCCAGCTGGGCATCTCGCGCACGCCGGGGGGCACCCCGCGCACGCCGGGGCGCGCGCCGGGGGCTCCCCCGGATGGGCGCATCGCCAGCGAGACCGGAGGGACCATCAGCTAAGGTGAGGCTAACCTGTCCGGAGTGAGCAGTGCCCCGGACAGGTCGCCTTGCTGTTCCCCGGGCACCGCCGTGCCCCGGTCCGGCCGGGCCCCGGCGTCCCCGTGGCCGGGCCGCCGGGCGGTCCTCCGGCGGCCCCGGTCGACCCGATGGGGCCCGCCCATGACCGCGAGCAGCACCCGCCCCGGCCCCGCGCCGTGCGCCCCCCGCACCACCCAGGCGCACACCCCGGCCCACGCGCCGGACACCTCCACCCCCTGCGTCCCCTCGTACCACCGGCTGACCGCGCTGACCCCGATCCTGGACGTGCGCTGCGCCCCACCCCGCCGGGGCGGCGGCTGGCTGCCCGTCGCCGACCTCACCACGGACCCGGCCGCGGTGCGCGAGCTGATCGCCCACGACGCCCGACGGGGCCTCGCCCGCTACGGCCGACCGCTGCGCCCGGACGTCGCCGCCGGCTTCGGACTGCACCGCCTGGTCTGGTCGGTCTCACTGCTGTTCACCGTGCCGTGGTTCCTGGAACGGCGCGTGCCGCTGCTCGGCCCCGGCGACGTCTCGCTGCGCCGCGACCCCACCTCGATCGAGCTGACGGTGCGCCCGGAGGCCTTCGGCTGCCTGCCGGACGACCCGGCGGCCGGCTCGCCCGAGGCCCGTACGACGCCGGACGGGGCCGCACTGGCGGCCGAACTGCGGTACGCGCTGGGCGAGTTCCTGGCACCCGTGCTGGCCGCCTTCGGGCCTGCGGTGCGCCGCGGACCCCGGGTGCTGTGGGCGATGGCCACCGACGCGGTGGTGGAGGGGCTCTGGTACGCGGGTGGGCTGCTCGGGGAGCAGGAGCGGGCGCGCGCCGAACTGTCCGCGCTGCTGGCAGCCGGGGGCTCGACCTCCGAGCCAGCGCGCACGCCCGGCGCGGGCCAGAGCCCCGCTCCCGCCCCGGCCCCCTTCACCCCGGGCGCCGGTTTCGCGCCCCCGACGCCCGCCCGCACCGGCGCTTCGGGTACGGCCCGGGCCCGGGCCAGCTGTTGCCTCGTCTACACCGTGGAACCCGGGGCAATGTGTGGCGGCTGCCCCCGCGTCACGCGACGTTGACGGAAATGCGTGCGATTCCAGATTCGAAAAGCCCGCAATTCCGGGAACCTCCCACGCCGAATTCATATGACCATGCGATTTGTGATGGGTCAGAAATCCCTCTCCCCAGCGCATTGACGGCGAATCGGCCATTCGCTCGCCAGGCATCCGCCATGATGGTCCCCGCCCCGCTGCCGGAACGCAGCGGCGGCGCAGGAACGCGACGCAGAAAGCGAGGCTGGTTCCGGCGATGAAATTGTCCGACATACCGCTCGGCTGGGCCGTCACCGGGGTGGCGGGGCTGCTGGTCAGCGCCCTCCTGGTGGCCCTGGCCCGGAGCCGGGGATCCGCCGCCGGCGGGGATTCCTGGGAGCGTTCCGAGGAACGGCGCCGCAACAAGGAGTCCCTGTACGGCGCCGCCTCCTACACGCTGCTGTTCTGCTGCGCCGGGGTCGCGGCCGCGCTCTCCTTCCACGGACTGGTCGGCTTCGGCGTGCAGAACCTCGGCCTCTCCGGCGGCTGGGAGTACCTCGTCCCGTTCGGGCTCGACGGCGCCGCGATGTTCTGCTCGGTGCTCGCCGTCCGCGAGGCCAGCCACGGCGACGCGGCGCTCGGCTCCCGGCTGCTGGTCTGGCTCTTCGCCGGCGCCTCGGCCTGGTTCAACTGGGTGCACGCCCCGCGTGGCTTCGGCCACGCCGGCGCCCCGCAGTTCTTCTCCGGCATGTCGCTGTCCGCCGCGATCCTGTTCGACCGCGCGCTCAAGCAGACCCGCCGGGCCGCACTGCGCGAACAGGGCCTGGTGCCCCGCCCGTTGCCGCAGATCCGCATCGTCCGCTGGCTGCGCGCCCCGCGCGAGACCTACGCGGCCTGGTCGCTGATGCTCCTGGAGGGCGTGCGCAGCCTGGACGAGGCGGTGGACGAGGTCCGCGACGACAAGCGGGAGCGCGCGCTGGAGAAGGAGCGGCGCAAACTGGCCGGGCGCCGCGAGCGGGCCGAGATCCGGGCGATCAACCGCGGCGGCAGCCACTGGCGCGGACGCGGCGGCGGCGCACGGCAGTTGGAGTCGGCCGGCTCGGAGCCCGCGATAGCCGGCTCAGCCGAGGCCGGTCGCGAGGTCGAGGCCGGTGCCCGGGAAGCCGGTGCGCGCGAGGTCGAGGCGGCCGAGGGTACCGTCGTGCAGCCGGGCCTGCCGGCCCGTCCGGAGCGGCGCACCATCGACCTCACCGTCGACGAGGACACCGTCACGCTGCCCCGGCTGGACTCGCTGGAGCGCAAACTGAAGGACCTGGAGCAGCAGTTCGGCTGATCCGTTCCGGGCCGGCCCCGGCCCGGAACGGTCAGGCCGCGTTCGACCCGCTGAGCTCGAACCACATCCGCTTGCCGGATCCGCGCGGCTCCACGCCCCAGGAGTCCGCCAGCGCCTCGACCAGCATCAGCCCGCGCCCGGAGGAGGCCTGCTCCCCCGGCGTCCGGCGGGTCGGCCACAGGTCCGACTCGTCCTCCACCTCGACCCGCAGCCTGGCCCGGCCGCCGTCCGAGGCCGGCTCCCGGTAGAGCCGGGCGGTGAACATGGCGTCCCGGTCGGTGTGCCGGATCGCGTTGGTGACCAGTTCGGAGGAGAGCAGCTCGGCGGTGTCGATGAACTCGGCGACGCCCCAGCGGCGCAGCGCGTCGCGCAGTTCGGCGCGGACCTCGGCGATCCGCGCCAGGTCGGCCTGGCCGATCCGGCGGCGCAGCTGCTGGGCGGCGAGCCCGCCCGCCGGGCCGTCCCAGCGCAGGAGCAGCAGCGCTATGTCGTCCTCGCGCTCGCTGGAGTCGGCGGCCTGGGAGGCGATCCGGTCGGCCAGTTCCTCCAACGGGTCGCGGGCCGCCTCGTCGGCGAGCGGCAGCGGGCGGGCCAGGGCGCGGGTCAGCCGTCCGATTCCCTCGTCCAGGTCCATGCCGCGGGCCTCGACCAGGCCGTCGGTGCACAGCAGCACCGTCTCGCCCGGGTCCAGGCTGAACCGGGTGACCCGGTACTCCTGGTCCGGGTCGATGCCCAGCGGCAGCCCGCCGGCCACCGGCACCACGGCGGCGGTGCCGTCCGCGCGGCGCACCACCGGGTCGAGGTGGCCGGCCCGGACCGCGTAGACCACGCCGTAGTCCACGTTGACCTCGGCGTAGGTGCAGGTCGCGAAGTGGTCGGTGTCCAGGTCGGCGAGGAAGCGGGAGGCGCGGGCCATCACCGCGGCGGGCGGGTGGCCCTCGGCGGCGTAGGCGCGCAGCGCGATCCGCAGCTGGCCCATGATCCCGGCGGCGTGCACGTCGTGCCCCTGGACGTCGCCGATCACGAGGCCGACGTGCCCGCCGGGCAGCGGCACCACGTCGTACCAGTCGCCGCCGATCTGCAGGCCGGAGCCGGCCGCGAGGTAGCGCACCGCGGTGGTCACGCCGGGGATGGAGGGGACGGTGCGCGGCAGCATCACCCGCTGCAGGCCGGCCGCCAGCTCGTGCTCGGCGTCGTGCAGCCGGGCCCGGGCCAGCGACTGGGCGACCAGCCCGCCCAGGGTGGTCAGCAGGGTGCGCTCGTCGGCGTCCAGTTCGCGCTCGTCGTCGAAGCTGACCACGCAGACGCCGATCGCCCGGCCGCTGGCCACCAGCGGCAGGTAGGCCCAGGAGCCGCGGCCGGTGCGGCTGGTCTGTTCCCAGACGTCGGGGTGACGGTCGCGGAAGTCCTCGCGACTGGAGATGAAGACCGGGACGCGGTGCTTCAGCGCCTCGGCGGCCGGGTGGCCGGCGGGCAGCACGGCGCGGTCCCAGACGGCGAGCGCCTGGGAGCGGTAGCCGGAGGCGCCGAGGATCCTGGCCCGTCCGGCCTCGAAGGAGGCGAGCACCAGGCCGTCCGGCGGCAGTCCGGGCAGCGGCAGCTCGGTGAACACCCGGGCCACGTCACGGACGGTGACCGCTTCGGAGAGGGCGCGCGCGGCCTCCTTGATGAACCGGGAGCGCTCCTCGCGCAGCAGGGCGAGCCGGTCGGCCCGGTCGCGCTTGTGCAGCTCGACGGTGGCGTCCCAGACGAAGCCCACCATCCGGGAGGCGCGGCCGAAGGCGTCCGCGAGCACCCGGCCGCGGAAGCGCACCGCGCGCATCGTCCCGTTCGGCCCGACGGTGCGGTAGTAGGCGCCGCACTGACCCAGCTCGGCCACCGCGCGCTCGACCCGGCGGCGCACCACGGGCGCGTCCTCGGGGTGCAGCAGGGACAGGAAGGAGGCGGCGGTGCGGTCGAAGCGGTCCCGCTCGACGGCGTCCAGGCCGATGATCGCGCAGGCCCGCTGGTCGCCCTCCAGGACGTCGCGGCGGATGTCCCAGTCGAAGGAGCCGATGCCGTTGGCGGCCATCGCGGGCTCCAGCCAGTCCGGCATGGAGTCGGCGGAGGAGGGCGGCAGTCCGCCGGACAGCACCGGCGCCAGCCGCCCGGAGGCGAGCACGGGCGGCGTGCGCACGGAGTTGCGGCGGGTGGCCTGCGCGGGCGGGCGGGCGGCTGGCGGCGACTCCACGGCGGGCGCGCCGGGAGGAAGGGCCGGCCCCGGCGACTCTGGCTCAGTGGGCATGCTGCTCCTGCCGCTGCCGTGGCGGACCGCGCCGACCGTCCGGACGGGCCGCGTGGCGGTGTGATGGGTCGTGCTGGATCGGACGGTGCCGACGGACGGTGGTCAGTCGAGGTTCGGTCTCCCCGCTGCTTCCCGCACGTGGACACACATTCCCACCATCCTGTCCAATGTTCGGCCGAGCGGCAATGCCAACGGGCCGGAAATCTTGTGCCCCACCTTGTGTTCAGGGCTTGCTTCGGGAACGGATCGATCGATGGCGAACGATCCTGCGGGCCTGGGCGGTTGGGTGCGCGGTCGTCGCTGCGGTCCTCGTCGCGGTCAGCGCCGCGGTCGGCGGCGCGGTCATCGTCTCCGTCACGGCGTGGCGAGCTCGAACCAGGTGACCTTGCCGTCGCCGCGCAGCTGCACGCCCCAGGAGTCCGCGAGCGCCTCCACCAGCAACAGGCCTCTGCCGGAGGTCGCGTACTCGGCCTCCGGATCGCGCCGGCGCCCGGGCAGCCGGCTCGCGCCGTCCTGCACCTCGATCCGCAGCCGGCTGTCCGAGCCGAGCACGGCGTCGAAGACCGCGCCCTTGGTGGTGTGCAGCAGCGCGTTGGTGACCAGCTCGGAGGAGAGCAGTTCGGCGGTGTCGGACAGCTCCGGCACCCCCCAGTGGCTCAGCGCCGTGCGCAGCCGGTGCCGCACCGCACCCACCGCCACCAGGTCGGCCGGGTCGAGCGTCAGGTGCAGCCGGCGGTGCAGCGCGCACCCCGGGGCCGGCGCACCCGGCAGGTCCGCCCCGGTGCTGGTACTGGTGCTGGTGCTGGTGCTCGTACCGCTGCCGGCGGCTGGCCCCCGGGCCGGCCCGGACCGGTAGGCGTCGCCCGAACTCGTCCGCTGCCGCGGGAATCGCGACTGACCGTCCATCACCACATTCCCCCGCCCTTGAATCCGGACCCCCGCCTCCGGATCCCCCGCCGGCCGGGTGGCCCCCTCGTTCTGACCACCCATCCTCATGCCCAGTTGACGGCGTTTGCAACAGTGTGCGTCCGATCACGTGGGGTGAAAGGGGCACGGGGAGGTTCACGTGATCCAACTGCCCGCGCCGGACAGGTTTGCGAAGCGCAGAGGCTGTTTTCGAGCCCGCCCCCACCCGATCCCGCGCACGCCCGGCGCCCGTACGGCCCGCGCGCCCGCCCCTGCCACCACCGTGCGCCAGCCCGGTGTCCGCCCCCTCGGCGCCCCGCGCGCCCGCCCCTTTCCGGACCCTCAGCCCCGCCGCCCTCCCGACAAGCCGAACCCCCGTCGAGCGGCAACGCTGGACATGACGCCCCGGTGTGGGTTCAATGACCCGAGATGTTTGAACGCCGTTCTAACATCACCCCGGAAGCCCCGGCCCCGAGCCGACCCCCCTCCCCGGCGACCGTGAGCGAGGAACCGTGCGACTGACCCCCACCGAGCGGGACCGGCTGCTGATCTTCACAGCAGCCGAACTGGCCCGCGCCCGCCGAGCCCGGGGCGTACGCCTCAACATCCCCGAGGCGACCGCCCTGATCGCGGACACCGTCTGCGAGGCCGCCCGCGACGGCCTGCGCCTGGCCGAGGCCATCGAGGCCGGCCGCTCCGTGCTGACCGCCGACGACGTGCTGCCCGGCGTGCCGGACGTGGTCACCGTCATCCAGGTCGAGGCCGTCTTCGACGACGGCACCCGCCTCGCCGTCGTCAACGACCCCTTCAAGGGCGCCGGCTCGCTCGGCGACGAGGCCCCCGGCGGCGCGCTGATCGGCGACGGCGCCGGCTACGACCCGGTCGAGGAGACCCTGCTCATCCCGGTCCACAACACGGCCGCGGTGCCGATCTCGGTCACCTCGCACTTCCACTTCTTCGAGGCCAACCCGCGCCTGGCCTTCGACCGCGCCGCCGCCTACGGCACCCACCTGGCCGTCCCGGCCGGCTCCTCGGTGCGCTTCGACCCGGGCGCCACCGTCGAGGTCGGCCTGGTCCCGATCGGCGGCGACCGGGTCGCGATCGGCTTCGCCGGCCTGGTGGACGGCCCCCTGGACGCGCCCGGCGCGAAGGAGGCCGCACTCGAGAAGGCCCGCGCGACCGGCTACCTGACCAGCTTCGACGACGCGGAGGTGCCGTCGTGACTTCGATCTCTCCCCACGACTACATCTCCGTGCACGGCCCGCGCGCCGGCGACCGGATCCGCCTCGGCGACAGCGGACTGATCGTCCGCGTCGAGTCCGACTCCCAGGCGCCCGGCGACGAGTTCCTGGCCGGCTTCGGCAAGACCGCCCGCGACGGCCTGCACCTCAAGCCCGCCGCCGTCCGCGACACCTGCGACGTGGTGATCAGCAACGTCCTGGTCATCGACGCCGTCCAGGGCATCCGCAAGACGTCCATCGGCCTGATCGGCGGCCGGATCGCCTCGATCGGGCGGGCCGGCAACCCGGACACCCTGGACGGCGTGGACGTGGTCGTCGGCACCGGCACCACGATCGTCTCCGGCGAGGGCCTGATCGCCACCGCCGGCGCCATCGACACCCACGTCCACCTGCTCTCGCCGCGGATCATGGAGGCCTCGCTCGCCTCCGGCGTCACCACGATCATCGGCCAGGAGTTCGGCCCGGTCTGGGGCGTCGGCGTCAACTCGCCCTGGGCGCTGCGCCACGCCTTCAACGCCTTCGACGCCTGGCCGGTCAACATCGGCTTCCTGGGCCGCGGTTCGTCCTCCGACGAGGCCCCGCTGATCGAGGCGCTGGCCGAGGGCGGCGCCTCCGGCTTCAAGGTGCACGAGGACATGGGCGCGCACACCCGCGCACTGGACACCGCGCTGCGCGTCGCCGAGGAGTACGACGTCCAAGTCGCCCTGCACACCGACGGGTTGAACGAGTGCCTGTCGGTCGAGGACACCCTCCGAGTCCTCGAGGGCCGGACCATCCACGCCTTCCACATCGAGGGCTGCGGCGGCGGCCACGTCCCCAACGTGCTCAAGATGGCGGGCGTGCCGAACGTCATCGGCTCCTCCACCAACCCCACCCTGCCGTTCGGCCGCGACGCCCTCGGCGAGCACTTCGACATGATCGTCTCCGCGCACGACCTCAAGGTCGACCTGCCCGGCGACGCCGCCATGGCCCGCGACCGCATCCGGGCGGGGACGATGGGCGCCGAGGACGTGCTGCACGACCTCGGGGTCATCGGCATCACCTCCTCCGACGCCCAGGGCATGGGCCGGGCCGGCGAGACCGTGCGCCGCACCTTCGCCATGGCCGGCAAGATGAAGGCCGAACTCGGCCCGCTCGACGGCACCGGCTCCTACGGGACCACCGAGAGCGGCGACGACAACGAGCGGGTGCTGCGCTACATCGCCAAACTCACCATCAACCCGGCCATCGCCCACGGCCTCGCCCACGAGGTCGGCTCGATCGAGGTCGGCAAGCTCGCCGACATCGTGCTGTGGCGCGCGGACCACTTCGGCGCCAAGCCGCAGCTCGTCCTCAAGTCCGGATTCCCGGCCTACGGCGTGGTCGGCGACCCCAACGCCTCCACCGACCGCTGCGAACCGCTCGTCCTCGGACCCCAGTTCGGCGCCCACGGCGCGACCGCCGCCGACATCTCGGTCGCGTTCGTCGCCCAGGCCGCCGCCGACGCCGCCTACCTCGACCGCCCCGACGACGGACTGCCCACCCGCCGCCGCCGCGTCGGCGTCCGGGGCACCCGCGGCATCGGGCCGCGCGACATGGTGCGCAACGCCCGGATCGGCCACGTCGACGTCACCGAGACCGGGCTGGTCTCCCTGGACGGCTCGCCGCTGCGCTCCGAACCCGCCGACAGCGTCTCCCTCAGCCGCCTCTACTTCCTCTGATCCCCCCATAGTTGAGGACTCCCACGATGACCACCCCCACGCCCGCCTCCCTCGGCTACCGGATGCCCGCCGAATGGCACCCCCACGACCGCACCTGGATGGCCTTCCCCACCACCAACCCCACCTTCGACGGCCCCGAGCAGCTGCACGCCGCCCGCCAGGCCTGGGCCGCCGTCGCCGACACCATCGTCCGGTACGAGCCGGTGACGCTGATCGTCAACACCGGCGAGACCGCCGAGGCCCGCAAGTACGTCTCCGAGCAGGTCGAGATCGTCGAACGCCCGCTCAACGACGCCTGGATGCGCGACATCGGCCCGTCCTTCCTGATCGACGGCAAGGGCTCGCTCGCCGCCGCCGACTGGATCTTCAACGGCTGGGGCGCCCAGTCCTGGGCCCGCTGGGACAAGGACCAGCACATCGCCGAGCACATCAGCGAACTGACCGACGTCCAGCGCTTCGCCTCCCGGCTGATCAACGAGGGCGGCGGCATCCACGTCGACGGCCAGGGCACGGTGCTGGTCACCGAGACCGTCCAGCTCGGCGAGGGCCGCAACGCCGACTGGACCAAGGAGCAGGTCGAGGCCGAGCTGCACGCCTTCCTCGGCACCACCAAGGCGATCTGGCTGCCGCGCGGACTCACCCGCGACTACGACGAGTTCGGCACCCGCGGCCACATCGACATCGTCGCCTCCTTCGTCCGCCCCGGCGTCGTCGTCGCCCACGTCCAGCCCGACCCGTCCCACCCCGACCACGGGGTCTGCCAGGAACTGGTCGCCATCCTGCGCGCCTCCACCGACGCCCGGGGCCGGCAGCTGGAGGTCATCGAACTGCCCGCTCCCACCGTCCTGTTCGACGAGGACGGCGAGCCGGTCGACTACTCCTACATCAACCACTACGTCGCCAACGGCGCCGTCGTGCTGTGCGCCTTCGACGACCCGCGCGACCAGGAGGCCGCCGACATCCTCGCCGCGGCCTACCCCGGCCGCACCGTCGAACTCGTCGACGCCCGCGAGATCTTCGCCAACGGCGGCGGGATCCACTGCATCACCCAGCAGCAGCCCCGGGCCTGATGTCCCTGCAGGTCACTGGCCCTGACCTGCAGAAACGACAAACCGGACATGGCGATTACTGGCAATAACTAGCAGGAACTGGAAGGTGCTCTCCAAGATCATCTCCCATCCCCTCCCAGTCGATCTTGATTGGCCGGAGCCGGGTCGTAGTGCGACTTGGGGGCGCCCAGCTCGACCCGGCCCCGGCGGACTGTGGCGACGGTTCCCGTCTCCCCCGCCACCTCCACCCCCCTAGAGAGTGGAAGCTGCGATGGACGCCAGGCGCTCCGCCTGGCGTCCATCAGGGTTTCGCGCCTAGCCCCAGGTGGAATCAGCCAGCGTGACGGTCGGGTTAGGCGTGGGCGTCGAATCCGGCGCGGTGACACCCCAGGTGGAATCGGCCTGGGTGGACTCCGCCGGGCGACTCCCGGCAGAGTCGGCCTGGACCGACGCGACAGCGCCGGCACAGAGCGCGGCAACGGCAAGAGCCGAAGCCGCAACCCCAAGGGCTCGCTTCATGGCAACCTCCTGTCAGCGGCAGTGCGGCGCCGCCGAGGTGATGAGTGGTGTGCGACCAAGACTGACGTCTGTACAGCCTTCAATCAAGGCCTCTACGCTGCTACTTGTTACATCTGCTACTTATCGCAGGAGTCGACATTGAGCAGCAACGTCATCTCGGGCTACGCGCTCGACAGCGACATCAGCAGCACCGCCCGCGAGCTGTACGTCCTGCTCGCCATCGCCGACGGGATCGCCCCCGACCCGGCCGACCCAGCGCTGAGCGAACTGCTGGCCTTCGGGCTCATCACACCGCACCCCGACTCCCCGACCGACGGGCGCTACCTCGTACTGAACCCCGTCCACGCGGCGACCCGCCGCCAAGCCGAGCTGTACCGGGCCGCCCGGGACGCGATCAGCGCAGCCGAGGCGCTCCCAGACACGCTACGCGACCTCTCCATCTCCTACCGCAGCACCGAGCGACCGCGAGTCGGAGCCGTCGAGTACCTGGAGGGAACCCAGGCGATCAACGCCAGGGTGTCCGAGATCATCGCGGACGCCACCCAGGAACTGCTGACCTCTCAGCCCCACGGCCCGCGCCCGCGGGCACGGCTCGATATCTCCCGCCATCGGGACCTGGACGCCATCCGCCGCGGCGTCTCCATGCGCACGCTCTACCGCGCTACTGCGCGAGCTGACGAGACGACGGCGTACTGGACTGCGCAGATGACTGCGGCCGGCGGGCACGTCCGCACCCTGGACGGCGCGTTCGCCCGCTCGATCGTCGTCGACCGGCGCTGGGCAATCATCGACGACCCGGCGTCGCCCCCGGATGAGCTGCGGGCGGTGTTTGTCGAGGACGTAGCCGTGGCAGGGTACGTGGCGGGCCAGTTCGATCGTGACTGGGCCGCAGCGATGCCGTGGACCGGCGGGAAACTGCGGACCAGCGAGAGGGCGATGAGCGACCTTCAGATCTCGGTCTGCCAGCTCCTGGCGGCAGGCCACGACCAGCGGCAGATTGCCCGAGAGCTGAACGTGAGCCACCGCACGGTGACGCACCAGATCGCGCAGATCAAGGAGATCTCCGGCGCGGGGTCGATCTTCCAGCTCGCGATGTGGTGGGAACGGCGCGGGAGCTAACGCCTGCGCGCGGAGTGCTGCTCGACTCGCCGGTTGATGGCGTGGATGGCTGCCGTGGCCTGCTGAATCTCGGCGGCCTGCTCGGAGCTGCCGGTCGGGTGGCGCCCGTGGGCAGCGAGAATCTGGGCCGCGGCGATGATGTCACGCGCGGCCTCGGCGAGGTCGAAGGGTCGCTCTAGGCTCCAGCCTGGCTTGCGGCTACTCATGCGGTGTGCTCCCGGTTTCGGTCCCCCCGGTTGCATGTGGTGATCATATCGAACATTCAATCGATCAAATGGTGGCTTTGGTATGCAGACTTTTGATCATGATCGCGCCAGCGTCAAGGGGTGCCGACCCCATCCCGCCGCAGGCCCGACGCCCACCAGCTGCAGGAGCGCCGCGCGGTCGGCGAACGGATCCGGCACCTGCGCCGCTCGCACGGCATGACGCAGGAGCGGCTGGCCGAGATCATCGGGCGCGACCGGCAGACCATCCGTCACTACGAGCACGGAATGACCTCGGCCGGAGTCGACGACCTTGTAGCCATTGCCCGGGCGTTCAGCGTTCCGACGTGGAGGCTGTTCTACGGGTGACCGGGGCCCGGCTAGCCGGCCGTACCGCCGTACGGCCGGCCAGGGGCTGTGGTGCTACTCCGTCGGCGGGTTTGGCGGCGGCGGGTTGTTCGGATGGGACGGCTGGCAGTGCAGCACCAGCGCGATGTGGGCGGTGAGGTCCGCAACCCAGGGCCCCCGCCCCCAGCCCCGGCACGTCACGCACTGCCCGTACTCGACCGGGGCGACCAGCATCTCCCCGACGGCGCTCACTCGGTGCCTGCCAGATGCCGCGTGCTGCGGTAGCCCGCCAAATTCACCCGACTGCGGATCCACTCGCCGGCGCTCTCCGGGGTCGAGAACCGAAGGGGATGCCGGCCGGAGCTGACCAGGGCGCCGGACACGACGTTGTGGATCGCCCACATGCGTCGCCCCAGCGTGTCGGCCTCCAACTGCACGACGCTGTACCGAGCTGCAACCCGCTGAGCGTGAGTCAGGCCGTCACCGTGCCACACGCGGACGGTCGCCTGTCCGCCGCCGTCCAGCCCCAGGGGCCAGTCGACGACACCGTTTCCGTCCATCATGCGCTCCAGGTCAGCCGTGTTGCCGGACGCGAGTAGCCAGCCCATGGCTTTGAGCTCGTACTCGCTGATCGGCAGCTGGCGCACGGTCTCCCACAGCACGTCGAGGGCCTCCAGCACCGGTCTGGTAACCGGCTCCAGGTGGCCGTCCACCGCGACCGTCAGACTGTCAGTGCTCAGCATGCCCTTGCTCTCCTACGGCATCGTGGAACGGTTGGTTCATGGCCTTCGCCGCGACAGTGCAGGGCCACGGCGTATCGCAGCGCACGCACCGGCCGCTGGAGCTGCGGTGCTCGTCAAGCAGCATCCGTGCCGCAGCAGCAGCGGTGTGATGCTGGGAGTCCCGGCGGGGCGAGCGGCGACCGCGCGGGTCGATGTTCACCAGCTCGGCGGTGCTCATCCCATGCCTCCGGATAGGTGCCGGGAGCACGAGCAGCCAGGCTGGCAGCAGAGGCAGACGAGGATCGGGGCTTGGGCCTCGTCGCGGATCCCGCCCGGACACGCCCAGTGCGCGCCGAGCTGGCACTCCGGCGAGACGTACCGGCCGGCCTGGCTGACGTCACAGCGGACAACGATGCCGCCCGACGGCGGCGGCCACGACGCCACAACGGCCGTCACGACGCCTCCTCAAGGCACGCAGGGTGAGCCGCCACAGCCCAGCTGAGCGGGGCAGCCCCCGGTCGGGTATTCATCGGGTAGTGGCCAGCAGGAACCAGTTCGCCGTCCTCGCCTCCACAACGGATGCAGGCCTTGCCCTGTAGCTGGGCGCGGGTTGGCGGCGACGGTGTCTCGGACATGCGAATCCCACTGTCAGTAAGCTGGTGCCACCGGAAGGTGACTGGGGTAATCGTCGTCCCCTGAGCGGACGTCCTGAAGGCCTTACAGAGGACGTCGAGAGGACATCGAGAGGACGTGAAGGCCCGTCACAGTCCCCACAAGTCCCCGAACTGACCTCCCTGACCGTAGTGTTGCCTCAACACCGGCTCGTGCGGAGGACACCGTGCCCAACACCGCGCTCAAGGCGGCCCGCCAGGCTGCCGGCTACGCCACACAGCAAGCCCTCGCCGACGCACTCACGGAAGCGGCTCGCCAACTCGGCATGCGCGGTGTAGACGTCAGCGTCCGACAGGTCCGCCGCTGGGAATCCGACACCCCGCCATGGCCCGGCGAGGACTACCAGCGACTCCTCGTCCACGTCCTCCACCAGCCAGTCGAGGACCTGGGTTTCCGCCCCCCATGGAACCGGGCCCATTCAGCCGCGGCCGCTGCCTCAACAGCTCCAACAACGGCTGTAGCGCCCCCCACTCTCCGTGGCGCCTTGCCCCGGCCGTACGGCTCCACCGGCACACAGCCCGGCACTGTGGGCGCCGACTACGCCACAGTCACCCAGGCCCACCGCCGCCTCTACCCGTCCGTGGCCCCCGCCGCCCTCCACCGAGCCGTCGCCGAGCACGCAGGCCTGGGCACGGCACTGCTCGGCGAGACATCCGGCGTAGCCCGCCGCATCCTGGCCGCAGCCCTCGCCGAGAGCCTTTTGTTGCTCGGCCGCATCGAGTTCTTCGACCTGCGCCAGCCCGCCGCCGCCGACAGCACATTCGTCCGCGCCTTCCAAGCAGCCTGCGAGGCGGATGACAACCTGCTCGGCGCCGCGATCCTCGCCCACTCGGCGTTCGTGCCTGGCTGGGACGGCCGCCTCGACGGCGCCCGCGAACGCATGCACGCCGCCCGCACCTACGCCCGGAGGGCGCCAGCCTCCGCTGAAGTCCTCGCGTGGCTCGACGCAGTCGAAGCCGAGTGCCTCACCCGCTGCGGCGACCACCGAGGCGCACTCGCCCTGCTCCGCCACGCCGAGGACATACTCGCCACCGGAAGCGACGCCGCCTCGCCTAGCTGGTTCACCTGGTTCTCGCCAGTCCGCCTGCACGCCTTCCGCGGCAACACCGAGTTGGTCGCCGGATTGATCCCGCAGGCCCGAACCACCCTGGAGCAGACGCTCGCCGACCTCCCCGACACTGACGGGAAACAGCGGTCAGTCGTCCTCGCGGACCTGGCCGCCGTCGAAGCCGCCGCCGGGCAACCTGAACTTGCGTGCGCCCTGCTGGAGCAGGCGCTCGACCAGCTGGCCGTGACCTGGTACGCCAGCGGAATGGAGCGCGTACGGGAAGCCCGGCGTGCGCTCAACCCGTGGCAGGACTCGGCGGCCGTCCGCCGTGTGGACGACCGCCTCTACTCCTGGTCGGCGACGCTCAGCTCGCTCCAGCGTTGAACTTGGCGATCAGCTCCGACAGCTCCCCGAGGGAGTCGATGCGGAACGTGGCCCTGGCGGTGGCCGGGTCGTGCTGCTGAATCCAGCCCCACGGCCCGCGCCGGATCAGCGCCGTCTGCATCCCCGCCTGACCCGCGGGGAGGACGTCGTTGTCGAGCCGGTCCCCGACGTAGAGGATCTCGCTCGACGCGACCGGGGCGGCCTCGGCCACACGGCGGAAAAACTCAGGGTCGGGCTTGCTGGCGCCCCAGTCGTCCGAGGTGCCGATCAGGTCGACATCGGCCGTGAACAGCTCGCGCAGGATCCCGCCGGCGCGGACCGTTTGGTTCCCAGCGATGGCCAGCCACAGACCGTCCGCTCGCAGCTGGGCGAACGCGGGCCGGACGTCGGCGTAGAGGTCTTCCTCGCCGAAGTGCTCCGGCTGGCCCGAGGCCGCGCGCTTCTCGCGCTCCTCGTACAGGTCGAAGCCCGGGCGGAACACCTGGAACGTCTCGCGGTAGTCCCCACCCTGGGCGATCACCGCGCCGAACTGGGCCACGAACGTGTGCCTCGGCACTCCGAGCCAGTCGGCCCAGGTGCCGTACTCCCGGGTCTCATCAACCAGGCACTCGCCGACGTCGAACACCACAGCCTTGATCGTCATGTCCGCAGCCTAGCGGCGGGAGGACGTCCTGTTGAGGCCCTTCCAAACCTCAGGAGCGCCAGCACCAGTCTGTTCGATTCGGGTCGTACGATGGCGGCATGCCCAAGCCTCTGCCGCTCCCCGCTGACCTGCTGCCCCTCCACGTTGCCGTGGTTGAGGCCGACCGGGCGATGACCACGACCCGAGAGGCCGGCGGCGACGTAGATGCCGCACGAGACACCTACATCGACCGGGCACTCACCCTCCGCGCCCACCCCATCTGGGAGGAAGCCCGGGCCGCGGCCTGCTACGCGCAGACCTGGCAGGCTTCCCTGGACGCCGCCAAGGCCTATATCGACGGCGAGCCAGCCGCGGCCTGACCCGTTTGGTCACAGCTCGGCCAAACCACCCCCAAACGGCACGCCCACGCCGATACGGTCCCCCCACCACCCGCACCACGTCCCAGGGGGGACCATGCGCCGCACCACCCTCACCCTCACCGCCGGCCTCCTCGCCGCCACCGCCGCCTGCTCCAGCAGCACCACGGACAGGCCGGCCGCCCCAACCCCGACCCTCACGGCCGCAGCCCAGACCGGCGGAGCCGCCAGCCCGGCACAACCCAGCGCAGCTGCCCCCGCAGCCGACGCTTCCGCCGCCCTCGCGAAGCTCACCGCCGCCGTGAAGACCGTCAAGGCCGGCGTGACAGTGACCGCCGAGTCCGACCCGAACCACCTCCTCGGCCGCCCTGGCCAGTACACGTCGAAGATCACGTTCAGCGACTCGCGTATCAAGGCCGCCGACGTCGAAGGCGAGAAGGAAGACTCTGTGAACCGCGGCGGCGCCATCGAGGTGTTCGCGAGCGAGGCCGACGCCAAGGCCCGATCCGAGTACATCCAGGGCATCGTCAAGGGCATGCCGGCGCTGATGGAGTACGACTACGTGCGCGGCCCGGTGCTGGTCCGGGTGTCGAGGCTGCTGACGCCCGACCAGGCGAAGGCACTGCAAGCCGCCGTCTGACCACACGACGACGCGCCCCCGCCCGGCACAAGGCCGGACGGGGGCGCGGTGGTTCAGTGGATAAGCGGGACCACGGAGGCGACGACGGCGATGATCGCACCGACGGCCGAGATGGTCGGCAGCGGCCAGCGGTTAGCCTCCAGGTGCCGGATGCGGGATTCGTGGTCCGCGATCGTCTCCCGGTGCTCGCGCTGGTCGCCGAGGATCGCGTCGAGCTTGGCCTCCATGCGGATCTGGCCGTCAGCGATCCGCCTCACCTCCGCGTGCGTCTGCGCCGGGCTGATGTACACCCCGGCGTCCGGGGCCGGGCTGGTCACTCGCGGCTCCCGTTCGGCGGGATGAGCGGCGCCGGCGGGACGGCCGGATCGGGAAGCGGCAGCTGCGGCGGGCTCATCCTGAGCCAGCCAGGCATCCAGGTATCGACCTGCGGGAGCGCCATGACGCGGGTGATCGCCGCAGCGACCGCGAGCACGGTACCCAGACCCGGCAGGGTGTCCGGCAGCCCGGCGGTACGGACGAGCAGCGGCAAGCCGGCAGCCAGCGCCAGGACCACGGCCAGCACCGTACGGGCGGTACGACGAGCAGAGTCAGACATGGAAGATCCTCAGCTAGTCGGGGCGGTGGAGGCGGTCGTGGACGCCGGGGCGGCGGCAGGCGCGACGGTGACCTGGACGTGCAGGGTGCCATCGGCCAGCGCCGCCGAGACCTGCTCCGGGGTGAGCGCGGCAGCCTTGATCGCCGCCAGGATCTGCGGGGTCCACACGTTGCCCCACACCAGCGGCCAATACGCGGCCTGGGACGTCGGGTAGGTGACGGTGCCGTCCGGCTGGAGTCGCGGCACCGGGACCTCGTAATTCCAGATGACGTGGGCGATCCTGGCGACGTCGTCGTCAGAGAGGGGCATGTCGTCCTCCAGAGGAGCGGTGAGGGTGGGTCGTGGGGCGCCGGCCTGCACCCACGCGTACAGGGGCCCGCCGGGACAGTCAGTGGAGTAGCCGTCGCGGTGGCCCTTGACCTCGAGGCCGGCCGGGCCGTGCTGCTGGCAGTACTCGATGGCGTCGCGTAGACCCTGCAGCTGCTCGGGAGTCGGCTCGGTGGATCCGGAGTCGCCGAGGAGCGCGCAGACGGCGTAGTGGGCCTCGTTCAGCGGGACGTCGCCGTTGGCGGAGTTGCGGCGGGTCAGCCCGCGACCTTCGAAGACGACCCCGTGCTCGCAGACGACGAACGAGTAGCCGATGTCGGACCAGCCGTTGCCGTCCATGTGCTCAGCCTGGATCTTGCGGACGTAGGCCGGGCAGGTGTCGTGGGCGCCGAACTGGTACTGCGTGCCGAGGTAGTGGACCTTCACCCCAGCCCGCGGGCCCGCGTACGGGATCGAGCCGTTGGGCTCCCGCCACGGGCGGGCACCCCACTGATCGCGGGTAACCAACTGCAGGCCGGGCCACGGCGTGGGCGACGCTGGCGCGCTGGGGGCGGGCGCCGCCGAACCGGCCCAGGCTCGGAGGTCGTCGATGGTGCCGTTGTACACGTCGCTGTCGAGTGGGCTGTCCGTCCACTGGTGGAACTTCCACGCGGCCTGGATCCGCGGGGAGCCGGCCGGCACGTAGTCGGCGATCCACAGGAAGTCGCCCGCGTTGTCATCGGTCCTGTGCCACCAGTCGACGCTCGTGTACAGCCCCACCCGGTTGTTCGGGTAGCGCCGCTTGACCGCCGTCAGCCAGGCGTTCTTCGCCGCCGTTGCCGAGCTGTCCGAGACCGGCTGGCCGTACGGCTCGAAGTCCAGGACCAGCAGCTCGCCAGCTGGGACGGGGCCGACCACGCGACAGAAGTGGTCGATCTCGCCCTGCACGTCGTTCTCGCAGTGGATGAAGTGGTAGTGCCCGACGATGATGGTCCGACGCCGGGCTTCGGCCACCTTTGCCGCGTAGCCGGTTTGCTCGGTCCGGGCGCCCTCCGACGCCTTCACGATCACGAACTCGGCGTCGTCGGGTATCGAGGACTGATAGTCGGAGACGTCGTAGCCGCGCGCGTTCGCCATCAGGGCTCATCCCTCTCGGTCAGCGCTGTGTGGATACGCCGCAGATGGCGCCGGACCAGGAGGTGATGGGTGACGAACGCGGCCGGCGCCCAGATTGCCGACGCGGCCAGGTTCGGCCAGATCTGCCCCCACGCGTTCAGGAGCCATGCGCCCATCAGCTGATCAGCCCGCGAACGTAGACCGACGCCTCGAAGTCCGATGCGGTGGCCGTGTGGACGCCCCCGTGGCCGCGGTGGTGCTTCGCGCAGTACCAGACCAGGTTGTCGGCGGACTCCACCCAGGCGCCCACCTCGTCGGGGTTGCTGATGCCCGGGTAGTCGGCCTCCAGGACGGCCAGGTCTACGCCGTTCTGGAGACTGAACTCGACGTGAGCGTGATGCAGTTCGAGGCCACCCTCGCACTCGGAGGCGTCGCCGTGGCGGCGCTCCGCGAAATGGCAGACCGCAGTGTCCTTGGTGGCCTTGCGGTAGTGCTCGAAATCGCGGTAATGCGGGTCACCCTCGCGGGGCGGATGCGCCGGGTAGTGGACGGTGTAGTGGTGGGTCGCGGCCTGGTCGTGGGCTGCGACCTCGCCGTGCTGATGGCTGGACATGAGGGGCTCCGGGCATGAAGAAGCCCCCGGTGAACGGGGGCGAAGGCGGGAAGGTCAGGAGGCGGGCGGGGCCTGCGGCACGGCGGCCACCACCGGGGCAGGAACAGGCGCCGCCGTCGCCGTAGTGACCGGCGGCACGACCCAGCCGGTCGGCAGAGTCGTCGGGGCCGGATCCGTGCTGGCCGGCGTCGGGATCGGCTCCGGCGTGCAGTTACAGGCTGCCACCGGGGCAGCGCACGTGGCCCCGTGGACGTGGGCGGCCGCAGCGAGGCTGATGGCGTGCGTTGCGCAACCGAAGACCGGCGTCGTCGTATCCGGGGCGTGTCGGCGCTGCCACTGGGCCACCGCGGTCGTGCCGCACGCACTGCATACCGGCGCTGGAGTGGCTCCTGGAGTCGGGTTAGACATGGGAGAACCTCACGAACAGAGACGACGCGATGTCCGGGAAGATCGCGCTGTTCAAGGCCCCGCCGCTGTTCTGGTAGCCGCAAACCTCCACGTAGTCGCCGGTGTTGAGGTGGATGTCGCGCGTCGGCGTGGGGATGCCGAGATCAACCCCGCTTGCTGCGAACAGGAACGTCGCACACCCCTGCACGGGGCTGCCGTTGACGTTGATCCGCGCACCACGCGCGCCAGACGGGTTGTTCGCGATGCCAGCAACACCGGACACCGTGTACCAGCCGGTGAGCGGGGCCACATACCGGGACGTGTTGCTGACCAGGGAGTGGCCGCCATAGGAGTCCAACTGCTGGGTGTCGAGGGTGAGCGCCGTCCACGTCGTGTTGGGCAGAGACTGGGCAACGGTCTGGGTGCCCACAAAATCCGGCGGGTTCAGCAGAAACGTCCCGAGGTTGTAGACGTTGGCGGTCCAGAGCGCCGCGGTCAGGTAGTTCCCCGGCACCTCGCTCGCAAGTACGGGAATGGCGAGGCCTGTCATGGCCCTCCCTTCGGGCTAGTAGGAGAACGCGCAGGAGTCGAACTTGGCCGAGTTGTCCCAGGTGGTGGGGTCGGTGACGCCCGACGGCAGCGGCTCGCACACCGTGTCGCCCGCGCTGTGCGACTTGGTGGTGGCCGCGGTGAGGGTGACCACGGCCGTAGTCCAGCCGGACGTGGTCGCCGAGACCGACTTGACAGTGACGGTCTCCTGGTTCGCCGTCCCGAGCCCGAGAACAAGCTGCTGACCCTGCCCGATCTGGGCAGCAGCCGGGTTGGTGCTGTCCGCGCCGGCGTTGATGGTCACGCTCGTGACCCCCGCGGTCGGTGAGCCGGACAGGGTGGTGTGGAAGCTCGCGAACAGGCCGTACGGGGTCAGGTCGGCCGGGCTGCACTGCAGGGAGAGGTAGGCGTCGCCGTTGTCGCCGAGCGTCCACTCGATCGACTCGACGAAGCACTCGATCTGAATGGCGGCAGCCGGAGCGGGCGGCCGTCGCATGACCCGCACCCGAGTGCCGAGTTCGAGGCTGAGGCAAGCCGCCCAGATGCCTGGGTTGGCGCTTGGGTGCAGCTTGATCGACGCGACCCGGACGGCCGGCTGCTTGTAACGGGAAAGTAGGTAGTTTGCAGCGTCCTGGCACTCCTGCGCGGAGCTGGAGTTGATGGTGCGGGACAGTGACCGGGGAAAGTAACTGGCCTGCGACGTGGCGTCCGAGGCGGTGAAGACCTGACTCGTGGACGCCTGAGTGATCTTGACGAGGTTGCCGAGCCGGGTCGGATCATAGTCCAACCGACATTCCTCGTAAGGGATCTCTCCAAGGTCAGCCCGCTCGCCAAGGACGTACATCGGAACCAACGCGTTGTAGCGCGCACTGCGGGCGCGGAACACAAGGGTGCCGTCTGCCGCAACGAAATGCTCGCCGTTCTCCGTGTCCACAACGCCCTGCAAGGCGGTCATGGCGTCCTGGCCAGCCACAGCAGCGGGCCCCATGCTGCTAGTCAACCCGGCCTGCACCGTCGTCTGTCCACCGAACCCTGCCCAGCCGAGGATTCGCTTGTAGCGCGCATCCGAGGAGTCGCCGGTGAATGAATTCTTCCAAGCGGTGTACACGGCGGTGATGTCGGTGGTGCCAAATGCGGTCGGCCATTCGGCAACGTAGCTGATATCCCCCTGGAACCCCCACAAGGTCTCGTTACCGTAGACGGGGTCGACCCAGCCGCCCACAGAATCAAACCGGAGACCGGTGGGCGTGGATGAGGACGGAACGCTGCCGTAGTAGGCGGCAAGCGTCCCATCCTGTGAGGCCATAACCTGGTTGGTGGCCTGGGAGTAACTGAAC
Organism: Kitasatospora cathayae; assembly: GCF_027627435.1. GTDB lineage: Bacteria > Actinomycetota > Actinomycetes > Streptomycetales > Streptomycetaceae > Kitasatospora > Kitasatospora cathayae. The sequence goes on along the minus strand of NZ_CP115450.1, from coordinate 6,496,660 downwards.
AGGAGGAGATGCCAGTTCGAATCTGCGCAATTGGTGGCCCCTCCGAAGGTGTAGACGACCGCGACGCCCGACGGGCCGCTCAGGTAGAGGACGGGCTTCCCCGAGGAGTTCAGTGACACCGTCGCCTGGGAGCCCTGCGGGTAGTGCCCGGAGCGCGTGCTGTCCGTACAGCACCAGATGGTTGCTTGATCGGACGGGACAGGACCCGTATACCGGAACGCAATCATGCGTGTCCAGGAAGTCGGGTCAGCGGGTCCCTTGATCCCGGCCTGATCCAGGGAAATCAGAGTTGCCGGGATGTAGGCGAATGCCCCTGGGCTCGGGTTAGCTACCGTGGCTACCGTTCCCGTGCCGCCGGTGTACGCGCCTCCGACGGTTGCGGAGGTGATCTGGTTGCCGAAGGTCAAACTTCCGGCGCCGAACTTTGACACGATCAACGGAGCAGGCGGGTAGGCGCCGACGGAGTCCGCTACGGACTGGGAGCCCTGCGGGTCGCCAAGCGGGTACAGGAATCGCGGGCTGCGCGAGTAGATCTCCTCCGTCAGCGGATCGCGCAGAACACGCTGACTCAGGAGCGAAATCGCATCCACGGAGGTCGTCTGGACAGTGCCGTAGGTGCCCGACATTGTCCACGATGACGGGTAGCGCTCCACATACCCGCCGTAAAGGGAGTACCAGGTGCCGGGTGCCGTCCATGCGGTTGCAACTGTCCCCCGCTCCAACTGCCAGCCGTCGATCTGTATGTTCGTCGCAGCTGTGGTCGAGGCCGCAAGAATGATGCCCACAGCGACCCACGTGGCATTCGGCCCCAGTGTCCCAGTGACCGTCAGCTGCGTCCACGGAGCGCTCGCAGAGCCAGCAAGAGTGGCAGGGGAGCCGGCTATCTGCGTACCGGATACAGAGGTGGGAGTAGGCGCGGCCCCGCTATTCCAAATCATCACAGCCGCGACCTGCACGCTAGTCGATGGCGTAATGTTCCGCACCTGAATTTGCATTGTGTAGGTTGCATTGCGCTCGGCGCTGGCCTGTCGAGTTCCTGCGACGATAGTGTTCGATGCGCTGCCGCTAGGAACAGCGAACTGGAAAACCCGGCTGCCCTGCCATGCTGTTGCCGAGGAGGTAATCTGCCCGCCGCTGGAATCGGTATTAGAGAAAACCGATACGCCCGGCTGAACTGGGGACGACCCAACGGCGAATCCGCCCGCATCGCCGCCCGTTGCTTGTACCGGCAGGAGCAGGTTTGGGGTTGGCGGCCACTGTGCACGAACGCGCAGAGGCTGGTACGGCGCGATTCTGCCGTACCAGGGCCCCGAAGAATTGGCTGGATCCAGGGCGCCGTCAGTATTGGCGAACACCACGTCGGCGGTGCCTGAACGGATCTGGTCCAGCTCGTACTGCCGGCCGCGTCGGATGCTTGTCCGGCTCCTGGAACGAGATGTGATGTCGGCCAGGCTGTCGGAAGGAACGCCTGCCCTGTTGACGTTCCAGGCTGGGCCCCAGTTGTACTGGACGAGCGGCCAGTTCGGGTTGGTTGCCACGGTGCCCTCCTATCGGCGTGCGTAGTTTTGCCAGGTCGTGGAGTTACGCATGCCGAGCCTGTACATCTGCTGTTCCAGCACGTCGCGCAGGTCGTTCTCCGACAGGACGGAGCCCTGGACGGTGACGTTGAGGACGACAACTGGACCACTGCTGGCCGCCGCTGATAGACCGCCGGCCATGGTGAGTCCTGGGGCACCGCCCGAGCCGAACTTTCCGGTCAGGTTCCCGGCGAGACCCGTCATGGAGTCGACCGCCACCTGCCCGTGGTCGTCGATCCCCTTCGCGATGCCATGGGGGATCCACTGACCGACCTCGGCGGCGAACACCTTTGACGGGCTGCTGATGCCGAGAAAGCTTTTCGCGGCGCTGAGGGCGTCGCTGGCCAGATTCTTGATCTTGTCCTTGAGCCAGCTCCAGCCGTTCGAGATGCCTCGGATGATGCCGTTGATGATCTCCATGCCGATGCCGGCGAAGCTCCCGGCTATCTGCTTTGCTGAATTCCAGGCATTGACAAGTCCATTCCATATTGACGATGCTATGTTTCCGATAAAATTCGCACAGGAACTTGCCGCGCTCGCGATCGGTTCAACAATAGACCGCTTTATCTCGGACCAGATTCGCTCGGAGAATTCGGAAATTGATCGCCACTTCTGAGAAAGCCACGAAGAGGCCTCCGACCAGGCATCTTGCAGAATTCGCACGGCCGAAAGGATCGGCTGAACCACGGCTTCCTGGATAATTCGCCAGATAAACCGCGCTGACGCCAGCAGAAAATCCCAGGCGCCAACGCATATGTCGCGCACAAACGACCAAGCGGAAGTCGCCGCTGAAATGATCTGCTCGTGGAAGTGATTCCATATCGCCACAAAAATCGCGACGACTGGAAGGAAAATGACGAGAAGTAGCGGCCACCATTTCGCGAAGAAATCGTGAATTCCGCCAAAAATGGCGGTCGTTACAGCCGCCACCGCGCGCCAAGATGACTCGATTCCATGCCATAGTGACGCGGCCGCACCGACCAGCCCAGACCAGACTGACTGCAGCGTGTGCCACACGGACAGGGCGGCCTGCTCGACGCCCCGGAACGCCGCCTGCACGATGCGCCGGAAGGCTTCGCTGTGGTTGTACGCGTAGACGAGCCCGGCCACGAGAGCCGCCAGTCCGATGACGATCAGCATGATCGGGTTGGCGTCCATCACGGCGTTGAGCGCGGCCTGAGCCACGGCCATGACCTTGGAGGCTGCCGCGGCCAGCTTGGTGCCAAGCTCGAAGTCCCGGACCGCGATGGTTGCGGCCTTGAGGCCGGCGCCGATGTCCCGGATCCCCTTGACCGCGCCGACCACCGCGCCGGCCGCGAACCTGATGACGGCTGCGGTCAGGACGCCGCCGATGATCGCCGCCAGGGCCTCGGCCACCACCTTGTGCTGCATGAAGTAGTTGGTGACCGCCAGGACGACCGGGATCAGCTTGGTGCCGATCGTGATCGCCGCGACCTCGAGGCGCTCCTTCAACTGCGACATCTGGAAATTGAAGGTCTGCTGGATCTCCGCCCAGCCGTGAATGTCCTTGCCAGCGTTCTTGCCAGCCTCGCCGACGGTCGCGACGTTCTTCTCGAAGTCGGCCATCGACTCGCCGCCGAGCATGAGGGCGGTGTTGAGACCGGTGGCCCCGCCCATCATTTTCTTCATGCTCGCGTTGAAGGTCTCCTCGGCGGGACCGCCAGCCTTCAACTGCTGGTTGAACCCCTGCGACTTGTTGATCAACGTCGCGAACTGCGATGCCAAGTTGGCCTGATCGACCGGCAGGCCCTTGAGAGTCGACCTCCAGTCGCCCATGGAGATCTTCCCGGCCTGGAACTCCTTGGCCACGTCCTGCAGCGACTTCGGCATCGACGCGAGCATCGCGTTCGCATCGGCGGCAGCCTGCTTGCTGCTGTTGAAGGTCGACAGCAGAACGGTGCCGGCCGGGCCCATGTGCTGCAGGATTGCCTGCTGCAGGAGGCCGATCGTGCCGGTCAGGCCCCGCTCGCCGAGCTTGGTGGAGATGTCGACGGAGGAGAGGCCCAACCTCTGCATCTCCTGCACCGCCACGTTGTTCGGCGCCTGAAGTGACCGGATCGAGAACGCCAGCTCCTGGGTGGCTTCCCGGGCGCTGGTGCCGTGGTTGGTGAGCGTCGCTATAGCGCCGCCGATCTGATCAAATCCGAGGTGTGCGGCGGATGCGATCGGCAGGACCGTGGCGAGGCTGCTGCTGAACTCCGAGAACGTCATCTTGCCCGCGCCGACGGCCGCCACCATCTGGTTGGTGATGGTCGTCGCCTGTTCGGCCGGCAGGTGGTAGCTCTTGAGGGCGCTGGTGACCGCGTTGCTGACCTCGGCGAGCGGCGCCTGCTCCGCGCGGGCGCCCTCCGCCGCCGCCTTCAAAACGGTCAATCCGTCTGCCCCGTGGAAGCCGGCCGACTCCACGAGGTACATGCCGTCGGCGAGCTGCTTGGTCGAGGTCCCCGTGTCGACGGCGAGCTTCTTGACGCCCTCGGAGACCATGCCGAGGTTCTTCTCACTCTCACCGGCGGTCGTGGTGAGCTTGAGCATCGACGCCTGGAAGTCACCGGCCATCTTGATCGAAACCCCGGCAACGGCGACACCGGCCATCGTGGTGGCCGCGCCGAGCTTGCTCATCATGCCGCCCAGACCGCCCATCTTGGCGGTGAACGACTCGCCCTCCTCCGACGCCGTCCGCAGGCCGGCGCTGAACGGGGCAGTCTCGACCCGCAGGATCGAGTACAGGTCCGCGACCTCGGTAGCCACCCGGCCTCCTCTGCACGAGTTGGAAGGGGCAGGTGGTCAGATCAGAGGCGCGGCCACCCGGGGCGGAACACAGCCTGGAAGACCTGGGGCAGGACTGTTGTGCGTACGAAGCGGACGGCGGGGCCGAGGAACGGATAGGTCGCGCCGTTGCGCAAGCCGGTCTCCAGGTACAGGCCGTACCGGCTCGACGGGGTCCGCCCGTACGGCGGCACCTGGCCCGGCATGGTGCCCACCTTCAGCTCCCAGCCGCTCATCACCCGTACCGGCTCAGTGCGCGTGATGGAGCGCCGGAGGGTCCCCGAGATGATGGCGGGCCCCGACCCGGGCCGGGCCGGCGTGGGCGTTCCCCACGCGTGCGAGCCCGACGAGGCGTTGACCTTGGCCTGCCGTTCCGCCGCATCCCCGAGCCGCAGCAGCGCTTCCCGGGCTTTCGCTTCACCGGCAGCGCCGATCGCGGCGAACAACTCGGCGAACAAGCCAGGCCGGAGCTCCGCCACCGCAACCTCCTCAACTGGCCATCATCCGACGCTGCGTGGCCTGCGCCTGCTCCTGGTCGGCCTGCTCCTGCTCGGCGATCAACCCGAGGAAGTCCGCGCAGTACCGGCGCACATAGGCCGGTGTCTCCTGTAGCTCCGACCATGACCAGTGCATGCGCCGCATCAGGATGAAGTCGATCCATTCTGGTGGCGCGGCCCCTGAGCCCCACGTACGGTCGAGGATCGACTCCGCTGGCAGGAGAACGTCTTCGTAGTACGCGGAGCCGGGGCCTACTGGGGGTTTGCGGCGTTGCCGATCTCCTCGGCCAGCCGGTTGACGACACCGATCGGAAGCCGTGCCACGGTCTCCGGGCTGGGGGCGCCGAGCGGCTGCTGGCCGCTCTCCTCCAGGCGGGCCATCAGGGCGGCGAGGTCACCATCGGCAGGCAGGTCTGCGGGCAGGTCGACGATGGTGGCGTCGTACATGCCGCGCCAGGCCACGATCAGGCCAGCCAGCACCTTGTGCATGGACTGGCGGGCGGCCTCGCGGTCGAGGGGCTCTCCGTTGGCGTCGACCGCGACGGCCTCCGGTTCGAGCAGGTCCGGCGGGACGAGGCGGGGGTTGCGCAGGAGGATCGAGGCGTCGTCGCCGACCTCGGGGAACTCGAGGAGGATGAAGCGGTTGCGGTAGCCGGACATTGGTGTCTCCTGAGGGGGTGGGGAGGGGGTCCCGGCGCGGCCTGGGGCGCGTCCCCGCGCCCTCAACGCTCGCGCGCCCACGGCCGGCGCCGGGACGTGTGAGGGGGTGCCGCTAGTAGGCGGCGGTCTGGAAGTTCTGCAGGACGGCCTGCACGGCGCCGCCGTCGGTCGTGTTGTAGATCCCGACCAGCGAGAAGTCCGCCTGCGTGTACGAGCTGCCGAGGTCGCGCTTGCCCTTGATGTAGCCGGACTTGCTCATGGTCAGGGCGAGAGACTGGCCGCCGCGGGCGACAGGCTGCTGGACCATCGCCGTCGTCGGCGACTGCGTGTAATTGAGGTACAGGCCGAGGTCCACCTGGTTCTCGAAGATCGCCTTGTAGGTGCCGTCGACCTCGATCGGTCCGGCGAAGATCTCCCGGGGGCCCTGTGTGCCGTCCGAGCTTGCAATCGCTTCCACGGCCCGCTTGACCGTGGCATCGAAGCTGAGCCCGCGGGTCGAGGAAGCGCCAGCGTTGGTCATGGTCCACGACCAGCCGAGCAGCGGGTCGAATGTCGAGTAGGTCGGCGTCGCGTTGGACTGCGTCACCGACGGCATCGAGGTGGCCTTGACGGACAGCTGCACGGCGCCCTTCGGGTCGATCTTGACCTGGAGGTCCGACCATCGGACGTAGCTGCAGCTGATGGTCTGGGTGGTGTCGTACAGGGTCAGCGAGTACGTCGGCAAGGGCGACGCGCTCTGCTTGAACGTGTGCGTGGTCGGCGTGGTCACCGCGGCGCTCGACGTGTGCGCCAGCTGCAGACCGACACGGTTGGCGCCGATCTTGCCGAGCACCGTGGTGACGTTGCTGGTGTACGGGCCGGTGCCGGTGGCGGCCCCATCCGTCCACGCGTACTCAGTGTTCGTACTGGTGTCGATGCGGATGACCGTGCCAGCCGGGAGTGCCACGGCCGTCTGAATCGACGTCGCGCCGACGATGGTTGACGCCGACAAGGTGGTCGCCGTAGCCGGCGTGACGGTGTCCGGGCCGATCACGCCCGCCAGGAAGTGCCCGATCAGGTCCGGGTAGGCGAGGAAGTCCAGGCTCCACGTGGCGTGCACGGTGCCCTGGTAGACGCCCTGCAAGATCGTGTCGTTGCCTCGGATGCTCTCGTCCTTGACTTCGGCGAAGACGTCCTCGAAGTCCCCCTTCTGGAAGGGGATTCCGGTGGTGGGCGCCACGTACGTGCCCGCGACGCTCTCCTTGGCGAGGCCGAGCGTTGCGAGCCTGGAGATCTGGGTCACGGCGTGGTCTCCTCACCGGACGGGGCCGGCGCGGTGGCGGCCTTCTTGCTGGGCTTGGGGTCCGGCGCGGGGGCCGGGTCGGCAGGTACCGGCTCGAACCCGGCGATGGGGATGTGCCAGGCCACGGCCTCACCAGGCTGGACGGTCGCCGGGATCGCCGGCACGTCCACCGGATCCGGCCCGGGGTTGCGCTGCAGGTAGGGGGCCGTGTCGAACACGGAGAACCTCCGGGAAAGGGGGTGGTGGGGCGTCAGGCCGTGTAGTCCTGGTCGTCCGCGGAGTAGGTGACGGTCGCGCTGAGGAATCCCGCGGCGATGGCCTGCGCGGGATCGCCGTACTCGACGGCGACCGTCGTGCTCGGCGGCGCCTCCGCCACGCTGAGGAACCGGCCGCCATGCGAGTGGTCGCCGACGTACCCCTCGATGCGCTGCACCAGGAGAGCGAGCGCACTGTCGAGGGCGGCCTGTTCGGTCTCGGCGATCTGGGATCCGGTGGTGGTCGCGCCGATCGGCCAGTACGCCAACAAGTGCATCTGGTAACTCGGCAGGCGCCGGCCGATGGAGAGCCGCTCGGTCTGCCAGCGGCGCCGCAACACGTACAGCTGCGTTTTCTGGGCAGCGGGGGTGCGGGGCATGTACGCCTGAATCACGTCCCACGGGCCGCCGTTCGCCGTCAACAGGGCAGGCAGACCGTCCCCGTGGGCGGCGAGCCAGGCAGCCTCCCGGGCAACGGCGTTGGCCGGGCCGTTCGTCACCGACGCCTCCTACGGGTCTGCTTACGAGGGCGGGAACGCCTGGTCGCGGCGGCCTTCGCTCGGGCGGCAGCGGACATCGGGTGCCCGCGGTGGTGCTTGCCGCGCATGCGCGCGCTGAGCTTGGCCCTGGCGGCGGCCGACATGGGCTTGCGGTGGCCCGGCTTGTGATGGCGCCCGCGCATCCGGGCGGACAGTTTCGCCCGCGCGGCCGGGCTCATCTTGCGGTGCGGGCCCTTGTGCTTATGGCCCTTCATGCGTGCGGACAGCTTCGCCTTCGCCGCAGCCGACATGGGCTTACGCTTGCGGCCCTTCAGCTTCGCTCGGGCCGCCGCCGACACGGAGTGGTGCTTGCCCTTGAGCTTGGCGCTCAGCTTGGCCTTTGCCGCCGCCGACAGCTTGTGGCCGGGGTGGCGCTTACCCTTCAGCTTGGCGCTGATCTTCGCCCGGGCAGACGCCGACATACGGTGGCCCGCGTGATGCCGACCCTTGAGCTTCGCCGAGATCTTCGCGCGGGCGGACGAAGAGAGCGCGTGCCCGCGGTGCGGCCGCTTCTTCCCCTTCATGCGCGCCGAGATCTTTGCCCGAGCGGCGGCTGAGAGGTGACGCCTGGTCGTGTGCTGGGCACCCGACGGCTGAGGAGTACCCCACACGGCGATCAGCCCTGGTAGTCGGCGCAGATGGCGTGCGCGTCCGCAGCGAGCACGTCCGGGTCGTGCCCGTGGCCGGCCATCGTCGGATCCAGCTCCCGGACGGCGATCGAGGCAGCCATGTACTTGCAGGCCCTGACCAGATCAGCCGGGACCGTGCTGTAGCCGCCGCCGTACACGTACGTCACGTAGGAGCCGACCGGCAGGAACGTGCCGATCGGGTACCAGATGTGCCCGGTGTCAGGGTCCGGGCCGCGGACGTTGGCGAGGTTCACCACCTGGTCGCCGCCGTACGAGCGGTGGATGGTGATCGACTGAAGGCTGTAGGTCCACAACTCCGGGTAGTGCGGGGCGAACTGCTGCAGCCAACCGTGCCGGACCAGGCTGGTGGTGCCCATGGCGTCGGCGTAGGACTTGCCCAACGTTCCGGCGAGGTCGAGCGGCACGTTCCCGGAAGCGATGTACTCGTCCGGGTCGATGCCGGTGGAGCGCTCGGTCTCCGTCAGGTTGGTGAACGGGGCGAGGCGGCGGCCGGCGGCGCGCTCACACAGCCGGGTGGCCTCGAACATCAGGTCTTGCTGCACCTGCGGCGAGGTGTAGGAGCGTACGAGGTCCGCGAACGCGCCCTCTTGGAGCTGCGCGAACGTCGCGAGCGGGGTGGGCGCGTCGGCGGCCATCGGCTACTCCTCCACGACGGTCTCAGTGGCCCGTCGGGCCGGGGGCACGTAGGCCTTGACGCCCTTCGGCAGCTCGGTGACGGCCTCGAACTCGCCGGGCTGGATGGTGATCAGCTCGTGGGCGTGCTCGGGGCTCATCTCGACGTACTCGCCGCCCTTGGGCCACTGGTAGCCGTGGCTGGTAGAGCCGGGGTTGCGCTTGGTGACGAACACGGTTGCTCCCGCTCGGGTTGGGTGCCGGCCGCCGCGTGGAGTAGTCGCGGCGGCCGGACGGGGACGGGGTGTTACAGGGCCGGGGCGACTCGCGAGAGGCGGCCGATCCACTCGGCGCCCCTCACAGCCAGACAGGTATCGCTGACGATCGCGAACGGCATCGAGTCGGGGCTGCTGGTGGTCGGGTAGACGTCCTTGGGCTGCAGATCACGGACGTACGGCCGCAGCACGTTGTCCCGATCGCGGCTGATCAGGTAGATGTCCTCCTGGCCGACGGAGCGGGGCTTCACACCGGTGTTCGTGCCGATGTACGTGGCCGGGGTCTGCGCCGGGACAGTCGCGCCATTCTGCGGCACGAGGTTGGTGCCGGTGTCCACGATGCTGGTGGTCAGGATCGGGGTGACGCCGTCGGCGGCCAGGCCCACAGTGGCGTCCACCGCGCCGAGGAGGGTCTCCTGGCCGGTCGCGGTCGCCCGGTACACCATGTAGTGCTGCGGGGTGGACGACTGGAAGCCGGTCGGCGGGGTGAACGCGAGCGTCGCCGTCGAGGTGGAGCCGGTGGTGGTGACGGTGACCTCGGCCGACGCGGCGGCCTCGCCCTGGCGGGACATGACCGGAGCGACCTTGTAGTAGTAGGTGCCCGCCGCCAGGGTGCCGCCGGTGGTCGCCGGGGTTCCGGTGACGGTGCCCATGCTGGTGCCCTTGGTCCCGAGGTAGGAGGACCGGACGATGGGGATGTTGCGGTAGCTGGGAACGACGAGGCCGGGCGCGACCTCGACGTCCATGAACCGCTGCTGGTTGGTGAACAGGCTCGCGAGAGCGCCCTCGGCGGTGGACGACATCACGAGCATCCAGTCCGCGCCGCCGGTGGTGACCTGCGCGGCGGTGTACGACTCGACCAGGTCGATCAGCTGGTTCAGCAGCGACAGGGAGATGTTGCCGCCGGCGGCGTCGATGCTGTTCTGCCCGGCCGTGCCGGTCGCCGTGTACTGGTTGATCAGCGACGCGAGGCCGTCGAACTGCGGGTACGGGCCGTACTGGGTGGCGCCCGCGTTACCGGCGACGAGCATCTGCTCGGTGTCCCAGCGCAGGCCCTTGATGCCGCCCATGATCTCTCGGGCTCGCAGGTCACCGATGGCGTTGGCGACTTCCTCGGCGTAGCCGGTGACCGAGCCGACGACCTGGAGGTTCTTGACGGTGAACGAGTTCTGGAAGTACGTGCCGGTGGAGACCTGGCGGGCGCCGCCGTCGGTGACGGCGCCGCCGGACGCGAGGCCGTTGCGGGTGTTGAAGTAGTACGTGGTGGTGTTGATCTTCTGGCTGGGCAGGGCCTCGATCAGCGGCGAGTAGCGCCTGATGCGCTCGAACAGCTGCGGGTCGATGACCTTCTGGACAAGCGCGGACGCGCCAGCCGCGGTCAGTGCCTCGCGGAGCTCGGCAGACATGGGGGTGCCTCCAGGGCGGGGAGATGGGCATGAGAAAGCCCCCGGCGCGGCGCGCTGCGGGGGCGGTGACCATTCCTGCCGTGGCCGGCACCACCCTGCTACGGGTGGCGGTCAGAATGCTGGATGTGGGTCAGTCGTTCAGCGTGTAGCGGCCGTTGGAGACCCAGCTGAGGAGCGCCTCGTTGGTGTTGCGGCGGATCTCGTCCGGGCTCGGCTCGCCGACGGCCGCACCGCCGGGCGTCTCGGTGCGCATGCCCTTGCGGGCGGGGCCGTTCTGGCGGACCTCGGCACGCAGGGACTCGACGAGCTGCTCGCGCTCGGCGGCGAGGCGCTCGGCAACGATGCGGGCGATGCGCTGCTCGTCGGTCTCCTCGACCGGTTCGACGGCCGGGGCCGGCGGCGCCGTCTCGGTGGCGGGGGTTGGCGCCGTGCGGTCGAGGAGCTGCTGGAACTGCTCGGCGGTCAGGGTGATGGTCGGCGGGGTGCTGGCCGTCTCGACGGCCGGGGTGGGCTCGCTCACGGCGGGCACCTCCTGAGTGGGGATGGGTACCCCGGCCGGGATGGCCGGGGCGGTCTCGGCGAGGGCGAGGGCTTCGGCGACACGCGCCCGGGTGATGAACGTGCCGCTCGGGAAGCCGGCTGCCTGCACGGCTGCGGCCTCCTTGGCAGTCAGCGCGTGTACCACGGTCTCCATCTGGTCGTCGCCCGGGCGGCTCTCCATGTCGCCGTCGCTGTCGGCGTGCGGGGCGCCGGGCACGTCGATGTCCGCGTCCATGTCCGGGTCCAGGCACTGCAGGGCGTCCACGGCGGCGTCCATGGCGGCCGCGGCGATGACCCGCAGCTCAGCCGGGTCGATGCCGCAGCAGCGGATGGTCACGCTGATCGGGCCGTTCTGGGCGTCGATGCAGAACCCGCCACCCATCCCGGTTGGCTCGTCCCCGTAGAACTCGGTGACGTCACCGAAGCTGGTCGTCTCGGACACGGTCACTCCGAACTTCTTCAGGGCCGCCTTGATGCGCGAGCGGATCCGCTTGAGCTGCTGGGGCGTGTAGTCGTCAGCGTTGGACGGCTTGTTGATGTAGGACCAGGCGGCGCGGGCGTGCTTGACGGTGTCGATCGGGTACCGCTTCACGCTGGCCCGGTAGCCGGGGTCGGCGTACTTCACCGCCCCGTACGGGGCCTTCACCTTCGCGGCGGTGGCCTCGGACACCGACTCGTACACCAGCCGGCTCGGCTCGGCGGACTCCGTGGGGGCCGTACTGCGCTCGATCCGGGCCAGCGCCACGCCAGGGGTCTTCGTGAAGTCCAAGCCGAACAGGTCAAGGTCGTCAGCGGTTTCGACGGTCTGTCCCTCGTGCTGGATTCGGCGGACTCGGCCGCGCCAGGCGCCGCGGATGCTGACGCCGTCCAGAAATGGCTGATCACCGGTCACCAAGGCGGCGATGTCACGACCGTGCGCGGTGTCGGCGATCTCTGCCTCGAAGGTGACCCGGCCGTCGTCCTGGCGCTCCAGCTTGGTGACCCGGCCGACGATGCGTGTGGAGTCGTCTTCGGCGCCGTGGTGGGTGAGCATGGTGTGCGGCTCGCCGCGGTCGATGGCGGCCTGGGCGCGCTCGGCCGACCGGGCGAGCATCTCCGCCGTGTACAGGCGGCCGTTGCGGGAGACCCCGGGTGCGATCGCCGTGCCCCGGATCGTGGCGATGGCTGCCACCGTCACCTCCCGATCACGGAGAAGTCGACGCCGGTGAAGCTCGGCGTGGTGCCGGAGACAGCCCAGCGGAAGCGGCCGACGCCGGTCAGCACGTAGCCGGTGCCGGACGCGGGCCCGAAGTTGCCGAACGTGAAGTTGGGGCCAGACGTCAAGGCCACGCCGACGGTGGCGATCTGGTACCAGTGGCCGTTCGCGTCCTGTACGTCGATGTAGCAGGTCAGCGAGGGGCTGGTACCGGAGGCGCCCGTGACGAACACGGAGGCCAGTCCAGAGCTGATCGCGGTGAAGTCGAGCGGGCCGGAGTCGCCGGAGGCCGTGATGGTCTGGCCGGTCGCGGTGTAGACCGTGAGCGGGTCCCTGGGGCCGGCGTTGACGAGCGGGCCGTGGGCCATGGGGAACCTCCGGTCAGGTGCGGGCGGGCTGGAGAGTGCAGCGGCAGCGCGGGTGCAGCGGCGGCTGCGGGGCAGAGCCTGCGGTGTAGGGGCTGTGGTCCTCAGCGTTGGAGCACGGGCGACACACCCGGCCGTCCCCGGCGGTCACGTAGTCGACGTGCCGGACGCCCCGGGTGAGGTAGGTGTCGGAAAGGCCGGCCGTGAACGCGGCGGCTGCCGCTGTGACGGCGGTGAGGGACCAGGCCGAGCCGGTGTTGAGGTCGGCGTCGGCCTGGTCCTGCATCGCCTGCTCGTCGTCCCCCTGCTCTGCCGCGGAGAGGAGGTTGCTGGCGATGGTCTGGGCGGTGCCGCGGAGGGCGGCGGCGGTGATGGTGTAGGCAGTGGCCAGGTCTTCGTCCTGGTCGCCGTCGTCGTCTTCGCCGTCGGGGAGGTCGGTGTCGCCGGTGTCGTCGAGGACGGCGTCGGCAGCCTGGCGGCCGGTGGCGCGGGCCCGCCGCAGGACGCTGGTGATCGCCGTGATCAGGCCGGCCCACCCGGGTCGGCGGGTCAGCCCGGTGAGCCGGGCGAGGACGGCGGCGGCGGTGACCTGCCGCAGGTGCCGTCGCCGGTCCTGCTCGACCGCCTCGGCGGGGCCGACCTGGTCGCGCAGAACAGCGATGACGTCCGCCAGGTCGAGCCCTGCGGCGACCGCCCGCCACGCGCCCACAACCTGGTCGGCCGCGTCGGCTTCCAACCGGTCGCGAAGCCGGTAGACCGCCGCCCACGTGCCGGTCAGCTCGCCGAGCACCAGGGTGGGCGCCCGGTCGGCCATCAGAACACCTGCTTGCGGATCAGCGGCCACGCTCCGGCCGCTGTGAGCGCCCCGTTCGGTGCCTGATGGGGTCCGGTGCGGGGTGGCTCGGGCTGACTGCTGGTGGGGCCTGGCGGGTCAGGCGGCTGCGAGGGCTCGGCGGAGTCGGGAGGCGAAGTCATCGGGCTCCTCCTCGTCGGTCGTGTCCTCGTAGTGCCGCCAGTCGTACAGGGCCTCGTTCGGGCTGCCGGGCGGTGCGGGCGGCTGCCCGGGTGCCGGGGGCTGGCCGCCGGCCATCGCCGTGGCGTGCGCGGCGAGTTCCGGCGGCACCGGCTGCGGCTCGGGTTCGGGTTTCATGTCGATGCCGTCGATCAGCGCGCCGGCCTGCAGCCCGGGGGCTGCGGCCTTGGCCACGATGGCCTTCGACATGATCGCGATGTCCGACCAGAGCACCAGGTTCTGGCGGTCGATCAGGACCGGGTCGGATCCGCCTTCGACGGGCGGCTCGCCGATTTCGGCGCGGGCCCGGTCGAGGGTCCACAGGCCGTTGCGGATCCGCAGGTCGCGGATCTGCTCGATGGTGAGGCTGTCGCGCATGTCGACGTCGCGGAACTTGAGCGTCCACCCGTCGATGCCGAAGCCCTGCTTGGTCAGGTGGAAGTTCAGCTTCTCCAGGATCAGCGCCGCGACCGGGCCGCACGTGTTGGTCTTGAACGTCTGCCGCTGAGACTCGCCCGTGCCGCCGCCGAGGTTGCCGGACTCGATCACTCCGACCTGCGCCGGGGGGACGCCGTACTCGGAGAGGATCTCGTCCCTCGCTTGGTTCTTGGTGGCGTGCAGGTCGGGGACGCGGGAGGGCTGCAGTTCGGTGACCTTGCCGCCGCCGATCGTGGTGACCGGCTCGCCCTTGTTCTTGGGCCCGAGGTTCCGGACCCGGAACTGGCTCAGCCACCGCTTGATCGCGTTCTCGGACATCGACTCGGGGAAGTCGACGTGCAGCGTGGGCGGGTCGCCCTTGCGCATCGTCTCCTTGAGCAGCCCGGACGCGTACAGCCACGTCGTGATCGGAAGCAACGCCTTCTCGGTCGGCGAGGTGCCGTGGAGCCCGGACCGGGGGGTGTCCATGGTGATGTGGATGATCTCGTGCGGCTCGAAATACGCCTTCTGGCCATCGTCGGTGATCTGAACGTACTGGGTGACCTGGCCGTGCGGGTCGGAGATGATCCGCATGGACGCGGCGTCGAGGGAGTACAGGGCGATCGGCTCGCCGAGGAACCACACCATCTCGATGTAGGCGTCGGCGGCGACCTCGAGGTCCGTGACGGCGCCGCGCAGCAGTTGCTGCATGTCCTCGTAGGGGTTGCAGTAGTCGATGAGCTGCTGCAGCCGCTGGACGTTCGGCGGCCTGGTCGGCGCCTTCTTGTCGCCCTCTTGGTCGTCGCTGGCCCAGTCGATGTAGAGGCCGCCGGCGGTGACGGTGCGGGCGATGGCGTCCACGCAAGCCGAGGCCCAGGTGCAGGTGTTGTACACCTGGTAGAGCTGCTGGAGGAGTTCACGGCGGTCGCCGCCGAGGTCGCCGCCGCCCTGGTTGTTCTCGGTGGTGCCGCCGCGGGGGATGCCGTACTCGTAGCCGCGGCGGGCGACCTGCTGTGGCGTGGGCCCGCTGAGCGCCGTCGCGGGGGCGGTGGCCTCCCCAATTGGCTCGGTGCGGCCGGTCAGTCGGGACCAGAAGCCCACGGAGACCTCCTCACCGCCCCACGCTCGGGCACATCGTCATCGTGGTCGGGATCGTCGTCGGGGATGCGGGCGACCGCGTACCGGCCGGCGAACGGGGCCTTCAAATCCTGCTCGATGGCTGGTGGCGCTTCGTCGTCCAGCAGCGGGAACTTGGGGCCGCTGCCGAGGTTGATGAGGGCGTACCGGAGGGCGTCGGCGGCGTGGTCGGAGGCGGTCGAGTCGACGTCCTCGGGGTCGCCGCTGGTGGCGAACGGCAGGGCGGGGATCTCTCGGATCAGGTTCGCGCAGGTCCGGAACACGTGCAGCCGCGGGCAGCTCTCCCAGCCCTGGGCACGGTGGTGGGGGCAGGCCGGTCCGTCCGCGAGGTAGGACCGCAGTCGCTGCCAGCCCGCGACCCGGCCGCCCTTGCCGGCCTCGGTGAGGTGGACGCCGTGGTCGGCGTAGACCCGGGCGATGGGCTTGGCGTCGCCGCGGGTGGCCCACATGGCGTCGTCTGCCCAGCGGGGACCGACGGTTTCGCCTGCCTCGGCAGCGAGGATCCGTTCGGCTTGCTGCTGTTCGCCGACCTGCCGGGCGTACAGCTCCCGGTACACCCAGGCCCGGCCGTCCTCGTCGATGGCGAGCCACAGGGCCGCCCACGGGGCGGCATAGCCCCAGTCGATGCCCATGACGCGCCGCCACTCGGCGGGGATGCTGATGGGGTCGATGGTGTGCCGGTCGTGGGACCACTCGGCGAAGGCCTGGCCCATGAAGCTGTCCCAGTCCCCGTCCAGGAACGCCTTGCGGAGCTGTTCGGGGAGGTTGCGCAGGTCGTCGGCGTATTCGGCGTTGACGTGCGGGTTGTCGGCGAGCTTGGACGGGATGAACCGTACGGTGCGGCCTCGCTGGTCGGTGATGACCTTGGTGCCGTAGGCCGTCGGGTCGATGAACTTCGCCTTGACTGTGCCGTGGCCGGCGCCGCCCGGGTTGGTGCCCGACCGGATGCCGAGGACGGGCAGGTCTGCGCGGCCGGAGCGGAGCCGGCTCTCCAGGAAGGCGACGACGTCGGGCGGGGTGAGCGTGCGTTCGTCGAAGGTGAGCTTCTGGTACTGGCCGCCCTGTCGGCGGGAGGCGTCCTTGATGGACTCCGCGTACCGGAACATGATCAAGCTTCGGTTCGGGAAGCGGAGTTCGTACTCGGTGCCGTTCCAGCTGGCGCCGAGAGCCGAGGCGAAACCGACCTGTGCCAGCTCGGCGAGCAGAGACTCCTTGAGCTCCCCATACGTCCGCCGGAACGCTCCGATCCGGATGCCCGGGTGTCGCATGCAGTCCCGCAGGTCGTCCATCAGGAGCGCGCGGGTCTTGCCGCCGCCGGCCGCGCCGCCGTAGAGGACGTCGAACTCGGTGGCGTCGTGGAACGCCTGCTGCCGGGCCGTGGGTTCGTAGCCGAGCAGGGCGAACACGTCGAGGATGCGCAGGTGTTCGGCGTTGAGCCGGTCCCGCTCCTCGATCAACCGCCGTAGCTCAGTCAGCCGGGCCAGTTTGTGTTCGAGCAGCGTCGACCTGGGCGGTGAGCTGGGCGATGCTGGCGTCGATGACATCGAGGCTCAGCACCCCCTCGGTGCGGGTCGGAGCATCCAACCCGAGGAGCTTGGCGCGGCGGTCCATGAGCCGTAGGGCGGTGTCCATGGCCCGGGTTTCGCCGTCCAGCACCTTGGGCCAGAGGGCCTCTTGCATGGCGTCGAGCCGGTCGAGTTCGAGCTGCCGGTACTCCTCCAGCGGCAGGGCGAGGTCGGTGACGGCCTTCTGCAAGGCGCGGGAGACGTCCTTGCAGGCGCCGCCCTTGGAGTCGTAGCCGAGGAGGTCGGCGATCTCCTGCCAACTCTTGCCCTCGATGCGGAGCTTGACGGCGGCCCGTCGGCGTTCGACCACGGGGACTTGGTGGGCGTCGCGCCTGTTGGCGGGCGGTCGGCGGGAGGCCATCGGTTACCTCCCCTCGGTCAGGCCTTCGAGATGTCGGCGGCCGCGGCCTTCACGTCGGTGGCGGCCTCGGCGGCCATGGCCTTGGTCTCCTCGGCGATGTCGCCGCCGATGGACGCGGCGTCGGCCTTGACCTCGGTGACGAGCGGGCCGGCGTCGGCGCTGACCTCGGTGGTGAGGTCGTGCTCGTCGCCGCGCAGGCGCTCCCAGAGGGCGTGGGCCTCGTCGGCGAGGTGGTGCTCTTCGGCTGCGAGCTTGGCGGCGAGGGCATGTGCGGCGTCGGCGAGCGACATGGGCGTCTCCTGGTTGATGTCGGAGCTGAGCGGAAGGTGAGGGAGTCGAACCCCCAGCGGTGTTACCCGCCACGCTTTTCGAGAGCGCTTGGCACGCCAATGCCGGACCTTCCAGTGGCGACCCTGGGTTGAGCGGAGAGGGCGGGATTCGAACCCGCGAGGCCCGAAGACCTACGGCTTAGCAGGCCGCTGCCTATGCCAGCAGGCGGACCTCTCCATGTGTTGGGGAGACGATCAGGCGGCGGTTTGTCCAACGCGCCAGCCGGGTCGGCGTCCGCCGCGGGCTGGCCGGTCGGCGCCGTTGAGCCAGCAGTGGCGCTCAGCCTTGGCCACGGTCGGCAGGTGGTAGAGGTGCGGGCCGCCGGGGATCGGCAGGGCCTCGACCAGACCGAGGTGGACCCACCGTTTGATGGTGACCTCGTCGACTCCGAACGCGGCGGCGGTGCCGGCCCGGTCGGCGATGTCGTCCGAGCGGATGCTGTCCAGCGGCGGGTTGGGGTAGCGAGCCATCGCACCTCCCCGGGCAGCACGAAGGCCCCGCGGCGTGGTGCCTGCGGGGCCTTCGGGAGCGATTTGGGCAGGGGCTACCTGCTGCAGCCGAGGTTACGACGGGAAGCGATCACTCCGCAAGCGGTCCGGTTGGGTGCCGCCGAGGTGCACTGGTGCGGGCCGTGCCGCAGTGTCGGGGTGTGGCCGCGATCGTCGTGCTGTTCGAGATGGAGCCGGACCAGGCCCTCGGCGCCGAGGGGGTTGGTCCGGGTGTGCTTCAGGTGCACGCTGCCCCGGCTGACCCGGACGTGCCGGAGGATCCGCTGCCTCAGACTCTGTGTGGACTGGACACGGGCCCGATGGAGCACGCGCACTACCGGCCGGTGCGTCCGGGCGAGCCCTGGTATCCGCCGGACATGGCCGACCAGCGGTGTCGCCTGTGTGAGGCCGCGCTCCGGCGGCTCTGACCGGCCAGGGTGGCTATGCGCCCCTCACACGGCGACGCCCGCCCCGGGTAGCGCCGGGGCGGGCGGGCTGGTCAGCGGCTGGGTTCGGCCGGCGGTTGGGGTGCGGGTTCGGGGGTGAACCAGTAGCTGCGGCCGGGGCCGCGTTCGACGACGCGCGGCTCGGGGGTGGGCTGCGTGGGCTGCTGTCCGTCGCCGTTGCTGTAGGCCATGATGGCGGTCTCCTCTGCTCTGTTGGGTGGTGGAGGCCCGGGGCGGCCGGCTGTGCTTGGCGGCTGTGACGGCCGCCCCGGGGCGCGGTCAGACCGGCAGGCGGTCGTACAGATCGGTGATTTCGTCCCGCTTCTGGCGGATCTGCTCGGCGAGTCGGTGACGCTCGGCCGAGTCGAAGGCGGCGTCGACGAACGCGTGCTGCAGCTCGGTGAGTCGGGCCTCGGCGGCGGCGAGCTGCTGGTCGATGGTCATCACTGGTGTCCTCTCAAGTCAGCTGGCGTGGGTGATGCAGGGGCGGACGCTGACCGCCCCGTAGCGCACCGAGGTAACGGCACACAGGCAGGTACCGCAGACGGCCCCGGCCACGGGCAGGGTGTCGGTGGCGTGGGCGACGCGCGCGGGCTGACCGCAGCAGACAAGCTCGTCGTACTCGGCCCGGGTCAGGGTGGTGTTGGGGCCGAGGGCGTGGATGTCGGTCATGATCAGGCCTCCTCGCGCTGGCGGCGCATCTCGGCCTTGATGTCGTCGTGGGTGGCGCCGAGGTCGAGGGCGTCGCCCATCGCGCGGAGGGCGATGTGCGGGTCGGTGAGGCAGGCGGGTCCGCCGTGGGCGAGGACCTCGCGGGCCGCCTTGGCGATCGCTTCGTTCTTGGTCATGTCTTCTCCCTTATCGGTTGTCGTCGATGGGCAGCGCGCGGCACTTCTCGGCGTGCTCCTGGGCGGACTTGCGGGCGGCCGGGAGCGTCTCGGCGATCCGCTGGGCGGTCTGCTCGTCGGTGTCGTCGTAGTAGCTGCCGGTTTGGTGCGAGTCGCCCCAGGCGCAACCCCGACAGACGACGGTGAGCCGGCCCCGCTTGAGAGCCTCGTCGATGATGTCGACGGTCAGCTCGCGGTCCGAGATGCCGGACCCGGCGACGGTCAGGTAGCGGGCGATGACGGTCATGATGCGTTCTCCCATTCGATGATCGAGTGGTTCGACTGGTCGGGGTCTGCCTTGGTCCAGAACCCCTTCTGGACGGCCGCGGCCGAGCGTTGTTGCTGTTGTTGTTGCTGGTCAGGCCCGGCAACAACACCCGGACGGGGCTCACGAGAGTGGCCGGGAAGTGGGGGCACGTCGCGGAGGTAGATGCCCTTGGAGGGGCCGCGGCCGGGCACTCGGCAGTCGGTGATGGGGATGCCGAGGTCCGCGAGGAGGGCCCGGATTGGGGCGGTGTCGGCGCCGTCGTCGGCCCACTCGTGGGCGATCTGGACGAGGTGGATCCGGTCGTTCTTGCCGGGCTCGGTGCCGGGCATCAGACGGTGCAGCAGAGTGAGGAACTCGGTCTGCTCGTCGACCGCTTCGGGGCCGTCGGTCGCTTCGGTCGCTTCCGGGTGCCCGTCCTGCTTCGGGGTGGTCGCCTTGGCCGGCTCGGCGTGCTGGTTGGTGTTGCCCAGGACGAGCGCGGCCAGGACCCAGAGGGTCAACCCTCCGGCGAGGATGGCCGCGTGGTGTCCATGGAGCATCGGCCACACGACCACGGCCGCGACGACCGTGCACCCGGTGGCGACCAGGAGGGGGCTGGTGGGCCGCTCCCCCTTGAGGGCTTCGACCGCGGCGGCCCGCTGTTCGGGATCCTTGATCTCCAGCGCCTTGGCGCGGCGTTCCTTCCACGCGGCCAGCGTCTCGGCGTGCTCGGCCTTGGCGTCGGCATGCCGGGCTTTGAGCGGGGCCAGCATGCGCCGGTTGCCCCGGGCGAGGGCGGCCAGCGAGACCCCTTCGAGGTAGCGCATCAGCTCACCACGGTGTGGACGAGGGAGGTGCCGATGCTGGCGAAGATCGCCCAGATGCCAGACGCGGCGCTGAGGACGCCGGGGGCGGCGATCCCGCAGATCAAGTCCTTGACGAACGAGGGCTTGAACCAGAAGGCGACGCCGACCAGGAACGCGGCGACGGCGGCGGGCCCGATGGTGCCGAACGTCTCGGACTGCTTGGTGAGCGTGTCGGAGAACTGGGTGCCGACCAGGCTGATCTTCTGGAGGGACTGGCCCGCGCCGGCCGCGACGATCCCGATGACCGCACCCCAGTAGAAGACGTGGTGTCCCTTGACGGGCTGGAACTTGCCGCCGCCGCGCTTGTGGGCGATGAGGGCGAGCACGACGACGATGAGGACGCCGCCGGCTCCGAACGTGCCGAGCATGGTGGGCTCCTAGTGGGTGGTGAGGGCGAAGAGGGGGGTGAGGCCGAGGACCGCGAAGAGGGCGGAGGCGAGGGGGACGCGGACGAGGCAGAGGTAGAGGACGGCGGGGCCGCGGACCTGGGTGACTCGGACGTGGCCGCCGCCGCGCATCTTGTGGTCGAACAGCCAGCTGACGGCGACGGCGCCGACGCCGACGGACAGCGGCAGGTGGGTGAGGGCCTGGGGCAGGTGGAGGAGGTAGCCGGCGGCCGCACTCGCGGCGGTGAGGATGCACCAGCGGCGGAACCGCTTGGTGCGCTCGTCACTGTCCTGGCGCCAGAGGACCGAGGCCTTCTGGCGGCGGGCGATGGCTTCGCGGCGGTGTCGGCGTCGGCGTTGCTGCTCGGTTTCGCCCTTGGCCTCGTACTTGGCTTCGTGCTCGGCGCGTTCGCGTTCAGCACGTTCGTCGGGGGTTTCGGTGAGGATCGTGCCGATTCGGGTGCCCAGGCGCTCGGCGAGGGCGTCGGCGAACTCGGAGATCCAGATCCGCTGAGCGTCGCCCTCCCCCGAGGTCTCGGTGTCGGGTTCCTCCTGGTTGTTGTCCTCGACGGCCTTGTCGGTGGTGCTGGTCGCGTTGGCCTTCTTGAGGTTGACCGGCTTCGGCTTGGGCTTGCTGGTGCTCGGGCTCCAGGGGCCGTTCTTGCGCCACCACTCGGGTTCGGTGTTGGGCACGCCGACGGTGGGCGGCTGGGTCGGGGGCGGGGGCGGCGGGGTCATGGTCAGCTCCGCTTCTTGGGGGCGAGGCCGCCGGCCTTGAGCCACTTGTCGGTGTTGGCGTCGGCTTCGCGGATGTCCCGTTCGCGGCGGGCGCGTTCGCGGGGGGTGCGGCCGGTCGTGTTGGTGGCGGTCTTGTTGCCGCCGGTGAGCAGGGACCTGAGGCCCATGGCTGTCTCCAGGTCAGGAGGGTTGGTGTGAGGGCGCTGGCGTGGGCTGGCGGGGAGGGGAGCGCCCGCGGCGGTGCGGCGGGCGCTCGACGTCTCTTCAACCGACGCGGCGGGCGATTCGCTTGACGGTGTCCGCCTTGGCGTCAGCGTGGACGTAGCGGACGAGCGCGAAGAGCATGTCCTCGTCAGTTACGCCCTTGCGGACAAGGTGGCGGACAGTGTCCGAGATGTTGTCCGTCGAACGTCGCTCGTCGAGGTCGTACAGGGCCGCTGACCTGCTGTCCGTCTGTCCGGACACGGTCCGGACAGTGTCCTCATCGGTCGCGATCCGGGCGTGGACGAGCTGCTCAACGATCTCGGCGGGTGTCGCGCCGGGCATGGTCGCGATGGCGGCGAGGATGGCGCCCCGGACAACCGGGTCGATGTTGTCCGCGTGCTGTCCGCGGGGCTTGTCCGGGTCGGGCCCGTCGTCGGCCGGGTGGCTGTTGATGGTGGCGTAGTGGGCGACGATCTGGGCGCGGTCGCGGGCGAGACGGCGGTTGATGCCGGCGAGGGCGAGCTGTCCGCCGACTTCGTCCATCTCCTGCTCGACCCAGGCTTGGGTGAGCGGGTCGAGGCGGCGGGCATGCCGGGCGAGGACGAGGGTCCACAGGCGCTTGACGCCGATGGAGATGAAGGCGCCAACAACGCCGGCGGCCATGTGTTTGCCGGTGTAGCCCTCGACGAGGAGCGCGGCGACGGCGATGGTCAGGCAGAGCAGGCCCGCACGGCGGGCGGCGGCGGCCTTGGCGGGCTCGTAGCGGGCGAGCCATTCGAGGCCGAGGCAGGCGATCCACAGGGTGTCGAAGACGGCTGCCCCACCGTAGGCGATGGGGTCGGGGGCCGCCTTGCTGAGAAGACCGCCGATGCTGCTGGTGGACCAGGCGATACAGCCGGCGCCGACTCCGAGGGCGGCGGCGGTGACGCCGCGGAGGATGATCTGGTCCCAGTCGCGGGGCGGCTTGGGGGCGGTGTAGTCCTGGGGGACGAGCCGGGTGCGGCCGTTGACGGTGTGCTCGACGTAGCGGGTGGCCTGTGCGAGGCGGGTCATGGTGGTGTGCTCCGGGGAAGCGGGGCGGGTGGTTGGTGGGCCCGGCGGCCGGGGTGGTCACGGCCGCCGAGCCAGCTATGGGGTGCTGTGCGATCAGGCCTGAAGGTCTGCGCGCAGTTGCTTGCAGGTCTCGCAAGTGACGTCCGCGAGGTGCTTCGCGAACCGGGTCTCCGCCCAAGTCCGGTCGTTGCCGGCTGGGGCACCGCACAGCGGCTGCGAGCCGTTCTCGCTGGAGCTGTACTTCACCCGGTAGAAGGTGTTGCCGCGCTTCCGGGCGATGCGCTTGCGGATGTGGACCTCGCTGGCCAGGGAGGCGGCGCTGCGCTCCTCCTGCTCCTGTCGCTGGTCGGCCAGGATCCGCTCGACTACCGTGCGTGCTTCGTCGTCCGTGGTGACGTTCTCGAATGCGGCGCGGAGTTCGTCGTCGGTCATCGCAGGCTCCTAGGCGGCGAGGGCGAGGCGGGCGGCGACGGCCTTGTACTCGGCCTTGCGGGGCCGGTAGGCGGCGGCGATACGGGCGATCTGCGCGGCGGTGTAGCGGTAGGTCTTGCCGACGACGCCGGTGGCGACCTTCTGTGTGCGGGTCTGGACCTTGCCGAGCTGTCCGGCCAGTCGCAGGGCGCGGGCGGTCTTGCGGAGCGCGGCAGTGACGCCCTTTACTGCGGCGGTGTCAGCGGTGGCCTTGCTGACGAAGGCGGAGATCGCGTGCTTCTCATTGGCGCGCCGACGGGCCTTGATGATCTGACGGGCGGTGCGAGTACGCTGCTGCATGGTCCTGCTCTCCTCGGCTTAGCGGCTTGAGGGTGGGACTGGCCCCGGCCACATGGCGTTCGCGCGCCGGCCGGGGCCTTTGTGTTGCTGCAAGCACTGTGAGTGCCGCATTGCCTCCACTGTAGGGGTCCCCTACAGTTAAGGCAAGCGGCCGCTACGAGAAGGGGCCGAAATGGGCGAAGAGGAGGTACGGCAGGTGACCGACGCCCTCGAAGCGGTCGAGAGAATCCCCGATCTGGAAGAACGGGTCCGGACCAAGAGTCAGATCATGGCCGACCAGGTGAAGCGCAACAGGGCATGGGCTCAGGAACGCAAGGAGCTGATCGAGCGCCTGCACGGCGAGGGCCACTCCTACCGGGCTATCGCTGACCGTCTGGGCATCAAGCTGAGCACCGTTCAGGACGTGTTCCGCGGCTACACCGGATCGGGCACCACCAGGCCGAAGAAGCCGGCCGTCGAACCGCCGTCAGCCTGATGCGACCCCACGCATCGCGGCCCCACCCGACCTTCCGGGTGGGGCCGTTGTCATGCCGTTGACCTGCGGCGCATCCGCCGCGCATCCTGGCGCATCCGCTGGTTGGCCCGGCGATCGTTGGCAGTCAGGCCGCGGTCAACTCGGCGAGGGTGCGTTCGGCTCGGTCGGCGTACTCCTGACCGCTGAGGACGGCCTGGCAGTCGAGGGCGGAGCACTCGCGCATCCCGTCCGGACGGACGGTGACGGTCAGCAGCTGGCAGCGGGGGCACGCCTGCCGACGCTGGACGTCCGTGGCTATCGGCATGCCCGCGGCCCGGTTGAGGTGGCCGTGGAGTCGGCCGATCTCGTCGGCGAGGTCGCGGGCGTACGGGCGGCTGGCGGCGAAGTCGAGGTGCAGCAGCAGGGTCTTCACGGCGACGGAGACGGTCCGCTCCCAGTGGTGGCCGGCAGGCCGGACCCAGGCGGTCCAGTCGTTGGCGCGCTGCCGGTCGGCGATGACGGTCCGGGCCCAGCTGGCGAGGAGGTCGAGGCCGGGCGTCTGGTCCTGGTCGCCGTGCTGGTCGTGGACGGTGTCGGTGGCGGTGGGGCCGACGAGGGAGAGCACGTCGACCCGGCAGGGCAGCGGGGCGGTGCGGGTGGCGCCGGAGACACGGGCCCCGCGCCGGCCGGAGCCGGGCTGGAGGGCGAGGTGAGCCAGGGCTATCAGCTCGGGCAGCTGCCGGAGCTGGGTGCGGAGGCGGTCAACGAGCTGGGCGGGAAGCATGTCCGGTCTCCTGGTGCGCTGTTCGGGGCGGGCGGTTCAGCGGGTGGGCTGGTAGTCGTCGAGGTCGCGGATCACGTCGCGGATGGGGCGGGGCGGCGGGAGGGGGTCCCAGTCGTCGGGGTCGAGGTCGTCGAACAGGGCCTCGTCGTCCCAGCCGTCCCACTCGTCGTCGGGGCAGGTCACGGCTGGGCCTCGGCGAGCCAGTAGACGCGGTCGGAGGCGTCGCGGTGGTAGGCCTCCGGGTGGTCCTTCGGTCGCGCGCAGGCGGCGCCGTGGCGGGCCGCGTAGGCACCGCAGGCGCCGTCGGGAACGTTCACCGGTACGGGCTCGCCAGCAAAAGTGGCGGCCAGGGCGTCGGCGGATCGGTGGAGTTCGGTCCACATGTCGTTCTGCCACTCGGTGTTGCCGGTGCTGCCGGCGTCGGCCCAGTGCTCGACCATGCGTCCGGTGGCGGCGAGGACGCGTTCGATGCAGGGGATGAGGGCGATGATGCGGGCCTCGGCCTGCTCGGCGCGGGTGGTCAGTGTGGCGAGGTGTTCGGCGCGGTACCGCTCGACGATGCTGTGCTGCTGCTGGGCCCGGCGGCGGGCGTTCTGCCACGCGGCTCGGTAGCGGTCGGCGCGGGCGGCCTGCCGCCGGAGCTGGGTGACGTACGCGCCGGAGGGCGCCCGGCGGACGGCAGCCCCGGCGCCGGCGAGCTGGGCGCGGAGCCGCTGTACGCCGTCGCGGAGGGCGGCGGCTTCGTCGGGGGTGAGGGCGCGGTGGTCGGTGTGGCCGATGAGGTGGTCGAGCTGATCGGCGGTCGGTGGGGTCATTGGGGTTGCCCTCTCGGGTTGGTGGGGCGAATGTCAGCGGGCTGTGGTGAGCGGCGTCGAACGGCTGGGTAGTTGCTGGGCTATGAACACCGATCCCGAACAGCGCAGCCGTATTGCGGGTCGCCTGGACGCCCTGCAGCTCAGGGTCCGTACCACGGCGGAGCTCGTCTATCAGGAGGGGTGGTCGGTGGCCGAGGTCGCTGCGCTGTACGGCGTCACGCCGGACTGGATCAGGCAGCGGCTGCGGCAGGCTCGTCAGGCGCTAGGAGTCTCCAGTGCGGAGGAGTGGCGGGCGGCGGTGGAGGACCTCGAAGCTCAGACTGAGGGCGGCTGAATGCGGGGTTTGTCCTCGTTGTTTGGCGCGGGCGAGGGCTCGGCGGGTGGCGCGGTTGGGGCGGGGCTCGCTTTGGTTGCCGTGGTCGATGGTGTTGCGCGGGACTGGAAGTGACCGGTCGGGAGCGGGGGCTTGCCACGAGTGCAGGCCAACGCGGTTGTGGTAGCGGGATCCGTGACCGTCCCAGGGGAGCCCGCAGTAGCCGCAGCCGTACGGGTAATCGGTGGTCATGGCCGGCGCTCCAGTTGGGCGATGATCTGGGCGAACTGGTCGTCGAAGTGGGCCTGTTCGGTGTCGCGGCGGCGGAGTTCGGCGGCGGCTCGGCCGGCCGCCACGTAGTCCGCGCAGATCTGGCGGAACCACCAGAGGCCGATGAGGACGGCGCAGACGGCGAGGACGATCAGGGCGTTCATGTGCGTCTCCAGGGGTGGAGGGCGAGGAGGACGGTCCCGAGGCCGGCGCCGAGGAGGGCGCCGGCCCCGGCGAGCCAGGGGGAGACGGTCACGCGGTGGGCTCGGCGTCGCGGACGAGCCGGTAGCCAGTGCTGGTGGGTCGGAGGCGGTCAAGGCGGATCCGGGTCTGCCGTCCGGGCAGCAGGGTGACGGCGCCCTGCGGGGTGACAGCGACCGGGACGACGGTGGCGTGGGTGGCGTCGACCGCCTCGACGCGGATCTTGCGGCCGTAGCCGCGCTTGTCGTTGTCGGCCCAGATCTGGCCGGGGCGGATGATGCGGTCGGTCACTGCTGGCCGCCGTCCTGGCCGAGCACCGCGCGGGCCAGGCCCCAGGGCTCGGCGATGCACCGGCACGGGTGGTCGTCGCCGTGGACGGTGCAGTAGTCGACGAGGTCGATGTTGCTGGCGGTGGTCTCCAGCCAGAGGGCGAGGTACTCGGCCGCGGTGGGGCTGAGGGTGACTGGCTGGTCGGCGGTGGCTGCCTGTCGCAGCCGCTGGGCTGCGGCGGCGAGTAGGTCGGCGGGCTGGTCGGTCATGGTGTGCTCCTCGGTTGGGGCCTGCCGCCGGGTGGGTGGCAGGCCGGGGGTGGGTCAGCTGGACGGGGATCGCCGCGCTCTGGCTGCGGCTCGACGGCGGCGGTTTCGCTCCAGTTCGCAGAGTCGACAGACCTTGCCGGTGGGATGGCTGGGCGGCACGTAGCAGTTCTCCGGCGTCAGGTCATGCCCGTTCACGCACGTGGTTCTCTGCGGGCCTCGGTAGTGATCGACCGCGCGGCGCTTGTTCTCCTCAGGCGTGACTGCCTCAAGGTGGGCGGGGTTGACGCAGCTGCGGTTGAAGCAGAGATGGTCGACTTCGTAGCCGTCAGGAATCGGGCCGACACGCCGTTCGTACATGGCCCGGTGGGCGCGAACGGTGCGGCCAAGTTCGTCGGATATCTGCGGGTACCCGAGACTTCGGCGCCCTGTGAACTGCCAGCAACCGTTGTCGTCCTCTACGACGAGAGTGAGGATGCGGTCGACCACCGACCGGGCGCGGGGCCCGGCAAGCGAGGTGAATTCACCTGCCAACTTCAGTGTTCTCAGATGCTTTCGGTAGCAGGCGTCGCAGCGTCCGCGGCGGAGCTGGTCTTGGTCTTGGCCGCAGTCTGCGCAGGTTTTCGACGATGTGGACTTGGTGGGACGGGGTGGGGGCGGAGGCACGGCGGTTGGCCTCTTGGTCTTTGTCCACCGCTGGTAGCAGGCGTTGCACAGACCTCGGATGATCTTCCGATCAGCCTTTCCGCAGTTGCTGCACTGCTTGTGCGGTCCCTGAGTCACTGGGCATCCGTTCTGTGAGGTCGGAGCCGGCCGCCGCCCGCGGGTCACGGGCGGCGTCGGGCGTCAGCGGTGGCCGGCGTTCCAGCAGTCGGGGCAGATGTCCCGGCCGCCGGGGCGCTGGTGCCAGCCGTGCGGCCGGGTGTAGGCCCGGACGTCGGCGGCGCGGCTGGTGCCGAACGGGGTGCTGATCTCGGCACCGCACTGCAGGCCGCTGTTGCAGCGGATGACGACGATGCGGTGCGCGCTCACGCGGCGGCCTGGAGGTCTTCGCCCGTGATGGACTCGACCAGAGCGGACATCAGCACCTCGGCGGCGGGCGGGGTGACGGCGTTGCCGTACTGGCGAACTTGCTCGCGCTTGTTGCCGAGCACGGTGTAGTCGGTGCCGAAGGCCATGGCGGCGCCGATCTCGGAGGGCGTGAGCATCCGGAACAGGCACTCCTCGACGTCGAGTTCGGGGGAGACGAGGGCGTGGCGGTCGACCGTGGTGACGGTTGGCGCGGGCTGGCCGGTGGAGCGGGCGGTGCCGTTGCCGTAGTACGGGACGAGCAGGCCCTCGGTCTCTCGGGTAGTCCGCGCCCGGAACGGCTCACGGACGGGGCGGGCTTCGTCGTTCCAGGTGCCGCCGGCCGGGACAACCATGGCCTCGGGGTGCACGAGGCCGTGGTGGTTGCCGGACGCGCAGACCGTGGCGAGCGGGTCGGAGGCGGGCCGGTGGTCGGAGCCGCCGCCGCGCAGTTCGGCGAGGAACGGCTCGAACCACGCCAGGCTGGTCTCGTTGCGGGTGGTCATGGTCCGCAGCGGGTCGTCGACCGGCGCCGCGGACTTGCCCTCACGGCCCTCGACCGGGACGGCGAGCGGGCGGGCGTACTTGGCGAGGCCAGCGCGGATGCGGGCGAGGGTCTTCGCAGCGAGGGGCTTGGTGCGGTCGCCGATGCGCTGGCCGGGCTGGGTCCAGTCGATGGCGGCGGCGGCCGGGAGGGCCCACGGCTCGACGACGGTCCAGCAGCCGGGGATGGGGCAGCGGTAGACGTACTGGGCGCGGTAGCGGCCCCATTCACGGTCGGGGTTCTTCCAGGACTGCACGGCCTGCACGCGGCCGTGGTTGGGGCAGTGCGCGTCGGGCCGGGTCCACTTCTCGATCTGCGGGGCCCGGTTGCCCTTGAGCCAGTACAGGACGTACATGCGGTCGCGGGACTGGGGTGCGAGCGGGGTACCGAAGCGGGGCCGGGCGTGCATGGAGTTGAGGTAGACGATCCGCATGTCGTAGCCGAGGGCGCGGATGGCCATGCACCAGGCGTCGAAGAGGGCCCAGTTGCGGGCATCGACGACGTTCTCGACGGCGCCACCGAGGACGGGCCGGCCGCGCAGCGACATCGCTTCGAGGTAGCGCGGGACGTCCCACATGGTGGCGCGGGAGCGGACGGCGGCTTCCTCGGGGAGGACTTCGCCGAACAGGTCGGGCTGCCGGTCGGCGCCGCGCTTGACGCCCTTGGCGACGGAGTGGTTGGTGCACTCCGGCGACGCCCAGAGGAGGTCGGTGCGGGGGTAGCGGCGGAAGTCGATCTGGGAGATGTCGGCGCAGTCGTGGCGGACCTCGGGGAAGTTCTCCTGGTGGGTGCGAACCGCGAGATCCCAGTGGTTGGCGGCGGTGGCGACCTGGAGGCCGGGGATGTTGTGCATGCCCTGACTGGAGCCACCGGCCCCGCAAAAGAAGTCCGTGACGGTGAGCATGGGTTGGGCCTTCCTGGTCAGCTGGTCGTGTCGCGGGCGGCGGCGAGGAGGTCGGCGGCGGCGTCCAGGCCGTCCGCCTGGTGGGCGGGGACGGTGGCCTGCCGGAGCATCTCGGCGGCCTCGGTGAGGGCGCGGTCACGGGCGGCGGCGAGTTCGGCGCGGAGCCGGCCGATCTCGGCGAGCATCGCGGTGTAGTCGTCGCGGATGGTGCGGGCGGTGAACTGGCTGGGGCGCTGGGCTCGGTAGCGGATGAGCGCCTCGTCGGCGCGGTCGAGCGCGGGCGGCGGGGTGTTGGTCACCGGGCACCGCCAGCGGGGTTGACGGTCTGCTGGAGCATGAGCTTCAGCAGCAGCGGGCCGAGCGTCTCGCCGCCGGAGAATCCCTCCTCGGCGAGCCAGCAGTCGGTGTAGCCCTGCATGGTGAAGTCGCCGCCCTTCCAGCCCTGGTAGGTGGTGCCGAGGGCCTCGCGGGCTTCGGCGAGCATGTCGCCGACGCGGACGTTGGTGGTGGGCTCGAAGGCGAGGTCGTAGTAGTCGCCGCGGTAGGAGTGCGGGTTGGTGAAGCCGTCGGCGATAACGAGGTCGGGGTCGGCGGCTTCGAGGGTGGCGATGAGGTCGTCGAGGGTCATTCGGGTCTCCGTGGTGGGTGTGTGTGGCGGGGCGGCCGGTGGGTGCCGGCCGCCGGGACGGGGTGGGTCAGCAGCCGACGCGGACGACGTCGATCTCGGCCTGCTCACCGAAGTCGGCGCAGGTGGTGGCGAGGTGGCGGTGGCAGATCCACAGCCAGTTGCGGGGGGAGTTGTCGCCGTGCTCGCGGGCCCGCCAGTTCGGGCGGCGCGGGCAGTCGCTGCGGATGCCGCCGCGGCATGTGGGCGGGCAGGTGAGCTGTTCGGTGTCGTTCATCGGGGTCTCCCGTCTCAGCGGGTGCGGAAGGGGAGCCGGGACGGGAGGACGGCCCGGAGGGAGACGTGCAAGGCCTTGACGTACAGCTCGTCATCACCGCGCGGGTCGTTCGGGTCGCTGATCTCCTCGACGATCTCCTGCAGCCGAACGAGGCTGTGTTCGCCGAGCTCGGCGCGGTACTTCCTGTAGGTCTCGCGCTTGTTCATGGCGATCTCCCTTGCAGATCAGAGGTGGTTGGCGGCTCGGCAGCCGGCACGGTCACGGCTGCCGAGCAGGCGGGTGGTCAGTTGCCCTTGCGGCCGGTCCAGTGGCACCAGTGGCAGCCGTCGCCGTCGCAGTCGGCGCAGGTCGGCGCTTCCTCCGCGTTGCACGTGCGGCAGTGGTTGGCCGGCCCGCCTTCGTGGTCAGTGCACATCCGGCCCCACGTGATGTCGTCCTCCTCCTCGGCGTCCTCCGCAGCGGCGTTGGCCGCGTCCACCGCGCACCCGTCCCCGCTGTAGAAGCAGCCCTCGGCGTTGAACGCTCCGTACTCCACGTAGCCGGGGGCACGGAACCCGTCCTCGCACGCCTTGATGGGGTCGCCGGCGACGTCCTGGCGCGGGGCGTTCCCGTGGCGGCAGGTGGCCGGCGCGGGCGCCTCCACGGGGACGGGCTGCTCAGCCAGTGCGGCGGTCTGCTTCTGCTCGCGGTCTGCCTTGTCCAGCTCGGGGAAGGCGCGGCGGATCTGCTGCTCGGCCAGCTTGAGCCGCTGAACGGTCTCGTCGTAGCTGAACTGGTCGGCCCATCCGTCGATGTAGTCCACGCCGCGGCGCTCCATCTCAGTGCGCACGGTGTCGCGGATCTGGCGGGCGTTGAGGCCGGTCATGAGCTCGATGAGGCGGTCGGCGTCGTCGACGTGGCGGAGGGCGGAGGCGAGGTAGGTGGCGAGGTTGCCGATGCTGACGCGGAAGGTGACGCGCATGTCGATGCGGTAGGTGCCGTCCTGGCTCATGGTGGCGGTGGGCATCTGTTCCTCCAGTTCACGGGTGGTTGACCACCCATAGATAACCACACTCTGGACAGGTGGTCAACCACCCTGCGATGATCTGGGCATGGCCAACATGCACAAGCACCCCGTCCGCGGGCTCCGCGGCATCGAGCAGCAGCTCTGGGACGACTTCGAGAAGTCCGCCCAGGCCGTCGACTCGGACCGGTCTGCCCTACTCCGACGGTTCATGGAGTGGCACACCGGCCGGCCCGACGCTGAGCTGCCCAAGCGCCCGGAGCCGCCGAAGGCCTGACGCGCCCCGCCCTGCAGCCGCCGGCCAGTGCCGCGCGGCGCTTTGTGCTGCCCGCGTCCGGGGCGGCCGGCCGAGGTCTGCTGACGCATCGTCGCCCTCCGTGGCGTGGCGGCCCGTCTGGGGGCCTGTGGGCTGTCGGGTGGCACTCGGGGTGCCTGGGGCCGTGCGCGGCCGTTGGTGGTCCGGTCCTGACCGCGCACGGGGCCGTCAGGTAGCGGGGCGGCCGTCGAGTGCGGCGCGGATGGCAGCGACCCACTCGGGGACGGGGAGCGGGTTCTCCCACCGGGTGGCCTGCTTCTCGGCGGCGTCGCACACCGCGTGGGCGGCGATGTAGCCGCGCGTCAGCTCGGCCATCTCCTCGGCGATGGTGGGTTCGACGCCGACGTACAGGGCGCGCTCGGCCTCCAGTTGCCGGACCCGGGCGAGGAGCTGTTCGACGTCGGTGCGGGCGGCGGCGATGAACTGGGCGATGGTGAGGCCGCCGTTGGGCGTTCCGGGGTTGGCGGTCTCGCCGATCCAGACGGGGTGGGGCTGGAGGTCGTCGGGGGTGCCGACGAGGATGTCGGTGTCGTCGGCATACCACGGTCCGGGGGTGGCGGCGTCGTGGCGGGCCTGGATGGCGTCGAGGTCGAGGGGCGCGTCGGTCATGGCTCAGGCCTCCTGGGCGGCGTGGTAGGCGGCGATGTGGTCGTGCTCGGCGTCGTGGTTGTCAGCGGGGTGCTGGTCGTGCCTCCACCAACCGCCGGTCGGGCAGTCGATCCAGTGGATGGCGGTGTGGCAGGTGGTGCACGTGGCGGGCTGGGGCTGGCTCATCGGGTGGTCTCCTCGGTGATCGTCAGCTGGCCGGCCGCTTCGATCGCGGCTCGGCGGGTAGCGGCGGCGGTCTGCCGGTGGTGGTCGCGGTCGTAGTGCAAGTGGCATGCCTGGCACAGGGCGCGCAGGTTGGCCGGGTCACTGTGCTCGGGCTGGTGGTCGAGGTGGGCGACGGTGAGCACGACCTTCGAGCCGGTGCCGTACGCCAGGCCGCCGTTGAGGTTCGGGCAGCGGCCGTCGTGGGTGCCGCGGCCGCACTCGCCGAGGCACTCACAGCGGCCGGCGGCCCGGTTGGTGCGGATGTCGAGGCTGATCTGGGGCCAGTCGGCGGGGTAGCGGCCGCGGTTCTCCGGGCGGATCGGCATCAGGCGCGCGCCTCAACGCGGGTAACGGTCCAGGTGCCGCCGGGCTGGCGGGTGATGGTGTCGCCGTAGCGGGCGACGGTGCGGGGTTGGCCGTTGTGGGCCCAGATAGTGAGGCCGTCGATCTGCGTGCTGACGCCGAGCGCCTCGGCGGGCAGCGGTGCCCAGTGCGGCTTCGACGGGCCGACCAGTTCCAGCAGTTCGCCGAGGTTCTCCGAGGTGAGAGTCCACTCGGTGGCGGCGGTGCTGGCGCACACGAGGCACGGGGTGAAGTCGGCGGTATCGGTGGTCCGGAAGACGCCGCTGTGGGTGAGGCGGGCGCTGTCGAGGGCCGGGCAGTTGGCGTCGAGGTGGTAGCGGGTGGTGCCGGGGATGGTGAACGCGGTGGTCACGGTGGTCTCCTCAGGCGGCGGGTTGGGTGGTCTGGTGGACGAGCCAGGCGTCGGCTCGGCTGGGGTGGCTGCCGGCGGTGAGGCGGCGGCCGGTGGGGGTGTGGCAGGGGGTGCCGGCCTTGGCGCGGCAGGTGGGGACGGGGCAGGGGATGGCCCACTCAGGCGGCCGCTCGCGGTGGCGCAGGCCCGGGGGCATCGGGGCGCCCATCAGGCGGCGCCTTGCTGGGCTTGCGCAGCCTTGACTGCGTCGAAGCGGCTGGGGTGGAGCTGGCCGAGACGCCGGCCCAGTGGGCTCTTGCATGGCCGCTTAGCCGGGGCATGGCAGTACGGGCAGCGGACGTCGAGCGCGCTGCGGACCCGGGTCACTGCGGCATCCTCAGGCGTGGGCACCTCGCGGCCGACGCCAGCGAGCAGTTCGGCAACCGGGCGGGGCCGCATGGACTCGCCGAGGGCGGCACGGGTGCGCTGAGCGCGAAGGGCGGCGAGGTAGGCGGGGACGTCGTCGGGGTCGGCGTCGGGGATCTCGGCCGGCAGGCCAGGACCCTGGATGTCGGCAGCGGCCTGTTCGCGCTGCTTGCGGACGCGGTGGCGGATGTCGGACGGCATGATCCAGTCGCGGGTGTCCGCGTAGTGGGCGGCTACGGCGGTCTGGGCTTGCTCGAAGTCGACGTCGCGGAGGACGAGGTGCCACGCCATGACGTCGGTCTTGCCGACGGTGCGCCGGTCGAAGGCGGAAGCCATGGTGAGGAGTTCGGCTACCTGGGACGGGGTCACTGGTGGTCTCCTTCGAGTGCGCGGAGCTCTTCGACGAGGGCGAGGCCCTGTTGGACGCGTTGGTCGGTGGTGGAGGGCCTGGGACCACTCGTGCCGGTCGGGGCGAGGCCCGCACCGGGCTGGCCGCGCATGGCTTGGAGGCGCATCTGGTCGTACTGCTGGCGGAGCTTGGGCATCGACCGGACGTTGGACCGCCAGAAGCTGTCGTTCTGGGACCAGTCGATGGCGCCGAGGATCTGGTCGACGGTCCGGCCGTCGATGTCGATGAGGCGGCGGGCTTCGTCGCGCCACTGCTTGGTGATGGTGGGCCGCTTGGAGCCATTGGCTTCGACGGCGTCGGCGAGGGCCCGGCAGACGCGTTCGACGTCGGCCCTCGGCGGCTCGTCGTGGCCGGCCTTACGGCGCGCACGTGAAGAAGTACGTAGTACTTCTTCTACCTCTGTCTCTGTCTCTGTCTCTGCTTCGGTTTTGGTTCGCGTTTGCTTCGGTTTTGCTGAAGCACTTGCTTCACCGTTTGCTTCGGCCTGAGAGGCGGCTCGACGGGACTCGCCCGAGCGCCTTCCACCTCGTTGACCTGCGGCGGAACGCTTCTCGCGGAGCTCTGTCACCTCCGCAGCGGACCTCTGATGGACGAGGTAGTCGTGCACGACGTACATGTCGGGCCCTCCGACAGGGCATCGCGGGCAGTCGTGTTCGCCCTCGTGAAGCAAGCCAACGCGAAGCAGTGCCGAAGCACTTGCTTCGGGTTTGCTTCCATCGGTCAACCGGGGGATCAGACGCTTCGGAACCAGGCCGTCGGTCAGCTGACGCGACGAGTAGCAGAGCGCGCTGACGTACAGCCACGCGGCCTCCCCGCCCACCTCGATGATCTTCGGGTGGTCCGTCAGCCCGTCGTGGACACGGACGTAAGTGCGCCGGTCCTTCTCGGCCATGTGCTGGTCTCCGGTCAGTTGGTGCGGGTGAGGGTTGGTGGCCTGGGGCGGGGGCGGTGACACCCCGCCCCAGGCAGATCAGGCAGGCGTCAGCCCTGGGCGGCCTGCTTGGCCCGTGCCTCGACGGCGGCCTCGTACTCGTCGACCCACTGCCGCGGGTTGTGGCCCAGCGCGACGGCGCGATCCCACGCGTACTCAGGCAGGGCGCCGTCATCGAGGTACTCGGCGAGCTCCATGGCGACCCGTTCGGCAAGTTCGGGCGCCACCTCGGCGAGGGCGGCGGCGTAGTAGTCGGCCATGAAGCCGTGGACGACCAGGCCAACCTCGGCCCTGAACAACTCGGGCTGGCTGCCCGGCACGTCCATGGCCCGGTTGAGGACGACCATCCTGAGGAGGTCACGGCGCTGTTCGGCGATGGTGGCGGGGCTGTCGGTCATCTCGGGTCCTTCGGGTCTGGTGGTTCGGGGCGCCCGGCCTGCTTGGCCGGGGTGTGCTCGGGGCAGCGGGGGCCCGGGAGGTAGGGCCGGGCGGGCTGCCCGCAGTACCGCTGGTCCGCGGGCAGCCACTGCCGGCAGGTCACGCCGGCTGGTGGAGGTTGAGCGCTTCCAGCAGCAGCTGCTCGTCCGCCTTGTCGCGGGCCCGACGGCCGATGTAGTGGCGGGCCGCGGCGTACGTTTCCTCGGGCAGCTCGGTCAGCGTCATCGCGGAGCTGTACGCCTCCGCCTCCTTGGCCGGGTCCCGGCGCCGGGCGGCCGTCACGCCGCGTCCTGCGAGGCACGCTTGGCGCGCCGGTTGGCCGTGTCGATACGGTCGGCCTCGCGGCAGGCGTCGCAGACCGTCTGCTTCAACCGGCGGTGCTTGGCCGCCCCAGCCGTCGTACCGCACCGGGTCGGCACACGGATCTTGATCGGGCGGTCATGCCGGAACCGGACCCCCGCGGCCTTGGACCGGGCGTGCTCATCCACGCCACCCCACACGCCGAACTCGGCCGGCCGCGGTTGCACACGGCACCACTCGGTGATCGGGCACTGCTTGCAGAGCTGCTGGGCCTGCCAGACGCGGTTCATCTGCTCCGACGAACCGGCACGCTCCCCGTCGGGCGGGAAGAACAGCTCCGGCGCCGACGCACACGGCACAGGGCCTTCGAGTTCGGGGATCACGACGCCACCTCCTGTCGAGGGATGAGGGGCCAGTGGCCGTGAACAGCAGAGGCGTCGCGGCCCTGCCGAACCAGGTACTGCCGCAGGCCGTCCGCCTGCTCGGCCGCCCACACGACCTGGGCGGTGTGGAGGTCCGCCAGCGACGCGTTGCCGATGGCGGGGTGGCGCTCGGCGATCTCGTACGCCACCTTCACGGCGGCGAGCGCGTCGGCCGCAGCCTCGTGCGCGCCGTCAAGGGTGACCCCGTAGTGCTCGGACAGGGCGGTCAGGTTGCGCTTGCCGCGCCGGTACCGGTCGACCTGCCGGTCCAGGACCAGCGGGTCCACCACGACCGGCTCCAGCCCGGCGAGCTCGGCGAGCGTCCGGTGGCCGTGGCGCCGCAACTCCCGGTCCAGCATGGTCAGGTCGTACGGGGCGTTCATCGCGATGATCGGCGTGCCCTCGACGATGTGCTCGGCCAGCACGGTCGCGACCTCCAGCACCACCCGAGCCGCAGGCCGGCCTACCTGGCGGGCCCGCTCCGTAGTGATGCCGTGCACCTTCGCGGCGCCCTCGGGGATCTCCACCCCCGGATCGACGACCCACCCGAACCGGGTCGGAGCCATCCAGCGGATCGCATTGTCCTCGCGGTACTTCCACCGCTGCGGACCCACCCGCAGCACAGCGGCGGTGACGATCCGGTCCTCCAGCGGGTTGACGCCAGTAGATTCGACGTCGAAGCCGACCAGCGGCCGGTGGTGCCACGGCCTCACTCCGCACCTCCAGCGGTCAGCTCCGGCAGGACCAGAGAGGTCAGGGCACCGGACCGCCAGGCCTCGGCAACGCGGCCTCGGCCGCCCGTGTCGAACCGCACGCTGTGCGAGCGGGCCCGGGTGGCGCGGATCTCCACGCCCGGTACGGTGTGCACCTCGCCCGTCTCCTTGTCGCACCACTGCGGCACCCCGGCGGCCGTCATCTCCGCCAACAGCGCAGCCTGAGTGGCTGGCCGCACCTCGAGCACGAACCGCCGAGTGACTGCCCCCTTGTCGGGGTGGTGGTCACGGACCCAAGCAGCGAACGCCTCCGGGTCGGTCACCACCGCAGCCGGCGCCGGGTCGGTGAGCGACACCTTCGCCACCTGTCGGCCATCCGGCAGGACCGCGGCGACCTGCTGCACGCCCCGGTTCTTGTCCAGCTCGGTCTGCACTTCGGCCCGAACGGCCTTGAGCTGGTCGCCGATCTCGTCGGCGAGGGCCTTCAACACCGCCTCGCGGGCGGCCAGGTCGGCGAGGTTCATGCCGCACCCCGCAGGAGCTGCGTCATCTCGCGGATGGCCGCGACCGGAGCGTCCTCGACCGATACGCCGTACGACTGCCGGAAGTCCGCTTCGATCGTCCGCTCGACACCGTTGACCAGCGCAGCCGACCGCAGTGCGTCGATCGCGGCCTGTCGGTCAGGGGCTCCAGGCCCCGCAGCAGCTGCCGTCACAGCGACCCCCGTCGTGCCAGATCCGGGTGTGGAGCTGGACGGTTGGGTAGGTCCCGGCGTCCCGGACGGCCTCCCGCCGTTGGCCCGCAGCTGCCGGCCGCGCTCGACGATCAGCTCGCCCAGGGACATCGGGGCACCGGTTTCCGGGTGCAGGATGGCGGCGCCCAGCAGGCGGTGTCGCTCGGTCTTCGCGTGCAGGGCGAGCGCGCCGTCCACGGTCAGGGCCGGGTTCATGGCCTCGTCCACCAGGTCCACGGCGTCCGGGACCTCGACACCGTCCTCCAACCAGGCGAGGACCGTAGCTGCCATGTCCGAACCGGGTCGGTTGATGACAGCGCCGGACAGCTCGTCGCACCGGCTCTTGGAGATGACGAGTGTGTTCTCCAAGTCGAGGTCCCCGACGATGTCGAACTCGTACTCGATGCCGTCGCGCTGCTCGGCCTTCGTGCCGACCTTCTTCGGCTGCGGCTTCCCGCGCTCGTTCGTCTCGATGACCCACTCGGACTTCGTGCGCATCGTGACGATGACGTGCCCGGGGTAGGACAGCAGGGCGTCAATCATGGCCCGCTCGAACGGGCGGGCGTCCTTCCAGCCGCCCCACTGGCCACCTCCGCCGGAGCGCTTGCCGATGGAGTCGACGAGCTCCAGCATGCCGCCGGTGCCCATCCAGAAGTGGGAGAGGCTGTCGACGATGACGGCCCCGTAGCCGGCCTGTCCGGCGGCCGCGAGGGCCTTGACCAGGTCGCGGGGGTCGTACTTGGACATCTGCAGGGTGTCGAAGGTGAACCCGGCGCCGAGCTTCCCGGCGGCGTACTTCGACGCGGACCCGCGCTCGGTGTCGATCAGGGCGACGCGGGGGGCCATGTTGGTGGCCAGCGACAGGGCGGTGTAGGTCTTGCCGGACCCGGACGGTCCGGCGAGGGCGATGCGGGCCTTGGACTGCTCCCGCGTGGCGGGGGCGAAGGTGAAGCTCATCGGTTGTTCTCCGTCGGAGAGCGGCCGGGGCAGACAGCCCCGGCCGGGGTTGATCAGTTCTTGGGGCTGGGGAGCCGGCAGATCAGCCGGGCAGCGAGAGCCTCAGCGCGCGGCGCGACTCCTCGTCCAGCCCGAAGGCGACGGCCTGCTCCCGCGTGGGGTTGATTCGCCAGTCCACCTGGTACCGGCAGCCGAATCCGGTGGTGTCGGCCCAGGCAACGCACGTTGCCCACCTGCCATCGCCGAGCCGAGCCACGAGAGCAACGTCCACGCTGGCCCAGCCCTCGGGGCTGACCGCCCGCAGTTCGGTGATCTCGACGATCGACCTGGGCGCGGGCACCTCGCCGCCCTCCGCGTACTCGTAGAGGCTGGCCCACAGGTAGGAGTCCACCTCCACCTCGGTGTCGTGAGCGGCCGCCAGCGCCACCAGCGGCTCGTACTGCGAGTAGTCGCTCATCGCGTCGTCACCGCCCCGGCGTCGAGCATCGCGATCTCCTCGGCCGTGTAGCCGAGCGCGTTGTCGAGCTGCGAGTTCAGCGACCGGATGGTGGTCCGCTGCTGGTCGACCAGCGCCCGCAGACGAGACAGCTCGTCGTGCTGGCCTCGGTGCGCGGCCCGGATGGCCTTGGCGGCGCCCTGGTGCGCGGTCTCGGCGGCGACGGCTCGGGCGGCGAGGCGCCCGTTCGCGCGGCCCTGCTCAGCCAGGTCCGCCTCCAGGTCACGGACCTGCTCACGGAGTCGGGTCATGGCGGCGGCTGTTTCGGCCTGCGCGCGGCGGGAAATCCACGGCATCACGCCACCCCCGCCCGGAACTCGGCCTGCGCGGCCTCGCAGCACTGCGGCAACCCGATCGGATCGTCCCAGTCCGGGAACCTGGCGGCGTCCTCCTGAGTGAACACCTCCCACTCGTAGCCGCAGTGCGAGCACTCGTCGAGGGAGTCGCACACCACCGTGGCCGTGAGGCCTGGCTGCTGCTTGGCAAGCGAGCGGACGATCTCCTCGCACCGGCGCTGGTAGCCGCCCGGGATGTCGCCGGTGGCCATGGTGTCGGACATCGACATGCACCCGAAGTCGCCCAACCGGCGCGGGTAGACGGTGCCAGTGACCGGCAGGGCGATCTTCTGGGCGCCGTCGATCGGCGCCAGGGTGACCGTGCCGGTGACCTCGACGCGGTAGTTGCCGGTGACGGTGCGCTTGGCCATCAGGAGGCCCTCCTGTTCTTCTGGTGCGGAACCGCCGGGCCGACCATGGACAGCAGCACCTCGGCCATCCGCCGCGCGTCCACCGCCGCGTACCGCGCATCCGTCCCACCGAGACGCTCCAACAGCCCCTCGATCAGCGCGTCCTGCTCCGGGCCCGAGGCCTCGGCGATCGTCACCAGCTCGGCAGTGACGTCCTCCGGAGACTCGGCCACCTCCGCCGAGAGACCGCGCACCAGCGCGGCCACCAGCGGGTGGGCGTCCACCGCGATGCCCAGACCAGTCGGACGCACCCACAGCGGGTACGGGCCGTTGATCCGCTCGGCCGGCCGCTGCAGCATCCCGGCCGCATCAAGGGCGGCAGCGATCTCCTCGGGCGTCC
The DNA here is from genome assembly GCF_027627435.1 of Kitasatospora cathayae. Lineage (GTDB taxonomy): Bacteria > Actinomycetota > Actinomycetes > Streptomycetales > Streptomycetaceae > Kitasatospora > Kitasatospora cathayae. The sequence continues at coordinate 6,456,586 of NZ_CP115450.1, read as the reverse complement.
CGGAGGTGTTGGCGATCAGGATGGCCGCCCGACGGACGACCGGGTTCATGGAGGCACTCATCGGGCACCGCCCTTCCGGGAGTTGGTGGCGCGGGCGGCCCTGCGGGCCTTCATCCGCGCGAGGATCTGGTCGTTCGACGGCTGCACCCACGCGTGCCAGCCGGCCGGGGACACCCACCGCCGCGCGTGCTCACGGCGCGGGATACCGCACAGCCCGCAACCGTCGGGCTCGACGCTCCGCAGGCGGTCCTCCCGCACAGCGTCAGCGCGGAGCTGGGCCACCGCCGCCGCGTAACCGAGCACGATCTCCTCCGACCACGAGTCCAAATCACCGTGGTCGTCCTGCCACTGAGCCGTCAGAGCCGCCTCACCCGGAACCGGCCGCCGCACCGGCAACTCCGCCGCGTGCTCAGCCATCCGCCGAAGCGCCGCCTCCTGCGCCTGCGAGTACTCGGCCATCACTGGCTCACCTCGACACCCAGCAGCCGCTCCAGGCCCCGCACCCGCAGGTGGGACACGTACAGCTCGTGCATCAGGCCCTCGATCGTCGCGTGCATCGACCCGAACAAGCGCGCGGCCTCGATGGACTCCATGAAGGCGCCCGGACGGGCCTGCAGCGCGTTCACCCGATCCACCACCGTCTGGGCCCGCGAAATCATGGAGCCCTCCAGCAAGCCAGCCTCGACGGCCTCCTGCAGCGACATCACCTGCGGCGCGTTCATCGGGCACCGCCCGTCCGCGCCGCGTACTCGGCGACCAGGGCCTCCGTCGCCGACGACCACGCCGGCAACTCCACGGCGGACACCGGGCCCTCGACCACCAGCACCTCAACCGGCACCGTCACCTCGGCGCTCAGCGAGTCGACCAGCGCGTTCAGCTCCAGCTCGCTCATCACGCAGCACCGCCCGCGATGCTCAGCTGGACCGGCGCCTGCGGGAACTGGGCCGCGTAGTAGCGGTTCCACGTCTCCTCGAACACCGGCAGAGCGGCGTACGTCCACGCCACTGTCTCCCGGACCGACCCACGCTCCGTGTCCTCCGTACGCATCCCCGGCCGCTCGCCGTACTCCGCCTCGTACAACGCCGCCGCACGCCGACCGAACCACGACTGCACGCTGAGGATGTCGACCTTCTTCAGGCCCTTCCCGCGCAGGAAGTCCGGCACGTACAGCGGCCGGTCCTCCGGCGCCACCTCGGGCTCCTCGCCCAGCGCCCGCGCCGCTACGTGCCGGGCCTTCAGCTCCAGCCACTTCGCGTCCACGATGCCGCCGGCCGCCGCCAACACCCGCATCTGCAGGGCCGCGAGCTCCGCCCGGTCCACTGCCTCCGACCGAGCCGCGGTCGAAGCGGACTCCTCGACGTTCAGCAGGTACTCACGGACCCGGTGCGCGACGTCCGAACCAGTCAGCAACTGGCCGACGTTCAGGACCGTCCGACGGGTGAACAGCGCGATGTGTCGGGCCGGCGGGAGCGTAAGGTCCCCGAGGGACCTAACGAACTCGGCTCGCTCAGCGCCGGACAGGACGTGGTACCCGTTCTCGACGAGTTCGGCCCGGTGGTCCTTGACGAGCGACTTGATCGTTTCGGTGCTGACCTCGTAGAAGCCAGCAACCAGCTCGGTCGTCGCGTGCACGCCGTCCGGGAGCAGGACGAGCGCCTTCACCTTCGTGAGGACGTCCGTCCGCTCGACCGTCGCCGCGCGCATCGTGCGGGACTCGGTCAACACCTGCTCGGTGTTCTCTGCCAAGATGGACAAGGTCCACCTCTCCTTCGTGTTTCTGGTGTGGTGGTGGGCCGCTGGGCCTTCGCGGGCGGCATCCGGGTGCGACCGGGTGACTGCCGGGCGGGGGCCCGACCCATGTCAGGGGTCGATCAGGCCGCGCGGCGACGGCCGCGGGGGACGGCCACGGGCGCCCGGTGCAGGCGGTAGATCTCAGCCAGGTCGGCCTCGGAGATCACGATTCGCCGGCCGATGCGGCTGTGAGGCCATCCCTCGTGGTTGATCCCGTCACGGATCGCGCGCTCGCCGACCCGAATGCGGCGGGCGGCTTCTTTGACGTTGTAGTAGCCGGTGTCGTCAACAACCGGGTCGGGCTGGATGGCGGTTGCCATGTCAGGTCCTCTGTGTACGGGCCTCGCCGGGGGCGAGGAGCTCGTCATCAGCGGCGCCGAGGTGGCGGCGGAGAGCTGCATAGACGCTCGGCCGGACCCTGCGGCGCGTGCCCGTTTCGATCCGCGACAGGTAGTTGGCAGTGATGCCGACCTGTTCCGCGAGCGTGCTCATGTCCACGCCTGCGTGTTTCCGAATTCTGCGGATGGCTGGACCGTCGACCTCGACGGTGGATCGCTCGGGCATGGCTCGAAGGTATCAGCTTCCATCAGCTTGCGCTAGCAGTAATTGGCGATAGCTTGCTCATGGTGGCCGCAAGTAGCAGATAGTGGTGACGGGAGGTGGGCGAAAACCAGCCCAGGTGGCAGGCCCTCCTGACAGTGACCAGACGGTCCTGTCATGATGTGTGTCATGCCTGGACAAGCTGATGGCCTGCACCGACTCGCCGAGACGGTCTCGCGCCGGCGCGCTGAGCTCCGCCTCTCGCGGGACGCCTGCGCGCGCCAGGCGAAGATGAGCATCACTACGTGGCGTCGGGTGGAAGAAGGCCAGCCGGTCCGCGATATCACCTACGCGCGCGTCGACGAGGTGATGGGCTGGCCACTAGGCACCAGCGCAAGAGTCATCGAGGACTCCGACTACTCCCCCATTGCCTCCGAGGTCGTCAAGGGCGCCCGCTTCTCGAAAGCACCCCTGAGCAGCGAGGCACTGCGGCAGGCGATCCAGAACGCCACGATCGCTACCGCACCAGAGTTGACTGGTGCTCAGATTCAGGAGCTTCAGGAGAAGGCCATCGAGGAACTTCGCCGGCAGGGGCTGCTTCCGAGCGACTGACGGATATACCCGGCGGCATATGCCTGTAAACGGCTAGTCACGGCCAGTCATCTTGTGGAATGATTGCCCCCACTTGGGGGCGCCATCTCTCACACAGGGATGGGCCAATGCACGTGTGCACAACCGCCGACCTCGGACCCTCATTCATCGCCTGGGCCGGCGTAGTGAACGGAAGCACCACCGCGCTCATCACCGAGCGCGCCAACGACGACGACGAGACCGCTGAACAGGCGGTGGAGCTGTTGCGCCGCCTCGGCATCGACTGCAGCACCTGCACGGCCTGCCCGCTTGGTCTCAACCGGCGGGTGAACTGACATGGGCTGGTCCGAAAAGCGCGGCAACACCTGGCGCGCCCGGTTCAAGCTGCCCAACGGCAAGTACGACTCCGAGCCCGGATTCCTCACGAAGGCTCAGGCCGACGCCTACTGGCAGGCTCAGGAGACCGACGTACGCCGCGGAGATTGGTTCGACGCCAGTGCTGGCGAGTCCATGACGTTCGCCGAGTGGGCTGACCAGTGGCTGGCGACGATCGACGTCTCTCCCGACACGGAGTACAACTACAGCAAGCGGATTCGACGGCTGAACCTTCGATGGGGTGATGTCCCGCTATCCCACATCACCACCAGCGCCTACCTGGTCTGGGAGAAGGCAACACGGCGGGAGCTATCCGCGAACTTCGCATCGGCCATCCTCCAGCTGTTCCGGATGATCATCGACGATGCGGTTGCGCACCGCCCGCCCCTGCTGAAGGTTTCGCCGATCCCAGCTGTGAACCGGCGCCGCGGGAAGTACGTCCCGCCGGTTAAAGAGGAAGTGCCCACACTCACCCCCGAGCAGGTGGAGCAGGTCGCCGAGAACGCCCGCGCTGTCTGGGGCCTCACTGGCTATGTGGCGATGCTGACGAAGGCCTACTGCGGTCTGCGTCAGGGCGAGTTGTACGGGCTGCGGCGGGAGTGGTGCTACCCGAACTGGCCGGCTTCCGATCCTGGGTGGCCGGACAATCCTGCGGGCAGGACTGCGGAGCGGAAGCGAGTGAAGGCCGCGCAGGAGCGCTACACGGACATGCCGGCGTTGCGCGTGCAGTGGCAGCACCAGTACGTGCGGCCGGTCGAAGGGGGCAAGCGCAAGCCGGAGCTGGTGTTGCCGAAGTACGGGTCTGTCCGGGACCTAGTCGTGCCACCGTTCCTGGCCAAGCTGCTGGTGGAGCTGCTGGAGTCACATGACAGCGAGTGGGTGTTCCCGTCGATGACGGGCGGGCCGTTGTTGCTCACCGACTTCTCCACCTACATCTGGAAGCCTGTGATCAAGGGGGCTGAGGAGCGGGCGGCGCGATCGGACTTCCGGCGGCCGGCAATTGGACCGCTTGAGGGGCTCGAGGATGCGGTCCCGCACTGGCTCCGGCACGCGATGAAGCGGTGGCTGGACGAGGACGGCCATCCGCGGGTTGCGGTCGAGACGCGCATGGGCCACCGGATGCAGGGGGTCGAGGATGTGTACTCTGGCGTTACGCCCACGATGGAACGGCGCATCGCCGAGTCGTTGCAGGAGCGCTGGGAGAAGGCTCGCAAATGATCTCCCAAACGGCTCCCACTTGATCTTCAAGGGCTGATTAGACTGCTGGTCAGAGGCCATAGCGCGGAGAGTGCGGCGGCATCCACTGCATCACCCAGCAGCAGCCCCGGGCCTGACGTCTTCGGTGACCGGAGTGGGGGCGCCCTCCCCCGCTCCGGTACCGTTCCTCCCTCCCACTCCCCCGTCAGGAAGCAGCCCCCCACCATGGCCGACCCCCGCCCGCGCCGACCGGCGCGCCCCCGCGAGGAGGTCTTCGCCACCGCCCGGGCCGCCATCGCCGAACACGGGCTCGCCAAACTCACCATGGCCGGGCTCGGCAAACAGCTGCAGATGAGCGCCGGACACCTGCTCTACTACTTCGGCAGCAAGGACCAGCTCCTGCTGGAAACCCTCCGCTGGAGCGAGGACCAACTCGGCGCCCGCCGCCGCGAAGCCCTCACCGACCCCACCCTCGACCCCTGGCAACGCCTCGACGCCTACCTGCGCCTCTACCTGCCCGAAGGCCCCGGCGACCCGCGCTGGATCCTCTGGGTCGAGGTCTGGGGCCGCTCCCCCGCCAGCGCCGAACTCCGACAGGGCCAGCAGGAGATCGAAGCCCCCTGGCAGGCCGACCTGGTCGCCCTCATCGAAGCGGGCACCGCCACCGGCCACTTCACCCCCGGCCCCGCCCCCGCCCGCGCCGCCCAACTCCGCGCCCTCCTCGACGGCCTCGCCGTCCCCATCGCCATCGGCCTCCCCGACGCCCACCCCCCCACCGCCCTCACCCACGCCACCTCCGTCGCCACCACCCTCCTCCGCACCTGAACCCCGGCTGCGCGAGAAGTCGGCCCGGCCGACTTCTGGCGCCACCTCCTCACCCACCCGGCCCGCAGCAGCCGGGCCCGGGCCAGGTGCGGACCACAGCAGCGGGATCGCAGCCGTGCGACCGATGCTGGAAGCCGATCACTCGGGGTGAGGAAGCCCGGTGAACGAACAGGGGGTGCGTGCGTGAGAAGTCGAGCGGGCCGACTCCTGGCGCAGGCCCTCGTGCTCGGGCCGGCGTCACTCGGTCCAGACGGCGGCGGCGGTGCGGTCGTCGGCGTAGCCCTTGGCGCGGACTTGGACCTGGCGGAGGAAGTCGACGGTGCCCGGCGGGTGGGGGTGGGCCCAGTGGGCGGAGAGGAAGTGGGCGACGGCGGGCTCGTCGGCGATCGGGCGGGACAGGCCGGGGGTGCAGAGCAGCAGGATGTCGCCCGGGGTGGCGGGGACGAGGCGGAAGCGGAACGGGCGCGGGTCCGGCACCGGGGCTTCCGGGACGGGCGGCTGGCCGTCCGGGTGGTGGAGCAGCCGGGCCGCGTAGGCGTCGATCCAGTGGCCGGAGCGCAACAGGTAGAGCCCGCCGGGGCCGACGCCGAAGGCCGCGCGGTAGCCCGCCGCCGGGTCCAGCGACACCAACAGGCAGTGCAGCGAGGCCGGGGACGGGCTGTCGTCCCCCTCCGCCCGGGGCGCCAGCGCGCGCAGTGGGGCGGCGGCGCCGGTGGCCAGGCGCTGGAGGCCGTAGCGCAGCCGGTCCCGGGCTCCGTCGCGCAGGTCGGCGGCCAGGCCCGCCCGACTGCGCCCGATCGCGGCGGCGAGCTGGCGGCAGGCCTCGCCGGTTGCGGCGGCGACGGCCTGCGCGGTGAGCGACTCGTCCTCGGCGCCGCCCGTGCGGTCGTAGCCCGCGAGGACGGCGAGCAGCAGTGCGTCGGGGCCGTCGCCGAACCTGGTGACCAGCAGGCTGTCCCGGCGCGGCTCGCCCCGATAGCGGGCGGAGTCACCCCGGACGGAGACCGCGCGCAGCACCGTCGCTCCGTACTGGGCGCCCTCCAGCGCGGTGTCCGGTACGACCGTGGCGAGCGAGTCCGGGTCCGCCTCCGGTACGGCCGTCGGCTCGGGCCCGTACGTCGGGGGACGCTCGCCGACGTGCGGGACGGCGGGACCGCTGTCGGTGAGCGGGACGCGGATGGCCAGGCGCGGGTCGGGGATGGGGGCGGCGGGCTCCGGGTCGGGCTGCGGGGCGTGGTCGGGTTCGGGTTCGGGGGTGGGTTCTTTGACCGCCGGGGGTTCGGCGGTGGGGGCGGGGGCTGCTTCGGGGGCGGGTTCCGGTTCCGGTGCCGGTTCTGCCGAAGGTTCGGGCTCGGGCTCGGGGGCGGGCTCGGGGGCGGGCTCGGGGGCGGGCTTCTCCAGGGAGACCGGGGTGGGCGGCACCTCGGGTTCCGGCTCCTCCGGCAGCGGCGTGTCGGCGGGGGCGGACAGCCGATCGGTCTCGGTCGCGTCGCGCTGGCGTCCGATGCCGCCGGTCCCCTCGATCACGCCGATCGCGGTGTCGAACCAGTCGTCGATGCTGTCCCGCGCCGGCACGGGTTCGGCGACGGGCTCCGCGACCGGCTCCTCGACGGGATCCGGCTCCGGCTCCACCTCCGGTTCCGCCGTGCGCTGTTGCCCGATCAGCCCGGCCGCCGTGTCGAACCAGTCGTCGACGCTGCCGTCGCCCGGGTCCGCGTGCGGGGTGTCGGGGAGGGTGCCCGCCGGGCCGTCGTAGACGGTGTCCCACCAGCCGTCGTCGGGCCGGGGCGGCTGTGCGGGTGCACCCTGCTTGCTCATCTGGCGGCTCCTGGTCGGTCCGTGGTCGCGCCGCCCCCGGCGGGGCCGGACTGGCGTCATTGTCTCCAAGTGCAACGACCCTGTCCGGGTTTCGGCGACAACCGGTCACCGATCGGATCATCCCGGCCACCGCGTTCACCTGGCGCTTCGCCGGTGCCGGGGTGGCGGGGTGGGGCGGCCGTCACCGCCGCGTTCGTTTCCGTTCCGTCCGCGCTTGCCGGATGTGCCCCGAGCAGGGCGTTTCCTGGAGATTGCGGGGTGTTGGCGGTCGAAAATGAGGGCCGATGAGGGGCATCGCTTCACCCGTTCGGCTGATTAAATGTCCGCATGACCGCGTCGGCCCCGAGCTCACCCCGACCGGGGAGGGCCGCATCGGCGGGCCGCCCGGCGGGTGCGCTGTTGGTCCTGCTGCTGGTCACCCTGCTGGCCGCGCTGCCGTGTACGGGCCTGGCGAAGGCGGACGCGTCCGCCCGCCCGGCGCCGGACCCGGTCAGTGCCGTCTCGGTGGTCAGCGCCGCGGAGGCCACCGCCCAGTCCTCGCACGCCCGTGATGCCGCGCGCGATGCCGCCCGGGCGTCCGATCACGGCCACCTCCGGGTCTCGGAGCAGCAGGACCACTGGATCCTGTGCACCGCCGACGGCCAGCCACCGCGCAACAACGGCTGTTCCAGCCACCCGTTCTGCCCGCAGGACGCCCAGCTGCCGAACCCGCCGCCGCATCCGCAGCCCGCCGCGTGGCCACTCGCCTCCCCAGCGCCCGAGGCGCTGCCCCGGGTGATGCCCGCGGGCCTGCTGGACGGCCCGCACCCGGCCCCCGATCTGCACGAACTCCAGGTCCACCGGTCCTGAGCGGAACCCACCGCCGACGCTGCCCGTCGGCGGGTCCGCCCCTCCCCCCACTTCAGCCGACCGTCGCCACCAGCCGTGCGCGGCGGGGACAAGGACAACCATCATGGGTTCCGCCTCCAAGCAGTCCAACAAGCCCGGTGGCAAGGGTGCCGTCGACCGCCGCACCCGGATCGCCGAGCTGCGCGCCGCCGAGCAGCGCCGCGACCGCCGCAACAAGGTCGTCGCCTCGGTGGCCGCCGGTGTGCTGGTGATCGGCGCGATCGCGACCGGCACCTGGTTCGTCATGGACCAGAACCAGAAGAAGAAGGACCGCGAGGCCGCCGCCAACGCGGACATCCCGGGCGTGAAGACCTTCGGCGACCTGAGCCGCAACCACGTCAAGGACAAGGTCAACTACCCGATGACCCCGCCGGTCGGCGGCGACCACAACGCGATCTGGCTGGACTGCATGGGCCACGTCTACGACCAGCCGGTCGAGAACGAGCGCGCCGTCCACTCGCTGGAGCACGGCGCCGTCTGGGTGACGTACAACGGCAAGGCCACGCCGGAGGACATCAAGACCCTCTCCGACAAGGTCAAGGCCACCCCGTACTCGCTGATGAGCCCGTACCCGGACGAGCAGGGCACCATCACCCTGAACGCCTGGAGCACCCAGCTGATCGTGGACAGCGCCAGCGACCCGCGGGTCAACCAGTTCTTCAACAAGTACGTCCAGGGCAAGCAGACCCAGGAGCCGGGCGCCTCCTGCACCATGGGGCAGATGTGAGCGCCGACCGGACCCGCCCCGAGGACGCCCTGGAACCGGAAGCGGACCCGCAGGAGGAGGCCACGGCCCGTCCCGGCCGACGGCGGATGTGGTGGCCGGCCGCGCTGGCCGCCGCGGTGGCGCTGGCGCTCGGGCTGCCGGCCGTGGTGGCCGGGGGGACCTCGGCCTCCGGTTCGGCCTCGATCACCATCCCCGCGGACGACTCGCCCGAGGCCGGGTTCGCCCGCGACATGGCGACCCACCACCAGCAGGCGGTGGACCTGTCGTTCATCGTCCGGGACCGCACCGGCGACGAGCCGACCCGCACCCTCGCCTTCGACATCATCAACACCCAGGCCAACCAGCGCGGGATGATGACGGGCTGGCTGGACCAGTGGGGGCTGCCGCAGCACTCGACCGCCAAGCCGATGGCGTGGATGAAGATGGACCACGACTACCAGGCGCACGACGGCTCGCTGATGCCCGGCATGGCCACCAACGCCCAGATGGCGAAGCTGCGCACGCTCAGCGGGCGGGACGCCGAGGTGTACTACCTGCAGCTGATGATCGAGCACCACAAGGGCGGCGTCGAGATGGCCCAGGGCTACGTCGACATGGCGAAGAACGACGTCGAGAAGCGGCTCGCCCAGTCGATGGTGGTCGCGCAGACGTCCGAGCTGGAGCTGATGACCGACATGCTCAAGGAGCGCGGCGCCGCCCCCGGCGTGCCCGCGTCCTGATCCCCGCAGTCCTCCCCTCCGTCCCCCTCGTTCCTCCCGTTCCCCTCGTTCCCCGGCCGGCCGGGGCGCGACGGCGGGTCCCGCGACCCGCCCGTACCGCGCCCCGGCCGGCCGCCGTCCGCACCTCCCTTGGAGCACCCCCGCATGACCACCGACGCGCCCTGGCTGATCGCCGGACTGGGCAACCCCGGCCCCTGGTTCCGGCTGACCCGGCACAACGCGGGTTTCCTGACCGTGGACCGGCTGGCCGAGCGGCACGGCGCCCGGTTCCGCCGGCGCGGGATCGGCAGCGTGGTCGCGGAGATCGAGGTGGACGGCCGGCCGGTGCTGCTGGCCAAGCCGCTGTGGTTCACCATCAACCAGTCCGGCCGCCCGGTGGCCGGACTCATGCGCCGCTACTCGGTGCCGGTCGAGCGTCTGGTGGTCGTCCAGGACGACCTCGACTTCGCCTACGGCACCGGCAAGTTGAAGCGCGGCGGCGGCCCGGGCGGGCACAACGGGGTGCGTTCGGTGGGCGACGTGCTCGGCACCCGGGACTTCGTCCGGCTGCGCTTCGGCATCGGCCGCCCGCCGAAGGGGCAGAGCGTCGGCGACTACGTGCTGAAGAAGTTCTCGGACGAGGAACTGACCGCGATGCCAGGGGTGTTGGAGCGTTGCGCGGACGCCCTGGAGACGCTGGTGCGGCTCGGCCTGAACCGCGCCCAGGACGCCCTGAACGTCAGCGCGTAGCCGTCGTACGGCAGGTCGGTGGCCGTCGTACGGCACCGCGTGGCCGCCGTACGTCAGCGCGTGGCCGCCGCCGGGCGGGTCCGGGCTGCGGCGGGGCGGGTCAGCGCGACGGCCGCCACCGCGACCGCCGCGAGGGTGACCAGCACCGTCCGCCCACCGGACGCCGCGCCCGCCAGGTGGACACCGAGGACGGACAGCGCCATCCCGAGCGCGGTGCCGAGGCTGCGTGCCATGTTCACCATGCCGCCGCCGACGGCCGAGCACTCCGCCGGGATCGCCCGCATCACCAGGGCGTTGTTGGCCGGCAGCAGCAGGCCCAGCCCGTACCCGGCGACCAGCAGCGGGACCGCCACCGCGGCGGCCGAGACCGGCAGCACCGCGAACGTCAGCAGTCCGGCGGCGGCGAGGCCCGCACCGAAGCGGCACCTGGTGACGTCCGACCAGCCCCGGGGCAGCAGCCCGCCGCCGACCGTCGCGGCGACGGCGAACGCGGCGGGCAGCAGGGTGACCACCAGGCCGGCGGCCGCCGTCGACACGCCCGCGCCGGTCAGCAGCACCGGGCCCAGCACGAGCGGGCAGAACAGCAGCAGGTAGCCGATCAGCGCGACCACCAGCCCGGACCGCACGCCCGGGGTGTTGACCAGCCCGGGCGCCAGGATCGGCCGGGCCGCCCGGCGCTCCTGGCGCACCAGCGCCACGGCGAGGACGGCGGCGGCCAGCAGCAGGACGGCGACCGCCCAGCCGGGCAGCGGCAGGCCGGAGGCCGTGGACAGCGCGAGCAGCAGCGCGGTGGTCGCGCCGGTGAGCAGCAGCATGCCGGGCAGGTCGAAGCGGGGCTCGCGCGGCTGCCGCCCGCTGCTGCGCGGCGTATCGTCGCGCAGCCTCTCGCCGCGCGGTCGTTCGCCGCGCGGCTTCGGGACCGCCGTCGGCGGGCCGGTCCGGGTGCGGGGCAGCAGGTACCGGCCGGCCACGATGCCGAACACGGCGATCGGCACGTTCACCCAGAACACCCACCGCCACGAGGCGTGCTCCACCAGCAGCCCGCCCAGGCTCGGCCCGAGCGCCAGCCCGAGGCCCTGGGCGGCGGCCTGGATGCCGAGCGCGCGGCGCATCGCGTGCTCCGGGACGCCGCGTGCGACCAGGGCCACGCTGTTGGCCTGCATCATCGCGGCGCCGACGGCCTGCACGGCCCGGCAGCCGACCAGGATCCACAGGCTGTCGGCGCACCCGGCACCGAGCGAGGACAGGCCGAAGACGGCGAAACCGCCGATGTACATGGTCTTGCGGCCGACCAGGTCGGACAGCCAGCCGATCGGGGCCAGCAGGGCGACCAGGACGAGCAGGTAGGCGAGGGCGACCCACTCGACGGTGGCGAAGCCCGCGTCGAAGTGGCGACCGAGGGCGGGGAAGACCAGGGCGATGACGCTGGCGTCGAGCTGGCCGAGGAAGGCTCCGAGACAGACGGTGCCGACGGCCAGCCAGTGGGCGTGGCGCCAGCCGGCGATGCCGCGGGGCCGGGGCCGCTCGGTGAGCAGGCGCGCGGCAAGGACGGCGGCGTTCATGGGACAAACATATCGGATGCAGATATGTTCTTTCTACGACTTGCTCGTGCTGCGATACGAAGGAGCCAGCGGTACGGCCACACCGCGGCCGAGGGGCGGACAGCGCCCCGGAACAGCCCCGTACCAGGCGATACGCTGTCCGCCATGCCGTCGTCACCACGCGTTCCCGACTCCGCCACCGAAAGCCCGGACCCGGCGGTCGAACACGCCCGGCGGCTGACCGACACCGTCACCCGGCTGCGCCGCGCCCTGCGCAGCAGCATCCGCACCGACTACCCGTGGGAATCCCTGCCGATGGCGCAGGTCGAACTCCTCCAGACCCTCGCCGCCGCCCCGCTGCGGGTCGGCGAACTCGCCGCCCGGCAGCGGCTCGCCCCCAACACCGTCAGCGGGCTGGTCGGCAAACTGCTGGAAGCCGGGTTCGTCGACCGCCAGGCCGACCCCGGCGACCGGCGCACCGCCCGGATCGCGCTCACCCCGGCCGGACGCCGCCAACTGGACGACTGGCAGCACGCCCACGAACGCCGGATCGCCACCGCCCTGGGCACCCTCGACCCGGCCGACCGCGACGCCGTCGTCCACGCGCTGCCCGCCCTCGACCGGCTCGCCCGCGCCCTGGCCCAGCCGGGCACCCTGCCCGAGGGGCCTGCGGCCGGCTGAAATCGGTGGCCGCCGGAAGGCGGCGGGGACTACCGTCCCCGGCATGACCGACATCGAGGTACAGATCGAGCCCTGGACGGACGCCGACCTCGCACTGCTGCGCCGGGTGAACACACCGGACATGAAGAAGCACGTCGGCGGGCCGGAGACGGAGGAGCAGTTGCTCGTCCGGCACGGGCGCTACCTGGACTTCGTCCCGTCCGGCCTGGGCTGCATGTACCGGATCGTGCTGCTGCCCGAGGGCGAGGCGGTCGGCACGGTCGGCTACGGCACCCGCACCTGGGCGGGCGAGACCGTGCACGAGATGGGGTGGAACGTGCTGCCCGGGCACCAGGGGAAGGGCATCGCGGTGACCGCCACCCGGGCCGCCGTCGCGGCCGCCCGGCGCGAGGCCCCGCACCGCTACCTGCACGCCTTCCCCTCGGTGGACAACCCCGCCTCCAACGCGGTCTGCGCGAAGGCCGGGTTCACGCTGCTCGGCGAGACGGAGTTCGAGTTCCCGCCCGGGCGGTTCATGCGCAGCAACGACTGGCGGGTGGACCTGCGGGGTTGACGCCCGTCGGAAGGGCCTGTTCGGCGCGTTCAGAAGAGCGTGCCGCTCTCCAGCTCCAACAGCCGGCGCTTGCGGTCCACGCCCGCCGCGAAACCGGTGAGCGAGCCGTTGGCGCCGAGCACCCGGTGGCAGGGGCGCACGATCAGCAGCGGGTTGGCACCCACCGCGCCGCCGACCGCCCGGACCATCCGCGGCGACTGCCCGGCCAGCTCGGCGAGTTGGCCGTAGGTGACGGTCGTGCCGTACGGGACCTCGTCCAGCGCGGCCCAGATCCGGCGGCGGAACTCGGTGCCCTCGGGGGCGAGCGCCAGGTCGAAGGCGGTGCGCTCGCCGGCGAAGTAGGCGGTCAGCTGGGCGACCGGCTCGGCGAGGGCCTCGGGGTCGAACTCCCAGTCGTCGGCGGGCTCGGCCAGCGCGTACTTCTGTCCGGGCGCGGTGACGGTGGCGAGGGCCGCCGCGCCGCCGTCGTCGGGCCGCACACCGCTGAGCAGCAGGCGACCGAAGGGGCTCTCCATGGTGGTGTAGACGGTGGTGCTCATGCCGGGTCGTACTCCGTTCCGGTGCTGGTGCTGATGTCGGGGCTGGTTCCGGTGACCGGGGCGGGGCTCGCGAGGCCGGCCCACAGGCGGTGGACGGCGTAGGAGCGCCACGGGGCCCAGGACTCGGCGGCGCGGGCGGCGGCCTTCGGGTCGCCGGGGGCGCCGAGCCGGATCAGGCCGTGCTTGACGCCGATGTCGCTCGGGAGGAAGACGTCGGGGTCGGCGAGGGCGCGCATCCGCAGGTAGCCGACCGTCCACGGGCCGATGCCGGGCAGGGCCAGCAGCCGGGCGGCGGCCTCCTCCCGGTCCACCCCGCCGTCCAGGCGCACCACGTCCTCGGCCAGCGCCGCGCACAGGCCGGTGAGCGCGCGGCGGCGGGCCGCGGGCATCGCGAAGTCCTCCGGGTCGGCGGTGGCCAGGGCCGCCGCCGTGGGGAAGAGCAGCCGCAGGCCGCCGTTCGGCTCGGGCAGCGCGGTGCCGTACTTCTCGGCGAGCCGGCCCGCCAGGGTGCGGGCGGCGCCGACGGTGATCTGCTGGCCGAGCACGGCGCGGACGGCGAGCTCGTGCGGTTCCACGTGACCGGGCGAGCGCAGGCCGGGGCGCTCGCGGACCAGCGGGCCCAGCACCGGGTCGGCGCCGAGCTGCTCGTCGACGGCGTCGGGGTCGGCGTCCAGGTCGAAGAGGACGCGCAGCCGCTGGACGGCGGTCGGCAGATCGCGCAGGTCGGCGAGCAGCAGGCGGCAGTCGAGCCAGCCGCGGGTGCGCGGGTCCCCCGGGGCGAGGCCGTCGACCTCGGCGATGCCGTGCCCGTACGGGAGCGCGAGGGTGCGCCGGTAGGTGCGCACGCCGGGGCGCGCGCCGGGCACGACCTCCTCCACGCCGGGCACGGCGCGCAGTCCGAGGAAGTCGATCAGGTGGTCACTGTCGATCGCGCCGCGGTAGGCCAGGCGCAGGGTGAGGCCGCCGGCCGGGGTCGCGGTGCGGCGGCCCGCCACGACCTCGGCGCGCAGGCCGCTGGGGGTGCGGTCGTAGACCTCGCGAACGGTGTCGTTGAACTGGCGGACCGAGGCGAAGCCGGCCGCGAACGCGACGTCGGTCACGGGCAGCTCGGTGGTCTGCAGGAGCAGCCGGGCGGTCTGGGCACGGCGGGCGCGGGCCAGCGCGATCGGGCCGGCGCCGAGCTCGGTGGTCAGCTGGCGCTGCAGCTGCCGGGCGCTGTAGCCGAGCCGGCCGGCCAGGCCCGCGACTCCCTCGCGGTCCACCACCCCGTCGCCGATCAGACGCATCGCGCGTCCGACCAGGTCGGCGCGGTGGTTCCACTCCGGGGAGCCGGGGACGGAGTCCGGGCGGCAGCGGCGGCAGGCCCGGAAGCCGGCGCCCTGGGCGGCTGCGGCGCTGGGGTAGAAGCGGCAGTTGGCGCGCTTGGGGGTCACGGCGGGGCAGCTCGGTCGGCAGTAGATGCCGGTGGAGGTGACGGCCGTGAAGAACACGCCGTCGAAACGGGCGTCACGGCTGTCCACGGCTCGGTACCGGATGTCGTCGTCGATCACGTTGTCCAGTCTGCGGCACGGGGGAGGACGTCACTGGCGGAAATCGGACATCACCGTTGGGGGCCTCCCCGTCGCCGCTCCGGCTGTGCCGAAGCGGCGACGAAAAACCCCCTGCACGGGAACTGATAGATGTGGCCGCATGAGAAAGGTGGGGATCACTGCCAGGTGCCGACCGGTACCGGCTCGGGGTGGAGCGTGAATCCGGTCGCGGTCCCGACCTGCGCCGAGAGTGCGGTGAGGGCCTGGGCGAAGCCAGCTGCGGTCGCTCCGTCGTGGGCGGTGAGGGTGAGGGTGCGGCGTTCCGAGCAACGGATGCCGTCTGCGATCTTGTAGCCGGGGCGGTAGCCGGTGTGCTCCAGCAGCCAGCCGGCGCTGGCCCGCAGCTGCCCGTCGCTGTCGGTGTGGACCGGGCAGCCGGCAGCCGACCAGCGGGCGGCCTGGGCGGCCGTGACGGGTGGGTTGAGGAAGACCGATCCGGCCTGGCGGGCGTCGGGTCCGTGGGGATCGAGGAGGAGTCCACGGCGGTGACGGTTGGCGAGGACGGCGGTGGCCACCTCGGCGACGGGCGGTCGGGCGCCGACGTGGACGCCGAGTTCGTCGGCGAGCGGCTGGTACGTGATCGGCGCAGCCGGTGAGCGGGTGAGGTGGAACGTCGCGGTGAGGATGGTCCAGCGGCCGGGGTCGTTTTTGAAGCGGCTGTCGCGGTGGCGGAGGCGGCATGCCTGGGCGGGCAGGGTCCGCAGGCGGCCCGTGTCCCAGTCCCAGGCGGTGAGGCGGTCAAGGGTGTCGGAGACCTGCTGGCCGTAGGCTCCGGCGTTCTGGACGGGGGCGGCGCCGACAGTGCCGGGTATGCCGGCCAGGCACTCGATTCCGGCGAGGTGTTCGGCTGCGGCCCACTGGACGAGGTCGGCGAGCGGGTGGCCGGCCTGGACGGTCGCGGCCATCGTGTCGTCGTCCACCCGCTTCACGGTGATGCCCCGGGTGTTCATCACGGCGACGGTGCCCTCGTGGCCGTTGTCGGAGGCGATGACGTTGCTGCCGTGGCCGAGGGTGAGGGGTGCGTCCTCCTGCCGGTCGCCGATCGTACGGACCAGTTCGAACCAGTCGTCGGGGTCGGCGACCTGCAGGACGTCGCTGGCCGGGCCGCCGAGCCGCAGGGTGGTGAGGGACGCGAGCGTGCTGCTGGGCACGGGTGGCCCTCCTAGGGTTCGTCGGTGATCGCCTTGAGGGCGAGGGTCCGCAGTGGGGCGAGGCGGGTGCGGTTGTCCTGGTGGTGGTAGACGGCGTTGGTGCAGATGGCCAGGTAGCGGCCGGTGGCCGGGGCGAGGTAGAGGCTGGTCCCGGTGAAGCCGTGGTGGTAGGCGACCCTGCCCTCGTCCGCCAGGATCCAGGCCAGGCCACGGTCGAGGCCCGGCTCGATCTCGGCCTGCGGCCGCATGCTGTAGGCGAGCCAGCGGCCCAGGGGCCCATCGGCGGCGTGTGAGGTCAGCAGGTGGGTGGCGAAGGTGGCGAGGTCGGCCGGGGTGGTGAACACCCCGGCGTGGCCGGCGACTCCGCCGAGCAGGGCGGCGTTGTCGTCGTGCGGCATCCCCCACAGCCGGGGCCCGCCGGACAGTCGCTGCTCGGTCGGGGCGACCTGAGCGGAGCGGGGCACCGGTCCGTAGGTCGTGCTTGTCATGCCGAGGTGCTGCCAGAGCTCGGTCGCGAGCTCGTCCAGGCGCTGGCAGCGGTAGTGGGCCAGGGCCAGGCCGAGGAGGATGAAGCCGCGGTTGATGTAGCGGTGACCGGCTCCGGGGTCGGCGATCAGCGGCTCTCCGCAGATCAGGTCGGCCAGCGGCTCGGCGCGGTGCCGGTACTGGTCGAGGCGGGTGTCGGCCCGCAGGCCGGAGGTGTGGGTCAGGACCTGGCGAACCGTCACCTGGCCTCCGGGTGCCTCGGTCGGGATGCCGGTCAGCAGTTCGCGGATCGGGGTGTCCAGGGTGAAGCCATCCATGAGGGAGGTGCCGACCAGCGGCCAGGTGGCCAGGACCTTGGTCAGCGAGGCCACGTCGTACACCGTGCCCGGCCCCGGCCGGGCGTCGCCGCACTCCGGGGCGACGACGCCGGACGCCAGGTAGCCGGGCTCGGTGTCGAAGGTGCCGTGGGCGATGACACCACCAGGCACGGTGCCGTCAGCGGTCATCAGATCCAGGCACTCGCGCAGGTCGGCGAGCGCGTTCGGCTTCCACGGCACGGTGAGGGTCACGGCTACTCCTGGTCGATCGTCAGGTCGGCACCGAGCGCGGCCAACTTCGGCAGCAGGCTGCCGTATCCGCGCCGCAGGTGATACATCCCTCGGATCGTAGAGGTGCCCTCGGCGGCCAGGGCGGCGATCACGAGAGCGGTCACCGCCCGGATGTCTTCCCCGGCCACGTCGGCGCCGGTGAGGGCGGATCGGCCCCGGACGGTGATCACCGAGCCGGTCGCGTTGACGGCGGCGCCGAACGCGGCCAGGGCGGGCAGGTGAGTGTCGCGCTGGGTGTAGATCCGCTCGTTGATGCGGGACGTGCCCTCGGCCTGGGTGAGGAAGGCGGTCAGCTGCGGCTGCACGTCGGTCGGGAAGCCCGGGTGCGGGCCGGTGGCCATCTGCACCGGCCGCGGCCCGGCCGGGGTGCAGATGGCCGTTCCGCCGTCCAGCGGGTCGAGCTGGATTCCGGCATCGGCGAACACCGACACCAGCCCGTCCGGGAACGCGGCCGGCGGGAAGCCATCCAGGTGGACGGTGCCGCCGGTGATGGCGGCGGCCAGCGCGAGGGTGGCGGCCTCCAGCCGGTCCGGCGGCACGGTGAACACCCCGCCCCGGATGCGGTCGGTACCAGTGACGTTCAGGACCTTCCTGCCGCGCCACTCGATGCCGACGCCGGCCTGCGAGAGCAGGGCGGCGGTGTGGGTGACCTCGGGTTCCACACTGGGGTTGAGGATCGCGGAGGTGCCCGGAGTCCGGGCGGCCAGCAGCATCGCGGTGACCGTCGCACCCAGGCTCGGCCCCCACGAGCGGGTCTCGGCGTCGGTGATGAACGGCAGCCGTTTGCCGGTGAAGCGGGCCCGCACCCGGCCCCGGTCCACCTCGACCTCGGCCCCTGCGGCTTCCATCGCGGCCAGGTGCCGGTCGATGTAGCGGGCGCAGAAGGCGTCCCCGCCAGGGGTGGGGAAGGTGACCTTGCCGGTGCGGGCCAGCAGAGCGCCGCCCATCACCGCGGTGGTGCGGATGCGCCGTCCGAGATCGTCCGGGATGACGGGGAAGTAGGAGTCGGCCGGGCGGGTGGCGAACTCGTCACCGGTCACAGTGGCGCGGGTTCCGGTGCGGTGCAGGATGTCGGCGACAACCAGGGTGTCCAGGATCTCGGGTGCGCCGGCCAGGGTGAGCGGGTCGTCGGCGAGGATCGCGGCGGCGTACAGGTGCAGGGCGATGTTCTTGCT
Organism: Kitasatospora cathayae; assembly: GCF_027627435.1. GTDB lineage: Bacteria > Actinomycetota > Actinomycetes > Streptomycetales > Streptomycetaceae > Kitasatospora > Kitasatospora cathayae. Next base: position 6,438,063 of record NZ_CP115450.1, on the reverse strand, counting down.
GCCCTGGACGGTGGCGGTGCCGGCCAGGCGGCGGCCTCCCGTGATCCGTACGGCCCGCTGGTCGGTCGTCGTGGCGGTGTCGTTGGTGGGCATGGTCACCTTCCCTGGCTTCCGGCCGGGAAGAAACCCCCGACCTGGGTCTTCGGGTAGAGCAGGGTGTGCGCGCCGATCAGGGTGGCGGGCTGGAGCACGGTGCCGGCGGGAACGATCACGCCGTCGCCGATCACCGCGCCGAACTTCGTCTGGCCGGTGGCGATGCGGCGGCCGTCGAGGTGGGCGCAGACCTCTTCGGTGGCCGGTTCGGTGACCGGACCGGAGGTGACCCGCAGGCCGGTGGTGGACACGAACGCACCGATGTTGACGCCGAGGCCGAGCACGGAGTCCCCGACGAAACTGGTGTGCTTCATGAAGACGCCACCGGTCAGCAAGCAGCGGGCGACCTCGGCGCCGAAGCCGATGCGGCAGTCGGGGCCGACGACGGTGTTGTCGCGGACCCGGGCGCCGGCCTCGATCACCGCGCCGGGGCACACCAGCACCGGGCCGGTGACGAACGCGCCTTCGGCGATGACAGCCCCGGGCGCCACGATCACCTGGCCCCGAACGGTGGCGCCGGGCTCGATGGCCCCGGTGGCCTTCGGCAGCGGGATGTCCAGGTTGCCGGCCAGCAGGTCGGTGATGGCCTTCTTGATGCCGAACACGGTCGGGCAGCGGCTCAGCAGGTGCAGCACCACCGGGTCAGTGATCTGCTCGGCGTCGAAGTAGTACGCGGGGGTGGTGCGGTAGTCGATGCGCTCCAGTTCGGTGTGCAGCGCGGGCGTGTCGGTCAACCGGTGCATGGCTGGTTCTCCTCTCGGGCGAGCGAGTGGAAAAGGGTTGGGGCGTTGTTGCGCCCCTGTGTTGGCGGGTGCGACTCGCGCGGATCAGTCGGCGCGATGCTGCGGGCAGGCGCAGGCGGGCCAGACCTCGATCCGGGCGACGTACTCGTCGGGCGCCGGGTTGGCGGCGATCACACCGGAGTCGTGTCCGGTCATGGCGTCGTGCATCGGGTCCCTCCCAGTGCCGGCCACGGGCCGGTGCGCCAGTGGTACTGGACGGGGTGATCAGCAGGTGCTGCACGCCGCCCCGACCTCACGCTTCGCTGTCAGTTGTGTGCGGATTGCGAAGTGCCGTCAGCATGGCGTCGAATGGTTACGCATCGATACGGCGTCGCTGCCGTCATGGCCTCGTCGTCGCCGGGAGCTGGTTGGCGTGGCCGACGACGTGGTGCGTCATGGCCACCGTCATGGCTGCCGTCATCTGGCCCGAGAGCCCTCCGGACGGGTTTCCTACGGACCGGCCATGGCTATCGTCAGAGCAGACGAACAGGGACGGAGAGGATTCGCTGTGGCCGAAACTCCCACTCTCTTAAGGGTCTTGACGCTGCAGCGGCACTGGCAGGTCTACGAGACCTTCCGCCTCCGGTTCGAGTCGACGGCGAACTCGGCCGCCGAGCAGGAGAACGACCTTCGGCTTCGTGGTTTGTCGGTCTCCAAACGGCAATTCGAGCGCTGGTACGGCGGCGCGGTGAAGACTCGGCCCTACCCTGACCAGTGCCGAGTGCTGGAGGCGATGTTCGGCGTCAGCGTCGACGTGCTCCTCGCGCCCGCACCCGCCGCTTCCTTGCCGGCGCCTGCGGTCGCCGGCTCGTTCGTCGTCCCGCCGCCACGGCCGGTCCCTGTCCTTCTCCCCTCCGAGCAGGCAGCGGTACTGCCTGCCGGTGGCCCGTCCAACAGCGAGACCCGCTTCGACGCGGGCACCACGGAATTGGAAAGGCAGGTCGCGATGGCGGCTCGTCGTGCACTTCGGTTCACCGCGTTGGCGGAGGGCAGCAGCATCGGCCCGGAGACCCTGGGACAGATCCACGACGAGGTGCGGCGGCTGACCGTCGCCTACCCGAGGCTGGCGCTGCCGACCCTGCTCGGCGACTTGGTCGAGGTCCAGGACCTCACCTTTCGCCTCCTCGAACACGGCCGCGTCAAGCCCCTGCAGGCCCGCGAGCTGTACCTGCTCGCCGGGATCACCTCCGGCATGCTCGCCAAGGCCAGCCACGACCTGGGCAACCCGAGCGCCGCGATGATGCAGGCCCGCACCGCCTTCGTCTGCGCCGACAACGCCGACCACCACGCGATGCGCGCCTGGGTCCGCTCGCTCCAGTCGCTCATTTCCTACTGGGCGGGCCGCCCCGGCGAGGCCGCCGAGTACGCCGCCCTCGGGCAGAGCGCGGCCGGCGACGTCCGCGGCACTACCGGCGTCTGGCTGGCCTGTCTTTCCGCCCGTGCCCACTCCCTCCTCGGTGACGGCGAGGCCACCCGCGCCGCAATCCAGCAGGCCGAGGAGTCCCGTGGGGCTGTCGAACCCGACGACCTCGACGCCTTCGGCGGCATCATGACCTTCCCAGTCCCCCGCCAGCTCTACTACGTCGCCGAGGCCACCGTGCAGCTCGGCGAGGACGCCGCACTCGGCGAGAGCCAGTCCGAGGCCGCCGTCGCCGCCTACCGCGACGCTTTCGAGGACGAGTGGGCCTTCGGCGACGAGGCCGGCGCCCAGACCGACCTCGCCCTCGCCCGCATCGCGCGAGGCGAGATCGAAGGGGCTGCCGAGGCCGTCCGCCCGGTGCTCGACCTCCCCATCGAGCAGCGGAACTTCGGCATCGTCAGCAGCACTCAGCGCGTCCACGCCGCGCTGAGCGCCGATAGCCGTGGCAACGGCATCGTGGGCGTCAACCTGCGGCAGGAGATCGAGGCCTTCACCGCCACCCCGACCTCGGTCCTCGTCCGGTGATCCCGCGGATAGGCTCCGCAGCCATGACCTCAGTCCACCTGGCCGGCCCCCGCCTGGCACTGCGCGAAGTCGAACCCGAGGACACCGACGCCCTCCTCGCCATCTACGGCGATCCCGTGGCCACCCGGCACCTCAGCTTCGAACCCCGCACCCGCGAGCAGGTCCAGGCGATCACCGCCCGCTCCATCGCCTCAGCGAAGACAACCCCTCGCACCGAGTACTGCCTCGCCATCACTCGGCTCGGCGCGCACCAGCTGATCGGCTACGCGCGTCTGGCGACTGAGCCCCAGCAAGCCGCCGCCATCGGGTTCGCCCTCCACCCGGCAGAGTGGGGCAAGGGCCTCGGCACCGAGACGGTCCACCTGCTGTGCGCACTCGGCTTCAATTACCTCGGCCTGCACCGCATTTGGGCGGCTCGCTCACCGCTGAACGAGGCCTCCGAGCGCACTCTGCTCCGAGTCGGCATGACCGAGGACGGTCGGATCCGCGACCACGTCTTCGTCCACGGTGCCTGGCGCGACTCGATCACCTACTCGATTTTGGAGCAGGAGTGGTCGCCGATCGATGGGCTGGAGGCCAGTGGGACGGTCGCTCCTGGAGGGATTCGGATCTGATGGCCCGGGGGCTGGGCCCCTCGCTTGTCCTCCCGTCGCCGCTTCGGCCTTGCCGAAGCGGCGACGGAACCGCTGTTTGGGAGTCGCCGACGTGGCTGCCCCCGCGCCCACCCGCCACCAACCCACCACACCCGCCGGATCCACCGGACGCACGGCGGCCAACCGGCGCTTCTCGCTCACCACGCTCACTGCGCCCACGCACCCCGGCCCGTCCTGTTCTGGTCGGCCGCCAGCGGCCGACCAGAACAGGTGGCCACTGCAGGTGGCCAGCGCGAGCGTTCGAACCCGCCCGAGCCGGGCCGTCGCCCGCCCTTAGGGTCAGGAGCACCTCCGCTCAGCGCTTCACCGGACCTCCCGCCGCGCGCATCGACTTGGTGATGGCCTTCCACTTGTTCAGCCGCGCCTTGGCCACCCGGGCGTCCGAGCGGGAGGCGATCCACTCGTTCTCGCGCTGGAGCTTGAGGTAGCTGTCCATCCGGCGCTGCGGCAGGGTGCCGTCGGCCAGCGCCGCCCGCACCGCGCAGCCGGGCTCGGTGTGGTGGTTGCAGTCGTGGAAGCGGCATTCCTCGGCCAGCTCGGCTATGTCGGCGAAGGCCAGGTCCACCCCCTCACCACCGTAGAGGCCGACCTCGCGCAGCCCGGGGGTGTCGATCAGCACGCCCCCGCCGGGAAGCGGTATCAGTTCGCGGGTGGTCGTGGTGTGGCGGCCCTTCTGGTCGACCTCGCGGGCCTGCTGGACTGCCATCACATCGGCGCCGGCCAGCGCGTTGGTGAGGGTGGACTTGCCCACACCGGACTGACCGATCACCACCGCCGTGCCAGGGGCGCAGGCGCGCAGCACGTCGATGCCCTCGCCGGTCTCGGCGCTGACCACCAGCACGGTGACGCCGGGGGCGACCGCTTCGACGTCGGCCCGGATGAACTCGGCGTCGTCGACGAGGTCGGCCTTGGTGAGGACGACCAGCGGTTCGGCGCCGGACTCCCAGGCCAGGGCGAGGAAGCGCTCGATCCGCCCGAGGTCGGGATCGGCCGCGAGTGAGGCGGCGATCAGGACGGTGTCGACGTTGGCCGCCAGCACCTGGCCGTCGGAGCGCTTGCCGGCCACCTTGCGGATGATCGCGGTGGAGCGTGGCAGCAGAGCGGTGACGGCGGCCATCGGCTGGGCATGCAGGTCGACGGCGGCCCAGTCGCCCGTGCACGGGCAGTTGATCATGTCGGCGTCGCCCACCCGCCTGGTGTCGAGCCGGACGGTGCGCAGCTCGCCCGTCTCCGGATCGGCGAGGACGGCGTCGCACTGGCCGCGGTCGACCCGGACGATCCGGGCCGGGAGCAGCCCGGCTTCGGCGAGCGGGGCGAAGAGCTGGTCGAGCTCGGGCGTCCAGCCGTAGCCGGCCAGCGTGGGGCTCTCGGTGGAGCTCCCAGTGAAGCCAGTGAGGCTCTCGGAGGAGAAGGAAGAAGAAGAGAACGACGGAACGGAGGCAGCGTTGAACAACGCAGTGGCCCTTCGGGAGGAGATGGTCCCGGCGGGCTACGGCTGGCGCGGAAGGCTCAGCCGGCGGCCGGGAAAAGGAGGTGAACGCGAGCGCTGCCCAGGGCAGCTATCGGGGCGACAACGACCACGGGGTTCACCTCCTGCTCTCTACTCCTCGGGTGGCCCAACGGCCCCCGAAACTCCTCCGGCGGCCCAATGGCCCCGAACCTGACGCGTCACACGCTAGCGGAGCGGGCCATGACGGCCAACCTATTTTTGACCTGCGGAAACGCGGTCCTGAGCGGCGAGGGAGCCCTCGGCGGGGGACCGCCAGCAGCCCCGCCGGGAGCAAGGTTGGACCCGGCGGGAGCAAGGTTGGACCCGGCGGGAGCAAGGTTGGACCCGGCGGGACGGGAAGAAGCGGGAAGCCGGGCTACCCGCCGTAGCGGTGCTTGAGGTTCGGGTCGTCCAGCCACCACGGCCGCATGCCCGTTTCCTCCTCCTCCGGCAGCCCGGCCGCCCGGGCCTGCGCGGCCTGCGCCTCGAAGCGGGCGTCCAGCTCGGCGTCCACGGCCTTGATCTCCTCGCGCCCCTGCACCACCATCCGCCGCACCAGCGCGGCCAGGAACGGCAGCCCGACGAGGTCGCCCAGCACCCAGAAGGCGTTGCCGCCCCAGGTCTGGTCCTGGGCCAGGCTCGGCCCCCAGGGGCGCCCGAGCGCGACGTAGTAGTGCTCGGCGACGAGGTGGCCGCCGTAGATCAGCACGATCCCGAGCCCCGCGTCGAAGATCACCTCGGCGAAGGTGATGAACAGCCCCACCAGGTGCGGGTACTCGTGCCCGACCGGGTCGAGCTGCAGCCGCGGCCAGAAGTAGGCGAGGCCCAGCAGCACCAGCGCCAGGTGGAGCACCACGTTCCCGACCCCGCTGGAGAGCGACCACTCGTACCAGGGCGTGAAGTAGAGCAGCCACGGCGGCGCCATCAGCAGCGCCGTGGAGACCGCCGGGAACATCAGCACCTTGGACGGCCGGCTGCGCAGCACCCGCAGGATCCGCTCCCGCCGGTGCTCCGGCGAGGACTCGACCAGCAGCGAGACGGGCGCGCCGAGCGCGAGCAGCAGCGGGACGACCATGAGCAGCAGCACGACCTGTACGGCCCGGTCGGTGAAGAGGATGCGCTCGTACACCCCGAGGCCGGAGCAGGTGCACCAGATCCACAGCAGCAGCCCGCCGAGGAAGGCCGCGGTGCGGGTGGGCTGCCAGCGTTCGCCGTCGCCGCGGTGGACGGTGCGCACCGCGCTCAGGTACCAGCCGCCGAGGAGCACCGACAGGGCGAGCACCAGCGGTTCGAGGGTCCAGGAGGTGGCCAGGTCGGACCACTGCCACGCGGGCGGTCCGCCGTAGGCGAGCGCCCGGGCGGCGCCGCCGTGGCCGAGTGTCCGGGCCGCGGCATCCACCGCGACGTCCACCGCGCCGTTCATCCGTCCGCCCGCCTCGTCCGCACCCGCCACCCGGCCGTCGCCGGGAGGGGCGTCGGGGGCCGCCGGGGAGGCGCCGGGAGTCGCCGGGCAGGAGCCGCGGCGCCCGGCCATGATGGCCCTCCGGACCGGGCCCGCCACAGCCGGGGCCCACCTCTATACCCGGGCCTGAACAAACCTTTACCAAAGCCGAACAAAGCTTTGCCGAGGCAAAGTTCTGCCCTTGCCCGGCCCGCAGGCGCAACCGGCGCGGAGCCGCCATCGTCTGGCAGGATGCACCGTCGGCGCGATACCGGCCACGTGGGTGACAACAAGGGGACGACAAGAGGTGCAAAGCACTGCACGCGGCGAGGGCCGCCGGCTGGCCGCGCGCCACCGCAACATCGAGCTGGGCCTGCTGGCGCTCGCGGTGGCCGTCTGTCTGGCCGGACACATCGACGCCTCGCTGGCGCTGACCGACAAGCTGCCGCCCGGGCTGCTGGTCCACGGCCTGTCCCTCGGGGCGCTGGTCGCGGTGGCACATCTGGCGGTGCGCCGGTTCGCGCCGTACGCGGACCCGCTGATCCTGCCGCTGGGCGTCTTCCTGACCGGCTTCGGGCTGGTGCTGCTGGACCGGCTGGACTTCAGCTACAAGGCCGCGCACCCGCTCAAGGGCGACTACCAGAAGGTCCCGGCCGCGCCCGGCCAGTTCATGTGGGTGTTCATCTCGGTGGCGGCGGCGCTCGCGCTGATCGTCTTCGTCAAGCACCACCGCTTCTTCCAGCGGTACGTCTACCTGATGATGGCGGGCGCGCTGATCCTGCTGACCGCGCCGGTGTTCTCGCCGACCGACAGCTTCGGCGCCAAGCGGTGGATCAAGCTCCCCGGGCTGCCCTCCTTCGAGCCGGACGAGTTCGTGAAGGTCGCGATCACGATCTTCTTCGCGGGCTACCTGATGGCCAACCGGGACGCCCTGGCGCTGGCCGGGCGGAAGGTCTGGGGGATGACCCTGCCGCGCGGCCGGCACGCCGGTCCGGTGCTGGCGATCTGGGCGGTCAGCCTGCTGGTGCTGATCTTCGAGCGCGACCTGGGCACCTCGCTGATCTTCTTCGGCCTCTTCATCGTGATGCTGTACGTGGCGACCGAACGCACCAGCTGGGTGGTGCTCGGCATCATCATGGCGGTCGGCGGCGCGACGGTGGTCGGCACCCTGGAACCGCACGTGCACGGCCGGGTCGAGGCCTGGCTGCACCCGCTCGACTACTACAAGCCGGTGCACGACCCGGCGATCTCCGAACAGCCCGCCGAGGCCCTGTTCAGCCTGGGCACCGGCCACATGACCGGGACGGGCCTGGGCTCGGGCCGGCCGTGGCTGATCGGCTTCGCCGGGCGCAGCGACTTCATCTTCACCACCATCGGCGAGGAGCTGGGCCTGGCCGGGGTGACCGCGATCCTGCTGGTGTACGTGCTGCTGATCCAGCGCGGCCTGCGCACCGCGATCGGCCTGACCGACCCGTTCGGCAAGCTGCTGGCCGCCGGGCTGTCGGCGGCGCTCGCGCTGCAGATCTTCGTGGTGGTCGGCGGCGTGAGCGGGCTGGTGCCGCTGACCGGAAAGGCGCTGCCGTTCCTGGCGGCCGGTGGTTCCTCACTGCTGGCGAACTGGCTGATGGTCGCGCTGCTGATCAAGCTGAGCGACTCCTCGGGCCGCACCGCCCTGGACCCGGTCCAGCCGACCCCCGAGCCGCTCCCCGCGCAGAGCGGCCAGGCCGGCCGTCCGGCGGCGGCATCCGACCCGGCCTCAACGGGCCAGGGCCAGAACCAGGGCCAGACCGCGGGCGCCGGCCGGCCGCAGACTCCGGGCCCCGACCCGACGGCGCCGGCCCCCGCCGGCCCCGGCCTCGCGGACCCGGGCGCCCTCACCGAGGTGCGCCCCGCCTTCGGCCGGCCCCCCGCCGGGGGACCGCAGCCGGCCGCCCCGCAGCCGTCCTACGGCTACCCCCCGGTCGAGGAGCAGCCCACCCACGGCTACGGCCGGCCGGCGCAGTCCCCCTTCCCCCCGAACCCGTCCGTCTGACGGCACCCGGGGCCCGGAAGGGCCGCCGAGGGCCACGAACCCGGCCGGACGGCCTGACAGACGGACAGGGCCTCCCCCGCACCACGGGGGAGGCCCTGTTCCATATCCCTGCACGTATCCCTGCCCGTCTCCCTGGACGGAACCCGCAGGCGAACCCGCGAACGGAACCCGCGACCGGAACCCGTGGCGGCCGGAGAACCGCTACCGCTGCTCCCACGGCGGCCCGGACGGGTACCTCGGCCCCGGCCCAGGCCGCTCCTGCCCCGGCCCAGGCCCCACCGGCGGCGGCCCCACCGGCGGCGGCCCCACCGGCCGGTCGCTGTCCGGCGGCGGCGGGGCGGGCCGGTGGTGCGGCCCGGGGCGGGCGGTGAGGCGCCCGCGCAGGTTGTCGGCGGCGAGCACGTCGGCCCACCGCTCGGGGTACTCGGCGGGCGCGTCGACGTCGTCCAGCTCCTCCTCGCCCCACTCCTCCTCCATGCCCTCGGCCAGGCCCAGTTCGCGGGCGCGCCGGGCCCGTTCGACGGCCCGTCGGGCGGCGACCTCGCGGACCACGGCGGCGGCCGCCTCCTCGTGGGCGCGCTCGTTCTCGGCGCGGGCGTCGGCGGTCTCCAGGGTGGGCCAGCGGCGGTCTATGGCGGCGTTCATGGCGGCGCCGATGAGCACCGCGAGGGCCACCACGAAGATCCACAGCAGCACGGCCACCGGCGCGGCCAGCGAGCCGTACACCGAGTGGCCCTCGATCGAGCTGACCAGGTAGATCCGCAGTCCGACGCTGCAGAAGACCAGCACCACCAGGGCGACCAGGGCGCCGGGGATGTCCTCGCGCCAGGGCGTGGAGACCGGTACGGCCAGGTGGTAGAGGGTGGTGAGGGAGACGATCAGCAGCAGGATCGCGACCGGCCAGTAGGCGGCGCCGACGAGGCCCGCGATGCCGTGCACCGCGTTCTCGACCAGACCGGGCCCGGCCATCAGCAGCGGCAGCACCAGGGAGCTGATCACCAGGGCGCCGAGGTAGAGGCCCAGTGACATCAGCCGGGTCTTGACGATGCCCCGCTTGCCGTCCAGCCCGTACATCACGGTGATGGTGTCGATGAAGATGTAGAGCGCCCGGGATCCGGACCACAGCGAGAACAGGAAGCCGATCGAGATCAGGTCCGGCCGGACGTGGTCGAAGACCTGGCTGAGCAGCGGTTTGACGACCTCGTTGACGGAGGACTCCGACAGGACCGTCCTGGAGGCCGAGACGATGTCGTGCTTGAGCCGTTCGATGGTGCCGGCACCGAGGAACTCGTCGAGGTAGCCGAGGGTGGCGGCCAGGCCGAGGAGCAGCGGCGGGATCGACAGCAGGGTGAAGAAGGCCGCCTCCGCGGCGAGGCCGGTGACGCGGTACTCGACGCAGGTGTTGGTGGTGTCCTTGATCAAGTCCCACGCCGTGCGGCGCCAGGTGGCCCGTTTGGCCGCGCGCCGGGAGCCCTTGCCCCGGCGCCGGGACGGCCGCTCGGGGTTCGGTCTGGTCGTATCGCCTGCTGCTTGCACAGGGCTAACGGTATCGGGCCGGGCGCTCCGGTTGATCTCCCCCGGGGGTACGGGCGCGTGCGCAGCGCGCGGACGGACGCCCGGCGGGGAGCCGCGGGAACGGTCGACCGTCCCACGATCCGAAATCTCAGCGTCCAGAATCCGGACGTTAGTGGACCGCGAGTCCCGCGCCGTGCGAATCTCTTGCCATGCCTAGCGCCGGAACCACCCTAGTAGGTCGACTCCACGTCGATCTCCTTCGCGTGTCCAGCGCCATCTGTCCGGTGACCTGAGCTCCCACCCCGCCGCACCACCGCACCCGGCGCCGATCCCACCGCCATCCCCGCACCAGCGGATGCGCAGGCGCCCGCCCGGCCCGGTCACTGCTCTCCCGGCCCTGAGAAACCCGCAGGTCACAGCAGTCCCGTACGGCCGAGCACGCTCCGCGACCCACCCGGCGTCAGCGCCACCTTCCCCGAAGGACTTCAGCATGGCCACCTCTCCCGAGACCGCCGAGCCCACGGCCGACCGCACTGCCGCGCGCCGCCCCGCCGCGGCTCGCAAGGTGACCCGCCACCGCGGCGAGGGCCAGTGGGGCATGGGCCACTTCACCCCCCTGAACGCCAACGAGCAGATCAAGAAGGACGACGACGGTCTCAATGTGCGGACACGCATTGAGACGATCTACGCGCACCGGGGCTTCGACTCGATCGACCCCGCCGACCTGCGCGGCCGGATGCGCTGGTGGGGGCTCTACACCCAGCGCAAGGAGGGCATCGACGGCGGCAAGACCGCGATCCTGGACCCGCACGAGCTGGACGCCGAGTACTTCATGATGCGCGTGCGCATCGACGGCGGCCGGCTGACCGTCCCCCAGCTGCGGGCCATCGCCGAGGTCTCCGAGCAGTACGCCCGGGGCACCGCCGACCTGACCGACCGGCAGAACATCCAGTACCACTGGATCCGGATCGAGGACGTCCCGGCGATCTGGCAGAAGCTGGAGGCCGTCGGGCTGTCCACCACCGAGGCGTGCGGCGACACCCCGCGCGCCATCCTCGGCTCCCCGGTGGCCGGCGTCGCCCAGGACGAGATCATCGACGGCACCCCGGCGATCGAGGAGATCCAGCGCCGCTTCATCGGCAACCCGGCGTTCTCCAACCTGCCGCGCAAGTTCAAGGCCGCGATCTCCGGTTCCCCGCTGCTGGACGTCGCGCACGAGATCAACGACGTCTCCTTCGTCGGCGTGGTCCACCCCGAGCACGGCCCGGGCTTCGACCTGTGGGTCGGCGGCGGCCTGTCCACCAACCCCAAGCTGGGCGTGCGACTGGGCGCCTGGGTCCCGCTGGAGCAGGTGCCGGACGTCTTCGGCGGCGTGATCGGCATCTTCCGCGACTACGGCTACCGGCGCCTGCGCAACCGCGCCCGGCTGAAGTTCCTGGTCGCCGACTGGGGCACCGAGAAGTTCCGCCAGGTGCTGGAGGACGAGTACCTGAAGACCCGCCTGATCGACGGCCCCGCGCCGGTCGAGCCGGTCGCCCGCTGGCGCGACCACGTCGGCGTCCACCAGCAGCGGGACGGCCGCTACTACATCGGCTTCGCCCCGCGCGTCGGCCGGGTCGACGGCAAGCTGCTCGGCCGGATCGCCGACCTCGCCGCCGCCCACGGCAGCGACCGGGTGCGCACCACCACCGAGCAGAAGATGCTGATCCTCGACGTCGCCGAGGAGCACGTCGAGTCGGTGGTGGCCGGCCTGGAGGAGCTCGACCTGCGGGTCACCCCCTCGCCGTTCCGCCGCGGCACCATGGCCTGCACCGGCATCGAGTACTGCAAGCTCGCCATCGTCGAGACCAAGGAGCGCGGCCGCTCCCTGATCGACGAGCTCGAGCAGCGCCTGCCCGACTTCGCCGAGCCGCTGACCATCAACATCAACGGCTGCCCGAACGCCTGCGCCCGCATCCAGGTCGCCGACATCGGCCTCAAGGGCCAGCTCGTCACCGACGAGCACGGCAACCAGGTCGAGGGCTACCAGGTGCACCTGGGCGGCGCGCTCGGCCTGGAGGCCGGCTTCGGCCGCAAGGTCCGCGGCCTCAAGGTCACCAGCGCCGGCCTGCCCGACTACGTCGAGCGCCTGCTGACCCGCTACCAGGCCGACCGCACCGAGGGCGAGCGCTTCGCCCAGTGGACGGCCCGGGCCAGCGAGGAGCAGCTGTCATGAGTGAGAGAGCCGCACCGTTCTTCTGCCCGTACTGCGGGGACGAGGACCTGCGCCCCTGCGAGGCCGGCCACGGCGCCTGGGAGTGCCACGGGTGCCGCCGCGCCTTCCAGCTGAAGTTCCTCGGCCTGCTGGCACCGACCGACGGGGGTACGTCACGTGACCAGCGCAGCACCTGACTACGAGAAGCTCGCGACCACGGCCGGCCGCGAGCTGGAGGAGGCCACGGCGCAGGAGGTCCTGCGCTGGGCCGCCGACACCTTCGGCAAGCGGTTCTGCGTCACCTCCTCCATGGAGGACGCGGTGGTCGCCCACCTCGCCTCCTCGGTGTTCCCCGGCGTGGACGTGGTGTTCCTGGACACCGGCTACCACTTCGCGGAGACCATCGGCACCCGGGACGCGGTGGCGGCGACCATGCCGGTCAACGTCATCACGCTCACCCCGCTGAAGACCGTCGCCGAGCAGGACGCCGAGCACGGGCCGAACCTGCACGACCGCGACCCGGACCTGTGCTGCTCGCTGCGCAAGGTCGAGCCGCTCACCCGCGGCCTCGGCGGCTACGACGCCTGGGCCACCGGGCTGCGCCGCGACGAGTCCCCGACCCGGGCGAACACCCCGGTGGTCGCCTGGGACCCGAAGCGCCGCAAGGTCAAGATCGCCCCGATCGCCCGGTGGACGCAGGAGGACGTGGACGCCTACGTCGCCGCCAACGGCGTGCTGCTCAACCCGCTGCTGTGGGAGGGCTACACCTCGATCGGCTGCTCGCCGCTGTCCTGCACCCGCAAGCCGGCCGAGGGCGAGGACGCCCGGGCCGGCCGCTGGTCCGGCTCCGGCAAGACCGAGTGCGGCATCCATCTCTGACGATCCGTCAACTACCGTGTAAGGAAGACGTCGTGACAGCGAACACATCGGCCGCCGACGGAGCCGCAGAGGCGGCCCGTGCGGCCGCCCCCTGCGAGCGCGGCGCCACCGTGTGGCTGACCGGGCTGCCGAGCGCGGGCAAGACCACCCTGGCCTTCGCGCTGGCCGAGCGGCTGCGCGCCGAGGGCCACAAGGTCGAGGTGCTGGACGGCGACGAGATCCGCGAGTTCCTCTCCAAGGGCCTCGGCTTCTCCCGCGAGGACCGGCACACCAACGTGACCCGGATCGGCTTCGTCGCCGAGAAGCTCGCCGCCAACGGCGTCAAGGTGCTCGCCCCGGTGATCGCCCCGTTCGCCGACTCCCGCACCGCCGTGCGCGAGCGGCACGCCGCGGCCGGCACCGAGTTCCTGGAGATCCACGTCGCCACCCCGGTCGAGCTGTGCGCCGAACGGGACGTCAAGGGCCTGTACGCCAAGCAGGCGGCCGGCGAGATCTCCGGCCTGACCGGCGTCGACGACCCGTACGAGGCTCCGCAGAACCCGGAGCTGCGGATCCAGACGCAGGGCCGCGAGGTGGCCGACTCCGCCGCCGAGCTGCACGCCTTCCTGACCGAGAGGGGCCTGGCATGACCACCGCGACCGACAGTCCGGTCCGCACCGACAACCCCTTCGCGCTGTCCCACCTGGACGCGCTGGAGGCCGAGTCGGTGCACATCTTCCGCGAGGTCGCGGGGGAGTTCGAGCGCCCGGTGATCCTGTTCTCCGGCGGCAAGGACTCCATCCTCATGCTGCACCTGGCGCTCAAGGCCTTCGCGCCCGCCGCCATCCCCTTCTCGCTGCTGCACGTCGACACCGGGCACAACTTCCCCGAGGTCCTCGCCTACCGCGACCGGGTCGTCGCCGAGCACAACCTGCGCCTGCACGTCGCCCACGTCCAGGACTTCATCGACGACGGCCGGCTGCGCGAGCGCCCCGACGGCACCCGCAACCCGCTGCAGACCGTGCCCCTGCTCGACGCCATCGAGAAGGGCCGCTTCGACGCGGTGTTCGGCGGCGGCCGCCGGGACGAGGAGAAGGCCCGCGCCAAGGAGCGCGTCTTCTCGCTGCGCGACGAGTTCGGCGCCTGGGACCCGCGCCGCCAGCGCCCCGAGCTGTGGTCGCTGTACAACGGCCGGCACGCGGTCGGCGAGCACGTGCGGGTCTTCCCGCTGTCCAACTGGACCGAGCTGGACGTCTGGCAGTACATCGAGCGCGAGGGCATCGAGCTGCCGGAGATCTACTACGCGCACGAGCGCGACGTCTTCTCCCGGGGCGGCATGTGGCTGACCGCCGGCGAGTGGGGCGGCCCCAAGGACAGCGAACCGGTCGAACGGCGGCTGGTCCGCTACCGCACCGTCGGCGACATGTCCTGCACCGGCGCCGTCGACTCCGACGCCACCACCATCGAGGCCGTGATCGCCGAGATCGCCGCCAGCCGCCTCACCGAGCGCGGCGCCACCCGCGCCGACGACAAGCTCTCCGAGGCCGCGATGGAAGACCGCAAGCGCGAGGGGTACTTCTAATGAGCACGACCATCGAGACCAACGCCACCTCCCTGCTGCGCTTCGCCACCGCCGGCTCCGTCGACGACGGCAAGTCCACCCTGGTCGGCCGGCTGCTGCACGACTCCAAGTCGGTGCTCGCCGACCAGCTGGAGGCCGTCGAGCGCGTCTCCCTGGGCCGCGGCCAGGAGGCACCCGACCTCGCACTGCTCACCGACGGCCTGCGCGCCGAACGCGAGCAGGGCATCACCATCGACGTCGCCTACCGCTACTTCGCCACCCCCCGGCGGCGGTTCATCCTCGCCGACACCCCCGGGCACGTGCAGTACACCCGCAACATGGTGACCGGCGCCTCCACCGCCGAGCTCGCCGTCGTCCTGGTCGACGCCCGCAACGGCGTGGTCGAGCAGACCCGTCGGCACGCCGCCGTCGCCGCGCTGCTGCGGGTGCCGCACGTCGTGCTGGCCGTCAACAAGATGGACCTGGTCGACTACGCCGAGCCCGTCTTCGCCGCCATCGCCGCCGAGTTCACCGCCTACGCGGCCTCGCTCGGCGTCAAGGACGTCCTCGCCGTCCCGATCTCGGCCCTGGCCGGGGACAACGTCGTCGAGCCGTCCGCACACATGGACTGGTACGGCGGCCCGACCCTGCTCGAACACCTGGAGACCGTCCCGGTCGGCAGCGACCCGAGCGCCGAGCCCGCCCGCTTCCCGGTCCAGTACGTGATCCGCCCGCAGACCGAGGAGCACCCCGACTACCGCGGCTACGCGGGCCAGTTGGCCTCCGGCGTGCTGCGGGTCGGCGACGCCGTCACCGTGCTGCCCTCCGGCCTGACCACCACCGTCGCCGGGATCGACGCGTTCGGCCGCGGGACCGACATCGCCTGGGCGCCGCAGTCGGTCACCGTCCGGCTCGCCGACGACCTCGACATCTCCCGCGGCGACCTGATCGCCGCCGGGGCGACTCCCGCGCCCACCAAGGACATCGAGGCCACCGTCAGCCACCTCAACGAGCGCCCGCTGCGCGCCGGGGACAAGGTGCTGCTCAAGCACACCACCCGCACCGTGCGCGCGCTGGTCAAGGAGATCTCCTACCGGATCGACATCGACACGCTCGAACAGCGCTCCGGCGCCGAGGGGTTGAACGTCAACGACATCGGCCACGTGAAGCTGCGCACCGCCGAGCCGCTGGCCCTCGACGACTACACCGACAACCGTCGCACCGGCTCGTTCCTGCTGATCGACCCGGCCGACGGCACCACCCTCACCGCCGGCATGGCGGGCGAGGCCTTCGAGACCGTACGAGCCACGGAACCCGCTGAGGAGGACTGGGTCTGATGCCCAGCGAGGCGTTCTCGGGCATGGACAAGGAAGGCGGCCGCATCGGCAGCGGCGTCCTCGGCAGCGGCCAGGGCGGCCTGACCCGATGTGTGGGCCGACGGGGCTGAGCACGCCCCGTCACCGGGCTGTCTTCCCCCACAGCCGCCCGGCTTGCCCCGGCACTCCGCTGCCGCGCGCACCACCTTCCCGACCATCCGCCCGAGACCGCCTCCTGACGGTCCGTCCGCGAACAGGACTCACCACCATGGCACCCAACCCGGCCCCCTCCCATACCTTCGTCCGCCCCAACGCCGGCCGGATCAGACGCTCCGCCGCGGCCGCCGTCGCCGGCCTGACCGCCGTGGCCCTGCTGTCGGCCTGCGGCTACGGCTCCAAGGCCGCCGACAACGGCTCCGCCGACACCGCCGCGACCGGGGCTCCGGGCGTCAAGCTGTCCTCCCCCACGGTGAAGATCGGCTACTTCGCCAACCTGACCCACGGCACCGCACTGGTCGGCCTCCAGGGGGGCATCTTCCAGAAGGAGTTGGGCACCACCCAGATCAGGACCCAGGTCTTCAACGCGGGCCCGGCCGAGATCGAGGCGCTCAACGCCGGCTCCATCGACATCGGCTGGATCGGCCCCTCCCCCGCGATCAACGGCTACACCAAGTCCGACGGCAAGTCCCTGAAGATCATCGGTGGTTCGGCCTCCGGCGGGGTCAAGCTGGTGGTCAACCCGGACAAGGTCTCCTCGCTGGACGACCTCAAGGGCAAGAAGATCGCCACCCCGCAGCTGGGCAACACCCAGGACGTGGCCCTGCTCAACTACCTGGCGGGCAAGGGCTACAAGGTGGACGCGGCGTCCGGCGCGGGCGACGTCTCGGTGGTGCGCACCGACAACAAGGTCACCCCCGACGCCTACCGGCAGGGTTCCATCGACGGCGCCTGGGTGCCCGAGCCCACCGCCTCCAAGCTGGTCACCCTCGGCGCGAAGGTCCTGCTCAACGAGAAGGACGTCTGGCCGGACAAGAAGTTCGTGATCACCAACATCATCGTCTCGCAGAAGTTCCTCAAGGAGCACCAGGACGTGGTGGAGGCCGTGCTGCGCGGCTCGGTGAACACCAACGCCTTCATCAAGGCCAACCCCGAGAAGGCCAAGGCCGACGCCAACGAGGCGATCAAGAAGGACGCCGGCAACGCGCTGGAGCCGGCCGTCCTCGACCCGGCCTGGGCCGACATCGACTTCCTGGACGACCCGCTGGCGAACACCCTGCAGGCCGAGGCCGACCACGCCGTGACCGCCGGGCTCCTCAAGAAGCCCAATCTGAACGGCATCTACGACCTCACCCTGCTGAACAAGGTCCTCGCGGCCCAGGGCCAGGCGCCCGTGGCGGACGCCGGACTCGGCACCAAGTAACTCCGCGGTCCGGTCCCCCGCCCGCCCGGTCGATCCCCGATCGATGCCCACCGGCGCGGGCGGGGCCCGGACCCCGGCTCCGACTCGCCAGCCCCCAGACCACATGCGGGAGGTCCCCATGAGCCCGGTACTGACCACCCCGGCCGACGCCCCTGCCGTCGACGCCACCAACGCGCCCGCCGTCCGGATCTCGCACGTGCACAAGTCCTTCGGCCGCCCGGGCGCCCAGACCCACGTGCTGGACGACATCACCCTCGACGTCGCGCCCGGCGAGTTCGTCACCCTGCTCGGCGCCTCGGGCTGCGGCAAGTCCACCCTGCTCAACCTGGTCGCCGGCCTCGACAAGCCCACCCGCGGCAGCATCGAGGTGCCCGGCGGCCGCCCCGCGCTGATGTTCCAGGAACACGCGCTGTTCCCCTGGCTCACCGCCGGGAAGAACATCGAGCTCGCCCTCAAGCTGGCAGGCCTCCCCCGCCCAGAGCGCCGCGCCGAGGCCGAGCGCCTGCTCGAACTCGTCCGCCTGGGCGGCGCGTACGGCAAGCGGGTGCACGAGCTGTCCGGCGGCATGCGCCAGCGCGTCGCGATGGCCCGCGCCCTCGCCCAGGGCAGCAAAGTGCTGCTGATGGACGAGCCGTTCGCCGCGCTCGACGCCATCACCCGGGACGTGCTGCACGACGAGATCACCCGGATCTGGGCCGAGCGGCAGCTGTCCGTGCTGTTCGTCACCCACAACGTGCGCGAGGCCGTGCGCCTGGCCCAGCGCGTCGTCCTGCTGTCCTCCCGGCCCGGCCGGGTCGCCCGCGAGTGGCGGATCGACCTGCCGCAGCCGCGCCGCATCGAGTCCTCCGGCGTCGCCGACCTGTCCATCGAGATCACCGAAGAACTGCGTGGGGAGATCCGTCGCCATGTCCAGCACTGACACCGCCCCCGCCCGGAACGACGGCGACACCGCCGAGGTCGGGGCCGGCCTGGACGCCCTCGACTCCGTCGCCGCCCCGCGCAGTTCGATCGGCGAGGTGCTGCGAACGAAGGCACTGCCGCCGCTGATCGGCGTGCTGGTGGTGCTGGCGCTGTGGCAGGGCGCGTACAGCCTGCACCTCACCTCCTCGTACAAGCTGCCCAGCCCCGCCGACGTCTGGCACTCCCTCCAGGACCTCTGGTACCAGGGAACACTCTTCTCGATCATCTGGACCAGCGTGTGGCGCGGCCTGTCCGGCTTCCTGCTCGCCGTAGTCATCGGCACCCCGATCGGCCTGGTGGTCGCCCGGGTCAAGCCGGTGCGCACCGCCATCGGCCCGGTGCTGCAGGGCCTGCAGTCGCTGCCCTCGGTGGCCTGGGTGCCGGCCGCCGTCATCTGGCTCGGCATCAACGACTCGATGATGTACGCGGTGATCCTGCTGGGCGCCGTCCCGTCCATCGCCAACGGGCTGGTGGCCGGCATCGACCAGGTGCCGCCGCTGTTCCTGCGGGCCGGACGCACCATCGGCGCCACCGGTCTGGCCGGGGCCCGGCACGTGCTCATCCCGGCCGCGCTGCCCGGCTACCTGGCCGGGCTCAAGCAGGGCTGGGCGTTCTCCTGGCGCTCACTGATGGCCGCCGAGCTGGTCGCCTCCTCCCCCGACCTCGGGCGGGGCCTCGGCCGGTTCCTGGAGGACCAGCGCGAGTTCTCCGACATGTCCGGGGTGCTGCTCGGCATCATCCTCATCCTGTTCGTCGGCATCGCCATCGAGCTGCTGGTGTTCACCCCGGTCGAGCGCCGGGTGCTGCGCAACCGCGGCCTGCTGGCCTCCGCCAAGTGAGGCCCCGCTGATGCCCGCCCTCCTGCTGATCGCCCACGGCAGCCGCGACCCGCGGCACGCCGCGACCGTGGCCGCCCTGGTCGAGCAGGTGCGGGCGCAGCGACCCGCCCTGGAGGTCGCCACCGCCTACCTGGACCACTGCGCGCCGCGGATCCCCCAGGTGGTCGGCCGGCTGACGGACGCGGTGGCCGTGCCGCTGCTGCTGAACCGGGCCTTCCACGCCAAGCACGACGTCCCTGCCGCCCTGCGCGCCGCCGGCGCCGGGCTGCCCGTCGCCGACGTGCTGGGGCCCTCGCCGCTGCTGCTCGCCGCCCTGGACCGCCGGCTCGCGGAGGCCGGGCTCGATCTGGACTCGGCCGTGGTCCGCGCCCGCACGGGCGTGGTGCTGGCCGCGGCCGGGTCCTCCGACCCGGCCGCCGACGCCGCCACCCGCGCGCTCGCCGCCGAGTGGCGCCGCAGCCGCGGCTGGGCCGCCGTCGAGGTCGCCTACGCCTCGGCCTCGGGGCCGCGGGTGCCGGAGGCCCTCGCCGCCCTGCGCGCGGCCGGAGCCCGGCAGACCGCCGTCGCCCCCTACCTACTGGCCCCGGGCCTGCTGCCGGACCGCATCGCCGCGGCGGCGGCCGGGGCGGACGTCCTGGCCGGCACCCTTGGCCCCGCCCCGGAGCTGGCCGCCCTGCTGCTGCAGCGCTACGACCAGGCCCGCCTGGCGGCGGTGGCGGTTCCGGCGCTCACCGCCTGAGCGTGCGACCGACTCAGGCGCAGTCCAGAATGCTGTGCTCGCTCAGGTCGGTGGCGTACCGCGCCACCGTACGGTAGTCCGCATCGTCGTGGAGGACCGTGAGTCCATGGTGCGCGGCCGTCGCCGCGATCATCAGGTCTACGGCAGAGGCACTGCGGTGCCGGCCGGCGAGCGCCATCCGCCGCTGCACCATGTCGATCCAGCGTCCTGCGTTCTTCGGCACCGAGACATCGGGGTAGAGCTCAGCGAACAGCTCGGAGATCTCGTCGTACTCCCGGCCGTCGCGTGCGCTGAAGAGGAGCTCAGCACGCTGCGGGTAGCACGACGCGATCGACCCTGCGTCGATCGCGTCGTACCAGGCGGTCTTGAGCTTCGGATCCCGCATCAGCCGGAACAATGCGGAGGTATCGATGAGATAGATCACCGAGCGTCCTTCTCGGCCCGGTGCATCCGCTCGGCATGCTCAAGGGCCTCCCAGTGCTGGGCCCGCTCGAAGTGCCTACTGATGCGGGCCGCGCGTTCCTGCCGCTCGGCGTAGAAGCGCAGTGCGAGGTTCACGGCCTCCTTCTTGGTTCGCACTCCGGCAAGAGCCATTGCGCGTTCCAGCGCTTCGTCATCGATGTCGATCTGGGTCACGGACATCGGGCACCTCCGATGGATGTTGGCGATGTACATAGCATTGTATCGCGGCAACATCGACTGGTGGTGGGAGTCCAGTCCGCTCAGAGCCGCCGCAGGACGAAGGTGTCCCCCGGGTGGCCGGCGTTGGCCTCCGCCAGGCCGCCGGAGAGCTGGTAGAGGGCGCCGGCGGGGCCGGTGGTGACGGCGGTGGGGGTGGGGTCGGCGGAGGGGTGGACGGCGGTGAGGCGGGCGGTGTGCCAGTGGTCGTCGGAGCGGAGCTCCACCTCGGCGTCGCGGCCGGCGCCGAAGAAGGCGTTGGTGACGCCCGCGATGGTGCCGTCGGGGCGGGCGAAGATGCCGTCGAGGTGGAGCAGCGCCCCGCCGTCGGCGATCTCGACGCGGCGCAGGTCGGCCGGGTCCCGGAGCGGGAGCTGCCACAGGGTGCCGTCGTCCCACTTGCCGAGGACGAGCCGGCCGTCGCGGTAGGCGATGCCGTTGAGGCCGTAGCTGCCCGGGGCGGGGGTGAGGCGGTCGTCGCGCAGCAGGACGGAGCCGGTGCCGTCCGGGTCGACCTGGTAGACGACGGGGGCGAAGGAGTCGGTGACGTAGGCGGTGCCGTCGGGGGCGATGGCGATGTCGTTGGCGAGGTGGCTGCCGCCGTCGCCGGCGACGGCGGCGAGGTCGGTGTAGTAGAGGCGGCGGCCGGTGTCCAGGTCGTAGGCGGCGATGCCGGCGACCCGGCCGAGGGTGGCGGGGCCGGAACGTTCGCCGATTCCGTTGTCGAGATTGGTGACCAGGATGCGGCGGTGGGCCTGGTCGATCCGCAGGCCGGCGATCTCGATCAGGGTGCCGGGGTCGTCGACCAGCGTGCGGACGCTGCCGTCGAGGGCGACGGCCGAGACGGTGCCGTGCCGCAACGAGCCGACCAGGAAGCGGTGGTGGGCCTGGTCCCAGACGGCGGCCTCGGGGACCAGGGTGGGGGCGTGGCCGTTGATCACGGCCGGGGCCGGGCAGTGGGCGGCCGCGGCGGCCGGTAGCGTACCGGCGGTGCCGAGCAGGGCGGCGGCCGCGAGGGCGACCACGGTGCGGCGGACGGTTCGGTTCTGGCGGTTCATCACGGATCCCTCGGAGCTGGCTCGGGCTGTCGCGATCAAGCCTGCCGCCGGGGCCCGGACGGCAGCAGTGCGTGGGGATACTGGTAGTTCGACCACCAGGAAGGACGGGGGACATGGACGAGTCGGAGGAGCGCCGCACGGAGCTGTCGAGCTTCCTGCGCAGCCGTCGGGCCCGGTTGACGCCGCAGGAGGTGGGCCTGGCGCCGGGGGTGCGGCGGCGCACGCCGGGGTTGCGGCGGGAGGAGTTGGCGTTGCTGGCCGGGGTGGGGGTGACCTGGTACACGTGGCTGGAGCAGGGGCGGGACATCCACCCGTCGCCGGAGGTGCTGGCGAGTCTGGCCCGGACGCTGCGGCTGGACCGGGCTGAGACCGCGTACCTGTTCCGGCTGGCGGGCAGCCATCCGCTGGACGGGGAGGTGGGCGCGCCCGCGGAGGTCCCGGCGGCGCTGCTGCGGCTGATGCACGCGCAGTGGCCGGCGCCGGCCTGGGTGATGGACGCCAACTGGGACGTGCGGGCGTGGAATCCGGGCGCGGACGCGCTGTTCGAGCTGTCGGGCCGGCCGCCGCAGGAGTGCAACCTGGCCTGGGTGGTGTTCGGAAACCCGTTGCACCGCAGTCGGGTTGAGCACTGGGAGGAGCACGCCCGGCGTTTCCTGGCCCAGTTGCGGGCGGCGTACGCGGAGCGCGGCGGGGAGGCGACGGCGGTGGGCCGGCACCTGGGCCGGATGATCCAGCACGTGCGGGCCGAGCATCCGGAGGCGGACCGCTGGCTGGCCGAGCACCAGGTCGCGGAGCGTTCGGGGGCCGAGAAGGTGGTGCGGCACGAGGAGTTGGGCGAGCTGCGGATCGACCAGCACGTGCTGCTGGCCGCCGAGGGGCTGCAGCTGATCGTGATGTCGCCGCGTGACGCGGAGACGGCGGAGCGGCTGCGCCGGCTGGCCCCGACGGCCGCCGCGGTGTAGCCGCACGGAACGAAGACGGCCCGCCGCCCGGCGCGAAAGCCGTGCGGCGGGTCCTACTTGACGTGTAATCAGGTCGGCAGGTTCCACTTCTGGTTGGCGGCGCCGTTGCAGTCCCAGATGCCGAGCTGGTTGCCGTTGGCGGTGGAGAAGCCGAGGTCGTCCAGGCAGCGGCCGGACTGCGGGTTGAGCAGCGAGCCGTCGGCGCGGGCCTGCCACTGCTGGGCGCCGGTGCCGTTGCAGTCCCAGAGCTGGACCATGGTGTGGTTGGCGGTGCCGCCGCCGGAGACGTCCATGCACTTGCCGAGGGCGCGGATGGTGCCGTCGACGCCTATCCGCCACTTCTGCGCCACGGTGCCGTTGCAGTCGTAGATCTGGACGGGGGTGCCGTTGCGGATGTTGGCGCCCTGCACGTCGACGCACTTGCCGACGTAGCCGGTGATCTGGCCGGTGGGGCCGGCCGGCGGCGTGGCGCCCATGATGACGTGCGGGAACATCACGCTGTCGCCGTAGCTGCAGGCCGCGGAGACGCTGCCGTCGCCGATCGCCAGGCCGCCGATCGCGGGCCGCGAGAACTGCACGGTGTGGGTGGAGTTCCAGTAGTAACAGGTGGCGCCCACGGACCAGGTCTGCATCGGGTCGAGGCCGCTGCAGCTGCCGACGGCGCTCCAGCCCGCGACGAAGGCGCCGCAGGAGGGTGCGGCCTGGGCGGCGGTGGCCGGTGCGGCCAGGGCGGCGGCCCCTGCGAGCAGGGCGGTGGTCAGCAGGGCGGAGGTTCGGCGCATCGGGAGTGTGGTCCTTCCGGATCGGCGAATCACGTCAACTCGACACCTGCGGCGGTTTGGTGACTGTGCGACAGATGTGTGGGTCGCGTAAAAGAATCCGGTCTGGACGGTCCGCCGTCAAGCGCTGGTTCAAGGCGAGCGGCAACGGATTCACGCCAGCTGCCGACACCGGTCGGATCGAGCCGGGCCGGGAACGCGGAACGGGCCCCGCCCTCCCCCGTGGTGGGGGAGGTCGCGGAGCCCGTTCGGCGGGAGTCGCCCTCGGCGGCCGTCAGTCGAACTTGCGGCGCTGGCGCCCGGTGCCGTAGTTGGCGCCGGACTTGGAGCCGCTGCCCGGCCGGGCCCGGCCGGAGGAGCGGCCGATGAACCCGGCGGCCTGCGGCCGCTCGCCCTGGCCGGCCGCGCCGAGGCGCTGCTTGGGGCGCGGGCGGCGCGGGTTGCCGTTCATGTCGACGTCGGTGGGCAGGCCGGAGCGCTTGCCGGAGCGGCGGCGCGGGCTGCCCGACTTGCCCTCGGCGGCCTTGCCGTCGGCGGTGACCGGGGCGGCCGGCTGGGCGGCGGCCGGGACGGCCAGCGCGACCGGGACGCCGCTGGGGGTGCGGGCGCCGGTGATCCGGGCCAGGTCGGCGTCGCCGGGGCGGATCTTGGTGACGGTGGGGCGGATCCCGGCGACCGTCATCAGCCGGTTGACCTCGCGGCGCTGCTCGGGCAGCACCAGGGTGACGACCGTACCGGACTCGCCGGCCCGGGCGGTGCGGCCGCCGCGGTGCAGGTAGTCCTTGTGGTCGATCGGCGGGTCGACGTTGACGACCAGGTCGAGGCCGTCGATGTGGATGCCGCGGGCGGCGACGTTGGTGGCGATCAGCGCGGTGACCTCGCCGTCGCGGAACTGGTCCAGGACCCGGTTGCGCTGCGGCTGGGACTTGCCGCCGTGCAGCGCGGCCGCCATCACGCCGGTGGCGCGCAGCTGCTTGGCGAGCCGGTCGGCGCCGTGCTTGGTGTGCACGAACATGATCACGCGGCCGTCGCGGGAGGCGATGTGGGCGGTGGCGGAGGCCTTGTCGGCGGGCTCCAGCTGCAGGACGTGGTGGTCCATGGTGGTGACGGCGCCGGCCGAGGGGTCGACCGAGTGGGTGACCGGGTCGGCCAGGAAGCGCTTGACCAGCCGGTCGACGTTGCGGTCCAGGGTCGCGGAGAACAGCATCCGCTGCCCGCCCTCGGCGACCTGCTCCAGCAGCTTGCTGACCTGCGGGAGGAAGCCCATGTCGGCCATCTGGTCGGCCTCGTCGAGGACGGTGATGGCGACGTCGGACAGGTTGACGTCACCGCGCCCGATCAGGTCGTCCAGCCGGCCGGGGGTGGCGACCAGCACCTCGGTACCGCGGCGCACCGCGTTGGCCTGCCGTCCGATGCCCATGCCGCCGACGACGGTGGTGATCCGCAGGTTGACCGCGGTGGCGTACGGGGTGAGCGCCTCGGTGACCTGCTGGGCGAGCTCGCGGGTGGGTACCAGGACGAGCGCCAGCGGGTGCCGGGCGTCGGCGCGGCGCCCGGCGGTGCGGGCGAGCAGCGGCAGGCCGAAGGCCAGGGTCTTGCCGGAGCCGGTGCGGCCGCGGCCGAGGACGTCGCGCCCGGCGATCGAGTCGGGCAGGGTGGCGGCCTGGATCGGGAACGGCTCGGTGACGCCCTCGCGGGTGAGCGCGGACAGGATCGCCTTGGGCAGGTCGAGCTCGGCGAAGGAGGCCGCCGGCGGCCGGGCCGGGGTGCCCTCGACGACGGTGAAGTCGGCGGGCTCCGGGACGGCGGTGCGGGTGGCCTTGGCGGCGCCGGTCTTCGGGGCGCCGGTGCGGTTGCGCGGCTTGCGGGCGCGGTCGGCGCCGTCCACGGCGCGGCGGGCGCGCTCGGGGTTGTCCCCGGTGCGGCGCGGGCGGCCGGTGCGGCCCTGGTCGGTGGCACGGTCACCGGATCGGTCGGTGGCGCGGTCGGCCGACCGGGTGGTGGTGCGGTCGGTGGCGCGGTCGCGGGGCGTGCGGGCAGGGGTGGTCACGGGGTCTCCGTCCGTCGGTCGGCAGCCCGCGGTCGCGGACTGGTCGGCCGTCGTCTGGGAGTGCGCCGCCCCGGCCGTACGGCGGCATGGACGAGGGCCCGCACCGTCGAGCGATGCGGGCCCCCGCTTCACGAGATCAGAGTCGATCGCGCGTCAGCGTCGAGGCTGACGTCAGATGACGCGGATGTTCTCGCCCTGCGGGCCCTTCTGGCCCTGGGTGACGTCGAACTCGACGCGCTGGCCCTCGACGAGCTCACGGAAGCCCTGGGCGACGATGTTCGAGTAGTGGGCGAAGACGTCCGGGCCGCCGCCGTCCTGCTCGATGAAGCCGAAGCCCTTTTCGCTGTTGAACCACTTCACGGTGCCGGTAGCCATAACCGTCTCCTCCTATTGGGGCATCAGGGATTCACACCTCGTGAATCCCCAAGTAGCCGCGATCCCCATCCGGAGACTGAAACACCGGACAAAACAAATGCGCCTGTTGGTTGGTACCAGCAGGCGCACACACACGTTCATGGGAACCAAAACTGCAACTGCTTCGACTGTAGCACGGTCGCACCGCGACTGACCGGGGACTTTTGTGCCCGGCAGATCACGTTTGCCGCCCCCGGAAAACGGGGAGCGGCGCCCCGCCGGAGCGGGGCGCCGCCTGTCGTTCAGCCGGTGTTCAGACCTTGATCAACGCCGGCCGACCGGCTCCGGCGGCAGGGTGGCGCCGACCCGCGCGGCCGGGCCCTCGCCGTGGCCCTTGGCGTCGCCGTGGCCGGGCCACCAGGCGCGGCGGCCGAGCATGGCGGTGAGCGCCGGGGTGAAGAACATCGCCATCACGAAGGCCGCGATGATGATGCCGATCGCGATCGAGAAGCCCATCTCGCTCATCATCGTGTTGCCGGCCAGCAGCATGGTGCCGAAGGTCGCGGCCAGGATGAAGCCCGCCGCGGCCACCGTCGGGCCGCCGTGGCGGATGGCCTGGCTCGCCGCCTCGCGGGGGTCGCGGCCCTCGCGGGCCTCCTCGCGCAGTCGGGCGATCATCAGGATGTTGTAGTCGGTGCCGATCGCGACCACGAACAGGTAGATCAGGATCGGCAGCATGAACATCAGACCGGTCTCGCCCTTGATGTTCTGGAACACCAGGGTGGTGGCACCGAGGGTGGCGCCGAAGCCGAGGCCGACCGAGGCCATCAGGTACCACGGGGCGACCACGCTGCGCAGCAGCAGGCCGAGGATGACCATGATCAGCACCGCGGCGATCGGGAAGACCAGCCTGTAGTCGTGGGCCATCGCCGTGTTGATGTCCTTGTACACGGAGCTGGTGCCGGAGACGTAGGCCTTGGTACCGGCGGGCGCCTGGTCGTGGGCGACCTTGCGGACCCGGTCGATGGTGTCGATGGCCTTGTTGCTGGACGACTCGTCCTTCAGCACGACGGTGACGTCGACGGTGAGCCCGTCCTTGCTGATGCCGCGCTCCGCGTTCGGCATGGCGGAGGTGGCCACGCCGTCGACCTTGCCCAGGTCGGCCACGTAGCCCTGGAGCGCGTTGAGGTCGATCTTGCTGCCGTTCTCGCTGGTGACGAGGACGTGGGCGGGGTCGGCGGCGCCGGCCGAGTAGGCCTTGATCATGGTGTCCTGGACGACCATCGACTCCTTGTCCTTCGGCATGGAGCTGCCGGCCATGTCGAAGGTGCCCTTGTAGCCGAGGGCGGCGACCGCGAGGCCGACCATCACCAGGCCGGAGACCAGGGCGGCGGCGACCGGACGGCGGCCGACGCCGCGGCCGATGGCGGCGAAGCGGGCGTTCGAGGGCTCGCGCTGCCAGGCCTTGGAGGGCCAGAACAGGACCTTCTGGGGGATCAGGCAGAGGATCGCGGGCACCAGGGTGACCGAGGCGAGCGCGGTGACGCCGACGGCGATGGCCAGCGCCGGGCCGAGTGCCTTGAACATGCCGAGGCTGGACAGCACGAGCACCGAGAAGGCGACCACGACGGCGCCGGCGGCGGAGGTGATGGCCTCGCCGACCCGACCGACCGCATTGGCCACGGCCTCCTTGCGGTTGTCCCCGGCCCGCAGCCGCTCGCGGTAGCGGAACATCAGGAACAGGAAGTAGTCGGTGCCGACGCCGTAGAGCACGACGGTGAGGATCTGCGAGATCGAGCTGTCGGCCTTGAGGCCGAACCAGTCGGTCGCGAAGCCGATCAGACCGGTGGCGACCATCGAGTAGATGATCACCGAGAGCACCGGCAGCAGCGCGACGAGCGGGCTGCGGAAGATGATCCCGAGCGTGAGCAGGATGATCACGACCGTGCCGAGCCCGATCAGCATGCCCGCCGTGTTGCTGGAGTCCTTCTGGTCCAGCATGGTCGCGGCCGGACCGCCGACCTGGTACTTCAGGTTGGTGCCGGCGGCGAGTTCCTTGCCGTCGTCGCGAAGCTGCTTCGCGGCGTCGGTGAACTCGTCCGACTGCATCTTGGACTTGTCGATGGAGACCAGCGCCATCGCGTACTTGTGGTCCTGGGAGTACGAGCCCGTCTTGTCGGAGACCGGGAGGACCTGCTCGACGAGCGGGATCTTCTTGTCGGCCAGGCCCTGGGTGATCTTGTCCATGGCGGCCTGGTCGCCGGCGTCCAGCCGGCCGCCGTCGTTGCGCTCGAAGAGCAGCAGCGCGGACGGCGACTTCTCGGACGGGAAGGCCTTCTGCTGGAGGTCCGTCGCCTGGATGGACTCGTAGTGCTTGGGCAGGAAGGCCGACTCGTCGGTGTTGGTGGTCAGCGCGGGAGCGGATCCGATGATCGCGACCGCGGCGATCAGCCACGCGCCGATCACCCACCAGGCGCGGCGGACGACGAAGTGTCCTAGTCGGTGGAACATGCTCGATGCCTCCTGGGCATGGTTCACCGCAGCCCTTGGGGGACGGGACGCTGGGCGACGGCAGGACCGGACGGCGGACGCATCGGCGTCCCCTAGCCGGTCGGCAGGTAAGTAGGTCTGGGCGTCATCCTACGAGTACGTGCTTGCCGCTCGGCAAGGAGCCCCCGTTGTCCAACCCCCGTTGCGGGCCGCCCCCGAAGCGGCCCCGACCCAGTCTCTCCCGGCCGCCACCCCGTTGACCTCGTGCTCCGGGTGGAGTCTCCTCCCCCTCAGGGTGGAGCCCGCCCCCTACCTCCGAGGAGGAGGCGTCAGGGTCCCGGGGTAGGGGAAAACCCCGCCCCCGTCCGTGCGCCGTCCCGTACGCCGCCGGGTGCGCCATGATGATCTCCGTCCGGAGTCCTCCGGAGGAACGACGGCGGAACGGAGCCCAGCCATGATCCCCTTCGACGAGGGCCGCGCCCGGCTGCTGCTCGCCCACGCCTGCGAGTCCGCCGGACTGCCCGGCCCGGGTGACGCCCGGCTGCTCGCGCTCGGCGAGAACGCCGTCTTCGACCTCGGTGACCCGGCCGTGGTCGCCAAGGTCGGCCGCGGCCCCGAACTGTACGACCGGGCGCACCGCGAGCTGACCGTCGCGCACTGGCTGGCCGGGCAGGACGTCCCGGTGGTCCGCCCGTACGGGGCGGTGCCGGCCGAGCCGCAGCTGGCCGACGGGCACCCGGTCACCTTCTGGCACCGGCTCGCCCCCGCCGTCCGCCCGGCCCGCCCGGCCGACCTCGCCCCGCTGCTGCGGGCCCTGCACCGACTGCCGCTGCCGCCCTTCCCGGTCGGCCGGCGCGACCTGCTGGCGCCGGTCGAGCGCTGGCTGGCCTCCGCCGAGGGGCAGGTCGACCCGGCGGACGTCGCCTTCCTGCGCCACCGCCGGGACGCCTTCGAGGCCGCCCTGCCCGACCTCGTGCCGCAGCTGCACCCCGGGGTGATCCACGGGGACGCGCTGCCGCGCAACGTCCACGTCGGCCCGGACGGGCCGGTGCTGCTCGACCTGGAGAACGTCTCGCACGACCTGCGCGAGCACGACCTGGTGGTACTCGCGCTCAGCCACGACCGCTACGGCGTGCCGGGCGAGGAGTACCGGGCGTTCACCGAGGCGTACGGCTGGGACGTGCGGGACTGGCCCGGCTTCGCGGTGCTGCGCGGGGCCCGGGAGACGGCCAGCGCCTCCTGGGTCGCCCAGCAGGCGGCCGGGAACCCGGCGGCGCTCGCGGAGTTCGGCCGCCGGGTCGCCTCGCTCCGCGAGGGGGCCACCGACGTGCGGTGGTACCCGTTCTGACGGCGCCCGGATACCCGTTCCGAACGGCGGACGCCAATCCGGTCGAGTGTGAGAAGACTCTTAGGACGGATCGGTCCGGCCGGCAACCGGGACACGTACGATCGGCGTCCTATCGCACAGTCATCCTGACCGAGGGATCGGCACCCGTCTCGCCCCTCAGGAGCCGCCGTCATGCACCGGACCGCCACCCGCCGCCGCCCGTCGCTTCCGACTCTCCCGATCCGTCCGTCCCGTCCGGGCGCGGGCCGCGGTCGGCTGATCGCGGGCTGCATCGCGGTGGCCGCCGTCCTGGGGCTGTCCGCGTGCGGCGCCGCCAGCGGGGCGCTGCAGCCGAGCACCAACGCCGCCGCCCCCGACACCGGCTCGACGCAGCAGCCGCAGCCGACCGGCAGCGGGGCCACCACCAGCGCGCCCGCCCCCGGCTCGGACGCCGCCACCGGCTCCGGCCCGACCGCGCCGCCGGCCACCGCGAAGCCGCGCACGCCCACCGCGCCGACCGGCTCCCCGGTCGGCTCCCCGCCCACCGGCACGCCCGCGGCGCCGCCCACCGGCACGCCCGCGGCGCCGCCCGCCGCACCGCCCGCCCACACCGGGACGGCGACCAAGGTGATCGGCTCCACCGCCTCCGGCGGCCGCACCGTCGCGCTCACCTTCGACGACGGCCCCGGCCCGGCCACCGGCCAGATCCTCGACCTGCTCGCCCAGTACCACGTCAAGGCCACCTTCTGCGAGATCGGCCAGAACGCCGCCGCCAACCCGGCCCTGGTGAAGCGGGTGCTGGCCGAGGGTCACCGGCTCTGCGACCACAGCGTCCACCACCCGCAGCCGTTCGAGAAGCTCCCCCACGACAAGGCGGTGTACGAGATCGGCGCCGCCCACGACATGATCGTCAAGGCCGGCGGGCCGGGCACCCAGGTCAGCTGGTTCCGCGCACCGGGCGGCGGCTTCACGGCGGACAACGAGCACATCGCGGCCGGTCTCGGGATGTCCTCGCTCGGCTGGTCCGTCGACCCGCGCGACTGGGCCCGTCCGGGCGTGCCCGCGATCGTCTCCACCGTGCAGAGCCAGCTCAAGCCCGGCGGGGTGATCCTGATGCACGACGGCGGCGGCGACCGCAGCCAGACCGTGGCCGCGCTCAAGCAGCTGCT
This sequence comes from Kitasatospora cathayae, assembly GCF_027627435.1. Taxonomy (GTDB): domain Bacteria; phylum Actinomycetota; class Actinomycetes; order Streptomycetales; family Streptomycetaceae; genus Kitasatospora; species Kitasatospora cathayae. The sequence goes on along the minus strand of NZ_CP115450.1, from coordinate 6,407,359 downwards.
GCCCTGGCTGATCGCCCAGGGTTACACCTTCGACTGCCCCGCCGCGTAACGGAGTTGGGCCCGGGCCCGGTCGAACGACCGGGCCGCACCGGGGAGTTCGACCGGGCCCTAAGCTGGGGCACCGTGACCGATCTTCCACCCGGCCCCGCCGAACTCGTCGCCGCGGTACCCGGGCTCGCCCGCTACCTCCGGCCCGCCACCCTGCTGCACCCGTACGCCGCGCAACCCGCACCGGGGGCGAGCGGCATCGGCGGCCCGGCCCGGTGGCCGGGCGGCGAGCCCTGGTCGCACTGCACCGCCCGGCACCCGGAGGAGGACGACCGGATCCCCCACCCGGACCCCGAACTGCGGGCCGTCCCGACGGCCCTGGTCCCGCTCGCCCGGATCCGCGCCGAGGACGCGCCGCACCTGCCCTGGCCGGAGGGCACCGACCTGCTCCAGGTGCTCTGGTGCCCCAACGACCACGACGACATCCAGGGCGAGCGCTACTACTACGGCCCCGCCGTCGAACTCCACTGGCAGCGCGCCGCCGAACTCGCCCCCGCCACTCCCCCGCCGCCCCGGCACAGCGAGGAGGAGTACCTGCCGCAGCCGTGCGCACTGCGCCCCGAACAGCTCCTCGACCTGCCCGACCGCGACGAACTGCCCGAGGAACTCGCCCGCGCCGTCGCCGAGTTCACCCGACGGCAGGGCCTCGAGTACGAGCGGGACCGGGGCCGCGCGGACGGCTGGAAGCTGGGTGGCTGGCCGTCCTGGCACCTCACCGACCTCGTCCCGATCGACTGCGGGCGGTGCGGCGAGCGGATGAACCATCTGCTCACCGTGGAGAGCGGCGACGACCCGGACCTGTCCGTCGGGCGGCACGGCGAACTGCACGTGTTCGTCTGCCCGGTGGACGTGGCGCACCCGGTGGGGCTCGACCTGCAGTAGCGGGTCAGGTGACGCGCAGCCGGTAGACCTGGCGGGAGCCGCCCTCCGGTCCGGGTTCTGCGGGCTCGGCCGGGGTGAAGCCCAGCCGCTCGTAGAACACCCGGGCACCGCTGGACACCGCACCGGGGTGGTCCGCGCCGAAGGTCACCACCTCGACGGTGGCCGGGGCGCGGACCCGGTGGCGGCACAGCGCGTCCTCGACCAGCGCCCGGCCGACGCCGGTGCCCCGGGCGCGCTCGGCCACCACCAGCCAGTGCAGGTGGTGCAGCGGGGGCGTGCCGCCGAACAGCAGGCCGCCGAGCAGGCCCCGGTCGTCCTCGGCGACGCTCGCGCGCCCCCGTTCGACGGACCGCTCCACCGCGCGGTGGAAGCCGGGTTCGGCCACCATCGGGCCGAACCAGTGCTCGACCTCGGCGGCCAGGGCGAGGAAGCCGGGCAGGTCCCCGGGGCGGGCCGGGCGTACGGTCACCGTCATGCGGTCAGTCCCGGCGGCTCCTGGTCCGTCGGCCGGGACGGCCAGCGCGGATCCACCACCGCCAGCGGGTCCTTGCCGCGGCGCAGCCAGGCCTGCAGGCCCTCGGCCCACTCCCGGTACCAGCCGATCTGCCGCCCGTGCAGTTCGGCCGGCGCCACCGCCCCCACCTCGGCCGGGTAGCGCCCGGCCAGCGCGACGGCGACCCGTACGGCGGCCAGCGCGTCGCTGCCCGCCTCGTGGGCGTCCGTCAGCTCCACGCCGTACACCTCGCACACCCGCTGCAGGGTGCGCGAGCCCTTGCGGTACTTGTCCACGGCCCGGTCGATCACCAGCGCGTCCAGCACCGGCCCGACCGGCCCGCCGAGCCGCTCGGCGAGCGTGGGCAGCCCGTACCGCCGCAACTCGGCGTCGAGCAGCGACAGGTCGAACGGCGCGTTGAACGCCACCACCGGCCGCCCGTCCGCGATCCGCGCGCACAGCGCCGCGGCTATCTCCTCCACCGCCTCCTTGGCCTGCCGCCCCCTGCTGCGCGCCACCGCGTCCCCGATCCCGTGGATCGCCTCCGCCTCGGCGGGGATCGGCACCCCGGGATCGAGCAGCCAGTTGGCGGCCTCCACCCGGACGGCGCCGACCGTGTCCACGAGCGCGGCCGTGACGATGCGGTCCACGGCCGGGTCGGTGCCCGTGGTCTCCAGGTCGAAGCCGACCAGTGGCTGCTGCCACCAGCTCATCAGGTGTGTCCTTCCGTCCTCCAGCGAAACAGCCCCTATCATCACCCGCCCCACCGACAACGGGGCCGCTGGGGGAGCCGATCGCGGGTCCGGCGGGCCTAGGCTGTTCCTCGGACCCACGCGAAGGAGTCGGCCATGAGCACTGCCCCGAATCCGCCCGCGCCCCCTCGTCGGCCCGACGAGCCGCATCCGCTGCGAACGATCAGAGAGATTCGCGGATCACTGCCCGAGAACCAGGTCAAGCACTTCGACGCTGAACTCGCCGACACCGACCTCGACGCACTGCCCGCAATGCTGCATCGCTGGGCGACCCTGGGGACCGACGGATTCCTGGACTTCCTCCTGTCGACGCCCTTCGAGGGTCTGGAGTTCGGGGCGCGCTCCTACGACGACGAGGAAGACCCCGAATGACCTACCTGCTGGACACCAATGTGGTCGCCGAACTCACGACTCGGCCGAAACCCGCTCCCGCTGTCGTCGAATGGGCTGACTCCATCCCCGCCACGGAGTACTACCTCAGCGTCATCACCGTCGCGGAGATCGAAGCGGGCGTAGCAGCCGCCCCGGATCCGGTTCGCCGAGCCGCGCTCGATCGGGTCCTCAACGGCATTTCGGGCTGAGTACCAGGGAGGGATCGCGGTGATCGGCGAACGGGAAGCCGCCGCCTACCTGGCCGTTCACCGTCGACTCAAGAGCGCTGGGACATCCATCGACCCGCCCGATGCGTTGATCGCGGCCACGGCCATCGCGAACGGTTGGACGCTCGTCAGCCGCAACGTCAGGCACCTGTCCCGGACCGGTGCGGCTGTGCTGAATCCGTGGGAGTACTGATGGTTCGCCATGCAGCCTGCCCCGGCCGCTGAATGCGGCCGGGGCAGGCCTGTCCACATACGCCCTACCGCGCCGCCGCCGGGCCGGTCAGGGCGAGGCGGCTGGGCAGGACGCTGGCCGTCACGGCGAGGGCGAGGCAGAGGGCCGCGCCCGCGCCGAGGGGGAGCCAGGGCAGGTGGAGTCCGACGCTGGTCTGCCCGGCCAGGACGCGGTGGTTGAGCAGGGCGGTGGTGCCGTACTGGGTGAGTGCGGTGACGGCGAGGGCCAGGACGGCGGCGGTGGCCACGACCAGGGCGGCTTCCAGGGCGACCATCTGCAGGACCTGGCGGCGCACCGTTCCGGCCAGGCGCAGCACGGTGAAGTCGCGGCGGCGGTCGGCGGCGCTCATCACCATGGTGTTGACGATGGCGATCAGGGCGTAGAGCAGGGCGGGGCCGAGGATGGTGGTGGTGGCGATCCAGGCGTAGTGCGCGCCCGGGTCGGGTCCGGGGTGGTGGGCGTCGGTGAGCGTGCCGCCGAGCCGGTCGGCGGGTTCGGCGCTGAGGTGGACGGCGCCGGGGCGGGCGCCGTCGAGGTGGCCGGCGGCGGCGTCGCCGCTGAGCAGGATCTCGTCGAGGCCGAGCTGGGTGCGGTAGAGCAGGACGAGCCGGAGGCTGGCGAGGGTGCCGTCGGGCAGGCGCAGGTTGACCTGGTCGCCGAGCTTCCAGCCGTGGCCGCGGGCCTGGTCGGTGGAGGCGGCGAGGGTGGCGCCGCGCAGGTCGGCGGCGGTGCCGTCGACGGCGGGCAGGGTCCAGGCGGTGGCGAGGTCGCCGTCGACGACGGTGGCGGCGGACGGGACGGTGGCGGGTGAGTCCTCGCCGTGGTCGTCGAAGGCGGTCCGGTCGGCGCCGAGGCCGGTGACCACGGTGGAGGTGGTGGCGGTGGCGTGCAGCCCGGGCTGAGCTGCGGTGAGCCGGCGGGCGGCGTCGGCGGGCAGCGGGGCGTCGCCGGGGCGCAGCAGGTAGCGGGCGGCGGCGGTGGCCTTGTTCTGGGCGGTCATGGCGTCGGCGAAGGCGGCGGTGGAGCCGATCACGGTGCCGGTGAGCGCGATGGTGAGGAAGGCCGGGGTGGCGGTCGAGACGGTGCGGCGCACGGCGGTGAGCGCGTTCTGCCGGGCGAGCAGCGGGGCGGCGGCGGTGGCGCGGGCGAGCGGGGCGCTGAGCAGTCGGACCAGCGGCGGGACGACGACGGGCGCGAACAGGGCGATCGCGGTGATGGTGAGCAGGTCGGCGCCGAGCACCCACTGGGAGGCGAGCTGGGGGTCGTCCGGCTGGTCGCCGGGGGCGGGTGGCATGGTGGCCGCGGAGAGGTAGTAGGAGACGGTGCCGCCGAGGGCGAGCAGCCCGAGCAGGGCGAAGGCCCAGCGCGGTCGGGTCATCACCTTGCGGTCGACGGCGGCGTCGCCGAGTGCCTCGACGGCGCGCACCCGCCCCGCTCGGACGGCGGCGGTGACGGCGCCGAGCAGGGCGACCAGCAGGCCGACGGCGGCGGCGAGCAGCATCGGTCCGGCGGCGGGCCGGGCGGTGAAGCCGTCGGGGGCGGCGCCTCGGGCGACCAGCCAGGCGGCGAGGGCGGGGGCGCCGGGCAGGGAGAGCAGGCAGCCGCTGACGGCGGAGGCGAGGGCGACGAAGGCGGCCTCGCCGGTGATCAGCCAGACGATCTGGCGGGGCGTGGCGCCGACGGCGCGCAGCATCGCGATCTCCTGGCGGCGCTGGGCGACGGCGAAGGCGAAGGTGCCGGCGACGACGAAGACGGCGACGAAGGCGGCCATCGCGGAGGTGAACTGGAGCACCTTGTGCAGGGAGGGCGCGCCGAGCGGGGAGTCGTCCCCGGCGGTGTCGTCGAGCAGGCTGCCGGTGGTGGCGACCAGGGTGACGCCGAGGGTGAGGGCGACGTAGGAGCCGGCGAAGGCGGCCTGGCGGCGGCGCAGGCTCGCGGCGGCGACGGGCAGCAGGGTGCCGAGGGAACTCATGCGCCCGCCTCGCTGCGCTCGGCGGGGGCATTCGCCCACGCGCACCTCTCGATGATTCGCTCGCTCATGCGACGGTCTCCAGGGCGGTCATCCGCTCGGCGACCTGCTGGGCGGTGGGGTGGGGCAGGTCGTCGACGATCCGGCCGTCGGCGAGGAAGAGGACGCGGTCGGCGTAGGAGGCGGCGACCGGATCGTGGGTGACCATGACGGTGCTCTGGCCGTCGCGGTCGACCAGGTCGCGCAGCAGGGTGAGCACGTCGCGGCTGCTGGAGCTGTCGAGGGCGCCGGTGGGCTCGTCGGCGAACAGCATCCGGGGCTTGGTGATGAGGGCGCGGGCGATGGCGACGCGCTGCTGCTGGCCGCCGGAGAGCTGGGAGGGCAGGTGGCCGGTGCGTTCGCCGAGGCCGACCTGGGTGAGGGCGCGCCGGACCTCGGCGCGGTCGGGGCGGCGCCCGGCCAGGCGCAGCGGCAGGCCGACGTTCTGTTCGGCGGTGAGCGCGCCGACCAGGTTGAACGCCTGGAAGACGAAGCCGAGTCGCTGCCGGCGCAGGACGGTCAGCTCGGTCTCGGTCAGCCCGGCGAGGTCGGTGCCGTCCAGGACGACCCGGCCGCTGTCGGGGCGGTCGAGGCCGGCGCCGCACTGCAGCAGGGTGCTCTTGCCGGAGCCGGAGGGGCCCATCACGGCGGTGAAGCTGCCGCGGTCGAAGGTGACGTCCACCCCCCTGAGCGCCCGTACGGCCTCCGGGCCGGTGCCGTAGGTGCGGTGTACGTCTTCGAGGCGCAGCACGGCCCCGTCATCCCCCGTGATCTTCACGGGAGCTACACCTACCACGGGTGCGATCACCGTGACCAGCCGACTTGGGCGAATCGTTACTGCGCTTGATGACCGTGCGTCAGGCGGCGGGCTCGCGGGCGGGGCGGTGCATGGTGACGTCGATCGGGTCCTCGTGGACGACCGCGAAGCCGTGCCGTTCGTACAGCCGCTGGGCGGCGCTGCCCTGGAGGACGACGAGGCGCATCGGTTCGCCGGCGGCGTCGGCGTCGGCGAGGAGGTGGCGCAGGACGGCGGTGCCGAGGCCGCGGCCCTGGAGGTGCGGGGCCAGGTAGAACAGCTCCAGGTGGCGCCCGCCCCGCTCGTCGGGGCGGATCGTGACGCAGCCCGCGAGGGCGCCCTCGACCAGCAGCACGGAGGTGTGGCGGGTGGAGAAGGACTTCCGGACGCGTTCCCGGGAGCGCTCCCGGTCCCAGCGGCCGAGGCGTTCCAGGTCGGCGCGCATGACCTGGGCCTTGAGCTCGACGATGGGTTCGAGGTCCTCGGGGCCGGCGGGTTCCAGGGTCCAGGTGGGGAGGCTGTTCACGGCCCGCAGTGTTCCATCGCCGACAGGACCCTGACCAGCGGTCATCTCACGATGCGAGCCTCACGACACGTTCCGGGAATCGGCCCAGACCCCCTCGAACTCCTCGCGGTAGACCTCCAGCAGCCCCGGCTCGGTGCCGCCGGGCTGCTGGCCGGCTCCGCCGCGCAGGACGAGCGCCGGGGACTCCATGCCCCGGGAGCGGCGCAGGTAGGGCTGGATGACGCCGAGGTCGCGGCTCTGTCGGCGGCCGGCGACCGGGCCGGTGGGGCGGGGGCCCTCGACCAGGTAGGCGGTGAAGCGCGGGGTCTCGTCGAAGACCCGGATCTCGAAGCCGCCCTGGTCCCGCAGCCGGGCCCGGACCCGGCGCACGTGCATGATGTTCATCTCGATGGAGCGGGACAACTCGCTGCGGGAGAGCCCGAGTTCACGCTCGCGGCGGCGTACGGCGCTGCTCGCCGGGTTGAGGAACAGCAGCCGCACCCGGCAGCCCTCGCCGGCGAGGCGGACCAGGCGCTTGCCGGTGTAGTTCTGGCAGAGCATGCCGAGGCCGATGCCGAGGGCGTCCAGGCGCCGGGCGCCGTCGAGCAGGTCCTCGACGGGCAGGTCGCGCTGCAGCCGGACCCGGTCGGCGTGCACCGCGACCACGTCCGCGTAGCGCCCGGCGACCAGGGACTCCACCACGTCGGCGGGCACCCCTCCGGCGCCGCCGTCGAGGACGGCGAGCAGCCGGGCGGCGGCGCGTTCGGTCTGGGCGAGCACGGTCTGGGTGAGCACCCGGTTGCGGGAGACCACGTGCCGGGCCACCTCGAGTTCGTCCAGGGCGAGTTCGATCTCGCGCCGGTCGGCGAGGTAGGGCTCGAAGCAGGGCCAGTGCTGGACCATCAGTTCGCGCAGCTGGGGCAGGGTGAGGAAGACCAGCGGGTCGTCGTCGGCCGGGTCGAGCAGGTAGCCCTTGCGGCGGCTGACCTCGCGCACCGCGCCCGCCCGGTGGGCCCATTCCTCGCCGGCCGGTCCGGCGGCGGCGGTGACCCAGTCCTCGCCGTGGGCGGGGGCGTAGATGGGGTGGAGCACCTCGTCGACGAGGGAGCGCAGCCGCTGTTCGACCAGGTTGAGCCAGACGTAGGCACGGCCGGACAGCCGGACCCGCTGGTAGGCGTCCTCCCATTCGCCGGCCGACCAGGCGAGCGCGGGGACCTCGACGGGGCCGCTCTGGGCCGGCACCAGGGCGCGGCCGGTCATGGTGGGGCGCATGACGACCGTGGGCGCCTCGCTGCGGGCACCGCCCCGGTCGGGGCCGTCGGGCCCGGAGCCACGGCCGCCAGCGGGGAACACCATGCACCACCTCATCTGCGGCTGACCCCCGCGGGCGCGGGGACCGTTGACGGGCCGTTGACAAGCATCGGGTCGGCCGGGGCGGCCGGACGATCAAGGGTACTGCCCGTCGCGAGCCGCCCGCAGCCGGATGGACGAGGGGGCTCGCGCGCACCACCCGCCCCACTCTTCACAGGATTCGCCACTGGACACCCGTTCGGGGTAACCCCGGCGCTATCTCCCGGCCGTCGGGGAAGGGCTCGGGAAGTATTGCGGGCTGTGCCGTGCGTCACGGCGCGCGAGCGTCGCACATGCGCGGCCGCCCGGCCGGGAAGAGAGCGCACGGGTCCGGGCAGATAGTCGGACTACATGTCAGTTTCCGTACGCCATGAGGAAGTTGAGGACGTCATGCAGGTCTGGCCCGGTAAGCCCTACCCCCTCGGCGCCACCTACGACGGGGCCGGCACCAACTTCGCGGTGTTCTCGGAGAGTGCCGACCGGATCGAACTGTGCCTGATCGGCGAGGACGGCTCGGAGACCGCCGTCGAACTGCGCGAGACGGACGCCTTCGTCCGGCACGCCTACCTCCCGGGCGTCCAGCCCGGCCAGCGCTACGGCTTCCGCGTGCACGGCCCGTACAACCCGGGCCTGGGCCAGCGGCACAACAGCGCCAAACTGCTGCTGGACCCGTACGCCAAGGCGATGAGCGGCCACATCGACTGGGACGAGTCCGTCTACGGCTACCACTTCGGCGCGCCCGAGCGCCGCAACGACCTCGACTCCGCCCCGCACACCATGCACTCGGTGGTGATCAACCCCTACTTCGACTGGGGCACCGACCACCCGCCGCGCACCGACTACCACCGCACCGTCATCTACGAGGCCCACGTCAAGGGCCTCACCCAGCTGCACCCCGGCATCCCCGAGGAGATCCGCGGCACCTACGCGGGCCTGGCCCACCCGGCGGTGATCGAGCACCTGGCCAAGCTCGGCGTCACCGCGATCGAGCTGATGCCGGTCCACCAGTTCGTCCGCGACCACCGGCTGCGCGACCTTGGCCTGGCCAACTACTGGGGCTACAACACCATCGGCTTCTTCGCCCCGCACTCCTCCTACTCCTCCGGCGGCGACCGCGGCCAGCAGGTGCAGGAGTTCAAGTCGATGGTCAAGGCGCTGCACGCGGCCGGCATCGAGGTGATCCTGGACGTCGTCTACAACCACACCGCCGAGGGCAACCACCTCGGGCCGACGCTGTCGCTGCGCGGCCTGGACAACGTCTCCTACTACCGCCTCGCCCAGGACCAGCGCTTCTACGAGGACACCACCGGCACCGGCAACAGCCTGCTGATGCGCAGCCCGCACGTGCTCCAGCTGATCATGGACTCGCTGCGCTACTGGGTCACCGAGATGCACGTGGACGGCTTCCGCTTCGACCTCGCCGCCACCCTGGCCCGGCAGTTCCACGAGGTGGACCGGCTGTCCTCGTTCTTCGACCTGGTCCAGCAGGACCCGGTGGTCTCCCAGGCCAAGCTGATCGCCGAACCCTGGGACCTCGGCGAGGGCGGCTACCAGGTCGGCAACTTCCCACCGCTGTGGACGGAGTGGAACGGCATGTACCGGGACACCGTGCGCGACCTGTGGCGCGGCGAGAACGCCACCCTGGCCGAGTTCGGCTCCCGGCTCACCGGCTCCTCCGACCTCTACCAGGACGACGGCCGCCGCCCGATCGCCTCCATCAACTTCGTCACCTGCCACGACGGCTTCACCCTGCGCGACCTGGTCTCCTACAACGACAAGCACAACCAGGCCAACGGCGAGGACAACCGGGACGGCGAGTCCTTCAACCGCTCCTGGAACTGCGGCGTCGAGGGCCCGAGCACCGACCCGGCCGTCGAGGAGCTGCGAGCGCGCCAGCAGCGCAACTTCATCGCCACCCTGATGCTCTCCCAGGGCGTGCCGATGCTCTCCCACGGCGACGAGCTCGGCCGCACCCAGCTGGGCAACAACAACGCGTACTGCCAGGACAACGAGCTCACCTGGGTGCACTGGCCCGAGGGCGAGGGGCCGGAGGCGCGGCTGCTGGAGTTCACCCAGGGGATGATCTGGCTGCGCCGCGACCACCCGGTGTTCCGGCGGCGGCGGTTCTTCCACGGACGGCCGGTGTCCGGGCGGCACGGCTCGGGGGCCCTCCCCCCGAACGGCTACGACGACCTCACCGACATCGCCTGGTTCACCCCCGGCGGGGAGGAGATGACCAAGCGCAACTGGGGCGCCAGCTACGCCAAGTCGCTGACCGTCTTCCTGAACGGCTACGCCATCTCCGAGCCGGACCGGCGCGGCGGGCGGATCGTCGACGACTCCTTCCTGCTGATGTTCAACGCCCACTTCGAGCCGCTGGAGTTCACCGTGCCGGCCGACCACGGGCAGGAGTGGCAGGTCGTGGTCGACACCGCGCAGCCCCGGCTGCCCGCCCCCGGCTCCGGCGCGCGGGTCAAGGCGGGGGACGTGCTGTGGCTCACCGACCGCTCGCTGATGGTGCTGCAGCGACCGGCCTAGCGGATGTGCGCTCACCTGTTCGGATCAGCAGCGGGTCTTGGCGGCAGGCCTGGCCGGGTACCTATGGACCTATGACCTCCGCCGCCGAGCCCGCGCAGCCCCGCCCGGCCGCTACCCACCCGACCCCGCCCCCCACCGCGTCCTACCGCCTCCAGCTCCAGCCCGGCTTCACCCTCCACCACGCCACCGCCGCCGTCCCCTACCTGGCCGCCCTCGGCGTCTCCCACCTGCACCTGTCCCCGCTGCTGGAGGCCGCCCCCGGCTCCGCCCACGGCTACGACACCGTCGACCACACCCGGATCAGCGAGCAGCTCGGCGGCGAGGCCGCGCTGCGCGCCCTGGCCGCCGAGGCGCACCGGCACGGCCTGCGGCTGATCGCCGACGTGGTGCCCAACCACATGGCCGTGCCCGTCCCCGAGCGGCTCAACCAGCCGCTCTGGCAGGTGCTGCGGGACGGGCCCGACTCGCCGTACGCGCGCTGGTTCGACATCGACTGGACCGCCCAGCCCGGCCCCACCGACGCCCCCGGGCGCGGGAGAGTGCTGCTGCCGCTGCTCGGCGACCGGCTCGGCGCCGTCCTGGACCAGCTGACCGTGGACGGCGAGCGGCTGCGCTACCACCAGCACGAGCTGCCGCTGCGCCCGGGCACCCAGCACCTGCCGCTGCCGGACCTGCTCGCCCGCCAGTGGTACCGGCTGGCCTGGTGGCGCCTCGCCCGCACCGAACTCAACTACCGGCGCTTCTTCACCATCAACGAGCTGATCGCCGTCCGGGTCGAGGAGCCGGAGGTCTTCGCCGCCACCCACGCCGTGCTGCTCGGGCTGCACGCCGACGGTGTCCTGGACGGCTTCCGGATCGACCACCCGGACGGGCTCGCCGACCCGCGCGGCTACCTGGAGCGCCTCGCCGAAGCCACCGGCGGCGCGTACGTCGTGGTCGAGAAGATCCTCACCGGCGAGGAGCGGCTGCCCGAGGACTGGCCGGTCGCGGGCACCACCGGCTACGACGCGCTGCGCCGGATCGACGGCGTGCTCACCGACCACGCGGGCGCCTGCCGGCTGGCCGGGGCGTACGAGTCCTTCCTGCGCGGCGGGCCGGTCCGCGACCTGTGCCAGGACCCGCACCCGGCGATCGCCGCCGCCCGGCGCGGGCGGGCCGACATGACCGGGCCCGGCGGCGAGCTGACCGCCGAGGTCGAACGGCTGGTCCGGATCGCGCTGCGGATCGGCGCCGCCGAACCCGCCCACGCCGACCACGCGCCCTGGCAGCTGCGCGCGGCGCTGCGGCGGCTGCTCACCGACTACCCGGCGTACCGGCCGTACGTGCGGCCCGGGGAGCCCGCCTTCGACGACCCGCTGCAGGCCACCGGCTCGCTCGGCGCGGACGGCACTGCGGACCCGACCGAGCGCCTGGTCGCCGCGCTCGCCCTCGGCGAGCTGGGGCGCAGCGCCGACAAGGACGAGTTCTGCGTGCGCTTCGCCCAGACCGCCGCGGCCGTGGCCGCCAAGGGCGTCGAGGACACCGCCTTCTACCGCTGGAACGCCCTGCCCGGCCTCAACGAGGTCGGCGGCGAACCGGCCCGGCCCGGGCTGCACCCGGCGGAGTTCCACGACTGGTGCCGCTACCTGGAACGCACCTGGCCGCACAGCATGACGGTGCTCTCCACCCACGACACCAAGCGCAGCGCCGACGCCCGGGCCCGGCTCGCCGTCCTCGCCGAGCAGCCCGAGGCCTGGGCCGCCGAGGCCGCCGCCTGGTCCACCGCCGCCGGGCCCCCGGCCCCCGGCCTCGACCGCGACGCGGACTGGCTGCTCTGGCACACCCTGGTCGCCGCCTGGCCGATCTCCCCGGACCGGCTGGTCGCCGCCCTGCTCAAGGCCGCCCGCGAGGCCAAGCTGCACACCTCCTGGACCGCCCCCGACGCCCGTTACGAGCAGGCCCTGGAAGCGCGGGCCCGCGCCGTCCACGGCAACGCCGGGCTGCTCCCCCGGATCGAGGGCCTGGTGCACGCGCTCGCCCCGTACGCCCGCTCCAACACCCTGGCCGCCGCCCTGCTGCACCTGACCGTCCCCGGCGTGCCGGACCTGTACCAGGGCAGCGAGGAGCCGCTCTACACCCTGGTGGACCCGGACAACCGCGGCGTGGTGGACCTCGGCGCGCTGGCCGTGCGGCTCACCGACGCGGCCACCCCGCGCCCCGGCGACCTCGCCCGGGAGAAGCTGCACCTGACCGCGACCGCCCTGCACCTGCGCCGCTCCGGCCCGCTCGGCGCCTACCGGCCACTGCGGGCCGTGGACCTCGCCAGTGACCACCTGCTGGCCTTCGCCCGGGGCGAGGACGTCGTCACCGCCGTCACCCGGCTGCCGTACGGGCTGGCCCGGGCGGGCGGCTGGCGGGACACCGTGCTGGAGCTGCCGGCCGGCGGCCCGTGGACCGACCGGCTGTCGCTGCGCGGCTTCCCGGCCGGAGCGGTGCCGGTGGCGGAGCTGCTGGCCACGTACCCGGTGGCACTGCTGACCAGGAGGGGCTGAGGATGTCGCGCTACGAGGTGTGGGCGCCGTACGCGGCCCACCGGGTCGAGGTCGAAGTGGGCGGCGGGGCCCACGCGTTGGCCCGCTGCGCCGAGCGGGACGGCTGGTGGGCCGGCGAGGCCCCCGAGGGCGACTACGCCTTCCGGCTCGACGGCGGTCCGCCGCTGCCCGACCCGCGCTCGCCCCGGCAGCCGCACGGCCCGGACGGCCCCAGCCGGGCGGTGGACCACACCGCCTTCCGCTGGTCGCAGACCGGCTGGCGCGGGCGCGCGCTGCCCGGCGCGGTGCTGTACGAGCTGCACGTCGGCACCTTCACCGCGCGCGGCACCTTCGACGCGGCAGCCGAACGGCTGGACCACCTGGTCGAGTTGGGCGTGGACTTCGTCGAGCTGATGCCGGTCTGCCCGTTCCCCGGCCGGCACGGCTGGGGCTACGACGGGGTCTCGCCGTGGGCCGTGCACGAGCCCTACGGCGGGCCGGAGGGGCTCAAGCGCTTCGTGGACGCCGCGCACCGCAAGGGCCTCGGGGTGGTGCTCGACGTGGTGCACAACCACCTCGGCCCGTCCGGCAACTACCTTCCGCTGTACGGACCGTACTTCACCGACCGGCACCACACCCCGTGGGGCTCGGCGGTCAACCTGGACGCGCCGGGCTCGGACGAGGTGCGCGCCTACCTGATCGGCAGCGCGCTGGCCTGGCTGCGCGACTACCGGATCGACGGCCTGCGGCTGGACGCGGTGCACGCCCTGGTGGACCACCGGGCCGTCCACTTCCTGGAGGAACTCGTCGGCGAGGTCGAGAGGTTGGCGGTCTCCGTCAACCGGCCGCTGTTCCTGGTCGCCGAGTCCGACCTCAACACCCCGCGCACCACCGCCGCCCGCGAGGCCGGCGGCCAGGGCCTCACCGCGCAGTGGAGCGACGACTTCCACCACGCCCTGCACTGCGCGCTGACCGGCGAATCCCAGGGCTACTACGGCGACTTCGCGCGCGAGCCGCTCGCCGCCCTGGCCAAGACGCTGCGGCGCGGGTTCTTCCACGACGGCACCTGGTCCTCCTTCCGGGAGCGCCGCCACGGGCGGCCGTTCACCTCGGACGCGGGCCACCGGCTGCTCGGCTACCTGCAGACCCACGACCAGGTCGGCAACCGGGCGCTCGGCGACCGGATCTCCACCTCGCTGTCCGCCGGCCGGCTGGCCTGCGGGGCCGCGCTGGTGCTCACCTCGCCGTTCACCCCGATGCTGTTCATGGGCGAGGAGTGGGGCGCCGCCACCCCCTGGCAGTACTTCACCGACCACACCGACCCGGCCCTCGCGGAGGCCGTCCGGCAGGGCCGGCGGCGGGAGTTCGCCGAGCACGGCTGGGCCGCCGAGGCCGTCCCGGACCCGCAGGAGCCGGCCACCGTACTGCGGTCGGTGCTCGACTGGACCGAGCCCCGGCGCGCCCCGCACGCCGAACTCCTGGATTGGTACCGGAGGTTGATCGCGCTGCGGCGCGAACGGCCGGAGCTCGCCGACCCGGACCTCGGCGCGGTGCGGGTCGCCTTCGACGAGGCGGCGGGCTGGCTGGTGGTGCACCGGGGGCCGTACCGGGTGGCGGTCAACCTCGGCCCGGCCGAGGCGGCGCTGCCGCTGGCGGCCGCCGGGCGGGAGGCGGCCGGGCGGGAGGTGGTGGCGGCCTTCGGGGCGGCCGCGCTGGAGGGTGCGGCGGTGCGGCTGGCGACGGACTCGGTGGCGATCGTCCGCGTTTGAAGGCTCACCGGAGGCACGCGAGGGCTCACCGCAGGAAGGCGGCGATCCGCTCCTTGAGCGAGGAGGCGTCCAGGCCGTAGGCGGCCAGGTGCTCGGCGATCGAGCCGTAGTGCCGGTGCTCCTCGCGCGGCACGCCCAGGGCCAGCACCCGGTGCGGGCGGTCGGCCAGCGCCGCGTGCGCCTCGTTCGCCGAGGTGCCCGCCAGGTACGGCTCCACCAGCACCACGTCCGCCCGCCCGCCCAGCGCGGTGCGCAGCCCGGCGGCGTCGAAGGGGCGCACCGTCGCCGCGTACAGCACGGTGACGTTCAGGCCCTCGGTGGCCGCCAGCACCGCGTCCAGCATCGGGCCGACGGCCAGCACCACGCCGCGCGTGCCGGTGCGCACGGTGGCGAAGCGGCCGGGCCCGACCGCGACCGGTGCGGCGTTCTGGTGCGCGGAGAGCCGGACGTAGACGTTGCGGTCGCCGTCCGCGTAGGCGTGGCGCAGCAGTTGCTCGGCCTCGTCCGGGTGGCCGGGGACGTGCACCGTCCAGTCCGGGAGGGTGTCCAGCAGGGCGACGTCGCCCGGGGACATGTGGGTGCGGCCGCCGGCCGGCCAGTCGTAGGAGCCGGCCGCGCTCACCAGCACGGCGCCGACGCCCTGGTGGACCAGGTCCAGCTTGACCTGCTCGAAGGGCCGCTCGATCAGGAAGCTGGCGAAGGTGTGGGCGATCGGGCGCATGCCGCTGAGCGCCAGTCCGCCGGCCGCGCCGATCAGCAGCTGTTCGCGGATGCCGACGTTGACCACCCGGTCGGGGTGGCGCTGCTGGGCCGGTTCGAAGGCGGCGGCGGTGATGTCGGCGAGCACCACGGCCAGCCGGGGGTCCTCGTCCAGCAGGCGGGAGGTGACGTCGACGAAGCGGTCGCGCATGGTGTCCATCTGTGAAGTGCCTTTCGTGTAGGTACTTGCTGATGTGCTCAGGAGTTCTTCGGCTCGACCCTGGCGACCACGACGTGCGGGCGGCCCGGGTGTTCGGCGGTGAAGGCGCGGTGCAGCGCCTCGTGGTCGCGGCCGTCCACCGTGGCGGTGGACCAGCCCTCGGCGGCGAACCGCTGGGCGATGCCGCCCTGCCAGCCGTGGGTGGCCGAGGAGTTGTCGATCACCACCGCGTGCAGCCGGTCCAGCCCGTACGCGCCGGCGAAGGCCACCGCCTCGTGGTTGGAGCCCTCGTCGAACTCGGCGTCGCCGAGCAGCACCCACACCGCCGGATCGGTCAGCCCCTGCGCCCGCAGGCCGAGCGCCGTACCGACGGCCAGCGGCAGGCCGTGGCCGAGCGAGCCGGAGGCGATCTCCACGCCGGGGATCAGCGTCCGGTCCGGGTGGTGGCCGAGCGGCGAGTCGTAGCCGCCGAAGCTCGGCAGCACGGCGGGGTCGATGAAGCCCTTGGCGGCCAGTACGGCGTAGTAGGCCATCGGGCCGTGGCCCTTGGAGAGCAGGAAGCGGTCGCGGTCCTGGGCGTCGGCGGTGGCCGGGGTGACCCGCAGCACCCGGTCGTACAGCACCCAAAGGGCGTCCAGGGTGGAGGTGGCGGCGGGGCCGTGCTTCTCGTCGCCGGTCATCAGGGCCATCAACGGCTGGAGGTCCGCGAAGCCTGCCGGGGCCGCCGTCTCTGTGTTCGTCGTCATGCGCCGATCGTGCAACTTAAAGCGAGCTTGAGGTCAAGCGGCTACAGTGAGTGCCCATGACCGCGACACCCGACGGCGGCCGCACCACCGGCCCGCGCACCACCACCCCGCGCACCGGCGACCTGCTCACGATCGGCCAGCTTGCCGCCCGCAGTGGACTGGCCGCCTCCGCGCTGCGCTACTACGAGAGCCTCGGCCTGATCCACGCCACCCGCACCACCGGCGGGCAGCGCCGCTACCTGCGCGGCACGCTGCGCCGGATCGCCTTCGTCCGGGCCGCCCAGCGGGTCGGCCTCTCCCTCGACGAGGCCCGCGTCGCCCTCGACCGGCTGCCCGAGCGCCCCGCCCCCAGCGGCACCGAGTGGGACGCCGTCGCCACCTCCTGGCAGAGCCGGATCGACGAGCAGATCGCCGAACTGGAACGGCTCAAGGCCAAGCTCACCGGCTGCATCGGCTGCGGCTGCCTCTCGCTCACCCGCTGCGCCCTCTACAACGCCGACGACCGGGCCGCCCAGGCCGGGCCCGGCGCCCGCTACCTGCTCACCCGCGACCCGGCCACCGGCCCGGAGCCGGTCCCGCCGACAGCCGCTGAGCGCTGACGGGATCGATCGACTCCGGGCCCGCCGTGACCGGCGACCGTCTCCGTCAGGACCTGGGGTCGGTGCGCAGCACGCTGTAGAGCACCCCGTCGCGCCACTGCCCGGCACGGAAGGTCACCGCACGCCGAACACCCTCACGGGTGAAGCCGGCCTTCTCCAGGGCCCGCTGCTCCGCGATGTTGTCGACCTCGGTGTCCGCCTCCACCCGCACCACCGGCGTGTGCGCGAACAGGTAGTCCACCAGCAGGCGTTGGGCCTCGGTGCCGATCCCCCGTCCGCGCACCCGCGGCATCAGCTGGATGCCGATGTTCCAGTACTGCGCCGTCGGCAGCGCCCCCTTCCGCCGGGCGGCGACGAAGCCGCAGAACTCGCCGTCGGCGACGACCGCGAAGATCCACTGATCGTCCCCGAGCAGCCCGTGCTCCGCCCACCGGCGCCGGAACCGCTCCGGGTCCCGCCAGCCGAACCACTGGAACTCGCCGGTCTCTTCGGGATCGTTGACCAGCCGGCTGAAGGCGGGGAGGTCGGCCTCGGCTATCGGACGCAGGGAGATCTTCGCTTGGTTCATGAAGGCGCCAACGCGCGGCCCGTCACGAGGGTTCCGACACCGGGGTGGGCCGCGGATCGGTGCGCAGCAGGCCGTAGAGCAGCACGTCGCGCCATTCGCCGTCCCGGAAGGTCTGCGCCCGCTGCACGCCTTCGCGGGTGAATCCGGTCTTCTCCAGCACGCGTTGTTCGGCGAGGTTTCCGGTCTCGGTCTCCGCCTCCAGCCGCATCACCGGCGAATGCGCGAACAGGTAGTCGACGAAAAGCCGGTGCGCCTTGGTTCCGATGCCCCGGCCCCTTGCCCCGGGCAGGAGTTGGGCGCCCAGGCTCCAGTGCCAGGACGCCGGGGTCGCGTTCTCCCGCATGGCGGCGGCGTAGCCGCAGAACTCGCCGTCGGCGGTGATCGCGAGGGTCCACTGCTCGTCGGTGAGCAGCCCGTTCTCGGCCCAGACGCGGCGGATCCGGTCGGGCTGGCGCCAGCCGAACCACAGGTGTTCGCCCATGGCGTCGGGGTCGTTGAGGAGCGTGAGGAACTGCGGGAGGTCGGCTTCGGCGATCGGGCGCAGGGAGATCTTCTCTTGGTTCATGCCTGTCCGAACGCCGGTCGACACGGCGACGGTTCCTCAATTCGCCGAAAACTTCCGGAATTTGCCCGGGGCCACGCCCGGCAGCCATTTACTGCGCCAATTCCGGGCGGAATTCGGGGAAGTTCACTGCGCCAACCACCCGGGATTCGGCTTCCCGGGCCGGTGATCGGGGATCCTACGACCCGCCTCCGCGCAGCAGGTCGATCGCGCCGCGCTCGGCCAGCTCCTCCGCGTGTCCGGGCAGCGGGGTGCCCGCGTGCAGGTGGCGTCGGACCACGGCGAGCGGGAGGCCGACGACGGCGAGGCTGACCCGGTCCAGGTCCAGCGGCGTCTCGGCGCCGAGCCGTTCGGCGAGCCCGGTCACCGCCTGTCGCACCCGGCGCGCGGCCTGCCGTTCGCGCCGCAGCTGCGCCGCGGGCCACTCGGCCCGGCCGAAGGCCTCCACGCCGTGCAGCAGGACGACGGCCCGCTCGCGGTGGGCCCGGCTCCACGCGACGACCTGCCGGGCCGCCGCCCCGGCTGCCAGGTGCGGTTCGGCGTGCTCGGCGAAGACCGGCAGGCAGGCGTCGTGGAACTCCCCCAGCGTGCGCAGCCACAACTCGGCCAGCAGCGCCGATCGTTGGGGGAACCGGTGGTAGACGGACCCGTTCGGCGCGCCGCTCTCGCGGGCCACGGCGGACATGGTGACGGCGGCCGGTCCCCCGGCGGCGGCGAGCCGGACGGCGGCGTCGAGGAGGGTGGCTTCGTCATGGCGGGGTGGTCTGGACATGTAGTGGAGGGTACTCTCCAATTCAATTGGAGAGACCCATCCAAAACCAGGGGGACCCGTCATGCCCGTGCTCAACATCCACGAACGCACCATCCCGGCACCGGAGTCGACGGTCGCCGCCCTCCTCGACGGCCTCTCCGGCCCCGACGACCGACTCTGGCCAGGGATCGCCTGGCCCCCGCTGCGCCTGGACGGCCCACTCGCGGTCGGCGCCACCGGCGGCCACGGACCGGTCCGCTACCGCGTCGTCGGCTACCAGCCGGGCCGGTGGGTGCGCTTCCGCTTCAGCGCGCCGCGCGGGTTCGACGGCTTCCACGAGTTCACCGTCCAGCCCTCGGCGGGTGGTTCGGTGCTGCGCCACACCATCGCCATGCGGCTGCGCGGCCCGGGCCGGCTCAGCTGGCCGCTGGCCTTCCGCTGGTTGCACGACGCCCTGCTCGAGGAAGCCCTCGACCGGGCCGTCCGCGCCTGCGGCGCCACGGTCACCGCCCCCGCCCGGCGAAGCCCCTACGTCCGCCTCCTGCGTCGCCTGGTCCATCGCTGACCGGGGCTGTCACCGGGCCGCGCTACCGTACCTGGCATGGTGCAGATGCCCGACCCCATCGCCGCCGTCCGACGCCTGTTCCCTCCGGAGCCCGGCGAGATCCACCGCTACGCCGGGGACCTGGTCGTACCGGAGGAGTCCGGCGACACGCTCTGGGTCGACGTCCCGTACGGCGAGGGCGAGGGGCAGGTCATCGAGGAGCCGGTCGCCAGCCGGTTCCCGGTGGTGGTCACCTTGACCCCGTCCGAGCAGGGCCTGCCGGCGAGCGCGGCCACGGTGCTGTTCCGCGACCTCCCGGAGCGCTTCCACCCGGGCGGCGCCTCGGCCGGCCTGCTGCCGGGCATCGGAATGATGTATCTGACCTGGGGCGACCCCAGCGAGCAGGCGGCGGAGCCGATGCTCCTCACCGCCCTGCCGGAACTGCGGCGCAGGGGCGCGTCGCGGGAGGACAACCTCGGCTGGTACCGGCCTCAGTTCGAGGAGCTCATCGCCAGGACGCCCGTCGTCGACGACGAACCGGCCTACCGCGAGGGCTGGTTCGAGCACGTGACGGACCCGGCGACGGGCGCCAACGCCATCGGCTTCCTCACCGGGGAGCGCAGCGCGGGATCCGTCCGCTTCACCGACGACGAGGGGCGGATCCTCGCGGCCGGGGTGGTCCTGGACGGGTAAATCGCCTGACCGGCTCGCCCCCTGGTGTGTCGATCTGACGCGAAGTGAGAATGGGGCTTCGACCCAGCGGACGAAAGGCGGCAACAACCATGGCGGTCTTGACGGTCAGCACAGTGGTGGAGGCCCCGGCCGAGCGGGTGTGGGAGCTGGTCGGCAACTTCCACGCCCTTGGCGACTGGCACCCCCACCTGCCGACGAGCCGGCTCGGCAACGGGCCGGCGGGCAACGCGATCGGCTCGGTCCGGGTCTTCGAACTGCCCGACGGCGTCGTGCTGCACGAGACGCTGCTCGCCTACGACGACGAGGCCCGCAGCTACACGTACAGCTTCCCGGACGGCACCTTCCACTTCGACGGCTACCGGGCCACCCTGCGGGTCACACCGGTGACCGAACTGGGCGCCAGCTTCGTGGAGTGGAGCGTCCGGTACGACATCGAGGCCGAGCACCGCAAGGACTCCACCGAGCGCGTGCACGGCGTCTTCACCTCCGGCCTGGCCGGCCTGCGCGAGCGCTTCGCAGGCTGAGCGGGTTGGTGAGCCGAGCGGGTCCGGCGGGTGCTCCCCCCGCCGGACCCGCTCGGCGTCCCCATCGGCGGGCACCTGAGGAGAGGTCGACTTCGGGCAGCAGCCCCGGCCGGGCGGCGCCCACGGGTTCGCCCTCGGCGCCCGCCTCCACCCCGGCGACGAAACCTCGGCCGGCCTCACCCCGCCCCGGCCATCGGAACCTGGTGCGGTCGTCGCCCGCCACCGCGAGCTGCCGGCCCGGGCGGTCCGCGACGACCACGTGTGATTCGGCTTCCAGGAGTTGTGCGAGGGCCGCACCTCCGGCGCCGACTACCTGGCGGTCGCCGACCGCTTCCCCACCATCGTCCTGGACGACGTCCCGCCGCTCACCGACGCCTCCACCGACGGCCGCCGGCGCTTCGCCAACCTGGTCGACGTCTGCTGCGACCGCGACATCCGCCTGGTCCTCATCGGCGCCGACCCCCTCGCCGGCCTCCCCACCGGCTCGACCCTGATGCGCGACCTCGACCGCACCGCCAGCCGCCTCGCCCTCCTCCGCCGGCCGGCCCAGGAGGCCGCCCGCTGAGCGACGGGCAGAAGCGGGGAGATCCGGCGAGTGGGGTCAGCTCCTCCCGGCCAGCAGGATCCATCCGGCCATCGAGGCCGCTGCGGCCGACCATGCGAGGACGACCGCCACCCGGCCACGGTCCGTTCCACGGGCCCGCTGGAAGGCCGCGATCAGCGCGGTGATCGCGGCGACCGGCGTGAGGAGGTAGGTGAGGTACGAGGCCCAGCCACCCAGGGACAGGACCGTCAGGAGGGCGAGGACCAACAACGGCAGCCACACCCCGGCGACCGTGAAGCCCGCCGCCGCGCAGGCGACCCGGAAGCGGTCCTGGCGACGGTAGAAGACCGGCACGGCGCAGACGGCG
Source organism: Kitasatospora cathayae (assembly GCF_027627435.1). Taxonomy (GTDB): domain Bacteria; phylum Actinomycetota; class Actinomycetes; order Streptomycetales; family Streptomycetaceae; genus Kitasatospora; species Kitasatospora cathayae. The sequence continues at coordinate 6,386,060 of NZ_CP115450.1, read as the reverse complement.
GCGGTCAGCAGGCCGACCACGCAGAGGAAGAGCAGCAGACTGACCCCGTAGGTCGCCGCGACGAGCACCAGCGGCACCACGAACACCGCGCACGCCACCCCGGCCAACCACCGCGCACTCGCGGGAACCACGGCCATCCCCATCCCTCCTTTGAACGCGTTCAAACCTAGCATGCGGCGGCGGGCGCGATCAGGTGGATTCGGCGTCGCGGATCGCGGCGAGCACGCGCCGGCGGACGGCGGCGGAGGCGTCGGGCAGCCGACGGGCCAACTCGGCTTCGAGGCGCCGCCGTTCGGCACGGAGGAGACGGGCGACGGGCGCGCGGGAGCAGTGCTGGAACCACCAGTCCCGGACATGGTCGATCACGCGGGGTCCCCCTCAGGGGTGTTCGCCCAGCTGATGCGCAACTCGCAGTCCCCGAAGGGGAGGACGAGGAACGGGTTCGCGGCGAGGTGACGGATGACGTCGCGCTCGGCGCAGGGGCCGGTGAGGGCGTGCTCCAGGAAGTGGTGCTGCCACCTGGACATCGGGCGGAAGCAGATCGAGTTCCAGATGGACTCGAGGGCGTCGGGCGTGAGGGTGCGGACCGACGTGGGCCTCAACCCGGGGATTTCGACGCGGATTTCGTGATCGGCCCTCACGCGGCCACCTCGCCTCAGACGATCTTGCCCACCGGCCGGCGCGCGGGCAGCAGCCCCAGCGCCTGGTGAGCGAGTCGACGAGGTGGAGGCCCCGCCCGGTCTCGCCGTCGGGGCTGGGCGAGGAGAGGGCGGGGAGGCGGTCGCCCCGGGCGTCGCGGACTTCGATGCGGAGGCGGGCGGGGTCGACGTCGAGGGCGAAGTAGATGAGGTGGCCCATTGGGGTGCCGTGCAGGACGGCGTTGGTGACGAACTCGGTGGTGACCACGAGCCCGGAGTCGAGGAAACGCTCGCCGCCCGGAACGGAGGAGAGAAGGACGGAGAGGCGCTGGCGCGCGATGGCCGGCGAGCGGCGGCTGCGCGGGAGCCAGATGGTGGAGGAAGAGGTTCGAGACATGGCGAAGTCACCTTCCAGGGAGAGGGGTTGAAGCCATGCGACGGCCGAGCAGAGGCAAAGGAATGCCCGGCGGTAGACCCATCGTGATCACTCAGGCGACCCGAAGGACTACTCCCTGTAGAGTGCTCCGCGATGGCCTCATTGCGCAAGCGCACATCCACGCAATTGCGCGGCATCGCAAGAGTCTTGTGATCACCGAGGGAGGTGGCAGACTGTGACCCGACGTCAACCAAGAGGGAGCGACGAGCGTGGACAGTCCAACCGTGCTGCGCCGTAGGCTCGGCTCCGAGCTGCGACGATTGCGCGATCGGGCCGGGCTTCAGGCCAAGGCCGTTGCGGACGAGCTCGGGTTCAGTGCGACCAAGGTGTCGCGGATCGAGTCAGGTCAGACAACCCTGAAGGAATCCGACGTTCGCGCGATGCTCGAACTGTACGGCGTCAGCGACGCAGCCGAACTGCGCCAGTTCATCTCCCTGACGCGTCGCAGCACGCAACGCGGCTGGTGGCACGACTACGGCGACACCCTGCCGGACTGGTTCCAGACCTACGTGGGCCTTGAGGCCGACGCCGCGCGGATTCGGGGCTACGAAGTCGAGTTGGTGCCCGGACTGTTTCAGACGGCCGACTATGCCCGAGCCATGTTCGGTGTCTCACCTGCGAATCTGCGCCCGGAGGAGATCGAGCGCCGCGTCAGGCTGCGCATTCAGCGGCAGGAGGTGTTTCACCGGCAGGATCCGCCTGACGTGAGGGTCATCCTGAGCGAATCAGCTTTTCGCAGGCCAGTCGGTGGACCCGCAGTCATGCACAGCCAGGTGGAGCACCTCATAGCACTCTCGGAGAAGCCCTGCGTCACGATCCAGGTCCTTCCGTTCAACTATGGTCCTCATCCCTCCATGAGCACGGCGTTTAACATCCTCTCCTTCGCTGATGTGCCGGGCGACATCGTCTACGTCGAGGCATTGACGAGCAGCCTCTACTTGGAGAGGGACGACGACATCGCCCATCACGAGCGGGTCTTCGAGCAGCTGACGACCGCCGCGATCAGCCCGGACGACTCCAGGACATGGATGCAGGAGCTAGCAATCAAGGGATACGGACATGACTACTGAACTGGCCTGGCTGAAGAGCAGCTACAGTGGCAGCGAAGGCGGAAACTGCATCGAAGTCGCCAGCGGCCTTCCGGGCTCCGTTCCCGTCCGCGACAGCAAAGACCCCCACGGCCCGGCCCTCCGCTTCACCCCCGAGGCCTGGCAGTCGTTCGTCGCCGGCATCCGCTCAGGCGACTTCCCCACCCACCGCTGACGCACTCCCCACCGGGCGGCCCCGCGCACCACGCGGGGCCGCCCGCGTGCTCCGAGCCTGGCCAGTGGAAGGCATAGCCGAGGCGTAGCCCTGTGCGAGCAAGTTTGGGCAAGTTCATAGTTCGAGTCGCCGTCCATGCGGAACGATCACTCAAGGCGTTCGACTCCGGCCGCTAGGAGGCCCACCATGGCACTGCACAAGCTCGGTCAAGACCCCGACAGTCCCGAAGGCAAGTCCCCGACCGTCTACTTCGACGACGTGACGGGCAACTACATCCTCCAGGGCTGGAAGGTGCTCGACCCGGCACGTCTCGCACACATGGACATCCCCGAGCACGAGACCGTGATCGAATTCCCCAGGCGCATGATGCAGTTCTTCCCGGAGGTGAACGGTGGTGGCGGAGCCCACGCTTGAGGACCTGCTGCGGAGCTCCACCCGCTCGGCACTCCATCTGGAGATGCGCGACGGATACATGCGCGACGACCCGTTGTTCCTCCGCTGGCTCAGCGGGCGACGCGACGATCCGGAGGACCGTTCGTCATGGTGGAGCCCTTGGTTGCAGCTGGTCGAGGAAACCACCACTCGCGGAGTCGAGGTACGACGAGCTCGCGTCATCTCCGAACCGGCAAGCGAGTACATCCGGTTCGAGCACGAGATCACGTTCCGAAACATCGCGTCCGGCGAGCAGGTCAGATGGCTCCCCCGCCGGCAGGCGTCGGATCTGGCGCTCCCCGGCAACGACTTCTGGCTCATCGACGGGCAGCACCTCCTGGTCCACCACTTCAGCGGCGAGGGCGACTTCGTGGAACACGAAGTCAGCGCTGACCCTGAGACCGTGAGTCTCTGCGCCTCGGCGTTCGAGGCCGTCTGGGCCCGCGCAGTACCCCACGAGGACTTCCGGCTGACCTGAACCGTGTCCGCGTCATCCAGCGTCCAGCAGGCCAAGCAGGCTCTAGGCCAGCGTCTGCGCGATATCCGGCGAGATTCCGGACTCAACGCGCGGGCGCTGGCCGCAGCTGCTGGGTGGCACGAATCCAAGTGCTCCAAGATCCAGAGCGGTCGCGTGATGCCATCGGAAGCCGACATAAGGATCTGGACTGCCATCTGCGGCGTTCCCGAACAGGCAGCGGACCTCATCGCGACTGCCCGCAACATCGAGGGCATGTACATCGAATGGCGCCGCCTCGAACGGTCAGGCCTCAAACTGGCACAGGAATCCGTGCGCCCCCTCTTCGAACGAACACGCCGATTCCGCATGTACCAGTCGTGGGTCATCCCCGGCCTACTCCAAACACCGGCATATACGCGCGCCGTGCTCAACACGATCGTGTCGCTGCGCAGCACTCCCGACGACGTCGATGACGCCGTCGCAGTTCGGATGGAGCGGCAGAAGGTGCTGCACACCGGAAATCATCGCTTCGCCATCCTGGTTGAGGAGTGGGTACTTCGAACGGTCATCGGCACCCCAGACATCCTCGTCGGGCAACTCGGCCATCTGATAACTGTCAGTACACTGCCGTCCGTCAGCCTCAGGGTCATCCCGCTGGTCTCAATCAGAGGCTCGGGATGGCCGGTTGAGTCCTTCACGATGTACGACGACGCGCAGGTGAACGTCGAACTCGTCTCCGCCCACCTCACCATCACCCAGCCCGCCGAGATCGCCGAGTACAGCCAGGCGTTCTCCGAACTTGCGAGCATCGCGGTCTACGGGCCCGAAGCGAGATCACTCATCACCAGCGCCGTCAACGCGCTTGGGTGAATTCGAGCAAGCTCGAGCAAGTTGGTCGACCACGTTCGTCTCTGCTCCCTACCGTCACTGAGCGAGAGGCCGCAAAAAACGTCGTCCGCGACTACTCCAGCGCGGGCAACACCATCGAATTTCGAGCACGGGAGGAGACCACCATGACCGCCACGTCCATCGAGCGGCAGCCGTTCGCCATGCGCTACGCCGCGCGGCAGACCAGCGAGCCCGCCGACGCCACCGGCGTCACGTACGACCAGGAGTTGCAGATCGCCGTCACCTCCGACGGCAACCCCTGGGCGCACACCGCCCGCGGCGAGACCAGCAGCAACACCAACTCCGACAGCAGGAACGACGAAGGCACCGACTTCTACTAGGAGAGCCAAGGTGATGGAGCCTGACGGCGAGTCGGTACTGGTTCTCACGAGCCGGCTCGACTCGACTGCGGATCTGGTTGTGGAACACCTGAACAGTCGGGGCGTCCCCGTGTTCCGGTGCGACACCGCCGAGTTCCCTACCGAACTCAGCCTGATCGCGACACTGGAGGACCGGTGGGCCGGTGTGCTCGACAACGGGCACCGCACTCTGGACCTGTCCCGTGTCCGGTCGGTGTACTTCCGCAGGCCCGAAGAGTTCCGGCTGCCTGACGGCATGTCCGAGGCCGGGCGGCGGTTCGCCGCCGCCCAGTCCCGGGCCGGCTTCGTCGGCGTCGCCGTGTCTCTTCCCTGCCTGTGGATCAACCATCCCGCGCGGGACCTGGATGCCAACCACAAGCCCTGGCAACTCGCCGTCGCCCGACGTCTGGGACTGAATCCACCACGCAGCATCATCACCAACGACCCCGAGGCTGCCCGGAAGTTCGCCTCCGACCTCGACGCTCCGGTCATCACCAAGAGCCTCGGCGCGCCCGTGGACACGGTCGTCATCGACCCCGCAGACCTGGACGACTCCGTACGCCTATGCGCCCACCTCTTCCAGGAGTGGATCGACAAGGCCCACGAGGTCCGCCTGACCGTGGTCGGCGACCGCTTCTTCCCCGTCGAGATCCACGCCGGATCGGAGGCTGCCCGGATCGACTGGCGCACCGACTACAACAGCCTCACGTACCGGCCGACGACCGTCCCCGGCCCCGTGCGCGAGCGCGTGTCCACGTTCATGCGCGAGTTCGGACTCGTCTTCGGGGCCTTCGACTTCGTCGTCACGCCGGCCGGGGATTGGCGTTTCCTCGAGGTGAACCCCAACGGCCAGTGGTCATGGATCGAGCACAGAACCGGCGTACCCATCTCGCGCGCCATTGCGGATCTTCTGGAAAAGGGCAACACAGATGAGTGACACCCTGAACAGGACCGAGGAGACGGCGCGCGCACTGCGCGTCGCATTGGCGGACAAGCTGCAGCGCGACGGCTCACTGCGCACCCCGCAGTGGCGCGACGCGGTGCTGGCCGTGCCCCGCCACGCCCTCCTGCCGAGCTTCTACACCACCGCGGACGGAGCGGACGGCATCACCCGATATACCGCCGTCAGCCGGGACACCGACGCACAGAGGTGGCTGCGGCTCGCCTACGAGAACACCACGTGGGTCACCCAGCTCGACCACGGCACCACCAAGCCGACCGGCGAGCCCTGCACCGGGACCCCCACCAGCTCCTCGACGCTACCCGGCGTCGTCGTACGAATGCTCGAAGAGCTCGACGTCCAGGACCAGATGAAGGTCCTCGAAGTCGGAACCGGTACCGGCTACTCCACCGCGCTGCTGTGCGCCCGCCTCGGCGACCGGTACGTGACCAGCGTCGAGCACGACGCCGCACTTTCCGCCGCAGACGGCGAACGGCTCGCTTCCGTCGGCTACCGGCCCCGCCTGGTCGTCGGCGACGGCGCCGAGGGCAGCCCGGACGGCGGCCCGTACGGCCGGATCATCGCCACGTACTCGCCCAGCCGTGTCCCGTCCGCATGGCTGGCCCAGGCGCTCCCCGGCGCGGTCATCCTGGTGTCGCTGGTCGGCAGCCTCGACGCCTACGGCTACGTGAAACTGCACGTCAGCGACGGCGAAGCGCAGGGCCGCTTCCTCAACTCCGACGTCTCGTTCATGCCCTCCCGCGAGACTCTGCGGCCCGCGATCGGGCCCCTCATGCGCGCCGCCGTCCAGGCCCGCGACAAGGCCACCGGCCTCGACCCGGCCATCCACCCCGACCTCCTGGACGACCCGGCGTTCCTGTGGAGCGCCCAACTCGCCATGCCGGGCACGACCCGGCTGCGCCTGGCAGCCGACCGCGTCGCAGGCCAGTGGTTCCTCCATCCCGACGGTTCATGGGCCGTACTGGAGAGCTGGAACGACGGCACCACACGCGCCTTCCAAGGCGGCCCACGCGCCCTCTGGACGGAGCTCGAGGCTTCCGCCTCGACGTGGTTGTCCAACGGACGCCCCGGGCTGGAGCGTTACGGACTCACGGTGACCCCGGAGGCGAACACGGTCTGGCTGGACGACCCCGGCAACCCGATCGGCGTTCTCCGAGAGTGATCACCGTCGGTCCGGCCCCGAAACACGAGAAGTCGGACGCGCAACGGGAGCAGGCCGCATCACACGGCCTGCTCCCGTGCGACTGGAAGGCGGTACAAGCATGGGCGACATCACTCCCTGCCCCGACGAAGCGGTGAAGGCCGCCGAGGCCATCTGCGGTCCGGTCGCCCTCGCGGAGATCACCGACCGGCGCGGCTCTGCCGTCTGGAAGGCGACCGGGGCTGCGGCCACGGTCGCGATCAAGGCCGGATACGGCGAGGGCGCGGAGCTCACGGCGCGGGAAAGCGCCGTTCTGGACCAACTTCCCGGCTACACCGTCACCAGCGGCCGGCACTGGTACGTCACCCCCTGGCTCACCGGCCCCTCGACCTGGGACCTCTTCGAACCGATCCGGAACGGCGGCGGTGCGTACGAGAGAGCCCTCTGCGGAGCCGTCGATCTCTGCCAGGCCGTCGCCAGATTGCATGCGTCCGGGTGGGTACACGGCGATCTCCAACCCGCTCACTGCATCCACACCGACCACGGCGCGCGGCTGCTCGACCTGTCCTGGGCCTGGTCGCCGGACTTCCCCCCGTCTCCGGTCTTCCAGGGCGGCATCACCCACCTGGTAGCCCCGGAACTGGCTGCCCTGGTCGAGTCCGGTGTGCGCCCGGTGCGGACGACCGTCGAATCCGACGCCTACGCCCTCGCGGGCACACTCTGGACGTGTGCCACAGGCCGGTGGCCGCTCGACTACGACGCCGGCGGAATCGGCCCGGATGCCGGCCCCTCCGCCCGCCGTGCCGCCATCGCCACCGGCATGCTTCCGCTCCGCTCCGACGAGCCCTGGCCGACCTTTCAAGCCGTGCTTCAGCCGGTCCTTCGCGCACCCGCCCACAGTAGGCCCACGGCCGCCGAACTCGCCTCGGCACTGGGCCGGTTGTGAACCTCCGGGAGCTCACGGCGAACGACGCCCACGCCGTTCGCCGAATCTACAGCGGCAGCTCCGTGCGCCACCTCGGGCGCGCCGCGATGGAACACACCGAGGCACATCAGTACGTCGAACAAGCCGTCTGCTGGGCCCAAGAGCATCCACGCGTCCACTACATCCTCGGCATCGACGTGGAGGGCGACCTCGTCGGCGTCGTCAAGCTCAACGCCACGGCGGGCCCCGCCAAACTGAGCTACATCCTGCGCGAAGACACCTGGGGCCGTGGGTACGCCACCGCAGCCGTCGTCGGCGTACTTGCCGTCGCGTTCGACAGGCTGCACCTGGATTCCGTCGTCGCCAAGCACCGCACGGCCAACCCCGCCTCCGGCCGGGTGCTGGCCAAGGCCGGGTTCGCTCGCATCGACGAAACCGAAGGATCCGCGTACTACGCCGCCGTGAGCTGCCCGTTCCGATGCCTTCGCCCGATCGCCCCAACTACCGTTCTCCCCATGGCCCACACACCGACCGAGATCACTGCCGACCTGGTCCGCCGCCTCCTCCTCGAGCAGCACCCCGACCTCGCCGACCTCCCCCTCCGTCTCGGGGCGCGCGGCTGGGACAACCAGATGTGGCGGCTCGGCGACGACCTCGCCGTCCGGCTGCCCTGGGCGACCGACTCGGCAAGTGCCCTGCTGCGCAAGGAACACGCCTGGTTGCCGGCTCTCCCGCCAGGCCTCTCCCTCCCGATCCCGGTCCCGCAGCGCCTCGGCGAGCCCTCCGAACGATTCCCCCACCCCTGGCTGGTCACCACCTGGGTCCCGGGCACTCCCGCCGACCGCGCCCCGGTCACCCGCGCCGCGACTGCGGCCCGCGCCCTGGCCGCCTTCCTCACCGCCCTCCACCAACCCGCCCCCGCCGAAGCCCCCGCCGGGCGCGACGCACGCGGCGGCCCGCTGGCCCCGCACGCCGACCAGTTCATCCGGGGCCTTTCCGAGGCCACCGACATGGGGCTGATCCCCGACCCGGACGCCGTCCGCGCCGTCTGGGACGACGCTGTCACCGCACCGCCGTGGACCGGCCCGGCCCTCTGGATCCACGGCGACCTCCACCCCGCCAACGTCCTCACCACCGACGGCACCCTCTGCGGCGTGATCGACTTCGGCGAACTCTGCGCGGGTGACCCGGCCTGCGACCTCGCCGCCCCCTGGAACCTGCTCCCGGACGGCGGCGCCGACCTCTTCCACCAGGCCTACGAGCCGGCCGTCGACCCCGCCACCCTGCGCCGCGCCTGCGGCTGGGCCGTCATCCGCGCCCTCGGCGGCATCCTCATCGGCGAGGCGGGCCGCCACAACCGCCCTGGCGGCAAGGCAACTTGGGGACCACCCGCCCACGCCGCCCTGCGTCGCCTCGTCGCCACCGCACCTTGAACAACGCACGGGTGGCCCCGCGCGTCGCGCCGGGCCACCCGTACCGAACCGCTCAACTGGCCTGGCCGGTCGGCATGATGGTGACCTGCTGGAGGTTCACCCGCGGCGGCAGGGTGGCGATGACGCCGACCATCTGCGCGACGTCCTCCGCCGTGAGCCACTCCATGGTCTCCCGCGCGCCCTCCAGCCAGTCCCGGGCCTCCTGGTCGGTCACGTGGCTCTGCAGCTCGGTGGCGACGATCCCCGGCTCGACCGCCGAGACGCGCACCTTCTTCGGGCCCAGCTCGGTCCGCAGGTGACGCGACAGGTGGGAGACGTACGCCTTGGTCCCGGAGTAGACCGCGAAGGTCGGGAAGATGTTCTGCGCCGCGATCGACGAGGTGTTGATCAGATCCGCCACCCCACGCTCCTCGGCGGCCTTCACCAGCTGCGGAGTGAAGGCACCGATCGCGTGCATCAGGCCGGTGACGTTCAGGTCGATCTGCTGCTTCCACTGCTCCGTCGCGCGCTCCTCGATCGGAGAGGGAAGCATGACGCCGGCGTTGTTCAGCAGCAGGTCGGCACCGCCGAGCTCGGCCTCCACCCGGTCGGCGGCGGCCTGCACGGCGGCCGGGTCGGTCACGTCGACGGCGATCGCCAGCGCGCTGCCGCCGTTCTTCTCGATCCGTTCGACCAGCTCCGCCAGCCGGTCGGCCCGCCGCGCCAGGACGACGACGCGGGCACCCAGAGCCGCCAGCCTCTCGGCGGACGCCTCCCCGATGCCACTGGACGCACCGGTGACGACGGCGACGCGACCGGTGAGGGGCAGGGACGTGGTGTTCGTGGACATGCTTGCCCTCCAAGGGAGTTACAGAACCTTCCGACCGATCTCCGTCGGCCGCAGATCCAGTACAACCCCCGAACCAGCCCCCCGGACCGCCATAACTGGCCCTGCCCAGACAGGTACCACCAGGGCCACCCAAGGACCCACCACACCACCATCGCCGCACCGACAATGGGAGGCATGGACCGCACCAAGGAGATCGCCGGCTTCCTGCGCTCACGCCGCGCTCGCGTCACCCCCGAAGAGGCGGGGCTGCCCGCCGACGGGCGCATCCGCCGCGTACCCGGCCTGCGCAGGGACGAGGTGGCCCGCCTGGCCGGCGTCAGTACGGAGTACTACACGCGGCTGGAGCAGGGCCGCGCCCTCAACCCCTCCCCCGAGGTCGTCGACGCGATCACCCGCGCCCTGCGCCTGGACGACACCGAACGCGAACACCTCACCGACCTCCTGCACGCCAGCGCCCAACCCCCACACCGCACACCCGCCCGGGCCCAGCGAGTCCGCCCCGGCCTGCACCTGATGCTCGAAACCCTCAGCCACGTACCGGCTGTCATCCTCGGCCGGCGCACCGACGTGCTGGCCTCCAACCGGCTCGCCCGCGAGGTCCTCACCGACTTCGACGCCCTGCCCGCGCCCCGCCGCAACCTGGCCCGCTACTACCTCCTCGACCCCCGGGCCCGCGAGCGCGTGGGCGACTGGGCGCGGATCGCCGCGGAAACCGTGGCCGTCCTCCGACTGGAGGCGGGCCGCTACCCCCACGACCGGCAGCTCGCCGACCTGGTCGGCGAACTCACCCTCCAGTCCCCCGAGTTCACCGGCTGGTGGAACGACCACCGGGTGCTGCGCCGCACCCACGGCGCCAAGCACTACCACCACCCGCTCGTCGGAGACCTGCACTTCTCCTACGAGTCCTTCCAGGCGCCCGGCGACGCCGAGCAGACCCTGTGCGTCTACAACGTCGAACCGGGTTCCCCGACCGCCCAGGCCCTCCAGGTCCTCGCCAGCTGGACGGCACCCGAGACCACGGCACCCACCGGCTGATTCAGCCGCGTGTCCGCTGGCTGCCCCGGCGGTTGACCTCCGACCTCGCCCTTCCCGGCAACGACCTCTGGCTGATCGACGACCGCCTGGTCCTCTTCCACTGGTTCACCGGCGACGGCGACTGGGCCGGGCACGAGTACTGCGAGGACCCCGCGGTGGCGAAAACCGTCTCCGCCGCCTTCGAAGCCGTCTGGGAACGGGCCGTGCCTCATGCGCTCTACACCGTGTGATCCTCCAGAGCAGTCATCCGCCGGACCGGCGACAGCGCGATCGGTATCCACACGCACGCCAGGCAGGCGGCCGAGGCACCCAGCGCCCACCGGGTGCCGACGGCCGCGGCCAGCAGGCCGGCCGACGCCGCGCCGAGCGCGACGGCGCCCGTGAAGAGCACCCGCATGGTGCCGTTGACCCGGGCCAACAGGCCGACCGGGGTGACCTGCTGGCGGAACGTCATCATCAGCACCGAGTCGAAGCCGACCTTGAGCATCACCAGCGCCCAGCCGGCGGCCGCCACCGGCCCGGGCACGGGCCGGCCGAGCAGCGGGATGGCGACGGCCGCCGGGGCGACCAGGCCCCCGACGAGCAACGCCGCCCGTCCCGCACCGAGCCCCTCGGCCAGCCGGACGGCCGCCAGCGCACCGACCAGGCCGCCGACCCCACCGGCACCGAGGAACGCCCCCAACTCTCCCTCTCTCCACCCGAGTTCGTTCAGCGCAAGCACCGGAAGCAAGGTCGCCACCCCGGCGGTCCCGATGTTGACCATGGAACCCGCGATGGTGACCGTGCGCAGCACCGGGTGCCGGGCGACGAACGCGACCCCCTCGCCGATCTCGCGCAGCAGATGCCGTCGCACCGCCCCACCGGCCGGCCGCTCGCGGATGCCGAGCGTGGACAACCACCCCGCCGACCAGAGGTACCCCGCCGCCATCACCAGCAGCACCGTCGGCGCGCCGATCAGTCCGGCCGCCCACCCCGCCAGCGGCGGGCCGGCGATGAGTGCGGTCTGGGTGACGGTGGCCAGCCGGGCGTTGGTCCGGGCGAGCAGGGCGCCCGGCGCCAGGTCCTTGACGAGGCTCTGGGTCGCCAGATCGAAGAACACCGTCGCCGCGCCCTGCACCACCACGACGGCCAGCAGCTGGAGCATGGTCAGCCGCCCGAACCAGGCGGCGACGGGCACGGTGAGCAGCGCGGCCGCCCGCACCAGGTCGGCGCCGATCATGACGGGACGGCGGCGCACCCGGTCCAGCCACGCGCCCACCGGCAGTCCGAAGAGCACGAAGGGCAGGGACAGCCCGGTCTTCAGCAGCGACGTCCCCGACGCCCCCGCGTGCAGCACGGTGACGGCCGTCAGCGGCACGGCCACCTGGCCGATCTGCGCGCCCCACAACGCGACTCCGGACGCCGCGAGGTAGCGGGTGCGGTCCCGTGGAGGAGCTGCTTCTGCCGGCAGTGCCGGCGTGATCGTCTGCGTCGTCATGCCGGGCAGCCTCGGGGAGTTCGAAGGGCCGCTCAACGGATTCGCGCTAGGGTGAATCCTCGTGCCGTTCACGCTCATCCTGTCCCTGGGCACCGCCGACCTGAGCCAGTTGCGCTGGGCGATCTCTCCGGCCTGGGAACTGCTGGCCTCCATCAGGACGCTGACCCGCCCGGCGAGCCACCCGATCCACCTGCCGTGGCTGTCCGAGCACCGCCACGACCCGCTGCTCACCGCGCCCGGCCCGGCCGCCGCGCGCGCCCTCACCGCCGGCCCGAAGGGTCATCTCCCCGGGTTCCTCGCGCCGACCCCGCTCTCGCCCCTGACCGCCCTCGACGACGAACTCGACGAGGTGCGCCGCACCCCGGCCGAGGTCGTCCGCCGCGATCTGGCCGAGGTGTTCGGCGAGGAACGGCCGCCCGCCCTGGCATCGGTGCTGCGCGCACCCCTGCGGGAGCTGGACCGGATCGTCACCGACCTGCACCACTACTGGCAGCGCACCCTGGCCCCCGCCTGGCCGAGGCTCCGGGCCCTGCTCGAATCCGACATCCACTACCGGGCCCGTTCCCTGACCGAGCGCGGCCCGGCGGCGATGTTCGCCGGAATCCACCCCGACCTGGCCTTCGACCAGTCCACCGGCACCCTGCGGATCGCCAACCGGCGAACACTCCTTGCCGATCCGCGCCGCTCACTGGACGGGCGGGGCCTGGTCCTGGTCCCGTCGGCCTTCGCCTGGCCGAAGCTCTACGTCAAGACGGCGGCGCCGTGGGTCCCGGTGCTCCGCTACCCCGTCCGCGGGATCGGCACGCTCTGGGAATCCCGTACCGAGGGGGGATCCCGCGCCGAGGGGGGCTCCCGCGCCGAGGCCGCCGACCTGGCCCCGGCCCTGGGCGCCACCCGGGCGCTGCTCCTCGGCCTGCTGGAGATCCCGGCCGGCACCCTGGAGCTCGCCCACCGGACGGGCCTGGCCCCCGGCGGGGTGTCCGCGCAGCTGCACAAGCTCGCCCGGGCCGGTCTGGTCACACCGCACCGCACCGGACGGGTGGTGCTCTACGCCCGCACCGCCAGGGGCCAGGCCCTGTACGACTGAGCCGGGGGCGGTCCGCGGACCACCCCCGGCTCATCAACGCCCTTACGGCATCGCGGTCTTCCAGATTCCGCGCCCGTGCGTCGCGACGTACACCGACGTGCCGTCCGGGCTGGGCGACAGGTAGACCGCCGCCGCCGTCGGCAGGCTGCCGGAGGCCGTCACATCGGACGTGCCCAGGCGCTTCCAGTGCCCCAGGCCGTCCGCCTTCACGTCGTCCGTGAACACGCCGAGGTCCGTGGCGACGACCAGCGTGCCGTCCGGGGCGAACAACACCCGGTTCGCCGACGCGTCGACCAGCTGGTCGGCGGCACCGTCGGCCCCGCTCACGTCCTGCCAGGTCGCACCACCGTCGCCGGTCCGCCACAGGTGCCCGTACCCGGCGCCCGGCCCGACGTTCCAGTGCCGGGAGAAGCCTGACAGCGCCGCGTACACCGTCTTGCCGCTGGCGTCCGACGGGTCGATCGCGATGTCCTGGATGTACCGCACCGGGAAGTCCGCCGGGAGCGTCAACTGGTGCCAGGAGCCTCCGTAGTTGGTCATGATGCCGCGCGCGAAGCCCGCCCCCGGGTTGCAGGAACCGCACCAGGCCGCCCAGATCACGTGGTTCCCGGCGGCGTCCTTCTGCGACTTCACCGCCGTGACGGAGTGGCCGGCTCCCGAGTCCGCCAGCTTCTGCCAGTCGGAGCCCGAAGTGCTCTGCCAGGTCTTGGTGTTGGCGTACACGTACTCACCGCCCGCGACCCAGTACCCCGGGTCCTTGGCGTCCGCCCCGAACGGCGCGATGAACCGCGCGTTGGGGTCGTTGGGGCTGATCGACGTGATGGCGGAGGGCGTTCCGTCGTCGTTCGCCGTGTAGCCGCAGTTGTTGGTGACGGACATCGCCAGGTTGGTGTACTCCCCCACCGTCTGGCACCCGTTGGCCGGGTTCACCAGCTGGTCGCCGCCGTCGCCGCCGAACGGCTGGCCCATCTCCCCGGCGGCGTTGAGCTGTTCGGTGACCGGCGTCGACGTACCGGGGTAGGTGTACGAGTAAGTCGCGCCCTGCGGAACGGAGATGGACACGCCGTTGTCCTGCAGCCCGCCCCACACGGCCTCAGCCGGACCGGAGCCGGAACCGCCCGGCAGTGTTCCCGCGCCCACCGAGTAGTACTGCAGCGTGCGCAGCGTGCCGCTGGCGTTGAGGTTGCGCCAGCCGGGCGCGGTCTGCGTCGTCGGCCGGGCGTACACGCCGCCGTCGTTGCCCGCGTACACCTCCGGCGCCTTGCCCGCCCAGTTGGAGAAGGCCAGCGCGTGCTGGTCGGAGTGCATCACGTTGCCGTCGCAGGTGTTCTGCGCGGCGACGTAGCTGAAGCAGTTCAGCCCGAGGTTCCAGTACCGGCCGACGGTGTTCCAGGTCGCCCCGCCGTTGCGGGTCTCGTACAGCTCCTCCAGGCCCAGGTACACGTGGCCCGGGTCCGTCGGGTCGACGGCCAGCGACTGGTCGTACCAGGACTGCACCCCGGGCTGGTAGCCGGGGCCCATCACCGTGAACTTCATCGCCGAGCCGCTGTTGCCGAGCACGCTGGAGTTGGCGATCTGGGTGAACGGGCCGTTGATGTCACCGCTGTTGCTGACGTACACGCCGCCGAGCACGGTCTGCGGCGCCTTGGCGCCCGGGTTCTTGTTGTACAGCGTCGGCGACTCGACGACCGCGTACAGCTTGCTGCCGTCCGCCGAGTACGCGAAGGTCGTGTTGCCGATGTCGCCCGGGTTGATCCCGCCCTGCGGGTTGGCGGTGTGCCAGGTGGCGCCGGCGTCGTCGGAGTAGTAGAAGCCGTTGTAGGTGGCGCCGCCGCGCCAGGCGACGTTGGCGACCACCCGCTTGCCGCCCGAACCCGGCTGCACCACCAGGTCGTTGGTGATGTCGGCGTAGTAGCCGCTGGTGCCGCAGGCGACGCCGCTCACGCCGACGCCGGCGCACGGCGCGAGCACCTTCTGCCACGGGTCGCCCTGGCCGGCGCCCAGCGCCCGCCGGTAGACGCCGTGCGAGGTGGCGGCGAAGGCGTAGCCGGCCTCGGTGTCGAAGCGCAGCGCGTGGATGGAGCTGTTGTCGAGTTCGCCGCCGCCGAGCGCGTCGGACTGGCTGAACACCGCCTGGCTGGGGTTGGCGAGGCGGTAGACGCCGGTGCCGAGGTAGTTGTCGAAGGCGGTGGTGGCCTCGCCGGTGCCGAGCCAGAGGGCGCCGTCGGGGGCGACGGCGAGGGAGCCGACGGACAGCGAGGGCAGGTGGTCGGCGATCGGGGTCCAGGTGGCGCCGTCGTCGGTGGAGCGGAAGACGCCGCCGCCGGCGCCGCCCGCGTAGACCACGCCGGAGTGGGTCGGGTCGGTGGCGAGGGCGGCGATCCGGCCGGTGTTGTAGCCGCCGCCGGCGCCGCCGTTGGAGACGTTGTGGTCCCGGTAGTGCAGGGCGTCGCCGTTGTACGGCTGGGTGGTGACCTCGGTGAAGGCCGCCTGGCGTACGGGCATGCCGAGCACGTGCTGCCAGGCGGCGCGGTAGGCGCCGGCGGTGACGGTGCCGCCCGGGGAGACCCGCGGGTCGTTGAAGGACTGCATGGAGTCCATCAGTTCGCCGGAGTCCTCTCCGGCCTGGCGGTGGTCGGGACTGGTGGTGGCGCTGGACGTGGTGGCGACGGTGTCACCCCACGCCGCCGAGGTGCCTGCCGCCACGATCAGCGCGGCGGCGGACATCAGGGCGACGCGGGTTCTGCCACGGCGCGTTCTGTCGGGGGAGCCCAAGGGGATTCTCCGGTCCGTCGGGAGGACCGCCCCCGAGGGTTCGCGGGGGCGGGAACTGGAGTTGGAGCGGGCGGCACCCTACACCTGGGTGATCGCGGCCAACAGGGCCCGGGCGCAGGGGTTTTGAACCGTCACTTCAGTGCGGAAAGTCTCCATAAAGTGAAAGCGGAAGCGAGCGGCCCACCAGCGGCCGACCTGCCCCGCGGGCCCCGCCTCCCAGCCGGTTCCCAGCGTCCGGTCAGCGAACGATCAGCCTCTCACCTCCTTCTCATCCGCCGCGCCTAGCCTCCGCGCATGAACGTCTCGCTGCTCGACGGCTGGTTCCCCTGGACGGTCCAGGCCGCCGCCCTCGCCCTGTTCGTCACCGCGGTGGGCTGGCGGGACCGGACCTGGCAGCGCAAGTGGGGGCCGATCGCGCTCGGTACGGCGCTGGCGATCACCGCGGTCGCCGCCCTCGCCGTGCTCACCCTGAGCGGGATCACCGACCCGATCCCGTTCGGGGTCTGGCTGTGGAGCGGGGTGGCGATCGCGGCGTTCTCCGTGCTGGGCTTCGGCTGGCGGAGCGCGAAGTGGTGGCGGCGGGCGCTGGTGGCGCCGACCGCGCTGCTGGCGCTGTTCTGCGCAGCGAACAGCGTGAACATCGCCACCGGCTACTACCCGACGATCGACGACGCGATCGGCGAGCTCAGCGGCCAGCCGCTGCCGGACCAGATCACCCTGGCCGAGCTCGGCTCGATCCGCGGCAAGACCAGGACCGGCCGCATCGTCCAGGTCGACATCCCGGACACCGCGAGCGGCTTCGCCCACCGCCAGGAGCTGGTCTACCTGCCGCCCGCCTGGTTCCGCAGCCAGACCCGGCCCAAGCTGCCGGTGCTGGAGATGATCGGCGGCGAGTTCGCGGCGCCCGACAACTGGATCCGCTCCGGCAACGCGGTGAAGACCGCCGACGAGTTCGCCGCCAAGCACAACGGCTTCGCCCCGATCCTGGTCTTCGTGGACGCCACCGGCGGCTTCCGGGTGGACACCGAGTGCGTGGACGGACCGCACGGCAACTCCGAGAGCCACCTGGTCAAGGACGTCCCGCCGTACATCGAGAAGACCTTCAACGCCGCCACCGACCCGCACAAGTGGGGCGTGGCCGGCTGGTCGATGGGCGGCACCTGCGCCGTCGACCTGGTCGTCGAGCACCCCAACCTCTTCACCCACTTCGGCGACTTCTCCGGCGACAAGGGCCCGTACATCGGCGACAAGGACCACACCATCCAGGAGTTGTACGGCGGCGACGCGGCAGCCTGGGCCGCCCACGACCCGCTGACCGTGCTCGCCCACCACCCCAAGTACCAGGGCGTCTCCGGCTACTTCGGCCAGGGCGACGAGGAGCACGGCCAGATCGAGTCCGCCAAGACCCTGGAGGCGGCCGCCAGGAAGGACGGCATCCGCACCACCTCCGCAGTCGGCTCCGGCAAGCACAGCTGGCAGACCGGCGCCGCCACCTTCACCCAGGCCCTGCCGTGGCTCGCCGGCCAACTCGGCGTCCCGGGCACCCATCCGCAGCCGTAACGGTCCGGTCCGCGACCCGCAGGCGTAACGGTCCGGTCCGGGCGACCCGCCGGCGTAACGATCCGGGCGACCCGCAGCCGTAACGGTCCGGTCCGGGTTCCGTCCGGATTCCGTGCCGGCCGTACCCGAACCGCCACCCTGAGCGGACGGCCCGGACACGGACCGTGGGTGGGATCACACCCGCTCCCGGCAGGGGGAAAGCCTTGGTGTCGGCCGCCCCGCCGGGCCGGGCCGGCAGGGCTCCGGACGGGCACGATCCACCGCCGAACCGCGCGCCCGGCAGGGAAATCCAACACACCTGGCCGGGTCGGGCCGCAGGCGGCGGAACCTCACACTCCTCCGCACCGCCCATCGCTTCCGCCTCGCCCGCACACATGTTCCCCACCAGTCCGCTGCAACTGCGGCACGCACCCGGCCCCCGGCGGGAATCCCGCTTTGCTCCCGGCGCCCCCGTGGCATAAGTTTCGGTCGCCGTCGACGCAGCACCAGCTCTGACCATGCCTCAGACCTGTGGTGAGCTGCGGAGCCAGGGGGCCTGACGGTAGCATCAACGGGGGAGGAACACAGCCATGCCGAGTGCCCGCAGCCACGGGTCGACCGGTCAGCGGGGAGGTCGGTCGCGCAGCAGCGTTCGACTGCTCACCGCTGCCACCGCCGCCCTGCTCTGCGTGGGCGCCCTGAGCGCCTGCGGCCCGGACAACAGCGGCCAGGACGGCGGCAAGACCGCCGCCCCCGCGCCGACCGGCGCCGCGCCCACCAGTGCCGCGCCTGCCACCGGCGCTCCCACCTCGGGCACGTCCAAGCCCACCGGCGGCGGCGCCGACAAGGGCATCCCGGCCAAGGCCTGGATGGACGTCAAGACCATCCCGGTGGACGAGGCCATCCAGTGGCCCACGTTCGCCGCGAACGCCAAGCTCACCACCAACAAGGTCCTCTTCAAGGGCCAGGAGCTGTGCCACGACACGGACGGGCTCACCAAGGACGGGGAGTCGCTCTACACGGGCACTGCGCGGGCCACGGCAGTGGTCGGCGGCTCCGGCAACAGCCGCTGGACGGGCCAGGAGACCCTGTTGTACCAGGGCGACCCGACCCACAGCAGCGGCACCAAGCAGCTCACCAACCTCACGCGCACGCACCTCGTCGACGCCGTCAAGAACTGCGCCAAGACGTTTCCGCACGCCAGCGTGAAGGTCACCAGCATGGAGGGCGCACCCTACTTCGCCGCAGCCGTGACGCTCCCGCAGATCGACGGCACGACCGTCACCCTGCACGAGTTCGTGGTGGACGCCGGCGGCACGGTCGGCGAGCTGTCCGTCTTCACCACCACGAAGGGCGGTGCCGAGCCCGACGGGTGGATGGCCGTCTTCGACCACGACCCGATCGGCCAGGAGACGGACGCAGCCACCAACATGAAGACCGCGATCTGCGGGGCCCTCCCTGGCTGCGACGGTCACCAGTGACACCGGCTCTGCTCCACGACACCACGGATCCGAGGAATCGTCAGATGCGCAACAGCACCAGGCTGGTCACCACAACCGCCGCCGCCCTGCTCCTCGTGGGCGCCCTGAGCGCCTGCGGCCCGGACAACAGCGGCCAGGACGCCGGCAAGACCGCCGCCCCCGCGCCGACCGGCGCCGCGCCCACCGCGGCGCCCACCGGCGCGCCCGCCACCGGTGGGAACACCGGCGGAAGCACCGCCAAGCCCACCGGCAGCGGTGCCGACAAGGGCATCCCGGCCAAGGCCTGGATGGACACCAAGAGCATCCCGATGGACGAGACCTACCACTACGCCCCGCTGGCGGCGAACGCCAAGCCGGTCACCGGAGCGATCAACTTCAAGGGCATGGAGCTGTGCCACTCCCCGCTCCCCAAGGGCGAGGAGTACTTCTTCACCGGCGGCGACGCCAGGGCCAAGGCCTCGGTCGGCTTCGGCGGCGACCGTTGGACGGCCCAGCAGACCCTCCTCTTCTGGGGCGACCCAACCCACAGCAGCGGCAACGGCCAGAGCGTCGGCGTCATCAGGGACCTCCTCACCGAGGCCGTCAAGGACTGCGCCAAGACCGCGCCGGGCGCCACCGTGACGGTCGCCAAGTCGGACGACTTCGCCGCCACCGTGACGGTCCCGCAGCCCGACGGTTCCACCGTCACCCTGCACGAGTACGTGATCAACGCGGGCGGGACGGTCAGCGAACTGTCCGTCTGGGCCACCACGAAGGCGGGCGCCCAGCCCAAGGACGCCTGGAAGGCGCCCGAGGACAAGTACGTCGCCACCGGCATGACGGCCGCGATCTGCGAGGCCCTCCCCGGCTGCAACTAGTACGCAACACCCACAGACGGCCGCCAGGCCCGTCCGGCACAGGGGACCGGACGGACCTGGCGGCACACTCATGCCCGGGGTCTCACAGGCCCAGCCGGCTGAGCGCGGTGGTCCAGTCGCCGGCGATCGCGCTGCGGGCGGCCGCCAGGGTCACCTTGTGGCCGCACACCGCGTTCTTGAGTCTGGTCTCGACCGAGTCCTTGCTCTGCGCCGGCTGGTTGCCGTAGCGCGGCTCGGGCCACAGGTTGCGGGGGTCGCGCGGCGCGCCGCCGAGCTCCAGCGGGACGAGGTGGTCCTCCTCGTAGTCCGCCGGGTTGGTGTCCGCGTAGCCGTACTGGGCTATCTGCTGGGTCTTCAGCGCGTTGGTGTAGCTGACCGGCGGGCGCACGGTGGCGGTCCAGCCGGAGACGCAGATGGTCGAGCCGATGGTGGCCTGGGTGACCGCCGGGTTGTACGCGCCGGGGGTGCAGGACGGGTCGGGCAGCGGCAGGTACGCCTGCGAGCAACTCGCCGCGAGAGTGCCGGACTTGACCGGCTTGTGCGCGGCCGGGGCGGCGGCCTGCGCGGTGCCGGTGGCGAACCCGGCGGCGGCGAGGACGGCCGTGGCGGCGACGACGGTGACACGCTGACGGGGCATCATGGGGCGTTCTCCTGGGGCCGGCCCGGCCGATCGCCGGGCGACTGTGCCCATGACAGCACCGCCCGCACGGCCACCGTCAGCCCCGGGACGTGAACGAGTGGTGACCACCCCTCCACATCCCGGCGCGCGTCAGCCGACCAGCAACCGTGCCAGCAGCGCCGCGGGCCCCTCCGGCAGGCTGCCGTGGACGAGTTCGGTGCGGTGCACCAGCCGGGGCGCGGTGACCGGCGCGTGGTCGACGCCGGGCGCCCCGGCCACCACCGGCTCGGGCAGCAGGGTCAGCCCGTGCCCGGCGGCGACCAGGGCGAGCAGCCCGTGCAGGTCGGTGCCCCAGTAGTGGGTGGCGGGCCGGAAGCCGTCGGTGCCGGTGACGGCACGCAGCCGGGCCGCGGTCGGGGTGAGGTCGGGGGCGTCCAGCCAGCGGGCGGCCGACAGGTCGGCGAGGGCGAGGCCGGTGCGGCCGGCCAGCGGGTGCCCGGCCGGCAGGGCGACGGCGACGGGCTGCTCGTCCACCGCGACGGTGGTCAGCGGGCCGACCTCGGGCAGCGGCAGCGGGTCGCTGGGCGCGGCCAGGCCGTCGATCAACGCGAGGTCGACCTCGCCGGTGGCGACCCGGGCCGGCAGCACGTCCTGGCCGAGCACCTCGACCACCGGCTCCACCTGCGGATACGCCCGGCGCACCTCGCCGAGCGCGCGCCCCAGCGCCGCCCCGACCGCCAGCGGGGTCGCACCGAGCACCAGCCGGGCACTCGGGGCACCGGCCAGGCGCGCGACGTCGGCGCGCGCCGCCTCCAGCCGGACCAGCAGCGGCACGGCGTGCTCCAGCAGCCGCCGCCCGGCCACGGTCGGGCCGACCGGCCGCCGGACCAGCAGGGCGGTGCCGAGGTCCGCCTCCAGCGCGGCGATCTGCTGGGAGACCGCGGACTGGGTGTAGCCGAGCTCCCGGGCCGCCTCGGAGAAGGAGGCCAGCCGGGTGACGGTGGCGAAGGTGCGCAGCTGCTGCGGATCCACGACGGGTCATCAACCGATCTGATCGATACTTAAGAAATCATCGTTGGCGCTGATCTCGGATGCGGGGTCAGGATAGCCCCATGACCTACCTGACCCCGCGGATCGCCCTGGTCGGCGACCGCTCCCCCGCCGTCCGCTCGCACGCCCGCATCCCCGGCCTGCTCGACGCCCTCGCCGACCGCGACCAGCTCGTCCTGGACGCCTACTGGATCCCCACCGAGGACGCCGGGGCGCCCGGCGCGCTCGACGGCTTCGACGCGGTCTGGCTGCTGCCCGGCAGCCCGTACCGCAGCGAGGCGGGCGCCCTGGCCGCGATCCGGACCGCCCGCGAGGGCGGCATCCCCTTCCTCGGCACCTGTGCCGGGTTCCAGCACGCGGTGCTGGAGTACGCCCGCAACGTCTGCGGCCTCGCCGACGCCGTCCACGGCGAGCAGGACCCCGACCTCGAGCAGCAGGTGATCGTGCCGCTCGCCTGCTCCCTGGTCGGGCACGAGGGCGCCGTCGAGATCACCCCCGGCACCCTGGCCGAGCGGGCCCTCGGCACCACCGCCACCCTGGAGCGCTACCACTGCTCCTACGGCCTCAACGCCGACTACCTGGACCGGCTGCGCGCCCACGGGATGCGCTTCAGCGGGGCGGAGGAGTCCGGCCAGGTCCGCGTCCTGGAACTGCCGGACCACCCGTTCTTCCTCGCCTCGCTGTTCCAGCCCGAACTGTCCGGCGACGGCACCCGCGCCCACCCGGTGATCCGCGCCCTGGCCGCGGCCGCCGTCGCGCACGCGGCACTCGGCGAGTGACCCCGGCTCAAGCCGCAGCGCGGGGTCACATCGGCAGCGAGCGCAGCCGCACCGGCCCCTCCGGCCACCCGGCGCCCGCCGCCAGCGGCCGCCACATGGTGCACAGCGGCATCACCGCGAGCCGCCCCTCCGGCTGTTCGACCGTCACCTCCTCGGCCACCTCGCGGAAGCCCAGCCCCCGGTAGAACACCGCCAGCGGCGGGCGGCAGAACAGCAGCGCGTACCGGAAGCCGAGCGCACGCCCGTGCTCCAGGGCCGTCCCGACCACGGCGCGCGCGAGGCCCTCTCCGCGACGGTGCGCGGCGACGCACACCCCGCCCACGCCGATCGCCTCCAGGTCGGTGCCGCCGACGGTGAGCGGGACGGGGAGCAGCCCGGTGTGGGCGATCAGCCGGCCGTCGGCGGCCCGGATGCCGAAGTGGGTCTGCTTGGGCAGGTAGGTCAGCCCGGTGTAGGCGACGCCGTACGGGTCCTCGCCCGGGCCGAGGATCTCCTCCTGCTCGGCGCGGGAGTACTCCTCCAGACGCTCGACGGCCAGCGGTTCAGCAGAAAAACGATCATTCATCACTCCATCCTCCCTTCCCCGCGCAGCGGCCTCCGAGTCCCGTTCCGACCAGGGGATGAGTCACACCACCAGTCGGCTCTCCGGCACCCCGTCGGCCAGGCGACCCGACGGAGACCGGCCACCCCGGTCCGACGATCGGCCCGGAGCGCCCCGGGTGTGGAAGCATGCCCCTCATGCGCCAGCCCACCGACCAGCCGGCCGACGACCTCCTCGCCGCACCGCTGCTGCCCGGCCCCCCGCTGCGCCTGCCCCGCCCGGTCCGCGCCCTCGCGCCGACCGCCGTGGTGCTGCTGGTGCTCGTCCCGCTCGCCGCGCACGACCCCGACTTCGGCCCGACCGAATCGCCGGGGACCAACGCGGCCCTGATGGCCTTCGGCGCCCTGGCCCTCGCCTTCCGCCGCCGCTTCCCGGCGGCGACCGCCGCGGCCACCCTGCTGAGCGGCCAATTCCCACTCGCCGTGGCACTGTACGGGCTGACCGCGCGGCGCGGCGCCACCCCGCTGCTGTACGTCCTGGCGGTGCTGTCCGAGCTGCGGCTGTTCGTCCCCTTCGACCTCGGGGACGTCAGCACCCCGTCCGCGCTGGCCAACCTGGTCGAGGACCCGCTGGTCTTCGGCGCCGTCCCGCTCGCCCTGGGCCTGACCGCCCACCAGCGCGCCCGCACCGTCAGCATGCTCGCCGAGCGCAACCGGCTGCTGGTGGCGGCCCGCCGGCACGCCGAGGAACGGGCCACCGCCGCCGAACGCGCCCGGCTCGCCCGGGAGATGCACGACGTGGTGTCCAACCGGGTCTCGCTGATCACCCTGCACGCGGGCGCCGGGCAGGTCGCCCAGGCCGACGACCCGGCCGCCGTCCGGGAGACCCTCGGCCTGATCCGCACCCTGGGCCTGCAAGCGCTCACCGAACTGCGCGGCCTGCCCACCCTGGTCGAGGAGTCCCGACAGGCCGGGCTGGCGGTGGGCCTGACCGTCACCGGCCCGGACGACGGCCTGCCCGCCCCCGGGCCCAAGGTCCAGTACGCGGCCTACCGGATCGTCCAGGAGGCACTGACCAACGCGCACAAGCACGCCCCGGCAGCCGAGGTGGCCGTCACGGTCACGGTCGAACCGGACGGGCTGCGCCTGACGGTGGTCAACTCCCCCACCGGACCCACCGGACCCACCGGACCCGCCGGACCCGCCGAAGCCGCCGAAGCCGCCGGACCTGCCGAAGCCGCCGGACCTGCCGGAATGGACACACCGGCCGTCCCCGCGCCCCGCCTGCCCTCGGGCGGACACGGCCTGAACGGCATGCGCACCCGCGCCGACGACCTCGGCGGCACCCTGCACGCCGGCCCGACACCCGAGGGCGGCTTCGCCGTCCGGGCCCGGCTGCCGCTGACGGTGGCCTGAACCCGGCCCGAACTACGCGGCGGCGGCCCGCTTCACCAGCTCCGCCCACACCTCGTCGACCCGCGCCGCCAGCGCCTCCAGCGGCCCGCCGTTGTCGATCACCAGGTCGGCGATCGCCAGCCGCTCCGCCCGCGAGGCCTGCGCGGCCATCCGGGCCCGGGCCTCCTCCTCGGCCATACCGCGCAGCCGCACCAGCCGGTCCAGCCGCACCTCGTCGTCCACGTCGACCACCACGACCAGGTCGAACAGCGGCGCCAGCCCGTTCTCGGTGAGCAGCGGCACGTCGTGCACCACGACCGCGTCGGGCGCGGCCGCCGCCTCCAGTTCGGCGGAGCGGGCCCGGACCAGCGGATGGACGATCGCGTTCAGCGCCCGGAGCTTCTCCGGGTCGGCGAACACGATCGCCCCGAGGGCCGGGCGGTCCAGCGTGCCGTCCTCCCGCAGCACCTGCGGGCCGAACTCGGCGACCACGGCCGCCAGTCCGTCCGTCCCGGGGGCGACCACCTCGCGGGCGATCAGGTCGGAGTCCACGATCACCGCGCCGCGCGCGGCGAACAGCCGGGACACCTCGCTCTTGCCCGCGCCGATGCCACCCGTCAGTCCGATCTTCAGCATGGCGCCAGGCTACCGGTGGCCGTCGCGGCGTGTCAGCGGCGGGCTCTCGGCCCGGCCCCGGGGCGGGCGCTCAGCCCAGCTCCAGGCTCTCGCCCTCGCCGAGCACCACCAGCTCCGCGCCGCCGGTGCCCGGCCCGTCCGGCCCGAGCAGCCGGGTGGCCACCATGTGCCCGATCGGGCTGAGCGTCGCCTCGTGCACCGGGACGGCCCGGCCGGGGCCCGCCTCCCGGACGTAGTCGACCACCTCGGAGGCCTTGCTCCACGGCGCCGCGAGCGGCAGCAGCAGGGTCTCGACGGCGTGCGGCGGCACGGTGAAGGCGTCGCCGGGGTGGAACAGCCGGCCGTCGAAGAGGAAGCCGATGTTCTTCACCCGGGGGACGTCCGGGTGGATCACCGCGTGCCACTCCCCGTGCACCGAGATCCCGACCCCGCCGATCTCGAAGGCGTCGCCCTCGCCGACCGCGCCGACCCGCTGTCCGAGGCCCTCCAGCTGGGCGGCGACGGCGCTGTTGGTCCACACCCGCAGCGCCGGGTCGGCCTCCAGCGCGGCGCGCAGCCGGGACTCCTCGAAGTGGTCCATGTGCTCGTGGGTGATCAGGACGGCGTCCGCCCCGGCCAGTGCGGCGGGGTCGGTGAAGGCCCCGGGGTCGACGATCAGGGTGGTGTCGTCGTGCTGGATGCGTACGCAGGCGTGTCCGAACTTCGTGATTCGCATACCCAAAACCATACAGCATGACTGTACAGTTTTGCTGCACATCTTCCGGATAGACTTCTCCCATGACCAGCAACGCCCCGCACCCGGACACCCTGGACCTCGCCGCCGACCTGCGCACCGCCCTCGGCAGCCTGGTCCGCACCCTGCGCGACAACGACGACCTGCCGCCGAACCAGGCCGCCGTGCTCGGCCTGCTGGTCCGCGACGAACGCTCCTACACCGTCGCCGAACTCGCCGACCGCCGACGCGTGCGCCACCAGTCGATGGCCCGCACCGTCGCGCTGATGACCGAGGCCGGCCTGGTCGCCCAGCAGCCCCACCCCACCGACGGCCGCAAGCAGCTGATCGCCGCCACCGAGGCCGGTCGCACCGCCCTGCTCGACCAGCGCGCCCGCCGCGAACACCACATCGCCACCGCCATCGAGACCCGGCTCAGCACCGAGGAACGGGCCCAGCTGCGCGCCGGCGTCGAGCTGCTCCAGCGCCTCAGCTGACTGCTACCGGGCCTGCCCCACCAGCTCCGGCCGCTGCGCCTGCGCCTGCGCCGGGATCGCCGGCTGCTCGATCTCAGGCAGGTCCACGTGCTCGCTCAGCCCGAACCGCCGGTGCAGCCGCCGCAGCGGAGCCGGCGCCCACCAGTTGAACTCCCCGAACAGGCTCATCGCGGCGGGCACCAGCAGGCAGCGCACCAGGGTGGCGTCCACCGCGACGGCCACCGCCAGCGCGATGCCCATCTGCTTGACCATGAGCATGTCCCCGAGCGCGAAGCCCGCGAAGACGATCACCATCAGCAGCGCCGCCGAGGTGATGATCCGACCGCTGCGCTGGACGCCCAGCTCCACCGCCCGGACGCAGCCGTGCCCGCGCTGGGTCAGCTCCTTGATCCGGGAGAGCAGGAACACCTCGTAGTCCATCGACAGCCCGAAGGCGAAGGCGAAGACCAGCACCGGGATGAAGGTCTCCAGCCCACCGGTCGGACTGAAGCCGAGCAGCCCGCTGAACCACCCGTCCTGGAACACCAGGGTCAGCGCGCCGAGCGAGGCGCCCAGCGACAGCAGGTTCATCAGCAGCGCCTTGACCGGCATCACCACCGAGCCGGTCATCAGGAACAGCAGCACCAGCGTCCCGGCCGCGACCAGGCCGAGCGCCCACGGCCCGCGCGACAGCAGCTCGTCCTGGAAGTCCACCACCGAGGCCGCCCCGCCGGTGACGTACGTCTTCAGCCCGCCCCGGTCCGCCCGCAGCTCGTCCACCACCTGCTTGGCGGTGTCGCCCTGCGGGTCCCCGTGCACCAGCACGTCCACCGTCGACACCCGGTCGCCGACCGGCGTCACCGCCCGCACCCCGCTCACCCCGGGCAGCTTGGCGACCACGTCGTCCGCGTACGCCTGCGCCACCCGCGCCCCACCCTCGACCACCACGGTGATCGGCGCGGCCGCGACCTGCGGGAAGCGGTGGTCGACGGTCTCGACGACCTGCCGCCCGGCCGAGGAGGCGGGCAGCACGGCGGCGCCCGAGCTGCGCATCTCGGCGTGCAGGAAGGGAGCTCCGGCCGCCATCAGCAGCGCCACCGAGGCGAGCGTCACCGCGACCGCCCGCTTGCGCACCCGGCGCACGGTCCGGCTGAAGAAGCCCTCGTCCGGCACGGGCACGCTCGGCGTCCTGATCCGCGAGCCCGCGAAGCCGAGCAGCGCGGGGATCAGGGTCAGCGCGGCGGCGACCGCGATCACCACCACGCTCACCCCGGCCGCGGCGACGGCGCCCAGCACCGGGCTGGTGAAGACGAACAGGCCGGACAGCGCGACGGCCACGGTCAGGCCGGAGAAGGCGACGGTGCGCCCGGCGGTCGCGGCGGTGCGCTCGACGGCGGCGGCGATCCCCGCGCCGTGGCCGCGTTCCTCGCGGAAACGGTTCACCATCAGCAGCGCGTAGTCGATCGACAGCCCGAGCCCCAGCACGGTGGCGATCGGCAGCACGCTGGTGTCGATGTCCATGATCCGGCTGAACCCGAACATGGCCAGCAGCGCCCCGCCCACCGAGGCGACGGCGCCGATCACCGGCAGGGAGGCGGCGGCCAGGCCCCCGAAGACCAGCACCATCACGATCAGCGTGAGCGGCAGGGTCACCAGCTCGCCGAAGCGGGTGTCCTGCTCGGTCTGCTTCTTGACCTCGTCCTGGAGCACCAGGTCCCCGCCGACGGTCACGTGCGCCCCGCCCGCACCGTCCAGCGCGGCGAGGCGGTGCGTGACCACGTCGGTCTGGGCGGAGGTCGCGGCGGCGGCCATCCGTACCGTGACCAGGCTCGCCGTCCCGTCGGTGGCCCGCAGCGCGGCCGGGCCCGGGCCGGGGCCGTACGCGTCCTGGGCACCGGAGACCCCGGGCAGGGCGGCGATCTCGGCGGTGGCCTTCTGGACGGCGGCGCGCACGGCCGGGTCGTTCACCGGCTTGCCGTCCACCACCGCGGTCACCGCGCCCTTGGCCGGATCGGCCGCGGCGACCACCGCGCTGCCCCGGTCGGCCTCGGCGCTGGCGGAGGAGGCCCCGGCCACCGAACCCTCGAAGACCCGCCCCCCGATCAGCACCCCGACGACCAGGACGACGGCCCAGAAGCCGAGCACCCAGCGGCGGTGGCGGAAGCAGAACCGGCCGATCGCGGCCAGCCGGCCGCCGACCACAGCAGTGGGGGCGGTGGAGGAGGGGTTGCGCATGAAGGAGCCTTTCGGGCAGTTCCACTCAATGTAGGTGCAACCCGAACACCGGCCTATAGCAGGGCGATGAGCCTCATCTCACATTTCCCTACACATAAACCACACATAAGTCAAAGCGGGAAACGAAGGCGCGCGTCCGAGGCCCGGAAACACGAAACGGGCCCCACCCGGACGAATCCGGATGGGGCCCGTTCCCTAGCTGTCAGCTAGCGGGGGGCGAGAGCCTCAGCTCTGGCCGCCGGCCAGCTTCTCG
The DNA here is from genome assembly GCF_027627435.1 of Kitasatospora cathayae. Lineage (GTDB taxonomy): Bacteria > Actinomycetota > Actinomycetes > Streptomycetales > Streptomycetaceae > Kitasatospora > Kitasatospora cathayae. The sequence continues at coordinate 6,357,352 of NZ_CP115450.1, read as the reverse complement.
CGCAGGGCGGCCAGGGCCTCGTCGGAGGCCAGGGCGCCCGAGCCCTCGTCGCTGCTGGACGAGTAGGAGCCACCGGCGGCAGCGGCGACGGCGTCGCCACCCTCGGCAGCGGCCTCGGCGTCGGCCTCGCGGCTCTTGATGACCTGGGCCTGGTGCTGCTCGAAGCGGGCCTGCGCCTCGGCGTACTGGCGCTCCCACTCCTCACGCTGCTTCTCGAAGCCGGGCAGCCAGTCGTTCGCCTCGGGGTCGAAGCCCTCCGGGTAGATGTAGTTGCCCTGGTCGTCGTACGAGGCGGCCATGCCGTACAGGGTCGGGTCGAACTCGACCTCGGCCGGGTTGGCACCCAGGGCCTCGTTGGCCTGCTTCAGCGACAGGCTGATGCGGCGACGCTCGAGGTCGATGTCGATGACCTTGACGAAGATCTCGTCGCCGACCTGGACGACCTGCTCCGGGATCTCGACGTGGCGCTCGGCCAGCTCGGAGATGTGGACCAGACCCTCGATGCCCTCGTCCACGCGGACGAACGCACCGAACGGAACCAGCTTGGTGACCTTACCCGGAACGACCTGGCCGATCTGGTGGGTACGGGCGAACTGCTGCCACGGGTCCTCCTGGGTCGCCTTCAGCGACAGGGAGACGCGCTCGCGGTCCATGTCAACGTCGAGAACCTCGACGGTGACCTCCTGGCCGACCTCGACGACCTCGGACGGGTGGTCGATGTGCTTCCAGGACAGCTCGGAGACGTGCACCAGGCCGTCGACGCCACCCAGGTCCACGAAGGCACCGAAGTTGACGATCGAGGAGACGACGCCGGAGCGCACCTGGCCCTTCTGGAGGGTGGTGAGGAAGGTCTGGCGGACCTCGCTCTGGGTCTGCTCCAGCCAGGCACGGCGGGACAGGACCACGTTGTTGCGGTTCTTGTCCAGCTCGATGATCTTGGCCTCGAGCTCCTTGCCCACGTAGGGCTGGAGGTCGCGGACGCGACGCATCTCGACGAGCGAGGCCGGGAGGAAGCCGCGGAGGCCGATGTCGAGGATGAGACCACCCTTGACGACCTCGATGACGGTACCGGTGACGATGCCGTCCTCTTCCTTGATCTTCTCGATCGTGCCCCAGGCACGCTCGTACTGAGCGCGCTTCTTGGACAGGATGAGACGACCCTCCTTGTCCTCCTTCTGGAGAACCAGGGCCTCGATGTTGTCACCGACGGCGACGACCTCGTGCGGGTCAACGTCGTGCTTGATCGAGAGCTCGCGGGACGGGATGACGCCCTCGGTCTTGTAACCGATGTCGAGGAGGACCTCGTCACGGTCGACCTTCACGATGACGCCCTCGACGATGTCGCCATCGTTGAAGTACTTGATGGTCTCGTCGATCGCGGCGAGGAACGCGTCCGCGTCGCCGATGTCGTTGACCGCGACCTGCGGGGTGGTGCTGAGGGAGGAGTCGGTGGGGCTCGTCATTAGGAAAAGGGCTCCGGTACGGACATGAAAGTCGTAGGTAATGCCACGCGGAGGGCCCGTATCGCTCCCACCGAAAGCCGGACAGCCAAGAGCACGGCGCACCGGCGATCCCGTCAACAACGAGAACCGGCGTCCGTCTTGCGACCGTGGGGTCTTCGACAGATGCGAGCGCGACCTGCTCCGTCCGAGGCGCGCAGGCCCGCAGCGCAACTTGTAGCATACGGGGACGGCCAGGCACGGTCAACGCCAAGAGAGGCAAGACGGTGGAGCCCGGTACGGATCAGGCCATATCCTCCGATTGCGCACCTCGCGGTGGCGCTCACAGGGAGCCCTTCCCCGGATGCCACCGCCAGGATCCGGCCCTCGACGGGCCGGTTCGCGGCAGCGGCGCTTCCGCAGTTCCATACCCTACGCGATGGGCATTGTCACCGTGGCCACCACCCCCCACCCCTCCCTTCACGATCTTGACGCAACCACCTCGGCGATCGAGGGGGAGGAGGGCGACGACGCGGTGCGGCGCTCGGCCGGCGTCGGGGAGAGCAGCCGGGCCAGCCGGCACTGGTGGGACCGCAACGCCGACGAGTACCAGGACGAACACGGCGAGTTCCTCGGCGACGACCGCTTCACCTGGTGCCCCGAAGGCCTGGACGAGGCCGACGCCCATCTGCTCGGCTCCGTGGCGGGTCGCGACGTACTCGAGATCGGCGCCGGCGCCGCCCAGTGCTCCCGCTGGCTCGCCGCCCAGGGCGCCCGCCCGGTCGCCCTGGACATCTCCTACCGCCAGCTCCAGCACTCCCGCCGGATCGACCTCGGCCGCGGCACCGCGCCCGTCCCCGTCGTCCAGGCCGACGCCGCCGTCCTGCCCTTCGCCGACGCCTCCTTCGACCTCGCCTGCTCCGCCTACGGCGCCGTCCCGTTCAGCGCCGACACCGAGCAGCTCATGCGCGAGGTGCACCGGGTGCTGCGGCCCGGCGGGCGCTGGGTGTTCTCGGTCACCCACCCGATCCGCTGGGCCTTCCCCGACGAGCCGGGTGTCGAGGGGCTCACCGCGATGTCCTCGTACTTCGACCGGACCCCGTACGTCGAGCAGGACGAGAACGGCCACGCCACCTACGTCGAACACCACCGCACCCTCGGCGACCGGGTCCGCGAACTCGTCGGCGCCGGCTTCCGGTTGATCGACCTGGTCGAACCCGAGTGGCCGGCCGGTCTGGAGCAGGAGTGGGGCGGCTGGTCCCCGCTGCGCGGACGGCTGATCCCCGGCACGGCGATCTTCGTCACCGAGCGGGGCTGACCTTGCCTCCTGTGTGGCACGACCTGCCCGTCCGCACCGCCCTGCCCACCCTGCACCGCGCGCTGGACGAGCACGGCACCGCCGTCCTCGCCGCCCCGCCCGGCACCGGCAAGACGACGCTGGTGCCGCTCGCCCTGGCGGGGCTGCTGGATTCGGGTGTCGTCCGGCGCGTCCTGGTCGCCGAACCGCGTCGGCTCGCCGTACGGGCCGCCGCCCGGCGGATGGCCTGGCTGCTCGGCGAGTCCGTCGGCAACCGGGTCGGCTACACCGTGCGCGGGGAGCGTCGGGTCGGGCCGGAGACGGTCGTCGAGGTGGTCACCACCGGCGTGCTGCTGCAGCGGTTGCAGCGCGACCAGGAGTTGCCGGGCGTCGACGTCGTCGTCCTGGACGAGTGCCACGAACGGCACCTGGACGCCGACACCGCGCTCGCCTTCCTGCTGGACGTCCGGGCGGCGCTGCGGCCCGAACTGCGGCTGGTCTGCGCCTCGGCCACCTCCGATACGGCTGCCTGGGCCGAACTGCTCGGCGGCGCACCGGTGGTGGAGGCGCACGGGGTGTCCCACCCGGTGGACGTGGTCTGGGCGCCTCCGCCACGCGCCGTCCGGCCCGCCCACGGGACCCGGGTCGACCCGGCGCTGCTCGACCACGTCGCGGCTGTCGTACGGCGGGCGTTGGGTGAGCGCGACGGGGACGTGCTCTGCTTCCTGCCCGGCGTCGGCGAGATCTCGCGGGTCGCGGGGCTGCTCGGCGGTGTGGCCGCCGAGGTGCTCCAACTCCACGGCCGCGCCCCGCAGCCCGTCCAGGACGCCGCGCTCACCCCCTCCGCTGGGCGCCGCGTCGTCCTCGCCACCTCTGTCGCCGAGTCCTCGCTCACCGTCCCCGGCGTGCGGGTCGTGGTCGACGCCGGACTCGCCCGCGAACCCCGCACCGACCACGCCCGCGGCCTCGCCGGACTCGTCACCGTACGGGCCTCGCTCGCCGCCGCCCGCCAGCGTGCGGGCCGTGCGGGGCGCGAGGCCCCGGGCACCGTCTACCGCTGCTGGCACGAGGCCGAGGACGCCCGCGCCGCCCGCTTCCCGACGCCCGAGATCGCCCTCGCCGACCTGACCGGCTTCGCTCTCCAGACCGCCTGCTGGGGCGACCCGGACGCCACCGGCCTCGCCCTGCCCGACGCCCCGCCCGCCGGAGCGATGGCCGCCGCCCGGCAGACCCTCCAGGCCCTCGGTGCGGTCTCCTCCGATGGCCGGGCGACACCGCGCGGCGTGCGCCTCGCCCGCACCGGCCTGCACCCGCGACTGGCCCGCGCCCTGGTCGACGGCGCCCTGGCCGTCGGTGCCCGCCGGGCGGCGGAAGTCGTCGCCCTGCTCTCCGAAGAACCGCCGCGCGCCCTCGGCGACGACCTCGGCGCGGTCTGGCGGCTGGTCCGCTCCAGCAACGACCCCTACGCCGGCCGCTGGCGCGACGAAGTCCGCCGCCTCCTGCGCGCCACCTCCGACGAACCCGCCACCGCGCTGCCCGATTCGACTGCCGTCGGCCTCGTCGTCGCCCTCGCCTTCCCCGAACGCATCGCCCGCGCCCGGGTGGAGCGGCCCGCCCCCGGTGAGCGCAGCCCGTACCTGATGGCCTCCGGGACGGCTGCCGAACTCGCCCCCGACACCCGGCTCGGCGCCCTCCCCTGGCTCGCCGTAGCGGTCGCCGACCGCCCGGCCGGCGCCCACTCCGCCCGCATCCTCCACGCTGCGGCACTGGACGAGGACACCGCCCTGCTCGCTGGCGCGGCCCTCCTCGCTTCGCGCGAAGAGGTCCACTGGGACACCCGGCGAGGCGAAGTCGTCTCCCGCCGGCTCGAAGCCCTCAGCGCGATCGAGCTTTCCGAGAAGCCCCTCAACCGCCCCGACCCGGCGCTCGTCCGGGCCGCGATCCTCGAAGGCCTCACCCGCGAGGGCGTCAGCGCCCTGCTGACCTGGCCCTCCCCCGGCCTCCGCGCACGCCTCGCCTTCCTCCACGCCGCCATGGCCACCCGTGGCCGGACGTCTCCGACGCCGCGCTCCTCGACCGCGCGGAGGAGTGGCTGGAACCCGAACTCTCCCGCGCCCGCCGCCGCGCCGACCTCGCTCGCATCGACACCACTTCGGCGCTACAACGCCTGCTCCCCTGGGCCACCGGCGAAGCAGGCCGCCTGGACGAACTCGCCCCCGAGCGCATCACCGTGCCTTCGGGCTCGAAGATACGAGTCGACTACACCACCGAACGCCCAGTGCTGGCAGTCAAGTTGCAAGAACTCTTCGGCTGGACCAAAACCCCCACCCTGGCCGGAGGCCGTGTCCCCCTGACCATCCACCTCCTCTCCCCCGCCGGCCGCCCCGCCGCCGTCACCGGAGATCTGGAGAGCTTCTGGCACAACGGCTACCACGCCGTCCGCGCCGAGCTCAGGGGCCGCTACCCCCGCCACCCCTGGCCCGAGGACCCGACCACAGCGGAACCCACCCGCCGCACCAACACGAGAAGGTGAATCTCGGCCGAATACGCACCCTGGCCGCGGCCTCGCCCCTCAGTCGAGCGCGTCCAGGGCGGCCAGGATGTCAGCGGGCTCGGCGCGCAGGGCGTAGTCGGTCTGGACGAAGGCCCAGCGAATGGTGCCGGTGCGGTCGATGACGAAGGTCGCGGGCAGTGGCAGCGTGCGGGAGTGGCCGGCGTTGACGCGCTTCAGGTCGAAGCCCAACTGGTCGTAGAGGGTGCCCAGTTCGTCGGAGAGGTCGAAGGCGATGCCGAACTGCGCCGCGACCTCGGAGCCGATGTCGCTGAGCACGTCGAAGGCCAGCCGCTCCTTCTCGGCCAGGGTCAGGGACTCGTCGGGGATCTGCGGCGAGACAGCCACCAGACGGGCGCCACGGGCGGTGATCGCGTCGTGCTGCTCCTGGAGGGCGCGCAGCGCGAGGTTGCAGTAGGGGCACCAGGCGCCACGGTAGAAGGTCAGCACGACCGGCCCGTCGGCCAGCAGCCCGTCCAGCGCGACGCGCTGCCCGGTGGCCGCGGGCAGCGTGAACCGCGGAGCCGGGGCGCCCACGCCAAGCGCGCGCTCCGTGAGGTCGGAGGCGGCGAGCTCGCGCCCGTTGCGGTCCATGACCTCGATGGCCTCTGCCGCGATCGACCGCCTCCGGTTCTCGTGCACGGCGCGCAGTTGGTCGTGAAGGCTCACAGGGGTCGCCCTTTCTCGGGGGGATCTGGGTCTGAACTTGAACCAGTCGTTCCAGGATGATGGTCCATCAGACCCGCCGTCAAGGACTATCTTGGAACAACCATTTCAAGTACCTGGGAGCGGTCCGCCATGCCCGACATCAAACACTTCGACCCGGAGCTGGCGCTGGAGCGCGCCGAGCGGCTGTTCTGGCAGCACGGCGCGGCCGAGGCGTCGATCCAGGACGTCGTCGCCGCGACCGGGCTGAACCGCTCCAGTCTCTACGCCACCTTCGGCGGCAAGCAGCAGCTCTACCACGCCGCGTTGCGCCGCTACCTGCGACACCGCGCGCAGCCGGCCTTCCGTCAACTCGCCGACGACGGCCGGGGTCTGCCCGCCGTACGGGACTTCTTCGGCGGGCTGATCGCGGCCCGCTGCTCGGGCGAGCACGCGGGCTGGGGCTGCATGGTCGTCAACGCCCATCTGGGCACCGAACACCACGACCCGGACGTTCGGGCGCTGCTCGACGACCACCACCGCCAACTCCGCGACGCGCTGCACACCGCTCTCGACGTCGCCCGCCGCGACGGCCAGTTGTCCCCGCACGTGGCCACCGGCACCGCGGCTGAAACCCTGGCCCTGCTCGCCTACGGCGTCAACCTCCGCTCCCGCAACGGCGCCGACGCGGACAGCCTGCTGCGAACCGTCACCGACACCCTCGCCCTGTTCGGGACCTGACGCGCGGCACCACCGCCGGATCCCGCCTCGTCCCGCGCCCCGGCATCGTGGAGCTCGCTCCCCCGGCGGGCCGCCCCGCCGCCGTCACAGGCGACCTGGCCGGCTTCTGGCACACCGGCTACCACGCCGTCCGCGCCGACCTGAGAGGCCGCTACCCCCGCCACCCCTGGCCCGAGGACCCGACCACAGCGGAACCCACCCGCCGTACTAATCCACGGAATTGACATCCTGACCATCGACACTGCACTGCGCTCCACCTTGGCCGTGGAACAGGGAGGCGTCGCCGAGTACTCCCTTCGCCGGTCGGCTCCCGCCGAACACGGGTCGGCCGCTCCGCCGCGGTCAGCCGTTGGGCTTCGGCCATGTCGGTCAGGGCCTCACCTCGTTACCGAGCGGTCATCGAGCCGGCGGCGTGGTGCATGTCGGTGAGGATGGCGGTCAGGCGTGCGGAGCCGACGGTGGCCGCGAGCGCGCCGGCCTGGGCGGCGTGGTGGTCGGCTTCGATGCGCTCGCCCTGCCGGTAGAGCACGGAGGCCAACCGCGCGGTGGCCATCGCCCGCACCCGGGCCTGGGTGGTGTCGGATTCGGCGGCCCGGCGCAGGTCGGCGACGACCTGGGGATGCAGGTGACCGGTGGTGGTGGACAGCAGGATGCTCGGCCACGCCCTCGCCCAACTCACCACCGTGGGATTCCGCCGTATCGCGGTGCTCACCAGCACCGACCCCGACAGCGGCGCCGAAGCCGTCGAGACGTACGCCCTCACCGAATCGGCGCGGCAGGTGGAGCTCACCGTCCACCGTGAGGACCACCCGCTCGGAACCGCCGGCGCCGCCTACGCGGCCCTGGCCCACTTGGCCGACGCCCCGGCCACAGTGGTGCTGCCCGCCGACACCCTCTTCCCGTACACCCTGCTGCCCTCCGCCATCGCCACCCACCGTTCCCGCCCAGCCGTGGTGACCTGGACCGTCACCACCGCGCCCGGCCAGGGAGCGCAGAACGCCGGCCGGCTCTTCCTCGACCCCGACGGCGAATTCGTCGTCCACGCCCTGGAGGGGGTGGACGCCACCCTGCCCGTCGGGAGCCGGCAGGGTTTGCGGCAGGCCACCAGCACCGGCGCCGTCGCCCTGGCCCCGGCCCGTTCCGGTCCCTGTTCGAGGAGTACGCCCGGCGCCTTGCCCACCCCCGCGAGGCTGACCTGTACCGGCAGCTCATGCCCTGGGCGATCAGCCAGGGCCACCCCATCGGCGCCTATGACATCCGCACCCCGGCCCCCGACCTCGGCACCCCCGACCGCCTGGCCGCTTTCGGCCGCACCACTGCCTGAAGGAAGATCAGGACCGTGCCCACCGCCTGTCGACCCGCGCTGACCGAGCAGAGCGTGTTCCACACCGTCGGTGCGAACAGCGGCGGATCGACTCGCACCAGCGTGGTCCTCGGCTACCGGGCCGCCGACGAGCTCGACGCCCACCCCGACCCTGACCGGCAGGTGGTCGTCACCGGCACCCAGCTGTACCGGGGCAACGACCGGCCGAACTGACCTCGGGCGGTTCCTAGGGGTCTCGGGCAACTTGCAGGATTCGTCAGACGTCGCCGAACTCGCCGGAGCGGACGGCGGCAACGAAGCTGGACCAGGCATCGACCGGGAAGGCCAGAGCTGGGCCCTCGGGGTCCTTGGAGTCACGCACGGGGACGAGGCCGGGGAACCCGGGGGCCACCTCGATGCAGTTGCCTCCGTTGCCGCCGCTGTAGCTGCTCTTTCGCCAGGTCAACACGGCCAGCTCCTTGGAGTCCTATGCCGGGAAGTCGCCCTCGCGGACGGCCGCTACGAAGGCTTCCCAAGCGTCGGCCGGGAAAACGAGGGCCGGGCCGTGCGGGTCCTTGGAGTCACGCACGGGGACGAGGCCGGGGAACCCGGGGGCCACCTCGATGCAGTTGCCGCCGTCGTTGCCGCTGTAGCTGCTCTTCATCCAGGCGGCTGCGGCGAGCTCGTTGTTCTTCATCTCTGAACCCCTCCAGTGTCTCGGCGATCAGCCGAAGCGAATCGCTCTCTGACAGGCATTCGCCACGGAGCTGATCATAGCGACGCTGGTGCTTGACCACACTGGCGGAATCACCGCTCAGATGCCCTCGTTCGAGGCTCTCCGAGTACACCAAGCGCTGCCCATCCGGCAGCTCCAGCAACACCATAGCCGTCTTGATGACAGTCTGCTGATTCGAGAACGGCGCCACGTGAATGACGACGTTCCGAAGCTGGGCCACCCGTAGGAGGCGCTCCATCTGACGCCTCATCACCCCAGGCCCGCCCACGACTCGGCGAATGGCGCTCTCGTCGAGAATGACGAGCAACAGCGGCCCGTCGGGCACGAGAAAGCGACTCTGCCGACTGAGTCGAGCCCGGGTCAACTCCTCGATCTCCTCCGGGTTGCCGGCCGCCTCGCCAGTGGCGAAGAGCGCACGCGCATACTGCGGGCACTGCAACAGGCCATACATCGTGCCGTCCTGATACGCCCGCAGTCCGACGGCGATGGCCTCCTGGTCCACGTACTCCTGAAACCAGACCGGATGCTCGATCTCGGCGTCCCAGTCGACCCGCCCGTACAGCCGCTTCAGCAAGTCGCCGGTGCCGTACAGCCGGTCGAGCTCCTCGACCTCCTCGATCGACGGCTTCCGCTTCCCGCCTTCGGTCCGCGACACCACCGTCCGGTCGCAGTGCAGGAGCTTGCCCACGTCCTCCTGCGTGTAGCCCATCGAGTCCCGGGCGAAGCGGATCTCCTCGCCGAACGTGATCGCGGAACTCGCGGTCGTCCCCCGCTTGGCCTTTCGCTGTGTCATCACTGCCCCCAGTTGTGCGCCGCACGTCCCGCACGTCGATCTGGCGTCACCGTACCTCCGCAGCCCCGATGATTGACACCAGAACGCAATCATCTGCATACATAGCGTGATTGCGCGCGCCTTTCGCGCTCCCCCAGTCCGCCCCCTCCCGAGGTTCCCCCATGCTCACTTCCCGCCGCCCCCGCACGTTCGCCGCACGCCTCGACTCCCGCACCGAATCCACGCCCCTCGCACGGCACTTGCTCCGCGCGTACCTCTCCGCGCTCCCCACCGGCGACCGCTACACCGACATCGCCGAACTCCTCCTCGGCGAGCTCTTCGCCAACGCCATCCAGCACTCGGACGCCCCCACCGACCGCCTCATCGAGATCCGCTTCGCCCTCACCGGCAACCTTCTCCGCCTCGAAGTCCACGACGCGGGCAGCGGCCGCCCCTCGCTCCGCCCCACCACCCCCGACGACGAGCACGGTCGCGGCCTCTTCCTCATCAACGAACTCGCCGAGCGCTGGGGTTGCTGCCCCCGGGCCGGTGGGATCGGCAAGTTCGTCTGGGTGCTGATCGCCCCCTCCCCCGCCCCCATCTCCGTCCTCGCCGTCTGAGGGAAGAACCCACCATGCGACTCGCCCTCACCGCCCGGCACCTGTTCGACACCGGCTCCACCCCCGCCGAGGCCTATGCCAACCTCGCCCGCCGCACCCGCGAACCCCTCCGCTCGGCCCGCGCCGTCTGCGCGGCCCTCGCGATCCCGGCCGCCGAGGCGAACCGCCGCCTCGACGACTGCTACGACGCCCTGCTCGCCAATCCCCGCCCGGGCTCCGAGGCCGACACCGGCGAACTCCTCGAAGCCCTCGGCGTCTTCGACGTCCCCAAGCCCCTCACCCCCACCGACCAGGCCATCGTGGACCTCTTCCTGACCGCCATCGATGCCATGGGCGGCATCCGCGCCGGCCACCAGCACGGCCTGGCCCGCTGGTTCACCACCGGCAACCTCACCGCTGCCTACCTCTCCCTCGCCGCCGCCCACCCCCTCCCCCGCACCGGCGACCCGGCCCGCTACTGGACCACCCTCGTCCAGGCCGGCGAACTCCTCTCCACCACCCCCACCCCCGACCCCCGCATCAAACCCGCCCTCACCCACTGCCGCAGCCAAGCGACCACCCACACCACCACCCCCTAAGCACAGGAAGTCGGCCCCGCCGACTTCCTGTGCAGCGCCCACCGCCCAGGCCGACCACGCCAAATCGCGATGACTTCCGGCACGACGCCGTCTAACGTCCGGCAAATGAACGCTCAGGGCACCGAGCCCACCGACACACCAGCCGTCGACGTCCGCTGCCAGAACGCCCCGACCGCCCGGGTCAGACTCGCCGACCGCCACTTCCCCGACGAGCACGGCACCGGCTTCGCGGTGGAACTGCGCGCCGAAGGCCTCCGAGCCCGGCTCGACTCGGTCATCGCGTGGTAGCGGGGGCCCGAGCACCTGGCCGACTTCCTCGTCGGGCTGGCCGCCGACTACCAGGGCTGGGAGGGCGAACGCACCTGGAGCACCCACCACCTCACCCTCCGGACCGTCTTCCGCTCCGGAGGCCACGTCGGCCTCACCTGGACCATCCGCCCGTGGACCGCCCGAGACGACTCCTGGGAAGCCTCGGTCACCACCTGGCTGGAGGCCGGGCAACAGATCACTCCTCCCCCGCGTGAAGCGGGGGCTTCTCGCTAACCCAGGTGGGTATTGCGACGGGCCAGCCCGGCCGTAGAACGTTGACGGCTCCCACGGTGTCGGTGTGGGCACGGTGGCCGCAGGCGACGCAGTGGAAGGTGTCCTGTGTGGGCCGGTTCTGCGCCGCGACGTACCCGCACTCGTCGCGGGGGCAGGTGCGGGAGGTGTTGCGCAGGTCCGCGGCGATCACTTCCCGTCCGGCGCTCTCAGCCTTGGCGTGCAGGATCGTCAGGAAAACCCCACATACCAGCGCCTGCCCTCGCGCTTCACGCTGACGGTCTTGACCTTGCCGGCGACCGGCCGGTGCCGGTTGACCTTGACGTGGCCGATGCCCTGGAATCGCACGCGGGTCACCGGGTCATGCGGGGTGGAGACCCACCGGCAGCCATCGCCCTCTTTGGGGAAGCCGACCGTGTCGAACCAGTTCATCCCACGGAAGCGCGGACAGCCCGGCTTCTCACCGGATTTGACACGTCGGAAGAACGCCGCGAATGCCTTGTCCACGGCGAAGCGTTGCCTGCTGCGAGGAGAACGACCAGCGGCCCTGGCGCTCCGGGTCGAACGCCCGGATCTCTTTGAGCTGCGCTGACTGATCGCCACGCCGGATCGTGGTCTTCGAGCCGTGCCGGTAGGCGTCGCGCCGTTCCTGCAACGCCCCGTTGTAGAGCGAGCAGTGATCCCGCAGCATGTCGGCGAGTGCTTGCTGCTGGCCCACGGTGGGCCGCATGAGGAACTTGTACGCACGGATCACCCGGCCCACCCCCTTTCGGTCGACGCGATCACCGTAGTGCGGCCCACTGACAACGCAACGAACTACGGCGCTTCGCGCCTGCGGGCCAAGGATGCGTTCCCTCCCCGGCTGAAGCCGGGGATACCCACACAAGATCAGGGATGGCCGATCTCGCCTCGGACATCTGCTGGTTCCTCGCCCCCGGCAGCCTGCCGGAGTCCGGCTCGCTCGGAGGTACCGCTTGTTCGTCGTGAAGACGTACCGCCGGAGCGCGGCGCTCGACGACGACCGCCACGAGTTCCGCCTCCTAGGCAAGCGGTGGGCCGGCGGCCCGGTCCCGGCTCGTCCGGCCGTCACCGGAGTCCGCTCCCGCTCAGCGGGCACTGGATCGCCGACAGTCCGGCCGTTCGCGCGCCCGACCCGCGCGGCGCCCCGTCGTTTCGGGTGAAGTTGCGAGCCCAGCGCCACGGGCCCTCCTACGCCCCGGGAAACCTCCTGCGGGACAGCCGCTCATTCGGAGCGGCCGCAGGGGCCGGCCGTCCAGCGCGGTCCGGGTCGCTCGGTGCCGGGTACGGAGGGAGCCGCCGAGGGCATCGTCGTCGTCTTCATGCCCACAGCCTTCGGCTCAGCGGATTCGCAGGCATCGTCCCGGTGAATGATGCCGGTGCCCCCGGAGGGGGAACCCGTCCGGGCCGCCAGTGCTCCGGCGGAAGGAGATCTGCATCCCTGGCAGCCGGAGTGTTCCGGGTTCCCCCTCCTCTTCGCTCGTGCATCTCGGAAGATCGGCTGAAGAACGGCTCAGCCAGGCGCTGCCGGCACTCGTCGAGCGCTGACGACCGTTCCGGGCTTCCGCGATCGTGGTCACGCGCATTCACCTCCCCGGCGCGGGGGTGCCCATGGACTGCCCCGGGCGCAGGATCGGGGTGCCGACCTGGGTGGGGCTGCGGGTGAGGACCGTGCGGGCCGGGTCGTGGCGCAGATCGTAGCGGCGGGCCCGGACACTCCCCCCGTCCGGACCCCGGATGAGGTCTGCTGCTCAGGAATGCGGATCGGCCGACTTCCTGCGCCGGGCGAACTCGGCGGCCCTCCGGCCTACTCCCCCGGGAGGGGATGGCTCCAGCCCCCGGGAGGATGTGGCGCCGCCTTGCCGTCGGCGAGGCTGGGCGCATGAGATTCGACGACCACCGGGTGGTCATCACCGCCGCCGGCCGGGACTTCGGGCGCACCTTGGCCATACGTCTCGCGGACCTCGGCGCCGAGGTCTTCCTCTCCGCGCGAACCCTCGCCGCCGCGGAGCGGGTCCGGGACGAGATTCGCGCCCGGGGGCACCAGCGCGTCCACGCCTTCGGCTGCGACCTGACGGACCCCGCCTCGATCCGCGGCTTCGCCGCCGAGGTCGGCCGGCGCACCGACCACGTCGACGTGCTGATCAACAACGGCTCCCGCTACCTCGAAGGCCAGGACCTGCTCTCCGCCTCCGATGAGGACGTCCTCGACACGATCGCCTCCGGCGCCACCGGCACCGTCCTGACCGTGAAGAACTTCCTCCCCCTCCTGCTCAACTCGGACAAGCCCGACGTGGTGACCATGGTCTCCGCCTGCGGAACCGCGGGGCATCACCGCTCGGACGCGCACGACGCCTTCTACGCGGCGAAGAGCGCCCAGGCAGGGTTCGTCGACATCCTCTCCAAGCGCCTGCGGCCCCGAGGAGTCCGGGTGATCTCGCTCTACCCGCCCGACTTCGACAACCCCGACCCCCTCGCCGAGGAGTGGGAGACCACACCGCGCGGGGCCGAGGACGCCCTCACCGCGCAGTCACTCGTGCAGTGCGTCCTCTTCGCGGTCGCCCAGCCCCGCGACTGCTTCATCAAGGCGTTCCACTTCGAGCAGGTCTGAGCCCGTGCACTTCCTCATCCGCCGGGTGACCGGCACCGAGTACCGGGAACTCCGTGCGATCAGACTGGAGGCGCTGCGCGACTCACCCACGGCCTTCAGTTCCTCCTACGACGACACCGCCGCCCTCCCCGACGACGTCTGGCAGCAGCAGGCCGCCGTCGAGGCCTCCTCCGTGGAGTCCGCCACCTTCATCGCCGCCGACGAAGCCGGGAACTGGGTCGGGATCGCCGGCGTCGGGCCGCTGCCGGACGTCCCGGACCACGTTCACATCCACTCGGTCTACGTGTCCCCGAAGCACCGCGGGCCCACCGGCCCCGCCGCCGACCTGGTGAAGGCCGGCATCCGCTACGCCCAAGTCCACACCGACGTACGGTGGTTGACCCTGGGCGTGCACGAGGGCAACGAGCGGGCGCGGGCCTTCTACCGGCGGCTCGGCTTCGAGCCCACCGGCAAGGTCGTCCCCTACACCCTCGACCCGTCCGAGAAACTCCTCATCCTGGGCTACCCGGACTTCCGCGGCCACCCCCGAACCTCGGACGGCACTACGGGCTAGGCAGGGACTCCGCAATGCTGCGAGCGCGAACTGCTCGGCGCGGGCGCCCGCATCGGGGACGTCCGCGTCCCGCCGGAGCTGTGGCCGGATCGTAGCGGCGGGCCCGGACGCTCCATGCGTCCGGGCCCGCCGAGGACCGCGAAACCCCGCGTCAGTGCGCGGCGGCCTCCCAGTCGGCGCCGACGCCGACGGAGACGTCGAGCGGGGCGCGCAGCGGGTAGGCGCCGGCCATCTGCTCGCGGACGATGGCCTCGACCTGCTCGCGCTCGCCCGGGGCCAGTTCGAGCACGATTTCGTCGTGCACCTGGAGCAGCATCCGGGAGCTGAGCCCGGCCGCGCGCAGCGCGTCGTCCACCCGGAGCATGGCGATCTTGACGATGTCGGCGGCCGAGCCCTGGATGGGGGCGTTGAGGGCCATCCGCTCGGCCATCTCGCGGCGCTGGCGGTTGTCGCTGTTGAGGTCGGGCAGGTAGCGGCGGCGGCCGAGCAGGGTCTCGGTGTAGCCGGTGGCGCGGGCCTCGTCGACCACCCGGCGCAGGTAGTCGCGCACGCCGCCGAAGCGTTCGAAGTAGGTGTCCATCAGGCCCTGGGCCTCGGCCGGCTTGATGCCGAGCTGCTGGGAGAGCCCGTACGCGGACAGCCCGTACGCGAGGCCGTAGGACATCGCCTTGATCTTCCGGCGCATTTCGGCGTCGACGGCGGCGCCGGGGACCTCGAAGACCTGGGAGGCGACGGTGGTGTGGAGGTCCTCGCCGGAGGCGAAGGCCTCGATCAGCGCCTCGTCCTCGGAGAGGTGGGCCATGATCCGCAGTTCGATCTGCGAGTAGTCGGCGGTGAGCAGCGACTCGTAGCCCTCGCCGACGACGAAGGCGCGGCGGATGGCGCGCCCCTCCTCGGTGCGGACCGGGATGTTCTGCAGGTTCGGGTCCTGCGAGGAGAGCCGGCCGGTGGCGGCGACCATCTGGTTGAAGGTGGTGTGGATCCGGCCCTTGGCCGAGACGGTCTTGAGCAGGCCCTCGACGGTGGTGCGCAGCTTGGCCTGGTCGCGGTGGCGCAGCAGGATGACGGGCAGCTCGTTGTCGGTCTGGGTGGCCAGCCAGGTGAGCGCGTCGGCGTCGGTGGTGTAGCCGGTCTTGATCTTCTTGGTCTTGGGGAGGGCGAGTTCGCCGAAGAGGATCTCCTGGAGCTGCTTGGGCGAGCCGAGGTTGAACTCGTGCCCGGCGGCGGCGTGGGCCTCCTCGACGCAGCGCTGGATCTCGGCGGCGAACTGGCTCTCCAGCCGGGTGAGCCAGTCGCGGTCGGCGGCGATGCCGTAGCGCTCCATGCGGGCGAGCAGCGCGGCGATCGGCAGTTCCATGTCGTGCAGCAGCCCGGCGGCGCCGACCTCGGCGAGGCGGGTGTCGAAGAGCGCGGCGAGGTCGAGCACGGCGCGGGCCTGGAGCATGAGGGCCTGGGCGTGTGCGGCCGGGTCCTCCTCCGGTGCGTCGAAGGCGAGTTGGCCGCTCTCGGCGGCGGGGGCCGGGGTGAGCGAGCGGGCCAGGTACTCCTCGGCGAGGACCTCGAGGGTGAAGGTGCGACGGCCGGGCTTCTCCAGGTAGGCGGCGAGCGCGGTGTCGGCGACGACGCCGGCGATGGTCCAGCCGCGTTCGGCGAAGGCGCGCATGACCTGCTTGGCGATGTGCAGGGCCTTGGGGGCGGCCGGGTCGGCGAGCCAGCCGGCGAAGGCCTGCTCGTCCTCCTCGGCGAGCAGCGCCGGGTCGAACCAGGCGGCGGACTCTCCTGCGGCGAGGGCGACTTCGGTGACCTCGCCGGTGCCGAGCGCCCACTGGTAGACGGCGGCCAGCGCCACCGGCGTCTTGCCGTCACGGGCGTGCTCGCGCAGCCAGGCGGCGAGCGTGCCGGGGTCGGTGAGCAGTTCGCCGTCGACGTCGACGCCGGGGGCGAGCTCGACGGCCTCCTCGACGCCTGCCGACGGGTCGATGCCGAAGACCCGGTCGCGGAAGTTGGCGTTGCGGAACTCCAGCGACTCCATCAGGGTGCCGACGGCCGCCTTGTCGAAGGGCCGGCGGGCCAGGTCGGTGACGCCCAGCGGGAGTTCGACGTCGCGGACCAGTTCGGTGAGCACCCGGTTGCGCTTGACCGAGTCGAGGTTGTCGCGCAGCTTCTCGCCGATCTTGCCCTTCACCTCGTCGGCGCGGGAGACGAGTTCGTCGAAGGAGCCGAACTGGTTGACCCACTTGGCGGCGGTCTTCTCGCCGACGCCGGGGATGCCGGGCAGGTTGTCGGACGGGTCTCCGCGCAGGGCCGCGAGGTCGGGGTACTGGCGCGGGGTGACGCCGTACTTCTCGGTGACCTTCTCCGGGGTGAAGCGGGTGAGCTCGGAGACGCCCTTGGTCGGGTAGAGCACGGTGACGTGGTCGGTGACCAGCTGGAGGGAGTCGCGGTCGCCGGTGACGATGTCGACGTCGTAGCCGGCCGCCTCGGCGGCGGTGGCCAGGGTGGCGATGATGTCGTCGGCCTCGAAGCCCTCGACCGTCATCCGGGGGATGTTCATGGCGTCGAGGAGTTCGCCGATCAGGCCGACCTGGCTGCGGAACTCGTCCGGCGTCTTGGCGCGGTTGGCCTTGTAGTCGGGGAACTCGGCGGAGCGGAAGGTCTGCCGGGAGAGGTCGAAGGCGACGGCGAGGTGGGTGGGCTGTTCGTCCCGGACGGTGTTGGCGAGCATCGAGGCGAAGCCGTAGACCGCGTTGGTGGGCTGGCCGGTGGAGGTGTTGAAGTTCTCCACGGGCAGGGCGTAGAAGGCCCGGTAGGCCATCGAGTGCCCGTCGAGCAGCATCAGCCGGGGTCGCGGGCCGGCCCCGCCGCCACCCGTCGCGCCCTTGTCCGTACTCTGCGTAGCCACGTCAACGTCCGTTCCTGCCGATTCCACTACCGGTCACCGATCCTATGGCCCTGCACCGACAAAAGGGGCACGCCCGGAAGCCGCGCCAGTCCCGGTACCGCCGGTACCAGTGAGTAGGACGGTCGTACGATCACAGGCAGCACGACGACGTGACACCCCCGAGCGGCAGGAGCTCCCCATGACCGACGCGGCCCCCGACACCGCCCCCGTCCTGAAGGTCCCGCAGGACGTGCTGGACCACTTCGCCAAGCTCGGCGTGAGCCCGGAGACCTTCTCCGGCGGCCACCTCGGCGAGAAGCTCGGCATCCGCATCGTCGAGGCCTCCGGCGACCGGGTGGTCGGCACCATGCCGGTGGAGGGCAACCAGCAGCCGTACGGGCTGCTGCACGGCGGCGCCTCGGCGGCGCTGGCCGAGACGCTCGGCTCGATCGGCGCGATGCTGCACGCCGGCCCGGGCCGGTACGCGGTGGGCGTGGACCTCAACGCCACCCACCACCGCTCGGCCACCTCCGGTCTGGTCACCGGGGTGGCGACGGCGGTGTTCAAGGGCCGCACGGCCGCCACCTACGAGATCGCGATCACCGACGACACCGGCAAGCGGGTCACCAGCTGCCGGCTGACCTGCATGCTGCGCGACCTGTAACGGGCCTTCAGGTCCGGCCGGTTCAGCACCGAGAACATCAAGTTCCCTTCCCGCCCCCTTGTTTGACCATCCATCCGCCTGGGCAGGCGTCGGTCCGGACAAGGGGGCGTCGGCATGTCCGGGCGCGATCGACGCGCCTCCCACACTTGTGACGCTACGTAACAAGTAGGAAATCCAAGCAAGTGTCGCCTCCGGGGCCCCAAGGGGCCCGGAGCGCCTTCGTCACACCCTCGCTGTCCGCAATGCGGACGTGCACGGTCGAAAGCAGCACACCGGACGCCGACGTCCGATTATCGACGATGCCAGCTGCAACCCCCATTTCTGGGCCTTACATCCATCTACCAGCAAGTAGGCGCCCGGCAATTCAGGATCGATCGAGCCGGAACGACCACATGCTGAGACGAATGATACGTGTGCTCATAACAAGAGAATCACAGCCTGCTCACACCACTGCCCGAGCCGCCCCACGACATCTAGAGTCACGGCCAGTCACCGCGCCATCCGGAATGGGCCCGGCCCTCCGCGCATCCCGGCTCCCGCCACCGGCGCGGGCGCCTCCTGAACCGAAGGGGACCCTCGTGCGTCATCGTTCAGCAATTGTCGTGAGCATTGCCGTGATCGGCGCCCTCAGCCTCAGCGCCTGCGGCTCCCGCGGCGGGAAGTCCGGCGACACCGCCGGCGGCAAGGACAACAACGCCTCCACCACCGTCGTGATCGGCGTCGACGCCCCGCTCACCGGCGACCTCTCCGCCCTCGGCCTCGGCATCCGCAACTCCGTCGACCTCGCCGTCAAGAACGCCAACGCCACCAACGAGGTCCCCGGCGTCAAGTTCGAGATCAAGGCCCTGGACGACACCGCCAAGCCCGCCCCCGGCCAGCAGAACGCCACCCAGCTCGTCAGCGACCCCAAGGTCCTCGGCGTCGTCGGCCCGCTCAACTCCAGCGTCGCGCAGTCCATGCAGCAGATCTTCGACGACGCCGGCCTCACCGAGATCTCCCCCGCCAACACCGGCGTCGCCCTCAGCCAGGGCGAGAAGTGGGCCACCGGCGACAAGAAGCGCCCCTTCAAGTCCTACTTCCGCACCGCCACCACCGACGCCGTCCAGGGCCCCTTCGCCGCCCAGTTCCTCTACAACGACGCCAAGAAGACCAAGGTCTTCCTGATCGACGACCAGAAGACCTACGGCGCCGGCCTCGCTTCCACCTTCAAGGGCGAGTTCACCAAGCTCGGCGGCACCCTCGCCGGCGAGGAACACGTCAACCCCGACGACCGCGACTTCTCCGCCATCGTCACCAAGGTCAAGGCCTCCGGCGCCGACGCCGTCTACTACGGCGGCGAATACCCCGTCGCCGGCCCGCTGTCCCTCCAGCTCAAGGACGCCGGCGTCAACATCCCCCTGATGGGCGGCGACGGCATCCAGAGCGACGAGTTCATCAAGCTCAACCCCAAGAGCCAGGGCGACTTCGCCACCGCCGTCGGCCTGCCCGTCGCCTCCCTCGACACCGCCAAGAAGTACATCGACGACTACGCCAAGGCCGGCTACAAGGACGCCTACGAGACCTACGGCGGCTACTCCTACGACAGCGCCTGGGCCATCATCGAAGCCGTCAAGAACGTCGTCGCCAACAACAACGGCAAGCTGCCCACCGGCGACGGCGTGCGCAAGACCGTCCGCGACGCCGTCCAGAAGATCTCCTTCGACGGCGTCACCGGCAAGGTCTCCTTCGACGAGTTCGGCGACACCACCAACAAGCAGCTCACCGTCTACACCGTCAAGGACGGCAAGTGGGCCGTCGAGAAGTCCGGCACCTTCAACGGCTGACCCGTTCAACGGCTGACCCGTTCAACGGCTGACCCGCCACCTCGACAACCGACGCACCACCAGCGCGCGGGGACGCCACGAGTGCCCCCGCGCGCCCCCACATCCACCACCCCACGCGGACACCCCCGAACGCACTACGGAGGCCCAGCGGTGCACGACCTACCGCAGCAGCTGGCCAACGGCCTGATCCTCGGCGCCCTCTACGGACTCGTCGCGATCGGCTACACGATGGTCTACGGCATCGTCCAGCTCATCAACTTCGCCCACGGCGAGATCGTCATGGTCGGCGGCTTCGGCGCCCTGACCGCCTACCTCGCCCTCCCCGGCGGCACCACCCTCTGGCTGGCCCTACCCCTCATGCTGATCGCCGGCATCCTGGTCTCCACCCTCACCGCCGTCGCCGCCGAGCGCTTCGCCTACCGGCCCCTGCGCAACGCCCCCCGGCTCGCCCCCCTGATCACCGCGATCGGGCTGTCCATCTTCCTCCAGCAACTCGTCTTCTCCTTCTACCCCGACGCCAAGAAGGCCCGGGTCTTCCCCAAGATCCCCGGCGACCCCTTCAGCCTCGGCTCCGTCACCATCCAGCGCAGCGACCTCTTCCTGATCATCGCCGCCCCCCTCTGCATGCTCGCCCTCGGCTGGTTCGTCACCCGCACCCGCTCCGGCCGCGCCATGCAGGCCACCAGCCAGGACCCCGACACCGCCAAGCTGATGGGCATCGACACCGACCGCATCATCGTCATGGCCTTCGCCATCGGCGCCGCGTTCGCCGCCGTCGCCGCCGTCGCCTACGGACTGCGCAGCGGTCAGGTCGACTTCCGCATGGGCTTCATCCTCGGCCTCAAGGCCTTCACCGCCGCCGTCCTCGGCGGCATCGGCAACATCTACGGCGCCATGCTCGGCGGCCTCGCCCTCGGCCTCGCCGAAACCATCGCCACCGGCTACATCCAGCACGTCCCCGGCATGCACCTCTTCGGCGGCGCCGCCTGGAAGGACGCCTGGGCCTTCGTACTCCTCATCCTCGTGCTCCTCGTCCGGCCCCAGGGCCTGCTCGGCGAGCGCGTCGCGGACAGGGCGTGACCACCATGACCACCACCAGCACCGAGACCACCCCGGTCATCCCCCTGCCCACCACCGCCGCCACCGCCCTCACCGGCCTCGGCGCCCTCACCGTCGCCGCCTCCGCCGCCACCTCCTGGACCTGGACCAGCGACTTCCCCGGCGACCTCACCTACTACGGCTCCCCCGCCGGCCTCCAATGGCTCGCCCTCGTCGCCGGCATCCTCACCCTCGCCCTGCTGCTCGCCACCCGCGGCACCCCCGGCCTGCGCTGGGCCGCCCCCACCCGCAGCAACAACGCCGTCCTCTACGCCGCCACCGGCGCCCTCGCCGTCGCCGCCTACTCCGTCGCCGCCATCTCCGTCGAACTCGGCGGCCTCGCCAACCTCGAACCCGGCGGCTGGATCCTCGCCGCCGGCGGCCTGATCGGCATCCTCGGCGCCCTCGGCCTCCCCCTCGACCGACGCACCGAAGTACCCCTGCGCATCCTCGACAAGCGACTCTTCCTGCTCCTGCCCGCAGCCCCCATCGGCTGGTTCGCCGCCCACGCCATCCCCGGCGACAAGCCCGTCGCCCCCGTGATGACCGCCCTCGCCGGCGCCCTCGCCATCGCCGCCGGCGCCGTCCTGCTGCTCCAACTCGGCCACCTCGCCAACAGCCGGCTGCGCCTCGGCAGGATCGAACGCCCCGTCCCCGCCCCGCGCGAACTCCCCTCCTGGGCCGAGGTCCTGCTCATCGTCCTGGCCTTCGGACTCGGCCTCTACGCCATCACCTTCGGCATCGACACCGAGTACGGCGAACTCTTCATCGGCTACCTGCTGCTCGCCCTCCCCACCATCGCCGCACTCGCCAAGTCCGGCCTGCTCGGCCGGATGCGCGCACTCACCGTCAAGTACCGCCCCGTCACCACCGGCGCCGCCTTCGCCGCCGCCGCGAGCTTCCCGTTCACCCAGAGCAGCGACCAGTACACCTCCGTCGCCACCAACATCCTGATCTTCGCCACCGTCGCCCTCGGCCTCAACATCGTCGTCGGCCTCGCCGGCCTGCTCGACCTCGGATACGTCGCCTTCCTCGGCGTCGGCGCCTACGCCGCCGCCCTGGTCTCCGGCTCCCCCGCCTCCCCCATCCACGTCCAGTTCCCGTTCTGGGCCGCGATGCTCACCGGCGCCGCCGTCTCCATGATCTTCGGCGTCCTGATCGGCGCCCCCACCCTGCGACTGCGCGGCGACTACCTCGCCATCGTCACCCTCGGCTTCGGCGAGATCTTCCGCATCACCATGCTCAACCTCAACGGCACCACCGGCCCCAACGTCACCAACGGCTCCAACGGCATCCCCCGCATCCCCGACCTGGAAATCCTCGGCTTCAACCTCGGCAAACCCCACACCATCGGCGGCATCGAACTCGGCCGCTTCTCCAACTACTACCTGCTGATGCTCCTCGTCACCGCCCTCGTCGTGCTCGTCTTCGCCCGCGTCGGCAACTCCCGCATCGGCCGCGCCTGGGTCGCCATCCGCGAGGACGAAACCGCCGCCGAAGCCATGGGCATCAACGGCTTCCGCCTCAAACTCCTCGCCTTCGCCCTCGGCGCCTGCCTCGCCGGCCTCGCCGGCACCGTCCAGGCCCACGTCAGCTACACCGTCACCCCCGACCAGTACACCTTCGCCGAAGCCCTCCCCCCCAACTCCGCCTTCCTCCTCGCCGCCGTCATCCTCGGCGGCATGGGCACCATCAGCGGCCCCCTCGCCGGCGCCACCCTCCTCTTCCTCATCCCGAAGAAACTCCAGTTCCTCTCCGACTACCAACTCCTCGCCTTCGGCGCCGCCCTCATCATCCTCATGCGCGTCCGCCCCGAAGGCCTCATCCCCAACCGGCGCCAACAACTCGAGTTCCACGAAACCGCCGTCCCCGCCCAACCCACCGGCGACGACACCACCGCACTCACCAAGGCAGGGGCGTGACCCGCCAGATGACCACCACCGCTGCGCCCCTGCTCGACGTCACCGGCGTCACCATGCGCTTCGGCGGCCTCACCGCCGTCAACGACGTCTCCCTCACCGTCGGCCAAGGCGAGATCATCGGCCTCATCGGCCCCAACGGCGCCGGCAAGACCACCTTCTTCAACTGCCTCACCGGCCTGTACGTCCCCACCGAAGGCGCCGTCCGCTACCGCGGCACCGTCCTGCCCCCCAAACCCCACCTGGTCACCCAGGCCGGCATCGCCCGCACCTTCCAGAACATCCGGCTCTTCGCCAACATGACCGTCCTCGAGAACGTCCTCGTCGGCCGACACAGCCGCACCAAGGAAGGCATCTTCGCCGCCATCCTCCACACCCCCCGCTACCACCGCGCCGAGGCCGAAAGCCGCGAGAAGGCCATGGAACTCCTCGCCTTCACCGGCCTCGCCGACAAGGCCGACCACCTCGCCCGCAACCTCCCCTACGGCGAACAACGCAAGCTCGAGATCGCCCGCGCCCTCGCCTCCGACCCCGGCCTGCTGCTCCTCGACGAACCCACCGCCGGCATGAACCCCCAGGAGACCCGGGCCGCCGAGGAACTCGTCTTCGCCATCCGCGACCAGGGCGTCTCCGTCCTCGTCATCGAGCACGACATGCGGTTCATCTTCAACCTCTGCGACCGCACCGCCGTGCTCGTCCAGGGCCAGAAGATCGTCGAGGGCGACCGCGAGACCGTCCAGAACGACGAACGCGTCATCACCGCCTACCTCGGCGCCCCGCTCGAAGACAGCACCCCCGCCGTGCCGGAGACCGTTACGGAGACCGACCAGTGACCGCACTCCTCGAGGTCCAGGACCTCCGCGTCGCCTACGGCAAGATCGAAGCCGTCAAGGGCATCAGCTTCACCGTCAACCAGGGCGAGGTCACCACCCTCATCGGCACCAACGGCGCCGGCAAGACCACCACCCTGCGCACCCTCTCCGGCCTCCTCAGACCCACCGCCGGCCGGATCACCTTCGACGGCCAGGACCTGAGCACGGTCCCGGCCCACAAGATCGTCGCCCTCGGCCTCGCCCACTCCCCCGAAGGCCGGCACATCTTCCCCCGCATGACCATCGAGGAGAACCTCCTCCTCGGCGCCTTCCTGCGCACCGACGCGGCGGGCATCGCGGCGGACGTGGAACGGGCCTACGCCCTCTTCCCCATCCTCGGCGAACGCCGCCGCCAGGCGGCCGGCACCCTCTCGGGCGGCGAACAGCAGATGCTGGCGATGGGCCGGGCCCTGATGTCCCAGCCCAAGCTGCTGATGCTGGACGAGCCCTCGATGGGCCTCTCCCCGCTGATGATGCAGAAGATCATGTCCACCATCGTCGAGCTCAAGGCGAGCGGTACGACCATCCTCCTGGTCGAGCAGAACGCCCAGGCCGCGCTGTCCCTGTCCGACCAGGGCTACGTCATGGAGACCGGCCGCATCGCCCTCTCCGGCACCGGCGCGGACCTGTTGCACGACGAGTCCGTCCGCAAGGCCTACCTCGGCGAGGACTGACCCGCCTCATACAAGGAGGGCCCGGCAGAAACCGTTCTGCTGGGCCCTCGCTGCGTGTCGCCTTACTCGGACTTGCCCTCTTCCGCCTTCTTGCGGTCCTGGGCCTCGCCCTCCTCGATGACCGCCTCGGCCACCGCCGCCATCGTCATCCGCCGGTCCATCGAGGTCTTCTGGATCCACCGGAACGCCGCCGGCTCCGTCAGCCCGAACTTCGTCTGCAGCACACCCTTAGCCCGGTCCACCAGTTTCCGGGTCTCCAGCCGCTGGGTGAGATCCCCGATCTCCTTCTCCAGCGCCCGCATCTCGGTGTACCGCGACACCGCCATCTCGATCGCCGGCACCAGGTCGGACTTCGAGAACGGCTTCACGATGTACGCCATCGCCCCCGCGTCCCGAGCCCGGTCCACCAGCTCCCGCTGCGAGAACGCGGTCAGCATGAGAACCGGCGCCAGGTGCTTCTCATGGATCTGCTCGGCGGCGGAGAGCCCGTCCAGCACCGGCATCTTCACGTCGAAGATCGCCAGATCCGGCTTCAGCTCCTCCACGAGCCTGACCGCCGTCTCCCCGTCCCCGGCTTCGCCGACGACGGTGTACCCCTCCTCCTCCAGCATCTCCTTCAGATCAAGGCGGATCAGCGCCTCGTCCTCGGCGATCACAATCCGGGTGATCTGGGGCGTATCGGTCTCAAGCGGCTGTGCCTGCTCGTCGGCGGTGCTCACGGGGCTCCTAGTTCCGGCGGGGTACTGCATGCACGAGGGTACCTAGACACGGTATGTTTGAACCCATCAGGGTCGGGGGGTAACCTTCGAATCTGTGGATGCCTCGGTAGTCCAGCGGAAGAGACACGCCGCTCAAACCGGCGCCAGCGTGGGTTCGAATCCCACCCGGGGCACTTTTCCTTCGATTCCAAAGCCACTTAGGCCAGCCTAATCGTTGGCGATCTTCATCCGTTCGGGTGGAAACCATCCTGTTCGCCGATGCATTCGGCGCAGGGTGTTCAAGATCGCCCGTATGGCAGTTCGATCCACTCGCGAAGAAGCCGTCCTGTTGCTACGCCAGGGCACCCGCAACCGTGACGTCTCCCTCCAGCTCGGAGTTCCAGTCGGCACCGTCTCGTGGTGGAAGTACCAAGATCGCGCCAAGCATGGCGATTTCCCCGCTCCTGAGCGCACCACTTGCTTCCACTGCTACGCGGATGAACTCAACCGCCCGGCCTATGCCTACCTGCTCGGCGCTTACCTGGGCGACGGTCACATCACTCACTCGAAGGTGTGCCGAACGCAGAGCTTGTTCATAACCTGCGACGACAAATGGCCAGGGGTCATGGATACCGTCGAGCAGGCCATGCGCCAGGTGTTTCCGAAGAACAACACCTACCGACTGCAGCGACCTGGCTGTCACAACGTCAAGCTCCACTCGATGCACCTGACCTGCCACTTCCCGCAACACGGCCCCGGCAAGAAGCACGAGCGCGCGATAGCCCTGGAGCCCTGGCAGCAGGAGATCGTGGACGCTCACCCCTGGGACTTCCTGCGCGGCCTGATCCACTCCGACGGCTGCCGCATCACCAACTGGGCGACCAAGACCGTCGATGGCGTCACCCGCCGCTACGAGTACCCGCGTTACTTCTTTACGAATACGTCGACCGACATCATCGGCCTCTTCACCGCCACCCTCGACGCTGTCGGCGTCCAGTGGAAGGCCTCGATCCCCCGCCCAACCGGTCAGGTCAACATCTCCATCGCCCGCAAGGACTCCGTCGCCCTGATGGTCGCCCACATCGGCCCCAAGTACTGACAGCGGCGCGGCCCTTCCACCAGAAGGGCCGCGCCGCCGACAGACAGCTCAGACGTCCAACGTCCCCACGTGGTGGACGCGGACGAGGTTGGTGGAGCCGGCCAAACCAGGCGGGGAGCCCGCCGTGATGATGACGATGTCGCCCTTCTGGCAGCGGCCCAGCGACAACAGCGCCGCGTCGACCTGTTCGACCATCTGGTCCGTGGTCGGGGCGAAGGGGCCGAGGAAGGTCTCCACGCCCCAGGTGAGGGCGAGTTGGCTGCGCACGGCCGGTTCGTAGGTGAAGGCGAGCACGGGGATCGGCGAGCGGTAGCGGGTGAGCCTCCGCGCCGTGTCGCCGGACTGGGTGAAGGCGATGAGGTACTTGGCGTGCAGGAAGTCGCCGATCTCGGCGGCCGCGCGGGCGACGGCGCCGCCCTGGGTCCGCGGCTTGCTGCCGGTGGTCAGCGGGGGCAGGCCGGCGGCCAGGATGTCGTTCTCGGCGGCTTCGATGATCCGGCCCATCGTCCTGACCGTCTCGACGGGGTACTTGCCGACGGAGGTCTCCCCGGAGAGCATCACCGCGTCCGTCCCGTCCAGCACCGCGTTGGCGACGTCGGAGGCCTCCGCGCGGGTGGGCCGGGAGGCGTTGATCATCGAGTCGAGCATCTGGGTGGCGACGATGACCGGCTTGGCGTTGCGCTTGGCGAGCTTGATGGCGCGCTTCTGGACGAGCGGGACCTGTTCGAGGGGCATCTCCACGCCCAGGTCCCCGCGGGCCACCATGATGCCGTCGAAGGCGTCCACGATGGAGTCCAGGTTCTCGACCGCCTGCGGCTTCTCGATCTTGGCGATGACCGGGACGCGCCGCCCTTCCTCGGCCATCACCCGGTGGACGTCCTCGATGTCGCGGCCGCTGCGGACGAAGGAGAGCGCGATCAGGTCGGCCCCGGTGCGCAGCGCCCATCGCAGGTCGGCGACGTCCTTGTCGCTGAGTGCGGGGACGGAGACGGCGACGCCGGGGAGGTTGAGGCCTTTGTGGTCGGAGACGAGTCCGCCTTCGATGACGAGGCATCGCACGCGTGGTCCGTCGACGTCGAGGACTTCCAGGGTGACCCGTCCGTCGTCGACGAGGATGCGTTCACCGCGGCCGACGTCGCCGGCGAGGCCGGCGTAGGTGGTGCCGCAGATGGTGTTGCCCCCCACGACGCCGTTGTCGGTGGAGATGGTGAACTCGTCGCCGCGTTCGAGGAGTACGGGTCCGTGGGCGAAGGTGTCGAGCCGGATCTTCGGGCCTTGAAGGTCGGCGAGGACGCCGACGCTCCGGCCGGTTTCGTCGGCGGCCTTGCGGACGCGACGGTAGCGTTCCTCGTGTTCGGCGTGGGAGCCGTGGCTGAGGTTGAGTCGGGCGATGTCCATCCCGGCGTCGACCAGGGTTTTGATCTGGTCGTACGAGTCGGTGGCCGGCCCGAGGGTGCAGACGATTTTTGCTCGGCGCATACTGCTGAGGGTAGGCATTACCGGCGCGTAACCTCGACGTGGGCCCGGACTGCTGGATGACCTTTGGGGTAAGGCGAGTTGAACAATCTGACACATCCTCGGACCGGTGTGCGACAGCCGAACCGAGGCCGCCCCCGACCCTCCGGCCGATGCGATTCCGTGAAGCGGTGTTCACCCCTGGTTCACCGTCTCTTCCGGCCGTGCTCCCCGCCCGGCGGGACGCTCGTCACCCCCGGGTGACCGCGCCCGGGGGTGGGAGCGACGAGGGGGAGGCGCTCGGCATGAGACGCGCTCTGGGGGTGCTCGCCGCCCTGGCCCTGCTGGGCGGGGTGACGTACGCACTGGTCCCGGACGACGGTCCGGAACCGCGGAAGACGGTCACGGTCACCGGGCTGATCGGTTCGGAGAAGCGGGCGTTCTTCGAAAGCCCCGAGGTGAAGGCCGAGTTGGCGCGGCAGGGCCTGGAGGTGCACGCCGATTCGACCGGTTCCTGGACGATGAGCGAGCAGGCGAAGAGCAACTCCGGGCTGGACTTCGCCTTCCCGGCGAGCACCGCGCCGGCCCGCGAGATCCAGCGCAACTGGGGGCAGCAGGACTCCCCGCTGGTGCCGTTCTACTCGCCGCTGGTGTTGGTGGCGCACGCGCCGGTCGCGCAGATCCTCCGGGACAACAAGCTGGCGGCACAGGACGATTCGGGCGTCTGGACGTTCAAGATGGACGAGTACGTCAACGACCTGAAGGCGAACCGCAGGTGGCAGGACCTGACGAACACCGAGGGCCACGGCGACCTGGCCGGGCCGATCTACATCACCACGACTGATCCGGAGAGTTCCTCCTCCGGTGCGCTGTACGTCGCCCTGCTGTCGTACGTCCTGAACGACCACCAAGTGGTGTCGGACGACGCGGGCATCGAAGCCGCCCGGCCCGTGCTGCACCAGGCGACCGCGATGCAGGGCGGCCAGAAGAGCAGCAGCGACGAGCCGTTCCGGGACTTCCAGGCGGGAGTCGGCAATCCGCTGTTGTTCGGGTACGAGTCCCAGGTCGCCGCGCTGACGGCGCAGGGCCAGTCGGCCGGCGACACGGTGGTGATGTACCCGGACACCACGGTCTACTCCGACCACACCATCATCGCCCGCACCGAGAACGGCAGGAAGCTGGCCGCCCTGCTTCAGGACGACGACGCGCTGCGTGCCCTGGAGGCCAGGTTCGGTTTCCGCCCGCAGGCCCGCCCGGGTGCCTTCGCCGAACTGGTGAAGGGCAGCAAGCAGCCGGCCTTCGCCCAGGACCTGAACGCGGCGAAGGTCAAGCAGTCGCCCGTGCCGTCCCTGGACAACCTGCTCAAACTGACCGCGGCGGCCAAGGGGAGCCCGAAGTGAACGTCCCGACCACCCGTCGCAGTCGGCTGACCGCGGTGCTGGCCGCGGTGCTCGCCGCGGCGACCGCCTGCACCTCCTCCTCGTCCGCCCCCGCGCCGCACCCGAACCCGTCCGACTCGCTCGCCGAGACCGCGCGCCCCGGGGTGCTGCGCGTCCTGGCCGGCAGTGAACTGCAGGACCTGCAGCCGGTCCTGGACGACGCCCGCAAGGCGACCGGGGTGACGGTGCAGCTGGCCTTCACCGGCACCCTGGACGGCGCGGACACGGTCTCCTCGGGCCGGGCGGACGGCAAGTACGACGCGGTCTGGTTCCCGTCCGACCAGTACCTGCGCCTGGATCCGACCGGACGGTCCAAGGTGCTGTCGGAGACCCCGGTGATGGTCTCCCCGGTGGCCGTCGGGGTGCGTTCCTCGGTCCTCGGCGACCTCGGCTGGGGCGACGGTTCGAAGGTCACCTGGGCGCAGATCGGGGACGCGGCCGCGGCCGGGAGGCTGTCGTACGGGATGTCCGATCCTTCGCGCTCCAACTCGGGCTTCTCCGCGCTGGTCGCGGTGGCCTCGGCGTTCTCCGGGGCGGGGGCGGCGCTGACCGAGGCGGACGTGCAGAAGGCGACGCCGCAGCTGAAGCAGTTCTTCACCGGCCAGAAGCTGACCTCCGGTTCCTCGGGCTGGCTGGCGCAGGCGTACGCGCGGGCCGAGCCGGGCAGGGTCGGCGCGCTGGTGAACTACGAGTCGGTGCTGCTGTCGATGAACCGGACCCTGCCGCCGGAGCAGCGGCTGACGGTGGTGCGCCCGGTGGACGGCGTGGTCTCGGCGGACTACCCGCTGTCGCTGCTGTCCTCCTCGGGGCAGGGCGAGCGCGACTCCTTCCAGCGGCTGACCGGCTACCTGCTGAAGGAGGACGTGCAGAAGCGCATCTCGGAGCTGACGCTGCGCCGCCCGGTGACGGCGGGTGCGTCCCCGGCGGCGGGGCTGTCCACGGACCGTCGTCGTGAACTGCCGTTCCCGGGGACGCGGGCGGTGGCGGACGGCCTGTTGGCCTCGTACCAGAACGAGCTGCGCCGCCCGTCGAGGACGGTGTACGTGCTGGACACCTCGGGTTCGATGGAGGGCGCGCGGCTGGACGCGTTGAAGGCGGCGCTGGGCCGGCTGACGGGTACGGACGACACCCGCGGGGTGCGCCGGTTCCGGGACCGTGAGGAGGTGACGCTGATCTCCTTCGCCTCGCAGGTGAAGTGGACGAGGACGCACGTGGTGCCGCCCTCGGGCGGCCGGCCGGGCCCGGAGGCGGAGCTGGCGTCGATCGACGCCGACGTGCGGTCGCTGCGGGCGGAGGGCGGCACGGCGCTGTACGACTCGTTGGAGCAGGCGTACCGGGTGATCGAGGAGCAGCAGAGGGCGTCGGGCGACGACCGGTTCACCTCGATCGTGCTGATGACGGACGGGGAGAGCAACCAGGGCGCGACCGACGGCGACTTCCGGCGCTTCCACGACGCGCTGCCGGCCGCCGAGAAGGCGATCCCGGTGTTCCCGATCAAGTTCGGCGAGGCGGCGGTGGGTCAGCTGCAGGGGATCGCGGACGTGAGCGGCGGCAAGCTGTTCGACGGCGGCGGTTCGCTGGACGGGGTGTTCGAGGAGATCCGTGGCTACCAGTGACGGGTACGGCCGGCGGGTGCTGCGCTACCTGGAGTCGACCCGGAACCTGGTCGGCTGCGGGGGCGGCGCCGTCGGGCTGGGGCTGCACTTCGTGGGGCTGGGCGGGGGTTGGTGGCCGGCGGTGGTGGCGGGGCTGTACGGCGCCGGCGCGCTGCTGGCGCCGGCCCCGCCGCCGCCGCCGTCCCCGCCCCCGCCGCCGCCTCCGTCTCCGCCGACCGATCCCGAACTGGAGGTGCTCGCCGCCTACCTGGAGTCCGTCCCGCTGCCCGCCTCGGCCGGGGTGGACGCCCTGCTGGCGGCGTTGCGCGAGACCGGGCCCGGTCCGGCGGCCGACCCGATCGTGCGGCACGGCCTGCCGGTCGCGGTGGACGGCTACCTGCGGGCCCGGACCTGGCTGCCGTGGGCGGGCCCGGACGCGCCGGACCCTGCTGCGGAGTTGGGCCGCGAAGTGAAGCAGCTCTCGGCCGAGCTCTGAGCGATCTTCGGAGTGGCCGGAAATCGCCCGTCCCGCCCCATACCACCCCCTCCCCCGCCCATCCCGGTCACGAACGAGTCGCCAAGATCTCACCTGTTGGAAACGTCCGAGGGCTATCCAGCGGCCCGGCCCGCACGGCACACTTCTACGCGCGTCCCTCTACGCGCGTCACCGCATCCGCGGGCGCGCCACGCACTTCGTACGTACACAAGTTGACGGTCCATTCGCCGTCGTTCCCACTCGGGAGAGTCGTTCATGTCCCTGAACCGCCGTGACTTCGTCACCCGGTCCGCAGCCACCGCCGCCGGCGCCGCCCTGGCCGGCGGAGCCGTCGTCGCCGCCGCCCCCGCCGCCGCGGCCGCCGAGCCGGACACGGCGGCCGCCAAGGGCAACAAGCGCAAGCCCCACCGCCAGTCCTTCACCGTGATGGGCACCACCGACCTGCACGGCCGGGTGCTCAACTGGGACTACTTCACCGACGCCGAGTACGTCGACAAGGCCCACAACGCGGTCGGCCTCGCCAAGATCTCCACCCTGGCCAACCAGGTCCGCGAGGACAAGGGCTGGGACCGCTGCCTGCTCATCGACTCGGGCGACATCATCCAGGGCACCCAGCTGACCTACTACTACGCCCGGATCGAGCCGATCGCCACCGACGGCGACAACGTGCCGGACCACCCGATGGCCGTCGCCATGAACCTCATGGGCTACGACGCCGCCGCGCTCGGCAACCACGAGTTCAACTACGGCATCCCCACCGTGAAGGCCTTCGAGGACCAGCTGGAGTTCCCGCTGCTGGGCGCCAACGCGCTGCACGCGAAGAACGAGAAGCCCGCCTTCAAGCCGTACGTGATCAAGGAGGTGTGGCTGGACGAGGACACCCCGATCAAGGTCGGCATCCTCGGCCTCACCAACCCCGGCATCGCGATCTGGGACAAGGCCAACGTCGCCGGCAAGATGGTCTTCCCGGGCATCGTCGAGACCGCCGCCAAGTACGTGCCCCGGATGAAGGCCGCCGGCGCCGACGTCATCGTGGTCTCCGCCCACTCCGGCATCGACGAGGCCACCACCTACGGCGACCAGCTCCCCTGGCCCGAGGACGCCTCCGGCGAGATGGCCGCGACCGTCCCGGACATCGACGCGGTGCTGGTGGGTCACACCCACAAGGAGGTCGCCCAGCGCCTCATCGTCAACAAGAAGACCGGGAAGACGGTCGTGCTCTCCGAGCCGCTGTGCTGGGGCCAGCGCCTGAGCTGCTTCGACTTCGAGGTCGAGTTCGCCGACGGCCACTGGAAGGTCGCCTCGGTCTCCGCCCGGGTGCTGAACTCCAACACCGTGCCGGAGAACCCGGAGATCAGCAACGCCATCCTCGACCAGCACAAGAAGGTCGTGGCGTACGTCAACCAGAACATCGGCACCAGCAAGATCGAGCTGTCGATCGCCGACGCCCGGTTCAAGGCCACCCCGATCGTCGACCTGATCGGCAGGGTCCAGGCCGACGCAGTGAAGGCCGCGTTGGCGGGCGGGCAGTACGCCAACCTGCCCGTTGTGGCCCAGGCCGCCCCGTTCAACCGCACCGCGCTGATCCCGGCCGGCCAGGTCAAGCTGCGCGACGCCGCCGGCCTGTACATCTACGAGAACACCCTGGAGGCCCGCATCCTGACGGGCGCCCAGCTCAAGGACTACCTGGAGTTCTCGGCCAAGTACTACAACCAGCTCGCCGTGGGCGCCCCGGTGAACAAGGACACCTTGACCAACGCCGAGGACACCCCGGACTACAACTACGACTCGGTCTACGGCCTGAGCTACGACATCGACGTCTCCCAGCCCAAGGGCAGCCGGATCGTCAACCTCAGCTTCCAGGGCAAGCCGATCGACCCGACCGCCCAGTTCGTCCTCGCGGTCAACAACTACCGCGCCAACGGCGGCGGCAACTTCCCGCACGTCGCCACCGCCAAGGCGGTCTGGTCGAACTCCGACGAGATCCGCAACACCATGATCGCCTGGGTCAAGGCCAAGGGCGTCATCGACCCCGCCGACTTCTTCACCAACTCCTGGCGCCTGGTCCGCGCCGGCCAGCCGGTGTTCTAGTCACACGCCACCGAGGCGCCGCCGGGTCGTCAGTCGATCCGGCGGCGCCTCGCCGTTCCCCGGTGGTGAGATCATGCTCCACATGGTCGAGTTGAACCACCGACTCCTCTCGTACGCCCGAACTCTGAACCCGCCCGAGGGCTGGAAGGTCGAGGTGTCGGGCGATGCGATCGTCATCACGGCGACCCCGTGTCTGCTCATCCAGCGCAATCTGCTGTTCGTCCGCGAGCAGTTCGACGCGCACTGCCCCGCCGGCCTCATGCCGAGCGAGAACACCGACCTCGTCTCCCGGGCCGCAGGCACACTGCGCAACCCCGACCTGACCTACTTCCCGCTCTCAGCCGTGGAGCTCGGCGGCAACCCGACCCCCGCCGAGCAGGCCGCCATCGCCGTCGAGATCGTCTCCCCG
This sequence comes from Kitasatospora cathayae, assembly GCF_027627435.1. GTDB lineage: Bacteria > Actinomycetota > Actinomycetes > Streptomycetales > Streptomycetaceae > Kitasatospora > Kitasatospora cathayae. The sequence continues at coordinate 6,323,735 of NZ_CP115450.1, read as the reverse complement.
TCGAACCCCGAGAACGACGTCGTCGGCAAGGTCCGTGACTACCCACTGATGGGCATCCCGCTCTACCTCCTGATCGACCCGCGTGAGGGCGACATCACCCTCTACTCGGATCTCTCCGACGGCGGCTACCACCAGCAGTGGCACGGCAAGTTCGGCGACCGCGTGCCGATCCCGGCCCCCTTCGACTTCGAGCTCGCCACCGACGCCCTCGTCCGCTACCCCGCCTGATCCGCTCCCGCCGCGAGACGATCGGACATCCAGCCGAGACTGGAGGATATTCATCCGCTCGCCCGATCTCCCTACCGTTGAGCACATCGAGAACCGCCCCACACGGGGCCGGTGTTGAACCGGTATGAGGGAGAAGACAATGCGCGCGATCGTGCAGCAGGAGTTCGGCGGCCCCGAGGTCATGGAGCTGGCCGAGGTGGAGCGCCCGAAGCCGCTCAGCGGCGAGGTGCTGGTGCGGGTGAAGGCCGCCGGGGTGAACCCGGTGGACGTGGCGGTGCGGTCGGGGGCGTTCCCGCTGCTGGGCGAGCCGCCGTTCACGGTGGGCTGGGACGTCTCCGGGGTGGTCGAGGAGGTGGGGCCGGGCGCCCGCTACCGGGTGGGCGAGGAGGTGTACGGGATGCCGTTCTTCCCGCGCGCCGCCGGCGCCTACGCCGAGTACGTGGCCGCGCCGTCCCGCCAGCTGGCCCGCAAGCCCGCCTCGCTGGACCACGTCCAGGCCGCCGCGCTGCCGCTGGCCGCGCTGACCGCCTGGCAGGGCCTGGTGGACCTCGCCGACGTCAAGAAGGGCGACCGGGTGCTGATCCACCGTGCGGCCGGCGGCGTCGGCCACCTCGCGGTGCAGATCGCCAAGGCCCGCGGCGCGTACGTGATCGCCCTCGCCAGCGAGCCCAAGCACGCCTTCCTCAAGGAGATCGGCGCCGACGAGGTGATCGACTACCGGACCACCGACTACACCGAGGCGGTCCGGGACGTCGACATCGTCTTCGACTCCTCCTCCGAGGGCACCCGCGCCCTGGAGGTGCTGAAGCCGGGCGGCACCCTGGTCAGCATCATGGAGCACTGGAACCAGGAGCTGATCGCCGCGATCGAGGCCGCCGGACGGCGCTTCGCGGGCGTCTCGGTCGAGCCCGACTACGCCGCGCTGGAGGCGATCGCCGCCCTGGTGGACGAGGGCCGGATCCGCCCGCACATCGCCGCGGCGTTCCCGCTCGCCGAGGCCGCGAAGGCCCACGACCTGGTCGGTTCCGGTACCGTCCAGGGCAAGGTCGTCCTCACCACGGACTGACCGTTGCACCAGCCACGATCCCGGGGGCGGACGATGGACATCCTGACCGAGGCGCTGGCCTCGATGCGCACGGCGCACCCCGCGTCCGTGCGCACCGAGGGCCGGGCGCCGTGGGCCCTGCGGCTGCCCCCGGTGGCCGGGGCCGGCTTCCACGTGGTGCTGTACGGCACCTGCTGGCTGATCCCGGTCGACCCGGCCGCGGCCGGTGAGCCCGTCCCGCTCAGCCCCGGGGACGTCGTCTTCCTGCGGGACGGCCGGGGCCACGTGCTGGCCGACCACCCGGACACCCCGCCGGTGGGCGCCGAGTCCTGCCGGGTCGACGGCGGCTCGCCGATCGGGACCCTGACGCTCGGCGGCGACGGCGCCCGCACCAGCCTGCTGTGCGGCAACTACCACCTGGACCAGGGCCGTCCGCATCCGATGGTCCGCCAGCTGCCGGCCCTGATCCACCTGCCGACCCGGCACGGCCGGCATCCCGAACTGGCCGCCGCCGTCCAGCTGTTGGGCGCCGAGCTGGAGAATCCGCGGATCGGCTCGGTCGGGATCGTCCCGGCGCTGATCGACTCGCTGCTGCTGTACGTGCTGCGGGCCTGGTTCGAGGACCAGCCCGCCGCGACCGCCGCGGGCTGGGCGGCGGCGCTGCGCGACGCCGCGGTGGCGCCCGCCCTGACGGCCATCCACGAGGCCCCGGCGACCGCGTGGACGGTGGAGTCCCTGGCGGACCGGGCGGGCCTGTCCCGGGCCGCCTTCGCCCGCCGCTTCACCTCGATGGTGGGCGAGCCGCCGATGGCGTACCTGACCCGCTGGCGGATGACCACCGCCGCCCGGCTGCTGCGCGAGTCGGAGGCGCCGCTGACGGCGGTGGCCGCGCAGACCGGGTACGGCTCGGAGTACGCCTTCGCGAAGGCGTTCAAGCGGGAGTTCGGCCAGGCTCCCGGCGGCTACCGCCGGGAGGCCCGCGCCGCGTAGCCGGGCGGCTCTAGAACGGGAACGGCGCCCGCCCGTGCTGCACCGAGATCCACTTCACCGTGGTGAAGGCGTCCACCGTGGACTCCCCGTTGAGCCGTCCGACCCCGGAGTTCTTCTCCCCGCCGAACGGCACCCCGGGCTCGTCCGCGATGGTCCCGCCGTTGACGTGGACCATGCCGGTCTCGATCCGCTGGGCGATCCGCACCCCGCGTTCGAGGTCCGCGGTGTGCACCGCGCCGCTGAGCCCGAAGGGCGTGTCGTTGGCGATCCGGACGGCCTCGTCCTCGCCGTCGAAGGGCACCAGCAGCGCCACCGGGCCGAAGAGTTCGCGCTGCAGGATGGGCGCGTCCTGGGCCAGGTCGGTGAGCACGGTGGGCGCCATCAGACTTCCCACCGTCTCGCCGCGCAGCAGCGCGGTGGCGCCGGCGGCGATCGCCTGGTCGACCTGGGCCTTGATCGCGTCGGCCTGGACGGCGTTGATCAGCGGGCCGATGTGGGTGGCCGGGTCCCTGGGGTCGCCGACGGTCAGCGAGGCGGTCTTCGCGACGAACTTCTCGGTGAACTCGGCGAGCACGCTGCGGTCGACCAGCACCCGGTTGGCGGCCATGCAGACCTGGCCCTGGTGGACGAAGCGGCTGAACACGGCCGCGTCGACGGCGTAGTCGAGGTCGGCGTCGTCCAGCACGATCAGCGCGCTGTTGCCGCCGAGTTCCAGCACCGTCCGCTTGAAGTGGGCGGCGGCGACGGTGGCGACGTGCCGGCCGACCTGGTCGGAGCCGGTGAAGGAGATCACCTTGGGCACCGGGTGCTCGATGAAGCTGTCGCCGATCTCCGCGATGTCGGTGATGACCACGTTCAGCAGGCCGGGGGGCAGGCCGGCGTCCTCGAAGAGCTTGGCGATCAGGCTGCCGCCGACGATCGGGGTCTCCTGGTGCGGCTTGAGCACCACGCCGTTGCCGAGCGCGAGCGCCGGGGCGACGGCCTTGAGGGCCAGGAACAGCGGGAAGTTGAACGGGCTGATCACGCCGACCACGCCGACCGGCAGCCGGTGGAGGCGGTTCTCCTTGCCCGGCGCGGTCGAGGGCAGCAGCCGCCCCTCGGAGGCCACCGACAGGTGCAGGCACTCCCGCAGCACGTCCTTGACCAGGGACAGTTCGAAGCCGGCCTTGAGCGCGGTGCCGCCGAGTTCGGCCGTGATCGCCCGGACGATCTCGTCCTCGCGCTCCTCGACCAGCCGCAGCGCGCGCTCGAAGACCAGCCGGCGCTGGTACGGGTTGGTGGCGGCCCAGCCGCGCTGGGCGCGCTCGGCGGCCCGGTAGGCCCGGTCGACCTCGGCGACGGTGGCCACGGTGATGGTGGCCAGCTTGTCACCGGTGTACGGGTCGACGTCGACGATGTCCCAGGAGCCGCCGCCGCCGCACCATTCGCCGTCGATGAACTGCAGCGCCAACTCGGAGAAGTACGACATCTGTTCCCTCTCGTGCCCGACCTGATGGGAGCTCATCGTACTGATGTGTCAAAGCTCTTGGCGTACGGAGTGCAGAAGATCGCGGGTCGGTCCGGGCTCGAGACTCTCGGCGAGCAGCCCGTCCATCGCCTGCCGGTAGGAGGCGACCTCGGCGGGCTTGTCGACGTAGAGCGCGGTGGTGAACTGCTCCAGGTAGACCACGTCGGCGAGTTCGGCCTCGTTGAAGCCGAGCACGCTGAACGCGCCGCTCTCGGCGCCCAGCGCGGCGCCGCCGAGCGGGCGCACCTGCAGCCGCACGTTGGGCAGTTCGGAGAGTTCGAGCAGCGTGTCGAGCTGGCCGCGCATCAGCTCGGGGCCGCCCCAGGGGCGGCGCAGCGCGGCCTCGTCGAGGACGGCGAGCAGCTGGGGCGGGTGGTCGGCGGTGAGCAGGTCCTGGCGCTTGCGGCGCACCTCGACCCGGCGTTCGATCTCCTGGTCGGGGAGGCCGTGGGGGCCGGCGGCGATGACGGCGCGGGCGTAGTCGGCGGTCTGCAGCAGCCCGTGGACGAACTGGACCTCGTAGCTGAGGATCTCGGCGGCGGATTCCTCGAGCCCGAGGTAGTTCTGGAACCAGGCGGGCAGGACGTCGCCGTAGTCGTGCCACCAGGAGGTGGCGTTGGCTTCCCGGACGAGGCCGAGCACGTTGGCGCGTTCCTGTTCGGCGTCGACGCCGTAGAGGGTGAGCAGGTCGGCGACGTCGCGTTCCTTGAAGCCGACCCGGCCGAGTTCCATCCGGCTGATCTTGGATTCGGAGGCGCGGATCGAGTATCCGGCCTCCTCGCGGCTGACGCCTCTGGACTCGCGGAGCTTGCGCAGCTGGCTGCCGAGCAGCAGGCGCCGTACGGTGGCGCCTCCGCCTGCCTGAGTCGTGCCCATCGAAGTCAACCTCCGCACTCGCGCAGCCCCCCGGCCGTCGGCGGCAGTCTGCCACCTGGCACCGACGAACAACAGCCCGTTCCGGTGCGCTTTCCGGCCGCTGTGCGAAGCCTGGGAGGAAGCTGGGAGCCGCCCTTCGGGGCGCGGGCTCGAGCGCAGGTGGGAGCGCTGGTAAGAGGCGGGTGAGAGCGTTCGTGAGAAGCGCCTGGGAGCGCGTGCGAAGCGCCCGCGAAGGGCGGGGAAACGTGCGGGAACGGGTGCGGGGACGGGCACGCGACGGCGCCCGCCCTCCAACTGGTCGGGGAAGAGGGCGGACGCCAGGAGACCGCGTTGGCCCGGCGACGCTGGCGGGGGCAGCGGGTTGAGCTCCCGGCGATGCGGCGCCGGGGGTTCGGGGTGGGGCCGGTCGGGGACCGTCGGGGCCCGTCAGACCGCCAGCGGGCGGTCGGTGGGCCGGATCGGGGCGGGGAGCGGGGTCTTGCCGCCCAGGTACTTGTCCACCGCGGCTGCGGCCGAGCGGCCCTCCGCGATGGCCCAGACGATCAGCGACTGGCCTCGGCCGGCGTCTCCGCAGACGTACACGCCATCGACATTGGTGGCGAACCGGCCGTCGCGGGCAATGTTACCGCGCGCGTCGAGGTCCACTCCCAGCTGCTCGACCAGGCCGTTCTTGACGTCCGTCCCGGTGAAGCCCATGGCGAGGGTGACCAGCTGGGCGGGGATGGTCCGCTCGGTGCCGGGCACGGGCTCGAACCGGCCGTCCTTGAACTCGACCTCGACGAGGTGCAGTTCCTGGACGTTGCCGTCCTCGTCGCCGCTCAGACCCGTGGTGTTGACGGAGTAGACCCGCTCGCCGCCCTCCTCGTGCGCGGAGGTGACCTTGTAGGTCATCGGCATGGTGGGCCAGGGCTGGTGCCCGGGGCGGTCCTCGCCGGGGCGGGGCATGATCTCCAGCTGGGTGACCGAGAGGGCGCCCTGGCGGTGGGCGGTGCCGACGCAGTCGGCGCCGGTGTCGCCGCCGCCGATGACGACGACGTGCTTGCCCTTGGCGCTGATCGGCGAGTCGACGAGGTCGCCCTCCTGCACCTTGTTGGCCAGCGGCAGGTACTCCATGGCCTGGTGGACGCCCTTGAGCTCGCGTCCGGGCACCGGCAGGTCGCGGGCGGTGGTGGCGCCGGCGGCGACGACGACGGCGTCGAAGCGCTCGCGCAGCTGCTGCCCGGTGATGTCCTCGCCGACGTGCACGCCGGTGCGGAACCGGGTGCCCTCCGCGCGCATCTGTTCGATGCGGCGGTTGATGTGGCGCTTCTCCATCTTGAACTCGGGGATGCCGTAGCGCAGCAGGCCGCCGATGCGGTCGGCGCGCTCGTACACCACCACGGTGTGTCCGGCCCGGGTGAGCTGCTGGGCGGCGGCCAGGCCGGCCGGGCCGGAGCCGACGACGGCGACGGTCTTGCCGGAGAGCCGCTCGGGGACCTGCGGGGTGACCCCGCCGCGGTCCCAGGCCTTGTCGATGATGGTGACCTCGACGTTCTTGATGGTCACCGCGTCCTGGTTGATGCCGAGCACGCAGGCCGACTCGCAGGGCGCCGGGCACAGCCGCCCGGTGAACTCCGGGAAGTTGTTGGTGGCGTGCAGGCGCTCGATGGCGCCGGTGAAGTCGTCGCGGTAGGCGAGGTCGTTCCACTCGGGGATGAGGTTCCCGAGCGGGCAGCCGTTGTGGCAGAACGGGATGCCGCAGTCCATGCAGCGGCCGGCCTGCTTGGTGATGATCGGCAGGAGGCTGCGCTCGACGTAGACCTCGTTCCAGTCCCGGATGCGAACGTCCACGGGCCGGCGCTCGGCCAGCTGCTTGGGCGTGGTCAGGAAGCCCTTGGGGTCAGCCATGTGCCGCCTCCATCATCTTGCGAGTGGTCTCGGCCTCGGAGAGGCCATCGCGCTCAGCGGCGTCCTTGGCGGCGAGCACTGCCTTGTAGTCGGTCGGCATGATCTTGGAGAAGCGGGAGACGCCGCTGCCCCAGTCGGCCAGGAGCTCGGCGGCGACGGTGGAGCCGGTCTCCTCGTAGTGCTGCTGCACGGTTTCGCGCAGCCAGTCGCGGTCGGCGGCGGTGGGGGCCTCGATGCCCACCATGCCGTCGTTGACGTTGGCGGGGCGCAGGTCCAGGACGTACGCGATGCCGCCGGACATGCCGGCCGCGAGGTTGCGTCCGGTCTCGCCGAGGATGACGACCCGGCCGCCGGTCATGTACTCCAGGCCGTGGTCGCCGACGCCCTCGACGACGAGGGTGGCGCCGGAGTTGCGGACGGCGAAGCGCTCACCGGCCTTGCCGCGCAGGTGGATCCGGCCGGAGGTGGCGCCGTAGCCGATGGTGTTGCCGGCGATGACGTGGTTCTGGGCGTCGTTGCCGATGGCCGCGGCCTCGCGCGCCGGGCGCACGACGATCACGCCGCCCGAGAGGCCCTTGCCGACGTAGTCGTTGGCGTCGCCCTCCAGTCGCAGGGTGATCCCCTTGGGCACGAAGGCGCCGAAGGACTGCCCGGCGGAGCCGGTGAAGGTGACGTCGATGGTCCCCTCCGGCAGGCCCTCGCCGCGGTACCGCTTGGTCACCTCGTGGCCGAGCATGGTGCCGACGGTGCGGTTGACGTTGCGGATCGGCAGCTCGAGGCGGACCGACTCGCCGCGCTCCAGGGCGTCCTGGGCCAGCTCGATCAGCTGGTTGTCGAGGGCCTTGTCGAGCGCGTGGTCCTGGCTGGTGGTGCGGTGCCGGGCGGTGCCCTCGGGCAGCTCGGGCACGTGGAACAGCGGGGCCAGGTCGAGTCCGGCGGCCTTCCAGTGGTCGATCGCGGCCCGGGCGTCGATGTGCTCGGCGTGGCCGACGGCCTCCTCGATCGAGCGGAAGCCCAGCGAGGCCAGGATCTCCCGGACCTCCTCGGCGATGAACTCGAAGAAGTTGACCACGAATTCGGGCTTGCCGGAGAAGCGTTCGCGCAGCACCGGGTTCTGGGTGGCGACGCCGACCGGGCAGGTGTCCAGGTGGCAGACGCGCATCATGATGCAGCCGGAGACGACCAGCGGGGCGGTGGCGAAGCCGAACTCCTCGGCGCCGAGCAGCGCGGCGATGACGACGTCGCGGCCGGTCTTCAGCTGGCCGTCGGTCTGGACCACGATGCGGTCGCGCAGCCCGTTGAGCAGCAGGGTCTGCTGGGTCTCGGCGAGGCCGAGCTCCCAGGGGCCGCCGGCGTGCTTGAGCGAGGTGAGCGGCGAGGCGCCGGTACCACCGTCGTGCCCTGACACCAGGACCACGTCGGCGTGCGCCTTGGAGACACCCGCCGCGACCGTGCCGACGCCGACTTCCGACACCAGCTTCACGTGGATGCGGGCCGCCGGGTTGGCGTTCTTGAGGTCGTGGATCAGCTGCGCCAGGTCCTCGATCGAGTAGATGTCGTGGTGCGGCGGAGGGGAGATCAGGCCGACGCCCGGGGTGGAGTGCCGGGTCCTGGCGACCCACGGGTAGACCTTGTGGCCGGGCAGCTGGCCGCCCTCGCCGGGCTTGGCGCCCTGGGCCATCTTGATCTGGATGTCGTCGGCGTTGACCAGGTACTCGGAGGTGACGCCGAACCGGCCGGAGGCGACCTGCTTGATCGCCGAGCGGCGCTCGGGGTCGTACAGGCGGTCCGGGTCCTCGCCGCCCTCGCCGGTGTTGGACTTGCCGCCGAGGCGGTTCATCGCGATGGCGAGGGTCTCGTGGGCCTCGCGGGAGATCGAGCCGTAGGACATGGCGCCGGTGGAGAAGCGCTTGACGATCTCGGAGACCGGCTCGACCTCGTCGACCGGGATCGGCTCCCGGCCGAGGCCGTCCAGCTGGAACAGGCCGCGCAGGGTCATCAGGCGCTCGGACTGCTCGTTCACCCGGTCGGTGTACTGCTTGAAGATGTCGTACCGGCGGTTGCGGGTGGAGTGCTGCAGCCGGAAGACGGTGTCCGGGTCGAACAGGTGCGGCTCGCCCTCGCGGCGCCACTGGTACTCGCCGCCGATCTCCAGCGCGCGGTGGGCGGCGGGGATGCCGGAGGCCGGGTAGGCCTTGGCGTGCCGGGCGGCGGTCTCCTTGGCGATCTCCTCCAGGCCGATGCCGCCGAGCTTGGTGGTGGTGCCGGCGAAGTAGCCGTCGACCAGGTCCTGGGAGAGGCCGATGGCCTCGAAGACCTGGGCGCCGCGGTAGGAGGCGACGGTGGAGATGCCCATCTTGGACATCACCTTGAGCACGCCCTTGCCGAGCGCCTTGATCAGGTTCTTGATCGCCTTCTCGGGCTCGACGCCCTCGATGAACACCCCCTGGGCGACGAGGTCCTCGACCGACTCCATGGCCAGGTACGGGTTGACCGCGCCGGCGCCGTAGCCGATCAGCAGGGCGACGTGGTGCACCTCGCGGACGTCGCCGGCCTCGACCAGCAGCGACACCTGGGTGCGCTGCTTGGTGCGGATCAGGTGGTGGTGGATGGCGGAGGTGAGCAGCAGCGAGGGGATCGGGGCGTGCTCGGCGTCGGAGTGCCGGTCGGAGAGCACGATGATCCGGGCGCCGTCGGCGATCGCGGCGTCGGCCTCGGCGGCTATCTCGGCGAGGCGCGCGGCCAGGCCCTCGCCGCCGCTGGCGACCTTGTAGAGGCCGGACAGGGTGACGGCCTTGAGTCCGGGCTGGTCGCCGTCGGCGTTGATGTGGACGAGCTTGGCGAGCTCGTCGTTGTCGATCACCGGGAAGGTGATGCCGACCGAGCGGCAGGAGGCGGCCTCGGCGGTCAGCAGGTTGCCCTCGGGGCCGAGGTTGGACAGCAGCGAGGTGACGAGTTCCTCGCGGATGGCGTCCAGCGGCGGGTTGGTGACCTGCGCGAAGAGCTGCACGAAGTAGTCGAACAGCAGGCGCGGCTTCTCGCTCAGGGCGGCGATCGGCGAGTCGGTGCCCATCGAGCCGAGGGCCTCGGCGCCGGTGCGGGCCATCGGGGCGAGGATGACGCGCAGCTCCTCCTCGGTGTAGCCGAAGGTCTGCTGGCGGCGGGTGACGGAGGCGTGGGTGTGGGCGATGTGCTCGCGCTCGGGGAGCTTGGCGAGCTGGATCTGCCCGCCGGTGACCCACTCCTCGTAGGGGTGCTCGGCGGCCAGGGCGGCCTTGATCTCCTCGTCCGGGACGATCCGGTTCTCGTTGAGGCAGACCAGGAACATCTTGCCGGGCTGCAGGCGGCCCTTCTGGACCACCTTCTGCTGGTCGATGTCGAGGACGCCGACCTCGGAGGAGAGCACCACCAGGCCGTCCTCGGTGACCCAGTAGCGGGCCGGGCGCAGGCCGTTGCGGTCGAGCACGGCGCCGATCCGGGTGCCGTCGGTGAAGGTGACGCAGGCCGGGCCGTCCCAGGGCTCCATCAGGTTGGAGTGGTACTGGTAGAAGGCGCGGCGGGCCGGGTCCATGGTGGCGTGGTTCTCCCACGCCTCCGGGATCATCATCAGCACCGAGTGCGGCAGCGAGCGGCCGCCGAGGTGGAGCAGCTCCAGGACCTCGTCGAAGGAGGCGGAGTCGGAGTGGTCCGGGGTGCAGATCGGGAAGATCCGGCTGAGACCCTGCCCGTTCTTGTTGGCCGGGATCAGGTCGGTGGCGAGCTGGGACTCCCGGGCGCGCATCCAGTTGCGGTTGCCCTTGACCGTGTTGATCTCGCCGTTGTGGGCGACGAAGCGGTACGGGTGGGCGAGCGGCCAGCTCGGGAAGGTGTTGGTGGAGAACCGCGAGTGCACCAGGCCGATGGCGGACGCGTAGCTGCGGTCCGACAGGTCGGGGAAGAAGGGCTCCAGCTGGCCGGTGGTCAGCATGCCCTTGTAGACGATGGTGCGGGCGGACAGCGACGGGAAGTACACCCCGGCCTCGCGCTCGGCCCGCTTGCGGACCACGAACGCGATGCGGTCCAGCTCGATGCCGGCCCTCTCGCCGTGGCCCAGGAAGAGCTGCCGGAACCGCGGCATCACGCTGCGCGCGGTGGCGCCGAGCAGGTCCGGGGTGACCGGCACGTCGCGCCAGCCGAGGACGGTCAGTCCCTCCTGGGCCGCGATCTCCTCGATCTGCGCGACTGCGGCGGCGTCGGCGCCGTCCTCGTCGGGCAGGAAGGCGATGCCGACGGCGTAGGAGCCGGCGGCCGGGAGCTCGAACTCGACCTTGGTGCGCAGGAAGGCGTCCGGGATCTGGGTGAGGATGCCGGCGCCGTCACCGGAGTCCGGCTCGGCGCCGGTGGCGCCGCGGTGCTCCAGGTTGCGCAGGACGTTCAGCGCCTGCTCGACGATCGTGTGGTCGGCGATGCCGGTCAGCGTGGCGACGAAACCGACGCCACAGGCGTCGTGCTCGTTTCGCGGGTCGTACAGGCCCTGAGCAGCAGGTCGCGCATCCGGCACGAGCGCGTACGGCTGGCGGGCGGCGCCGGCCTGGGGCTCGTTGGCGGAGTGCATGGATGCAGACAGCATCGGCTCTCCCGTCGTCGTCTTTCGGCAAGTCGGTGCAAGTAGGGACGACGTTGGCCCTGATGCGATGGTGCGGTGGTGGTGCAGTTTCCATGATGCCCAGGATCCCGAGAAGCGGAATATGCCGTCCACATGGCGGGACGGAGCGCAGGTCAGGGGCTGGAGGAAGAGGACGTGCCACAGCGCACGTCCCGACGATTGTGCCCAACCACCCACGGCCTGAAACAGGGGCGAAATCTGATCGCCACATGAGCCGATCACGGACGCCTGGGAATCCATTCCAGGACCGGGGCCGACGGATGCGAATCCGCGGCTCCGAGCGCCGGATGATGAGACGATGCCGGGCAGCGCGCGACGTCCATGTGTGAAACGTCACGCACTGCCCGGCATAGTCATGCAGTGCTGTAGATACCCGGGACCGCGCCGCGGCTACCCGACGTGCCCGCCGATCAGCCACCCCAGCAGGTACGTCACCCCGGCCGCGGCCCCGCCCAGCACCAGCTGCCGCAGCCCGCTGAACCACCAGCTGCGCGCCGTCACCCGGGCCACCACCGCGCCGCAGCCGAACAGCCCGAGCGCGGCCAGCACCAGCGCGGGCAGCAGCGAGGTGGCCCCCAGCAGGTAGGGCAGCAGCGGCAGCAGCGCGCCGAGCGCGAAGCACAGGAAGGACGAGCCGGCCGCGACCAGCGGGGACGGCAGGTCGGTGGGGTCGATCCCCAGCTCCTCCCGGGCGTGGATCTCCAGCGCCAGCTCCGGGTCTCGGGACAGCTGCCGGGCCACCTCGTGGGCGAGCTCCGGCTCCACCCCGCGCGAGACGTACAGCTGCGCCAGCTCGGCCAGCTCGCCGTGCGGGTTGCGGCTCAGCTCCAGCCGCTCGGCCTCTATCTCGGCCTGCACCAGCTCCCGCTGCGAGGCCACCGAGGTGTACTCCCCCGCCGCCATCGAGCAGGCGCCGGCCGCCAGGCCCGCCAGCCCGGTCAGGATCACCGTGCCGTTGGACACCGCCCCGCCGACCACGCCGGTCATCAGGGCGAAGTTGGACACCAGGCCGTCCACCGCGCCGAACACCGCGGGCCGCAGCCAGCCGCCGTTGACGTCCCGGTGGTGGTCGGGCGCGGGTATCCGCGGGTGCTGGGCGGGCTCGGCTTCCAGGGTGCTCGCAGTCACGGTTCTGTTCCCCTCGTCAGGTTCGTCGCACCCTGACGGTAGCCCGCTTGACCTGGGCATTTCCAGCAAGACAAGGCTTCCCGAACGATGCTGAGGCTGCCCTTCGCAAGCCTCGCGAAGGGCAGCCTCAGTCAGCGGAAGTGCCTGCTCAGATGGGGTTCTTGGCGTCCTCGCCGGTCTTCTCGGCGGCCGTGACGGCCGATTCCGGGGCCGCTTCCGGGTCCGCGTCCCCGTCCACGATCCGGGACGGCTTCTCCCCGTCCACCGTCTCGCTCGGCTTCTCGCCCGTGGACTTCTCCCCGGCCGCCTTCCCCTCGGCCTGCTCCGCCTCGACGTGCGCCGCGGGGTCGATGCTCGCCGGGTCCTCGCGCCCGGGCCGCTTCTTCCCGACGATCACGAAGTACACCACGGCGCCGATGAACACCACGATCGACGTCCAGTCGTTGAGCCGCAGCCCGAAGTAGACGTGCGCCTCGTCGATCCTCAGCCACTCGGTCCAGAAACGACCCACCGTGTACGCGGCCACGTACACGGCGAAGGCCCGGCCGTGCCCCAGCTTCCAGCGCCGGTCCGCCCAGATCACCAGCAGCGCGACGGCCACGTCCCAGATCGACTCGTACAGGAAGGTCGGGTGGAAGACGCCGTTCACGACCGTGCCGTCGGGCAGCGTCTTGTGGATCTCCAGGCCCCACGGCAGCGTGGTCGCCCGCCCGTACAGCTCCTGGTTGAAGTAGTTGCCCCAGCGGCCCATCGCCTGCGCGAGCACGATGCCCGGCGCGATGGCGTCGGCGTACGCGGGCAGCGGCACGCCCCGGCGGCGGCAGCCGATCCAGGCGCCGACCGCGCCCAGCGCGACCGCGCCCCAGATCCCGAGGCCGCCCTCCCAGATCTTGAAGGCGTTCCAGGGGTTCTTCCCCTCGCCGAAGTACAGCTGGTGGTCGGTGATCACGTGGTACAGCCGGCCACCGACCAGGCCGAAGGGCACGGCCCAGACGGCGATGTCCCCGACGGTGTGCTTGGCACCGCCCCGGGCGACCCAGCGCTTGCTGCCGAGCCAGACGGCGGCGACGACACCGAGGATGATGCAGAAGGCGTAGGCGCGCAGCGGGATCGGTCCGAGGTACAGGACGCCCCGCGACGGGCTGGGAATGTAGGCGATATCCATGGCAGTTCCGACGCTACAGGGTCCGGCGTCCGCTTCGGACACCCCCGGGGTCACAGAAACCGAACAACGGACGCCGCCGCCCCCTCCCGGCGGAAGGGGGCGACGGCGGCGGGGCGGCTCAGCCGGCCGTCGGTGACGGGTTGTTGGCCTCCGAAGCGGCGGCGGTGGGCGCCGGGGTCTGCCCGTGCGAGCCCGCCGTGCCCAGCTGCTTGCCCTGGTTGGCGGCGTCCACCCACTTCACCAGGTTGGCCGGGGTGATCTCCTCGTCGCCGTTCTTCGGGAAGATCGGCTTGCCGTTGAGCAGCACGGTCGGGGTCGACTTGTAGCTGGACTTGTCGAAGTCCTGCTGCACCGACGACACCCACCCGCCGTACTTGTTGTCGTTGACGCAGGCCTGGAACTCGGGCGTGTCCAGGCCGTCCACCTGCTTCGCCAGGTTGAGCAGGACCGCCTTGTTGCCGAAGGCGTCGTTGGTCTCGTCCGGCTGGTTGCGGTACAGCACGTCGTGGAAGTCCCGGAAGTGCCCGGCGTCCTGGGCGCAGGCCAGGGCGTTGGCGCCGTTCTTGGAGCCCTTGCCCGGCACCGCGCGGTCGATGAACGACACGATGTGGGCGTTGGTGTAGATCTTCCCGGCGTCCTCCAGCTGGTCGATGGTCGCCGAGAACTCGCGCTCGAAGATGCCGCAGGCCGGGCAGCGGGGGTCCTCGTACACCGTGAGGACGGAGGGCGCGTTGCTCGCGCCGACCGGGATCACCAGGTTCTTGTCGCCGATCGTCCCGGCCGGGGCGGCGGCCGGGGTCTCGGGCTTGGAGCGCTGGTTCTGCACCAGGACGCCGGTGATCGCCGCGGCGGCGATCACCGCGAGCACTGACCCGCCGACGATCAGCTTCTTCCTGCGCCGGGAGGAGGCCCGTTCGGCCGCCCGCTGCTCCAGCATCCGCTCGCGGGCGGTGCGCTTGCCTTCTCGGTTCTTCTCGCTCATTGCCTTGACATCCACGGTCGGGGGCCTTCGTCGGGTGCGGGGACGGGAATGGCCGGACGGGTCAGCTCGCCAGCCAGCCGTCGGCCGAGAGCCGGGTGCGGGGCCGCCACAGCAGCCACCCGGCCAGCAACAGGAACCCGGTGTCGCGCAGGATCTCCTGCAGGTACTCGGTCTGCGAGGCGTCGACGTGCCCGCCGCCGCCGAAGCAGCCGCAGTCGATCGAGATGCCGCGCGCCCAGGCCGAGGCGATCCCGGTGATGAAGGTGAGCAGCAGCAGTGCGCAGACCCCGGCGACCAGCCGGACCCCGAGCCCGATCACCAGCAGCAGGGCGAGTGCCAGCTCCAGGAAGGGCAGCCCGTAGCCGATCGGCTTGACCAGGCCCTCGGGCAGGATCTCGTACGCCCGGACCGCCTGGGCGGCCTCCGCCGGATCGGCGGTCTTGGCCAGCCCGGCCCACCCCCAGACCACCGCCAGGCCGAGCCGCACGGCCGTGCCCGCCCACGCGCTCCAGGCCGGCTCCGGCCACCGCGCCGCCGACTCGAGCGCGGGATCACCGGGCTGCGCTGCCGGGCCCGCCATCAGGGAACCCCCGTCGGGAAACTCGTTCACTCCCTGACGAACCGTAAGGGATGGAGGGCGGTTCCTCCGGATTCGGGAATTACGTCGGACGAGTGATGTTACGTTCGGTTTCCCCGAACACTCCTTCGTCACCGGCACCCCGGCATCCGCATCGGATCGAACAGCTCCGGGTGCCCGTCGTGCTGTGCCCGGGCGGCCCGCTCGGCCGCGTCCCAGCGCGCCGCCTGGGCGCAGGCCACCGCGTCCCGCTCCGCCCGCTCGGCCCCGCGCCTGGCCAGCGCCTGCCCCACCTCGGTGTGCGCGCCGACCGCGGCCCCCAGGGCCAGCGCGGCGGCCGCCGCCCGCAGCAGCACGGCCCGATGAAGACCCGCCACCGGCGCTCACCCCTTCGTTCGCTCGGCAACCCCCGTGCACGTGGTCCGTGCACTCGTCCCTCCAGTCAACGCCGGTCAATCCCGCCTGATGCGTGTCGCCGCCGCTGTTCACTCGTTCGGGGCCGCCCCGAGGCTGACGGCGGTGATCCGCGCCCGGGAAGCGGAACGGCCCGCCACCCCCGTCGAGGGGTGGCGGGCCGTCACATCGGCCGCGCGTCAGCGCCTGCGCACTCCGGCCGCCAGCTCACCGGCCAGCGCCCGCACCGCGTCCAGCGCCGCGCCCTCGTCCTCGCCCGCGGCGAGGATCCGCTGCACGAACGCCGATCCCACGATCACCCCGTCCGCGAACCGGGCGACCTCCGCCGCCTGCTCCGCGTTGGAGACCCCGAGTCCGACGCACACCGGAAGGTCCGTGGTGGCCCGGGTCCGGGCGACCAGGTCCTCGGCCAGCGATCCGACCGCCGAGCGGGTGCCGGTCACCCCCATCACCGCGGCCGCGTACACGAACCCGCTGCCCGCCGCCGTGACCTCGGCCAGCCGCGCGTCCTTGCTGCTGGGGGCGACCACGAACACGGTGTCCAGCCCGTGCACGTCCGCCGCCTTGCGCCACTCCTCGGACTCCTCCACCGGCAGGTCCGGCAGGATGCAGCCCGCCCCGCCCGCCGCGGCCAGGTCCGCGGCGAAGCGCGCGACACCGTAGCGGTCGACCGGGTTCCAGTACGTCATCACCAGCACCGCCGCCTCGGGGTGCGCGGTGGCGACCTCCTGGACGGTGCGCAGCACGTCCTTGATCCGCACGCCGCCGCGCAGCGCGATGTCGTCGGCGGTCTGGATGACGGCCCCGTCCAGGACCGGGTCGGAGTGCGGCAGGCCGATCTCGACGACGTCGCAGCCGCCCTCGATCAGCGCGTTGACCGCCCGGATCCCGCCGTCGACGGTGGGGAAGCCGGCCGGGAGGTAGCCGATCAGCGCGGCCCGGCCCTCGGCCTTGGCGCCCGCCAGGATGTCAGTGAGCTTCGAAGCCATGATCACTTGCCCCCCTCGGCCCGGCCGCCGGCCGGCTCGTCGTACAGCCCGAAGTACTGGGCCGCGGTGTGCATGTCCTTGTCCCCGCGCCCGGAGAGCGAGACCAGGATGATGGCCTCCGGCCCGAGCTCGCGGCCCAGGTCCAGCGCTCCGGCGAGCGCGTGGGCGCTCTCGATGGCCGGGATGATGCCCTCGGTGCGGGACAGCAGGCGCAGCGCCTGCATCGCCGCGTCGTCCGTCACCGGCCGGTACTCGGCCCGTCCGGTGTCCTTCAGCCAGGCGTGCTCCGGCCCGACGCCCGGGTAGTCGAGGCCGGCCGAGATGGAGTGCGACTCGATGGTCTGCCCGTCCTCGTCCTGCAGGACGTACGTCCGGGAGCCGTGCAGCACCCCCGGGTCGCCCTTGGTCAGGGTGGCGGCGTGCTTCGGGGTGTCGGCGCCCTCGCCGGCCGCCTCGCAGCCGATCAGCCGCACTCCGGTGTCCGGGATGAACTCGTGGAAGATGCCCATCGCGTTGGAGCCGCCGCCGACGCAGGCGACCACCGCGTCGGGCAGCCGCCCGGTGCGGTCGAGCACCTGCTGCCGGGCCTCGACGCCGATGATCCGGTGGAAGTCGCGGACCATCATCGGGAACGGGTGCGGCCCGGCGACGGTCCCGAACAGGTAGTGGGTGGAGTCGACGTTGGCGACCCAGTCGCGGAAGGCCTCGTTGATGGCGTCCTTGAGCGTCCGGCTACCGGACTTGACGGCGATCACCTCGGCGCCGAGCATCCGCATCCGGGCGACGTTGAGCGCCTGGCGCTCGGTGTCGACCTCGCCCATGTAGATGGTGCAGTCGAAGCCGAACAGGGCGCAGGCGGTGGCGGTGGCGACGCCGTGCTGGCCGGCGCCGGTCTCGGCGATGATCCGGGTCTTGCCCATCCGCTTGGTGAGCAGGGCCTGGCCCAGCACATTGTTGATCTTGTGCGAGCCGGTGTGGTTGAGGTCCTCGCGCTTGAGCAGGATGCGCGCGCCGCCCGCCTCGGCGGAGAAGCGGTGGACGTCGGTCAACGGGCTCGGGCGGCCGGTGTAGTCCTTCAGCAGCCCGTCGAGCTCGGCGGCGAAGGCCGGGTCTGACTTGGCCTTCTCGTACTCCTCGGCGACCTGTTCGACCGCGGCGACCAGAGCCTCGGGGATGAAGCGGCCGCCGTACGCGCCGAAGTAGCCGCGGGCGTCCGGCACCTGGGCGCCGGGCAGGTAGTCCTTCTCGGACATGGTGGTTTCCCTTGCGGAGATGGATGACGGTGACGTCTGATCGGCTGGTTCAGCCGTGCGTCACGCGCCATCGCCGCCCCGGCACCTGCCCCGGCTCGCAGCCGATCACGTACCGCACCCGGCGCCCCAGCACCCGGCGTGCGGGCGCGCGGCAGCCGCGCGGGCGGCAGCCGGGGGCGAGTCGGGTGGCGATCTTCATCGGGTCCGGGTCAGTCCTTGTGCCGGATGGCGGGGTGGGCGCCGGCCGCGACCAGGTCGGCGACCGCGGCCCGCGGGTCCTTGCCGGTCACCAGCGACTCGCCGACCAGCACCGCGTCGGCCCCCAGATTGGCGTAGTTGATCACGTCCAGCGGGCCGCGCACACCGGACTCGGCGACCTTGACGATGCCGTCCGGGATGGCGTGCACGACGTTCTCGAACGTGCTGCGGTCGACCTCGAGGGTCTTCAGGTTGCGGGCGTTGACGCCGATGATCCGCGCCCCGGCGTCCACCGCGCGCTGGATCTCGTCCTCGTCGTGCACCTCGACCAGCGGGGTGAGGCCGATCGACTCGGCGCGCTCGATCAGCGACACCAGGGCCGGCTGCTCGAGGGCGGCGACGATCAGCAGGGCGAGGTCGGCGCCGTGCGCGCGGGCCTCCCACAGCTGGTAGGCGGTGACGATGAAGTCCTTGCGCAACAGCGGGGTGTCCACCGCGGCGCGGACCGCGTCCAGGTCGGCGAGCGACCCGCCGAAGCGGCGCTGCTCGGTCAGCACGCTGATCGCGGCGGCACCGCCGGCCGCGTAGTCGCGGGCCAGGGCGGCCGGGTCGGCGATCGAGGCCAACGCGCCCTTGGACGGGCTGGAGCGCTTCACCTCGCAGATCACCCGGACCCCGTCGCCCTTGAGGGCGGCGACGCCGTCCTTGGCCTCCGGGGCCTTGGCCGCGAGCGCCTTGAGCTCGTCCAGCGAGACCCGGGCCTGCCGCTCGGCGAGGTCCTCGCGGACCCCTTCGATGATCGAGTCGAGCACACTCACTCAGGAGCCCCCATCATTTCTGCTGGTTCGCCAGCGCGAGCCGGACGGGCGGGGGCCCGTCGGCCCTTCGATGGTATCGGCACCCGGGTGCGCGCAGCGCATCCGCCCAGCACGCGTCTCGCGGAACGGACGCTCCGTCCGACGGCTCCCAACTGCGGCTTCACCGGCTCTCCACCGGCGGTGTGCCGCGCTCCGGCGGGGCTGGGAGCCCGCGGCCGGGCTCGGGGCCGCTCAGACCACCGGCGGTGCCAGCCCCGCCCCCACGGGCAGGTTGCGGACCACCGCGAACACCAGCACCAGCAGGCCGATCAGCGCCCAGCGCCGGGCCCCGACCGAGATCCGCACCGGCGGTCCGAGGGTCAGCGCGGCCCAGGCCCAGCGCAGCCAGAGCACCGCCAGGACGCCGAACAGCAGGACGGCCACCGCGTTGTCGTGCAGCGCGCCGGTGAGGTCCCCGTGGGCCAGCGCGTGGACGCAGCGCAGGCCCCCGCAGCCGGGGCACCACCAGCCGGTGGCGGTCAGGAAGGGGCAGTCGGGGTAGTGCCCGGGGGCGTTGGGGTCCACCGCCGCGACGTATCCGGCGGGGACGGCCACCGCCGCCAGCGCGGCCAGCGGCGGGCCCATCCGGCGCAGTACGGGCGGTGGGGCGGAGGCGGTGGGGGCGGCGTTCACGCCCCGATTGTGCCCGCGGGCGGGCCCGGATACGACGAAACGGCGGGCGTGGCGCGCCCGCCGTTCGGTTGTACGAATCCCCGGTCGGTTCCTCGGTCGGTTCCGCAGTCGACTCCTCGGTCGAGCGGGGTCCGTACCAGGGGTGTCCGTCGTCGTCAGGCGGCGACGGTCGCGCGGGCCTCGAGGGCCGCCTTGCGCGCCGCGGTCTGCTCCTCGACCGACTTGTAGACGTTGGTGCTGGCCTGCCTGCCCATGCCCGCCATCGACATCGCCTTGCCGACGATGCCGCCCACGACGACGACCGCCAGACCGGCGATGACCAGCAGCGGCGACGGCAGGATCATCGCGACGCCTGCGATGCCGAAGCCGACGAAGGAGATGACGACGCCGGTCCAGGCGGCGGTGGTGTGGCCGTGTGCTGCTGCTGCCATCGATGGTGCTCCTAGGCTCTCGGGGCCCGGCCGGGCCTGCGGGGCCGCCGGCGGGTTGACGGGGTCCATTGTGCCGGGCCACACACGGGCGACCCAAAGCGGGTGGCCCGTCTATCGCGTCACACCCGGTGGTCGGCCGTGCGGTCTCATACGGCGGTCGGGTCCTCGCCGCGGTCGGGTCCTCAGACGGCGGTCGGGTCCTCGCCGCGGTCCAGGGCCTTCCACAGGTCACCAGGCGTGTCGGCCTTCGCCGGCGCCTTGCGGGTGGGCGCCTCGTAGCGGCTGCCCATGGCCGGCCAGCCGCGGCCGTAGCGCAGGGTGATCAGCCCGGCCAGGGCCAGCAGCAGCCCGCCCACCAGCGCGACCCAGGGCCAGCCGGTGTGCGAGACCTCGGTGGCGGTCGAGCCGGCCAGCGCCAGCTTGCCCGAGGCGGCGGAGTCCAGCGCGACGGTGTCCGAGGCGCCGGCCACCGAGGCGGCGGCCGCGCCCAGTCCGGCCAGCAGGGTCAGCGTGCCGACCGCGAGCCGGCCGACGCCGCGCACCGCGAACACCGCGACGGCCGCGGCCAGGCCCATCAGGGCCAGCCCGCCGGGCAGTTCGGAGATCTTGCCGCCGGTCACGGACACGTCCAGGGTGCCGGCCCGGCCCTCGGCCCAGACCCGCCCGGCCGCGGTCAGCACCAGCACGGCGCTCAGCACGGTCAGCAGCAGCATCACGCCGAGGGTGCGGCGGCCGGCCGCGGGCGTGGGGACGGGGGTCTGGTCTGCGTCGGTCACCCGTCCACTATCCCCCGGGCCGTGCCCTACGCCGTACCCGGGGTGGGCCTCTCGGTCGGAAACCCGCCGGTCTGCAGCACCAGGGTCCGATCGCCGAGCGGCAGGAAGAGGTCGTTGCCGAACGGCACCCGCTCCGCTTCGCGGTAGCCGCCGCCCGAGTCCGGCGCGGTGTGCACGGTGCAGACCTCGGCCGCCGGGTCGACCACCACGTACAGCGGTACGCCGCTCTCCGCGCAGGCCCGCACCCACGCGTGGTCCCGGCCGGGGTGCGCCACCTCCAGCACCATCTCGACCTCGGCCGCCTCGTACCGGCCGCGGGCGTTGTGCACCGCGTCCGGGGCGACCACCGCCAGGTCCGGGGCGAGCGGGCCGTGCGCGGCCGGGAAGTCGATCAGGACCTGCGACAGCACCCGCCTCCGGCCCCCGAGTTCGTCCCCGATCTGCACGGCAGCGTCGAACACGACCCCCCAGCGCAGCTCGTCGTACGGCACCTCGGGCATCCCGGCCGCCTCCTCACGCCTCAGGACAGTTCCGGCCTCCGCAGCGTATTGGCGGTGGCGACGGCTCGCAGCACGGCGGCCGCCTTGTTGCGGCACTCGGTGTCCTCGCCGTGCGGGTCCGAGTCGGCGACCACGCCCGCGCCCGCCTGCACGTACGCGGTGCCGTCGCGCAGCACCGCGGTGCGGATCGCGATCGCGGTGTCCGAGTCCCCGGCGAAGTCCAGGTAGCCGACACAGCCGCCGTACAGGCCGCGCCGGGTGGGTTCCAGCTCCTCGATGATCCGCATCGCCCGGGGCTTGGGGGCGCCGGAGAGGGTGCCGGCCGGGAAGCAGGCGGTCAGCACGTCGAAGGCGCTCCGCCCCGGGGCGACCTTGCCGGTCACCGTCGAGACGATGTGCATCACGTGGCTGTAGCGCTCGATCTGCATGAAGTCGACCACCTCGACGCTGCCCGGCTCGCACACCCGGCCCAGGTCGTTGCGGCCGAGGTCGACCAGCATCAGGTGCTCGGCCCGCTCCTTGGGGTCGGCGAGCAGTTCGGCGGCCAGCACGGCGTCCTCGTGCGGGGTGGCGCCGCGGTGCCGGGTGCCGGCGATCGGGTGCAGCATCGCCTCCCCGTCGGCGACCTTGACCAGCGCCTCCGGGCTGGAGCCGACCACGTCGAAGCCGCCCTCGGCGCCGCCGTCCGGCCCGGGGAAGCGGAACAGGTACATGTACGGGCTGGGGTTGGTGGTGCGCAGCACCCGGTAGACGTCCAGCGCGGAGGCCGGGCAGGGCGCCTCGAAGCGCTGCGAGGGCACCACCTGGAAGGCCTCGCCGGCCCGGATCCGCTCCTTGATCTCCTCCACCGCGGCCCGGTACGGCTCCCCGCCGAACGGCGAGTGCACCTCGCCGGGGCCGGCCGGGGTGAAGGTCGCCAGCCCCGGGTCGACCGGCTTGAGCAGGCCCGCCTCCATGGCGTCCAGGCGGGCCACCGCGTCCGCGTACGCCTCGTCCACGCCACTGGCCAGGTCGTTGTGGTTGACGGCGTTGGCGATCAGCAGCACCGTGCCGTCCAGGTGGTCGAGCACGGCGAGGTCGGTGGCGAGCAGCATGGTCAGCTCGGGCAGCCGGAGGTCGTCCGGGTTGAGGTCGGGCAGCTTCTCCAGCCGGCGGACGACGTCGTACCCGAGGTAGCCGACCAGGCCGCCGGTCAGCGGGGGCAGGCCGTCGTCGGGGCGGCGCGGGGTGTGCAGGGCCGCCAGGGCGGCGCGCAGCACCTCCAGCGGGTCGCCGCCGGTGGGGATGCCGACCGGCGGGCTGCCGAGCCAGCGGGCGCCGCCGTCCGGGCCGGTGGTCAGCGCGGCGGCGCTGCGCACGCCCACGAAGGAGTAGCGCGACCAGGTGCCCTGCTCGGCGGACTCCAGCAGGAAGGTGCCGGGCCGCTCCTCGGCGAGGCTGCGGTAGAGGCCGATCGGGGTGAGGCCGTCCGCGAGGAGCCTGCGGGTGACGGGGATGACCCGGGTGTCGACGGCGAGCTTGCGGAAGGCTTCGAGATCCATGCGGGGCGGCACCTTCTGGAGTCGGATGGCGGGAATCAGACGCTGGGGATCAGGCGGTCGGGAGCACGTCGGCGTCGAAGCAGGTGCGGTCGCCGGTGTGGCAGGCCGCGCCCGTCTGGTCGACCTTGACCAGCAGGGTGTCGCCGTCGCAGTCGAGGGCCACCGACTTGACCGCCTGCACGTGACCGGAGGTGTCGCCCTTCACCCAGTACTCGCGGCGGCTGCGGCTCCAGTACGTGCAGCGGCCGGTGGTGAGCGTGCGGTGCAGCGCCTCGTCGTCCATCCAGCCCAGCATCAGCACCTCGCCGGTGTCGTACTGCTGCGCGATGGCCGGGAGCAGGCCGTCCTCGGTGCGCTTGAGGCGGGCGGCGATCGCCGGGTCGAGGGCGGTGGTGCCGGGGGCGGCGGGTGTGGTGGACATGGGGCCATTGTGTCAGCCCGGCCGCGGCGTCCGAACGGGGTCAGTTCCGCCAACCACCTGCCGGGCCGGGCCCCGCTGGGCCATCCTCAGCCCATGACCTCCGAGCAGCAGCCGCCCGAAGCCGCCGCCTCCCGTCCGCCCCGGGGCCTGGTGATCACCGTCGTCGCCGTCCTGGCCGTGCTGCTCGCGGTGGTGGCCACCGTGCTGCTCTGGCCCGAGGACACCCCCAAGCCCGCCGCGGCCCCGCCCCCGCCCTCCCCTTCCTCCTCCTCCGCGACCCCGCCCCCCACGCCGACGCCCACCCCCACCAAGCCCCAACCCCCGTACGCCTACTTCCCGGTGGGCACCTGCTTCGACCACCCTCAGCTCAGCCCGGTGATCACCAAGGCCGAGGAGCGCCCCTGCACCACCCCCCACGACGGCGAAGTCATCGCGAACCTCAAACTCCCCGACAACCTCACCGGTGAAATCCCCATCGCCCTCGCCATGCGCGACGGCTGCAAGGACCCCGAAGCCACCGCCAAGGCCCACCAGCCCGACGGAAAGTCCTACTACCCCCGCCAGTTCGGCCCCGCCCTCACCAACTACCAACAGGGCTGGCGCGACTACACCTGCACCCTCACCGCCGGCCCCAAACCGGGCAGCCCCAAACTCACGAGGCAGCTGCACCAGTAGCCTCGACGCCGCAATCATTGACAAGAACAAGAGAATGAAATTCGGCGTGCCCATCGATGTATCGATGGGCACGCCGAAGAAGACCCCGAGCAGCACCCTGACCTCACCCTTTCCCGTCCAACACGGATGAGGCTGAGGAGGAGCCTGCTCGTGTCGCCCCTCGCCGGGCTGAGCCGCGTCGGCCAGGTCATCAATTGATGGCCGCCCCCATAGGCTTGAGGCCATGTCGAACCACGCCCTCGCCGAACGCCACCGCCTCGCCCAACTCCTCACCGCCGCGGGGCCGGACGCCCCCACCCTGTGTGCCGGGTGGACCACCCGGGACCTCGCCGCCCACCTGGTGATCCGCGAGCGCCGCCCCGACGCGGCGCCCGGCATCCGGGTCGGCGCCCTGGCCGGCTGGACGAAGCGGGTACAGGACGACTACGCGTCACGCCCCTACGAGGAACTGGTCCGACTCTTCCGCGCCGGACCGCCCGTCTACTCCCTGTTCGCCCTCCCCGGCGCCGACGAAGCGGCCAACACCGTCGAGTACTTCGTCCACGCCGAAGACATCGCCCGCGCCGGCGACGACTGGACCGCCCGGCCCGTTCCGCCCGGCCGCGCCGAAGCCCTCTGGCGCCGACTCCCCCTTCTCGCCCGTCTCGAGGCCGGCCGCCGCTCCCCCGTCCGCCTCACCCTCTCCCGCCCCGACGGCCAGTCCATCACCGTCGGCCCCGCCGGCGCCCCCACCGTCCACCTCACCGGCGAACCCGCCGAACTCGT
This sequence comes from Kitasatospora cathayae, assembly GCF_027627435.1. Lineage (GTDB taxonomy): Bacteria > Actinomycetota > Actinomycetes > Streptomycetales > Streptomycetaceae > Kitasatospora > Kitasatospora cathayae. Next base: position 6,299,252 of record NZ_CP115450.1, on the reverse strand, counting down.
CCTCTTCACCTACGGCCGCGGCGCCCACACCACCCTCACCGTCGACGGCCCCCCGGACGCCGTCGAGGCCCTCCGCCACGCCCTGCCGCTGCCTGTGAAGTAGGGCTGTGCGCCGCCTTGGCAAGCCAAGGCGGCGCCACCATACTGGCCGACCACCTTCCCACGGCACGGCCCCCGCCCGGGCCGTGGGACGCCGCCGCAACCCGCCTACGGCGTGAGCCGGTTCGGGCCGCGGAAGAGGAAGGTGGCCTCGCGGATCGAGGGCAGGCCGAGGAGGACCATCAGCATCCGGCCGAGGCCCATGCCGAGGCCGCCGTGGGGTGGGCAGCCGTAGCGGAAGGCGTTGAGGTAGTCCCGGATCGGCTCCGGGCTGAGGCCCTTCTCGGCGGCCTGCCGCAGCAGGATGTCGTAGCGGTGTTCGCGCTGGGCGCCGGTGGTGACTTCCAGGCCGTTCCAGAGCAGGTCGAAGCTCAGGGTCAGGCCGGGGTCGTCGGCGGGTCGCATGTGGTAGAAGGGCCGGATGCCGACCGGGTAGTGGGTGATGAACACGAACTGGTGCCCGGTGGCTTCCCTGATGTGGGCCGAGACGGCGCGCTCGCCCTCCGGGTCCAGGTCCTCCTTGACGCCTTCCGGGTCCCAGCCGCCCTTGCGCAGGATCTCCTGTGCCTCGGCCATGGTGAGGCGGGGGAAGGGGGTCGTGGGCACGGTGACCTGGACGCCGAAGTGCTCGGCGATGCCCGCGCCGTGCCGGTCGGCGACCTTGGCGATGGCGTGGGCGAGCATCCGCTCCTCGAAGGCCATCACGTCCTCGACCCCGTCGATCCAGGCGAGCTCCACGTCGACGCCGGTGAACTCGGTGGCGTGCCGGGAGGTGAAGGAGGGCTCGGCGCGGAAGACCGGTCCGATCTCGAAGACCTTGTCGATGCCGGCCGCGATCGCCATCTGCTTGAAGAACTGCGGTGACTGCGCGAGGTAGGCGCTGCGGCCGAAGTAGCCGAGCTCGAAGACCTCCGCGCCGGACTCCGAGGCGGTGCCCATGAGTTTGGGGGTGTGCATCTCGGTGGCGCCCTGCGCGTACGCGTACTCGCGCAGGCCCTGTTCCAGGGTGGTCTGCACGGCGAACAGCAGTTGGGCGGCGGGGCGGCGACGCACGTCCAGGAAGCGCCAGTCGAGGCGCTGCTCCGGGCCCGTGTGGTCGTCGATCGGCAGCGGGGTGGCGGCCGGGTTCAGGACCTCGACCGCCTCGGGGACGATCTCCAGGCCGCCGAGCTTGACCTGCGCCGCCTCGACGACACGGCCGGTGATCCGTACGGCGGACTCGGGGGTGAGGGCTTCGAGCCGGGCCTCCAGGGGCCCGCCGTCACGCTTGTGGGTCACCTGTACCATTCCGCTTCCGTCCCGCACGATGACGAACTGCATCGCGCGCTGCAACCGGAGGGCGTTCACCCATCCGCGGACGGAGACGGTACGGCCGACGTGTTCTCGCAGGTCGGAGACGGGTACGCGGCTGTGGATCATTGCGGTCCTCCTTGAGGACGTCGTCATGATCCCTTGGGAGTGCGGGCGAGAAGGGCAACTCGCGGTACCACCGCACTTTCGCCGCCACACAAACGCAGTGGCGGCCTCGTTCGGGCCCGGTGACGGGGGCCGGCCGGCGGGGCATTGGACCACCGGGCGGTGGCCGTTCCTCCCCGCGCTCAGGAGGGTCTTCGCCTCGGGGCGCGAGGCCGCCTTCCCAGCTTCCGGCGGCTCTCTCTGCTCGCGTGATCCCTGGCTACTCGTCTCCGTCGACGCGTTGCCCAGCACCATACGGAACCGTGGCGCCGGCGGCAATCAAGAAACCGCAGGCGTCAAGAAACCGCAGGCATGAAGAACCGCAGGCATCAAGGAACCGGCGGCAATCAAGAAATGCGGATGTCAGTGCCCGGGTGCAGACTCTCAGGTGGCCGGGGAGGGGCGGGTAGCCGCCCGAGGGAGCTGCCCCGGTCACTCTCCGTCGAAGGGCACCACTTCATGCTCACCACCGACTTCCCGATCGGCTCGCCCTGCTGGATCGACCTGGGCAGCCCGAACATCCGGGCCACCGCCGACTTCTACGGCAAGGTCTTCGGCTGGACCTTCCAGGAGGTCCCCGACGCGGGCGGTTACGGCTTCCTGAAGCTGGGCGACAAGCGGGTTGCCGCGCTCGGCAGCCTCGACGCGGGCGCGCGGTCCGCCTGGACGACGTACTTCCGCACCGCCGACGCGGACGCCACCGCCAAGGCCGCCGAGCAGGCCGGGGCCACCGTCCGCGTCCCGCCGACGGACGTCATGCAGGAGGGCCGGTTCGCGGCGCTCACCGATCCGCAGGGGGCCGAGTTCGCGATCTGGCAGGCCGGGAACACGATCGGGCTGGACGCCGTCTCCGAGCCCAACACCCTGGTCTGGGCCGAGCTGCACACCTCCGACCAGGAGGGCGCCTTCACCTTCTACACCAGCCTGTTCAACTGGCGGGTGCAGAACTTCGAGCCGAGCCCGGGCATGAACTACCGGGTGGTCTCCACGGCCGACGGCGACCAGCAGCAGACGAGCTTCGGCGGCATCGCCCCGGCGACGGGCGGGGGCCAGCCCTCCGCCTGGACGCCGTACTTCGCCGCCGAGGACGTGGACGCCCTGGTCAGCAAGGCGTCGGCGGCCGGCGGCTCGGTGCTGATGCCGGCGGAGGACGTGGAGAACGTCGGCCGGATCGCCTGGCTGGCGGACCCGAACGGCGCCCCCTTCGCCCTGATCAAGGGCGAGCCGCAGGAGTCCTGAGCAAAGCCGCAGGCGTCCTGAGCAGAAAACCGGGCCCGCTGCGCGAGCAGCGGGCCCTCAAGCACCCTGAAAGATCACCGGACCGGGTGCCCGGCCTCCCGCAGCGCGTTCTTGACCTCGCCGATCCGCAGGTCCCCGAAGTGGAAGACGCTGGCCGCGAGCACCGCGTCCGCCCCCGCCTCGACGGCCGGGGCGAAGTCGCCGAGCTTGCCGGCCCCGCCGGAGGCGATCACCGGCACCGAGACGGCCTTGCGGACGGCGCGGATCATCTCCAGGTCGTAGCCGTCCTTGGTGCCGTCCGCGTCCATCGAGTTGAGCAGGATCTCGCCCGCCCCCAACTCGGCGGCGCGGCCCGCCCATTCGACGGCGTCCAGACCGGTGCCCTGGCGCCCGCCGTGGGTGGTGACCTCGTAGCCCGAAGCGGTCTCGGTCCCGGGAGGGCAGCGCCGGGCGTCGACCGACAGCACCAGCACCTGCCGTCCGAACCGCTGGGCGATCTCGCGGATCAGCTCGGGCCGGGCGATGGCCGCGGTGTTGACGCCGACCTTGTCGGCGCCGGCCCGCAGCAGCTTGTCGACGTCCTCGACGGCCCGGATGCCGCCACCGACGGTGAGCGGGATGAACACCTGCTCGGCGGTGCGGCGGACCACGTCGTAGGTGGTCTCGCGGTCGCCGGAGGAGGCCGTGATGTCGAGGAAGGTCAGCTCGTCGGCGCCCTCGGCGTCGTAGAGCTTGGCCATCTCGACCGGGTCGCCGGCGTCGCGCAGGTTCTGGAAGTTGACGCCCTTGACCACCCGCCCGGCGTCGACGTCCAGGCAGGGGATGACACGTACTGCAAGGGTCACGGCTGATTGCCTTCCGGGGCTTCCAGGGTCTTTGCCAGCCCGGTGCGGTACGCGTCGATCTCGACCTCGACCATCATCCGGGAGTCGATCAGCCCGTCGACCACCACCATGGTGGCCACCGGGCGTGCGACGACGAAGAGTTCGCGGTGGGCGCGGCCCACCTCCTCGGCGTCGCGGACGTGGGTGATGTACATCCGGGTGCGGACCACGTCGTCCGCGGTCAGACCGTACGCGGCCAGGGCCCGGAGCCCGACGCCGAACGCGGCGAGGGTCTGCCGGTACGGGTCGCCCTCGTGCTCGATCCGGCCGTCCACCCAGGCGGTGGAGCCGGCGACGTGCACGTGGTCGCCCGCGGCGACCGCCCGGGAGTAGCCGAACTCCTCCTCCCAGGGGGAGAAGCCGGTGATCCGCCCGCGTACGATCCGACCATCGGTCATCCGGAAACCGCCTCCAGGGCCTCTTCGAGGGTGAACTTCTGCTCGTAGAGTGCCTTGCCCACGATGGCGCCCTCGACACCCTCACCGACGAGGGTGGCGATGGCGCGCAGGTCGTCCAGCGAGGAGACGCCGCCGGAGGCGACGACCGGGCGGTCGGTGGCGCCGCAGACGTCGCGCAGCAGCTGCAGGTTGGGGCCGGTCAGGGTGCCGTCGCGGTTGACGTCGGTGACGACGTAGCGGGCGCAGCCCTCCTGGTTGAGGCGCTCCAGCACGTCGAAGAGCTGGCCGCCGTCGCGGGTCCAGCCGCGGCCGCGCAGGGTGGTGCCGACCACGTCCAGGCCGACGGCGATCTTGTCGCCGTGCTCGGCGATGGCCTTGGCGACCCACTCGGGGGCCTCCAGGGCGGCGGTGCCGAGGTTGACCCGGGTGCAGCCGGTGGCGAGCGCGCGGGCGAGCGACTCGTCGTCGCGGATGCCGCCGGACAGCTCGACCTTGATGTCCAGCCGGCCGGTGACCTCGCGCAGCAGCTCGTAGTTGGAGCCGGTGCCGAAGGCGGCGTCCAGGTCGACCAGGTGCAGCCACTCGGCGCCGGCGTCCTGCCAGGCGAGGGCGGCGGCCAGCGGCTCGCCGAAGGAGGTCTCGGTGCCGGACGCGCCCTTGACCAGGCGCACGGCCTGGCCGTCCCGGACGTCGACGGCGGGGAGCAGTTCGAGGCGGGTCATGATGTACGCAACTCTCAGATCGTCAGAGGGTGTTGACCCAGTTGGTCAGCAGGGCGGCGCCGGCGTCGCCGGACTTCTCGGGGTGGAACTGGGTGGCCCACAGCGGGCCGTTCTCGACGGCGGCGACGAACGGCTGCCCGTGGGTGGCCCAGGTGACCAGCGGCGGGTTGATCCGCGCGCTGTGGGTCTCCAGCTCCCAGTGCCGCACCCCGTAGGAGTGCACGAAGTAGAAGCGGGTCTCCGGGTCCAGGCCGGCGAACATCCGGCTGCCCTCGGGCACGTCCACGGTGTTCCAGCCCATGTGCGGGACGACCGGGGCGTCCAGCGGCTCGACGGTGCCGGGCCACTCGTCGCAGCCGGCCGTCTCCACGCCGTGCTCGACGCCCTTCTCGAAGAGGATCTGCATGCCGACGCAGATGCCCATGACCGGGCGGCCCCCGGCGAGCCGGCGGCCGATGATCCAGTCCCCGCGGACCGACTTCAGCCCGCGCATGCACGCCTCGAAGGCGCCCACGCCGGGGACGAGCAGGCCGTCCGCGGCCATCGCGGTGTCGTAGTCGGCGCTGACCGTGACGTTCGCCCCGGTCCGCTCCAGGGCGCGCTGCGCGGAGCGGAGGTTGCCGGAGCCGTAGTCGAGGACGACGACGTTCTTGCCCATGTTCAGGTGTCCAGTCTCTCTACAGGTCCGGGCGGGTCTACAGGCGCATGACGCCGGCGGCCAGGCACATCCCCGCGCCCATCCCCAGCACGAGCATGACGCTCTTCGGCAGCTTCTGCTTCCAGAACGAGATCACCCCGCCGAACAGGAAGAGTCCGACGAAGATCAGAGCCACAGCGGACTTGCTCACAGTGCACCCTTGGTCGAGGGGAGGATTCCGGCCGCGCGCGGGTCGCGTTCGGCGGCGTAGCGCAGCGCCCGGGCCAGCGCCTTGAACTGGCACTCCACGATGTGGTGCGCGTTGCGCCCGTACGGGACGTGCACGTGCAGCGCGATCTGGGCCTGGGCGACGAAGGACTCCAGGATGTGCCGGGTCATCGTGGTGTCGTAGCTGCCGATCATCGGCGCCATGCCCTCGGGCTCGGTGTGCACCAGGTAGGGCCGGCCGGAGAGGTCGACGGTGACCTGGGCGAGCGACTCGTCCAGCGGCACCGTGCAGTTGCCGAAGCGGTAGATGCCGACCTTGTCGCCGAGCGCCTGCTTGAAGGCGGCGCCGAGCGCGAGGGCGGTGTCCTCGATGGTGTGGTGGGTGTCGATGTGCAGGTCGCCGTCGGTCTTGACGGTGAGGTCGAACAGACCGTGGCGACCGAGCTGGTCGAGCATGTGGTCGTAGAACCCGACGCCCGTCGAGATGTCGGTCTTGCCGGTGCCGTCGAGGTCTATCTCGACCAGGACGGAGGTCTCCTTGGTGGTGCGCTCGACGCGTCCGATGCGGGACATACGGGGTTACAGCTCCTTGATCACGGTGCGGACGGCGTCCAGGAAGGCGTCGTTCTCGGCGGGCGTGCCGGCGGTGACGCGCAGCCACCCGGGGACGCCGTTGTCACGGACCAGGACACCCTGGTCGAGGATGGCCTGCCAGACGGCGTGGGTGTCGGCGAAGCGGCCGAACTGGACGAAGTTGGCGTCCGAGTCGGTCACCTCCAGGCCCATCGCGCGCAGCGCGTCCACCAGCCGGTCGCGCTCCTGCTTGAGCCGGCCGACGTACCCGAGCAGGGTGTCGGTGTGCTCCAGGCAGGCCAGCGCGGTGGCCTGGGTGACGGCCGACAGGTGGTACGGCAGGCGCACCAGCTGGACGGCGTCGACGACGGCCGGGTCGGCGGCCAGGTAGCCCAGGCGCAGGCCGGCGGCGCCGAAGGCCTTGGACATGGTGCGGCTGACCACCAGGTTCGGGCGGCCCTCGATCAGCGGCAGCAGGGAGGCGCGGTGCGAGAACTCGACGTACGCCTCGTCCACCACCACCAGGCTGGGCCGGGCGGCCTGCGCGGCCTCGTACAGCCGCAGCACGGTGTCGGTCGACACCGCCGTCCCGGTCGGGTTGTTCGGGGAGCAGATGAACACCACGTCGGGCCGGTGCTCGGCGATGGCGGCGAGCGCCGCGTCGACGTCGATGGTGAAGTCGTCATTGCGCGGGCCGGAGATCCAGGCGGTGCCGGTGCCCCGGGAGATCAGCGCGTGCATCGAGTACGAGGGCTCGAAGCCGAGGGCGCTGCGGCCGGGGCCGCCGAAAGTCTGCAGCAGCTGCTGGAGGACCTCGTTGGAGCCGTTGGCGGCCCACACCTGCTCGCGCGCGACCGGGAAGCCGGTGGTGCGGGTCAGGTAGGCGGCGAGGCCTTCGCGCAGCTCGACCGCGTCCCGGTCGGGGTAGCGGTTGAGGTTGCGGGCGGCCTCGGCGACGCGCTCGGCGATCCGGGCGACCAGCTCCTCGGGCAGCGGGTACGGGTTCTCGTTGGTGTTCAACTGGACGGGGACGTCCAACTGCGGTGCGCCGTACGGGGACTGGCCGCGCAGCTCGTCCCGGATGGGCAGGTCGTCGATACGAGTCGTACGAATGGTCACGAGCCGGGAACCGTCCAGTCGAAGCGAGCCTTGATCGCGTCCCCGTGCCCGGGGAGGTCTTCGGCGTCGGCCAGGGTGACCACGTGCGCGGCGACGTCGGCCAGCGCGTCCCGGTCGTACTCGACGACCTGGACGCCGCGCAGGAAGGTCTGCACCGACAGCCCGGAGGAGTGGCAGGCGCAGCCGCCGGTCGGCAGCACGTGGTTGGAGCCGGCCGCGTAGTCGCCCAGCGAGACCGGGGTCCAGCGACCGATGAAGATCGCGCCGGCGTTGACGACCCGGGCCGCCACCGCGTGCGGGTCGCGGGTCTGGATCTCCAGGTGCTCGGCCGCGTACGCGTTGACCACGGCGAGGCCCTGGGTCAGGTCGTCGACCAGGATGATGCCGGACTGCCGGCCGCCCAGCGCCTCGGCGACCCGCTCGCTGTGCTTGGTCCGCGCGACCTGCACGGCCAGCTCGGCCTCGACCGCGTCGGCCAGCTCCGGGGAGTCGGTGACCAGCACCGAGCCGGAGGTCGGGCCGTGCTCGGCCTGGCTGATCAGGTCGGCGGCGACGTCGCCGGGCAGCGCGCTGTCGTCGGCGAGGACGGCGATCTCGGTCGGGCCGGCCTCGGAGTCGATGCCGATCCGGCCGGCGAACAGCCGCTTGGCGGCGGCGACGTAGATGTTGCCGGGGCCGGTCACCATGTTGACCGGCGCGCACTCCTCGGTGCCGAGGGCGAACATCGCCACCGCCTGGGCGCCGCCGACGGAGTAGACCTCGTCGACGCCGAGCAGCGCGCAGGCCGCCAGGATGGTCGGGTGGACCCGGCCACCGAACTCCTTCTGCGGCGGGGAGGTGACCGCGATGCCCTGGACGCCCGCCTCCTGGGCCGGCACCACGTTCATCACCACGGAGGACGGGTAGACCGCCAGCCCACCCGGCACGTACAGGCCGACCCGCTCGACCGGCACCCAGCGCTGGGTGACCGTGCCGCCCGGCACCACCTGGGTGGTGTGCCCGGTGCGGCGCTGGTCGGCGTGCACGGCCCGGGCCCGGCGGATCGACTCCTCCAGTGCGGCCCGCACCCGCGGGTCCAGCGTCTCCAGGGCGGCGGTCAGCTGCTCGGCCGGGACGCGGGTGGATTCCAGCCGGACGCCGTCGAAGCGTTCGGTGATCTCGATCAGCGCCGCGACCCCGCGATGGCGTACGTCCTCGGCGATCGGCCGCACCTTCTCCAGGGCGGCCGCCACGTCGAACTCGGCACGGGGCAGCAGGTCACGCGGGTCGTCCAGCGAGCCGCGGAGGTCGATTCGAGAGATCACGCCACCCAGTGTAAGGAGTGGCCGGAACAGGTGGTCGCACATTTCAGTCCGTGATACGAAAGGCGAGACGACCGGGGGGACGGGGAAAATCATGGCGGAATCGGCTCCGGAAAGCTGGACGGACACCGAACGCGAGCTCTGGGAGGCCTTCCGCGAGGGCGAGGTCTTCGACCGTCGCTGTGGCCGGGACGACGTCGACGACCCGTTCGGGGACGCCATCTGGGGGCCCGGCCGGACAGTGAGCGCCGAGGTGCTCGCCCACCTGCTGCTGGCCGGCCCGCGGCCCACCGCCGGGCGTGTCGCCTCACTGCGGATGAGCGGCGTGTACGTCACCGGTGCGCTCAACCTGGCCGGCGGCCACATCGACCGGTACGTCGAACTGCGCGGCTGCCGCTTCGAGCACAAGATCCTCATCTCGGAGGCCTCGGCGACCACCCTGCGCATGGTCGACTGCCTGGTCCCCCGCCTGGAGGCCTCCCGACTCTCCACCACCGGCGACCTCCACCTGGCCCGCTGCCGGATCCCCGACGGCATCCGGCTCACCGACGCCAAGATCGGCACCGACCTGCTGCTCAACCTGGCCGTCATCGGCGGCGACCGCTACGGCCGCGCGGTGTCCGCCGACGGGATCACCGTCCACCAGGACTTCGAGGCCGAACGCCTGGAGACCCGGGGCGAGTTGAGCGTCCGCACGGCCCGGATAGGCGGCCGGTTCTCGCTCCGCGGCGCCCAGCTGCACGCCGACCCGCAGAACCGGGTCTGCCTGAACGCCGTCCGGCTCAACGTCGGCCATACCCTCTACCTGACCAGCTCCGCCGACGGCGGCTGGTTCGGCTCCCGCAGCTACTACGGCTCCGGCTACGGCCAGAGCCCCCCACCCGACGCCCCCAGCACCCCGTTCCGCGCCTTCGGCCAGGTGCGGCTCTCCGACGCCCGCTTCGAGGCCGCGTGCCTGATCTCCGGAGAATTCCACCTGGAGGGTGACGACGAGGTCTCACTGCGCCGCATCCACACCCCCGAGCTCCGCTTCACCTGCAAGATCCGGCCCACCGGTACCGTCTCCCTCTCCCGCGCCCGGGTCGGCAACCTGGTCGACACCCCGGAGGCCTGGCCGCTCGGCAAGCACCTGCGGCTGACCGGCTTCGTCTACGAGAACCTCCGCCCGGTCGGCCCGTTCACCATCCGGCAGCGGATCGCCTGGCTGGAGGGCTCCGCGGTGGAGTTCCAGCCGGAGTCCTACGAGCAGCTCGCCGCCGCCCTGCGCCGCGACGGCGCCGACGACGACGCCCGCGAGGTGCTGTACGCCAAGCAGCGCCGCCGCCAGGAGACCCTGCCGCTACCCGCCCGGATCTGGGGCCGGGTCCAGGACATCACCGTCGGTTACGGCTACCGCCCCGGCCGCGCCGGCCTGTGGCTGCTGCTCGCCTGGGCACTCGGCAGCATCTGGTTCGCCACCCACGAGCTGGACCCGCTCAAGGCCGACGAGAAGCCCCACTGGAACGCGGTGCTCTACACCCTCAACCAGCTGCTGCCGATCATCGACCTCAACCAGGGCGCCTGGAACCCCGGCGGGACCAGCCAGTGGATCTCCGCCGGCCTGGTCGTGGTCGGCTGGCTGCTCGCCTCCACCGTCGTCGCGGGCGCCACCCGCCTCCTCCAACGCGGCTGAGGAGATCCGGCCGCGGCTACCTGCGCCGCCTTCCAGACCGCCCGGATCAGCGCCCGTACCCCTCCTGCACCCCACCATCGTCGGGATAGCCCCCTGCCAACGCGGCGCCTCGCGCTGGCGCCCACGGCCACCCGAGGTCTCCCTGTTGGGGTGGGCTCGTGTCCGGGGACACGAACCCACCCCAACCACGCGCCACTTCGCCCTCATCGCCCCGTCGCCGCTTCGGCCAGATCGACTTCCTACGCAGAAGCAAAAAGGCCAGGGTTCAATTGCAGTGGACTGGCTGGTCATTCCGCCCCGCCGCGCAATCGCGGCGGGGCGGAATGTACACATAGCGCCTGCCAAGAAGCGATGAGAACTGGGCGGGCCCGCGCCCAAGGGCGCGGGCCCGCCCAAACACTGGGTCCCCCTCCCGCCCACCCTTTCCAAGAACCGCGAAGGCAACAGCGGCCCCGGCCAAGGTTGTTGGGATCAACCGGTTTCGCCGCCCCGCCGGACGTATCCGGCGGGGCGGCGAAGCGGGAACTAGCGGGGTCGTGATGAGGCGGGCCGAGCACCCTCGAACTGGAACGTCAACCCAGCGGTTGTCGCGGCCTACGCGTTCGCGGAGCGAAAGGATTGGGCCAGAACCGCAGCTGACGGCCGCCGCTCAGGGTCATGAGTGAGGGCAGCGAGCACAGCGTCTTCGAAATGCGGGAACGACCAGGGCCGGACAGCCGCGAGCTCTCGGGGGCGGCAGGCGGCAATGTCGGCGAGGAGCTCGGACCGGCCGCTGTCCGGGTCGCGGTAGTCGGTCGGCGGGGTGCGGGTCCAGGACCAGAACAGGGAGGCGGCCAGTGACCAGACGTCTGCCTCGGGGGTGGTGGTGATGTGGTCGGTAGTGTCGAGGATCAGGGTGGCGATCTCGGGGGCGGTGGTGTGGGCCAGGCCGCCGCGGTGGACGTAGAACGGTACGGCGACAGGGCCTTGGGCGCAGGCCAGGTCGATGATTCGTACGGCGTCGTGCTCGAAGACGACGTGGTCGGGTTGGAGGTCTCCGTGGGTCCAACCGGCGGCGTGGAGGTCGGCAAGTGCTTCGGCGGCCTCGGCTGCGGCCGTCAGGATCGAGCGTCGGATGGCGGGTGTGTCGTCGCCGCGGTGGGCGGGTTCCAGGGTGTCCCAGAGGCTTGTGCCGTCGATCCACCGCATGGTCAGCCAGGTGCCTTGGCCGTGGGTGCCGTGGGTGCCGTGGGCGATGTAGTGATCGGCGCGGAGGACGGCCAGGACTTCACCTTCGCGGCCAGCCATCAGGCCATCGGTGATCTTCAACGCGGTGTCGCCGACCTTGAAGAAGGTGGTGCCGCGTCGCTCGTGCAGGAGCTTCGGGTCGCCGTCCAGGCCGAGCTCGGTGATCAGGGGGTGCACAGAAGTCCTTCCGGGATGGCTTTCTTCGGCTGGTGTTCTGATGGTCAGCCTGCCGGAGTTCGAGGCCGGGGGCGAGTGGTGGGTGTGGCAGCTGACGGCTGGATGCCGTGCTCGGGGCGCCTGCGCCGGACAGTCCTCAAGTTGCCCTAGGGTGTGGGGAGTTCCCGGTGGCGGCTCGCTGCCGGGACTTCGTGCTTCCTGGGGCGGAGTGGATCATGCGATACGTGCGGTTGCTGCGTCGTGGACCTGTGCTCCTGCTGTGGGGAGCGCAGACAACGTCGGTGTTCGGCGACCGGCTGTACGCGATGGCCGTGATGTGGATGGCGTGGGAGCACGCGGGCGCCGGGGTAATGGGCCTGGTGGCCGTCGCCGAGTCGCTGCCGTACGTCGTGCTGGGCACGCTGGGGCGCCGGGTAATGGACTGGTTCGCGTCGCTGCTGGCTCTGGCGGTGGTGGACGCGGTCCGGCTGGTCCTGGTGGCCGCGCTGCCGTGGGCGTGGGCCGAGTTCGGCACGGTGGGGCTGATCACCTCGGCCGCTCTGCTGGGGGTGGGCGGGGCCCTGTTCGACCCGAACCTCGGCGCGATGGTGCCGGACCTGGTCAGGCCGGACGAGGTCCAGGCCGTCAGCGGGCTGATGGACCTGACCGGCCGGATCTCGCGCGTCGCCGGGCCGGGGGCGGCCGGGCTGCTGCTGGCGGTGATGCCGCTGGCCGGGCTGTTCTGGGTGGACGCGGCGACGTTCGCCGTCTCGGCGCTCGCCCTGGTGCTGCTGGCCGCCAGCGTCCGGCCGGGTGCTGCCGCTCCGCAGGCCGGGCTGCAGCCGGCGGGGACGCAGCCAGGTGCCTGGTCGCTGGTGCGGACCCATCCGGATACCGGTGTGGTGCTGGCCGTGCACGGGATCGGGATCTTCGCCGGGGCGGTGTCTCTGGCGATGCCCGCGCTGCTGGCTGCCCACCTCGACGCCGGGGCTTCTGCCTACGCGGCGGTGCTGGCCTGTACCGGCGCCGGGGCCCTGGCCGGGAACCTGGCGGCAGGGAACGTGCGGCTGCCGGCGCCGCTGACGGCGGTGTACTGCGCGGCGTGGGCGGTGTCCGGGCTGGTGCTGGCGGCCACCGGGCTGGCCGGGTCGCTGCCGGTGCTGCTGACACTGTCCGTCCTGTCGGGGGCGGTGTCGCCGTTCCTGCAGATCGCGCTGTCCACGCACTTCGCACTGTTCCCTCCGGCCGCCCGCAGGCGGCTGCTGACGGTGGACCTGACCGTGATCCGCACCTGCGGGACGGTCTCGATGCTGTTCGTCCCGGCGCTGGCCGCCACCGGCCCGAGGGTCGCATTCCTGGTCGGCGGCCTGGTGGTGACGGTGGTCGGCTGGGCGGGTGCCGTGCTGGTGCTCGCCCTGGCACGGGGCCGCCGGCCGCTGCCAGAGGTCGAGCCGGTTCCGGAGCTGGCGGCCCGCGACTGAGCCGAGCCGGGCCCCGCGGCGCGGGGCCCGGCCGGTGTGCTGGTACTGCTCAGGTCAGCTGGCGATCAGCTGCCAGTGGGTGACGGTGATGTCCTCCAGCGGGATGCCGAGCTGCTGGTAGATCCGCTGGTGCATGGCGCCGAACCAGGCGTCGCGCCGGTCGTCGAAGAACTTCTGGTCGTACCAGGCGACGCCGAGGAGGACGGTGCCTCCGCCGTTGGGGTTGCCGGCCTCGGCCTCCCAGTAGGTGCACTGCCAGTCCCAGAGCATGAGCTCCTCGGGGCGGTTGCGCAGGCGCTCGTCGGACTCGCGCAGGGACTGGATGCACCGCTCGGCAGTGGCCGCGTCGGGGCAGTAGTAGGTGCAGTCGGACTTGGCGATCGGGGTCTTGTCGGCGCGGCGGGCCGCGTCGGCGTCCTCCCCGGTCAGGACGCGGACCCGGGTCACCAGGTCCTCGCGGGTGGCGATCTCTTCGAGGATGGTCACGGTGTTGTGCTCCTCTCGATGGGGTGTTGATCCCTTGGGTGGTGCTACCAGCCCGTCCCGGTGACCGGGTCGGGGCTGGGGCTCTGGGGGTCGCGGCGGCGGATGCCGCCGGGGGCGACATAGCGGACGTTCAGGCCGACGCGGGCGCCGTCGCTGGAGTTGGTGCCGGAGCGGTGCAGCAAACGGCTGTCCATGAGCAGGGCGGTGCCGGCACGCAGGGGAAAGGCGGTGGTCTTGTCGGAGTTGAACCCGCTGGCCTGGTCGGCTCGGCCGCGTTCGGCGCCGTGCTCGTCCTCCGGGGCGAACGGCAGGTAGCCGAAGTGATGGGAGCCGGGTACGGCGTGCAGGCAGCCGTTGCTCACGGTGGCGTCGCTGAGGGCCAGCCAGGCGGAGACCGAGCGGTCGGGGTCCAGTTCGAGCCGGGCGTCGATGCCGTCCTGGTGCCAGGGGATCTCGAAGGTGCGGCTGGGCCACTTCACCACGAGGAAGGTGTTCTCCACCGCGACGTCCGGGCCAATGGCCTCGTGGACGGCGGCCAGCAGCTGCGGGGCGCGCACGGCAGCGCGGGCCCACGCGGCACTCAGGTGCGGGTTACGGATAATCTCCCGCTGCTGGGCACGGTGTTCGGCGACGAGCCGGGCGGCGCGCGCACGGGCGGCACCGGGGGTCGACCATTCGACGCCGGTCCGCAGCCCGCGGCGGCCGAGAACGCCGTTGGTCCTGGTCATGCTGGTCACTGGATCTGATCCCTTCCTGACGGGGGTTCCTGCCTAGCGAGCCGGAACGGCGGGACGGGTGCTGCCGGGGCAGTACGGAGCCTGTATCGGCGGCCGGCCACGGCGGCCGATCGCATTCACGACGGCCCGGACCGCTCGGCGCGGCCCAGCGAGGACCTGCCGCCGAGTCACCGGCTGGTCGGGCAGCGCCAGCTCCGCCCAGACCCGCTTGCCCCGCTCAGTCCGCTCGGCCCCGTGGGCCAGGGCCAGGCACTCGACCAGCTCCAGCCCCCGACCGCTCTCCGCGTCCGCACCGGCCCAGCGGCGCCTGGGCAGCACGATCGAGCCGTCGTAGACCTCGACCAGGGCCCGCCGCAGCCGGACGCTCACGTAGACGGCAACGGTGAACATCGACCGGTCGGAGTGCTGCACGGCGTTGGTCACCCGCTCGGAGGTGACCGTGTCCAATGCGAGCCGCGCGTCCTCATCGAGCAGGACACCCCAGCTGGCGATGCGGGTCCGCACCCTGCGGCGGGCGACGGGCACGGAGAGCGGATCTCTGGTCAGAAAGAAGACATGGGAATGCATGACCACGGTGGGGCACCCTTCGGCACTGGCCTGGAGAGCGGCACCGGCCATCTGGGAATGGACGAGCAGGTGGGCGGTACCGCCGATCGCGGAGCCGAAGCAACCCCGTCTTGCGGGGCTCGCGTTCGGCCTGACAATGAGTCAACAGGCATGTGCTCGGCGTGAACACGGTAGAGACACCCCTGACGCTTGAAACCCTTGAAACCCGGCCTGGGGGCGGCGATGTCAACACGTGAACGGACACCCAATGGCAAGCTCGCCGCGCTGATCGAAGAGTGCCGGTGGGCGAGTAACGGCGAGTTCGCCCGCGCGGTCAACCGGACCGGCACTGAGGTCGGATACAAGCTCAAGTACGACGAGTCCGCCGTCTCACACTGGGTCTCGGGCACCCGCCCCATGACCAAATACCAGAAGGTCGTCCTGGAGGCCCTGACCCGTCGGCTCGGGCGGCCCGTCACCGCGTTCGAGGCAGGCTTCGCCGATCGCCCTGACGTTCAGCCCCAGTCCACGGATACGGTGGCTGGACTGATCGACCTCGGGAGCATGGACATGGACCCATCGCGCAGGGGCGTACTCGGGGCGGGCCTGTATTCGGTCGCCCTCACCATCCGCGGCTGGCCGGACGTCGTCGGGCGGTTCGAGCGGCTGAAGGCCGATCCGCACACCAGGATCGGCATGGCCGAGGTCCAGTCCGTGATCGCCATGACCGAGCGGATCAGCGAACTGGACGACCAGTTCGGCGGCCGGACCGCCCGCCCGATGGCCGCCGCGTTCATGGTCAACAACATCGCCCCGTACCTCAAGGCC
This sequence comes from Kitasatospora cathayae, assembly GCF_027627435.1. Classification (GTDB taxonomy): domain Bacteria; phylum Actinomycetota; class Actinomycetes; order Streptomycetales; family Streptomycetaceae; genus Kitasatospora; species Kitasatospora cathayae. The sequence continues at coordinate 6,283,464 of NZ_CP115450.1, read as the reverse complement.
ACCGCCTCCGACGAGGTGCGCAAGGCGATGCTCTCCGCTGCGGCCGATCACCTGTATCTGACCGGCTACATGGCCGTGGACGAGCGCCTGGACCTGCTCGGTCAGAGCTACTACACCAAGGCATTGGAGCTCGCCCTGGCCGCCGGCGACCACCTCACCTACTGCACCACCCTGCGCGGCATGAGCGTCCAGGCCGTGGAACTCGGCCACGGCGCCCCTGCCCTGCGGTACGCGAACGCGGCCGCGGCCGCCTCACCCGAGGCAGGACCGCGGATGCGCGCCTTCCTCGCCGGCCAGCAGGCCCACGCCCTCGCCCGGACCGGCGATCGCGCCGGAGCGCTCGCCATGCTCCGTGCGGCCGAAGTCGCCATGGAGCAGGCCGAGTCCAAGGCGAAGGCCCACGGCTCCTACGACCCGTCCTCGCTCTCCTACCACGTCTCCCAGGTCAACTACGAGCTCGGTGACCGTGAAGGCGCGATCCGCGCGCTCCTGCACTCCGAGAAGGTCCGGCCCACCGTGTACCGACGGGCCCGCGTCCGTCACCGCTCGATGCTCGCCGAATGGCAGCTCGAAGCCGGCCGGCTGGAGGAAGCTGTGCACAACTGGAATCTCGCCCTGGACGATTTCCCCCACGTCCAGTCCGGCCGGGCCGACGACCGCTTCCGCACGATGCTCTCCGCGACCCGGCCGCACCGCCGCAACCCCCATGTGCGCGAACTCCTTGAACGCGCCCACCCCATGGCAACCGGCCGCCGGATCTGACCAGCGACACGGACTCCATAATTGTCAGCGCTCGCCGCGAAGCCTTGCCCCCGATGTCAAGGGCGGGACCTTGGTGGCGCCACCACGGCCTCGCACTCAACAACCCTTCCGGCTGCGGATTTCACAAATGCTCCGCACTCCCAGTAGCGAATGTGCTACTTTCCGCATCATCAACAGAACACAGTTGACCCCGGCGGTGGTGGAACACCCCGGGGTCCGGCACAGGAGCTACCACTCCCAATGCAGATTCATCGTAGCGCCCACGCGCGCTGTTTCACCGTACTTCCGAACGGCCTCCTCCAGGACCGTCGCCTAAGCTTCACCGCGCGCGGCCTCCTCGCCGATCTCCTCTCCCGCCCCGACGGCTGGCGCGAGGACGGACGGCACATGGCCGACACCAGCACGCAGGGGCGAGGCGCCGTTCGCCGGGCGCTCAAGGAGCTGAAGGACGCCGGGTACTACCGCGTCGACACGTTCCGGCTGCCGAACGGCACCGTGCGCTCCGAGGCCCATGTGTTCGACACGCCCCAGTCCGCACCGGCTGTCCCCCAGCCGGCCGCCGGTGAGCGGGGCACCGGCCGCGCTGTCACCCCTCCCGTAAAGGAACCGGAAGAAGTACCCACCCTCCCTGCCCAGTTGACGCAACGGGACGAGCAGACCGGCGCGGCGGTGGCAGCGCTCTTCCGCGCGATCCGGCCCGAGCCGCGGTTGCGCCTCGGCGAGGCCGAGGCGCGGCAACTGGCGCCCCTCGTCGCCCAGTGGCTGGAGCGGGGCAGTTCGGCGGCCGAGTTGGCCCAAGCCCTGCTCCCCGCCCTGCCCACGCCCGTGCACTCCCCGGTGGCCCTCCTGCGCGACCGCCTCCGACGCAAGATGCCACCCGTCCGAGCACCTCAGGCCCCACCCGCAGAGTGCGCCAAGTGCCACGACCCGGTGCCCCGACCCGGCATCTGCCGCCCCTGTGCGGGCCTCGGCGGCACCAGGACCCTCGCGATCGGCATCGGCGCCGCCGCCACACCCGGCGGCGCCGCCCGTGCCCGCGCGGCCCTGCGCGGGCGTGGCGTGTCCGCCACCGCATGAATGCGGCCCCCAGCCACGGAACCGGCGCTCAGGTAGACAGCGAGATCGGATCGCTTTCCAGCGCGGCTGAGCCCGTCGGCCGGTCCCGTGCTGTCCGCTGATCGGGTGCGGGGCGATAACCGGGCGACAAGGTCGGGCCCCGGGCAACTACGCTGTCGGCCGTGACAGAACGGCTACCGCTCTTCCCGCTGAACACCGTGCTCTACCCGGGCCTCGTGCTGCCCCTGAACGTCTTCGAGGAGCGCTACCGCCGTCTCGTCGCCGACCTGCTCGAACGGCCCGAGGACGAGCCGCGCCGCTTCGGCGTGCTCGCCATCAAGGACGGCCGCGAGGTCGCCCCGGTCCGGCCCGAAGACGGCCCGGCCGGCCCGCTCGACGGGCTCGGCACCGTCACCGGGGACCCGCTGGAGGCGATGTTCCACATCGGCTGCGTCGCCGACCTCTCCTCCGCCCAGCCCCAGCCCGACGGCCGCTACGAGCTGCTGGTCACCGGAACCACCCGGTTCTGGCTGCGCTCCGTGGACGTCACCGGTCCGTACCTGACCGGTGAGATCGAGCCGATTGAGGAACGCCCCGGTGAGGGCTCCGGCGCCCTCGCCGCCGAGGTCGAGCGGGCCTTCCGGGTCTACCAGAAGCGCCTGGCCGGCGCCCGCGAGGCCACCACCCACGGCCGCCAGCAGCTCCCCGACGACCCCCAGGTGCTCTCCTACCTGGTCGCCGCCGCCTCGGTGTTCGAGACCCCGGTCAAGCAGCAGCTGCTCGCCTGCCCCGACACCGCCCAGCGGCTGCGCACCGAACTCGACCTGCTGCGCCGCGAGAGCGCCGTGCTCAGCTGGCTGCCCTCGCTGCCCGCGGTCGACCTCACCCGCCAGTCCTTCAGCCCCAACTGAAGCCCCGAGCCGAAGCCCCGAACCGAAGCCCCGACCGACCCAGGACCCCCGCATGGCCAAGAAGCCCAAGAAGGGCGGCCAGGGCACCCCGGCCACCGTCGCCCTGGAGACCGCCGCCGTCCCCTTCACCGTCCACGCCTACGACCACGACCCGGCCGCCGCCTCCTACGGCGGCGAGGCCGCCGAGGCCCTCGGCGTGGCCCCCGAACGCGTCTTCAAGACCCTGGTCGCCGACGTGGACGGCACCCTCACCGTCGGCGTGGTCCCGGTCGCCGGCCAACTCGACCTCAAGGCGCTGGCCGCCGCCGTCGGCGGCAAGCGCGCCGCCATGGCCGACCCGGCCGCCGCCGAACGCAGCAGCGGCTACGTCCGCGGCGGCATCTCCCCCCTGGGCCAGCGCCGCCCGCTCCGGACGGTGATCGACGCCAGCGCGCTCACCCACCCCACCGTCTACGTCTCAGCGGGCCGCCGCGGCCTCGAGGTGGAACTGACCCCCACCGACCTCATCACCCTCACCCAGGCCCACACCGCCCCCATCGCCCGCTGAGACGCCCGGGGCCCGGGAAAACGCAGGGAACGGAAGGCGCCGGCCTGTACCCGACCGCCGACCTCCCGCCCCACCGAACTCAGCCCTGCCCCCGGTCCTCCGGAGTCGGCACGACTGTAGGCTCCCCGCCAGGGGGCCCGTACGTCCCCGCCGGCACCCCCCAGTACGGCGGCGGGTCCTCCTCCCGCTTCCCGAACGCCGCCGACAGCGCCAGCAGCACCACCATCGCCGCCATCGGCCACACCAGCAGCGCTCCCAGCGCCCCCAGGTCGATGCTCGCGTCGAAGTGCCCGCCGTTGCCGACCCGCCGGGCCTCCCCGATCAGGTTGTCGCTGGGCCCGAGCCAGCGCCCGATCTTCCAGGCCCCGATCGAGCCGAGCAGTCCGCCGATCGCCAGCCCCAGCGCGACCGAGATCCCGCCGCCGCGCTTGCGGGTCACCAGGAAGGCCCCGAGCGCCGTGAGGACGCCCGCGCCGAGCCCGATCAGCACGAACACGGCGTCGGCCCCGGCCCGCTGCTCCCCTTCGGGGTCGACGTAGAGGATCCGGTCCCCGTCCACGACCAGCGGCACCTTGGGCGCGAGCCAGGCCCACAGCCCGGCCATCACCAGTCCGACCAGCAGGCAGGCGAGCACGACCCCGGACCCGATCTTCAGCTCGTCCGGCAGCGGGTGCTCCGCGACCGGCGGAGCCGGCGGCAGACCGGCCGGTGGCTCCTCCGCGGAGACCGGCGGCGGTGCGAACGGGTCGGGTACGGCTCCCGGCTCGGCCGGCACGTCGGCGCGGGCGGGTTCCGGAGGCGTGTTCGGTACGGTCACAGGCCCCATCGTTTCACGACGGTCGCCCGAACGGCCCACCCACCCGAACACCCACCCGAACGGCCGCCCGAGCGCCCGACAGCCCCCTACCGCGCGACCGCCCGCCGGTAGGCCCAGGTGGCCAGGGCCAGCGACACCACGCCGACCGCCGCGCACACCCCGAGGTCGGCGAGCACCATCCCCCAGTCCGGGTGGGGCGCGAAGGTCCGCGCGAAGGCCTCGACCCCGTAGGTCGAGGGCAGCAGGTCGCGCAGCCACAGCACCGGCTGCGGCAGGTGGTCGACGGGCAGCACGCCGAGCAGCAGGGCCGCCGACATGCCGAGTTGCCCGAGCATGGTCGCGATCTCCTGCCGCGGCGCCAGCAGCCCGCAGGCCGCGCCGAGCCCGGACAGCGCGGCCCCGGCGAGCGGCACGACGGCGAGCAGCACCCACAGCTGCCCCAGCGGCAGTCCGAACATCACCGCGCCGATGCCGGCCGTGACGACCGTCCCGGGCAGGGTGAAGGAGGCGTACGCGGCGGCCGCGCCGAGCACCACCGAGGCGGCGGGCACCGGGAGCGTCGCGTAGTGGTCGAGGCCTCCGGTGGCCCGCAGCTTGCCGAAGTACTGGGCCAGCAGGTTGAGCGCGACGAACGCCACCACCAGCACGCTGGACCCGGCGACCACGGACCGCGCCGCCGAGCTCTGCCCGGCGTCCACGACGCCCCGCATCATCACCAGGATGCCGACGGACTGGAAGGTGGCCACGAACAGCAGCGGGATGCGCGCCACCTTGGCCCGGGCGAGCTGTGCCCGGTACACGGCGGCGAGCGCGGGCAGCAGCCGCGCCGCGGGGGCGAGCGGGGCGGGGGGAACGGCGGACCGACGGGTCTGCGGGGGCACCGAGAGCAGCGTCATTTGGCCAGTCCTCCGTGGCGGCCGCCCAGCTTGAGGTAGGCGTCCTCGAGGCTCGGGGTGGCGAGGGTGAAGTCGTCGAGGGCGGCGAAGGCCGGGCCGCTGGTGACGGCGGCGACCAGTTCGCGGGCCTGCTCGGGGGTGGTGCGGACGGTCCAGCGGCGCCCGGTGCGTTCGGCCCGTTCGGCGAGTTCGGCGACGGCGGGGACGCCGGTCGGCGCCTCGTCCCGCCAGACCAGGTCGAGCCGGACGTCGCCGTCCACGAGGGCCTTGAGCCCGCCGGGGGTGTCGCACGCGATGACCCGGCCCTCGTCCACCACGGCGACCCGGTCGAGGACGGTCTCGGCCTCGATCACGTTGTGGGTGACCAGCAGCACCGTCGTGCCGTGGTCGGCCCGCCGCCGGTCGACGGCCGACCAGACGGCCCGCCGGGCGACCGGGTCCATGCCGGTGGTCGGTTCGTCCAGGACGAGCAGCGGCCGTTCCCCGACCAGGGTGGCCGCGAAGCAGGCGAGCCGCCGCTGTCCGCCGGACAGTTTGGCGAGCGGCCGCGCGGCGATCGGCTCCAGCCCGAGCTCGGTGAGGACGTCCGCCGCCGCGGAACGCGCCGCGGAGCGGCTGAGCCCGCGCAGTCGCCCGGTGGTCTCGGCGGCCAGCGCGACGGTCAGCTCGTCCAGCGCGGTGGATTCCTGCCCGAGGTAGCCGAGCAGCCGGGCGGCCCGCTCGGGATGGCGGACGATGTCGTGCCCGAGCAGTTCGACCGTCCCGGAGTCCGGCCGCAGCAGGCCGGTGAGCTGGCGGACCAGGGTGGACTTCCCGGCGCCGTTGGGCCCGAGCAGCCCGAAGATCTCGCCCTGGCGGACGGTCAGGCTGATCCCGTCGTTGGCCCGGATCCGGGTGGCGGCGGCGCCGCGCCCGCTGCGGTAGGTCCTGACCAGGTCGCGTACGGCGACGCACGGCGGGGTGTCCTGGGGTGCTGGCCCGGCCGTCTCGTTCACGACCGGAGACTTTACGCGCTCACACGGGCGAACCGGACAACGGGGGCCGATCGCCGGGGACCCGGTCAGCGGTCAGCCGGGGCCGTGGGCAGCGGTCAGTCGTCCACCACCATCGACCCGCCCGGCACCCGGGCCGCGAGTTCCTTCCAGAACCCGGCCCGGATGGCGTAGCGGTCGTGTTCGTCGATCTGGTCGTCCTTGTGCGCGAGCAGCCCGAAGCGGGCCGCGTAGCGCAGCAGCTCGCCGTCGACCCGGTGCGGGATGCGCGGGTAGTCGGGCCAGAGCACGGTGAGCCGTTCGAGGTCGCCGAGCCGCTCGCTCCAGCGCCGGGCGAAGACCTGCCCGACCTCGTGGGCGTCGCCGCCGATGGTGGTGATGTCCTCCTCCCGGTCGGCCCAGCGCTGTTCGGCGGTGGTCAGCTGGGCCAGGGTCGGCAGGCCGTCCCCGGCGGTGACGGAGGGCTCGGGCGCGGGCCGGTCGACCCAGCCGCGGTCGGAGGACCAGCGCAGTACCGGGCCGCCGGGCGCGTGCCCGTTGGCCACCGGCCCGCCCGCCGCGTTCCCGTTGGCGGGCAGGCCCGCCGCCGGGGTGATCGGGGTGACGGCCGAGACCCGCCCGGCGAGGTCCTTCGGGGTGGGCACCACCCGCAGCGCCGCGGCCGGCTGCGGCCGCCCGTGCGCGGCGGGCTCCTCGGGCACCGCCGCGGCGGCCGGCCGGACGACCGGGGGCACCACGCTGGGCAGGGGGGCCGGCGGAGCGGAGAGGATCTTGGCGATCTCCTGGCGGGCACCGCCCGTCCCGGGGGCGGGGAACACCGGAGAGTGGTCCCGCAGCGAGAAGGACCCCTCGATCCACTCGCGGTCCAGCACCCGCCGTTCGTCGGCCTCGCCGACCAGGTCCTCGGACTGGTTGAAGTCCCCGTCGGCGGCCTGCAACGCCCACAGGTGCACGGCCACGCCGTGTTCCTTGGCGGTCATCATCCCGGGCAGCAGGTCGCCGTCGCCGGTGATCAGCACGACATCGGCGCAGGCCCGGTTGCGGGCGAGCTCGGAGAGTTCGGCGTGCATCGCGGCGTCCACGCCCTTCTGCACCCAGCGCCCCTCGGCCCGGGTGAGGGCGCCCAGCCGTACGGTGACCCGGGGCAGGACGCGCAGCCGCCGGTGTTCGGGCATCGGGCGGCGGTCGGGGGCCGCGTCGAACCAGTAGATCCGCAGCAGCGGCAGCCCGGTCTCGGCCTCGGCGCGTTCCCGCAGGGCGCTGATCAGCGCGGCGTGGTCGACGGTGACCTTGGAGCGGGAGGGGTCGCCGGCGAGCAGGCTGGCGGCGGCGCCCAACAGGTATCCGGCGTCCACCAGGACGACACAGCGGTCCATCTGCGCACCTCTTTCCGCTCGCCCTCGGAGGTCGGTCTGGGTAGGCGATCTGCCCGTCGGCCGAACGTTCGGGGTGAGGGGCCCCCGTGACCGCCCGATCGTTGGGTCACCTTTTCCCCATGGTTCGCGGCCCGAACCTCGGGGGATGTCCCGGTCCCGCAACAGCCGCCCCAACGAGTCGCAAAGAAACACGAAGGCGGGCCCCGTTCAACGACGGGGCCCGCCAAACGTCACACGCGGCGTCAGCCGTTGAGCTCCTCGGCCACCAACTCGGCCAGCTGGACGGCGTTGAGCGCGGCGCCCTTGCGCAGGTTGTCGTTGGAGACGAACAGCGAAAGGCCGTTCTCCACGGTCTCGTCGACCCGGATGCGGCCGACGTAGCTCGGGTCCCGGCCGGCCGCCTGCAGCGGGGTGGGGATCTCGGACAGCTCGACGCCGGGGGCGCCGGTGAGCAGTTCGACGGCCCGCTCGGGGCTGATCGGGCGCTCGAAGCGGGCGTTGATCTGCAGCGAGTGGCCGGAGAAGACCGGGACGCGCACGCAGGTGCCGGCGACCTTGAGAGCGGGGATTCCGAGGATCTTGCGGCTCTCGTGGCGCAGCTTCTGCTCCTCGTCGGTCTCGTTCGAGCCGTCCTCGACGATGGAGCCGGCCAGCGGCACCACGTTGAAGGCGATCGGCCGCTGGTAGACCTTGGGCTCGGGGAACTCGACGGCGGAGCCGTCGTGGGCGAGCCCGGCGGCGCCGTCCACGACCTTGGCGGCCTGGTCCTGCAGCTCGGCCACGCCGGCCACCCCGCTGCCGGAGACGGCCTGGTAGGTGGAGACGACCAGGGCGGCGAGGCCCGCCTCCTCGTGCAGCGGGCGCAGCACGGGCATGGCGGCCATGGTGGTGCAGTTCGGGTTGGCGATGATGCCCTTGGGTCGGTCGGCGATGGCCTCCGGGTTGACCTCGGAGACGACCAGCGGGACCTCGGGGTCGCGGCGCCAGGCGGAGGAGTTGTCGATGACGACGGCACCGGCGGCGGCGACCTTGGGGGCCAGGGCCTTGGAGGTGGAGCCGCCGGCCGAGAAGATCACGATGTCCAGGCCGGTGTAGTCGGCCGTGGCGGCGTCCTCGACGGGGACCTCGGTGCCCTGCCAGGGCAGCGTGCGCCCGGCCGAGCGGGCCGAGGCGAACAGCCGCAGCTGCTCCACCGGGAAGTTGCGCTCAGCCAGGATCTCGCGGACCACGCCGCCGACCTGGCCGGTGGCCCCGACAATGCCGATCTTCATTCCGACTACTCCTCTGGATGGTGCTGTCTACAGCCGCACTCTGCCCATCATGCCTTGTCACGGGCGTCGTACGAGCTGCTGTTCCACGGTGTGAGAGGGCCCCCGGACGGCCCTATTGGTCCAGACCACTCGCGAGGGCCAGGGCGGCCGCGACCTCCGCCTCCCCGGCCGGCAGCAGCGGCAGCCGCACGTCCGGGGTCGGGATCCGGCCCTGGGCGTGCAGCACGCCCTTGGTCACCGCCGGGTTCGGCGCCGTGAAGGCCGACAGCGCCAGGCCGGTCAGCCGGTGCCCGAGCGCCCGGGCCCGCTCGACGTCCCCGGCCCGCCAGGCCTGGTACAGCTCGACGAACCGGCCGGTCGCCAGGTGCGCGGAGGCCAGGATGCCGCCGGCCGCGCCGAGCGCCAGCATCGGCGCCAGGAACGCGTCCTCGCCGGTCATCACCGCGAACCCGGCCGGGGTGTCGGCGAGCAGTTCGGCGGCCGTCTGGTCCAGCCCGCCGGTCGCGTACTTGACGCCCACCACGCCCTCGATCGCGGCCAGTTCGCGCAGCGCGGCGGTGGAGAGCTGCTGTCCGGTGCGGTACGGGATGTGGTAGACGACCAGCGGCAGCGGGCTGCTCGCGGCCAGCGCCCGGAAGTGCGCGACCGTCCCGGCCTCGCCCGCCCGGACGAAAGCCGGTGTGGTGACCAGCGCCGCCGCCCGCGGCACCCGCGCGCCGAGCGCGGCCAGCGCCTCGCCGACGGCCCTGGTGTCGCCGCCGGAGGCGCCGACGATCAGCTGCGCCCCGCGCTCGGCGCAGGCGGCCGCGGTGACGTCCACCACCGCGTCCCGCTCCTCGGCGGTCAGCGCGGCGGGCTCACCGGTGGTGCCGAGCGCGACCAGGCCGGCCGCCCCGGCGTCCAGGACCTCGTGCGCGAGCTTCTCCAGCGCGTCGAGCGCGACGCTGCCGTCGGCGGCGAAGGGGGTGATCAGCGGGATGTAGATGCCCTCGAGTTCCAGGCTCCTGAGTTCCATGCCAATGATCCTCCGGCCCGCCGATCGCCCAGGTCCAGTTCACATTTCCGACGCTTCTCGTAAGCTGAGCCGATGCTCGACGTCCGACGCCTGCGCCTGCTGCGCGAACTCGCCCACCTCGGCACCATCGCGGCCGTCGCCGAGGCGCTGTCCTTCAGCCCTTCGGCGGTGTCGCAGCAGCTGTCCGTCCTGGAGAAGGAGGCCGGCGTCCCGCTGCTGGAGCGCACCGGGCGGCGGGTCACCCTCACCCCGGCCGGACTGGGCCTGGTCCGCCACGCCGAGGCCGTGCTCGCCCTGCTGGAGCAGGCGGGCGCCGAACTCGCCCACGCCAGGCGGGGATTGGCCGGGCCACTGCGGATCGGCACCTACCCCTCGGCGGCCCGCGCGATCATCCCGGCGGCGCTCGGTGGCCTGGCCGCCTGGCACCCGCGGCTGGAGCCGATGGTCACCGAGGTCGACCCGGCGGCCGTCGGCGCGGCGCTGCGCGCGGGCGAGCTGGACGTGGCGCTGGTCCACGAGTACGACCTCGTCCCGGCCGACCCGGAGCCGGGCCTCGCGGTGACCCGCCCGGTCTTCACCGAGCCGATGTACCTGGCCGCCCGCGCCCCGGGGACGGTCGCCGAGCAGCGCGACGCGCCGTGGATCATGTCCCCGCCCGGCACCCTGTGCCACACCATGGCCGTCCGGGCCTGCGAGGCGGCGGGCTTCGCGCCCCGGATCCGGCACCAGATCGACGACTTCACCACGGTGCTCGCCCTGGTCGCCGCTGGTCAGGGCGTCGCCCTGGTCCCCCACCTCGGCACCGCCCAGCCCCCGCCGGGCGTCGTCCTCACCCGCCTGCCCATGTACCGCCGCACCCGCGCCGCCTTCCGCGCCGGCGCGGGCTCCCACCCGGCCATCTCCGCCTTCGTCTCGGCCCTCCACACGGCCGTCCCCCCGGGCCTCGGCAGCGGCGCCTGAACACGCGAAGGCCCGGGACGCGTACGCACCCCGGGCCTCGGCTCCCCGCTCTAGCCGGCCAGACAGCTCGGCCCGAGCAGCTGCTTCAGGTCCCCGAACAGCGCCGGGTCCGACTTCACCCGGTGCCGGTCCAGCCGCAGCACCGTCGTCTTGTTGCGGCCCTCCAGCCGCACCCGCACCTCGGTGGTGCCCTTGTGGTGGGTCAGCACCTCGCTGAGCCGGGCCACCAGCGGCGGGGTGACCTTCCCGCTCGGGATGTTGATGGTGATCGGCGCCTCGGCGTGCGCGTTCGACAGGTCCGGGACGGACAGCTCCATGCCCATCAGCCGCGGCACGTCCTCCCGCTTGTCGAGCTTGCCGCGCACGAACACCACGGCGTCCTCGACCAGTTGGGAGGAGACCAGCTGGTAGCTGGCCGGGAAGAACATGCAGTCGATGGAGCCCGCCAGGTCCTCCACCGTCGCGATCGCCCAGGCGTTGCCCTGCTTGGTCATCTTCCGCTGGAGGCCCGAGATGATGCCGCCGATGGTGACGATCGTGCCGTCCGGCCGTTCCGCGAGGTCGGCGACCGCGCAGTCCGACTTGTCGGCGAGCACGTGCTCGATGCCGTGCAGCGGGTGCGAGGAGACGTACAGGCCGAGCATCTCCCGCTCCTGGGCGAGCAGGAAGGACTTCTCCCACTCCTCCTCGGAGAAGACGACGTCCAGCCCGAAGCCGGGCTCGTCCGAGGTGGCGTCGCCGCCGAAGAGGTCGAACTGCCCCTCGGCCTCCTTCCGCTTCACCCCGACGACGTTGTCGATCATCGGCTCGAACTGGGCGCTCAGGCCCTTGCGGGTGTGCCCGAGCGAGTCGAACGCCCCTGCCTTGATCAGCGATTCGACGGTCCGCTTGTTGCAGACCACCGACTCCACCTTGTCCAGGAAGTCCGGGAAGGAGGCGAACTTCCCCTTCGCCTTTCGCGTCCGGATCATCGACTCGACGACCGGCCCACCGACGTTGCGGATGGCGGTGAGCCCGAACCGGACGGTGTCGCTGCCGTGCGGCGTGAAGTCGGAGTCGGACTCGTTGACGTCCGGCGGCAGCACCTGGATGCCCATCTTGCGGCACTCGTTGAGGTAGACCGCCGACTTGTCCTTGTCGTCCTTCACCGAGGTCAGCAGGCCGGACATGTACTCGGCCGGGTAGTTCGCCTTGAGGTACGCCGTCCAGTACGAGACCAGCCCGTACCCGGCGGTGTGCGCCTTGTTGAACGCGTAGCCGGAGAAGGGGACGAGGACGTCCCACACCGCCTGGATGGCCTCGTCGGAGTAGCCGCGCTCGCGGCAGCCCTTCTGGAAGGGGACGAACTCCGCCTCCAGGATCTCCTTCTTCTTCTTGCCCATCGCGCGGCGCAGCAGGTCTGCCTGGCCGAGCGAGTAGCCGGCCAGGATCTGCGCGGCCTTCTGCACCTGCTCCTGGTACACGATCAGGCCGTAGGTGGGCCGGAGCACCTCCTCCAGGGGCTTCTCCAGCTCCGGGTGGATCGGGGTGATCTCCTGCTGCCCGTTCTTGCGCAGCGCGTAGTTCGTATGGGAGTTGACGCCCATCGGACCGGGCCGGTACAGGGCGAGAACGGCCGAGATGTCCTCGAAGTTGTCGGGCTTCATCAGCCGCAGCAGCGAGCGCATCGGCCCACCGTCGAGCTGGAACACGCCCAGCGTGTCACCACGCGCCAGCAGCTCGTAGGTCGGCTTGTCGTCCAGGGGCAGATCAAGCAGGTTGATCTTGATGCCCTTGTTCTTCTCGATCGCCTTGACGGCGTCGTCCATGATCGTCAGGTTGCGCAGGCCGAGGAAGTCCATCTTGAGGAGGCCGAGGCCCTCACAGGTGGGGTAGTCGAACTGCGTGATGGTGACGCCGTCGGTGTGCCGGGTCCAGACCGGGATGTGGTCGGTCAGCGGCTCGGCGGACATGATGACGCCGGCCGCGTGCACGCCGGGCTGACGGATCAGGCCCTCGATGCCGCGCGCGGTGTCGATGACCTTCTTGACGTCCGGGTCGGTCTCGTACAGCCCGCGGATCTCGCCCGCCTCGCCGTACCGCGGGTGGCTCGGGTCCGTGATGCCGGACAGCGGGATGCCCTTGCCCATGACGTCCGGCGGCATCGCCTTGGTGATCCGGTCGCCCATCGCGTACGGGTAGCCGAGGACCCGGGAGGAGTCCTTGATGGCGGCCTTCGCCTTGATGGTGCCGTACGTGACGATCATGGCGACCTTGTCGGATCCCCACTTCTCGGTCACGTAGCGGATCACGTCACCGCGCCGGCGCTCGTCGAAGTCGATGTCGACATCGGGCATCGAGATGCGCTCGGGGTTGAGGAAGCGCTCGAAGATCAGGCCGTGCGGGATCGGGTCGAGGTCGGTGATGCCCATCGCGTACGCGACCAGCGAACCGGCCGCCGAGCCACGGCCCGGGCCCACCGCGATGCCCTGGCTCTTGGCCCACATGATGAAGTCGGCGACCACGAGGAAGTACGCCGGGAACCCCATCTGGATGATGGTGTCCATCTCGTACTCGGCGAGCTTCTTGTGCTCCTCGTCGTACCCGCCCGGGAAGCGCCAGTCCATGCCCTCCCAGACCTTGGACTTGAAGAAGTCCGCCTCGGACTCGAAGCCCTCCGGGATGGGGAAGCGGGGCATCAGGTTCTTGAACTTGAACATGCCCTCGGTGTCGACCCGGGAGGCGACCAGCAGCTGGCTGTTGCGGCAGCCCTCCTGCCAGGCGTCCGAGGAGTCCAGCGCGTACATCTCGGCGGCCGACTTGATGTAGTAGCCGGTGCCGTCGAAGCGGAAGCGGTCCGGGTCCGAGAGGTTCTTGCCGGTCTGCACGCAGAGCAGCAGGTCGTGGGCGCCGGCGTCGGCCTCGGTGGTGTAGTGCGAGTCGTTGGTGACCACCGGGGGGATGTTCAGCTTCTTGCTGATCTCCAGCAGCCCGTCGCGGACCCGCTTCTCGATCTCGAGGCCGTGGTCCATCAGCTCCAGGAAGTAGTTCTCCTTGCCGAAGATGTCCTGGTAGTCGGCGGCGGACTTCACGGCCTCGTCGAACTGGCCGAGGCGCAGCCGGGTCTGCACCTCGCCGGAGGGGCAGCCGGTGGTGGCCATCAGGCCGCCGGACAGCTCGGAGATCAGCTCCTTGTCCATCCGGGGCCACTTCACCAGCCAGCCCTCGGCGTAGGAGCGCGAGGTCAGCTTGAAGAGGTTGTGCAGGCCCTCCTTGTTCCGGGCCCAGATGGTCTTGTGGGTGTACGCGCCGGACGCCGAGACGTCGTCCTTCTTCTGGTGCGGCTGGCCCCACAGGATGCGCTTGGTGTTCGAGCGCGACTCGGGGGCGACGTACGCCTCGATGCCGATCACCGGGGTGATGCCCGCGTCGGTCGCCTGCCTGTGGAACTCGGCGGCGCCGTACATGTTCCCGTGGTCGGTCATCGCGACGTGGGTCTGGCCCAGCCGCTCGACCTCCTTGAACATCTGCTTCAGCCGGGCGGCGCCGTCCAGCATCGAGTACTCGGTGTGGACGTGCAGATGCGCGAACGGCTGGTCGCTCAAGGCGGGGCCTCCGGAGGCTCTGGTGCTGATCTGGTGGGCCGGCGAACGTGCAGGTCACAGGAGTATTCCCCTGGAAATGGAGGTGGCCCGGAACACCTCACGGGGTCCGGACCATCACTCACACGTTCACGCGTCCACTCTAGCCCGCCTCACCCCGGAGGGACTCACCCCGGATCGGCGAGGCCGGCCAGCCGCGCCTCGGCCGCGTTCTTGACCTCCGGCTCCTCGATCGGATCGTCCCGGAGGTAGGCCAGCCGCCGCCTCACCTCGGGCCCATCAGGAGCGTGCTCGACCCCCAGGAGGCGCGCGTCGGCCTCGCAGTCCCAGAGCGACTCCGTGTACGCCTGATCCATCCCGGCCGACCCCATCGCCGCCAGCGCCTCGAGGTACGCGGCCCGCTCGTACGAGTGCGGCGTCCACAACCAGAACCGGCGCAGCAGCGACACCGCCTCGGCCGCCCCGGGGCCGAACCGCGCCAGCCCACGGGCCATGCGGTCGGGGCCGCACCAAACCCGATCCACCCAGTCCTGCTCCAGCTCGGCGACGAGCGTCGGGACGTCCTGCTCCTCGCCCTGCTCGGCCAGCACCGCGAGGCCTTCCCAGGCCAGCCAGCGGGCCTTCGAGGCGGCCCACTCCCGGGCGGCCGGCATCGCGAGGGCGCCGAGCTTGCGGATCACGCCGGGCAGCCGCGGCAGCGGATACCTGCCATCGGCCGTGCCCAGGGACGGAACGAGGGGGACGATCCCAACCTCCGACTCCCGCCCGAACAGCACGCACAGTGCGCCGACCTTCCGGCGATCCGGCTCCTCGGGGTCGGCCAGCAGCTCCAACAGCGCACCGCTCGCCAACTCGGCCATCGGATCCGGCTGTTCAGCCACACCCGCCGGCTCGGCTTCCGCCCCGCTCGACCGGTCCCGGACGACCTCCTCCAGATCGCCCCACCACTCCCACGGCCAGGCCTCCGCCACCGACTCCAGGACGTCGAACCGGTGCTCACCGTCCCGGATGTACGCCCGCAGGGCCTCCCGGGCCTCCACCGATCCACTGAGCGCCAGCAACTCCAGCACCCGGGCGGCCCGCCCGCACGCGTCCTCACCACCGGCCAGCACCTCGACCACCGGCCCGAGCGGCAGCTCCAGGTCCCGGATCAGCCTCGCCAGGTACAGGTGGCGGTCGTCCACCTGCGAATCCCAGCGCCACTCCCACCGGACGCAGCCGTACACCAACTCGGCAGCCGCCCCCGGATCCTCCGCCGCCATCACCGCACCCAGGCCCCGCCCGCGCTGCAACAACCCCGCCAGCGTCCCCGCCGGCGCGTGCTCGTATCTCCGCTCTCCCACGCCCCCCATCGTGCCGCACCCCAGGCCCGGCTCACCCTCCGCGACGACGACCACTCCGGCGCCCCACCCCGCACCGGCATCGACCCGGACGCCGGCACCGCCCGCATCGCCCGACCCCGCTGAGCCCACCCGCTCCACCGAAGACGCGCAACCTTTCGCCCCCCTCACCGCATCAAAGGGATGTCAGGAGCGCAGAGGGGGAAGGGGCGCGCACTCGAGGGGGGCCTCACGGAGTGCACATTCAGCAGAATTCAGAATTCTTCCCATTCGTGAAGTTCGTATACAACCAGACCAATCCAAAGCCGCCCGAGAAACCTGTTGCACGCCCGTGACAACAAGCCCCGAAAAATCGTTCGCCCAGCGAGGACCAACGGTTAGCATTCCGGAATGGAATCGAATCCCCGTCCGATAGTGAATTCCTCCGACGCCACCGATCCCCGTCCTCCCCGCAGGTCGCCGCTCCGGCTCGTCCGCTTCGGCGCGACCTTCATCGGTGTGAGCGTCGTGTCCGGCGTGCTGCTGGCGGGCCTCGCCCTGCCCGTCGCCGGCGGCATCGGACTGACCGCCAAGAGCACGGCGGAGGGCTTCGACGACATTCCCGACGACTTCAAGACCCCGCCGCTCACCCAGGCCACCCAGATCTTCGACGCCAAGGGCGGCCTGATCGCGAAGGTCTACGAGCGCGACCGCACCGTCCTCACTCCCGACCAGATGTCGCCGTACATGCGGCACGCCCAGGTCGACATCGAGGACGCCCGCTTCTACGAGCACGGCGCCGTCGACCTCAAGGGCGTCCTGCGCGCACTGAGCAAGAACGCGGAGAGCGGCACCGCCGCCCAGGGCGCCTCCACCCTGACCCAGCAGTACGTGAAGAACGTCAACGTGGAGAAGGCCGGCGAAGACAAGAACGCCGTCCTGGAGGCCCAGCGCAAGACCCTGGGCCGCAAGATCCAGGAGCTCAAGGTCGCGATCAGGCTGGAGGAGGAACTGCCCAAGGAGCAGATCCTCACCAACTACCTCAACATCACGTACTACGGGAACGGCGCGTACGGCGTGGAGGCCGCCTCCCAGCGCTACTTCAGCAAGAGCAACAAGGACCTGACCATCGCCGAGGCCGCCACCCTCGCCGGCCTGGTCCAGAACCCGACCCAGTACGACCCGAAGCTGCACCCGCAGGCCGCGCAGAAGCGCCGGGACACCGTCATCGACAAGATGCTGGAGAACAAGCACATCACCGCCGACCAGGCGAAGGAGGCGAAGGCCGCCCCGCTGGGCCTGAAGTACAAGGACCCGCAGAACGGCTGCATCACCGCCAAGGCCGGCATGGGCTTCTTCTGCGACTACGTCCGCCACGTGGTCAAGCAGGACCCGGCCTTCGGCAAGAACGCCGACGATCGCAAGAAGCTGTGGGACACCGGCGGCCTGAACATCTACACCACCCTCGACCCGGACAAGCAGGCCGCCGCCCAGAACGCGGTGAGCAACGACGTGAAGGTCACCGACAGCGTCTCCGCCGCCGCCACCATGGTCGAGCCCGGCACCGGCAAGATCCTCGCCATGGCCCAGACCCGCCCGTACGGCCTGGTGACGGAGAAGAACCAGACCGTCGTCAACCTCAACGTCGACCTGTCGATGGGCGGCGGCACCGGCTTCCAGCCCGGCTCCACCTTCAAGCCGATCGTCGCGGCCGCGGCCCTGGAGGCGGGCCTGTCGCCGACCCAGCAGTACGACGCGCCGAACCAGATGCCGTACCCGACGATGAAGACCTGCAACGGGACGTGGCGCAACGAGGCCCGGCCGAAGGTGATGGTGCCCAACGAATCCGCGAACGAGAAGGGCCCGTACCAGCTCAAGATGGCGATGGCCCTCTCGGTGAACACCTACTTCGTGGAGATGGAGCAGGAGATCGGCCTCTGCGCGGTCAAGCAGATGGCCAACAAGTTCGGCATCACCACCAAGGCCAGCGGCAAGCCACTGGAGGAGGTGCCCTCGATGGCCCTGGGCGTCGAGGAGATGAGCCCGCTGACCATGGCGAACGTCTACGCGACCTTCGCCGCCGAGGGCACCCACTGCGCCCCGGTCGCCATCAGCAGGATCACCACCGTGGACGGCAAGGACTTGCCCGTCCCGGCCGGCCACTGCGAGAAGATCCTCTCCGACGAGACGGCGCAGGCGATGAACACCGTCCTGAACGGCGTGACCGAAGACAAGGGCACCGGCGCCGCGCTCAACCTGAAGGACGGCCGGCAGATCGCCGGCAAGACCGGCACCTCGGACCACAAGAAGGCCGCCTGGTTCAGCGGCTACACCCCGCAGCTGGCCACCTCCGTCTGGCTCGGTGGCCCAGCCGGCGGCGTCGAGATGCGCGACATCTACATCAACGGGGACTACTACCCCGAGGTGTTCGGCGCCACCGGCCCCGGGCCGATCTGGCGGGACGCCATGAACGACGCCCTGCGCGGCACGCCCAAGCAGTCCCTGCCGATGGCCGACATCCCCGACCCGACCCCCAAGCCCAACCCGAGCAGCACCGGGACCGGCACCGGCGCGCCGAGCACCGCCCCCTCCGACGACCGCTGACCGGACCCACCCCCGCAGCACTTCGCCCCGCCGAGCACCGGCCCGGCGGGGCGCAGCCGACGGGGCGTCCCCGCGTGCGCCCCGTCGGCCCGGCTCAACCCCCTTGGTAGTACGCCTCGATCGGCCCGCGCGCCTCCTCGAACAGCGCCGGTCCGTCCTGTGCCACCACCGGCCAGGCCCCCGAGGCCGGGTTGAGCTCGACCAGTTGCTCGGTCGCGAGCGCGTACACCACCCGCCCGATCCCCGAGCGGACCAGCGCCCCCGCGCACATGCCGCAGGGCTGGCAGCTGGTGTAGAGGGTGGCCCGGGCGGCCGCCTCCTCGTCCAGCACCCGGGCGGCCCAGCGGGCGAGCTTCAGCTCCGGGTGCGCCGTGATGTCGTCGTCGCGCCGGACGGTGTTGTGCGCCTCGGCCAGCACCGTCCCGTCCGGTCCGGCCAGCAGCGAGCCGTACGGTGCGTCGCCGAGTTCCACGGCCCGCGCCGCGATCCCGATCGCGCGCCGCAGCAGCGCCTCGTCGGCAGTCGTGATCACGCCGTCCTCCTCCACGCCTCGGCGACCGCCGCCAGGGCCCGCCAGGCGGTCTCGGGCCGCCGGGTCTCCTCCGGGTCCGCGTGGTACGGGTCCAGCACCACGGCCTCGGCGCCGAGCCCGCGCAGTTCCCGCAGGTCAGCCACCACCTGTTGGAGGTTCCCGACCCCGGCGGGCCGGTCCGGGCCGTCCGGCGCCCCGTCCGTCAACCGCAGTGCGATCCGCGGCGCGAACCCGGGCAGGGCATGGTTCTCCAGCACCGACCGCATCCGCGCCACCGGCAGCCGCAGCGGGTGCCAGGCGTCACCGAACGCGACCGCCCGTCGGATCGCCGCCTCGCTGTGCCCGCCGACCCACACCGGCGCGGCGGCGCCCTCGCCCTGCTCGGCCCAGGCCGCCCGGACCGCCCCCAGGTACTCGTCCGTCAGCCGCCCCCGCGCGCCGAACGGCACCCCGAGCGCCTCGAACTCCTGCCGCGCCCAGCCCACTCCGACGCCGAGCACGAACCGCCCGCCGCTGAGCCGGTGCAGGGTGCTCGCCATCCGCGCCACCAGCAGCGGGTTCCGGTACGGCAGCACCAGCACCGTCGTGCCCAGCCGAAGCCGCCCGTCGCCCACCCCCGCCAGCCAGGACAGCGTCGTGAAGGGGTCGTAGAACGGTTCCGGGTAGCGCTCGGCCACGTCCGCCGTCACGGCGACGTGATCCGACACCATCAGCAGGTCGAACCCCAGGCCCTCCACCACCCGCGCCCAGTCGCGCAGCACGCCGGGATCGGTACCGGGCCCGAAGTTCGGTACGTTGACGCCAAGTTGCATGCCCCGAGGCTATTCCCGGGCACATCCCGCACGGAACCCGATCCTCCCGGCGTGAGCCGCGCCTCGCCGCGAATCTCCCGGTAATATCGCCGGATGGCCGCGAATCTCGACGACACCGACTGGGCGATCATCGACCAGCTCCAGCAGGAGGCCCGGATCTCCCTCAGCGAGCTGGGCCGGCGCGTCAACCTCAGCCCGTCCGCCACCACCGAGCGGGTGCGGAGCCTGGAGTCGCTGGGCGTCATCACGGGCTACCACGCCACCGTCGACCTGGCCAAGGTCGGCTACCCGGTGCTCGCCGTCGTCCGCCTGAAGTACCCGGGCAACCGCCACCAGCCGCTGCACCAGCTGCTCGCCCAGCGCCGCGAGATCCTGGAGTGCCTGCGCACCACCGGCGACGACTGCTACACCCTCAAGGTCGCCGCGACCTCCATGGAGCACCTGGAGACCCTGGTGGACTCGCTCGCCGGCTTCGGTTCCACCACCACCAGCGTCGTCTACAGCCAGACCCTCCCGCGTCGCGGCCCGGCCCGCCCGTAGGACCGGGCCACGGCACGGGCCCCCACTACCCCTCCAGGTCGGCGAGGAAGTCCAGCGCCGCCGCCCAGGCCCGCTCCGCCGCCTCCGCGTCGTAGTCGTCCAGGTCCGGGTCGGTGAACAGGTGCCCGGCGCCCTGGTAGCGGTGCACCTCGACCTCCGCGCCCGCCCGCCGCATCCGCAGGTACCAGGCGTTCAGCCAGTCCTCCGGCTCGTACGGGTCCGGCTCCGCCATGTGCAGCTGCACCGGGATCCCGGTCACCGCGTCCTCGCGCAGGTCCGAGGTGCCGTGCAGGAGCAGCAGCCCGCGCGCCTTCTCGTCCGCCAGCGCCAGGTTCTGCGCGATCGCGCCGCCGAGCCCGAACCCGGCGTACACCAGCCCGGCCTCGGACAGCGGGGCGGAGACGGTCACCGCGCGGCGCAGCAGCTCGTCCCCGCCGCCAGCCTCCTCCTGGTAGGCCTGGGAGGCCTCGGCGTCGTCGAAGGTGCGCCCCTCGAACAGGTCCGGCGCGTGCACGGTGTGCCCGGCGGCGCGCAGCCGGTCGGCGGCGGCGTGCACGGCCGGGCTCAGGCCGTGGGCGGAGTGGAAGAGGACGATCTGGGCCACGATGGGGGTCCTTCGGCGAACGAGGTCAGGGATACCCACCCATGATCCCGCACCCCGCCCGAAGCCCCGCCCACCCCGAAGCCCCGCCCCGAAGCCCCGCCCGAGGCGCGTCAGTCCCGCGGGGTCCAGGCGGCCACCAGCTCGAGCAGCCCGGGGAAGCGGGCGTTGAGGTCCTCGACCCGCACGTGGCTGCGCCGCTCCAGTCCGTACTGGCGCTGGCGCGTGATCCCCGCCTCCCGCAGCGCCTTGAAGTGGTGGGTGAGCGAGGACTTGGGCCGGTCGAGCCCGAACCAGCCGCAGGAGTGGTCGAAGTCCTCGGACTCCAGCAGCAGCTTGCGGACGATGGTCAGCCGCAGCGGGTCGCTGAGCGCGCCGAGCACGGTCTCCAGGCGCAGCTCCTCGATGCCCGGCTCGGGCAGCGGCCCGGGCAGGTCGGACGGTTCGGGGAGCACCTTGATGGCGGGCGCACCGGTCGTGGTCACGGACATGGACGACTCCTCAACTCCTCGCGCTTCCAAGGCTCCACGGATCTCCACGACTCGGTGACCCGGCCTCAGCTATCAGTACGACTCCAATCGTACTGCATGCTATGTTCGACTCGACTCGTACTGCTGCGGGACCTCGCAGCACACCTCGGGAGGGAACAGTCATGTCCGTCACCCGGACCGCCCCCGTCCAGGCCGCCACACCGAAGCCCGCCACGCCGAAGCCGGCCGCGGGCCGCGCCGCCGCCACCCCACTGTGGTGGATCTGGCTGGCCGCCTGGCCGGTCACCGCCGTCTTCGTGCTCTCCAACGCCGCCACACCCCTCTACGTGCTGTGGCAACGCGACATCGGTTTCTCCAAGGGCACCCTGACCGTGGTGTTCGCCTTCTACATCGTCGGCCTGATCGGCTCGCTGCTGGTTTCCGGCGTGGTCTCCGACCGGGTCGGCCGCAAGCCCGTCCTGCTGCCCGCCCTGGCGCTCGGCCTGGCCGCCTGCCTGATCTTCGGAACCGCCACCAGCGTCGCCGCCCTGATCGTGGCCCGGCTGTTCACCGGCATCGCGGTCGGCGCGGTGGTCTCGGCCGGCATGGCCGCGGTCACCGACGTGGCCGGGCCCGAACGCAAGCGGATCGCCGCCCTGCTGGCCTCCTGCGCGATGGTCTTCGGCGCCGGCCTCGGCCCGCTGCTGGCCGGCGTGCTCTCCGAGCTGGCGCCCGCGCCGACCACCACCGTCTTCGTCGTCGAGGCCGTGGTCCTGGCCGGCGCGGTGCTGGTCGTCCTGCGGATGCCGGTGCGCCGCCCCGAGCGCCGCGGCCAGGGCGGGTGGGTCCGGGTGCCCGGCGTCCCGCGCGGCAACAGCCGTCAACTCGCCCTCGGCATCGCGGTGTTCGCGCCCGGCATCACCGCCACTTCGTTCGTCCTCTCGCTCGGTCCCTCGCTGCTCTCCGGTCTGCTCGGCACCACCGACCGGATCGTCGCCGGCGCCATGGCCTTCGTGATGTTCCTCGCCGCCACCGGGGTGCAGTTCGCCGTACAGAAGCTGCGCCGCCGCACCATCCTGACCGCCGGCGCGGCGGCCACCGCGCTGAGCACGGTCACCCTGGTCGTCGCCGTGCACACCGAGGCGGTGGCGGTGCTCATCCTCGCCGCCCTGCTGGCCGGCGCCGGCCAGGGCATGGGCCAGCTCGGCGGCCTGTCGCTGCTCAACGCCGGCATCCCGCCGCAGCGCCTCGCCGAGGCCAACGCCGCGCTCAACGTGGGCGGTTACCTCCCGGCCGGCCTGCTGCCCGTCTCGGCCGGCTACCTCAGCGACGCCGTGGGCCTGACCAGCGGCACCACCGTCTTCGCCGCCGTCCTGCTGGGCCTCGCCCTCCTCGGCGGCCTGGTGGTCCTCGCCACCAGGCGCGAAGTGACCGACCCGGCCTGACGGTTCACCCGCGCCGTCCCCGTCCCCGCGAGCAGGCTTTGCAACAACATTCCATCCCGATGGTACGTATGAACCCTCGGCAGCGACGGGGGAACGACGAAGGGCAGGAACATGGCCAAGCAGGAGCGAGCGCGACGCACCCGGGAGAAGGTCCTCACGGCCGCGGCCGAGGCCTTCGCCGCCCAGGGCTACGACAGCACCACGCTGAACACGGTGGCCGAGCGCATCGGCATGACCAAGGGCGCGCTCTACGCCCACTTCCCGTCGAAGCGGTCGCTCGCCGGGGCCCTGATCGAGGAGTCCCGGCACGCCTGGACGAACCTGCGGGCCGTCCACGACACCCCGGGCGCCGCCCCCGCCGATGTGCTCGAAGGCGTGGTGGTGGGCTTCGCCGACCGGCTGCGCTCGGACGTACGGTTACGGGCCGCGCTCCGGCTCGCCGTCCACCACCCCGACCTGGCTCCGGCCCGCTCCGACGTCCTCACCGAGATGCACGGCGCCCTGACGAACCTGGTCCGCCGCGCCCAGCGCGACAACGGCTTCCCCGACCACTGCCCGCCGCTGGTCGCCGAGTTGCTGCTGATCGTGATCCGGGGACTGCTGACCACCGCCGAACGCCCAGACCACACCGGCACCGGCGCCCCCGGCGGGGAACCGCTGTGGCGACTGCTCTTCACCGCCCTGTCCGGGAGCACCGCGCCGAGCCCCGCGCTCCCCTGAGCCCGATCGCCCCGAGCGGGCCCGCTCCCGCTACGACACCACGTCCTTGCGCGCGAACCCGCGGAACGCCAACGCCAACAGCACCACCGCGTACGACAGCGACAGCGAGACCCCCTGCAGCATGCCGCCCCACTCCAGCTGCGGCTGCAGGGCGTCCGCCCAGGCGTACTGCCAGTGCGCCGGCAGCCACTCGCGCAGATCACCCAGCGCCGTGACCGCGTCCAGCACCCCGGTGATGATCGACACGAACACCGCCCCGCCGACCGCCCCCAGCGGCGCGTCCGTCGCCGTCGACAGCCAGAACGCCAGCGCGGCGATCACCAGTTCACTCAGGAACACGAACGCCACCGCGACCGCGATCCGGGGCAGCGCCTCCCCGGCCGGCAGGCTCGCCCCGGCGGGCAGCTTCAGGTCCCCCCAGCCGTACGCCGCCGTCCCCACGACCAGTCCGATCGCGGGCAGCATGACGATCGCCACCGCCGAGAACACCAGCCCCACCGCGAACTTGCGGGCCAGCAGCCTCGCCCGCGGCACCGGCGCGGCCAGCAGGTAGCGCAGCGAGGACCAGCTGGCCTCCGAGGCCACGGTGTCACCGCAGAACAGCGCGACCGGGATCACCAGCATGAAGCCGGTGCCCACGAACAGCATGGTGACGGCGAAGTTGGCCCCCGAGGCGGTGGCCAGGTCGATGAAGGTGGTCCGGTCCGGACGCCCCGGGGTGCCGCCGAGCTGGAACGCCGCCAGGATGACGAACGGCAGCGCGGCCAGCACGGCACCGATCACCAGGGTGCGGCGCCGGCGCAACTGCCGCATCGCCTCCACCCACAGCGGGAGCGTCCGGCTCGCCCGGTACCCCTCGGCGTGGTCCGCCGAAGCGCGGTCCCCCGAGTCTTGGCCCGCCGAGTCACGGCCCCCCGAGTCACGGTCCCCCGACGGGACCCGATCCGTCGTACCCACACTCACGCCGCACCTCCGATCAACGACAGGAACGCGTCCTCCAACCGCCGCTGCGGCCCGGCACTCTCCACCGGCACCCCCAGCCGCACCAGCTCCGCCAGCAGTTCGCTCGCCGCGAGCCCGTCCAGCCGGACCAGCAGCCCGCCCTCGACGGCCTGCGCCGAGCCGACCCCGGCCAGCGCACCGACCTTCTCCACCACCGACTCCGGGTCGCAGGACGCGGCCACCCCGATCATCAGCAGCTCCCCGGCGCCCACGATCTCGCCGACCGGCCCGGCCGTCACCAGCCGCCCGCGGTCCATCACCACCAGGTCGGTACAGCTCTGCTCGACCTCCGCCAGCAGGTGACTGGAGACGATGACGGTCCGCCCGCCCGCCGCGTACCGGATCATCACCTCGCGCATCTCCCGGATCTGCGGCGGGTCCAGCCCGTTGGTCGGCTCGTCCAGGATCAGCAGGTCCGGCATCCCGAGCATCGCCTGCGCGATGGCGAGCCGCTGCCGCATGCCCTGCGAGTACGTCCGCACCGCGCGGTCGAGCGCCTCGCCGAGCCCGGCGATCGCCAACGCCTCGTCGAAGCGCGCGTCGGCCTCCGGCCGCCCGGTGGCCGACCAGTACAGCCGCAGATTGGCCCGCCCGGTGAGGTGCGGCAGGAAGCCCGCGCCCTCGACGAAGGCCCCGACCCGCGAGAGCACCGGCGCTCCGGGGCGGATCAGGTGCCCGAAGACCCGGATCTCCCCGGCGTCCGGCCGGATCAGGCCCATCAGCATCCGCAGCGTGGTGGTCTTGCCCGCACCGTTCGGCCCGAGCAGGCCGAGCACCTGGCCCCGCTCCACCCGGAAGCCCAACTCCCGCACGGCGTACCGGTCCTGAGCGCCCCTGTAGCGCTTGCTCAGCCCGCTGATCTGCAGCGGCACCCCGGCCAGCGCCGGATCGAACTCCGGACCGGCCGCCCCACCGACCGCCTCCGCACGCCGCCGCCGCACCGCCGGCACCAGCACCAGCCCGGCGGCCACCAGTACGGCGGCCACCGGCAGCATCCAGGTCCGCGCGGGCAGCGGCGCCGCCTCCGTGACCAGCTCCGCCACCGTCGGCGCGGTGAGCGGCCCGGCCACGGCCACCCGGTAGGTGGCCGGCTCGTTCGGCGAGGCGTACGCCAGGTCGGTGGACGCCAGCACCAGCCGCAGCCGGTGCCCGGCCGGGAAGTCGTGGTCCACGGCCGGCAGCCGGACCGTCACCGTCTTCCCCTCGTCCGCGCCCGTCACCCGCAGCGGAGCGGCGAGCTGCTGCGGCAGCACCGCCTTGCCGTCCGGCCCGACGTCGTACAGCTTCGCGAACAGCACCGCGTCCGGCCGGTCCGCCTTCACCCGCACCGGCACGGTCGGCTGCCCGGTCAGGTGCAGCGGCGTGTCAAGCGGCGCCGAGTCGAAGGCGGCGTTCTGCCCGGGGAAGTCCAGCGACAGCCCGGCCCCGAGCGAGGCCGCCTGGCTCAGCGCACCGATCCCCGGCAGCGTGGAGATCCCCGGCGGCGCCCCGCCGGGCGGATTGGCGACGGGCCTCTCCCCGCCCGCCAGCTCGACGGACCGCGTCCCGGTGCCGCCGAGCCCCGGGTACCGGTCGGCGTCGGCGCCGCGCAGCACGGCCTGGAAGCCGGTCGAGTCGACCCCGCCGGTCCGGGTCACCCGGAACCCGGGACCGGTGTCGTTGCCGAGTCCCTTCAAGTAGTGGTCGAACCAGGCGGTGACCCGGTCGTCGACCCGGGCGCTGGTGTCCGTCCCGCCGTCGTGCCCGCCCGCGAACCAGTCCATCGAGACCGGCGCGCCGTTGGCCGCCACCGCCCGGGCGATCTGGTCGCCCTGGTCGAGCGGGAACAGCGAGTCCTGCTGCCCCTGCACCACCAGGGTGGGCGCCTTGAGCTGCGCCGCCACCGAGGACGGGCTCGACTTGTCCAGCAGCGCCACGGCCTCCGGGTCGGCGTGCCCGGCGGTCGCGACCCGGTCGTACATCTGGCAGAGCGACTCCAGGAACCGCCCGCACCCGACCTGTCCGTCCGCCACACTCGCGTCCGGCTTCGCCCCGCCGCGCGGCGCACCGCCCGAGGGCCCGAGGTCCCCTGCCGAGCCGGTGGTGAAGAAGATCCCGGCCCACAGCTTCTTGAACACGCCGTCCGCCGCGCCCGAGCCCTCCACCCCCTGCGGGAACAGCGCGTCGGCCAGGTTCCACCAGGTGATCTGGGTGGCCACCGCGTCGATCCGGTGGTCGTACGCCGAGGCCAGCAGCGAGATCGCCCCGCCGTACGAGGCCCCGGTGATGCCGACCCGCGGGTCGCCGGGCCCGTCGAGCTTCACCTCGGGGCGCTGGGCCAGCCAGTCCACCAAGTGCTTGACGTCCTCGACCTCGCGGTCCGGCGCGTTCAGGCCGATCTTCCCGCCCGAGTGCCCGAAGCCGCGCGCCGACCAGGTCAGCACCGCGTAGCCCTGCCGGGCCAGCTGCTGGGCGCGGTCCCGCTCGCCCTCCTTCGAGCCGCCGAAGCCGTGCGCGAGCAGCACCGCCGGTCGCGGGCTGGTGCCGGTGGTGAAGAACGAGGTGTCCAGCTGGACCTGCTGGGTGCTGCCGGGCGTCTCCGGCATGCTGAGGAAACGATCCTCTTGATGAACCGCCTGCTCACCGCCGGACGCCACCGTCGCCGTACCGACCCCGGCGACCGCCACCAGGGCCACCGCCCCGGCCAGCACCCTGCGCCGCACCGACGTGCCCCGGCCGCGCCACCGGCGCCATGCCCCACCGAACTCCATGGGGGCTGATCGTATCCGTCGCCCGGGTAGGCGTCCGATAAGGCCACCAGCCCTTTTCGCCCGGTTCGCCCCGGTCAACCCCGGTATCGTACGGGCTCACCCGGCTCTGCCCCGTCCCGAGAACATCCCGAGAAGGTCCCCGCGCTCTGGCCGCTGATCACCCTGCTCGCCACCACCGCCGCCCCCCTGGCGATCGGCTGGATCGTCGACCAGGCCCTCCAGCGGATCAGCGCCGGCCACCCGGAGGCCCCGGTCCGGGCGCTGCTCCGCCGCCACGAGACGGCGCCCAACTCCGCTTCGACATCCGCGAACACCTCATCGCCCACCTACGCGACGAACACCCCCACGCCCTCCCCCGCCTCCGCACCACCGACACCTGACCCCACCCCCCCCACACCCCTCAGCTCCCTCCCCCCAAACAAAAATCCCCGCGCCCCGAAAGCGAAAGGGGCGCGGGGAACTGCGCGAAGCGGAAGGCCGAAACCCGGCCCCGCATCCCAGCAGCTACAAAACCCTCGTCATCGTCCGATGCGGAATCCCGGCATCCTCGTACACCGCCCCCTCCGCCACGTACCCCAGCCGCTCGTAGAACCCGAGCGCCTGCACCTGCGCGTGCAACTCGACCTCGACGCCGCCGCGCTCACGTCCGGCCGCCTCGATCGCCCGGACCAGTTCCACCCCGAGCCCCGTCCCCCGGGCCGCCGCCAGGACCGCGAGCCGCCCGAGCAGCACCCGCCCCTCGACGCCCCCGGTCAGCTTGAGGGCCTCGTCGCCGAAGATCAGCCGCCCGGTCCCCAGCGCACCCCCGTCCGCGTCCACGGCCAGCACGTGCACCGAGGTGGCGTCGTACTCGTCGTACTCCAGCTCCTCCGGCACGTTCTGCTCGACGACGAACACCTCGCGCCGCACCGCCCGCACCAGCTCCAGGTCCGCCTCCCCCTCGGCGACCCGCACGGAGACCGTCATCCCGGCTCTCCTCAGCTCTCCGAAGCGATGATGTCCAGCGCCTTCTGCAGGTCGGCCGGGTACTCGCTGCTGAACTCGACCCACTGCCCGTCCGACGGGTGCTCGAAGCCGAGCGAGACGGCGTGCAGCCACTGCCGGGTCAGCCCGAGCCGCTTCGCCAGCGTCGGGTCGGCGCCGTACGTCAGGTCGCCCACGCAGGGGTGCCGCAGCGCGGACATGTGGACGCGGATCTGGTGGGTGCGCCCGGTCTCCAGCTTGATGGCCATCAGCGAGGCCGCCCGGTACGCCTCGATCAGGTCGTAGTGGGTGACCGACGGCTTGCCGTCGCGGGTCACCGCCCACTTCCAGTCCGAGCTGGGGTGGCGCCCGATCGGCGCGTCGACGGTGCCGCTCAGCGGGTCCGGGTGCCCCTGGACCAGCGTGTGGTAGCGCTTGTCCGTGACCCGGTCGTGGAACTGCCGCTTGAGGTCGGTGTAGGCGCGCTCGGACTTGGCGACGACCATCAGCCCCGAGGTGCCGACGTCCAGCCGGTGCACGATGCCCTGGCGCTCGGCGGCACCGGACGTCGAGATCCGGTAGCCGGCCGCGGCGAGCCCGCCGATGACGGTGGGGCCGGTCCAGCCGGGGCTCGGGTGGGCGGCGACGCCGACCGGCTTGTCGACCAGCACGATGTCCTCGTCGTCGTGGATGATCCGCATGCCGTCGACCGGCTCGGCCACGATCTGCACCGGGGCGGCGGGGGCGGGGATCTCGACCTCCAGCCAGGAACCGGCGGTCACCCGGTCCGACTTGCCGGCCACGGCGCCGTCGAGCGTCACCTTGCCCTCGGCGGCCAACTCGGCGGCCTTGGTCCGGGAGAAACCGAACATCCGGGCGAGGGCGGCGTCGAGACGCTCGCCCTCCAGGCCGTCGGGTACGGGGAGGCTGCGGTTCTGCGCTGCGGTACTCACCCGTACGAGTATGCCGGAAACCCGGCCCCACCCCGCCCGCGCGCCGCCTCGCCCGGAACCGGGCCCTACTTCTCGCCCTTCTCCACCTGCTGGTGCACGCTCCCGTCCGGGTTGCTGCCGCGGAAGGAGAGCAGCACCACGAGGATGCCGCCGCAGACGATCGCCGAGTCGGCGAGGTTGAACACCGCGAAGTGCTGGACCGAGATGAAGTCCACGACGTGCCCGCGGAAGACGCCCGGCGCGCGGAACAGCCGGTCGGTGAGGTTGCCGAGGGCGCCGCCGAGCAGCAGCCCGAGCGCGATCGCCCACGGGAGGCTGTACAGCCGACGGGCGATCCGCCAGATCACCACGATGACGGCCGCGGCGATCATCGTGAAAACGACGGTCAGCGCCTGCCCCATGCCGAAGGCGGCACCGGAGTTGCGGATCACCTGCAAGGTGACGACGTCGCCGATCACCTTGATCGCCGCGTGGTTCTCCAGCTTGGCGACGACCAGCAGCTTGCTGCCGAGGTCGATCAGGAAGGCGAGCACGGCGACGGCCAGCAGCACCCCGACCCGACGGCGGCCCTTGGGCTCGTCCACCGCCGTGGCGCCGCTCGCCGGCGCCGCGTCGCCGGCCTCCGCCGACCCCGTCGGCTCCACGGGCCCCGTCGACTCCTCAGGGTGGGCCACGGCCGCCTCCACGCCATCGGCGGGGTTCGGGACGACGTCGTCCTTGGTCTGGGGGGAACCTTGCGTACTGATGATCCGCTCCGCTGCCGATGTGAGCCGGTGAGGGCCCGACCGCGTTCCTACTGACGGGTCAGGCGACGTTACGGGGTCGAGCGTACGGCAAGCCCGACCCCCCGCGTCGCCCCGGTGGCGCGGTCGGTCGTCCGGTCGGCGCCCGGGTTCAGCGGCGTTCCTGCTTGGCCTTGCACTGCACGCACAGCGTGGCGCGGGGGAAGGCCTGCATCCGGGCCTTGCCGATGGCCTGTCCGCAGGACTCGCAGATGCCGAAGCCGACGCCCTCCAGCCGCTCCAGGGCGCGCTCCGTCTGGGCGAGGCTGTCCCGGGCGTTGTTGGCGAGGGCCAGCTCGCTCTCCCGCGAGATGTTCTTCGTACCGGCGTCCACCTGGTCGTCGCCGGCTCCGTCGTTGGAGTCGCGCATCAGCCCGGCGATGGCGGCGTCGGCGGCGTCGATCTCGCCGCGCAGCCGCTCCAGGTCGCTGATCAGCTCGTCGTGCAGTTCGTGGACCTCGTCCGAGGTCCAGGCGTCCTCGCCCGGCCGCACGGGCAGGGTGGCCGGGTCGACCGACTCGGCTCCGCGCGGCACGGTGACGGTGTCGGTGTCGGTGCTGGTCTTCTGAGGTGCGGTAGTGGTCACGGTCCCCTCCCCTGGATCGGCCGCCACGGCCTTGCGTGCCCGCTTGGTGGCGGTACCCGCGCCGGTTGCCTTCTCAGCCATGGCTTCGACCCCATCTACGAACGAATCGAGCCGCCGGTTCCCGGCGGCTTCCAGTGCCGGAACGATAATCCCGATGAAAACCGGTAACAACATGACATACCGGCGCCTCGCGATGATCCCACCCAGGCAGCCGCCCCAACCGCCACGCCCCGCGCGCTGACAGACTTGTGCCCACCTCACCCCCGCCTAACCGCCCCCGTCGACCTGCCCGGATACCACCCCCGGACCCACTCCCCCGAATCCCTTTGGACAAACCGTCTCGCCCGGCCGATACACTGGCCCTGCAAGGCGCAGATGGGGACGAGTACCGACGTACGCAGCCACCAGCGACCCGGGGACGGTGCGAGCCCGGGGGTGTGCACGGCGGGAAGATCACCCCGGAGCCGCCGGAAGAACGGCCACCGCGCAGCCCGCGGCGGCCCACTAGACCCGGCAGCAAGCCCAAACAAGAGGGCCGCAACGCAGCACCGCGGCCAAGGAGGGTGGTACCGCGGGGCGGCTGGTCCGTCTCGTCCCTCCGGAGGATCCAGTCCCAGCATCCGCCGGAGGTAGACGCCCGCGATGAGCTCCCAACCCGTCACCCACCACCACCCTTCCGACGACGCGCTGCGCGCGGCCCCTCTTTATCACCCCGTCCCCGCACAGGTCGATCTCCCCGCCCTCGAGCACCAGATCCTCTCCTTCTGGCAGGACAACAAGATCTTCCAGCGCAGCCTGGAGCAGTCCGAGGGCCGCCCCGAGTGGGTGTTCTACGAGGGCCCGCCGACCGCCAACGGCATGCCCGGCGCCCACCACATCGAGGCCCGCGTCTTCAAGGACGTCTTCCCGCGCTACCGGACGATGAAGGGCTACCACGTCGCCCGCAAGGCCGGCTGGGACTGCCACGGCCTCCCGGTCGAGCTCGCCGTCGAGAAGGAGCTGGGCTTCTCCGGCAAGCAGGACATCGAGGCGTACGGCATCGCCGAGTTCAACGCCAAGTGCCGCGACTCGGTGACCCGCCACACCGACGCCTTCACCGAGCTGACCACCCGCATGGGGTACTGGGTCGACCTCGACGAGGCCTACCGGACGATGGACCCGTCGTACGTCCAGTCCGTCTGGTGGTCGCTCAAGCAGATCTTCGACAAGGGCCTGCTGGTCCAGGACCACCGGGTCGCCCCGTGGTGCCCGCGCTGCGGCACCGGCCTGTCCGACCACGAGCTGGCCCAGGGATACGAGACCGTCGTCGACCCCTCGGTCTACGTCCGCTTCCCGCTCACCAGCGGCCCGCTGGCCGGCCAGGCCGCCCTGCTGGTCTGGACCACCACTCCGTGGACCCTGGTCTCCAACACCGCCGCCGCCGTCCACCCGGAGGTCACCTACGTGGTGGCCACCGACGGGGACGAGAAGCTGGTCGTCGCCGAGCCGCTGGTCGCCAAGGCGCTCGGCGAGGGCTGGGAGACCACGGGCGAGTCCTTCACCGGCGCCGAAATGGAGCGCTGGGCCTACCGCCGCCCGTTCGACCTGGTCGAGATCGAGAACGCCCACTACGTCCTCAACGCCGACTACGTCACCACCGAGGACGGCACCGGCATCGTCCACCAGTCCCCCGCCTTCGGCGCGGACGACCTCACGACCTGCCGCAAGTACGGCCTGCCGGTGGTCAACCCGGTGCTCGGCGACGGCACCTTCGCCCCCGAGGTCCCGCTGGTCGGCGGCCAGTTCTTCAAGAAGGCCGACGAGGCCCTGGTCGCGGACCTCAAGGAGCGCGACCTGCTCTTCCGCCACGTGCCGTACGAGCACAGCTACCCGCACTGCTGGCGCTGCCACACCGCGCTGCTCTACTACGCGCAGCCGTCCTGGTACATCCGGACCACCGCCGTCAAGGACGCGCTGATCCGCGAGAACGAGGCCACCAACTGGTTCCCGGAGACGGTGAAGCACGGCCGCTTCGGCGACTGGCTGAACAACAACATCGACTGGGCGCTCAGCCGCAACCGCTACTGGGGCACCCCGCTGCCGATCTGGCGCTGCCAGGAGGGCCACCTCACCTGCGTCGGCTCGCTGGCCGAGCTGTCCGAGCTCACCGGCACCGACCAGAGCGGCCTCGACCCGCACCGCCCGTACATCGACGACGTCACCTTCGCCTGCCGCGACTGCGGCGGCACCGCCACCCGCGTGCCCGAGGTCATCGACGCCTGGTACGACTCGGGTTCCATGCCCTTCGCCCAGTACGGCTACCCGTACCAGAACAAGGAGCTGTTCGAGAAGCGCTACCCGGCGCAGTTCATCTCCGAGGCGATCGACCAGACCCGCGGCTGGTTCTACACGCTGATGGCCGTCGGCACCCTGGTGTTCGACAAGAACAGCTACGAGAACGTCGTCTGCCTGGGCCACATCCTGGCCGAGGACGGCCGCAAGATGTCCAAGCACCTGGGCAACATCCTGCAGCCGATCCCGCTGATGGACCAGCACGGCGCCGACGCCGTCCGCTGGTTCATGGCGGCCGGCGGTTCGCCCTGGTCGGCCCGCCGGGTCGGCCACGGCACCATCCAGGAGGTGGTCCGCAAGACCCTCCTCACCTACTGGAACACCGTCGCCTTCCAGGCCCTGTACGCCCGCACCTCGAACTGGGCCCCCTCGGCGAGCGACCCGGCCCCGGCCGACCGCCCGCAGCTGGACCGCTGGGTGCTCTCCGAGCTGAACACCCTGGTCCGCGAGGTCGACGCGGCCTTCGAGGCGTACGACACCCAGCGCGCCGGCAAGCTGCTCTCCGGCTTCGTCGACGACCTCTCCAACTGGTACGTCCGCCGCGGCCGCCGTCGCTTCTGGCAGGGCGACGCCGCCGCGCTCGCCACCCTGCACGAGGCGCTGGAGACCGTCACCCGCCTGATGGCCCCGCTCACCCCGTTCATCACCGAGCGGGTCTGGCAGGACCTGGTCGTCCCGGTCGCCCCGGAGGCCCCGGCCTCGGTGCACCTGGCCACCTGGCCGCAGGCCGACGAGACCCTGATCGACACCGAGCTCTCCCGGCACATGGCGCTGGTCCGGCGCCTGGTCGAGCTGGGCCGGGCCACCCGCGCCGAGTCCGGCGTGAAGACCCGCCAGCCGCTCTCCCGCGCGCTGGTCGCCGCCCAGGGCTGGGAGGAGCTGCCCGCCGACCTGCGCGCGCAGATCGCCGAGGAGCTCAACGTCTCCACCCTGGAGTCCCTCGCCGAGGTCGGCGGCTCCCTCGTCGACACCACCGCCAAGGCCAACTTCCGTGCGCTGGGCAAGCGCTTCGGCAAGGGCGTGCAGGACGTCGCCAAGGCGGTCGCCGCCACCGACGCCGCCCGCCTGGCCGCCGAACTCCGCGCCGGCGGCGAGACCAGCGTCGAACTGAACGACGAGACGATCACCCTCTCCCCCGACGAGGTGATCATCACCGAGACCCCGCGCGAGGGCTGGGCCGTCGCCAACGAGTCCGGCGCCACCGTCGCCCTCGACCTGGCCATCACCCCGGAGCTGAAGCGCCTCGGCATCGCCCGCGACGCCATCCGCCAGATCCAGGAGGCCCGCAAGAACTCCGGCCTGGACGTCGCCGACCGCATCGTCCTCCGCTGGCGCGCCACCTCGGAGGAGACCGCCGAGGCCATCGCCGAACACGGCCCCCTCGTCGCCGACGAGGTCCTCGCCACCGACTTCGCCGCCGGCGCAGCCGACTGGACCTCCGAAACCTTCACCGACGAATCCCTCGGCCTCGCCTTCCAACTCCGCAAGGCCTGACCACCCCCCACCCAAGCCGCCGCCCAGCTCCCCAGAGCCGGGCGGCGGTTCCCTTTCCCCGTGGGCGCGCGAGCAACCCCCCACCCCTCCGCAGGCGCGCGGCAACCCCCGCGCGCCCGCCCATGCCCCCTCCCCCCGTGGGCGCGCGCGCTCCGCCTCGCGCGCCCGCCCACGCCCACCTCCCCTCCCACCCGACCAGGCGAGAGGGACGCGCTGCGGGAGGGGCGGTGGAGGGGGTGGCTGCGGAAGGGGGCGTTGCGGGTGATTTTCAGACTGCCAACGGCGCCCGGCCATGAGCCCACAGAGTCGGCAGTCGGAAAATCATCCAGCCCCCGGAGCGGCCACCCCCGGAACCGCCCCGGCCACCCACCCTCCCGAGAGCCCACCCCCACCCACAGAACCCCCCACCCCCACACCCCCCGAACACAAAAGAGAGCGCCCCTCCCCAACCCGAAGGTCAGAAAGGGGACGCCCTCAAAGGCCCTGCTACAACCTCAGTTGTCGCCGTCCTCGTCGATCAGGAAGCCCCGCATCGGCGCCGGAGCCTGCTGCATCGGCTGCGGCGGCTGCGGCCGGACGGCCGCCATCGGCTGGGTCATCCCGGCCGGCTGCATCTGCGGCGCACCGGTGTTGCCACCGCCCTGCCCGCCGAAGCTCGGCGCCGGGGCGTTCCCGCCGAAGGAGCTCTGCCCGCCGAAGGACGGCGAGCTGCCGCCGAACGACGGCTGGTTCCCGCCGAAGGACGGTGCCGAGCCCATCGACCCGCCCCCGGCCGGTGCCATCGACGAGGCCGCCGGCGGCAGCGACGCGGTGGCGGGGATCCGCGGCGGCGCGAGCGAGTCGTCGGCCTGCGACTCCAGCTGACGCAGCTGGGTCTCCAGGTACGACTTCAGGCGCGTGCGGTACTCACGCTCGAACGCCCGCAGGTCCTCGACCTTGCGCTCCAGCGTGGCCCGCGCGGACTCCAGCGACCCCATCGCGACGCGGTGCTTCTCCTGCGCGTCCCGCTCCAGGGCGTCGGCCTTGGCCCGGGCGTCGCGCTCGAGACCCTCGGCCCGGCTGCGCGCCTCGCCGACGATCTTGTTGGCCTCGGAGCGGGCCTCGGAGATCGCCTGGTCGGCGGTCTGCTGGGCGAGTGCCAGCACGCGGGCGGCGCTGTCGCCACCAGGGCCCTGCTGCTGCATCGGGCCGCCGAGCGGGCCGCCCATCTGCTGCGGCGGACCGCCCATGGGGCCGCCCATCGGCTGCATCTGCTGCTGCTGGCCCATGCCCTGGCCCATCGGGTTGCCCATCTGCTGCGGGCCACCGGGACCGCCCATGGGCTGGAGCATCTGACCACCCATCGGCTGGACCAGCTGCTGCTGACCGCCCATGGTCTGGTTCATCTGCTGCGGGCCGCCGGGGCCCATCGGACCGCCCTGGCCGGCGGGCAGCTGCGGCGCGCCGGACGGCAGACCGAGCGGCTGGTTGCCCATCTGCTGCTGGGGAATACCGGGGCCCATCTGCTGCGGACCGCCGGGGCCCATCTGCTGCGGACCACCCGGACCCTGCTGGCCGGGGACCGGCGGACCGGATATGGCGGCCGGGACGGGAGCGGCCGGACGCTGGGCGTCCTGCGGCGGCTCCTTCCGCATGTTGGCCTGGTTCTGCGCGGCGGCGCGAGTCGCGGCGGCCAGCTTGGCGCGCAGGTCCTCGTTCTCCCGGAGGAGGCGGGTCAGCTCCGCCTCGACCTCGTCGAGGAAGGCATCGACCTCGTCCTCGTCATAGCCTTCACGCAGGCGGACGGTCGTGAACTGCTTGTTCCGAACGTCCTCGGGGGTCAATGGCATCTCTTCACCTCAACGTGATCGTCGGCACACCGGCATCCTGTCGCATCGCTCACCTACGACTAGGGGTGCACAAGCGAGATCAGGACATACACAATGATCATCAGTACGAAGAAGGACAGGTCGAGCGCCACGCCCCCGAAACGCAACGGCGGGATGAACCGCCGAAGAAGCTTGAGCGGCGGATCCGTGACAGTGTACGTGGCCTCCAGGACCAGGACCATGGCCTTGCCGGGCCGCCACGAACGCGCGAACTGGAAGACCCAGTCCATGACCAGCCGAACGAGCAGGAACACCAGGAAGACGGTCAGGGCGTAGTAGAGCACCGCCCACACGATGTCCATCGCGTTTCCCTCTCCCCGGTCCCGGGCCCTAGGGCCTGCCGCTCGTCACCTGTCGCCAACCACTGTTGATCAGATCCACACGTAAAGTCGTGGCCGGGTCAGCTCTGGTTGAAGAACCCACCCTCGGCGATCCGAGCCTTGTCCTCCGCCGTGACATCGACGTTAGCAGGCGACAGCAGGAACACCTTCTGTGTCACGCGCTCGATACTGCCGTGCAGACCGAAGACGAGTCCAGCGGCGAAGTCTACGAGCCGCTTCGCGTCCGTGTCGTCCATCTCGGTCAGATTCATGATCACGGGGGTGCCGCCGCGGAACTGTTCCCCGATGGTACGGGCCTCGTTGTAGGTTCGGGGGTGCAGCGTGGTGATGCGGTAGGGCTCTCGTTCGTTCACTACCTTGGGCATGATCACCGGTGCGCTCTTCTCCAGGTTGTGGCGGCGTTCGGGTGTGATGGACGACACTGGGGCCATCCTCGGGGTCTCCTGCCGGATCGGCACCGCCGCCGGGACCGGCTGGGGAGTGATCGAGGAGACCGGGGCGGGTGCGGGAGGCGCTGCCGGCCGGGGGATGTCCTCGGTCCGCTGCCCGGTACGGATCGGCTCGGGGTCCGCGTCGTAGTCGTCGTCGGGGTCGTACCCCTGGCCGTCGTACGTCTCGTCCTCCACGAGGCCGAGGTAGACCGCCATCTTGCGCATCGCGCCGGCCATGCTCCTGTCTCCTCCGCTTGTGGTGGACCACCGGCTCCGACTCAACGGCTTTGGGCCACCCGCCCTGCCTGCGGATTCCGCGGTCCGCCCACGACGGCTCGTCAAGGCGACGCGCCGTCAGAGTTCTGGGTTGGGGGCCGCGGAGCTGCGATCCACGGTTGGCTAGCGCTTCTGAAAGCTGCTAGTTTCTGTCCTATTTTGTCCTGCAGTCTGATCTACTTACTCGGTGACGTTACCTGAGGGGTGACCTCACTCCGAGTACCGCCGTTCCGACGCGCACGTGTGTCGCCCCGGCGGCAATCGCCTGCTCAAGGTCACCGCTCATCCCTGCGGAGACCATGGTGGCAGCCGGATGGGCCGCCCGTACGGCGGTTGCGATTTCCGCCAGCCGATCGAAGGCGCGAGCCGGGTCTCCGGCCAGCGGACCGGCCAGCGGAGCGACGGTCATCACACCGTCCAGGCGGAGCCCGGGCGTGTCGGCGATCGCGTCGGCGAGTTCCGCGACGTCCTCCGGGGCGACCCCGGCCCGGTGCTCGCCTTCACCGTGCTCCTTGTCCAGCGCCACCTGCACCAGGCAACCCAGCTCGGGGCGGCCGGACTTGAGCACGGCCGCCGAGAGCGACTCGACCAGCCGCAGCCGGTCCACCGAGTGCACGTGGTTCGCGTACCGAACGACCGAGCGGACCTTGTTGGTCTGCAGCTGCCCGACGAAGTGCCAGTCAAGAGGAAGGTTTCTGCACTGCTCCGCCTTGGGCGCGGCGTCCTGGTCGCGGTTCTCCGCGACGTCCGTCACCCCCAGTCCGGCCAGCAGCGCGGTGTCCTCGGCCGGGTAGGTCTTGGTGACGACGATCAGGGTGACGTCCTCGCGCGGACGTCCGACGGCCGCACAGGCGTCCGCGATCCGGCGCTCGACCACCTCGAGATTGGTCCCGAGCTCCTCGTACCGGGCGCGCTGGCCCTCCGTCAGCGCCGCCGCGAACTCGCTGCTCCCCGGGAACGGTCCGTAGATGTCGTTCGTCATCAGTGATCAGAGCCCAACCAGACGTAGCTCGCGAGCCGGCCCGTGCGCTGCTCGCGACGATAGGAGAAGTGATCGGCGGATTCGAGGGTGCAGACCGGTGACCGCACCAGCTCGGTGACCCCCGCCGCGGCCAGCTGGGCCGCGACTCCCTCCGGCACGTCCAGCGCCGGGGTCCCCCAGGAGGTCTCGGCGAAGGCCGCCGGGACGACCTCGGCGACCTCGGCGCGCAGCCCGGCCGGCACCTCGTAGCAGCGGCCGCAGACCGCGGGGCCGGTGGCGGCGGTGATCCGCGCCGGCTCGGCCCCCAGTCCGACCATCGCCTCGACGGCCGCGGTCACCACTCCGGCCGCCAGTCCGGGTCGGCCCGCGTGGGCCGCGCCCACCACGCCCGCCACCGGGTCGGCCAGCAGCACCGGGGTGCAGTCCGCGGTCAGCACCGCGAGCGCGAGCGGCCGGTCGGTGACCACCGCGTCCACCGTCGGGGCCTCCCCCAGCGGCTGGCGCTCCGTCACCACGGCCACCTCGGCGCCGTGCACCTGGTTCATCCAGACCACGTCGGCCGGGTTCAGCCCCAGCTCCCGGGCCGCGATCGCCCGGTTCTCCCGGACCGCCTCCGGGTCGTCCCCGACCGCGCCACCGAGGTTGAGCTCCCCGTACGGCGAAGTGCTCACCCCGCCCCACCGATCGGTGAAGGCGAAGTGAGCACCCGCGCGGACCGCGTGATCGATCACTTAAGGAAGTCCGGGACGTCGAGCTCCTCTGCCGGGCTCTCCACGAACGGCTGCCGGGCCGGCTGCACCTGCGGCGGCACCGGAGCGGAGGCGGTCGTGGTGGCCGGGGTCTCGGCGGGACGCGACGGGGCGGCCGGGGCCTCCCCCTCCGAGCGGGACGTCACCGAGCCGATGCTCCCGTACGACGGACGGCCGGCCGGACGCTCCGGGGCGGCCGGCGGGGTGGCCGGGGCGGCTGGGGTGGTGGACTTGACCACCGGGTCGCGGACGATCGCCGGCGGCTGGCCGCCGTCGAAGCCGGCCGCGATGACGGTGACCCGCACCTCGTCGCCGAGCGCGTCGTCGATGACCGCACCGAAGATGATGTTGGCCTCGGGGTGGGCGGCCTCGCTGACCAGCTGGGCCGACTCGTTGATCTCGAACAGGCCGAGGTCGGAGCCGCCCGAGATGGACAGCAGCACGCCGCGGGCGCCGTCGATCGAGGCCTCCAGCAGCGGCGAGGAGATCGCCATCACGGCGGCCGCCTTGGCGCGGTCCTCGCCGCGGGCCGAGCCGATGCCCATGAGCGCCGAACCGGCGTCCGACATGACGGACTTGACGTCGGCGAAGTCGAGGTTGATCAGACCCGGGGTGGTGATCAGGTCGGTGATGCCCTGGACACCGGAGAGCAGGACCTGGTCCGCCGAGCGGAACGCGTCGAGCACGCTGACCTGGCGGTCCGAGATGGACAGCAGTCGGTCGTTGGGGATCACGATGAGGGTGTCGACCTCTTCGCGCAGGGCGGCGATGCCGTCCTCGGCCTGGTTGGCCCGGCGACGGCCCTCGAAGGTGAAGGGGCGGGTGACCACGCCGATGGTCAGGGCGCCCAGCGAGCGGGCGATGTTGGCGACGACGGGCGCGCCGCCCGTGCCCGTGCCACCGCCCTCGCCGGCGGTCACGAAGACCATGTCGGCCCCCTTGAGGACCTCCTCGATCTCCTCGCGGTGGTCCTCGGCGGCCTTGCGGCCGACCTCGGGATTGGCGCCGGCGCCGAGGCCCCGGGTGAGTTCACGGCCCACATCGAGCTTGACGTCGGCGTCGCTCATGAGGAGGGCCTGCGCATCGGTGTTGATCGCGATGAACTCGACGCCCTTGAGACCGACCTCGATCATCCGGTTGATGGCGTTGACACCACCGCCGCCGATTCCGACGACCTTGATGACTGCGAGGTAGTTCTGCGGTGCTGCCACGTCGAAGGCCTCTCGCCTCGAATTTCCGGGTCGGCCCGGCCCGACGGTGGGCCGTACCGACGGATGTCGATGGGTAGGGAGCCTGGTTTCTGACTGAATGTCCGAAATGCCGACCGCCGACCCCAACCCTAAACTTGACCTTTAGGGTTAGTCCTGTGCCTCCGTCACATCACCAACGGACACAGTCTGGTGACACAGGACACTAGGTGGCTCCGGGCACGTGTTTCAACGAACACGCCGAGCTTCCCTTTTTCTTTTGAGCCTATGTGATCATCGGCCGGCAATGGAAACCGGGGTGACCACCAAGGGTCGGGCCGACACTTCGAGGCGTCAACCCCTCCCTCGGGCAAGAATCTAGCGGATCAGCCCGACACCGCCGGCGCCTCCGGCGCCGTCACGTCGAACAGGGTGCCCTTCTGCTTCAGCAGCGCCACCAGCACCCGGGCCTTCCGGTCGGTCTGTTCGGGACTCCCCCAACGCACCGTCGCACCCCCGCTGAGCTGCAGTTCGATGTCGTCGTAGGAGTGCACGAGGACCGATCCGGCCCGCTTGGCGATCTCCGGCGGGAGTCCGGCGGCCACCGCCACCGCGCCCTGCACCAGCTGCGCCCGCGAGATCACCCCGTCCGCGTCCTTCGCGGGCTGACTGAGCCGCAGCTCCACCACCGGCACGCCCTGCGGCGGAGC
Organism: Kitasatospora cathayae; assembly: GCF_027627435.1. Taxonomy (GTDB): domain Bacteria; phylum Actinomycetota; class Actinomycetes; order Streptomycetales; family Streptomycetaceae; genus Kitasatospora; species Kitasatospora cathayae. The sequence goes on along the minus strand of NZ_CP115450.1, from coordinate 6,242,832 downwards.
CGCCTCGGTGGCGAAGCTCACGCCGGCGGCATCCACCTGGGTGAACTGGCCGTCGTCCCCCTTGACGGCGGCCACCGCGGTCCGCTGCACCACCTTGACCTGCAGGGTGTGCGGCCAGCCCCGCCACACCTCGGCCTTCGCCACCCGGGGGATCGTCTCCACCCGGTGCCGGACGCCGTCCAGGTCGACCCGGGCCAGCGGGCCGTCGGAAAGCCCGCCGACCGCCGCGCGGACCTGGTCCGACGTCAGCTTCTCGTCCGCCGTGCCCTGGACGGCGACATCGCGCACGTCCAGCACCGAGGAGAAGAACACCACCCAGGCCAGCACGCCCAGCACCGCGGCCCCGAGCACGCTCAGCACCACGATGCCCCGCCGGGAGAGCCGGAGACGGGGAGCGGACTCCTCGTCTTCGAAGTCCTCCTCCTCATGGGGGTACCCCCGGCCGGAGGCTGGGGGAGGGTCGGCGAGCCGGCCGTCACCCACGGCGGCGACCATCCCGGTGGGCCTGGATCGCCTCGTACACCATGGCGACCAGCAGGTCGTCGGCGTCCCGGCGGCCGAACTCGGCGGCGGCGCGGCTCATGTCCCACAGCCGCTGCGGGTCGGTGAGCACCGGCAGCACGTTCTGCAGCACCCAGTCCGGGTTCAGCTCGGCGTCGTCGACCAGCAGGCCGCCGCCGGCCTTGACCATCGGCTGGGCGTTCAGCCGCTGCTCGCCGTTGCCGATCGGCAGCGGCACGAAGGCGGCGGGCAGCCCGACGGCGGCCAGCTCGGCCACCGTCATGGCGCCGGCCCGGCAGAGCATCAGGTCGGCGGCCGCGTAGGCGAGGTCCATCCGGTCGATGTACGGCACCGGGCGGTACGGCGGCATCCCGGGGACGTCCGCGACCTGCGGCAGCTCGTTCTTCGGGCCGACCGCGTGCAGGATCTGCACGCCGTACTGCTGCAGCCGCGGGGCGATCGCGGTGACCGTCTCGTTGAGCCGGCGCGCGCCCTGGGAGCCGCCGGAGACCAGCAGGGTGGGCAGCCGCTGGTCGAGGCCGAAGTACTGGCGGGCCTCCGGCCGGGTGGCGTTGCGGTCCAGGGTGGCGATGGTCCGGCGCAGCGGGATGCCGATGTACCGGGAGTCGCGCAGCTTGCTGTCGGGGGTGGAGACCGCGACGAAGTCGGTGTAGCGGGCGCCGATCTTGTTGGCCAGGCCCGGGCGGGCGTTGGCCTCGTGCACGACGATCGGCACCCCGGCCCGCTTGGCGGCCAGGTAGGCGGGCATCGCGACGTAGCCGCCGAAGCCGACCACGGCGTCGGCGTTGACCCGCTCGATGATCTCCTGGGCGGCCCGCACCGTCCCGCGCAGCCGCCCGGGGACGGTGATCAGCTCGGGGGTGGGCTTGCGGGGCAGCGGCACCGCCGGGATGAGCTCCAGCTGGTAGCCGCGCTCGGGCACCAGCCGGGTCTCCAGCCCCTTCTCGGTGCCCAGGGCGGTGATCCCGATGGACGGGTCGTGCCTGCGGAGGGCGTCCGCGAGGGCCATGGCCGGCTCGATGTGACCGGCGGTCCCCCCGCCGGCGAGTACGACATGCACCGAAATTCACCGCTCCCTGCGTGCCGGCCCGGGGGCCGGGCGCGCTGTGGTTCGTCGTCGTGGCAGCACCCGGGCCAGTCGCTTCCTGATCCGGGAGTTCTTGCTCCGGGCGGCCAGGGCCGCCTTCGCGCCCGAGGAGCTGCGTGCCAGGCACAGCAGCACTCCGATCGCGGACATGGCCGACAGCATGGCGGACCCGCCGTAGGAGAACAGCGGGAGCGGGACGCCCGCGATGGGCAGCAGTCCCAGCGCCGACCCCAGGTTGATCATGGCCTGCGCCATGATCCAGGTGGTGGCGGCTCCCGCGGCGTACCTGACGAAGGGATCCTTCGTACCGATGGCCACACGGATACCCGCGTAGCCTAGTGCCGCGAAGAGACCGATCACCGACAGCGTCCCCACCAGCCCCAGTTCCTCGCCGGTCGCGGCGAAGATGAAGTCGGTGTGCGCCTCGGGCAGCTGGCCCCACTTCTCCACGCCGGCGCCCAGGCCGGTGCCGAAGCCGCCGCCCAGCGCGAACGAGTAGACGCCGTGCAGGGCCTGGAAGCAGGCGCCCTCCGGGTCGAGCTTGGTGACGCCGATGCAGCCCAGGCGCTCGGCCCGGTGCGGGACGGTGATCACCAGGGCGGTGCAGACCACGACCGCCACCCCGAGGGTGGCCACGAACAGCCGCAGCGGCGCGCCGACCATCCACAGCAGCGCGAACACCATGGCCACCAGGATCATCGAGGTGCCCATGTCGCCGCCGATCATGATCAGCGCGAGCAGCAGCAGGGCGCCCGGCACCAGCGGCACCAGCAGGTGCTTCCAGGAGGTGAGGGTGCCGGTCTTCTGCTTGCGGGCGAGCAGGTCGGCGCCCCAGAGCACCAGCGCGAGCTTGGCGAACTCGGAGGGCTGGAACTGGAAGAACCCGAAGTCCAGCCAGTTCTGGTTGCCGTTGATCCGCACCCCGATGCCGGGCACGGCGACCAGCGCGAGCGCGCCGATCACGCCGAACATCACCGGGTAGACGATCACCCGCAGCACGGCCACCGGGACGGAGGCGAAGCCGACCAGCAGGACCAGGCCGAGGATGGCCGCGATCAGCTGCTTGAGGAAGTAGTACTGCGCGGTGTGGTGCTGGTTCAGCGCCAGGATCTGCGAGGCCGAGAAGACCATCATCAGGCCGAGCACGACCAGCAGCAGGGTGGTTCCGACCACCAGCAGGTACGGCGTGAGCGGCCGGTCCAACCAGTACCGGACGCGGGCCCGGAAGGCCCGCAGCCGTCCCAGCGGACCGGCCGACTTGTACTTGGTCGTGGTGGCGGAGATCACTCGCCACGGCTCGGCGGCGTCCTGCTTCGTCACGCCGGAATCCGCCCTGCCCTGCCCCGCCACCGCTCCCCGCTCCTCTTCATGCGGCTCGTTCGCCTCCGGGCCGCTCCGATCCGACGCCGACGGTCGTCCCTTTCGGCGTCGGCGCGGCCCTTCGGCTCACTCGCCGAGGCCCTTCGGCTCACTCCCCGGGGTCCGCCAGCTCTCGGACGGCCGCCGCGAACAGGTCGCCGCGCTCGCCGTAGTTGGTGAACATGTCCATCGACGCGCACGCCGGGGCCAGCAGCACCGTGTCACCCGATCGGGCGAACGATGCGGCCGTTCGAACGATCTCGGCCATCGCCACCGCGCCAGTCTGGCCCTCGGCCGCCTCGATCACCGGTACATCCGGAGCGTGTCGCTCCAGCGCCTCCCGGATCAGCGCCCGGTCCTGCCCGATCAGCACGACCGCGCGCAGCCGCTCGGCCGCGCCCTGGACCAGGTCGTCGAAGGTCGCGCCCTTGGCCAGCCCCCCGGCGATCCAGACGATCGGCCGGTAGGCGGCCAGCGAGGCCGCGGCGGCGTGGGTGTTGGTGGCCTTGGAGTCGTCGATGTACGTGACCTCGCGGACGGTGCCGACCTCGGCGATCCGGTGGGCGTCCGGGCGGAAGGCCCGAAGGCCCTCCCGGACGGCCTTCGGCTCGACCCCGTAGGCCCGGGCCAGCGCCGCCGCGGCGAGCGCGTTGGCGATGTTGTGCGGGGCCGGCGGGTTGACGTCCTCGACGGAGCCCAGCTCGGCCGCGTTCTTGGCCCGGTCCTCGACGAAGGCCCGGTCCACCAGCAGGCCGTCCACCACGCCGAAGTTCGACGGGCTGGGCGCGCCGAGGCCGAAACCGATCGCCCGGCAGCCCTCCTCGACGTCGGCCTCCATGACCAGCGCCTCGGTGGCCGGGTCGGCCAGGTTGTACACGCAGGCCACCACGTTGCCCTCGTAGATCCGGCCCTTGTCGGCGGCGTACGCCTCCATCGAGCCGTGCCAGTCGAGGTGGTCCGGGGCCAGGTTGAGCACGGCCGCCGAGTACGGGCGCAGCGAGGGCGCCCAGTGCAGCTGGTAGCTGGAGAGCTCGACGGCGAGCACGTCGTACGGCTCCTCGGCGAGCACCGCGTCCAGCACCGAGACCCCGACGTTGCCGACGGCGGCGGTGCGCTTGCCGGCCGCGGTGAGGATCGAGGCGAGCATCTGGACGGTGGTGGTCTTGCCGTTGGTGCCGGTGACGGCCAGCCAGGGGGCGGGCTCGCCGGTGCCCGGCAGCGGCTTGCGCAGCCGCCAGGCCAGCTCGACGTCGCCCCAGACCGGCACCCCGGCCGCCTCGGCGGCGGCGAACAGCGGGTTGTCGGGGGCCCAGCCGGGCGAGGTGACGATCAGCGCGGTGCCCTCGGGCAGGCTGGCGCCGTCGCCCAGGCGCACCGCGATGCCGAGCGCCTCCAGCTCGGCGGCGCGGGCCCTGAGGCCCTCGCCACTGCCGCCGTCCACCACGGTGACGCGGGCGCCGAGGCCGTTCAGGACGCGCGCGGCGCTGATGCCCGAGACGCCGAGGCCGGCGACCACCACGGGCAGGTTCATGAAGTCGGTGTTCGTCATCCGGTCCGGTATCCCGCGTAGAAGAGGCCGAGGCCGACGGCCACGCACAGGCCCTGGATGATCCAGAAGCGGACCACGACCAGGACCTCGCTCCAGCCCTTGAGTTCGAAGTGGTGCTGCAGTGGTGCCATCTTGAAGACGCGCTTGCCGGTCATCCGGAAGGAGCCGACCTGGATGATCACCGACAGGGTGATGATCATGAAAAGGCCGCCGAGCATGATCAGCAGCAGCTCGGTGCGCGAGCAGATCGCCAGGCCGGCCAGGGCGCCGCCGAGGGCGAGGGAGCCGGTGTCACCCATGAAGATCTTGGCGGGCGAGGTGTTCCACCACAGGAAGCCGAAGCAGGAGCCCATCAGGGCGGAGGCGACCACCGCGAGGTCCAGCGGGTCGCGGACGTCGTAGCAGGCGCCGGTGGCGGAGATGAAGTAGGCGCAGCTCTGGGTGTACTCCCAGACGCCGATGAAGGTGTAGGCGCCGAAGGCCATCACCGAGGCGCCGGTGGCGAGGCCGTCCAGGCCGTCCGTCAGGTTCACGCCGTTGGAGGTCGCCGCGATCATGAAGTACGCGAAGATGACGAACAGCACCGGGCCGATCGACCAGCTGAAGTCGCGGACGAAGGACAGCTTCTCGGAGGCCGGGCTGAGCCCGCGGTCGTCGTGGAACTGCAGCGCCAGGATCGCGAACACCAGACCGACGATGGACTGGCCGGCCAGCTTCGCCTTGGCCCGCAGACCGAGCGAGCGGCGCTTGACGACCTTGATGTAGTCGTCCAGGAAGCCCACCAGGCCGAGGCCCGCGGTCAGGAAGAGCACCAGCAGCCCGGAGGCGGTCGGGGTGTCGCCCGTTATCCCCTTCGTCGCGAAGTACGCGATCAGGGTCGCCAGGATGAAGGCGATGCCGCCCATGGTGGGCGTGCCCTTCTTGCTGTGGTGCGCCTTGGGGCCGTCGTCACGGATGTACTGGCCGTAGCCCTGCCGGGCGAGCAGCTTGATCAGGGCGGGCGTGCCGACCAGCGAGAGGATCAGGCCGATCATCCCGGAGAAGAGGATCTGCTTCATCATCGGACAGCACCGTCCGCCAGGAGGGCCTCGGCCACCTTCTCCAGCCCCACCGAACGGGAGGCCTTCACCAGGACCACATCCCCCGGCCGCAGCTGACTGCGCAGCAGCTCGACCGCCGCGTCCGCGTCGGACACCAGCACCGACTCCTCACCCCACGAACCTTCGTTCCTCGCGCCGAGTTCCATGCAGGCCGCCTCGCGTCCGCCGACCGCCACCAGCTTGGTGACGTCCAGCCGGACGGCGAGCCGCCCGATGGCGTCGTGCTCGGCCAGGCTCTCCTCGCCGAGCTCCCGCATCTCGCCGAGCACCGCCCAGGTGCGGCGGCGCTCCGGACCGCGGCCGCCCATCGAGACCAGCGCCCGCAGCGCGGCCCGCATCGAGTCGGGGTTCGCGTTGTAGGCGTCGTTGACGACGGTGACACCATCGGCCCGGTCGACGACCTCCATGCGCCAGCGGGACAGCGCACCCGCCTCGCCCAGGGCTGCCGCGGTGTCGTCGACGGTCATCCCGAGCTCCGTCGCCACCGCGGCGGCGGCGAGGGCGTTCGAGACGTGGTGCTCACCGTACAGGCGCAGCTGCACGGGCGCGGAACCGGCCGGGGTGGTGAGCGTGAACGACGGCCGTCCGGTGGCGTCCAGGCGAACGTCGGTCGCCCGGACGTCGGCGTCCGGGGACTCCCCGAACAGGACCACCTTCGCCTTGGTGCGAGAGGCCATCGCGCGCACCAGCCGGTCGTCCGCGTTGAGGATCGCGGCGCCGTCGGCGGGCAGCGCCTCGACCAGCTCGCCCTTGGCCTCGGCGATCGCCTCCTGGGAGCCGAACTCGCCGACGTGGGCGGTGCCGACGTTGAGCACCAGGCCGATCCGCGGCGGGGTGATCGAGGTGAGGTACTCGATGTCGCCCTTGTGCCGGGCGCCCATCTCCATGACCAGGTGCCGGGTGCCCTCCTCGACCCGCAGCGCCGTCATCGGGTGCCCGATCTCGTTGTTGAGCGAGCCGGGCGGGAAGACGGTCGCGCCGCGGTGCTGGAGCAGCTGGGCGATCAGGTCCTTGGTGCTGGTCTTGCCGGCCGAGCCGGTCAGCGCGACCACGGCGGTGCCCTCGGCGCGGGCGACCACGGCCCGGGCCAGCCTGCCGAGCGCCTCCACCACACTGTCGACCAGGACGGCGGGCACGCCGACCGGGCGGGAGGCCAGCACCGCGACGGCGCCGGCCTCGACCGCCGTGGCGGCGTAGTCGTGGCCGTCCACGTGCTCGCCGACGAAGGCCGCGAACAGGCCGCCGGGGCTCACCTTCCGCGAGTCGACCTCGACCGGGCCGGTGACCAGGGTGTCCGGGGCGGCGCCGTCCAGGGTGCCTCCGACAGCGGCGGCCACCTCGGCGAGGGTCAGTGCGATCACTGCTGCTCTACTCCTCGGTCGCCCCGGGCGACCGAGGTCCGCACGATCGATTCGCACAGCACCTCCCGGTCGTCGAAGGGGCGGATCTCGTTTCGTACGTACTGGCCGAGCTCATGGCCCTTGCCGGCCACCAACACGGTGTCCCCCGCCCGGGCGCGGGCTACCGCGAGCTCGATCGCCTCGGCCCGGTCGGGGACGACCAGGACGGCCCCGCGCTCGGCCTCGGGCACCGCGGCGGCGCCGGTCAGCATGCTGGCGAGGATCGCCAGCGGGTCCTCGCTGCGCGGGTTGTCGCTGGTCAGCAGGGCCGTGTCGGCGAGCCGGGCGGCGATGGCGCCCATCGGGCCGCGCTTGTGGGGGTCGCGGTCGCCGCCGCAGCCGACCACGACGTGCAGCCGACCCTTGGTGACCTCGCGCAGCGAGGCGAGGACGGCCTGCAGGGCGTCCGGCTTGTGCGCGTAGTCCACCACGGCGACGAACGGCTGTCCGGCGTCCACCCGCTCCAGCCGGCCCGGAACGCCGGGGACGGCGGCGACGCCCGCCACCGCCTGCTCCAGCGGCAGCCCGGCGGCGACCAGCGCGGTGATCGCGGCCAGCGCGTTGGAGACGTTGAACGGGCCGGGCAGCGGGACGGCGGCGTCCGCCTCGGCGCCGTCCGGGCCGACCACCCGGAAGGTGGAGCCGGTCGGGCCGAGCTGCACGTCCACGGCCCGCCAGTCGGCCTGGGCGGCGCCGGCGGCCGAGAAGGTGGTCACCGGGATCTTCGCCTCGGCGGCGAGCCGGCGGCCGTACTCGTCGTCCAGGTTGACCACGCCGTGGCGGGACTTGCCGGGCTGGAAGAGCCGGGCCTTCGCCTGGAAGTAGTCCTCCATGTCCGGGTGGAAGTCGAGGTGCTCGGGGGTGAGGTTGTTGAACAGCGCGACGTCGTACGTCACCCCGTCGGTGCGGCCGAAGACCAGGGCGTGGCTGGAGACCTCCATGGTCACCGCGTCCGCGCCGCGCTCGGCCATCACGCCGAGGATCGCGTGCAGGTCGGTGGCCTCGGGGGTGGTGCGCTCGCTCTTGATCCGCTCCTGGCCGACCCGCATCTCGACGGTGCCGATCACGCCCGGGCTGCGCCCGGCGCCGCGCAGACCGCCCTCGACCAGGTACGAGGTGGTGGTCTTGCCGTTGGTGCCGGTCAGCCCGATCATCAGCAGCCGCTCGGACGGGTGGCCGTAGACGATCGCCGCCAGCTCGCCCATCCGGGCCCGCGGCCGGTCCACCACCAGCAGCGGCAGGCCGGTGGGGGCGGCCAGCTCGGCGCCCGCCGGGTCGGTCAGCACGGCCACCGCGCCGGCCTCCGCGGCCTTGCCGGCGAAGGCCGCGCCGTGGTGGTTGGCGCCCGGGAAGGCCACGTACACGTCGCCCGGACGCACCGCACGGGAGTCGTGGGTGACGCCGGTGACGTCGGCGCCCTCGACGGGCGGCAGGCCCAGCCGGGCGGCCAGCTCGGCGAGCGGCAGGGCGGCGGTCCCGGTCGGGCGGGGCGGGCTCACGGTGGTTTGGCTGGGTTTCGGCACGGCGGGAAGGCTATCCGCCGAAGGGTGCCCAGGGCCAAACCGGGCCTTCTCGGGGTCGCCGGCCGCACCGGCCCGCTGGTTGCTCATCCTCGCTCACGGCTTCCACTCGACGGGCAGGTTCGGCGCCTGGCTGCCGCTCGGCGGGACCTGCATGGTCTTCAGGGTGAACTCCATCACCTGCTTGAACACCGGCCCGCACAGCTGGCCGCCGAAGTGGCCGTTGACCGGGCCCTGGAGGGTGCAGGAGACGGTGTACCGGGGGGCGTCGGCCGGGGCGAAGCCGATGAAGGAGGCGGTGTAGCCGTCGTAGCCCTTGCCGTCGGCGGCCCCCCGGTTGGCGGTGCCGGTCTTGCCGGCGACCCGGTAGCCGGGGATGGCGGCGTTGCCGCCGGTGCCCTGCTCGTCGTCGACGACCGACTCCAGCATCGAGGTGAGGGTCTTGGCGGTCTGCTCGCTGACCACCCGGGTCTGCTCGCCCGGCGCGGTCGGAGTGTACTTGCCGTCCGGCCCGGTGACGCCCTGGACGATGCTGGGCGCGACCCGCACCCCGCCGTTGGCGATGGTCGAGTACACCGAGGTGGCCTGCATCGCGTTCAGCTGCAGCGGGCCCTGGCCGAAGGAGATGTTGTACTTCTCCGAGGCGACCAGGTCCTCCGGCTTCTTGAGCATCCCGGGCGTCTCGCCGGGGAAGTTCAGGCCGGTCGGCTGGGCCACGCCGAACTTGCGCAGGTAGCCGTCCAGCACCTGGTTGGCCTTCAGCTGGTCGCCGTCGCCGAGGGTCTCGACCGCCTCGATGGTGCCGATGTTGGAGGACTTGGCCAGCACCCCGGCCAGGGTCAGGTACCAGTCGCCGTGTTCGACATCGTCCTTGAACTGCTGCCCGGCCCGGACCAGCCGGTTCGGCACGGTGACCCTGGTGTCCCAGTTGGCCTTGCCGGAGTCCAGCACGGCGGCCAGGCTCATCAGCTTGGCGGTGCTGCCCGGCTCGTAGGCGTCGACCAGGGCCGGGTTGCCCATCTGGGACTGCTTGGCCAGGCTCAGGTCGTTCGGGTTGAAGCCGGGCGCGCTGGCCATCGCGATGACCTGGCCGGTCTTCACGTCCTGGACGATGACGTAGCCCTTCTCCGCGCCGGAGTTGGCCACCTGGTCGGTGATCGCCCGCTGGGCGGCCCACTGGATGTCCCGGTTGATGGTCAGCTTGATGTCGCTGCCGGGCACGGCCGGATCCATCGAGCCGCCGGCGGTGGGCACCAGCCGGCCGCCGGCCTGGGCGTAGCTGCTGTGGCCGTCCTTGCCGGCCAGCTGCTTCTGGTACTGCAGCTCCAGCCCGCCGGCGCCCTCGCCCTCGCCGTTGACGAAGCCGACCAGGTTGGCGGCCAGCCCCTCGGCCGGGTAGATCCGCTTCTGGGTCTCCCGGTTGAACACCCCGGCCAGCGGGTTGGCGCACTCGTTGTCCACCCGGGTCCGCCCGCCCTGGTCGGCGGGCCTGCCGAGCAGCTTCCTCTGGGCCTGGCAGGTGCGCGAGCCGGCCTTCTTCTCCAGGCCCGCCTTGAGGTCGCTGATCTGGTTCTTGGCGGCCGGGGTCTGCTGGGCGGCGAGCCGCTTGTAGCGGGTCTTGGGGGTGTGCAGGTCGGCGGCGATCTTGTCCCGGGCGACGCCGAGGATCGGCGACAGCAGGGCGGCCGCCTGCTCCGGCGCGTCCGGGATGCCGGTCGCCTCGGGGGTGAACATCGCCGGGTCGGCGGTGATGTCGTACGCGTCCACGGTCGCGGCCAGCGCGACCCCGTCGGAGGACGTTATCGAGCCGCGCTCGGCGGTGATCGGGATGTTCTGGTAGCGGTTGGTGTTGGCGTCGGCGGCCAGCGCGTCGGCGTCCACCAGCTGGAGCTGCACCAGGCGCCCGGCGAAGACCGAGAACACCAGCGACAGCGCCACGGTGATCACCCGCAGCCGACGCTTCGGCTCGGCCAGCTTCAGCGCCTTGGGGCGCTGCGGCACCCGGGACTTCGGACGCGGCCGCACCGCCGACTGGCTGCGGGCCGGCGGACGGCCCTCCGGGCGGCGCTGCTGCGGCGCGCGCGGGGTGCGGTCGGCGGCGGCCTTGGCGGGCTGCGCCTTGGCCGACTGGCTGCGCGCGGGCTGGGCCTTCGCGGGCTGGCCCTTCGCGGGCTGGGCCTTGCCGGACTGGCCGCGGACGGGCTGGCCCTTGGCCGGCCGCCCCTTCGCGTCAGCGGGCTGGCCGCGCCCGGCGGCGGGTCGGGCCGCACCGGCGCGCGGCGGCTGCCGACGGCCGGACCCGGAACCGGAGCCGGAGCCGGACGGCTGACGAGGCGTGCTCATGCGACCGCCTCGCTACGCTCGGCGGGCGCTTCGCACAATTCGCACCTCTCGATGATTCGCTCGTTCCACTCGCTCATCGGGTACCGCCCCCGTGCTGCGCCGGCGCGGACGACACCGGGTTGAGCTGGATCACCGAGTCACCGGCCGAGGCCGCCGGGGTCGGCGGCGGCGCGGGCGCCTGACTCGTCGGCTGCGCCGAAGGCTGGGCACTGGGCGAGGCACTCGGTGCGGCGCTCGGCTGGGCCGGGGCCACACTCTGGGCCCCCGGCGAGGGCTGCTTCATCGGCCACGGTTCGACCGTCGACTTCTTCACCGGCGGGCTGTCCTTCGCCGAGCCGGGAGTGCCGAGCACCTTGCCCCCGTTCGGCACGTCCAGGAAGGCCATCCCGCCGGCCGGAACCATGCCCAGCTCACCGGCCCGCCTGGCCAGCGCGTCCGGGGCCGAGCTCTGGTCGATCTCGTGCTGGAGGCTCTGCTGCTCGTCGGTCGCCTTGGTGGTCTGCTTCTGCAGCCGGGACAGTTCGAAGGAGCCCTCGTTGAGCGCCGTGTTCAGCGCCAGCAGGCCGAGCAGCCCCGCCGCCAGCAGCACCACCACGAGCACCGCGAACGGCGTGCGCCCCCGCACGGGGCGCCGCCCCGGCCGGACCGTGATCCGCGCCCTGCCCTGTCCGGGGAGTCCTCCCCGCCCCGCCCGGACCTCACCGGCCACCGGCCCCACCGCTCTCCTCCGCCCTTCGGACCCCGCCGGAGCCGATCCTCAGCCCCGCTTGCTTCGGTCCCTGATCCTCTCCGCCACCCGCAGCCGCACGGGCGCGGCGCGCCGGTTCTCCTCGATCTCCTCCTCGGTGGCCAGCTCGGCACCGCGGGTGATCAGTTTGAGCCAGGGCTGGTGCTCCTCCGGGATGAACGGGAGCCCCGGCGGGGCGGTGCTGGTCGCCCCGGCGGCGAAGTACTGCTTCACCAGTCGGTCCTCCAGCGACTGGTACGACATCACCACCATCCGGCCGCCTACCGCGAGGACGTCCAGCGCGCCCGGGATCGCCCGGTCCAGGACCTCCAGCTCGCCGTTGACCTCGATCCGCAGCGCCTGGAAGGTCCGCTTGGCCGGGTTCCCGCCGGTCCGGCGGGTCGCCGCCGGAATGGCGTTGCGCACCAACTCCACCAGACGCGCGCTGTTGGTGAACGGTTCCTTCGCCCGCTCCCGCACGATGACCGAGGCGATCTTCCCGGCGAACCGCTCCTCGCCGTACACCTTGAGGATCCGGGCCAGGTCGCCGTGGCTGTAGGTGTTGAGGACCTCCGCCGCGCTGATCCCCCGGGTCTGGTCCATCCGCATGTCCAGCGGCGCGTCCTGGGCGTAGGCGAAGCCGCGGTCGGCCTCGTCCAGCTGCATCGAGGAGACGCCGAGGTCGAACAGCACGCCGTCCACCCGGTCGATGCCCAGCCGCTCCAGCACCTCGGGGATCTCGTCGTACACCGCGTGCACCAGGGTGGCCCGGTCGCCGAACGGGGCCAGCCGCTCGGCGGACAGCTTCAGTGCCTGCGGGTCGCGGTCCACCGCGATCAGCCGGACCTCCGGGAACTGGGTCAGCAGCGCCTCGCTGTGCCCGCCGAGGCCGAGGGTGGCGTCCACCACCACGGCGCCGGGGCGCGAGATCGCCGGGGCCAATGCGTCCATGCACCGCTGCAGCATCACCGGAACGTGCTTGGGACCCGGTTCGTTGGTGGTCATGCGCGGTGGCGCCCTTCCTCGGTGCGGAGCAGCCCGTCGTCCGGGAGCTCCGACCATTCTCGCCCACCGCCTGCCGGCACGACGACGCGGCCCGTGGTCCCCGCCCGCTCGAGAGGAAGGTCGTGGCCGCCGGGCGCCGGGGAAGGTGCGCCAGGTGAACACGGAGCGGGTGGAGGCCACAGGCCGCATCGGCCGGGCCACACCGGCCGAGGACGCCCGGTTGACGGGCTCCGGCGGGTGTGCTCCAACGCGCCGCAACTCTATCGCGCGGGCCCCTCCAGTCAATGGTCCGCTCCGGCGCACCACCCGGGCGGCGGTACGGATCACCGCAGGTCGCGGCCCTCGGGGCGGTCCGGCGGGGACACCGATGGGGGGCCTCCGGCGAGTGCCGCGCGCCCCGTCGAGCGACCGGGCGCGAACCCACAAGCCGCAGCCCGGGACAAACCGTCCCGTTGTCGCTATGCGCTCGATCACAGCGGTGCGTTCTGTAGCACTTCGCCCCACCGCGCGGCCCCGGATCGCACTAACGTCGCCCTCATGACAGTGACCCCCGACCGGCCCACGCCGAACGCCGCTGCCGACTCTCCCAGCTCCACCGTCATCGACCGCTTCGTCACGGCCAACCGCGAGTACGCGGTGACCTTCCGGGACGGCGGCATGGACGCCCGGCCCGTCCAGCAGATCGCCGTGGTGGCCTGCATGGACGCCCGCCTCGACCTGTTCGCGGCACTCGGCCTCGAACTGGGCGACGCCCACGTCATCCGCAACGCCGGCGGCGTCGTCACCGACGACACCATCCGGTCGCTGACGATCAGCCAGCGCGCCCTGGGCACCCGCTCGATCGCGCTGATCCACCACACCGGCTGCGGCCTGCTCGGACTCACCGAGGACTTCCGCCGCGAACTGGAGCTGGAGGTCGGCCAGCGCCCGCAGTGGGCGGTGGAGGCCTTCGTCGACCTCGACGGCGACGTCCGCCAGTCCATGCAGCGGGTCCGCACCTCCCCCTTCCTGCTGCACACCGACGACGTCCGCGGCTTCGTCTTCGACGTCCACACCGGCCTGCTGCGCGAGATCCGGTAGCCCTCGACGCCCTCCCCGCCCGGCCAACGGCGTCCGGGCGGGCACCCGCCCCGCCCCGGAGGCGAGCGGGCGAGTAGCCCAGGACCGCCCCGAGCCGAAGGGGCGCGCCGACGCCGAAAGGGAGAAGCGCGGGAGCGACGCAGGAGCGACGGAGCGCCGACCGTCGGCGTCGGACCAGGAGCGCCCCGGAGGCGAGCGGGCGAGTAACCGCCGAATGGTGACTTCTGGCCGCCGTACGGGGGAGAATGCGCCTGCCGGTCAGGCCCCGAACCACCTGGGGCGGCCGGGCCGCAGGCCGCCGAACCGGCGCCGGATCCTCCTTCGGAACCGCCCCCGGAGCGGCCGCGTCAAGCATGGGGTGGGGTCCGGCCTCGGGTGAGGCGGGCGCAGCGTGCCAGGGAGCGTAAACGGGTGACGAGCTACGACGATCAGGCCGGTCTCGGCAGTCCTGCGGGGGGCGGACAGAGGGCGAACGGGTACCACCAGGTCGGGCTCCCCGAGCTCGCCGCGGTCGTGGACCGGGTCCGCGCCAACATCGAGAGCGTGATCGAGGGCAAGCCGGAGGCGGTCCGGATCGCCCTGACCGTGCTGCTCGCCGAGGGCCACCTGCTGCTGGAGGACGTGCCCGGCGTCGGCAAGACCATGCTGGCCAAGGCGCTCGCCCGGTCCGTCGACTGCACCGTGCGCCGCATCCAGTTCACCCCTGACCTGCTGCCCTCGGACGTCACCGGCACCAACATCTACGACCAGCAGCAGCACGACTTCGAGTTCCGCCCGGGCGCGATCTTCGCCCAGATCGTGGTCGGCGACGAGATCAACCGCGCCTCGCCCAAGACCCAGTCCGCGCTGCTGGAGTCCATGGAGGAGCGCCAGGTCACCATCGACGGCACCACCTACGAGCTGCCCTCGCCGTTCATGGTGGTGGCCACCCAGAACCCGGTCGAGATGGAGGGCACCTACCCCCTCCCGGAGGCCCAGCGGGACCGCTTCATGGCCCGGATCTCGATCGGCTACCCCAGCCCCGAGGCGGAGTTCGCGATGCTCGACGTGCACGCCGGCGCCAACCCGCTGGCCGACCTCCAGCCGGTCGCGCACGCCGCCGACATCCTCAAGCTGGTCGACCTGGTCCGCACCGTGCACATCGCCGACCCGGTCCGCCGCTACGCCGTCGACCTGGTCGCCGCCACCCGCACCAGCCCCGAGCTGCGGCTGGGCGCCTCGCCGCGCGCCACCCTGCACCTGGTCCGGGCCGCCCGCGCCGCCGCCGCGCTGGACGGGCGCGACTACGTCACCCCGGACGACATCCAGCGCCTGGCCGTCCCGGTCCTCGCCCACCGCCTGATGCCGACCGCGGAGACCCAGCTCGGCCGCCGCACCTCCGAGCAGATCGTGACCGACCTGGTGGCCCGGCTGCCGCTGCCGCGTCCGCAGGGCAGCCCGGTCGTCCGGAGGGGCTGAGGTGGCCTCATCAGCCGATCAGACCGGCGGACTGCGGGCCGGACTGCGCGGCCTCACCACCCGGGGCCGTTCCTTCCTCGCGGCCGGCCTGACCGCGGTGGTCTGCGCCTACGTGCTCGACCAGGACGCGCTGCTGCGGGTCGGCGTGCTGCTCGCCGCGCTGCCGTTGGCCGCCGCCCTGGTGGTCGCCAACACCCGCTACCGGGTGGCCAGCGGCCGCCGGCTCAGCCCGCACCGGGCGATCGCCGGCCAGGAGGCCCGGGTCCACCTGCGGGTGGACAACGTCTCCCGGGTGCCCACCGGTCTGCTGCTGCTGGAGGACAAGGTCCCGTACGTGCTCGGGCCGCGCCCGCGCTTCGTGCTGGACCGGGTCGAGCCGCGCGGCTTCCGTGAGGTCTCCTACCGGGTCCGCTCCGACCTGCGCGGCCGCTACCCGCTCGGGCCACTGCAGCTGCGGCTGTCCGACCCGTTCGGAATGTGCGAGGTCAACCGCGCCTTCACCGCCTCCGACGTGCTCACCGTCGTCCCGCAGGTCCAGACGCTGCCGCAGGTGCGGCTCACCGGCGAGTGGATCGGCCAGGGCGAGAGCCACACCCGCACCCTGGCGCTGGCCGGGGACGACGACGTGATCCTGCGCGAGTACCGTCCCGGCGACGACCTGCGCCGGGTGCACTGGCGCTCCACCGCCAAGTACGGCGAGCTGATGGTGCGCCGCGAGGAGCAGCCGCAGAAGGCCCGCGCCACCGTCCTGCTGGACACCCGCGAGGTGGGGCACCGGGGCACCGGCCCCGCCTCCTCCTTCGAGTGGGCGGTCAGCTGCGCCGCCTCCGTCGCCGTGCACCTGCTGGAGCGCGGCTACCAGACCCAGCTGCTCACCGACACCGGTCAGTGGGTGCCCGGGCCCGGCACCGGCGGCCACAACCTCGCCGCCGACACCTCCGGGCTGATCCTGGACGCCCTCGCGGTCGCCGACCTGTCCGACGGCGCCGGGATCTCCCGCGCCGAGGAGCCGCTGCGGGCCGGCGGCGAGGGCCTGCTGGTCGCCGTGCTCGGCGACCTGGACGCGGCGCAGACGGCCAGGCTGGCCCGGCTGCGCGACCGCACCGGCGGGGCGATCGCCTTCCTGCTCGACACCGAGACCTGGGCCGGGCTGCGGATGCTCGCCCCGGACACCGGCGGCGACGCGTTCCGCGAGCGGGTCCGGGAGCTGCGCCGGGCCGGCTGGACGGTCCTGCCGGTCCGGGCCGGCGACTCCGTGCCGGACCTGTGGCGGGCCGCCGACGGCGCGAAGACCACCGCCCCCTACCGAGAAGAGGCCGGCGCGTGACCACCCGGGCCAAACTGACCGTTTACTCGGCGCTGGCCACCGCCCTCGCCTCGCTGTGCATGCTCCCGCTGCTGACCACCCGCGGCTGGTTCACCCACGCCCTCCTGGTGGTCGGGGTGATCTCGGCGGTCGGCGCGGGCCTGCGCCGCTCCCCGCTGTACCGCTGGTCGGTGCCGACGGCCCAGGTGCTGGTGCTGCTCCTGCTGATGCTGATCGGCTTCGCCGGCTCCGGGATGACCGGCGGCGTGCTGCCCGGACCGTCCGCGCTGCGCGTGCTCAGCCGGGTCTTCTCCTCCGGCCTCGACGACATCGTGCAGTACGCCCTCCCGGCGCCACCGACCCCCGGTCTGCGGCTGATCCTGGTCTCCGCGGTCGGCCTGATCGCCGTGCTGGTGGACACCATCGCGGTGACCTACCGGCGCGCGGCGCTGGCCGGGCTGCCGCTGCTGGCGATGTACTCGATCGGCAACGGCTTCGCCGGGAAGCAGGGCGGCAGCTGGATCTGGTTCTGCTTCGCCGCCGCCGGCTACCTGGTGCTGCTGTTCGCGGAGGGCCAGGACCGGGTCTCCCGCTGGGGCCGGGTCTTCCGCGGCGGCGCGCGCGGCACGGTGACCTCCAACCAGGTCAGCCTGGGCGGCCAGCAGGTCGGCGTGCTGGCGCTGGCTTTGGCGATGCTGCTGCCGGTGTTCCTGCCGCGCTGGGACTTCGGGCTGCTGGACTCCGGCTCCGGCGGGTCGTCCGGCAGCGGCACCGGCCTCGGCCGGAGCGTGACGAGCAGCCTCGACCCGATGATCAGCCTGGAGTCCGCGCTCACCAAGCCGAGCGACGACGTGCTGCTCACCTACACCCTGGACAGCGACCTGGCCGACCAGACCTACCTGCGCACCGGCTCGCTGGACCAGTTCGACGGCGCCAGCTGGAAGCTCGGCAGCACCGTGGTCAGCGACCTCCCCAGCACCCTGCCCACCCCCGAGGGACTGCGGGACCCCAACGTCCCCCGGGTCGAGGGCGACTTCCAGGTCAGCGAGAAGCTGGAGAAGAGCTGGCTGCCGATGCCGTACCCGGCCGCGTCCGTCCAGGTCCCCAACCGCGGCGACTGGAAGCTCGACCCGGTGACCCGCACCGTCGTGCCGGTCACCGAGCGGGCGATCCGCGGGCTGCGCTACCACGTCACCTCGCTGGACCTGCGGCCGACCGCGGACGAGCTGCGCACCGCGCCGACCGCCCCGCAGGACATCCGGGACCGCTACACCGCCGTCCCCTCCGACCTGCCGACGGTGGTCGCGCAGCAGGCCAGGGCGATCACCGCCGACGCGCACACGGACTACGACCGGGCGACGGCGCTGGTGAACTACTTCACCGGCCCGCAGTTCAAGTACGACACCTCGGTCGAGGGCGGCACCGGCAGCAACGCGATCGCGGTCTTCCTGCGCGACCGCCGGGGCTTCTGCGTGCACTTCGCCTCCACCATGGCGGCGATGGCCCGGGTGCTGAAGATCCCGGCCCGGGTCGCGGTCGGCTTCACCCCCGGCGACAGCAAGGACGGCAACACCTACTCGGTCACCGGCCGGATGTACCACGCCTGGCCCGAGCTGTACTTCTCCGGCTACGGCTGGACGCGCTTCGAGCCGACCCCGAGCCGGGGCGTCCCGACCCACTACACCGAGGCCTCCAGCGCCCCGACCACGGCGCCCACCCACCAGCCGACCGCCGCGGCGACCAGCGCGGCCGCCGTACCGGCGCCGACCAGCAGCTCGGACTGCACCGCCAAGCAGCGTCAGCTGGGCGAGTGCGGGCCCAAGGACAAGGTCGTCAGCCAGGCCGCCGAGGAGTCCTGGCTGCTGTCCGGGCAGGTGCTCGGCACCCTGGCCGTGGTGGTGGTGCTGATCGCCCTGCTGCTCGTACCGATGTTCTGGCGCACCGCCGTGCGCCGTCGCCGGCTCGGCGGTGGCGGGCGGCGCCGGCCCGGCGGGGACGGCCCGACCGAGCTCACCGACGCCCAGGTGCTGGCCGCCTGGGACGAGCTGGTCGACTCCGCCTGGGACCTCGGAATTCCCCCGGACGAGTCACGCACTCCGCGCTCGGCCGCCCGGCGGATCACCGAGAAGGCGGACCTGGACGCGGAGGCGGCGGCCGCCACCGGGCGGCTGGCGCTGGCCACCGAGCGGGTGCTCTACGCCCCGTCCGGGCCGGTCACCACGGCTCCGCTGGCCGCCGACGTCCGCACCGCCCGACGCGCTCTGCAGGCCGGCGCCGGTCGGCGCGGGCGGATCCGGGCGCTGTTGCTGCCGCCGTCCTCGGCGCAGCTGTGGTGGCGGATCTCCGACGCGGTGCAGACGGCCCGGGCTGCCGTCGCCACCGGGACCGGCCGGGCCGTCGAGGCGGTCACCGGTCCGGTGCGGCGGGTGTTCACCCGGCGCGGGCGGTCCACCCCCGGGTCCTGACCGGGACGAGAGAGCCGGGGCGGGCAGTCGATCGACTGCCCGCCCCGGCTCTCTCGTGTGTCAACCCCTGACGTACGGTTCAGAAACCGCCGGTCTGCTCGTCCCGGCGGCGCTGCCAGCGCTGCTCCACCCGGTCCATCATCCCGGCCTTGCGGCGCGGGGCGGCGGCCTGGCGGGGACCGGAGCCCTGGCTCGCGGGCCCGCGGCGCCAGCCGGTCACGGCGAACACCGCGCACCCGAGCATCACCAGGAACCCCACGACGCTGACCCAGATCTGGTCCGGAACGACCATGCCGCCCATCAGCAGGCCGACCCCCAGCACGAAACCGGCGACGGCCAGGTAGACCCGCCGACGGGTGTAGGTGCGCAGCCCGGTTCCCTCAAGCGCTGACGCGAATTTGGGATCTTCGGCATACAGCGCTCGCTCCATCTGGTCGAGCAGTCGCTGCTCGTGCTCCGAGAGCGGCACGGAGTCCTCCTACTCGTCGGTCGCGGGTGCGACCGGTCCGCCACCCCGGTCGGGGAGGCCAGTCCAATCAGCCTTGGGCACACGGTCGGACGCCCGTGCGGGGGACCCGGCCCGTGTCGTCCATATGCCCCACGCATCCGGCTGTCATGCTTTCCGGCTTTACCCAGATCATACGGTCCGTGGGCCCGTTGCGGGGTGGTCTGCGCCGCGTGGGCCGGGCCACTTCGACCGGGCAGGGCCGTACCGGGTCAACGCGGGACGGCTCGGACAAGTGCCCGATGCGATGGAATCGGTCCGGACCCGGGGAGCTCCGCGAGCGCACGGGGGCGAGGGCGGGGATCCGGCGGCCGTCCGGGAACCGAACCGCCGCCGCACGGTGGGTGAGGGACCGTACGGCGGCGGGCGGTACTGCCGGGTCTTCCGGGACGCTCCGGAGGAGTCCTCAGGCCAGGGTGGCCAGCACGTGCAGCTGGGTGGCCACGGCGTGGAAGGCGGGCTGCGCGGCGGCGGCCTCCTCCAGCTTCAGCAGCGCCTCCATGGCGCCCGGCTCGGTGTCCACCAGCACGCCGGGCACCAGGTCGGCGAAGACCCGGACGCCGTGCACCGACTCCACCCGCAGGCCCGCGCCCTCGGCCAGCCGGCTCAGCTCCTCGCCGGTGAAGCGGCGCGGCATCGGGTCCTGCTCGCCCCAGCGGCCGTCGACGGCGGAGAGCACCGTACGGGCCTCGTTGAAGTGGCCGGCCAGCGCGCGGGCCAGCACGGCGCCGTTGCGGTTGGCGGCCAGCAGGCTGACCAGGCCGCCCTCGCGCAGGGTGGCGGCCAGGCTGCCGAGCGACTCGGCCGGGTCGTCCACCACCTCCAGCACGCCGTGGCAGAGCACCGCGTCCACGGTGCCGGGCGCGACCAGCTCGGGCAGCGTCTGGGTGTCGCCCTGGACGGCCCGGATCAGGTCCGTCACCCCTGCCTCGGCGGCCCGGCGCTCCAGCGCGAACAGCGCGTCCGGGCTCGGGTCCACCACGGTGACCCGGTGGCCGAGCTTGGCCACCGGCACGGCGAAGTTGCCGGTGCCGCCGCCGGTGTCGACCACGTCGAGCACCGGCTGGTCCAGCTCGGCCACCCGCTTCTCGAGGGCTGCCCGCACCACCTCCCACACCACGGCGGTACGCAGGGCACTGCGGGGACGCGTCGGGTACAAGGTGGGGCTCCTTGGCACGTGCAGGTCGATCGGGATGCCTCCACCTTAGACCGGGCGGGCCCCCGCGCCGCTCACGCCCGGTGGCTGTCGCCGTCGAGCGGCAGCCGGGGCGCGGGCGGGGCCGGGCGCAGGCCGAGCAGGCGCTCGACCAGGCGCAGGAACAGGGCCGAGTTGCGGATCAGGTCGTCGGCGTCGCGGGCCGAGGCGGCGCCCCGGATCCCGGCCTCGGCGGCGGCCCGGCGGCGGGCGCCGGCGCCGTAGTAGAGCGCCCATTCGGCCAGCTCGGGGGCCACCTCGGGCAGCACCTCCCAGGCGCTGCGGATGGCCTTGCGGCGTCGCGGGTTCTTCTCCGGCCGCCCGCGGACGGCCAGCACGGCGGCCACCGTGCGCAGCGCGGCCAGGTGGGCGGTGGCGTAGCGCTCCAGCGGATCCTCCAGCGCGCGGGCACGGGCCAGCGTGCGGTGGGCGTCGGCGAGCAGGTCGAGGGCGGCGGGCGGCGCGGCCGTCCGGCGCAGCACGGGATGGACGTCCCGCCCGGCGGGCCGGCCACCGGCAGGGCCGGGGACGTGCGGAAGGGCGGCGGAGTGGAGGCGGGCGGTGACGGGCTCAGGGTGGCTGATGGTCATGGTCTCCCCCGTTCCGAGGCAGCGCGCGGACCGGGCGGTCCGTGCTCCCCCATCGTGGACCGCACCACTGACAACCGGGCCCCGGGAAGGGCGTACCGGCGGCGGTCGCGGTCCCCCCCGGTCCGCGCCGCCGCCGTCTGCCGTCGCCCCGCCCACCCCCCACCGGGTGGCGGTGGCGAACTCCCCCCGTTCTCCCCCGTCCGGTGACCGGCCTCCCCCCGGCCCGCTCCGCCGCCCCGTGCCGGCGGTGCGGGGCCCGAGACCGGCGCCCGACCGCGGATCCGAGCCGCCGTCCCCCGGGCCCTCCCGGCCGGGGGAACGGACGGATCCGCCACCCGGGCGGCCGGCGCCCGACGCGCCGTCCTCCCGGGTGCCACCACTCTCCCGTCCCGGCAGGTCGGAGGCCATCCGCTGACGTACTCAACCGCGGATCTGAGTACCCGTACTCAGTCGTCCTCGGGCCCGCCGGGCGCGGAACCGCGGCGGTGGCCCGTGGCGTCCCGGGTCCCGGTACGGTACGGCGGGGCCGTTGCGGTCCCGACCGGGGTCGCAGGACCCGGGAGAGCGAGGAGGGGGACGCGATGACGGTCCTGCCGCTGATCTTCACCAGCGGTCTGGCCAGCGGCATCAACGCGTACGCGGTGGTGCTGCTGCTCGGCCTGCTGGGCCGGTTCGCCGGGGCGGAGTCGGTGCCGCACCCGCTGGAGCGCACCGACGTGCTGATCGCGGCGGCCGTGCTGTTCCTGCTGGAGGCGGTGGCCGACAAGATCCCGTACGTCGACACCGTCTGGGACGCCGTGCACACCGTGATCCGGCCGATCGCCGGCGCCGTCGTCGGCGTGCTGATCGCGAGCAACGACCCGGGCTCGCTCAGCACGGTCGTGGCCGGGGCGATGGGCGGCACCACGGCACTGGTCACCCACCTGGTGAAGGCCTCGCTGCGGATGGCCGTCAACACCTCGCCCGAGCCGGCCAGCAACATCGTGGTCAGCCTGCTGGAGGACCTCTCGGTGGCCGGCCTGGTCACCCTGGCGATCTTCCACCCCTGGCTGGCCGCCTCGGTCGCCGCGGTACTGCTGCTGATCGGCCTGCTGCTGGTCCGGCTGGTGATCGGCAGGATCCGGGCGTTCCGGGCCCGCCGCCGCGAGCGCAGGGCCGCCCGGGCGGCCGCTGACGGGGCTTACGCAGGTCAGAACACCTAGGGCGTGTCTCGTGGGTTTCGTCGGCCCCGGCAAGGACCCACGAGACACGCCCTAGGATCGGGTGCCATGGCACGGATCGTCATCATCGGCGCAGGAATGAGCGGGCTCGCGGCGGCCTCCCGGCTGGCGACCCTCGGTCACCGGGTGACGGTCTGCGAGGCGAGCGGCACGTACGGCGGCATGGTCGGCCGGTACGAGCGCGACGGCTTCGCCTTCGACACCGGTCCCGGGCTGCTCCCGCTGCCCGCCGTCTACCGCGACCTCGCGCTGAAGACCGGCAAGGAGCCGCTGGAAGAGCTGGTCGAGCTGGCGCCGGTGGACCCGGAGAGCCGGCACCTGTTCCCCGACGGCACCGCCGTCACCCTGCCCAACGCCTCGCGCGGCGGCGTCAGCCAGGCCCTGGACGCCGCCTTCGGCGCGGGCTCCGGCGCCCGCTGGAGCGAGGTGATGAACCACGGCCGGACGGTCTGGGAGGCCACCCGCCGCCCCCTGCTGGAGGAACCGCTCCCGGCTGACCGGGCCTTCCTGGGCACCGACCCGTACCCCGTCCCGCCGGCCACCGGCCTGGCCCGGCTGCGCCGCCCCCGGCCGTGGACCCTCCGGGACGTCGCCGCACGCGAGCTCGGCGGCCATCCCGGCCTCACCGCCCTGCTGTCCGAGGCCGCGATCCGGTACGGCTTCGCCCCCGGTCAGGCCCCGGCCGGGGCCACGGTGCTGCCGTACATGGAGCAGTCCTTCGGCGTCTGGTACGTCCGGGGCGGCCTGCGGGCCCTGGCGCAGGCCGTGCACCGGCGCTGCGAGCTGCGCAAGGTCGAGTTCCGCTTCGACACCCCGGTCACCCGGGTGGTCGTCGAGGACGGCCGGGCGCGCGGGGTGGAGACGGCGGACGGCCGGATCGAGGCCGACCTGGTGGTCTCGGCGATGGACGCGGGCGCCCTGCACCGCCACGGCCTCGCCGAGTGGCCCGGTCTGCCGCCCGAGCGGTGGGAGCCGCACGGGGTGCCCGGCCGGTTCACCGTGCTGCTGGCCCTGCGCGGGCCCCGCCCGGCGGGCACCGTGCACCGGACGGTCGTGCACGCGGCCGACCCGGCTGCGGAGGAGGCGGCGCTGACCGGCTCCGCCCCGCTCTGCGAACGCCCCACCGTGCAGGTGCTCCGCCCGGACGACCCGGCGCTGCGCCCCGACGACGCCCACGAGAGCGTGGTGCTGACCGCGACCGTCCCGGCCCAGGGCGACGTCGACTGGACCGCCCCGGGCGTCGCCGACCACTACGCGGACCGGCTGCTCGCCCACGTCGACGCGGCCGGCCTGGGCCTGCGCGACCGGCTGCTGTGGCGGGTCGTCCGCACCCCGGAGGACACCCGCCGCGAGACCGGCGCCCTCGCCGGCGCCCTCGCCCGCCCCGCCCTGGCCGGCACCTCGGGCGCCTGGCTGAAGCCCGCCAACGAGTCCCCCGTCCCCGGCCTCTACCTGATCGGCGGCAACACCCACCCCGGCGGCGGCCTCTCCCGCGCGGGCATGTCCGCCTGCATCACCGCCAACCTCATCGGCCCGGCCTGACCGGGCCTCGGCTCAGCGGTCGGCTCAGCTGGGCGATTCGACCCTGGTGAGGTTCTCCCGCCCGATCTGACGGCCGTCCAGGGTGATCGTCACGGTGGTCCCGCTGATCTCGTACGCGTACGCGCCGTTGCGGGCGATGAACCCGTCGGCCGTCTGCGTGGCGGGCATGGCGAGACCGGTGTCCGGGCGGCCGGTGAATTCGCCGTAGTAGTAGAGCTTTCCGGCAGCCGTCCGGCAGAGCGTGATCTGCTTGTCCTTCGTCCGGTACGCCACCACCAAGGCCGCCTTCCCGCCCTCGGGGAGTTCGTCCGCGACCCGTGACGGACAGCCCGCTGCGGCATCCGCGGAACCCGAGGCCTGTTCGGTGCTGGTCGGCGCCGCGGAGGGACCGGTCCGAGCCCCGGTATCGAACGCTTCCTCGCAGCCGCGGAGCAGGCCCGGTCCGAAGAGCACCACGGCCAGCGCGACGAGTCCGGTCCGCAGGCAACCGCCGCCCCGGGACCGGGCGGGAGCGGGGCTCGGGGTCGTCCGCGGTGGCGGAACCGGCGGCGCCGTCCGCGGGGGCGGGGTCCACGTCGGAGGTGCCGGCGCCGCCGGGCCGGGAGCCGAGGAAGTCGCAGCGCCACCCGTTCGACCTCCGGCCTCGGGCCGGGGGAAGAACAGCGCCTCCGTCGGAGGCGTCGCCTCAGCCGTGCGGCGCGGCGGGGCCGTGGCACTTCCCCGTGGCCGGGATCCGCCGCCGGCGGCGGTCCGCGGCCGGTAGGTGCTCCCGGTAGGTGGTTCCGTCTTGGCCGAGCGACCGGTCGTCCCTGCCCTCGGACGGGGCGCGGCCGCCGGCTTCGGCACGGCGGATCCAGCCGAAGCGGGTCGGGACGAGGCGGATCCCGACGAAGCGGCGCCCGACGCCCGGGACTTCGCCGTCGTACGGCCCGCCCCGCCGGAAGCAGCCGAGCCCGTCGGCTCCGGTCGACGCGGTGCCGGGGGCCGCCAGGGCGTGTCGCAGGCGAGGCAGCTCCGATCGGTCGGACCGTTCCGCACCTCGCACTCCGTGCACTTCCAACCGTCCGCGGGAGGCTGCGGCCCCTTCGGTGCCGATGGCCGTCTCTTCTCGCACACCATGCAGATGCGGCGGCTCGCGGCATTGAACGTGTCGCACGACGTGCAACGCCAGGTGGAACCCGCCACGTGGTCCGCTCCTTCCAGAGCCCTCCGTCACAGCGGCCGGTGGCCGCCGGTCCGCTGCAGTACCTGTTCGTACAGTTCCCTGGCCTCGTCGGCGGGCGGGAAGCTGATCCAGTCCTCCTCGCCGCTTCGCCGGGGCACGGCAGCCGCTCCTTCCTCAGCCGTCCATCGCCTGACGAACTGCAGGAACTCGTGGGCGTCCGCGTTGTGCTCGGCTGTCACCTCGAGGCGGACGTTGATCCAGCCCGCTCCACGTGTGCCGCATTCCGTCAGCGGTGCGAAGGACAGCACGATCTGGGTGCACCCGTCTTCCTCGATCCGCCGGGTGTCCAAACGGGTGCACGAGTCGAGTGGCAGGTGCAGTTCCCCGCCGGCGTCCCAGATCAGGTTCAGCCAGTCGTTCCGGTGGACGAGGTCGGCTCCGACGCACCGCAGCCGCATCGTCGGCAGTGATCCCACCGCGCGATCAGAGGCTGTTGGCGATCGTGTCGATGATCTCGTCCATCTCGAATTCCTGGAGGCCGTCGCCCGCCTTCGACGGGAAGTGCAGCGTGAGGTCCCAGTCGTCGGCGATCCCGGTCCACGGCTGCTGATCGGGCGCGAACAGTACGAGGCGCTTCGCCGACTGCTCCATGACCGCCGCTTGACTCCGGGCGTACCCCCACTGCTCGAACAGGTCGTCCATGCTGCGCGGAATCGACTGGGGGTACCCGGGCACCGTCGTGTGGGTGCTGCCCAGCGGGTGGGCCGGGGCGTCGGTGAACATCACGATGACGTGTCGGCGCCGGTCCAGCCCGGTCTCCCAGGGGGCGCCCACCGCGAGCGCCAGGGCCTCCAGCGCGGACTCCGGGATGTCGCCGCCGCCGGTGGCCTCCAGCCCCTTCAGAAATCCCTCGAACTCATGGGCTCCGTCCGGGAGTTGAATGAAGTCCGTCTCCTCGAGGGCATCGTCGGCCCGGTCGCCGAAGTCCCGGAAGGCGATGGTCTTGATCCTCAGCTGGCTGATCGACTTGCCCTTCGAGGCCATCACGGACTCCAGCCGCTGGTGGAAGGAGAGCGCGCTGGCCTTCACGGATTCGAGGACCGGGCCCATGCTGGCCGTGGCGTCGACGCACAGCACGATGTCGACGGCGTACTGCAGGTTGCCCTGGTAAGGCGTCTGAGCAGTGCTCATGGAGTTCTCCTGTCAGATGATGATCGGATGATCGGTGTCAATGGCGGCCGGCTGGTGGCTACTTGCGGCGGTCACCGAGGTTGATCCGGACTCTTGACACCCTCGGTGGCGTCTCCGCCGCCGGGCTGTCGGGCGAGGTGGGCGGTGTGCTCTCCGGTTCGGTGGCGGCGCGACCGCGCGGGCCGCCACCGAGGTTCATCCGCAGCCTGCTCACCCGGGCCTCGGCACTCCCCTGCGGGACCGGCCCGGAGGCGGCGGGCGCCGGAGCCGCGGCCGGGGACGGTTTCGCCGTCCCCGGCCGGGGATGCCGCAAGGCGCAGGCCTCGGGGTCCTTGAGCGCCGCGAGGAAGGCCGCGATCCTCGGGCGGCTCTCCGGGGCCCGCCCGGTCAGGGCCGTGATCAGGCCCTTGACGGTGGCGGAAAGCCGCGGATCGAGCCGGAGTTCCTCCCCTGCGTTGACCGCGTCGGCCGGAGACCCGTAGCGGGCGTCGTAGCCGGGCAGCGCGCCGGTCAGGTAGTAGTGCGCCATCAGCCCGAGGGCGAACATGTCCGCCGCGGTGGTGAGCATGCGGGCATCGACCGCCGGGTCCTCCTGCACGTAGCGGCGCCATTCCGGAGCCCCGTAGAGGGAGTCGCCGGCGATGTCGTGCGGGCCGGGGGGACTGCCCGAGAGGTACGAGTCGTCGAAGTCGATCAGCTTCGCGATGTGGAGGGAGTTGTCCTTGTTCTCCTGCACCAGCACGTTTGCGGGTTTCAGGTCGCCGTGCACGATGCCGATGCCGTGCAGGAGTTGGAGGCTGACGGCGAGTGTGCGCAGCAGCACCGACTTCTGCCGGGGTTCCAGCGTCTGGGGCCGTTCCAGGGTGGAGGTGTCGATCCGCGCGGTGACCTTGTAGTAGGTGCTGCCGTCGGCGAAGAAGTCCTCGGCCAGCACGAGGTTGCCACCGCCCCGCATGTCCGGGGTCAGGCGGGACATCACGCCGCGATGGCGCTCCTCGAACTCCCGGCACAC
The DNA here is from genome assembly GCF_027627435.1 of Kitasatospora cathayae. Taxonomy (GTDB): domain Bacteria; phylum Actinomycetota; class Actinomycetes; order Streptomycetales; family Streptomycetaceae; genus Kitasatospora; species Kitasatospora cathayae. Next base: position 6,215,491 of record NZ_CP115450.1, on the reverse strand, counting down.
CTCCTGTCGGATGCGCTTGCTGCGCTCGCTGCCCGGCGAGTCCGGCCTCGGGCGCTTCGGCTCCAGGAACTGCTTGATGAAGTACGGCCGTCCGTCCTTCTCGGCAAACGCCCAGACACACTTCCCGCCGTTGTTGTTGGTCGGCGTGGTGGTGATCCGGTAGCCGTTGATCTCCTCGCCCAGCCTCATTCGGCGACCTCCCCCGCCTCGGGCATGTGCCGTTCGTACTCGGTCCGGTACCTGAGCCAGTCCTGCTCGCGCCAGTGCCGCAGGGCCTGCGCGTCGGAGAAGTCCGGCATTCCCCGATAGCGCTCGCGGCTCCTCCGGTAGCGGTCCCTGAACCGCTCGCAGAGTTCACGGAAGTCGGAGAACCCGATCGTCACCAGGGCGAGCGACGCGTCGTCGGCCGTGTACTGCTCGACCTTGCGGCTGAGCCGGGCCGCCCAGTCGGCCTCGTCCGAGGACTTCTGCAAGGACTCCAACAACACGGACTCGAAGTCCCCCGGCGTCCACAGGTACCCGAAGAAGCCGTCGGTCGCGCAGAGCAGCACGCACGGCCCGTTCAGCGGGACGGCGTGCGACTCGACCCTGAACGGCCGGTCGGCGCAGACCATATTGGTCATCGGCGGGTCCTGGATGAGCTGTGCCAACGCATCCGTCTCGTCGGTGTGGTCCCGCGTGAGCACCTGGAGTCCCTCGCTCGGGGTCAGGACGTAGGCCCGGGAGTCGCCGGCCCACAGGGTGCGCACCGAGACGCCCGTGTCACCGATGCGGTACCGGATCGCCGCCATCGTGGTCGGAAGCTGCCGACGCATCGTGCCGACCACCTTGCTGCGGACGGCGGGGCGGGCCGCGTCGAGGACTTCCCGCAACCGGTCTTCGAGTACCCGGGCCTCCGGGGGCCGGTGGTGCTCGACGCAGTCGCGGAACCACAGTTCCACGGCCAGCCGGGCCACCCTGGATCCGGTCCACGCCCCACTACGGGAGAGACCGCGGCCGTTGGTCCAGCTCGGGCCCGACCCGGCGCCGCCCGCGCCGTCGAACACCGCCACCAGGCCTGTCCGACTCGGAAGGTGGTGCAGGACCAGCGGGTCCGCGTCCTCGCCGGCTCCCGCCGTGCGTTCGGTCCACACGCTGAGCGCGCCGAGCCCGGCCTGCGGGTCGAGCCCGACGGCGTGCGTCACCGCCGTCGTCGGTGCCTCCGGAGGCATCGCCGGACCGGACGGGACGGGCGGTACGGACGGAGCCGGTGGTACGGCCCGGGGCGGTGTCGTCATCGGCCGCCTCCGTCAGCCGGGCGCACCCGCTGAACGCCTCGCACGCGGCTCGCCCTGGGCTGCTCGGCCTCGCCCGCGCGGGCACCCGTCCGGCGGTCCGGCCCCGGGCCCGGACCGGGCCGCCGCACGCCGTACCCGCCGTCCGCACCGGTCGGCGCCTTGTCGAGCGGCACCTTGTCGGCCAACGGCTCATCGTCCGGAGGGCCTGTGATCGACGGCGGAACGACCTCCCCGGGCAGGACCGTGGCCGGCCGGTCCTCGGCCCATCCCCTCGACCGGTCCTCGACCGCCCGGTCCGCCATGCCACCGCGGACCCGGCTGGCCCGGGTGCCGCCGAACGGAGCCTCACTGCCGCCCAGCAGCCGGCCCAGCACCATCCGCTCGGTGTTGGCGACTTCGAACGGTTCACGGTCCGCGTCGCCGCGCTCCAGGACGAGCTTGAAGGTGCGCATCAGCTCCTCGCGCTCCTCGGCCTCCGCCTTGGCGATGAGCTCCTGTGCCGCCCGCGGCCCCTCCCGCTCCATGATCTCCGCGATCAGGCCCTCGAAGCCGTCCGCCCGCAGCATGTCGAGGTGCCGTTGCCGGCGCATGCCGGCGAGGCGCGTCTCACGGACCACGTCCCGGTACGTCCGACCGCTGATCGCCACCTCGTCCTCGTCGACCAGGAGTTCGACGTGGATGTTCCGCAGGCGGACGGCGGTGTCTCCGGTGAAGTCGCGGACCCTCCGGTTGAGCGCCGCCTCGGCCTCGTGGAACTCCGCGATGTCGTAGTCCCTGGAGACCGCGCGCAGCATCCGCCGCATGTGGTCGAACAGGGCGTCGCTCATGTCCCGGATGCCCCGGGCCACCACCTCCGCCGGATCGACCACCGCGCAGACGAGCGCCACCTCGCTCCGGAACGCGAACGTGGGATCCCGGCTGAGCAGCGGGATCTCCAGGACGAGCCGGTGCTCCGTGGTGTCCACCGTGTACGCGGTCTGGTAACGGCCGACCCATGCGTCGGAGATCTCCTCGCCCGGACGGACGGTGAGCGCCGGACCGTCGTTCGGCACCAGGACGAGTGCCCGGCCGGGTTCCGGCGACCGGAGCGGGTTCAGCAGCCTCAGCCAGGCGAGCCGCTCCTGCGCCAGCACCGGGTCGTACGTCGAACTGTCCATCGAAGGCTCCTTCGACAACGTCGTGGAAAGGACGGCCCGGTCACCGCGAGGTCGCCGCGACGACGGCCTCGCGCAGCGATGCGGCCGCCCGACACGGGCGCTCGCGGTCCGCCGACCAGACGCCCAGCCAGTACACGAGGCGTTCACGGTGCTTGCCCGGCCGGCGGGCGATGCCGATCAGCAGCTCGCGCACCACCGGCAGTCGTCTCGGATCCCGCTCGGCGTAGTCCGTCAGCCAGGTGCGGAGGGTGGCCAACGCCTGCTCCTGGATCGGCTTGCGGGCCAGCGCCCTCGCCCACAACTCCTCGAGCGGGCGGCCGAGTTCGCCGACCCTGGTCCACAGCACCGACGGTCGGTCCGCCTCGCCGGCCGTGGCCGGATGGGTCCGCTCGGCGCTGAACAGGAACACCGACAGCGACTTGGCGACCATGGGCGAGAGGTCCTGCGCCTTCGACCATTCCAGCAGCGCTGCCAGCACCGCGTCGGCCCGCCCCTGATCGTTCAGTCGGACGACGCTCCACGCCACCGGGACCAGGTTGCCCCAGTCGTCCTTCCAGGCCAGGGCGATGCGCAGGACGGCCAGCGCGCGGTCCGGGGCGTCACGGCCGAGCAGGCCGCCGGCCGCCGTGGCGGCGGTCTTCGCCTGGCGCCGCGCCGCCGCCGACGTCCCCTCGACGGCCCACCGGTCGAGCCTGCCCCAGACCGCCTCGGTCAGCCCAGGCTGTCCGCCGATGACGCCGAGCGCGGTCGCGGCGGCCTGCCGCACCGGCCAGACCGTGCTGCTGGACCAGGACGAGAGGTACCGGTGCAGAGCGTGCTCGTGATCGCTCCAGGCCATCACGCCTGCGGCGACGGCGGCGCGGGCCCGGACCTCGACATCGCTGTGCACGAGCAGCCTGCGCAGCCACGCCAGCAGCTCGTTCCGCATCCCGTCCAGGTACGACCACGCGTGGGCCAGGACGGCCTGCCGGACCAGCGGGCTGCGAAAGCTGACCTTCGGCGGTCCGAACGGCCGCGCCGTCCCGTCATCCGCGGCCCCGCTCACCGTGATCCACGGCTGATCGTGTCCCAGCCGGTCCCGGTAGCGCAGCCCGGTCAGCGTGTACGGGTCGCGGACCAGGGCCGTGTGCAGCTGGATCGCGGCGTCAGACACCGTCAGATAGCTGGACCCCTCCAGCACGGCGGCGGAGACCGCGAAGCACAGCGCCTCAAGATCCTCGTGGCGGCTGAACCACTGGCGGACCTGCTCGCTGGGGTCGCGCAGCAGCGCGACTTGCTCCGCCAGATCCCGCCTTGCTCGAACGGTCCTGGCCAGGGCCACCGCGATCGCGGGTTCCGGCTGCTCGCGCAGCGCTTCGGCGGCGCCCGACCTCGCCAGCCGCGCCCGGAGGTCCCTGAGCTCCGCCTCGTCCGGTGCCGGTCCCAGGACATGGCGTTCCAGCACCTCGGTGGCGTCGATCGCGCCGAGGTCCGAGAACACGTACGGGGTACGGTCCGCGGCCCAGGCGAGCACTCCGCGGGGCGGACCGGTGATCACGACCATGAAGCTGTTCCTGGCCTTGAGCGCCGAGGCGGCGGCGGTCAGCCATCCGGAGTCGACGGCGTCGTAGACCGTGCTGCCACGGGCCGAGCGGTCGTCCAGCTCCACCAGGTATCCGGCGTTCTGGTGCGGCGGCGTCCAGGTGGCGCTCAGCACGGCGGACGGATCGGTCGACCGGTAGCAACTGCCGCCGTCCGCCGCCCCCGCGTCGATCAGCGCCTCCACCAGCAGGTTGACCGCAGCCGCTGCCCGGCCGGTCCCCGGTGGCTGGGCGAGCACGATCAGATGGCACTCCTGCAGCAGCTCCAGCGCCGACTTGTAGCCGTGCGGCCGGACGTAGCACGCGAGGTGGCCGTTCTGCTCGTCCGGCTCGATCCGTGCCAGGGAACCGCCGGCGGAGGCCGGCACACCGGTGCGCTCGGCGGCGTGACCGTGGACGTTGAATCCGCCTCCGAAGCTCACGGTGTCCTGGAACAGCGCCAGCGTGCCGATCCGCAACCCGGAGGGGTCGTCCCGCAGGCGGTGGGCGATCAGGTCCGCGATCTGCGCCACCCGTGCGGCGTCCGCCCACTCCTGCGGGTCGTCGGCTCCCTTGCTGAGCGCCACCAGGGCGGCCGCCTCGTTCAGCGGCCCCTCGCCCTCGTCGGCCGTCCCCGAGGGCGCCGGGTGCTTCTCGGCGGTCGCGTCGCCCGCCGGTACGGAACGGTCCCCCACGGCGGGATCGGCGCCACCGCGCTCGGCGTGGGACGCCGTCGCTTCGTCACTCAACTCTGGATCTTTCACACGGTCCTGGTGGCTGCCCTCGGCCGCCTCGGCAGGAGTCAGGAGGGATCGGCGGTCAGGAGAAGTTGAGGTCGCCCGCGACCTCGACCTTCCCGTGGTTCACCTGGACGTTCTTGATGACCGCCGCGTTGATCCCGCCCACTCCGCCCGCCGACCGCACCGATTCGTCGACCAGCCGACGAACCTCCTGCGCGAACTCGGAGTCCCGGAGCATGTACTCGTGCAGCACCCGGTGCAGTTCCCCCACCGCGGCCTCGTCGTCAGGGCTGTCACACGCCCGGGCCAGCGCCCCCTCGGCCTCGTGGTTGCCCGCGAACCGGTGCCGGATGCGCTCCACCAGACGGGACGCCACCGTCCACGAGGACCGGCCGGCCTCCTCGCCCACGGACTGGAGTGCCGCGGTCGCGGCGAGCGTGGCGCCTGCCAGTGCCGCAGTGCTGATCGGATCCATGCGTTGCCCCCGAGGAAAGGCGCCGTCTCCCTGGCTGATGTCAGCCCGCGGCGCACGTACGCGCACAGAGTATTGGGTCGGCAACGGCGATGGGGCCGGTTTCGGGAATTTCCACTCAGCCGTGTGACGGCCAGGTGTTCTGCTGCTGGTGGCCGTAGCCGCTCTGGTCGTACGCCGGCTGCTGCGGGATGCCCTGGCCGTGCTGCTCGGGCTGGGGCTGCCACTGCTGCTGGTGTTGCTGGTGCTGCTGCTGGGCGTTCGGGTCCCAGGCCGGCTGCGGGTAGCCCGCGTACGGGTCCTGCTGCTGGTAGCCGCCATACGGGTCCTGCTGCTGGGGGTAGCCGCCGTAGGACTGCTGCTGGTCGTAGGCGTAGGCGGGCTGCTGCTGGGTCTGCCACTGCTGCTGGTCGTAGCCGGACTGGTAGGCGGGGGCGTACGGGTCCTGCTGCGGCGGGGCCTGCTGCTGCTCGTAGTACGCGGGGGCGTAGACGCCGTCCTGGGCCAGTTCCTGCATCTCGAAGGGCGCGGTCCGCTCGACCTCCGGCTCCTCCTCGGCGGCCGGCACCGGCGCCGCCGACGCGACCGGGGTCTCCTCGACCGCGCTGACCTCGCCGACCCGCTTCTCCTCCGCCGTCCCGGCGGCCGCGACCGCCGCGCCGCTGGTCAGGGCGCCGAGCAGGGGCACCTTGGCGAGCGGGCCGGGCAGGCCGCCGTCGGCCTTCCGCAGGGACCAGCCGGCCTGGTAGCCCTTCTTGACCGAGAGGGTGACGAAGGCCTGGCCGACCGCGAACAGGCCCGCTCCGGCGCCGATCACCACGACCGAGCCCAGGCCCATCCCGACGACCACGCCGAGGAAGCCGGCCAGGGCGAGCACCCGCCAGTGCAGCGGCGCCCGGTTCTGCACCAGCACCTCGGCGATCAGCCAGAGCGCCACCACCGCCAACGCGACGTACAGCAGCAGGTATCCGATGCCCATCCGCGCGCTACCTCCAGTCGCGTGCCCGCGCGCGCCGCGCGTGTGCGGCGACTGTACCGGTTCAACGGCCGGGGTACCGCATCGCGTTCCCGCCGCCGTCGGCACCGGCCGCACACGACCGGGCCCACCACCGCGGAACGGTGACGGGCCCGTGAACAGAGGGCTAGGAGCGCTGGTGCAGGCCCAGGTTCTGGTAGATCTCCAGCGTCGCCGTCGAGTGGTTGAGCGTGATGAAGTGCAGGCCGGGCGCGCCCTCGGCGAGCAGTCGTTCGGCCATCGCGGTGGCGTGCTCCATGCCGACGGCCCGCAGCGCCGCCGGGTCGTCGACGGCGGCCCGCAGCCGGGCCTCCAGGTCGGCCGGGAAGGCCGAGCCGCTGAGCTGGGGGAAGCGCTCCAGCTGCTTGGCGTTGGTCACCGGCATGATCTCCGGGATGATCGGCGTCTCGCAGCCCGCGGCGGTGACCCGGTCGCGGAACCGCAGGTAGTCGTCCACCTCGAAGAACATCTGGGTGATCGCGTAGTCCGCGCCGGAGCGCACCTTCGCGATGAAGTGCCGGATGTCCTCGTCCCAGTCGGCCGAGCGCGGGTGCATGTTCGGGGAGGCCGCGACGCCGACGCAGAAGTCGCCGATGCCCTTGATCAGCTCCACCAGCTCGTAGGCGTAGGTGACGCCGTCCGGGTGACGGACCCATTCGCCCATCGGGTCGCCGGGCGGGTCGCCGCGGACCGCGAGGACGTTCCGCACTCCCTGGTCGGCGTACTGGCCGATGATGTTGCGCAGTTCGGCGACAGAGTGGTCCACGGCGGTCAGGTGGGCGACCGGGGTGAGCGTGGTCTCGGTGGCGATCCGGCCGACCATGTTGACGGTGCGCTCGCGCGAGGAGCCGCCGGCGCCGTACGTCATGCAGACGAAGTTCGGGTCCAGCGGTTCGAGTCGACGGATGGCGTCCCAGAGCCTCTGCTCGCCGACCTCGGTGCGGGGCGGCATGAACTCGAAGGAGAAGGAGCGCTTTCCGGCCGCCAGGAGCTCGCGGACCGTCAGTGCGCGGTCCGATCTCGTGGAAGCGATGCCGAGTGCCATGCTGGCAGGTTATCCGCCCCCCGAAGGGGCCGGACAACTCGATTCCACGATTCGGGACAAGTAGTGGACCCGCCTCCGCTTGCGCCCCGCACGCCCCCGCGGCCCCGCTCGCACGCCCGTTCCCAGCGGCCCCGCTACGCTTGCTGCACCCCCAGCGAACCAGCGGAGCCTCATCGTGACCTCGTCCAGCAACCGGCCGGCCAACCCCATTGACGTGGAGGACGTCCGCACGCGCGTCAACGCCGCCCTCGCCGCGTTCATGGACGACCAGTCCGCGCTGCTCGGCAAGATCTCGCCGCAGCTGGTGCCCGCCGCCGACGCCCTGCGCGACTTCCTGCTGGACGGCGGCAAGCGGCTGCGCCCGGCATTCTGCTACTGGGGCTGGCGGGCCGCCGGCGGCGCGGCCGGGGGCGAGGGGATCGCCAACGCGGCGGCCGCGCTGGAGCTGCTGCAGGCCAGCGCGCTGGTGCACGACGACCTGATGGACCGCAGCGACACCCGCCGCGGCCTGCCCTCGATCCACCGCCGCTTCGAGGCGCTGCACCGGGACAGCGGCTGGCGCGGCGACCGCGAGCAGTACGGCGCCTCGGCCGCGGTGCTGCTCGGCGACCTGCTGCTGATCTGGTGCGACGAGCTGTTCCTGCGCTCGGGCCTGGACCCGGCCGCCGTGCTGGGCGCCAAGCCGGTGTTCGACCTGATGCGCACCGAGGTCATGCTCGGCCAGTACCTGGACGTGCTGGAGCCGGTGGCCGGCGACTCGGCCGACGAGGGCGCGCTGGAGCGGGCGCGGACCGTCCTGCACTACAAGTCGGCGAAGTACACGATCGAGCGACCGCTGCAGGTCGGCGCCCTGCTCGCCGGAGCCGGGCCGGAGCTGGTCGAGGCCCTCGGGGCGTTCGGGCTGCCGCTGGGCGAGGCCTTCCAGCTGCGGGACGACCTGCTCGGCGTCTTCGGGGACCCTGCCGTCACCGGCAAGCCCGCCGGGGACGACCTGCGCGAGGGCAAGCGCACCCTGCTGGTCGCCCACGCGATGCGCGCCCTGCCGCAGGCCGACGCCCGGCACCTGGACGCCCGGCTCGGCGCACCGGACCTGGCCGTCGAGGAGGTCGCCGGGCTGCGCGAGCTGGTCGCCCGCAGCGGCGCGCCCGAGCTGGTGGAACGCCGGATCGACGAGCTGATGGGCCAGTCGCTGGCCGCGCTGGCCGCGGCGCCGCTCGCCGACGAGCAGGCCCGTACGGTGCTGCTGGCGCTGGCCGAGGCCGCCACCGTCCGCAAGTACTGACGGCGACGGCCCCGGGAGGGCCCGGGCAGGCCCTAAACCGCGCGCACCCGGCGGGCGAGCTCGGCGGCGGCCGCCCGCGGGTCCTCCGCCGCGGTGATGGCCCGGACCACGACGATCCGGCGGGCCCCGGCGGCCAGCACCTCGTCCACGTTGCCGAGGTCGATCCCGCCGATCGCGAACCACGGCCGGTCGGTGGCCTGCTCCGCCGTGTACGAGACCAGCCCGAGGCCCGGCGCCGGGCGGCCCGGCTTGGTCGGGGTCGGCCAGACCGGGCCGGTGCAGAAGTAGTCCACGCCCGGCTCGGCGATCGCCGCGTCCACCTCGGACTCGGCGTGGCAGGAGCGCCCGATCAGCACGTCCTCGCCGAGGATCGCCCGGGCGGCCGGCACCGGGAGGTCGTCCTGGCCGAGGTGCAGCACGTCCGGCCGGGCCGCGTGGGCGACGTCGGCGCGGTCGTTGACGGACAGCAGCTTGCCGTGCCGGCGGCAGGCGTCGGCGAAGACCTCCAAAGCCGCCAGCTCCTGCTTGGCCTCCAGGCCCTTGTCGCGGAGCTGGACGATGTCCACCCCGCCGGCCAGCGCCGCGTCCAGGAACTCGGCCAGGTCGCCCTGCTCGCGGCGGGCGTCGGTGCACAGGTAGAGCCGGGCGTCGGCCAGGCGGGACCGCAGGTCGGTCATCACAGCGCCATGGCCTGGGCGCGGCGCTTGACCTCGGTCGCGCGGTTCTCCCACAGCGCCTGCACCGGGGTGCCGGGCAGCGTCGGGTCCTCGGTGAACATCCACTCGACGATCTCCTGGTCGGTGAACCCGCTGTCCCGCAGCACGGTCAGCAGGCCGACCAGGTGCTTGACCGGGCCGGTCTCGTCGATGAACGCCGCCGGGACCTGCAGCGACTTGTTCGGTCCGCGGCGGACCGCGATCAGGTCACCCTTCTTGACCATGTTGCGGACCTCGGTGACCAGCACACCCCACCGCTCGGAGATGTCGGGCAGGTACAGCCACTCGGGGACCAGGGCGTCAGTCTTGGCATCGATCTCACTCACGGCACCAGACTGCCACCTCGGCACCTCCCGGCGCTAAGCGGTGGCCCCCTTGAGCGCGACCGACGGGTCCGCCGCGAGGGTCCGGTCCAGCGGCGTCCCGCGCTCGATCAGCTTCCGCCCCTGGGTGAGGTCGCGCGGCCGGTCCACCGCGAGCAGCGCGCTCGGCACCCCGTCGCGCAGCCAGAGCACCGACCAGGCGGCGTCCCGCGGGCTGCCGCGCCACAGCAGTTCGTCGCCCTCGGCGTGCCGGCCGAGGTACTGGACCATCCGCCCGAACTGCTCGGACCAGAAGTACGGCACCGGGTCGTACGGCGCGTCCGCCCCGAGCACCGCGGCGGCCGCCGCCTCGCCCGACTGCAGAGCGTGGTCCCAGTGCTGGACGGCCAGCCGGGCGCCGGAACGGGCCGAGGGGTAGCTGACGCAGTCCCCGGCCGCGAACACCCCGGGCAGCCCGGTGCGCAGCCGCCCGTCCACCACGACCGCGCCGGAGGCGTCCAGCTCGACGCCCGAACCGGCCAGCCAGCCGGTCGCGGGGCGGGCGCCGACGCCGACCACCACCTCGTCGGCGGGCAGGTGGGAGCCGTCCGCCAGCAGCACCGCCCCGGCCTCGACGGCGGCCACGCCGACCCCGCAGCGCAGCTCGACCCCGGCCTCGGCGTACCAGGCGGCCATCGCCGAGCCGACCTCGGTCGGCAGCGCGCCCGGCAGCGGCGCCGGACCGGCCTCGACCACGGTGACCTCGCAGCCGGCCTGGCGCGCGGCGGTGGACACCTCGGCACCGATCCAGCCCGCGCCGACCAGCACCAGCCGCAGGCCGGGGCGCAGCAGCGCGCGCAGCGCCAGGGCGTCGTCCAGGGTGTGCAGCAGGTGGGCGCGCTCGGCTCCGGGCAGGGCGCGCGGGGTGGCGCCGGTGGCGATCACCAGCGAGTCGTACGGGAGGTCGCCGCCGTCGGTGTGCAGCACGCCCGGGGTCAGGCCGGTGGCCCGGCGACCGGTGAGCAGCTCGATGCCGAGCCCCGCGTAGTCGATGTCCAGGGTGGTGGCGTCGGTCTTGCCGAGCAGCACGTCCTTGGAGAGCGGCGGCCGGTCGTACGGCGCGTGCCGTTCCTCCCCGACCAGCACGATCCGCCCCCGCCAGCCACCCTGCCGCAGCTTCAGGGCGCACTGCGCCCCGCCCAGCCCGGCTCCGACGACGACCACCTGGTCCGTTCCGTTCAGCTCTGCCACGCCCGTCACTGTACTCAGCGGTGCCACGGGCCCCGGCGGCCGTCCACTCCTCGTCGGGCCCTTCGGCCGGGCCGACCCCCGGCGTTAAGGTGGGGGCACCACACGGGAGCCCGGCGAACCGGGCTGAGAGGCGGGCTGGCACGGCCCGCGACCGTCCGAACCTGATCCGGGTCATACCGGCGAAGGGAGAAGAGCAGCTTTGTCACGCTTGCCATCGGGCAACCGCGCCGACGTGCTGGTGATCGGCGGGGGCGTCATCGGCCTCGCCGTCGCCTGGCGCGCCGCACAGCGCGGGCTGCGGAACGTGATCGTGGTCGACCCCTGCCACGGCGGGGGCGCGGCCGGGGTCGCGGCCGGGATGCTCGCCCCGGTCACCGAGCTGCAGTACGGCGAGGAGCCGCTGCTGCACCTCGGGATGGCCTCCAACCAGCGGTACGAGAGCTTCGCCGCCGAGCTCACCGAGGCCAGCGGTGGCCTCGACACCGGCTACCGCCGCTGCGGCACCATCGCCGTCGCGCTGGACTCCGACGACCGCGAGGAACTGCGCGAACTGCACGCCTTCCACCAGCGGCTGGGCCTGGACTCCAGCTGGCTGACCGGCCGGGAGGCCCGCAAGCTGGAGCCGATGCTCGCCCCCGGCGTGCGCGGCGGCCTGCACGTCGCGGACGACCACCAGGTGGATCCGCGCCGGCTGCTCACCGCCCTGGTCACCGCCTGCGAGCGGGCCGGCGTCCTGCTGCACCGGGCCGAGGCCGTCGAGCTGCTGGTCGACGGCGACCGCGCGACCGGCGCCCGGCTGAGCACCCACGAGACCGTGACCGCCGACCGGATCGTGCTCGCCGCCGGCCCGCACAGCCACCGGCTGCCCGGCCTGCCCGAGGGCGCGCTGCCCGCCATCCGCCCGGTGAAGGGGCAGGTGCTGCGCCTCCAAATCCCGGACGCCTACCGGCCGTTCCTGTCCCGCAACGTCCGCGCGGTGGTGCGCGGCCAGCACCTGTACCTGGTGCCCCGGGAGAACGGTGAGCTGGTGGTCGGCGCGACCACCGAGGAGCAGGGCTACGACACCACCGTCACCGCCGGCGGGGTGTACGAACTCCTGCGTGACGCCCATGAGTTGGTCCCGGGCATCACCGAACTCCCGCTCGCCGAGACGGCGGCCGGACTGCGCCCGGGCTCGCCGGACAACGCCCCGTTGCTGGGCCCGACCTCGCTGCCCGGGCTGGTCGCCGCCACCGGCCACTACCGCAACGGCGTGCTGCTCACGCCGGTGACCGCCGACCTGCTCGCCGACTACCTGGCGAACGGCGAAGTCCCCGAGCTGGCAAAGCCGTTCACGCCCACCCGATTCCTCCCCGACGCCCCCACCACGAAGGCCTCCGCATGACCGAGACCAGCCCGACCGACACCGCCCCGGCCGAGATCGCCCTGAGCGTCAACGGCGAGCCCCGCCGGGTGCCCGCCGCCACCACCCTCGCCGAGCTGGTGGCCACCGTCAGCCCCGCCAACACCGGCGTCGCCGCCGCCCTCAACGAGGCCGTGGTGCCGCGCAGTTCGTGGCCCGCGACGGCGCTGAACGGCGGCGACCGGGTCGAGATCCTCACCGCCGTCCAGGGAGGCTGAACCATGGCCGACGACCTTCTGAGCATCGCCGGGACGACCTTCTCCTCCCGGCTGATCATGGGCACCGGCGGTGCGCCGAGCCTGGAGGTGCTGGAGCGCGCCCTGCTCGCCTCCGGCACCGAGTTGACCACCGTGGCCATGCGCCGGGTCGACGCCACCACCCAGGGCTCCGTCCTGGACGTGCTGACCCGCAACGGCATCGGTGTCCTGCCCAACACGGCCGGCTGCTTCACCGCCGGCGAGGCCGTGCTGACCGCCCGACTGGCCCGCGAGGCGCTCGGCACCGACTGGGTGAAGCTCGAGGTGATCGCCGACGAGCGCACCCTGCTGCCGGACCCGATCGAACTGCTGGACGCCGCCGAGACCTTGGTCGACGACGGCTTCACGGTGCTCCCGTACACCAACGACGACCCGGTGCTGGCCCGCAAGCTGGAGGAGGTCGGCTGCGCGGCCATCATGCCGCTGGGCTCGCCGATCGGCTCCGGCCTGGGCATCCGCAACCCGCACAACTTCCAGCTGATCGTGGAGGGCGCCGGTGTCCCGGTGATCCTGGACGCGGGCGCCGGCACCGCCTCCGACGTCGCGCTGGCGATGGAGCTGGGCTGCTCGGCGGTGATGCTCGCCTCCGCGGTGACCCGGGCTCAGGACCCGGTGCTGATGGCCGAGGCGATGCGGCACGCCGCCGAGGCGGGCCGGCTCGCCCACCGGGCCGGGCGCATCCCGCGCCGCTTCCACGCCGAGGCCTCCTCCGCGATGGCCGGCCGGGCCGACCTGGACACCCGGGAGCGGCCCGCCTTCCAGTCCGTGTAGGCCGTGTCACAAGCCGGTCCCGGAGCGGTGTCCGCCGGGACCGGCGTCCGCCCGCCCCACTAGACTCCTGCGGGTGGACAAGGCATTGCACGACCCGCTGATCGGGACCCTGCTCGACAACCGGTACCGGGTCGAGCAGCGCATCGCGACCGGCGGGATGTCCACCGTCTACAAGGGCACCGACACCCGGCTGGACCGGGTGGTCGCCCTCAAGGTGATGCATCCCCAGCTGGCCGGGGACGAGGGCTTCACCGCCCGCTTCATCCGCGAGGCCAAGGCGGTCGCCAAGCTCACCCACCCCAACGTGGTCAACGTCTTCGACCAGGGTGCGGACGGCGGAAACGTTTTCCTCGCCATGGAGTACGTGCCCGGCCGCACCCTGCGCGACCTGCTGCGCGACCGCGGCGCGCTGTCCGTCCGGGCCGCGCTGGACGTGCTGGAGCCGGTGCTCGCCGCCCTCGGCGCCGCCCACCGGGCCGGGCTGGTCCACCGGGACGTCAAGCCGGAGAACGTGCTGATCACCGAGAGCGGCCTGGTCAAGGTCGCCGACTTCGGCCTGGTCCGGGTGCTCGGCAGCGCCGACGGCGCGCCCACCTCGACCACCACCGCCACCGGCGGCACCGTCATGGGCACGGTCTCCTACCTGGCCCCCGAGCAGATCCTCCCGGACGCCCCCACCGACCAGCGGGTCGACGTCTACGCGGCCGGCATCCTGCTGTACGAGATGCTCACCGGCCGCCGCCCGCACACCGGCGACAACCCCGTCCAGGTGATGTACAAGCACCTGCACGAGGACGTCCCCGCCCCCTCGCTGACCGCCCCCACCGTCGCCCCGGCACTGGACGCCATAGTGGCCGGCGCCTGCGCCCGGGCCGTCGACGCCCGCCCGTACGACGCGGTGGAGCTGCTCGCCGCCCTCCAGCGGGTCCGCCGCACGCTCACCCCCGCCGAGCTGGACGCCGAGCCGCCGGCCTCCACCCGGCCAAGCCCGCGCTACCCGACCAGCGAGCCGACCTCGGTGATCCAGCCGCTGCCCCGGCCCGCCGACGCCCCGCCGGCGGAGCGCACCAGCGTGCTGGACCTGCCGGCGGAGCTGATGGACCAGCTGCTCGCCGAGCCCCGCCCGTACGACGAGCCCACCCCGGTCCGGGTGCGCCGGCCGCGCCGCGTCCCGCGCAAGCCGCTGATCTGGGCGGCCGCGCTGACCGCCCTGGTGCTGGCGGTCGGCGGCGCGACCTACGGCATCTCCGCGGGGCTCTACGGCTCGGTGCCGGGGGTGCTCGGCAAGGACCGCGGCGAGGCGCAGCGGATGCTGGACCAGGAGGGCATGCACGGCCGGTTCGTCGAGGCGTTCAGCGAGTCCGTCCCGGCCGGGCAGGTGATCTCCACCGACCCCGGGGTGGGCGCGCGCACCCGCAAGAGCGACTCGGTGACGATCACCGTCTCCAAGGGCCCCAAGCGGATCGCGGTGCCGGACGTCACCGGCAAGAGCGCGGACGACGCGGCCGCCGCGCTCGCCGGCGCCCAGCTGACCAGGGGCGGCGTGACCCAGACCTACAACGACACCGTGCCGGACGGTTCGGTGATCAGCAGCTCGCCGGCCGCCGGGCAGATGCTGCCGGAGAACGCCGCGGTCGCGCTGGTGGTCAGCAAGGGCATGGTGCCGGTCCCGGACGTCAGCGGGATGAGCCGGGACGACGCGCAGAGGGCGCTGCAGGCGGCGGGCTTCACCATGAAGGCCGCCACCGACTGGACGCTGGGCATGGGTAAGGTGAGCGGCCAGTCCCCGGCGGCCGGCGAGCGGCGGCCGCAGAAGACCGTGGTGACGGTCAACTTCTCGCTGTTCTAGGGGATTTCGGGGCTCAGCGGAGCGGCCCGTCGCCCGGCTCCTCCTGGTAGGAGTAGCGCTGTTCGCGCCAGGGGTCGGCCAGGTTGTGGTAGCCGCGCTCCTCCCAGAAGCCGCGCCGGTCGGCCCGCATGTACTCCACCGCGCGCACCCACTTGGGGCCCTTCCAGGCGTACAGCCCCGGGACCACCAGCCGGACCGGGAAGCCGTGCTCGGCGGTCAGCGCCTCGCCGTTGCGGTGGGTGGCCAGCAGGGTGCGCCGGTCGGCGAAGTCGGCCAGCCGCAGGTTGGCGCTGTAGCCGTACTCGGCCCAGACCATGACGTGGGTGACGCCGGGCGCCGGGGGCACCAGGTCGAGCAGGAGGGCCGCGGGCACGCCCGTCCACTCGTTGCCGAGCAGGGAGAACTTGGTGACGCAGTGCAGGTCGGCGACCACGGTGGTGCGCGGCAGGGCGTTGAAGGCCGCGAAGTCCCAGCTGTGCTTCTCCGCCGAGGCGGTGGCGCCGAACACCTGGAGGTCCCAGCTCAGCGGCTTGAAGCGGGGCACCGGCCCGTAGTGCAGGGCGGGCCAGCCGCGCTGCGCGCGCTGACCCGGGGGGAGCCTCGGGTCAGACGGCGGAAGCGGTTCTTGTTCGGACTGACCCATGGCTCCATGGTGACAGACGGCGGACGAGCCACGGCGCGCGCCCCTTGGCCCGCGCTTCACGCCCTGCCCGTACGGGCCAAAGGTCGATCGCACACCCCGCGATCACCGCCCAAATCGGATATTCCGCCACATGTCCTAGTGAGTGTGAACTTACTGGAATTTCCTCCCGATACGGTGCCAGGATGCCCAGCGCAGGACTCACCGCAGGACGTAGCGCAGGGAGGCAGCACCATGCAGGGCGACCCGGAGGTCATCGAGTTCCTCAACGAGCAGCTCACGGCCGAGCTCACCGCGATCAACCAGTACTTCCTGCACGCCAAGATGCAGGAGAACTTCGGCTGGACGAAGCTCGCCAAGTACACCCGGCACGAGTCCTTCGACGAGATGAAGCACGCCGAGACGCTCACCGACCGGATCCTGTTCCTGGAGGGGCTGCCCAACTACCAGCGGCTGTTCCACGTCCGGATCGGCCAGACGGTCAAGGAGATGTTCGAGGCGGACCGCCAGATCGAGGTCGAGGCGATCGACCGGCTCAAGCGCGGGATCGTGGTGATGCGGGCCAAGAACGACGTCACCTCGGCGAACATCTTCGAGGACATCCTGGCCGACGAGGAGCACCACATCGACTACCTCGACACCCAGCTGGAACTCCTGGACAAGCTCGGCGAGGCGCTCTACCTCGCCCAGCAGATCGAGCAGCCGGAGTCCTAGCCGAACGCCTCCCGGCTCAGGCCACCGCAGCGCTCAGGCCACCCGCAGCGGGACCACCGGCGCGATCGGGCCCGCCGGTGCCGTCGGGACCGGCTTCGGGGCGGCCGGCGCGGGAACGTCCTGGACCTCCGGGTCGGCGAGGCCGAGCTTCGCGGCCAGCCGGGCGGTCGGGCAGGGCCGGGCGCCGTGCTCGCCGAGCAGCGCCTGGATCCGGCGGACGCAGGACCCGCAGTCCGTGCCGGCCTTGCAGCCCTTGGCTATCTGGCGCGGAGTGCCGGCACCCCCGTCGATCGCCTTCTTCACCTGGTCCTCGGTGACCGCATGGCACATGCAAACGTACATCGCGGTCTCTCCCGGGGTGAAGCGCACGGAGTGGATCTTGACTAAGGCTTGCCTTAGTTCACTAAGCCTCACCTTACCTGGCGATCCGGGCACGAAAAAGCCCCTCCGGGCTCGGGAATCCCGAATCCGGAGGGACCTTCGTCACAGTCACTCGCCCGCTCGCCCGCCCCGAGCCGAAGGGTCGGGGCGGGAGGCCGGTGGATCACTGGCCCCGGTACATCTCCGCCACCAGGAACGCCAGGTCCAGCGACTGGCTGCGGTTGAGCCGCGGGTCGCAGGCCGTCTCGTAGCGCTGGTGAAGGTCGTCGACCAGCACCTCGTCACCGCCGCCGACGCACTCGGTGACGTCGTCGCCGGTCAGCTCCACGTGGATGCCGCCCGGGTGGGTGCCGAGCGCGCGGTGGACCTCGAAGAAGCCCTTGACCTCGTCCAGCACGTCGTCGAAGCGGCGGGTCTTGTGACCGCTGGAGGCCTCGAAGGTGTTGCCGTGCATCGGGTCGCAGATCCACACCGGCTGGGCGCCGGAGGCGGTGACCTTCTCCACCAGGGTGGGCAGGTGGTCGCGGATCTTGCCCGCGCCCATCCGGGTGATGAAGGTCAGACGACCGGGCTCGCGCTCCGGGTCCAGCTTCTCGATCAGGGTGAGCGCCTCGTCCACCGAGGTGGTCGGGCCCAGCTTGACCCCGATCGGGTTGCGGATCTTGGAGGCGAACTCGATGTGCGCGTGGTCCAGCTGCCGGGTGCGCTCACCGATCCACACCATGTGGCCGGAGACGTCGTACAGGTCGCCGGTGCGCGAGTCCACGCGGGTCAGCGCGGTCTCGTAGTCGAGGATCAGCGCCTCGTGCGAGGAGAAGAACTCGACGGTCTTGAACTCCTCCGGCGCCACGCCACAGGCGTTCATGAACGCCAGGGCGTTGTCGATCTCCCGGGCGAGCTGCTCGTAGCGCTGGCCGGCCGGCGAGTTGCGCACGAAGTCCTGGTTCCAGGCGTGCACCTG
Source organism: Kitasatospora cathayae (assembly GCF_027627435.1). Lineage (GTDB taxonomy): Bacteria > Actinomycetota > Actinomycetes > Streptomycetales > Streptomycetaceae > Kitasatospora > Kitasatospora cathayae. The sequence goes on along the minus strand of NZ_CP115450.1, from coordinate 6,197,700 downwards.
GCGCAGGTCGGCGTAACCACCGGTGGTGAAGGCACGCACCAGGTTCAGCGTCGCGGCGGAGGCGTTGTACATCCGCTTCAGGCGCTCCGGGTCCGGGATCCGGGACTCGGGGGTGAACTCGAAACCGTTCACCGAGTCGCCTCGGTAGACCGGCAGGGTCACGCCGTCCCGGGTCTCGGTCGACTTCGAGCGCGGCTTGGAGTACTGGCCGGCGATCCGGCCGACCTTCACGACCGGCACCGAGGCGGCGTACGTCAGCACGGCCGCCATCTGCAGCAGGGTCTTCAGCTTGTTGCGGATGTGCTCCGCCGACACGCCGTCGAAGGCCTCGGCGCAGTCGCCGCCCTGCAGGAGGAACGCCTCCCCACGCGCCACGGCACCGAGCCGGGCGCGCAGCTGGTCACACTCGCCGGCGAAGACGAGGGGCGGATAGGAGGAGAGCTCGGCAAGGGTCTTGCGCAGAGCCTCTTGGTCCGGCCATTCAGGCTGCTGCGCCGCGGGCAGGGACTGCCAGGTGTGGAGGTTCGTCACGGTCACACGGCAAGGCTACGGGGTGACGCAGGTGATCCGTGACCATTGCCCGAGTGGTGAGACACCTTCCGGACACATTCCGCGTCGGGGCTCACCCGCCCGGCCGCATCGGCTACGCTCGACCCATGCACGCGCCCCACACCCACTGCTGGTGGTGGGCCTCCCCCACGGGTGGCCCACAGATCGCGCGTTCCTAGACGAACACGACGGCCGCCCCTCGGGGCGGCCGTCGTGCGTCCGAGCAGGACGGCCCTCCGGGAGCGGAACCACCACCGCCTCGCCCTCCACCCCGGAAGGAAGCCGTACTCGTGACCACCCCCGCCGAGCTGCTCGCCCGCCTCAGCGCCCCCGGCGCCCCCGCCTTCGCGCTGCTGCACCGCCGCACCCCCCGGCACGCCCCGGACACCGTCGAGGTGCTGCTGGGCACCGTCGACAGCTACCAGTACCTCGCCGACCTGCCGGTCCGGGCCGGCGTCCCGGCCGACGGCCCGGTCCACGACCTGCTCGCGCTGGTTCCCTACCGGCAGATCCGCGAGCGCGGCTTCGAGGCCCACGACGACGGCACCCCGCTGCAGGCCCTCGCGGTGACCGAGCAGTACGCCCTGCCGCTGGCCGAGTTCACCGCCGCGCTGCCGCAGCTGCCGGTCACCCTGTCCGGCGGGGAGTTCGACGTGGACGACGAGGCGTACGCGGCCATCGTCCGCCGGGTCATCGAGGACGAGATCGGCAACGGCGAGGGCGCCAACTTCGTGATCCGGCGCGACTTCCACGCCACCTTGGAGGCCTTCGGCCCCGAACTCGCGCTCACCCTGTTCCGCCGGCTGCTGGACCAGGAACGCGGCGCGTACTGGACCTTCCTGGTGCACACCGGCGAGAGGGTCCTGGTCGGCGCCTCGCCCGAGGTGCACGTCCGGCAGAGCGGCGGCACGGTCGTGATGAACCCGATCTCCGGCACCTACCGCTACCCGGCCGGCGGCTCCGACCTCGACTCGCTGCTCCGGTTCCTCCACGACCCCAAGGAGCTGGAGGAGCTGACCATGGTGGTCGACGAGGAGCTGAAGATGATGTGCACCGTCGGCGACCTCGGCGGCCAGGTGCTCGGCCCCCGGCTCAAGGAGATGTCCCACCTCGCCCACACCGAGTACGAGCTGCGCGGACGCACCTCGATGGACGTCCGCGAGGTGCTGCGCGAGACGATGTTCGCCGCCACCGTCACCGGCAGCCCGGTGCAGAACGCCACCCGGGTGATCCGGCGCTACGAGCCCGGCGGGCGCGGCTACTACTCCGGCGCGCTCGCCCTGATCGGGCGCTCGGCGAGCGGCGGGCAGCTGCTGGACTCGCCGATCTGCATCCGCACCGCCGACATCGACCCGGCCACCGGACGGCTGGTCGTCCGGGTCGGCGCCACACTGGTGCGCCACTCCGTCCCGGAGTCCGAGGTCGCCGAGACCCACGCCAAGGCCGCCGGGGTGCTCACCGCGATCGGCGCCCGGCCCGCACCCGCCCGGCTCCCCCACCCCGGCGGGCCCCGGCTCGCCGACGACCACCGGGTGCAGACCGCGCTGGACGCCCGCCGGGCCGACCTCGCCCCGTTCTGGCTGCGGATGCAGACGCCCTCCCGGGCCACCCAGGCCGAGCCGACCCTGGTGGTGGACGGCGAGGACACCTTCACCTCGATGCTCAGCCACCTGCTGACCTCGCTCGGTCACCGGGTCACCGTGGTCCGGTTCGACCGGCCGGGCCTGCGCGAGCTGGTCGCGGCGCACCACGGCCCGCTGGTGCTCGGCCCCGGCCCGGGCGACCCGGCGCTCGCCGACGACCCCAAGATGGCGGTGCTGCGACCGGTCGTCGCGGACGCCCTGGCCGCCGTCCGCTCCGGCGCCCGGACCGCCCCGCTGCTCGCGGTCTGCCTCAGCCACCAACTGCTCTCCGCCGAACTCGGGCTCGCGCTGGGCCGCAAGGCCGTCCCGTACCAGGGCGCGCAGGAGCGCATCGACCTCTTCGGCACCAAGCGGACGGTCGGCTTCTACAACACCTTCACCGCGCGCTGCTCGGACGCCGACGCGGCCCGGCTCGCCACCGCGGGCGTCGAGGTCGCCCGGGACACCGCCACCGGCGACGTCCACGCCCTGCGCGGCCCCGGCTTCGCGGGCCTGCAGTTCCACCCCGAGTCGGTGCTCACCCGGGACGGCGTGGACATCGTCGCCGCGCTGCTGCGAGAGGCAACAGCGGTACGGGGCTGAAGAGTTGACGGGCCCGGGCGGCAACCGCCCGGGCCCCGCTCACAGTTCCTCGTCCAGCCCCTGCTCGATCGCGTACCGGACCAGCTCCACCCGGTTGTGCAACTGCAGCTTGCCCAGCGTGTTCTGCACGTGGTTCTGCACCGTCCGGTGCGACAGCACCAGCCGGTCGGCGATCTGCCGGTACGACAGGCCCTTGGCCACCAGCCGCAGCACCTCGGTCTCCCGGGCGGTCAGCTGCGGGACGGCCGGCGCCGAGGCCTGGGCCGGCTCCGCGGCCAGTCGGCGGAACTCGCCGAGCACCAGTCCGGCCAGGCCCGGGGTGAACACCGCGTCGCCGACGGCCGTACGGCGCACCGCGTCCAGCAGTTCCTCCCGCCCGGCCGACTTCACCAGGTACCCGGTCGCACCGGACTTCACCGCCTCCAGCACGTCCTGGTGCTCGCCGCTGGCCGACAGCACCAGCACCCGCACCGCCGGGTCGTGCGCGACCACCTGGCGGCACACCTCGGCGCCGGGCAGCCCGGGCAGGTTGAGGTCCAGCACGACGACCTGCGGCGAGCAGGCCCGGGCGCGGCGCACCGCCTCCTCGCCGTCGCCCGCGGTGGCCACCACGTCCAGACCGGCCTCGGCGAGGTCGCGCGAGACCGCGTCCCGCCACATCGGGTGGTCGTCCACCACCATCACCCGCACCGGCCGGTCGGTGGCCGGCTGATCGGTCGCCGGCTGATCGGTCATTCGCTGGTCAGTCATCGGGAGGCCTTCCTCGGGACGCGCAGTTCGACCTCGACGCCCTCCCCGGGCGCCGAGTACAGCTCGGCCGTGCCGCCGAGGTCCAGCACCCGGCCGCGGATGGACTGGGAGACGCCCAGCCGACCGGCCCGCTCCGCCTCGCCGAGCCGCCCCGGCGCGAAGCCCGGGCCGTCGTCGCGGATGCTGACCGTGACGGCCTCCGGCTCGTCCTCCACCAGGATCCAGGCCCGGGCCCCCTCCCCGGCGTGCCGGCGGACGTTGTCGACGGCCGCGCCGACCGCCGCGGCCAGCTCGCCCGCCGCCGGGCCCGGCAGCAGCACCGGGGTGCCCGGGGCGGAGAGCGTGATCCGCTCGTCGGCGTACGGGCGCAGCAGCGCGGTGAGGTCGCGCGGCGCGGCGGGGTCGGGCGCTTCGGCGGGCCCGGCCTCCGGCAGCCGCTGCGCCGGGAGCGGGCCGCCGGTCATCAGGGCCCGCAGCGCGCGCTCCTGTTCACCGGCGAGGCGGCCCAGTTCGGCGAAGTCCGCACCGCCGCCGCTGCCGGTGCCGTCGCCCAGCTCCGCGCCCCGGCGCTGGACCAGGGCCAGCACCTGGAGCACGCCGTCGTGGATGTCCCGGGAGAGCCGTTCGCGCTCCCGGGTGGCCGCTTCGACCTGCAGCGCCCGGGTCAGCGTGGCCTCACTGGCGCGGGCCAGCTCGATCACGTAGCCGATCGCGCAGCCGGCCACCAGCAGCAGCACGATGTTGTGGATGTTGTCGCCGGTGGGCCCGCCGTGGCTGAGGATGTTGGCCACCCCGATCACCGCGCCGGACGCCGCCGCCGGGCGCCAGCCGCCCTTGGCGGCGAAGCCGAGCACCGTACCGGCGGCCCAGATGGTGGGCAGGGTGGGCGCGCCGTGGCTGATCCGGCCCGGGGCGTCGGTCATCCCGCTCAGCACGATGCCGGTGACCGCCAGGGTGAGGTCGAAGCCGAGGACGTACCAGGTGCAGCGCTGCGGGTTGGCGAAGGCCCGGGTGCTGGCGAGCGTCCAGAGGATCAGCGCGCCGAAGTAGATCCAGCCGGCGACCGGGTGCAGGAAGTGCAGGTAGGAGTTGAAGTAGCGCAGCAGCGCGTAGCCGAGGGCCAGCACCCGGAAGTAGGAGATGGCCTTCCACAGCGGGAGCTCGACGGACATGCCGCCGGCTGCCAGCGTTCCGCCGACCGCACCGCCCGTTCTCGCGCCCTCCGCCATGCCCCGGCCCCTCCCCTGGACCCACCCGGGTCGGTCAGGCCGACCCGGTCCCCTTCTGTTCCTGCTGGCCCTGCTGCTCGGCGTCGCCCGCCTTCTCCGCCTTCTCCGCCTTGGCGGCCTCGGCGGCCTTCTCGGCCTCGGCGGCTTCCGCCTTCTCCGCCTTGGCGGCGGCCCGGCGCTCGGCGTCGGCCTTCTTCTTCTCGTCGGCGATCTGCCGCTTGGCGGCGGTCGCGTAGATGTCCACGTACTCCTGGCCGGAGAGCCGCATGATCTCGTACATCACCTCGTCCGTCACCGAACGGAGGATGAAGCGGTCGTTCTCCATGCCGTGGTAGCGGGAGAAGTCCAGCGGGCGACCGATCCGGATGCCCGGGCGGATCCCGAAGTTCGGGATCACCTGGCCGGGCGGCTGCACCTTCTCGGTGTCGATCATGGCGACCGGGATGACCGGCGCGCCGGTGGCCAGCGCGACGCGGGCCAGGCCGCCGACCTTGCCGCGGTAGAGCTTGCCGTCGGGCGAGCGGGTGCCCTCGGGGTAGACGCCGAACAGCTCGCCGCGGTCCAACACCGCGATGGCGCTGCGGATCGCGGCCTCGCCGGCGCCGCGCACGCCCGAGCGGTCCACCGGCAGCTGGCCGACGCCCTTGAAGAAGGCCGCCGTCAGCCGGCCCTTGAGGCCGGGGGTGTTGAAGTACTCGGCCTTCGCGATGAAGGTCACCCGGCGTTTGATCAGCGCGGGGAAGAAGAACGAGTCCGAGAAGGACAGGTGGTTGCTCGCGATGATCGCCGCACCCTCGGTGGGGATGTTCTCCTCACCCTCGATCCACGGCCGGAAGAAGATCCGAAGCAGTGGCGCGACGATCATCTTCATCAGTCGGTAGAACAACCCGGGCCTCCTGTTATGCGGACCGGTCGATCCTAATGCCCCGCGGACGTCCGCTGTGCCCGGGCCCGCCGTAGGGGGTGTACGTCCCCGCTCGGGGCGTGGGACGATGCGGATTCCCGCAGCTCCCCTCCCAGCGTTCCCTCCCCCAGCGCCACCCGCCCGCGAAGGAGTCCGCCATGCCGCTGCTGCCCGGTGCCGAACCGTACCGCCACCGCGGCGGACCGGTCGGGGTCCTGCTCTGCCACGGCTTCACCGGGTCGCCGCAGTCGCTGCGGCCGTGGGCCGAGGAGCTGGCGGCGGCCGGATTCACCGTCTCGCTGCCGTTGCTGCCGGGGCACGGCACCCGTTGGCAGGACATGCAGGTCACCCGGTGGGAGGACTGGTACGCGGAGGTCGAGCGCGAACTGCTGACGCTCGCCGAGGAGTGCGAGCAGGTCTTCGTCTGCGCGCTGTCGATGGGCGGCGCGCTGGCGCTGCGGCTGGCCGCACTGCACGGCCCGAAGGTGTCCGGGCTGGTGCTGGTCAACCCGTCGGTGCGCTCGGACAACCCCGCGGGCGTGCTGCTCCCGGTGCTCCGGCACCTCGTCCCGAGCATTCCGGGGATCGTGAACGACATCCACAAGCCGGGCGCCCGGGAACTCGGCTACGACCGGACGCCGCTGCACGCCGCCTGGTCGCTGAGCCGGCTGTGGCAGGAGGTCCAGCGGCGACTGCCCGAGGTCACCCAGCCCGTGCTGCTGTTCCGGAGTCCGCAGGACCACGTCGTCTCGTCGGCCAACTCGGAACTGGTGCTGGCCCGGATATCCTCGACCGACGTGACGGAGCGGCTGTGCCAGCGCAGCTTCCACGTCGCGACGCTGGACCACGACGCGGCGGAAATATTCGCGGCGAGCCAGGACTTCATCCGACGGCTGGCTCCCGCGCACGCGGCGGGTGCCGACAGGGCCGAATCCGACGATCACCATGGCTGAAGGGCCGGAAGTGCACGAGAGCAGCACGGCGGGCAGCGGGGACGAGAAGCCCCGCGAGGACGGCGCGCGGACGGACGGAGCGCCGACGGACGCCACCGCCCAGGGGGACGCCGCCGTCGAGGGGAACCCGACCGTTCCGGGGAACGCCACCGTCCACGGGGACGGCACCGTCCAGGGCGGTGCGGCGGCCAGCGGCCCGGGAGCCGACGGCGCCGCACCCACCGGGGACGCCCCCGAGGCGGACGCCCCCGCGCCGGTGGATTCCCGCCCGCGCCGCAGCGCCCCCGAGCGCACCCAGGCCGAGCAGGACGCGATCTTCGCCGCCCTGGTCGCCCAGTTCGACGACCCGGTCGACCTCACCAACCCCAACTGGCCGGAGATCGAGAACCTCCGGGCGCAGAACGAGCTCAAGGGCGGCTTCAAGGACGGCGTCGGCCCCACGGCCGGCCAGGGTGATCCGGACGACCTCTCCGACCTCGCCCCGCAGCCCCGCTCCCGCTCCGGCCGCCCCGTGCTCCCGGCCGCCGGCTCCGGCCCGCGCGACTTCGAGCTGGCCGAGGAGACCGACGAGGGCCACTACGTCCCGCCGGAGCCCCCGCCGCTGCCGCCCGCCGACGTGACCGCCAAGTTCGCCTGGCTGGCGGTGCTCGGCGGCCCGGCCCTGCTGCTGATCGACGCGGTGGTGTGGCGGGAGATCTCCGGCTGGCCCGCCTGGGTGGGGGTCACCGCCTTCCTCGGCGGCTTCGTCACCCTGGTCGCCCGGATGAAGGACCGCGACGAGGACGAGCCGGAGGACCCGGACCACGGCGCGGTGGTCTAGCTAGCCTGCCGGGAACTCCACCACCGCGAGCACCGGCAGGTGGTCGGTCGCGGCCCGCAGGTCGGCCTCGGTGACACCGGGCAGCCCGTGCGGCACCCCGCAGCCGATGACGGTGATCCCGGGCGTGGCGAAGACGGCGTCGATCCGCTGATAGGGGTTCTCGGGGACGGACGTGAACTCGCCGCCCCAGGGCGCGGTCGGGTAGCCGTCCCACATCCGCGAGGCCAGCAGCTGCCACCCCGGCCCGTCCGGGTGCTCGTTGAAGTCCCCTGCCACGATGCCCTGTTCGGCGATCGCGAGCTGCTCGAGCAACAGCTCGAACTGCCCGTACCGCTCCTCGGCGTCCAGGCTGAGGTGGCAGCTGGTGACGGTGAACGGCGCGGCGCCCGGCACCCGCAGCAGCGCGGTGGCGAAGCCGCGCGCGTGCAGACCGCGGGTCTTGGGCAGTAGCCGGTCGTACACGCCCAACACCTCCACCGCGCCGGGCCGGCCGAGCAGCAGCGGCCCCGCGGCGGTCCGACCGCCCCCGGCCAGCACGACCGTCCCGGTGCTCCGGGCCAGCCAGGCGGCCTGCCCCTCGGGGCGCCAGTAGCGCGGCGACTCCTGGACGCACACCAGGTCGGGCGCGCAGGCCCGGATCACCCGCACCAGCGCCCGCCGGTCGTCGCGCAGCGAGCGGATGTTGTAGCTGAGCAGGCGCAACCTGCGCGGGCCGCCCGGCGGCGGAGCGATGGGCGCGGTGGTCAAGTGGCGGTCCTCCCCTGTGCGGTGTCCCTGGGGAGGACGGTAGTGCGACGGCGGCGGCGCGTCCGGGATTGGTCGGGGCCCGGTCGCACCGCCGCCGGCGGGCTCTGCTCCCCCTGAGCCGCATCTCGGCGGCGAGGGGGGGGCTCCCCCCTGAGCCAAAGGGGCGCGCCGGTGCCGAAAGGAAGGAGGGCCAAGCTCCCGACGAAGGAGGGAGTGCAGTGGCCGACGACCGTCGGCACCGGGCACGAGCGCCCCGGCGGCGAAGGGGGCTCCCCCTGAGCCAAAGGGGCGCGCCGGTGCCGAAAGGAAGGAGGGCCAAGCTCCCGACGAAGGAGGGAGTGCAGTGGCCGACGACCGTCGGCACCGGGCACGAGCGCCCCGGCGGCGAAGGGGGAATAACCGTCAGGCGGTACGGGCGAGGTCCGCCGCGCCGACGATGCCGGCCGCGGAGCCCATCGAGGCGAGCACGACCTCGGCGCGCGGGCGGTGCACCCCGCCGGTCAGGTAGTGCTCGAAGGCCTTGGCGACCGGGTCGAGCAGCAGCCGGCCGGAGTCGGAGACCCCGCCGCCGAGGACGAACACGCCCGGGTCGAACAGCGCGGCGAGGTCGGCCATGCCGCGGCCCAGCCAGTCGGCCAGCTCGGCGTAGCACTCCAGGGCGAGCGGGTCGCCCTCCTCGGCCGCCTCGGTGATGTGGATGCCGCGGATGGTCTCGGCGACACCGTCGTTGAGCTCCAGCATCCGCCGGCCGCGCAGCGGGTCGGCCGCGGCCTTCTCCCGGCCGTAGCGGCGCAGCGCGCGCCCGGAGCCGTACTGCTCCCAGCAGCCCTTGCCGCCGCAGCCGCACGGCAGGCCGTCCGGGACCATGTTGAGGTGGCCGATCTCGCCGGCCACACCGAAGCGGCCGCGGTGCAGCCGCCCGTCGAGGACGATGCCGCCGCCGATGCCGGTGCCGACGGTGATCAGCACCATGTCCTGGTGGTCGGCGGCCGCGCCGAAGCGGAACTCGGCCCAGGCGGCGCAGTTGGCGTCGTTCTCGACCACCGCGGACAGCCCGGTGAGCTCCTCGATCCGGCCGCGCAGCGGCTCGTTCTCCCAGTCGATGTTGGGCGCGAAGATCACCGTCGAGCGGTTGCTGTCGACGAAGCCGGGGGCACCGACGCCGACCGCGGTGACGTCGGGGTGCTGCTCCTTGAGTTCGCGCACGGCCTGCGCGATGGCGTCGACCGCCCACTGGGGGTCGGCCGGGGTGGGGACCCGGGTCCGCGCCAGGATCGCACCCGCCTCGTCGACCACGCCTGCCGCGATCTTGGTCCCGCCGACATCGACGCCGATGGTCAGAGCCATGTGTCCCTCAGCTATTCACTCGTTCCCGCTGGACGGAACGGTACCGCCCAACCCCGCCCCCGTACACAGCCTCGCATACATTATCCGAAGACAATTCTGGGGAAACCGGGCCGCGACGCTTCAAAAGTCTTATCTAATCTCATCCTTCGTGACGCAACAGAGCAACGCGATCACCCTCCGAAGGTTACGGATTCACTGCTTGGCGAACATCCCGTCAGCCCCGGTCAGCCCCCGGTCAGCCGTGGTCGGCACCGTCGGCGCCCCCGGCCCGGCCGGGCTCGTCGAGGTCGATCTTCTCCACCGGCGCCCCCTCCCCCGCCGTCCAGCGCTGCTCGTGCCCGGCCACCGCGGCCCGGTACGCGGCCAGCAGCTCGGCGCCCGCGGCGGCCAGCCCGGAGCCGGCGGCGGCGAGGTGGGAGTAGACCTCCGGCTGCTGGGTGCGCAGGCGGTCGGCGAGCCCGGACAGGGCGATCAGAGTGGTGGCGCTGGTCTCCTGCGCCTTCTCTCCGACGGCGGCGGCGAACCGGCGCACCTCGTCCACCAGCGGGCCCAGCTCCGGCCCGAACGGGTGGGTCGGCCCGTCGCCCTGCTCCGCGCCGGGCTCGGTACGGTCGTCGGTGCTGGTCATCGCGGGCGCCTCCTCAGCCGTGGCCGCACCCCGCGGCCCTCCGGCCCGACGCTACCCGACCGGCCGCGCCACCTCGAAAGGCCGAAAGGCCGTCAGCCCTGCGGCCAGAGCGAAGGGTCGGGCGCGAACCGCACCGACAGCACGCCCTCGTGCAGCCCCGCCCCGGCGACCGTGCAGCGGCGCAGCGCGGCGGGCAGCGGGAGCACCCGGCGGTGGGCGCCGAGGCCGACCACCAGGTCGTCGCCCCGGCGGACCAGGTCCAGCCCGGCGCGCTCGGCGCCGGGCAGGTCGAGGTGCCAGACCAGCAGGCCGTCCTCGGCGAGCCGGTCCTCGACCGGCCAGGGCTGCGGGTCCAGCCGCTCGGGGCCGGGCCCGTCGCCGTAGAGGCGGTCGGCGACGGCCTCCAGGGTGCCGTCGGCCAGGCCGGTGACCAGCACCGGGGCGTCGGTCCCGGCGGTGAGCCGGTCCAGTTCCTCCTGGCGGCGGCGGGCCAGCGCGGCCAGCCAGGGGTCGGGCGAGGCGAGGGCGGCCGGCGGCAGAGCGCCGTGCACCACGACGGCGTCCGGCCGGTGCCCGTACAGCGCGAGCCCGGCGCGGATCCGGCGCAGCTCCTCGTACGGGTGGCCGTCGGCCGGTACGACCAGGCGCACGCTGGTGCCCGGGTCGCCGACCGCGGCGCGGGACTCGGCGAGCACCGCGGCGGCCTTGGTGCGCCCCTCGTACAGCCACTCGGCGGGCATCGGGACGCCGGCCAGCCCGGCCAGCAGCGGGCGCAGCGCTCGGGCGGCCTGCCGCTGCTCGGGCACCAGCCGGTCCAGGTAGCGGGTCAGTTGCTCGGGCAGGGCGAGGGTGGCGATCAGTTCGGCGGGCGGCGGGGCGAGCACCACCAGGACGTCCTGGTCGGCGGCGGGCAGGGCGCGCAGCAGGGCGAGCCGGGCGATGCCGGGGAGGGCGGTCAGTTCCTCGGGGTCCAGCTGTTCGGCGCCGAGCAGGTCGAGGGCGGGCCCCAGCCGGCCGGTGAGCTCGCCGACGGCGTAGCGGAAGGCGGCCTGCTCGTCGATCCGGGAGACCGTCAGGCCGGGTGCGTAGTCGAGCGGTTCGGGTTCCAGGCGGGTGCCGAGGGCGGCGTCCAGGGTGCGGTGCGGGTCGTCGGCGGCCAGCAGCCAGGTGCGGTGGCCGCCGCGGGCGGCGTGCAGGGCGGTGGCGGCGGCCACGATGGGCGCGCCCGCGTCACCGCTGACCAGGATGGTGCGCGTCGCCGTCATGCCGTCAGCCCCCGTTCCGCCGTGCCGGTCCTCGTCAGCCCTCGACGCGCTTCTTCAGGCCGGCCAGCGCGCGGTCGATGATGACCTTCTCGGCCTTGCGCTTGATCATGCCGAGCATCGGGATCTTGACGTCCACGGCGAGCTGGTAGGTGACCTCGGTGCGGCCGCCGGCCAGCGGGGCGAGGGTGTAGGAGCCGTCCAGCGAGCGGAGCATCTGGCTGCGGACGAGGGTCCAGCTGACTTCGCGGTCGTCGTCCCAGGTGTAGGCGAGGGTGTGCTCGTCGCGGATCGCGCCGGCGTCGAGCAGCAGTCGGACCTTGGCGGCGCGGCCGTCCTCGCCGGTCTCCAGGACCTCGATCTCCTTGACCTCGCCGGTCCAGGCCGGGTAGGCGGCGAAGTCGGCGATCACGGCCATGACCTCGGCCGGGGTCGCGTCGATGGTGATGTCCGACCTGGTGTGCTCCGCCATGGAATGGCCCTCCGCCTCGTCCCTCTGCCTGCCGGTCCGGTCGAGGCGCGCTCGACCCGATCCGCCCGGAGCAGGCTATCGCGACCGGCGATCGACTCGGCCGCGCGGGCACCGGCGGCAGGCGCTGCGGGGCGGGCGGCGGGGCATGCTACCGGCCGGTCACCGGTGGGCTGCCGTAGGGTGCCAGTCGAACGACCCGGTCACGGCCTGGTCCGACCCGGCCGGGTGTGACACTTCGAACACCGGGGCCGACCCCCCTGGTCGAAGCTGCCTACCGGGCAGTAACGTCCTGCCGTCCCGCAGCGTCGCGAACGAGGAGCAGTCTTGCTCGACTTCAGCCTTCCGGCCCTCTACCAGGTACCGAGCGGCGGTAACCTCTCCGACCCTGTGCACCGGAACGCCGAGGTCCACCCGGACGTCGCGGTGCTCAGCCGCAAGGTGGACGGCCGCTGGGAGGAGTTGACCTCGGTCCAGTTCCTCGCCGAGGTGCACGCCGCCGCGAAGGGCCTGATCGCCGCGGGCATCGAGCCCGGCGACCGGGTGGGCATCATGTCCCGCACCCGGTACGAGTGGACGCTGCTGGACTTCGCGATCTGGACGGCCGGCGCGATCACCGTGCCGGTGTACGAGACGTCCTCCGCCGAGCAGGTCGAGTGGATCCTCGGCGACTCGGGCGCGGTCGCCGTCCTCACCGAGACCGACCAGCACGTCAAGGTGGTCGGCGAGGTCCGCGACCGGCTGCCGGAGCTGAAGCACACCTGGCAGATCGAGGGCGGCGCGCTCGCCGCGCTGGCCGAGGCCGGCCGGGACGTCCCGGACGCGACCGTCCAGGAGCGCCGCGCGATCGCCGGCCCCGACGACGTCGCCACCATCGTCTACACCTCGGGCACCACCGGCCGCCCGAAGGGCTGTCAGCTGACGCACGGCAACTTCCTCGCCGAGTGCGGCAACATCGTCGAGCGCCTCACCCCGCTGTTCCGCACCGGCGACAGCTCCGTCCTGCTCTTCCTGCCGCTGGCCCACGTGCTCGGCCGGATCGCCGAGATCGCCCCGGCGATGGCCCCGATCAAGCTGGGCCACGTCTCCGACATCAAGGACGTCACCGCCGAGCTGGCCGCCTTCCGGCCGACCCTGATCCTGGGCGTGCCCAGAGTCTTCGAGAAGGTCTACAACACCGCCCGTGCCAAGGCCCAGGCCGACGGCAAGGGCAAGATCTTCGACAAGGCCGCCGAGACCGCGATCGCCTACAGCCGGGCGCTGGACGCCGGCGGCGCGGGCCTGGTCCTGCGGCTCAAGCACGCCGTCTTCGACAAGCTGGTCTACAGCAAGCTGCGCGCCGCCCTCGGCGGCCGGGCCACCCACGCGATCTCCGGCGGCGCCCCGCTCGGCGAGCGGCTCGGCCACTTCTACCGGGGCATCGGCTTCACCGTCCTGGAGGGCTACGGCCTGACCGAGACCTGCGCGGCCACCGCCTTCAACCCGTGGGACAAGCCGAAGATCGGTACGGTCGGCCAGCCGGTCCCCGGCGCCTCCGTCCGGATCGCCGAGGACGGCGAGGTCTTCTTCAAGGGCCCGCACGTCTTCACCGGCTACTGGAACAACCCGCAGGCCACCGCCGACACCCTCAAGGACGGCTGGATGGCGACCGGTGACCTCGGCTCGCTGGACTCCGAGGGCTACCTGACCATCACCGGCCGCAAGAAGGAGATCATCGTCACCGCCGGCGGCAAGAACGTCGCCCCGGCCGTGATCGAGGACCGGATCCGGGCCCACGCCCTGGTCGGCGAGGTCATGGTGGTCGGCGACCGCAAGCCCTTCATCGCCTGCCTGCTCACCGTCGACCCGGACTTCTTCCCGAAGTGGAAGGAGCTCAACGGCAAGCCCGCCACCGCCACCGTCGCCGAGCTCGCCGACGACCCTGACCTGCTGGCCGCCCTGCAGACCGCGGTGGACGACGGCAACGCGGCCGTCTCGCACGCCGAGGCGGTCAAGAAGTTCCGCCTGCTGGACACCGAGTTCTCCGAGGAGAGCGGCCACCTGACGCCCTCGCTCAAGCTCAAGCGCAACGTCGTGCTGAAGGACTACGCCGCCGAGATCGAGGCGCTGTACAAGAAGTAGCAGCACACGGACGGGCCCCGCCTCCTCCCGCAGGAAGAGGCGGGGCCCGTCCGCGCGTCAGGCCGCCAGCAGCGAGGTCAGCCGCCCGGCCAGCAGGTCCCAGCGCCAGGAGCGCTCCACCCAGCGCCGCCCGGCCTCGCCCATCCGCCGCCGCAGCTCCTCGTCCCGCAGCAGCCGGACGATCCGCTCCGCGGCCGCCGCGGCCGAGCCGCCGGGCACCACGTATCCGGTCTCGCCCTCCAGCACCGCGTCCGGCGCCCCGCCGGAGTCCCCCGCGACCACCGGCAGGCCGGTCGCCGAGGCCTCCAGGTAGACGATCCCCAGCCCCTCCACGTCCAGCCCCCCGCGGCGGGTCCGGCAGGGCATCGCGAAGACGTCCCCGGCCCCGTAGTGGGCGGGCAGTTCCTCCCAGGGCACCGAGCCGGTGAACCGCACCGAGGCCCGTACGCCCTTGGCGTCCGCCAGCTTCTCCAGCTCCGCCCGGTACGGCCCGCCTCCGACGATCAGCAGCACCGCGTCCGGCACGTCCGCCAGGATCTGCGGCATCGCCTCGATCAGGGTGTCCTGCCCCTTGCGCGGCACCAGCCGGGAGACGCACACCACCACCGGCCGGTCCGCCAGCCCCAGCCGTCGGCGCACCTCGGCGCCCCCGGAGCCGGAGTGGAAGGTCGACTCGTCCACACCCGGCGGCAGCTGCACCATCCGGGCCGCGGCCCGCGGCCCGACCGCGGCGGCGATCCGCGAGCGGGTGTACTCGCCCAGGTACGTCAGCACGTCGGTGCCCGCGCCGATCCGCCGCAGCAGCTGCCGGGAGCCCGGCAGCTGGGCCCAGGCGGCCTCGTGCCCGTGGGTCATGCCGAGCAACCGCCCGGCCCCGGCCCGGCGCAGCGTCGGCGCCATCAGGCCGAGCGGGGCCGCGGCGCCGAACCAGACCGAGTCGCACTTCTCCGCGCGCAGGATCTCGGCGGCCCGCCGGGTGACCCGGGGTGTGGGAACCATCACCTTCGTGCGGTCCCGGATCACCGGGAACGGCTGCTCGGCGTCGAAGCGCCGCACCTCGGTGCCGTCCCGCCAGGTCGAGGCGTACACCACGATGCTCCCGGCCGGCTGACGGACGGCCATGTTGTGCACGAAGGCCTGGATGCCTCCCGGGCGGGGCGGGAAGTCATTGGTGACGATCAAGGTTCTGTGCATCAGGCCACGGCTCGCTCGGTCGGGGGGTGCTCGGTGTACCGCTGGGTGATCCGTACGATAGGTCAACACCATGACCCGCCGGGAACGGAACCGCGTACGGCAACCGTTTGACCCCCGGGTCAGTCCTAGTACCTAGGCCGCGATGCGGCGGCCCGGGCGTCCGTCAGTACGACGCCTCCGGTGAGGACGTCGAGACGAACGAGGGAGCGCAGTGGAGTTGGCCCCGGCCACCGAGTCCGGTTCTTCGCGCGGCCGCCTCGGCCGCCCGCTCGGGGCGCTGGCCGCCCTCGTCGCGGTCTGGGTGGCCACCCGCACCGTGCTGGTGCTGCTGATGACCGGCGTGCTGAAGTCGCCCGGCGGCGACGTCACGGCCGACGTCTGGATGATCTACCACGCCTGGTACGGCGTGCTGCAGACCGGCACCTTCCCGTTCGACGACGTGACCTGGCAGTACCCGCCGGGCGCCGCCCTGGTGATCCTGCTGCCGGGCCTGCTGCCCTGGTCGTACCTGACCTCGTTCTGGGTGATCTGCGGCATCGCCGACGCCGCCGCGGCCGCGCTGCTTATCCGCACCGGCCTGCGCCGGGGCCGGGCGCTGACCGGCGCCTGGATGTGGGTGGTCGGCGTGCCGCTGCTCGGCCCGATGATCTACAACCGCTTCGACCTCCTGGTCACCGCGCTCGCCCTGGCCGGCCTGCTCGCGCTGATCCGCCGCCCGGCGGTCGGCGGGCTGCTGCTGGGCCTCGGCGGCATCGTCAAGGTCTGGCCGCTGCTCGGCCTGATCGGCACCCCGTCCGGCCGCCGCACCCGCCGTTCCTGGACGCTGGCGGCGGCCACCGCCGTCTCGGTGGGCTTCCTGCTCGCGGCCGGGATGAACGGCGCCTTCGGCTTCCTGGCCTTCCAGAAGGACCGCGGGATCGAGGTCGAGTCGGTCGGCGCCCTGCCGCTGCACCTGGCCCGGCTGGCCGGGGGCTGGAACGGCAGGGTCACCATGAACTACGGCTCCCCCGAGATGCTCGGGCCGTGGGTCAGCGTGATCAGCAAGGTGATGATGGCCGGCACCGTGCTGGGCTTCCTCTGGCTGCTGATGTGGCGCTTCACCGCCCGCCGCCGCAACGCGGCCACCATGTACGACGCGGCGCTGTGCGCGCTGCTGATCTTCGTGGTGACCAGCCGGGTGATCAGCCCGCAGTACCTGGTCTGGCTGATCGGCGTGGCGGCGGTCTGCCTGACCGTGCGCGGCACCAGCCAGCGGCCGGTGGCGCTGCTGATCCTGGTCGCCTGCCCGCTCACCCTGCTCGAGTTCCCGACCATGTTCACCCAGGTCCTGAACAGCGAGCCGCTGGCGATCACCGTGCTGGGCCTGCGCAACCTGCTGCTGCTGACCGCCACCGTGCTCTCCTGCATCCGGCTCTGGCGCTCCACCCGCGCCGCGGCGCCCCTGCCGCCCACCGTGGTGCTGTCCGAGCCCGCCGCACTGCCGGCCGCCTCCGCCTATCCGGTGCGCCCGGGCATCGCGTACGAGCAGGACCTGCTGGACGGCATCGACCACCCGGCCGGGCGTTAGCCGGCTTTCAGCGCCTCCACCTCGGCCAGCCAGAGCCTGGTGAACTCGGCGAGTCCGACGCCCAGTTCGCCGCGCAGCAGCCGGTCGGTGCGGTGCTCCCGGTCCTCGCCCTGGCCGTCGGCCGCGCCGACCGCCCGGTAGAAGGCGACCAGCCGCTCGGTCCCGTACCGGCGGGCGATCAGGTCGCAGGCGAGCCAGGCCTGCTCGTAGGCCTGGGCGATGCCGTCGGCACCCGCGGCGAAGTCCCCGTCGGCGGGCAGCGCGGTGGGCAGCTTCCCGGCGGCGACGTCCCGGGTCAGCTCGGGGGCGATCTGCTGCGGGCGGCGGCCGGATCCGCGGTAGGCGGTCCAGTCGGCGACGCCCTCGGAGAGCCACAGCGGGGTCCAGGCCCGGGTGTCGGCCCGGGTCGCGACGTGGGTGGCCTCGTGGGTGACCACCACCTGCCGGCCGAAGTCGCTGAGCCGCCCGAACGCCTCGGGGTTGACCACCACCCGGTCCGCCGGGGTGTGCCAGGGCGCGCCGGAGGCGGCCACGGTGACCGCCGCCATGCCCGTCCAGCCCGCCGGGTCGGCCTCCAGCAGCCGGGCGAACTGCGCCTCGGTGGCGGGCAGTTCGAGCAGCAGCCGACCGGGCCAGCCGCCGCCCCAGACCGCGCTGACGGCCGGCACCGCCTGGTCCCCCACCGCGACCAGGCCGGCCGGGTCGGGCCCGTCGGCCAGGCCGAGCACCAGGCACCGGGCACCGGGGGCGGTCCGGGCGGGGCCGAGGTCCCACAGCGCCGGGGGCCCGCTGGTGCCCTCCTCGTGCTCCACCCGCCAGCCGCCCCGGTCCCGGACCAGCTCGATCCGGCGCGGGTACACCACGGGGTACTCGTCGTACCCGGCGATCCGCACCGCCAGCTCGACGGACGCGGTCAGCCGCTCCGGCCCGCCGGCCGCCGAGGCCTCCCGTTCGGGCGGCAGCACCAGGTTGCGGTACCCCGCCTCGGCCCCCGCGAGCCCGGACCAGGCGGGCAGCGAGCGGGCTCGCGCCGCCAGCAGCTCGGTCACCTCGGCACGCCGGTCGTCCGTCCGCCCGCCCGGCCGCGCCGCCGGGGCGGCCGGGGGCAGCGACAGCTGGGCCAGCCCGCCGGCCGCGAGCAGCAGCGCACCGCGCCGGGACAGCACGCAACGAGATATGTCGGCCGGGCCGCAGGACGTCGCGCTCAGAGCCGGACCACCCCGGAGACCGGCATCGCGTCGACGCTCTCGTACCGGACCTTGGCGCCCGGGTACGGGGCGTGCACCATCACCCCGCCGCCGGCGTACATCCCGACGTGGTGCATGTCCCGGTAGAAGATCACCAGGTCTCCCGGCCGTGCTTCGGAGAGGCTGATCCGCTGCCCGGCGTACGCCTGGGCCTGCGAGGTCCGCGGCAGGGTCACTCCGGCCTGCCGCCAGCTGTAGTACATCAGACCGGAACAGTCGAAGGCACGGGGCCCGGTGGCTCCGTAGACGTAGGGCGAGCCGATCATCCGCACCGCGGCGGCCAGCGCGGCCGCCCCGCGCTCGGAGGCGGGCGGGGCCGTGCCGAGGTCCAGCCGGTCGGTGCCGCGGGTGGCGCGCTGCTCGGCGTCCCGGGCGTCCTGGGCGGCCATCCTGGCCCGCTCGGCGACGCCCAGGCTGTTGAGCAGCTTCTGGGCCTTGGTCAGCCGCTCCTGGATCTGCTGCTTGTTCTCGGCCAGCGAGCGGCGGGCCTGGTCCAGCTCGGCGAGCTTGGCCGCGGTCTCGGTGCGGCGCTGGTCGAGCCGACGCTGACGGGTGACCAGCTCGTGCAGCGTCTCCTGCTGCCGCTCGGCGGCCTGGCCGAGGGTGCGGGCGCGGTCGAGGTAGGCCGCGGGGTCGGTGGAGAGCATCAGCTGGACGGTCTGGGTCATCCCGCCGCCCCGGTACTCGGCCCCGGCGACCGTCGCCAGGTCCCCGCGCAGCTGGTTGAGCTGCTCCTGGGCGGTGGCGACCTCGCCCTGCAGGTTCGCGGTCTCGCCCAGCAGCCGCTGCTGCGCCTCCTGCGCGGCATTGTACTTCTCCGACGCCCGCTCGGCCTCGTCGTACAGCTGCTCGACCTGCGTCTTGACGCCCTTGCGATCGGGCGCGTCCCGCGCCCCGGGGGCGGCCTGGGCGCTGCCGACGGTCGCCACGCCCAGGGCCGTGGTGGCGGCCGCGGTCAGTACCAGCGCACGGGCGAGCAGTTGGGAACGACGGTGCACGGGCATGGCGGCAACGGCTCCAGTCCTGCGGCGCGGCCCCGCGGCCGCGCCCCGGTGGGCGGCCGTCGAGCGGGAGTCCGGTGGCAGACGTTAGCGAGTCCGGGCAAGTGAGTCCAAACCCCTCCCGACCCGAATATTTGACCCTTATTCGGACACCAGCCCGAGCCGCCGGAAAAGCCGCAGGCCCGGCCCTCCGAGACGGAGGACCGGGCCCGTGAACGTCGGGGCGTGAATCAGACCCGCACGATGGAAGCCAGCGGCATGTTGGAGACGGCCTCGTAGCGGACCGAGGCGCCCGGCTTGGGAGCGTGCAGCACCTGACCGTTGCCCGCGTAGATGCCGACGTGGTGGGCGTCGCTGTAGAAGATCAGCAGGTCGCCGGGCTGGGCCTGGGAGAGGTCCGAGCCGATCCGGGTGCCGGCGCCGGCCTGCTCCTGCGAGGTGCGCGGCAGCGACACGCCGGCCTGGTTGAACGCCCAGACCATCAGGCCCGAGCAGTCGAAGGAGCCGGGACCGGTGGCGCCCCAGACGTACGGGCTGCCGACCTTGGAGGCGGCGGCGGCCAGCGCGGCGGCACCGTGCGAGCTGCCCGGGGCGATCTTGACCGGCGCGGACGAGGAGCCCAGGTCGGAGCGGCCGCTGTCGCGCGAGGCGCGGTCGCCGGAGGCCGGCTGGGAGGCCTTCGCGGCGGCGTCCGCCTTGGCCTGGGCGTCGGCGGCGGCCTTGTCCTCGGCCGCCTTGAGCGCCTGGCGCTCCTGCTCGGTCAGCGTGTTGAGCAGGTCCTGGGCGGCCTTCAGCTTGTTCTGAACGTCCTCCTTGGAGGCCTTCAGCTGCTGGGTGGTGGACTCGAGCTCGGCGAGCTTGCCCTGCGCCTCGGTGCGGTCCTGGTCCAGCTTGCGCTGCTGCTCCTGGAGCTGCTTCAGCTGGTTCTTCTGGGTGTCACCGGCCTGGTTCAGCGCCCCGGCCTGGTTGAGGAAGTTGTCCGGGCTGGAGTTGAACATCAGCTGGACGGTCGGGGATATGCCGCCGTTGCGGTACTGCTCGCCGGCGATCTCGGCGAGGCCGCCCTGCAGGTCGGTCACCTGCGCCTGCTGACGGGCCACCTGGTCCTGCAGGCCGGAGACCTGCTTCTCCAGCGCCTGCTGCTTCTCCTGGGCCGCGTTGTACTTCTCGGTCGCCTGCTCGGCCTGCTCGTTGAGCTGGTCGACCTGCTCCTTGACCTGTTCCTTGGTCGGCTGCGGGTCGGCGTGGGCGCCGGTCTGCGCGGAGAGGGCGACGGCCGCGGCGGCGAAACCGGTCAGGATCGAGACACGAGCGCGGCTGGCGGGCTTGGGACGACGATGGGACGCCACGAAGGCGGACTCCTTCTTCCTACGTCCGCCTACCGGGTGAGCTGACGGGTTCGGGCCGGAAGCATGCCCTACGACGCCTCACGGCCTCACCAACGGCCGACCTGGCGCCGATTCACCCCGGAGGAACATGGTTCCCCGGCTCCGCTCCGCAGCGCCCCCGACCACTGGGCTCCCCTGTCGGGCAGTCGCTTCGACCTGCCCCGCTGTTTCGCGAACTCGACGGAAACCACCGCCGCCACCCAGGCTGGGTGATCGACAGTGCGGTGGTTCGGGGCACGACCCTAGTAACTGAACCGTGATCCGTTCAAATCCTTGTCAGAAAAAAGACGGAAGATCACCCATGTTCTCTTGTGAAAATGACTGATGGTGATCGCCGCCCCACGCAAAGCTGATCGGCTCTCACCGGTCGGCGGTGGAACGGGATGGAACGGACGAACCCCGAAGCGCCACCCCCCGACTCGGGAGGTGGCGCATATCACAGTTCGGAGGCCGGGCTCCGGGAGTGTCGGACCGTCAGACCCGGCGGATCGTGTTGATCGGCATCGCATCGGCCTTCATCACCTTCACCACGTCACCGGTGTGCGGCGCGTGGACGACCATGCCGTTGCCGATGTACATCCCCACGTGGTGCCGGTCGCTGCCGTAGATCACCAGGTCGCCCGGCTGGGCCTGGTCCAGCGAGGGCACCCGGGTGCCGACGTCGCCCTGCTCCTGCGAGGTGCGCGGCAGCGAGACGCCGGCCTGGGCGTACGACCAGACCATCAGGCCCGAGCAGTCGAAGGTGTTCGGCCCGGTGGCGCCCCACACGTACGGCGAGCCCTGCCTGCTCATCGCCCTGGCCACGGCCACGGCCGCGTAGCCGCTGGCCGGCGGCAGGTTGGTGAGGTCGACCCGCGCGGTGCCGCGCGAGGCGCGGTCGTCCTGCTGCTGCTGGGCCTTCAGCGCGGCCCGGTCGGCGGCGCTGAGCGAGTTCAGCAGGTCCTGCGCGGCCTTCAGCTTCTGGTTGACGTCCGCCTTGGCCTGGTTGAGGTCCTTGGTGGTGGAGTCCAGCGACGCCAGCACGGCGGCCGCCTCGGCCTTCTCCTGGTCCAGCCGGCGCTGCTGGTCGAGCAGACCCTTGAGCGCCTCGGTCTGGCTCTCGCTGGCCTGCTGGACGCTCGACGCCTTGTCCAGGTAACCGGACGGGTCGGAGGAGAGCATCAGCTGGACGGACGGGTCGATGCCGCCGGTGCGGTACTGCTCGCCCGCGACCTGGGCCAGGCCGCTCCGCAGCTGGCTCATCTGGTCCTGACTGCGGGCCACCTGGTCCTGCAGCTGGTCGGCCTGCTTGCGGAGCTGGTCCGCGCGCTCCTTGGCGCCGTTGTACTTCTCCGCCGCCTGCTCCTGCTCCTGCTGGAGCTGGTCGATCTGCGCCTTGACGTCGGACGTGTTCGGCTGCGGCGCGGCGTGCGCGGCCACCTGGGCGGAGAGGGCGACCGCGGTCGCAGCGGCAGCGGTGAGCACGGAGACCCGTGCGCGGCTCGGCTGCTTGGGACGGCGGTGGGAGGCCAAGGGACCGGCTCCTTCTTCCATCGGACTCACCCGTTCGGGCGAGATTCCGGAAAATAGGTTTGACGCCAGACCCTAGTGAAGATCTATCCGTTTTGCCACTCCCCCGAAGGCGTGAACTACGGTCCCCACGCTGACTTCACCGGATCCCCACACCACCGCAAAACGGTCACTGACCAGGGATCATCCGACCGGGCCGGGTCAGGGCCGGGCCAGCCGGTTCAGCAGCAGCACCGAGGCCACCGGGCGCGCGCCCGCCTTCCGCACGCCCTCCGCGACCTCCCGGTCGGTGGACACCACCACCACCGGACGGCCCTGCGGCTCGGCCCGGACCAGACGGCGGATCAACTCGTCCGCGGTCTCCCCGGTCCGGCTGAACCGTACCCGCACCCCGCGCGGCGGCGCCATGATGACCGGTACGTCCAGGTCCTGCCCGTCGAACACACAGGTGACCTCCGCCTGGGTGCGCTGGGCCAACATCGCCAGCCCGCCCAGCAGCCGGATCCGCTGCTGCTCCAGCGGCAGCGTCGGGTACCCGGTCTTGGTCACGTTGTAGCCGTCCACCACCAGGTGCACCTGCGGGATCGCCAGCAACTGGTCCAGCAGCGCCGGATCGTCCTCGGCCAGGCCGCGCCGGGCCACGTCGTGCGGCGAGGCCGCCCCCGGCACCACCGCCTCCACCAGGTCCGCCGGGCGGATCTGGGAGACCGGCAGCGCCAGCTCGCGCTGCAGGCCCTGCGCCGACTGCAGCACCGTGTCCAGCAGCAGCCGCAGCCGCATGTCCTCGACGCTGCGCCCCTCCCGGGCCGACCGACGGCCCTGCTCGACCACGGTCTCCAGCTCGGACACCCGGTGCCGCAGCCGCCGCGCCTCGCTCTCCGCCGCGCTGCGCTCACCCGCGGCCTGCGCCTTCGCGGCCTCCAGCTCCCCGGTCACCCGCCGGGTCTCGGCCTGTGCCCGCCGGGTGTCGCTCTCCAGCGACCGCACCTTCTTGCGCAGCGACTCGGCCTCCCGCCGGACGCCCTCGAACTCCGCCCGCTGGCGGTCCAGGTCCGCGCGCGCGGCGGCCCGTACCTCGGCCAGCTCGGCCTGCAGCTTCTCCACCAGTCGGGTGGCCTCCGCCACGGCGTCCTCGGCGCCGACCCGCTCGGCCTCCTCGCCGGCCTCGGTGACCAGCCGGCTCCAGCCCGCCGACCGCACCAGGTAGGCGGCGGCCGCGACGTCCATCGGATCGGCGGCGCCGGGGACGGTGCCCGACTCCAGCGCCTTCACCAGGTCCGGCTGGCCCAGCCGCAGCCGCTCCGCTATCCGCACCCGGAACGCCGGCTCGGACTCCAGCGCCGCCGCCAGCGCGGTGGCCGCGTACTTGGCCCGCCGCGCCGGGGTGAACTTGACGTACTGACGCAGGCCCTGCGGCAGCTCCGCGGGCGGCAGCCCGCCCAGCGCGTCCGAGGCCAGCCCGACCACGCGCCGGCGCACGCCCTCCGGCAACGGCCGGTCCAGCTTCTCGGCCGCGCGCTCCGCGACGGCACCCGGAGCAGCGGCACCGGACCCACCGGCACCGGACTCAGCGGCACCCGGCTCGACGCCGGCCGCGTCAGCAGCGCCCGAGTCATCGGCACCGGACGCAGCGGCCCCTGCCGCGCCGCCCTCCGACGGAGCGTTCTCGGACGGGACCGTCCCGGCGGCCGGCTCCGGTGCCTGCGCAGCGGGCTGAAGCCCCTGCGCTTCGCCGGGCTCCCTCGCTGCGTCCACCACGTCCTCGGCTCCGATCCTGGTCCAGCGGGTGCGGCCCGCGGCCGCCCCTGTCGTCACGCTCCGTGCGCCTTATCTGTATTGTCCCGTGCGGTGGACGGCCGCGTCGCGCACCGCCCACCGCACCGACGGGTCAGCCCTGCTCGGCGGGGGCTTCCGCACCCTCGGCGCCCGGGCGGGCCACCAGCTCGACCTGGTCCACCGCGTTGCACCAGCGGCAGCGCACCGACTCGATCGTCTCGCTGAGCACCTCGGTCTCCTCGACCTTGGACTCGCCGGCCAGGTCGAAGTGCAGGAACTCGGTCACCCGCGCGGTGCGGGTCACGTCGAAGCGGGTGAGGTTGCCGCACAGCGTGCAGCGCCAGCGCGTCTCGGCGGTCAGTGCGGGGACGGTCATCGGGGATCCTCTCGGCTGGTCCCTGGGTGGGCTAGGCGCTCCCCCCGGAGCCCCGGCGTCGGCGGCGGGAGGCGGGATTGCCCGCCCCAAGCCTATTGCCTGGGGCAACCGCCCCGACCACCGGTTGCCGGAACCGGAGGACTGGTCCACCTGCCGTAAACCGCCGTGTCACCTGCCGCGCACGGAGGGATGCTTGGCCGCATGGCGCTCGTGGCCCCCGACCACACCGACGCGCGGGACGGCCGCCCGGCGGTGCCCGCCCCGGCGGTCACCTACGCCCTGATCGCGCTCAACACCCTGGTCTTCCTGCTCGGCCCGGCCGCCGGCCTCAACCCGCTGTACGGCACCGGCCAGGCCCGGATCTGCGCCGAACAGCGGTACGAGCAGCGCTGGGGCGCCGTGCCCGCCGAGCTGCTGACCGGCCACCCGCTCACCGCCGAGCAGCTGGCCGACGGCCCCGACCCGGTCCCCGGCTGCCCCGCCGCCCCCACCCCGGGCAAGCACCCGGCGGTCTCCGCCCTCACCGGGCTCTTCCTGCACGCCGGCTGGCTGCACCTGCTGGGCAACCTGCTCTTCCTCCACGTCTTCGGCCCCACCGTCGAGCGGCGGCTCGGCCGGGCCAGGTACCTCCTCTTCTACCTGGCCGCCGGCAGCCTCGCCTCGTACGGCTTCGCCCTCGCCGAGGCGCACTCCCCCGGCTTCACCCGGGTCCTGATCGGCGCCTCGGGCGCGATCTCCGGCGTGCTCGGCGCCTACCTGCGCTTCCACCCGAAGGCCCGGGTGACCACCCTGGTCCCGCTGCTCCTCTTCCTCCCACTGCGCTTCCCGGCCTGGCTGGTGCTCGGCCTCTGGTTCGCCCTGCAGTGGTGGTCGGTGCACTCGGCCGGGCCCGGGGTGGCCTACCTGGTGCACGTGATCGGCTTCTCGGCCGGCTTCCTGTACGCCTGCACCATGGTCGGGCACCCCCCGAGACGCCCCCGCTGAGGCCCGATACGCTGGCCGCACCCCACGAAGGAGCCCGAGAACGTGATCACCGCCATCGTCCTGATCAAGACCAGTGTCGACCGCATCCCGGAGATCGCCGAGGCCATCGCCGCCATCGAGGGCGTCAGCGAGGTCTACTCGGTGACGGGCGGCTACGACCTGGTCGCGATGGTCCGGGTGCGCCGCCACGACGACCTGGCCGAGGTCATCCCGGGCCGGCTCAACAAGGTCCCGGGCGTGGCCCACACCGAGACCCAGATCGCCTTCCGCACCTACTCCCAGCACGACCTGGAAGCGGCGTTCGCCCTCGGCCTGGACGAGTGACCGTCAGCCGTCACGGCGGCTGTCGGCGACGCAACGGCCGCCCTCGTTGCGGTAGTTCCACGCCGCGCCGTCGGTGACCAGCTCGCGCACGGCGGTCAGGAAGCGCTCGATGTGCTCGTCCGGCGTGCCGGCCCCGAAGCTCACCCGGATCGCGTTCAGGCTGCGCTCCCCCGGCAGCGAGGGCTCGGGCGCCCCGCACACAGAGACTGGACCGGGAGCCACGCCGGACTCCTCACCGAGCAGGGTCCGCACCAGCGGGTGGGCGCAGAACAGCCCGTCGCGCACCCCGATGCCGTACTCGGCGGACAGCGCGGCCGAGAAGTGCGAGCTGTTCCAGTCCCGGACCACGAAGGACAGCACGCCCACCCGGGCGGAGCCCTCGCCGAACAGGTTCAGCACCTTGACCTGCGGAATCTCCGCCAGCCCCGCCGTCAGCCGCTCGACCAGCTGCCGCTCCCGGGCCTCCAACGCGTCGAAGCCGGCCTCGGTCAGCGCCCGGCAGGCCGAGGCGATCGCGTAGGCGCCGATGACGTTCGGCGAACCGGCCTCGTGCCGGGCCGGACCGGTGTGCCACTGCACCGCCACCGAGCCGTCCAGCTCCCGGGCGACCGTCCGGGTCGCCCCGCCGCCGGCCAGGTACGGCTCGGCCGCGTCCAGCCAGTCCGCCCGCCCGGCGAGCACCCCGGCGCCGAACGGCGCGTACAGCTTGTGACCGGAGAAGGCGATCCAGTCGACGTCCAGCTCGCGCACCGAAACCCGGTGGTGCGGGGCCAGCTGGGCGGCGTCCAGCACCACCCGGGCGCCGTGCCGGTGCGCGCTCGCGGTCAGCTCGGCGACCGGCCACAGCTCGCCGGTCACGTTGGAGGCACCGGTGACGCACAGCAGCTTCGGCCCCTCGGGCGCCCCGGCGAGCGCCGCCTCCAGCGCGGCCACCGCCTCGGCCCGCGAGCGCGGCGCCCGCAGGTAGCTGACCTCCAGCCCGGCGTGCGCCCAGGGCAGCAGCGAGGCGTGGTGCTCGGTCTCGAAGGCGAACACCCGGGTGCCGGCCGGCACGGCGGCGGCCAGCAGGTTGAGCGAGTCGGTGGTGGCGCGGGTGAAGACCACCTGGTCGCCCTCGCGCAGGTCGAGGAACTCGGCGACGGTACGGCGGCTCTGCTCGAACAGGTCGGTGGACAGCTGCGACAGGTACCCGGCACCGCGGTGCACGCTGCCGTAGTACGGGGCGTAGGCGGCGACGTCGTCCCAGACCCGCTGGAGCGCCGGCGCGCTGGCCGCGTAGTCGAGCGCCGCGTAGCCGACCTTCTCGCCGCTGGCGAGCGGCACCTGGACGTCGTGGCCGAGGACGGCGAGCGGGGCGAAGACTTCGGTGGAGAGGGACATGAGGATGCACTCCTTCGAGGGGTGAGGGACCCCGGGAGTGCTGGTCGTCCGGCGTCCGCGCTTGTCGCGCGGACGGCCTGCCCGGCGACCCGGTCCTCACCCAGGGCACCCCGCCACGGACGGAGGGTTGCCGGACAGCCAGCTGGGGCTTGGCGCTGTCACTCATGACCTGGCCCAGACTCTAGGTCGGGTACGTCGGAGGGTCAAACGGGCATCCACCATCCGGACAGTGTTCTCGCCCGCTCGCCTCCGGGGCGCTCGAACCCGGCGCCGACGCTCGTCGCTCCGGCGCTCGTACCTCGCTTGTCACTCCTCAACTCTCGGCACCGGCGCGCCCCTTCGGCTCGAGGCACGCAAAGGGCCCGCACCGAGCAATCGCCACGGGCCCTCAACTGCCGTCTCAGATCCGGCTGGTGGCCTCCGACCAGCGCCGCAGCAGGTCCTGCGCGGCGCCCGAGTCGATCGCCTCGGCCGCCCGGGCCATGCCCGCCGCGAGCTGCTCCGTCAGCGGCGCGTCGCCGAGGTCCAGCGCGACCAGCGCCGACGCCGTGTTCAGCAGGACGGCGTCCCGCACCGGCCCGCGCTCCCCGGCCAGCAGCCGGCGCGCGACCTCGGCGTTGTACGCGGCGTCGGCCCCGCGCAGCGCCTCGATGCCGACCAGCTCGATGCCGACGTCCCGCGGATCGAAGGTGGTCTCGGTGACCGCCCCGTCGCGCACCACCCACACCCGCGAGGTGGTGGTGATGGTCAGTTCGTCCAGCCCGTCGTCGCCGCGGAACACCAGCGCCGTCGCCCCGCGCCGGGCGAGCACCCCCGCGATCAGTCCGGCGAGCCGGGTGTCGAAGCAGCCGATCGCGTGCGCGGTGACCTTCGCCGGGTTGGTCAGCGGGCCGAGGATGTTGAAGGCGGTCGGCACCCCGAGGTCGCGCCGGGCGGTGGCGGCGTGCCGCATCGAGGGGTGGAACCTCGCCGCGAAGCAGAAGGTGAGTCCGACCTCCTCGGCGACCTCGGCCACCCGCCGGGCCGACAGGTCCAGCGCCACCCCGAGCTTCTCCAGCACGTCCGAGGAGCCGCTGGAGGAGGAGGCGGCCCGGTTGCCGTGCTTGACCACCTTGGCCCCGGCGGCCGCCGCGACGATCGCCGACATGGTGGAGATGTTGACGGTCTTCGCCCGGTCGCCGCCGGTGCCGACGATGTCGACCGCCGGGCCGGGGATGTCCAGCGGCTCGGCGTGCTGGTACATCGCGTCGACCAGACCGGCGATCTCGTCCACCGTCTCGCCCTTGGCCCGCAGCGCCACCATGAACCCGGCCACCTGGACGGGGGACGCCTCGCCGCTCATGATCCGGTCCATCGCCCACGCGGTGGAGGAGCGGTCGAGGTCCTCCCCCTTCAACAGTGCCGCCAGGAGGTCCGGCCAGGTGCGGACCACCTGCGCGGGGTCGGTACCACCGTTCGCAGGGTTCACGTTCACCATGGCTGACTCCAGCTGTTGTCGGTTCCCCCGCTGCGGGGGGACGTCCGTACGGATGGAGCCAGCCTATCGAGCGGCGGGGCGCCCGGGCCCCTGCCTTCTCTAGTACTGAGACGCCCTCGCTCAGCGTGCGACCGGGGCCCGCTTGGCCAGCCGTGCCCGCAGCAGGGTGGCGACCGCCCCGGCCAGCGCCACCGGGTCCACCGGGTGGGAGATCGCGGCATCGGCCCGGCTCCAGGCGGCGAGCCAGGAGTCCTGCGGCCGGCCGATCAGCACCAGCACCGGCGGGCAGCCGTAGATCTCGTCCTTGAGCTGGCGCCCGAGGCCGAGCCCGCCGGCCGGGACCGCCTCGCCGTCCAGCACGCAGAGGTCGATGCCGCCCTTCTCCAGCGCCTTGATCACCGCAGGGGTGGTCGCGCACTCGAGGTAGGACAGCTCCGGAAGATCCTCGGCAGGCCGACGGCCGAGTGCCGTCAGCACCTGCTCGCGGGTGTTGCGGTCGTCGCTGTAGACGAGGACGGTGAGCGACTCGTCGGTCGTGTACGCCATGGACCCTGCTCCCTCAAGTGTGATCCGGACCACGTTCACCTGATCCGGATGCTACTCCCGTTTCCCCCGTCGCCGGTCCCCCTCGCGCACGTTCCTCCTCAAGCCGCCGCGCCCGCGGCTCACCCACCCGGAGGACGCCCCGTCACCCGGACCCTCCCGGTCCACCCGTACGGCCGATGCGGCGTCCTCTCCCCTACAACCCGACGCCGCCCCGTCCGTGCGGCGACGCGCCGGGCAAGGGGGTAGCACCCCGCCCGAGGAACCGTCAGAAAAGGGACACGCCGCTGCTCAGCCCCCGTGCGGACACCCCGTCGCCCGCCAAGCGGGCATACCGCACGCACCGGACACTCCGAGGGACACCCCCCGACGTGAAGACGGAATAAGGGACCGACATAATGTCCGTCGTGGCGACAGCAACAGCAACAGAAACCGGGCACGCGCACGGATCGGTCAATCGACCGAACATGGTCAGCGTCGGAACGATCGTCTGGCTCAGTTCCGAGCTGATGTTCTTCGCGGCCCTCTTCGCGATGTACTTCACGCTCCGCTCCGTCAAGGGAGCGGCGTTCTGGACCGAGAAGGCGCACGCCCTCAACGTGACGTTCTCCTCGGTCAACACCACCATCCTGGTGCTCTCCTCGCTCACCTGCCAGCTCGGCGTGTTCGCCGCCGAGCGCGGTGACGTGAAGAAGCTCCGCGGGTGGTTCATCCTCACGTTCTTCATGGGCGCGATCTTCATCGGCGGCCAGGTCTACGAGTACACCGAGCTGGTCAAGAACGACGGCCTCTCGCTGTCCTCCGACCCGTACGGCACGGTGTTCTACCTGACCACCGGCTTCCACGGTCTGCACGTGACGGGTGGTCTGATCGCCTTCCTGCTGGTCCTGGGACGGACGTACGCAGCCAAGCGCTTCACGCACGAGCAGGCCACCGCCGCGATCGTCGTGTCCTACTACTGGCACTTCGTCGACGTCGTGTGGATCGGCCTGTTCGCGACCATCTACCTGATCAAGTAACCAGCTGATCAGGTCGCTGGCCACCGGCTGCGGCCCCCGCCCTCACCGGCGACGGGCCGCTTCTGCCGGTGCCGACGCTCCCACCGACCGACCGCGCGCGCAGCCTTGGACAGGCAGCCTCGTGCCGGCCAGACCGGCCGCCGGGTGCACCCACCAGTCGACCAGATCCTGACACCGGGGTTATTCCGTGAAAAAGCTCTCCGCACGACGGCGCCACCCATTGGCGGCGCTGGTCGTCCTACTTCTCGCCCTGGCGGCAACCGGGGGGCTGTACGCCGCGTTCGCGCCCGCCGACAAGGCGCAGGCCGACGTCGCCGCGCAGTCGCTCGCGATCGATGAGGGCAAGAGGCTCTTCGCCGTGGGCTGCTCCTCCTGCCACGGCATCAACGGCCAGGGCAGCAGCGAGGGTCCGAGCCTGGTCGGCGTGGGCTCCGCTGCCGTCGACTTCCAGGTCGGCACCGGCCGCATGCCGGCCCAGCAGCCCGGCGCCCAGGTGCCGCGCAAGCCGAAGATCTACACCCAGGGCGAGATCGACCAGCTCGCCGCGTACATCGAGTCGCTCGGCCCCGGCCCGATCGCCCCGAAGCCGGAGCAGTACACCTCGACCAACCCCGATGACATCTCCAAGGGTGGCGAGCTGTTCCGCACCAACTGCGCCCAGTGCCACAACTTCGCGGGCCAGGGCGGTGCCCTGACCAAGGGCAAGTACGCCCCGTCGCTGGAGGGCGTGGACGCCAAGCACATCTACGAGGCCATGCAGACCGGCCCGCAGAACATGCCGTCGTTCCCGGACAGCACCATGCCCGAGGAGCAGAAGAAGCAGATCGTGGCCTTCGTCCGCCACACCACCAACGATGAGCCCAACCCCGGCGGTCTCACCCTGGGCAGCCTCGGTCCGGTGACCGAGGGTCTGTTCGGCTGGATCTTCGGCCTCGGCACGCTCATCGCGGTCGCGATCTGGGTCGCCGCCCACACCACCAAGGCCAAGAAGTCATGAGCCACGACATGTCAGAAGAGAAGCTCCCGGAGCCGCACGGCTCCGCCGGCGAGGTGGCCGACCACGGCAACCCGTTCGCCGACCCGGGCCTGCCGGCCCACGAGCCCCGACGCACCGACATCGACGAGCGGGCCGCCAAGCGCGCCGAGCGCCAGGTCTCGCTGATGTTCGTGATCTCGATGCTCGCCACCGTGGGCTTCATCGCCTCGTACGTGGCCATCGACCCGGACAAGATCGTCTACATCTTCCCGCTCGGTCACGTCAGCGCGCTGAACTTCGCGCTCGGCCTGACCCTGGGCGTCGCGCTGTTCCTGATCGGCGCGGGCGCGGTCCACTGGGCCCGCACCCTGATGTCGGACGTCGAGATGCCGTCCGAGCGTCACCCGATCGAGGCCTCCGACGAGGTCCGCAACGACGTCATCGAGCAGTTCAAGACCGGTGCCGCCGAGTCCGGCTTCGGTCGCCGCAAGATGATCCGCAACACCCTCATCGGGTCGATGGCGCTGGTCCCGCTCTCCGGCGTGGTCCTGCTCCGCGACCTGGGCCCGCTGCCGGAGAAGAAGCTCCAGGAGACGGGCTGGCGCGAGGCCACCCCGGCCAAGCCGCTGGCGCTCGTCAACATGAGCACCATGCAGCCGATGAAGCCCGAGGACCTCGTGGTCGGCTCGCTGACCTTCGCCATGCCGGAGGGTCTGACCACCCACGACGAGGACTTCCAGCAGCGCATCGCCAAGGACGCCCTGATGCTGGTGCGCATCGCGCCGGAGGACATCAAGGACGACAAGTCCAGGGACCTCGGCTTCGAGGGCATCCTCGCCTACTCCAAGATCTGCACCCACGTCGGCTGCCCGATCAGCCTGTACGAGCAGCAGACCCACCACGCGCTCTGCCCCTGCCACCAGTCGACCTTCGACCTGGCGGACGGCGCGCGCGTCATCTTCGGCCCGGCCGGCCACCCGCTGCCGCAGCTGAAGATCACCACTGACGACAAGGGCAACCTGGTCGCCACCGGCGACTTCGAGAAGCCTGTCGGCCCGAGCTTCTGGGAGCGTGCTCGATGAGTAGCGCGAGCAGCACCACGACCGGTGCCGCCAAGCCCTCCAGCACGCGTGCCAACCCCGCCAACAAGTGGGAGGCCGCGGCTGACTGGACGGACGGCCGGCTGGGGATCTACTCCCTCGCCAAGGCCAACCTGCGGAAGATCTTCCCGGACCACTGGTCCTTCATGCTGGGCGAGATCTGCCTCTACACGTTCATCATCATCATCCTGACCGGCGTCTACCTGACGCTGTTCTTCAAGCCCTCCATGGGCGAGGTCATCTACAACGGCTCGTACGTCCCGCTCAAGGGCATCGGCATGTCCGAGGCGTACGCGTCGACGCTGGACATCAGCTTCGAGGTCCGCGGCGGTCTGCTGATCCGCCAGATCCACCACTGGGCCGCCCTGGTCTTCGTGGCCGCGATGCTCGTGCACATGATGCGCGTCTTCTTCACCGGCGCGTTCCGCAAGCCGCGCGAGATCAACTGGGTCTTCGGCTTCCTGCTGCTGGTCCTGGGCATGTTCGACGGCTTCTTCGGCTACTCGCTGCCGGACGACCTGCTGTCGGGTACCGGTATCCGCTTCATGGAAGGCGCGATCCTCGCCGTCCCGCTGGTGGGCACCTACATCCAGATGTTCCTGTACGGGGGCGAGTTCCCCGGCCACGACATCATCCCGCGCTTCTTCACCATCCACGTGCTGCTGATCCCGGGCATCATGCTCGGCCTGCTGGTGGCGCACCTGATCCTGGTCTTCTACCACAAGCACACCCAGTGGGCGGGCCCGGGCAAGACCGAGAAGAACGTCGTCGGCATGCCGCTGATGCCGGTCTACATGGCCAAGGCCGGTGGCTTCTTCTTCCTGGTCTTCGGCCTCATCGCCGTCATCTCGGCGATCGCCTCGATCAACCCGATCTGGGCGTACGGCCCGTACCGTCCGGACCAGGTGTCGACCGACGCCCAGCCCGACTGGTACATGGGCTTCTCCGAGGGCCTGATCCGCGTCATGCCGGGCTGGGAGATCAGCCTGTGGGGCCACACCCTGAACCTGGGTGTCTTCGTCCCGCTGATGATCTTCCCGCTGGTCCTGGTCGCCATCGCGGTCTACCCGTTCATCGAGGGCTGGATCACCGGCGACAAGCGCGAGCACCACATCCTGGACCGCCCGCGCAACGCCCCGGTCCGCACCGCGCTTGGCGCGGCCTGGATCAGCCTGTACCTGGTGCTGCTGATCGGTGGTGGCAACGACCTGTTCGCCACGCACTTCCACATGTCGCTGAACTCGATCACGTACTTCGTGCGTGCCGGCTTCTTCGTGGTGCCGGTCATCACCTTCATCGTCACCAAGCGCTGGTGCCTCGGCCTGCAGCGTCGTGACAAGGAGAAGGTGCTGCACGGCCGCGAGACCGGTGTCATCAAGCGCCTGCCGCACGGTGAGTTCATCGAGGTGCACGCCCAGCTGCCGCAGAAGGACCTGCACACGCTCACGGCGCACGAGCAGAACCAGCCGATCGAGCTGCCGGCCCAGACGGACGAGAACGGCGTGGCCCGCAAGGCCGGCGCCCTCACCCGCACCCGGGCCAAGCTCTCCCGCGGCTTCTACGGCGAGGGCAGCCAGATCCCCAAGCCCACCGCCGAGGAGCACCACGAGATCACCAGCGGCCACGGCCACCACTGATCCCGTACGCACCCCCCGCGTCACCCCGAGGGCCGCTGACCAGAGTTCATCTGGTCGGCGGCCCTCGGGCTTTACCCATCTGCCAGCCCCGCACCCGCACCGCTTCCAGGAGCCATCCGTGCAGCTGTCCGTCGACCCCGCCGCCACCACTCCCCCGTACGAGCAGATCCGCGCCCAGATCGCCGAGCAGGCCCGCTCCGGAGCGCTGCCGACCGGGCTGCGGCTGCCCACCGTACGGGCCCTGGCCGAGGAGCTGGGGCTGGCCGCCGGGACGGTCGCCCGGGCCTACCGGGAGCTGGAGGCGGACGGCGTGGTGGAGACCCACGGCCGGCGCGGCACCCTGATCGCCGCCACCGGGGACGCCGCCCACCGGCTGGCCGCCGAGGCCGCCGCCGAGTACGCCGAACGCGCGCGTCGACTGGGCCTGTCCCACCCGGACGCCCTGGCCGCCGTGCTCACCGCGCTGGGCGTGGCCTACCCGGAGGCCTAGACCTCCGGGCGCATCATCCCGGCTGCCGGGGCCTGGCCGGCCGGGACGGTGGTGCTGAGGGGCTGTCCGAGGGCGCTGTGCTTGACCCAGTCCGTCCAGGAGACGTTCCAGTCCCCGAAGCCGTTGCCGAAGGGCTCCATACGGGCGCCGTGACTGTTCACCACCGTCACCAGGTCCCCCACCCGGGTGTTGTCGTAGAACCACTTGGCGTTGTCGGTGCTCATGCCGGTGCAGCCGTGGCTGACGTTGTCCACGCCCTGGGAGTCGACCGACCAGGGCGCCGCGTGGACGTACTCGCCGCTCCAGGTCACCCGGGTGGCCCACTCGACGTTCAGGTCGTAGGAATCCGAGGTGCCGGCGGCGATGCCGATCGTCTCGCCGTTCATCCGGACCGAGCGCTCCTGGCCGAGCACCACCTTGATGCCGTTGCGGGTGTCGAAGCCGGGCCTGCCGGTGGTCACCGGGATGGTCCGGAGCACCTGGCCGTCGCGCTTGAGGGTGAGCTGGTGGGCGGCCGCGTCGATCAAGGTCTCCACCCGCGCCCCGATCCGCAGCCGCAGCGAGCTGCGGTCGCCGCCGTAGAGGCCCTCCGCGATCCGGCTGCCGGTGTCGTCGAAGGCCAGCGACACCGTCGTGCCGGCCGGCCAGTAGTCCTGCGGGCGGAAGTGCAGGTTCTTGTCGTCCACCCAGTACCAGGCGCCGGTGACGGCGGGCTGGGAGGTCACGGTCAGGGCCCGCTCGACCTCCTGACGGGCCTGCGGGTCCTTCACCGCCTCGGAGAGCTGGACGGTGAGCGGCTGGCCCACCCCGTAGATGCCGCTGCCGGAGGAGTCCGGGCCGAGCTTGGCGGTGAGCAGGCGCTGGGCGGCCAGGGTGCTGAAGTTCTCGGTGGTGTCGCCGCGGCCGTTCTTCCCGTCGTCGGCGGAGATCCGGACCGAGTACGCGGTGCCGGCCTTCAGCCGCCCGGTGGTCTGCCAGCTGCGCTGGTCGTCGGCGAGCTTGCCGGCCACCACCCGGCCGTCCGGGCCCACCACGGTGACGTCGGTGAGCCGGCTGCCCTCCACCGCGGTCACCGTCACCGGCTTCGAGGGGTCGGCCTTGCCCTCGACCGAGAGGTGGACGAGCGGGGCCGCGTCGATCCGGTGCGGCCCGGAGTCGTCGTCCCCGGACGAGCAGGAGGCCAACGGGGCCAGTACTGCGAGGGCCAGCGAGATGCTGCCGATGCCTGCGATTCCGCGCCTGTCGGCCATGACCGCCTCCGAGGGGTTCGCACGATTCGCACGATTGATCAGATCGTAGGAACGGCCTGGATCGAGCGACATCCGGGCGACCGTCCGTTCACCCGGGTGAGTGAGCTCGTCACCCCGGGGACGCAGCAGGGCCGGTCCCCCCGTGCGGGAGGACCGGCCCTGTGGTCGGAAGCGGGAACCTACTGGTTCTGGTTCTCGCCCCGGTAGAACTCGAAGACCCATCCGAAGATGCCGATCAGGATGATCGGGGCGGCCCAGAACATCAGCCACCAGCCGAAGATCACGCCCAGGAAGGCGAGCGCGCCACCGAGCGCCAGCGACAGCGGCTGCCAGCTGTGCGGGGCGAAGAAGCCCAGCTCGCCGGCGTCGTCCGCGACCTCGGCCTCGGGGTTGTCACCCGCGCCGCTGTCCACCCGGCGGGCGGTGAAGGCGAGGTAGTACCCGATGAAGGCGCAGAGGCCGAAGGCGAGGAACAGCGCGGTGGTACCGGCGGCCTCCAGGCCCGGACCCGAGTTGTTGGTCCACAGGCCGTAGGTGATGGCCATCGCCAGCACGAAGACCGACAGGCCCAGGAAGATCTTTCCCTGTTCCTTCATCAGGCGTCACCCTCCGACTTGCCCTTGCCCAGCTTCGGGGCGTCGTACTTCGCCGGGGTCACACCGGCGAGGTGCTTGGCCGGCTCACCGTGGTTCTCCAGGTAGTCCAGCGCGGCGATCTCCGGGTGGTGGAGGTCGAAGGCCGGGGATTCGGAGCGGATCCGGGGCAGGGTGAGGAAGTTGTGCCGCGGCGGCGGGCAGGAGGTCGCCCACTCCAGCGAGCGGCCGAAGCCCCACGGGTCGTCCACGGTGACCTTCTCGCCGTACTTGGCGGTCTTCCAGACGTTGTAGAGGAACGGCAGGATCGACAGGCCGAGCACGAAGGAGCCGATGGTCGAGACGGTGTTCAGGGTGGTGAAGCCGTCCGAGGCCAGGTAGTCGGCGTAACGGCGGGGCATGCCCTCCGCGCCGAGCCAGTGCTGCACCAGGAAGGTGGTGTGGAAGCCGAAGAACAGCGTCCAGAAGGTGATCTTGCCGAGGCGCTCGTCCAGCATCTTGCCGGTCATCTTCGGCCACCAGAAGTGGAAGCCGGCGAACATCGCGAACACGACGGTGCCGAAGACCACGTAGTGGAAGTGGGCGACGACGAAGTACGAGTCCGAGACGTGGAAGTCGATCGGCGGCGAGGCCAGCAGGACACCGGTCAGACCACCGAAGAGGAAGGTGACCAGGAAGCCGACCGTCCAGAGCATCGGCGTCTCGAAGCTCAGCGAGCCCTTCCACATGGTGCCGACCCAGTTGAAGAACTTCACACCGGTCGGGACCGCGATCAGGAAGGTCATGAAGGAGAAGAACGGCAGCAGCACCTGTCCGGTGACGTACATGTGGTGCGCCCACACCGTCACGGACAGACCGGCGATCGCGATGGTGGCCGCGATCAGACCGGAGTAGCCGAACATCGGCTTGCGGCTGAAGACCGGGATGATCTCCGACACGATGCCGAAGAACGGCAGCGCGATGATGTACACCTCGGGGTGGCCGAAGAACCAGAACAGGTGCTGCCACAGCATCGCCCCACCGTTGGCGGGATCGAAGACGTGTGCCCCGAACTTGCGGTCCGCCTCCAGGGCGAACAGCGCGGCGGCCAGCACCGGGAAGGCCAGCAGGATCAGCACCGCGGTCAGCAGGGTGTTCCAGACGAAGATCGACATCCGGAACATCGTCATGCCCGGAGCGCGCATGCAGATGATCGTGGTGATGAAGTTGACCGCACCGAGGATCGTGCCGAAGCCGGAGAAGGCCAGACCCATGATCCACATGTCGCCGCCGACGCCGGGCGAGTGCACCGCGTCCGACAGCGGGGAGTAGGCGAACCAGCCGAAGTCGGCGGCGCCGTTCGGGGTCAGGAAGCCGCCGACCGCGATGGTCGAACCGAAGAGGTACAGCCAGTACGCGAACATGTTCAGACGCGGGAAGGCCACGTCCGGGGCGCCGATCTGCAGCGGCATGATCCAGTTCGCGAAGCCCGCGAACAGCGGCGTCGCGAACATCAGCAGCATGATCGTGCCGTGCATCGTGAACGCCTGGTTGAACTGCTCGTTCGACAGGATCTGGGTCCCGGGACGAGCCAGCTCGGCACGCATGACCAGGGCGAGGATGCCACCGATCAGGAAGAAGGCGAACGACGTGCCCAGGTACAGGGTGCCGATCGTCTTGTGGTCAGTGGTGGTCAGCCACTTGATGATGGTCGAACCCGGCTTCCGGGTCCGCTGCGCCCCGACCGTGACGGCCTCGGCGCCCCCGCCGGCCGCGGCGGGCTCGTTGAGGATGGTCACTTCGCTTCACTTCCCATGGTGATGACGCCGGAGGGCACCGCGCCGTTCTGGCCCTTGGCGCGAAGGTCGGCCAGGTGCTTGTCGTAGTCGGCGCGATCGACGACCTTGACGTTGAACAGCATGCGCGAGTGGTCGACGCCGCAGAGCTCGGCGCACTTGCCCATGTACTCACCCTTGACGGTCGGGGTGACCTCGAACTTGTTCACCACGCCCGGCACGACGTCCATCTTCATCATGAAGTTGACGGGCCAGAAGTCGTGGATGACGTCACGAGAGGTGAGCCGGAACTGCACCGTCTCGTTGACCGGCAGCCAGAGCGTCGGAGCGTCCTTGGGCGTACCGACGTCGTACGCGGCGTCCTTGTTGGCCGGGTCGGGGGTCTCGGTGTTCTCGTAGTTGAACGCCCAGCTCCACTGGAAGCCGACCACGTTGACGTAGTGCTGCGGCTTCGCGGAGACCTGCGTCAGCTTCGCCTCGTCGCGGGCGACGAAGTAGAAGAGGACCGAGACGATGATGATGGGGACCGCGGTGTAGAGCGCCTCGATGGGCACGTTGTACCGGGTCTGCGGGGGGATCTCCACACCGGTGCGCTTGCGCCGGTGGAAGATCACGCTCCAGATGATCAGACCCCACATCAGTACGCCGACCACCAGCGCCGCGATCCAGGAGCCCTGCCACATCTGGAGGACCATGGGCCCTTCCTTGGTGACGGGGCTCGGGAGGCCAAGCCTGGGGAGGTCGTTGGCCGAGCAGCCGGTGGCGGTCGCGATGACGAGGCCCAGTGCCAGCGCCTGAGGCAGCTTCCGCCGCATCGTGCGCCGCGGCGAGCGGTCGGAGCCGTTGGGACTCACGTAGCGCCTTCCCGAAGTCTCGCCCGCCTTCGCGTCGCACCGGGAGGGGAGTGTGAGCCCCTCCGGCGACCCGTCCACGGGCACGGTTTGAATGCTTATGCGGGCCAAACCCTACTCCAGCCTTATGCGCTCCTGACGGGCAGCCCCCGGTAACGCGCCGCCCGGTCGCCCGATCAGGCCCGGCAGGCGCTGCGCCGCAGGTCATCGTAGGCATTCGAGGTCCATACGCCCGATCGGGGGATGACCTCGAGCAACGCGGCTGACGGTCCGTCGGGAGCGGACGAAGCGGACATTCGGGGTGATCGACTGACGGCTGGTGAGCAATCCGACCGGCGCCGCACGCTCCCGGGTGCGTCGTCGACGGCGTGCCGTTAAATGTGACCGTGTACTTCGACGTGGCTTCGACGGCCCCTCTGCACCCCGTCGCGCGGCAGGCCCTGACCGCCGCCCTGGACGAGGGCTGGGCCGACCCGGCCCGGCTGTACCGCTCCGGCCGGCAGGCCCGGATGCTGCTGGACGCCGCCCGCGAGACGGTCGCCGCCGTCCTGGGCGCACGGGCGGACGAGATCTCCTTCACGGCGAGCGGGACCCAGGCCGTCCAACTCGGACTGCTGGGCGCCCTCACCGGCAACCGGCGGCGCGGCGGGCACCTGGTGCACTCCGCGGTGGAGCACTCCAGCGTGCTGCACGTCGCGGAACGCCACGAGGCGGGCGGCGGCGAGGTCACCGTCGTCC
Organism: Kitasatospora cathayae; assembly: GCF_027627435.1. Classification (GTDB taxonomy): domain Bacteria; phylum Actinomycetota; class Actinomycetes; order Streptomycetales; family Streptomycetaceae; genus Kitasatospora; species Kitasatospora cathayae. Next base: position 6,158,501 of record NZ_CP115450.1, on the reverse strand, counting down.
CGGTGGACCGCACCGGACGGGTGGACCCGGAAGCCTTCGGTGCCCTGCTGCGCTCCGACACCGCGCTGGCCGCCCTGCAGAGCGCCAACCACGAGGTGGGGACCGTCCAGCCGGTCGGCGAGGTCGCCGAGCTGTGCGCCGGGGCCGGGGTGCCGCTGCTGGTGGACGCCGCGCAGAGCGTCGGGCGGGTGGACGTCCCCGCGGGCTGGTCGCTGCTGACCGCGAGCGCGCACAAGTGGGGCGGGCCGCCCGGGGTCGGGATCCTCGCCGTGCGCAAGGGCGTCCGGTACGCCTCCCCGCTGCCGGTCGACGAGCGCGAGGGCGGTCGGGTGCCCGGCTTCGTCAACGTCCCGGCGATCGTGGCCGCGGCCGCCTCGCTGCGCGCCGTACGGGCCGAGGCCGAGCGGGAGAACGCCCGGCTGCACGCGCTGGTGGAACGGATCCGCACCCGGGTGCCGCAGCTGGTGCCCGAGGTCGAGGTGGTCGGCGACCCGGTGCGGCGGCTGCCGCACATCGTCACCTTCTCCTGCCTGTACGTGGACGGCGAGGTGCTGCTCACCGAGCTGGACCGGGCGGGCTTCGCGGTCTCCTCCGGCTCCTCCTGCACCTCCTCCACCCTGACGCCGAGCCATGTGCTGGCCGCGATGGGGGTGCTCACCGAGGGCAACGTTCGGGTCTCGCTGCCGTACGGGACGGCCGAGGCGGACGTGGAGCGGTTCCTCGCGGTGCTGCCGGAGCTGGTCGCCGGGGTCCGGGCGCCGCTCGGGCTGGACCTGCCGGCGCCCGCGCCGGTCGTGGGGAGCCCGCCCCGAGCCGAAGGGCGCGCCGGTGCCGAGAGCGGGGAGCGGCCAGCGACCGACGAAGGAGGGAGTGCCGGAGCGAGGAGCGTCGGCGCCGGGTCCGAGCGCCCGGAGGCGAGCGGGCGAGTCCCGCCCCGAGCCGAAGGGCGCGCCGGTGCCGAGAGCGAGGAGCGGCCAGCGACCGACGAAGGAGGGAGTGCCGGAGCGAGGAGCGTCGGCGCCGGGTCCGAGCGCCCGGAGGCGAGCGGGCGAGTCCCGCCCCGAGCCGAAGGGCGCGCCGGTGCCGAGAGCGAGGAGCGGGCAGCGACCGACGAAGGAGGGAGTGCCGGAGCGAGGAGCGTCGGCGCCGGGTCCGAGCGCCCGGAGGCGAGCGGGCGAATCCCGCCCCGAGCCGAAGGGCGCGCCGGTGCCGAGAGCGAGGAGCGGGCAGCGACCGACGAAGGAGGGAGTGCCGGAGCGAGGAGCGTCGGCGCCGGGTCCGAGCGCCCGGAGGCGAGCGGGCGAGTCCCGCCCCGAGCCGAAGGGCGCGCCGGTGCCGAGAGCGAGGAGCGGGCAGCGACCGACGAAGGAGGGAGTGCCGGAGCGAGGAGCGTCGGCGCCGGGTCCGAGCGCCCGGAGGCGAGCGGGCGAGTCCCGCCCCGAGCCGAAGGGCGCGCCGGTGCCGAGAGCGAGGAGCGGCCAGCGACCGACGAAGGAGGGAGTGCCGGAGCGAGGAGCGTCGGCGCCGGGTCCGAGCGCCCGGAGGCGAGCGGGCGAGTCACCGTGATCGATGCCCTCGGCAAGCGCTGCCCGCTGCCGGTGATCGAGCTGGCGAAGCGGATCGGCGAGGTGCCGGTGGGCGGCACGGTCGCCGTGCTGTCCGACGACGAGGCGGCCCGGCTGGACGTCCCGGCCTGGTGCGGGATGCGCGCGCAGGAGTACGCGGGCGAGGCCCCGGCCGCCGACTACGGCGGCGACCGGGGCACGGCCTACCTCGTGATCCGTCGCTCCTGAGCGGAGCGGCGTGAGGGGAGGACTACTTGACCAGGTGGGCGCGGATCTCCGCGGCGGCCTCGGCGCCGTAGGCGGCCTCGAAGCGCTTCAGGAACGCGGTCGGGCGCAGCTCGTACTCCTGGGTGCCGACGGTCTCGATCACCAGGGTGGCGAGCATGCAGCCGAGCTGGGCGGCGCGCTCCAGGTCGAGCTCCCAGGACAGACCGGCCAGGAAGCCGGCCCGGAAGGCGTCGCCGACGCCGGTCGGGTCGACCTTGGCGTCCTCGACCGGGCAGCCGACCACGATCGGGGCCTCGCCCTTGCGCTCGATCCGGACGCCCTTGCTGCCCAGGGTGGTGATCCGGGTGCCGACGCGGGTGAGCAGCTCCTCGGCGTCCCAGCCGGTCTTGGTCTCGATCAGCGCCGCCTCGTACTCGTTGGTGAACAGGTACGAGGCGCCGTCCACCAGCTCGCGGATGTCGTCGCCGTCCAGGCGGGCCAGCTGCTGGGAGGGGTCGGCGGCGAAGGCGTAGCCCCGGGTGCGGCACTCCTGGGTGTGGCGGACCATGCCCTGCGGGTCGTCGGCGCCGACCAGGACGAGGTCGAGGCCGCCGACGCGGTCGGCGATCGGCTTGAGCTCGATGTTGCGGGCTTCGGCCATGGCGCCGGTGTAGAACGAGGCGATCTGGTTGTGATCCTCGTCGGTGGTGCACATGAAGCGGGCGGTGTGCCGGGTCTCGGAGATGTGGACGGACTCGCAGTCCACGTTGTTGCGCTCCAGCCAGCTGCGGTACTCGGCGAAGTCCGCACCGGCGGCACCGACCAGGATCGGCCGGAGCCCGAGCACACCCATGCCGAAGGAGATGTTCGGCGCGACCCCGCCGCGGCGGATGTCCAGGGCGTCGACCAGGAACGACAGCGACACGGTGTGCAGCTGCTCGGCGACGAGCTGGTCGGCGAACCGACCGGGGAACGTCATCAGGTGGTCGGTGGCGATCGAGCCGGCGACGGCGATACGCACGGAGGTCTCCTCAAGGTGGCAACAGGGCCAGCGGGCACGGATGAACCCACCCACGGTACCCGTCCGGGACGGCTCACCAGCAAGAGTGCCGCAAGCTGCCGCCGCCCTCCCGGCCATGGTGGCACCCCGGGCCCTCGAACGTGTACTACCTACGGGTAGCACTGGTGGGCCCACGGGGCCGGGCCTAGGGTCGGCCTGGGGGCTCCTCGCCGGACAGGCGGAGCCCGTCGTCGACCGTGGCACTGCGGCCACGGCTCTGGATCGGAGCGATGCCCGATGATGTCCAACCCCTCCCCGCTGACCACCCGCCGGGCCGACGCGGACGGCGAGACCCTCGACGCGCTGGTCAGCTCCTCCCGGCGGCTGCGCCGGTTCTGGCCGCAGCTGGCGACCCGGCCGGAGCCGGCCGCCCCGGCGTCCGTCGGCGTCCGGGTCCCGTCCGGGGCTCAGCGGCTGGTCGCCGGGATGGCCGAGTACGGCAACTGAGGAACCGGATCCGACCGGGGCACGTCACATCCGCGCGGACCGGCCGAGGAGGCGGCGCCGCTGAGCCCTCGGGAGGATGTGCAGATGGAACTGGAGACGATGCCCCGCCGTGGTCGGCGGGCGGTTGCCCTGGCGGTCGCCGCGCTGGCGGCGGTGGTGACCTTGGCCGGCTGCAACGGGGACGGCAAGGGTTCCGGGGACTCGGCGGCGAGCACCGCGAAGGCCTCCGCGAGCGCCTCGGCCTCGGTGAGCGCCTCCCCGCAGGCTCCGACGCCCTCCGGCGCCCCGTCCGCGGGGGCCGCGACGGCGAGCCCGTCGGATCAGGCGCCGACCGGCGGGACCCCGACCCCGGCCGAGCCCGCGCCCGGGCGGCCCTCCACGGCGGCCACTCCCCCGGTCAACGGGATCGCCCCCGGTGAGCCCGACCCGGCCGGTACCGGACCGGCCAACCCCAATGTGCGGCCGCCGGTCAGCTACCGGGTGGACGGCGGCAACAAGCTGACCGTCTACTTCTTCGGCGGGGTCTGCACCACGTACGCGGTGAAGGCGGACGAGTCGAAGTCGGGCGAGGTGGGCGTCGTGATCGTGCCGGGTCCGCCGACCGTCCAGCCGGGGCACGTCTGCACCGCGATGGCCAAGCGGCAGGCCGTCTCCGTCGACCTGCGCTCGCCGCTGGCCGGGCGGACGGTGGTGGACCGGACGAGCGGCCAGGAGGTGCCGCTGGAGGGCGACGCGCACGCGGGCCCGGACCCGGTGACCCCGGACGGCGCGGCGCGCTAGTACGACCGGTGTAACGCGAGAGGCGGCCCCGGGGGGACCCCCGGGGCCGCCTCACCGCATCTCGCTCAGTGAGCCTTCGGGCTTAGCTGAAGGAGTCGCCGCAGGCGCAGGAGCCGGTGGCGTTCGGGTTGTCGATCGTGAAGCCCTGCTTCTCGATGGTGTCGACGAAGTCGACGGTGGCGCCGCCCAGGTACGGGGCGCTCATGCGGTCGGTGACGACCTTGACGCCGCCGAAGTCCTTCACCACGTCGCCGTCGAGCGAACGCTCGTCGAAGAACAGCTGGTAGCGCAGGCCGGAGCAGCCACCGGGCTGGACGGCGACGCGCAGCGCGAGGTCCTCGCGGCCTTCCTGCTCCAGCAGGGCCTTGACCTTGGCCGCGGCGGCATCGGTGAGGAGGATGCCACTCTCGACGGTGGTCTCGTCCTGGACGGTCATCTGCTTTCTCCCGGTCTTTGACGACGGTCTGCCGCCAGTGCCAACCAACGGCCGCCCGGTTTCATTTCCCGGACGGCGATGGATTTCTGCGGCCTGTTCGACGGCGGATCTTCCGTGGGCCGGGTGTGCACCCGTGTCCCCATGCGCTTCCCATGCTCGCACAACCCGGGGAGGACGGTCACCGCCCGCGTCATGGATCCGGGTGAACGGGCCCCGCGGGCGTCCGTCGGACGCCAGGATGGGCGACATGATCCTTCGCCAGGTCAGGGACACCGCAGCGGACGCGGAGGTCGTCTCGGAACTGTCCCTCGCCGCGTTCGGCGCGCCGTCCGACGACCCCGCGCGACGGTCGGCGCCGACGCCGCTGCAGTTGGCCCGGACCAGACACCTGGCGCGCACCGATCCCGGGGGCTGCTGGCTGGCGGTGAGCGGCGGGCAGGCGGTGGGGGTGGTGCTGTCGATGCGCCGCGAGGGCCTGTGGATGCCCTCGTTGTTCGCGGTCCGGCCGTCCGCCCAGGGCCGGGGGGTCGGGCGGCTGCTGTTCGAACGGGCGCTGGCCCACGCCGGGGGCTGCCTGCGCGGGATGGTCTGCGCCTCCGACTCCCCGGCGGCGGCCCGCCGCTACCGGTTGGCCGGGTTCACCCTGCACCCGGCGATGCGGCTGACCGGGCGGGTGGACCGGGAGGGGCTGATCGACCCGGGCGACATACCGGTGCACCCGGGCAACGCCACCCATCTGCACCTGCTGGACTCGGTGGACCGCCGGCTGCGCGGATCCGCGCACGGGCCGGACCACGAGCTGATGCTCGGGCACTTCGAGGAGCTGCTGGTCGCCGACGCGCTGGCCGGCAGCGGCTACTGCTACCGGGACGGCGGCGTGGTGCGGCTGCTGGCGGCGACCAGCAAGCGGATCGGCGCCCGGCTGCTGCGCGAGGCGCTGGCCCGGGTGCCGAACGGGGTCGAGGCACGGGTGGAGTACCTGACCGCCGAGCAGGAGTGGGCGCTGGACGTCGGGCTGGAGGTCGGGCTGACGCCGGCGACCAGCGGCTTCGTCGGGGTGCGCGGGATGCGGCCGCCGACCCCGTACCTGCCGAGCGGGGCGTTCCTGTAGGCACGCGTACGGCCCCGGGCACGCGTACGGCCCCGACCGGGGAGCCGGTGGGGGCCGTACGACGGGAGCCTCGATCAGGCCATGGTGTCCAGGATCTCCTTGACCATCTCCATGGTCGTGCCCGGGTGCAGGAAGGCGAAGCGGGCGACGGTCTCGCCGTCCCAACCGGTCGGGGTGACGAAGCCGATCTGGTCCGCGAGCAGCTGCTGCGACCAACGGTAGTAGTCGTCGTTGGTCCACCCGGTGCGCTTGAAGCAGACGGCGGAGAGCTGCGGGTCGAACAGCAGCTCCAGGTGCTCGGTGTCGCGGATCAGCTGGGCGGTGTCCCGGGCCAGCTGGAGGCCGGTCTCGATGGCGTCGGTGTAGGCCTGGACGCCGTGGACGGCCAGCGAGAACCAGAGCGGCAGGCCGCGGGCGCGCCGGGTCAGGTGGTAGGCGTAGTCGGTGGGGTTCCACTCGTCGCCCTCGGTGTGCAGGACGTCCAGGTAGGAGGCGTCCTGGGTGTGCACGGCGCGGGCGAGCTGCGGGTTGCGGTAGATCAGCGCGGCGCAGTCGAAGGGGGCGAACAGCCACTTGTGCGGGTCGACCACGAAGGAGTCGGCGTGCTCGATGCCGTTGTAGCGCTCGCGCACCGAGGGGGCGAACAGGCCCGCGCCGCCGTAGGCGCCGTCCACGTGGAACCACAGGTCGCGCTCGCGGGCGACTTCGGCCAGGCCGGCCAGGTCGTCGACGATGCCCTCGTTGGTGGTGCCGGCGGTGCCGACGACGGCGATCACCGTCTCGGGGTTGGGATCGGCGGCCAGGGCGGCGCGCAGCGCCTCGCCGGTGAACCGGCGGTTCACGGTCGGGACCTTGAAGGCCTCGACGCCGATGATGTTGAAGGTGTTCTTGACCGAGGAGTGCACCTGGTCGGCGACGGCTATTCGCAGCCGGGCCTCGGGACCGACGCCCAGACGACGGCGGGCGGTGTCGCGGGCGACCACCAGGGCGGAGAGGTTGCCGGCCGAGCCGCCGGAGACGAAGCAGCCGCCGGCCGAGGCGGGCAGCCCGGCCCGGTCGGCGATCAGGCGCAGCACCTGGTTCTCGGCCGCGATGGCGCCGGCCGCCTCCAGCCAGGAGATGCCCTGCAGGGAGGCGCAGGAGACGACCATGTCGAACAGCAGCGCGGCCTTGGTCGGGGCGCACGGGATGAAGGACAGGTAGCGGGGGCTGTCGGCGGAGATGACCGCGCGGGACAGCTCGTGGTCGTACAGCTTGAGCACGTCGGCCGGGTCGTTGCCGTCCTGGTTGAGCAGGCCGGCCAACTGGTTGCGCAGGTGCTCGCCGTCACCGGGGTGGTCGAGCGGGACGGGGTCGTACTGCAGCCGCTCCCGCATGTAGTCGAAAACCAGGTCGACCAGTTCGTTGTCGGGCCGGTGCATGCGGTCGGGTGCTGCGGACACTGCTGTCCCTCTCGGCTGTGGGTGTCGGGGGATCCGGTCCGCGGGGCGCCTCACCGCGGTGACCGGACGTGATCAGCGTAGGCAGCGGCGGCGCTTCGACGCGCGTCGGAACGCGGCTGGTCAGGCAGGTTTCGAGCGTCTTCGGCGGGGTCCGCGCAGGATTCCTGCGCAGCTGTCCCGCGGTCAGCCGATCAGCTGGGAGAGGACCACGGAGGAGCGGCTGCGCTGGACGCCGGGCTCGCGCCGGATGCGCTCGATGACGGCCTCCAGGTGGCGCATGTCGGCGGCCCGCAGGTGGACCAGGGCGTCCGGGTCGCCGGTGACCGTCCAGGCGGCGACCACCTCGGGGAACTGGCGCAGGCTGGCGAGGATCTCCTCGGGGGCGGTGCGCTCGCGGCAGTAGACCTCGACGAAGGCCTCGGTCTGCCAGCCGAGCACGGCCGGGTCGAGCACCACGGTGAAGCCCCGCACCACGCCGCGCGCCCGGAGCCGGTCGATCCGGCGGCGCACGGCGGTGGCGGAGAGGTTCACCTGGAGACCGATCTCGGCGTAGGAGGCGCGGCCGTCGCTGCCGAGGCGGGCGAGGAGCTGCCGGTCGGTCTCGTCCAGGTCGGCCCCGATCACCTCGTGCGCTCGGCTGCTGGTCATCGGTGCGGGGCTCCACGGGTCGTGCGGGGGCGAGGGGGCGTCCCGGCGGCGGCCGGTGCTTCCCCTGCCTCTGCCGAAACGGTTCGCCACCCATTCTGGCGGATGACCCGGACGAGTTCATCGCCGACGGATGGCCGGGAGGCGGCGGTCCGGCGGTCACTCGACCAGGAGGACGATCTTCCCCCTCGTGCGGCCCTCGGCGCTGAGGGCCTGGGCGGAGGCCGCCTGGGCCAGCGGGAAGGTGGAGGCGACGGTGACGGTCAGTCGGCCGTCGTCGGCGAGCGCGGCGAGCTCCGCCAGGCCCGCCGCGTCCGGGCGGACCCAGACGTACTGGCCGCCGAGCGCCTTGACCCCGAAGTCGGTGATCGAGGCGATCCGGCCCGGGTCGGCCACCAGGCCCGCGGAGACCTGGACGGCGCCGCGGCCGACCAGGTCCAGGGCCGCGTCCACGCCGTCCGGGGCGAGCGCCCGCACCCGCTCGGCCAGGCCCTCGCCGTACGTGACCGGCTCGGCGCCGAGGCCGCGCAGGTAGTCGTGGTTGCGCTCGCCCGCGGTGCCGATCACCCGGGCGCCGCGGGCCCGGGCGATCTGAACGGCCAGGTGGCCGACCCCGCCGGCCGCGGCGTGCACCAGTACGGTCTCCCCCGCCTCGAGCCGCACGGCCTTCAGGGCCTGCAGCGCGGTGAGTCCGGCCAGCGGCAGGCCGCCGGACTGCGCCCAGTCCAGCGCGGCGGGCCGGCGGGCCAGGGTGCGGACCGGTGCGGAGACCAGTTCGGCGTAGGTGCCGTGCTCGACGGCGTCCTTGCGGACGTAGCCGTACACCTCGTCGCCGGGGGCGAACTCCGTCACCCCACCGCCGACCGCGCGGACCACGCCCGCCACGTCCCAGCCCATGACCAGCGGGAAGTGGACGTCCAGCAGGCCGTCCAGGGCGCCGTCCCGGATCTTCCAGTCCACCGGGTTCACCCCGGCCGCCCGGACCTGCACCAGTACGGAGTCGGGCCCGATCTTCGGATCGGGCAGGTCGGTGTACTCGACCACCTCGGGGCCGCCGTAGCGGTTGATCACGATTGCTTTCATGGGCTCAGCCATACCCAGGGGCTTCGAAATATCGATTCGGCCACGGGCGGAAGCATCCGTTTCGCCGAGCGGTTCTCGTCACATCGACAGGATGGCCATCGTCAGTCTGACGCTAAGCGGTTAGAATAGATAGCGTCAGATAGACGAAAAGGCCCCACCGCTAGCTCGGCCGCACAGAAGGGCACCCGCCCGTGACCACCACCATCACCGAGACCTACGGCGTCGACCCCACTCCGACGCCGCTCGCTCTGCTGCTGCTCGGCCGGGAGGCCGACCCGAACAGCGAGCGCGGCGTCGAGTGCCCGGGTGACCTGCCCCCGGCCTCCGACCCCGACCTCGTCGAGCGCGCCAGGGCGGCCAAGGCCGCGCTCGGCGACCGCGTCTTCATCCTCGGCCACCACTACCAGCGCGACGAGGTCATCGAGTTCGCCGACGTCACCGGCGACTCCTTCAAGCTCGCCCGCGACGCCGCGGCCCGCCCGGAGGCCGAGTACATCGTCTTCTGCGGCGTGCACTTCATGGCCGAGTCCGCGGACATCCTCACCAGCGGGAAGCAGCAGGTCGTGCTGCCGGACCTGGCGGCCGGCTGTTCGATGGCCGACATGGCCACCGCCGAGCAGGTCGCCGAGTGCTGGGACGTGCTGACCGACGCCGGCATAGCCGACGTGACCGTCCCGGTCTCCTACATGAACTCCTCCGCCGACATCAAGGCCTTCACCGGCAAGCACGGCGGCACCATCTGCACCTCCTCCAACGCCCAGCGCGCCCTGGAGTGGGCCTTCGAGCAGGGCCAGAAGGTGCTCTTCCTGCCCGACCAGCACCTCGGCCGCAACACCGCGGTGCGGGACATGGGCTTCTCGCTGGACGACTGCGTCCTCTACAACCCGCACAAGCCGAACGGCGGCCTGACCGCCGAGCAGCTGCGGGACGCCAAGATGATCCTCTGGCGCGGCCACTGCTCGGTGCACGGCCGGTTCAGCCTGGACTCGGTGAACGACGTCCGCGAGCGGATCCCCGGCGTGACCGTCCTGGTGCACCCCGAGTGCAAGCACGAGGTCGTCACGGCCGCCGACATGGTGGGCTCGACCGAGTACATCATCAAGGCCCTGGACGCCGCCGAGCCCGGCTCCAAGTGGGCCATCGGCACCGAGCTGAACCTGGTCCGCCGGCTGGCCAAGGCGCACCCGGACAAGGAGATCGTCTTCCTCGACCGCACGGTCTGCTTCTGCTCGACCATGAACCGGATCGACCTGCCGCACCTGGTCTGGGCGCTGGAGTCGCTGGTCGAGGGCCGGGTGCCGAACGTGATCACCGTCGACCCGGAGACCGAGAAGTACGCCAAGGCCGCGCTGGACCGGATGCTGGCCCTGCCGTAGTCCGGCCCCCGCGCGCACCGTCGCACGAGAAGGGCGGGTCCCCTCCGGTGGAGGGGACCCGCCCTTTCGTCTGGCAGCGGCCGCGGGGCCTAGTCGTACTCGGGGAACCCCGGGATCACGCCCTCGCCCTCGGAGAGCAGTAGGGCGCGGACCTCGTCGAGGGTCGCCTCAGCACTCGGCAGGATCAGCTCGGACGGCTCCAGCGAGTCGTCCGGCAGCCGGGTGCCGTACTGCTTCACGGCGTCCAGCAGCTTCCCGTAAGCCTGGCGGAAGTTCTCCTCGTCGCCCGACTCCACCGCGGTGAGCAGCTCGTCGTCGAGCTGGTTGAGCAGGTTCAGGTGGTCCTCGCCCACCTCGTACTGCCCCTCGCCCATGACCCTCATGATCATGCCGTGCGTCTCCTGGTCCTCGTGGGGGTCGAGCTCAGCTCACTTGTTGTAGTTGATGCGCGGGGTGTCCTGCGGGTGCGAGTCCTGCGGCTGCTGGGCCGGCTTGCCCTGCTCGATCGCGGCCGGACCGGCGGCGGGGCCACCGGACAGCTCGGCCTTCATCCGGGCGAGCTCCAGCTCGACGTCGGAACCGCCGGCCACCCGCTCCAGCTCGGCCTCGATGTCGTCCTTGCGGCCGAGACCACTGGCGTCGTCGAGCGCGCCGGAGGCCAGCAGCTCGTCGATCGCACCGGCCCGGGCCTGCATCTGCGCGGTCTTGTCCTCGGCCCGCTGGATCGCCAGGCCGACGTCGCCCATCTCCTCCGAGATGCCGGAGAAGGACTCGGCGATGCGGGTCTGCGCCTGCGCCGCGGTGTAGGTGGCCTTGATCGTCTCCTTCTTGGTGCGGAAGGCGTCGACCTTGGCCTGGAGGCGCTGGGAGGCGAGCGTGAGCTTCTCCTCCTCGGCCTGCAGGGCCTGGTACTGCGTCTCCAGGTCGTTGATCTGGGACTGCATGTTGGCCTTGCGGGTCAGCGCCTCGCGCGCGAGGTCCTCACGGCCGAGGGACAGCGCCTTGCGGCCCTGGTCCTCGTACTTCGCGGACTGCTGCTGGAGCTGGGTCAGCTGGAGTTCCAGGCGCTTGCGCGAGGTCGCGACGTCCGCGACACCACGCCGTACCTTCTGCAGCAGTTCGAGCTGCTTCTGGTAGGAGTAGTCGAGCGTCTCACGGGGATCCTCCGCCCGGTCCAAGGCCTTGTTCGCCTTGGAGCGGAAGATCAGCCCCATACGCTTCATGATTCCGTCGCTCATGGGCCTCGGGTGCCCCCTTCTCCGGCCTGCGGTCTTGATCTCGTTACCAGACACGACGAGTGTATGTGCAGCGAGCCCGTCGCCGCAGTGCACCTGCCTGCAACAAGACTGCTACAGCGACCAGGGGCGGTTCCTCCTCCCCGGGGTGGATCCGCCTCTCATCCTCCCCATACTCCATCCGACTGATCCCCTACGGGAAGGGCCCGGGACACCCCGGTCGGAACGCGACCGGCCGGATCGATATGCGTTTGGGTCCGAGGGGACCCGTGGTCGCGGCTCCGCACCCCGTACGCTGGGGGTGTGTTCCGACGCCGTTCAGATGATGCCGCCGCCTCCGCCACCGTGCTGGAGAAGCAGGACGAGACGCCCCAGGCCCGCCACCCGCAGGCCAAGAAGGGCCGCCCCACCCCCAAGCGCAGCGAGGCCGAGGCCAACCGGCGTACCCGGGTCACGGTGCCCAAGGACCGCAAGGAGGCCTCCCGCCAGGCCCGCGACCGGATGCGGGTCGAGCGCGAGAAGCAGCGCCAGGCGCTGATCGACGGCGACGAGCGCCACCTGCCGGCCCGCGACAAGGGCCCGGTGCGCAGGTTCGCCCGCGACTACGTGGACTCCCGCTGGTCGCTCGCCGAGTTCTTCCTGCCGGCCGCCGTGGTCATCCTGGTGCTGAGCATCATCAAGGTGCCCACCCTGCAGCTGCTGTCGACGCTGCTGTTCCTGCTGTTCTTCGTCCTGGTGTTCCTGGACTTCGTGCGCCTCGGCTTCGGCCTGCGCAAGCAGCTGGGCGAGCGCTTCGCCGGGCAGAACACCCGCGGCGTGGTCGCGTACGGCATCATGCGCACCCTGCAGATGCGCCGGCTGCGCCTGCCCAAGCCGCAGGTGCGGCGCGGGGAGAAGCCCTGACCGCCGAACCGGTGGACTCCGGCTGGGCCCCGCCGTCCTGGGAGGGGCCCGGCCTCTACGCCCTGCCCGGGCAGGGCGGCACGCTTCCCGGACAGAGCGACGGCGGCCATGACCGGCTCGGCCAGGAGCGCCGGCTGCCCTCCCGCAGCGGCTCCTTCGCCGGCGGCACCGGCGCCTGGCTGGACCGGCTCGGCGGACTGCGCAACTTCGTCCGGCAGGAGCTCGTCTCCCGGCAGCTCGCCGAACAGCTGGCCGGCCGCACCGCGCAGCGCGTCCTCGACATCGGCTGCGGGCAGGGCACCCAGGCCCTGCGACTGGCCCGGGCCGGCCACTACGTCACCGGGATCGACTCCGACCCGGTCGCGCTCGGCGTCGCCCAGGGGGCCCTCGCCGAGGAACCGCCCGAGGTGCGCGGCCGGCTGCAGCTGCTCAGCGGCGACGGCCACCAGTGCGGGCGCTGGTTCGGCCCGCGCAGCTTCGACGTGGTGCTCTGCCACGGCGTCCTGATGTACCTGCCCGACCCGGACCCGATGATCGCCTCGCTGGCCCGGCTGCTGGCACCCGGCGGACTGCTCTCACTGCTGGTCCGCAACCGGGACGCGCTCGCGCTGCGGCCCGCCGCCGCCGGGGACTGGCGGGCCGCCCTGCACGCCTTCGAGAGCGACCGGTACTACAACCGGCTCGGGCTGGCCGCCCGCGCCGACCGGCTCGCCGACCTGTCCGTCACCCTCTCCGAGGTGTCGGTGCCGCTGCGGCACTGGTACGGCGTCCGGGTCTTCACCGACAACGCGCCCGACGACGCCGCCCCGCCGGTGGACGGGCGGCAGCTGGCCCAGCTGCTCGAGGCCGAGGACCGGGCCGGCCGCACCGATCCGTACCGGCAGGTCGCGGCGCTGCTGCACGTGATCGGGGCGAAGTAGCAGCTACTCGCCCGCTCGCCTCCGGGGTGAAGGGGCGGGGGCTCAGGCCTCGTGCAGGCTCATCGCGTAGACCTTGTTGCCGTCCTCCAGCAGGACCGCGGTGTCCACGCCCTCCTCGGCGAGCTGCTTCCAGGTCTCCCCGATCCAGGTCTCGGCGTCGCCCTGACCGGCGAACTCCTCCTGGCCGAGGCTCGACGTCACCGCGCTGCCGTCCGCCTTCTCGTACCGCCACGTCCAGACCATGCCCGGCTCCTCCCGCTGACGCTGCTGCCTGTGTGCTGTGCGTGCTGCTGTGTGTGGTGCGCACCATAGCCTGCCCGGCCCGATCTTCCGTATGCCTGTCCGGCAGGATGGGCGCCATGGCGACCCACCCCCCGCTCCCCCGCACGCTGCTGCTCGGAGGCGCGCGCTCCGGCAAGTCCACCCGCGCCGAGCAACTGCTCGCCGACCGGGCCGACGTCCTGTACGTGGCCACCGGCGGCACCCGGGACGGCGACGCCGAGTGGGCCCAGCGGATCGCGCTGCACCGGGACCGCCGGCCGGCGAGCTGGCGCACCGTCGAGACCTGCGAGCTGGAGGCCGTACTGGCCGACACCGGCGACCCGGCGCCGGTGCTGATCGACTGCCTGGCGCTGTGGCTGACCGCCGTGATGGACGAGTGCGGCGCCTGGGACGACGACGCGTGGGCGAACCGGGCCGAGGCGGCGGTGCAGCGCCGCTGCCAGGCGCTGGCCGCGGCCTGGGCGGCCACCTCGCGGACGGTCGTCGCGGTGAGCAACGAGGTCGGCATGGGTGTGGTCCCGGCGACCGCCGCCGGACGGCGCTTCCGCGACACCCTGGGCCGGCTCAACATGGCCGTGGCGGACGCCTCGGAACGGGTGCTACTGGTCGTCGCAGGACAGGTTCTGACGGTCAAGCCCAGCCCGCACACCTGCGGCGTGTAGCCTTCCGAACGATGGACACGACCGTGGATCTCGATACGTTCTCCTCGCTCGTCGAGCGCCCCGACGACAGTGCCCGGCGGGCCGCCGAGGAGCGCTGGCAGGAAGCCGGGCGGCCGCGCGGCGGCCTCGGCAAGCTGGAGGAGCTGGGCAGCTGGCTGTCGTCCGTACAGGGGCGCTCCCCGGTGCGGCCGGTCTCGGCGCCCAAGGTGCTGCTGTTCGCCGCCGACCACGGCGTGGCCGCGCTCGGGGTCTCCCGGCTGCCCGCCCAGGGCGGCACCGCGGCCCGGGTGCGGGCGGTGCTCGACGGCACCGCGCCGGTCGCCCGGCTGGCCGCGCGCTACGGCGCGGAACTGCGGGTGGTCGACGTCGCGGTGGACGCCGACCCCGCGGAATTCCCGGACGAGGTGGTCGCCCACCGGATCCGGCGCGGCTCCGGCCGGATCGACGTCGAGGACGCGCTCAGCCCGGAGGAGACCGTACGGGCCTTCCGGGCCGGCATGGCCGTGGCCGACGAGGAAGCCGACTCCGGCACCGACCTGGTACTGCTCGGCGACCTCGGGGTCGGCTCCACCACGGTGGCCGCCGTCCTGGTCGGCGCGCTGTGCGGGACGGACGCGGCCGCGGTCTGCGGGCGCGGCTCGGGGATCGACGACCGGGTGTGGATGGTCAAGTGCGCCACCATCCGGGACTCGCTGCGGCGGGCCCGGCCGGTGCTCGGCGACCAGCTGGCGCTGCTCGGCGCCACCGGCGGGGCGGACTTCGCCGCCATCACCGGGTTCCTGCTGCAGGCCGCCGTCCGACGGCTGCCGGTGGTGCTGGACGGCGTGGTCTCCTCGGCCTGCGCGCTGGTCGCGCAGCGGATCGCCTTCCGGGCGCCGGAGTGGTGGCGGGCCGGGCAGTCCAGCGGCGAGCCGGCCCAGGCGAAGGCGTACGACCGGCTGACCCTGACGCCGATGCAGGACCAGGGGATCGCCATGGGCGAGGGCGTCGGGGCGGTGCTCGCGCTGCCGCTGCTCCAGGCGGCGGGCGACGCGCTCGCGGAGGAGGCGGCGCAGCCGTTCGTGCCGTCGGCGCCGAAGGAGCAGCCGAAGCTGCCTTCGGCGGCGGATCTGCTGCGGAGGCTGTAGCGGGGGCGGGGCGGGGAATCGGACGGTCCGGCAACTGAGCGGTGGCGGTTGAGCTTCCGGGCCGTGGCCTTCGCTTCGCGCGGATCCGCACGCCCGACGGGACGAGCACCTGCAACTGAGCGGCGGCGATCGAGCTTCCGGCCCGCGGCCTTCCGCCCCGCGCAGTTCCCCGCGCCCCTTTCGGGGCGCGGGGATTCTGCTTGTTTGGAGGGGTGGGGTTCGGGGTTGGTGCCGGGGCGCCGGGATTCTGCTTGTTGGTTCTGGTCGTGTGGTGTGGTGGAGGAGTGGAGCGATGGCCGGCGGTGGTGGGCGGGTGACGTGGGGGGAGGGGCTGCGGTTCGCGTTCGGGACGCTGTCGGTGCTGCGGGTGCGGGTGGAGCGGTGGGACCGGGCGGCGGGGGGCCGGGCGATGACGGCGGCTCCCGTGGTGGGGGTGGTGCTGGGCGGGATCGCGGCCGGGGTGGGGGCGCTGGTGTCCTGGCGGGCGGGTGGGCTGCTCGGGGCGGTGGCGGCGGTGGCGGTGCCGGCCGCGCTGACCAGGGGGCTGCACCTGGACGGTCTGGCGGACGTCGCCGACGGGCTGGGCAGCGGCAAGCCGGCCGAGGACGCGCTGCGGATCATGAAGCAGTCCGACATCGGGCCGTTCGGCGTCCTGACGCTGGTCCTGGTGCTGCTGGCGCAGGTCGCCGCGCTGGCCGGGCAGTTCGGGCACTCGGTGTCGCGCGGCGCGCTCGCGGTGCTCGCCTCGGCGGTGGCCGCCCGGTGCGCGCTGGGTTGGGGCTGTCTGCGGTCGGTGCCGGCCGCGCGGCCGGGCGGGCTCGGGGCGATGGTGGCGGGCACCGTCTCCCCCGCCGGGGCCGTCGCCGGGACGGCCCTCGCGGCGCTCGCCCTGGCTGCGTGCGGGTCGTTCGACGGATGGTCAGCCCTGCGTCTGCCGCTGGCGGTTGGGTTCGGCGTGGGTTGCGCCCGGCTGCTGCTCGGGCGGTGCGTCCGCAGGTTCGGCGGGATCACCGGGGACGTGCTCGGCGCGATGGCGGAGACCGCCGCGACCGGGACGCTGTTCGCCTTGGCGTTGCTCGGCTGACGCCGGGCGGCGCGTGATCCCACCATGCGGACTACCATGCGTGAAGCACCGCAGCCCTGCACCGTGGCAGGTCCTGCCCGCCCGGCGCGCACCGAGGAGCCGGGGCCTCTGGTGTGTGCGGCCGCTGTCGGCGGACGCGCGCGCCAGGGGGCCCGGAACCGCAGGGCCCGCCGGCGGACGGCCTGCGACGGCGGGCTGCGCCGGTGCGGCAGTCACGCCGCGACCGGCCGTGGACCGCGAAAGAACAGGACGCATTACGTGACTGCATTGTCTGTGAGCACCTCCTCCGCCGCCTCGCTGCGCGCGGACGCCCTGGTGGTCGGTGTCGCGAAGGGCCCCAAGGGCATTGTGCTGGCCCCCGGCGCCGAGGCCGTGAACGAGGCGTTCGAGGGCAAGCTGGCCGAGGTCCTCGGCACCCTGGGCGCGACCGGCGCCGAGGGCGAGACCGTCAAGGTGGCCTCCCCCGCCGGCCTGAAGGCCGCGCTCGTGCTCGCGGTCGGCCTCGGCGAGGCGGCCGAGGACGGCTACGGGCTGGAGGCGCTGCGCCGCGCCGCCGGTGTCGCCGGCCGCACCCTGGCCGGCGTCAAGAAGGCCGCGCTGGCCCTGCCGGCCGAGTCCGCGGTGGAGGTCGAGGCGGTCGCGCTGGGCGGCCTGCTCGGCTCGTACGCCTTCGGCACCTACAAGGCCAACGGCAACGGCAAGGAGCCGGTCGGCGAGCTGGTCGTGCTGACCGCCCGCAAGGGCAGCAAGGACGCCAAGGCCGCCGTGGAGCGGGCCACCGCGATCGGCGAGGAGATGAACCGCGCCCGCGACCTGGTCAACACCGCGCCGAATGACCTGAACCCGAAGAGCTTCGCCGCGATCGCCCAGGCGGCCGGCAAGGAGCACGGCCTGAAGGTCGAGGTGCTGGACGAGAAGGCGCTGGCAAAGGGCGGCTTCGGCGGCCTGCTGGGCGTCGGCAACGGCTCGGCCAACCCGCCGCGGCTGGTGAAGGTGGCCTACACCCACCCGAAGGCGAAGGCCTCGCTGGCCTTCGTCGGCAAGGGCATCACCTACGACTCGGGCGGCATCTCGCTGAAGCCGGCCGGCCACAACGAGACCATGAAGTGCGACATGGCCGGCGCCGCCGCCGTGTTCGCCGCCGTGGTGGCCGCCAAGCGTCTGGGCCTGGCCGTCAACGTGACCGCCTGGCTGGCGCTGGCCGAGAACATGCCGTCCGGCTCCGCCACCCGCCCGGGCGACGTGCTGCGCATGTACGGCGGCAAGACCGTCGAGGTGCTGAACACCGACGCCGAGGGCCGTCTGGTGCTGGCCGATGCGATCGTGAAGGCCGGCGAGGACAACCCGGACGTCATCGTCGACGTGGCGACCCTGACCGGCGCCATGGTGCTGGCCCTGGGCACCCGCACCTTCGGTGTGATGGCCAACAACGACGAGCTGCGCGACAACCTGCACGCCCTCGCGGGCGAGGTCGGCGAGCAGTCCTGGCCGCTGCCGCTGCCGGCCGAGCTCAAGAAGGGCATGACCGACTCGACCATCGCCGACCTGGCCAACATGGGCGAGCGGATGGGCGGCGGTCTGGTGGCCGGCCTGTTCCTGCAGGAGTTCGTGGCCGAGGGCATCGACTGGGCGCACCTGGACATCGCCGGCCCGGCGTTCCACGAGAGCGCGCCGTTCGGCTACACCCCGAAGGGCGGCACCGCGAGCGCGGTGCGGACCCTGGTCCGCTTCGCGGAGCAGACCGCGGCCAACGGCAAGGCCTGACCCGGGCCCGCTCCTCGCGGACCTCAGCCTCCACGGGGGCCCGGCGCGTGTGCGCCGGGCCCCCGTCGGCGTCCGCCGCGGGTTACCTGTGAGTAGGCGGGGGAACCGCATCGCACCTCTGTTCGCCACGGGCGAAACTTTGTTCCGCACTGCGGAAGAGGCGGCGCCGAACCGCGCGGAAGACGCCCGTCCGGCGGCTGCCAACAGGGCCTTGAGCTGCGATGATGCCCTTCCGTCGGGGGTGTTCCCGCCCCGGTGACCACTCCGTGGGACGCCCCTGGGGCGGACCCGGACATCAGCCACCGCGAACAAGTGCGAAGATGTATTTCCGGCACGACTGGGCGCCCCACAAAGGCTTCCGACCCACCGGACCGCGACCGGCCCGGCGACCCACCCCATTGCATGGAGGACGTGACGTGGCGAACGACGCCAGCACCGTTTTCGACGTAGTCATTCTCGGAGGCGGAAGCGGCGGTTACGCCGCGGCGCTCCGCGCCGCTCAGCTGGGTCTGAGCGTTGCCCTGGTCGAGAAGGGTGAGCTGGGCGGCACCTGCCTGCACCGCGGCTGCATCCCGACCAAGGCACTGCTGCACGCCGCCGAAATCGCGGACGAGACGAAGGAGGCCGCCGAGTTCGGCGTTCTGGCCACCTTCCAGGGCATCGACATCAATGGCGTCCACAAGTACAAGGACGACGTCATCGCCGGCCTGTACAAGGGTCTGCAGGGCCTGGTGGCGTCCCGCAAGGTCACCTTCATCCAGGGCGAGGGCAAGCTCTCCTCGCAGACCTCGGTGGACGTGAACGGCCAGCGCATCGAAGGCCGGCACATCGTCCTGGCCACCGGTTCCGTCCCGCGCTCGATCCCGGGCCTGGAGATCGACGGCAACCGCGTGATCTCCTCGGACCACGCCCTCAAGCTCGACCGGATCCCGAAGTCGGCCGTCATCCTGGGCGGCGGCGTCATCGGCGTCGAGTTCGCCTCGGTCTGGAAGTCCTTCGGCGTCGAGGTCACCATCGTCGAGGCGCTGCCGCACCTCGTCCCGCTGGAGGACGAGAACTCCTCCAAGCTGCTGGAGCGCGCCTTCCGCAAGCGCGGCATCAAGTTCGAGCTGAAGGCCCGCTTCTCGGGCGTCGAGTACACCGAGACCGGTGTCCGCGTCTCCACCGAGAACGGCAAGCAGATCGACGCCGACCTGCTGCTCGTCGCCATCGGCCGCGGCCCGGTCTCGGCCGGCCTCGGCTACGAGGAGAACGGCGTCGCGATGGACCGCGGCTACGTCCTGGTCGACGAGTACATGCGCACCAACGTGCCCACCATCTCCGCCGTCGGCGACCTCGCCCCGACCCTGCAGCTCGCCCACGTCGGCTTCGCCGAGGGCATCCTGGTCGCCGAGCGCCTGGCCGGCCTCAAGCCGATGCCGATCGACTACGACGGCGTCCCGCGCGTGACCTACTCCAACCCCGAGGTCGCCTCCGTCGGCATCTCCGAGGCCAAGGCCGTCGAGCTGTACGGCAAGGAGAAGGTCGTCACCCTGAAGTACAACCTGGCCGGCAACGGCAAGAGCAAGATCCTGAAGACCGCCGGCGAGATCAAGCTCGTCCAGGTCAAGGACGGCGCCGTGGTCGGCGTCCACATGGTCGGCGCCCGCATGGGCGAGCAGGTCGGCGAAGCCCAGCTGATCTACAACTGGGAGGCCCTGCCGGCCGAGGTCGCGCAGCTCATCCACGCGCACCCGACCCAGTCCGAGGCCCTGGGCGAGGCGCACCTGGCGCTGGCCGGCAAGCCGCTGCACGCGCACGACTGATCGCGCCCACCACCCACCGTTTCCAGTACTTCCCGTACGCAAGACTTGATAGGAGTCGCTGAAACCATGGCGGTCTCAGTAACACTGCCCGCGCTGGGCGAGAGCGTTTCCGAGGGCACTGTCACCCGTTGGCTGAAGGCCGAGGGTGAGCGCGTCGAGGTCGACGAGCCGCTGCTCGAGGTGTCGACCGACAAGGTCGACACCGAGATCCCGGCCCCGGCTTCCGGCATCCTCACCTCGATCAAGGTCGCCGAGGACGAGACCGTCGAGGTCGGCGCCGAGCTGGCGGTCATCGACGACGGCTCCGGCGCCCCGGCCGCTGCCGCCGCCCCGGCTGCCGAGGCCGCTCCGGCCGCCGAGGCTCCGGCTGCTGCTCCGGCTCCGGCCGCCGAGGCTCCGGCTGCCGCCCCGGCCGCCGCTCCGGCTGCTCCCGCCGGTGACGCCACCCCGGTGCTGCTGCCCGCGCTGGGCGAGAGCGTTTCCGAGGGCACCGTCACCCGCTGGCTGAAGGCCGAGGGTGAGACGGTCGAGGTCGACGAGCCGCTGCTCGAGGTCTCCACCGACAAGGTCGACACCGAGATCCCGTCGCCGGTCGCCGGCGTCGTCGTGAAGATCCTGGTCGGCGAGGACGAGACCGCCGAGGTCGGCGCCCAGCTCGCGCTGATCGGCGCCCCGGGTGCCGCCGCTGCCGCTCCGGCTCCGGCCGCTGCCCCGGCCCCGGCCGCCGCCCCGGCTGCCCCGGCCCCGGCCGCCGCCCCGGCTGCTCCGGCCCCGGCCGCCGCCCCGGCTGCTCCGGCCCCGGCCGCTGCCCCGGCTCCGGCCCCGGCCGCCCCGGCTCCGGTTGCCGCTGCTCCGGCTCCGGCTCCGGTTGCCGCCCCCGCCCCCGTCGCCGCCCCGGCCGCTCCGGCCGCCCCGGTGGCCGACAGCGGCGAGGCCTACGTCACCCCGCTGGTGCGCAAGCTCGCTGCCGAGCACGGTGTCGAGCTGTCCGCCGTCGCCGGTACCGGCGTCGGCGGCCGCATCCGCAAGCAGGACGTCATCGCCGCCGCGGAGGCCGCCAAGGCCGCTCCGGCCCCGGCCGCCGCTGCCGCCCCGGCCGCTGCGCCGAAGGCCGCCGCCGCGCCGTCCGCCCTGCGTGGCCAGACGGTCAAGATGACCCGCATGCGCAAGGTCATCGGCGACAACATGATGAAGGCCCTGCACGAGCAGGCACAGCTGACCAGCGTGGTCGAGGTGGACGTCACCAAGATCATGTCGCTGCGCGCCAAGGCCAAGGACGGCTTCCTCGCCCGCGAGGGCGTCAAGCTCTCCCCGATGCCGTTCTTCGTCAAGGCCGCCGCCCAGGCGCTGAAGGTCCACGCGGTCATCAACGCGCGGATCAACGAGGCCGAGGGCACCATCACCTACTTCGACTCCGAGAACATCGGCATCGCGGTGGACTCCGAGAAGGGTCTGATGACCCCGGTCATCAAGGGTGCGGGCGACCTCAACATCGCCGGCATCTCGAAGAAGACCGCCGAGCTGGCCGCCAAGGTCCGCGACAGCAAGATCACCCCGGACGAGCTGTCCGGCGCCACCTTCACCATCAGCAACACCGGCTCGCGCGGTGCGCTGTTCGACACCGTGATCGTGCCGCCGAACCAGGCCGCCATCCTGGGCATCGGCGCCACCGTCAAGCGCCCGGTGGTCATCGAGGCCGACGGCGGCACCGCCATCGGCATCCGTGACATGACCTACCTGTCGCTCTCCTACGACCACCGCCTGGTGGACGGCGCCGACGCCGCCCGCTACCTGGTCGCGGTCAAGGAGATCCTGGAGGCCGGCGAGTTCGAGGTCGAGCTCGGCCTGTGAGGCATCTCGGCTGAACGCAGTCGTGCGGAGCCCCGCGTCGTCCCCGGACGGCGCGGGGCTCCCGCCGTTCGCGGGGGTGCGTTCTCCGCCGGGTCGTGGCATGCGTGGAGGCGGCGGAACAGGGATGCTGGAGCGGTGATGGACGAGACCGACTTCTGGCAGATCATCGACGAGACCTGGGAGGCCGCCGCCGGCGATCCCGACGAACAGGCGGAACGGCTGGTGGAGCGCCTCCTCCAGCTGACCCCGGACGATGTGATCGACTTCGCCCGGCTGTTCGAGGCCCGGTTCCAGCGCGCCTACCGCCACGACCTGTGGGGTGCGGCCCACCTGCTGCTGGACGGCGCCTCCGAGGAGACCTTCGACTACTTCCGCTACTGGCTGATCGGCCAGGGCCGGGAGGTCTTCGAGGGCGGGCTCGCCGAGCCGGACGACCTGGCGGACCTGCTGCCCGAGTTCGACGAGGAGGAGGACGGCGAGGCCGAGGACCTCGGCTACGCCGCCGACGAGGCGTACGAGCAGCTGACCGGCCTGCCGCTGCCGGACGTGGGCGGGCGGCAGGCGGGGCAGCCGTCCGGGACACCGCTGGACTTCGACGACCCGGACGTCATGGCGAAACGCTTTCCCAAGCTCTGGGAGCGCTACGGGGACCAGTAGCGCTCCCCGGCCGTCAGGTGCTGCTGCCGGAGGAGCTGTCCTGCTTGATGCCCTTGAGGATCTGGTCCAGCACCGAGGCGTCCGGCGCGGCCGGGTCGTCGTCCACGCCGCCCTCGAAGACCACGTAGCCGCCGCCCTTGGCCGGGACGGCGGCCAGCAGCACGTAGCCCCGGGTGCCGTCCGAGGTGCTGACGTGCCAGCGGGTGGCGTAGCCGAGCACGCCGGCGACGCTGACGTAGCCGGAGCCGGAGTCGGTGTGGGAGGTGATCCCGCTGAAGATCGTCCCGGCGTAGCCCGGCATCGCGGCGTCGGCGGCGCCCTTGGGGGTGCTGCCCTGGACGGTGTCCTTCTCGATCGAGAACTGGCCGCGGATGCAGGAGTTGCCGTCGGCGCAGGTGTAGCGGCCGCTGCCGAGGTAGACCGTGGAGTGCGCGGAGTTGGTCGCCGCCTCCCAGCCGTCGAACACCGGGACGGTGATCGCGTGCTGCGGGTCGGGGACGGTGCTCTTCGGGGACGGGACGGGCTTGGGGGCCGGGACGGTCGGGGTGGTCCGGGTCGGGGTGGGGCTCGGCGCGGGGCTGTCGGTCTGGGTGACGGTGACCGTGGGGTTCGGGGTGGGGCCCGCCTTCGGGTCCCCGCCGTTGCTGAACACCAGCCCGGCTATCAGCCCGCCGACCGCCAGCACGGCGACCGCGATGCCGATGATCACACCGGGCCTGGTCCCTCCGCCGCCGGTCGGCGGCGGGTAGCCGTAGGCCGCTCCCGGGTAGGCCTCCTGGCCGGGGTACGGCGACCGGCCCGGGTACCCTGCCTGGCCGGGGTGGCCGTAGCCGGGTGGCTGGGCCGCGTCCTGGACCGGGTAGCCGTAGCCCGCCGCGGGTGAGCCGCTCTGCGCCGGGTAGCCGTAGCCGGGGCGGGGCTGCGCGGTGGTGGGCTGCCAGGTCTGGGTCGGGGCGTCGGCGACCTGCGCGGCGCCGCCCTGGAGCGGCCGGACCTCGCTGGTCCAGGCGTTGCCGTCCCACCAGCGCTCGTGACCGGGCGCGCCGTCCGCACCGGGGACCGGGTACCACCCGGGAGGCGTCGAGTTGCTCACGGGCGTACGGTACCCGGCGGTGTGCCGCTCCAGACAGGGCAGGTACGTCACGACTCTGCAGCACCTGTTCTGACGCCGCGTCAGCCGTTTCGGTGCGGGTTCAGCCGCCGAGTCGGCGGGCCATCCAGACGTCGTCCACGTAGCGGCCGTCGATCAGGAACTCCTCGGCCAGCACGCCCTCGACCGCGAAGCCGCAGCTCTCGTACAACCGGCGGGCCGGGGCGTTCCAACCGAGCACCCGGAGGGTCATCTTGCGGGCGCCCCCGGCCCGGGCCGCCGCGCAGGCCGCCTCGACCAGCCGGCGGCCGATGCCCCGGCCGCGCACCGCGTCGTCGACGGCCAGGCCCTGGATCTGCCGGACGTGCCGGTTGGCGGCCAGCGGGTCGCCGGAACCTGGCGGACGTAGCCGACGATCCGGCGGTCCAGCAGGGCGAGCAGGTACTGGTCGGGGGTGTGCCGCTCGTCGAAGACCGAGTCCTCGGCGGGCGGCTCCGGGGCGACGTCGGAGAGGGTGGACCAGGAGGCGCGGTCGAGCGCGGCGAGGCCGGGCTCGTCCTCGGGGCGGGCCGGGCGGATGGTCAGATCGTCATCACTGGTCATGTCGCGTGATGCCAATGGGGCGCGTGCGAAAGGTGACAGGTGACAAGTACTGCGAGGATGGCCGCATGCGCATCGCTGTCACTGGCTCCACGGGATTGATCGGTTCGGCGCTCGTCCGCTCCCTGCTGGCGGACGGCCACCAGGTGGTCCGGCTGGTCCGGCACCGTTCCAGGACGGGGCCGCAGCCCGACGGCAGTACCGCGATCGGCTGGAACCCGCTGCTCGGCGAGGTCGACCGGGACGGGCTCGCCGGGGTCGAGGCGGTGGTGCACCTGGCCGGCGCCGGGGTCGGCGACCGCCGCTGGACCGACGCCTACAAGCGGGAGATCCGGGAGAGCCGGGTGTACGGCACCGAGACGCTGGCGGTGGCGCTGGCGGCGCTCGAGGAGCCGCCGCGGGTACTGGTCAGCGCCTCCGCGGTCGGCTGGTACGGGCAGACCGGCGACCGGGTGATCGACGAGGACTCCCCCGCCGGGGACGACTTCCTGGCCGAGGTGTGCCTGGAGTGGGAGGCGGCCGCGCGGCCGGCCGAGCGGGCCGGGATCCGGGTCGTCCACCCGCGCACCGGGATGGTGCTCTCCGCCGCGGGCGGCGCGGGCGGACGGCTGTTCCCGCTGTTCAAGCTGGGCCTGGGCGGCCGGCTCGGCAGCGGACGGCAGTACTGGAGCTACATCTCGCTGGCCGACGAGGTGGCCGCGCTGCGCTTCCTGATCGACCGGGACGACCTCTCCGGCGCCTTCAACCTCACCGCCCCGCAGCCGGCCACCAACGCGGAGCTGACCGCGGCGCTCGGCCGGGCGCTGCGGCGGCCGACGCCGTTCCCGGTGCCGGAGGCCGTGCTCAAGCTGGTGCTCGGGGAACTGGCGGTCGAGGTGGTCGGCAGCCACCGGGTGGTGCCGCGGCGACTGCTGGACGCGGGCTTCCGGTTCGCGCACCCGGATCTGGACTCGGCGGTGCGGGCGGCGCTGTGAGGCGCCCGCACGCGGGGTGGTGAGGCGTCCGCGCGTGGCGTGTTGACGCGTCGTCCTTCGTAGTCCCGCTACGGCATTCGCCCTGGCCGGGGGCATATGCCCGGCGGGGTCGGGCAGGGCTCCGGGAGGGGGCGCACGGGAGCACACGGCGGGCGCGTCGCACGCCCCCGGTGACCGTGCGCGCCCGTCGACCCGGCAACCCGGCCACCACGGCGCACTGTCCGTGACCGCGCCCCCGCCCGGTGCCGCACAACCCCTGCCGCCCCCCGCATCCGGTCCACGGCGCTTGTCTGATGGTCATACTGACTGGGCATCACCTTCCTCGGACCGTGTCCCGGCACCCCGCTGCCTGCGTCGGCCGGAGCCCCGGGACCAGGGAGGGAGCACACCCGTGCCCACGTACGACTTCACCCGCCGCGCCCGCCGACCGTCCGACCCGGACGTCGTCGTGGTCGGCGCCGGACTCGCGGGCCTGGCCGCCGCCCGCGCACTCACCGGCCACGGCCTCACCGTTCAGGTCCTGGAGACCACCGACCGGATCGGCGGCCGCATGGCCACCCGCGAGGTGGACGGCTTCCGCCTCGACGACGGCAGCCACCTGCTGAACACCGCCTTCCCCGAGCTGCGCCGGGCGCTCGACCTCGACCGCCTGGACCTGCGCCCGCTCGCGCCCGGCGTACTCGTGCACAGCGCCGGCCGCCGTTACCGCGCCGGGGACCCGCAGCTCACCGCCGCGCGGCAGGCCGCGCTCCGGGCCCCGCTCGGCAGCCCGCTGGACAAGGCCCGCCTCGGCAGCTGGCTCGGCCGGATCGCCACCACCCCGGCCGGCCGGCTGCAGGCCCGCCCGGAGACCACCACCGCCCGGGCGCTCGGCGGCCACGGCCTCGCCCCGCGCAGCATCGACGGCTTCCTGCGCCCGCTGCTCAGCGCCCTGCTCAGCGATCCGGCCCTCGGCACCAGCAGCCGGGTCGCCGACCTGGTGCTACGTTCGTACGCCCGCGGCCGGCTCTGTCTGCCCGCCGACGGGATCGCGGCCGTGCCGGCCCAACTGGCCGCCGCGCTGCCCGCCGGCACCGTGCGGACCGGGGTGCAGGTCACCTCGATCGGAGCCGACGGCGTGGAGACCCTCGCCCACGGGCGGATCGGCGCCCAGGCCGTGGTGGTCGCCACCGACGCCCGCTCCGCCGCCGAGCTGCTGCCCGGGCTGCGGCTGCCGGACTTCCACCCCGTCACCACCTTCTTCCACGCCGCCGACCGCGCCCCGCTGAACGAGGCCGTGCTGCTGCTCGACGCCGACCGGCCGAACGGGCACCCGCCGCTGGTCTCGCACTCGCTGGTGCTCAGCGGGCTGCACCCGTCCTACGCCCCGGCCGGGCAGGCACTGGTCGCCACCACGGTGCTCGGCCGGCGCTCCTTCGACGCGGGCGGCCCGGCCGGGCTGGAACCGGCCGTCCGGGCCCGGCTCGGCGAGCTGTACGGCACCTCGACGGCGGACTGGCAGTTCCTCAGCGTGCGGCACGTCCCGGACGCGCTGCCCGCGATGCCGCCGCCGCACAACCTGCGCCGCCCGGTGCGACTGCTGGCCGGGCTGTACGTCGCCGGGGACCACCGGGACACCAGCACCGTGCAGGGCGCGCTGGTCTCCGGGCGGCGGGCGGCGCGGGCGGTGCTGGGCGACCTGGGGCTGCCGGCCGGCACGCGGGAGGCGGAGGCGGCGGCCTGAGCGCCGCGGGGTGGGACCGAACGTCGGCCTGCAGGGGTCGTGCGGACCCCGCCGGCACGCGAGCGGTCCGCCGGGGTGGCGGACCGACGGCGTGCCGGGACGGCCGGGGCCCGGGCCGGGAGCGGTGAGCTCCCGGCCCGGTCACCCTCGAGGGGGTGGGGCCGCGGTCGGATCACTCCGGGTTCGGATCACTCCGCGGTCAGATCACTCCCGCCTGGCGGGCCGTCTCCTCGAAGGCGCGGGCGACCTGGCTGCCCCGGTACGGCGTGAGGCGGCGGTGGAAGTCCCGGACGTACTCCAGCGAGCGGGCCGAGCGCATCTCCCCCGCCGCCCGCAGCGCGTCGGTGGCCATGGTGCAGGCCTCGTCGAGGTCCCCCATGCCGAGTCGGGCAGTGGCCAGCACCAGCCGGCAGAAGATCCGGCTGCGCGCGTAGGCGGGCGAGCGCAGCCGCAGCGACTTCTCGGCGTGCTGCGCGCAGGTGCGCCACTGCTGGAGGTCGCGGTAGCAGTGGGCGAACTCGTCGGAGAGCTGGGCCTCGTCGAAGTACCGGGCCCAGGAGGGAAGTTCGTCGCCCGTCCGGGAGGCCGCGAGCGAGCGCTCGGCCCGTACCAGCGCGGTGGTGCAGGAGCGGACGTCGCCGAGCAGGCCGTGGCCGCGCGCCTCGGCGGCGTGCATCAGCGACTGGACCACCGGCGGGACGGCGGTGCCGACGCCCTGCTGGGCGACCCGGGCGAGCTGGACGGCCTCCCGGCCGTGGCCCAGGTGGACGGCCTGCTGGCTCATCGTCACCAGGACGTAGCCGCCGAGCGCGCGGTCCCCGGCGGCCTGGGAGAGGCGCAGCGCCTGGACGAAGTAGCGTTGGGCGAGGCCGTGCGCGGCGATGTCGAAGGACGTCCAGCCGGCCAGCCTGGTCAGGTCGGCGACGGCGCCGAACAGGGCCCGGCCGATCTGCTCGCCGTAGCGGCCGCGCAGCATCGGCTCGGCCTCGCTCTCCAGGTAGCGGACCAGCGCCTGGCGGGCGTGGCCGCCGCCGTAGGCGTGGTCGAGCGCACGGAAGAGGTCGCCGACGGCGCGGATGGCGGCGATGTCGCCGCGGCCGACCCGCAGGGTGGGGCGGGCCTCGCGGGTCGGGTCGGTGTACGGCGGCTCGACTGCCACCGGCGGACGGCGGCTCTGGATGGGCACCCGGCCGATGGGGGCGGCGGTGCCGGTGGTTCCGGTGGTTCCGGCGGTGCTACGGGCTCCGGGGGCTCCCACGGCTCCTGGGGCTCCTGGGGCTCCGGCGGGCTGGGTGCGCGCCGGGCTCAGGACGGGTGCGCCGGGCGCGCCCGGGGCGCCCGGCGCCGGTGCAGCGGGGGTGGCACCGGGCGGACCGGCGGCGTCCGGGCGGGCCAGGGTGGAGCCGTCCCGGGCGACCCGCTCGTCGGTGCGGCCGATCAGCCAGTCCCGGCTGGGGACGACCAGGCCGGCCGGGGTGAAGGCGATCCGGCGCAGCTCGGACTGCGGGCCGTTGTCCTTGCGCCACATGCTCGCCACGATGTCCACCGCCTCCTGCGGGGTCTCGGCGAACTCCAGGCCCGCGTAGACCGGGGCGCAGGCGTCCAGGCCGAGGTCCTGGGCGGTGAGGCGGCGGCCGAGGCGGCGGGTGAAGACCTCGGCGATCAGTGCCGGGGTGGCGCCGCGGGGCTGCTGGCCGCGCAGCCAGCGGGTGACCGAGGTCTTGTCGTAGCGCAGGTCGAGGCCGTGCTCCAGGCCGAGCTGGTCGACCCGGCGGGCCAGGCCGGCGTGCGAGAAGCCGGCCTCCTCGATCAGGGCGGCGAGCTGGCTGTTCTGCGGGGTCGCGCCGGAGTGCCCGGTGTGGCCGGTGTGGCTGCCCTGGCCGCTGGTGGTCGCGGGGGCGGCGGTGGCTTCGTGCCGGGCGGGTGCGGTCTGCGCGGGCAGCCGCAGTTCCTCGGCGGTCGGGGCGTCGGCGGTCAGCGTGTCAGCGGTCAGCGTGTCGGCGGTCAGGGCGTCGGGCGCGTCCGGGAGGGCCCGGCCGACCGCGCCTCGGCGCTGGCCGAGCGGGTCGAGCGGTCCGTACGCCGGGCTGTCGGTTGCAGGCCGTTGGGGCATGTCAGTCAACACCTCTCGGACGTCGCACCGGGCTCCACCAGCACTTCGGTTCGGCTGGGGCGGCGCCCCCTGTCGGGAATCGGCGTGAATGTAGCGAGCATTCGGGCGCTATGGGTGGATCTGACCGAGCAATCCTCCGAACGGGTGAAGCAACCGCGCCCATTGTGGGGAAGCGAGGCCAGGATGGGTTTGGCCTTCCGGGGTCGAACCGGCGATCGAAGCTCGTAGTGGTTGCCGCCATGGCCGACGGGCCTGCTGTGTCGGTCCGCCACATGGGAGCCGAGCCGCCGGATTCCTACCGTTCTCGGCCATGGACACCTCTACTGCCCGCCCGCTCGACGGCCGCACGGCCCTGGTCACCGGGGCCGCCTCGGGCATCGGGCGGGCCTGCGCCGAAGCCTTCGCCGGGGCCGGCGCCCGGGTCTACGTCGTCGACCTCGCGGCCGGTCCGGCGCGGGAGCTCGCGGACCGGATCGGCGGGCGCGCGATCGTCGCGGACCTCGCCGACCCCGAGGCCGTGGACGCCCTGCCGGCCGACGCCGACATCGTGGTCAACAACGCCGGCCTCCAACACGTCGCGCCCGTGCACGAGTTCCCCGTCGAGCGCTTCACCCTGATCCAACGCGTCATGGTCGAGGCCCCGTTCCGCATCCTGCGCCGCACGCTCCCCCACATGTACGAGCGGCAGTGGGGCCGGATCGTCAACGTCTCCTCCGTCCACGGCCTGCGCGCCAGCGCCTTCAAGTCCGCGTACGTCACCGCCAAGCACGCCCTGGAGGGCCTCAGCAAGACCATCGCCCTGGAGGGCGCGCCCCACGGTGTCACCAGCAACTGCCTCAACCCCGGGTACGTCCGAACTCCCCTGGTGGAGAAGCAGATCGCCGCCCAGGCGCTGGCCCACGGCATCCCCGAGGACCAGGTCGTCGAGCGGATCATGCTCGACCGCACCGCCGTCAAGCGCCTCATCGAACCCACCGAGGTCGCCCAACTCGCCCTCTGGCTCTGCTCACCGCCCGCCGCCTACGTCACCGGCGTCAGCCTCCCCATCGACGGAGGGTGGACGGCGCACTGAGCTCCCTCTACTTCTTGGGGACACTCGATCTCAAAAACAAAAGACAAATAGAAGATCGAGTGCACTGCCCCCGTCCAGCGAGGAGAGGCGGCGCAGTACAGCCCGAGGAAAACAGGGAGATCCAAGCGCGAATCGGGTCCGGGCCTGCGCGGGGGGCGCAGGCCCGGACCCGTTCGCAGGTGAACGCCTTCTCGTGCGTGGGAAGTCGGCCGGGCCGACTTCCCACGCACGAGAGCGAGGATCCGACGGCGCTGGGCGGGAGGGGGTGGGGGTGGTGAAGAGCTGGGGTGGTTATGGGGTGGGGAGCTGTGTCGGGGGTGGGGACTGTGTGGGTCGGTCACATAGGCCGCAGGGCGTGGGGTTCCTACCTTGTGGCGACGTCGTCCCCTCTGACCTGGAAGTGGTGGCCATGAAGGACTCTGCACGCGGTTCGGCGGTGAGCAGCTCACTCCCACGGGTGGTGGCTGCGAGCCTGATCGGTACGACCATTGAGTGGTACGACTATTTCGTATACGGAACAGCTGCGGCACTGGTGTTCGGGAAGCTGTTCTTCCCGAACACCGATCCGCTGACGGGGACGCTGTTGTCGTTCCTGACCTACGCGATCGGTTTCGCGGCGCGGCCGGTCGGGGCGCTGGTGTTCGGGCACTTCGGGGACCGGGTCGGGCGGAAGAAACTGCTGGTGGTGAGCCTGCTGTTGATGGGCGGGTCGACCACGGCGATCGGGTTGCTGCCGACGTACGACTCGGTCGGGGTGGCGGCGCCGGTGCTGCTG
Organism: Kitasatospora cathayae; assembly: GCF_027627435.1. GTDB lineage: Bacteria > Actinomycetota > Actinomycetes > Streptomycetales > Streptomycetaceae > Kitasatospora > Kitasatospora cathayae. The sequence continues at coordinate 6,127,712 of NZ_CP115450.1, read as the reverse complement.
ACGGCACTGCGGCTGGTGCAGGGGTTCGCGCTCGGCGGGGAGTGGGGCGGGGCGGTGCTGCTGGTGTCGGAGCACGGGGACCGGCGGCGGCGGGGGTTCTGGGCCTCGTGGCCGCAGGGTGGGGCGCCGGCCGGGAACCTGCTGGCGGCGGGGGTGTTGTCGCTGATGACGACGGTGCAGTCGGAGAGCGCGTTCCTGGCGTGGGGGTGGCGGGTGCCGTTCCTGCTGTCGGCGGTGCTGGTCGGGGTCGGGCTGTGGATCCGGCTGGCGGTGGAGGAGTCGCCACTGTTCCGGCAGGCGATGGCGAACCGGGCGAACCGGCCCGAGGCCGAACAGGCGCCGCTGGTCGGGGTGTTGAGGCATCACTGGCGGGAGGTGCTGGTGGCCATGGGCGCGCGGATGGCGGAGAACATCTCGTACTACGTGATGACCACCTTTGTGCTGACGTACGCCGTCAACCACGCCCACTTCGGCAAGCAGAGCGCGCTGAACGCCGTACTGATCGCCTCGGCGATCCAGTTCGCGCTGATCCCCCTGTTCGGGGCGCTGTCCGACCGGGTCGGGCGCAAGCCGGTGTACCTGGTGGGCGCGGCCGGGGTCGGGGTCTGGGCGTTCGTGTTCTTCGGGATGGTGGACACCAGGTCCTTCGGGCAGTTGGTGGTCGCCGTGACCGTCGGCCTGGTGTTCCACAGTGCGATGTACGCGCCGCAGGCGGCCTTCTTCTCCGAGCTGTTCGCGACCCGGATGCGGTACTCGGGAGCCTCGATCGGCGCCCAGTTCGCCTCGGTGGCCGCCGGGGCACCCGCCCCGCTGATCGCCACCGCGCTGCTCAAGGACTACGGCAGCGCGACCCCCATCTCGGTGTACGTGGCGATCGCGGCCGCGCTCACCGTGCTGGCGGTGCTGTGCGGGCGGGAGACCAGGGGGCAGGACCTCACCGAGGTCGAGGAGCAGTCCGTGGAGGACACCACGGTCGGAAAGCCCGCCGTGGCCTGAGGTTCGAGCCGATAGCATCGCGAGTTCTCGCACCCGTCGGAAACCGACGCCGATTGGCGGCCAGCACCATGGACCACGCACCGTGAACCACCCCGACGAGAGCCCCGCGCCCGCGCTGCGGCGGTTGCTCGACCTGCTCGCCTCCGGCGCCGCCACCGAGGACTTCGCCGAGGTGCTGGCCGACGCCCGCCGCCGCGGGGCGTCGGCCGACGTCCTCGCCGAGATCGACGACGCCACCTGGCAGGCCCTGCGGGTGCACCGTACCCTGCGTCAACACCGGCGCCGCGAAGCCGAGTTGACGGCACTGTTCGACACCGCCGGAGACCTCGCCGCCTCCCGGGACCTGGACACCGTGCTGCAGGCGATCGTCCGCCGGGCCCGGATGCTGCTCGGCACCGACACCGCCTACCTGACCCTGCCGGACCGGGCCGCCGGCGACACCTACATGCGGGTCACCGACGGCTCGGTCTCCGTCCTCTTCCAGACCCTGCGGCTCAGCCTCGGCGACGGCCTGGGAGGGCTGGTCGCCCAGACCGCCCGCCCGTACGCGACCCCCGACTACCGCACCGACGAGCGCTTCCACCACACCGGCACGATCGACGCGGGGGTGCTGGACGAGGGCCTGGTGGCGATCATCGGGGTGCCGCTGCTGCTCGGTGGGGAGGTCATCGGCGTCCTGTTCGCCGCCGACCGCTCCCCGCGCGCCTTCTCCCCCGACGAGGTCGCGCTGCTCTGCACCCTGGCCGCGCACGCCGCGATCGCCCTGGACACCGCCAAGTCGCTGGCCGACACCCGGGCCGCGCTCGCCGAGCTGAACGCCGCCAACGAGCTGGTGCGGGCCCACTCCGCCGCCGTCCAACGCGCCGAGCAGGCGCACGACCGGCTCACCGACCTGGTGCTGCGCGGCGCCGAGGTGCCGGACGTGGCCGGCGCCGTCGCCCACCTGCTGGGCGGGGAGATAGCCGTCATGGACGCCGAGGGCGAGCCGCTGGCCGGGCGGCCGGCCCCCGCAGCCGAACTGGCCGGGGCGGTGGCCGCCTCCCGGGCCGAGGGCCGCTCCGTACGGCACGGCGAGCTGTGGGTGTGCGCGGTGCTGGCCGGGCACGACGTGCTCGGCACCCTGGTGCTGCGCGGTCGGCCCGACCTCGACGACGCCGACCGGCGGTTGTTCGAGCGGGCCGGTGTGGTCACCGCGCTGCTCCTGCTGCTGCGCCGCTCGGTGGCGGAGACCGAGAACCGGGTCCGCGGCGAACTGCTCACCGACCTGCTCACCGCCCCCGAGCGCGACCCGGCCGGGCTCACCGCGCGCGGCCGCCGGCTCGGGGTCGACCTCGCCCGGCCGCACCTGGTGCTGGTCGCCGAGCCCGCCGACCGCGCCGGCGACGACCGGGGACGGCTGGCGGGCGCGGCCCGGCGGTACCTGTTCGGCTCCCGCGGCGTCAGCGCCGAGCACGGCGAGGCGGTGGTGCTGCTGGTGCCCGTCGCGCCGGACGACGCCGACGACCCGGAGCAGACCGCCGGGTCGACCGCCGGGCGGGCGGCCGAGCGGCTGGCCCGGCTGGCGGGCTTCCCGGTCACCGTCGGCGCCGGCCGCCCCGCCGTCGGCCCGGCCGCGCTGGCCGCCTCGTACGGCGAGGGCCTGCGCTGCGTGCGCGCCCTGCGGGTGCTCGGCCGCTCCGGGGAGGGCGCCTCGGCCCGCGCGCTCGGCTTCCTCGGGGTGCTGCTCGGCGACGGTCACGACGTGGACGGCTTCGTCGGCGCCGCGCTCGGACCGCTGCTCGCCTACGACGCCCGGCGCGGCACCGAGCTGGTGCGCACCCTGCGCGCCTACTTCGACTGCGGCGGCAGTCTCACCCGGGCCAAGGACGAGCTGCACGTCCACGTGAACACGGTGGTGCAGCGGCTGGACCGGGTCGAGGCGCTGCTCGGGCGGGACTGGAACCAGCCGGAGCGGTCGCTGGAGCTGCAGTTGGCGCTGCGGCTGCAGCTGCTCGCCAGCGGCGAGGACGGCTGAACGGTACGGCCGAACGGGCGCGAGGACGGCTGAACGGTACGGCCGAACGGGTGGTACGGGCGTGGGCGTACAGTGGCGAGGTTGGTCTCGAACGCGAGGCCGGTCTCGAACGCCTGGCAAGGAGCGGCAGCGGTGAGCGAGAACGTACGTTTCGTTCGGATGGGCATCGGCGAGCACGTCGTCCCGTACGAGGAGGCGTGGGAGGAGCAGCAGCGCCTGCACGCGCTGCGGGTCGCGGACGAGATCCCCGACACCGTGCTGCTGCTGGAGCACCCGCCCGTCTACACCATGGGCAAGCGCACCAACCCCGCGGACCTGCCGCTCGACGGCACCCCCGTGGTCGAGGTCAACCGGGGTGGCGAGATCACCTGGCACGGCCCCGGCCAGCTGGTCGGCTACCCGATCATCAAGCTGCCCGACCCGATCGACGTGATCGCGTACGTCCGCCGGCTGGAGGAGGCGCTGATCCGCGCCGCCGCCGACTTCGGCATCGGGACCACCCGGGTCGAGGGCCGCAGCGGGGTCTGGGTGCTCGGCGAGAACATCCCGGACGCCGTGGTGGACCCGGCCGAGGTGGTGGACATCGGCAAGCTGACCCTGCGGATGGGCCTGCCGCTGGGCATCGACCCGCGCCTGGCCGGACCCGAGTACGCGCCGTCCAACGCCGGGCAGCGCGGCGGCGACCGCAAGCTCGCGGCGATCGGCGTGCGGGTGGCCCGCGGGGTCACCATGCACGGCTTCGCGCTCAACTGCGACCCGGACATGACGTACTTCGACAAGATCGTGCCGTGCGGCATCCGGGACGCGGGCGTCGCCTCGCTGGCCGGAGAGCTGGGACGCGACTTCCCGGTGGGCGAGGCGCTGCCGGCGGTCGAGCGGCACCTGAAGGACGTGTTCGCCGAGCTGCCGGAGCCGGCGCTCAGCCGCTGAATCCGCCCGTGAGCCGCCCGGAGGGCGGGAGCCACTGGGAATCTACTGGCCGGTAGCCGTGTTGCCCTGCGATTGCAGGGCGGCAGGCCCGGCGAAGGCCGTACAACCACAGGCGTACCCTGGGGGTACCCCGTCTAGTTCTAGGAGTCGCACGTGTCCGCTGTCGCGCCCGACGGCAGGAAGCTGCTCCGCCTGGAGGTCCGCAACAGCGAGACCCCCATCGAGCGGAAGCCCGAGTGGATCAAGACCCGCGCGAAGATGGGCCCGGAGTACAACGCCCTCCAGTCGCTGGTGAAGAAGGAGGGGCTGCACACGGTCTGCCAGGAGGCCGGCTGCCCCAACATCTTCGAGTGCTGGGAGGACCGCGAGGCCACCTTCCTCATCGGCGGTGACCAGTGCACCCGCCGCTGCGACTTCTGCCAGATCGACACCGGCAAGCCCGCCGAGTTCGACCGCGACGAGCCGCGCCGGGTCGCCGAGTCCATCGTCACCATGGACCTCAACTACGCCACCATCACCGGCGTCGCCCGCGACGACCTGGAGGACGGCGGCGCCTGGCTGTACGCCGAGACCGTGCGCCAGGTGCACGCGATGACCGCCGAGCGCGCCGGCGGCCGCACCGGCGTCGAGCTGCTCATCCCCGACTTCAACGCGGTGCCCGAGCAGCTGGCCGAGGTCTTCTCCTCCCGCCCCGAGGTGCTCGCGCACAACGTCGAGACGGTCCCGCGCATCTTCAAGCGGATCCGCCCGGCCTTCCGCTACGAGCGCTCGCTGGACGTCATCACCCAGGCCCGCGCGGCCGGGCTGGTCACCAAGTCCAACCTGATCCTGGGCATGGGCGAGACCCGTGAGGAGGTCAGCCAGGCGCTGGCCGACCTGGTCGGGGCCGGCTGCGAGCTGATCACCATCACCCAGTACCTGCGCCCCTCGCTGCGCCACCACCCGGTGGAGCGCTGGGTGAAGCCGCAGGAGTTCGTCGAGCTCCAGGAGGAGGCCGAGGAGCTGGGCTTCGCGGGTGTCATGTCGGGGCCGCTGGTGCGTTCGTCGTACCGGGCCGGCCGGCTGTACCGGCAGGCGCTGGAGCGGCGCGAGCAGGCCGCGGTCTGATCACCCGGTCTGACGGATCTGATCTGACCACGGGTCGGTCTGCGCCACGTAGGCCATTGGAAGGGCGGAGCTGCGGCTCCGCCCTTCCGGGTTTCACCACGCTTTGACTGCCTGGTCACGGGCTGGTAACACGGGGTGGGGACGATGGACGCCGGGTAGGCGTTCGATTCTTCTCAGCCACGAGAGGAGCTGTTCGGCATGCGGATGCGGATCCGGTCGGTGGGGGCGGCGCTGCGGTTCGCCGAGAGCGTCCTGCTGGCCCCCGGCCAGCGACACGCTCGGCGCAACGCCTGGGCGGCGGTGTGCGAGAACCGCCGGTACGCGGCGGACCGCCGGCACGACGCCCTGCCGGGCGTCGCCGCGGGTACGGCGGGGACACGTTCCGTACGGCAGTGAGGCCCTGACGTCGCTGTGCGCGACGGTGGACCGGCGCACGGGTCACGGTTCGGGCGAACGGGTACCCGGGCTTGGATATCCCGTACCCGTGCCACGTACCATGAGCGTTATGGCGAGGGAAACATCCGAGAACCCCGGGCGACTGAAGCAGATCCGCCTGGCGTACACCATGACCAAGAAGGTCGACACCAAGATCGGCCTGATCATCGCCGGCGTCGGCCTGCTGACCTTCGGCGTGTTCCTCGCCATCGGCTTCGCGATCGACCACCCCATCTACCTGGGCATCCTGGGCTTCATCGTGGCCGTCCTGGCCATGGCGATCGTCTTCGGGCGCCGGGCCGAGCGCGCCGCGTTCGGGCAGATGGAGGGGCAGCCGGGCGCCGTGGCCGCGGTGCTGAACAACATCCGGCGCGGTTGGAGCTCCAGCTCCACCCCGGTAGCGGTCACCCGCAACCAGGACGCGGTCTACCGCGCCGTGGGCCGGGCCGGCATCGCGCTGATCGGCGAGGGCAACCCGAACCGGGTGCGCCAGCTGCTGGCCTCCGAGAAGAAGAAGATGGCCCGTGTGGTCGGCGACGTGCCGGTGCACGACATCGTGGTGGGCAACGGCGAGGGCGAGGTCCCGCTGAAGAAGCTGCAGATCCACCTGATGCGCCTGCCCCGCGCCATCACCGCCGCCCAGGTCACCGAGACCAACGACCGCCTGCGCGCGCTGGGCGACCTGCTCTCCAAGGCGCCGATCCCGAAGGGCCCGATGCCCAAGGGTGCCCGGATGCCCAAGGGCGGCCAGGTCCGCTGACCCTCCCCCTCCCGTGACGACGACGGCCCCGCCCCGGAAGCTTCCGGGGCGGGGCCGTTCCATGTGGTGCGTGCGGCGGGTGCCGGGTCGTGCTGGCTTCGGACCGCTGGACCCGGACCTCAGATCCGGACCTCGACGGTGCCGACCGCCTTGTCGTGCAGCCCGCGGGTGTCGCGGTCCCAGACCAGCGGCGGCACCACCAGGCAGAGCAGCAGGGTGCGCAGCAGGATCTGCGGGATGGTCGCGCGGCGCCCGTCCAGGCGGACCACCCGGAGGCCGAACAGCCGCTTGCCGACGGTCGTCCCGGCGGTGGCGAGCAGGACGACCGCGACCAGGAAGAAGAGCGGCAGGGTCCACAGGTTGGCCTCGGCCGGGTCGCCCTTGGCGAGCAGGCCGAAGGAGACCAGCGAGACCAACCAGCCGTCCACGAACAGGGCGCCGATCCGTCGACCGGGGCCGGCGAGCGAGCCGGGGCCCTCCTCGGGCAGCCCGAGGCGTTCGCCGCGGTAGCCGAAGTCGGCGCCCATCTTCTCGGCGGCCGCCTTGGGGCCGTCGATCCACGATCCCAACGCTTCTCTGGTGTCCACGAATCCACACTAACCGGGCTCACGCCGTGCACCGGCACCGGCTCCCCTCTCGGCGGGGCGCGGACCGGGGCCCGCCCGACCACCGCTCGGCCGCGGTCCACGACCGGGTGAATCCCGCTCACCGGGCTTACCAAGTGGTCCAGACCAGTTTCCGGACGACCCCCAGGTGGGCGGGGTGATTTGCCCCGTCCCGTACGACTTTGCCGCCCGTTCGGCGGTCGTGGTTAACATCTAGGAAACGAGCGGGTCACCGGCCGGAAACGACCCATTCCTAGGGTGAGCCCAATTCGCACGCCGAGGAGGATGGATGTTCAACAACGCCGCCGAAGTGAAGCAGTTCATTCAGGACAACGACGTGAAGTTCGTCGACGTCCGCTTCTGCGATCTGCCGGGCGTCATGCAGCACTTCTCCGTACCTGCGGCGACCTTCGACCCGTCCGAGACCCTGATGTTCGACGGTTCGTCGATCCGCGGCTTCCAGGCCATCCACGAGTCCGACATGGCCCTGGTCCCGGACCTCGCCACCGCCCGCCTCGACCCCTTCCGGGCCGAGAAGCACCTCAACATCAACTTCTTCATCCAGGACCCGGTCACCGGCGAGGCCTACAGCCGCGACCCGCGCAACGTCGCCAAGAAGGCCGAGGCCTACCTCGCCTCCTCCGGCATCGCCGACACCGCCTTCTTCGGTCCCGAGGCCGAGTTCTACGTCTTCGACTCGGTGCGCTTCGAGACCAGCGCCAACGCGTCCTTCTACCACATCGACTCGGAGGCCGGCGCCTGGAACACCGGCGCCGCCGAGGGCGACGTGCGCGGCTACAAGGTCAAGTACAAGGGCGGCTACTTCCCCACCCCGCCGGTCGACCACTTCGCCGACCTGCGCGCCGAGATGTCCCTGGAGCTGGCCAAGTCCGGCCTGGAGGTCGAGCGCCAGCACCACGAGGTCGGCACCGCCGGCCAGGCCGAGATCAACTACAGGTTCAACACCCTGCTGCACGCCGCCGACGACCTGATGCTGTTCAAGTACATCATCAAGAACGTCGCCTGGCGGAACGGCAAGACGGCCACCTTCATGCCCAAGCCGATCTTCGGCGACAACGGCTCCGGCATGCACGTCCACCAGTCGCTGTGGAGCGAGGGCTCCCCGCTCTTCTACGACGAGCAGGGCTACGCCGGCCTCTCCGACACCGCCCGCTACTACATCGGCGGCCTGCTCCGGCACGCCCCCTCGCTGCTGGCCTTCACCAACCCCTCGGTGAACTCCTACCACCGCCTCGTCCCCGGCTTCGAGGCACCCGTCAACCTGGTCTACTCCCAGCGCAACCGCTCGGCCGCGATCCGCATCCCGATCACCGGCTCCAACGCCAAGGCCAAGCGCATCGAGTTCCGCGCCCCGGACCCGTCCTCCAACCCGTACCTGGCCTTCTCCGCCATGCTGATGGCCGGCCTCGACGGCATCCGCAACAAGATCGAGCCGCTCGAGCCCGTCGACAAGGACCTCTACGAGCTCGCCCCCGAGGAGCACGCCAACGTCCCCCAGGTGCCCTCCTCCCTCCCCGCCGTCCTGGAGGCCCTCGAGGCCGACCACGAGTACCTCCTCGCCGGCAACGTCTTCACCCCGGACCTGATCGAGACCTGGATCGACTTCAAGCGCACCAACGAGATCGCCCCGATCGCCCTCCGCCCCCACCCGCACGAGTTCGAGCTGTACTACGACCTGTAGGACCCCCTCTGACCTGCGGAAACGCAGATTGATCTCTCAACGTTTCCGCAGGTCAGGCAGGGTCCTGACCTGCGGAAACGCATAGCGGGGGGTCGGCTGCAGTACCTCTGGGGCTCGCGATGTGAAATGAGTGTGAAATGAGCAGGGGTAGATCGAACTCGCGATGACGCCTTCTTGCCCCTGCCAGCATTGGGCAGTACACCATCTCACTACTCTCAGTAGCCATAGCTCGCGGCTCCCGACCCGGCAGGTTCGATCTCTTACCGGCACTGCGCCCATCAGGCGAGGTGTCACCTGTGCCCGCCAAGCAGCGGAGCCTGCCGTCATCGGGCCGCGCCGGTTCAGCGGGCGGCTGATCGGGATTCCGGCCGGCGCGGAGGTCAGCAGCACCGTCGAGAGCCCCGCAGTGGTCGCCTGAGTGAACCGCCCAGGCGGTGCTCGGCGCCCGCCCCCGCGACTCGGCGGCGCACACCACCGCGGACCGTATTCCGCCTGCCCTCCGCCACCGCTTGCCAAAGCGAGGCGAGTTCGACGATCAGATCGGCCAGGTGCCGACGCGAGACGCCGGTCAGCAACCGATGGCCGAGGACAGCGCGATCCACCATGATCATCACTGCCCGGTTGCCCCTGTGGCAGCGGCTGGAGCACACCGACATAGTCGAGAAGTACGTCGGCCGCGACGGTGAACGCCCGGAGGGCGGGCTGGTGATCGTCGGAACGCAGGTGGTGGAGCAGTCCCTCGACCTGGACCTCGACCTGGTCATCAGCGATCTCGCGCCGATCAACCTTCTCCTCCAGCGGGCGGGCCGGGGCTGGCGGCACGATCGGGAAAGGCGGCCCGGCTGGGCGACGGGGCCGAGAATGGTCGCCCTCACCCCGGCCGGTGACCTACCGCCGTGCCGCTGGGGAAGCGTGTACGACGGCTCGCTGCTGCGCCTGACCGCCGAGGCACTCACTCGATCCGGACCTGGCAGTCACCCGGCTCGGCGCGGAGTCCCAACGCATCCTGCCGGTATGGCCGACGGCGGACGGAGGGTTCGTGTTCGTCACCCAGGCCAGCCGAGCGGTGCTGCCAGAGCGGCCGACGACCGAGGACATCCGCCAGGTGATCCCCTCCACGGTTCAGGTCCGCCGCGATTGGCTCGTCCCGGGCAATGCCGAGCCACTACCCGCAGATACGGCGCCACCCGCGAACTGGGTAAGCATTCCAGGTCTGGCGGACATCGCCCTGATCCCACACCACCCCGCCACAGACTCCTGGCGGGCTCCCGACGGACGCACGATCCACCTCGACCCCGTGGAGGGCATCGTCCGTTCCTGACCACCTCCGCGCACAACCCCGAAAGGCCGCGCTGGCTCAGCGAATTCGCGGGCCTCGCTGCGTTTCGGTGAGTCACGCCAACAGGGGCGGATGAGCAGGAGACGCCGGGCAGTGAAGCCAAGGATCTTCGAGCTGTCCGGCGCATCGTCGTGAGCAGACGAACCCGACGGCACTCTTGGCCGCGACGGGGCCTCCAGCGCGTGCCCACGCGCTGGAGGCCGTGCCCTGCGGACCGCGGCAGTGGGAACTGTCGGTGTCGGCAGCTACGCTCGCACCAGTGTGTCTGCGTCGGGAGGAATGGAGCTCCAGGTGGAAGACGGGCAAGTACCGGAGACCGAACACACTGCCATGGGTCGGGCGATAGCCAGACTGGTCGACGCCTATGGGGCGGAGGTCGCGATGATGTGGCGCAGAAAGACAGGCGTGGTCTGCCATGACAAGCACCTGATACCCGCCATGGGCAAACCGCACAGCGGGCGCTGGAACACCGAGAGCGACGCCGTGCTGTGGTACCTGTTGCGCTTGTACGTCACCGGCAACCTGGTCTTCAGCCATATCCGAGTCGGGGCCACAGCGCTCAAGGACAAGGAACGGCGGCGCAATCAGGAAACTCTGACCCAAGCGAATTTGCAGGGGATTAGCATCGCCGTCGACCAAGAGCAGAGCGGTGCGCCTTGTGACGGTTGGGTCCGCTTCGAGGCTGCCTGGGGGTGCGAGCGCCTCACGTTCGAGGCCACGGAGCGCGGCACCACTGTTTTCGCTACGGACGAGATCGTTTTCCCTGCGCACGCCGAGGGGACGCGAGGGATTCCCCTGGAGATCGGCAACTCCGATGTCACCCGCACGCTGGCCCACCTGCGCCAGTACGGGGCGCTGGTGCGATGGCCCTACGGCAGCGACCACATGATCGTTCTGGCGCTGAACGGTGACGCGAAGACGGTGGGCTTGGACAAGTTCTTCGCGAAGGACATGAGGGACAACCGCCAGTCCACGCCGTCGATGGTCTCGCGCGTCACAGGCGCCATGCACGAGGCGCTGTACGCCTCGCAGGTCTGCGACGCCCTCTATGACCTTTCCGCCGAGGAGGCCGCCGAGCGGGTGTTCGAACTGCGGGTCGCCATGCTCATGGCCGCCAGGCTCGTTCGGGCGGTTCCCCTTGCCATGTTCGTCCACGTCGACCCCCGGCCGACCGACGCTGCCGCACCGCACCCGCGAGTGGTCAGCGAGGAGGACGGCGTCACCAAGATCGCCAGCCGCGGGGTCACTGTCTACGCGAAGGCAGCCGGACCGGACCAGGACTGCGCGGATCCGTTCGCACTGAAGCCCGCATTCCCTCCCGGCCCCTACAGCCAGCTCTTGACACGGCTCACAGCCTCCTCGCCTAGCCCACTGATCGCCGTACCGCCGACCACAGCCCACTCCCATCGAAAGACGGCCCTGGGAGACTTCACCATCGAGGACCTTGGCACACTGTCCGAGGCCGTGGAGGAACTGCAGCGCCAGGGCCTGGAGCCGAGCTGGGAGTCGTAGTGAGGTAGATGTGGCGGCCCCCAGGTCGACCGCAGTGCCACGTGGGTGGCCTGGTCCAGCGGGGCGGCCATCGCCGCCCTGCTCGCCTGGATCGCGCCCAGCTTCCGAACGGTCCTTCTGCGCCTGAGCGCGGTGGAGACGGTCGCGGCCATCGTGATCCTGCTGGTGTGGCGCCGCTCCACCCGGCGATGCGCCGGCGACCACGAGGCCGCCGCCCGCGTCGAACTGACCCTCCCCGAAACCGGCGTCTGCGGCGGAGCCGGCCTCTTCGACGAGCCCGCTGCTGCCCAGATCAGCGGTGGCGGCTGTTGCTCAGCCCCGGCCACCCCGCAGCTGATCAACCTCGGCGCTCCAGCCTCGGAGTCCTCGTGCTCGACCACAGTCAGCGGGTGCTGACCGACTCCTGACCGTCACTCAGACCAGCAGGGCCGCGACCGGAACGGGGGACCAGTCGCGGGCGTTCTCCGCCGACTCAGGGACATTCCGATCGGCCAGATGGATGATGGTCTTCACCGTGTAGGCACACGCCGGAAGCCTCGCGCCGTGAAGAGTTGGGAGTACTGCCCTCGATGGCCCATGACGCCGCGTACCACTGGCCCCCGGAGCTGATGGCGTTGTTGACTGACACCATCCCCCTGCTCTGTCGCAGCAAGGACGACGTCGTCACTTTCCTGCGCGGGGCGGGGACCAGCGAAGCTCTCCTTTACCGGTTCCGCCAGCAACTCGCAGTCGACCGCAGCGCGGTGAGCAAATACAAGATTGCCCGTGAGGTGATCAGGCAACTGAACGAGCAAGGCGACCAGGGTCTCGGGGTGCGCCGCGCTCTGCTGCGCCGCATCACCGAGTTCGACGACTTCTCGATGTGCTGGCCCGACGACCAGCTCAAGGCCCGTGGTCTCGTCGCACAGATCCGCGAAGTCGTCGGTGTGAAGGACGCTTTCACACGCATGCAGCAGGAGCGCGACCGAGAACGCGATGCCCATCTGGCCGATCGCCGCGCGGTTGAGGACGAACGCAGGCGCCGGAAAGCCCTCTACGCGGACTTGAGGGCACAGCTCACCGCACTCTTCTCGATGGAGGACGCCCAGAAGCGCGGTTTGGAGCTGGAAAGCCTCCTCAATCGCGTCTTCGCCCTGGACGGGATCGGCGTCAGGGAATCCTTCACCCTCCGGTTAGAGGACGGCGAAGCAGCCGAGCAGATTGACGGCGTTGTCGAACTCGACGGCCAGACCTATCTCGTCGAAGTGAAGTGGTGGGCCAAGCCGCTGGACATCAATCCGGTCAGCCGCCACCTGTCCAGACTGATGACCCGCGCCGACGTCAGCGGCCTGATGATCTCAGCATCCGGGTACAGCGCTCCGGCAGTCGCGGAGTGCGTGCAGTTCCTCGCGTTCAAGGTCATGGTCCTCGGCGAGTTGCGCGAGCTGGTGCTGCTCCTGGAGCGCGAGGAGAGCCTTGCCGATTGGCTGCGTGAGAAGACCCGCAGAGCGAAGCTGGAGCGCCGCCCTTACACAGTCCTCGACGTCGACTTCTAGGACCTGGAGATGAACGGCGCTGTGAATCGCCAGCCTTTCGTACGCCAGCACGCCAGCACCGGAGGATTCGGCTTCGCCAGACCGAGTCTCGACTCCGAGCGAGTAGAGCGGCTGCGTGCCGGCTCCCTGGATGACGTGACCGATCTTGACGCTGCCTACGAGCTCATCCGAATCGCCAGGGCAGACCTGGAAGCGTTCGGCACCAGCGGCGGAGAACGTCTCGACGACAACGAAATGGCCATTCTCCTCGGGGTGCTTCCCGCGGTGCTCCGACGGCTCGGAGTGGCATTCTCCCCACCCTTCCGAGACTTCAAAAGCTTCAAGAGCTACTGGAAGCAGCAGGGCATGAGCGGCAGCTACGACGCCCGACGCAGATACCTTGCCGGACTCTTCGAACCTGTGCTGGGCAAGCTCGACACCCACCATCCGCACCTGGTGCACGACCGCCCGAAGTCCCACCGAATCACCGATGTCACGCGCCGGCGATTGCGCGAGCGCTTGCCAGTCAACTGGTGGGGCACGCTCGACGAGGTGCAGTTCCTCCGCCGCCTGTACGACCTCGACAACCTGCCCAGCAACGACCACAGGCACGCCACCGCCACCCAGGACATCGGGCACCACTGCATAGCCGATCCGAATGACTGGGAGGCGGACTGGATCTGGACGGACCCGAGACTTGCTCTCGCGGACGGCGACGAGTACCTGCTCCTGTTCCTTGCCGAGATGCTGCACCCCGCGGTCCGCACCGACGCCACAGAGGTCGAGCAGCTCCGCATCTTCATCAACGCTGCGCTGATCCACGACGGATACGAACTCGCTGAGACCGACAGCATCAGCGGCGCACCCGTCTTCGCACCCCGGCCAATCGGCTCCGGTGTCCCCGGCACCATGAAGAACCTGTTCTTCGCCTCCAACGGACCCAAACCGGATTTCGTACTCGGCGACGCCATCAACAACGACATCCTGGTCGTGAGGAACGGCGATTCCTGTCTCCAGTACGACCGACCCTTGAGTGCCTCCGGCCTCACCTGGGGCAGCTTGATGAACTGGTGGCGGGCCCAGGTGCCCTTCCCCGAAGGTGCGACAGACCAAACTGTCGGCGAATCCCTCTACAGACGGCTCTGGACTTCGCTGCACCACGACCCAAAACGCCCTGACGTGATCACCCCTGAGCGGCTCCTCTTCCGGACCTACTGTCGGCACTATCCGATCAACGAGACAGGAGCTGCCTACCCCGCGCTGCTCCCCCAGGTCTACTTGCACCTCGACCCTCGGACACGCGCAGAGCGGGGAGGCAAGGACAGCGTTCTCGGTCGCGAGCGCATGGACTTCCTGCTCCTACTTCCCGGAGGTGTGCGGATTGTCGTTGAGGTCGACGGCAGGCAGCACTACGCCGAAGGCGACGTTGCGTCTCCGCGCCTGTATTCGAAGATGGTTGCCGAAGACCGGGCCCTGCGGCTCAAGGGATACCAGGTGTACCGATTCGGCGGATACGAACTCGGGCAAGCGACAGCGCCAGCGGTGCTTCGGAAATTCTTTGCGGCTGTAGTCGACCCTCAAGATCGCTGAGGCCCTTCAACGTCACGCGCCCACGACCAGTAGCAGCGGGTAGCTCCACGCGGCGAGCCGCCAGCTCGACCTCGTGGTCTCCTCTCAGCGCTTCTCGGCAAATCTCATCGTCATCACCACCGCGTGTGCACTGGTTGTGAAATGATCTTCCTTGGAGGCTGCATTTCCGCAGGTCAGAGGCATATTCGATCAGAACTACGACCTGTAGGACCCCCTCTGACCTGCGGAAACGCAGTTCAACCTCCCAGTCGTTTCCGCAGGTCAGGCAAGGTCCTGACCTGCGGAAACGTCTGGGGAAGGGTCGACTGCAACACCCCTGGGACTCGCGATGTGAAATGAGTGTGAAATGAGCACGCGTAGATCGAACTCGCGATGATCACCCCGTTGCCCTCGCCGGCACTGGGCAGTGCGCCCTCTCGCTACTTTCAGTAGTCATCGCTCGTAGGCTGCCGACTCAACAAGTTCGATCTGTTGCCAGCACTGCCGCTCCCGCACGCGAAGCACCACCCACGCTCGCCAGTTCCCACCGATCGAGAGGACACCCGAGAAGGCAGGGAG
The DNA here is from genome assembly GCF_027627435.1 of Kitasatospora cathayae. GTDB lineage: Bacteria > Actinomycetota > Actinomycetes > Streptomycetales > Streptomycetaceae > Kitasatospora > Kitasatospora cathayae. Next base: position 6,112,650 of record NZ_CP115450.1, on the reverse strand, counting down.
GATGGCCGACGACGGCAGCAAGACCTTCACCATCGTCCACCGCGGTGTCGCGGCGTTTGCGGAAGGCTGCTTCGCCGCGATCCGAAACCCCAACAGCCACGAGGCCGGCCTGCCAGAGCTGCCCGAGCACGAGGCTCTGGAGCAGCTGGCCGCGTTCAGCGTTCCGGCCCGCTGGGTCGACACCGGGAAGCTGGAGACCTGAACGCACGAGTCGGGCCCGGTGTTGTCCCGGCGGCAGGTCAGTTCGCCGGATCGACCGGCCAGCGCAGGCCGCCCCCGACGGTGCGGGGCGACCTGCGCCGGGCCTGGTCAGCGGCGTGCCCCACCCCGCAGGGCGCGAACCAGCTCGGCGAGCGCGCGGATAATCGCCGGCCGCTCCCCCGCCTGGGTACCGCGCAGGCACAGGGCCATGGAAGCGACCAGGGCCGCCGCCAGGATGAGCAGCAGAAACAGCACGAGCCACGGGGACGCGGAAGCGATATCCCCGAGAATGGACCACATCACATTTCTCCTCGACGGTGCACGGAGTCACCCACGCGAGGAGGCCAGCATGACGGCAGGACCTCAACGACGACAGGTGACCTGCCACGGCGCAGGGCCCGAGGCTGCGCCACACCATCGCGGTGTGTTCGTTGAGATCTGCGAGAGATCAGGTAACGCTTGCTGAGATGGGGGGCGTTGCGCTCCCCGGTCCGCACAAGGGGCCGTCCACCCCATCGCGGGGAGGACCCGAACGAAGCCGTTGCGACTTCCAAGACACGGCCCGGCCGTTGCGGACGGGCGTCCTGGGCTGGCTGCTCCAGGTAGCACCTTCGGATGCCTGACCCGAAGGCCCCGGGTCCTGCCCGAGGTTCCAGACCAATTGGTAGCACATCAGGTCGTTCCTGTCGATAACTCTCTTGATGTTCTGGAACGTTGGCGGACATCTTCCCGTTCGAGCTATACGTCGCACTCAGCGGTCCGGGTAGGGAACCTCCTGCGCCAGGCGAGGGAGACGTACACCATCGCGATCAGCACCGGCACCTCGATCAGCGGACCGACCCCGCCGGCCGTCCTCAAAGGGGGGTCCACGCGGGCTGTCAAAGCCGCTCGGGTCCGGGCGGAACTAATCGCCCGACCGGCCGAGGTGGTGCGGGAGGTGAGGCGCTCGGCCGCTCGCGTGGCGGCTTCACGACGAAGATCCGCCTGAGCGCCGACGGCCGTTGCCGGGTCCTCTCGCTGGTCGTCACATCCGGGCAGTGCGCCGACTTTACCCAGTTCGAGGCGGTCATGGACGGGATCCGGGTGCCGAGGCTGACCTGCGGCAGGCCGCGGACGAAGCCGGACAGCGTCAGCGCCGACAAGGGCTACAGCAACCGCCGAACCCGCCGCTACCTGCGCAGACGCAGAATCCGGCACGCCATCCCGGAAAAGCCGACCAGGCTGCCAACCGGGTCCGACGCGGCAGGCCGGCCGCCGACCGCCCGGATTCGACAGGGACCGCTGCAAGAAGCGCAATACCGTCGAACGGGTGATCAACAAACTCAAGGCATTCCGCGCGGTTGCGATCAGATTCGACCAGCGCGGCCACATCTACCTCGGCACCGTCACCGCAGCCGCGCGCTCGTCATCTGGCTCCGCTCATGATCGCCAGGACGCTGCCTAGAGGCCCCTCTCGATCGAAGTCGCGATGGCGCGAAGGCGCTTCACCGCCGATCGCGCGTCACCGATCCGGTAGGTCGCATAGCGCGGATCCTGCACGTCCTCAATGCTACGCACGATGTCCAGGTCGAGGCGGTCGAACAGCCTGAACGTGTCGAGCAGTTCGTCGATATTCGGCGCCAACGGCGACCCGCGCTCGATCAGCGAGACATCACGTGCCGAAACGGCTTCCTCCGTCTCCGACTCGGTCTTGAGCCGGGAGATGACGAGGGACAGGATGTCGAGCTCGCGCTGCCGCGTGTCGATGAGCCCGGCGAGCCTGGACAGCCCGTCCGGCACCTCGAACAGCATCCCGACGTCCGCCGGCCGCAAGCCGAGGGTCTCGGCGGAGCTGACGACCTGGCCCAACTCGTCGGCGGTGATGAGCGCCCACTGCTTCCGCTTGGCCATGTTCTTGATCGTGTCGCCACTGAAGGCGGGGCCGATAATAGCAACGTACTCTGCGGAGCGCTTCTCCTTGTGCGTGTCGATTGCCACGTCGCTCACGTTGTTGTGCGTGACCCGACCGGATGACGTCGACTTTCCGTCCACGATCGCGGTCCGCAACGACCCGTTGCCGTCGTACCACTGCACGAGGATGTCGGTGTCACCGGAACCACTGATGCGCTGGGCGCGGAAACCCATGTGCCTGAACGCGCTCTCGATGTACGTCTCGAACGCCGCACCGGACGCCAAGCCATCGGCGCCCGGGTCAACGGAGCTGCGCGTCAGTGATTCCACGATGAGCGAGAGCTTGTCCGGTTCGCCCGGCGCGCAAGACGTGCTTTGCGCCAGGTCCGGCGACAGCTCCGGCTCGACGGCGGCCTCCGGTAGGTGCGGTTCGGCGAGGGGGAGTGTCTCGATGAGACGCAGCCCGGTCGCCGTAGCCTGGACCGACGACCAGGACGTCTCGATGAGCAGGCCCGATTCGACCATAAAGGCCGTGAGCCAACGCACCTTGTCCTTGTTCAAGCCGTACGTGATGCCTTGCCGGTACACGTCGTTCCTCGGAACATTGGCTTTCGCCGCACGGATCAGCTCGCCGACGAACTTCATGTTCGCGTGAAGGATCCGGATGAAGTCGATGTCCGATCCCGACCGCAGCCACGCCTTGGCGGCCGGCGTTGCCGTGAACACCCCGCGGCGGACCTCCAGAAGCAGCCCGGCTGCCCGCATGAACGGCAGCATGGTGTCGACGCTGCTGCGCTTCAGGCCGAACCGGTCCCCGATGAAGCCCAGCAGTGCATCCTTTTCCATCTGGTCCTCTGCGGCCGCGATGCACGTCCGCAGGTTCTCGATCTTGTTGGGGTCCTCCTTCGGGCTCGGAACCCAGATGTTGTAGGTGTTCCTGGCCTCCTGGGCGCCATCGGTCGCGGCCAGGTGCGCGAGGAGTGCGGCGATCTCCTCCGGGGCTTCGGGAATGTCGACCGCTTCGCCCGAGTCGTTCATGGGCAGGGCCAAAGGCGTCACAACTTCCCAGGTGGCGAAGAGCGACCGTCCTTCAGCAGTCGCGCTCTGCTTCCGCTCCCCCAGCCATTCGGTCAGCCCCAGAACTTCGAGCCAGGTCATGCGGACGCGCGTGTTGTTGACGCTCTTCCAGTCGAGGTTGTACGACTCGATTAACTCAGCATTGACCTCTTCGACCGTCAGCGGCTCGCGTACGAGGAGCCCGAGCACCTCGGCGAACAGCCGGATCCGCTCGGCCATCAACGAGGCGAGACGTGAGCGCGACTCGTCCGCGAGCAGTTCGGAGCCCTCTGAGGTCAGTTGAAGAAGTCCTTTTCGATTCTGGACCAACCCCATCGGACGCAGCGCGTACGAGTACTGCCGCCAGGACCTCGACGACTCCACGCTCGCCAGCTGCGGCCGCGCGTCGAGATCCGTGGCCTCACCAGCGCCGATCTGGCGGACGAGCTCTAGGGCGAGCGGGAACATCTCGTCCTTCCCGCACTGGAGGTTCGGTACGGATGACGCCTGCTGCATCCACCTGCTCCGCTGCGCCCCAAGAGCGAGCGAGCCCGGGGCGGTGGCTGGTTGGTTGGTCGCGCGGAAGAGGTCCGGAGTCATTCTGATGTGGCCGTTCCGTTCATATCTCTGTTGGGTGATTCAGCAGAGGCTCCTGCCATGCGCGCACGCTACTGCCCACTACTGACAGGCGAGACCCAACTCGCGATTGAACAAAGGGAACTGACTGATCAATGGCTGACCCCGATCGAATGTGTCACATCCTGTCGCCACTGCTGCCGGGCAGTCGAGCAGTGAACCCTTCGCGCAACTGCTGGTCCTTCCAACGTGGCGACGTGGACACGGTGACCGCGCCGCCGTCGTGCCGGGCAACCACGACCATGGTCTCCTGGGGCTCCGACCGGACGGGCCCAATCGCTGGCACCGGGCCGCAGTGCTAGAACAGCCAGGGCTCGGCGATCGAACCATCAACCTCCAGGCCGTAGCAGCGAGCCTGCTCGGCCACCTCCACTCTGCCCTCGGCCTCCCAGAGAGCAGCCAGCGGGCCAACGCCACAGCCAGCATCGACCGCGGCCCGGTGCGTGCGGTCGGCACCGACTGCGTTTCGGTGACGTTCCATCATGGCTAGCCGCTCCAGCGCGTAGAGGTTCCCCTGCTCTGCCGCGCGTCGGTGCAGAGCCTCAGCCCAGCCCGGGTTGTGCCCCTCCAGGTGCCAGGCCGCCACCGCCCAGGTCTGCGGGTTCCGAAGTTCTGCCAGACGATGCAGAACGGTCTCCGCCCCAGCCTCGTCGTCCGCGTGTCCCATCAGTGTCATGGCGGCCGCGAATGTCCCACCCTGCCAGCGCTGTGCCCCTGTGTCGAGGACGTTCCGGTCGGCCAGCTCGACGACCGCCCAAGCAAGCCGTTCGGCCTCGGTCCGGTCATCGATCCGTTGCATCGCCATCATGGCCAGTTCGGATCCGTCGCCGCCTTCCGCGAACGATCGGGCCAGGCGTTCGGCCTCTTCCCACTCGCCGGCCTGGCACTTGAGCGACACCAGTTCGCCTCTGGCATCGCGGTCGCCTGCCAACGCACCCGACCACAGGAGCCGTTCGTACTCCGCGAGGTCACCCTCGTTTCGGCGCAACTCAGCCAGGAGAAAGGGAGCTTCGGGACTTCCAAGTGCCACGGCCTTTGTCAGCGCCTCTTCTGCTTCCGGGCCGTTAGACAGCACCGTAGCTAGGGAGGTAAGCGCGGAGGCATGCCCAGTTGTCACTGCCTCGCGGACCAGCCGTTCGGTCTCATCGGGGCGGCCGAATTCATTCAGCGTCCAGGCAAGGGTCAGAATCGGCTCCGGGTCTCCCTTTTGGAGGACGGATCGCGCCAGCACCTCGGCTTCATCGGTCAGGTCTCGGTACGCCATCATCGACACGATCGCCGTCCAGGCTGGCCCGTGCCCGCCATCAGCCGCGCGACGCAGCAACGTGGCGGCCAGACGCAAGCGGCCCCTGTGCTCTGCGGAGCGGGCCAGTTCATATAAATCAGCAGCGGTCGCCGCGTGGTACTCAACGGCCTGCCAGAACGAGGTGGGTGGGAAGAACGCGTGCCGAGCCGTCCGGGAGTAGTGGTCGAGATAGTCCGCGAGCCGACACACTCCTGGCTGGGCCCCCATCCCGTGGTCATGGGCGACATCGCCAAGCGCCGCCACCACGTCTTTGATCCTGGTCCGGGCGAAGACCATGGCGGTCTCGAACCAGTCTGCTGGCGCGGCGGCGCGCTGGGCGTCCGTCAGGTAGCCAGGCGCGGCCATTTCCAGCAGCGCGAGCGGGAGCGGGGAGGTGTGACCAAGTCGGCGCGCATCCATCGCGGCCGAGACAACGGCCTTGCCGTAGCAGTCCTGAGCTCCGTCCGCCTGCTCGTACCACTGGACCAGGGCTGGGCCGCCCGCCAGGGTCTGAGTGATGGAACCGTCCGGAGCGGTTCGCGCGGCGACGGCCAGCGACCCGTCGTCCGTCTCGTGCAGCCGCCTCAACACCGAGCCGTCGAAAACCGTAGGAACGGTGATCACGCGCGCCGCCGCGAGCAGTGCTCTGGCCTGGGGGTGGCGGTCCCGGACGCCAACCGGACGATCGGTCAGTTCGTGTCGATGGCCTGGCCAAAGGGTGGCGATAACCACCAACGGCCCCGGCCGTTCCAACCGTCGGCGCAGTGCGGCAGCGGCGGCCTCACCGCCGTGGCCGCCGAGCAGTTCCTGGGCCTCGTTGAGCCACAGCACGGTACGCGGGTTAAGGACGTCGGCGGCTAGCAGTCGGCACAGACTGTCGGCATCCTTCGGATATGCCAACTCCCAGTCGGCGAGGCAGGCCGCGACCGCCTCGTATGCAGTGCGGGTCTTGCCAGTGCAGCTGTGCCCGCTCAGAACGAGCAGCACGGGCTCCTCTCCGGACGCCGCATCCGTCAGCAGGTCCCGCAGCTCGTGGTCGTGGCGGCGGGCGACGTATGCCGGAAGCACGAAGCCCGTCGCAGCCGTTTGCAACGGATCGGCGATCGCCGCGTGCACGCCGAGCCGCTCGGGCTGCCAGCCAGCCAGCGGTCGTGGCAGATCGAGGGAACCAACGATGCCCGTAAGCGCGAGCTTGTCCGTCAGCCTGGCCAAAGGGGCAGTACTGCCATCGGGCCGCCGACCCGTGGCCTTGGCGATGGCTTCCTGGAGCATCTGATGGAATTCCGCAGCGTCCACTGCGCGCGGCCGAGGCGCTAACGCGTCACGCGCGATCCGAACCCCCAGCCAGACCAAGACCTCCTCGACCTCAGTGATGAGAGGCGGCTGTCCCAAGCTCTTGCCTACTATCGGCCCAAGCCGGCGTAGTGCCCTGTCTTCGACCTGATCGATTGTGCGGCCCTCCACAAGGACCTCCAGGCGGTCCACGCACCAGCCGATATCGCGGCCGTCCGGTAGAGCGACTCCCTTGAGCCTGTTGACAATGTCGGCTGTGATCAGCGGAGGGATAACACCGCGCGCCTGTCCCCGCTCGACGACGAACGAGTGAAGGTCTGATTGAGGACTCTCGTTGACAATGAAGGTGAAGCGGGTGTCATCCGGGAGGGGCTTGCCAAGGAATAACTTGCCCAGATGACTGCTTTGAGGCTTCTTGGCAATGTCCGGGCGACAGACATCAGCGATGCTGTGGCGCTTCCCGGCCTCTTCAATGGTCTTCACCTGGCGATAAACGGGAGCGTCGCCGTCAGTGCAGACGATGTCCTCTAGATCCTCCCAAGAGACCCTGGTCCACATACCCTCGTGCATATCGAGGCAGTCGAGAAGAGTGACCGCGTCCTGGTAGGCGAAGCCGCGTCGGCTGCGGCGCCCTCCGTCAGCTGGCGCCGGCAACAAAGGAACCTCGACCCTTCAACCGCCTGCACGGCCGCGAAGAGCTGGCTGACCGCCGCGTTGGCCGCTGATTCACCAACACCACCCCTTGATCGATCCACCGGAGGATCGGCCAAGTAGACCATTCGGTGACGGCCTGTGGCAAAGGTTGCGACCATCTGCGACGGCTCAGCGACAACCGAACCCCCGACACCGGGTGGATGTTACGGCCCTCCAACCGGTGCCAGGCACCCCGAAGCCACCCCACCAACCCGGTGAACGTTTCTGGTCACAGCACTATCCGAGGGCGACACCATCCTCGCGCCGCCAGTCGGTGGCACTGCGTAGCGACCGACTTGGGCGGCACTGGCGGCCTACTCGGCGCCGCTCAGCGCTTCTCACTGTGTCTCATCCTCAAGGGCGCCGTGTGTGAACTGGTTGTGAAATGATCTTCTGTGGGACCCATATTTCCGCAGGTCAGAGGCGTGTTCGATCAGAACTACGACCTCTAGAAGGGCCTCTAGCGAGTAGCCGGAGGGGTTTCGCCCTCCGGCTCTCTCAGATCCGTACGCGAACCTCTCGATTCATACGGCGTAGTTGATCCAGCCCCGCACGACCGGGTTGATCTCCCGGGCGAGCTGCTCCGGGGTCCGCCCACTGCGCAGGTGCAGCCGCCAGCGGCGGATCTGCGCGCGGATGAGCTTGGCAGCCTCGTCGCCGCCCAGGCGGGTGTTCTCGGGATGCAGCAGCAGCCCCCGCATTCGGCCAGCCGCCCCCGCCCGGGATCCGGCCGATCAGGGCTTCGACAGCCGGTCGTCGCTCTTCGACACCACGAACCCGTCGCTGAAGACCAGGGCGTCCAGGTCGGTGTGGCAGAACGTGGCCAGAGCGTGCGCCGGGCTCTCCACGATCGGTTCGCGGTCGTTGAAGGAGGTGTTCAGCACTGCTGGCACCCCTGTCAGCTCGCCGAACCGACTGATGAGCCGGTGGAATGCCGGGTGAGCGGCAGCGTCGACGGTTTGCACCCGGGCGGTGCCGTCGACGTGGGTGACCGCGCCGAGTCGGTGCCGGCGTTCTTCGCGGACCCGGGGCGCGAAGAGCATGTAGGGGCTGTCGCTGTCGAGGTCGAACCAGGCTGGGGCGTGCTCGGCCAGGACGGCGGGGGCGAAGGGCCGGAAGAACTCGCGGTGTTTGATGCGGGTATTGAGCACCTCGCGGGTCGCCTGGTGGCGGGGGTCGGCGAGGATGCTGCGCGAGCCGAGCGCCCGGGCGCCCAGTTCACTGCCGCCGTCGAACCACCCGATCAGTCGGCCGTCCGCGAGCAGCTCGGCCGCCAGGGCGGCGGGGTCGGATTCCCTCCGCCAGTCGAAGCGGTGGTGCGGATGCCGCTGGGGCGGCCCCGAGAGCGGGTGCCGCCGCAGTGCGAGCTCGATCTCCTCGGGCGGGTAGGCGCGGCCGAAGGAGTCCCGGCCGGCCAGCGGCGTGCTCGGCACCATGCCGGTGAGGAGGTGGATGCCGTGGAGCGCGTTGCCGAGTGCCTGGCCGCGGTCCGAGGCCGGCGGCGGCACGAACATCCGGGCGCCGGTGCGGCGCCGGACCACCTCGTTGGCCACGCAGTTCATCGCGACCCCGCCCGCGAAGCAGACCGTGGCGCGCTGGTGCTCGGCCATCAGGCGGGCGATGACCTCGGCCAGCACGTCCTCCGTCCGGGTCTGGACCCAGGCCGCGAGATCCCTCGCCCGTGGGGAGTCCCACGTGTGGAGGGGGCCGAGGTCCACCCCGGCACCGGCGGCGAACCGGGCCAGGCCCCCTTCATGGGTCCCCGTCAGCCGGCCCTCGACCTGGGTCCCGGACAGGTCGAACAGCGGTACCCCGACAGCCTTGGGGTCACCGTAGGAGGCGAGTGCCATGGTCTTGCCGCACTCCTGCTCGTCGAAGCCCAGCCAGTTGGTCACCGCCTCGTACGTCGCGCCGATCCCACCCGCCCGCGCCCGGCCCTCGCGGTTTCCGCCCACTCTGGTGATCGCGGTGCGGTCGGCGAGGAAGTAGCTCTCGGTCCGGTGGTCGTTGCCCGCACCGTCCGCGACCACGACCAGGGCCTCGTCGGTGCCGGAGAGGCAGAACGCGCCGTACGCGTGGGACAGGTGGTGGTCGACCGTTGTGATCCTGGCCGGGGGCAGGCCGTACAGGTCCAGTCCCCCGGTGAAGCCCTCCGGGAGCCGGGGTCCGAGGCAGGAGAACACCACCACACCCACGTCGGCGAGCGCGACCTCGGCGGCCTGGAGGCAGTAGGCCAGCGCGGCGTGCCAGCCCGCGGAGTAGCGGGTGCGATTCAGCCGCTCCTCGGCGATGGCCACCACCCTGTCCCCCACGACGACGGCGCACCCGCCGTCGTGACCGAGGTTCAGCCCCACCGCTATCGGGGTGTCGCTCACGTCCGATCCCCCTCCTCGTCGTCCATCACGATCCTGCGTGAGCCCGAAGTCGTCCTGGCCGCCGGTGTCCGGCGGGACCGTCAGCAACCGGGCGAACGAGCCCCCGCCGGCAGGATCGCGGCCTGTTCCGATGCCTGCGGGAGGGCCGTGTCCAACTGCGCCGCGAACCAGGCGATGGTCGCCTTGAGGCCCTGCCGCAGAGAGGTTTCGGGGCTCCAGTGCAGGCTCTGCCGGGCGAGTGTGGTGTCGGGGCGCCGTACGGTGGGATCGTCCACGGGACGGTCGATGAACCTGATCGCGGCCCGGCAGCCGGTCATGTCGCGGATGAGGCGGGCCAGCTCCAACATGCTCGTCTCCTCGGTGGTGCCGAGGTTGACGGGACCGGGATGGCCGCTCGCCGCGAAGGCGAGGATGCCGTCCACCATGTCGTCGACGTAGCACAGGGAGCGTGTCTGGCTTCCGTCCCCGGTCACGGTGATCTGTTCTCCGGTCAGGGCCTGGCGGACGAAGGTGGGGACCGCGCGTCCGTCGTACGGACGCATGCGGGGACCGTAGGTGTTGAAGATGCGCACGATGCCGGTGTCGACCCCACTGCTGGTGCGGTACGCCGTGGTCAGGGCCTCGGCAAAGCGCTTGGCCTCGTCGTAGACCGAGCGCGGGCCCACGGCGTCGACGTTGCCTCGGTAGGTCTCCGGCTGCGGGTGCACGAGGGGTTCGCCGTAGATCTCGGACGTGGAGGCGAGGACGAACCGTGCGCCTTTCCGCTCGGCGAGTTCGAGGGCGTGCAGGGTCCCGAGTGAGCCGGCCTTGAGCGTGTGGATGGGCAGCCGCAGGTAGTCGGCCGGCGATGCCGGCGAGGCGAAGTGCAGGACCAGGTCCACCTTTCCGGGGACGTGTATGGGCTCGCTGACGTCGCGGCGGAGCAGGGTGAACCGCGGATCGGCCAGCAGGGGCGCGAGATTGTCGGAGCTGCCGGTGAGGAGGTTGTCCACGCACACGACGGCCTCGGCCTGTTCGGTCATCAGCCGGTCGCAGAGATGGGAGCCGAGAAATCCGGCACCGCCGGTGACCACGATGCGCCGGAATGCACGCGCGTCAGGGGACATGTCCATTCCTCCAGAGGTGGTGTCGCGTCCTGACCGGACGGCCCCGTGCCGTGGCCGTCACAGACACGCGTCGAGTACGTCGGAAACGTTCGCCCGCAGGTCTTCCAGTAGCTCGAACTGCCCGGCTACTCCGGTCGGTGTCTGGAACGACATCGACAGTTCGCGTACCACGGTCCAGTACAGGCTCGCCTCCAGCGGCGACCGCCGCAGGCCGGGACGTCCCGCTTGCCGGGCGGCCTGTTGGTAGGAGGTGAGGAAGCGGGCGAACTGCTGCCAGTCGCGGCGGCCGTGGAACCACGGCCGACCGCTGTAGTAGAGCGCCGCGTAGGCCACGTCTTCTTCCGCCCCGCCCACCCGGAGGAAGTCGAAGTCGTGGACCACGTGGACGGTGTCGCCGATCACCAGCACGTTCTCCGGCCGGAAATCACCGTGCACGACGGTCGTATCCTCCCGGGCGAGCGTGGGGAGGAAGAACTCCGGTGAGTGGACGGCGAGTTCCGCCGCCTGTTCCCGGGCCCGGCGGAGCATCCCGGCCGCCTCCGGCGGGGCACCGATGTGCTCACGCAGAGCCTTGGCGGACTGCTCCCACAGCCACGCGGCGTTCTCGGCCCACTGGTCCGGTCCGTGCCTGCGGAGCACGCCGCTGCGGATGCCGCGCGCGGTGGCGAGTGCGGCCCGCCCCTTGCTGTGCAGCTCGTGCAGGACGGCCGCGCCGCTGGATGCGAAGACCGCGCGTGAATGCGGTGGAACCGGGTGGTCGAAATCGTCGCACCAGGGGAACACGACGACGGCGTAGCCCGCGCAGCGGAGCGCATATCGGCCGTCCTCGCCAAGCGGGAGCGCGGGCAACAGCCGGCTGAAGCCCCGCGCCCGCAGATCGGCCAGCACCCGGCCGGTGACGTCCAACTCCTCCAGCGTCCATTCGACCGGGGTGGTGGCCTCGTTCATCACCTTGACGCAGTAGGAGCGTTCGTCCGCCTCGGCTCGCAGGACGGCGTTCCACGAGGCGGTCTGCACCGGGTGAAGCGCCGACACGCGCAACTCGGCGGGAAGCTCGCGGTGGATCGCCTCGAGGCCGGCGGCTACCAGCCGCTTCCAGTCCGCCACCGTGGGTTCGCCCGTCACGGATGCCACGTGCCCTCACTCCCTTGCTCATGGCGTGGATGTCCGTCCACACTGCCGGCCGTGTCCGTCCTACCGGGGACGGCCTCTCAGCAGTCGCCGGACACTCCGAGTCCGCTGCCCTCGGCCGGCCGCGCCCCGGACGTCGCAGCAGTCACCGGACCGGAGCCCGCGGAGACGTAGGTGAAGGCCGAGAAGCGGCCCACGACTTCCTTCGGGAACGCGGCGAGGGCCGATGTCAGCTCCCGTACCCGGTGGGTGCTCGCGTGGTAGTGGCCGTCGACCAGGTCGCCCACCGCGGCCAGGTCCCCAGCCCGGCCCGCCTTCAGCGCCGCCATGAAGAACTCGTGACCCGCCCGGCTCTGGTCCTTGATCGTCGACTCGACCGCGGCGTCGACCTCGTGCGCGAGGTCCGCGGGCCCGCTGCGGAGGAGGGCCGGCACGTCGATCATGCGCAGCCTCCGGTAGAAGTCGTCCACGTCGGTCCACTTCTTGTCGCCGGCCTTGTGGAGTACGTCTGCCAGCTGCCCGATCCTCGGCTGCTCGTAGGCGTACTCCCGGTAGCCGGACTTGTAGTTGAAGTCCTTGGGCAGCAGTCCCTTTTCCACCAGTTCGGTGGCGATGGGCGTCCCGGGATAGGCGTACAGGACCTGGGAGAGGTTGGAGTAGAGATAGGCCTCTTCGATGTCGCGCAGGAAGTCGGCGTCGATCGCCAGGTCCTCCCACGAGGTGAACGGGTCGAACATGATGAAGCCGACCTGCAGGCCGATCCGGTACTTGCGCACCAGCCGAACGGCCCTGCGGTAGACATCCGGGTCGGTGTGCTTGTCGAGGTAGGCGAGCCGCCTCGGGGAACCGGACTCCAGCCCCATGTAGGCGCAGGTGAGACCGCTGTCCGCGAGGGCCGCCATGAGCTGTTCCTGTCCGTCGACGGAGTCGGCGCGCATCAGGACGCGGTAGGTGATGCCCAGATCCGCCTGGATGAGCGCTTCGGCCAGGTCGAGCGCCCTGAAACGGCTGCGCGGCGACGGCAGGGTGAAGTTGTCGTCGCTGAACCAGAAGTGGGTGATCCCGAACTCGTCCCGCAGGTCCCGGATCTCCTCGACGATCTTCTCCGCGGACCGGTCGCGCCAGCGTCGCAGGTATCCCAGCGCCGGATACACGCAGAAGGTGCAGCGGAACGGACAGCCCCGGCTGGTGTAGATCCGCGCGTCGGTGACCGGGATGCCGCGTTCGATCAGTTCGCGCAGGGTGTCGCGGGCCGGGAACGGCAGGAGGTCGATCGCGGGCTCGGGCGGTTTGGACGTGAGCTTGATCTGCAGCAGTGGCAGCGTGCCCTCGGACTGTTCGACCTCCCGGTGCCACAGCCCGGGGACCGTCGAGAGCGGCTCGCCCCGCTCCAGCGCGTCCACCAGTTTCAGCATGGGGATCTCGCCATCGCCCGCCACGATGCTGTCGACGTACGGCTCGTTGCGCAGGATGTCCTCCGCGCAACTGGCCGCCTGATGGCTTCCCCAGCAGACGTGCAGCGCGGGCTTGCGGCGCTTGATCTCGGCGGTCACCGTCAGGGCTTGGCTGATGGTCAGGCCCGTGACGGAGATGCCGACGACGTCGGGATCGTCTTCCAGGACCCGCTCGGTCACGTGTTCGGCCGTGCAGGGGGATCCGAACATCGAGTCCTCGACCTGGAAGTTGAGGATGCGCACCTCGTGCCCGAACTGGCGCAGGTACGCGGCGATCGTTCCGAGGCCGAGGTGCTCGCCGCCGGCGAGCGAGGTGGGAGAGGAATTCCGATAGCCGCTACCGGGAAGTACCAGGACGACACGCACGCTGATCACCTCATGCTTCCGCGAGATTGGGGAACGCCTTTGACGGGGTGGAGCGACGGGATTCTCCTGCCGGAAACTCACGTCCTGCGAAAGAGGACGGTGGTGTCGAAATACATTCTGCGTTTGACGGCCAGCATGGCCAGTGCCCCGATCAGCGCCGCCGTGATGACACTGGGGAATACGGCACAATGCGCGAGGACCCCGCCGGGAGCATGCCGGTAACAGCGCCGAGTCAGGTACGCCGAGCGCAGTACCTGCGCCGTGTAGAGCAGGTACGGCAGCAGGTACACCGGCCACCACGCCGCCGCCTGCCACAGTCCGATCAGCGGGGCCATCACCATGACGTAGTACTGGAACTCCCACATCACGTGGTAGGAGTTGACGACGATCTTCTCCTTGAGGCGCCGCCGCGTCCGGGCCGCCCTGACCTGGCTGGGCAGATGCTGGATCGCGCCCAGCGTCCACCGGGTCCGCTGCAGGAACATCCCCCGGATCGTCTGCCGCTCGACCTCGTGCGCCAGCACGCGCGGCAGGATCGCCACGCGCCCGCCCTCGCCGATCACCCGGTAGGTCGCGGTCAGGTCCTCCAGGAATCCGTGCTCGAGAACGTCGCGATACTTCTTGTAGTCCACCAGCTGCAGCCCGCCGGGGAAGTTCGCCAGCCCGAAGAGGTTCTTGACGTTCTGCAGAACACTCTGCCGGTACAGGCGGTTGTTGCAGATGACATGGGAGGCCAGCGATCCTCCCGTCTCCTGCTGCGGGAATATCAGGCACGACGAGAAATCACTCTTCTCGCGCCGGTGGAATTCCGCCAGTTCCGCCAGGGCAGTGGGCGCGAGAATGATGTCGGAGTCCATCAGGAGAGCCAGGTCGGTGTCGATCACCGACCCCCCGTGCAGGATGCCGGCCACCTTCCCGGCACGGCCCTCCGGCAGGTGCTGGACATCCAGTTCGACGCCGAGGCCGGCGAACCGCTGGACGTACGACCGCGCAACCTCCTCGGACTCGTCGGTGCACCGGTCCAGCACGACCACGACCTTCGCACAGCAGGTGAGGTCGTTGACGGCGATGGATTCAAGGCAACCGCCCAGGGTGGAGGCGTCGTTGAACACCGGGATCACCACGGAAACCCGCTCCCGGGGCGATCCGAGTGGATCGTCGGCGGCCAGTCCCGCCGGCTGCTGCCACACCGCCACCCGGAAGGAGTTCAGCAAGTAGAAGAGCTGGAAGAAGGCGACAGCTGCGACGGGGAACAGGAGAACCCAGCCGAGCGGGTCGGGACTGGCCACTGCCGTGGAACCTCCCCTTCAGCGCGACCGCGCGGTCTCCAGCCGGGCTTCCATCTCCTGCAGCTCCCGGCCGGACATCCACGGGTAGAAGAGCCAGTTCGTGCGTTCCTCGACGTAGTAGTCCGGGCGCATCGGGGAGTACGCCTTCACCTGGAGGGTGGCCACCTTGGCGACCGCGGCACCCGCCTCCACGATCGTGTCGACCACCAGCCGGACGCTCTCCCCGGAATCGAGGACGTCGTCCACCACGAGCACGCGCCGACCGCGCAGGTCGACCCCGTTCAGGGGAACGACGACAGCCGCCTTCTCCGCCCGGTAGGCCCCGCCACCCTGCCCCGCCCCGGTCAGCTGGCCCCGCTGTTCGACCTTGATCCCCAGCACGAGGTCGATGCCGAGGGCGTTGGCCAGGATGACCCCGGGCACGGCTCCACCCCGCAGCACGCAGACCACCACGTCGAAGGGCTCGTGGATGGAGGCGGCCAGCCGTGCGCAGAGCGCGTCGATGTCGGCCCAGGTGTAGATGTCGATCTCCGCCACCGCGATCACCCCATGTAGCCGTTGCGGACTTCCCAGTCGATCGTGTTGCGCATGCTCACGTCGTAGATCGTCCCGGCGTCCGGGTACTTGCGGTACAACTCCGCTTCCCGTTCGGCCAGCGCGGTGATGTCCGCGACGGACGGCTGAGGGCGCCTCGCCATCGCCGTCCCGGGATCCGCGTGGAAGACGTTGGTGGCCAGCCCGATCCGTCGATCGAGGATCGCTTCCATCCCTTCCATGCTGCTCGCCAGCGGCTCCAGGCCCCAGATGATGCCGCAGTAGACCTGGTAGTCGCCGAAGACCTCCCGCGCGGCGTCCAGCGCGTCCCACCACTTGTCGTAGCCGTAGAGCCGGTCCTTGCCGGGGCAGATCGATGCGAACAGGTCCCGGTCGTAGATCTCGATGTTGAACGCGATGGAGGTGACGCCGGCCCGCTTGTACTCCTCGATCAGCCCCAGATCCTGCGGCGGATGCGTCAGCAGGTGCATCTTGATCTTGGGGTCGCAGGCGTCGTGGATCGCCCGGAGCGGCTCCAGGACCGTGCGCCGCACACCTTCGTCGTCCAACGGGGTGCCCGTCGTGTTGGTGATCATGGGGACGCGCCACCCGGAGTTCTGGATGTGCCGGGTGGCCTCCATGATCCGCTGCCGCGGGAAATCCTTGACCAGCGGTTTGGCCACCGTGCTGCGCGCCGCCCGCAGGGAACAGAAGCGGCACTGCGCTCCCCGGTCGAAGTAGTGGCAGTCCGGGTAGAGGAAGAACCCCGGAGTCACGGCCCCGTAGGCGGAGATGACGTCATCGGTGAGCACGCCGTCGCTGAGTTCCTTGCCGAAGAACGGCAGAGCCTCCGGGAGGCCGACAACCTGACTGAACCGTCCCTCGTGGTAGAGGCACAGGTCCTCACCCTCGAAACGCAGACTCCACGGCGAACCCTCCCGGCGGAGTACGGAGACAACGAGCTCGTCGCCCAGCAGCAGCACCTGCGGCAAGCGGTGGCCCCGCTCCACGCCTCGGTTGGTGACGCAGTATCCGTAGGTGTTCTCGTAGTACTCCTCCGATCTCGACGCGAACATATCGAGATCGAATTGCAGGCCGTTCGAAATGATCGACAACTTCTTCGCGAGTGAACTGCGCAAGCCTCCCCCTCGACGATCCGATCAATAAGGAAAGCAGAACAGCGAGCACGGGCGCCAGATGGCACGGCCACCCCCACAGGGGCACTACTTATCCGCCCTCCGCCCACCCGGGGGGAACATCAGTGATCGCCACAACGACACGCTCTATGCTCCCCTTGCCGACTCCCCTCCAAACTGCGTCCGCCCATTCCCTTCCGCCGCCCAATCACAGCTGTCGAGCCTCCCGTGATTTCCCTGAATGATCGGTAGCGAGAACTCGTCATCAGCCACTGCGACAGCCTCCTATCCCCCGAACCACACCTGGCCCAAGGCAGGCCACTCGCCACTTTTCGAGCCCTTTCGCGGCCGGCTCAAGGTCGCCCCTTTGGTTGTTCCTGATGCCGGAGATATGCCACGACAATCCTGGGGCGTTATTGAAGATGACCTCTGGTTGCGTACATCTGCTGACATCGGTGACGCACCACGCACCCGACTTCCAGCAGCACCCGCACCCACCGCTCGACCCCTCAAGCCTTCGGCTCACACCTCTGCGCCAGTGGAGCGACTGCGCGCCGGCTCACTGGGGGCACGTCCGATCGGGACGCCTGAGCTTCCAAGAGGCCCCTACTTTCGCAGTTCAGAGGCATGTTCGAGCAGAACTACGACCTCTGAAGAGGTGCTCCAGCCCGTGGCCTGGGGGCTTCCCGCCCCCCGGGCCACGGGCACGCGACCGGGCCGCTACGCCCCCGGCTCGGGACGGCGGGCGCGGGGCCAGCGCTCGAGCATCTGCTGCAGTGACACGACGATCTTGGACCAGGAGTCGTTGATGTCGTGCGGGTGCCCGAACCCTCCGGTGGACTCGATGTCGATGAAGCCGTGGAAGGCACTGCGCATCATCCGGACCGCGTCGGTCAGGTCCGGTTCGCGCAGGTCGTAGGCGCGCAGCACCGAGTAGGTCAGTCCGGTGCTGTGGGTGAACCCGCCGGTGTCGGCGGGCGGGAGGGTGTCCGCCGAAAGCTGGGTCGCCGCGTAGCGGCCGGGGTGGCGCAGCGCGTAGCCCCGGTAGGCGTGGGCGAAGGCGGCGAGGCGGTCACCGGGCGAGGACCGGCCCGCGATGGACTCGGCGAGGCGGCTGCTCAGTTCCTCGGCCGCCAGCGAAGCCACCCGGGTGCGCACTTCCTGCAGGCCCCCGATGTGGGAGTAGAGGCTGGCGTCCTTGACTCCGAAGCCGCGCGCGAGCGCCGAGATGGTGACGTTCGCGAAGCCGACACTGTCGGCCAGGTCGGCCGCGGCGTGGACGATGCGGCTGGTGGTCAGGCCGACGCGTGCACCCAATTCGTTCGCTCCTCAAGCATGCCCGGCCCGACGCGGACGGCAGGGCGGGACGACGGAAGGCTTCCGGTTCGGCGGGGCGACGATGAAGCACCGCGTCCCGCACCGCCGGGGAGCGATGGTGCGGGACGCGGGCGACACCGGTGGCTCACTCGCCCCGGAGCTTGGCGATGATCCCCTCGGCGATGGCGCGCGGGACCTCGGCGTAGCCGTGGAACTGCATGCTGTAGCTGGCCCGGCCGGAGGTCTTGCCGCGCAGGTCGCCGACGTAGCCGAACATCTCGGACAGCGGCACCAGGGCCTGCACCAGGCGCGCGCCGGCGCGCTCGTCCATGGCCTGGATCTGGCCGCGGCGGGAGTTGATGTCGCCGATGACCTCGCCCAGGTAGTCCTCGGGGGTGGTGACCTCGACGGCCATGATCGGCTCCAGGAGCGCAGGGTGGGCCATCCGGGCGGCCTCCTTGAAGGCCTGCGAACCGGCGATCTTGAAGGCGAGTTCGGAGGAGTCGACCTCGTGGTAGCCGCCGTCGAGCAGGGTGACGCGGATGCCGGTCATCTCGTAGCCGGCCAGGACGCCGAACTTCATCGCCTCGCGGCAGCCGGCGTCGACGGAGGGGATGTACTCCTTGGGCACCCGCCCGCCGGTCACCTTGTTGACGAACTCGTAGGTGGCCTCCGCGCCGTCCTCGAGGGGCTCGATCGCGATCTGGACCTTGGCGAACTGGCCGGACCCGCCGGTCTGCTTCTTGTGGGTGTAGTCGACGCGCTCGACGGCCTTGCGGATGGTCTCGCGGTAGGCGACCTGCGGCTTGCCGACGTTGGCCTCGACCCGGAACTCCCGCTTCATGCGGTCGACCAGCACCTCCAGGTGCAGCTCCCCCATGCCTCCGATGACGGTCTGCCCGGTCTCCTCGTCCGCGTGGACCTGGAAAGAGGGGTCCTCCTCGGCCAGGCGCTGGATCGCCACGCTGAGCTTCTCCTGGTCGCCCTTCGACTTGGGCTCGATGGCGACCTCGATGACCGGCCTGGGGAAGTCCATCGACTCCAGGACGACCGGCTGCTGCTCATCGCACAGGGTCTCGCCGGTGACGGTCTGCTTGAGGCCCATGACGGCCACGATGTCGCCGGCCCCGGCCGCGTCGATCTCGGTGCGCTTGTTGGCGTGCATCCGGTAGACCTTGCCGATGCGCTCCCGGCGGCCCTTGACCGGGTTCAGCACCGAACTGCCGGAGGCCAGGCGGCCGGAGTAGATCCGGACGAAGGTGAGCTTGCCCAGGTGCGGGTCCGACATGATCTTGAACGCCAGGGCGGAGAGCGGCTCGTCGTCGCTGGGCTTGCGCCGCACGACCTCCTCCGGGTCGGCGACCGCGTGGCCCTCGACCGCGCCGATGTCCAGGGGCGAGGGCAGGTAGCGCGCCACCGCGTCCAGGAGTGGCTGGACGCCCTTGTTCTTGAACGCCGAACCGCAGAACACCGGCGTGACGGTGCTGCTGCCGCCCGCCCCGGTGGAGG
Organism: Kitasatospora cathayae; assembly: GCF_027627435.1. Classification (GTDB taxonomy): domain Bacteria; phylum Actinomycetota; class Actinomycetes; order Streptomycetales; family Streptomycetaceae; genus Kitasatospora; species Kitasatospora cathayae. Next base: position 6,093,379 of record NZ_CP115450.1, on the reverse strand, counting down.
CGATCGTGATGCGCCGGACCGCGGCGTCCAGCTGTGCCACGGTGGGCTCGGTGCCCTCCAGGTACAGCTCCATGATCTGCTCGTCGTTCTCCGCGACGGCCTCGAGCAGCCGGCCGCGCCACAGGTCGGCGGCCTCGGCGTGCTCGGCCGGGATGTCGAGCACGTCGTACATCTCGCCCTTGACCGCGTCCGGGGACCAGAGCAGCGCCTTCATCCGCACCAGGTCGATCACGCCCCGGAAGTCGGCCTCGGCGCCGATCGGGAGCTGCATCACCAGGGGGTGCGCCCCCAGCCGGTCGGAGATCATGTCGACGCAGCGCAGGAAGTCGGCGCCGGTGCGGTCGAGCTTGTTCACGAAGCAGATCCGCGGCACCCCGTAGCGGTCGGCCTGCCGCCACACCGTCTCCGACTGCGGCTCGACACCGGCCACTCCGTCGAACACGGTGACCGCGCCGTCGAGCACCCGCAGGTTGCGCTCCACCTCGATGGTGAAGTCGACGTGCCCGGGGGTGTCGATCAGGTTTACGGTGTGGTCGACTCCGTCCAACTCCCAGTGGCAGGTGGTCGCGGCCGAGGTGATGGTGATCCCTCGCTCCTGCTCCTGCTCCATCCAGTCCATCGTGGCGGCGCCGTCGTGGACCTCGCCGATCTTGTACGACACACCGGTGTAGAAGAGGATCCGCTCGGTGGTTGTCGTCTTGCCCGCGTCGATGTGCGCCATGATCCCGATGTTGCGGACGGCAGCAAGGTCGAGCGAGTTCTCAGCCATGACGATCAGTACTTCCTGCGCAGTGGACGGATGGTCGAGCCGGGCTTTCCCGATGACTTACCGTCAGAGCTCGGCGGAAACAGCCGAGTTCAGAACGGACGGCACCGGACACGGCGCTCGACGGATGCCGTGGGGCACCCATGGTGTGAGCGGGGGATCCGCTGGACACGACCCTATACCTAAGATGGATTGGCTTTTGCCTAATATACACAGGGGCGCTATCGTGAGGAAGCATGAAGGCACTGACTGACCCGGAGATCCGCGCATCGTTCGTCAACTGCACCAAGGGGGAGGCGAGTCGGATCGCACTGCCGCGCTACCTTGCCGAACTCCCTTGGGAGGACATGGACTTCCTGGGTTGGCGGGACCCCGGAGCCCCCAACCGGAGCTACATCGTCGCCGAGCACGACGGACGGCTCGTCGGCGTTGCGCTGCGCTTCGCCCAGCGGACCGCCGGCGCCCACTACGGCTCCATGTGCTCGATCTGCCTGACCACGCATGTCGCCTCGGGCGTATCCCTGATGACGGCCCGTAAGGCTCGCCGGGTCAGCGACGACGAGTACGCGTCGGCCGGCGAGTACTTCTGCAGCGACCTCGCCTGCTCGCTGTACGTCCGGGACAAGAAGCGCGCGAACGCGTCGGGGATCCGGATGAAGGAGAACCTCACCACGGAGGAGAAGATCACCCGCACCCGGGCGAACCTGTCGAAGTTCCTGACCAAGGTCGTCACGGCCTAGGAACTGTGGGGCCGGTACGGCCTCGGCCCCCCGCCGAAGCCGTACCGGCCGCTCTCAGCGGGGCCAGCGCCGCCCGACCCGGGTGACGACCGCCGGGCGGGCCTGGACGAGGTGGATCTCGCCGTCCGCGGTGATGGCGCCCTCGATCTCCTGGGGCCCGCCGAAGTGGCCCTCCAGCCCGCGGGCCAGCCGGGCGATCCGCCGTGCGGTCTGGACGTCGAGCACCGGACGGTGCGCCAGGTCCTCGGGCACCTCGGTGACGGTGGTTCCCCCGGTGTCGGCGGGCACCAGTCGGCGGGTCTTGCGCACCGTGCGCAGCTCGACCACCCCGGTGCCGACGTCCACCGAGAAGCGGTCGACGTCCGCCCGCCCTCGCGTCACGCCCTCGCCCAGTCCGTAGGCCGCCGCCAGATGAGCCTGGTCGGCGATGTCCGGGGCGCTGCGGAGCTCGCGGCTGACGGCCACGAAGGACCGCTCGGCCCGTACCAGTCGCTGGATCCCCACCGCCATCCGGGTCGCCGCCGGGTCACTGCCGCGGGCGAAGCGGTCGAGCACCCGCTCGGCGGTGAAGGCCGAGGCCCAGCACTGGGACACCCGGTCGATGAGCTCATCGCGCCCGACCACCAGGAAGCCGCCGCCCGGGGCCGGGGCCGCCTCCTCCCCGCCGCCGGGCGCCCCTGCCCGGGCAGGCACCGCACAGGACCGCACCGCCACGGTGCCACCGTCGTCGGTCAGGCGGTCGTATGCCTCCAGCAGCGCCGCGGCCAGGCCGTCCGGCACCCCCGCGCCGCGCACCTGGGCACGGGCCCGCGCCGCCCAGGCCGCCAGCTCCCCCGAATCCCGCACGGCCGGAGCGCTGATGCCGGTCTCGGCCTGCACCGTGTCGAAGGCCTCGACCGACACGCACACGAATTCCGGCACCCGGTACCCGGCCGCCAGCAGCCAAGCCTGACGCGCGAACTTGTGCCCCACCAGTAGCGGATCGGCGGCCTGCGTAGCGCCCCCGGGGAAGACCAGTCGGTGCGCCGCCGGCGCCGTCGCCCGGCGTCCGCCCCGCGCATCCGCCGTCGCAACCAGTCGCGTCTGTTCCGATATCACCGGTGCCTCCTCCTCACCCGATCGCCGGTGTTGCGTGCCGTACCGCACAGCGCGTCGGGTGCCGCCGGCCGGGGCCGGCGGCACCCGACGCGTTTCCGGGGCGGGGGCGCCGACGCCGCCGCGACCCGTCTCGCCGTCACTGACCCCACTGCATGTAGATCACCGGCGGCTCACGGCCGGGCAGCTGCTTCAGCGGCGCGAAGTCCAGGCCGAGCACCTCGCGCAGGGCCGTGGTCTCGCCCGGCCACTTGGGGTGGGCGAGCTCGTCGAAGGCCAGGATGCTCCCCTTGGTCAGGTGCGGCTTGATCGCCTCGAGCAGCTCCTTGGTCGGCTGGTACAGGTCCAGGTCGAAGTAGGCCATGGCGATGATCGTCTCGGGGTTGTCGGCCAGGTACTGCGGCACCGTCTCGCGGACGTCGCCCTGGACGACGAAGGAGCGCTGGGTGTGGCCGAAGGGCTCGGTGGCCTCGTGGGCGGCGAGCACCTCGCGCAGATGCTGCACCTCACCGTCGGGCACGGCGAAGCGGCCGGGCACGGCGCTGGTGCTGACCTTGTCGACCGAGTCGATGTCCTCGGGGAATCCGGTGAAGGTGTCGAAGCCGACGATGCGGCGCAGCGAGTTGTAGGGCTCGTAGATGCTGCGCAGCGCGGTCAGGGTGGCCAGGTGGCGGCCGTGGAGGACGCCGAACTCCATGATGGTGCCCGGAACGTCGCCCAGCATGCGGTACAGCTGGTCCATGGACAGCAGGTCGGCCAGCTGGTGGCGGCGCATGTAGACGGCGAGGTTGTCGATCAGGTACTGCGGCGGGATCGGCGTCTCGACGAGCAGCTTGGTCAGGCGCTCACGGGCGTCGCGGTCCTGGGCTGACTCGTGCGGCACGATCAGCGGGTCGGTGAACTTCTCTGCCGTCATGGGAGGTTGTCCTTTCGAGTGGTGCCGGGCCGACCGGTCCGGCGGATCCGTGGGGGTGGTGGTCAGGAGAGCCATGCGTCGGGGGCCGGGCCGCCCCGTCCGACCGGCGGGAACAGCTGCTCGAGCTGGGACAGGAGGGCCTCGGGCGGCGGTGAGGTGAGGGCGGCGAGCGCACCGTCGATGTGCTGCTCGGTGCGCGGACCGATCACCGCGGCGGTCACCCCGGGCCGGGACAGCGTCCAGGCCAGCGCCGCCTGCGCGGGATCGGTGCCGAAGTCGGCGCACAGCTTCTCGTAGGCCTCGATGGTGTCCCGGTGCTCCAGCAGGGCCTCCGCGGCCCGGCCCTGGGCCGACTTGACGGCGTCGTTGTCGCGCATCTTGCGCAACACGCCGCTGAGCAGGCCGCCGTGGAGCGGCGACCAGACCATGACGCCTAGTCCGTAGGCGGCGGCTGCGGGGATGACCTCCAGCTCGGGGTGGCGGGTGACCAGGTTGTAGACGCACTGCTCGGACACCAGTCCCAGGCCGTTGCGGCGCCGGGCCGCCTCCTGGGCGGAGGCGATGTCCCAGCCGGCGAAGTTCGAGGAGCCGACGTAGCGCACCTTGCCCTGGGTGACGAGCAGGTCCATCGCCTGCCAGACCTCGTCCCAGCCGACGGACCGGTCGATGTGGTGCATCTGGTACAGGTCGATGTGGTCCGTGCCCAGTCGGCGCAGCGAGGCCTCGCAGCCGGCGACGATGTTGCGGGCGGACAGGCCCTGGTCGTTGAGGCCGTCGCTCATCGGGTCGCCGACCTTGGTGGCGAGCACCACCTGGTCGCGACGGGCGGGCTGCTTGGCGAGCCAGCGGCCGATGACCTCCTCGGTGTGGCCCTTGTAGACGCGCCAGCCGTAGGTGTTGGCGGTGTCGACGACGTTGATGCCCTGGGCGAGGGCGTGGTCCATCAGCCGGTGCGCCTCGGGCTCCTCCACCCGGCCGCCGAAGTTGACGGTGCCGAGGACCAGTCTGCTGACGCGCAGTCCGGTGCGGCCGAGCCGTGTGTGGATCACGTGGTCTTCCCTTCGGACGGCCCTGACACGACGGCCAGGGCCTGGGTGGTGTCAGGCAGTCGGCGCACCAGGTCGCGCGCGCCGATCACGGCCAGTGCGACGCTGGTGAGCGTGGGGTTGCAGGCCGTGGGCGTCGGGATCACCCCGTTGCCCGCCAGGTAGAGGTTCTCCAGGCCCCAGACCCGGCAGGCCGGGTCGCAGACGCTGCTGCCGTCGTCGGCGGCGCCCATCCGCACGGTCCCCTGGTAGTGCAGGGAGCTGCCGCCGGGCAGGATCCACGGGCTCTCCCCCGCCAGCGGCCTGCCCACCAGCGCGCTCAGTCGCAGCGCCTCGGCCTGGGCGCGGCGCAGGGTGCGGCGGTCCGCTTCGCCCAGGGTGTGACGGATCGTCATCGCCGGCATGCCCAGCCAGTCCTGGTCGGTGTCGCTGAACTCCAGCCGGTTGTCGCGCCGCGGCTCCTGCGCGGTGAACAGGTGGATGGAGAGCAGGGGCTTGGCGGGCGGCTCGCCGGTACCGGGGCGGGCCAGGGTGGCCGGGTCGATCCGGGTGAGCATGCCGTGGAACGGGTACTCCTCGCCGTCGCAGGGGATCCAGGTCACCCCGCTGGCCGCGAGGGTGGAGACCGTGGAGTCCGACATCACCGGCGCCGGGCCCGTCGACTCCGCGGCCACGGCCTCCGCCTCGGGCAGGTCGACCTCGGCCAGCAGTGAGACCTGGGAGTGCTCGTTGAGGTAGCGACCCAGGGCGCCGGGGCGCACGCCGGAGGCGAAGAGCAGCTGCGGGGTCCGCAGCGGGTCGGCCGCCACCACGACGTGTTCGGCCCGCACCTGGTACGCGGTGCCGTCGGCCCGGTCGCGCAGCCGGACGCCGAGGGCGCGGCCGTCCGCGGTGAGGATCCGCTCGCAGAGCGTGTCGGGGCGCAGTTCGAAGTGCGGGTTCGCGCCGGCGACCAGGTCGCCGAGGACCACGTCGGTGCCGCAGCGCCGGAGGCCCGCCGGGGTGTTGCGGACCGCCATGGGCATGGGCTGCACCCGCCGCCCGGGGGCGCGGTCCTCGTCCAGGTCCGCGCCGAGCACCTGCTGCAGGTGGGCGGCGAAGGCCGAGCCCTGGAACTGCGTGCTCGAGACGTCGAGCAGTCGCTCGGCGACGGTGAGGGCCTCGTCCAGGACGGCGGGGTCGAGGAACGGGATCCGCTCCGTGCCGTCCGGACGGGGACTGGCACCGAACCAGTGGGATCCCATGCCGCCGACGTTGCAGGCCTGTTGGGCCGCCGGCAGGCCGTCGTCGGCGGGCTCGCCGGAGCCCGCCGGGATCAGCCCGGGCCGGGTGAGGAGCGCGCGGGCGCGGTCCTCGGGGGTCCGGTGCTGGGCGACGGCCGAGGCGGCCGAGAGCGGGTAGCGGTGCTGGTGGGGGCCCTGGGAGGCGATGACGGCGCGTTCGCGCTCGCCCGCGTCGGTCAGGTTGGCCAGGTGCGCGCCGGGCGGGTCGGTGACGGCGGGGCCGGCCTCGACCATCAGCACCCGGGCCCGGGGCCGGGCATCGGTGATGAGGCGGGCGTAGGCCGCCCCGGTGGGGCCGCTGCCGACGATGACGACGTCGACGTGCTCGGTGAAGTGCGGTTCAGACACGGCTGCGGTCCCCTCGGTCACAGCGAACGGGCGATGACGACGCGCTGGATCTGGTTGGTGCCCTCGATGATCTGGAGCAGTTTGGCCTCCCTCATCCAGCGTTCGACCGGGTGGTCCTGGACGTATCCGTAGGCGCCCAGGGCCTGCACGGCGTCGGTGGTGACGCGCATCGCGGTATCGGTGGCGAACAGCTTGGCGCGGGCGGCCGCGGCGGTGACGGCGGAGGGCGCGGCCCCCCGGTCGAGGGCCTGGGCGGCCTCGCGGACCAGCGCGCGGGCGGCCGCGACCTGGGTGGACATGTCGGCGAGCATGAAGGCCAGACCCTGGAAGTCGGCGACGGGGCGCCCGAACTGACGGCGGGTCTTGGTGTAGGCGACCGCGTAGTCCACGGCGGCCGCGGCCAGCCCCACGGCGCAGGTCGCGATGCCCAGGCGGCCGCGGTCGAACAGACCGGTGGCGATCAGGAACCCCTTACCGGGCCGGCCGATCAGGCGCTCGGCCGGCACCTGCGCGCCGTCCAGGGCGATGGCCGCGGTGGGTGACGAGCGCGCGCCCATCTTCTTCTCCAGGCCCTGCACCACCAGACCGGGGGTGTCGGCGGCGGTGAGCAGCACGGACAGTCCGCGCGCGCCCTCGCCCCCGGTGCGGCAGAAGATGTTGTAGAAGTCGGCCTGACCGGCGTGGCTGATCCAGGACTTGGTGCCCTGGAGCGTGTAGGTGTCCTGCTCGCGGTCCAGGCGGGCGGTGCAGGCCAGCGCCGAGATGTCGGAGCCGGCCTCGGCCTCGGAGATGCAGTTGGCGCCGAGCCGCTGGCCGCCCAGCATGTCCGGCAGCCACCGCTCGCGCTGGCGGTCGGTGCCGTAGGCGGCCACCGGGTAGCAGGACAGGACGTGGATGTTGACCGACTGGGCGACGGCGAGCCAGCGCCGGGCGAGGATCTCCAGGACGGTGAGGTACTCCTCGTAGCCCAGGCCGCCGCCGCCGTACTCGGCGGGGTAGGGCAGGCTGAGCAGCCCGGCCCGGCCGAGGGTGTCGAGGATCTCCCGCGGGAAGTGCGACTGCGCCTCGAACTTGTCGGCGTTGGGGGCGAGTTCCTTGTCCGCCAGCTCCTCGGCCAGGGCCAGTAGCTCGCGCACCGCCTCCTTGGTCGATATCCGGGGCCCGTCGGCGACGAGGGGTAGATCGGTCATCGGGTCGGCGCCTCTCAGTGAGGATGGGTGTCGTGGACGGTACGGCGGGGGCCGGGGGTGCCGGCCGGCAGCGCGATGCGCAGGCGGACCCGGTGGGCGGGTCCGTCGAAGGCGAGGGCCGCGGCGCAGCCGCCCAGCGGGGGCAGCGTGCGCCAGGCGAAGTCCCGGCCGTGCCCGCGCCGGGCCAGCAGCGGCCCGGGGAACCGGCCCGGCCGACGGGTCAGACCGCGTCCGGTGGCCTTGGCGTGCGCCTCGAGGATCGTCCAGCGCCGGGCCAGGGCGGTGGGACGGCGGTCGGGGTCCAGGGCGGCCAGTTCGCGTTGCTGCTCGGGTGTGCAGCAGCGCCGCAGCAGGCCGTCGGTGATCGGGACCGGTGCCTGGACGTCGATGCCGACGGCGCGGCCGACGGCGACGGCGACGGCGACGGTCTCGCCGCTGTGGGACAGGCTGATGCCGGTCGCCGGCAGGTCCGCCAGCACGGGCTTGCCGCGGTCGGTCAGGACGATCCGGCTGGCGGCGGCCCCCGCCCCGAGGGTGTGGTCCAGAGCCCACCGCAGCAGTCCGCGCCCGGCGGTGAACTCCAGGGCCCGGTGCGGCGGGCAGGCCGCCGCACGGGTCCGTTCGACCGCGCTGAGCAGGTGCCCGTAGCGGTCCGCGGCGGTGGCGGCGTCGCAGACGGCCACCAGGATGCCGGGGGTGGCGTGGCCACTCACCACGTGCTGATGTCCGGCCAGGTGCGCCGGACCCGGCGCACGGCGTAGTCCCAGTACGAGCGCACCGACAGGTCGGCGTAGATGAAGTCGCGCTTGAGGGCGACGTCCTTGTCGCTCGACCAGCTGTAGGGGACGCCGGCCTGTTCGGCGAGCAGTTGCAGCCGGCAGGCGCGCTCGAGGACCTGGGCGAACACGGCCGCGTGCCGCACGCTCCGGCCGATCACCACCGAGCCGTGGTTGCGCAGCAGGACGCCGTTGCCGTCGCCGAGCGCGTGCGCGATGGCCTCGCCGGTCTCCTGGTCCAGGACCGTGTTGCTGGTCAGGGTGAACAGGCCCAGGGCGTCGACGAAGTGCGCGCCGTCGTGCGAGACGGGTCGCAGCGTCAGGTGGGTGGCGCCGAACACCAGGGTGTGCGGGGCGTGGCTGTGCACGATGCCGTTGACGTCCGGGCGGGCGCGGTAGATCGCCTGGTGCAGCGGGAGTTCCGGTGGGGCCAGCGGATCGATGGGGGCCGCCGGATTGGTGTCGGCCGCCACGATCTGGTCGGGACTCGCCTCGTCGAACCCGACCAGGGCGTTCTTGATGTAGAAGGTGTCCGAGCCGGGCATCCGCGCGGAGATCTGCCCCTGGTTGAAGTCGTCGTGTCCGTCCAGGGAGAGCATCCGGGCGCCCAGGGAGATCTGCTCGGCCATCCGGGTCGGCACCCGGCGTTCGGTCGTGGTCGCCGTCACTGGCTCTCCTCCGCTCGGCCGGTGGCGCGCGCCATGGCGGCCACCATGTCGTCGAACACCTCGTGGACGGTGTAGCTGCCGGGGGCGTGGCCCACGGCCCAGGTCGCGACCCCGATGGCGCCGGCCGCGGCCGCCCGGAGCGAGGCGACGTGATGGCCGATCACCAGGCTCTGCTCCGGCCAGCCGAGGCTGACGGTGTGGTCGCTGACGGCGGGCCCGTGGCGCAGCGAGGCCACGTCGGCGGGGTCGGCCCCGGTCTGCCGGGTCCACTCCCGGGCCAGCAACTCGGCCGTGGTGCTGGGCCGGTGGGCCTTGGTGGCCGGGTGGCGCTCCAGCACGGCGGCCTCGGGCACGGCGCCGTCGATGCCGGCCCGCGCCATCGTCGTCACCACCTGCGCGACGCTGCGCAGGGCGCGGGTCTGCAGGTAGTTGCCCAGCGACAGGTTGGCGGCCAGCACCACCGGCACCCCGGCGGCCAGGGCTCGCAGTCGCTGCAACTGGGCGTCGGGCAGCGCGGAGACGCACTCGACCAGCGGCAGTCCGAGCTCACCGCACAGGTCGGCGACCTGGCCGGTGACGGCCGGGGCGGAGCAGTCGATGACGACGTCGGCCGCGGGGCCTTGGCGCCAGGTGTCCACGGCGCGGGGCTCGTAGACCCGTACGGAGTGCCCCTCGGCCTGGGCGAGTCCGCCGACCGCCGCGGCGAGCCGGCCGGTGCCGACGATCCCCAGGACCGGCTCAGGCATCGCCGGACTCCAGCTGCTGACAGACCAGGTCGACGATGCTGTCGATGGTCTCGAAGCGCTCGCTGTCCTCCTCCGGGTCCAGGTAGACACCGAGCTCGTTCTCCACGGTGTCGATCATCCGGATGTAGGCGAGGGAGGAGTAACTGACGGCTGGCAGCGACCAGTTGGCGGCGGCGAGGGCCTGCTCGGTCAGATCGCCCTCGGCGGAGCCGAGCACGATGCGCACGATGCGCGGACGGATCTGGTTCGGGGACACGGGCATGACTGCGTTCTCCTGGCGGGTCGTCACTGGGGCTGGCCAGTGGTGTCGAACAGGCCGCGCAGCTGGGCCATGGCGGGTTTGCCGGTGGAGCCGCGGGGGATCTGGGGCACGACGCGGATGAGACTGGGGACCTTGTAGGCGGCGATGCGCTCGGACAGCCGGCGGCGCCCCTCGGCCGGGTCGAAGCCGGGTTCGGCGGTGATCACGGCAGCCAGTGCGCTGCCACCGTGCCGGTCGGGGGTCTCCAAGACGACCGCGTCGGTGATGCCGGGGACGTCGAGGAGCGCGTGGGTGACCTCGAGGGCGTCGATCTTGCGCCCGCCGACGTTGATCTTCTGGCTGGTGCGTCCGGTGAGCACCAGGCTGCCGTCGCTGAGGTAGCCGGTGTCGCCGGTGTGGTAGAAGCCGTCCTGGTCGATGCGGCCCTCCAGTACGCCGGGGGCGTTGAGGTAGCGGGTGCCCATGGACTGGCTGTGCACCTGCACCACCTCGGGCGCGGCCGCGGTGCCGGCCCGCAGGCGCACGCCGGGCAGCGGCTGGCCCAGGCCCGGATCGGTCAGCGGGTCCGCAGCGAAGGTCAGCGGGCCCGCCTCCGCCACCCCGAAGTAGTTCTGCAGCGGCACGCCGGTGCGCGCCGTGAACTCGCTCCGGGTGTCGGGGCGCAGCGGCGCCGCCGAGGAGACCGCCATCCTCAGGTTCGGCGGTGCGGTGCCGTCGGCGGGGCGGCGGACCAGCGACTCGTAGAGCGCCGGGAAGCCGACCAGCCGGGTGGCGGCGGTGCTCGCGAGCAGCCGCGACACCGCGCCGCCGGTGGGCAGTCCGCTGCCCAGGTGCAGGTCGGCGCCGACCAGGAAGGCGGAGAGCAGTGAGGTGTTGAAGGCCAGGCCGTTGGAGAGGGAGGCGAAGCACAGGATGCTGTCGCCGCCCGAAAGGCCGGTGCCCTCGGCCCAGTTCGCCGCGGCCCGGTGCACCGCGGCGCCGGCGAACTCGATGCAGTTGGGACGGCCGGTGGAGCCGGAGGTGAACCGGCACACCTGGGTCAGGTCGTGCAGCGCGGGCGCGTCCTCCCGCGCGGGCAGGCCGGTCGCCAGCAGCGACCCCAGCGTGCCGCGCGGGGTGCCGACCTCGGGCGCGGCCGCGGCCTCGTCCTGGAGCAGCAGGTCGAGCCCGCAGTCCTGCCAGATGAGCTGCACCTCGCGCGGGCCGCTGGCCCGGTCGATCAGGAAGGGCACGCTGCCGGCCTTGAGGACGGCCAGGTAGGCGACCAGGTAGGCGACCGAGTTGCCGGACTGGATGGCGACCCGGTGCCGCTCGCCGGGGCCGAGCAGGGCGCGCAGCTGGGTGGCCTGCTCATCGGCGGCCCGGTCCAGCTCCCGGTGCGTGAGGCGGGTGTGACGGTCCGTGACCTGCGCCCGGCCGCCGCCGTCGCGCAGGGCCTTGGTCATGATGTCGGCGAGCATCGGTCAGCGCCCCCCGTGGGCGTAGGCGCCCTGCAGGCGGTCGATCTTTCGGGCGGCGGCGCCGCGCGGCCCGAGCATCGCGACGTAGAGGACCTCGTCCTGATCGGTCAGCCCGGCGAGGCGGTGCCAGGCCGCGGCGTCGAAGCCACCGATGGTGGTGATCGCCACGTCGGCGTCGGTGGCGCCCAGGTAGAGCAGGTGGGCCAGGGCCCCGGCGCGCAGCAGCGCGTGGTCGATCCCGGCCATGCCGTGCCGGAAGACCTGCTCCCGGCGGCCGTGGAAGACGACGGCGGCGGCCGTGTGACGCAGGTGCTCCTGCCCCATGCAGATCCGCACCAGGTCGTCGTCACTGCTCGTGACGCGACCGCGGGGTGCGGCGTCCTCGGTACCGGCGCCCAGGACGCGGTAGGCGCCGGGGGCCAGACCGTCCACCCGGCGGGCGACCAGCGTGGCGCCGAAGCCGTCCGCGGGCGGCAGGTCGGTGGGCAGCGGGGTGCTCATGACGGCCAGCGCCCGCCGAAGCGCGTCGGCCGGCACCGGGCCGGGCCCGAAGTCCTTGGCGGAGCGCCGGACGGCGGCGAGCCGGGCCAACCGGGCCAGCTGGGCCGGCTGCGGCGCCGCGGCCGCCTCGGTGCCGTCCAGCAGGCTGAGCGGCGGGGTGCCTGAGGACGCGGTCGGCCATTCGTGACGGAATTCGGCCAGCTGTTGCCAACATCGGTACTCGAAGTGCTCGGGCCGCCGGGGCGAGCGGTGCGTGTCCCGGTGGTCGGTGCAGCTCCAGGCGCCGGGCTCGGGCGACCGGTGGCCGGCCGGGCCGTCCAGCAGCAGCACGCTGTGCGGCAGGAGGTAGTCGTCCCCCAGGCCGAGCAGGGTGTTCAGCGGGCCGGTCGCGGCACCGGTCAGCCACCGCGCCCGGCGGTGTCCGGCCGCGGCCAGGCACAGCAGATGGGTGCCCAGGTGCGCGGTGTCCAACTGGGCGTACAGATAGCCGCGTTCGTCGTACTTACGGATGGACAGCCAGGGCCGCACCACGAGCAGCACCAGGCTGGCGTCGGGGCCCGGCAGCGCGAGGCCGCCGTCGCACAGCGCCTTGTCCACCTCCTCGCCTTCGTGGGTGAGGTAGCAGGTGCGCCGGGCCACGTCCACGGAGAACACCCGCGGCCCGTCCGGACCGCCGGTGACCACCCGCAGTTCGTAGGGCTGCAGCGCGCCGGCCGAGGGGGCGCTGTGACCGCCGGTGGCGGAGCCTTGCGCGGAGGCCTCGAACAGGGCCAGGGCGGCGTGCAGTTCGGCGGGTACGGCCATCGGCCGCGGGCGCGGCGTGCCGTCGGGGGCGGCGACCAGCGTCATCCGCCGCCACAGGCGCTGGGCGGTCTGCTCGGCCCGCTCGGCGCCGAGCCCGTCGGCCGGGTCGGCCAGGCCCCCCAGGGGGTGCCCTGCGGCCCGGTCGCACACCAGAGAGTCTTGATCGTTCACCGGTTTCGCTTCTCCTTTCCTGCCAAGACGGAGCGGCGTCAGCACCTGCGGCTGCCACTGGCGGATGAGACGCGCCAAGGTGATTGCGTACGCAGAGTGAGCATTGCCGAAGACGGGGAACGGGATTTCCAATTAATCCGGTGAAATAATCTTGCCAGAGGCGATCAAGGCCGTGTAGACCATTTAGTGGCCTGGAGCGGCCATGACCGCCGGGGGACATGCCAGCAGGGAGGCCGCGAGGTGCCGGTGCAGCAGGATGAAATGTCGGAGAATGCCGTGGGAACGCTGTCGGAGCTACTGGAAAGGCAGCAGCGGGCGCTGGTCAGCGCGGCGGACTGCGCCCGGCTGCTGGAGTCCCACGTGTCCGCGCTGGCCGTGCACCGCGCCGCGGTCCCGACCGGCCGCGCCGGCGACCCGGTGGAGGTCCACGACCCGGCGCGGGCCCATGAGCTGCTCGACGCCGCGGTGGCGCTGGCCCGCGATCAGATCCGCCTGATCCAGCCGTCGGTCATCGCCCGCCACCTGGTCATCGACCGCCTGGGCGGCGACTGGCGGGAGCGCGGGTCGCGGGTCAACGTGCGCACCATCCACCAGAGCGGCCTATTACAGAACGCCACGGCCGTCTCCCACCTGGAGAAGCTCTCCCGGCGCGGGGTCCAGATCCGGGTGGCGCCGCTGCTGCCGTTCCGGCTGGTCGTCGTCGACGACGAGATGGCGCTGGTGTGCCTGCCGGACTCGACGCTGCTGGTGCGCCAGCCGGCCCTGCTGCAGGTCCTCGTCCGGATCTTCGAGTACTGCTGGGACGACGCGCGCGACCTGCGCACCGGCGCGGCGGAGGACGACGGGCCGTGCCCGGACGACCGGCCGGTCGGCACCCGGGCCCCGGTGAGCCTGACCGAGCAGCAGCTGGTCATCCTGCGGCTGTGGGCCAAGGGCCGCCAGGACCTGGAGATCGCCCGCGAACTGCACGTCTCCCCGCGCACCCTGCGCCGCACGGTGTCCGCACTGCTGCGCCGACTGGGCGTGAGCAGCCGCTTCGAGGCCGGCGTCATCGCCGCGCGGACCCACCAGCTGCTGCCCGAGCCGGATCCGCTGCCCGCGCACTCCTGACACCCGGCGGCCAGGGCGGCGCGCCGGGCCCTGGCCGTCAGCGGCCAACTTGCCCCCTGCCGCGCGCGGCGCGCGCTTGGCAGAATCGAGCGGTACGGGCTGCCGCGGCCCCCGACCGGGCCGGCGCACCGGCCCGCTGCCCTGCGCGCACGACGTGCCGTCGACCGCCGCGCATCCCTTTCTCCAGTGCCCCGCCCGCCGGCGCGACCGCCGGATGCGCCCACCCGGTCGCACCCGCCCGCCCGCGCGCCGGCCACCCCCATCCACCCTCCCCCCGGGAGTCCGCCATGCGTGTTGCCCGCAACGCCCCGACCATCGACGCCGTCACGGCGCCGCCCCTGCCCGTCCTGGGAACGGACGTCATGGTGCCGCTCGTCACCGGCGACGACGTGCCCTACGCGGCCCTCGACTACGCGGCCAGCGCCCCGGCCCTGCGCAGCGTCTGGGAGGAGGTGTGCGGGTACGTGCCGTACTACGGCAGCGTGCACCGCGGCGCCGGCTACCTCTCGCAGCTGTCGACCGACCTGTACGAGGCCAGCCGCGTCACCGTGCACGAGTTCCTCGGCTGTCGCGCCGACGACGAGGTCGTCTTCACCCGCTCCACCACCGACTCGCTCAACCTGCTGGCCTCGGTGCTCCCGGCCGGCACCCAGGTCTACGCCTTCGAGACCGAGCACCACGCGGCGCTGCTGCCCTGGCGCGGCGCCGAGGTCACCGTCCTGCCCGCGCCGGCGTCGCGCCAGCAGGCGGTCGAGACCGTGGCCGAGGCGCTGGCGGGCCGCGACCCGCACCGGCCGGGCCTGGTGTGCGTCACCGGCGCCTCCAACGTGACCGGCGAGCTGTGGCCGATCGCCGAGATCACCGAGGTGGCCCATGCCGCCGGGGTGCGCGTGGTGGTGGACGCCGCGCAGCTGGTACCGCACCGCCCGGTGGACCTCGCCGAGCTGGGCGCGGACTACATCGCCTTCTCCGGCCACAAGATGTACGCGCCGTTCGGCGCCGGCGTGCTCGCCGGCCGCCCCGACTGGCTGGCCGCCGCCGAGCCCTACCTGGCGGGCGGCGGCGCCAGCCGGCTCGTCGTGCACGGCGAGCAGGGCCTGTCGGTCCAGTGGCAGCAGGGCAGCGCGCGGCACGAGGCCGGCTCGCCCAACGTCATCGGCGCGTACTCGGTGGCGGCGGCCTGCCGGGCGCTGAGCGCCGCGGGGTTCGAGACGCTGGTGGCCCGCGAGGAGGCGCTGCTGGAGCGGACGCTGACCGCGCTGGCCGGCATCCCCGAGGTGCGGGTGCTCTCCCTGCTGGGCCGGACCAGCCCCCGGGTGGGGGTGATCGGCCTTGTCGTCGACGGGTGGAACAGCTCCCACCTGGCGGCGGCGCTGTCCGCCGAGCACGGCATCGGGGTGCGCGACGGCATGTTCTGCGCCCACCCGATGGTGCGCCGCCTGCTGGGCGCCGACCCGGACCAGCCTCAGGAGTGCGCCGCCCCGGAGCCGGCCGGGCCGGGCGAGCGGCCCGCCAACGCGGTGCGGATGAGCTTCGGGGCGGGGACCCCCGTGGAGCACCTGGACCGGTTCGTCGCGGCGGTGGCGGACCTGGTCGCCAACGGCGCCCGCTGGACCTACCGGACCGAGGGCGGCCGCTGCGTTCCGGTGCGCTGACGGGAACGCCGAGATGTGCGCCCGCATTACCCGATGAATTCGGGAGTGCGGGCGCACATCTCTTTTCGGAAAAGCGACTGGTTATGCGTCGGCCGATTTCCGCCGGGAATGCTATGAGGACAGGCCGAAGGAAGGCCGCCCGGGCGGGTTCCGGGCGGCCACGAACCAGGAAATCGATTACGGAGAGTAGTTGTATCGGGGTCAGTAGGTCGGCAGCGAGGGGTCGATCCGCTCGGCCCAGGCGACGATGCCGCCGCCCAGGTGCGCGGTGTCCAGGCGGCCGGCCTGCCTGGCCACCGCCAGCACCTCGGCGGAGCGGATCCCGGACCGGCACAGGAACACGATCCTGCGGTCGGTGGGCAGCCGCTGGACCGCGTCACCGTTCAGGAACTCGTCCTTGGGGACGAGCGTCGAGCCGGGCAGGCTCACGAAGGCGTACTCGTCGGGCTCGCGCACGTCCACCAGGGCGATCGGCTCCTCGCCGTCGAGCAGCTCCTTCAGCTCCTCCACCGACAGGGTCGACTCGCGCGCCGCCACGGCGGCCTGCGGCGACAGGAGCCCGAAGAACGGCTCCGCCGCGGTCGGTTCGGCCGGCCGGTCAGTGCGCGGATCGCGGCGCAGCGGCACGGTCACGCAGGTGGCGGCCATCGCGTCGTACTTCATCACCCGGCCCACCAGCGGCTCGCCGGCGCCGGTGAGCAGCTTGAGGGCCTCGGTGGCCATGGTCACCGCCAGCCAGGACCCCACCGCCCGCAGCGCGCCGGACATGCCGCGGAAGTAGGGGGTGGGAGGCTCCGGGAACAGGTCCCGCAGGGTGGCGCCGTGGACGTCCCAGAAGACCGCCACCCGCCCGCCGGTGGCGTCCATGGACCCCCACACGTAGGGCTTGCCGGCCTGCGCGCAGACATCGTCGGCCAGTTGACAGCGGGCCGGGTCCTCACCCGCGCAGACCACCAGGTCGTAGCCGGCGACCAGGTCCGCCGCGGTGGTCACGTCGAAGCGGCCCTCGACGACGGTGCGCACCGCCGGGTGGGTGGCGGTCAGGGCCCGGGCCCAGGCGTCGGCGCGGGTGGCCGGCTCGTCGGCCACGATGCCCAGGTAGCGGTCCCACGGGTTGAGCGGGGAACCGTCGCTGATGCCGATGGTGCCCACGCCCCAGTCGGCGAGGTGGGCGATCAGCGGTGCGCCGATCTCGTCCGCGCCGATGACCAGCACCCGGGCGGCGGCGAGCCGGCGCTGCGCCGTCATGCCGTGGCCGGCCAGGATCACCTGGTGCGCGTGCCGCCGGGCCTCGTCCTCGGACAGGTCGGAAGCGGGCTCCGCGAGCGGGGGGAAGGGCATGTGTGCTCCTGTCTTGGAAGGATGACGATGCATCAGGACGCGTCGGCGGCGGCCCAGTCGGGCACGTTCAGGATCTCCAGCACCGCGGCGCCCCAGTTGAAGCCGTAACCGGCCCCCGCCAGCAACACGCGGTCGCCTGCGGCCAGTTGACCGGTGCGCAGCAGGTGGTCGAGGGCGGCGGCCTGGTCCCCGGAGCCCAGGTGGCTGATCTGGCGGCCGAACTCCCAGGTGGTGCGCTCGCGCTCGACGCCCATCTCGGCGAGCATGCCCCACCAGCGCACCGTCTGGCCGTTGTTGGGCATGACGAAGCGCCGGATGTCGTCGGCCTCGCACTTGGCCTCCGCCAGTGCCTGCTGGAGGCACCCGCTGATGCCGTCGGCGACCCGCAGCGAGATCTCCTCCAGGTCGCTCAGGTGGCGGCGCATGAAGTCGGCCTTCCGCCCGCGCATGTTGAGCGGCTTGTCGCCCGCGGCCGGGGCGTCCTTGAGCGTCCGCCCGCGGTACATGCCCTCCAGCGAGGAGTCCGAGGTGAGCACGCAGGAGACGACGCGGGCGAACCCCGGGCGCCTGGTGAGCAGCATGGCGGTGCCGCCGTCGGCCATCACCGTGCCGCTCTCGGTGCGGAACCGGTCGAAGCCGGGGAGGCAGAACCGCTCGCCGGTGGTGATCAGGACGGCGGCGGTGTCCTCGCAGGCGGCCAGAAAGGTCGAGGCGAGCGAGAGGGCGGCCAGCCCCCCGTTGGACTTCTGGTCAACCTCCACGGCCGGGGCGCCGCCACCGATGGTGTGGTGCTGGATGTAGGAGGACGGGGTCCACATGTCCTGGCCCTGGAAGTACGCGCTGGCGTGCAGCAGCAGCCGGACGTCCGCCGGGTCGGCCTCGGAGCGTTCCAGCGCCTGGCGCACGGCCGCGACCGCGAGGTCGGGGGCGTGGTCGTCCTCGGAGACGGTCACTCCCAGCAGGCCGTTGGCGATGTGCTCGGACGCGGCGTACCGGCCGTCGGCTGCCGCCTCGGCGAGGTCGAGCCTGCGACCCAGCCGTACGCCGAGGCTGTCGAGGTAGATGTCGTTGACGAGCATGTCCAAACCTTCCGTCGGCGGTGGGGGCGATGGGACCGGGCGTTCAGTGGTGGGGCGTCACAGGTAGGCACCCCCGGTGGCCTTCAGGCATTCGCCGGTCACCCAGCGGGACTGCTCGGAGGCCAGGAACGCGACGACGTCGGCGACGTCGCCCGGCTGGCCGAGCCGGCCGAAGACCGTCCTGGCCGCCGCCTCCGCGGCCTCCTCGGGGTGCTCGCGCAGCCGGGCGCGGTGCAGGTCGGTCTCGATCAGTCCGGGGGCGACCGTGTTGACGGTGATGCCGGACGGTCCCAGCTGCGCGGCGAGCGAGCGGCTGAACGCCTCCAGCGCGCCCTTGCTCATGGCGTAGCCCAGGACGTGCGGGTGGGCGACCTGATGGGCGACGGAGGACACGTTGACGATCCGGCCGCCCTCGCCCATCAGCGTCAGGAGCCGCTGCGCGATGAAGAGCGGGGACTTGACGTTGATCTCGAACACCCGGTCGAGGTCCTCGGGCGTGATGGTGGTGATGTCGGCGCGGCAGCCGATGCCCGCGTTGTTGACCAGGACGTCCAGCCGGGCCGCGCCGGTGTGCTCGCGCAGGCCTGCCTCGACGCCGGCGGCCAGGGTCTCGACGGCGCCCGGGGTGCCCAGTTCGGCCCGCACCGGGAAGGCGTTGCCGCCGGCGGAGCGCACCGCCGCCACGGCCTGGGCGGCGGCGGCGTCGTCGCGCCCGTAGTGGACGGCCACCGTCGCGCCCATAGCGCCCAGGCGTTCGGCGATGGCCCGTCCGATGCCCCGGCCGGCGCCGGTGACCAGCGCGGTCCGCGGTGCGGGACCATTCATGGCTTTCCCCCTCGAAGAGTCGTACATGGCACGGATGAAGAGCACGGCCCGGGCGGCGACCACCGCGCCCGGCCGGTGCGGGGGTGCGGCCCGGTCGGGGACCGGCGGGTGGCCGTCACGCGGGCCGGCCGCTCCCGCGCGGTGCTCGCGCGCGGTCCAGGAGTGCGGTCAGGACGTCCGCCAGCTCGGCCTCGGGATCGCCCGCCGGCACCCGGGTCCGCCAGCCGACGAAGCCGTCGGGGCGGACCAGCAGTGCGCCGCCGTCCTCGATGCCGACGGCGGCGGCCCAACTCGGGACGGACTCCACGGCCGCCTCGACGAGGTGGGCGTCGACCGGGACGTCGAGCCGGGACGCCACCTCGGCCGCTGCCTTCAGCCATGCCGCTCCGTCCGGTCCGGCGAGCAGCGTGAAGCGGTAGTCGACCAGGTCCAGCGTGGAGCGCCTCCGCCCGCCCGGAGCCAGCCAGTGGTGCGGCAGCCGGGAGCCGGGCGAGCCGTCCAGGTCGGGCTCGACCTCCTCCGTGGAGGGCAGCGGCGCGACCGGGCCGATCACCGCGCCGGAGTCGTAGCGGTAGCCGAGGTGGATCACCGGTGCGTTGAGCGCGCCGGCCGAGGCGCGGTGCCGGCGGCCCTGCTCGCCGGTCTGCCAGTGCAGGGACGGGTCCTCCAGGCGCAGCATCGACTGCTCCAGCGCGGTGGCGGCGACCGGGCGGCGCTCGTGCTCGTAGCTGTCCAGCAGGGCGTCTCCGGCCTGTCCGCCCAGCACGCAGGCCAGTTTCCAGGCCAGGTTGTGGGCGTCGGCCGCACCGGTGTTCATGCCGAAGGCGCCGACCGGGGGAATGACGTGGGCGGCGTCCCCGGCGAGGAAGACCCGACCGTCCCGGAACCGGTCGGCGAGCGCCCCGCGCACCTGCCAGGGCAGGATGCTCACCACCTCGAGGGGCAGGTCGTCGCGGCCGACGGCGGCCCTGATCCGGTCGGCGCACCGCTGCGGGGTGAAGTCGTCCGGGGTGAGGCCGGCGTCCCGCGGATAGCGGAAGGCGTAGATCCACTCGCGGTCGCCGTCGACGGGCAGCAGGCCGCCCGCCGCCTCGGGGGTGGTGATGTCGCAGACGGTGAACGGCCGGCCGCCGGTGAACTCGCTGAGGTCCGCGTGGAAGAGCACGCTGATCAGCGGGTCGCCGATGACACCCGGCCCGCTGGTGCCGATGCCCAGGCTCTCGCGGACGCCACTGCGGGCGCCGTCCGCGGCCACCAGGTAGCGGGCCCGGACCTCGACGAGGCCGTCGGGGCCGGTCAGGCGCGCGGTGACCCGTGCGTCGTCCTGGGCGAAGGCGACCATCTCGGTACCGAACTCGATCCGCGCACCGGCGTCGCGCGCCGCGGCGGTGATCACCTTGTCCAGGCGGCCCTGGGGGCAGGTGCCGCGCAGGTGGCGCGGCGTCACGTCGCGGAACGCGTCGGTGCGGGGCGGGGCCTGTGCGGACAGGGTCTCCAGGTCGGCCTCCGCCAGGGTGGGGGTGGCGAACATCTGGAGGTCACCGCCCCGCATGTCCATGCACTCGGCGTCGACGGCGTCGGCGATGCCGGCCGTGTGCAGCAGTTCCACGGTGCGCGGCCCGATGCCCATGGCCCGCGGGTGCGCCAGCGGTGCCGGGTGCCGCTCGGCGACGAGGGTGCGCACCCCCGCGCGGGCGAGGAACAGGGCGGTGAAGAGACCCACCGTACTGCCCCCGACCACCAGCACGTCGGTGTCCAGGGCCTCGGTGGCCGGGGTCCCGTTGTCCGGGGCATCGATGTCGCTGCTCGGCATTGCTTCGGCTCTCCTCGTCTGGGCCGGCACGGGTCTTGCGGGATCAACAACGGCAGGCGGATGCCGCCCCGGTCACGGCCGGGGCGGCACGGCGCGGGGCGGCGCTGGTCAGGCGTCGAAGGGCGGCATCGCCGGGGCCCCGGGGTCCCAGGCGGCCAGGAAGCGGTCCTGCCGGGAGACGTCCATCATCTCGAGGCTCACGCCCAGGCTCTCCAGCCGGTGGTAGCTGTAGGGACGCCCCAGCGGGCAGGCGTCGAACTCCGGGGTGAAGCCGTCCTCGGACAGTCGGGCCGCACTCTTCGTCACATCGGCGGTCCAGAAGCCCAGATGGTGGCAGCGGGCACCCAGGCTGGAGTCCCAGGGGCTGCCGGGCGGGCCCTGCACCAGCTCGGTGTAGGGCGCCCCGCCGCGGGTGAAGGCCAGGCGGTACTCCCACGGCCCGAGCGAGTCCTCCAGGATGCCGGACCACTGGGCGCCGACGGTCCGGGTGAGGTCCGCCATCGCCGCCTCGATGTCGGGGACCACGAAGCACACGTGATAGAACACGGCGTCACACCAGCTTCTCGATCAGGCCGAGCACCTCTTGGGGGGCCGGCATGGCGTTGGCCTCCTCGGCCAGGTCCCGGGCGCGCTCCCGGTAGTGGTCGTTCGCCAGCAGGTCGCCCGCCGCGTCCGCCAGTGCCTCGGGGGTGTCGTCGCCGGGCAGGATCACCCGGGCCGCGCCGTAGGCCGCCAGCCGCTGCGAAGGAGCCACCAGCTTGGGCATGTTGGGGACCACCAGCTGGGGGATGCCGTACACCATGCCGGTCAGGGCGGTCCCACCGCCGGCGTGGTGGACCAGCAGGTCGCAGGTGCGGGCGACGGTGTCGAACGGCAGCCAGCCGACCCGCATGCCGGTGGCCTCGCTCAGCTGCCCGGCCACCGCCGGCGGCGCGCTGACCAGGATCTCGGCGTCCAACTTCTTGAGCGCGACCGCCAGTTGAACCAGGTAGTCGAAGAAGTAGCCGGGCGCGGTCTTGGTGCCCGCGGTGACCCCGACCCGGGGCGCGGAGCCCTTGCTGTACATCCACGGTTCGAGCGGCGGCTGCAGGTTGCAGGGGATCCACCGCATGGACGTCCCCTGGAGCGCCTCGGGGTCGCGCACGCTGGGCGGGCACACGTCGACCCACAGGGCGGTGCCGGGGATGCCCGCCAGGCCGAGCGCGTCGAGTTCGGGGCGCATCTCCACCGCGGCGGCCTCGTCTACGACCAGCGGCTCGCCGGAGTCCCAGGAGTGCCGCACGAACGGCACGCCGATCCTGGCGGCCAGGACCGCCGCCGAGTAGTGCAGGGTGCCGCCGACGACCACGTCGGGCCGCCAGCAACGGGCCAGCTCGAGCAGCGGCTCCTGGTAGGCGGCGGCCATCCGGCCGAAGGCATGGCCGATGGCCCGGATCGCCAGATCGGGGTCCTCGGGCATCACCAGCGGGGTGCCGGCGCGGTCGTGGTAGATGTGGTGCCGGATCGGCACGTCGGACACGCAGACGCCGGGCAGCCCGGCTCCGGTGACGGCCTCCATCGTCTCCGCGTTGGAGGCGACCAGTACCTCGTGCCCGGCGTTCCGGGCCTCCGTCGCCAGGGGGGTGAGTGCGTACACCGTGGCCGGGCTGCCGCCGGTAACAAAGAGCATGCGCATGACAGAGGCCTCGCTGGAATGGTGGGGACGGGGATTGCGGTACGGGCGTGCCGGCCGTCGTGGCTCAGCGACCCAGGGAACTGCCGGCCTCCGCCGGGACGACGGGGCGCGGCCGCGGGCGGCCGAACCACCGCACCAGGGGCGTCTCGAACCACTGGTGGATCGCCAGGGCCAGCGCCAGGCTCACCGCGAGGGTGAGCAGGGACACCACCACGCCCTGGCCCGTCGACGGCGCGCGGTGCTCGCGGACCAGCAGCTCGCCGGCGTACTCCAGGACGATCCCGTGGATCAGGTAGAAGGCGAACGAGGCCTCCCCCAGCCGGCGCATCAGGGGCGTCGCGAGCGGCGTGCCGGCGTCGGCGCTGTCCGCCTGGGCCAGCGAGGCGACGAACAGGGCCAGCGGCACCACGGTCACCGCGGCCACCGTGAACAGCATGGGCGTGTAGAGCCCCAGCACGTACGCGGCCACCACGAGCAGCCCGGTCCAGGCGGGACGCAGCGCGATCCACCGGCCGGACTGGACGATGCGCGCCATCAGGATGCCGAGGGCGAACTCCAGCAGCCGGACCGGCGGGAAGATGTAGACGAGCCACAGCCGTTCGATCGACACGCCGTCCAGCCAGGACCCGGTCCTGGGCAGGGTCTGACCGGCCGGCAGCAGGGCGGCGACCAGCGGCATCAGCATCACAGCGGCCGCGACACCGCCCGCCCACCACCACAGCCGCCGGGCGGGAATCCGGCGCAGCAACGGGAGCAGCAACGGGAAGAGCACGTAGAAGAGCAGCTCGCAGGAGAGCGACCAGCTCGCCCCGTTGACGCTCAGGAAGACCATCGGGTCCGAGGACCAGGCCTGGAGCAGCAGCAGGTTGAGCAGCGCGGTGCCCAGCGGCGTGAAGGCCGACGCGTAGACGACCATCGCCAGGGCGTAGGTGAGCAGGTGGTTGGGGAAGATCTTCACCAGTCGGCGCCGCAGGACGCCGCCGTAGGTGTCCGCGGGTCGGACCGACCAGGTCAGTACGAAGCCACTGAGGACGAAGAAGAATGAGACCCCGACCGTACCGGCGGTCTTGGTGGCCGTCATCAGCCCGGTGGCCGGTGCGGAACCGGGCACAAAGAATCCACTGGTCGCCAGATGGCAGAAGAACACCAGTCCGGCGGCCAGAAACCGCGCACCGGTGAGGGAATCGAGGCGCCGTCTGCCCGAGGCGCCCGCCACTTCCTGCATGGGTAATCCTTCGTTTTCATTGTCGAGCCGCCGGTCCGGGAATTCGAGGCGCCGGGTCCACATGCGTCGCACACCGGTCCGGTATTCCGTGGAAAGGCGGGCCGATTTTCTGGAAAGGGCGGTGGGTCAGGCTCTCAGGAGGGAACGGACGTGCCGGCCGTACATGGTGCCGGGCGAGAGCCGTTCGGCGAGCCGGCCCAATTGCCTCCGGTCGATGTAACCCATCCGGTAGGCCGTTTCCTCCAGGCAGGCGATTTGCATTCCCTGCCGCTTCTGGAGGACCTGGACGTACTGGCTCGCCTCCAGGAGGCTGTCGTGGGTGCCGGCGTCGAGCCAGGCGATGCCCCGGCCGAGCTGGACGATCCGCCCGCGCCCCTGCTCGACCAGCAGCCGGTTGATGTCGGTGATCTCCAGCTCCCCGCGGGCGGACGGGGTGATCTTCTCGGCGTAGCTGAGGGCGTCGTTGCTGTACATGTAGAGGCCGGTGACCGCGATGTTGGAGGGCGGGTCGGCCGGCTTCTCCACGATGTCGACCAGTTCGCCGCCCCGCCCGAGGACGGCCACGCCGTACCGCTCGGGGTCGGAGACGGGATAGCCGAAGACGGCGCAGCCGTCCAGGGTCCGGGCCGCCTCGCGCAGCTGGCCGGGCAGGCCCTGCCCGTAGAAGATGTTGTCCCCGAGAATGAGGCAGACGTCCTCGTCGCCGGCGAAGTCCCGGCCGATCACGAGGGCTTCGCCGATCCCGCGGGGCTCGTCCTGGACCGCGTACTGCAGGCTCAGGCCCAGATGGCCGCCGTCGCCCAGCAGCGAGCGGAAGGCTTCCAGGTGGGCCGCGCTGCTGATGATCAGGATCTCCCGCATGCCGGCCAGCATCAGCACCGACAGCGGGTAGTAGACCAGCGGCTTGTCGTAGACCGGCAGCAGCTGCTTGGAGTTGATGAGGGTCAGCGGCAGCAGCCGGCTGCCGGAGCCGCCGGCCAGCAGTATTCCGCGCATGGGAGGAGTGGTTCCTTAGCTCGGGGCGGAAGGACGCGGTCCGCCGCGGTCCGTCCCGCCGGGCTCATGGCAGGGTGGCCTGCGGGGCGGCGCCGAGACGACCCGCCGGTTCCGGCAGCAGGGGACGCCACCACTGCGGGTTGTCCTGGTACCAGCGGACCGTGGCGGGAAGGCCGGTGCTGAGCGGCACGCGCGCCCGGTAGCCCAGTTCCTCGCGGGCCTTGCGGTCGTCGAGCGAGTAGCGCAGGTCGTGGCCCTTGCGGTCGGCCACCTCGCGCACCAGCGACCAGTCGGCACCGCCGAAGGCCAGCAGCCGCTCGGCGAGCTGGCGGTTGGTCAGTTCGGTGCCGCCGCCCAGGTTGTAGACCTCGCCGGCCCGTCCCCGGGTGCGCACCAGCTCGATGCCCCGGCAGTGGTCCGTCACGTGCAGCCAGTCGCGCACGTTGCGCCCGTCGCCGTACAGCGGCACGGTCAGGCCGTCGATGGTGCGGGTGACGAAGAGCGGGATGACCTTCTCCGGGTGCTGCATCGGCCCGTAGTTGTTGGAGCAGCGGGTGATGCTGGCGTTGAGCCCGTGGGTGCGCTGGTAGGCGAGGACCAGCAGGTCGGAGGAGGCCTTGGAGGCGGCGTAGGGCGAGTTCGGGCTCAGTGGACTCGACTCGTCCCACGACCCGCTCGCGATCGACCCGTAGACCTCGTCGGTCGACACGTGCACGAAGCGGCTCACGTCGTGGCGCAGCGCGGCGTCCAGCAGTGTCTGGGTGCCCAGCACGTTGGTGCGCACGAAGGCGCCGCCGTCCTCGATGGAGCGGTCCACGTGGGACTCCGCCGCGAAGTGCACGACCTCGTCGGCGTCCCGCAGGACCTCGTCCACCACGGCCGGGTCGCAGATGTCACCCCGCCGGAACCGCAGCCGCGGATCCGCGGCGAGGTCACCCAAATTGGCTTGATTTCCCGCGTACGTGAGCTTGTCCAGAACTGTCACGGAGAGCTGCTCGGCTCCGGAAAGCAATAACCGTACGTAATGGGATCCGATGAACCCGGCACCGCCCGTGACGACGATGCGGCGATGCGATCCTGCTGACCCTTTCCCGCCGGACCCTAACGGTGGCGGTAACTCCACGTGCATACGGTACCCCCATCAGGCAGTAGCGAGGTCAGATGTGGTGCCGCCACGAACCTAATACCTCTAGACGGGCTTTGTAAACCCACCAGCCGAAGGGCCTCGGAGCGTCCCGCGACAGCCTGCGCCGGCAATTCGTCCATATGATATAAAACGGACACATCGGGACGATCTGAGTTCTTGACCATCGCACATCACGCTGTATAAGTTGCAAATCGTTGTGGACTTCGCCGGCGTCCGCGCCCACGCGAATTCACCAGCTATTCCACAGGAATTCCACACAATCAACCGGCCCGACACGGCCGGGAATCCCGAACTCACCCCGCCCCCACCTGCCGCTCCACCCCGACGGCCCGGCCGACCGGGACGGCAGGGGACGGCGGGCCGCCCGCACGACACCCGCAGGCGGGTGACCACGCATCCCGGCGTTCGGCGCGGGGCCCGTCACCAAGGGAATTATGGCATGGTCACGGCATTCACGTCCGGATGATCGGGTTCGCCGCGGGCGAACCCGCCGACCGGCTCCCGCCCCGCGGCCCTGACCACCTGGACGAGCGTCCCCGCAGCACGACCGCGCGCCGCGGCCCACCCCGGCGCCGATCCGTCGGGTTGTCCGCTCCCCGCCCGCCCGACGCTCACGCTCCACCAACCAGCAGCCGTATCCGCCCCGCGATGGGAGACGATCATGGACAGGGAACACGCCGGCAAGGTCGCGCTGGTGACGGGCGCCGCGGGAGGCATCGGCCGATGCGTCGCGCGCACCCTGGCCCGTTCGGGTGCCCAGGTGGCCGCCTTGGACCTGGGCGGAGACGCCCTCGAGGAACTGCGGCGCGACGTCGCCGCCGAGGGTCTGTCCGTGACGGTCTTCGCCGCGGACGTGACCTCCACGAGCTCGGTCGAGGAGACCGTCGCCGCCGTCGAGACGCAGCTCGGTCCCATCGAGCTGCTGGTCAACACCGCCGGCGTGCTGCGGTCCCGCTCGGCGCTGTCGCTCACCGAAGAGGACTGGGAGCACACCTTCGCCGTCAACGCCGGCGGGGTCTTCCGCGTGTCCGGGGCCGTCGCGCACCGCATGGTCGGGCACGGCATCCGCGGCGCGATCGTCACCGTCGCCTCCAACGCCGCCGGAGTCCCCCGGATGGGCATGGCCGCCTACGGGGCCTCCAAGGCCGCGGCCACCGCCTACACCAAGGCCCTCGGCCTAGAGCTGGCGCAGCACGGCATCCGCTGCAACGTGGTGTGCCCCGGCTCGACCGACACCGCGATGCTGCGCTCCCTGTGGACCGACGAGTCCGGCCCGACGGACTCCCTCAACGGCGTGCCGGAGCAGTACCGCGTGGGAATCCCGCTGGGCCGCTTCGCCACCCCGCAGAACATCGCCGACGCCGTCGCGTTCCTGCTCTCCGACCGGGCCGGCCAGATCACCCTGCACGACCTGTACGTCGACGGCGGTGCCGCGCTCGGCCGCTAGCGATCACCCGGCCGACCCCGCCCGCAGCGGCCGCGCCAGGCCGCCCCACCTCCTGGAGGACGCCCCATGGCCATCCCTGGCATCGCCCCCTACCCCCTGCCCACCGAGCGGTCACTGCCCGCCAACACCGCCCCGTGGATCCCCGACCCGCGCCGCGCCGCCCTGCTGGTGCACGACATGCAGCGCTACTTCGTGGCGCCCTTCACGGCCGGCCACGAACCCGTCACCGGCCTGCTGAACAACAGCCGACGCCTGGTCGAACGATGTCGGCAGTTGGGCATGCCCGTCACCTACACCGCGCAGCCGGGCGGCATGAGCGACCAGCAACGCGGGCTGCTCAAGGACTTCTGGGGCCCGGGCATGCGCACCAGCCCGGAGGACCGCCAGATCGTCGACGACGTGGCCCCCGACGATGACGCCACGGTCTTCACCAAGTGGCGCTACAGCGCCTTCCACGGCAACGACCTGCTCGACCACCTGCGTGCCGCCGGGCGCGACCAGCTCGTCATCTGCGGCGTCTACGCCCACGTGGGCTGCCTGATGACGGCCGTCGACGCCTTCACCCACGACATCGAGACGTTCCTGGTCGCGGACGCCGTCGCGGACTTCTCCGCCGAACGGCACGACTGGGCGCTGGAGTACGCGGCGGCCCGCTGCGCCGTCGTCATGACCACCGATCGGCTGCTGGAGCACGTCGGGCAGCCCGGACTCGTCGGGCAGGTCTGACCCATGGTCCCCGACCAGAGCGGATTCGCCGGGCTCCTCGAACGCGTCCTCGGCCCCTGCCCGCCCGCCTTCGCACTGCTGCACCGCCCCGACGCGGTCGGCCACCGCGTCGAACTGCTCACCGGCGACATCACCGAGGTCCAGCGGATCGCCGACGTCCCGCTGCCGCCGCTCGACCAGGGCCCATCCGGACCGCGCCACGAGAGCCTGGTGCTGTTGCCCTACCGGCAGTTACGCGAACGGGACTTCGCCTGCCACGACGACGGCACCCCACTGCTCGCCATGACCGTCGCGGAGCAGCACACCTGCCCGCTGGACCGGGCCCTCGAGCTGCTGCCCGACGAACCCGCCGAACTCACCGACCCGGGCTTCGACATCGACGACGACGAGTACGCCTCGATCGTCCGGCGGGTGCTCACCGAGGAGATCGGCACCGGGGCGGGAGCCAACTTCGTGATCAAGCGGGCCTTCACCGCCCGCATCCACAACTGGTCCACCCGCACCGCGCTGAGCCTGTTCCGCCGGCTCCTGCGGGGCGAGCGCGGCGCCTACTGGACCTTCCTCGTCCACACCGGGACGCGCACCCTCGTCGGTGCCACCCCCGAGCGCCACGTCAGTCTCTTCGACCAGACCGTCGTGATGAACCCGATCAGCGGCACCCTGCGCCACCCGCCGCAGGGCCCCACCCTGACCGACGTGCTGGACTTCCTCGCCGACCCCAAGGAGGCCGGCGAGCTGTACATGGTCGTGGACGAGGAACTCAAGATGATGGCCCGGATCTGCGAGGGCGGCGGACGGGTCGTGGGCCCCTACCTCAAGCAGATGGCCACCCTCGCACACACCGAGTACCTGATCCAGGGCCACAGCTCCCACGACGTGCGGGAGATCCTGCGCGAGACGATGTTCGCCCCCACCGTGATCGGCAGCCCACTGGAGAACGCCTGCCGGGTCATCCACAGCCACGAACCGCGCGGACGCGGCTACTACAGCGGCGCCGCCGCGCTGATCAGCCGTGACATCAACGGCGGCCGGTCCCTGGACTCCGCCATCCTGCTGCGCACCGCCGACATCACCGCCGGGCGCCTCGAACTGGCCGTCGGCGCCACCCTGGTGCGCGACTCCGACCCGCTCTCCGAGGCCGCCGAGACCCATGCCAAGGCCCGCGGCATGCTCCGCGCCCTCGGCGCCGCGCCGACCGGCCCCGAGACCGCCGCGCCCGGCGACCTCAACGACCACCCGCGCGTCCGCCAAGCCCTCACCGCCCGCAACAGCCGCCTGGCCGCGTTCTGGCTCGACCCGGCGCTCCGGCCGGCCCGGACGCCGGACCCCCGGGTGGCGGAGGGCAAGCGGGCCCTGATCGTCGATGCCGAGGACACCTTCACCGGCATGATCGCCCAGCAGTTGCGGGCCCTCGGGCTGACGGTCGACGTGCGCCGCTTCGACCAGGACCACCCCGCCGACGGCTACGACCTCGTGGTGATGGGACCGGGCCCGGGCGACCCGTGCGACACCGGCGACCCCCGCATCGCCACCCTGCGCGGCACCATCGCGCGGCTGCTGGCGGACGGCACCCCCTTCCTCGCCGTCTGCCTCAGCCACCAGGTCCTGGGCACCCTCCTCGACCTGCCCGTCGTCCGGCGCAGCCGCCCCAACCAGGGCGTGCAGAAGGAGATCGACTTCTTCGGCCGC
Source organism: Kitasatospora cathayae (assembly GCF_027627435.1). GTDB lineage: Bacteria > Actinomycetota > Actinomycetes > Streptomycetales > Streptomycetaceae > Kitasatospora > Kitasatospora cathayae. Next base: position 6,063,879 of record NZ_CP115450.1, on the reverse strand, counting down.
CGGGTCCTGGTGGGCTTCTACAACACCTTCGCCCTGCACGCCGCCGACGACGTGCTGCACCACGACGCGCTCCCCGGTCCCGTCGCGGTCTGCCGCGATCCCGGTACCGGCCAGGTGCACGGCCTGCGCGGGCCGGCCTTCGCGTCGCTCCAGTTCCACGCCGAATCCCTGCTCAGCCGCGACGGCCTGACCGTCCTGGCCGACCTGGTCGCCGACCTGACCGGCTCCCGACCGGAGCGCCGGGCCGACGGATCCACCCATCTGACCGGGTCCGTCGGCGTCGGCTGACCGGTCCGATCCGTCTCGCACGCGCCGACCGAAACCGACGCACCACCATTTCCGCACGAACCACAGGGGACTCACGTGCCACATGTCGTCGTAGCAGGCGGGGGAATCGGCGGACTGGCGACCGCCCTCGCCCTCGCCCAGGCCGGCCACACCGTCGAAGTCCTGGAACGCAAGGGCGAGTTCACCGAACTCGGCGCCGGCATCCAGCTCGCCCCCAACGCCTTCCGCGCCCTGGCGCGGCTCGGCCTGGCGGAGCCGGTCAGCGCCGCGGCCGTCCACGTCGACGCCCTGCGACTCCTGGAGGGCCGTTCCGGAGCTCCGCTGGCGGTCCTGTCGCTGGACCACGCCTACCGGGCACGCTTCGGCCTGCCCTACGCCGTCGTCCACCGCAGCGACCTGTACCGGCCGCTCCTGGACGCCTGCCAGGCGCACCGACGCATCACCCTGCACGCCGGGGTGGAGGTCACCGGCTACCAGGGCGGGCCGGACCAGGTGCGCGCCCTGACCGCCCGGGGTCCGGACCGCACCGCCGACGCCCTGATCGGCGCGGACGGCCTCCACTCGGCCGTCCGCGCCCAGCTGGTGGGCGACGGCCCGCCCCGGGTCTCGGGCCACACGATCCACCGCGCGGTCGTGCCCATGGCGGCGGTGCCCGCCGAGCTCCGCTCGAACACGGTCACCCTCTGGGTCGGCCCCGGCTGGCACTTCGTGCACTATCCGATCGCCGGCGGCAGCCGACTCAACCTCGCCATCACCCAGGACGACGGCGCCCGCGAAGCGGTGGCCGGCCTGCCCACGGAGCGGGAACAGGTGCTCGCCCGGTTCCCCGGCCTGCACCCCGCCGGCCGCCGCCTGCTGGAACTGGGCCGCGACTGGCGCACCTGGGTGCTGTGCGACCGCGACGCCACCACGACCTGGACCGACGGGCGCACCGCGGTCCTCGGGGACGCGGCGCACCCGATGCTCCAGTACGCCGCCCAGGGCGCCTGCATGGCCCTGGAGGACGCGGTGGTGCTCGGCGATCTGCTGCGGGACTGTCCGTCCGCCCGACTCGCCGAGCAGCTGCGCGAGTTCGCGTCGCTGCGGCAGGAGCGCACCGCCAGGGTCCAGGACGTGTCGCGCTGGATGGGCCGCGAGGTCTACCACCCGTCGGACGGCGCGGCGCAGGCCCGCGACGCGTTGCTCGCCGACATGTCCGCGGACGACCTGATGGACGCCGTCGACTGGCTCCACGCCCACGACGCCCGGGGTGCCACCACCCTCGCAGCACAGTGAGCCGCCGCCTCACCACCACCCACCTGGCCGATGACTGGATGCAGGAGACCGGATGAATACAACTCCTTTGGCTGCGACGACCGTTGACGAGCAGCGGGTGAGAGGCCTGGCGCGCTCCGCAGCGGCCCGGGCCGGCGGGCTGACGACCACGGCGGACTTCCACCGGTGGTTCGCGGCGTGCGCCGAGCGCCTGCACACCGAGGTGGAGCCGATCGCGCTCGACGAACTGGTCGGCTGGCACACCGACCCGGAGACCGGGAACCTCGTCCACGACAGCGGGCGGTTCTTCTCGATCGAAGGCCTGCGGGTGGAACGCCCGGACAGTGCGGTGCCGCACTGGAGCCAGCCCGTCATCAACCAGCCGGAGACCGGCATCCTGGGCATCCTGATGAGCGAGTTCGACGGCGTCCCGCACTTCCTGATGCAGGCGAAGGTCGAACCCGGCAACTGCGACGGGCCCCAGCTGTCACCCACCGTGCAGGCCACCCGCAGCAACTTCACCCGCGCCCACCGGGGCCGCGACGTCCCGTACGTGGAGTACTTCCGCGACGCGGCGCGGCACACCCTGCTGGCGGACGTACGCCAGTCCGAGCAGGGCGCGTGGTTCTACCGCAAGCGCAACCGCAACATGATCGTCGAGGTGCGCGAGCCGGTCGCGGTGCGCGAGGGCTTCACCTGGCTGACGCTCGGCCAGCTCCACGAACTGCTCGCCGTGGACGACCTGGTGAACATGGACTCGCGCGCCGCGCTGGCCTGCCTGCCACTGGCCGGACCCGGCACCGAGACCGTCGGCTCCCCCGGGGACGCGTTCGGCTCCGCGCTGCTGCGGTCCTGCGCGGCCGGCCCCGACGAGGGCCGCCACACCGGCGCGGAGATCGCCCACTGGGTCACCGAGGCCCGCAGCACCACGGACCTGCGGGCCCGACTGGTGCCGCTCCGCCAGGTCGACGAGTGGCAGTCGGCCGAGGGCCGGATCAGCCACCGGACCGGTGCGTTCTTCGACGTCATGGGCGTGCGGGTCAGGGCCCGGGGCCGCGAGGTGGACGAGTGGACCCAGCCGTTGATCGCCGCGACCGGACCCGGCGTGATCGCCTTCCTGGTCCGGGAGATCGACGGCGTCCTGCACGTCCTGGTCCAGGCGAGGGCCGAGGCCGGGCACAACGACGTCATCGAACTGGCCCCCACCGTCCAGTGCACCCCGCAGAACTACGCCCACCTGCCCGCCGAGGCCCGCCCGCGCTTCCTCGACGAGGTGCTCGGCGCCGACCCGCGGCGGGTCCGCTTCGACACCACGCTCTCGGAGGAGGGCGGACGGTTCTACCACACCCGCAACCGCTACCTGATCGTCGAGGCGGAGCCGGACTGGTCGGCGGAGCACCCGGACCACCGGTGGCTGACGGTGCGCCAGCTCACCGAACTGCTGCGGCACAGCTACTACCTCAACGTGGAGGCGCGCGGCCTGCTGGCCTGTCTGCGGAGCCTGCTCGCCGCACCCGCGGCCGGCTGAACGGACCGTGCCCGGGGGCCGGCTCGCGCGGCAGCGCGCGGGCCGGCCCCCGGGCACGGTGCGGGGCTCCTCAGAGCGCCTCGTCGAGTTCGAGGCTGGTGCGGTAGTCCGGCAGGAGTCCCAGGCGGACGGCCTGCGCCAGGGTCGGGGCCGCCCGGTCCCGCTCGGACAGGACCGGCGCCACGCCCTGGTCGTACGGCAGTGCCAGGTCCGGATCCAGCGGGGAGACCGCGAGCTCGTTGGCGGGCACGTATCCGCCCGACATCAGGTAGACCATCGTGGTGGCGTCCTCCAGCGCCACGAACGCGTGCCCCACGCCGACCGGCACGTAGACCGACCGCAGTTCCTCCCCGCCGAGCACGACGCTGTCCCAGCTGCCGAAGGTCGGCGATCCGACCCGCAGGTCCACCACGAAGTCCAGCGCCCGCCCGCCGGTGCAGTGCACGAACTTGGCCATGCCGGGCGGTGTCGCGGTGTAGTGCACTCCGCGGACCACGCCCCGGCGCGAGCGGCTCTGGCTGGTCTGGACGACCGGGAACGGGTGGCCGACCGCCTCCTCGAAGGCCGCCAGCCGGAAGGAGTCCACGAACAGCCCGCGGTCGTCGGGGAACACGGTGGGAGTGAACTCGAAGGCGCCCGCGACGCCCAGCTCACGGACGCCGGCTCCGCCCGGACGTGCCGCCCCCGGAGCCTCGGCGGTGGCGGCCGTCCCGTGCTGATCGACGGTCATGCCGCGCTCACCGGCCCCACTCGGCAACGACGCGTTCCAGCATCGGCACCACCTCGGCCGGCGAGGGCTGCGCCAGCAGGTCGGCCCGGATCAGCGCGGCGCCGGCGGCCAGCGCCGGATCGTCCACCAGGCGGGCCACGCAGTCCCGGATCTCCTGCGGAGTGGCGCTGTCGGCCGGCAGGCACAGTCCGCCGCCCAGCTTCTCCTGCCGCTGCCCGGCCAGCATGGTGTCGTAGCCGTGGCCGAGGATGAGCTGCGGCACCCCGTGGTAGGCGGAGGTCAGGCGCGAACCGAAGCCACCGTGGTGCACGATCGCCTGACAGGTGGGCAGCAGGTCGTGCAGCGGCACGAAGCCCACGGGCCGCGCGTTCGCCGGCAGTTCGCCCATCTTGGCCGCCTCCTCGGCGCCGAGGGTGACGACCACCTCCACGTCGAGGTCGGCCAACCCCCGCAAGATCTCGCCCACCGTGGTGCCGGTGTTCTCGATCTCGTTGGACGTGCCGAGCGTCAGACAGACCCGACGGCGGTCGGTGGGCTCGCGCAGCCACTCCGGCACCACGCATCGCCCGTTGTAGGGCACGTAGCGCATGCCGATGGTGTCGAAGCCGACCTCCAACTCGGTGCCCGGGACGGTGGTGGCGATGGTGAAACCGCCGACCCGCAGCCGCTCGCTCCAGGTCCCGCCGAAGCGGCCCACCGCCTCCTCCAGCCACTCGCGGGTCGGGTCCTCGCGCTGGTCGGGGTGTCGCTGCTGGTACAGCCGCAGGAACTCCTCCCGGGCGCGGCCGAGGAAGTCCAGGCCGTAGAGGAAGCGCGCGTGCGGGATGCCGAGGGCCTCGGCCACCACCGCGCCGCCCATCGTGAGCTGTTCCCAGATCACCAGGTCGGGCTGCCAGTGGCGGGCGTAGTCCATCACGTCGTCGAGGAACGGGTCGTTGCTGATGCCGGCGAGCAGCGCGGAGACCAGGATCTTCTCCTGCCCCAGCAGGCCCTCCCAGCTCCAGGCCCGCTCGTCGGTCCAGGACCAGTCGAAGGTGCGCAGGAAGTCGGAGGCGCCTCGGCCCATCAACTGCCCGTACAGGTCGGGCTCGTAGGGGTCGTCGCGGTACCAGCCGGGCTTCCCGGCGGGCACCATGGTCAGCCCGGCGCCGGTGGCCGTGTCCGTGAGGTCCGGGTGACCGGCCACCCGGACCTCGTGACCGGCCGAGCGCAGCGCCCAGGCCAGCGACACCATCGGGTGGAAGTGCGTGGGGTGAGGCATGCTCACGAAGAGGATCTTCATGTCTTCTCCTGGCTCAGCTCAGGGGTGTGCGGGCGGCGAAGGCGAGCAGCGACCGGGACACCGGGGCGGCCGCGCGCCGCGCCGGCGCCTCGGTCCCGTTCGGCCGCGGGCGCAGGACGGCGAGCCGGCTCAGCCCCTCCCGCGCGCTCGCCGCAGCGAAGGACAGCACCCGGGTGCTCGGCGCACCGGGCAGCACGACCTGCGCGGCTCGCGCCGCCTCGACGGGATCGGACCGGTCGGGGGCGGCCGCCGCGAACCGGTCGGGGTCGTACCGGTCGGGGTCGGTGAACGCCTCGGCGTCGCGGTTGGCGGCTCCGAGCAGGATCACCACCTCCTCCCCCGGTTCGATCCGCTGTCCGGCGAGCTCGCACGGCGCCTGCGCGACGAGGGTGCGCAGCTGCACCGGGCCGGCCCAGCGCAGCGTCTCCGCCACCGCCCGCGCCGCCCCTCCCGGCTCGGCGCGCAGCCGCTCCCACAGGGCCTCCAGATCCTGCCGGGGCGTCGCCTCGGGGTACCGCACCAGGGTGTTGACCACCAGGTCGGTCGCCATCCGCACGCCGACCGCCGCCAGCAGCAGCCGCTCCTCGGACCCACCGACCGCCGGCAGGGCCCGCAGGGCGGTCACGCCGCGGGCGATGCGCCGGGTGTCGGCCAGGTTCTGCGGATAGCACGAGGCGTCGAGCAGCCCGTCGGTCAGCTCGACCGCCGCGCTCAACTCCAGCCGTCCGTCGGCGTCCAGGCCCCAGGCCAGGGCCAGCGCCTCGACGGCGGCGGCACGCGCGACGGCCACCACGTCCCACCCGCCGTCCCCGCCGGTGGCGGCGGGGACGGCCGCCAGCGCGCGGCGCCAGGCCTGTTCGACGTCGAACACCGGGTCGTCGCCGCCGTCGGCGGGCACCTGGTCCTGCGGCGCGCCGTCCGCGGCGCTCGGGCCGAAGCCGTCCAGGAGCGGGCGTTCGCACAGGGCCGGCTCGGCGGCCGCCCGGCTCGCCACGGCGTGCCGCGCCGTCACCCAGGCGCCGGTGGCGCTGCGGCCGAGCGGCCGTTCGGTGAGCCGGCGCCAGTACTCGCGCGGATCGGTGTCGAGCCCGCGCAGCAGAGCCGCGCAGGGGTCTCCCTGGGCTGCCGCGAGCCAGACAAGGCCTTGTTGCAGCTGGATTCGGCGCCCCAGTCCGGGGTCGGTGAGCAGCACGAGCGGAAATCCTCCTGGTCCAGGCGCTCAATCGGGCGGCGGCAGGACTCGGCCCACCGCTCCCCGTACATCCTCGGCCCGGGCGGCTGAGCACCGATCGAGCGGTGCTGAACCGCCCCGCGCGGCCGCCGGCCCACCGCCCCCGAACGGCCCGTCGGCACCCGGATGTTCGGGCCGACTCAGCACGAATCAACCGGCTCTCCATCGAGTGCCGCAATACTGGCCGAGCGACGGACCGATCGTGTGGCACCGGTACCCGGACGGCGAGGACCGCCGGAGGCCGGGTGCCGCGATCCCGCTGTGGCAGCGCGGCCCGCAACGACGGCCGACCGGGCCGGGCGGACCGCGCAGGAGGACCTCACGCGCAACGACGGCGTGGTGGACCGCGGCCGTCGCACTTCGTCTACTCAGGGACTGGGACTTCAACCATGGTGTCTGATCGTGCCCGACTGGTTCGCGACATGGTACGGATTCGTGTCGTGGAGGAGACGCTGGCCGACTACTACCGCGACGAGCAGGAGATCCGCACGCCCGTGCACTTCTCCATCGGCCAGGAGGCCAGCGCGGTCGGAGTGTGCGCGGCCACGACTCCGCAGGACTGGGTGTACACCAGTCACCGTTCCCACGCTCCGTACCTCGCCAAGGGCGGCGATCTGGACGCGCTGGTCGCCGAGCTCTACGGCCGGCAGGACGGCTGCGCCCACGGCCGGGGCGGCTCGATGCACGTGATCGACCAGGCGGCGGGTTTCGCCGGCTCGGCCGCGATCCTCGGGGAGATGATCCCGGTGGCCGTGGGCACCGCCTGGGCGTTCGCCCGCAACGGCGAGGCCCGGGTCGCCCTGACGTACTTCGGCGACGGGGCCACCGAGGAGGGGGTCTTCGCCGAGTCGCTCAACTTCGCGGCCGTACACAAGACCCCGGTGGTGTTCGTCTGCGAGAACAACCTGTACTCGGCCTGCTCGCCGCTGTCGGCCAGGCAGCCCGCCGGCACGTCGATCACCGGCCGCTCCGAGGCGGCCGGAGTGCCGTCCGAACTGGTCGACGGCAACGACGTGTTCGCCGTCCACGCCGCGGCGCAGCGGGCGGTGGCGCACGCGCGCGAGGGCCACGGACCGTTCCTGCTGGAGTTGTCGACCTACCGCTGGCGCGCCCACGTCGGCCCCGACTGGGACCACGACTACGGGTACCGGTCCAAGGAGGAGATCGACGAGTGGACGGCCCAGTGCCCGATCGTGCGCGCCACGGCAGCGCTGCGCGCCGAGGAGCCGGACATCGACGCCGCGGTGGCCGACTGGCGCACCCGGTTCGAGCGGGAGATCCACCAGTCGGTGGACCGGGCCAAGGCACTGCCGTTCCCCTCGGTCGACGGCCTGCTCGACGGCGCCTACCTGCCCCTGGCCCGCTGACCGTCGACACCCGACGGGAGAAGGAGACACCACACATGCGCAAGCTGACCTACGGGCAGGCCATCAGCGAGGCCACCGTCCAGTGCATGCTGCAGGACGATCGGATCTTCGTCGCCGGCGAAGGCGTGGACGACGTCAACGGCACGTTCGGGACCACCAAGGAGGCGTTCGCCAGGTTCGGCGCCGGCCGGGTGATCGACATGCCCAACGCGGAGAACGCCACCGCGGGCTTCGCCATCGGGGCGGCCGCGGCCGGCTTCCGCCCGCTGCTGGTGCACATCCGTGCCGACTTCATGTTCCTGGCCCTCGATCCGCTGGTGAACCTGGCGGCCAAGTGGCGCTACACCTACGGCGGCGACAAGGGCGGTGTCCCGGTGGTCACCCGCGGCGTGGTCGGCCGTGGCTGGGGCCAGGGCGCCACCCACTCGCAGAGCCCGCACGCCACCTTCGCGCACTACCCGGGCCTGCACGTGGCCACCCCGGCCTCGCCGGCCGACGCCAAGGGCCTGCTGGTCCAGGCCCTGACCGGGGACACCCCGGTGGTGCTGATCGAGAACCGCAATCTGTACTCGCTCACCGGCGAGGTGCCCACCGAGGCCGTCCCGATCCCCTTCGGCGTGGGACGGATCGCCCGCCCCGGCCAGGACGTCACCGTGGTCGCGGCCTCCCTCATGGTCCACGAGGCCGAACGCGCCGCCGAGCAGCTCGCATTGCGCGGGATCAGCGTCGAGGTCGTCGACGTGCGCAGCCTGCGGCCGCTGGACGACGACATCATCTGCTCCTCCGTGGCCAAGACCGGCCGGCTCGTCGTCGCCGACACCAGCTGGTCCCGGTACGGCTTCGCCGCGGAGGTGGCCGCCGTGGTCGCCGAGAACGTGCCGCAGGCCCTGCTCGCCCCGGTGCGCCGGATCACGCTGCCCGACAGCCCCGCGCCGGTGTCCCAGCCTCTCGAGGAGGCCTACCACCCCAGTGCCGACGCCATCGCAGACGCCTGTCTGGCGGTCTGCGGAGAGGCGCGGGGGGACCTTCCCGGGCTGGTCGACGTCGCGGCCGGCTTCCAGGGGCCGTTCTGAGCCGGCCCTCGAATCCCTCGGAGCCGGCACCGCCCCCGGGTGCCGGCTCCGAGTACCGACGACGACCCGGCTCCGGGCGAAGCGCCGCCCCGAGCCGGGTCGTCGGGTGAGCGACGGTCAGGCCGCCGCGAACGCCAGCCGGGTCCGGTCGTCCGCCGGCAGGACGTCGAGTTCGGGATCGGCGGAGAGCATCGCCTGGTACAGCGTCCGTACTCGGCGGGACGGCTCGATGCCCAGCGCCTCCACCAGCCGGTGGCGCAGGCTCTGGAACGTCTCCATCGCCCGGCTCTGCCGACCGGCGCGGTACAGCGCGGTCATGAACTGCGCGTGCAGGTTCTCGTTGAGCGGATGGCGCCTGGTCAAGGAGGCCAGCTCGTCCAGGAGTTGGGAGTGGCATCCGAGCCGCAGCCAGGCGTCGATCCGCTCCTCGACGACGCCCAGGCGGTTCTCCTCGAGCCGGGCCAGTTCCGGGCTCAGCACCGCACCGGGCTGCACGTCGACCAGCGCCGGTCCGCGCCACAGCCCCAGCGCGGCGTCGTAGGCGCGGGCCGCGGCCACCGCGTCCCCGCGGGCGGCCGCCGAACGCGCGGAGGTCAGCAGCTTCTGGTACGCCGTCACGTCCACCGAGTCCGGCGACACGCTGAGCAGGTACCCGCCGGGCTTGGTCACCAGGATGTCCTTGGCCGCGCAGGTCGCGTCGGGACCGAGCGCCTTGGTCATCAGGCGCCGCAGCTGAAGGATGTAGGTGTGCAGCGTCGGCAGCGCGCTGCGGGGCGCGTCCGCGTCGGACCAGATCTCGTCCATGAGGGTCGACACCGTGAGCAACCGATCGGCGTTCAGGGCCATCAGGGCGAGCAGCTGACGCGGCTTGTTCGCGGTGGGAACGATGGACGTTCCGCCCAGCCGGGCACTCATCGGCCCCAGCACCCGGATGTCACACGATTCCACCGCCACCGCCGTGTCGTTCTCGGCCCGCATATGGGACGCACCCCCAGTAGTCATTGTCGTGGCCTGCCAACCTCGGTGCCCTTGGTTCACGCCTAATATACATAGGAACCGCGCCCGCGCCAGGGGTATCGCGCCCCACGCCCGGCGAACGGAATCGACCTGGCCTAAATGCCTTAGGTGCTGGTCAAGAGGTGCTAGGTTGTCGTCGGCGAGACGACCGGGCGGTGACGGAACGGGTCGTCTGCGGCTTGACGACCGCTCAGATCACCGACGATGCCCGGGAATCGAAGCCGAACAGGCCACCCGCCCACGCCCATCGCACAGGCAGCGCGACACACGAAAGGCACCCTGATGGCTGAAGAGGTCACCACCACCAAGACGGAGAGCGAGCCGCCGGCGGCGCCCGCCCCGCCGCAGGCCCTCGGCGGCCCGCTGATCCGCGCGGCACTCGTGCTCGCCCTCGGCGCGTTCGTCGCCCTCATGGACACCACGATCGTGGGCGTGGCGCTGCACTCGTTCACGGAGCACTTCAACGCGAGCCTGGCAGACGTGCAGTGGGTCTCCACCGCCTACCTGCTGGCGATGTCCGCGGTCATCCCGGTCACCGGCTGGGCGGCCCAGCGATTCGGCGCCACGGCGTGCTGGACCGCCTCCCTGGCCCTCTTCCTGGCCGGCTCGGTCCTGTGCGGCCTGTCCTGGTCGCTGGGCGCCCTCATCGTGTTCCGGGCGGTCCAGGGCCTCGGGGCCGGCATGCTGTTCCCCCTGATGCGCATCCTGGTCGTCCAGCTGGCCGGGCCCCAGCGGATGGGACGGATGATGTCCCTGATCGCCATCCCCATCCTGGTCGCCCCCATCGCCGGGCCGGTGATCGGCGGCGCCGTCGTCCAGGACCTGTCCTGGCGCTGGGTCTTCTACCTGAACGTGCCGGTCTGCCTGGCCGTGACCATCCTGTCCCCGATGCTCATCCCCAACGTCAAGGGACAGGCGCCGGGGCGGCTGGACATCACCGGCCTGCTCACCATCAGCGCCGGCCTGACCGCCGGGATCTACGGCTTCAGCCGGCTGGGTGAGGGCCGTTCCTTCGGCGACTCCCAGGTCCTCTTCCCGCTGCTGGCGGCGCTCCTGCTCCTGGTCGTGCACGGCGTGCTGGCCCGCCGCAACCGGGAGTCCGCGATCGTGGACTTCAGCCTGTTCCGCGACCGCAACTTCACCGCCTCCACCACCGTCGCGTTGCTCAACAACTTCGGCCTCTACGGAGCCGTCGTCCTGGTGCCCATGTTCTTCCAGCAGGCCGGTGGCAAGAGCCCGCTCGCCGCGGGCACCATCATGATCGCGCAGGGCGTCGGCGCGGCCGTCGCCGTCCTCCTGGTCGGAAAGGTCATCGACACCAAGAGCAACCCGCGCGCGCTGGTCCTCGTCGGCCTGCTGCTGGTCGCCATCGGCCTCACCGCGTTCGGCCTGGCCGACAGCGCCGACCCCGGTGTCGTGCTGCTCGCCGCGCTGTTCGTCCAGGGCATCGGCCTGGCGCTGGCCGCCTCGCCCGTCATGGTGACCCTCTACCACTCGATCCCGCCGACCAGCGTAGCCGCCGCCACCACCGTCAACGCCGTCTCCCAGCAGCTCGGCGCGGCCATCGGCACCACGGTCATCGCCCTGCTGCTGCAGCACTCGCTCGCCGACGGCGCCAGCGTGATCCCGGCCTTCCACACCGTGTTCTGGGCGGCCCTGGGATTCGTGGTCCTGACCGCCCTGCCCACGGCGCTGCTGCCCTCCGGCCCGGCCAAGCGGGCCTGATCCGACCACTCGTGGCGCCCCCGCGAGCAGCACGTGCGGACACCCCGCCGGAACCACGTCCGGCGGGGTGTCCGCGTTCGCTCACCGGTTCACTTGGGCGTGCCCCAGGGCTTGGCCTCCTCGACCGCCGCGAGCACGGCCATGTCGTCCTCGTCGAGGGCGAAGTCGAAGACCTCGATGTTCTGCGCGATCCGCTCCGGGTGGGCGGACTTGGGCACCACCACGTTGCCCAGCTGCAGGCTCCAGCGCAGGCACACCTGCGCCGCGCTCCTGCCGTGCTTGCGGGCGACCGCCGCGATGTCCGGGTGATCCATGATCCCGTGCCCGCTGCCCAGCGGCGACCAGGCCTCGGTGACGATGCCGCGCTCGGCGTGCAGGGCCCGCGCCTCGGCCCGCTGGTGCCGGGGGTGCAACTCGATCTGGTTGACGGCCGGAACCACGCCGCACTCCTCGGCGAGCCGGTCCAGATGCTCCCGCAGGAAGTTCGACACCCCGATCGCCCGGGCCCGCCCGTCCGCGTGGATCCTCTCCAGCGCCCGGTAGGTGTCGACGTAGAGGTCCTTGGCCGGCACCGGCCAGTGGATCAGGTACAGGTCCACGAAGTCCAGCCCGAGCCGCTCCAGCGACCTGTCGAACGCGCGCAGCGTCGAGTCGTACCCGTGATCGGCGTTCCAGACCTTCGTCGTGACGAACACCTCCTCACGCGCGAGCCCCGACTCGGCGATCCCCCGGCCCGTCCCCGCCTCGTTGTAGTACTCCGACGCCGTGTCGAACTTCCGGTACCCCGCCTCCACGGCCGTCGCCACCGCGGCGGGAGTCTCCTCGTCCGGTATCTTCCATACCCCGAAGCCGATCTGAGGCATCGTCACACCGTTGTTCAGCGTCACCGACGGAACCCCGTGCACCGACCGCCCGGACGCCGCCCGACCGCTTACGGACGGACCACTCACGGCACTCACGACTGGTCAACTCCTCACATCTGGTAGGAACACGGCCGGCCCGGCGCCGGCTCGGAAAATCACCGCGCCACGGGCTCCCCGTCGGCGCGCTGCGGGGCTGCGGGCGACACCTGCTCCGCCCGCAGGCGGCGGGAACCCCAGCGGCGGGACAGCGGATCCTCGAAGAACGTGTGCACCGCCGCCGCGATCACGAACGACACGACGAACAGCAGGGCCGCCGAACCGACCCGCTCGGCCCGCGAGGCCGGATGCCCGTCGTTGATCAGCCGATACATGTACTCCAGCACCATGAAGTGCACCAGGTAGAAGGCGAAGGTGACATCCCCCAGCCACACCATGACCGGATTGCGCGCCACTGACAGCGAACCCCGGATGTCCGCACCAGCGCCCGCCAGCACCGCCATCAGCACCGGCACGATCGACATCGCCGTGATCGAGTACAGGTACGGCACCTGCATGGCCAGCGGATAGGCCACCGCGAAGGCCAGGACCGCGTGGCTGAACCGCACCTTGAGGAAACGACCCGTCAGCACGCCCCGCGCCAGCAGGATCCCGAGGACGAACTCCAGCAGCCGGGTGATCGGGAAGAGGTACACGAACCAGTACTGGTCGTACGTCACGTCGAAGGGCGGGAACTTCGGCTGCGACGCGAACACGGTCGAGGTCACCAGCGGCACCGCGATCACCGCCAGCACGGTCCCGCCCAGCCACCACAGCAGCTGCTTCGCCGGCACCCGCTTCAGGTAGCGGTGCAGCAACGGGAAGCAGAAGTAGAAGAACGCCTCGCAGGACAGCGACCAGGACACCACGTTCAGGCTGTTGTTGGCCATGAACGACGCCTGCCAGGTGTGCACGAGCAGCAGGTTCGAGACCGCGTTCCCCAGGGTGACCGTGCCGCCGGTCACGGTCAGCATCAGCACGACGGCGGCGACCCAGGTGAGCACGTGCGTGGGATAGATCCTCGCGGCACGCCGACGCCAGAACGCTCTGGCCGTGTCACCCGGGCGCGCCGACCAGGCCATCACGAACCCGCTCAGCACGAAGAAGAAGCTCAGCGCCGAACGCCCCACGATCATCAGGACCGTGGTGTTGGTGCCGGTCCAGTCACCGTTGAACGACAGCGAGACATAGGCGTGCGCACTGAAGACGGCGATCGCGCAGATGAAACGCATGCCGGCCAGCGATGGTAAACGCGACGCGGCGGGCGGCAGGGACACATTCGAGGCCACAACGTCTCCTCACACAGAGATCCTCAAGGTCGCGGCGAACGTACCCAACCGGGCCACCCCCTGTATGCCAACCACAGGTGGCACCGAGGCCTCCAACCCTGGTTGTAGACCAGCGCCCCGACCAGCGGCCGCGCCACTTCAGCCCGGCACCATCACCGCTCCAGAACGCGCGCCTACGCTGGCCCCGGGAATGCCATGCCGTCAGCCGGACAGCCGACCCACCGGCCCCGTCCGACCACGGCCACGACGAGCGGGAGCACCATGCGGGACAGCAGGAGTGGCGTGCGGAACGCGGACGGGCGCGGGTGCGCGCGGTCGGCCCGGGAGCGGCTCACCCCGCCCGGCACCAGCACGCTCCTGCTCGGCGACGAACATCCCTTGATCCGCCGCGGCATCCGCGCGGTCCTCGACGGGGACCCCGCGTTCCGCGTCCTCGGCGAGGCGGCCGACGGCCACACCCTCCTCGGGCTCGCCCACCGCCACCGACCGGACGTCGTCCTGCTGGACGCCGCCCTCCCCGGCCCGGACGTCCTCGACACCGTCCACCACCTCGCCGGCAGCTCCCCGCGCGGCACCGCCGTCGCGCTCCTCGTCCCCGACCACGGCCTCACCGACGGCTGGACCCTCAACGCGGCCCGCGCCGGCGCGCGCGCCTTCCTGCCGAAGCACCAGAGTCCCGGTCAACTCCTCAGCGCCGTACGGGGAATCGCCCAGGGCGACGCCGTGATCGGCACCCGTACCGTCGACCAGCTGCTCACCGCGCTGCGTCGCACCTACCGGCCCGTCCCGACCCCGCCGCAGGCCGACATCTCCCAACTCACGCCGCGGGAACGGCAGGTCTTCGACCTCATCGCCCAGGGGCTGACCAATCAGCAGATCTCACACGCCCTCACCCTCACCGAGGGGACGGTGAAGTCCCACTTCAACCGGATCTGCCACAAGCTCGCCCTGCGCAACCGCGTCGACGCCGTCATCCTCGCCTACGAGTCGGGCATCGGCGCCGCGGCGACCGGTGCGGGGGCCGGCCTCGGGTGACCGGGCTCGCCCCCCGGCGCCGCAGCCGTCGGGGCGCGGCCGGCCCGCCGACCGGTCACGCCTTCTCGGTGTCCGCCGTCCGCGGCCACTGCTCCAGCAGCTGGTGCAGGCTCGAGACGATCCGGTGCCAGGACCCCTCGACCCCGCGCGGGTGGTTGAACCCGCCCGCGGCCTCGATGCTGATGAAACCGTGGAAGGTGCTGCGCAGGAGCCGCGCCGCGTCCGTCAGGTCGGGCTCGTCCAGCTCGTAGTAGCGCATCACCGCGTAGGTCAGCTCCACGCTCCGCGCGAACACCTCGGTCCCCGCGAACTCGGACGGGTCCAGGCGCAGTTGCGTCGCCGCGTACCGGCCCGGGTGGCGCAGCGCGTAGTGCCGGTAGGCGTCGGCGAACGCCGTCAGCGCCTCACCCCCGGAGCGGCCGGCGATCGCGCTGCCGATGCACTCGTTCATCTCCTCCGAGGCCAGGATCGCGACCCGGATCCGAATCTCCCGCAGACCCTTCACGTGCGAGTAGAAGCTGGCGTCCTTCACTCCGAACGACCGTGCCAGCGCGGAGATCGTGACCTTCTCGATCCCGACCTCGTCCGCGAGAGCGGCTGCGGCCTGAGTGATCCGCTCGACCGTCAACCCAGCATGCGCACCCATGATCCCTGCCCCAAACCTTGACTGATCAAGCAAGCGCCTAGCATACCTAAGCTTGCCCCGGCCGGAATCTCTCGGCGATGAGGGCGAGGACGGTGAGGTCGTCGGCGAGCAGGCCGGCGTACCGGTGGACGTCCTGGGCCGGGAAGGAGACCACCCGTCCATCCATGCCCCCCACGAACGGGCCGGGCCGTGAACGGGCCAACGTCCCGCCTCCGGGGCCGGGGGCGGCCGGGCCGACGGCGGCCCCGGAGGCGCAGGGGCGGCCTGGGTCAGCGAACGGTCACCGGCAGGGTCTCGAAGCCGCGCAGCACCAGGCGGTCGCGCCGGGTCGGGACGCCGCCCGGGGCGAGCCGGGGGAACCGGTCGAGCAGCGCGGGCATCGCGACCTCGCCCTCCAGCCGGGCCAGCTGGGAGCCCAGGCAGAAGTGCTGGCCGCCGCCGAAGCTGAGCGGCTGGCTGTCGGTGCGGGTCGGGTCGAACACCCCGGGGCGGTCGTACCGGGCCGGGTCGTGGTTGGCGGCGCCGATCAGCAGGGTCACCCCGCTGTCGGCCGGGACGGGCAGGCCCTCGATCGACAGGCCGTCCTCCAGGGCGACCCGCGCGGTGGCCTGGACCGGGGAGTCGAAGCGCAGCACCTCCTCGGTGAACCCGGCCGGGGTGACCGCGCCGCTGCGCAGCCCGGCGGCCACCTCGGGGTGGCGGAACAGCAGGGCCAGCCCGTTGCCGAGCAGGTTGGTGGTGGTCTCGAAGCCGGCCACCAGCAGCAGCACCAGGTTGGCCAGCAGCTCCTCCGCGGAGAGCCGCCCGCCGTCCGCGGCGGCGATCCGGGCGAGGTCGCTGACCAGGTCGTCCTGCGGGCGGGCCAGCCGCTCGGCGACCAGCTCGGCGAAGTACCCGGAGAGCTCGTCGGCGGCCCGGTCGGCCTCGTCCAGGTCGTCGAGGTCCTGGATGATCTCCAGGGCGACGGTCAGATCGGAGGCGAGGCCGCGGAAGCGGTAGCGGTCCCGCTCGGGGACGCCGAGCAGTTCGCAGATCACCCCGACCGGCAGCCGAAAGGCGAAGGCGTCCATGAAGTCCACCGGGGAGCCGTCGGCCCCCTGCTCGGCCATCCCGTCCAGCAGCCGGCCGACCGCCGCCTCCACGGCCGGGCGCAGCGCGGCCACCCGGCGGGCGGTGAACACCGAGGCGATCAGCGAGCGGACCCGCGGCTGGTCGGGCGCGTTGCGCTGGAGGATCGAGCGGCCGAACAGGGCGAGCGAGGAGTGCTCGGTGAACTCCGGGGCGAGGCCGGCCATCATGTCGGCGGTCGCGACACCGAAGGCGGACGTGCGCAGCACCTTGTTGACCGCCGCGTAGCCGCTCACCACGAACATCCCGTCCCCCGCCGGGACCACCGGGCCGAGCTCGTGCGCCCTGGCGTAGAGCGGGTACGGGTCGGTCCTGACCTCCGTGGTCATCAGTTGCTCGATGATCGCAGCGCCGTCCATGCGGTGCTCCCCTCCGACGTTCCGGCTCCTGGTTCGTGAACCACCGGCGGACCCGGCGGAGTTCCCGCTACCGGGGGTTCGACCGGGCGCCCGGATAGGCTGGCGGGCATGGAGATCTGGATCAACCCGCGCTGCAGCAAGTGCCGGACCGCGCTCACCGAGCTGGACGCGGCCGGGGTGGAGTACACCGTACGGCGCTACCTGGAGGACACGCCGACCGCGGCCGAGCTGGAGCAGGTGCTGGAGCGGCTGGGCCTGGAGCCGTGGGACATCACCCGCACCGACGAGCAGGTCGCGAAGGACCTGGGGATGAAGCAGTGGCCCCGGGAGGCGGGCGAGCGGGCGCGCTGGATCGCGGCGATGGCCGAGCACCCCGTGCTGATCCAGCGCCCGATCATCACCGCGGACGACGGGCACGCCGTCGTGGCCCGGACCCCCGAGGCGCTCAAGTCCGTTCTGCCGTAAGGCCGGAAGGGCGGGTACGGCCGGTCAGTGGAGCTGGATCTTCTCCACCGGCCGGCCCGGGTGCCAGTTGAGGACCCACAGGGCGTCCCCCTCCAGTGTGCGGGCGGGCCTTGTCGGTGGCCGGTGCCAGACTGGCGGGGTGACCACCACGACCACGTACATCGCGTTCCTGCGGGCCATCAACGTCGGGGGCCGGACGGTGAGGATGGAGCGGCTGCGGGCGCTCTTCGCCGAGCTCGGGCTGGGGAACGTCCGCTCGTACATCCAGAGCGGGAACGTCTTCTTCAGCACGGACGAGCCGGACCGCGCCGCACTGACCGCGCGGATCGAGGAGCACCTGGAGCGCTCGCTCGGCTACCCGGTGCCGGTGCTGCTGCGGACGGTCGACGAGGTGGCCGGCCTGCTCGCCGCCGAGCCGTTCCGGGGCGTCGAGGTGACGCCGGACGTCCGGCTGGTGATCGCCTTCCTGTCCGAACCGCTGCCGGCCGAACTCGCCCTCCCGCACCGCTCGGTGAAGGGCGACGTCGAGGTGCTCGGCGCCGACCCGGGGGCCGCGTACGTCGTGGTCCACCTCCAGGACGGCAAGTGGGTCACCAAGGAGATGTTCGGCAAGCAGTACCGGGGCGCGGTGACCTCCCGGTTCCTGCACACCACGGAGAGGATCCTGGCGGCCGCCCGGAAGTCCTGACGGGCCGTCCGGCTCTTCGGAACCCCATGGGAACCGCGCGGGTGGAGCGGGCGTCTGTGGCTCAGTGATGTACGAACCGCGCGCCTGCACCCGGCGTGATCTGGACAGTCGGAGCCGGTCGATCCGACAATCGGGCCATGACGCAGCCTGAGCTCCCCAGCGGCGCCGTCCGGCCCTCCGACGCCGAACGGGACCAGGCGCTCGGCGTGCTCCGGGACGGCGCGGGCAGCGGTCGGCTGTCGCACGACACCTTCCTCGGTCGGATGGACATCGTCCTGCAGGCCACCAGCCGCGGCGAGTTGGACGCGGCGGTGGCCGGGCTGCCCACCGGCGGGCCGGTCGAGCGGTTGGTGCTGCGGACGGTCGGCCGGGTGTCCGCCTTCGGCGACCGGCTGAACCGGGCCTGGCGCAGCGAGCGGCTGCCGGGTCTGAGCCTGCCGCAGGCCGGGGTGGCGCTGTTGACGATAGGACGGATCCCGGGCTCGGGGCTGCGGCTGCACGACGCCTCGGTCTCCCGGCACCACGCCGAGCTGCGGCACGAGAACGGCGGCTGGGTGCTGTACGACCTCGGGTCGACCAACGGCACCCATGTGAACGGGCGGCGGATCGCGGGCGGGATGCCGGTGCGGCCGGGGGACCAGGTACGGTTCGGCAACCTGGAGTTCCGGCTCGCCCCGCACTGACCCGCCGGGCTCCCGGCTCGCGGCGTCCGGCCCCCGGCCCGGTCAGTGCGGGAACTGCCGGGGCGGGCGCTGCCGGGGCAGTTCGTCCCGGAACTCCTCGATCACGGTGCTGATCTGCCGGGTCAGCACCGTTTGCTCCAGCCGGTCCAGGTAGCGGTTCTCGGCGGCCAGCGCCTCGACCGTGACGCCGAAGTAGAGCGTCATCAGTGGATTGACGAAGAGCTCGCCGTCCTTGGTCCGCTCGGTGAACCGCACGTCGCCGAACTCGCCGCGCAGCGCCGCCGCCACCGAGCCGTTGACGATGCTGGGGTGCTGCGGGAAGGCGGCCCTGGCGTGCTCGACGGCGTCCAGGTAGAGCGCGCCCTCCCGGCTGCCGCGCGGGATGGAGAAGGCGCCGAGGTAGCCGCCGGCCCGGTCGATCGCGGCGAGGTTCTCCAGCACCAGGGCGTGGTTGACGCCGTGGTGGGCGTCGACGCCGAAGCCCAGGCAGGCGACCAGCCGTTCGGGCACCTCGGTGAGGCCCGCCACGGCGGCCAGGCTGGCCATGTCCTCCTCGGGGGTGCCGAGCCCGGCCTCGTCCCCGCGCATCAGGATGTCGGTGCCGCCGTCCACCAGCAGGACCGCGTCCACGCCCAGGTGGGCGACGAGTCTGCGGTAGGCCTCGCGCAGCAGTCGGACGCCCACCGTCGGGAAGGCCCACACGGTATCGGGCATCCCGTGCAGCCGCAGCCAGCGGGCCAGGGTGCGTTCGGGGAAGTAGCCCTCGGGGGCCGCGGTGTCCGGCCCGATCCTGGCCACGTCGGGCTCCAGCCAGACCTCGCCGGGCAGGCCGTACAGGTGGGTGAAGGAGAGGTTGGCCAGGTGCACCTCCTTGCCCGCGGCGCGCAGGGCGAGCGCGATCGGCAGTCCGGCGTACACGTCGAACCCGCCGCCGGCTCCGGCGACCAGGATGCGCTCGGCGGCCAGCAGCCGGGTGATCAGCGGAGGTTGCAGCAGTGAGGTCACCGGCGGACGGTAGCGCACCGGTGGGGCCCGTGGGCCGGAATCGTCAGTGCAGGGTGAGAGGATCCGGGCATGACCCAGGACACGGCGCTCACCCCCGACGTGCTGCTCGAAGCCCAGGAGCGGGCACGCGAGTTGATCCGGTGCGGCTTCCAGGAGCCGGACGAGATAGCCGAGTCCCTGGTCGAGGTCCTCGACGACCAGGGGCTGACGCAGGAGGAGGCGGAGCGGATCGTCGCTCCGCTGTGGGCCGAGCGGCTGGCCGAGCAGGCCGACTGGCCGGAGACCACGGACGTGGACCGGCTGGTGGCCGCCTTCGACCTGTTGGAGGATCAGGGCATCGTCGCGGCGATGGACTTCACCTGCTGCGCCGGCTGCGGTTACGCGGAGATCGGCGGCGAGGCGGACCAGGACTCGCGGGGCTTCGTCTTCTTCCACCAGCAGGACACCGAGGCGGCCGCGGCCGGGCGCGGACTGATGCTGCGCTACGGCGCGTTCCGCACCGCGGAAGAGGCGGACGGAGAGCCGAGCGCGGCTTCGGGCGAAGAGTCGGGCGAGGAGTCGGAGTCGGCGGCGGGGCAGCGGACGGCGGAGGTCGGCCGGATCGTGGTGGCCGCGCTGGAGGCGGTCGGCCTTCCGGTGGAGTGGGACGGGTCGCCCCGGACGGCGATCCGGGTCGATCCGCTGGAGTGGCTCAACCGGCTGCCGGAGTAGCGCCGGTACGGCACGGTCAGCGGCACAGCTCAGCAGCACGACTCAGCAGTGCGGCTCAGAGCGGCACATGCCAATGGCACGTGCCACGCGTAGATCGATGGCCCCGCGAAAAGGCCCGGCGCTCAGTCGAGGAGGCTCTCCAGGCTGCCGTCGGCCGCGCCGCCCACCGGGCCCCACAGCGGCGCGGTGCAGCGCTGGTAGGTCGCCTGCCAGTGCGGCCAGTTGCGGGCCACGTCGTCGTCGCACTCGGCGAGCAGCCGCTCGACCAGCGCCGGCTCGACCCCGTCCAGCAGCCAGGCCAGCGCGTCCGCCGTGCCCGGGCCGTCCGCCGAGCGCAGCAGGTCGAGCAGTTCGCCGAGGCCGCCGAGCCGGGAGGTGTCGGTGACCACCCGCTCCATCCGGGGCAGCAGCTGCCGCTCCTCGATCCGCAGGTGGGTCTCCAGCCGGGCCGCCAGGTCCTCCATCGCGTACGCGACCGGCCAGGCGCTGCCGGTGTCCCGGCTGGCGATCCGGACCAGCGTGGTGACCCGGGTGAACGAGTGGTCGAGGTTGTGGTGGTCGGCCTCCAGCCAGTTGAGCAGCAGTCGCAGCTCGGGCGCGAAGCGCCGCACGATCGGCCAGATCCGGGTGTCCTGCTGCTCGTGGTGGCAGGTCAGCATGGCGGTCATGAAGGTCCAGTGCCGCAGCAGCGCCTCGCCCTTGTCCTCCTCGTCGGGCTGGAGCAGCCGCAACGCGTTGGGCAGCCGGGCGAGGTCCCGGCGCAGTGCGGCGTGCACCAGCCGCAGTCCGGCGAACCGGACGGTGAACGGCTCCTCGTCCGCGACCGGCCCGTACGCGTCCGCGCCCCGGGAGTCGACCCCGGGCCCTGCCTGCGCGGGGACGGAGGGGGCGGGCTGGGGCAGCAGGTGGATCGGCATGGCACTCTCTTCACGACGTGGCGAGGCGGACGGGGGCGGCCGGTGAGGACCGCCCCATCCAAGGTGCTCGCAGTCGATCAGAAGCGAATCAATGTCCGATTGACGCGCAGGTCACGGGCCTGCGCACGGGCGAGGGGCCCTCCCCGCCGGGTGAGGATCCCGCCCGCCGGGGAGAGGATCCCTCCCACCGAAAAGTGCCTTCCGGCTCAGTCCGAGGCCGGGCCCGCCAGGTTGGCGGTGAGCCACTGCAGGGTGTCCGGGATCATCTTCTTGAAGTCCGAGGTCAGGTGCTTGCCGCCGGGCTGCTCGTAGTACTGGATGGTCAGCGGCGGGACGGCCTTGGCCACCCAGCTCTTGACCACTTCCTTCTCGTAGCCGTTGGCACCGCCCGCGGTGACGTACATCTTCACGTCGGCCTTGCCCTGGGTGATCAGCAGGTTGGGGTTGTTGGCCGCCTTCTCGGCGTCGTGGCCCTTCCACAGCCCGGAGTCCGGGATGAAGTAGCCGTCGATCGGCACCGCGGCCTTGTAGACGTTCGGGTACTGCAGGGCGAGCTTGGCGCTGCAGAAGCCGCCGGTGGAGGCGCCCATGATGCCCCAGCTGTCGCGGCCCTGCAGGGTGCGGAAGTTGGCGCGGACCCAGGCCGGGATGTCCTCGGCCATCCAGGTGCCCATCTTCGGCTGGCCCGGGATGTCGGAGCAGTCCAGCGCGTTCTTCTCGTCGCTGTTGAAGTTCTGCACCGGCATGATCATGATGAACGGATGGGCCTTGCCCTGCTTCACCAGCTGCTCGTCCTCCTCCTGGATCGGCAGCTGGTTGTCGGTCCAGGTGTTGTAGCCGTTGCTCTGGCCGCCCGCGTACAGGGTGAGCACCGGGAAGCCGGTCTTGGCGAACTTGGGGTCGTTGTACTCGGGCGGCAGCCAGACCCAGACCTGGCCGGTGACGCCGGACTTCGCGCCGGTCACCTTGGTCATCATGATCGGACCGGCGCCGGTGTCCCGGACCTTGGTGAGGTTGGCGGCCGGGCCGGTCGGCATCAGCACCTTCCCGTTGGCCGGGGTGGGCTGCTCTCCGGCGGGCGTGCCCGCGGCCGTGGTGCCCGCGGTGCCCGGGGTGCCCGTGTCGGCGGTCGCCGCCGGGGTGCCGTCGGCCGAGGAGGTGTTGCCCTTCCCGCCGTCGGACCCCCCGCAGGCCGCGAGCGTGGCGGCCAGGGTGAGGACGGCGGCGCCGGTCAGGACGGCACGGGAACGGGACGACTGCCTAAGCACGGTGAGGACTCTCCGACCGATGTCGCGCCCGGTCCGTCTGACCGGGCGGCGGCCCCCCGGTGGGGCCGGACAGGCCCGGGGGCGCTGCGCTGTGCGGTCCCCGGAGCGGTGGTGCGCCGTCCCTCGCGGGGGCGCACCTTCCTGCGATCTTATGACGTGGGCCGGGGTCGCCCGGTTGCGAGGCGGCCACCGGAAATCCAATGTTTGTTCGTGATCAGGTAAAGCCCTGCACCGCTCCCGTCGGTCGGCGGGGGCCGGACGGCGGGGGCGACAGCAGTCGGCCTGCCCGACCGTCCGGATTTTGGGTGCTTTGACCAGTGACGGCGGCCCGCACATCCGGAACGATCTCCTCAGCACGCCCCGACGCCCGGCCGGGCAGAGCGTGACCGTACCGGTATCGAGCCACCGGATCGAGAGACCGCGGAGAGCGCCATGATCGAGCAGGTCGCCGTCGTCACCGGAGCCGGCAGCGGCGTCGGCCGGGCCGTCGCGGTCGAGCTGGCCGCGGCCGGCTGGCGGCTGGTGCTGGCCGGGCGCCGGGCCGAGCAGCTGCGCGGGACGGCGGACGCGTTCCCCGCGGGTACGCTGCCCGCCGAGGTGGTACCGACGGACGTCACCGACCCGGCCGCGGTGGACGCGCTGTTCGCGACCGCCGCCGAGCGCCACGGCCGGGTGGACCTGCTGTTCAACAACGCCGGCACCTTCGGCCCGGCCGTCCCGGTGGAGGAGCTGGCGGTCGAGGACTGGCGGGCGGTGGTCGACCTCAACCTGACCGGCGCCTTCCTCTGCGCCCGGGCCGCCTTCCGGCAGATGAAGGCCCAGGACCCGCAGGGCGGCCGGATCATCAACAACGGTTCGATCTCCGCGCACGTCCCGCGCCCGCACTCGATCGCCTACACCGCGACCAAGCACGCGGTCACCGGTCTGACCAGGTCGCTGTCGCTGGACGGGCGCCCGTACCGGATCGCCTGCGGGCAGATCGACATCGGCAACGCGGCGACCGACATGACGACCGCGATGGGCGCGGGGGTGCGGCAGGCGGACGGCCGGATCGCGCCCGAGCCGACCATGGACGTGGCGGACGTGGCACGCACCGTCCGGCACATGGCCGCGCTGCCGCTGGAGGCCAACGTGCAGTTCGCCACCGTGATGGCGACGGCCATGCCGTACATCGGACGGGGCTGAAGAAGGCTCACTCGAAGAAGGCTCACTCGTCGTGGGAGTACCGGTACCGCAGCGCGGCCACCCGCACGGGGCCCCGTCAGCCCACGGCTGACGGGGGTCCCGAGCCGTCAGGACCTACGACCGCCAGCTGTCGTTCAGCGTGACGTTCCCCGAGGCCGGCGCGGTGGCCGTCCGGTTGGCGCCGGACTCCCAGGTCACCGCCCCGCTCCCGTCCTTGATGACGTACTTGTACTGGAAGGACGTGCCGCCCGGCAGCGAGAGCGCGAGCGACCAGACCGGGTAGCCGGCCGAGGACAGCGGCAGCGCCTTGGCCGGGTCCCAGCCGCCGAGCGCCGGGACGTCGCCGACCACGTAGACGTTCTGCCCGTACGTGGTGGTCGCGTTGACGTTGAACGAGGCGCCGGAGACGGTCGTGCCGGGCTGGACGTACAGCGCGACCGCGTCGCCCGCCCCGACCGTCGCGGTGAACTGCCCGTTGGCGCCGACCTGGTACGTCGGGCCGGTGCAGCCGCCGCCCGGCTGCGGGTCGCCGTGCTGGACGTCGCAGTACGTCCCGGCCGGCAGCCCGGTCTGGAAGGTCTGGGTGATCGCGCCGCTCTCGTGGTTGATCGCGACGTAGCCCCGGTCGCCGCGGCCGAAGGCGATCGCGTTGTTGCCGTTGGACCACCAGTTCGTCACCCCGGTGCCGGCCACGGCGTTGCGGAAGCCGACCATGTTGGCGATCTGCCGCCAGGCGTGGGTGCAGTTCCAGCCGTCCTGGTAGCAGGCGTTGACGGTGCCGCCGTTCGGCGGGCCGTCGTCCTTGTTGGTGAAGCTGTAGCCGGAGTAGATGTTGGGCGAGCCGTAGGTCGAGGCCAGCAGGAAGACGTTGGCCAGCGTGTAGGTGTTGCCGTAGGTGTAGTTGAGGGTGGAGCCGTTGCGCTCGGTGTCCCAGTTGTCGATGAAGCTGCGCGCCTGGTTGCTCGGCAGGTAGCCCCAGGAGGCGCCCCAGGTGCTGAGGCTGGCGAGCTTGTCGCTGGTGAAGATGCGCTTGAGGTCGGTGCCGACCCGGAACTCGTCGACGTCGCCGTTGCCGGTGTACTCGGAGGGCTGGATGGGTTCGCCGGCGCCGTAGATGACCTCCTGCACCCAGTAGGCGTTGGGGTTGGCCATCTTGGCCTTGATGGCGGCGAGCTCGGTGGCGGCGATGTGCTTGGCGGCGTCGATCCGGTAGCCGTCGACGCCGAGCGAGCCGAGGTCGTCCAGGTAGTGGGCGATGGTGGTCTGGACGGAGGCGCTGCCGGTGTCCAGGTCGGCGAGGTTGACCAGTTCGCACTCCTGGACGTTGGTGCGGTCCTGGTAGTCGGTGATCGGCTGGCGGCAGGTGTGGAAGTCCTGGTCCTGGTAGGTGCCGGGGTAGTTGTACTTGGTGTACACCGTGCCGCCGGTGCCGGTCCCGGAGCCGGCCGTCATGTGGTTGACGACCGCGTCGGCGATCACCTTGACCCCGGCCGCGTGGCAGGTGTCGACCATGTTCTTGAAGGAGGCGCGGTCGCCGAGCCGCCCGGCGATCTGGTAGCTGACCGGCTGGTACGAGGTCCACCACTGCGGGCCCTGGATGTGTTCCTGGGGCGGCGAGACCTCGACGAAGCCGTAGCCCTTCGGGCCGAGGGTCGTGGTGCAGGCCTGGGCGACCGAGTCGAAGCGCCACTCGAAGAGGGTGGCGGTGACGTCCTTGCCGTTGTTCGCGGGCGGGGTGGCCTGGGCGGCGGGGGCGCCGAGGCTCCCGGTGAGCGAGAGCGCGAGCGCCGCCGAGGCGGCGAGCGCGCCGGCCGCGCGGGCAGGCCGGCGGGTGGGGGCGGTGGTGACCACGTTGTCTCCTGGGGGTGGCTGGGGGTGGGGGCAGCCGGGGTGAAGCCTGCAGGAAGTTTCTGTAACTTGCCGGAAACTTGCAGCGCTGAACCTAGGGCGGTCCGAAGGGGCCGTCAAGGGTCCTGACTGAACGTTTCGGCAACATCCGCGTCCGCCACACCCCCGCGTCTGCCACACCCGCACCGAGGAGCATGGCAAGGGCCCGGCGGCCGTAGCCGCCGGGCCCCTCACCCGTCCTGGTTCACCGGTCCCTCAGGAGCCGGTGCGACCTCAGCCGGTCTGGATCGAGGTGTCGTCGATCACGAAGCTCGTCTGCAGCGAGGAGTCCTCGACGCCGGTGAACTTCAGGGTGACCGTCTGGCCCGCGTAGGCCGAGAGGTCGAAGGTGCGCTGCTGGTAGCCGGCCGCGGCGTCCACGTTGGAGTAGGTCTTCAGCGTGGTGCCGTTCACCGAGACGGTCAGCTTGTCGTACGCCGTCGAGCCCGACTCCGCGGTGTCGATGTGCAGCCAGAAGCTCAGCGTCGCCTTGCAGCCCGCCGGGATCGTCACCGACTGGGACAGCGTGTCGGTGTGGCTGCTGCCGTAGCCGTCCAGGTACGCCTTCCAGCTGCCGCCGTGGGCCGGCTCGGAGGAGCCGTTGTCGATCACACCGCTCGACGCCGTCCACGGCGCCGCCGAGCCCGTCTCGAAGCCCGGGTTGCCGAGCAGCTGGGCCGGGGTGCAGGAACCGCCACCACCGGTGGTGACCGTCCAGGTGAAGCTGGTGGTGCCGGACTTGCCGGCCGAGTCCTTCACCGTGACCGTCACGTTGGAGGTGCCCGCGGCGGTCGGGGAGCCGGTGATCACGCCGGTGCCGGCGTTGATGACCAGACCGGCCGGCAGACCGGTCGCGCTGTACGACAGCGGGGCCGTTCCGCCCGAGGCCTTGATCTGCAGGTTGACCGAGCCGCCCACCGCGGTGGACTGGTTGCCCGGGTTGGTCACGGTGACCCCGCCCGGGTTGGGCAGCGAGCCGACGTTGACGGCGGCCCAGGCGGTGGCGACCGCGTTGTACTCGGCGCTGTTGGCGCCGTACAGGTCGGTGGCCGCGTTCAGGGTCGCGGTGCGGGCGGCGGCGTAGTCGGTGGTGGAGGTCATGTAGGCGGTCAGCGCCTTGTACCAGACCTGCGCCGCCTTGTCCCGGCCGATGCCGGTGACGGTGATGTTGTTGACCGTCGGGCTGTTGTAGCTGACGCCGTTGATCACCTTGGCCCCGCTGCCCTCGGCCAGCAGGTAGAAGAAGTGGTTGGCGACACCGGACGAGTAGTGGACGTCCAGGTTGCCGACGCCCGAGTACCAGGAGTCGGCCGAGGAGCCGTCCTTGGAAGGCTTGTCCATGTAGCGCAGCGGCGTGCCGTTGCCGTTGATGTCGATCAGCTCGCCGATCAGGTAGTCCGGCACGTCCTTGGGCAGGTTGGCGTAGAACTCGACCATCGTGCCCATGATGTCGGAGGTGGCCTCGTTGAGGCCGCCGGACTCGCCCGAGTAGTTCAGGTTGGCGGTGGCGGAGGTGACGCCGTGGGTCATCTCGTGGCCGGAGACGTCGAGTTCGGTGAGTGGGTGGGTGTCGCCTGAGCCGTCGCCGTACGTCATGCAGAAGCAGCCGTCGTCCCAGAACGCGTTGACGTAGCCGGTGTCGTAGTGGACCCGGCTCATGGCGCCGACGCCGTCGTTCTTGATGCCGCTGCGGCCGAAGGTGTTCTTGTAGAAGTCCCAGGTGGCGGCGGCGCCGTACTGGGCGTCCACGGCGGCCGACTCGCGGTTGCTGGCCAGGCCGTTGCCCCAGGTGTCGCTCGACTTGCTGAACAGCGTGCCGTTGCCGGAGGTGCCGTTGTTCATGTCGGTGGTGTACTGGCCGCCGCGGGTGGCGTCCTTCAGCGAGTAGGTCGAGCCGCTCTGGGTGGTGGTCAGCGGCACCTGGCCGACGAACACACCGTTGCCGCTGCCGCGCTTGATGCCGTCGGCCTTGCTGAGCACGACACCGGTCTTGGCGTCGGTGACGACGTGCAGCTTGCTCGGGGTGCCGTCGGACTCGCGGCCGTTGACCACGGTCTCCCAGGCGAGCTTCGGGGTGCCGTCGGCGGCCCAGACGACCAGCCGGGGCGCGCCCTCGACGGAGCCCTGCTCGGCGGCGAGCGCGGCCTCCTGCGCCTTCGGCGCGGCCAGGGCGGGGGTGGTGTCCACGCCCGCGAGGTTGGCCTCGCTCGCCTTGGTCACGCTCTTGGTGGCGCCGGCGGAGTCCTGGTGGACGATCAGGTCGCCACCGAGGACCGGGAGTCCGGCGTAGGTGCGCTCGTAGCGCAGGTGGCGACCACCGTTGACGTCCTGGACGACGTCCTTGGTGACCAGCTGCTCCTTGCCGTCCAGGCCGAGCGCCTGGGCGAGGGAGGCGGCCTGCTGGTTCGCCGAGGCGATCAGCGCGGCCCGGCTGACCTGCTGGGAGACGACGGCGGCCGGCGCGTCCGGGGCCGCCTGGGCGATCACCGGTATGCCGGTGACCAGCAGCGCGGTGGTGGCGGCCATGACGACTGCCGCCTTCCGGACGTGAGCGTGACGTGACATGCGGACTCCTTTTCCGACCGGCCCGCCGAGGGGATCGACTCGGCGCGCACGGTGGAGCGAACCTGGGCCGCGGGGTTGCGGCGCAGTGGGGGCCCCCGGCGGGTGCGACGGGGGTGCGGTTGCGGTGCTCACAAGTCGTGCAGGGATTCGTTGCAGGTCGGGACGCGCTGCACCTGAACCGGAGCAGCTGCACCGGGAGGTGGGGCCCCCTCGTCTGCAGCCGGAGGAATCGTGGCAGCAAACGCGCCGCTAATGACAGATGCATGCCACTGATTGGCCGATTCATTACCGAAACCGCATGCACCACGGGTAGTCGGTTGTGTGACGGCATGACCAAGTCTTGAACACGGTTTTCATGCCACCGGTAAGGTTCGATCACCACCGGAGGTGACTGACCAGCCATCAGGGCCGCCACCCACCCCGCCGGGTGGCCGACAGCGTCGCGCCGGGTCGGCACGTCACACTTCCGGCCGTGCCACCACCGGTTTCCGGCCAATCCCCGGCCGGAACGGAACCGGGCCCCGTACCGCTGCGACAGCGGTACGGGGCCCGGGAGTCGAAGGCCGACGGAATCAGCCCTGGACGAACACCGCCACGGTACGGCCCGGCACGGTGAAGGTGCCGGTCGCGGCGTCGAAGCCGGACTGCTTCACCACCTGGTCCACCCCGCCCGCCTGGACCGGGTGCAGCGCCTGGCTCGTCCCCTTCAGGGCCGGCAGGGTCTGGGTCTGCGCGGTGGGCGTGGCGTTGAAGACCACGGTGATGCCCTTCTCCGCCCCGGCCAGCCCGGTGCCGTCCAGGTGCAGGGTGATCACCCCGGGCGTCTCACCGGGCGTGCCGGAGAGCGGGTACGACAGCCGCTGCTGGACGTCGGCCAGGGTGGGCAGCGAGAACAGCGGCGAGGACTGCTTGATCCGCAGGAAGTCCTGGAACTGCGCGGTGGTCGCCCGGATGTCGGCCGCGCCCATGGTCAACTTCGGGTCGGCCAGCAGGGATTCGGCGGTCGGCCAGAGTTCCTGGTTGTCCTTGGCCATCGGCAGGCCGCGGCCCCAGCCGTTGCCGTCCTCGGCCCCCGTCGATGGATTGGGCCAGTGGATCGCGTTGAACCAGTCCCCCGAGTCGTAGGAGTTGGAGTCGAGCGACTTGGAGCGCAGCAGGTCACTGCCGGCCTGGGCGAAGCCAGCGCCCTGGGTGAGCGCGGTCAGCGACAGTCCGAGCGCCTGCATCCGGGCCCGGTCGGCGGGCGCGGTGGTGGTCGGAAGCTTGTACGCGAGCGCGTCGAACAGGTCGGTGTTGTCGTGGGCGTCCACGTACTCCACCGCCTCCCCCGGCTTGGCGGCGTACCCGGTCGGGGCGCCGTTGTAGTCGACCTGGGCGCCGGTGACGGTCTTCCCCGAGCTGTCGGTGAAGGAGTAGCCGGCCAGGTTCCCGGTCAGCCCGACCTTCAGCTGGTCCATCTGGTGCAGCAGCCGGGCCTTCTGCTCCTGCGGACCGCCGTTCGCCGCCGAGCCGTTGGGGTCGGTGTACAGCCCGGAGGCGAAGCCCTGCTGGGGTGCGGAGCTCAGCATGAAGTTGCCGCCGCGGGCGGCGTCGCGGAGCCGGTCGTCGAAGGTGGCGATGCCGGTGCCGGCCATGTTGGCCTGGGTGGCCTGCTCGAACCGGGCGTTGTTCGCGACGGTGCCGAAGTTCCAGCCCTCGCCGTAGAGGAAGACGTTCCTGCCGTCCACCCCGTCGGAGTCCGGCGTCATCTTCCGCAGCGCGGCCTGCACGTCCAGCATGGTGGACTTCGGGTCCAGGCCCATCAGGTCGAAGCGGAAGCCGTCGACCTGGTACTCCCGGGCCCACAGCGACACCGAGTCGACCACCAGCCGGTTCATCATGGCGTGCTCGGGCGCGGTGTCGGCGCAGCAACTGTCAGTCGTCACCTTGCCGTTGGCGTCGAGCCGCTGGTAGTAGCCGGGCACCACCCGGTCCAGCACCGAGTGTTCGGCCTGGCCGCTGGCGGCGGTGTGGTTGTAGACCACGTCCAGCACCACCCGCAGCCCGGCGGCGTGCATCGCCTGGACCATCCGCCGGAACTGCACGGTGCGGGCCGTCCCTCCCCCAGCCTCCGGCCGGGAGGTGCCCCCAAGGTCGGTGGCAGCGGCGTAGGAGCCCTCGGGCACGTTGTAGTGCAGCGGGTCGTAGCCCCAGTTGTACGCGTCGTCGGCGGCGACGGCCGCCACGCACTCCTGCTGCTTGGGGCTATTCGGGGCGAGGGACTTGAGGTCGCAGGGCGGCAGCTTCTGGTCCGCCCGGTTCTCGTGGATGGTGGCGATGTCGAAGGTCGGCAGCAGGTGGACGGTGGTCACCCCGGCCTTGGCGAGGTCCCGCAGGTGCCGCATCCCGGCCGAATCGGACTCGGTGAACGCCAGGTAGGTGCCGCGCTCGGCGGCCGGGACGGTGGTGTCCTCCACCGAGAAGTCCCGGACGTGCAGTTCCTGGATCTGCTCCTTCCCGGGCGGGACGGCCGCCGGGCGGGGCTGGTCGTCCCAGCCGGCGGGCTTGAGCTCCTTGGCGTCCAGGTCGGCGACCAGGCTGCGCCGGGAGTCGGTGGACAGCGCCACCGAGTACGGGTCGGTGACGGTGTTGACCACCAGCTGCTGCACCGAGGGCGCCCAGACCTTCACCTGGTACAGGTAGTACTTTCCGTCCAACTCCCGCTTGTCCCGTACGAGTTCCCACACTCCGGTCTCGTCGTCCAGCTTCAGCGGCAGCGTCCTCGGGGTCCCCCCGGTGGCGCTGTCGAAGACCTGGACGGACACCTGCTGCGCGGTCGGTGCCCAGAGCGAGAGCGCGACCTTGCCGTCGTAGTAGGCCGGACCGAAGTCCACCTTGCCGGTACGGCCGGCGTACAAGTCGTCCAGCACGCCCGGGATCTGCACCCCGGTGGCGGCCAACGCGGCGCCGCTGGGCAGGTGTTCGGTGAACAGCAGCTGGCTGCGCAGCGCCGCCGGGACGCGCGCGGTGTCCCGGGCGTCCACGGTGAAGGCCCGGTAGCCCGCCAGGTGCGGGTACTTGGCCTTCTGGGCGTCGGTGAGCCCGCCCGTGACGGGGGTGAGCCGGATCCACTGGCCGGGCTTGGTCAGCACGCCCTTGTCGGCGCGGATGCCGCCCTCGGGGTCGTAGACCAGCTGGGCGCTGGTGCCGCCGGCCAGCGCGGCATCGGTGGCGCCGTAGTTCGCCGGGACGACGACGGTCTTCGCGTCGATCCACTGGGCCTTGGCGCCGGAGAGATCCAACTGCGAGGAGGCGGCGGGGTTCTGCGGCAGCAGGTAGCCCTCGCGGCCGCCGAGGATCCACACCTCCTTGCCGTTGACGGCGAAGTCCAGCGACTGGTCGGCGGGCAGGTCCTTGTCGTTGCCGTTGTGCAGGATGTAACTGAGGCTGGTCGCCCCGGGGGCGAGCGGCACCTCGAAGACGGCGCCGAAGGCGTCGCGGCGCACCGGCATCAGCGGCTTGCCCCAGTCGGTGGGGTTGGCGGCGCCGGTCCAGTCGTGCAGGCCCCAGCCGTCGTAGTTGCCGTCGGCCCGGTTGTAGTGGATGACGGCGGTGTCGGCGGGCTGGCTGTTCGCGGGCCCGGGGTTGGCGGTGCGGACGGCCGGGTCGCCCTGCTTCAGCCACACCTCGCCGGTGGTACCGGCGTCGAGGTGCCGGTCGGTGTCCACGTCCTTGACGCCGTTCTTCTCCACGATGAAGCCGACGTCCGAGGCCCCGGGCTTGAGCCGCACGTACGCGAAGGCGCCGTACGCGTCCCGCCCGGTGAAGGGGTGCCCGGCGGGCCACTGGGTGCCCTCGCCGTCGGCGAGGTCGCCCCAGGCGTAGAGGTTCCAGCCGTCGTAGTCGCCGTCCGGCCGGTTGTAGTGGACGACGGCGTACGGGCGGGCGCTGGCGGTGGGCACCGGCTTGGGCGCGGGGGTGCCGGTGGTGAAGCTCGCGGTGGCGGAGCGCAGGTGGCCGCTGGAGTCCTGCACGACGGCCTTGTAGCGCACCACCGTGCCGGGGGCGACCGCACTCAGGTCCTGCGTCACCGCGTACTTGCCGGTGTCGGCGGTGCCCAGCGTCTGCCAGGGCCCGGTGCCGATCTGGGCGGCGAAGCTCACCCGGTCGAAGCCGCCGTCCGCCGTGGCGCCGACCGTCACCAGCCCGGTGGAGCCGTCCGCGGGCGGGCGCACCGAGAGCTGGGGCGCGGCGGCGACGGGCGCCAACCGGGCCCCCGCCCTGAAGACGACGGAGGACAGCGCCGGCACGGTGACGGTCACCTTGCGGTCGCCGCCGCTGGTGATCCGCTCCCCCGACGACGGGTAGATCCGGTCGAAGCCCATCCCCGCCGAGTAGGTGTCCAGGGTGACGGTCTTCGCCTCGGTGGCGTTGTTGACCGCCACCAGGTACTCGACCTGCTGCCCGGCGTCGATCCGGGAGAAGGCGTACACGCCCGCGCCGTCGGCGGCGTAGCGCTCGATCTGCGCGCCGTCGGCCAGCGCCGGGTTGTCGCGGCGCAGCTTGGCCAGGCCCGCGATGCCCTGGTAGAGCTCGCCGCCCTGCCCGTACCGGTCGGCCGGTCCGGAGGGGCCGCCGAGCACCCGGTCGCTGTTGTAGGAGGCCGTCCTGGAGGCGGACATGTCCTGCCGGGCGTCCTTGTCGCCGCCCGCGCCGGTGAAGCCCTGCTCGTCGCCGTAGTAGACGACGGGCTGGCCGCGGGTGAGGAACTGCAGCTCGGTGCCGAGCCGGTCCTTCTTCAGCAGGGTGGCGTCGTCGGCGCCCGGGTTGTCGGCGAGCAGGAAGGAGCCGAAGCGGCCCATGTCGTGGTTGCCGAGGAAGGTCGGCAGCTCGTACGCGTCGGTGTCGGCGCTGGTGTAGCGGTAGTCCTGGCCGTAGACGTCGGCGAGGGTTTTCGCCGAGCCGCCCTGGGAGACGTAGGAGCGGGCCGCGCCCTGGAACGGGAAGTCCAGCGTGGCCTGGAGCTTGCCCTTGGTGACGTAGGGCGAGGTGACGGCCGGGTCGCCGGAGTAGACCTCGCCGAACATGAAGAACCTCTTGTTGCCCTGCTTGGCGGCGAAGTCCTTGAGCGCGGGGGCCCACTGCTGCCAGAAGGCCATGTTCACGTGCTTGACGGTGTCGATCCGGAAGCCGTCCACCCCGGCGTCCTTGACCCACTGCTGGTAGACCTGCTCGAAGCCCTTGACCACCCGGGGGTTCTGGGTGTCGAGGTCGTCCAGGCCGTTGAAGTCGCCCTCGGTGGCGGACTCGCCGACGAAGGTCGAGTCGCCCCGGTTGTGGTACAGCGCCGGGTCGTTGAGCCAGGACGGGCTCTTGGCCTTGGCGTCGGCCGGGGTGCGGAAGACCGGGGTGTAGGGGAAGGAGTCCTTGGTGATCTTCGGCCAGGGGGCGCCGCTGTCGGCGATCGCGGTCTCGTCGACCGGGCGGCCGTCGGCGTCGAGCGTCGGGTACGCGCCGGTCGAGCGGTAGCCGTGCTGCTGCTCGGCGTCGTCGACGACGTCGGCGGTGTGGTTGGTGATGACGTCGAAGAAGACCTTGATGCCGCGCGCGTGCGCCTTGGCTATCAGCTCCTTGAGCTGCTCGTTGGTGCCGAAGTGCGGGTCGACCTGGGTGAAGTCGGTGATCCAGTACCCGTGGTAGCCGGCCGAGGCGTCGGCGCCGCTGCCCTGCACCGGCTTGTTCTTGAAGATCGGGGCCATCCAGATCGCGGTGGTGCCGAGGTCCTGGATGTAGTCGAGCTTCTGGATCAGGCCGGCCAGGTCGCCGCCGTGGTAGAAGCCCTTGTCGCTCGGGTCGAAGCCGTTGTCCAGCCGCCCGCCCGTACTGCCATCCGGGAGTTTGGCCCCCGTGTCGTTGGCGGTGTCGCCGTTGGCGAAGCGGTCGGGCAGGACGAAGTAGAACTGCTCGCGGGTGAGGTCGTGCCGCCCGGCGGTGGCCGCCAGCGCGGCGTCGGAGGGCGGGGCCGGCGGGGCGGCGGCGAGGGCCGCGGGGGCGCTGCCGAGGGTGGCGGCGGTCAGCGCGGCGGCCAGCAGCACGGCCGTGCGGCCGGGTCTGCGGCGGGGACCGCAGCGAGATCGGGGGCGGAGCGGCGTATCGGCCACTGAGGGGCTCCCTTAGGGGAAGGGGCGATCGATTTCCCAGGAAGCTAGCGGCCTGCAATATGTTTCAGCAAGATGCAGAAACCGTTTCGTGCCGGGAAAATCCAGGCCGGTGGCCCATCCGCCCACCCCGGTTACGACCCAACGGCGTGCGGCGTGACAATGGGACGTATGTCCGCCCCACCGGTAAGCACCAGACCCGACCGCACCCCCTACCCCGGTGGGATCCGCCCCCTACCCCTGGAGGGGGACAGCCGGTGAAGAATCCACTTCCGGAGGATGAGCAGACGGCTACGAGTGGTCTGGCAGACTTCTCGTCCATGGGGGAACCGACCGAGATCCAGCGAGGCGACGCCGGACGCGCCGACGCGGCCCGCGGTGGCGGTTCCGAGGCAGCCGGAGCCACCGTGCCCCGGCAGCCCGAAGGAGCCACCCGTGCCGCCCGGTCCCGCACCGCCGTCCTGCGCACCCGGGTGCGCGACCAGCGCCGCTCACCGGCCCGACCGCGGATCTGGTTCGAGCTGGCCCTGATCGGCATCAGCTACTGGCTCTACTCGATCGTGCGCAACGCCGTCCCCGAGCAGGAGGCGGTGGCGCAGCGGAACGCGCGCTGGATCTGGGACCTGGAGCACCACCTCGGCATCGCCGTCGAGCGCTCCGTCAACCACGCCATGGACAGCGTCGGGTGGCTCATCACCGGGATGAACTACTACTACGCGACGCTGCACTTCATCATCACCATCGGCGTGCTGGTCTGGCTCTACCGCAGCCACCCCGGCCGCTACGTCGCGGCCCGCACGGTGCTGTTCGTCACCACCGGGATCGCCCTGGTCGGCTTCTACTTCTTCCCGCTGGCCCCGCCCCGGCTGATGACCGATGGCGGCTTCATCGACACCGTCCAGACCCACCACACCTGGGGCTCGTTCGCCTCGGGGCCCGCCGCGCACGTCTCCAACCTGTACGCGGCCATGCCCTCGATGCACATCGGCTGGTCGACGTGGTGCGGTCTGGCGATCTTCTTCCTGGCCCGCCGGGCCTGGGTCCGGGTGCTCGGGCTGATGTACCCGCTGGCCACCCTGACGGTCATCATCTCGACCGCCAACCACTTCTGGATGGACGCCGTCGGCGGAGCGATCTGCCTCATGGTGGGCTTCCTGACCGCCCGCTGGCTCTACCACGAGTGGGTCTACAAGCTGCCGCAGGTGCCGGCCCGGGAGTCGGCCGAGGAGCCGGTCACCGTCCCCGAGCAGTGGAGCGAGCCGACGGTCAGCAGCGCCCGGCGCTGACGGAACCCACGAAGGGGCCCCCACCGGGGCCCCTTTCGCATGTCCGCGGGATCAGCCGGCCCCATCAGCCGGCCGCGGGATCAGCCGACCCGGGATCAGCCGGCCCCGTAGAACAGCCGGTCCACCACGGCCCGGGCCCGCCGGGTGGTGCGCCGGTAGTGGTCGACCAGCTCCCCGCTGTGCCCGGCGCCGTACCCGAGGTAGCGGGCCACCCCGCTCAGCTCCCGGGCCTCCCCCGGGAAGCTGTCCCCCGGCCGTCCGCGCACCAGCATCACCGCCGACCGCACCCGGGAGGCCAGCACCCACGCCGCTTCCAGCACCTCCGCGTCGACCGGCTCCACCAGCCCGGCCTCGGCGGCGGCCGCCAGCGCGGCCCTGGTCCGGGTGGTGCGCAGGGCCGGCACCACGTGCCCGTGCTGGAGCTGGAGCAGTTGCACCGTCCACTCCACGTCCGCCAGCCCGCCGCGGCCGATCTTGGTGTGGGTGGTCGGGTCGGCGCCGCGTGGCAGCCGTTCGGCCTCGATCCGCGCCTTGATCCGGCGGATCTCCACCAGGTCCCGCTCCGGCACGCCGGCGCCCGGGTAGCGCAGCGGGTCGATCAGCTGCCGGAACCGGGTGCCCAGTTCCTCGTCCCCGGCCACCGGCTCGGCCCGCAGCAGCGCCTGACTCTCCCAGGCGTGCGACCAGCGCCGGTAGTACGCCGCGTACGAGGTCAGGGTGCGCACCAGCGGGCCGCTGCGCCCCTCCGGCCGCAGGTCGGCGTCGACCATCAACGGCGGTTCGACGGACGGCGCGGCCAGCAGGGTGCGCAGTTCGTTGCAGACCGCCTGGGCGGCCCGGGCCGCGTCCTGCTCCAGCGAGCCGAGCAGCGGCTCGTGGACGAAGAGCACGTCGGCGTCCGAGCCGTAGCCCAGCTCGTGCCCGCCGAAGCGGCCCATCGCGATCACCGCGATCCGGGTCGGCAGGTCCCCGTGCTCGGCCTCCCAGCCGGCCACGCAGGCGCGCAGCGCGCCCTCCAGGGTGGCGGCGTTGAGCGCGGTCAGCGCCTCCCCCGCGGCGTCCAGCGCCTCGGCCGGGTCCTCCCCGAGCCGGCCGAGCACGTCCGCGGCGGCGGTGCGGAACAGCTCCCGGCGGCGCACCGAGCGGGCGGCGGCCACGGCGGCGGCGGTGGACCCGGCCCGGCCGACGGCCGCCAGGATCTCCGACTGCAGCGCCGCCCGGCCGCGCGGCGCCAAGCCCTGCGGGTCGCCCAGCATGGCCACCGCCTCGGGGGCGCGCAGCAGCAGGTCGGGGGCGAGCCGGCCGGCCGACAGCACCCGGGCCAGCTGCTCGGCGGCGGCGCTCTCGTCCCGCAGCAGCCGCAGGTACCAGGGGGTGCGGCCGAGCGCGTCGGAGACCTGCCGGAAGTTGAGCAGCCCGGCGTCCGGGTCCGCGGACTCGGCGAACCAGCCGAGCAGCACCGGCAGCAGGGTGCGCTGGATCGCGGCCTTGCGGCTCACCCCGGAGGCGAGCGCGCTGATGTGCCGCAGCGCCGCGGCCGGGTCCGCGTAGCCGAGTGCCTCCAGCCGGGCCCGGGCCGCGTCCGGGGTCAACCCGGCGGCGCCGGGCGGCAGTTCGGCGACGGCGTCGAGCAGCGGGCGGTAGAACAGCTTCTCGTGCAGCCGCCGGACCTCCACCGCGTGCCGCTTCCACTCGCGCTGCAGCGCGGCCACCGGGTCGGCGCGGGTGTCGTCGTTGATCAGCGCGGCGAGCGAGCGGGCGAGCCGGCGCTGGTCCTCCTCGGCGGTGGGCATCAGGTGGGTGCGGCGCAGCCGGTGCAGCTGGATGCGGTGCTCCAGCGAGCGCAGGAAGCGGTACGCGGCGTCCAGCGAGGCGGCGTCCGCCCGGCCGACGTACCCGCCGCGGGAGAGCGCGGCCAGCGCCTCCAGGGTGTTGCCGCTGCGCAGCGCCGGGTCGGTGCGGCCGTGCACCAGCTGGAGCAGTTGGACGGAGAACTCGACGTCGCGCAGCCCGCCCGGGCCCAGCTTGAGCTGGCGGTCCACTTCGGGGGCGGGGATGGAGTCGATCACCCGGCGGCGCATCTGCTGCACGTCGGTGACGAAGTTCTCCCGGGCTGCGGCCTGCCAGACCATCGGGGCGAGCGCCTCGACGTAGGCGGTGCCGAGCTCGGCGTCGCCGGCGACCGGGCGGGCCTTGAGCAGCGCCTGGAACTCCCAGGTCTTGGCCCAGCGCTGGTAGTAGGCGAGGTGGCTGGCCAGGGTGCGCACCAGCGGGCCGTTGCGGCCCTCGGGGCGCAGGTTGGCGTCCACCGGCCAGATGGTGCCCTCGCCGGTGGTGTCCGAGCAGAGCCGGGTGAGCGCGGCGGCCAGCCGGGTGGCGGCCTTGACCGCCTCGTGCTCGTCCACGCCCTCGCGCGGCTCGGCGACGAAGATGACGTCCACGTCCGAGACGTAGTTGAGTTCGCGGCCGCCGCACTTGCCCATGCCGATCACCGCGAGCCGGCAGGCCGCGGCGGCCTCCGGGTCCTGCTCGGCGGCGAGGTCCAGGGCGGTCTGCAGGGTGGCGCCGGCCAGGTCGGCGAGCTCGGCGGCGGTCTGGGCGAGGTCGGTGGTGCCGGTGAGGTCGCGGGCGGCGATGGCCAGCAGGCAGCGGCGGTAGGCGACCCGCAGGGCGTTCGCCGGGCTGAGGTCGCCGTCCTTGACGCCTTCGGCGAGGGCGCGGCGGAAGTCCTCCGGGCCGGGGTGCATGTCGCGCAGCTCGAAGGTGACCAGCACGTGCCAGTCGTGCGGGTGCCGGGCGAGGTGGTCGCCGAGCGCGGTGGAGACGCCGAGCACGCCGAGCAGCCGGTCGCGCAGCGGCTTGGAGGTGGTGAGGGTGTCGCGCAGGGTGTGCCGGTCCGCCTCGTCGGCGGCCTCCAGCAGCCGGGCCAGGCCCAGCAGCGCGAGGTCGGGGTCGGCGGTGGCGCCGAGCGCGTCCAGCAGCACCGGGTCGTCGGCCAGGCCTTCCAGGCCGGGGCCGTCCAGCAGTCGCACCGCCTTCGCGGGATCGGTGAACCCGCGCCGGACCAGCCTGATCTCCGGCCGGCTGACCCTGCTCCCGGCCCGCTGTTCGTCCACCGCCATCGCTCTCCCGGCACGCCCAATGGCCCGCGCGGTCACGCGGTCCTGGACCTACCTTCCCAGGAGCCGGTCCGCCCGCGCCACGGGGCCCGTGGCGCGGGCGGTCGTTCCGGGTTTCCCCGCCCCGAGCCGGGGACCGGGCGGCGAGCGGGCGAGGACCCTCAGGCCTGCTCCGGCATCCGGTCCACCAGGTGCCAGAGCAGGGCCGACAGCAGCACCGAGCCGGTTGCGGCGGCGCCCGTCAGGAACAGGTACTCCCGGTCGAGCGCGCTGCCGGAGAGCACGCCGACCCAGCCGTGCCACGACTCGACCGTCCGGGACATCCGGTGGGCCACCGCCCACTCGATCACCCGCGAGCGCTGGAACAGGCCCTTCACGCTGTGCGGCGTGACCGGCATGCAGACGCCGCCGTAGTCCTTGGCGCGGATCCGCTCCAGGCACAGCTCCAGTGCCCGGTCGGAGGCGAAGTAGCCGTCCCCGTCGAGCAGGGCGACGAACTCGGTGGTCACCTCCGCGAGTGCGAGGTTGAGCGACTCCGGTTTGCTCCTGTGGTCCACCTCCAGCACCCCGGCGCCGCACCGCCGGGCGATAGCCGCCGTGTCGTCGGTGCAGGAGTCCGCGAGGACCAGCACGGTGCGCGGCCGGGCCGTCTGGCCGAAGGCGGACTTCACCGCGTCCGCGATGAAGTCCGCCTCGTTGTGTGCCGGGATCAGCACGGTCAGCGATTCGGTCACCGGCGGACGAACCACTTCACGGCCGCGCCGATCGCGGCGGCGGCACCGCCGGCGGCCAGGAGCGCCAGCGAGGCGACACCGGTGTGAGCGGGTCCGTACATAGCCTGAACGGCATGGCTATCCGATTGCTGCCGGCCCTGGCGATGGCGGTGACGACCGTCCTGACGTCGGCCGCCGTCCCCACCGCGGCCGTGACCGCGGCTGCGCGGTCGAACGACACCACCGTCCTGCTGGACCGGTTCACCTCACTGGACCTGGGACCGGGCCGACCGTGGGGATGGCAGAGCGCCGCGTACGCCAAGTGCACCGAGAATCCCGACAGTTGGAAACTCGACAGGCTGACCCGCGACGCGCTGAGCACGGCCGACGGGCACCTGACCGTCACTGCCCAGCACCGTGCGGACGGCAAGTGGGAGACCGGTCTGCTGACCACCGGCGACTCCTGCGACTCCGGGGGCAGCGGCTTCCAGCTCCGCACCGGCGACCTGGTGGTGGTGCACGTCCGGATGCCCGCCGCGGGCACCGGCGCCTGGCCCTGCCTGTGGACCTGGCGGGACGGCGGCAACGAGCTCGACCTGTTCGAGTGGTACGCGGACCACCCGGACCGGATCGAGTTCGTCAACCACGTGCGCTCCAGCAGCACGCTCTACTCCGGCCCGGACATCGGCCCCGGGCAGTGGGTGTACGTGGCCGTCAGGCTGGGTGCCGACGACGACACCTGGTACGTCGGACCGTCCCGGGACCGGCTGACCCCGGTGTGGTCCGACGGGACGGGCGTCGGGCCGGGCTTCTCCGCCTACCTGGTCCTCAGCCTCTCGATCGGTGACGGAACCTTCCACCTCCCGCCCTCCGGCACCGACCCGGTCAGCATGGAGGTCGACCTGCTGAGCGTGGAACGCCCCGGTCCCTGAACCCGCGGTCCGGGCGGGGGCCCGCTCAGCGCAGCTCCACCGGCGGCACCCGCCCCGGCGCCATCGCCTCCTCCCGGACCAGGCTCCCCCAGACCACCAGCCGGTACAGCGAGGTGTACGCCGGCGTGCAGGTCGTCAGCGTGATGTAGCGCCCCGGCGACCGGTACGGCGAGCCAACGGGGACGGGCGCGATCGCCCCCACGTCGTCCGGGGAGGTCTCCGGCAGCACGCCGTCGACCCGGTACACGTACCACCGCTCCCTGGTCTCGACCACCACGGCGTCACCCGGGCCGACCCGGTCCAGGTCGTGGAACTTCGCGCCGTGGCCGTCCCGGTGCGCCGCGAGGGCGAAGTTGCCCTCGCCCTCCCACGGCGGGACCGAGCGGTACGGCACGGTGTACACGCCGGCCACGCCCTCCGCCAGGGTGTCCTCGTCCGTACCGGGCCTGATCAGCACCTGGAAGTCCCGGCCCATGGCGGGCACGTGCAGGAAGCCGAGGTCGCCCCGGCCCAGCCCGGGAACCGGCGCGGGGGACTCCGCAGCCGGCGGCGCGGCCGGGGCGGCGGTCGACCAGCTGTCGCGCAGCCGACCGGCGGCCCGGTCCGCCGCCCGGTCCGACACCACGTTGCTCCACCAGAGCACGTACACCGCGAACAGCACCACCAGCAGACCGAACGTCAACAACACGTCCCCGACGCCCCGGGCCACCGCCCGCACCACCACGACCCGCCGCCGCGCCATCCCGGATTCCCCTCGCCGCCACCGGCCCGGCCGCCACTCCAGCGCCCCGCCCCACCCGGCCGCAAGCGGACACACTCCGGGGCGACGCCCGTCCCCCGAACGCAGTAACGCCGGGAGAACACGAAAGGGCCCGCCCGACGGCCGTCGCCGGGCGGACCCCTTCCCGAACCGGTGCCTACAGCACCTGGAGGTTCTTGCGCAGCTCGAACGGCGTCACCTCGGAGCGGTACTCCTCCCACTCCTGGCGCTTGTTGCGCAGGAAGAAGTCGAAGACGTGCTCGCCCAGGGTCTCGGCGACCAGCTCGCTGCGCTGCATCAGGTCGATGGCCTCGCCGAGGTTCTGCGGCATCGGCTGGATGCCGAGGGCGCGGCGCTCGGAGTCGGACAGCGCCCACACGTCGTCGTCGGCGCCGGGCGGCAGCTCGTAGCCCTCCTCGATGCCCTTGAGACCGGCCGCCAGGGTGACGGCGTAGGCGAGGTAGGGGTTGCAGCCGGTGTCCAGGGAGCGGACCTCGATCCGGGTGGAGCCCTGCTTGCCCGGCTTGTACATCGGCACCCGGATCAGCGCCGAGCGGTTGTTGTGGCCCCAGCAGATGTACGAGGGGGCCTCGCCGCCGGCGCCGGCGGTGCGCTGGGAGCCGCCCCAGATGCGCTTGTAGGAGTTCACCCACTGGTTGGTCACGGCGGCCGTCTCGGCGGCGTGCCGCAGCAGGCCGGCGATGAAGGACCTGCCGACCTTGGACAGCTGGTACTCGGCGCCGGACTCGTGGAAGGCGTTGCGGTCGCCCTCGAACAGCGAGACGTGGGTGTGCATGCCGCTGCCGGGGTGCTCGGAGAACGGCTTGGGCATGAAGCTCGCGTGCACGCCCTGCTCCAGCGCGACCTCCTTCATGACCAGCCGGAAGGTCATGATGTTGTCGGCGGTGGACAGCGCGTCGGCGTAGCGCAGGTCGATCTCCTGCTGGCCGGGGGCGCCCTCGTGGTGCGAGAACTCGACCGAGATGCCCATCGACTCCAGCATGGTGATCGCCTGGCGGCGGAAGTCGTGGCCCACCCCGCGCGGGGTGTGGTCGAAGTAGCCGGACTGGTCGGCGGGGATCGGCGCGGTGCCGTCGCCGGGCAGGTTCTTCAACAGGAAGAACTCGATCTCGGGGTGGGTGTAGAAGGTGAAGCCCTGGTCGGAGGCCTTCTCCAGGGTGCGCTTGAGCACGAACCGGGGGTCTGCGTACGAGGGCGAGCCGTCCGGCATCAGGATGTCGCAGAACATCCGCGCGGTGCCCGGGGTCTCCGAGCGCCACGGCAGGATCTGGAAGGTGGTCGGATCCGGCTTGGCGATCATGTCGGACTCGTACACCCGGGCGAATCCCTCGATCGCCGAGCCGTCGAACCCGATGCCCTCCTCGAAGGCCTGCTCCAACTCCGCCGGTGCCACCGCGACCGACTTCAGGAACCCGAGCACATCGGTGAACCACAGCCGGACGAACCGGATGTCACGCTCTTCGAGCGTCCGAAGCACGAACTGCTGCTGCTTGCCCATGGGGACAGTCTCACCTCTGCTCTTTACGCTCGTGTTACGCCCGGGAGGCCCCGAGAGACCCCGCGGAGCGATTGCCCCCATCATGGCCGATCATCGCGCCGCACGGCAGGGCCGACCCCCCTGGGCCTCGCCCTCGCGGGACATTGCGTCAGTTAGACGATTACACTTCGGAGCATGCCCAATCTCCGTGTCGCCCTGTGCCAGATCGACCCCTGGGTCGGTGACCTCGCCCGCAACGGCGATGAGGTGGTGCGCTGGACCAAGCAGGCCGTGGAGGCCGGTGCCCAGCTGGTCGCGTTCCCCGAGATGGTCCTGACCGGGTACCCGGTCGAGGACCTCGCGCTGCGCCACTCCTTCGTCGAGGCCTCCCGCGGCGCCCTGGTCGAGCTGGCGGGCCGGCTGGCCGACGACGGCCTGGGCGAGGTGCCCGTGGTGGTCGGCTACCTCGGGCGCTCCGACCACCCCTCGCCGCGGTTCAACCGGCCCGCCGGGTCGCCGCAGAACTGCGCCGCGGTGCTGCACCGGGGCCAGGTGCTCACCCGCTTCGCCAAGCACCACCTGCCCAACTACGGCGTCTTCGACGAGTTCCGCTGGTTCGTCCCCGGCGACCAGCTGCCGGTGCTGCGGCTGCACGGGGTGGACGTCGCGCTGGCGATCTGCGAGGACATCTGGCAGGACGGCGGCCGGGTCACCGCTGCCCGGGAGGCCGGGGCCGGGCTGCTGCTGGTCATCAACGGCTCGCCGTACGAGCGGAACAAGGACGACCAGCGGCTGGAGCTGGTGCGGCGCCGCGCCGCCGAGGCGGGCTGCACCCTGGCGTACGTCAACATGGTCGGCGGCCAGGACGAGCTGGTCTTCGACGGCGACTCGATCGTGGTCGACGCGGACGGCCGGGTCCTCGCCCGCTCACCGCAGTTCGAGGAGCACCTGCTGGTGCTGGACCTCGACCTGCCGGCCGCGAGCAGCGACCACACCGACGGCCTGCTGCTGGGCGACGGGCTGCACCTGGTCCGCACCGAGCTGGGTGACGAGCCGTCG
This sequence comes from Kitasatospora cathayae, assembly GCF_027627435.1. Classification (GTDB taxonomy): domain Bacteria; phylum Actinomycetota; class Actinomycetes; order Streptomycetales; family Streptomycetaceae; genus Kitasatospora; species Kitasatospora cathayae. The sequence continues at coordinate 6,020,150 of NZ_CP115450.1, read as the reverse complement.
CCGGCCCCCGCCGAACCGCTCACCGCCGACATCGCGCCGCGGCTGTCCGACGAGGCCGAGATCTGGGCCGCGCTGGTCTCCGGCACCCGGGCGTACGTCGTCAAGAACGGCTTCGCGTCCGTGCTGATCGGCCTCTCCGGTGGCATCGACTCGGCCCTGGTGGCCGCGATCGCGGTGGACGCCGTCGGCGCCGACAACGTGCACTGCGTCTCGATGCCCAGCCGCTACTCCTCCCAGCACTCCCGGGACGACGCCGCCGAACTGGCCCGCCGCACCGGGCTGCACTTCCGGACCGTCCCCATCGCCCCGATGTTCGACGCCTACCTGAGCGCCACCGAACTGACCGGCCTGGCCGAGGAGAACCTGCAGTCCCGACTGCGCGGCACCCTGCTGATGGCGATCTCCAACCAGGAGGGGCACATCGTGCTCGCGCCAGGCAACAAGAGCGAACTGGCGGTCGGCTACTCGACCCTGTACGGCGACTCGGTGGGCGCGTACGGCCCGATCAAGGACGTCTACAAGTCGCTGGTCTTCCGTCTCGCCCGCTGGCGCAACGAGGAGGCCGAGCGGCGCGGCGAGGTGCCGCCGATCCCGGAGAACACCATCACCAAGCCGCCGTCCGCCGAACTGCGGCCGGACCAGGTGGACACCGACTCGCTGCCGGACTACGACCTGCTGGACACCGTGCTGGACCACTACATCGAGGGCGACCAGGGCCGGGACGCGATCGTCGCGGCCGGCTTCGACCCGGCCGTGGTGGACCGGGTGGTCCGACTGGTCGACACCGCCGAGTACAAGCGGCGTCAGTACCCGCCGGGCCCGAAGATCTCGGTCAAGAACTTCGGCCGGGACCGCCGCCTGCCGATCACCAACCGCTGGCGCCGGGGCTAGCCGAAGCGATAGGTGGCGGCCACCGCGAGGTGGTCGCTACCGTCCCGGGGCAGGGTGCGGGAGTCCACCGGCTGCAGCCCGCCCTTGCTCATGATCTGGTCGATCCGCGCCATCGGGAACGCCGAGGGCCAGCTGAAGCCGAAGCCGTCGCCGGCGGCGCCCTGGGCCGAGCGCATCTGCGAGGTGACCGGCGCCAGGCTGCGGTCGTTCATGGTGCCGTTGAGGTCGCCGAGCAGCAGGACCTTCTTCACCGGCTCGGCCTGGATCGCGTCGCCGAGCGCCTGCGCGCTGACGTCCCGCTGGTGGGCGGTGAAGCCGCTCTCGGCCTTGAGCCGCACGGACGGCAGGTGCGCGACGTACACCGCGACCGGGCCCTGCGGGGTGCTGACCCGGGCCCGGAAGGCCCTGGTCCAGCCGATCTTCAGGTCCACCGGGGAGACGTCGTCGATCGGGTACTTCGACCACAGCCCGACCGTCCCCTCCACCGTGTGGTGCGGGTACGCCCCGGCGAGTCCGGTCTCGTAGGACCGCAGCTGGTTGCCGGCCAGCTCCTGCAGGGCGACGATCTGGGCGTCCGAGGCCACCAGGCCGCGGATGGTGCCCGGCACGTCGGTGTTCCCGGCCTCCACGTTGTGGCTGACCACCGTCCAGTCGCCCTTGCCGCCGCTCTTGTCGGACACCAGCCCGCCGAACAGGTTGACCCACAGCACCGCGGGCAGCAGCAGGGCGAGCAGCGCGGTGGCGGAGCGGCGCAGCAGCGCGGGCACCAGCAGCACCGGGACGGCCAGGCCCACCCAGGGCAGGAAGGTCTCCAGCAGGCTGCCGAGGTTGCCGACGCTGTTCGGCACCTCGGCGTGCAGGGCCAGCAGCACGGCGGCGAGCAGGGCCAGCAGGGCGATCACCAGCCCGCGCCGCCAGGTGCTGCTGCCGCGGGCGTCCCGGCCCCAGTGGCGCAGTCCGAGGAAACCGCCGGTCCGGTCGGTGGGCGCGCCCGCATCCCCACGGGCCGTGGGCCGCTCGGTGCTGTCCGCCTGCGCCATGCCGTGGCTCCCGTCGCTCGTGCCGTCGCCGGTCCGGTGTCCGGTCCGTGGGGGTACGGGCGCGGCGCCGGACTGGTGCCGGTTTGATCGGATACCCGGCTCAGCCTATGCCGGGACAGACGCGCGGTCCCGGGAGCGGGTTCCGGCGCGGCCCGGTTTGGTGAGCCAGGCCACGTCGGGCACGGAGGAGCGGTGGTCTACCGGGGTGCGAGGCCGTCGAGCAGGGCGTCCACCATCTTGCGGGCGAGCTGCGGGTCCTCCAGGTCGGAGTCGTCCCACAGGATGCTGCGGTAGAGGATCGGGCCCATCAGGAGGTCGCCGAGCAGGTCGAGGTCGACGTCGTCGCGGATCACGCCCTCGGCGACGGCCTGGCGGATCAGGCAGAGCCCGGCCTCCCGGCGCGGCTTGATCACCCGTTCCCGGTAGGCGGCGGCCAGCTCGGGCAGGGTCTGCATCTGGCCGAGGGCGGCCTTGAGCACCCAGCGGGTGCGCTTGGCGAGGCCGCGCCGGCGGACGTGGTCGATCATCGCGATCAGGTCGTCCCGGGCGGCGCCGGACGGCTCCGGCATCGGGACCTCCAGCCGGCTGACCACGTCGACCAGCAGGGCCTCCTTGTTGGGCCAGCGCCGGTAGATGGTGGCCTTGCCGACGCCGGCGGCGGTGGCGATGCCCTCGATGGTGACCTCGGAGAGGGCGGTGCCGCCTGCCATCAGCTCCTCGACGGCGGCGAAGATGGCCTGCTCGGCGGCCTCGCTGCGGGGCCGGCCGCGGCGCACCGCCGCGCAGGGCTGCCCGGGGTCGGCGCTCGGCATGTCCGTCCTCATTCCCGCTGTCTCTCCCTTGCCGTCGCTGTTGTGGCGTCGCTGCGGCGTCCGCTGTGGTGTCGCTGTGCCGTCCTCGGCGCGCGGGCGCCGTGGCGGGTCCGTCGATCCGGTCCGCGGACGGGGTCCCGCCCCGCCCGGCCGGCCGCGGCCCTGCCGGCCAAACCACCGGCCGGCAGGGCCATTGTCGCTCAGCCGACCCCTGGGTCAGCCGCCATGGCGTCCTGGGTCCGGGCCTGGCCCTGGCCCTGCTGCTCGGGGACCTGCTCGCCCTTGCCGCCCTGCCCGCCGCGCCCGCCCGGACCGGCCGGGGCCGCCGCGCGGCGCGGCAGCAGGAACCAGGCGACCAGCGCCCCGACCAGCGAGATGCCGACCGAGAGCGAGGCCACCACGTGCATGGCGTGGATGAAGGCGTCGTGCGCCGGGGCGATCAGCGCCTTGCCCTGGCCGTTCGGGACCCGGTCGGCGATGGCCAGGGTGGCCTCCAGCGACTCCCCCGCCTTGTCGCGCAGCCCCTCGGGCAGGTGGGTGAGGGTGTCGGACATCCCGTCGCGGTAGACCGTGGAGAGCACCGCGCCGAGGACGGCGACCCCGAGCGAGCCGCCGACCTGGCGGAAGGTGTTGTTGACGGCCGAGCCGGCGCCGGCCTTCTCGCGGGGCAGCGAGCCCATGATCGCGACGGTGACCGGCGGCATGACGTGCGCCATGCCGGAACCCATCACCAGGCCGAGCACGATCAGCACCCAGATCGGCGTGGTCGCGGTCAGCATGGTGTAGCCGACGAAGCCGAGCGCGACCAGCACCATGCCGCCGGCGGCGGTGGCGGCGACGCCGAGGCGCTCGACCACCAGCCGGGCCCGCGGGGCGAACAGCAGCTGGGCGACGGCCAGCGGCAGCATCAGCAGACCGGCCTGCAGCGCGCTGTAGCCGCGCACGCTCTGGATGTAGAAGACCCCGAAGAAGGAGACGCCCATCAGCGCGAAGAAGATCACGCCGACCACGACCACGGAGGCGCTGAACACCTTGTTGCGGAACCAGGTGACGTCCAGCGCGGGGAACGGGATGCGGCGCTCGTACAGGACGAAGGCGGCCAGCGCGACCACGCCGAGCAGGGTCGGCCCCCAGGCCGCGAACGCGGTGAAGTCGGCCAGCTCGCCGCCCTTGATGATGCCGTAGATCAGCGCCACCAGGCCGACGATCGACAGCAGCACGCCGACCGGGTCGAGCGCGCCCGGGTTGGGGTCCTTGGACTCGGGCACCAGGATCACCATCGCGATCAGCGCGATGATCACGATCGGGACGTTGACCAGGAAGACCGAGCCCCACCAGAAGTGCTCGATCAGCAGACCGCCGGTGATCGGGCCGATCGCGATGGCCAGGCCGACCGCGCCGGCCCAGACACCGATCGCCTTGGGCTGCTCCTCGCGCTCGAAGACGTTCATGATGATCGCCAGCGTGGCGGGCATCGCGAGCGCGGCGCCGACGCCCATCAGGCCCCGGTAGCCGACGAGTTCACCGGGCGAGCCGGCCATCGAGGAGAGCAGCGAGGCGACGCCGAAGACCACCATGCCGACCAGCAGCGCGCGCTTGCGGCCGAACCGGTCGCCGAGCAGGCCCGAGGTGAAGAGCAGCCCGGCGAACACCAGGGTGTAGGAGTTGATCGCCCATTCCAGGTCGCTCTGGGTGGCGCCCAGTCCGACCGGGGCGGGGGTCGCGATGGTCTTCATCGCGACGTTGAGGATCGAGTTGTCGAGCACGACGACGAGCAGGGCGAGCACCAGGGTGCAGAGGATCGCCCAGCGTCGGCGATGGATGGCTTCGGGCACGCGGGGTGGTGCGGCGGCGGTGGTCATTGGTGTTTCCCGTCCGTGTTGGCGTGGCACTGGCGGGCATTTGCGAGTCGCAGACGTCTCGTAACCCCCTGGACCAGAGTAGCGCGCAATACGATACGAGACGCACCCGTTTCGCAAAAACCCGGCAAAGGCCGAGGCCGCCGAGGGCCGGTGTGGCGTGGATCGCACTCCGACGACGGCACCCCTCTTTGCGCTCACGCCGGGGCGTGCAAGCATGGAGGGGATCCGGGGACGCCGTACGGCGCCACGAGACGACAACCCTTCAGGAGCCCGTTCGATGAACGCTTCTTCGCCTTCGCCTGCCCAGAACCAGGCGGCGACCGCCACCCTCTACGGCGGGGTCACCAACCGCCGCGTCACCGTCCGCGACCTCGCCGCCGCCAAGCAGCGCGGCGAGAAGTGGGCCATGCTCACCGCCTACGACGCCCTCACCGCGGGCGTGTTCGACGAGGCCGGGATCCCCGTCCTGCTGGTCGGCGACTCGGCCGGCAACTGCCACCTCGGCTACGAGACCACCGTGCCGGTGACCATGGATCAGATGGTGATGCTCTCCGCCGCCGTCGTCCGCGGCACCCAGCGCGCCATGATCGTCGCCGACCTGCCGTTCGGCTCCTACCAGGAGTCGCCCGCGCAGGCCATGCACAACGCGGCCCGACTGATGAAGGAGGCCGGGGTCGGCGCGGTCAAGCTCGAGGGCGGCGAGCGCAGCGCCCGCTCGATCGAGCTGCTGGTCGAGGCCGGCATCCCGGTGATGGCGCACATCGGCCTCACCCCGCAGTCGGTGCACGCCTTCGGCGGCTACCCGGTCCAGGGCCGCGGCGACGAGGCGGCCCACCAGCTGCTGCGCGACGCCAAGGCCGTCCAGCAGGCCGGCGCCTTCTCGGTGGTCCTCGAGGCCGTCCCGGCCGAGCTGGCCGCCCAGGTCACCGAACAGCTGGCGATCCCCACCGTCGGCATCGGCGGCGGCCCCGAGACCGACGCCCAGGTACTGGTCTGGACCGACATGGCCGGCATGACGGCGGGCCGGGTGCCCAAGTTCGTCAAGAAGTACGCCAACCTGCGGGCCGTCCTCGGCGACGCCGCCCGCGAGTTCGCCGAGGACGTCCGCACCGGCACCTTCCCGGCGGAGGAGCACAGCTTCCACTGACGGGCCCGCCCACCCGTCGCCACTGACCGGATCGGGGCGGGGCCTGCGCTTCCCGCGCAGGCCCCGCCCCGATCCGGTTCGTTCACGGACTGGGAACGCCAGTCGGCTGCCGCCGTGTTCGGCCAGGTTCGAGACTTCGTCACCGTGAGCGGCGGCACGACCACCAAGCTCACTCGGGAGCAGAAGGGACGCTTCGTCGCCCTGTGCTGGATCGCCCAGATCCACAAGCACATTCCGGACCCGAAGCCGAGCTACGTTGCCGACTGGGATGACCTGCCGGACTGGCAGAAGGAGACGGACTTCGACATCTTTGAACACATCGAGCAAACGGTCTGAATTTCCGCTCTGCTTTAGTTGCGGCGCCCCCTCGGCCCGCCAAGGGGGCGCCGCTATCGACTGGCTGGCTGCATTTTTGGCGCTGGCCTCCTCGCTTGAGGAGGCCAGCGCCATTCTTCTTTTCCTTTGGTTCCCTCTCGATCGCCCGCCTCGCCGCCGAGGCGAGGCGGGCGATCGAGTTCCGATGTCCTGGGTTATTTAATATCTTTCGATGGCTGGGTTGAGGCCAACCCTCAGCAATCTTGGGCCAACCCTCGACTTGCCAAGGGGCCGGGCGTGATCTTTCTCTATTTGTTCAGAATTGGCTTTTCTTTCGGTGGCGACGACAGTCGGGTGACAGCGGCGTGACAGTGGTGCCGGCGGCGTGACAGGAGGGTGACAGGCGGGGCGGACAGTCTGGGGGCATGACAGGAATCGCCATCGCCCCGAAGACGCGGGGAACAGTCGGGCACGCCGTCGAGGTGCGCGGCATCGTCAAGCACTTCGGCGCCACCAAGGCGCTCGACGGGGTCGACCTCACCGTCCGGGAGGGCACCGTCCTCGCGCTGCTCGGGCCGAACGGGGCCGGCAAGACCACGCTGGTGCGCGTCCTCTCCACGTTGATCAAGCCGGACGCCGGCACCGCGGTCGTCGGCGGGTACGACGTCGTGCGCCAGCCCAAGCAGTTGCGCCGCACCATCGGCCTGACCGGGCAGTACGCGTCCGTGGACGAGCTGCTCTCCGGGTACGAGAACCTCTACCTGATCGGGCGGCTGCTCGACCTCTCCAGCCGCGAGGCCAAGGCCCGGGCCGCCGAGCTGCTGGAGCGGTTCTCGCTCACCGAGGCCGCCAAGCGGCCCGCCAAGACCTACTCCGGTGGCATGCGCCGCCGCCTCGACCTCGCCGCCAGCATGATCGGCCGCCCCCGGGTGCTCTACCTGGACGAGCCCACCACCGGCCTGGACCCGCGCACCCGCAACGAGGTCTGGGACGAGGTGCAGCGGATGGTCGCCGAGGGCACCACCGTGCTGCTGACCACCCAGTACATGGAGGAGGCGGAGCAGCTCGCCGACGAGCTGACCGTCATCGACCGGGGCAAGGTGATCGCCAACGGCGGCGTCGCCGAGCTCAAGGCCAAGGTCGGCGGCCAGATCCTCCAGGTCCGCCCGGCCCACCCGGCCGAACTCCCGGAGATGGCCCGCTGCCTGCACGAGAGCGGGATCACCTCCGCCACCGTCTCCCCCGACGACGGCCTGCTCGCGGTGCCGATCACCGGCGAGGAGCAGCTCACCGCCGTGATCGGGGTGCTCGGCGGCCGCGGCTTCGCCATCGCCGCCATCGACACCAAGGTGCCCAGCCTGGACGAGGTCTTCCTCGCCATCACCGGCAAGCCCACCGCCGACGCGGCCACCGCGCCCGCCGCCGCCCCCGTCAAGGAGCCCGTCGCATGACCACCGCCACGCTCGCCCCCGCCCGGGTCGACAACGCCCCGCTCGAGGACAGCCGGATCGGCCTGGCCGGCACCCTGCGCCACATCGGCGCGCTGACCCGCCGCAACCTGATGCGGATCAAGGCCGACCCGGAGTCGATGTTCGACGCCGTGCTGATGCCGATCGTCTTCACCCTGCTGTTCGTCTACGTCTTCGGCGGCGCGATCTCGGGCGGTCAGGACGGCTACATCCAGCGCCTGGCCCCCGGCCTGCTCGGGCAGACCGGCATGACGCTGGCGCTGGCCGTCGGCACCGGCCTGAACAGCGACTTCCAGAGCGGGGTGATGGACCGCTTCCGCACCCTGCCGATCGGACGGGCCTCGGTGCTGCTGTCCAAGCTCGTGGCGGAGTCGCTGCGGGCGCTGCTCTCCTCCGCGATCCTGCTGTCCTTCGCGTTCCTCCTCGGCTTCGAGCTGAAGACCGGCGTGCTGGAGGTGCTGGCCGCGGTCGGCCTGTCGCTGGTGTTCGGCATGTCGATCGTCTGGATCTCGATGCTGCTGGGCATGTCGCTGCGCAACGCCCAGGCCGTCCAGGGCGTCTCCATGCTGGTCCTGATGCCGATGCAGTTCGGCAGCTCGATCTTCGCGCCGACCAGCACCATGCCGGGCTGGCTGCAGTCCTTCACCAAGGTCAACCCGCTGTCCCAGCTGGCCGACGCCTCCCGCGCGCTGCTCAACGGCGAGGGGGCGGTGGCCCACCCGGTGATGGTGGTGCTGATCTGGTCCGCCGTCTCGACCGCGATCTTCGCCCCGCTCGCGGTGGCCCGCTTCCGCAAGCGGACCTGAGCGAGCCGGGGTGGGGGCGGCCGGCGGCCCGGGACAGGACGCCGGCCGGGGACGGCCGGTCGGCCGGTGACCAAGGGGACGGGCACCGGCCGACCGGCCTAGGGCCTGCCCGGCGGATCGTGCCGGGCAGGCCCTACTAGTCGATCAACTCGGACAGCACGGCCTGGGTCTGTGCCTGGGTCATCCCCGTGCCGACGGCGTGGGCCGCCTCGTACCCGGCGTCCCCCAGCAGTTCCCGCAGGCAGGCCGCCGAACGGTCGCGCTCCGTGCGTTCCAGGAAGCCGCCCTTCGGACCGTTCAGCCCCCCGTGCGCGCCGAGCAGCACGGCCGCCTGCCGGGCCTGCTCGACGTCGCCGTCGCGCACCGCGAAGGCGCACAGCACCCCGACCGCGGCCGGCACCACCATGACCGTCATCTGCTCGGCGAAGCCGCTCGCCGCCGTCATCTCCAGCAGCAGCCGCCGGCCCTCGCGCAGCAGCTCGAGACCCCGGTCGGGATCCCCGGCCCGGGCCGTGACCCAGCCCCGGGAGCTGGCGACCAGACCGCTCACGATGCCCGGCACGAACCCGCCCGACGTGATCGCGTCGAGCGCGTCCAGCTCGGCCAGCGCCTGCCGGAACTCGCCGCGCTGGGCGTGGATGCCACAGAGCGTCAGGTGCCCGATCAGCAGGGCGCCGGTGGTGGACTGGTTGAGGCCGGTGCCGTCGATGGTGGCCAGCGTCTCCCGGACGATCCGCTCACCGCGGGCCATGTCCCGCTCCAGCAGGACGCTGCCGAGGTTCACCTGCAGCATCGGCACCTCGTGCGGCGCGCCCAGCGCCTCGGCCAGTTCGATCGCCCGCTCGTACGCGGCGGCCGCGCCGTCGACGTCGCCCCGGTTGGCCAGCGACTCGCCGCGGGCCGCCAGCGCCTGGGACACCCCCCAGAGGTCCCCGGCCTGCTCGAACAGCTCCAGGGAGCGCTGGCCGTCCCGGAGGCTCTGTTCCTCGCCCTCCGGCCAGTCGTTCAGCATCCGGGCCCGGACCTGCAGGGCGAACGCCAGGTCGTTCACGTCGCCGTACCGCTCGCAGCCGCGGACGGCGTCGTCCAGCAGGCCCTTCATCAGTTCCAGGCGGCCGGCGAGGAAGGCGCCGAACACCCGCATCAGCGCCGGGAACCGGTAGGCCTGCGGCAGGTCCTCGGTGTAGGTGCCCAGCAGGTGCTCCGCGATCCCGACCGCCTCCGGGTTGCCGAGCACGTCCAGGTTCCCCTCGAACAGCCCGAGCAGCCGGAACATCGCGACCAGCCGGCGGGCCTCCTCGAGCACTCCCTCGGGCATCGGCACGCCGTACGCGAGCACGTGGCGCTCCAGCGGCACCGGCGGCGGGGTGTCCGGGCCGAACGGGTCCGGGCCGAGTGCGGCGACGGCGCCGTACCAGCCGCGGGCCTCCATGCTGTAGCCGCGCAGCGACCAGTACCAGCCCATGCCGACGGCGAGGACCAGCGCCTGCTCCTCGTCCGCGAGGTCGATCGCCCGGCGCAGCGCGGCCCGGATGTTGTCCTGCTCGCGGTCCAGCACGGCCAGCCAGTGCAGCTGCCGCGGACCGTGGATGTTCAGTTCGGCGGTGGCGACCATCGCGCGGAAGTGCGCCAGGTGGCGGGCCCCGGTGGCGTCGCGCTCGGCGGCGGACTCGGCGAGGCGCTCGGTGGCGTACTCGTGGATGGTCTCCAGCATCCGGTAGCGCGGCTGGCCGCCGTCGTCGGTGAGGTCGGCCACCAGCAGGGACTTGTCGACCAGGGAGAGCAGCAGGTCGGCGACCTCCGGGGCGACCACCTCGGTGCCGTCGGCGCAGACCGCCTCGGCGTCCTCCAGCTGCCAGCCGCCCGCGAACACCGAGAGCCGGCGCAGCACCGCCCGTTCCCGTTTGCCGAGCAGGTCCCAGCTCCAGTCGACCACCGCGCGCAGGGTCTGCTGGCGCGGCAGCAGGGTGCGGCTGCCGGCGGTGAGCAGGGCGAACCGGCCGTCCAGGCGGTCGGCGATCTGGCGGGCCGTCATCACCCGCAGCCGGGCGGCGGCCAGTTCGATGGCCAGCGGCAGGCCGTCCAGGCGGCGGCAGATCTCGGCGCAGGCCTGCGGGTCGCCCTGCGGGTCGAAGCCGGGACGGGCGGCGGCGGCGCGCTCGGTGAGCAGCCGAAGCGCCACCGGGTCGGGCAGCGGCTCGACCGGCAGTACCGTCTCGCCGGGCACGCCGAGCGGCTCGCGGCTGGTGGCGAGCACGGTCAGTCCGGGGCACTCGGCGAGCAGGGTGTCGACGAGGTCGGCGGCGGCCTGGATCAGGTGCTCGCAGTTGTCCAGGACGAGCAGCATCCGGCGGTGGCCGCAGTGCTCGACCAGTCGGCGCGCCGGGTCCTCGGCACGCTTCTCGATCACTTCCGCGACCACGCTGCTGCTGTGCAGCACGATCTCGCGCAGGCCGAGCGCGGAGACCACGGCGGCGGGGACGGCCTCCGGGCTCTCCAGTGGGGCGAGTTCGGCCACCCAGACGCCGTCCGGCCAGTGCCCGGTGGACTGCTCGGCGCGGCCGGCCTCGACCGACAGCCGGGTCTTGCCGGAGCCGCCGGGGCCGGTCAGGGTGACCAGCCGGCGGTCCGCCACCAGCCGGCGCAGGGTGGCGAGATCGCCCTCCCGGCCGACGAAGCTGGTCAGTCGGCCGCGCAGGTTCCCCACGGTGCGCGGGAGTTGGGGGGCGGGCGTGGGCGGCGCCGGCGCCGGCGCCGGCGCCGGTATCGGTATCGGTATCGGATCTGCCGTCGGCTCGGTCGAGTTCAGCAACTCGGCGTGGAGAGCCTGGAGTCGGCGGCCCGGGTCGGCGCCGAGCTCGTCCGCCAGGGCGCGCCTGGTGCGCTCGTAGTGGCGCAGCGCCTCGGCGGTGCGGCCGCTCTCGTGCAGGGCCCGCAGCATCAGCAGCTGCAGCGGCTCGTCCAGTGGCTGCCGTTCGCACAACTCGGCGAGTTCGGCTACCAGTTCGGCCGCCCGGCCGAGCCCGAGGTCGGCGGTGATCCGGTGACGGCGGGCCTCGTCCCGCTGCGCCTCCAGCCGGGCGGCCGGCCCGGCCCGGTCGGGCAGGTCCGCCAGCGCGGGGCCGCGCCACAGCGCCAGCGCGGCGCGCAGCCGCTCGGCGGCCAGCGCGTGGTCACCGGCCTCCAGGGCGCGGCGGCCCTCGGTGCTCAGCCGCTGGAAGTCGGCGAGGTCGGTGGCCGGACCGGTCAGCCAGTACCCGGCCGGGCCGGAGCCGACCCGCTCCCGGCCGATGGTTCGGCGCAGCCGGCCGACCAGGGTCTGCAGCGCGGCGGAGGAGTCCTGCGGCGGCTCGGCGTCCCACACCTCGTCCACCAGCAGGTCGGCCGGGACGGGCCGGCCCTGCCGCAGGGCGAGCGCGGTGAGCAGGGCCCGCAGCCGGGCACCGCCGAGCGGGACCGGTGTGCCGTCGTCGTGGTGGGCCGTGGTGGTGCCGAGGATGCCGTAGTGCACCGGTCCATTCTGGTCGATGAGCAGCGGCGCGGTCGCACAATTGTGCTGGCGCCCACCGGGCCACGCGCCCGACGGAACCGGGCGGCGCCCCTCGGACGTTCACCCGGCGCGGCTTGTCCGGTCACCGCCCCGCCCGGCATGATCGACCCCAGCCCGTATCCACCCCCTTCCTCTGCACCCGGAGCACCCACAGATGACCTTCGCCGCAACGCAGCGCTCCCGCAGCGAGGACCGCCGGATCAGCCCGGTGTTCTGGGTGCTCCTCGCCACCCTGGGCACCTCCGCCTGGGCGGTGTACTCCGGCTACGGCAACGCCTCGTTCGGGGTGTTCCTGTTCGTGGTGTCGGGCTGGATGGTCTCGCTCTGCCTGCACGAGTACGCCCACGCGCGCACCGCGCTGCACGGCGGCGACATCACCGTCGGCGCCAAGGGCTACCTCACGCTCAACCCGCTGAAGTACGCGAACGTGCTGCTCAGCTTCGTGCTGCCGATCCTCTTCGTGATCCTCGGCGGCATCGGCCTGCCCGGCGGCTCGGTCTGGATCGAGCGGAGCCGGATCCAGGGCCGGCTCAAGCACAGCCTGATCTCGGCCGCCGGCCCGCTGGTCAACCTGGTGATCGGGGCGGCGCTGCTGATCCCGGTCGGCGCGGGGTGGCTGGACAACCCGGGCCTCTCGATGGAGTGGCACGGCTTCGAGTGGCCGTGGCGCTACGCCCCGCTGGCCTGTGCCTTCGCCTTCCTCGGCCAGCTGCAGATCAGCGCCGCGATCCTGAACCTGCTGCCGGTGCCCGGCCTGGACGGCTACGGGATCGTCGAACCCTGGCTGTCGTACAGGACCCGGCGCTCGATCGAACCGTTCGCGCCGTACGGGATGCTCGCGGTGTTCGCCCTGCTGTGGCAGCCCGAGGTGCGGCACGTGTTCTTCGACCTGGTGTCCGCCGTGACGCACCTGTTCGGCATGACGGACGACAACTTCGCGGGCTACGGCCAGCTGCTGTTCCGCTTCTGGGAGAACTAGGCCCGCTCGGCCGCCTCCGCCAGCTTCGCCCTGCGCCGGTTCATCCACAGCACGTTGCTGGCCACCCCGGCCAGCGGCAGCCAGATCAGCCCGAGCCAGAAGCCCTCGATCACCGAGACCACGGCGGCCGCCAGCGCGAGGACGACGACGAGCAGGGCGAAGAGGGACGTGCGAGGCATGGCGCGGGGCTCCTAGGACCGGGTGCGGACGGCCGGGTGACGGCCGCCCCCCATTGTCGCCGACCTCACCTCCGGAACGGGTCCAGGGGTGAGGTCGACACGGCGCCCCTCGGTCACACGTCGGTGATCCGCAGGCCCGCGTGGGCCTTGTAGCGGCGGTTGACCGAGATCAGGTTGGCCACCAGCGCTTCCACCTGGTGGGCGTTGCGCAGCCGGCCGGAGTAGATGCCGCGCATGCCGGGGATCAGGCTCGCCAGTGCCCGGACGACGTCGGTGGCGGCCCGGTCGTCGCCGAGCACCATGACGTCGGTGTCGATCCGCTCCACCGACTCGTCCTGCAGCAGCACCGCCGAGAGGTGGTGGAAGGCGGCGGTGACCCGGGCGTCCGGCAGCAGGGCGGCGGCCTGCTGGGCGGCACTGCCCTCCTCGGGCTTCAGCGCGTACGCGCCCTGCTTGTCGAAGCCGAGCGGGTTGACGCAGTCGACGACGATCTTTCCGGCCAGTTCCTCGCGCAGCGCGGTCAGGGTGGCGGCGTGGCCCTCCCACGGGACCGCGATGATCACCACGTCGCTCTCCCGGGCGACGGTGGCGTTGTCGGCGCCGCGCACGCCCACGCCCAGCTCGGCGGCGGAGGCCTCGGCCCGGGCGCCGTCACGGGAGCCGATGATCACCTGCTGGCCGGCCTTGGCCAGCCGCAGGGCCAGGCCGCGCCCCTGGTCGCCGGTGCCGCCCAGGACGCCGACCACCAACTGCGAGACGTCCGGCAGCTCGTGGGCCGGGTTTGTCGCTGAATCGAGGGAAGTCATGGACTGATCTTCCCAAATCGCGGGCCGGGCGCGACATCCTGGCCCGCATGGACGCGGTGAGAGTTTCGGCACTCCGGGAGCGGCTCACGGGCACCGGCTGGCTGGAGGCGGTCGGCGGCTTCGCCGGCTCGCTGCGGCGCTCGGTGGAACGGCGCGGCGCGGGCGAGTTGCTGCTGGTCGGCACCGAGGCGTACGAGCCCTGGCACCTGGCCGCCCACCTGGAGGACGAGGCCGCCTGGTCGGCCGTCCCCCGGCTGACCCCCACCCTGCTGCGGCACCGCCCACCGGCCGCCGCCCCGGCCCACCTGACGCACGGCCTGCGGCGGCTCGCCGAGGCCGGGCGCGGCGCCACCGTGCTGGTGGTGGCCCCCGGGGCGGCGGGCACCCCGCTGCTGGAGCGCGTGCAGGACGCCCGCCGGCAAGGGGCGACGGTGCTCGCGCTGGAGGGCGCCGGCCCTGCGATCCCGGGGGACCTCGCCGGCCTCGCGCACGAGCGCCTCGCCGTCGGCACCGCCGCCGAGGAGCCCTTCGACCTCGCCCAGCACCTGGTCAGCGCCGCCGCCGGGCAGCCCGTCGGCCGCCGCTCCGCCCTGGGCCGGCTGGCCGAGCTCGCCGGGCGGCTGACCTCGACGCCCCCGCTCAGCCGCTGGTGAGGAATCCGTTGCGGGGAGTGAAGTAGCCGTCCCAGGATGGTGGTTCGTGAACGACGACGAACCACCCCGTACCCGGTCAGCCGTGCGCGCTGCTGCGCTCGCTGACGCCCGACCTGTACGTCGCCGTGCCGATGCGTCAGTCGGCACACCGGTGGCGGCCTCGTCGTCGCGGCGCACGATCACGGGGCTACTCGGTCCCCTCGTCCTTCGGCTTGTCGCTCCAGCGCGGGTCGTTCTGCCACTCCCGGTTGCGCTCGTCCGCGATCTGCAGGGCGTGGGCGGCCTCGTCGGGAGTGGCGTACGGGCCGAGGCGGTCCTTGGCGGGGCACTCGGGGCCCTCCTCGACCTTGCCGTGCTTGATGCAGTAGAACCACTCGCCGGGCTTGCCGGTCGGCTTGCGGTGGAATCCGAGGGGCATCGCGCTCTCCCGTCCAGACGTAGGGGTGGGTACCGATCATTCCCCGGGCCGGGCCCCCGCGCACACCACCCGGGGACGACGGGGCCCGGCGGATAGACTCGCCGCCATGGCTCTCGTACCCGGCATCCAGTCCCCCACCCGCAAGGTCCCGGCGCACATCCCGCGCCCCGAGTATGTCGGCAAGCCCGCGCCGACGCCGTACACCGGGCCCGAGGTGCAGACCGCCGAGACGATCGAGAAGATGCGGATCGCGGGCGGGATCGCCGCCCGGGCGATGGAGGAGGCGGCGAAGCTGATCGCCCCCGGCGTCACCACCGACGCGCTGGACGCCGTCGCCCACGCGTACATGTGCGACCACGGCGCCTACCCCTCCGACCTCGGCTACCGCGGCTTCCCCAAGTCCGTCTGCACCTCGATCAACGAGGTGATCTGCCACGGCATCCCGGACTCGACGGTGCTGCAGGACGGCGACATCGTCAACATCGATGCCACCGCGTACATCCACGGGGTGCACGGCGACCTCAACGCCACCTACCTGGTCGGCGACGTGGACGAGGAGTCCCGGTTGCTGGTCGAGCGCACCCGGGAGTCCCTCAACCGGGCGATCAAGGCGGTCAAGCCGGGCCGTCAGATCAACGTCATCGGACGGGTCATCGAGTCCTACGCCAAGCGCTTCGACTACGGCGTGGTGCGGGACTTCACCGGACACGGCATCAACACGTCGTTCCACTCCGGCCTGATCATCCCGCACTACGACAGCGAGCGGGCCACCGAGGTCATCAAGCCCGGCATGACCTTCACCATCGAGCCGATGCTCACCCTGGGCACGTACGACTACGAGATCTGGCCGGACGGCTGGACGGTCGTCACCAAGGACCGCAAGCGCACCGCCCAGTTCGAGCACACCCTGGTGGTCACGGCGGACGGCGCGGAGATCCTCACCCTGCCGTGAACCCGTGCGGGCGCGCCCCGAGCCGAAGGGGCGCGCCGGTGCCGAAAGGGAGAAGCGACAAGCGAGGAACGAGCGCCGGAGCGACGACCGTCGGCACCGGGTCAGAGCGGCCCGGAGGCGAGCGGGTGAGTAACCCGCCCCGAGCCGAAGGGGCGCGCCGGTGTCGAAAGGGAGAAGCGACAAGCGAGGAACGAGCGCCGGAGCGCCGACCGTCGGCACCGGGTCAGAGCGCCCCGGAGGCGAGCGGGTGAGTAACAGCCGTCAGCCGATCAGCCACTGCTCCTCGGCGACGGCGCCCACCTCGGTACAGGCGTCGGTGAGCACGTCCAGCACCCGCAGCGGGTCCGGCAGCGGCAGTTCGGGCCCGCGCAGCCACCGCACCTGGGAGCCGTCCGGCAGCGCGGCCGGCGGGAGCAGGGTGTACGAGCCGCGGCAGTGCCAGCGCAGGCCGGGGTGCTCGGACATGGTGTCCGGGGTCGAGTCGAGCGCGCTGTCCCACCACTCGTCCTCGTCCTGCGGGGTGCCGCGGGTGGCGGTGAAGAACAGGTAGCGGTCCTCGCCCACGGCGGCGACCGGGCCCTCGACGCCCAACGCGGTCAGCCGCTCGAGTGCCAGCCGACCGGCCTCAGCCGGGACGTCCAGAACGTCGTGCACCCGCCCGGTGGCGGTGACGAAGTTGGCCTGCGGGTCGCGGGAGAGCCAGCGGGAGAGCTGCTCGGGGTCGGTGGTGGCCTGGGTCTGCCAGGCGAAGGAGACCGGGTGCTGGGCCGGGGCCGGACAGGCCACCCGGTCGCAGGAGCACCGGTAGCCGGCCGGGTGGGCGGCGGGCGCGAGGGGGAATCCGGCGCGCACCGCGCCGAGCAGGTGGTCCAGTCTGGCTGCCGGGTCCGTGCCGTCGGGGCGGGCCCGCTGTCGGTCACGCTTCTGCCACCAGGTCGTCCACCTGCTGCCGGCTTCCATCGGGCCCCTTCCGCGCAACTGCCGTGCCTGGTGCGACACAGCGTTCGACGTTCCACTCCGACGCAACGCACAGCGCCCCCCGCTGCTTCCCGGGGCAGTGCTCGGCCCTGCTGTCCGCGCCCTGCCGACCGCGGCCCGGGGTCACCGGACGGCCGACGCCCGGGTCTCGGTACGCCTGTCGCGGCAGCACGCTGTCCGCGCCGGTGACGGCCGGAGGGCACGCAGACTCGCGCCTCGCCCGGCCCGTACGGGGCCCGCTGACCCGGGGTGAACCCGAGGGCGTAACAGGAAGGATAAGGGTGCGCGGGGCCTCCCGATGACCGGGGGCGGTGCCTCTCCGGTCACACCCCGGGCACTTCGTCCTCACCGGGCCTCCGCTGCGGGGTGCTCCCGGCGTGGCCACCGCGTGGAGGTGAGACCCTGGAGGGGTGAAGAGCGCGGACACCGAATTCGTCGGCGGCCCCCTGGACGGGAAGGTCCTCCCGATCCCGCTGGGGCCGATGCTCGGCGTGCCCAAGAAGTACAAGGTCCCGGTCCCCGCGCACGGTGACTCCCCCGCGCGCACACTGGTGTACGTCCGGACCAAGCAGGTGCGGGGGCTGAGCTGGTTCTGGCGCTACGAGTACGACGAGGCGGCCTCCGGCTGACGGTCCGCCCGTCCGTTCCCCCCTCGCCTCCCCGGGAGGTCGGCATGGCCAGGACGGTCCGGTACGCGGAACGGCACCGCAGGAGCCGCGCGCAGGCGGCCGCCCACCACAACCGGCAGGTCGCCGGGGTGACGGCGGTGCTGCTGCTGGTGGTGTGCCTCTACTCCGTGACGATCGGCCCGGACGGCTGGCTCTGGTTCGGCTGGGCGGTGCTGCTGCTCGCCTGTGTGGCCCTGTTCCTGACCCATCCCTGAGCAGCCGCAGCGCCCGTGCCCGTCGGCTCACCGGCGGCACCGGTCCCCCCGGACCGGTCAGTCATCCTCGGCGAGGATGAGGTACAGCTTCTTGCGGGCCTCGGTCAGCACCGCCAGGCCCTTGGTGCGCTGCGCCTCGGTGCCGGTCCGCATCACCTGCTGGACCGCCTGGTCGACCGCGGCGAGCGCCTGCCCGACCTCCTGGACGGCCTCCCAGTCGACCTCCCGGCCGGCCTCGGCCCACGGCTCCGCAGGCCCGGCCTCGGCCTCGGCGCGGCCCGCCTCGGTGAGCGAGACCAGCCGCTTGCCGCCGACCTCCTCCGCGGTGATCAGGCCCTCCTCCTCCAGCAGCTGGAGGTTGGGGTAGATCGAGCCCGGGCTGGGCCGCCAGGCCCCGTTGGTCCGCTCGGTGATCTCGGCGATCATCTCGTAGCCGTGCATCGGCCGCTCCTTGAGCAGCGCCAGCAGCGAGGCCCGGACGTCACCGCGCCGGGCCCGGCCACCGCGCCGACCGTGCGGGCCGCCGCGCCGACCGCCGTGCCCGCCGAAGCCGTGCCCGAACGGGCCGCCCATCGGCCGGCCGGGGCCGCCGCCGAACGGCGGGCCGAAGCCGCCGAAGGCCGCCCGCTCCCCGAAGCCCTCCCCGGGCATGCCCCGGAAGTCCGGACCCGGACCACGACGTCGTCCGCCGCCGCGCGGGCCCTCTCCGCGGAATCGCATTCCTGAGCGCATGGCGCCCACCTCCTTGAGGTTCCATCTGGTTCTCCGAGACAGTCGAGTCACTGTCTCGATAGTTCGACGATATATCGGCGACTGTCGCTCGTCAACGGATTCCGACACGCCTCCACCAGGCGGCGCGGCCACCGACGAGCCGATACGGTGACGGGCATGGCCGGTGAACGAGACCTTGCGACCCTGCTGCGCGGGATGCGACCGCAGCTCAACCCGGGGCGGTACGTCTACTGCACCCTCCCCGCGAAGGTGCCCGCCGGGATGCGGCCGGTGGTGACCGTCGCCGAACCCGAAGGGGTGACGGTCGTGGTCCCCCAGGAGGAGGCGGACGCCCTCGGGCTGCGCTACGAGTACGTGGCGGCCTGGATCACCCTGCAGATCCACTCCGCGCTGGAGGCCGTCGGACTGACCGCGGCCGTGGCCGGGCGGCTCGCCGAGGAGGGCATCAGCTGCAACGTGGTGGCCGGTTTCCACCACGACCACCTGTTCGTCGCCGCCGACGAAGCCGACCGCGCCGTCCGGGCCCTGGCGGAGCTCTCGGCCCGCTCCGCCTGATCCGCCTGGCGGTCCCGCCGGGTGGCCGCCTTCGACCTCCGCTTCGACACTGGGAGTGTCAGCCGCCACCCACCGGCTGCCCCCACCGGAAGGAGACGGCCGCCATGGCCACCTGCGTCACCTGCGGAAACGACTACTGGCTCGCCTTCGAGATCAAGACGGTCACCGGCGACACCTACACCTTCGACAGCTTCGAATGCGCGATCCAGAAGCTCGCCCCCCGCTGCGAACAATGCGATGTCCGCATCGTCGGCCACGGCGTCGAAGTGGCCGGCAGCTTCTTCTGCTGCGCCAACTGCGCCCGCGTCAACGGCGGCCTCGGCGATCAGATCCGCGATGCCGTCGGTTCCCGCCCGGCCTGAGCCCCCTCGATGCACGAAGGCCCTCCGACCCGTGCGGGTCGGAGGGCCTTCGGCCGTTCAGGGGGCGGAAGAGTCGGCCTGTACGCCGGGAACAGTCTCTTCACGAGCAGCGACCCGCGGAAACGTCGTTCCCGGCGGTCCGATCGCCACGTGATCGCCACACCTTCGGCGACCGCCACTCACTTCGCCTCTTGAGCGGCTCCTCGTCCGTCGTGAGGCTCTCGTCAGACGGTGGTGGTGCAGACGAATCCGAGGTCGGCCAGGCCCTCGCTCTGGCACAGCCGGTCGGATGCGCCCCCGGCAGCTGTCTGCAAGAGCTGGTAGTCGGCGCCGCACTCCTTGCCCCAGTGCATCGCCGAGCGCCACAGGAGCCGCCCGAGGCCGAGGCCTCGGTATTCCGGCAGAACACCGAAGTACTGCGGGAGGAGTCGTCGCCTACCGATGGGGTCGGCCATGGTCTCCATGGGGCCGATTCCGCCTACTACGCGCTCGTCCTGGACAGCGACCAGCACGGGTCCGACGCTGTCGATCCGGGAGTGCAGGAACACGAAGCCCTCGCCGGCCAGCTTCTCGGCGAACTCGGGGAAGGTGGTCCGGATGGCTTCGGGCTGTTGGCCGAGGGCCTCGATTCCCTCAACGGCAGGTGCGTCCTGATCGAAGGCACGGAGCTGTACGCGGGTAGAGGCGGCCACTGGGTCGGCGGCGTCCTGGAACCACACCACACGGGCTTTGGATGCATCGCGCCCGGCGGCGAGCTTGGCGGCCAGCTCCTCGGCCTCCGGCCGGTACTCGCGGGCGCCATAGAGATGGACGCGCAGGATGCCGCGACCGGTGATGGTGGGGATCAGTGTGCGAGCCTGGTCCTGAACGACGGCGTCCACCAGGACATGCTCGTCCTTGTGGTCGGACCACCGCCGGTCCTTGTCGTGCGGCAGGAATTCTCCAGTGCCAGCGACGGCGAACACCTCGGCCAGAAGCTCAGCGGAAACAGCTTCGGGGTGGAGCGGCCCGAGCGTCGGAAAATACGGGACGCACATCACGGGGCGCAGCAAGTCCCAGCGCAGATCCATACCCGCACCCTACTCGCCCGCCCCGCACGGCTCAGGCCCCGACGCAGAGAGCGCCGGGGCCTGAGCGTTACTGATCAGGCGCGATCAGCAGGTGGTTCAGTGGGGATTGTCGTCGCCCGCGTTGCACGAGCACTTCACGCTGTCCATGACGTCGTCCAGGTCGCCGACGGCGATGATCTCGGTGACGGGCGGGGTCGGGGCCGCGATCGGCCTCGTGAGGTACGGCAGGCGCTGGGCCGGGCCGTCGTCCGGGAGCGGACGCCTCGGGGAGAGTTCGACAGCTACAGCGGTCATGTCATCCTGCTTTCTTGATCCCGTGCTGGCAGTAACTTGCGAGTGGTGCCTTCGCCTCCTGGTAGTGCTTGGCCAGCGGCCGGCAGACAGTGCACGAGCCTGAGAGCTGGCAGCCGGAGCAGCCACCGGTGCGAAGCATGAGGCGGTCGGCGATGGCGCCGAGCCGGGCGAGGCCGTCGATCCCCTCGGAGGGAAGACTGATCTGGTCGTCACGGCCGATCTTGCAGATGGACACCAGCCCGTGTGGGTCGGTGTGGAAGAAGGTGTGTCCGGCGTTGCAGCCTCCGAACGGCTTGCGCATTCGCAGGTGCTCCTTGGACTGCGTGGTCAGCGACTCCGCCCCGCCGTAGATCGTCGGAGTCAAGTTGGCGAAGACGTTGTACTCCAGCCCCCAGCCTTCACACAGGTCGATCATCGCCTGTTCCTCGGTGGCGTTGTCCTCGGTGACGATGATGCTCATCCGCAGTGGGAGCCTGGCGCGGCGGGCGGCGTTCATGCCCTGGATGAACAGGTCCCAGGCGCCCTGTCGCTGGGTCAGCTCGTCGTAGCTGGCCTTGGTCGCCCCGTACATCGACACCGTGACTCGGTAGGGCGGGCACTCGCGGAACATCTCCAGCAGGTTCTCCAGCGCAGGCGACCTCCGGAGACCTCGATGGGGCCCGGCGAGCACTGGACGACGCGCGCAATCTCGCGGAGCGCCTGGACGGCGCCGAGGCGGCCGACACCTGGTTTGGCTACCCCGAGCAGAAGCACCACGTGCACCTGTCGCAGGCGTACACACTGCTGGGCGACACGGGCAGCGCCCACCAGGCGCAGGAGGACGCCCTGGCGCTCACGGATTCTCCGTCGGTGATGGTGCGCGCCCTGCTGGCAGTGGACACCGCCGCATGCCTGCACGTCGACGGCGACCCGTCCGGTGCCGCCGAAATGGCATCCGGGGTGTGGGAGCGGCTGCCGGCCACCTACCGTGAGGGTCTGATCCGATCCCGCGCCGAGACGCTGCATCGCCAGCTCACCGGTCGGCCGTACGCGCTGCTCGGGGAGGCGCTGGCCAGCTGAGTCGCGCGTCGAGTGCTGTCGTGATCAGCGCATGGGTCTCGGATGGCTGTTTCGACAGTTCTCACCGCCACGCGATCGCCACAGCACACCCAGAAACAGGCAGAAACAGAAACGAAGAGTCAGCAAGTGGTTACAGGTCTTCGAGGCATGAAAAGGCCCCCTGACCTGCTGTTTCGCAGGTCAGGGGCCTTCCCTCAGATCGGCGACGGAAGAGTCGGCCTGTACGCCGGGTTCTGTCACCCGGGTCGCTTGCGCGGCCCGGGGAGACGGCCATCCATCTAGGGCTGCCGTTGCCGACAGCCTCGTGCGGTCTACCCGCGAGCTCGGGCGAGCAGCCCTCGAACACTCGCGCACGGTGCCCGGAGGCACCGATCTTGACCTTGCTCCAGGTGGGGTTTACCTAGCCGGCCGGGTCACCCCGGTCGCTGGTGGTCTCTTACACCACCGTTTCACCCTTACCCACGCGCCGAAGCGGTGGGCGGTCTGTTTTCTGTGGCACTGTCCCGCGGGTCACCCCGGGTGGGCGTTACCCACCACCCTGCTCTGTGGAGCCCGGACGTTCCTCGGCGGGTCAGGGACCCGTCGCGACCGCCCGGCCGGCTCTTCCGCCGTAGTGGTCATGGTAGCCGCTCGGGCGGGGCCTCCCGAACACCGGACCGGGCCACCGGGGGCTCGGCGCCGAGGCGGGCGGCCACCCGGGCGGCGGTGTCGGTGGCCCAGGTGCCGGTGGTGAGCACGCCGAGGGCGAGGATCGCGGCGCCGAGGCCGACCAGGATCCACCAGCCGGCGTGGCTGGCCGGGGCGAAGCCGGTGGCCAGCGGGCCGACCACGGCCGAGGTGACGACCGTACCGATCACCGCGACACCCAGCGACTGGCCGACCTGGCGGCTGGTCGAGGCGACGGCGGCGGCCACGCCCGCCTGGGAGCGCGGCATGCCGGAGACGGCCGCGTTGGTGATCGGCGCGTTGACCATGCCGAAGCCGAAACCGAACAGCGCGTACGCGACCAGCAGCAGCGCGGCCGGGGAGTCCGCGGTCAGCCGGGTGAGCAGCAGGTCGCTCGCGGCCAGGCCGAGCCCGGCCACCACCAGCGGCAGGCGCGGGCCCCGGCTGCCGACGATCCGTCCGGACAGCGGCGCGCAGACCAGCATCAGCCCGGCCATCGGCAGCGTCCACAGGCCCGCCTCGACCGGGCCGTAGTGCCGGACGTCCTGCAGGTAGAGGGTGTTGAGGAAGAGGAAGCCGCCGAGCGCGGCGAAGGCGCAGACCGCGGTGACGGTGGCGCCGGTGAACGGCGCACTGGCGAAGAACCGCGGGTCCACCAGCGGCTCGGCGACCCGTCGCTCCCAGAGCGGGAAGGCGATCAGCGCGGCCACCGCGGCCGCGGCGAGGGCGAGGATCAGCGGGGAGGTCCAGCCGTTGCCCGGGCCCTCGATGATCGCGGCGGTGCCGCAGCCGAGCAGCACGATCATCAGCAGCTGTCCCACCGGGTCGAGCCGGCGCGGCCGCGGCGCGCGCGACTCGGGGACGTAACGGATGGTCAGCAGTATGGCGAGCAGGGCCACCGGAACGTTGATCAGGAAGATCGAGGGCCAGCCGGCGCCGTCCACCAGGAAGCCGCCGAGCAGCGGGCCGAGCGCCATCGAGATGCCGACCACACCGCCCCAGACGCCGATCGCCCGGGCCCGTTCCTTCGGGTCGGTGAAGGTGTTGGTGATGATCGACATCGCCACCGGGTTGAGCATCGAGCCGCCCACCGCCTGCAGCGCCCGGAACACCACCAGCCACTCCAGGCTCGGCGCCAGGCTGCACAGCAGCGAGCCGAGCGCGAAGCAGGTCAGCCCGATCTGGAACACCCGGCGACGGCCGAAGCGGTCGGCCACCGAGCCGAACAGCATCAGCAGCGAGGCCAGCACCAGGGTGTAGGCGTCGATGATCCACTGCAGGCCGGAGGCCGGGGCCCCCAGGTCCTTCTGGATCACCGGCAGTGCGATGTTCACCACGGTGTTGTCCAGGCCGACGATGAACAGGCTCAGGCAGCAGATCGCGAGGACGAGCAGACGGCGGCGCCGCCCGGCGACGGGGACGCGGGCGGCGGGGATGGCGGCGGGGGGCTGGGGATCGGGCACGGACCGATCCTCCCACTCCGGGGCGGGGGCGGGGTGGTACGGCGGACCGTCCGGGTGGCCGGGTCGGCGGCTCTCGGTCTCCGGCTTCCGGTCTCCGGCTTCGGTCTCCGGTTTTCCGGCTTCCGGCGTCCGGCTTCGGGCTTCCGGCGGTGGACCATCGGACGGCGCCTCAGACCGCGGCGAAGCGGACCGTCCGGGTCGCCGGGTCGGCCGTGGTGAGCCGGACGTCGATCATCCGGCCGAGCGGCAGCCGGGCGGCGACCCCGTCCGGCGAGCCGGACGCCGCGCCGTCGCAGCGGGCCCGGACGGCTGGCTCGCGCAGCTGGACGGTGCCCGAGCCGGGACGCCTCTCGTCCACCTCGATGACCACCGCGGCGAAGTCCTCGCCCTCCCGGCCGACCAGCAACTCCGCCTCCACCAGGTCCACGCAGGCCCGTTCGACCTCGCCCGCCCGCCGGTCCCCGCCCGCCATCAGCGCCGGCACGGCCGGCAGCGCCTCCCGCGCCCAGTCCGGCACGTCCTCCCCCGCCGCCACCGCCACGCACACCTCCTGGGCGAAGCGGTCGCCGAGCCGGCGCAGCGGCGCGGTGCAGTGCGCGTACGGGGCGGCCAGCGCGGCGTGCCCCGGCTCGGCGGGGGCGGGCAGGCCGCGGGACTCGTCGAAGGCGTGGTAGCCGGCGCCGCGCAGCAGACCGGTGCAGGCGTTGAGGAAGGCGGCGTTGAGCGGCACCTCCGGGTCCAGCGAGCGGATCAGCTCCGGGTACGGGACGGCCTGCGGCCAGTCGACGTCCAGCGCGGCGGCGATCCGGCGCAGCCGCTCGTACGCGGCGGCGGGCGCGGCGGGGAGGGTGCGCAGCAGGCCGACGCCCGCGTCCAGCATCAGTTCGGCCGCGGCCATGCCGGTGAGCAGCGAGATCTGGGCGTTCCAGCCGTCGGCGGGGCTGGGCGCGCGGTAGCCGAGGACGTAGCCGTGCAGGGTCTCCTCGACCTCCTGCTCGGGCACCGGCAGGCTGATCCCGCCCCGGGCGCGCTCCTGCTCCTCGCGCAGTCGGCCGACGGTGGCGAGCAGGGCGAGCTGCTCGTCGGCGCCGCCGAGGTCCACGGCGCGCTGGACGGCGGCGTAGTCCAGGCGGCGGTGCGAGCGCACCAGGGCGCGGCGGACGTCCGCCAGCACGACGGCGCCGTCGGCGTCCAGGTCCAGCTGCCAGAGCAGGGCCGGGCGGGGCTCGCCGGGCAGCAGGCTGGCGGCGTCCTCGGAGATCCGGGTGGGGTGGAGGGGGACGCGGTGGTCGGGGAAGTAGAGGGTCTCGACCCGGCGGCGGGCCTCGGCGTCGATGGCGCCGCCGGGGCGGACGAAGGCGGCGACGTCGGCGATCGCGTAGTGCACCCGGTAGCCGCCGCCGGGGCGGTGGCTGAGGTGCATGGCCTGGTCGAGGTCGCGGGAGCCGGGCGGGTCGACGGTGAACAGCGGCAGGTCGGTGGCGTCGTGCTCCGGCAGCCACGGGTGCTCGGCCGCCTCCTCCGCCTCGGCGAGCACCGCCTCGGGCCACTCGGTGTGGATCTCCAAGTGGGTGCGCAGTTCGGTCAGCTCGGTGTTGATCCGGGCGGAGTCGGCGGCCTTGACGCGTAGTTTTCGGCGAGGCATGCAGGCCAGCGTAGGGCGGAATCAGGTGATTCCGGACGGAGGCTCAGCGCGCCCTCAGCGCCCGAGCAGGGACTTCAGGTCCTTGGCGGCGAGCCCGATCGCGTCGTCGTACCCGCCGGTGGCGAGCCGCAGCATGAAGGCCACGGCGTCGTCCGGGTGCGGGTCGGCGTAGGGCTCGGCGTTGTAGTCCAGGAACAGCAGCATCGCCTCGAAGGCGGTGCGCTTGTTCCGGTCGACCAGCGGGTGGTTGCGGGCCAGGCTCTGGCCGAGCGCGGCCGCCTTGGTCCACAGGTCGGGGTAGGCGTCGGAGCCGAAGAGGCTCGCCTGCGGGCGGGCGATCGCCGAGAGCAGGCCGCCGAGGTCGCGGACGTTCTGCGGGCCCCCGGCGAGGTAGGTGACGTCGTCGAGGTCCAGGTACTCGGTGGTCACAGGTCCTTCAGCCTCTCCAGCGTCTCCGCGTTGGCGGCGCGGATCCGGGCCACCATGGCGGCGCGGCGCTCGGCCTTGCCCGGTGCGCCCTCGGTGAGCGCCTCCGGGAGCTCGGACTGGCGGACCTCGAAGGCCAGTTCGGCGGTGTCCGACCCGGTGGCCGCCTCCGTCACCCGGACGCGCCCGGCCATCACCGCCTGCGCGGCAGCCCGCAGCGCGAACTCCAGGGCCTGCCGGGTCTCGTCCGGCAGGCCGGCGGGCAGGCGCACGGACAGGGACTCCTCCACGGCTTCGCCGTCGCCGGGCACCAGGTCCAGGGGTCGCATGGTCATCTCGGTCACTCTCCTTCGCGGCTCACCGTGGTGCGGCTCACCGTAGTGGGGAACGCCGGACATTCCCACCGAATTGCCGCCGCCCCGGCGGCGGCCGCGTGCGTCGGGCGGCCCGGTGCGGGTGTCGGCGGCGGTGTGAGCACTCGTACGGTGGGGGTGGAACAGGGCGGAGGGGGTTCGGGCATGGGTGCTGCGGTACGGGTCGCCGGGGGTGCGGTGTCGGCGGCGTTGGCGGTGACCGGGGCGCTGCACGCGGTGTGGGCGGTGACGCCCTGGCCGTTGCGGACGCCGGAGGACTTCGCGGACACCGTGGTCGGCACGGGGGACGGGGTGCCGCCGGCCGGGGCGTGCCTGGCGGTGGCGGGGTTGTTGGGGGCGGCCTCCTACCTGGTGGGGGCGGAGGCCGGAGTGCTGCCGCAGGCCGGTCCGCGGGCGTTGCGGCGGGCCGGGGTGCGGGCGGTGGCCGGGGTGCTGGTGGCGCGCGGGGTGGCCGGGCCGGTGGTGTTCGGGCGGGTCAGCGGGCGCACGGAGCGGTTCCGGCGGCTGAACGTGCGGTACTACTCGCCCCTGTGCGTGGCGTTGGGCGCCGGAGCGGCCGCAGTAGGGTGGCGGGGTTCGTCCGCCACAAAGTGTTGAGGAGTCCGCTGTGCTGGTGCTGTTGCCGCCCTCGGAGGGCAAGGCCGCGTCCGGGGACGGCGAGCCGGTCGCGCTCGAGCGGCTGTCGCTGGCGGGGCTGACGGCGGCGCGCGGCGCGGTGCTGGACGCGCTGGTCGGGTTGTGCCGGGGCGACGAGGACACCGCCGCCGAGGTACTCGGGCTCACGCCCGGCCTGCGCGGCGAGATCGCCAAGAACGCAGGCCTGCCCACCGCCGGGGCCCGCCCGGCCGCCGAGGTGTACACCGGGGTGCTGTTCGACAACCTGGGCCTGGCCACCCTGGACGCCGCCGCGTACGACCGCGCCGAGCGCTCGCTGCTGGTGTTCTCCGGTCTGTGGGGCGCGGTGCGGATCTCCGACCGGATCCCGTCCTACCGCTGCTCGATGGGCGTGAAACTCCCCGGACTGGGGGCGCTCGGCGCGTACTGGCGGAGCGCGACGGCCTCCGTGCTCCCGGAGGTGGCGGACGGGCTGGTGCTGGACCTGCGCAGCTCCGCTTACGCGGCGGCCTGGAAGCCGGCCGGCGAGGTGGCCTCCCGTACCGCGACCGTCCGGGTGCTGCAGGAGCGGGACGGCAAGCGCACGGTGGTCAGCCACTTCAACAAGGCGACCAAGGGGCGGATCGTTCGGGACCTGCTGGTCGCCGGGACCGAGCCGAAGACCCCGACCGAGCTGATGGACGCGCTGCTGGCGCTGGGCCACCACGTCGAGCTGGCCGCGGAGGGCACGGCGCGCAAGCCGTGGCAGCTGGACGTGGTGGTCACCGAGGTGCACTGACCCCGGCGACGTGCGCTGACCCCCGCTGGAAGGGGCTTCAACGCAGGTGCGAGGCGTCGTTGAGCAGCCGCAGCGAGGCGTTGCCGTCCGCGTAGTACTGGACGGCGCAGATCGAGGCGGCGGACAGCTCCATCCGGTACATCGAGTCCGGCGGGGCGCCGAGGGCGAGCCGGACCAGCGTCTTGATCGGGCTGACGTGGGAGACCACCAGCACCGTCTTGCCCGGGTACCGGGCGAGGATCTTGTCCCGGGTGACGCCCGCCCGGTGGGTGAGGGTGGTGAAGCTCTCGGTGCTGCCGGTCGGCTTGGCCTTGGCGGAGCCGAGCCAGGCCGTCAGGTCGTCCGGGTAGCGCTCCCGCACCTCCGCGAAGGTCAGGCCCTCCCAGGCGCCGAAGTCGACCTCGCGCAGCCCGTCCTCGTACCGGACCTCCAGGCCGAGCCGGGCGGCGACGATCTCGGCGGTCTGCCGGGTGCGCCGCATCGGTGAGGCCACGACCGCCTGGATGCTGCCGCGCGCGGCCAGCGCCTCGGCGACCCGCTCGGCCTGCCAGCGGCCCTTGTCGGAGAGCTCCGGGTCGGTGCCGCCGCTGCCGGAGAAGCGCTTCTCCGGGGTGAGCGGGGTCTCGCCGTGGCGCAGCAGGACGAAGGTGGTCGGGGTGCCGAGGTCGGCGGGGGCGGCCCAGCCGGCCTTGGGGACGGCCTGCTCGAGCGGCGGCTCCTCGGTGACGGCGACGGCCCCGACGGGCTTGCGGGGCTCCCACTGGCGGCCGTCGCGGCCGGCGTCCATCGCCTCGTTGGCCAGCCGGTCGGCGTCCTTGTTCCGCTCGCGCGGGATCCAGGTGTACGTGACCCGGCCGTGCGGGAAGACCGCGCGCGCCTCGGCGGCGAGCGGCTGCATGTCGGGGTGCTTGATCTTCCAGCGCCCGGACATCTGCTCGACGACCAGCTTGGAGTCCATCCGGACGTCCACCGAGGCGTCCGGGTCGAGCTCGCGGGCAGCCCTGAGTCCGGCGATCAGGCCCCGGTACTCGGCCACGTTGTTGGTGGCGTGGCCGATGAACTCGGCGGCCTCCGCGACGAGCTGCCCGGTGTCGCCGTCCCGGACCACCGCGCCGTAGCCGGCCGGCCCCGGGTTGCCCCGGGACCCGCCGTCCGCCTCGACGATGAAGCGCGCCGCCACCGGGTCAGACGCCCGAGTCGGCCGTACGGACCAGGATCCGCGAGCAGTTCTCGCAGCGGACGACCTTGTCGGCCGGCTCGGCCTTGATCGCGTTCAGCTCGGTGATCGAGAACTCGGTGCGGCAGCCCTCGCAGCGGCGCTGGTAGAGGCGGGCCGCGCCGACGCCGCCCTGGGTCTCGCGCAGCTTGGCGTACAGCTTCAGCAGGTCGGCCGGGATGACGGCGGCGACGGTCTCGCGGTCGCGCTTGACCTTGTCGGCCTCGGCGTCGATCTCGGCGAAGGCGGCGTCGCGGCGGCCCTCGGCCTCCTTGAGGATCACGGTGGAGTGCTCCAGGCGGGCGCTCAGCTCCTCGACCCGGGTGTTGGCGCTCTCCTGGCGCTCCATGATCTCCAGCACGACCTCCTCGAGGTCGCCCTGGCGCTTGGCCAGCGAGCCGATCTCGTGCTGGAGGTTCTCCAGGTCCTTCGGCGAGGTGATCGCGCCGGAGTCGAGGCGCTGCTGGTTGCGGGCGGCGCGGGCACGGACCTGCTCGACGTCCTGCTCGGCCTTGGTCAGCTCGCGGGCGGTGTCGCCCTTCTGGGCCTCGGCGGCGATGACGAGGTCCTTGAGCGCGGTGTGGTCGGCGGTGGCCTTCTCGATCTCGGCGTGCTCGGGCAGGCTCCGGCGCCGGTGGGCCAGCTGGTCGAGCTTGGAGTCGATGGCCTGGAGGTCGAGCAGGCGGATCTGGTCGGCGGGCGCGGCGTTCAAGCGGAAAGCTCCTGTGAATCGGGTCAGGCGGTGAAGGACATGGGGGCGTGCGCGGTCCACGGGTCGGTGACCCGGTGGGAGACCTTGGTCTCCACGGCCCAGCCGCGCTGGTCGGCGGCGGCCAGCAGGGCGCGCTCGGCCAGGCCGAGCCAGGGCCACTCGGTGGCCCAGTGGGCGGCGTCGACCAGCGCGACCGGCGCGGCCTCGGTGGCCTCGGAGGCCGGGTGGTGGCGCAGGTCGGCGGTCACGTAGGCGTCCACGCCGGCCGCCCGTACGTCGGCGAGGAAGCCGTCGCCCGAGCCGCCGCACACCGCCACCCGGCTCACCAGCCGGTTCGGGTCGCCGGAGACGCGTACGCCGGCGGCGGTGGCGGGCAGGCCACTGGCGACCTGCGCGGCGAAGGCGGACAGCGTCAGCGGGGTCTCCAGCAGGCCGATCCGGCCGGAGCCGCGACGGCCCAGCGGGTCCGTGGGGTCCGGCACCAGCGGGCCGGTGACCCGCAGACCGACCGCCTCTGCGAGGGCGTCCGAGACGCCGGGGTCGGCGTGGTCGGCGTTGGTGTGGGCGACGTGCAGCGCGATGCCGTTGCTGATCAGCGTGTGCACCACCCGGCCCTTGAAGGTGGTGGCGGCGACGCTGGTGGTGCCGCGCAGGTACAGGGGGTGGTGGGTGACCACCAGGTCGGCGCCCCACTCCACGGCCTCGTCGACGACCGCCTGGACGGGGTCGACGGCGAACAGCACGCGGCTGACCTCGGCCTGAGGGTCCCCGCAGACCAGGCCGACGGCGTCCCAGGACTCCGCCCACTGCGGGGGGTAGACCTCTTCGAGCGCGGTGATGACGTCGGACAGTTTCGGCACCTGTCGAGACTACCGTGCGCGCGGGGGCGGTCGGGCCTCGGCCGATCGGGGGACGCCGTCGGCGGTCCCGCGCGGGCGTCCGGAGCCGTTCGGTCGCGGGTGCCGGGGCCGTACGGATGCGCGTCAACCTGCGACGGGGGCGCCCCGAGCGCCCCGCGCGGGCGGCGCGCTCCCGCACGCCCGGCGACCGTTACTCACAGCAGGGTTCTCGTACGAATTCGAAACCGCCCCTGGCTCACCCTTACGAGTGAAGTGACCGGCTCTGCGTTGAGCCCGCGGTTTTCTCGAAACTAACTTCAGTCCTGCGAACGGCAGTTGCCCCGTTCGCCCCGGCCGGAAGCCGGGGTGGGAGCGCTGCCGACGCGGTCCGGGCCCGTCGATCGAGCGGCCCAGTCCTCATCCCCCCGGAGGGGTTCCCCGACAACAACGGACGAAGGGATGTGGTGGCGAATGGGGGCGGGCACATCGCTGCGTACTGCTGTGGGCGGGGGATCGGCGGGACACGGACCGGATGATGCGGCCGGCGGCTGGCCGGAGGCGGCGCGGGCGGCACTGGCCGGTGCCGGAGGCCGGGGAGGCGGCGGTGCTTGGGAGGTCACCGTCGGGGGCTTCTGGTGCACGGCCAGGCCGTCCGCGTCCTCGCCCTTACCGGAGCAGGGCTGGAAGCTCCACGTCAGCGCGGCCTCGATGGTCGGCGGGGAGGTGCTCGCGGCGGTGCTGCGGGTGCTCGCCGTGGACCCGTGCAGCTTCAAGTTCGCCGCTGCGGAGGAGCGGCTGCGCGAGCTCAACTCCCGTAACAGTGAGCGTGGTTCGGCGGGCAAGTTCATCACCGTCTACCCGGCCGACGACGCGCAGTTCCAGCGGCTGGCGGCCGAGCTGGACCGGGTGACGGCCGGACTGCCCGGCCCGGTGGTGCTGTCCGACCGGCCGTACCGGCCGGGCAGCCGGGTGCACTACCGCTACGGCGCGTTCGCGGCGCGGGCGGAGCTCGGCAACGACGGGGAGTACCGCTCGGTGCTGCGCGGGCCGGGCGGGGAACGCACCGAGGACGTGCGCGGTGGGTCGTACCGGGCACCGGGGTGGGTGCGGGACCCGTTCGCTCCCCCCAACGCGCGCGAACGCGGGAGCGGGGGCGGGGGCGGGGCCGGGGTGCTGCTGGCCGGGCGCTACGCGGTGACGGCCGCCGTGCGGCACGGCGCCAAGGGGGGCGTGTTCCTCGGCCGGGAGACGGCGAGCGGCGCGGAGGTCGTGGTCAAGCAGGCCCGCGCCCACATCGAGGTCGACCGCGCCGGCACGGACGCCCGCGACGCGCTGCGCCACGAGGCCGCGCTGCTCGCCCGGCTGGACGGGCAGGAGGTGGTACCGCGCGCCGTCGAACTGATCGAGCAGGACGACTCCCTCTTCCTGGTGCAGGAACGGATCGCCGGACAGCCGCTCGGCAGCTGGGTCGCGGCCCGGCTGCGACGCGACGGCAGCCCCGACGTGGACTGGGCCGAGGCCGGACCGGTGGCGCACGGGCTGCTCGACCTGGTCGAGCGGGTGCACGCCCAAGGGCTGGTGCTGCGCGACCTCTCGCCCGGCAACGTCATGGTCCGCCCGGACGGCAGCCTGCGACTGGTCGACCTCGAACTCGCCGCCGAAACCGGCCGCCGGGCCGGAACCGCCGGCACCCCCGGCTACCGCGCCCCCGAACAAGGCCGGCTCGCACCCGCGGGCTCCAGCCTCGCCGCCCCGGCCGTCGACCTGTACGCGCTCGGCGGACTGCTCTTCCTGCTCGCCACCGGACACGACCCGCTCCTGCCCGAGGACCTCCCGCAGGCCCGGCCCGTCGCCGAACGCCTCGGACGCTGGCTCGCCCTCGCAGCCCGTTCGGGTGCGACGGCGCGGCGGCTGGCGCCGGTGGTCCTGGGCCTGCGGGCGGAGGAGCCGGCAGCACGGTGGGGGGTGGCCCGGGCCCGGGAGGCCCTGGGCGGGCGGGCCGGGCGGGCTGGAGCGGACGACGCGGCCGGGCGACCGGACGGCCCCGCCGCGGGAAGCACCCGGCTCAGTGGGCGCCGGGGTGGCAGCGGCCCGCACCCACCCGGCCCCGCGTCCACCGCCGTCGTCGCTCCGCTGTGGCACGCCGTCCCCCGACCGGGCGGCGACCCGGCGCCCTCCGACGTACCGGCGGACACCCCCGCGCTCGACCGCCTGCTGCACGACGGCCTGCGGCACCTCGCCGCCGGCGCGACGCCCGAGCGGTCCGACCGGCTGTGGCCCGTCGTGCCCGCCGGGGAGCGGACCGACCCGTGCAACGTCCAGCACGGCGCCGCGGGCGTGCTCGCCGTACTGGCCCGGGCGGTCGCGACCGACGGCCTGCCGGCCGAGGTGCGGGCGGAGGCCGCCCGCACGGCCCGTACCGCCGCGGACTGGATCGAACGGCGGGTCGCCGCCGAGCCGGTGGTTCTGCCCGGGCTGCACTTCGGGCGCTCGGGGACGGCGTGGGCGCTGCTGGACGCCGCCCGCGCGCTGGGCGACGACGCCGCGGCCGAACGGGCCGCGGCGCTCGCCCGGCGGGCGCCCGTCGAGTGGCCCAACCCCGATGTGTGCCACGGCGCGGCGGGCGCTGGGTTCACCCAACTCCGTTTCGCCGCCGACCACTTCGGCGAAGGCTTCGCCGAAGACTCCCGCGCGGTCTTCGCCGACCGGGCCGCCCGCTGCGCCCGCGCCCTGCTCGCCGCCGCGCGGCAGGAGCCGTACGGGACGGTCTGGCCGGTGCCCGGCGACTTCGACTCGGCACTCGCCGGGATCACCCACCTCGGCTTCGCCCACGGCGTGGCGGGCGTGGGCGCCTTCCTCCTCGCCGCCGCCGGGGCGACCGACCACCGCGCGCTGCGCGAGGACTGCACGGCCGCCGCGCTCGCCGCCGGGCGGACGCTCGGCGCGACCGTACGGTGGGGCGACGCCGAGCGGAGCACCGCCTGGTGGCCGCAGAGCGCGGGCGATCCGGAGCACCTCCGGCTCTCGCACTGGTGCAGCGGCTCCTCCGGCGCGGGCAGCTTCCTGCTGCGGCTGTGGCGGGCCACCGGCGACGCCGAAGCCCTCGGCCTCGCCCGCGCCGCCGGCCGGGCCGTGCTGGCCGGCCGCTGGCACAGCGGGGTGAGCGCCTGCCACGGCTCGGCCGGCGACGGCGAGTACCTGCTGGATCTCGCCGAGGCCACCGGCGAGCGGGAATTCCGCACCAGCGCAAGGGAGTTGGCTGATGTGATCACCGCCCGCTCCGCACTGCGGGACGGCCTGCTGGTCCTCCCCGACGAGACCGGCACCGGCTGCGCCGCCGGCTACGGCACCGGCACCGCAGGGCCGTTGGCCTTCCTGCTCCGGCTCCGCCACGGCGGCCCCCGGCTCTGGCTGGACCCGGTCTCCCCCGTCCGGCGGCAACTCCCCCACCACTCAAGCGGGGTGAGCGAGGCGTGAACGTGGCCACCCGCACCACCACCCAGGCCCTGCGCCGGCTGAGCTTCGCCTTCGCCGCCGACGGCAGCCACGCGGCCTGCCTGGCCTCGGCAGCCGACAGCGGCTGGTACGTGGAGAGTTGGCGCCTCCCGCCGGACGGTTCAGCGGCCGCCCCGGCCGCGCTGCCGCTGCCCGGCAACCGCTCGGAGAGCCTGCGTTCGCAGCTGGTCGCGCTGCCCGACGGCTCGGTGCTGGTCTGCCGGCACGACGGCGAGCGGCACGACCTGGTCCGCCTCTCGTACGGTGAGAACGGCACCGTGGAGGAGCAGTTGGCCACGCTCCGGATGCCCGGACTGCGCCTGCTGGCGCTCCCGGTGCCGCCCGGCGCCGACCCGCGCACCCCGGTGGCGATCGCCCTCGGCACGGACACCCGCCCGGCGACCACCGCGTGGCTGGTCCGGGTGGACGGCAGCGAGCCGGTACGGGTCGCCGAGATCCCCGGCCTGCACGGCGGCGGCGCCTGGCTGGACCACGCGGGCGCGCTGCTCGCGCTGGACCGGGTGGCCGGCGGGCTGGTCCGCAGCGTGGTGCTGGACCTGCGCAGCGGCATCACGACCCCGCTGCTGGAGATCGGCGAGCACAGCAACGACCGGCTGGTGCTGTTCGACCCGGACAGCCGCTTCGCGATGGTGCGCAGCGACGCGCCCGGCACCGATCGGCTGGGCTGGGGCGTGCTGGGCGGCGGGGAGCCGCTGCGGTTCCCGGAACGCCTGCACGTCACGGGCATGTTCCTGCGGCCGGTCGCGCTTCGGCAGGCGGCGGACGGCCCCCGGGTCGCGGTGCAGATCGACCACGGCGCCGGGTCGGCGCTCGCCCTGTGGCGGCCCGGCGTCGGCCGGCTGGACCCGCTGCCGGTGCCGCCCGGGCGGCTGGGCGCGGTCGGGCACTGGGACGAGGCGGGACTGCGGATCCCGTACTCCTCCCCCGATCACCCGGCGGCGCTGGCCACCCTGGACGTGGACGCCCTGCTGGCGCACGGACCGGCTCCGGCCGGATCGGCCCCGATCCCGCTGCCGCTCCAACTCGCCCCGCTGGGCTCGGGATTGCCCGGCCCCTGGCGGGACACCGCACTGCCCTGGCAGCCCGGCGGACCGCGCAGCTCGCCCGCCCCGCCCGCCGGCTGGCGCCTGGACGGCAGCACCCCGCCCGGTGACGGCGGCCGCTGGCAGCCCGCGCAGAGCCTCGAACTCGCGGGCCCGGCAGGCCCCTTGGAGGCCGTGGTGTACGGCGGGGACGCCTGGCTGAGCAGCCCGCACCTGGTGCTGGCGCTGCACGGCGGACCGGCGGACGCCTGGCGGCTGGAGTTCGACCCGGCGCTGCAGCGGATGGCCGCCGAGGGTCTGGCCGTGGTCGCGCCCAACCAGCGCGGCTCCACCGGCTACGGGGTGCCGCACGCGCTGGCGATCCGGGGCGCCTGGGGCGGTCCGGACCTGGACGACGTGCTGTACCTGCTGGAGGGCATCGCCGGTCAGCGCGCTGCACTCGGCCTGGAACCGCCCGCCCTGTTCGGGGTCAGCTACGGCGCGTTCCTGGCCCTGCTGGCGGCCGCGCACGCCCCCGCCGAGCAGGTCGCCCGCTGTGCGGTGGTCGCACCGTTCCTGTCCGGCGCCCGGCTGCTCGCCGAAGCGGCGCCACCCGTACGGGCGTTGACCACCCGGCTCGGCGGCGGCGAGCCGGTCCTGGACGCCCGCGGTCCGCGCGACGTGCTCCAGCTGGCGCACCGGCTGAGCGCGCCGCTGCTGGTGGTGCACGGCAACCGGGACGAGGTGGTGCCGGTGAGCCAATCCCGTTCGCTGCGCCACGAGTTGCTGCGGATCGGGCGGGTCGAGGGCGCGGACTTCCGGTACGTCGAGGCGGCCGGCTCCGGACACGAGGTGCTCGCCGAGGAGGGCGCCGCCGTGCTGCACGAACTGCTGGCCGCGTTCCTGCGGACCGGCCGACCGGGCTGACCCCTCACCACACACACCACGGACTCCCGGGCCCACGGCGGCCCGGGGCACGACCCCCGGCGCGGCGGATGGAGGCCGCCCGGGGCGAACACCCGATGCCCGCAGGCAGATCGCCGCGGGCGCACCTCAAGGGGAGGATCCGACCATGGAGAACATGGTGGACTTCGAGACCGACCTCGCGGCGCTGCAGGACCTGCCGGAGACCGAGTCGGTCGAGCTGACCGGCCACGGCAGCGGCTGCCAGTACACCTGTCTCGTCCTGACCTGTCTGATCTTCACCAACAGCTGATCAGGTTCGGCCCACGGGTGCCGTCCCCGCCGGTCCGGACAGGCGGGGACGGCACCGGTCTTCCCGCACCGACTTCTCGCAGCTGGGTGCGGTCGGCCGCCGGGCGGCGAAGGCGTCGGTCAGCCACCCCGGGCGGGGCGGGACTCGCCCCACGAGGTCGATAGGATCTCGTCCGTCCCGGCCGTTATGGTGGCCGGGGCACGGGCCGCGATCACCGGCTGTGGCGCGTACCGAGCGCCCGATCGGGGACCCGACCGTGTGCCGCAGGCGCCGGGCGGGCGC
Organism: Kitasatospora cathayae; assembly: GCF_027627435.1. Taxonomy (GTDB): domain Bacteria; phylum Actinomycetota; class Actinomycetes; order Streptomycetales; family Streptomycetaceae; genus Kitasatospora; species Kitasatospora cathayae. The sequence goes on along the minus strand of NZ_CP115450.1, from coordinate 5,983,568 downwards.
CGATGACCTGCACCCTCCGCACGGAAGACGATTTCTCATGTCCGACACCCTCACCGACACCACCGGCCCCGCGATCACCGGGACCGACGCCGACGAGAAGACGGCCGAGGACACCGCGTCGCACGGTCGCCACCGCGGTGGCTCCGCCTCCGACGACACCCCCGGGGCCGACCCGCACGGCCGCCACCGCGCGGCCGGCGCCCAGGGCTGATCCCGAGGAACGACCGCACCCGCGAGGGCCCGCCGAGGACACATCCCGGCGGGCCCTCGCCCGTCATGGGCCCGGAAGAAGACAGAGCTAGCCGAGCGAGACCACCGTCCGCAGCGCCTCGCCGCCGCGCATCTGCTCGATCGCCAGGTTCACGTCCGCCAGCCCGACCCGGTGGGTGATCATCCCGTCGAGGTCGATCCGTCCGGCCCGCCACAGGTCCACGACCAGTCCGACGGTGCGGGCCACCGGCGCCCCGCCGTACAGCGAGGGCAGCAGCCGCTTCTCGTTGAAGAACAGCTCGCCCATGGTGAACTGCGCGAGGTCGTCCTGCGCGCCCGCGCCGATGACGACGACCGCGCCGCCGCGCCGGGCCGCGTCGTAGCCGGCCCGGACGGTGGCCGCGCGGCCGACCGCCTCGAAGACGTAGTCGAAGCCGCCGCCGGGCAGGCCCTTGGCGGCGGCCTTCAGCTCCTCGGGGGCGATCGCCTCGGTGGCGCCGAAGGCGAGTGCCCGCTCGCGGCGGGACGCCACCGGGTCGACGACGGTGATCCGGGCGGCACCGCAGACCCGGGCACCCTGGACGGTGGCCACGCCGACGCCGCCCGCGCCGATCACCGCGACCGTGGAACCGGGCTCGACCCGGGCGGTGTTGACCGCGGCGCCGATGCCGGTGGTCACCCCGCAGCCGATGAGTGCGGCGGCCTCGTACGGGAGGTCGGCCGGCACCTTGATGACGGCGTCGGCGGCGACCACCACCTCCTCGGCGAAGGCACCGGTGCCGTAGAAGCCGGAGGCCTCGGTGCCGTCCTCGGCCAGCCGGAAGCCGGGCGCGCCGAGCCGCCGCAGGCTGGCGACGCACAGGTGGCCGCGGCCGCGGTCGCAGTGGGCGCAGCGGCCGCAGGGGGGCATCCAGCAGAGCACCACCCGGTCCCCGGGGGCGACGCCGGTCACGCCCTCGCCGACCTCGACGACGTCCCCGGCGCCCTCGTGCCCGGGGACGAACGGCGCGGGCTGCGGCAGGACGCCGCTCATCGCGGAGAGGTCCGAGTGACACAGGCTGGCGGCGCGCATCCGGACCCGTACGGTGCCCGGTCCGAAACCGACCGCGGTGACGTCCTCCCGGACGTCGAGGGTGTCCTGGCCGGTCTTGTGCAGAACGGCTGCGCGCATGGGGCTGCTCCCGGTGTGCCTCGGGTCAAGGGTCGGGGCGATTCTGGCACGGCCTCCGGCGACTCACTGGAACGCGTTCCAAAACCACCCCGGACCACCCGCCCGACCAGCGGCTCCACGAAAGGCCCTGCATACGGGAATCGCCCCACCCGGGACCGCCGCCGCGGCTACCGTCGAGTAGGGTCCGAGCACGTCCGTCCGCCGTCCGAACCCGAGGAGCACCGCATGTCCGACCTGCTGGAGGGCGCCCGTCCGGCGCCGGAGGTGCTGGCGGCGTTCGAGGCGGCCACCGGGTTCATGCCGGTGGACGAGGGGCTCGCGCTGTACGCGGCGGCGGTGGCGGCGGCCCGGCGCACCGGGCTGCCGGTGCTGGAGATCGGCACCTACTGCGGGCGCTCGGCGGTCCTGCTGGCGGCCGCGGCCCGGGAGGCCGGGACGGTCGCGCTGACCGTGGACCACCACCGCGGCTCGGAGGAGCAGCAGCCCGGCTGGGAGTACCACGACCCGACCCTGGTGGACCCGGAGGTCGGGCGGATGGACACCCTGCCCCGGTTCCGTCGCACCCTGCACGCCGCCGGGCTGGAGGAGCACGTGGTCGCGCTGGTCGGCCGCTCGCCGCAGATCGCCGCGCTGTGGGGCCGGCCGCTGGCCCTGGTCTTCATCGACGGCGGGCACACCGACGAGCACGCCACCGGCGACTACGAGGGCTGGGCACCGCACCTGGCGCCGGAGGGCCTGCTGGTGGTGCACGACGTGTTCCCGGACCCGGCGGACGGCGGCCAGGCCCCGTACCGGGTGTACCTTCGGGCGCTGGCCGAGGGCTTCGAGGAGGTCTCGGTGACCGGCTCGCTGCGCGTGCTGCGCCGGACCGCCGCCTGACCGACCCGGACCGGCCCTGACGGCCCCGCCCCGACCGCCCCGACCACCCCGCGAGATCGCCCCCACAGCCCCGCCCGGATGCTCTAACGTCGTGCCGGGGCTGTCGGGCGCGTGCTCGAACGGTACGGTGGCCGCGCAGCACCAGGCAGCTGCGGCACGGGCGGCAGCACCAGGCAGAGCATCGGCGGACGGTGGGGGCTAGCGGCACATGACGGACCAGCACAACACCGCTCCGGCGGTCTGGGACCCGACCGCGCGCGGCGGCGCGGGCGGCTGGGTCCGCAATCCGCAGCACCCGGACGCCGGGTCCGCCCCCGGCGAACCGCCGGCGCCCCCCACCGCGGGCGCGGTCGGCGATCAGGGACCGCCGCTGGGCGCCCGCCCGTACCTGTCCACCGCCCCGGGCTTCGGCCCGCCGCCGGACATGTCGGCACCGGCCCCCGCGCCCACCCCGATGCCCACCCCGATGCCCGCCACGGACCCGGGCCCCGGGGCGCCCACCACCGCCCTCCCCCGGGTCGCCCCGCCGCCCCCGGGCGCCCCGCCCTCGGCGGGCCCGCCCGCGCCCACGCCGTTCCCCTCCCACGCGACCCCGCAGGACCGCGGCTCCCAGGGCGGGCAGCTCCCGGGCCCCGGCTACGTCTACCCGCCGCCGCCCACGGCCGGCCCGTACCAGCAGGCCCCGTACCAGCAGCCCCCGTACCCCGCCCAGCCGGACTACCCGACCGCCCAGCCGCTCGACGACGAGGACGAGGACGACCGGGACCGCCCGGCCGACCGCAGGACCCCGCTGCTGATCGGCTTCGCGGTGCTGCTGGTCCTGGCGGTCGGCGGCGGCCTGCTGTACGCGACCACCGGCAACGACGGCGGCAAGAACGACCAGGCCGCGCCCGCCCCTTCGGCCGCCACCACGACCGACTCCGGCAACCCGCCGCCCGCCCCCGCGCCCACCGGTACGGACGCCGCGCCGAGCGCCACGGCCACGCCCTCCGGTTCGCCCTCCCCGACCGCGACCGGCGCCGGCCCCAACGCCAAGGCCCAGGCCCAGGCACTGGACGCCCTGCTCACCGAGGGCGGGAACGCCCGGGCCCAGATCGGCAACGCGGTGGCCAAGGTGACCAGTTGCCCCGCGAAGGCCGACATCGAGAGCGCGGCGCAGGTCTTCGACGGCGGTGCCAAGCAGCGCGACGGCCTGCTGGGCAAGCTCGGCAAGCTGAGCGTCACGGACCTGCCCGGCGGCACGGACGCGGTGAACTCGCTCAAGTCCGCCTGGCAGTTGTCCGCCGACGTCGACCGGGCGTACGCGAGCTGGGCGCGCGCCGTCGCCGCCCAGGGCTGCTCCGGCACCGCGCCGAGCACGGCGGACAAGAAGCACGCGGACGAACTCAACCCGCAGGCCACCCAGGCGAAGAACGACTTCCTGAACAAGTGGAAGCCGATCGCGACCACTTACGGTCTCACCCCGCCCACCTCGGACAGGATCTGAACCACCCGTGACCGGCCCGACCTCCCGACCGCCCCGCCGTTCCGCCCTGCTGCGCGCCACCACCGTGGTGGCCGCGGTCGTACCGCTGTGCACGGCGGGCTGGTTCGGCTGGCGGGCCCTGGACGACTCCGGCCCGGCGGGCGCCTCGGCCGCCGCGTCGCCCGGCGCCGTCGTCTCCACCAGCCAGGCCCCGGGCACCCCGATGGCGCCGCCGGCCGGCAGCACCCCGACGGGCGCCACGCCGACGGGCACGCCCACCGAGACGTCGACCCCCACCGCGGAAACCCCCACCCCGGAGACCCCCACCGCGGCGCCCCCCGCCGACCTCACCGGCCGCACCATCGTGCTCGACCCCGGCCACAACCCCGGCAACTTCGCCCACCCCACCGAGATCAACCGTCAGGTCGACATCGGCAACGCCCACAAGGAGTGCGACACCACCGGCACCGAGACCGACGCCGGCTACACCGAGGCCGACTACACCCTGGACGTCACCCGCCGGGCCCGCGCCCTGCTGACCGCCCGGGGCGCCAAGGTGGTGTTCACCCAGGACGGTGACCGCCCCTGGGGCCCGTGCGTGGACGAGCGCGCCAGGGCGGGCGCCGACGCGCACGCCGACGTCGCGGTCTCGGTGCACGGCGACGGCGGTCCGGCGAGCGGCAGCGGCTTCCACGTGATCATGCCCGCCAGGGTGGTCGCCGGCAAGGCGGACAACTCCGCGATCGTCGAACCCTCGCACCGCCTCGGCCTGCTGCTGCGCGACCGCTTCCACGCCGCGACCGGCGAGCCGTACGCCGACTACGTCGCGGACGAGGGCCTGGACACCCGCTCCGACCTGGGCGGCCTCAACCTCTCCGCGGTTCCCAAGGTGTTCATCGAGTGCGGTAACATGCGCAACTCCGCGGACGCCCGACGGATGACGGACCCTCAGTGGCGGCAGCAGGCCGCCCAGGGGATCGCCGACGCGCTGACCGCCTTCCTGACCACGCACTGAGCGGGCCCGGCAAGGGAGTTGGGACGTGCGGGCCCGGTGGACGACGCACCACCGGGCCCGCACGGTTTGCAACGACTTCGACCCGTTCCCGGTCCCGCCGTGCACCGGCAGGACGGTTGGGCCTAGGCTTCTGGTCCGTTCGGGAGTTTCGGCCGGTCAGCCCGACCGCGCGAAGCACCGTCCACGACACGTCAACGAGGGGAACGTAAGTGAATCTGCGCGCTCTCACCAGGGGAGACGCCGCCGTCGCAGGCGCGGCCGTCCTGCTGTTCATCGCCTCCTTCCTGCCTTACTGGTCCGTGGACTGCAGCGGCCGGTACTGCGGGAACACCTCGCAGAACGCGTGGAGCACCGAGCTGTTCCCCATCCTGCCCTCGATCTACCTGCTGGGCATCGCCGCCGCCGTCCTGATCCTGGTGCAGCGCTTCCAGGGCCCCGCCGCCGCCAACCGCCAGGTGCTCGGCCTGCGGCTGGACCAGTGGGGCATCGCGTTCGCCGTCGCGGCGCTGTGGACCTCGATCTGGGCGCTGGGCGGCGGCCCGTCGATCCCCGGCTACGGCCACGGCTTCGGCGCCTGGCTCGGCCTCATCTCGCTGATCGTGCTGGCCGGTGCGGCCGCGGCCGCGCCGCTGGTGCCCGCGCTGAAGGCCCCGCTGGTCACCGACCGCCCGGCCGCCGGCCCGTACCAGGGCGGCTACCCGATGCCGGGTCAGCCCGGTCACCCGGGTGCCCCCGGTCAGCCCGGCCAGTACGGCTACCCGGGCCAGGCCCACGACCCGGCCTTCGGCGCCCAGCCGGTCCCCGGCGGGTACGGCTACCCGGCCGCCGGCCAGCCGGTGCAGCCGCATGACGCCGGCGCCCCGGCCCCGCAGCCGACCCCGGCCGCCGCCCAGCAGCCGGCCGCCCCGGCGGCGGACTTCCAGCCGTTCTGGTTCGCCGTCCCGGCCCCGCGCCAGCTGGCCCCGAAGGACAACCCGGCCGGCGCCCCGGTCGGCGAGCTCGTGCCGGGCACCTGGTACCTGGCCGTCGAGCAGCGCGGCGCGGCCCTGGTCGCCCAGCTGGCGGACGGCACCCAGGGCGTGCTGGCCGACACCGCGGGCATCCAGCGCGGCTGACGCCCGTCGAGCACGCCGAAGGGGCGGGACCGGATCACCGGTCCCGCCCCTTCGGTCTTCGTGGGCTCAGCAGCAGTCCTGGACCACCAGCCCGGCGGGCAGCTGCTCCCCGCCGAAGACCGCGACGGTCGCCGGGTCCCCGCCGAGCGCGGCCACCGCGAGCAGCAGCGCCCCGGCCGTCCAGGTGGTGCGCTCCTCGGGCCAGATCGCGTCGTCCTCGAAGACGTACCCGGTCCAGTACGAGCCGTCCTGGTGCCGCAGGTGCTTCTGGATCCAGCGCAGGATGTCCACCGCGCGGTCGGACTGGCCGATCGCCCAGAGCGCGAGGGCCAGTTCGGCACTCTCCCCGCCGGTCACCCACGGGCGGTCGCTGACGCAGCGCACGCCGAGGCCGGGGACGACGAAGCGGTCCCAGTCCCGCTCGATCCGGGCCAGCGCCGCGTCGCCGCGCAGGCCGGTGCCGAGCACCGGGTAGTACCAGTCCATCGAGTAGCGGCCCTTGTCCAGGAACCGCTCGGGGTGGTGGGCGATGGCGTGCCGCAGCCGGCCTGCCGCGAGCTCCCAGTCGGGCTGCGGCTCCTCCAGGTAGTCGGCGATGGCCAGGCCGCAGCGCAGCGCGTGCAGGATGCTGGACGAGCCGGTGAGCAGCGCCTCCCCGGTCGCGGCGCCGTCCTCGTCGACCCGCCAGGCGATCGGGCCGTCGGGCAGCCGCAGGCCGACGATGAAGTCCAGCGCCCGCCGGACCACCGGCCAGATCCACTCCAGGAAGGCGTCGTCGCCGGCGCTGAGGTGGTGGTGCCAGACCCCGACCGCGATGTACGCGCAGAAGTTGCTCTCCTTGGCCCGGTCGGTGACCACACCGTCGGTGTACGCGGCGTACCAGGAACCGTCCGGGTTCTGCTGCGCGGCGAGCCAGCGGTAGGCGGCCTCGGCGGCGGCGTGCTCGCCGGCGGTGTCGAGGGCCATCGCGGCCTCGGTGTGGTCCCACGGGTCGAGGTGGTGGCCGGCGAACCACGGGATGGCGCCGTCGGGGCGCTGCTCGGCCAGGATGCTGCGGACGGTGTCGGCCGCCTGCTCGGCGTCCAGCACCCCGTCGAGCAGCAGCACCTCGGGGACGGCGGGGGTCATGCGCCCGCCTGCCCGGGCTCCGTGCGGTTCGGCTTGGCGGCGTAGGCGACGAAGCTCTTGCCGATGACCGGGTTGAGCGCCTTCTCGGCGGCCCTGGTGAGGGTGCTGATCACCGGGGTCCCGACGATGTCCCAGACCAGCAGCTGGTGGTACGCCTTGACCGGCAGCGCCTTGTCGTTGTCCACGCCGACGGCGCACTTGATCCACCAGTACGGCGAGTGCAGCGCGTGCGCGTGGTGGGTGCCGTACGGCTCCAGGCCGGCGTCCTTGAGCTTGCCGAGCAGCTCGTCACCCCGGTAGATCCGGATGTGACCGCCCTCGACCTCGTGGTACTCGTCGGACAGCGCCCAGCAGATCTTCTCCGGCAGCCAGCGCGGCACGGTGACGGCGAGCAGGCCGCCCGGCTTGAGGACGCGGAACATCTCGTTGAGCACGCCCTTGTCGTCGGGTATGTGCTCCATCACCTCGGAGATGATGATCTTGTCGAAGTACTCGTCCTCGAACGGCAGCGCCAGCGCGTTGCCCTCCATCGCGACCGCCGACGCGCCCTCGGGGGCCTCGCCGGCCAGCTCCATCGCGGCGAACCACTTCTTGACCTCGGCGATCTCCTCGGCGTTCTGGTCGAGGGCGATCACGTTGGCGCCGCGGCGGTAGCACTCGAACGCGTGCCGGCCCCCGCCGCAGCCCAGGTCGAGCACCCGGTCGCCGGGGGCGAGCGGGAAGCGCGAGAAATCGACGGTCAGCACTGCAGGGCTCCCATTCCTATTGCAACCAAGCGTTTCCGACGTTTCGTCAGCACGCTTCGCCAGAAGGCTTCGTCAGAAGGCTTCGTCAGGTGACTCGCCTGATGCCCGGGGCGCGTCGCTCGCGAGCGCGCCGCGCCCGAGCCGCGCCGCTCAGGGCACGTACCGGTCAGGGCACGTACCGCCAGCCCGGCCCGGAGCGGGCCCGGGCGCCGACACCGGTGGCGATCGCCGCCCGGTACGCGTCGGCGGTCAGCTCGGCGGCCCGCTCCCAGGTGAACCGGGCCAGCACCCGCTCGCGGCCGGCCGCGCCGAGCTCGGCGCGCAGCCGCGGGTCGTCCAGCAGCCGGCCGAGCGCGGCGGCCAGCGCGTCCGCCTCCCCCGGCGGCACGGCCAGGCAGGTCTCGCCGTCCGGCCCGGCCACCTCGGGGATCGCCCCGCCGGTGGTCGCGACCAGCGGGGTGCCGGTGGCCATCGCCTCGGCGGCGGGCAGCGAGAAGCCCTCGTACAGCGAGGGGACGCAGGCCACCTCGGCGGAGCGGTACAGGTCGACCAGCTCCCGGTCGGTCAGTCCGGTGCGGAACTCGATGTGCTCCGCCAGCCCGAAGCGGCGCACCGCCTCGGCCACCGGCCCGTCCTCCTTCTGCGGCTTGCCGACCACCACCAGGTGGGCCTCCCGCTCGGTGCGGACCTTGGCCAGCGCCTCGACCAGGAAGACCAGGCCCTTGAGCGGCACGTCCGCGCTGGAGGTGGTGACGATCCGGCCGGGGACCCGCTCGATCTCCGCGGAGGGCGACCAGAGCCGGGTGTCGGCGCCGATCGGCACCACCGAGATCGCGCCGGGGGCGGCGCCCAGGTGCTCGGCGATCTCGCGCTGCGAGGTGCCGGAGACGGTGATCACGTGGTCCAGCCGGGCCGCGACCCGGCGCTGCATCCGGGTGAAGGCGTACCAGCGGCGCAGCGAGAGCCGCTTCGCCCTCGTGGTGGCCGCGTCCAGCTCCAACTGCCGGTCGACGGTGATCGGGTGATGGATCGTGGTGACCAGCGGGAAGCCGTGCCGGGCCAGGCCCAGCAGGCCGTAGCCGAGGGTCTGGTTGTCGTGCACCACGTCGTAGCGGCCCTTGTGCCGGGCCAGGTACTGACGGGCGCGCAGCGAGAAGGTGAGCGGCTCGGGGAAGCCTCCGGTGCGCATGGTGGCGAACTCCAGCACGTCCACCGGCCCTCGGAACTCGTGCCGGGCGGGGGTGCGGAAGGGGTCGTCGGCGCGGTAGAGGTCCAGACTGGGCAGCTCGACCAGGCGGACCGTTCCGGGGCCCTCGACCTCGTCCAGCACGGGGTAGGGCTGGGCGCCGATCACGTCCACGTGGTGGCCGAGCCTGGCCAGCTCACGGGAGAGGTGCCGTACGTACACGCCCTGGCCGCCGCAGAACGGGTCCCCGCGGTATGACAGCAGGGCAATCCGCAGCGGGTGCGCGGTCATCCTCGGCCCTCATCTCTGGCTGCTATCGGTGCGAGCGGCCCCAACGGTGGCGCCGGTCGCTAAAGTAGATCAGGTTTCAGTGGCTGTGGAACTCGTCATCGACCGTGTGAACAATGAGAGACCTCGAAGATACCGGCCCGTAGCTTTCGCTCAGGAGCCAGGGCTGGTGATTCCCGCCACGCCCGCCCCGACCGGCCGCGGGTCGCCTTCGGGTCGACCTTTCTGGAGCACGCCGCCACCCACGCGCCCCCGGGAGCACCCTTGCCGTCGCCGACCACGTCCGTGAGCCCCGCCACCCCTCCGCAGGGCGAGCCGCCGCTGTCCGCGCGCCAGGCCGAACGGCGCCGCCGGATCCTGCGGGCCGCCACCGCGCTGGCCGCCCGGGGCGGGTACGAGGCGGTGCAGATGCGGGAGGTCGCGGAGAGCGCACAGGTCGCCCTCGGGACGCTGTACCGGTACTTCCCCTCCAAGGTCCACCTGCTGGTCGCGGTCATGCTGGAGCAGCTGCAGGAGCTCCAGGAACACATCCGGCGGCACCCGCCCACCGACCGGGAGCCGGCGCCGAGGGTCGCCGACACCCTCACCCGGGCCTTCCACGCGCTCCAGCGCGAGCCGCTGCTGGCCGAGGCGATGGTCCGCGCGATGTGCTTCGCGGACCGCTCGGTCGGCGCCGAGGTGGACCTGGTCAGCGCCGCCACCGGACAGCTCATCCTGGACGCGATCGGCCAGTCCGGACCGCCCAGCGAGAGCCAGCGGGCGGCCGTCCGGGTGATCGAGCACACCTGGCACTCGGCCCTGGTCGCCTGGCTCTCCGGACGCGCCTCGATCGCCGAGGTCCGGGCCGACCTGCACACCGCGGCGCGGCTGCTGACCCTGCCGTGACGGGCCCGATGACTGGAACGTGTTCCTGCTGAGCCGGTCCGCGGGCCGCGGCCCGGCGGTTAGAGTCGACGGGCAGCACAACTCCATCCCGCTCCTCCCCCGGGGGAAGCCGGTGCGAATCCGGCACTGACCCGCAACCGTGAGCCCCACCGCGCTCCCGCGCGCCGGGCGAGTCGGAGCACCCGGGGAGGGACGAGCGGCGAGCCGGACGCCCGCGCCCGGCACCCGTCGAGGACTACGGAACGGCCCCGCCCGGGCCCCCACCGCTCACCGAAAGGCACACCCGCACCATGCTGACCGCCGCCCGCCTGGGCGCCGCCGCCCTGTCCGCCGCGCTGCTGGCCGGCGTCGCCGCCGGACCGGCCCTCGCCGACGGCCCGTCGCCGTCGGCTCCCCTGCCCGAGGGCCTGTACGGCAAGAGCGACCCGACCTACGACGGCGTCTGGCGGCAGTCCCTCGCGCTCACCGCGCTGGCGGCGGACAAGATCACCCCGGCCGACTCGGCGGTGGCGTGGCTCACCGGGCAGCAGTGCGAGGACGGCGGCTGGCCCTCCTACCGGGCCGCCGGCGCGGCCTGTGACGCCAAGACCGAGGACAGCAACGCCACCGCCGTCGCCATCCAGGCCCTGGTCGCGCTCGGCGGGCACCAGCCGGCCGTCGACAAGGGCGTGCAGTGGCTCAAGGCCAACCAGAACGCCGACGGCAGCTGGCCCTACAACCCCGGCAACCCGGGCGACGCCAACTCCACCGGACTCGCCGTCAACGCGCTGTTCGCGGCCCGCACCGACCCGGCGAGCGCCGCCAAGCCGGGCAGCGGCGGCGCCGCGGCCGGCAAGAACGCCTTCGACGGCCTCGCCCGCTTCCAGCTCGGCTGCACCGCCCCCGCCGACCAGCGCGGCGCCTTCGCCTACCAGCCCGACCCGGCCGCCGGCACCCTCGCCCCCAACACCCTGGCCAGTGCCCAGGCCGCCCTCGCCGCCGCAGGCGGACACCTGCCGGTCGCCACCTCGGTGCGCGCCGACGAGCCCCCCAAGGCCCTCGCCTGCGCCGACGGCTCCGCGCCGGCCACCATTCCGCACGCCGAGTCGGGCGAAGCGGTCGGCGCCTACCTCACCGCGCAGCTCGCGGCCGGCGGCGAGCACCTCACCCTCACCACTCCGGGCGCCGACCCCAAGCCCGACCACACCGCCACCGCCTGGGCCGCCCTGGCCCTGATCCAGAGCGGCCACCCCGAGCAGGCCACCGACGCCGTGGACTGGCTCGAGGGGCAGCGCGCCGCCTGGACCAAGAACGGCACCGACGCCGCCGCCACCGCCAGCCTCCTCCTGGTCTCCCAGGCCGCCCACCGCTCCACCACCGACCTCACCCACCAGCTCACCGCCCTCGGCCCGGCCCCGAAGGGTGGCGCCTCCCCGGCGGACGCCACCCCGGTGAAGAAGAAGAGAGACGGCATGGGCCAGTTCTGGCTGATCATCGTCGGCCTCCTCATCGGCATCGGCGGCGGCCTCCTGCTCAGCCTCCAGCGCAAGCGCAACCCGAACCTCTGATGGTCTCCGCCCCTGACGCCCGGCCGGGCGGAGCTTCGACCCTGCCCGGCGGCTGCGCGGCAACGCGTGGCCGGCAAGCATCGGGTGGCCGGGCCGCTGACCAGCCCTGCCGGCACACCACCGAGCCGCCCACACCCGATGCGAGCGGCGAGGCCGTCGAGGCGCAGCCCGCGTCGGCCTCGGGCCACGTCGACGTCGGCCCGCCCCGGCACCGCCACACCGCCGCCGGGCCCGCCCACCATCGCGCCCCGGCCGTGGGCCGGCGCCCACGCCGGGCCCTGGCGGCCGTCCTCCTCGGGGCGCTGGTGCTGCTCGTCGCCGCCGCGCCCGCGCAGGCGGCCGGGTACCGGTACTGGTCGTTCTGGCGCGGGGCCGACGGCGGGGCGTGGACGTACCAGCAGCAGGGGCCCGCGATCGCCGTGCCGCCGGACGGGGCGGTGGACGGATGGCGGTTCGCCGTCAGCCCGGACGGCGGGCAGGACGCCGCGAAGCCGCGCGCGACGGCCCGGTTCGACGAGATCTGCGCCGGCACGCCCGCCCAGGACGGCCGCAAGCGGGTCGCCGTGGTGCTGGACTTCGGGACGGCCGAGGACGCCGGGACAGCCGCCGCGCAGCCGCCCGGGCAGCGGACGGCCTGCGCCGGCGTCGCGCCGCGCGCCACCTCGGCCGAGGTGCTGGCCGCCGTCGCCCCGCCGCTGCGCTACGACTCCAACGGCCTGCTGTGCGCCATCGCCGGGTACCCGAAGGCGGGTTGCGGCGACCAGGTGGACGCCGCCGCAGGGGCCGCCGAGGCCACCCCTCCCGCCGGCCACGGCAGCGGCCCGGACGTCGGCCCGGTCGCCGGCGGTGCGCTGGTCGCCGTCCTCGCCGGTGGCGCCGTCTGGCAGGCGCGCCGCCGCCGTCACTCCTAATCCCCTCCCAGGACGGATCCGTGAGCAGCCCTGCCCGTAGCACCCGACCGTCCATCGGTCCGCGCCAACTGCACCCCGGGGCCTGGTGGTTGTGGGCGCTCGGGCTCGGCGTGGCGGCGACCCGAACCACCAATCCGGTGATCCTGCTGCTGCTCGCCGCGACCGCCGGCTACGTGGTCGCGGCGCGCCGCGGCGATGCGCCCTGGTCGCGTTCGTACGGGGCGTTCCTGCGGCTCGGACTGCTGGTGCTCGGCATCCGGCTGGTGTTCGCCGTGCTGCTCGGCTCGCCGGTCCCCGGCACCCACGTGCTGTTCGCCCTGCCCGAACTCCCGCTCCCCGCCTGGGCGCAGGGGGTGCGGATCGGCGGGCGGGTCACGCTCGAGGGCCTGCTCTCGGCGCTGTACGACGGGCTGCGCCTGGCCACCCTGCTGGTCTGCGTCGGCGCCGCCAACTCGCTGGCCAGCCCGGCACGCCTGCTGCGCGCCCTGCCCGGCGCGCTCTACGAGGCGGGCGTGGCCGTGGTCGTGGCGATGACCTTCGCGCCGAACCTGGTCGCCGACGTCCGCCGGCTGCGCGCCGCCCGCCGGCTCCGGGGCCGTACGGACAGGGGCGTCGCCGCCGTCCTGAGCATCGGACTCCCGGTCCTGGAAGGCGCGTTGGAGCGGTCGATCGCGCTGGCGGCGGCGATGGACACCCGCGGCTTCGGCCGCACCGCCGACGTCCCGCTCCGGCTCGCCCGGGTGACCGCCGCGCTCACCCTGGCCGGACTGCTCGGGGTCTGCCTGGCCGCGTACGGGCTGCTCAGCGCCGACGGCACCGACTGGGCGCTTCCGGTGCTGCTGCTCGGCCTGACCGCCGCGTTCGCCGGGCTGCTGCTCGGCGGCCGACGATCCGCCAGATCTCGCTACCGGCCGGACCCCTGGGCGCTGCCCGAGTGGCTGACCGCCGGGTCCGGCGCCGCCGCGGCCGCCCTGGTGGGCTACCTCGCCGCCCGGGATCCGGCCGCCTTCGCCCCCACCGTCGTCCCGCCGACCGTTCCCGTGCTGCCGCTGGCCGCCGTACTGGCCGTACTCCTCGGCCTGGTACCGGCGTTCGCCGCCCCGACCCCGCCCCGGAGGGCATCGTGATCACCTTCGAGCAGGTCTCCGTCCGGTACGCGGACGCGGCCGAACCGGTTCTCTCGAACGTCGATCTCACCGTTCCCGAGGGCGAACTCTGCCTGCTGGTGGGGCCGTCGGGCTCCGGCAAGTCCACCCTGCTGGGGACGGTCAGCGGGCTGGTCCCGCACTTCACCGGCGGGGTGCTGCACGGCCGGGTCACCGTCGGCGGCCGGGACACCCGCGAGCACCGTCCGCGCGAACTCGCCGACCTGGTCGGCACGGTGGGCCAGGACCCGCTGGCGCACTTCATCACCGACACCGTCGAGGACGAACTCGCCTACGGCATGGAGTCCCTGGGCCTGCCGGGCGACGTCATGCGGCGCCGGGTGGAGGAGACGCTCGACCTGCTCGGCCTCGCCGACCTGCGCGACCGCGCCCTGAACTCCCTCTCCGGCGGCCAGCAGCAGCGCGTCGCGATCGGCTCGGTGCTCACCGTGCACCCGCGCGTGCTGGTGCTGGACGAACCCACCTCGGCGCTGGACCCGGGCGCGGCCGAGGAAGTGCTGGCCGTCCTGCAGCGACTGGTGCACGATCTCGGCACCACCGTGCTGATGGCCGAGCACCGGCTGGAGCGGGTCGTCCAGTACGCCGACCAGGTGCTGCTGCTGACCCCGGGCACCGAACCGGTGCTGGGCGAACCCGCCGAGGTGATGGCGCACTCCCCCGTGCACCCGCCGGTGGTCGGCCTCGGCCGGCTCGCCGGCTGGCGGCCGCTGCCGCTGTCCGTTCGCGACGCCCGCCGCAAGGCTTCGGGGCTGCGGGAGCGGCTCGACGGCCGGATACCCGTTCGCGCCGACGTTCCGGACGGTGCGCCGATCGCCGTCACCGACCGCCTGGCGGTACGGCGCGGCCCGGTCCAGGCCCTGCGCGGGGTCGACCTCGCGCTGCGCCCCGGCGAGATCACCGCCCTGATGGGCCGCAACGGCGCCGGCAAGTCCACCCTGCTCGGCACCCTGGTCGGCCTGCACGCCCCCACCTCCGGCAGCGTCACCGTCGGCGGCCGCACCCCGCACCGCACCCGCCCCGCCGAACTGATCCGGCACGTCGGCCTCGTCCCCCAGGACCCGCGCGACCTGCTGTACGGCGAGACCGTCGCCGCCGAGTGCGCCGCCGCGGACGCGGACGCCGGCGCTCCCGCCGGCACCTGCCGCGCCCTGGCGGAACGCCTGCTGCCCGGCATCGCCGACGCCACCCACCCCCGCGACCTCTCCGAGGGCCAGCGGCTCACCCTCGCCCTCGCCGTCGTCCTCACCGCCCGGCCCCCACTGCTGCTCCTGGACGAGCCGACCCGCGGCCTGGACTACGCCGCCAAGGCCCGGCTGGTGGAGATCCTGCGCTCGCTGGCCGCCGAGGGCCACGCCGTGCTGCTGGCGACCCACGACGTCGAGCTGGCCGCCGAGCTGGCGCACCGCACGCTGATCCTGGCCGAGGGCGAGCTCGTCGCGGACGGGCCGACGGCGGAGGTGGTGGTCTCCTCGCCCGCGTTCGCGCCGCAGGTCGCCAAGGTGCTGGCGCCGGGGCCGTGGCTCACCGTCCAGCAGGTCGCGAAGGCGCTGAGCGCATGAGCGGCCGTCCCGTCCCGCTCGGGCGCCGGTCCGTCGCGGCGCTCCTGCTCGTCTCCTCCGTCGGCGTGACGGCCTTCGGCTGGCCGCTGCTCGCCTCCACCAGGTCGGCCCTGGTCGGCCACTCCGCCGACGCGCCGTGGCTGTTCGCCCTGCTGCTTCCCCTGCTGCTCGCCGTCGTCATCGCCCAGATCTCCGAGGGGCGTTCGGCGGGCGGCGGGGCGCCGGGGTTGGACGCCAAGTCGGTGGCGCTGCTGGGGGTTCTGGCGGCGGCGGGCGCGGCCCTGCGCCCTCTGGGGGCAGGGACGGCGGGCCTGGAGCCGATGTTCTTCCTGATGGTCCTCTCCGGCCGGGTCCTCGGCCCCGGCTTCGGCTTCGTGCTGGGTTCGCTGTCGATGTTCGCCTCCGCGCTGCTCACGGGCGGGGTCGGGCCGTGGCTGCCGTTCCAGATGCTCGCCATGGGCTGGGTCTGCCTCGGCGCGGGCCTGCTGCCGGGCGCCGCCACGGTGCGCGGCCGCCGCGAACTCCTCCTGCTGGCCGGCTACGGCGCGCTCGCCTCGGTTCTGTACGGCACGATCATGAACCTCCAGGGCTGGCCGTACATCGGCGGGATGGCCGGCTCGATCTCCTTCGTCCCGGGTGATCCGCTGCCCGCCAACCTGGTCCGCTTCGGCGCCTACTGCCTGACCACGTCCCTGGGTTGGGACCTCCCGCGCGCCGTGCTGACCGTCGTCCTGTGCCTCACGCTCGGCAGGCCAGTGCTGCGCGCCCTGCGCCGCACGATCCGCCGCGCGGCCTTCGACGCACCGATCGACTTCCGTCCACCGCCGGCCGGGTGAACCGCCACCGCCGGGGTGGACGGCGGCCGGGTGGAACGACGCCGCCGGGCCCCCGCTTGCCGGCGCGGGCCCGGCGACGACGGCTTGCGAGGGTCAGATCAGGCCCTTGGCCGCGTCTCCGGCCGGGAAGGGCTGCATGACCGCGACGTCGAGGGGCTCGGCGAGCGTGTCGCCGATGGCGGCCGCGATGGCGGCCAGCGAAGCGCCCGCGCTGTGGGCGTCGAGGCTGGCCTGGTCGGTCCACTTCTCCACCACGGTAACGCGGTCGGGCCCGGCGTGGACGGCGTAGAGCTCGCAGCCGGGCTCGGCGTGGACCTCGGGGGAGTGCTTCTCGAAGGCGGCCAGGACCTCTTCGCGGCGGCCGGGCTTGGTCTTGATCGTGGCGATGACGATGGGCATGTGATTCTCCGTTGTCAGTGGTGAACGGGATGTCGGAGCCGGACGGTCACCAGTCCAGGGCGGACCGGGCGAGGGCAGCGCTCGACCACCCCCCGTTGCCGACCTCATGATCAGAAAATCTACCCAGCCCCGACGGCACGATGGGACCGATCACCCGGTCGGGGCGCCCGGCGGCCGGGCGAGCCCCGGACGTGCCCGACACGCGCCGGGTACGCCACCTGCCATCTCGTGTCCGTGCGCCGTAAATTTGATGGACCGTCATTTCTTCAGGCCGACCGGGCCAGGTACGACTCCGTCGATCGGTGGTGGTTGGCATGCGACGTCCCCCCTTGCGGATGCGGTTCCCCCTGCGGACGCGGCTCCTCCGACTCGGGCTCGGCGGCTGCCTCCTGGTCGCGGCCACGACCGGCAACGCCGTGGCCGCCCCGAGCGGCCCGGAGAGCCCGAAGGGCGACCCGGTCTCACCGGAGCAGCGCGTCGAGAACCTGCTGGCCCAGCTCACCACGGACGAGAAGGTCACCCTGCTGCGCGGCACGGACGCCCCCGGCGGCGTGCACTCCGTCGGCTACGTGGCGGGCGTGCCCCGCCTCGGCATCCCGCCGCTGCTGCTGTCCGACGGCCCGGCCGGCGTGCGGGACGGCCGGCCGGCGACGGCCCTGCCCGCGCCGGTCTCGCTGGCCGCCGCCTTCGACCCGGCGTTGGCCACCACCTACGGCGACGTGCTGGGCCGCGAGGCGCGGGCGCGCGGCTACCAGGTGCTGTACGCGCCGATGGTGAACACCGTACGGATCCCGCAGGGCGGACGGGACTTCGAGACGCTGGGCGAGGACCCGTACCTCGCCGGGCGGGTCGCCACCGCCGAGGTGCGCGGCATCCAGGCCCAGCACGTCGCCGCGCAGGTCAAGCACTACGCCGCCAACAACCAGGAGAACAACCGCCAGTCGTACAGCTCGGACGTCGACGAGCGCACGCTCGCCGAGATCGAGCTGCCCGCCTTCCGGGCGGCCGTCCGGGACGGCCGGGCCTGGTCGGCGATGTGCGGCTACAACCCGGTCAACGGCATCTGGGCGTGCGAGAACTTCCCACTGCTGCGCGACGTGCTGAAGGGCCGCTGGGGCTTCGACGGGACGGTCGGCTCCGACTACCCGGCCACCCACTCCTCGGTCAACGCCGCGGCGGCGGGCCTGGACCAGGAGTTCGGCGGCTCGACGTACTTCGCCGACCTGCCCGCCGCGGTCGGCGACGGGCGGCTCGCCCCGGCCGTGCTGGACGACCAGGTCCGGCGCGTGCTGCGGCTGATGGCGCGCACGGGGGCGCTTGACGGCGGTCAGCCGCCCGCCTCCGACCCGGCCGCCGGCGCGCGCGACGCCCGTACCGCCGCCGCCGCCGGAACGGTTCTGCTGCGCAACCAGAACGCCACCCTGCCGCTCGACGCCACCCGGCTGAAGTCCGTCGCGGTGATCGGCCCCTGGGCGGACCGCGCCTACACCGGCGGGGGCGGTTCCTCGCACGTCACCCCGTACCCGGAACAGACGGTGACACCCCGCCAGGGCATCGCGGCCCGCGCCGGCACCAACACCCAGGTGCGCTACCACCCCGGCGACGACCCGAAGGCGGCGGCCTCGGTGGCCGCGGGGGCGGACGCCGCCGTGGTGGTGGTCGGCGACCAGGAGACCGAGGGCGCGGACCGCGACTCGCTGGACCTCGCCCCGGCGGACGACGCGCTGATCCGGGCCGTCGCCGCCGCCAACCCGCACACCATCGTGGTACTGAACAGCGGCGGGCCGGTCACCATGCCGTGGCTGGACGCGGTGCCCGCAGTGGTCGAGGCCTGGTACCCGGGCGAGCAGAGCGGCGCCGCGCTCGCCGACGTGCTGTTCGGCGACACCGACCCGGGCGGGCGGCTGCCCGTCACCTTCCCGACCTCGGCGAACGCCACCCCGATCCAGGACCCCGCCCAGTACCCGGGCACGGACGGCGCCTACCACTACACCGAGCGCCTCGGCCCCGGCTACCGCTGGTACGACGCCAGCGGCACCGCCCCGCTGTTCCCGTTCGGCCACGGCCTCTCCTACACCACCTTCGACTACGCCAACCTCAGCGTGACCGGCCCGGACCAGGCCGGCCGGGTGCGGGTCGGCTTCGACCTCACCAACCGCGGCACCCGCACCGGCACCGAGGTGCCCCAGCTGTACCTGACCTTCCCGTCCATGACCGGCGAGCCGCCGCAGCAGCTCAAGGCCTTCGACAAGGTCACCCTGGCGCCCGGCGGTTCGACCCACCTGGAGCTGCCACTGGACCGCTCCGCCTTCGCCGTCTGGGACCAGGGCGTCCACGGCTGGGGCGTCCCCGGCGGCCGGTACGGCCTCACCGTCGGCTCCTCCTCCCGCGCGCCCCGGCTACGGGGCGCGGTGGACGCGCCGGGCTCCCCCGCCGTCTCCGCCTGGTCCGGGCGGATCACCGGCTCCGACCGGTCCTGCCTGGACGCCGAGGCCGCCGCCACCGACCCCAACCAGCCGGTACGAACCGCGAGTTGTGCCGGAACAGCGGCCCAGGACGCCACTGTCGGCTCGGACGGCGGCATCGGAGTCCTGGGCGGCTGCCTCACCCCGGCCGGCTCCGCCGACGGCACCGCCGTCCTGCTGCGCGACTGCCATCCGGACGCCCGGGCCACCGACCAGGCGTGGCAGCCGCGCCCGGACGCCTCGCTCCTGCACCCGGCCTCCGGCCGCTGCCTCGCCGCCGCCGACGGCCGCCTGCTGCTGCGGGACTGCTCGGGGGCCACCGAGCAACGTTGGGCCACCCCCCGCCCGAGCGGCCCGCTGACCGGCATCGCCGGGCAGTGCGTGGACGTCGCCCGGGCGTCGACCGTCAACGGCGCCGCCGTCCAGCTCTACCACTGCAACTCCACCGGCGCCCAGGACTGGTCCGTCCAACAGGACGGCTCACTACGGGCGTTCGGCAAGTGCCTGGACGTCACCAACGGCTGGACCGCCGCCGGCACCTCCGCCCAGCTCTACGACTGCAACGGCACCGGCGCCCAGCGCTGGCAGCCCCGCCCGGACGGCACCCTGCTCAACCCCGCCTCCAACCGCTGCCTGGACGCCAGGAACGGCAGCAGCGCCGACTGGACCGGACTGCAGATCTGGGACTGCCAGGCCGGCCCCAACCAGCTCTGGACCCTGCCCAGTTGAGCGGCTCGGCCGATCCGACGACGCCGCGGCCCCGGGGCACCAGCACGGCCGATCAGACGGCGCCGCGACTCCGGCGCACCAGCACGGCCGACAGCGCACACACCGCCGCCGGGAGCAGCATCGCCGCCGCCAGCCCACCCGTGCTCCCGCCGACGAACGCGCCCGTCACCGCCACGCCCACCGTCGCCCCGACCTGCCGGACGGCGTTGAGCAGCCCGCCCGCCGCACCGGCGCTGCCCTCCGGCGCGGTGGTGACCACGGCCGTGATCAGCGCGGGGCAGCGCGAAGGAGACCCCAAGTTCGACGAGGGCGAGTTTCGGAAGTACTGGCCCAGGTCGACCTGGACGGTCGCCCGTCCGTCTGCCGAGATGTCCAGCTCCAGCTCACTGCCGTCCCCGGTCGTGGCCTTGACGGTCGACGCCGACCCCGCGGGACGCGTCGTCGAGTATCCGAGCTGCTTCCAGCGGGCCTCAACCCGGTTCGACAACTCGACGGCTCTGGCTGGCGAGATCCGGGTCACGATCTGGCCTGCATCGCCACGTACGAGCCGTCCAGCGAGTTGTTCGTCTGCTTCAGCTTGCTGCTCGCGGCCTTCCCGGCGGTCCCCGACCAGTTGGTGCCGACCCAGCGGGAGGTCTCCTTCACGGCCTCGAAGTGGGCGTGGTTGGCCTTCCCCAGGGAGTCGTAGGCGTTGGCGAGCGCGGCCAGACGCGAGGGCTGCGCGTTTTCCAGCTGGTACAGCTCCATCTACCGGCCCCCGTAGATCAGGCTCTTGTGCACGGCGTCGTCCACACCGTCATAGTTGTTCGCCGCGGTGATCATGTTGTTGCCGTTGTCGCCGATGTCCTTGGCGAGTTGGCGCTGCCCCTTCTCCCACGCCTCCGTGCACGCCGTGATCGCGGCGCCGGAGAGCCGGCCGCTCAGACCGGCCGCGGCCTCGTCTGAGGGCTTGTGCACCCGGGCCAGTTCGGCCGGCATCTGCTCCGCGATGTCGTGGCACTGCTTTCCGACCTTCGACAGACCGTTGGTGTCCACCTTCAGCGCGTCGTCGTTCTTACCGCTCACTCGTCACATCCGGTACGCGTGGGACCCATTGCTCCGTTCGGAGTCGATCGAACCAGGAGCCGGGAGATCGCACCTGAGTACGAATACTCAACTGTCGCGAGAGACGACGGGGAGCACGGCGATCACCTGCCCCTGACCACCGACACCGTCGTCGCCGGTCTGATCGCCCAGCGAATCGCCACCGACTACGACCTGTTCCTCCTGCCACCCATCACCCTGTCCTGCTCGCACGAGCACGCCCACATGCCGGGCACCGTCAGCATCAGCGCCGCCACGCTCTACGCCGTGATCAACGACACGTGGAAGTCGCTCCAGGCGTCGGGCGTCCCCGGTCTGTTGATCGTGAACGGGCACGGCGGGAACTACGTCCTCTCGAACGTCGTCCAGGAGGCCAACACCGAGGGACCCCGCGTCGCCCTCTTCCCCGTCCGCGAGGACTGGCACCGGGCGCGCGAAGCCGCCGCTCTGGAGAGCTCAGGCGCCGAGGACATGCACGGCGGCGAACTGGAGGTGTCGCTCCTCCTCCACGGCGCCCCGGAGCTCATCCGCGAAGGCATCGACCAGGACGACCACTCCGCCCCCGAGCGCCCGCACCTGCTCACGCTCGGCATGGCCGGCTACACGAAGAACGGCATCATCGGACAGCCCTCCCTCGGAACTGCGGCCAAGGGCCAAGCCCTGCTCGACAGCCTGTCCGAGTCTGCCGCCGCGCACCTCTCGATCATCGCGGGCAGCTGAGAAACACTTCGGGCCCCGCCCCGTCAGGGGAAGGGCCCGAAGCACGAAAGGGAGAGCAGCGGGAGTGACTTAGGCGTTCTTGGGACCGGCCGACTGGACGACGTCGAAGGACCAAAGGGTGGAGCCGGAGGCGGCGGGGCGCTTGGGAGCCTCGCCCTCACCGCCGTTCTGGTGGGCCGACTTCATGGGGCCCTCCATCCAGGCTTGGAAGGACTCCTCGTCGCGCCAGCGCGTGTAGACGAGGTAGTTGTCAGTGCCCTCGACCGGGCGGAGCAGTTCGAACCACTCGAAACCGTCGGAGCCTTCGACGGCGTGCGCACGGTGGGCGAAGCGCTGCTCCAGCACCTCGCGCTGCTCGGCGGGAACGGTCAGTACGTTGATCTTGACTACGCTCATGGGGTCCATCCTGCCTCAACTAACAGGACAGGCAACGGACCGGCGCCTCAGAGGTACATCAACGAACCTGTTGCGGGCGGAGCAGTTCGAACCACTCGAAGCCGTCGGAGCCTTCGACCGCGTGCGCACGGTGGGCGAAGCGCTGTTCCAGCACCTCGCGCTGTTCGGTGGGCACCGTCAGGACGTTGATCTTGACGACGGACATGCCGCTCCTCACTGATCCGCCGGGGCCCCGCGTACGGCGCGGCCGCCGGCCCGGTTGCTGCCTGCGGTCAGCAGTCTCCTTCACCTCACGGCCTGCGGCAGCTCGCCCCCCGGGGCCCGTTCCGGCTCGCACCGTTCCTCTGGACTGATCGGGAGTGGATCCCGATGAGCCGCACGCCCCGAACGGTCTTGGGCGCACTGGTCCCCGGCGTACTCAACCCCGCTGGGCGACACGCTCCCCCAGCCTGGCGGCCGGGAGGTGCCCCCACGTGCGTGGTCCGCCCCGGGAGGCCGGTTCCCTCACGACCCGGCCAAGTGGGCACGGCCGGAGGCGACGGGGAGGTCCCGAACCATCGCTCCGGTGGAGAGGGAGCCCCGCACGCCGGCGCCGTTCCCGGCGTCCCAGATCGCGAGCTCGACGCCACCGCAGCCACCGGATCGAACCCGATCCGCAGGGCGCGAGCGCGCAACGCGTGCGCCCTCACGTGCACTCCCGCTCACTCGCGGCCGAACAGCTCACAACCCCTCACTGGTTCGGCGCCCCTGGACCACCCGGCGGGCCCTAGAACGACCGTCCCTCCCCCTGGTACGGCGGCTGGGGGCCGAGGGGCGGGTCCGGGCGGTCGCGCCGGTCGGCGCACAGGGCGGTGCTGAGCCGGGTGAGCAGTTCGGCGAGGTCGTCGTACTGCTGCTCGTCCCAGTCCCCCAGCAGTTCCGCCAGCTGGGTGCGCCGGGCCGCGACCAGCCGCAGCGCCGCCTCCTCTCCCGCCTCGGTGAGCCGTAGCGGCAGGTTGTCGGTCCGGGCGGCGAGGCCCCGGCTCTCCACCTCCCGGACGGCCTCCTCGACGACGGCGATCGGGACGATCCGCCGCTCGGCGAGTTCGGCGGGCTCCACCGAGCCGTGGTGGTGCATCTGGAGCAGCAGCCAGCTGGAGGTGGGCAGCAGGTCGAGGCCGGCGGTGGCGGTGATCCGCCGGAACAGGTCGTGCCGGGCCTCCCGGCTGCTCAGGACGGACAGGGCGCGGGCGATCTCGTCCAGGGAGGACCGCTCGACGGGGTTGATCCCGATGGACTCGCTCAGGTCGGGCGCGGTCACCGTGGAGCGCAGCTTCTGTTCCCGCAGGAACAGCGACAGCACGAAGGCGAGCAGCGCGACCGGCACCGCGTACAGGAACACCCGGGTGATCGACTCGGCGTACGCGTGGTGGACCCCGGCCTGGACGGCGGCCGGCAGCCGGGTGATCAGGCGGGGGTCGGCGGTGATCTGTTCCGCCCGGAAGCCGGGCGGGAGCGGCTGCCCGGCGAGGGCGTCGGCGAGCCGGGAGCGCAGGCCGCTGGCGAAGATCGTCCCGAAGATGGAGACGCCGAAGGAGGCGCCGATGGAGCGGAAGAAGGTGGCGCCGGCGGTGGCCACGCCGAGGTCCTGGTAGCCGACCGAGTTCTGCACGATCAGCACCAGCACCTGCATCACCAGGCCCAGCCCGAGGCCGAAGACCAGGAAGTAGAGGCTCATCTCGGCGGTGCCGCTGTGCTCGTCCAGCCGGGAGAGCAGCAGCAGCCCGATCGTGGTGACGGCCGTCCCGGCGATCGGGAAGATCCGGTAGTGGCCGGTGCGGGCGACGATCTGACCGGAGCCGATCGAGGTGAGCAGCATGCCGAGCACCATCGGCAGCATGTGGATGCCGGACAGGGTGGGCGAGACCTGCTGGACGACCTGGAGGAAGGTCGGCAGGTAGGTGAGGGCCCCGAACATCGCGAAGCCGACCACGAAGGAGATCACCGCGACCAGGCTGAAGGTCCGCGAGCGGAACAGCCGCAGCGGCAGCACGGGTTCGACGGCCGTCCGCTCCACCTCGACGAAGGCGAGCAGCAGCACCAGTCCGAGCACTCCCAGGCCGACGACCTGCCAGGAACTCCAGGCCCAGGTGGTGCCGCCGAGCGAGGTCATCAGCACCAGGCAGGTGGCGACGGCGGCGATCAGCGCGGTGCCGAGGTAGTCGATCCGGTGCTCGCGCCGGACCTCCAGGCCGTGCAGCACCGCGGCGATCACCACCAGGGCGACCACGCCGATCGGCAGGTTGACGTAGAACACCCAGCGCCAGCTGAGGTGGTCCACGAACAGGCCGCCGAGCAGCGGTCCGAGCACGCTGGTGACGCCGAAGACGGCGCCGAAGACGCCCTGGTACTTGCCGCGGTCCCGGGGTGCGACGAGGTCTCCGACGATCGCCTGGGAGAGCACCATCAACCCGCCGCCGCCCAGGCCCTGGAGCGCCCGGAAGGCGATCAACTCGCCCATGTCCTGGGCGAGTCCGCAGAGCACCGAGCCGATCAGGAAGATCACGATGGAGGCCTGGAAGAACCGCTTCCGGCCGTACATGTCGCCGAGCTTGCCCCAGAGCGGGGTGGCGGCGGTGGAGGCCAGCAGGTAGGCGGTGACCACCCAGGACAGGTGCTCCAGGCCGCCGAGGTCGCTGACGATGGTGGGCAGGGCGGTGGAGACGATGGTCTGGTCGAGGGCGGCGAGCAGCATCGCCAGCAGCAGGGCGCCGATCGGCACCCAGAGGTTGGGGGCGGTGACCTCCGGCGGGCCGGGCGCGGGCGCCGGGCCCCGGTCGGACGCGGCGAGCGGATCCGTCATGGCGTCTCCGTAGGGGTCGCGGGGTTGCGGGGCCGGACGACCGGACGCCCCGGTGGACGATCACTCCCGGTTTCCCATGCTGGCAGATATGTCCCGCTTTGTGCCGCCCGGTTAAGCCGAACGTAAGCACCGGGCCCGTCCTGCGGGCTCCGGCGGTTTCCCCGGGTCCAACCACCACCAACCGGACAACACGCCCGCCTGGGGCCTGACGCCGCTGTCCACCCTCCGGGACGTCCTGCATAATCAGGCCCGCATGATCAGGCCCGATCGCGAGACCCGAGAACCGAGGAGGGCCGGCCGATGCCGGACCAGCACTGCCCGACGTGCGG
The DNA here is from genome assembly GCF_027627435.1 of Kitasatospora cathayae. Classification (GTDB taxonomy): domain Bacteria; phylum Actinomycetota; class Actinomycetes; order Streptomycetales; family Streptomycetaceae; genus Kitasatospora; species Kitasatospora cathayae. The sequence goes on along the minus strand of NZ_CP115450.1, from coordinate 5,958,498 downwards.
TACCGACCGCTCCACCGGGTGCGGCTGCCTCCCGGACCGGAGCCTCGACGAGACCACCGTCCTCCCCCACCTGGAGGGCCCGCCACTGGTCCGCCCGTACGTGCCGCAGGTGCCCGGGCAGGTCGTGGACGAGCAGCCGCCGGCCGCCGACCCGTTCGCGACCGCCGTCCTGCCGCCCGTCCCGCCGGGCCAGCCGCGCCAGCCGGGCCGGCCGGGCACGCCGCCGCTCGGGCCGGACGCGGACGCCTACGCGACGACCGTCCTGCCGCCCGTCCCCGGCCCCGCGCCGGACGCGTACGCGGTCGGCGCCACGTCCGCCACCACCGCCCTGCCGACGGTCCCGCCCGTCCAGCCCGTCCAGCCCGGCGCCGGGGACGAGCTCGGCTACTTCCCGTTCGGCAACGGGGCCCCCGAGCCGGGCTCCGCCCCCGTCGGCGGACGGGCCGCGCGACGGGCCGCCGAGCAGGCCGAGCGCAGCCCGCTCGCCCGGCACAAGGGCCTGATCGCGGGCGTCGGCGCGGGCCTGCTGGCGCTGACCGTGGGCCTCGCCTACGCCGTCACGCCCTCCGCCGCACCGGCCCGCCAGGCGGAGCCGGTGCCGGTCACCACCCTCGCGCCCGCCCCGGTGGACCCGCCGACGCTGGCCGCTCCGACGACCAGCGCCCCGGCGCCGACCACCGACGCGCCGAGCCCGACCCCCACCCGGACGGCCAAGCCCAGCCCGACCAGGACGCCCACCCCCACCCCGACCCACTCGGCGACGCCGACCCCCACCCCGACGCCCACGCCGACCCCGACGCCCACCCCGACTCCGACGCCCACCCCGACCCCGCGGCTGCTCCAGCTCGGGATGAGCGGGCCGGACGTCCGGGCGATGCAGCAGCTGCTCTACAACGCCGAGTGCGGATTCGTCGACAAGTCGATCGTCTCCGGCACCTTCGACTACTGGACCCGGACGACGCTGCAGCAGTACCAGGGCGAGAACCACATCAAGGGCGAGAACGGCGTCTACGGCCCCAAGACCCAGGCCGTCCTCACCGCCGACCCGGGCTGCTGAGCCGCGCCGCCGAGCCGCGCCGCCGAGCCGCGCCGCCGGGCACCGGTCGCCAGCCGTCAGCCGGTGATCGCCCCGAAGATGCTGAACCCGGCCAGCACCAGCATGATCGCCGCCGCCACCCGGATGATCAGCTTCATCGGCACGTGCTTGAGCAGCTTCTGCCCGCCCACGATGGCGATCCCGCCGACCGCGCACAGCGCCAGCCAGGAGCCGATCCCGACGGCCAGCGGATCGGCGTACTTGGCGGCCAGGTTGGCGGTCATGATCTGGGTCAGGTCACCGAACTCGGCGACCGCGACGACCACGAAGCTCGTCCCGGCCACCTTCCAGAAGCTGTTCGAGGACGGCTCCTTGGCGGCGTGCTCGTCCTCGTCCTCGCCGCCGTGGAACAGCAGCATCGCCGCGCCGACCAGGAACAGCACCCCGGTGACGCCCTCCACCCAGCGGTGCGGCAGCAGCGAGAGCAGGTGCCCGGCGACCACCGCCAGCACCACCTGGACCAGCATGGCGGCGGCGACGCCCGCGAAGACGTAGCTCGCCCGGAACCTGGTGCCGAGCACCAGGCTGGCCAGCGCCGTCTTGTCCGGCAGTTCGGCCAGGAAGATGATGCCGAACGTCAACGCGGCAACGGTCAAACTCATCGGAGGAAAATCCCTCGGTCGGGCTGTCCGGCCTCCGCAGGTCCGTCAGGGGACGCTTCGGCCCGACAGCGCTGGTAAACGGTCACAGCACTACGGCCGAAGGTCTCGCCGGCAGCCGCCAACCGAGCGGTGCCCCGGGCGCCGGGCCCCTGGGGGCCAGTATGTCGACGGTCCGGTGGAGGGCTACTCCCCTTCAACGCGCTCCAGCCTACCCGACGCCGCCGACCGCCCCCGCCGTCACCAGACCGCGCCCGACCACCTCCAGCACCACCACGATCGCCACCGACTCCACCGCCAGCAGCCCGATCAGCACGAACAGCTGCACCGCCCCCGCCTGGACCGGCGAGGCACCGCCGAGCAGCATCCCGACGAAGGCGCCGGGCAGGGTGACCAGACCGACCGTCCGGGTCTGGTCCAGCGCCGGGACCAGCGAGGTCGCGGCCGCCGTACGACAGATCTCCAGCCGCGCGTCCCGCTCCTCGAAGCCGAGCGCCAGCGCCGCCTCCACCTCGCCGCGCCGCTGCCGCAGCTCGTCCAGGGCGCGCCGCCCGGCGAGCGAGGTGGCCGTGAGCGCGCCGCCGATCAGGATGCCGGCGACCGGGATCACCGACAGGCCCTTGGCCGGCAGCAGTCCGACGCCCAGCAGCAGGGCGAGCACCGGCAGCACCCCGGCCCCGATCGGGGCGGCCGCCCAGACCCAGCCGGGGCCCGGGGTCATCCGCCGCCCGGCCGTGCGCACCGCGACGGTGAACATCAGCAGCACGAACAGCGCCGACGACCACAGCGAGCCGACCACCCAGGTGATCACCGCGGCGACGGCCGCCAGCTGGACGACCGCCCGCAGCCCGGCCAGCGCCACCGCCCGCCCGTGACCGAGCAGCCCCCACCCGGCCACCGCCACGGCGGCCAGCAGCAGCGCCGCGGTGACCACCCCGAGCACCGGGGTGACCGGCAGCAGCTGCCCGCCGGACGCCGCCAGCGGAACCGGCATCAGATCCAGCTGGTGAACCACATCCGGTCCTGCCAGGACGACATCGGGATCACCTCCGCCGTGTACAGCGGATAGAAGAAGGCGAAGCAGCCGACGATCGCGAGCACCACCAGCCCGGCCCCGATCGCCCCGTACCGGCGGCGCTCGGGGCTGCAGCCCGCCGGGCCGAGGATCGCGCCGAGCATCTGGGCGACCGCCAGGCACAGGAACGGCACCAGCACGACCATGTAGAAGGAGAAGATCGTCCGCTGCTGGTACTGGAACCACGGCAGGTAGATCCCGGCCACCGCGCACAGCACGGCGCCGGAGCGCCAGTCCCGGCGGAAGAACCAGCGCCACAGCAGGTAGACCAGCGCGAAGCAGGCCGCCCACCACAGGAACGGGGTGCCCAGGCCCAGGATCTGCGCCGCGCAGCCGCCGGAGGAGGTGCAGCCGCGGGTCCCGTTCGGGACCTGCTCCCAGTACATCGAGACCGGGCGGCCGTCGACCAGCCAGGCGAAGGGGTTGGACTGGTAGGTGTGCGGGGTGCTCAGCCCGGTGTTGAAGTCGTACATCTGCGAGTGGTAGTGCCACAGGCTGCGCAGCGGCGCCGGCACCCAGCTCATCGGGACCTGCGGCAGCGGGATGCCGAAGGCGTGGTCCGGGGAGAGCCCGGCGCGGCCGTCCGCCCAGTGCCGGTCGTAGCCGCCCTCGCCGTTCGCGCCGCTGGCCAGCCAGCCGCTCCAGGCGCCGACGTACACCACCAGGGCGGAGCCGACCATGGCGAGGAAGGCGGGGAGGGCGTCCCGGCGCAGCATGGACCGCCAGGGGTGGCGGGCGCCGGCGCCGCGACGGCCGGACTGGTCCCACAGCACGGTCAGGACGCCGAAGGCGGCGAGGATCGGGGCGCCGTTCCACTTGACCGCGCAGGCGGCGCCGACGAGCACCCCGGCGGCGATCCGCCAGGGGCGCAGCCCGAGCCGCACGGTGTCGCCGTCGGTGGCCGCGGCCAGCCTGGCCCGGGCGTGGTCGCGGTCGATCAGCAGGGCGCCGAAGGAGGCGAGCACGAAGAACATCTGGATGCCGTCGAGCAGGCCGACCCGGCTCATCACCAGCTGGAGGCCGTCGACGGACATCAGCAGGGCGGCGGTGCAGCCGACCAGGGTGGAGCCGAAGAGCCGACGACCGATCCGGGCCAGCATCAGCACGGTGACGGTGCCGAGCAGGGCGGTCATGAACCGCCAGCCGAAGGGGTGCAGCCCGAACAGCTGCTCGCCGATCGTCATCACCCATTTGCCGAGCGGCGGGTGGGCGATGAACTCGGGCGCGGAGCTGAGCGGGATGGACTGCGGGACGGCCAGGATGTCGGTGTTGGCGTGATCGGGCCAGGTGCCCTCGTAGCCCTGCTGGAGCAGGGACCAGGCGTCCTTGGGGTAGTAGGTCTCGTCGAAGACGAAGGCGTTGGGGTAGCCGAGGTGCCAGAACCGCAGCAGGCCGGCGAAGAGTGCGACGCCGATCGGGCCGAGCCAGCCGGAGCGGTCGGCGGCCCAGCGCAGCAGCCCGCGCGGGGCCGGTGCCGGGTCCGGTTCGGCGGTGTCCGGGGCCGCCGGGGGGTGCGTGAGCGCCGCTTGCGTCATAGCCTCGCTGATTTCGCCTGTCTACGGGACCCGCGGGTGTGTCGCGCCGGGCCCGGGTCTGCTGCCCGAGCCGGGGCCGGGCGGTCAACAGTCACTGACACTATGTGGCGGTGCCCGGGAAGCCAAGCGCGACGGGCGCCGACCAGGTGACCTGGTCGGCGCCCGTATCGAACACCGTTGTGGGCGCTGTCAGGCGGCGGTCTGCAGCTCCCGGACCGGGGCCGTGGTGCGGACCACGGCCGGGGCCGCGTTGTCCTGCTCAGCCGTGAGGTGCGGGCGCAACCGCAGCGCCAGCAGGATGATCAGCAGCGTCGAGCCCGCCATGGCCGCGAGGTAGAGCGGCCAGGTGCCGGAGCCGACCAGCAGCACGCCGACGGCCGGGCCGACCGCGATCGCGATCTGCTTCACCAGCGCGTAGCCGGCGTTGTAGGTGCCGAGCAGCCGGGCCGGGGCGAGGTCCGCGACCATCGGGCCCATGGTGGGCGCCAGCAGCGACTCGCCGACGCCGAACAGGGCGTAGATCGAGACGATGGCGACCGTGGCGGCCATGGTCTCGGTCCGGATCAGGCCGGCCACCAGGGCCATCGCCCAGGCGCCGAGCCAGACCACGCCGGCCGCGGCCATCGCGGTGGTGCGGCGGCGGCGCGCGGTGATGCGCACCATGAACATCTGCAGCACCACGATGGTCACCGCGTTGGCACCGATCGCGAAGCCCAGGGTGGACGGCGCGGTGCCCACGGTGTCGGTGGCGAAGGCCGCGACACCGGACTCGAACTGGCCGTAGCAGGTGAAGAAGATCAGCCCGGCGAGGATGCCGAGCCGCACCATCGCCTTGTCGGCGAGCAGGGCGCGCAGGCCGGTCGGGCCGTCGGTCTTCTGCTGGACGACGCTCAGCTGGACCTTGGGCATCCGTGCGGTGCCGGTGACCAGGGCCAGGCCGAGGAAGGTGGCCGCCTCGATGGTGAACAGCCGGGTGAGGCTGGCCGGGTCGGCGACGTTCACGATCTGCCCGCCGACCAGCGCGCCGATGCCCATGCCCAGGTTGACCAGGGTGAACTGCAGCGCGAAGGCGTGCGAGCGGGTCGCCGCCGTCGAGCAGCGGACGATCATCGTGGCGAGCGCCGGCTGGCAGGTGGTGACACCCGCGCCGAACAGGAACGAGGAGACCAGCAGGGCCGGCGTGCCGGTGGCGTGGCCGAAGGCGAACGCGCCGGTGGCGGCCAGGCCCGCGCCCGCCAGCAGCACCGGACGGGGACCGTACCGGTCGATGCCGCGCCCGGTGAACGGCAGGACGGCGAGCGCCGCCAGCGCGAAGACGGTGAACACCATCCCGGCCGCCAGCGAACCCAGCCCGCGCACCTGGTCCACGTACACGAACATGTACGGCATCGTGAACCCGCTGCCGAACGCACTGAGCGCGTTGCCGATCTGGACGCGGCGCAGCGGGCCGCCCGCTCCACGCCGCTGCCGCCTCTGCTGCTTCACCGTGCCGGTCACCGTGCACATCCCTTCCTGGTTCGTCCGGACTGTCGAGTTGAACTCTTAAGGCCGGAAGATTTCAGAGCTAAAGTTTGACGAGATAAAGTCTTAGCACCAGAAGAGTGCGGAGTCAAAGGCTTAAGGAGTGCACGCCCGTGCGACACTGGTGCGCATGACTACGGACAAGCCGTCGCCGGCTGCCGACAAGCCCCCGCGGGCCACTCCGCTGGAGTTCGGCATCGCCGAGCAAGTGGCCCTGTACCAGCGGGAGTTCCCCACCGTCGACCCTCAGGTCGAGACGATCGTGCAGACCCTCAACCGGGTCTCCCGGCGGATGGGCGTGGCGTACGACCGGCAGCTGACCGTGCTCGGAATCACCTCCGCCGAGTGGGAGGTGCTCAAGGCGCTGGTGGTGAGCGGCAGCCCGTACCGGTTGGGGCCGGGCGAGCTGGCCAAGCGGCTGGGGCTCACGCCGGCCGCGATGACCCACCGGATCGACCGGATGGTGGCCGACGGCCTGGTCACCCGGGAGCGGGACGAGTCCAACCGGGTGCGGGTGATCATCGAGCTGACCGAGAACGGCCGCGACAAGTGGCTGGAGTCGATGCGGATGGCGGCGGTGTTCGAGGAGGAACTGCTGCAGGACCTCGCGGGCGAGGAGCGCGCCGTGCTGTCCGGCCTGCTGGCCCGGATGCTGCGGCGGATCGAGGAGAGCCAGCCGGACGCGCTCGGGCGCACGGCCGGTCTGGCGCCGTAGGGCTTGTCGAAACGCACGGGTCCGGCCCGCCGGGGGTGTTCCCCGACGGGCCGGACCCGTGCTCGTTCAGGTGCTGCGAGGCCCGTCAGGTCCTCGGGCGGCCAGCCGCTCAGCAGGGACCGTCGTCGGCCCAGACGCCCCACTGGCCGCTCTGGGTCGGGTCCTCGCCCTGAGTCCACCACTTGTTGGTGTAGTAGTGGCCCTTCCACGAGACCTTGGTGCCGGCGGCCGCGTACACGGTGCTCGCGTTCCAGCTCGGGGCGCCCGAGCAGGTGGCCGGCGGGGTCGGGGTGCCGGTCGGGGTGCCGGTCGGGGTCTGGGTCGGCGTCGGGGTGCCGGTCGGCGGGGCCGGGCAGCCGGCGGCGGAGCCGTTGGTGGCGCTCACCATCTTGTCGAACAGGGTGGTGTTGGTGCCCAGGTCGTACAGCGAGAAGGCGAAGGAGCCGCCGAGGCCGTTGCAGTGCGCGTAGTCGAGCTTGGCCTGGATGGACCGGGTGTCCTCACCGCTCCAGAAGGTGGTGCCGTCGTAGAAGTAGGTCGCCTTGGCGTCGTCGTCCCAGAAGGTCTTGGCCGGGTTGTCGACGAAGCCGGTCAGCTCCTTGTACATCTGGATGCCCGGGACGTTGCCGGACATCGCGGCGCCGGCCGCCGGGGCGGTGGCGGGCTGGAAGAGGCCGTTCCTGCCGTTGTTCTGGACGCCGGTCCAGCCGCGGTAGTAGAACGGCACGCCCATGTTGATCTTGTTGGCCGGGAAGCCGCCGGGGATGCCGTACTGGGCGTCGCCGACCGTCCACGCCTTGATGGCGTTGTCGATCGAGTACTTGCCGTTGCCCGGTTTGGCCGGGGTGGACGGGTCGTTCGGGCCGGAGTACAGCGGGGCCTGGTGGTTGGTCGGACCCTGCGGGTCCCAACCGCCGTGCATGTCGTAGGTCATGACGTCGAGGAAGGTCAGGTACTGACCGATCTTGTCGGTCTCGACGTTCATGATCTTGTCCTGACCGGCGCCGACCGCCGCCGACAGGGCGTAGGTCTTGTTGTCGGCCTTGCCCTGGGCGTCCAGCTGGTTGCGGAACTCCTGCAGCAGCAGGGTGAAGTCCTGCTTGTCGGCCGGGCTGGAGATGTTGCCGGTGTGGCCGCCGCCGCCCGGGTACTCCCAGTCGATGTCGATGCCGTCGAAGATGCCGGCGCCCGTGCCCGGGCCGCCGTAGCCGGCGTCGGACGGGAGGTTGCCCTTGATGAACATGTCGATGCAGGACGAGACCAGGTGCTTGCGCGAGGCGTCCGTGGCGGCCGCCGACGAGAAGTACTTGGAGTAGGTCCAACCACCGATCGAGAGCAGGACCTTGAGGTTGGGGTTCTTCGCCTTCAGCTTCTTCAGCTGGTTGAAGTTGCCCGCGATCGGCTGGTTCCAGACGTCGCCGACGCCGTCCACCGAGATGTCCGCGCCGAAGCTCTTCTGGTAGTCGGCGAAGGCGTCACCCGCGCCGTCACCGGCGTTGGGGTTGTTGTCGTTGGTGTCGGCGGCCTTGGTGGCCTCGAAACAGCCCAGGTCGGTCGGGGAGATGTTGGCGAAGTCGTAGATCAGGTAGTCCAGCTTCCCGGCCACGCCGGTGTCCTGGATCGTCTTCGGGTAGTACGCGTTCGCGTAGACCGACCACTGGTCGAAGTAGGCGACCTTGATGCCGCCGCTGGTGGCGGCCGCGCCGGTGGAGTTGGTGGTCGCGGCGTTGGCCGCGCCGCCGCCGGACAGCGCGAGGCCCGCGCCGAGCAGCAGGGAGGCGGCGGTGCCGGCCGCGACGGCGGCCAGGCTCTTCGAACGGCGCCGGCGGGGCCCGTCCGGAGCCGGGGACCCGGCCCTTTCAATGCGTGAGCGCAGCATGGGTGCGTGACTCCTGGGTGTGGGGGTTCCGTCGCCCGGCGGGGTCGCACGTCCGGGGTGGGGCCGGACGACCGGGACATGACAGATCAAGGGGTGGGGAATCGAGCGAGCAGGCCTTGACGGACACTGGCGGACACCGGGATGCGCCGAACCGGCGCCCCCGACGCGAGGCCGGTGACGCCGGTTCAGGGGCTCCCTGCACCTGGGCAATAAAAATGGACTAGACCAACTCGCCCGTCAAGGGGTGCCGTCGGGCCTTGAGACCCGCTTAAGGTTCCGCACCCGCCCCCGCGCCCGACCGGTACCGGGCCCGAGCTGCGCGGGTTCAGTAGCGGACGGCGTTGGCCACGTCCGCCTTGACCCTGCCCGCGAGGGTCATGTTGCTGCGCGCGGTCGCCTGGACGCTCTGGCCCGCGGCCAGGTCGTGGACGGTCACCGCGGTCGCGTCCAGCACCTTGCCGTTCTCGTCGGTGAAGTTCACCTGGATCAGGTACCGGTAGGACTGCTGGCCGTGGTTGGTGACGGTCAGCTGCGCCAGCGTCCTGCCGTCCGTCCCGGTGGTCACCGCCCCGACCGTCACGTCCCCCTTCGCATCCAGCCCGCCCTTGATCCCGGCGATCGCCGAAGAGGCGGACGCGACCGCCTGCGAGGCCCGGGCCTCCACCGAGGCGAGCGCCGAGCCCGCCTGGCTCACCGCCGAGGCCAGCGCCGACCCCGCCCCACCCGCCGCCGAGGCCAGCGCCGAGCCGGCGGAGGCGGCGGCACTCAGCGCCGAGGAGACCGAAGTGCTCGTACCCTTGCCGGAGGACGAGCAGCCCACCAGCACCGACGCGCCGACGACGGCCGCCACCAGCGCCCCGGCGACCAGGGGTTGACGGCGGCTCGGCAGTGGGTCCTGAGGCCGCACGGTGACGCGCGGTCCGGGGGTGGCTCGGGTGAGCGGCTGGCGGTCCATGGAGGTCCTCGATTCTGCCCGGCGCCGGGCTGCCCGACGCCTTTTCGCCCACCCTCCGAGGGCTCGGGAGCCGTCGCCAGCAGGGGTGCTGCCTCCGGGTGACGCCTCAGGACAGCCCCGAGCCCTCCTGCTCGTCCGCCTCCACCGCCGCCCGCTCCTCGCGCAGCCGCACCAGGTGACGGCGGCGCGCCACCACGCCGTACGCACCCGCCGCGCTCGCCACGAAGGCCAGCACACCGACCCACGGCCGGTCGAAGACGTGCCCGGTCAGGTGGTCCAGCGAGTAGCGCCCGGGGCCGGCCAGGCCGATCGCCAGCCCGGTCGCGCCGAGCAAGGCCGGGTACTCGTAGCCGCCGGACATCGCGAAGAAGCCCGCCGGGGCGTGCACCGACACGGCGCCGGCCATCGTCCCGGCCACCACCGCGCCGGCCGCCGGGGTGGCCAGCCCGGCCACCAGCAGCGCGCCGCCGCCCGCCTCGCCGACGCCCGCCGCGAGGGCGCTCTCCCGGGCCGGGTGGAAGCCCATGTGGTCCATCGCCTGGGTGGTGCCCTCCAGCCCGCCACCACCGAACCAGCCGAACAGCTTCTGGGTGCCGTGCGCGATCAGCACCCCGCCGACCGCGCTGCGCAGGGCCAGCAGGCCCAGGTCCTTACGGTTCAGGCACATGTCGCATCCTCGTTTCCGCCACGGAGTGGTCGTACGTACCTCCATGGCACCCGAGAGCGCCCACCCGTTCGAGCCGGGACCGCCATCCGGGCGAATTCGCCCGCCACCAGGAATGAACGGGCGGATCGGGGGGATTAACGCCACGCCCGCCCCCGGGGCGTGGCGGACCGATCGTTCCGGGCGCCGCGGCCATGCTGGGCCCATGTTCGTCTTCAACCTCAGCAGTGCCTTCATCACCTTCTTCGCCGTGGTAGGCCCGCCGAAGACCCTGCTGGCCTTCGCCCGGCTGTCCCGCACCCGCAGCGACCGGGAGCTGCGGCGGCTGGCGGCGTGGACCACGCTGATCTCGGCAGTGATCGGCCTGGTGCTCGGATTCGGGGCGGACGCGGTCACCACGCTGTTCCACATCAGCGACCAGTCGCTGCGGCTCGCGGGCGGGTCGATCTTCTTCGTCTACGCGGTCGCGCTGGTCCTCGGCATCCACCTCGGCGCCGACCGCGACGACGACGAGCGCCTGGCGAACCCGATGGTCGACGGCATCCGCGAACTGCTGCTGCCGTACATCGCCAGCCCACTCGCGATCAGCGCCGTCCTGGTCGCCGCGCTCAACCGCGACGACTTGGCCTGGAAGGCCGCGATCTCCGGCGCGTACGTGGGCGTGGTGGTGCTCAACTACCTCTGCGTGGCCGTGCTCGCGCCGCTGATGCGGCGCACCCACAGCACCTCGCTGGAGGTGCTGTCCCGGCTGCTCGGGCTGCTGCTGGCGGCCGTCGGCGTGGAACTCTTCCTGGAGGGTCTGGCCGGGCTGGGGGCGCACCTGCCCGCGGCGCGCTGAGCCCGCGCGATCGACCCGCCCGCCGTCAGGCCGCCGCGAGGCGGGTCAGCACCCCGGCGATCCACGTCGAGGCCGGCGGCCGACCGTCAGTTCGGCAGCAGTGGCCGCCACGGCACCGGGCTGGAGAGGATCATCGAGCTGGACGGCGGGCCGTACCCGCCGAGCCGGTCGCAGAGCGCCTCGAACTCGGCCATCGTGGCCACCGCGACCAGCAGCACGCAGCAGGCCCCGCCGGTGACCCGGTGCAACTGGAGCACCTCGGGCCAGGTCGCCACCTCGGGGTCGCGCAGCACGCAGCGCGGGCCGTAGCACTGGACCTGGACCAGCGCGGTGATCGCCAGCCCGGCCCGGGTGGGGTCCACGTGGGCGTGGTAGCCGCTGATCACTCCGTCCGCCTCCAGGCGGCGGACCCGTTCGGCCACCGCGGGTGCGGACAGGCTCACCCGGCGGGAGAGTTCGTTGTACGAGAGCCTGGCGTCGGCCTGCAGCTCGGCCAGCAGGCGGCGGTCGACGGCGTCCATGACGGCTCCCCGGAGCGGTTGTGATCAGCGTTTTTTCATTCGTAAAGCGGATCGCCCGAACGCCTCGCGAACGACAGCTCGAAAGGCTGTTGCGGTGTCCGTCGACCATTCAAGCCGGGACGCATACCGCCGCACAATGGGCACCCCGGTGGAACCAGGACGTCCGTCCGCTCCGCCGGCCCCGGGCGACGAGGCCCGGACGGACCAGGAGGGATCGGGATGGGGCACGACACGGTGGAGACACCCAACCTGTCGTTCGGTCGGGGCGGCCGGCCGGGTCGGGGCACCCCGTACGCGCAGTACGTGCGCCTGGAGGAGCTGCACAGCCTCCAGCACCCGCGCAGCAAGGAGCCGGCCGAGCTGTCGTTCATCGTCACCACGCAGGTGATGGAGCTGCTCTTCGACCTGCTGCGGCACGAGTGGACGATCGCCCGGCAGGCGCTGCGCGAGGACGACCTCACCACCGCGCTGGCCGCGCTGCGCCGCGGCACCCACGTGCAGGACGTGCTGGTGGAGTCCTGGGACCTGCTGGCCACCATGACCCCGCAGGAGTTCAACTCCTTCCGCGCGCTGTTCGGCGAGGCCTCCGGCTTCCAGTCCTCGGCCTTCCTGCACCTGGAGTTCCTGCTCGGCAACAAGAACGCCGCGCTGCTGAACATGTACGACGGGATGCCTGAGACCCAGGCCGAACTGACCGAGGCGCTGCGCTCCCCCGGCCTGTACGACGAGGTGCTCGGCCTGCTGGCCCGGCACGGCCTGGCCGTGCACGCCGAGCCCTCGGAGCAGCGCTACCGGCCGTCCGAGGAGGTCGCGGCGGCCTGGCGCCGGGTGTACACCGAGCCGGAGTTCGCGGCCCTGCAGCCGCTCGGCGAGGCGCTGCTGGACGTGGCCGAGCGGGTCACCCGCTGGCGTCAGCGCCACCTGAGCTCGGTCAAGCGGACCATGGGCGCCAAGCCCGGCTCGGGCGGCTCCAGCGGGCTGACCTGGCTGCGCAAGGCGGCCGAGCAGGACGTGTTCCCGGAGCTGTGGACGATTCGGGACGAGCTGTGACGGAACGGGCTGTGACGGAACGAGCTGTGACCGAGCCGGTGGTGGAGGAGAGAACGGGCATGATCACGCGCGAGGAGTGCGCGGCGCTGGACGCCGTCGACCCGCTGGCGGCGTTCCGCAAGGAGTTCGCCCTGCCGGACGGGGTGATCTACCTGGACGGCAACTCGCTGGGCGCACTGCCGGTGCGCACACCGGAGCGGGTGGCGCAGGTGGTCGAGCAGGAGTGGGGCCGGGAGCTGATCCGCAGCTGGAACGACGCCGGCTGGTTCGAGCAGCCGTACCGGCTGGGGCGGCGGATCGCGCCGCTGATCGGGGCCGATCCGGCGGAGGTGGTCGTCTGCGACACCACCTCGGTGAACCTGTTCAAGGTGCTCTCGGCTGCGCTGGAGCTGCGTCCCGGGCGGCGCACGGTGCTCGGCGACGTCGAGGCCTTCCCCACCGACCTGTACATCGCCGAGGGCGTGACCGGTCTGGTCGAGGGCGGGCGCAGCGTGCTGGTCCGCCCCGAGGAGCTGGACCGGCACCTGGACGGCGACGTCGCCGCGGTGGTCCTGTCGCACGTGGACTACCGCACCGGCGAACTGCTGGACATGCCCGGGATCACCGCCCGGGTGCAGGCCGCGGGCGCCCTGATGATCTGGGACGTGTGCCACTCGGTGGGCGCGCTGCCGGTCGAACTCGGCGCCGCCAACGCGGACTTCGCGATCGGCTGCAGCTACAAGTACCTGAACTCCGGCCCCGGCGCGCCGGCCTTCCTGTACGTCGCGCAGCGGCACCTGGCGGCCGGTCCCCGGCAGCCGCTGAGCGGCTGGTTCGGGCACGCCCGCCCGTTCGCCTTCGAGCCCGGGTACGACCCGAAGCCGGGCATCGGACGCTTCCTGACCAGCTCGCCCTCGCTGCTCGGCCAGGCCGCCCTGGGCGCCTCGCTGGACATCTGGGAGCGGGCCGACCTGGCCGCCGTACGGACGAAGAGCCTGGCGCTGACCGACCTGTTCGTCTCGCTGGTCGAGGGCCTGGACGGGGTCGAGGTGGTGACCCCGCGCGAGCACGCCCGGCGGGGCAGCCAGGTCGCGCTGCGGCACGCGGACGGCTACCCGGTGGTGCAGGCGCTGATCGCGCGCGGAGTGATCGGCGACTTCCGCGCGCCGGACCTGATGCGCTTCGGCTTCACGCCGCTCTACCTGTCGTACACCGAGGTGTGGGACGCGGCCCGGCAGCTGGGCGAGGTGCTGGCGAGCGGCGAGTGGCGCGAGGAGCGCTTCTCCCGCCGGGGCGAGGTCACGTGACACCGCACGGAACCTGACGTGACGCAGGTCATGACCGGATGCGAGTTCGACCGCCAACGCCCCAGGGAAACCTGCCCTTGACGACCCGTCAGACCTTGGGGAGGTTGACGTGAACATCGAACTCGGCCCGCTCAGGCCCGATCCCGCCCTACTGGCCCTCGGCCTGGTCCAGCTCTTCCTGCTGATGTCCTCACTCGGCTTCGCCCTGCTCCCGCGCATCGAACGGGTGCGGGCCCGGCGGTGGGACGCGACCGAGGGCCGCATCGAACGCGCGGAGGCCGTCCGGGCCGAGGCCGAGGCGACCAGGTACGCCGCGCTGGACGAGATCGCCGGGGCCCGGCACGAGGCGGCCCGGATCCGCCGGGAGTACGCGGAGCGGGGCGCGGCGGCGATCGCGGCGGCCCGCGCCGAGGGCGTCCGCGACCGCGAGCACCTCCTCACCACCGGTCGCGCCCGGCTCGCCACCGGCCGGACCGCCGCCGCCGGCCGACTGCGCCAGGACGTCGGCGAACTGGCCGTCGCCCTGGCCGGCCGGGTGGTCGGCGAACCGGTGCACACCGTCGCCGCCGAGCGCCGCACGGTGGAACGTTTCCTCGCCGGGCCGCTGGACTAACTGACCGACAGTTCGCTTATCAGATTGCGGTAGACGTCGAAGGCGGGCTTGGGCGTGTAGTCGTCGCGCAGCAGGCCGAAGTGGTGGAACAGCCCCCGACCGGCGCTGTCGGCGTCCCGGAGGGCGAAGAACGAGTAGCTCCGGAGGGCGAGTCGGTCGGCCAGCTCGGCCACCGTCCGGATCACCTGCTCCACCACCTCGGCCTGCCGCTCCTCGCTGCGCCCGGGCCCGGTGGGCCAGCCGTTCTCGCAGATCCGCAGCGGGACGGCCGGGCCGATCCCGGCCCGGGGCAGCGCGTCGTTGCGGAATCCGGTCACCACCGCCCGTACCGCGTCGGCGAGTTGTCCGTCCGGGACGGGGCGGAAGACGTCCGGGAAGAAGTCCAGGCCGACGTAGTCCAGGGCGCCGTGGAAGCGCTCGTCCGCGAGTTCGCCGAGCTCCGGCCAGAAGGTGTCGGCCGGATCGAAGGACGGCACCGCGTTGAAGCCGACCGCGAGTCGGTCGTAGCCGCAGGCCAGCGCCTCCTCCTTGGCCGCGATGACGCCCTCGACCAGCGCCCGGTGGACGTTCGGGATGCTGCCGTCCAGGGTCGGGAGGTCCAGGTTGGGCTCCTCGCAGATCTGCACGACGGCGAGCCGGGAGCCCTCGGCTCGGACGACCTGCCGGACGTAGTCCGTCCAGCCGTCCAACGAGCCACTGCGGACGCCGAATTGCAGCACCAGGTCGAGCTTGCGCCCGTCCGTCGCGTACCGCTCGGGCCGCTCCGGGGTGCGGTGCACGTCATCCCCGTACGAGCGGTAGGCGCGGACCAGGAACTCGGGTGCGTTGCCCTGGAGTTCACGCAGGACGGCGGCGATCCGGGCCGGGTCGTCGGGGCGGACGGGCTCGATCAGGCCGGTTTCGTCGCCGAGCGAGCCGCCGGGGTAGATGCCGAAGGTGAAGGTCATGGGGACACCGTAGCCGATATTTTTGGTGCCACTGCAAGTTTTCAGTGACACCATGATTTGCCGGTAGGATTCCGCCATGGGACTTCGCGAACTCAAGAAGCAGCAGACCCGGGAGCTCCTGGCCGACACCGCCATGGAGCTGTTCGCCGAGCGCGGCTTCGAGCAGGTCACGGTGGTCGAGGTGGCCCGGGCCGCGGGGGTCTCGCCCAACACGGTGTTCAACTACTTCCCGACCAAGGAGGATCTGTTCTTCGACCGGCAGGACGAGGTGGTCGCCCACCTGGCCGAGGTGGTCCGCCGGCGGCCGGCCGGCAGCTCGGCCGCGGACGCCGTCCGGGCCGACCTGCGGGCGGGCGTCGCCGACGGGGAGCCGACAGTCGGGCTGAACCCCGAGATGGGCACCTTCTGGCGGATCATCGCGGACAGCCCGGCACTGCGGGCCCGGCTACTGGAACTCGGCGAGCGCGCCGAGGCGGCGCTGGCGGCCGTCCTCGCCGAGGAGTCGGGGGCCGACCCGAAGGACCCGCTCCCCCGGGTGATGGCCGGCGCCCTCGCCGGGGCCCACCGGGCGGTGCTCGCCGAGATCCGGCGGGCGATGGTCGCCGGGGAACCGGCCGTGGCGGTGCGGGAACGCGTCGAGGCGGCGGTGGAGCGGGCCTTCGGGCTGCTCGGCTCGGGGCTCGCGGGGTATCCGGCGGGGCACTGAGCCAGACCACTAGATTGAATACGAAAGTCCTTCGAACAGCGCCGCTCGCCCGAGGCGGGCTAGGTTGGACGGCATGACCACCGAGGCCCAGGAACCGGACGCGCCGCTCGTCGCCGTCGCGTCCGCCGATGCCGTACTGCGGCACCCCGAGGCGGGCGAGCACCTGCTCACCGAGATCGAGCGGGCGCGTGCCGCGCGCTTCCGGCTGGAGTCCGGGCGGACCGACTACGTCGCCGGGCACGTCCTGGTCCGGCTCTGCGCCGCCCGGCTGCTCGGCGTCCCGGCGGCCGGGCTGGTCCTCGCCCAGGAGTGCCCGGACTGCGGCCTGGCCGACCACGGCAAGCCCTACCTGCCGGACCATCCCGAGGTGCAGGTGAGCCTCTCCCACACCCGGGGCGTCGTCGCGGCCGGGGCGGGCCTGCGGCCGGTCGGCGTGGACGTCGAACTGGCCGCCCGGGGCGGCTCGCTGGGCGCGGTCGCCCGCCGGGTGCTCGCCCCCGCCGAGCTGGCCCTGGTCGAGTCGGCCGCGGAGCCGGGCCTGGCGTTCCTGCGGCAGTGGGTGCGCAAGGAGTCGCTGATCAAGGTCGGACGGGCCACCCTGGACACCCTCGGGCAGGTCGACATGTCCGCCCTGCCGCTGGACGTCCCGCCCGGCGCCCCGCTGCGCAGCCGGTTCGAGGACCTGCACCTGCTCGACTGGACCGACCCCGAGCACGGCGCCGCCGTCGCCGCCGTCAGCACCGCGCCGCCGCGCCTCGTGGAGCTGTTCCCGGCGGGGTGAGCGGAGCCGGTCGCGGCGGGGTGACAGCCGGGCCGGGCCGGGGCACCCGAGCGCGGGGCCGGTGAATAAGCGGTGTTAGCGTGCCTGGTCGTGGGCACGCCGACCGCGCACGCCCGCCGACCCCAGCTGCCCCACCGGATCAAAGGGTGCCCCGCCATGGCCAAGTTCCTGCTGAGCCTGCACGTCCTCGCGTCGGTCCTGTTCATAGGCCCGGTCGCGGTGGCCGTCAGCATGTTCCCGCGCCGGGCGAAGGCCGCCCTGGCCGGCGGGCCGGACCAGGCCTCGGACGCAGGCGTGTTGCGCGTCCTGCACCGGATCACCCAGGTCTACGCGCTGCTCGGCGTCGCGGTGCCGGTGCTGGGCATCGGCCTGGCCCAGGTGATGGACGTGCTGAGCCAGTCCTGGCTGATCGCCTCGATGGTGCTCAGCGCGGTCGCCGCGCTCTCGCTGCTGCTCTTCGTGCTGCCCGGCCAGCAGGCGGCCGTGGACGCGCTCGGCCTGGACCCGGAGGACGAGCAGCGCACCAAGGCCGTCGGCGGCCTGCGGATGCTGCCGATGACCGCCGGGGTGTTCAACCTGCTGTGGGCCGTGGTCGTGGTGCTGATGGTCGTCCGCCCGGGCTCGTCCACCGGCGTCTGACCTCCTGACCTCCTGACGTCCTGACCTTCCCGATCGGCGCCCGGCCCCCTTTCCGCGCCCGATCCCCGCTGCCCCCTCCCGCGCGCCGGGCCCGTTCGAGTACCGTCCTCGATCATGACGATCATGGCGGGCATGGGCAGCCCGACGGGAACCGGAGTCGGCCCGCTGCTGCGCGGCTGGCGCGAACGGCGACAGCTCAGCCAACAGCACCTGGCGCTGCGGGCGGACTGCTCGGCCCGGCACCTCAGCTTCGTCGAGAACGGCCGCTCCCACCCGAGCCGGGAACTGGTGCTGCGGCTGGCCGAGCAGCTGGACGTCCCGGTGCGCGAGCGCAACACCCTGCTGCTCGCGGCCGGGTACGCCCCGCAGTACCCGGAGACGCCACTGGACGACCCGTCGATGGCCGCGCTGCGCGACGGCATCGAACGGCTGCTCACCGCCCACGACCCGTACCCGGCGCTGGTGGTCGACGGGGAGTTCCGGGTGCTGGCGGCCAACCGCGCGCTCGCCCTGCTGCTGGACGGCGTCGCGCCGCGGCTGCTGCGGCCGCCGTTCAACGCGGTCCGGATCGCTCTCCACCCGGACGGGCTGGCACCGCGGATCGTCAACCACCGGCAGTGGCGGGGGCACCTGCTGGAACGGCTGGAACAGCAACTGGAGCTGGTCGGCAGCGAGTCGCTGCGGCGGCTGCGCGAGGAGGTCGGCGGCTACCCGGAGCCGACCGGGGACCCGGCCGATCCGGCGGAGGAGGCCGCGGAGGCCGGCCGTCCCGTCGCGCTGCCGCTGCGGCTGCGGCACGACGGCCGGGTGCTGTCCTTCCTGTCCACGGTCACGACCTTCGGCACGCCACTGGACGTGACCGTCTCCGAGCTGGCGCTGGAGACCTTCCTGCCCGCCGACGCGGAGACGGCCCGCTTCCTGCGGTCCGCACTGGGCCCAGAGCGCTGACGGCCGCCCGACTCCCGCAGTGCGCCGCGCTCACGGGCGGCGCGGCCGGTGCAGCAGCACGCCCGCCCGCTTCACCGCGCGGGCGGTGATCGTGGTCTCGGCACGGGTGACCCCGAGCGGACCGAGGGTGTCGGTGAGGAAGCGGTAGAGGCCGCCGTGGTCCGGGCAGAACAGCGTGGCCAGCAGGTTGGTCGGGCCGCTGGTGGCGAAGACGCCGTGCACCTGCGGGTGGCGGGCCAGCTCGGCGCCGACCTCGGCGAGCCGGCCCGGCGGCACGTCCAGCCAGAGGTTGGCGTCCACGGCCATCCCGAGCAGTCGGGGGTCCACGGTGGCGTGGGTGCGCAGCAGCCCGAGCCCGTCCAGCCGGTGGAGCCGGCGCCGTACGGTCGACTCGGGTGCGTCGACCGCCCCGGCCAGCGCGGCGTGGGACTGCCGGGCGTCCTCGCCGAGGTGCTCCAGCAGTGCGCGGTCGA
The DNA here is from genome assembly GCF_027627435.1 of Kitasatospora cathayae. Taxonomy (GTDB): domain Bacteria; phylum Actinomycetota; class Actinomycetes; order Streptomycetales; family Streptomycetaceae; genus Kitasatospora; species Kitasatospora cathayae. The sequence goes on along the minus strand of NZ_CP115450.1, from coordinate 5,939,657 downwards.
GGTCGTCCAGCGGCGGGGGCGTGGCGGGGCGCGGCACCGGGGGCCGGGCGAGTGCGGCGGCCTCCTGGTCGGTCAGCCAGCCGGCCTGCCACTGGCCGGCGTCCGCGAAGGCGTGCAGCACGGCGTGGGTGGTGGTCTCGGTGACGGCGCCGGTCGCGGGCAGCTGACCGTAGAGCAGGCGGTCGCGGCCACCCGCGTCGCTCAGCATCACGGCGCCGACCTCGTGGCCGCCGAGCATCACGTCGACGAAGGGGACGTCGGAGCGGTCGGCCAGCGCCTGGGCGATGGCGTCCACCCGGCCGCGCAGTACCCGGACCCGCAGCAGCAGCGCGCCCACCGCGGCGTCCTCGACGTCGGGCATCCGGACCACCCGCAGCACCCCGGCCTGGCGCATCCGGCCCAGCCGGCGGGTGACCGTCCGGACCGAGACACCCAGCACCTCGGCGATCCGGCCGGGTTCGGCCCGTCCGTCGAGCTGGAGCGCGCAGACCAGCCGGCGGTCGAGGGGGTCCAGCACGGCGTCCGGATCGTTCGTGGCGAGGCGCATGGCTGTCCGATCTCCGTCGTTTCCCGGCAGTTGAGCGTCTTGTTCGGCAGCATGACGGTACTCCTTGTCCTGTAGCGGCCGGAACGGACCGGCCTGGAGACGGAGGAGTCGCCGCGATGGACGAGCTGTGGACGCTGGCGGAGGGCGTGGAGGCGGCGGTGCGCGAGGTCGGCGCGAAGCTGGCGGCCGGTCGGCCGGTCGAGCCGACCCCGGAGCGGACGGCCGAGGAGGCGATGGCACGGTTCGCGGAGCTGGACGGCCCGGCCGCCGCCGAGCTGCGCGAGCGGCTGAGCGCGCTGCGCCCGCAGGCCGGGTGGGTGCCGGAGGAGCTGGACGGCTCGGTGCCCGCCGAGGGCGAGTGGTGGGTGTGCGACGCGACCGACGGCGCGGTGCAGTACCTGCTCGGGCAGCCGCACTGGGCGGTGACGGCCACGCTGGTGCGCGACGGCGCGGCGGTGCTGGCCGTGGTGCACGCCCCGGAGCTGTTCGGTGCGGGCCGCACCTACCGGGCGGTGTTGGGCGGCGGGGCGCAGCTGGACGGTCGGCCGATCGCGCCGCTGGAGCGCGAGTTGGCGACAACCGTGGCCGCCACCAGCCAGCCGCCGCTGGTGGCCGCCGACCCGGTGGCGCTGCGCCGGGCCGGCGAGTCGCTGTCCGCGATGGCCGGCGCGGTGCTGGCGGTGCGCAACCTCGGCCCGACCGCCCTGCAGGTGGCGCAGGTCGGCTCCGGGCACCTGGCGCTGTTCTGGGAGTACGGGCAGGACGCGGGCAACCTGCTGCCCGGCGCGCTGATCGCCGGCGAGGCGGGCGCGGCGGTGACGGACGCCGCCGGGGCGGCCTGGACGGCCTCCTCGGACAGCTTCCTCGCCGCCGCGCCCGGCCTGCACGCGGACGCGGTGGGCGTGCTGCGGGCGGTCAGCTGAGGTGGAAGAGGGCGGCCGCGTTGTCGCGGCAGACCGACCGCAGCCAGTCCTCCCCCAGCCCCAGTCCGGCCAGCGCCTCCAGCTGGTGGACGTACCGGTACGGGATGTTGGGGAAGTCACTGCCCAGCAGGACGCGCTCCCGCAAACCGCGCAGGCGCGGCAGGTCCGCGCGCGGGAACGGGACGTCGGCCTCGGCGAAGTCGGTGAACGCGATGGTGGTGTCCAGCCGGACGGACGGGTGGCGCTCGGCCAGGTCGAGGAAGTCGCGGTACTCGGGCATGCCGAGGTGGGCGACCACCAGGACCAGGCCCGGGTGCCGGTCCAGCACCGCGCCGATCGGGCCCGGGCCGGTGAACTTGCCCGGCACCGGCCCGGATCCGCAGTGGGTGACCACCGGGGTGCCGGTGTCGGCGAGCAGTCCCCAGACCTCGTCCAGCCGGGCGTCCGTCGGGTCGTAGCCGCCGACCTGGACGTGGGCCTTGAACACCCGGGCGCCGTCCTCGATCGCCCGGGCCACGTAGCCGGCCGCCCCGGGTTCGGGGAAGAAGGTCGCGGTGTGCAGGCAGTCCGGGGTGCGGGCGGCGAAGTCGGCGGCCCAGGCGTTCAGCCAGCCCGCCATGCCCGGCTTGTGCGGGTAGAGCATGGACGTGAACGCCCGGACGCCGAAGTCCCGCAGCCGCTGGACCCGTTGCGCCTCGGCCTCGCGGTAGGTGATCGGCCAGGGGCGGTTCACCAGCGGGCCGGCCGCGTCGAAGTACGCCCACACCTTGTCGAGGACGTTCTTCGGCATGAAGTGGGTGTGCACGTCGATCAGTCCGGGCAGGCCCAGGCCCTGCCAGAACTCCCGTACGGCCGCCGCCTCTTCGGCCCCCGCGTCTTCGGCTCCCGCGTCTTCGGCGTTCACGCGGGCACCGGGCGGGCGCGGTCGATGATCTCCGCGGTGTCGACCCCGGCCGGCAGGGTGCCGAAGGCGGCGCCGTGGTCGCCGCCGAGCCGGCTGGCGCAGAAGGCGTCGGCCACCGCCGGGCTGCCGTACCGGACCAGCAGCGAGCCCTGGAAGGCCAGCGCCATCGACTCGACCAGCCGCCGGGTGCGGTACTCGAGCTCGGTCAAGTCGCTGAGCTGTTTGCGCAGTTCGGCGACGGCCGCGTCCAGTCGGCGGTCCGCGCCGGCGGCTGCGTCGAGTTCGCCGAGGAAGGCCTCGACCGTCTCCGGGCGCTTGGCCATGGCGCGCAGGGCGTCCAGGGCGGCGACGTTGCCGGAGCCCTCCCAGATCGACACCAGCGGCGCCTCACGGTAGAGCCGGGGCATGCCGGACTCCTCGACGTAGCCGTTGCCGCCCAGGCACTCCAGCGCCTCGGCGGAGTGCGCCGGACCGCGCTTGCACACCCAGTACTTGGCCACCGCCAGGCCCAACCGCCGTACCAGCGCCTCGGTTTCGTCCCCGGCGAGGGCGAGGTCGGTGGACTGGGCGAGCCGCATCGCGACGGTGGTGGCCGCCTCGGACTCCACCACCAGGTCGGCCAGCACGTTGCGCATCAGCGGCTGGTCGACCAGCGCCTTGCCGAACGCCCGCCGGTGCAGGGCGTGGTGGACCGCCCTGGTGGCGCCGTAGCGCATGCCGGAGGCGGCGCCGATGGTGCAGTCCAGGCGGGTCATGTTGACCATCTCGATGATGGTCGGCACGCCCCGGCCCTCCTCGCCGACCAACCAGCCGACCGCGCCGTCGTACTCCAGCTCGGCGGAGGCGTTGGACTTGTTGCCGAGCTTGTCCTTGAGCCGCATCAGGTGCAGCCGGTTGCGGCCGCCGTCCGGGAGGACGCGCGGCAGCACGAAGCAGCTGAGTCCGCCGGGGGCCTGGGCGAGGGTCAGGAAGAGGTCCGACATCGGCGCCGAGGTGAACCACTTGTGGCCGGTGAGCCGGTAGGTGCCGTCGGCGTGCGGGACGGCCGTGGTGGTGTTGGTGCGGACGTCCGAGCCGCCCTGCTTCTCGGTCATCGACATGCCGGCGATCAGCCCGCGCTTGGTGCGCGGCTCGCGCAGCCCGTAGTCGTACTCGGTGGCGGCCAGCAGCGGCTCCAACTCGGCGGCCAGGGAGGCGTTCTGGCGCAGGGCCGGGACGGCGGCGTAGGTCATCGAGATCGGACAGGTGTGGCCGGCCTCGACCTGGCCCCAGACGTAGAACTTGGCGGCGCGGGCGGAGTGGGCACCGGGCCGCTCGTCCCGCCAGGGCGCGGCGTGCAGGCCGTACGAGACGGCGGTGCGCATCAGCTCGTGCCAGTACGGGTGGAACTCGACCTCGTCGATCCGGTGGCCGAAGCGGTCGTGGGTGCGCAGCACGGGCGGGTTCTCGTTGGCCAGCCGGCCCCATTCGGCGGCCTGCTCGGAGCCCGCCAGGCGGCCGAGTTCGCGCAGTTCGGGCTCGGCCCAGCCGGCGCCGGCCCGGTGCAGGGCGGCGAGCAGGGCCGGGTCGGCGGCGGTGTCGTGTCCGTACGGCAGGGGCACCTGGTTGGTGACCTCATGCGTCGCTGTCATCGCGTCCTCCCAGGGCACGCAGGGTGAAGGAGACCAGGGCGGGGACCACCGTGGTGTTGTCGCTGTGCTCGGGCCCGGCGTTCTCGACCGGCTCGGGCCCGGCGTGCTCGAGCGGCTCGGCCGCGAGCGGGCCGGCCAGCGCCTCGCCGACCGCGCCGACCAGGGCGGCGGCGGTCAGCACCGGGTCCTGCTCGGGGAGTTCCCCGGCCGCCACGGCGGCGGCGATCTCGGTGGCGATCACGTCCCGGAACGCCCGCCGGAAGACCAGGCGCTCGCCGTCCACCACCGCGTCGGCGGGCTCGACCAGCAGCGCGTAGGCCAGCCGGGGGGCGCGCAGGGCGCGGGCGGCGAAGGTCTCGACCACGGCGGCGATCCGCTCCTGCGGGGCGTCCCGGCGGGCGACGGCGGCGTTCACGGCGGCGATCTCGCGGGTGACCACCCGGCGGAACAGCTCCACCGACAGCTCGGCCTTGTTGGCGAAGTGCTGGTAGAGGCTGCCGGTGGCGATCCCGGCACGGTCCGCCACGGCGGCCATGGTGCAGCCGCCGTATCCGCGCTCGGCGAGCAGGCCCACCGCCGACTGCAGCACCGCCTCGCGCTGGGCATCCAGGCGGGCTTGGACGGCGGGGGTGCGTCGGTAGGCCATGGAAGCATTGAAGCACTGATTCACTGCTTCGGGGAGGGGATGCGCGCAGGGCGTTGCCCCGCGCGAACGACGGAGGCCGCCCCGGGTGGGGCGGCCTCCTGGTTCCGCAGGACTGCGGGACCGTTACGGGTCGTTACGGTGTGTTACGGGGCTTTACAGCGGGCGGCGCTCCTGCTCCAGCCGCTGGCCCTCGACGTCGAGCGGGCCGAACGGCGCGCCCGCCTGCGGCGACCTGGCGAGCGAGCGGGCGGTGTCCTGGTCGCCCAGACCGGCCCACTCCAGGACCTTGGCGGTCGCCTCCGCCGACTGCTCGGCCGGCAGCTTGCCGATGTTGGAGCCGTGGTTGCCGCCGGGCACGACGTAGACGTAGCTGTCGTCACTGCCCCAGCCGAGCCGGAAAGGCTTGGCGCCCCAGGGGTCGTTGCCGCCGTAGACGAACATGATCCGCTCGCCCTCGCGCTTCACCCAGCGGTCGATGTCGGGCATCGCGTACGGGTTGAAGACGGTCGGGATCTCCTTCGGCACGTAGGAGCGGGCCGAGTAGAGCTCCTTGTAGTCGTAGTGCAGCTGGTCCTGCAGGTACGAGACGTCGAAGAACGGGGCACCCAGCTCGGTGGCGGCCTGGTAGTAGTACGCGGTGTACTTCGCCAGCGACTGGTCGCTGTTGCCGGTGATGCCCGACTGCGAGTCGTACCAGGCGTACAGCTCGTCGTCGGTCGCGGTGGCGGCCACCGGCACCTTGGCGCAGTCCGACTCCAGGCTGTACTGCCAGAACGCCCAGACCACGTCCAGCACGCCGGCCTCGTAGGCGCGGTCCGGGGTGCCGAGGGTGTTGAAGGTGGAGCCCGCCGCCTTGTTGTCGGCGATGTAGCGCGGCTCCAGGCGGTCGCGGCGCACCAGCAGCTCGCGCTGGGCGGCGTTCAGCTTGGCGCGGCACTCCGGGGTGCCGACGTTGCGGAAGAAGTCGGTGTAGGCCGAGTAGTCGCCGACGTCGGTGTTGTTCGGCGCGACGTAGGCGATCGTGCCGGCCACGTCGTCCGGGTAGAACCGGCGGTAGAAGGTGGAGGACATGCCGCCCTTGCTGGCGCCGGTGGAGAGCCACTCCTGCTGGTAGATCCGCTTGAGCGCGGTCACCAGCTTGTGCGAGTCGGCGGCCTGCTGGCGGATGCCCGCCTTGGACCAGTCGGCCGGCTCGGGGCGGGAGGGGGTGAAGAACCGGTACTCGATGGAGACCTGGTTGCCGTCCACCAGCCGGGTCGGCTCGGTGCGGGACGGGGTGGTGCCCAGCGTGTAGCCGTTGGTGTAGAAGACGGTCGGGCGGTCGTAACCGCGGTGCAGCACGCTGAAGCGCTGCTGGAAGGTGCCCAGCCAGGGGCGGAAGTGGTCGATCGGCTGGGTGTAGGTGGCCAGGAAGTAGCGGTGGCCGGTGGTGGTGGGCTTCTCCTCCGTGATGGTCACCCCGGGGATCGCCGCCAGGCGGTCCTTGATGTCGGCGTTCGGATCGTCGGCGGGGCCGCGCCCGTGCGCCGCCGCGGCCGCCCCACTCCCCTGGCCGGCGGCGGCCGCGGCCGGGGTGGCCAGACCGCCGATCGCGAACATCGGTATCAGCAGGACGGAAACCAACAGCCTCTTCAGCTTGGTGGTCATCGACTCTCCATCTGGTCAACGGACATGACAGCTGCCTCGTCGGCATCACGCTGCGGTGCGGGTGGTGCGGCGGCCGCCCGGTGGACGGCCGAATGGGCCGCCCGCCTGGTGGCGGGTGACCCATCGGAGGAAGGTGCTGGTCGGTGGGGTTGCCTCGGTTCCGTCGGCTGCTCGGGTGACCGCCCGCCGTTGGGGTGCGGTGCGGGGTTCGTGGGCGGGTCGGGGCTCGTGGGCGGATCGGGGTCGGGGGCTCCCGGGGTGGGGCAGGCCTACGGGCGGGCCAGCGTGCAGCCCGGGAGGGTGAGGTCGAAGGTGTTCCCGGCGGAGAAGCAGGCCGGGATGACGTAGGTCTCCTGGGCGTAGCCGATGCCCTGGTGGACCGTCACCGCGCCGGACTGGTCGACCTCGCACGGGTTGTCGAGGGTGCAGGTCTCGCCGTTCTCGTTGATCGTGTTGTTCACGGCGACGACCTGGCCGGTGTTCGCGTCGACGACCGGCGAGCCGGAGGTGCCACCGATCACGTCGCAGCCCGAGGTGTAGCGGACCGAGTCCTTGAACGTCCAGTCGGCTTCCTTGAGTTGGTAGGCGAAGCCGTCGATCGAGCAGGAGTAGGTCCGCTTCCAGTAGCCGGAGACCACCCGGATGTCGGTGCCCTGCACGGGGTGGTCGGCGGAGACGGTCAGCGGGGAGATCCCGGTCTGGGCCTGGATCGTGTCGTAGCTGGAGTCCAGCTGGTAGATCGTCACGTCGGTGTCGGTCATCGCGCTGTAGACCACCTTGGTGGCGTTCAGCGTGGCGACCTCGTTGGCGGAGCCGTCGAGCAGGGTGAAGGTGCGACTGGACGGCTGGTTGACGATCACCTGGCCGGGGCCCGGCATTCCGGTTTCCAGGCAGTGGCCGTTGGTGAGCACGAGCCCGGGGTCGCTGCCGACCGAACCGGGCATCCGGACCAGCGAGCCGGAGCAGTTGCTGAGGGCCACGGTGCCGCTGAAGTCGACGGCGTCGAGGGGGTGGGCGGCCCGGCCGGTGGCGGCCTGGGCCGGGACGGCTCCGGTCAGTGCGGTGGCTCCGGCGACCAGGACCGCGGCGAGCGTGGCTATGAGCGGCGTCTTCATGAGAGACCTCTCGGTGTGGGGGTCCCCCAAAGTTGGCGTGAACATGACGCCATGTCAAGGGGTCCGCCCTCGCCGAGCGGCCAATCGGCACACTAGGGGAAGCGGCCGGCCGCCGTCAGGGCTTCCGGCCGACGCGCACGCTCAACTCCCCTGCCAGTGACGGCGACCGAGGCTGATCAGGCGCAGCTGCAGCCGGGCGGTGGCGGCGATCCGCTGCTCGCGGGCCGGGTCCGTCTCGCGGGCCTCCAGGAAGGCGGAGGCCGTCGACACCATGTGGTCCACGTACAGCTCGGCGAGCATCCGCAGGTCCTGCTCGCTCCAGCCCCGCGAGACCGGCTGGAGCGCCAGGGCGGAGCCGACCTCCGCGGCGAAGCGGCCGAGCTCGGCGTCGATCGCCTCGCGCACCTGCCGGACGCCGCCGTGCCGCTCGCGCGCCAGGAAGCGCACGTGCGGCCGGTGTTCGCGCACGTGCCGCTGGATCACGTCCACCGCACGGTCGATCAGCTCCTCGGCGCCGCCGGCCTCGGCGAGCACCGAGCGGATCATGACGTGCAGGCTGGCCAGCGACTCCTCGACCAACGCCACGCCGAGCGCGGCGAGGTCGGGGAAGTGCCGGTAGAAGGCCGCCGGCGACAGCCCCGCCTCCCGGGTGACCTCGCGGACGCCCAGGCTCGCCAGGTTCTGGTCGGCCAACAGGTGCAACCCCGCGTCCAGCAAGGCCCGTCGACTCTGCTGCTTCTGGGCCTGTCTGGCCCCAACGGTGTGATTCACGCCATTCAGTAAACAGTCGTTTGCCGAACTTGGCCAGCCGGGCGTACAGTGGGTCTCGAAGTCAGTGAACACTTGTCAACCGAAACCGGCGCAGTAGCAGCCGCAGCTGAAGGAGCCAGCCGTGATCCTGTTCTCCGCACTGGTCGCCATGGGAGTCCTGATCGGCACCGCCGCCCACCTCCCCCTCCCGGTGTTCCTCGCCGCCTCCGCCGCCATCACCGCCTGGCTGCTCGCCTTCGGCGCCCGTGAGGGCATCGCCCGCCTGCGGCACCGCTGACCGGGGCCACCGCTGACCCCGGGCCACCGCTGACCGGAGCCGCTGATCCCGGCTGATCGCCACCGGCCGATCGCCGCCGGCCCGACGACCCGTCCACTCCCGCTGAGAGGACCACCACCGCCATGAGCACCGTCACCACCAACCCGGTCGAGACCGACCGCCGGGGCACCGCCGACGCCGACAGCCTGGCCGTCGCCTCGTTCCTCCTCGGCCTCCCGGGCCTGCTGCTCTTCAACATCGTCCTGGGGCCGATCGCGATCACCCTCGCCACACTGGCCCTGGTCCGCGGCACCAGCCGCCGCGGCCGCGCCTTCCTCGGGCTGGCCCTCGGCATCGCCTCGCTGGCGATCCTCGCCGTCACCACCGCCACCTCCCACGGCGTCCTCATCGACATCAGCTCCTGAGTCGGCCTCAACTCCCCGGCTTCCGCGTCGAACAGCTGATCAGTTCAACCCTGCCCATGGGCCCCGCCCGCCACGTAGGGTGGCCACATCGACCGGGTGAACCCAGGGGGCAGGAGTGAGTACCGAGATCCGCAGCGACGCACAGCCGACGCCCAGCGAGGCGGGCGGGGGCGGGCGACTGCTCGCGGTGAGCGATCTGCACATCTCCCACCAGGAGAACCGCGATCTGGTGGAGAAGCTCCAGCCCACCCACCCCGACGACTGGCTGCTCGTCGCCGGAGACGTCGCCGAGCTCACCACCAGCATCGAGTGGGCGCTCGGCCTGCTCGCCGAACGCTTCGCGCGCGTGGTGTGGGCGCCCGGCAACCACGAGCTGTGGACCCACCCCGAGGACCCGGTCCAGCTCCGCGGCGCGGCCCGCTACGACCACCTGGTGGAGCTGTGCCGCGCCCTCGGCGTCGTCACCCCCGAAGACCCGTATCCGATCTGGCAGGGCGCCGGCGGACCGGTCCGGATCGCCCCGCTCTTCCTGCTGTACGACTACTCCTTCCGTGCCCCGGGCACGACCACCAAGGAGGAGTCCCTGGCGGCCGCCTACGAGAGCGGCATCGTCTGCGCGGACGAGCGGATGCTCCACCCGGACCCGTTCCCGGACCTCGACTCCTGGTGCCGCGAGCGCGTCCGGCTGACCGAGCAACGGCTCGCGGCCTGCGACCCGGACGTCCCGCTGGTCCTGGTCAACCACTATCCGCTGGTCCGCCACCCCACCGAGGTCCTCTGGTACCCCGAGTTCGCCCAGTGGTGCGGCACCGAGCTGACGGCCGACTGGCACCGCCGCTTCAACACCGCCGCGATGATCTACGGCCACCTGCACATCCCGCGCAAGACCAGCTACGACGGCGTCCCGTTCGAGGAGGTCTCGCTCGGCTACCCGCGCGAGTGGCGCAAGCGCGGGCTGCCGGACCCGCTGCTGCGGGAGGTCCTCCCGCAGGCCGTGAGGTCCTGAGCCTGGATCTTCCAGGGACGTCCCCGGGGGACGCGGACGTGAACGCCGCGAAGAACATCCTCAATGCCGCAGGGCATGCGGTGTCAGGGCGTGGAGACCTCGCCGCGGAAGCGGACCCAGCCGAGCTTCGGGAGCTTCGTCCCGCCCCGCTTCCGTCCGAGGCGTTCGACGGTGATGAGGTTCCCGGCAGGGAAACGGAACGATGGGGACCACCGGGCCTTGGAGCGCCACCGGACCGTGAATGCGCCGTGCTCCCGGCAGGCAGCGAGGTCAGCTCCCGGCGGCGGCCGCGGCGGCCTGCGCCCGCTCCTCCGCCTGTTCGAAGGTCGCCGACGGCTCCGGCCGCGCCAGCATCACCGCCAGCTCGCCCGCGCTCACGTCCGCGGTCAGCGTGTCCCCCTCCCGCACGGTGCCGTCCAGCAGCAGGTTGGAGATCCGGTTGTCCAGCTCCGACTGGATCGTCCGGCGCAGCGGCCGGGCCCCGAACTCCGGCTGGTAGCCGCGGTTGACCAGGTACTCCTTGGCCGCCTCGGTGACCTCCAGCTGCACGTCCTGCGCCCGCAGCCGCCGCCGGGTGCGCTCCAGCAGCAGGTCGACCACCGACACCAGGTCCTTGCGGGTGAGCGCGTGGAAGACGATCACCTCGTCGATCCGGTTGAGGAACTCCGGCCGGAACTGCTGCCGCAGGCCCCGCATCAGCTCCTCCCGCAGTGCTGCATCAGGAGCTCCGCTCCGGGGGTCCACGTTCCCCGAGTGGTCCAGGATCCGCTGCGACCCGATGTTGCTGGTCATGATCACCACGGTGTTGCGGAAGTCGACCGTACGCCCCTGGGAGTCGGTCAGCCGCCCGTCGTCCAACACCTGGAGCAGCAGGTTGAAGACGTCCGGGTGCGCCTTCTCCACCTCGTCGAAGAGCAGCACGCTGTACGGCTTGCGGCGCACCGCCTCGGTCAGCTGCCCCGCCTCCTCGTAGCCGACGTACCCGGGCGGGGAGCCGACCAGCCGGGAGACGGTGTGCTTCTCCTGGAACTCGCTCATGTCGAAGCGGATCATCCGGTCCGGGTCGCCGAACAGCAGCGCGGCCAGCGCCTTGGCCAGCTCGGTCTTGCCGACGCCGGTCGGCCCGAGGAAGAGGAAGGAGCCGGTCGGCCGCTCCGGGTCGCCCATCCCGGCCCGGCCGCGGCGCACCGCCTGGGCGACGGCGGTGACCGCCTCGTCCTGGCCGATCACCTTCTCGTGCAGGTGCTCCTCCAGCTTGAGCAGCCGCTCCTTCTCGGTCGCGTTCAGCTCCGCGACCGGGATGCCGGTCCGGGAGGACAGCACCTGCGCGATGTCGTCGGCCGTCACGTCGACGACCTGCTCGCGGGACTCGGCGATCGCCGCCAGCTCGTCCTCGGTCTGCCGCAGCTCGGTCTTCAGGTTGGCGGCCCGCACGAACTCCTCGTCCGCCACCGCCTCGTCCAGCTCCCGCTTCAGCTTGGTGATCCGGTCCTGCACCGAGGCCGCCTCGGTGGAGCCGCTCAGGCTGCGCAGCCGCACCCGGGCGCCGGCCTGGTCCAGCAGGTCGATCGCCTTGTCGGGCAGGAAGCGGTCGCTGACGTAGCGGTCGGAGAGCGTCGCCGCCGCGTCCAGCGCCTCGTTGCTGAACCGCACCTGGTGGTGCGCCTCGTACGCGTCGCGCAGCCCCTGGAGGATCTCGACCGTCTCCTCGACGCTCGGCTCCGGCACCAGCACCGGTTGGAAGCGGCGCTCCAGCGCGGCGTCCTTCTCCACGTGCTTGCGGTACTCGTCCAGCGTGGTCGCGCCGACCACGCTCAACTCGCCGCGCGCCAGGGCCGGTTTGAGGATGTTGCCGGCGTCCATCGACCCCTCGCCGCCACCGCCCGCGCCGACCACGGTGTGCAGCTCGTCCAGGAACAGGATCACGCTCTTCCCGGCCGCCGTGACCTCGTCGATCACCTTCTTCAGCCGCTCCTCGAACTCGCCCCGGTACTTGGAGCCGGCCACCAGGGCGGTCAGGTCGAGGGTTACCACCCGCTTGTCCCGTAGGCTCTGCGGCACGTCCCCGGAGACGATCCGCTGTGCCAGGCCCTCGACGATCGCGGTCTTGCCGACGCCCGGCTCGCCGATCAGTACCGGATTGTTCTTGGTCCGCCGGGAGAGGATCTCGACGGTCTGCTCGATCTCCTCGGCCCGCCCGACCACCGGGTCCAGCCGGCCCGAACGCGCCGCCCCGGTGAGGTCCCGCCCGTACTCGTCCAGCGTCGGCGTCTCGCTCGGGTGCGCCCCCGCGCTGCCGCGTTCGCCGCCGGTGCCGCGCCCCTCCAGCACCGACTTCAGCGCCTGCGGCGAGGGCGCCGCGTTGCGCAGCGCCGTACCCGCGCCGGAGCGCTCCTGCTCCAGCAGCGCGCCGAGGATGTGCTCCGGGCCGATGTACGAGGCGCCGACCGCCTGCGAGCGGGCGTGCGCGGCGAGCAGCGCGCGCTTGGCGGAGGGGGTGAGCGCGGGCTGGCCGTCCAGCGAGGACGGGCTCCCGGACGGCAGCGCGTTCTCCAGGTCATCGGACAACCGGTCCGGGTCGATGCCGGCCCGCTTCAGCATCCGCCGCGAGGGCTCCACCCGGGTGGCCGCCCAGGCCAGGTGCGCGGTGTCGAGGTCGCTACTGGCGTCCTCGGCCGCCCGCTGCGCGGCGAGCCCCAGCAGTTCCTGGGAGGACTCGCTGAGCAACCGCCCGATCGGCACCCGCTGCACGGCGGGCGGGGACGCCAGCGGACTCATCCCGAAGAACCGGCTGAGCAGGTCGGAGAACGGATCGTTCGATCCGAACGGGGGTATGGTCACGGAGCTTCACCTCTCCCAAGCGGTTTGCAGCCACACAAACACAGGCCGCGGGCGCCCGCCTCCCGAGCAGATCCGCCCGAACTCCTCCGGTGACGCGCTCGTCCGGTGACCTGCTCATCCGGTGACGTACTCATCGGGTGATGTGGTCCAGCAGCACGCCACCGCTGTACGTCACCCCCATCGCCAGCAGCCCGCCCACGACGTTGCGCACCACCGCCAGCGCCCGCCCGGCCCCGCCCAGCCGGGCGCTGGTCCAGCCGGAGAGGGTCAGCGCGAGCACCACCGCGGCCACCGTCACCCACAGCCGCCACGACTCCGGCGGCAGCATCACCGCCAGCAGCGGCACCAACGCACCCAGCGTGAACGCGGCCGCGCTGGCCAGCGCCGCCTCCCAGGGATTGGTCAACGCCTCGGGATCGATGCCGAGTTCGGTCTGCGCGTGGGCCGCCAGCGCGTCCCGCTCGGTCAGCGCCGCCGCCACCTCCCGGGCCAGGCCGGCGGTCAGCCCGCTGTCCCGGTAGTAGTCGGTGAGTTCGCCGAGCTCGCCCTCCGGGTCCTCGGTCAGCTCGCGCTGCTCCTTCGCCAACGCGGCCCGCTCGGTGTCCCGTTGGGTGCTGAGCGAGACGTACTCGCCGACGGCCATCGACATCGCACCCCGCCAGCAGCCCCCGCCACCCCCGCCGCGAGCAGCGCCGTACGGGACCTGGCCGCGCCCGCCACGCCCGTCACGATCCCGGCCGTCGAGACCACGCCGTCATTGGCGCCCAGCACGGCCGCCCGCAGCCAGTTCAACCGCGCCGACAGCTCCGCCCGGGACTCCCCTGTCTGCTCCGCCATCCGCGCCCACCGCTCTCAAGGGTCCGTACGGCCCTCCCGATCCTCGCCCACCCCCTCCGACCCCGCCACCCGCCGCCGCACGTCGGCCAGCAGCTTGTCCAGCAGGCCGACCAGGGTCTCCCGCTCCGCCTCCGACAGCCCGCCGACCAGCCGCGCCTCCCGGCCGAGCACCACGTCCACGGACTGCTCGACCAGCTCGTGCCCGGCCGCCGTCAGCGACACCAGCACCGCCCGCCGCCCGTGCCCGGCCTGCTCCCCCGGCTCCCGGACCACCAGCCCCTGCGCCTCCGCCCGGGCCACCCGCTGCGAGATCGCGCCCGCCGTGACGAGGGTGCGACGGGCCAGTTCACGGGTGGTCAGCGCGTACGGCTCACCTGATCGGCGCAGCACGGAGAGCAGGTCGAGCGTCGCGGCGTCGATCCCGGCGGCGCGCAGGGCCCGGGCGCGGTCGTCGGTGAACAGCTTGGCGAGCCACCAGACCGGGGTGACCACCTCGATCGAGCCGGTGGGCGTCCCGGGCCGCTCGCGCTCCCAGGCTCGGGCGATCTGGGCCGCCGTCACTTCCGTTGCCACTGCCGGCCTCCTCCGTTACGTTTAGGTCTAAACATACATCGGAGAGGACCTGAGAGGACCCCCATGGCCCGCACCGTCCTGATCACCGGCGGCACCAGCGGCATCGGCCGCGCCACCGCCGAGCTCTTCGCCGCCGACGGAGACCGCGTCCTGATCACCGGCCGCCACCGCGACACCGTGGAACGCGCCGCCGCCGAACTCACCGTCGAGGGCGTGGCGTGCGACGCCACCGACCCCCGCCAGGTCTCCGAACTCGCCTACCGCATCACCGAGTTGCACGTACTGGTGAACGCCTCCGGCGGACTGCCCGGCCCGGCCGCCGCCGACCTCCCGCCGCTCGACGCCCTGCTCGCCACCTGGCACGCCAACCTCGCTCAGAACCTGCTCGGTGCCGTCCTCACCACCACCGCCCTGCGGCCCGCCCTCGCCCCCGGCGGCACCGTGATCAGCATCGGCTCGATCGGCGCCGAACGCCGCGGCGGCGCCTACGGCGCGTCAAAGGCCGCGCTGGCCGCCTGGAACGCCGCCCTCTCCGCCGAACTCGGCCCGCTCGGCGTGACCGCCAACGTCATCTCCCCCGGCTACATCGAGGACACCGGCTTCTTCCAGGGCGCGCTCACCCCCGAACGCCGCGCCGCCCTCATCGCCGAAACCCACACCAACCGCCCCGGCACCCCCGCCGACGTCGCCCGCACCGCCCACTTCCTCGCCTCCCCCGGCGCCCGCCACCTCACCGGCCAGACCCTCCACCTCAACGGCGGCGCCCACACCACGCGTTGAACCCAGCACCGGCCCCAGCACCCGCGACCCAGGTCGGGATCACGCTCCTGACCCGGGCCGCAGGGGCGTTCCAGCTGTTCACGGTCCAGCCGCACTCTTCGTCGCAGGCGTCCTCGTCCGGGACGACTCCTGCCCTGAATGAGTCCCTGGAGGACGCTCCGGCGCGGACGCCGTCGTGGTGGCGGACGCCGTCGTGGTGGCGGTGGCCGTGGGCTCGGGCAGCGGGGTGGGTGAGGCCGAGAGCGGGCAACTCGGCGACGGAGTCGCGGCGGGAGGGGAGACGTCAGGGGTCGGCTGTACCGGGGTCACCGGGTGCGCGCCGCCTCCGCCTCCGTTCGTCGAGGAGCCGAGGAGATTGCCCGTCGCCTCGACCGCGCCGCCGCAGGCGAGCAGCACCGCGGCCAGCACGGACAGCCCGACGGAGGCACGCAGCGCCCGGGGCGCAGGCGTGGAACGCAGGTCGGCGGCCATGCTCAGTCCACGTATTCCTGGGCGACCTGGACGTACTCGAAGCCCTTGACGTCGGTGGCGATCTGCATCTGACCGGTCTGCGACGAGGCGATCAGCGTGTTGAGCAGGCCGGAGATCGCCCCGCTCAGCGCCGACTCGGTGTCCGTACCGTCGGCGATGAACAGCGCCTTGGTCGCCACCTCCTGCAGCACACCGCGCTCGGCATCGCCGAAGCCGTACGCGATCACGTGCGGGTAGCGCGGCCGGCTCCGGTCCACCAGCTCGCGGAAGGACTTCCGCCAGCCCGCGTCGGTCGGACCGCCGTCGGTCAGGAAGAAGACCGTCGGCCGCAGCACGCTGTAGTGCTGCGCCCGCAAGCTGCTGACATCCTGTTCGATGCACTCCCGCAACCGGTCGAAGGTCTTGCCGTAGTCCGTGCGCCCGCCGCAGATCACTTCGGGCATGCTCGGCACCTGTTCCATGTCCGACATCGGGATCACCACGTGCACGTCGGTGGAGAAGGCGACCACGCTGACCCGGGCGAACTCCGAGACGCGCGGATTCGTCGCCAGGTTGTAGTGCAGACGCGAGAGGGTCGCGTTGAGCACTGCCTCGTGCGGCTTCATCGACGAGGACGCGTCGATCACCACGTAGGTGGGCAGGCAGAGTGACATGTGTGCACCCCTGAGCTAGTGGTTGGAGGCGATGATGATGACGATGAGCAGGATCACGGCGAAGGCGAGCGCCCAGATCCACTGGGCGTTCCAGGTGGTCGCAGGATCCTTCTTCTTCTCGGCGGTGCTCGTGACGACGGTGCCCTCGACCACGGTCCCCTTGACCACGGCGCCCGACTTGGCGGTGACCGTGCCGGCGGCGGGCTGCGGGACCGGGTGCGACGCGGGCAGCGGCGGCACCGGGGGCAGCGGGGTACGGGTCGGCCGTGGCACGGCCCTGAGGTAGGGCCCGTTGTTCAGCGCCTGGCACAACTGGGCGGCCGCAGGCCGTCGTTCGCGCTCGGTCGCGAACAGCATGTCCAGCAGTACCTCGGAGAGGGCGGGCTGCTCCGGCCAGGGGGACAGGGCGACGCTGTGGAAGGCGCGCGCGTCACGCTGGCCGGTCAGGCACTTGGCGACGAGCAGGCCGAGCCGGTAGCGGTCGGTGTACTGGTCCGCGTCGGAGCCCGGCGGCGTGAGCGGGTCGGCCCAGTTCGGCTGGTGGATGTCGGGCATCTTCTTCGGCTGACAGCCGTCGACGTCGATCAGGTAGACGGAACGCCGGCCGGGGCTCCAGAAGGCGTTGGAGAACGACCAGTCCGAGTAGACCAGGCCCAGCCCCTCCAGGATCGCGGCGAGCTCGGTCAGTTGACGACAGGCCGCCAGTCGGCCCTCGAAGCCCGGGCGCGGCAGGCCGACGCCCCGGATCGACTCGTCGGACTTCGCCAGCCAGTCGATCTCGACGAACCGACGCTCGCTGAACTTGCCACGCCGCAGCTCGGAACGGTACTGCTCGGGCGCCATCGGGATCACGCAGCCGACGGCCGGGTTGCCGGGCTCGTGGATCCGGGCCGCGGGCCAGCACGTCCCGGCGTACAGGGTTGCCCGCTCCGCCTCCGGCAGCGTGTCCGGAGCCGAGATCAACAGGTCGATCCGGTCGGCGTCCTCCGGGTGCGGGTCCGGCCGGTAGAGCTTGGCCAGCCAACCCGGATGGTCCGTCAGCGGCCGTACGGCGACGGCCTGGCCGTTGTGCTCGGAGATCGGCTCGGCGAGCGGTCCGAGATCGTCGAGGCCCACGGCCCGCGGCAACGACCAGCCCCGCGGATCGACCGCCGGGACGCCGCCGTCGGCGATGGGTTGGAGGTCGGTCATGCCCCCCTGCCGTTCCACACCACGACGGCGGTGCGATCGTCGAGGCACTGCGGTGCGTCGAAGCCGACGTCGGCGGTGAACCGGGTGGCCGGGACCGGCGTGCGCCAAGCGTTCGCGAAGTACTCGTTGACGTTGCCCGCCGGGTCCGCCCACGCGTCGCCGATTCCGTCCGTGACCAGGGCCAGGGCGGCGCCGGGAGCCAGCGTGACGTAGCCGTCCAGGGCCAGGTTCGGCGTGTCCGGCAGTCGGCCGGCGACCTCGTTTGAGACCACCGGGGCCGCGCGGTCCTTGGCCTCGCCGGCGGAGAACCGCCACCGCGGGACGCGTGGGTCGAGTGTCCAGGCCGAACTGTCACCGAGCCACCCGACCCACGCCCGGGCCGCGCCGCTCGCGTCCGGCTCGGCGATCACCGCGGTGATCAGCACGGTGGCCAGGTGCGCGGTACCGACGCCGCGTCCGGCCGCCTGCCCGGCGATCGATTCCGCGACCCGCCCGTACAACTCCTTGACGTCGAGCCGGTCGAAGCCACCTGCCTCGATCTGCTCGCGCAGCAGGGTGACGGCCTGGCTGGAGGCCGTGGTGGCCCCGGTGTCGGACCAGGCCGCGCTGGACAGGCCGTCCGCCACGGCCACGATCGCGTACCGGCTGTCCCGGGTGCGCCCGATCCGGTAGGAGTCCTGTCGCGGCCCGGCGGGCTGATCACAGCGGTGGCCGGGCCCGACCACGGAGGCCGCGCGGATGGTGAGGGCGCCGACCGTGGCTTCGTCGGCGGCGATCCCGTTCTGCACCGTGCGCTCCGGCAGCAGCCAAGGGAAGCCCTGGGCCCGCGCACCGTCACCGAAGCGGGGAACGCTCAGGTCGGTCGGTCGCTCACGCAGGAACGGCCGGGGTTTGCCCGGCTGGGCCGTCGGCGCCGTCGGTCCTGCGACGTAGCGGCAGGCCGGCGCCGTCGCGTCGGGCCGGGGCTCCCGTTCGAGCCGATCCCGCCGTCCGGTCGGCGTCGCAGCGGCCTCGGACCCCAGCGCGGCCGCCGCGCCGACGGCACCCACCGCCGCGAGGGCGAACACGTCCACCAGCCAGCCGTAGTGCCGGTGCGGCGTGCCGACCTCGATGAAGGCCCCGACGGCGACGGTCACGAGAAGCGCCGCCCGCACCCAGCCGTCCGTCAGACCGTCCCGCCGGCTCTCGCCCCCGCTCACGGCCGCTCCCCGGAATCGCGGGACCTCGGCCCGGAGGCGAAGTGCTGGTTGCCGTGCTGGACCGCGAACACCTCGCCCGAACCGGTGGCGGAGTTGACCTGGACCGTGACGTCCGGCTGCTGCCGGATCGGCAGCGAGGCCAGGGCCATGACGTCCTGGGCGAGAGCCGGGTTCCGGTCGAGCAACTGGAACAGGGCCTCCGTCCAGTAGGCCACGACCTCGGCGTCGACCGCTCCCCTCGTGGCGGTCGACGCCCGCTCCAGCGCGCCGGACAGTTCCCTGCGGCGGCCGCCGTGGGCCCGGGCGATGACGCCGCCCATCAGCCGTTTCGCCTCCGTCCAGAGGTCGGTGCCCATCGCGGAGACCAGAGCGGTGGCTCCGCTCGCGGCCAGCTCGGCGAGTTCCTGGTTCATCGGCGTTTCAGCCCCGTTCGTTGTATCGGATGTGCTGGTCACCGCGGCCGACGGCGAAGACCGTGCCGTTCCCGGTGGCCCGGACGAGTTGCTCCACGGCCCGTGGCCCGGCTTCCGCGGGCCGCTCACCGGAGCCGGGTTCCCGGCCGGAACCGAGGTGCGGACCGACCGGGCTGCCCGGGTACCAGAGCCAGGCCCGTGCGGCGTACTCCTTGACCCTGACCTCGGCCGCGGTGAAGGCACCGGCTTCGAGCCCCTCGTGGCCGTGCCCGACCGTCTCCTCGTAGTAGTGCTGCGAAAGGATCGCGGCCACCGGGGTGCCGTCCGGACCGGCCGCGGCCGCCCGCCGCAGCGGGGCCGAGTCGAGCAGCCGGGCGAGCGCCTCGAACGGGGTGCCGGAGACGGTGCCGTCCGGATCGAGCCGGACCTCCCCCGCGTGCAGCGCCGCCCGCACCCGCAGCCTGGCCTCCGGGCCGGCGTGCCGGTTGTGCTCGCGGATCCGCGTGCCCAGTTCCGGCAGTAGCGGGACCAGCAGTCCGGCCTTGGGCAGCCCGGCCGGGGCGACGAGCCGGCAGCCGTCGCCGGTGTCCACGTACACGAAGTCCCGCGGGTCCGAGTCCGTGTGGTCGAAGGCACCGGACAGCGCGGATCGCAGCGCGTCGCGGATCTCCTGCAGTCGCTGCTGACCGCGGCCCGCGGAACCCGCGATGTCGCACGCCAGCAGGGCTCGGTATTCATACCTCGGATTCACATTCCCTCCGCGATCACGACGGGGGCGGCAGTTCGGAGATCGACATGCCGTCGGCGCCGAAGTTCCGTCGCCGACAGGATGATTGCCGAGATCGTAGAGGAGGGGTCCTCGGGTAGAACGGCTACTAATACGGCTTGTCCGGCTTCGGCCGGACGAGGAGGAGGGATGACCGATGGGCAACACACGAGTGCGCGGGGCCGAGGCCTACTGGCCGCCGGCCGGACTGCTCGGCAGGGTCGGCGAGGCCGACCGCCGAGTCCTGCTGGGGCTCGGCCACGGCGTCGTCTACCCGGCTGGTCAGATCACCATCCACGAGGCCGACACCTCGGACTTCGCGCTGCTCCTGATCGGCGGCACGGTGAAGGTCACCGCGCACGCACAGGACGGTCGGGAGGCGCTGCTGGCCGTACGGATGGCCGGGGACCTGGTCGGGGAGCTCGCCGGGATCGACGGTCAGCCACGCAGCGGTACGGTGACCACCTGCGGCCGGGTGCTGGCCCGCTACATCCTGTCCTCCGAACTGCTGGAGTGCACGAAGCGGCACCCCGCCATCGGGCTCGCACTCAGCGCGAGCGTGGTGGCCAAGCTGCGCACGGCGACCGGCCGGATCGTCGACTTCACCGGTTGCGACGTGCTCGGGCGGCTGGCCAGGATCCTGCACCACCTGGCCGTCACCTACCGGCGACCCGGCCGGAACGAAGCCCAACTCCCGCTTTCGCAGCCCGAGATGGCCACGCTGGTCGGCGCTGCGGAGTCGTCGATCCACAAGGCCCTGCGGGCCCTGCGGGAGTCGGGCGCGGTCGTCACGGGCTACCGCAGGATCACGATCCTCGACCTGGACCACCTCGCCCGGATCGCCGTCGCGGCCGAAGCGGCCGAAGCGGCCCATTCGCCGGCGATCTCACCAAACAGCTAAAAGCGCCGGGTTCCCACGACGGGTCGGCGCCAGCATGACCGAGTGCCGGGAGCCGAGCGTCGGAGAGGACCGGGGAAGCAGATGCCAGAGAACAACGGTGCTCCGGGCGGTTCCGGACGGATCCGGACGGGCGATGTCTCCGGAACGATGATCGTCGGCAACCGGAACACCGTGACCAACCTGAACATCACCGCCGGGCACGGTTCGGCCATCACCCTGAATGCGGGACCGCCGCCGAATCCGGTCAAGCGTCAGCCGATCTCCCACCTGCCGCGCTCCGGCGCCGATCCGCTGATCGGCCGGGAGCGGGAGCTCCAGGCACTGCAACAGGCCATCGGAGCAAGGCAGTTGGTGCAGATCTGGGGCACCTCCGGGGTCGGCAAGAGTGCGCTGCTGCGCCACGTCGCCCGCACTTTGCCGCGCGGGCCCGAGGGCGTGGCCTACATCGAAGCCGGCGGACGGACGGCCGACGACCTCGCGCAGGCGATCTTCGACATCAGCTTCGACGCGCCGAACTACAAGCCGTCGCTGGAGGTGCTGAAGGAACACCTGAAAACCCTGCGGCTGCGGATCTACCTGGACGACGCGGGACTCGACGAGAAGGACCTGCACCGGCTCTTCGACATGGCCGGACAGTCCGCCTTCGTCTTCACCTCGCAGCACCGGTCGCCGGTCGCCGGCGTACACGCGATCCGACTCGACGGACTGACGGACACGGCAGGGGTGCACCTCGTACAGACCGTACTGGCCCGTCCGTTGCGGCCCGAGGAAACTCAGACCGTGGCGGCGCTGTGCGACGCCCTGCACGGCAATCCGCTCCGGCTGCGGCGCATCGCCCTGTCAGTCGCGACCGGCAAGCGCCTGCCGACCATCGCCGACCTCCCCGCACTGCTCCCCGCCCTGCTCAACAGGCTCCAGCCGGCCGAACGTGACCTGCTGCACCTGCTCGGCTCGCTGTCCGGCGCCGAGTTGGCGGCCCCGCAGCTCAACGCCCTGCTCGGTCGGACGGACAGCGACGCGCTCGCCGGCGGCCTGGTGCGGCACGGCCTGCTGATCGCCTCGGAAACCGGCTACGGGTGTCCCCCGGACGTCGCCGAGTGCGTACTCAAGAGCCGGATGACGCAATTCCCGGCCGATCGGCTCTGCCGGGCGCTCACCGCGTGGGTCGAGTCGCGGGACACCACCCCGGACCAGGTCGCGGCCCACTTCCAGGCCCTGGACGTCGCGGTGCTGGGAGCGGAGAGGAGCGGACAGGCGCAGCTCGGCGTGGAGTTGGCCCGTGCCGCCTCGCCGAAACTGGCGCTCTCCCGGCAGTTCGACGCGTGGGGCAGCCTCCTCGGAGCCGGCTGGGCCGCCGCGAAGAGCGTGGGCGACCGCGCGGGCGAGGAGTTCTTCCTGCGCGAGGCGCGCACCCGCCGCAAGGCGATCGGCCGGGCCGCACTGACGACGGCCCTGGCGCTGGAGGCGGGGGCGCTCTGGCAGGAACTCGCCGCCCTGCAAGCGCACTCGGTGGCCCACCATGCCGCGACGACGGCGATCACCGCCGTGCCGCCGGTCGCGCCTCTCGCGCCGGTCGTGCCGGTTGCTCCGGTCACGCCGGTCACCCCGGCACCGACCGCGGTCGCCCCGCCGACGGTCACCCACCCGGCGGTCAGCCCCCCGACGATCACCCACCCGGTCCCCACCCCCACTGCTCCGGCGCCCGTGCACGCGCCGACTCCACCACAGGTGATCGACCTGTCCCAAACCGCCCAACAGCCCCTGCCCGCCGGCCACGTGGCCGGCACACACGCCGCCCCCTCGCACGCAGTGCCGCAGAAGATCGACCTCTCGGGTGCCCACAGCTCCGCCACCACCCACTCGACGCACGCCGCGAGCAGCACCGCGACCACGACCAGCACGGGCCACACGGCGCTCGCCACCGCCGGTGCAGCGACTGCCAAGGGCGGAGTGGCCCTCGTCGTCGCCTGCGTGGTCGGCCTCGGGACCGTGCTCGGCGTGGGTGCCATGGTCTACGCCCAGAACCAGTCGGACGGGACTCCGGCGGCCCAGGCCACCTACCCATCGGTCCCGACACGGCCGGTCTACACCCCCAGGCCGCCGGTCCCGGCTCCACCGGTCTACACCCCCAAGCCGCCGGCCCCGGCCCCGGCCCCGTTGGTAACGCCGGACCCCGTTGATCCTGTGTGCGCAACGGCGGAACCGGAATTGGAACAGGAGACCCAGCAGTACAACGCCGACCTGGCCACCGTGCAAAGCGCCGTCGAGTCGTACAACAACGCCATAGAGGCGCACAACTCAGGACGGACCTCCACCGTTCCCGACGACAGCGCGATGAACTCCCGTATCGACATCATCCTCAAGGACCTGCGCGCCAGCGAGTCCACGTTGCGGGGAGCCATATCGCAAGCACGGGACAGATCCGTGGTAGCCGACCTCAAGGGCATTCTGACCGCTCGCCAGCAGGAGGAGAGCCAGTTCCGCTCGTTTCGGAACAAGACCAGTAACAGCTACGACACAGCCAGCCAGGCTTCGGCATTCAACTCGGCCTGGCGGAGTCTGGTGATCCACTGCACAGCCTTTTGATCCGCCACAAGACCGACCAGGAAAGGCCGACCATGCCTACGGAATCCACCCCCGGCAACATCCACGCCGGAGACGTCTCCGGCACCTTCATCGTGGGCGACGACAACCACGTGACGAACACGACCACGCATCACCCCGAGCAGCCGCAGCCCCAGTCGCGCCAGCAGAACTCGGCCGAGGACCAGGCAGCCGTCTTCGCGGTGGAGCACGGCACCATGCACGTCACCTACAACGCCGAATCCGCGCCCGAGCCCGAGGTCCGAGGAACGCCTCAGCCCTGATCGGCCAGCAGCTCCAGGTCCTGGGCGTTCAGTGTCGCCGTCCTCAGCAACTCCCTGATCAGGTTGACGCTGAGCGTCGAGCCGACCGGCTCGCCGACCTCATCACGCGTCAGTCCGCGCACACCCCGCCGGCGCAGCCGCTCGCGCACGTCCTCGACCGTGTTGGCGGCCGACTTGTGGGTCCAGTACTTGGTCGCGTGGGGCGAGGCGTTGGCCAGCCGGGCGGTGTCCTCCCAGGCCAACGGGAGCGGGAAGGCGTCCTGGCCCTCCAGGTAGCGCCGGGCGAGCGCGGTGAGCACGAGTCGCTCCTGCGGGGAGAGTACGTAGACCGTCTCGGGAGCCGCGGTCTCGGCCCTGCTCGTGGCACGGGGGTGCCGGTCGTCCCCGTCCACGACGCGGACCTCCACCAGGTGGGAGCGCCGCTTGGACGAGTTGATCACCAGCGGGGTGTACCCGGGCCCGATGATCCGCTGGTGGCCGGTGAGCATCAGCACGCCGTCGGGCAGTTCGATCGGCAGGTTGCCGGTGTTGACCAACCACCAGTCGCCGTCCGTGCCCGCGCAGGTGAAGACGCCGTGCCGACGGCTGACGGTCGGGTCGTCGACACCGACCGGTACGTGCACGTCCTCGCGGTCGCGCCCGAACAGCAAGGTGTACCGGCGCGGCGGCACGGCGTATCCACCCTCCGGGCCGAGCACGAAGATCGTCCCGGGCGGCGCCGGGGGCACCCGGTCGGCGGGACTGCCCGGCGGCAGCATCCGCGGTGGGAAGTTTCCGTTCGTCATCTCACACACCTCCGCCTCGGCTCGCGCCAGTGAGTGTACGAGCGCACCGGGAGGAGCGGTCCTCCCGCGGACATGCGGTGTGCGAGCTTGCGGAACTGCCGACTCTGTTTGCCCGGCCATGAACTTGCTCGATAACCTGCCCGCCGTGAGCACGATCAGCCGGCGAGCTGCTGCGATCGACAGCATGGTCGCCCAACCACTCGGGCCGGGCGATCCGCAGGAGATCGGCAGCTTCAGCATCATCGGCCTGCTCGGCACCGGCGGCATGGGCGAGGTCTACCTCGGGGTCTCGGACCGGGGCTACGCCGCCGTCAAGCTCGTCCGGCCGCGGCTGGTCTCCAGCGAGCGCTTCGAACGGGAGGTCGGCATCCTCTACCGCGTGCCGTTCGGAGTCGGACCGCGGGTGCTGGCGAGCGACGGCACTCCGGAACGCCCGTGGTTCGCCACCGAGTACGTCCCCGGGCTCACGGTGGACGAGGCGGTCCGGCTGCACGGCCCGCTGCCCGCCGAGGCGCTGTGGCTGCTACTGGCCGAGACAGCCGCTCAACTGCGGGCCGTACACGCGTCCGAGATCGCGCACCGCGACATCAAGCCCGCCAACGTCATGCTGGTGCGCGACGGCGTGAAACTGATCGACTTCGGCATCGCGCGCGCCGCGGACCAGGCGAGGCTCACCAGGAGCGGTGGCAGCTACGGAACGCAGGGCTTCTCGGCACCGGAGCAGCAGGCCGGGGACGAGGACGTGGCAGCGCCCGCGGACGTCTACTCGCTCGCGGCGCTCCTACTCTACGCCGCCTCGGGTCGCACGCCCAGCGCCGTTCCCGACCTGGAGCCGCTGCGCGCCGTGGACGCCGATCTCGCCGCCATCCTCGAGCCCTGTCTCGCCACCGAGCCCGGAGCGCGCCCCACCGCCCACGAGATCGCCCTGGCGGTCCACCCGCACCTGCTCGTCCCGCCTCCGTCCTGGCCGCCTGAGATCATGTCACGCATCGACTCGCGACGTGACTTCGCCGAAACGCCGGTCGGCAAGCTGGCGACCGTCCCGCCACCGGACACGAGCACGGACCCGAAGCCTGACGCCGGGGCCACGCCCCTCGCATCACCTCGCCGCCCGCGCAAGCACCTGCTCCTGTTACCGATCGCCGCGGTGATCGCCCTCGGCGCGGTCGCGGTGTTCGTCCTCAGCCCGTCCACACTCCCGCAGAACCACACTTCGCGGGAGTCCGGCGGCACGCCGGTCACCGTGGAGGCCCTGGCCGGGACGACGCACGGGCCCTCCGCAAGCCCGAGCGCCTCGAACTCCGCCACCGCGCAACCCTCTCCCCCGCCTTCGACCACCCCGACCGGCACCACGCGGACGCCCTCCCCGAGCCTGCAGCCCTCGACCTCCTCCACCGCCAAACCCGCCTCCCCGCCACCGACCGCCCCACCGAGTACGGCCGCCGCCACGCCCTCAGCGGCCGCCCCCAGCCCCACCTCGTCGTCGATCAGCGGCATCAACGGCCACGACGACCCGGCCCAGGTCAAGGGCTCCGAGGCGGACACCAGTTGGTTCGGCAACGACGCCGCCTGCTCCGCCTGGCTGGACGACGACGGCTCCGGCTCACTCGCGGGCGTGCTCAACACCTCCCTGAACCAGACCTGCGTCGCCGAACTCTCCCGCAGCGACGGCCTCACCTACACCTTCCGCGCCTCCTGGGGCGCCACGAAGACGAGCTCCGTCCCCGACATCGGCTACACGATGTGGATCTGCGTCTGGAACGCGAGCAACCGATCCACCGAGCAGTGCTCCGCTCGCTTCGGCATGAACGGCACCACCCCGGTCCGCCGGTGAAACGAGGCCGCCGCAAGAAGCGCCCACAGGCCGCCACGCCCTGGCCACCCGCACACCGGCCCTCGCCGGCCGTTCGGAGAAATTCAGGAGGCTGATCTGTGCGGCGAGACCGCATCGAGCGCGTCCGAGACCGTCGCGAGACTGCCGAAACGACCGCGGCCCAGATCAGGATCATGCTCCTGACCTGGGCCGCAGTGTGCGTTTCAGCTGTTCACGGGGTGGGCGCGGACGGTTTCGAACCGCCGACATCTGCTTTGTAAGAGCAGCGCTCTACCACTGAGCTACGCGCCCCCGGTCGTGGCCCGATGGGCGCACGACGAGAGCCTAGGGTACCTGGTCCTGAGGGGTGGTGTGGTGCGGGGCGGGGCCCGGGGTGCCGGCGGGTGGGGCGGATCGGGGAGAATGGGCGCGGATCAGCGGGTCGGAGCAGGGAGCGCGCAGTGGCGGTGGCCGGCGGGAGCGGGCGGCGGGGGCGGCGTCGGGCGGGGAGTGCGCTGGGCGAGGCGCTGGTGTTGCCGGTGGTGCTGGCGGGTGCGTTGGGGGCGGTCGGGCTGGCGTCGGCGGGCAGTGGTGGTTGGTGGGGGCGGCGCGGTGCCGGGGAGGGCGTGCGGGCGGACGCCAGGGAGGCCCGGGCGGCGGCGCAGGAGGCGTTCTACGAGCTGGACGAGACGCAGCGCGAGGTGCGGCTCGCGGTGGAGACCGTCCGGGCCGCCGAGGAGGGCACGGTGGCGGAGCGTGCGCTGGCCGAGCTGCCGGCGATCTCCGGCCGGGTGGAGCAGGTCACGGTGAACTACCTGGCCGCCCTGGACGCCCACGACCTGGACGACGAGGCCCTGGACGCCGGCTCCGCCGCCCGGGCGCGGCGTCTGCTGGAGGACGTGAAGGGTCAGCTGCACTCCGCCCGGGCCGAGCTGACCGACTTCCTGCGCCGCCTCCAGCCCACCCTCCAGCACGCCGAGCAGCAGCTGATGCGGGTCACCCCGGCCGTCGAGCAGGCCAAGCGCGCGCTGCTGCGGGCCACCACCACGCTGGACGAGGTGCGCGGCGCCGGGCTGCGGGCCGATGACCTGGCGGCCCGACTGGCCGAGCTGGCGCCGGAGTTGGGGCGGCTGAACGAGGGCGCGGCACGGCACGGCGTGGCGGCCACGCTGCGGCGGGCCGACGAGGTGCAGCGGCGCGCGGAGGCGATCTCCGCGGACGCCGCCCAGCTGCCCGAGCGGGCCCGCGAGCTCGACCGGCGGGTGTCCAGCCTGCGGACCAGGATCCAGGCGCTGGAGACCAAGGCGGCGACGGTCGAGCCGGCGCTGAGCGAGCTGCGCCGCCGGTTCAGCACCGCCTGCTGGCAGGACCTCCAGCGGGTGCCCGAGCAGGTCGCCGAGACCGGCCGGGCCGCCGAGCGCAAGCTCGCCGAGGCCGCCCGGGCGCGGGACGAGCAGCGCTGGGCGGACGCCACGGCCGCGATCGGTACGGTCCGCGCGCTGCTGGACACCGCGGACGGCTCGGTGCAGGCGGTGAACGACCGGCTGCGGCAGCTGAACGAGGTGCAGCACGATCCGAACCGGGAGGTGGAGCGGGCCCGGTTCGCGGTGCGGGACGCCCAGCGCCTGGCGATGGCGGGCCGCAGCGCGCCGGACCCGCGGCACGCCGCGCCGCTGGACGAGGCGGTGGCCCGGCTGGACCGGGCGGTGGCGACCCTCCAGGCGGCCGGGCGGCACCCGGACTACTGGTACTTCCTGACCGAGCTGGCGGCGGTGCGGGAGACGGCGGCGCAGGTGATCGGCCTGATTCGCGGCGACCTGGGCCACCGGTAGCGAAGCCTCGGTACCCTGCCGGTATGCCACGCTACGACTTCCGCTGCCGCTCCTGCGGCGCCACCTTCGAGCTCCGCCGCCCGATGGCGCAGGCCAACGACCCCGCCGTCTGCCCGCAGGGCCACCAGGACACCGTGAAGCTGCTCTCCACCGTCGCCGTCACCGGTGCGTCGTCCGGCGGCGCGCCGCAGCAGGCCCCGAGCGGGGGCGGCTGCTGCGGCGGGGGGTGCTGCGGCTAGCCGACAGCAGCAGAGAGGAACCGACGGACGATCTCCTCCCCCGCCGCCACCCCCACCTCCGCGAGGGCGGTGACGCCGGGGGCCGTCCACCCGCTGTCGGCCAGTTCGCCGTGGCCGGGCCGCCACCCGGCGTCGGCGGCGAGCAGCAGGTCGGCGTCCAGCAGCGAGTCCCCGGCCGCCAGCACGGTGCCCGCGCCGCTGCGCCGGACGACCTCGGCCAACGCCGCGCTCTTGCCCAGCGGTTGCGGCACGGCGTACACCTTGCGGCCCTGCAGCGAGACCCGCCAGCCGCGTTCGGCGCACCAGCCGGTCAGCTCGGTCAGCCAGCCGGCGGGCAGCCGGTCGCGCTCGACGACCAGGTAGGCGAACAGCTCGTCGGCGACCCGCCGCTTGCGGGTCCACTCCGGGTCGGCGCACAGCGCGAGCTGCCGGACCACCTCCGCCAGCGGCGCCGAGCCGGCCGCGATCCGGGCGGTGATCTCGCGGCGCCAGTCCCGGTCCGGCTCGCCGTCCACCAACAGCTGCCCGCCGTTCCCGCAGATCGCGTAAGTCGGCTGCGGGCCGGGCAGGTTGACCCGCCGGTACTGCTCGACGGTCCTGGTGGTGGCGGGCACGAAGCCGGCCTTCCGGCCCAGCTCGGCCAGCAGCACGGCCGCCCGCTCGGTCAGGTAGGACAGCGGCCGTCCGTCCAGCACCTCGACGCAGAGCAGCCGGGGCGCGTCCCGGTCGGGACCGTCCAGCGCCAGGGCCCGCTCGGAGTAGATGAGCGTACGGTCGAGATCGCTCGCCACCAGCACACCACCCGCCGAGCAGCTCATCAGGACTCCCTCCCCCGCACGGCCCGCCCGCTGGCCCCCGTCGCGCCCCGACTGTAGCGGGGGTGGATGAGGCCCACGCAGCTGTACGGCAGCCCGTCCACCTCCTCGACCGGGACGCCGCGCTGCGCGGCGAGCAGCCGCACGTGGTCGAGGTCGGCGCCGGCGCCGCGCCGGGCCAGCACCCGCCAGGGGACGCGGCGCAGCAACACCCGGGTGGTCTCGCCGACTCCGGGCTTGACCAGGTTGACGTCGTCGATCCCGTACTCGGCGCTGATCCGCTCGACGGCGGCCCAGCCGGCCCAGTCGGGGGTGCGGTCCGGGTCGGCGGCGAGCCGCCCGGCGCCCTCGACCGCCTCCGCGCGGACGTCGCCGAAGCGGGCGGCCACCGCGGCCAGGAAGGCCTCCGACACGTCGCCACCGGCCAGTTCGGCGTAGTGCTTGGCCCCGTGGAAGTCCCCCGGCCCGATCAGCCCGGCGCGCAGCACAGTACGCGAAACCAGGCCGGACACCGTGGAGTTGAGGCAGGCGGACGGGATCAGGAAGTCGTCCCGGGTGCCGTACGTGCGCACGCAGCGGCCCGAGTCGGCGAGCACCGCGAGGTCCGGGTCGAAGCCGGTGCCGACCAGCGCTTCGGCGAGTTCGCGGGTGATCGCGCCCTTGCCGGTCCAGCCGTCCACGAACACCACGTCCGCGGCCCGGTGGTGGGCCGCCAGGTAGCGCAGCGCGACCCGGTCGATGCCCCGGCCGCGGACGATCGACACCGCGTAGTGCGGCACGTCCAGGCCGTGGGCGAAGGCCAGCCAGCGGCGGACCAGGATGCCGACCGGCGTCCCGGCCCGGGCCAGCGAGGCCAGGACCAGGCGGGGCCCGCGCTCGCGCAGCAGCGTCTCGGCGACGGTGCCGACGGCGAGCGCGATCCGGCCCGCGGAGCCGCGCAGCGCCTGGTGGAACAGCTCCTGGTACTCGGGGCTGGGCCGGTACTCGACCGGCAGCGACTCGGCGTAGTGCGCGCCGCCGTTCTGGACGGCCTCCTCGCGTTCCTCGGTGGGGGCCTCCAGTCGGACGCCGGAGAGGTCCTTGAGCAGCCAGGCCACCTCCTCCGGGCGGTACGAGGAGAACGCCGGCCCGTACAGCGGGGCGGGCAGGGGCCCGAACGGCGGGGCGGGCGGCAGCGGGGCGGGCGGCGGGCTGGGCAGCGCGGGCCGGTGCGAGGGCAGCACCGCGAGCACCACCCGGCCGGTGACCTGCCGCAGCTGGCGTAGCAGCGCGTACTCCCCCTGGTGCAGGGCAGCGGTGTCGGCTACGTCGTCCACCACCAGCACCACGGCGTCGAAGCGGCGGGTCCCGTCGACGCCGGGGGCGACGTTGTAGACGTAGCGTTCGCGCGAAGCGCCGTCCTGCGGGTCGTCGTGGGCCGGGAAGGCCAGCCGGGTGCGGATGGCGTAGCCGGGGTCGTCCACGGCGAGGACGGGCGAGCGGGTGGTGGTGGAGTAGCGGACGCGGTCGCCGCCGAGCCGCTGGGCGAGCGCCTCGGCCAGCCGCAGCGGCGCGTACATCAGCTCCTCGAAGCCGAGCACCAGCACCCGCTGCGGCCCGCTCCCCTCCGGCCGGCTCCCCTCCGGCCGGCTCCCCTCCGGCCGGCTCCCCTCCGGCCCGCTCCCCGCCAGCGCCGAGGCCAACTGCCCGGCCAGCGCGGGCAGTACGGCGTCGAGCCGCTCGCGGTCACGGGCGGTGAAGCCGTGCCGGCCGCCGTCCGGCAGCCCGGCGGGCCAGTCCAGCTCGACCCGGACCAGCGGGGCGGGGTCGACCGCCGGGGGCGGGACGGCCGGGGGCACCGCGGCGATCAGCCGTTCGGCCCGCGCCACGATGTCCTCGGGCAGGTCGACGCGGCCGCTCGCGGTGGCCACCACGTCCAGCCGGACGCCGAGTTCGGCGGCGGCCGCGGCGAGTCGGTGCCGGTCGTCGGCCGGGCGCAGATCGACCAGGGCGGCCACCACGTAGTGGCTGCGCGGGTGGCGGCCGTGCAGTTCGCGGATGGTGTTGAGGACCGTCCGGCCGGTCGAGAGCTCGTCGTCCACCAGCACCAACGGACCGCCGCCACCCAGGAGTTCGGGATCGACGGGAAGCAGCAGGTGCCCGGTGGCGTGCGAGTGCTCCTCCTCGAACCCGCCGACCGGTGGGATCCCCGGGACGGCGCGGCGGGTGGAGTGCAGGTAGGGCGCGTCGAGGCCGTCGGCGACGCTGTGGCCGAGGCCGGTGGCCGTCTCCGCGTAGCCGAGCACGACGGCTCGCGCGGCCGCCTCGACACCGAGCAACCCGCGGACCCGGCGGCCGAGTTCGAGGCCTGCGCCGTGCACCACGGCGGGCCGCTGCGGCACGTGCTTGCCGAGCACGCTGGAGACCAGCAGATGGGCGCGCCTGGGGTTGCCGGAGCGCAGGGCCAGGCCGACGAGCTCGGGCAGGCGCTCCGATCCGGTCAGCGCTATCCCGGCCCGCTCGGCGACCCAGCGCCCGTTCCACTCACCACGCCGCGCACCGCTCCGCGCGCCACTCCCCGCACTGCTCCCCGTGCCGCTCCGCACGCCCTGCTGCGCGCCGGTCCGCTTCTGTTCCGCTGTGGTCACTACAGATCCGCTTTCGATGGTGCCGGTCAAATCACGAGTCAGGGGTCAGCCGCACAGGCAGGCCGAGAGCAGCTCCGCGAAGCTCACGTCCTCCCGGGCCACCCCGAAGACCTCCGCCCGCAGCAGCACCCGCTCCGCCCAGGCCCGGTGCGGCCGGGCCTCGTTCATCTTGTTCGTGTACGCCGAGCGCAGTACCCCGCCGCCGCCCTGCTCCTGCCGGAGGATGTCGCGGGCGTCGCAGTACTCCTCGTGCGTGACCACGGACAGCGCGTGCACCGCGGGGACGTGGCTGGGGTGGATGCAGGTCTTGCCCAACAGGCCATTGGCACGGTCGAGTTCGACCTCCCGGATGAGCCCGTCCAGGTCGTGCTCGATGATCCGGCGGCGGACCTCCTCGCCGGAGGCCCGGGCGGTGCCGGCGGTCGCCGCGAACGGGGTGCGGCGCAGCTGCGGCTTGAACATCCGCTCCTGCACCGGGAAGTACTCCCAGACCGGCCCGGTCACGGTGTACCCGGTGCCGTCCGCCCGGCCGAGCACGTTGACCACGTCCCCGATCACCGCCGCGACCAGCGCCACGTCGTACGCGGTGAGGTCGGGCGAGCGCCGCAGCCCGTAGGCGGAGCACAGGTCGGTGACGCCGAGCCGGACGGCGAGCACCCGTTCCCGGTGGGTGGCGAGCAGCTCGGCGATGCCGAAGAGCTGCTCGCGCCTGGTCTCCAGGTGGGCGAGTTCGGGCGATTCCAGGACGGGCATGGCGAACAGCCGCCGCCCGGTGGCGGCCTCGGCGGCGGCGAGGGCGGCCAGGTAGGCACCGCCGGCCCCGGCCGTGAACTTGGGCAGCACGAAGCCGCTCAGCAGTCCGACCGCCGGTCCGAGCCGTTCGGCCAGGTCGAGGATCTGCTCGGCGGTGCGAACCCTGATGAAGAGAAGTGGATGGTCCTGTGCACAGTCGGTGAAATCATTGACCAGGTCGGCCAGCTGCTCGACCAGGTTCCGCTCGCCCTCGTCCACCTCGTGGTCGGCGATCGCGTCCTCCAGGCAGAGCACCATCGACACCACGCCCCGAGCAGCCTGTTTGCGGATGTCGGCGGCCAGCGCGGGCCTGGTGGCGGGGCTGTAGAGGGTGCCGCCGAGGGCGGTGGCGAGCACCGCGGGCTCGCTGCGCGCGGTGAACGTCCGCGGCTGCTCCAGGAACAGCCGGGCGCGGACGTCGTCAGCGAGGTGGCCGAAATGGCGCAAGGTGCTCTCCTCGGGGATGGACGGCCTCCGGCCCGCGGTTTCACCTGGACGCGCCGCCGGCGGAACTCCCCTCCGCCGGACCTCCGGGGGCCTGTTCGAACGCCCATCGTACGGACGGATTCCGGCCGTTCCCGGCGCCGGGGCACTGAACTCCCGGAACATCCGGCTCCCTCGACGTCCACCCGGACGCTTCCCCGGCCATCGGGGGAGGACGGCGGCAAACGTCGCTCCGGCGCAAGTCTTGGCAAAGTCCGTCCCCACGCCGGCGTTCCCGGTCACGTTGTCCGAAGCGGTGGCGAACAGGCAGGATGGTCCGCTATGACGCACGTGATGGCCAAGGGCGCCAACATCGCACTGCCGGCGGCGGCGGTCCGCGCCGTGCTGCGCTGGAGCGCCACGCCCGGTGCGCCGGACGTGGACGCGTCCGCGCTGCTGCTCGGTGCCAACGGCAAGGTCCGTTCGGACGCCGACTTCGTCTTCTACAACCAGCCGCGGCACCCCTCCGGGCTGGTGCGCCACCTGCCCAAGCAGCACACCTCCGGCGGCGCCGAGATCATCGACACGGTCGAGGTCGAACTCGCCAAGCTGCCGGTCGAGGTGGACCGGGTGGTGCTGGCCGGCTCCTCCGAGGGTGGCCCGTTCCGCGCCGTCCCCGGGCTGCGGCTGCTGCTGTTCGACGCCGCGACCGGTGAAGGCGCGCTCCCGCTCGCCGAGTTCGCCATCGCCGACGCCGAGAACGTCACCGCCCTCGTCGCGGCCGAGCTCTACCGGCGCAACGGCGCCTGGAAGCTCCGGGCGATCGGCCAGGGCTACACCTCCGGACTGATCGGCCTGGCCACCGACTTCGGCATCACCGTCGAGGACGAGGCGGACGAGCCCGCAGCGCCCCCGGCCCCGACGCCGACCCCGGTCCCGGCGCCCGCCTCCGCCGCCACCCCCACCGGCGCGGTCGACCCCCGCGCCACCCCGCTGCCCGACCCGCGCTCCGAGGCCCGGCCCGAGCCCGGTACCTTCACCCTGAGCCCGGCCGTCCCCCAGCCCGCGGCACAACAGCCCTCGACGCAACAGCCTCCGGCACACCAGCCCCCGGCGCAGCCCACGACCACCCCCGCCCCGGCCGCCGCCGCAACCGGCCCCGCGACCCCGCCGCCCCCCGCTCCGCCGACCCCGCCGCCGGTCGGCCCGCCGCCCGCGACCCCGCCGACCATGACGCCCCCGCCGGTGGCCCCGCCCACCGTGCCCCCGAACGTCCCGCCGGCCCCGCCCGCACCGCCGACCCACCACCCGGGCGGCTACGGCTACCCCCAGCAGCAGCCCGGCACGGGCTACGGCTACCCGCAGCAGCAGCCGCCCGCGACCGGCTACGGCTACCCCCAGCCCACCCAGCCGTACCCGCCGCAACCGCAGCCGGGCACCGGCTACGGCTACCCCCAGCCGCCCCAGACCGTCCCCCCGCAGCAGCACCCCGGCAGCTACGGCTACCCGCACCAGCAGCAGCCCGGCACCGGCCAGCAACCGCCCGTCCCGCCGCAGCCCCCGGCACCGGCAGCGGCAGCGGCCGGCGAGGAGTTCGCACTCCCCCCGCAGGGCCCACAGTTCCAACCCCACTGAGCCGAGCCCGGCGGGGCCGCCGAAGCAGCGCCAGCGCTGCGGCGGCCCCGCCGGGGACCCTCAGTCCCCGCCCCCCGGCCGCTGCCCCTTGTACCCGCGCTGCCACTGCATCCCGAAGCCGTACAGCCGGTCGATGTCCGCCTGGAACCCGTTGACGTACTTCACTTCACGGCGCACCGTCAGCTGGTTGTCCCCGCCGTTCTCGATCAGCACCACCGCGCAGGAGCGCGCCGCCCGGGCCCGCTCGTCCAGCTTGATCTCGATCCGCGGCCCGGTCTGCGGGACGATCGTTATCACCGCGTGGGTCTGTTCGAAGGCCGGGGTGCCGTCGTAGATGTAGACGAAGATCAGCAGCCGCTTGAACTTGTCCTTCTTCTCCAGGTTGACGTACATCGTCTCGCCGGACGGCGCCCCGTACTGGTCGTCGCCGCTGAGCTTGATGTACGGCGGTTCGCGCAGGTCGCCGAAGAGTTCGCCGAGCGGCTGCACCACGCCCCGGGTGCCGTCGGAGAGTTCGTACATGCAGGCCAGGTCGAGGTCGACGTTCACCTGCTCGTTGCCGCCCGGCGAGTCCGGCTCCAGCGGGCTCAGGATCCGCGGGCTGAAGAAGCGCTTGACCGTGTCCCGGGTGCTCGGCCGGGCCGCGCCCGAGCGCATGGTCCAGTGCAGGTTGACGTAGAGGTAGCCGGTGGTGGCGGCCGAGCCGGTGATCGCGTGCTGCGGCGCCGACTTGGTGAGCGTGACCTTGTGCTGGGCGCCCGGGTCGTCGAAGGTGTAGCTCTTGTCCCCGCGCAGGTACTCCCAGATCGAGACCATCCAGTCCTCTTCCCCTGCCTCCGTCAGGCAACCTGACACCGCGCCGATCGACACCGAGTCGCTCGACGATCCGCCGGTCCATGATCGGTCATCGGCCCGGGCGACGGATACCCGAACCTCCCCTTTCCTACCCCTCCCGGCCGTTCGCGCCCCCCGATGACGCGAACCGGTGGGTCGATTGGCCCGAGGAAGCCGCCCTCCCGTAACATGCCGCCCCTTCGGACGCGATATCGTCTAGCCGCACAGGTGTCCCGTCCGCCCCTGCGCGGGCGCGGTGGGCACACCGTGCGGCGACGAACGAACCGTCAGGCCGTGCCCGCGCGGCGGGCCCTGACCGCCTGTGTGTCGCTCTGTTGAACCTGTCCCCTGCGGAAACCCGAGGCCCGACCCGCAATGAACCTGACCTCCATACAGCTGGTCTGGACCGTCGTCGGCGGCGCAGCCCTGCTGTTCGTCGCCATCCTGATGGCGACGCTGCGATTCAAGAACTCGAAGAAGGACGAGGCCGCCGACTCCTGGGAGCGCAGCGAGGACCGCCGCCGCCGCAAGGAGATGATCTACGGCATCTCCTCGTACACCCTGCTGTTCTGCTGCGCCGGCGTCGCGGCCGCGCTGTCGTTCCACGGCCTGGTGGGCTTCGGCATCGAGAACCTCGGCCTGTCCAACGGCTGGGAGTACCTCGTCCCGTTCGGCCTGGACGGCGCCGCGATGTTCTGCTCGGTGCTCGCCGTCCGCGAGGCCAGCCACGGTGACGCCGCGCTCGGTTCCCGGCTCCTGGTCTGGGTGTTCGCGATCGCCTCGGCCTGGTTCAACTGGGTGCACGCCCCGCGCGGCCTCGGTCACGCCGGCGCCCCGCAGTTCTTCTCCGGCATGTCGATCTCGGCGGCGATCCTGTTCGACCGGGCGCTGAAGCAGACCCGCAAGGCCGCGCTGCGCGAGCAGGGCCTGGTGCCGCGTCCGCTCCCGCAGATCCGCATCGTCCGCTGGCTGCGCGCCCCGCGCGAGACCTACGCGGCCTGGTCGCTGATGCTGCTGGAGAACGTCCGCAGCCTGGACGAGGCGGTGGAGGAGGTGCGCGAGGAGCGCCAGGCGAAGCTGGACGCCAAGGTGCGCGCCCGTTCCGCCGACCGCCGCGAGCGGGCCGAGCTGAAGGCGATCTCCCGCCAGGGCGGCATGCTCGCCCGGGCCCGCGGCGGGCGTCAGGTGCCCGCGCTCACGGCGGCCGGAGACGGCCCGAGCGCTACGGAGCCTGCCCTAGCCGCCGGGAGCGACCACGCCACCCCGACCGCGCAGGACCCGTTCGCCCCGCTGACCCCGCGCAGCTCGTCCTCCTCGTCGAGCCGGCTGGAGCCGAGCCCGCTGGAGCCGAGCGCCCTGGACGCCGGCCGCCCCCGCGCCGCCGTCGGCTCGTCCTACTCCTTCTCCTCCTCGATCACCGGCTCGACCTCGTCCTCCCGCTCGACCATCGACCTGACGGCCGACGACGACACCCTGTCGATGCCGAAGCTGGACTCGCTGGAGCGCAAGCTGCGCGCGATCGAGCAGCAGCTGGGCTGACCCGGCACCGCAGGAGCAATGCGAAACGGCCGCCCCCGGATCCCCCGGGGGCGGCCGTCGCGTTCGCCCGCAACACGGAACGAACTACTGCCCGCTGCCGACCAGTTCCTTCTCCTCCGCCGAGCCCTCGCGCCGGTTGCGCAGCATCGAGGAGGCCAGGGCCAGCCCGATGAAGGCGACGCCGATCAGGCCGGTGACGATCTCCGGGATGTGGTACTTGATCCCGACCAGCAGGATCACCGCCAGCGCGCCGATCGCGTAGTGCGCGCCGTGCTCCAGGTAGACGTAGTCGTCCAGGGTGCCCTTGCGGACCAGGAAGACGGTCAGCGAGCGGATGTACATCGCGCCGATGCCGAGGCCCAGGGTGATCTGGAAGATGTCGTTGGAGATCGCGAAGGCGCCGACCACGCCGTCGAAGGAGAACGAGGCGTCCAGCACCTCCAGGTAGAGGAACAGGAAGAACGCGGCCTTGCCGGCGACCTGGACGATCGGCTTGCCGGACTTCTCGGCCTCCTCCTCGCGCTCCGCCTCCTCCTCCAGGCCCGATTCGAAGATCGAGGAGAGGCCGCCGACCGCGAGGTAGGTGATCAGGCCGAGCACACCGGCCAGCAGAACGGTTTCGGCGTGCTCCGCCGCGAAGAACCGCGAGGCCAGCACCAGCGCGACCAGGGCGACGACGCTGGAGAGGGCGTCCAGCTTGCCGACCTTCTCCAGCGGACGCTCCAGCCAGCCCAGCCAGTTGTGCTCCTTCTCGTCGAACACGAAGTCCAGGAAGATCATGAGCAGGAAGACGCCGCCGAAGGCCGCGATGGCCGGGTTGGCCGCCGCCAGGTACTGACCGTAGGTGAGGCCGTCGTGGGTCTTGTCGGAGTGCAGCGCGAGGTCGATGACCGTCGCCGGGTTGAGCTTCGCGGTGAGACCGACGACCAGCAGCGGGAAGACCAGCCGCATCCCGAAGACGGCGATCAGCACACCGACCGTCAGGAAGATCTTCTGCCAGTACGGGTTCATCCGCTTCAACACCGTGGCGTTGACCACCGCGTTGTCGAAGGACAGGGAGATCTCCAGGATGGAGAGGATCAGCACGATGCCGAAGCCTTGGGCTCCCCAGAGCAGTCCGGCCGCGGCCAGGCCGATGGCTGTGATCGCGAACGACCAGCCGAATGTGCGGAGGAACACGGGAGTTGGCTACCTTTCGGGTTCTGGCCGTGCCGGGGGCGGCCTGGTCCCGAGACGCCTGACCGGGCCGGGCCCGGTCAGGTCACCCCCGCACTGCCCTCTGTTCTCATGATCGTTGATCGTTGATCGTCAACTGGGTGCGATAAGTCTGATTTGCGCCCTCACTGTACGTTGACGCCGAAGTCGAGCGCGATCCCGCGCAGGCCGGAGGCGTAACCCTGGCCCACCGCACGGAACTTCCACTCGCCCGCGTACCGGTACAGCTCGCCGAAGATCATCGCCGTCTCGCTGGACGCGTCCTCGGACAGGTCGTAGCGCGCGATCTCCTGGCCGTCGACGGAGTTGACGACCCGGATGTAGGCGTTGCGGACCTGGCCGAAGTTCTGCAGCCGGGACTCGGCCTCGTAGATCGAGACCGCGAAGACCACCTTGTCCGCCTGGGCCGGGACCAGCTCCAGGTTGACCAGGATCAGCTCGTCGTCACCCGCGTCGTCGCCGCCCACGAGGTTGTCGCCCTGGTGCTCCACCGAGCCCTCGGGGCTCTTGAGGTTGTTGTAGAAGACGAAGTACTCGTCGCCGAGCACCCGTCCGCCGCCACAGATCAGGGCGCTCGCGTCGAGGTCGAACGGTGCGCCCGTGGTCGAACGGGCGGACCAGCCGAGGCCGATCTGGACCTGCGTCAGGTTCGGCGCGGCCTTGGTGAGCGAGACGTTCCCGCCCTTGGCGAGCGTGACCACCATGGTGTTCTTCCTCCCTTGCTTCTCCCGGGGCGCCTTACAGGTGTATCCCCCGCGGCCCCGGCCGGCCCGCTTCGGCCGGCTGAACTTCCTGAACTCACATCCTCGCAGCGCGGCGGGCCCGGACGAAGCCGGGGCGGCCCCGGACCGCGAAGGTCCGGGGCCGCCCCGGGAATCCGGCGCAGAACCCTTGCGCCGCAGGAGACTCAGACGTTCACGCCGAAGTCCTGGGCGATGCCGCGCAGGCCGGAGGCGTAACCCTGGCCGATGGCACGGAACTTCCACTCGCCGCCGTTGCGGTAGAGCTCGCCGAAGACCATCGCGGTCTCGGTGGAGGCGTCCTCGGAGAGGTCGTAGCGCGCCAGCTCCGCGTTGTTCTCCTGGTTCACCACCCGGATGAACGCGTTGCGGACCTGGCCGAAGTTCTGGCCCCGGCTCTCGGCGTCGTAGATCGACACCGGGAAGACGATCTTCTGCACGTCCGCCGGGACGCCGGCCAGGTTGACCTTGATCGCCTCGTCGTCGCCCTCGCCCTCACCCGTCCGGTTGTCGCCGGTGTGCTCGACCGAGCCGTCCGGGCTCTTCAGGTTGTTGAAGAACACGAAGTTGCCGTCCGAGCCGACCTTGCCCTGCTCGTTGCAGAGCAGCGCGCTGGCGTCCAGGTCGAAGTCCGTCCCGGTGGTGGTCCGGACGTCCCAGCCCAGGCCGACCACGACGGCCTGGAGCCCGGGGGCCTCCTTGGTGAGCGAGACGTTGCCGCCCTTGCTGAGGCTGACTCCCACTTGTCCTCCAAGAATCGGGAGGCACCGGCTGGTGCCCCCGGTGGTGCGGTTCGAGGCGCCGCCCGCCGGAAACGGACGTGCGCCCCACTCCGCCAACGGCCCGAGCGTAGTACCGGGTTCC
This sequence comes from Kitasatospora cathayae, assembly GCF_027627435.1. GTDB lineage: Bacteria > Actinomycetota > Actinomycetes > Streptomycetales > Streptomycetaceae > Kitasatospora > Kitasatospora cathayae. The sequence continues at coordinate 5,900,141 of NZ_CP115450.1, read as the reverse complement.
CGCACGCACGGCCGAACGGGCGAGGCGGACGCGTCGCGCGGGCCTCCGGGGGCGGCCGCACGGGCCCCGCAGGAGCGGCCGCACGGACCCCGCAGGAGTGGCCGCACGGGCCTCAGAGCCCGGCCAGGACCTCCAGGTACTCCTGCTCGTCCCGGGCGTCCGGGAGGCCGTTGACGACGCTCCAGCGGACCGTGCCGGCCTTGTCGATCACGAAGGTGCCGCGCAGCGGGCAGCCCTTCTCCTCGTCCAGGACGCCGTACGCCCGGGCGACCTCGCCGTGCGGCCAGAAGTCGGCCAGCAGCGGGAACTCCAGGCCCTCCCGGTCGGCGAACACCCGCTGGCCGAACTGCGAGTCGCAGGAGACGCCGAGCACCTGGACGTCCTCGTTCTGCAGCCCGGCCAGCTCGCGCTGGATCGCGCCCAGCTCGCCGGTGCACACGCCGGTGAAGGCGAACGGGTAGAAGACCAGGACGACGTGCTTGCGGCCGCGGAAGTCGGCCAGCCGGACCGTCTCCCCGTGCTGGGTGGTGAGCTCGAAGTCCGGAGCCGGGTTGCCGACCTCGATGGCCATGAACGGGACCTTTCTGACGCGACCGGGCCGCGCGGCGGGCACGGCAGCCGCCATCCTCGCATCCGTTCACCCGCGTTCGGCCGAACGGATGACCCGGCCCGCCGACCGGCCCAGCCCTTCCGCCCTGAGCGAACGCGCGAACCGCCGCCGGAAGAGCCCGAGCCGCCCCGGAAGGCACCGTGGAGGGCCCCGCGGAGGGACACCCGGAAAGCCGTGCGGAAATGCGCCGGGCCCCGCCGGAGGAGATCTCCGGCGGGGCCCGGCACGGGCTTCAGGGTCCCGTTCAGCGCTGCTTGGGCTGCTTCGTCGTGGACTTGGTCGCCAGGCGGGTGGCCGCCCAGTCCTTGGCGACCGCGATCGAGCTGGTCTGCGAGAGGCCGGCGGTCTTGGCCGCGTCCGCGATGTCGGAGGCCTCGATGTGGCCGTCCCGGCCGGTCTTGGGCGTCAGCAGCCAGATCAGACCGCCCTCGGCCAGGTATTCCAGGGCGTCGACGAGGGCGTCGGTGAGGTCCCCGTCGTCGTCGCGGTGCCACAGCAGGACGGCGTCCGCGACGTCGTCGTAGTCCTCGTCGACGAGATCCGTCCCGGTGATCTCCTCGATGCCCTCGCGGAGATCCTGGTCAGTGTCGTCGTCGTACCCCAGCTCCTGGACGATCTGGCCCTCTTCGAAGCCGAGACGGGTCGCCGGGTTGGACTTGTCCGCGGGGTCCGCGGTCGCGCTCACGGGAATAACCTCCAGTATTCGGCTCGGCGTCCATGCCGAGGCTGTGGCCGTAGTCCACACGGGCGCGGCGGTTCGCGCAAGTACCCGACCGCCGATCCCCTCCAAAGGTTGACGTGTCACAGCGGGACACGCCGGTCGACGTGTCGGGAATCACACCGATTTGCCCTTCTCTGCATGGGACAAGGATGCTTCGGGTGGTCCCGGCCCACAGGCCGTACGCGTGCCCGAGATGCGAACGGCATTCGGGGTCCGCGTGTGCGCGGGCGTAGAGTCTCCTGTTGGCCCTCACCCCGGCCGCCCGCCATCGGGCGGACGGGACACCAGGTCGGACCACCTCTTTTCGTAACACCCGGGGGTGTTCGGAGCGGACGAAGACGCCCGCGACGCACGCCACCAGACCGCTCCGTCCACCAGGCGGAACGGTTACCGATCGGTAGAGATGACGGATCTCCGAGCGCGGTAGCACGATGGAGGCGGCGCGACACACCTCAGTTTCGACCGACAGTGAAGGAACAGCGTGGCTTCCGGATCCGATCGCAACCCGATCATCATTGGCGGCCTTCCGAGTCAGGTCCCGGACTTCGATCCCGAGGAGACCGCGGAATGGCTGGAGTCGCTCGACGCGGCCATCGACGAGCGGGGGCGTGAGCGTGCCCGCTACCTGATGCTGCGGCTGATCGAGCGCGCCCGCGAGAAGCGTGTCGCCGTGCCCGAGATGCGCAGCACGGACTACGTCAACACCATCGCGACCAAGGACGAGCCGTTCTTCCCCGGCAACGAGGAGATCGAGCGCAAGATCCTCAACGCGACCCGCTGGAACGCGGCCGTGATGGTCTCCCGGGCGCAGCGCCCGGGCATCGGCGTCGGTGGTCACATCGCCACCTTCGCCTCCTCCGCGTCGCTCTACGACGTGGGCTTCAACTACTTCTTCCGCGGCAAGGACGCCGAGGGCGAGTCCGGCGACCAGGTCTTCTTCCAGGGCCACGCCTCCCCCGGCATCTACGCCCGCGCCTTCCTGCTGGACCGACTCACCGAGCAGCAGCTCGACGCGTTCCGCCAGGAGAAGTCGAAGGCCCCGTACGGCCTGTCCAGCTACCCGCACCCGCGGCTGATGCCGGACTTCTGGGAGTTCCCGACCGTCTCGATGGGCCTCGGCCCGCTCGGCGCGATCTACCAGGCGCGGATGAACCGCTACCTGGAGCACCGGGGCATCAAGGACACCTCCGACTCGCACGTGTACGCCTTCCTCGGCGACGGCGAGATGGACGAGCCCGAGTCGCTCGGCCAGCTGTCGCTGGCCGCCCGCGAGGGCCTGGACAACCTGACCTTCGTGGTCAACTGCAACCTGCAGCGCCTGGACGGCCCGGTCCGTGGCAACGGCAAGATCATCCAGGAGCTGGAGTCCCAGTTCCGGGGCGCCGGCTGGAACGTGATCAAGCTCATCTGGGACCGCAGCTGGGACCCGCTGCTCGCGCAGGACCGCGACGGCGTCCTGGTGAACAAGATGAACACCACCCCGGACGGCCAGTTCCAGACCTACGCCACCGAGACCGGCGACTACATCCGCGAGCACTTCTTCGGCGGTGACCTGCGCCTGCGCGCCATGGTCGAGAACATGACCGACCAGCAGATCCAGCACCTGGGTCGCGGCGGCCACGACCACAAGAAGATCTACGCGGCGTTCAAGGCGGCCCGCGAGCACAAGGGCCAGCCGACGGTCATCCTGGCCCAGACGGTCAAGGGCTGGACGCTGGGCCCCAACTTCGAGGGCCGCAACGCCACCCACCAGATGAAGAAGCTGACGGTCGACGACCTGAAGCGCTTCCGCGACCGGCTGCACCTGCCGATCACCGACAAGCAGCTGGACGAGGGCTACCCGCCCTACTACCACCCGGGCCGCGACTCGGAGGAGATCCAGTACATGCACGACCGCCGCCAGGGCCTCGGCGGCTTCGTGCCCACCCGCAAGGTGCGCCCGCGCCCGCTGGTGCTGCCCGGCGACGACGCGTACAAGGCGGTCAAGAAGGGTTCCGGCAACCAGACCATCGCCACCACCATGGCGTTCGTCCGGCTGCTCAAGGACCTGATGCGGGACAAGGGCATCGGCAACCGCTTCGTGCCGATCGCGCCGGACGAGTACCGCACCTTCGGCATGGACTCGCTGTTCCCGTCGGCGAAGATCTACAACCCGATGGGCCAGACCTACGAGTCGGTCGACCGCGACCTGCTGCTGGCCTACAAGGAGTCGCCGACCGGCCAGATGCTGCACGACGGCATCTCCGAGGCCGGCTGCACCGCCTCGCTGATCGCCGCCGGTTCGTCCTACGCGACCCACGGCGAGCCGCTGATCCCGGTGTACGTCTTCTACTCGATGTTCGGGTTCCAGCGCACCGGCGACCAGTTCTGGCAGATGGCCGACCAGCTGGCCCGCGGCTTCGTGCTCGGCGCCACCGCCGGTCGCACCACCCTGACCGGTGAGGGCCTGCAGCACGCCGACGGCCACTCGCACCTGCTGGCCTCGACCAACCCGGGCGTCGTCGCGTACGACCCGGCGTACGGCTTCGAGATCGCGCACATCGTCCAGGACGGTCTGCGCCGGATGTACGGCTCCTCGGCCGAGCACCCGCACGGCGAGGACGTGTTCTACTACCTCACCGTCTACAACGAGCCGATCAAGATGCCGGCCGAGCCCGAGAACGTGGACGTCGAGGGCATCCTCAAGGGTCTGCACAAGTACGCGCCGGGCACCGCCGGCCAGATCCCGGCCCAGATCCTCGCCTCCGGCGTGGCCGTGCCGTGGGCCCTGGAGGCCCAGCGCATCCTCGCCGAGGAGTGGAACGTCAAGGCCGACGTCTGGTCCGCGACCTCCTGGAACGAGCTGCGCCGCGACGCGGTGGAGGCCGAGGAGTTCAACCTGCTGCACCCCGAGGAGCAGCAGCGCGTGCCGTACGTCACCCAGAAGCTGCAGGGCGCCGAGGGCCCGATCGTCGCGGTGTCCGACTGGATGCGCGCGGTGCCGGACCAGATCGCCCGCTGGGTGCCGGGCCAGTACCAGTCGCTGGGCGCCGACGGCTTCGGCTTCGCCGACACCCGTGGCGCGGCCCGTCGCTTCTTCCACATCGACGCCCAGTCGGTCGTGCTGGCGGTGCTCACCGAGCTCGCCAAGCAGGGCAAGGTGGAGCGCTCGGTGCTGAAGGACGCGATCGACCGCTACCAGCTGCTGGACGTGGCCGCGGCCGACCCGGGTGCCGCCGGCGGCGACGCCTGATCACCCGCTAGCGCCTGAAAGGGCCGGACCCCTCGTGGGGTCCGGCCCTCTCGGTTTCCGTTTCCGGTCGATCAGGCGCTGATCAGATGTGCACGGCCGGGCCCGCGTCGGTGCTGCCGCGACGGGTGAGCAGGGCGAGCAGGGCGGCGGCGAAGGCCACCGCGGCGGCCACCACGAAGGCCAGCGACATGCCGCTGACGAAGGACTGGTGCACGGCGCCGGCCATCGCGTCCACCGCCTGCTGAGGCATGCCGGGCTGGGCGGGCGGGGCGATGCCCAGCTGGGCGCCCTGCTTGAGGAGTTCGGCCTGCTGCGGGTCGGCGACCGGCGGCAGGCCGGCCTTCGCCCAGTTGCCGGGCAGCACGTCGCCGACCTTGGCGGCCATCAGGGCGCCCAGCACGGCGGTGCCGAGGCTGCCGCCGACCTGCATGGCGGCCTGCTGGAGGCCACCGGCCACGCCGGACAGCTCCAAGGGGGCGTTGCCGACGATGACCTCGGTGGCGCCGACGATGACCGGGCTGATGCCGAGGCCCATCAGGACGAACCAGAGCGACATCACGCCGGTGCCGGAGCCGGTGCCCAGGGTGGACATGCCGAACATCGCGCCGGTGGTGAGCAGCATCCCGGCCGTGATCGGGATCCGCGGGCCGAGCTTGCCGATCGCCAGGCCGGCCAGCGGCGAGCCGACGATCATCATGCCGGTCATCGGCAGCAGGTGGACGCCGGCGTCGACCGGCTTCATCCCGTGCACGTTCTGCAGGTAGAAGGTCACGAAGAAGATCGCGCCGAAGAACGCGAAGGCCATCAGCACCATCAGCAGCACGCCCGCCGACAGCGGCACCGAACGGAACAGGCTGAGCGGGATCAGCGGCTCCTTCGCCCGGCCCTGCCAGAGCGCGAAGAGCACCATCAGCACCACCGCGCCGCCCAGGAAGAGCAGCGTCCGCCCGTTGCCCCAGCCCCACTCGGGGGCCTTGATGATGCCGAAGACCAGGGCGAACATCCCGACCGAGAGCAGCCCGATGCCCGGCAGGTCGAAGGACCTGGCGGCGTTCTCGGCCCGCACGTCCCGGAGGATCCACAGGCCGAGGGCGAGCGCGATCAGGCCGACCGGGACGTTGATGAAGAACACCGACTCCCAGCCGACGTGCTCGACCAGCAGACCGCCGACGATCGGGCCGGCCGCGGTGGAGGCGCCGATCACCCCGCCCCAGATGCCGATCGCCATGTTGAGCCGTTCGGCCGGGAAGGCCCCGCGCAGCAGGCCGAGCGCGGCCGGCTGGAGCAGTGCGCCGAACAGGCCCTGCAGCACGCGGAAGGCGATCACGGTCTGGATGTTGCCGGCGAAGCCGATCGCGGCCGAGGTGGCGGCGAAGCCGACCGCGCCGACCAGGAAGGTGCTCTTGTGGCCGAAGCGGTCGCCGATCTTGCCGGCGGTGATCAGGAAGACCGCGAGCGCCAGCAGGTAGCCGCTGGTGACCCACTGGATCTCGGAGGGCGCGGCCCCCAGCTTCTCCTGGATCACCGGGTTGGCGATGGCGACGATGGTGCCGTCCAGGGCGACCATCATGACGCCGACCGCGACGGTCAGCAGGGTCAGCCAGGGGTGCCCCTTGAGCCCCCCGGACGGCCGATTCGGTGGCGGCGGTGCGTCCGCCTCGGAGTTCTTGACGACGGACTGACTCATCTGGGCCCTCCGTGGGCGTGCAGAGACCGGGACACGACGGTGGCGCTGCGACGACCCACCCGTCCCCACGAGTGCCCGGCCGACGAGCGCCACTCCGGCAGATTATGTCAGCCGCTGACATTCGGCAAACAATGACTTCTGACCTGCACTGACATTTGTCAGGCAGCTAAGGTTGAGCTCCCACCCCAGCACCAGCGCCCCCGGAAGGCCCCCGCCATGGCCGCTCGCACCCCCCACCCCGCCGGCACCCCGGAGGACCTCGACCGGGCACCCGGCCTGCGCGAGCGCAAGAAGCAGCAGACCCGGGACGCCCTGGTGCAGGCCGCCCACACGCTCTTCCTCAGCCAGGGCTTCGCCCGGACCACCGTCGACGAGATCGCCTCCGCCGTCGACGTCTCCCAGCGCACCTTCTTCCGCTACTTCGCCAACAAGGACGAGGTCGCCCTCGCCGTGATGGCCGACGCCGAGGACTACTTCATCCACTGCCTGCGCCACCGCCCCGCCGAGGAGACCCCGCTCCAGGCCCTGCGCGCCTCGATCGTCAAGTCCTGGCGCGACCTCGGGAACGACCGGACCTCCGGCCCCGGCTCGATCAGCAGCGCCCTCGAACTGCTGCGGATCATCGAGGAGACGCCCGCACTGCTCGCCGCCCACCTGCGCCGGGTCACCGAGCAGGAGCGGCTGGTGGTCCAGGTGCTCGCCGAGCGGGAGGGGCTGGACCCGGCCCAGGACCTGCGCCCGGTCGTGCTCGCCGCCGTCTTCGGCAGCCTGCTGCGCGCCGCCCACCTGTCCTGGACCGCCGAACAGGAACCGGCCGGGCCCGAGGGCATGGTCGCGGTGATCGAGCGCCACTTCGACCAGCTCGGCCCCGCCCTGGCCGGCCACTGGCGACCCTGAGCGCCCACGGCACCGCAGCGCCCACGGCACCCGTAGCACCCGCGCGTCATACCCGGGTATCACCCCGTACCCGGGTATCACCCGGAATCTCGCGCTCCAGTCCGACGCCCGGAGCGGGCCCGCCCTCCTAGGCTGGCCCGCGATGAAAACGCTCACGATCGCCGACGCCCGCAGGTTCACCGTCCGCCAACTGCGCACCCTGTGGCAGCACCTGACCGCCCCGAGCGAGGACGGGACCCCGCTGCTCGGCAACTCCCGCCGGCCCTGGGTGCGCCGACTCCCGTACGTCGTCGCGATCATCCTGCAGGCCTCGCTGATCCCCACCGGGATCGCCAACCTGGTCGACTTCTACGGCCTGGTGCTGCCGGTCGCCGCCGCGCTCACCGTCGCCCAGACCACCCCGCTGTTCCTCGCCATCACCCGGCCGCTCGCCGCCTGGTGGATCAGCGCCACCACCCTGGTCACCACCGCCACCATCACCGCCCACCACCACCAGGTGACGGGCAGTTGGCCGTGGACGGCGCCGATGATCCTCTCGTACCTCTTCCTGCTGCTCGCCCTCGGACTGCGCGAGCGCCGGGCCACCGTGATCGCGGTCTGGGTCGCCACCCTCCTGCTCACCGTGCTCACCACCACCCTCGGCCTGCCCCGGGCCGGCGACGGCACCACCGTGCTGCTGATCGCGCTCAGCGGCGCCGTCCTGCTGCTCGGCTGGGCCGTCCGGGACCGCGCGGTCGCCCGCCGGCTGCTCACCGAGCAGGAGCAGATCAGCGAGGTGGAACGCGAGCGCCGCACCCTGCTGGAGGAACGCGCCCGGATCGCCCGGGAGTTGCACGACGTGGTGGCCCACCACATGTCGGTGATCGCGGTGCAGGCCGCCAGCGCGCCGTACCGGGTCGAGGGCGTCCCGGCCGACGCCGCCGAGGAGTTCACCGCGATCGCCGGCACCGCGCGCGAGTCGCTGGCCGAGATGCGCCGGCTGCTCGGCGTGCTGCGCAGCGAGGAGTCCTCCGGGGAGAAGGCCCCGCAGCCGGGGGTCGGCCAACTCGCCCAGCTGGTCGAGACGGTGGGGCGGGCCGGGGTGCCCGCCGAGCTGACCGTGGACGAGGGACTGGCCGAGCGGGTGCCGCAGGCCGTCGGCCTCTCCGCCTACCGGATCGTCCAGGAGGCGCTGGCCAACGTGGTCCGGCACGCCCCCGGCGCGCGGACCTGGGTGTCGCTGTCGGCGGACGGCCCGGAGCTGCGGCTCACCGTGGTCAACGCGGCCCCGGCGCAGCGCACCGAGTCGCTGGAGGCCTCGGCCGAAGGCACCGGACACGGTCTGGTCGGAATGCGCGAACGCGTCCGGCTGGTCGATGGCAGGCTGGACACCGGTCCGCTGCCGGACGGCGGCTTCAAGGTGGCCGCCGTCCTGCCGCTCGACCCGCCCGACCGACCAGACACCCCGGGGGAGAAACCCGCATGACCATCCGCGTGATCATCGTCGACGACCAGGCCATGGTGCGGGCCGGCTTCGCCGCCCTGCTCAACGCCCAGAGCGACATCGACGTGGTGGGGGACGCGGCGGACGGCGCCCAGGCCCTGGAGGTCACCGGTCGCACCCACCCGGACGTGGTGCTGATGGACGTCCGGATGCCCGTCATGGACGGCCTGGAGGCCGCCCGGAAGCTGCTCGACCCCGACGTCCCGGGAGCGCACCGGCCCAAGGTGCTGATGCTGACCACCTTCGACGTGGACGACTACGTGTACGAGGCGCTGCGCGCCGGGGCCAGCGGCTTCCTGCTCAAGGACGCCCCGCCGGCCGACCTGATCGCCGCGGTCCGGGTGGTCGCGGCCGGCGAGGCGCTGCTCGCCCCCTCCGTCACCCGGCGGCTGATCGAGGACTTCGCCCGCAACCGGCCCGCCAAGCGCCGCGACCCCAAGCTGCGGCTCAACGGCCTGACCCCGCGCGAGACCGAGGTGCTGGAGCTGATCGCCCGCGGCCTGTCCAACCAGGAGATCGCCGGCCGACTGGTGCTCGCCGAACAGACCGTCAAGACCCACATCGGGCGCATCCTCGGCAAGCTCGACCTGCGCGACCGCGCCCAGGCGGTGGTGCTGGCCTACGAGTCCGGCCTGGTGACCCCGGGTCAGTAGCAGGTGCTACCGGAGTAGTACCCCCGACTTGGCCCCGCGGTGTGACGTCCGCGGGGCCGTGGCGTTCCTACCTTCCTCCCCGTCGGCAACCGACCCCGGTCGCCGGCCCAACGGGCAAGGGAGGGCACGGACATGCGCAGGTTCCGGACCAGGCGGGCGATCGCCGCCACCGCGGTGGCACTGGCCGCCGTGCTCGGCGCGGGCGGCTGGGCCGCCGACACCCAGACCGCCCTCACCGGTCCGCCGCCCGGCAGCGCCGACTGGACCGCCGACACCGCGCTCGGCCTCCACCCGCCCGACCCGGCCACCAGCACGCCCGCCCAGGTCGCCGCCTTCTTCGCCGGGCTGACGCCCGCCCAGCAGGACGCCCTGGCCACCCGGCACCCCTTGGTGGTCGGCAACCTGGACGGCGCCCCGGTCCCCCTGCGCTACCGCGCCAACACCCTGGCCCTCACCGCCGAACGCGCCCGGGAACTCGCCCGGGCCACCGACCCGGCCCGCACCCCGCTGGACCAGCAGGCCGCCCGCACCCGCGCCGAGCGCTACCGCACCCTGCTGGACGACGGCCGGCAGATCCTCGCCTTCGACCCGCGCGGCCGCGGCCAGGTCGCCGAGGTGTTCGGAGACCTGGCCACCGCCACCCGCACCGCCGTGATCGTCCCCGGCTCGGACATCGACCTGCAGACCTTCGACCGCGCCACCGACCCGTACGGCACCCCCGCCGGCATGGCCCGCGCCCTGCGACAGGCCACCGACGGACGGACCGCCGTGATCGCCTGGGCCGGCTACACCACCCCGGTCGGCCTCGGCATCGACGCCGCCACCGAGGACCTCGCCCGGGCCGGCGCCACCCGCCTCACCCGACTGCTCGACGGACTCGCCGTCAGCACCCGCCCGCAGGCCCCGCCCACGGTGTTCTGCCACAGCTACGGCTCGGTGGTCTGCGGCCTGGCCCGCCCCACCCCGGCCCTCGCCTCCGCCCTGGTGGTGCTCGGCTCGCCCGGCATGGGCGTCGACTCGGCCGCCGACCTCGACCCGGGCGTCCCGCTCTGGGCCACCACCCGCAACGACTCCGACTGGATCGGCAACGTGCCCGGCGTCCGGCTGTTCGGCCTCGGCCACGGCTCCGACCCGACCGACCCCGACTTCGGCGCCCGCCCGCTGCCCGCCACCGGATCCCACGGCCACACCGGCTACTTCGCCCCCGGCACCGCCTCGCTCGCCGACTACGCCGCCATCGCCCTCGGGCGCCTCTGAGGCCCCTCCGAGCCCCGCACTGGAAGGAGCACCGCCATGGCCCACCCGCTCACCACCCTGCGCCGCGCCGCCGAGCAGGCCGACGCGAAGACCCCCGCCACCCGCGACCGCGCCCTGGACGGGCTGCGCGCCCTCGCCCTGCTCTCCGTCCCGATCGGCCACTGGATGCTCGGCGGCCTCACCCGCTCGCCCGACGGCGCCCTGCACAACGCCAGCCCGCTCTCCTCGCTCGGCTCCTTCGCCCCGGCCAGCTGGGTGCTCCAGATGCTCGGGGTGTTCTTCCTGGTCGGCGGCCACTCCTCGGTCCGCTCACTGGAACGGGCCCGGGAGAAGGGCCTGACGTACGGGAGTTGGCTGCGCGCCCGGACCGTCCGGCTGCTGCGGCCGGTGCTCGGGGTGACGGCGGTGTGGGCGCTGCTGATCCCGCTGCTGCCCCGGCTCGGGGTGCCCGCGGACACCCTGCGCACCGGCGCGACGCTGGTGGTGCAGCCGCTCTGGTACATCGGGGTGTACCTGGCGCTGACCGCGCTCACCCCGCTCTGCGCCGCCTTCGGGCGGCGGCTCGGCCTCCGGTCGGCGGGCCTGCTGGTGGCCTCGGTCGCGGTGGTCGACCTGCTGCGGTACGGGCCGTGGGCCACTGCAGTGCCGTCCTGGATCGGGCTGCTGAACCTGCTGCCGGGCTGGATGTTCGGCTACCAGCTGGGCGTGCTGTGGGCGCAGGGCCGGCTCGGCCGCCCGGCGGCCCGGGGGCTGCTGCTCGGCGGCGGAGCGCTGTTCGCCACGCTGCTGGTCGTGTTCCACTACCCGGCCAGCATGGTGGGCGTGCCGGGCGTCGAGCGGACCAACTCGCACCCGCCGTCCCTGCTGGTGCTCGCCCTGGCGGCGGTGCAGTGCGGCGCCGCGGTGCTGCTGCGGGAGCGGCTGGGCCGGCTGCTGAGCCGCCGTCCGCTGCTGTGGCTGCCGGTGGTGGTGGTCAACCTGTCGGCGATGACGATCTTCTGCTGGCACCAGAGCGCGATGCTCGCGGTGGCGGTGCCCGGCGCGGCCGGCCTCGGCGCCGTACCCGGACTGACCACCGCGCCGGACTCGCTCGGCTGGGTGGCCGCCCGGCTGGCCCTGCTTCCGCTGTTCGGGGCCGCCCTGGTGGCGATCGGGTGGTTCACCCGGCGCTTCGACGGGCCCTGGACGGGTTTCTCCCGGGCCGGCAAGGCGCTGGCCGGCGGCGCGGCGGCGCTCTTCGCCGCGTACGCGCTGGGGGTGGTGTGACGCGCGCCGTCGACCACGGCACGAGAGGGGCGCGACCGCCGGGCCGGCCGTCCTGCTGACGCCGACCACCTCCACCCACTCGGTCGGCCCGGCTCCGCGCCCCCGGTGCGCCGCCACGCGCACCGGGGGCGCGCTGTCGGCCCCCTGTTCTAACCTGCGCCCATGGTGACGTTCGACGAGTTCCGCGCGATGGCCCTGACCCTGCCGGAGGCCGCCCAGGAGCCGACCTGGGGCATCGAGACGCTGCGGGTCCGCGGCAAGGTCTTCGCGATGGGCGCGCCCGAGGGCGACAGCGTCACCGTCAAGGCCTCCCACGAGGACCAGGCCGAGCTGATCGCCGCCGAGCCCGAGGTGTTCTCCTTCGCCCGGTACGTCGGGCGACACGGCTGGGTGAGCGTCCGGCTGGACCTGGTCGACCCGGAGGAACTGCAGGACCTGGTCACCGAGGCCTGGCGGCGGACCGCGCCCAAGCGGCTGGTCGGCGCATTCGACGCCGACCACTCCGCTTAGCACTGTCCGGGGTGCCACACAAGGACGCCGGGAAGACACTCCCGGTTCATGTGATCCATCCCACAGTTTAGGCGGGTCCGTCACCGTCCTGTGACCTCTACGCTTGCGCAAGGAAGTCAGCAGTCCAATCGCACCCTCCGGGCACCGCCCGAGAAACGGTGACGGGCCCCAAGGGAGTTGGTGCGGTGCGCAACCGTCGACGCTGGAAGCGGGTACTGATCGGGGCGTTCGCGGGTTGTGCCGTGCTCGCCGACGCCGGTGCCTCGGCGGCCGCCGCCGCGGTCTCCTCCGAGCAGCTGGCGATCTCCACGCCCCCGGCCGGCAGCGCCGCCTGGGTGCAGGACCACTCCTTCGGCCGCTCCCTGCCCGACCCGGCCACCACCAGCCCGGCCGACGCCGCCACCTTCTTCGCCTCGCTCGCCCCCACCGAGCTGGACCGGCTGGTCAAGGACTACCCGCTGGTCGTCGGCAACTACGACGGCGCCCCGCTGGACCTGCGCTACCGCGCCAACCGGATCGCCCTGGCCGACGAGCGCGACGCCGCCCGGGCCCGCGCGGCCGATCAGAAGCTGGACTCCGACACCCGGGCGCTGGCCGTCTCCCGCGCCAACGACGTCGACCACCTGCTCTCCCCCGGCCGGCAGATCCTCGCCTTCGACCCGCGCGGCCGCGGCCTGGTCACCGAGGTCTGGGGCGACCTCGCCGACGCCGAGCGGGTCTCCGTGGTCGTCCCCGGCTCGGACGCCGACCTCGGCCACTTCGACCAGGCCGCCGAGCCGCTGCGCGGCGCGGCCGGCATGGCCCGCGCCCTGTACGCCGAGGAGCAGCGCCAGGCCCCCGGTACCCGCACCGCCGTGATCGCCTGGACCGGGTACGTCACCCCCTCCGGCCTCGGCCCGGACGCGGCCACCTCCCGGCTCGCCGACGTCGCCGCGCCCCGGCTGCAGCGCCTGCTCGCCGGTCTCAAGGAGACCACCCGGCCGGACGCGCCCCCGGCGCTGCTCTGCCACTCCTACGGCTCGGTGGTCTGCGGCACCGCCGCCCCGCACATCCCGCGCGCGGCCGCCTCGCCGTCCGACACCTCGGGCATCACCGACATGATGGTGTTCGGCAGCCCCGGCATGGGCGTCCAGTCCGCCGGCGAGCTCGGCGGCGGCGTGCACGTGTGGGCCACCCGCAACCCCAGCGACTGGATCGGCAACGTCCCGTTCCTGGAGGTCGGCAAGCTCGGCCACGGCGCCGACCCGACCGGCGGCGGCTTCGGTGCCGAGCAGATCTCCTCCGCCCGGGCCTCCGGCCACAACGGCTACTTCACCGACGGCACCGACAGCCTGCACAACTTCGCGGCGATCTCCCTCGGGGACTACGGCGACGTGGTCCGGGCTCAGCCCAACGCCTGAACCTGATCCTGGTAGAGCCGTAGGGCCTCCGCCGCCGCCCGGGCCAGTTCGCGCCGGGCGGCAGGCGGGGCCAGCACCTCGACGTCCGCGCCGAAGGCCAGCATCGAGCGGGCGGCCGCCGCGGACGGGAAGGCCATCGCCAGCTCGACCCACTCCTCGGGCGGCCCGGCACCCGCCTCCGGCGGCGGCGCCGTGACCCGGCCGCCGTGGATGCGCAGGAACATGTCCAGCCGCCCGCGCCGGACCCGCACCCGGACCGGCACGTCCTTCGGCACCCGCTCCACCTGCTCCCGCAGCGCCGCCCACACCTCGCCGAGCGTCACCCCGGCCCGGCGGCGCACCGTCTCCTCGGTGGTCCCGGCGGTCAGCACCCGGTCGGCCCGGAACAGCCGCGGCTCGCCGTGCAGGTCGGCCACCAGGTACCAGACCGCCGCCTTGTTCACCAGGCCGTACGGGTCGACGGTGTACTCCACCGGCGCGGGCGCGCCGCTGTGCCGGTAGCGCAGCCGCAGCCGCCGGTCGGCGAACACGGCGTACTGCAGCTCGCCCAGGTCCGGCCCGCTGCCGGTGCCCGGCTGGGGGCTCTGCATCCAGCGGGCCGGGTCGACCAGGATGCGCTCGCTGACCCGCTCGGCCGCCGGGCGGTGCGGGGCGGGCAGCGCGGCCATCACCTTGCGCAGCGCCGAGCCGAGCGCACCGTCCAGCCCGAGGTCGCTGTGCGCGCCCTGGGCGGAGAGCACGAACAGCGCCCGGGCCTCGTCCGCGGTCAGCCCGGTGACGTCGGTGCGGTAGCCGGGCAGCAGGTTGATGCCGCCGTGCCGGCCGCGCTCGGTGAACACCGGCACGCCGGCGGCGGAGAGCGACTCCACGTCCCGGTAGATGGTGCGGACGGACACCTCCAGCCGTTCGGCCAGTTCGGTGGCGGGCACCCGGCCGCGGGTCTGGAGCAGCAGCAGGATCGAGAGCAGGCGGTCGGCCTTCATGACACCAGGATCCCAACAATCCTGACGGTGGTTGTCAGGTTCTACTGGGAGATTGCGTTCCGGGGCCCGAAGGGCACCACGAACCACCGCACCGCACAAGGGAGCTGAACACCCATGAGCACCGTCCAGGACGCCCGCCCGCAGTACCGGACCGCCCTCGCCCAGCTGGAGCGGCTGTTCGCCGCCGTCAACCCCGCCGACCTCGACCGGCCCACGCCCTGCGACGAGTACACGCTGCGTCAGCTGCTGAACCACGTGGTCGGCGGCATCCACCGGTTCGCGTTCATCGGCGAGGGCGGTCGGGCCGCGGACATCCTGCCCGGCATCGAGGACCCCTCGGACGACGGCTGGCCGGCCGCGCTCGCCCGGGCCGCCGCCCGCGCCACCGCCGCCTGGGCGGACGACGCCAAGCTGGGCCGCCCGACCTTCGCCCCCTGGGGCGAGGTGCCCGGTGCGATGGCGGTCGGCGGCTACGTGATGGAGGCGGTGGTCCACTCCTGGGACATCGCCGTCGCCCTGGACGGCGGCTTCGCACTGGACGACGAACTGGCGCACACGGCGCTGGCCGTCGCCGAGCTGGTCCTGCCGCCGGAGAGCCGGGTCGACGGCGTCCCGTTCGGCGCGGTGCTGCCGGCCGCCGAGGACGCCGACGTCCACGCCCGGCTGGCCGCCTGGATGGGCCGCAAGGCCTGAGGGGCCCGGGCTCCGGGGCCGCAGCAGCCCCCGACTCCGAAGCGGGGCCCGGGAAGTCGCCGACTCCCCGGGCCCCCGGGGGCACTACTCCCGTCCGACCGAGGTGTTGCGCATGTCCGCGTAGCGGTCCCCCGCCACCCGGTCCGCCAGCGGCTCCAGCAGCGCCAGCTCCTCCGCGCTCAGCCGCAGGGCCGCCGCGCCGGTGTTCTCGGCCAGCCGGCTGCGCTTGCGGGTGCCCGGGATCGGCACGACGGTCAGCCCGTGCACCTCGGCCCGCTGGTGCACCCAGGCCAGCGCGACCTGGGCGAGCGTCGCGTCGTGGGCCGCGGCGATCTCCCGCAGCGGGTCGAGCAGTTCGCCGTTGGCGACGGCGTTCTCACCGGTGTAGCGCGGGTGGGTGCGCCGGAAGTCGTCCGTCGCGAGCGCCGCGGCGTCCTGGAACGCACCGGTCAGGAAACCGCGTCCGAGCGGCGAGTACGGCACGAAGGCGACGCCGAGCTCGGCCGCGGCCGGCACCGCCGAGCGCTCGACGTCGCGGGCGAACACCGACCACTCGGACTGCACGGCCGCGATCGGGTGGACGGCGTGCGCCTCGCGCAGCTCGGCCCCGGTCACCTCGGACAGGCCCAGGTGGCGCACCTTGCCCGCCTTGACCAACTCGGCCATGGCACCGACCGATTCGGCCAGCGGCACGGCCGGGTCGCGGCGGTGCATGTAGTACAGGTCGATGGTGTCCACGCCGAGGCGGCGCAGCGAGCCCTCCACGGCGGAGCGGATGTACGCCGGGTCGTTGCGGATGGCGCGCTTGGTCGGGTCGTCCGCGTCGCGCTCGATGGCGAACTTGGTGGCGAGCACCACCTTGTCGCGGTTGGCGCGGACGAAGGGGCCGATGAACTCCTCGTTGCGGCCGGAGCCGTACATGTCCGCGGTGTCGAACAGCGTGACGCCGGCCTCCAGCGCGGCGTCCAGCGTGGCGAGCGCCTCGTCGGAGTCGGTCGGGCCGTAGAACTCGCTCATGCCCATGCAGCCGAGGCCCTGGACGCCCACCAGCGGGCCGTCGGTGCCGAGGGGAACGGTGGGAAGGAGGGGGTGAGTCATGCGCTCTGCTCTTCCTCTGCTCGGTAGTACTGGCATTGGACCGGGGCACCGGTGGCGTCGGTGATCTTCCCGGCGTAGAGATCGATCTTGTGGTCGAGGACGGCCAGGGTGGACCGGAGGTCGGCGATCTTCTGCCGGACCTCCTCGCGCTGCGCCTCCAGCAGCCGGCGGCGCTCCTCGTAGGTCTGTTCGCCGCGGCGGGCCATGTCGACGTACTTGAGCATGTCCGCCACCGACATCCCGGTCAGCCGCAGCCGGCCCAGGAAGGCCAGCCGGTGCAGGTCGCCGTCGCAGTAGCGGCGCTGGCCGCCGACCGCGCGGTCGACCGGGTCGAGCAGGCCGATCCGCTCGTACCAGCGCAGCGTGTGGGCGGTCAGCCCGCTCGCCGCGGCGACCTCGCTGATGGTGTGCCGCGGGGTCCGGTCCGGCTCGCCGACCGGGCGGTTGAACACCTCGGCACAGCTGCGCAGATCGGCCTGGGCACGCACGGGTGTGGCCATGATCGCTTCCCCCTGTCCTGTGACGACGACGCTACCGAGTTGGAGTGCACTCCAAGCAAGCCACCCCGCCAGGTGCTCTCGCCACCCGGATCACGGCCCCGGTTAGAGTCGACCACATGGAGAGCTTGCGGATGATCGAGAACTGGCCCGTGCCCCACGCCGCCGCGGCGGTGGTCCGGGGATCGGACGGCGCGGTGCTGGGCGCGCACGGGCCGCAGCAGCACCTCTTCCCGCTGGCCTCGGTGACCAAGCTGCTCACCTCCTACGCGGCGCTGGTCGCCCTGGAGGAGGGCGTGTTCGAGCTGGACGACCCGGCCGGCCCGCCCGGCTCGACCGTCCGCCACCTGCTGGCCCACACCTCCGGCCTCGGCTTCGACGAGGACCGGGTGTTCGCCGAGCCCGGCAAGCGGCGGCTCTACTCCAACGCCGGCTTCGACGTGCTCGCGCGCACCCTCTCCGAGGCCGCCGGGATCGCGTTCCACCAGTACGCCGCCGAGGCCGTGTTCGAGCCGCTGGGGATGCACGACACCCTGATCAACACCGCGAGCAAGTCCCCGGCCGGCGCCGGCGGCCTGTCCACGGTGGCCGACCTCACCCGGTTCGCCGCCGAGCTCCAGTCCCCCAAGCTGCTGGACCCGTCCACCGTCCGCCGGGCCACCCGCGAGGTCGCCTTCCCGGGCACCAGCGGCGTGCTGCCCGGCTACGGCCACCGCCGCCCGAACGACTGGGGCCTCGGTTTCGAGATCCGCGACGGCAAGAGCCCGCACTGGACCGGCGCCACCAACTCCCCCGAGACCTTCGGCCACTTCGGCCAGTCCGGCACCTTCCTCTGGGTCGACCCGCAGGCCGGCGTGGCCTGCGTCGCGCTCACCGACCGGGACTTCGGCCCCTGGTCGGTCGACGCCTGGCCGCCGCTGTCCGACGCCGTCCTGGCCGAACTGGAGAAGTAGCGACCCACTAGCCGTACGAGACCGGCGAGTGCATCTCCCAGAGCAGGAGTTCGGCGCCGGTCTCGCCCGCGGTCGGGTCGGCGAAGGCCTCCCCGGTGATCCGCACGCTGTCCCCCGGCACCATCGAGCGGCCGCCGCCCTTGGGCCCGGGGACCGTCCGGTAGCCCAGCGAGCCGGCCGTCAGGTGCGCGTACCGCCAGGGCGCCGGGGGCAGTTGCGGCAGCGGCTGCCACGGGCCGGCGGTGGCCAGCCAGAGCGCGGCGTCGCTCCGGCGCAGCCGCAGGGCGTCCGTCCCGGCGTCCCGCTCCAGCCCGGAGGCCAGCAGCGTCAATCCGCCGTCCGCCGGTTCCACCTTGCGCAGCCCGTACCCGGGGGCGGCGTCGAACTCGTCCGGCTGCAGCCACATCTGGACGAAGCGCACCGGCCCGGTGGCGCCGCCGAGGTTGCGCTCGGTGTGGGTGACCCCGGAGCCCGCGCTGAGGTGCTGGATCATGCCCGGGCGCACCACCCCGCTGTGGCCGTGCGAGTCCCGGTGGGCCAGCGCGCCCTCCAGCACCCAGGTGAGGATCTCGGTGTCCCGGTGCCTGTGCTCCTCGAACCCGGCGCCGGGGGCGAGGAGTTCCTCGTTGCACGCGAGCAGCGCGCCGAAGTGGGTGTTCTTCGGGTCGTAGTGGCCGGAGAAGGAGAACGCGTGTCGGGTCTCGATGCCCTCGGCGGGGGTGGAGCGGTAGCGCTCGGCGGTGCGGCGCAGGTCGGCGCGGGGGCGTTCAGGAGCGTCGGTCACGCTCCTCACCGTAGCCCCTCCGGTCGGCTCGCTCCGGGCGCTCCGGACGCTCCGGACCCGGTGCCGACGCTCCTCGGCTCTCGGTCGTGACCGGGACCACCGGGCCGCTGGACCGGGGGTTGTGCACGAGCAGTCACTCGCGTGAGGCAGTCTTGTTCTTGTGCCAGCCGCTTCCGCGAACTCCAAGAGCGAACCCAGTCCCGCAACCGAACCCACCGGGAAGAGCCCCGCTCCCCGGCCCGGCCGCGACCGCCCCGGCCGCCCCGCGCCCCGCCTGACGGCGCAGGAGCGCAGAAACGCCGCCGAGCGGGCCGAGCGCCGGGCGGCGACCCTCAAGCGCTTGGAGAAGTCCTCGGGCAAGCTGGCCACCGCCGCGATCGCGCGGATGGACGACCAGCTCGGCTGGTACCGGCGGATGCCGCCGGAGCACCGCTCCTGGATCGGTCTGGTCGCCCAGGCCGGCATCGCCGCCTTCACCGAGTGGTACCGCCACCCCGAGGCCGCCCGGGCGATCTCCACCGACGTCTTCGGCACCGCCCCGCGCGAGCTGACCAGGGCGATCACGCTGCGCCAGACCGTCGAGCTGATCCGCACCACGATCGAGGTGATGGAGGAGGCCATCGAGGAGGTGGCCGCCCCCGGCGACGAGGCGGACATGCGCGAGTCCGTCCTGGTCTACGCCCGGGAGATCGCCTTCGCCACCGCCCAGGTGTACGCCCAGGCGGCCGAGGCGCGCGGCGCCTGGGACGCCCGGCTCGAGGCGCTGGTGGTCAACTCCCTGCTGTCCGGCGACGCCGACGAGGGTGTGCTGTCCCGCGCCGCCGCGCTCGGCTGGGGGCAACCCAGCCAGGTCCGGGTGGTGATGGGCAGCGCCCCGGACGGTGACAGCGAGCTGGTGGTCGAGGCGATCCGCCGGGCCGCCCGGTACGCCAAGCTGAACGTGCTGACCGGGGTGCTGGGCAAGCGCCTGGTGGTCGTGGTCGGCGGTGACAAGGAGCCGGTGCACGCCGCCCGGGCGCTGATCGGCCAGTTCGCGCCGGGCCCGGTGGTGATCGGCCCGACCGTGCCCGACCTGCTCTCGGCGACCCGCTCCGCGCACGCCGCCGCGGCCGGTCTGCGGGCCTGCGCCGCCTGGCCGGACGCCCCGCGCCCGGTGCTCGCCGACGACCTGCTGCCCGAGCGGGCGCTGGCCGGCGACCCCGCCGCCCGCCACCAGTTGGTGGAGGAGATCTACACACCGCTGGACGAGGCCGGCTCCGCCCTGCTGGAGACGCTGAGCGTCTACCTGGAGCAGGCCTCCTCCCTGGAGGGCGCGGCCCGGATGCTCTTCGTGCACCCCAATACGGTGCGCTACCGGCTACGACGTGTGACCGACGTCACGGGGTACGCCCCCTCCGACGTACGTTCGGCGTTCACTCTGCGGATCGCACTGGCCCTCGGCCGGCTGACCGCCGCCGGAGAACCCGGCCGAGCCGGGGTGTAGGGACCATACAATCCCGGATGGTTTTCTTCGTTACCGTCGCCTACCCGCCCCTGGGCGCCTGGCGAGAGAGGGTTGAACCGTGCTCGTAATCGTCGCCCCTGGACAGGGTGCCCAGTCCCCCGGTTTCCTCAGCTCCTGGCTGGAGCTCGACGGTGTCGCCGACCGCCTGCGCGGCTGGTCGGAGGTCGCCGGGCTCGACCTGGTTCACGCCGGCACCGAGGCGTCCGCCGAGGAGATCAAGGACACCGCCGTCGCCCAGCCGCTGCTGGTCGCGGCCGGTCTGGTGACCGCCCGTGAGCTGTTCCCGGACGAGGCGGACGCCCGCAAGCTGGTCGGCGCCGTCGCCGGCCACAGCGTCGGTGAGATCACCGCCGCGGCCGGCGCCGGGGTGCTCAGCGCCCACGACGCGCTGACCTTCGTCCGCGAGCGCGGCCGCGCCATGGCCGAGGCCGCCGCCGTCACCGAGACCGGCATGACCGCCGTGCTCGGCGGCGACCCGGAGGTCGTCGCGGCGAAGCTGTCCCAGCACGGCCTGACCGCCGCCAACAACAACGGCGGCGGCCAGATCGTCGCGGCCGGCACGCTGGCCCGGCTGGAGGCGCTGAAGGCGGACCCGCCGGCCGGCGCCAAGCTGGTCGCGCTCAAGGTGGCCGGCGCCTTCCACACCGAGCACATGGCCCCCGGCGTGGAGCGGCTGGCCGCGCTGGCCCCGAGCCTGACCGTGGCCGACCCGCAGGTCCGTTACGTCTCCAACAAGGACGGCGCAGTCGTCGACTCCGGCGCCGAGGTGCTGGCGCGTCTGGTGTCGCAGGTCTCCAACCCGGTCCGCTGGGACCTCTGCATGGAGACCCTCGGCCGGCTGGGCGCGACCGCCGTGATCGAACTGTCCCCCGCGGGCACGCTGACCGCGCTGCTCAAGCGCAACCTCAAGGGTGTCGCCACGCTCGCCCTGAAGACCCCCGCCGACCTGGACAAGGCCCGCGAGCTCGTCGCGGAGCACGGCGGTCAGGACCAGGAGGACCAGGCATGACCAAGCCGCAGATCCGTCCCGCCACCGGCGCGCAGTACTCCCGCATCCACGGGGTCGGCGGCTACCGCCCGGTCCGGGTCATCCCCAACTCCGAGGTCCTGGAGTGGATCGACTCCTCGGACGAGTGGATCCGCACCCGCAGCGGGATCGCCGAGCGCCGCTGGGCGGGCCCGGAGGAGAGCGTCGCCGAGATGTCGGTGCAGGCCGCCGGCAAGGCCATCGCGCAGGCCGGCATCGCCCCCGAGCAGATCGGCGGCGTGATCGTCTCGACCGTCTCGCACCTCAAGCAGACCCCGGCCATCGCCACCGAGATCGCCCAGCGGCTCGGCTGCGGCACCGCCCCGGCCTTCGACATCTCGGCCGCCTGCGCCGGCTTCGGCTACGGCCTGGGCCTGGCCGACGGCATGATCCGCGGCGGCAACGCCGACTACGTGCTGGTGATCGGTGTCGAGCGGCTCAGCGACCTGACCGACAAGTCGGACCGTTCGACCGCCTTCATCTTCGGCGACGGCGCCGGCGCCGCGATCGTCGGCCCGTCCGACACGCCGGGCATCGGCAAGCTGATCTGGGGCTCGGACGGCTCGCAGGCCGACGTCATCAGCCAGACCCAGGCCTGGGACACCGCCTTCGCCAAGCCCGACGCCATCAACGGCCCGGGCGAGGAGCAGAAGTGGCCGGCCCTGCGGATGGACGGTCAGCCGGTCTTCCGCTGGGCGGTCTGGGAGATGGCCAAGGTGGCCCAGCAGGCGCTGGACGCCGCCGGGATCACCGCCGACCAGCTCGGCGCCTTCATCCCGCACCAGGCCAACATGCGGATCACCGACGCCATGATCAAGGCGCTCAAGCTGCCGGCGTCGGTGCCGGTCGCCCGTGACATCGCCGAGACCGGCAACACCTCCGCCGCCTCCATCCCGCTGGCGATGGAACGCATGCTGGAGTCCGGCGAGGCCCACAGCGGCGACCTCGCGTTGATCATCGGGTTCGGGGCGGGTCTCGTCTACGCCGCGGCAGTCGTTACGCTCCCCTAGGCGCGTTTCGCCCCATCCATCCACAAGCCCGTGTCCGTCCGACGGTCGGACACGTTCAACACCGAAGAGGAGCAGCCAGTATGGCTACCAAGGACGAGGTCCTGGAAGGTCTCGCCGAGATCGTCAACGAGATCGCCGGCATCCCGGCGGAGGACGTCCAGGAGGACAAGTCCTTCACCGACGACCTGGACGTCGACTCGCTGTCCATGGTCGAGGTCGTCGTGGCCGCCGAGGAGCGCTTCGACGTCAAGATCCCGGACGACGAGGTCAAGAACCTGAAGACCGTCGGCGACGCGGTGAACTACATCCTCACCAACGCCTGAGCGATCGACTCGTTCGAGTCGCCCAGTCCGTCCGGCGTGAGCCACGCCTCGGACGGCTGACCCGTCGGCCCGGCTCCCGAGCCAGGCCGACCCGCCGGCCGGGACGCCCCACCGGGCGCCCGGCCGGGCCCTTCTTCGGCTCGCCGCCGACCCCGCACGAACGTGAAAGAAGAGAAACCAGTGACCGCTGAGAACCGAACCGTGGTCGTCACGGGTATCGGCGCCTTCACGCCGCTGGGCGGCGACGCCGCCACCACCTGGGAGAACCTGATCGCCGGGCGCTCCGGAGTGGCGGCCCTGACCGAGGAGTGGGCCGAGGACCTGCCGGTCCGGATCGCCGCGCGCACCGCGGTCGAGCCGGGCGAGATCCTGCCCCGGCCGCTGGCCCGGAAGCTGGACCGCTCCGCCCAGTTCGCGCTGATCGCCGCCCGCGAGGCCTGGTCCGACGCCGGCTTCGAGACCCCGGCCACCGACGAGTCCTCCAAGCTCGCCCCCGAGCGCCTGGGCGCCGTGATCGCCTCCGGCATCGGCGGCGTGACCACCCTGCTCGACCAGTACGACGTGCTGAAGGACAAGGGCGCCCGCAAGGTCTCGCCGCACACCGTCCCGATGCTGATGCCCAACTCCCCGGCGGCCAACGTCGGTCTGGAGGTCGGCGCCCGCGCCGGCGTGCACACCCCGGTCTCCGCCTGCGCCTCCGGCGCCGAGGCGATCGGCTACGCGATCGAGATGATCCGCAGCGGCCGCGCCGACGTCGTGGTGGCCGGCGGCACCGAGGCGGCGATCCACCCGCTGCCGATCGCCGCGTTCGCCAACATGATGGCGATGTCCAAGAACAACGACGACCCCGAGCGCGCCTCGCGTCCGTACGACAAGGCCCGCGACGGCTTCGTGCTGGGCGAGGGCGCCGGCGTGGTCGTGCTGGAGTCGCTGGAGCACGCGGAGGCCCGGGGCGCCCGGATCTACTGCGAGGCGATCGGCCAGGGACTGTCCTCGGACGCCCACCACATCGCCCAGCCGGAGCCGACCGGCGCCGGCGTGGCCCGCGCGCTGGCCGACCTGTTCGACCGCAACGAGCTGGACAAGGCCGAGATCGTGCACGTCAACGCGCACGCCACCTCGACCCCGCAGGGCGACACCGCCGAGCTGAAGGCGCTGCGCAAGGAGCTGGGCGAGGACCTCGACCACATCCTGGTCTCGGCCACCAAGTCGATGACCGGTCACCTGCTGGGCGGCGCCGGCGGCATCGAGACCGTCGCCACCGTGCAGGCGCTGTACCACCGGATCGCCCCGCCGACCATCAACGTCGAGGAGCTGGACGACGAGGTGGACGCGAAGATCGTGACCGAGGCCACCCCGCTGCCCGAGGGCCGGATCGCCGCGCTGAACAACTCGTTCGGCTTCGGCGGCCACAACGTGGTGCTGGCCTTCCGCACCCGCTGACGCCCACACCGAAGGGGCCGGCGCTCTCCGTGAGCGCCGGCCCCTTCGTCGTGCCTTCGGCCGGTCAGACCACCTGGTGCAGCCAGCGCACCGGGGCGCCCTCGCCCGCGTAGCGGAACGGCTCCAGTTCGTCGTCCCAGGGCTTGCCCAGCAGCCGGGAGATCTCGGCCTCCAGGTCGGCCCCCTCGCTGCGGGCCCGCAGCAGGACGGCCCGCAGCCGGTCCTCGGGGATCAGGATGTCGCCGTGGATGCCCGTGACGGCGTGGAAGATGCCGAGCGTGGGCGTGCTGCTGTACCGCTCCCCCTCCGCCGTGGCGCAGGGCTCGCTGGTCACCTCGTACCGCATGAGCTGCCAGCCGCGCAGCGCGGAGGCGAGCTTCGAGGCGGTGCCGGGCTCCCCCTGCCAGGAGAGCTCGGCACGCCAGTGCCCGGGTGCGGCCGGCTGGCGGATCCAGTCCAGGCTCACCCGCACACCGAGCACCCCCGCGACGGCCCACTCGACGTGCGGGCACAGCGCGCGGGGCGCGGAGTGGATGTAGAGAACTCCACGTGTCGTCACCGGGACCTCCAGGCTGTGGACGAGGGTCGCCTTCCCCAGCTGCCTCGTGCCTGCAGTTGATCCGCAGTTACTCACGTTAGCCGACATTAAGCTACTAAATTGAGCAAAACGGACAGGCTTTCGCTCAATGCTAGTCGAATCCACAACGTGGTCTACCCCTCGGCCGGATCTCTCCCCCGAACGGCCCCATCGCCAGGCGGGACCACCGTACCGCGCGGCGCCGCACGATGGATGACGCACTTTCGGATCCGGCCGGAATGCGGTAGTGCGGCCGGACCCTCTGCGCCGTGCACGCGAACCGCCCCGCGCGCCCGATGGGGGCGGCGGGGCGGTCCGATCTCCTGACGGAGGGTCAGCCGTCCAGGCGGACGACCATCTTGCCGGTGTTGACGCCGCGCAGCAGGTCGATGAACGCCTCGGCGGCGTTCTCGAAGCCGTCCACCACGGTCTCCTCGGTGCGCAGGGCACCGGACTTCAGCCAGCCGGCCACCTCCGTGACGAACTGCGGCTGCAGGGCGGCGTGGTCGCGCACCAGCATGCCCTCCAGGCGCAGCCGCTTGCCGATCGCCATCGCCAGGTTCCGCGGGGCGGCGGGCGCGGTGGTCTCGTTGTACTGGGCGATCGCGCCGCAGAGCACCGCGCGGCCGTGCACGCCGAGGGCACCGATCGCGGCCTCCAGGTGGTCGCCGCCGACGTTGTCGAAGTAGAGGTCGATGCCCTCCGGGGCAGCCTTGGCGAGCTGCTCGGCGACCGGGGCGTCCTTGTAGTTGAAGGCGGCGTCGAAGCCGTACTCGTCGACCAGCTTGGCGACCTTCTCCGCCGAGCCGGCCGAACCGACCACCAGCGAGGCGCCCTTGAGCCGGGCGATCTGGCCGACCAGCGAACCGACCGCGCCGGCCGCGCCGGAGACGAAGACCTTGTCGCCCTCCTTGAGGCCGCCGACCGCGAGCAGTCCGGCGTAGGCGGTCAGGCCGGGCATGCCGAGCACGCCGAGGTAGGCGGAGAGCGGGGCGGCCTCCGGGTCGACCTTGACCGCGTGCTTGGCGTCCAGGGTGGCGTACTCGCGCCAGCCGAGCCCGTGCAGCACGGCGTCGCCCGGGGCGAAGCCCTCCGCCTCGGAGGCGACCACGTAGCCGACGGCGCCGCCGTCCATGGCCTGGCCCAGCTGGAACGGGGGAACGTACGACTTCACGTCGTTCATCCGGCCGCGCATGTAGGGGTCCACCGAGAGGTGGGTGTTGCGGACCAGGATCTCGCCCGGGCCCGGGGTCCGGACCGGGGCCTCGACCAGGGCGAAGTCGGTGGGCACCGGCCAGCCCTGGGGGCGGGCGGCGAGGTGCCATTCACGGGCGGTGGCGGGGGCGGCCTGCTCTGCCATGGTGGTGCTCCTTGGAGGGGGGTTTCCACAGGTGAAAGGTTGAGGAACTGAAGTAACGATGGGCATGAAAGGTTCATGTTGTCAACTTTTCAGGTAGACTCTGGGGCATGGACACTCAGCCGAGCGAGGTCGCCACGCCGCAGTCCGACGAGATCACCCGTGAGGTCGTCGACCTGATGGCCAACCTGGTCGCACTCTTCCACCGCGAGTACGAGGAGGCCGCCGCCGCCCGCTCGCTCACCGGCGCCCAGGCCAAGGTGCTCGCCCTGCTGCGGCGCGGCCCGCTGCCCATGCGCCACATCGCCCAGACCCTCAGCTGCGAACCCTCCAACATCACCGGCATCGTCGACCGGCTGGAGGCCCGCGGCTTCGTGACCCGGGAGGCCGACCGGCAGGACCGCCGGGTCAAGCTGGTCGCCGCCACCGAGACCGGCGCGGCCGCCTCCGAGGAGCTGCGCGAGTCGCTCAACTTCGCCCGCGAGCCGCTCGCCGCGCTCGGCCCGGAGGAACGGACGGTGCTGCGGGACCTGCTCCGGCGGATGCTCACCGGCGCCTCCGGCCCGGGTGCGTGACCAACATCACAGCGGCGCGGGTCGATTCCCCTCCCGCCCGGGGGTAACCGAACAGCCTTCCGGAACGTCTAACGTTCGAACGTCGAACGCGAGAGACCTGAAGACGGGGGGCACGGAGGATGAGCAGCAGCACGCGCCGGCGCCGCTACCTGCGGACCGCCATCGGCCTGGCCGCCGTTCTGGTGCTGTCGGTCGTGGGAGCCGGAGCCTGGTTCTACCACCGGCTGGACAACAACATCACCACCTTCGACGCGGGCGGCGTCGCCACCGAGCGCCCGCCCGCCCCCGTCCCGGTCACCCCCGGCGCCCAGGTGCCGGTCAACGTGCTGCTGCTGGGCTCGGACACCAGGGACGACGGCAACAACGCGCTGGGCGGCGGCGACGAGGGCGTCGGCAACTCGGACACCGCGATCCTGGTGCACATCTACGCCGACCACAAGCACGCCGTCGGCGTCTCGATCCCCCGCGACACCCTGGTCACCATCCCGTCCTGCAAGCTGGCGGACGGCACCTGGAGCAAGCCCCGCAACGACCAGATGTTCAACTCCGCGTTCAGCCTCGGCGAGCTCCCCAAGGGCAACCCGGCCTGCACCCAGAACACCGTGGAGGCGCTCACCGGTCTGCGGGTCGACCACACCATCGTGGTCGACTTCAAGGGCGCCGCCGCGATGACCGACGCCATCGGCGGCGTGGAGGCCTGCGTGCCCAACGACGTCAACGAGTACGGCATCCAGCTCAAGAAGGGGCTGCAGAAGCTCTCCGGGAAGTCCGCGGTGGACTACCTGCGGGCCCGCCACGGCATCGGCGACAACTCCGACATAGGCCGGATGAAGCGCCAGCAGGCCTTCCTCTCCTCGATGATCAAGAAGGTCCAGGACCAGGGCTTCTCGCTGCCCACCCTGCTGCCGCTGGCCGACGCCGCCACCAAGTCGCTCACCGTGGACGAGGGACTCGGCACCGCGATGAAGCTGGTGGACTTCGCCCGCTCGGTGGAGGACGTCAAGCTCTCCGACGTCACCTTCGTGACCGCCCCCTGGCGCTTCGCCGGGGACCGGGTGCGGCTGGTCCAGCCGGACGCCGACGAGCTGTGGAAGCTGCTGCGGGAGGACCGCACCCTGGACGGGCGGAGCACCGCCGGCACCGGCGCGGCCACCGCCTCCGCCTCGCCCAGTGCCACCCCCAGCGCGAACGCGCCGCTGACCCCCGACCAGGCCGCGGCCCCGATCACCGTGGTCAACGGCGTCGGCACCGCCGGACTGGCCGGCTCCGGCGCCGAGACGCTCAAGGGGCGCGGCTTCCAGAACGTCGTACTCGGCGCCAACGACCCCGGCAAGCAGCACACCGAGGTCTCCTACGCCCCGGCCCTGAAGACCACCGCCGACCAGGTCGCGGCGCTCTTCCCCGGCGCCCGCACGGTCGAGGAGCCGGGCTCGGGCGGGATCACCGTCACCCTCGGCGCCGACTACCGGGCCGCCGGCACCCAGCTGAACTCGGTCTCCTCGCCCTCGGCGACGCCGACCGGCGGTACGCCCAGCGGGATCCCGACCGGCATAGCGGAGAACACCCGGGGCGCCGACACCGACCCGTGCGCCGACCTGACCTTCGGATCCTGATCGATCACTCCGGGTCCGGTAGGCCGGTGACCACGGCGGTCAGGCGGGTGCCGCGCGGGAAGGCGCCCGCCCCGGCCAGGTCGGCCAGGGCGGCGAGCAGCTTGGCGACGTACCGGCGCTCCACCGGGATGCCGTGGCGGCGCTCGAACTCCCCCGCGAAGGCGGCCAGTTCGGGCGGGACCTTGCCGTAGCCGCCGCCGTGGTGGGCGTGGTCGATCCGCCAGTTGTCGAACTCGCGCCCGAACCCGGCCCGGTGCAGCCGGGCGACCTCCGCCTCCAGGTAGCCCTCGCCGCCGCGCAGCACGGCCACCCCGAGCGCCCGCGCGCCCGGCGGCAGACCCGCCGCGATGCCGGCCAGGGTGCCGCCGGTGCCGACCGGGCAGCAGACCACGTCGCGCCCGTCCAGGTCGGCCAGTTCGGCCGGGACCGCGGCCGCGCCGACCGCCGCCAGCGCGTTGGAGCCGCCCTCCGGGAGCACCAGGCAGGGGCCCCAGCGGCGCTGCAGGGCCTGCGGACCGTACTCGCCCGGCACCCGGCCGGTGGCCTCCCGGTAGGCGGCCCTGGTGAGGAACTCCAGCCGCATCCCGGAGCGTTCGGCGGCCCGCAGCGACCAGTTGCGCGGCCGGTCGGCCAGTTCCTCGCCGCGCACCAGCCCGACACTCTCCAGCCCGAGCGCCCCGGCGGCGGCCGCCACCGCCCGCAGGTGGGTCGAGTAGGCCCCGCCGAAGGTCAGCAGCCGGGTGTGGCCCTGCTCGACGGCGGCGGCCAGGTTGGGCGCGAGCTTGCGCCACTTGTTGCCGGGGACGCTCGGGTGCAGCAGGTCGTCCCGCTTGAGCCGCAGCTCCACCCCGGCCCGGGCGAAGACCTCGTCGGTGCAGTCCACCAGCGGGGTCGGCAGCAGGGCGGGTTCGAGCACCCGGCCAGCTTACGGGCCGCCGACAGCGCGGAGCCCGGCCGCCTGCTCGGCGACCGGGCCGGGGTCCGAGCGCCGGGGAGGGTGTCAGCCCGCCCCTCCGTCCGCGCTCTGCGCGTTGATGGCCCGCCGCAGGGCGCGCGGGACGGGACCGGCGGCGGGTGCCAGCTTGTCGATCCGGGTGCGGAACTCGCGGCGCTGGCGCCACGTCAGGACCGAGCCCAGCCGGGCGGCGTCGACCAACGCGACCAGGGCCGCGTCCGCCGGGTCGACCCGGCTGAGCGGACCGCTCAGCGCCGATGTGATGCTCTCGGTCAGCGCCTTGCGCACCCGGGGCTCCGGAAGGGTGACCCGCGCGACCGGGAAGAGCCCGAGCACCCGGTGCTCCTCGACCCGGATCCGGCCGGCGGCCGCGAGCCCGTCGCGGACCACTCGCGCCGACATCCGCTGGCGTCCGATCCAGCTCTTCCAGCTGCGCCGCCGCCCTTGGCTGATCTGCTCCAGCAGCGCGGCGGAGAGCGGGTCGAGGCCGTCGGCCGTGCCGCCGACGGCGGCCGGGTGCCGGCCGTCGTCGCGGATCAGTCCGCGGCGGAGGAGTTCGGTGAGCGCCGCCGCCCGCAGGACCAGGTCGAGGTTGTTCGTGTGGGTGAGCCGCCCGCGCTGCGGGTCGTAGGCGAGCAGGTAGAGCTTCTCGGGCAGATTGACGGGCAGGTCCATCTCGGTCTCTCCGAAAGATCCGTGGCGCCCGGTTCGCCGCGGTCAGTCCTCGTCGGAACCGCCGCTCTCCGGGCTCTCCTTGGGCGGTCGGCCGCGCCGGGGAAGCCCGGCCGCACCACTGGGCATCCGGCCGGCGTCGGTGAGGGCGCGGCGGAGCACGAACTCGATCTGGGCGTTGGTGCTGCGCAGCTCGTCCGCCGCCCACCTGGCCAGCGCGTCGTGAACTGAAGGGTCCAGTCGCAGCAGGAGCTTCTTCCGTTCCGTCGCCAACGCCACGCCCTTACTGGTAGAGGGAGCCCGTGTTCACGACGGGCTGGGTGCCCCGGTCGCCGCACAGCACCACCAGGAGGTTGCTCACCATGGCGGCCTTGCGCTCCTCGTCCAACTCCACCACGTCCCGCTCGGCGAGCCGGTCCAGCGCCTCCTCGACCATACCGACGGCCCCCTCGACGATCAGCCGCCGGGCGGCCACCACGGCCCCGGCCTGCTGCCGCTGGAGCATCACCTGGGCGACCTCGGGCGCGTAGGCGAGCCGGGTGATCCGGGACTCGATGACCCGCACACCGGCCGAGGCCACCCGGGCGGCGATCTCGGCGGAGAGCTTGCGGGCGACCTCGTCCGCGCCGTCGCGCAGCGACAACTGCCCCTCGTGGTGGGCGTCGTACGGGTAGCTGGTGGCGATGTGCCGCACGGCCGTCTCGGTCTGGATGGCGACGAAGTCGACGTAGTCGTCCACCTCGAACACCGCCATCGCGGTGTCCTCGACCTGCCAGACCACCACGGCGGCCATCTCGATCGGGTTGCCGTCCGCGTCGTTGACCTTGGTGGTGTCAGTCTCGTGGTTGCGGATCCGGGTGGAGATCCGGCGTCGGCTGGTGAACGGGTTCACCCAGGTCAGGCCCGCGGCCCGGATGGTGCCGCGGTAGCGCCCGAGCAGCTGGACCACCCGGGCCTCACCGGGCGAGACGACCGTCAGCCCGCACAACAGCAGCAGCGAGCCGAGCACCACCAGCGGCCCGAGGACCACCAGCGGGACCCCCAACCCCTTGCTGCCGCCGCTGATCTGGACCCCTCCGGCGATCAGCACCCCGAACCCGACGAGCACGCCGAGCAGCGCCCCACCGAGCACCGGCAGCCCGGCGGCGCCGACGATGACCCGTTCGGTGATCTTCGGAGCCGGCAGTTCGATGACAGGGCCGTCCTCGACGGCGAAACGCGGTGTGGTCATGGGACCGTCCCCCCAGTGCGAGTGTCTGCTTGAGCTGTCAAAGTGATATCACTTTTTCCGCGCAAGACGCCAGGGGCCGGCACGCGATCGGTTCACAGGGGGTCCCCGGGGGGCGAAAGGCGGCCACCGAAGGCCATCGGAGCCGGATGCCACCGGGCGGGTGAATTCCGGCGCGCCACGGGCCGGGAGAAGTGGGCCGGGCTCTAGACTTCCGTCGTCACGGGCGGTGAAACTCCAGCTCAGGAGCCGTCCGTGGACTGTCGTACGACACTCGTCACGCGTCGCAGAGGTGGGGCGGGTGGGACTCGAACCCACGACCAAGGGATTATGAGTCCCCTGCTCTAACCGGCTGAGCTACCGCCCCGGTTCCGCCGCGCGCGCCGGTTCACGGCCACGGCAGCAGCAGACGGCCCCGCGAGGCCGTCCCGGGCAGCATAGCCGGTCGATCACCCGTGGTGCGCGCCGGGGGCGCAGCTGAGTGCGCGAGGCTGTGCGCCCCTCCGGGCGGTGGAGCCCGGGTGGCGGTCGAGGGGCCCGACAGGGCAGCCTGGGCTGATGACGATGCGTGGGACGGGAGCGGCGGCCGGGGTACTCGCGCTGGCGCTCGCGGCGGCGGGCTGCACGACCGCGGCGCGGCCCGGCAGCGTCGCCCCGACGGTCACCTCGGCACCGCCGACCACCACCGCGAACAGCCACGGCTGGAGCAAGCAGCGCTTCAAGAGGGCGCTGAGCCGGCAAACCGGGGTCACCCGCACCGCCAAGCCCACCGTGCTCAACGGCCTGGTCGGCGCGGTGTTCACGCGCAACGCGGACGGCGACCACTTCTGCACCGCCAGTGTGGTGGACAGCGCCGGGCTCAACCTCATCGTCACCGCCGCGCACTGCGTCTGGGACCCGAAGATCGGCCGGCGCAGCGACCTGGTCTTCGTCCCCGGCTACCGCAACGGCGACACCCCGAGCGGCGTCTGGCCGCTGCTGGCGGTCACCGTGGACGACGGCTGGAAGGACCACGCCGACCCGGACGCGGACGTCGCCTTCGCCGTCGTCCAGGCCCAGAACGGCCAGCAGGTGCAACAGGTGCTCGGCGCCAACAAGCTGGGCGTCAACCGCGGTTACCAGCTCCCGGTGCGGGTCACCGGCTACCCGGGCAGCAGCGACGTCCCGATCACCTGCGCCAACACCACCTCCGAGCAGAGCGCCACCCAGCTGCGGATCGACTGCCCCGACTACACCGGCGGCACCAGCGGCAGCCCGTGGGTCACCGACTTCGACCCGGCCACCAGGACCGGCACCGTGGTGGGCGTGATCGGCGGCTACCAGGAGGGCGGCTACAGCCCGAACACCTCGTACAGCAGCTACTTCGGCGACCGGGTCCAGGCCCTCTACGACCGGGCCACCGGCTGACGGAGCCCGATCGAACACCCGGCAGTGGCGCTGCCGGGCACGGCCTGGTAGATCTTCCTCACGAACGGCGGAACGCACGGCCCGGATGCCCGCCCCGAGGAACGAGACGGAGCGCCGATGGCCCCCCGCCCGGTGCCGCCCCCGCGTGCGGCCGGAGCGACCGCGCTGGCCGCCCTGCTGCTGACCGCCGGCACCGCGTGCGGCGGCGGTTCGGACCACCCGCCGAACGCCGAGGTCGCCCAGCAGAGCCCGGCCCGCGACCGGATCGGCACCCTGTCCATCCACAGCGCGCAGGGCTCCCGGGCCTGTACGGCGAGCGTGGTGCACAGCCCCGGGCGCAACCTGCTGGTCACCGCCGCGCACTGCGTGCAGAACCAGCGGGTCGGCCTGCTGGACGGCCTGGTGTTCACCCCCGGCTACCGCAACGGGTACTCTCCGTACGGGAGTTGGCAGGTGCAGTCGATCACCGTCGACCCGCACTGGGCCTCGGACGACGACCCCGACTACGACGTGGCCTTCGTCACGGTCAGCCCGACCGACGGCCGGCAGGTCGAGGACGCGGTCGGCGGCAACCCACTGGGCACCGGCCGGGGCGTCGGGCTGGCGGTCTCGGTGACCGGCTACCCCAACGAGAGCGACGAGCCGATCACCTGCTCGGTCCGCACCAGCTCGCAGAGCGCCACCCAGGAGCGCTTCGACTGCGGCGGCTACACCGACGGCACCAGCGGCAGCCCGTGGGTCACCGGTGACGGCACGGTGGTCGGCGTGATCGGCGGCTACCAGGAGGGCGGGGACACCCCGGGCACCTCGTACAGCGTCGCCTTCGACCAGCGGGTCGCCGACCTCTACCGGAAGGCGACCACCTGAGCTCCGCCTCGCCGGCGGCTCCCGGCAGCGGACGCCGGCGGCGGGGGCCTGCGGAGCGACGGGGTGACGCACACGACACCGGCCCGGACAACACGAAGGCCCCCCGGTCGTCCGAGGGGCCTTCGCTCTGAGCAGTCACCGGGCAGACCCGGCGCAGCTCCCGCAATTGGACTCGAACCAATAACCTGCCGGTTAACAGCCGGCTGCTCTGCCAATTGAGCTATGCGGGATCGCGGTACTCAACTTCCGTACCACGCACAGGAGTCACACCCCCGAAGGGCACTTCTCCTGAGCTCCCCCAATTGGACTCGAACCAATAACCTGCCGATTAACAGTCGGCTGCTCTGCCAATTGAGCTATGGGGGATCGGCTTCCGCCTCGGCTCCCGTTCCCCGGGCTCCTCGGCGCTCGCTGCGGGACATACATTAGCGCACTCGGGGGGGTGGTCCGC
This sequence comes from Kitasatospora cathayae, assembly GCF_027627435.1. Lineage (GTDB taxonomy): Bacteria > Actinomycetota > Actinomycetes > Streptomycetales > Streptomycetaceae > Kitasatospora > Kitasatospora cathayae. The sequence continues at coordinate 5,866,408 of NZ_CP115450.1, read as the reverse complement.
CAATCGCTTTCCCCGGCCGCCCCGGACCACCGGTCCGGCGTGCCCCGCGCGCGCCCCGGACGCCAGCCGGGGATGCTGGGGGCGCGGACGGTTCGCCGTCCCGAGCAACGGGTAGGGCAATGCGGCAGAAGGCCGCCAGGAGAGGGTGGGTCCGATCATGTGGAAGCTGTCGTTGGCCGTGGGTTTCGCGGCCGGCTACGTCCTCGGCTCGCGGGCCGGGCGCCAGCGCTACGAACAGATCACCAAGGTCACCCGGCAGATCGCCCAGAACCCCGCGGTCCAGGGGGCGGCCGAGCGGGCGCGGCAGCAGGCCGGCGCGGTGGCCGGGAAGGCGGTCGGCGCCGTCGCCGACCGGGTCGGGGACCGACTGCCGAACGCCGTCACCGACCGGGTCCCGTACTTCAGCCGGTCCCGGGCCGAGGACGACGGCTGGGGTACCTTCCGCCCGTGACGGGGCGGTGACGCCGGGGTCAAGCGGACCCCGACGAGGGGTCCCGAACCGGCAACGGCTCACCCGGCCCGGACGCGTACCGGGCCGGGCTGAGGCATGATCTCGACATGGCCATCGTCGCGGGGATAGACAGCTCGACCAGCCGCACCAGGATCGTCGCGTGCGACACCGACACCGGCGCCGTCCTTCGCTCCGGCAAGGCTCCGCACCCCGTCCCCGACGACCAGGACCTGCGCCCCGGCGAGGCCGACCCGCAGGTGTGGCTGCACTCGCTCGGTGACGCCGCGGCCGGCGGCCTGCTGGAGGGCGTCCGGGCGATCGGCGTCAGCGCGCAGCAGCACGGCATGATCGGCCTGGACGCGGGCGGGGTGCTGGTCCGGCCCGCGATGCTCTGGAACGACCCGCGCTCCAGCGGCGCCGCCGCCAAACTGCTGGAGGCCCTCGGCGGACCGGCCGCCTGGACCGCCGCGATCGGCGCGGTGCCCGGCCCGACGTACACCATCGCCAAGCTGCGCTGGCTGGCCGAGTTCGAGCCGGCCAACGCCCGCCGGGTCGCCGAGGTGCTGCTGCCGCACGACTGGCTGGTCTGGCAGCTGCTCGGCCACCCCAAGCGCCGCACCACCGACCGCGGCGACGCCTCCGGCACCGGCTACTGGTCCCCGATCACCGGCGAGTACCGGCAGGACCTGGTCGAGCTGGCGCTCGGCCACGAGCTCAGGCTGCCGGACGTGCTCGGCCCCGCCGAACCCGCCGGGCACACCCCCGAGGGCCTGCTGATCTCGGCCGGCACCGGCGACAACATGGCCGCCGCCCTGGGCCTCGGCCTCGGCCCGGGCGACGCGGTGGTCTCGCTCGGCAGCGCCGGGACGATCTTCGCGGTGCACGAGCAGGCCGTGGTGGACGCCACCGGGCTGGTCTCCTCCTTCGCCGACGCGAGCGGCCGCCACCTGCCGATGGTCGCCACCCTCAACGCCGCCCAGGTGCTGCGCTCCACCGCCGCCATGCTCGGCGTGGACCTGGAGGGACTGAGCGACCTCGCCCTGCACTCCTCCCCCGGCGCGTACGGCCTGGTGCTGCTCCCCTACCTGGACGGCGAGCGCACCCCCGCGCTGCCGCACGCCGCCGGCACCCTGACCGGCCTGCGGGTCGAGGCGATGACCCCGCAACACCTGGCCCGGGCCGCCGTCGAGGGCATGCTGTGCAACATCGCCGACGCGCTGGACGTACTGCGCGCCCAGGGCGTCGAGATCAAGCGGGTGTTCCTGCTCGGCGCGGCCGGCCGGCTGCCCGCCGTGCGGCACGCCGCCCCGATGCTGTTCGGCGTCCCGGTCGTGGTGCCGCCGCCCGGCGCCCACGCCGCCCGCGGCGCCGCCCGGCAGGCCGCCTGGGCGCTGGCCGGCACCGCCGAGCCGCCGCAGTGGGAGCTGCCGGACGCCGAGACGGTCGAGCCGGAGGGCGAGCAGGACCTGGCGATCGGTTCGGCGGTGCGCCAGCAGTACCGCGCCGCCCGGGACCAGATCCACCCGGAGGCGGCCGCCGCGTAGCGGAGGGTCGGCCGGTGTGCCGGAGACGGCAGCGGCCGGTGTCCGTCGGTGAAGATGCGTCACCCCACGCCCGGTGGCAGCGTGGGTCGGGACACGGCCACCGAGGCGAAGGGCGGCAGCATCCCATGGCCCTGCACAAGGGGACCGGCAGCGACCGCCGGCTGAGCGTCAGTCCGTTCGTCGGCATCACCGACCCGCTGGGCGCGATGGAGCTCGCCCCGCCGGTGCACCGGCTCGGCGAGGGCGCGGTCGCCGCCGACACCGCGTACCAGCTGATCCACGACGAGCTGATGCTGGACGGCAGCGCCAAGCTCAACCTGGCGACCTTCGTCACCACCTCGATGGAGGTGCAGGCCATCCGGCTGATGACCGAGTGCCTGGACAAGAACATGATCGACAAGGACGAGTACCCGCAGACCGCCGAGCTGGAGCGGCGCTGCGTGGCCATCCTCGCCGACCTCTGGCACGCCCCCGACCCGGACACCGCGGTCGGCTGCTCCACCACCGGCTCCAGCGAGGCCTGCATGCTGGCCGGCATGGCGCTCAAGCGCCGCTGGATGCGCCGCAACCCCGAGCGCTACGCGGCCGGGGCCCGGCCCAACCTGGTGATGGGCGTCAACGTGCAGGTGTGCTGGGACAAGTTCTGCAACTTCTGGGAGATCGAGGCCCGCACCGCGCCGATGGAGGGCGAGCGCTTCCACCTCGGCGCCGAGCAGGCGGCCGCGCTGTGCGACGAGAACACCATCGGCGTGGTCGGCGTCCTCGGCTCGACCTTCGACGGGTCGTACGAGCCGATCGCGGAGATCTGCGCGGCCCTGGACGAGCTCCAGGAGCGCACCGGCCTGGACGTCCCGGTGCACGTGGACGGCGCCTCCGGCGGCATGGTGGCGCCCTTCCTCGACCCGGACCTGGTCTGGGACTTCCGGCTCCCCCGGGTGCAGTCGATCAACACCTCCGGCCACAAGTACGGCCTGGTCTACCCCGGCGTCGGCTGGGCGCTGTGGCGGGACCGGGAGGCGCTGCCCGAGGAACTGGTCTTCCGGGTCAACTACCTGGGCGGCGAGATGCCGACCTTCGCGCTCAACTTCTCCCGGCCCGGCGCACAGGTCGCGGCGCAGTACTACGTCTTCCTGCGGCTCGGCCGGGCCGGCTTCCGGGCCGTCCAGGGCGCCTGCCGGGAGGTCGCCACCTACCTCGCCGGGGAGATCGGGAAGCTGGACTGCTTCCGGCTGCTGACCCGCGGCGACCAGCTCCCGGTGTTCGCCTTCACCACCACCGAGGACGTGACCTTCGACGTGTTCGACGTCTCGCGGCGGCTGCGCGAGCGCGGCTGGCAGGTGCCCGCGTACACCTTCCCGGCGAACCGGGAGGACCTGTCGGTGATCCGGGTGGTCTGTCGCAACGCCTTCTCCCGGGACCTCGCCGACCTGCTGCTGGCCGACCTCCACCGGCTGCTGCCGGAGCTGCGGCGCCAGCCCGTCCCGCTCAAGGAGCTGGGGGTGCCGGCCAGCGCGGGCTTCCACCACTGAAGCGCGGCTCGGACGAGGAACCGCTCGGAAACGCCACGGCGGGAGGGCGCAGGGGAAGCGCCCTCCCGCCGGGTGGTCCCGGTCGGTCGGGGCAGCCTCCCCCCGCGAGGCTGCCCCGCCCGGTGGGGGTGTCCGGGACCCGTGTCGGGCCGACACCGGCCGACCGGCCGGGGCCCGAACGAAGCGGCCGGGCGGCGGAACGCACCGGCGAGGAGAACTCTGCACGACGAACACGTGACAGTTCGACGTTCCGGGGGGTTGTGAGACACTTCCGTCCGTCTCAACGCCATGACCTGGGGTTTGGGACGCCAGGCCGCTGAGGTTGGAGAAGGGGAGACACCGAACGGCCGGACCGGGCGCGCACCCTCCCGCCCACTCCACCGTCGTCCCGTCCCGCGAGTCATGGAGGGTCGCAATGGCTTCCGCCTGGAAGGACCTGCCCGAGGAGCTGTCCGCGCCCGCCCGACTGCTGGCGGAGGAGCTCAGGACGATCAAGGACGCCGCCGGACTCTCGCTGTCCGAGCTGGCCGGCCGCACCCACTACAGCCGGGCCTCCTGGGAGCGCTGGCTGAACGGCAAGCGGGTGATCACCGAGCAGGCGCTGGAGGCGCTGGTCGGGGCGGTGGACTGCGACCCGGCGGCGCTGCGGTGGCTGTGGCGGCAGGCGACGGAACCCGTCGCCGAGGAGCCCGCCCCGGTCGAGGCGCCGTCCGGGGAGACCGGGGCGGCGACCGACGAACCGGCGGAAGAGCCGGTGGACGGATCGGCTGCCGAGGAGCCGGTGTCGGCGACCGACGGCGCCTGTGAGCCCGTCCCGGTCGAGCCCGCCGTGGCGTGGTGGCGGCGCCCGGCGGCGCTGGTCTCCGGCGCGGTGGTGCTGGCGCTGCTGCTGGTGCTGGTCGGTCTGCGGGTCAGCCGGCACGACTCCCGGGCCTCGGCGGCCGACGGCCCGGCCGCGACCGCGCCGACCGCCGCCAAGCCCGCTCCGTCCGAGCCCGCCTGCCAGGCGGTCGGCTGCGCCCACAAGGACCCCAAGACCACCGGCTGCGGCAAGGACGCCCGGACCCTGCAGACCCAGGTCATCGGCAAGGTGGTCGTCTACCTCCGGTACAGCCGGACCTGCCAGGCCGCCTGGGCGGCGATCACCGAGGGCGAGCCCAAGGACTACGCGGTGATCACCGACAGCACCGGGGACAGCGAGACCGCGCTGATCCACTGGGGCTACGACAACTACTCGGCGATGCTGAACGCGGCCGGCCCGTCGATCGGCTTCCAGGTCTGCGGCTACCAGCCCGCCGGACACGACTGCACCTCGACCGTCGCCGACCTGGCCTCGGTGGTGGCCTCCACCCCGATCCCGATCGGCCCCGCCTCCCCGCCCCCGGGCGCCGGGTCCGGCCCGGCCGCGACGGCCGCCACGCCCAGCGACTCGGCCGCGCCGCAGGCTCCGCCCACCGACCAGCCGTCGCCCAGCCCGTCCGCTCCCCAGGGTCCGCCGGACAGGACTTGAGTCGCGCCTAGTCGAGGTAGCCGCGCAGCTGCTCGGAGTAGGCGTGGTCGCGGAGCTTGACCAGCGTCTTGGACTCGATCTGGCGGATCCGCTCCCGCGTCACGCCGAACACCGCGCCGATCTCCTCCAGTGTGCGCGGGCGGCCGTCGTCCAGCCCGTAGCGGAGCTGGACGACCTGGCGCTCCCGCTCGCCGAGGGTGGCCAGCACGGCGTCCAGGTGCTGGCGCAGCAGCAGGAAGGTCGCGGACTCGGCGGGCGAGGCGGCGTCGGCGTCCTCGATCAGGTCGCCGAGCGCGACGTCGTCCTCCTCGCCGACCGGGGTGTGCAGCGAGATCGGCTCCTGGGCCAGCCTGAGCAGTTCGCGCACCCGCGCCTCGGTGAGCTCCAGGGCGGTGGCGATGTCGGCCGGGCTCGGCTCGAGGCCGCGCTCCTGCAGCAGGGCGCGCTGCACCCGGACCACCCGGTTGATCAGCTCGACCACGTGCACCGGCACCCGGATCGTCCGGGCCTGGTCGGCCAGCGCCCGGCTCATCGCCTGCCGGATCCACCAGGTCGCGTAGGTGGAGAACTTGTAGCCGCGGGCGTAGTCGAACTTCTCCACCGCCCGGATCAGTCCCAGGTTGCCCTCCTGGATCAGGTCCAGCAGGGTCAGGCCGCGGCCGACGTAGCGCTTGGCGACGGACACCACCAGGCGCAGGTTGGCCTCGATCAGCCGACGCTTGGCGATCCGGCCGAGGACCACCAGGGTGTCCAGCTCACGGGCCAGCGGATCGGGCGGCGGCGGGTCACCGTCCAGCCGCTCCTCGGCGAACAGGCCGGCCTCGATCCGCCGGGCCAGTTCGACCTCCTCGGCGGCGGTGAGGAGTCGGATGCGGCCGATTTCGCGCAGGTACTGGCGCAGCAGGTCGGCGGCCGGGCCGCCGCCCTCGGACGACTCCGGTGACTCGGGCGGCCCGTCGTCCTCGGCCTCGGGTTCGGGTTCGGGTCCCGGTTCCCCGGGCGGCGCATCCGACTCGGCTTCCGGGTCCGGGCTGTCGGGGTGGCCCTCCGGCAGCTCCTGGGCGGGGATCCGCGCGCCGTCCGGGGGCGCGGCCCCGGCCCGGCCGTGGTCCGTCTGCTGTTCCCCGGGCGGCGGTCCGGCCGGGTCGGCTCGTCTGGTGGCGGTGGTCGCTGCGGCAGGGCCTCGGTCCACGGGCATCCCCTCGGGGCGGGCGCGACTCTGGCGGACCCGCGCTGTACGGAGGTGGGACGCCCTCCAGTGTGGGGTACGCCACGCTCCGTGGCCGAGACTCGTGCGCCGACTTTCTGCGCAGGACTTCCAGGACTTTCAGCGCTTACCGGGGCTCACAGCGCCGCCGCGCCCCGGCTGCGGAGCTGCTGCCCGTACTGCTGGAGCTGCCACAGCTCGGTCTGCACCGCGTGCAGCTGCTCGGCGTCGGCCCGGTGCCCGAGCCGCTGGAGGTAGCCGCGGACCTCGGCGATCCGGCGGTCGACGGCCAGCAGGCGCAGCTTGACCAGGAACTCGCCCGCGTAGACCGCGTCCGCCTTGCGCAGCGAGCGCACCGGCTCGACGGTCAGCTCGGTCACCAGCGAGCGGACCTGGTCGTCCGGGGCCGCCTCGCGCACCGCGCTGGTGAAGTCGGGCAGGGTCGCCCCGTACGCGGCGCCGCCGGCCTTGGCGATGGCCTGCCGGACGGCGGTGTACGGCGGGGTCGGGAACTCGTCGTCGCCGTAGTGGTCGAAGGCCGGGCTGACCAGGTCCGGGTGCTGCAGCGCCAGCTTGAGCAGCTCGCGCTCGACGAACTGGGCCGGGTCGCGCGGGTTGAGCCGGAACGCGGGCCGGGCCGGGCGGGGCGCCGCGACGGGCTGCTCGGTGCGCCGCTGCTGGCCGTTGCCGCGGGGGTTCTGCTGCTTCTCCCGCTCCCAGCGGGCCAGCTGCGAGATCCGGCGCACCACGAACTGCTCGTCGCCGGGGTTCACACCGAGCATGCCGGCCAGGCGGATCGCGTAGCCGTGCCGGATCGACGGGTCCTTGATCTTCGCGACGATCAGGGCCGCCTCCTCCATGGCGGCGGCCTGCCCCTCGGGCGTCTCGACCCGGTGCTTCGACACCGCCGTGTTCAGCGCGAACTCGAACAGCGGGACCGGGTTGTCGATCAGCTGGCGGACGGCTTCGTCGCCCTGGGCCAGGCGCAGCTCGCAGGGGTCCATGCCGCCCGGGCTGACCGCGATGGAGGTCTTGGCGGCGAACTTCTGGTCGTCCTCGAAGGCACGCAGGGCGGCCTTCTGGCCGGCCGCGTCGCCGTCGAAGGTGAAGACCGTCTCGCCCCGGTACTGCGAGGTGTCCATCAGCAGCCGGCGGATGATCTTGATGTGGTCCTCGGCGAAGGCGGTGCCACAGGTGGCCACCGCCGAGGTGACCCCGGCCAGGTGGCAGGCCATCACGTCGGTGTAGCCCTCGACCACCACCGCGCGGCCCGACCTGGCGATCTCCTTCTTCGCCAGGTCGATGCCGTACAGCACGTGGGACTTCTTGTAGATCGGCGTCTCGGGGGTGTTCAGGTACTTCGGGCCGTTGTCGTCCTCGCGCAGCCGACGGGCACCGAAGCCGACCACCTCGCCCGCGATGTCCCGGATCGGCCAGACCAGCCGGCCCCGGAAACGGTCGATCAGGCCGCCGCGCTGGCCCTGCGAGGCCAGGCCGCCCTGCAGGATCTCCTTGTCGGTGAAGCCCTTGCCGCGCAGGAACCGGACCAGGTGCTCCCACCCGGCGGGGGCGTAGCCGACACCGAAGGCCTTGGCGGCCTCCTCGTCGAAGCCGCGCTCCGCCAGGAAGCGGCGACCGATCTCCGCCTCCGGCGAGGCCAACTGCTCCTGGTACCAGGCGGCGGCCACCTTGTGCGCCTCGACCAGGCGGGTGCGCTCGCCCTGCTGGTGGCGGGGGCTGTAGCCGCCCTCCTCGTAGCGCAGGGTGATGCCGGCCTGGGCGGCCATCCGCTCGACGGCCTCGGCGAAGGTGAAGTGCTCGATCTTCATCAGGAAGGCGATGGTGTCGCCGTTCTCCTGGCAGCCGAAGCAGTGGAAGACGCCCTTGGCGGGGTTGACGTAGAAGGAGGCGGACTTCTCGTCGTGGAAGGGGCAGACGCCCTTGTACTCGCCGCCGCCACCGTTGGTCAGCTGTACGTAGTCGCCGACCACCGCGTCGATCGGCAGTGCGCTGCGCACCGCCTGTACGTCTTCGTCCCTGATCCGCCCGGCCACCCCGGAAGTCTACTGGGGCGACCGGGGGTTCCGGCTGCGCCGGGGCGGAGCCGGAAGGGGTCGGGGGGTGACTTCCGTCTCCCCCCTTCCGGGCGGCTACGCCCAGGCGGCGCCGACCAGTTTGGCGTGCAGGGCCAGGGCCGAGGCGTCCGTGAGGGTGGCGATCTGGTCGATGACCGTGCGCAGGGCGGCGCGGTCGTCCTCGGCCTCGTGGTACATCGCGGCGAACACCGGGTCCAGCCCCTCGGGGGCGCGCTGGGTCAGGACGTACGCCAGCTCGGCGATCACGATCCGCTGGCGGGCCCGCAGCTGGGCCTGCTCGTCGCGCATCATCACGAAGCGGACGGCGACCGCCTTGAGCACCGCGCACTCCAGCCGGACGTCCCTCGGCACCACCAGCTCCGCGGCGTAGCGGGTCAGCCGGCCGGGGCCGTAGCGGGCCCGGGTGGCCTGTTCGGCGGCGAGGCAGAAGCGGCCGATCAGCTGGCTGGTGAAGTCCTTGAGCCCGGCCCGGGCGCGCGCCGTGCCGTCGTAGCCGCGCGGCCACCAGTCCTGGGCGAGCAGCCGGTCCAGTGCTGCGGCCAGTTCCTCCGGTTCGGCGTCCGGCGCGTAGCGCTCGGCGACCTTGAACAGGTCGGCGCGCTCGCCGGGGGCGCGCAGCGCGGCGGGGTCGATGTGGCCGGCCTGGAAGCCGTCCTCGACGTCGTGGGTGGAGTAGGCCACGTCGTCGGACCAGTCCATGACGGTGGCCTCGAAGCACTTGCGACCGGCCGGGGAGCCGGCCCGCAGCCAGCGGAACACCGGCAGGTCGTCGGCGTAGACGCCGTACTTGGGCGAGGCCGGGTCGGTGGGGTGGGCGCCCTTGGTCCACGGGTACTTGGTGGCGGCGTCCAGGGCGGCCCGGGTCAGGTTGAGGCCGACGCTGCGGCCGGGCCAGGGGGCGAGCCGGGCGGGGGGCTGCTCCTCCAGGGGCGCGAAGCGCTTGGGTTCGAGCCGGGTGAGGATGCGCAGCGACTGGGCGTTGCCCTCGAAGCCGCCGCAGGCCTCGGCGGCCTGGTCGAGGGCCTCCTCGCCGGTGTGGCCGAAGGGCGGGTGGCCGATGTCGTGGGCCAGGCAGCCGGTCTCCACCAGGTCCGGGTCGCAGCCCAGGGCGGCGCCCAATTCCCGCCCGACCTGGGCGCATTCGAGCGAGTGGGTGAGCCTGGTGCGCGGGAAGTCGCTGCGCATCGGAGCGACCACCTGGGTGGTGCCGGCCAATCGGCGCAGCGCGGCGGAGTGCAGCACCCGGGCGCGGTCGCGCTGGAACGCGGTGCGGCCGGGGCGCTTGTCCGGTTCGGGGACCCAGCGGGCCTCGGCGGCGTGGTCGTACGGGATCGGGGCGGCGAGGCGGTGCGTGGTGTCATCCATATGACACTCACGGTACGCCGCGCCCCCGACACGCGGGGTGTGCCGCGCGCGAAGGGGTGCGGACCGGAGCGTGAACCGTGGGAGGCGCGCCGGTTTCCGCCCCCGCGAACCGCTCGTACCCGGACGGCCCCGTTTCGGAGCCGCCGGACAGGCCCGGGTCAGCCCCGGACGGCCTTCAGCACGACGGCGGCCACCGCCTCCTCCCCCTTGGCGTTGGGGTGGACCGGGGTGAGCCCGTGGGCCGGGAAGGGCGGCTCGATCCAGCGGGCGTCCTCCCCCGCGCACATGTCGTGCCCGGTCGAGGGCCCTGCGGTGTCCACGAACACCGCCCCGGCGGCCTCCGCGCGCTGCTTGAGCATCCCGTTGAGCTGCCGCTCCTTCTCGGCGAGGAAGCCGAGGTCGGCCGTCGCGATCGTGGTGCCCAGCACCGGCCCGCAGTTCGCCGGTTCGGCCGGGAACAGCGCCGGGTAGCCGACCACGTACACCCGGGCCTGCGGGGAGCGGCGCCTGATCTCCTGGAGGACGTCGGCGACCTTCCCGCCGGCCGCGTCCACCCGGGCCTGGAGCTGGTCGGCGCCGCCGGAGGCGTAGCGCTCGCGGCAGGGCGCGGCCGCGCGGTCCCCGCCGACCAGGTCCTTCACCGCGCCGACCAGGGTGTCCTTGGCGCACTCGGTGAGGACCTGCATGAAGCCCGCGTCGTTGCCGCCGATGCCCAGGGTGACCAGCCTGGTGGCCGGGGTCAGCGCGTCCAGCTGGGCCGGGTTGGACCCGTCGTCGGTGGTCTGCACGGCCTTCAGGTCCCCGGTGCGGGCTCCGCTGCAGCTGACGTCCCGGAACTGCCCGGGTGCCAGGGCGAGCGCCTTGGCCACCAGGGACGGGTAGTTGACCCCGGAGCGGCCGCAGCCGCCCGGCTCGCCGACCTGCGGGGCGATCTTCGGCCCGGCGGTGTACGAGTCGCCGAGCGCCACGTACGGGCCGCTGGGCGGCGGGGTGGGGGTCGGCGTCGGGGTGGGGGTCGGGGTGGCACCGGTCGGGGCGCGGCCGGGCAGCGCGCCCGCGAAGCCCCGGTCCGGACCGTCCGAACCGCCGCCGCTGCATCCGGTCAGTCCGGCCGTCCCGGCCAGCAGCAGCGCGGCGAGCCCGGCCGTCGCGACGACGGTCGGGCGTGTGGTCCTCGGCATGGCATCCCCCCGGGGGTGCGGATCACGGGCAGCTCCCTACGGCGGCCCGTCCCCCGGGCGCCGCGGTGTCCAACGTACGGGCGGCGCCGATGACTCCCGGACCGCGCGGCCGGCCTCGCGCCGCTACCCGGCGCTGGTCACTCCGCGCCGCGCTCGTGCTCGGCCAGGAACTCCTCGAAGCGGCGCCCCAGCTCGTCCGCCGAGGGCAGGTCGACCGGCTCGGCCAGCAGGCTCTGCCGGCCCTCGACGCCCGCCACCGCGTCGTACTGGCCCTCCATGCCGCGGATCGCCGAGCGCAACTCGCCGTCCCCCTGCGCCAGCTGCTCCTCGATGTCGGCGTACACCTCGCCGACCCGCTCGCGCAGCCGGGTGCCGGGCAGCACCAGCCCGGTGGCGGACTGCACCGCCTCCAGGATCAGCACGGCGGCGGCCGGGTAGGCCGAACGGGCCACGTAGTGGGGGACGTGCACGGCGAAGCCCAGCACGTCGTGCCCGGCCTCGGCCAGCCGGTACTCCAGCAGCGCCTGGGCACTGCCGGGGACCTGCGCCTGCTCGAACCACTGCGGGTAGCCCGGCGCGAGGTCGAGCCGGTTGCCGTGCGGCGTCAGGCCGACCGGGCGGGTGTGCGGCACGCCCATCGGGATGCCGTGGAAGTCCAGGCTGAGCCGGACCTCGAAGCGCTCGACCAGCTCGCGGACGGCGCGGGCGAAACGCTCCCACTCGACGTCCGGCTCCGGGCCGGTGAGCAGCAGGAACGGGGCTCCGGCGGCGTCGCGGACCAGCTGGAGCAGGATCTCCGGCGGGTCGTAGGACGTCCAGCGGTCGTGGTCGAAGACCATCGCGGGGCGGCGGGCCCGGTAGTCGACCAGCCGGTCGTGGTCGAAGCGGGCCACCACCTGGGGCGAACCCGTCTCCAGCAGGTGGGCCACCACCTGGCCGCCGGCCTCGCCGGCGTCCATGAAGCCCTCGAACTGGTGGAGCAGCACCAGGCCGGCGCCGGTGTCACGCAGCTCCGCGTTGGCCTCGGCCACTGCGGCCACGCCCCGCTCATCCAGCTCGTACAGCGCCTGGAAGTCTCGCACCGCGCACCCAACCCCGTTCTCTGCTCGTCCCGATCCGACCGGCTTCTCGTCCTCTCCAGCGTGCCGGGCCGCGCCGGAATTCCCGTTCCGGCCCACCACTCGGCGGGCGACCCGCCCGACGACGCGGCCGAGGCCGCCGCCGACCGCTCCGGACCATGATCGCACCCGAAGGAGAAACCCCTGGTCACGGGTGTTCAACGGCCCGATCCGGGACGCGCGGTGGCAGCCCGCGCCGACATTCGCGTGCCGCGAAGTGACGCACCGCGTTCTGGCGGGTATCGTCCTCTCGCTGCCTCGCATCGTCGCGTCGTCGTCACGTCGTCCGTAACGCCGTCGACCACGACCCGGATCGGTACCCTGGTAGACACCCACGACGCATCTTGCCTTCACCTGGCCGCCTGCTTCCCTTCGCGCACTCGTTTCCTTCTCGGCCATTTCGCGGACGCACACTGTCCCCTCGCTCTTCCCGCCGGACCGGTCCGAGGACCCGTGTCCGTTCCGGCACCACGCGCCGCCCGTTCCGGGCCGCCGCCCCCGCCCCGCCCGACCGGAATCCTCCGGCGCGCACGGGTACCCGGAGGCGGAAACCGGGACGGGGCGAAACCAGTCCACCGCAGCCCGCGCCGCACCCCGGCGCGGACCGCGCCCTACGACCGATGAAGGACCAAGGTTCCGTGCCAGCACCTGTCTTCCTCACCGGCCGCACCGTTCGGTTGGAGCCCCTCGCCGCCCATCACGTCGAGGCCATCGCCGCGGCCGGCTCCGAGGACCGTACGACCTACGCCTTCACCCCCGTCCCGCACGGCCTGGAAGCGGCTCGCGACTACGTCGCGCGGGCCCTCGCCGACCAGGCCGCGGGCCGGTCGCTGCCGTTCGCGACGGTGAACGTCGCCGACGGCCGGGTGGTCGGCTCCACCCGGTTCCTGGAACTCGACTACTGGCAGGGCCCGCTGGTGTGGCCGCCCGCGCCCGGCGTGCCGTTCGGCGATCCGGCGACGGCCGTCCCGGACGCCGCCGAGATCGGCAACACCTGGCTCTCGCCGCGCGCCCAGGGCACCGGCATCAACACCGAGGCGAAGCTGCTGATGCTCCGGTACGCCTTCGAGACCTGGGGCGTGCAACGGATCTCGCTGCGCGCGGACGCCCGCAACCTGCGCTCGAGGGCCGCCATCGAGCGGCTCGGCGCGACCTCCGAGGGCGTCCGCCGGGCGCACTCGCGCGGGCTGGACGGGGTGGTGCGCTCGACCGCGTTCTACTCGATCCTGGACTCCGAGTGGCCCGCCGTCCGGGACATCATCGAGCTGCGGATCGCCGCCGCCACCTCGCCGAGCGCCCCGGATCCGGCGATCAACCAGGAGTGTCTTAGACAAGGCGGCGGCGCCGGGCAGCTGATGATCACGGCCTGAGGGGCTACGGCTACGCCTAGTCCCCGGCCACCGTGCGAAGGAGGCCTTCAGGGACCTCGTGGTCGCCCTTGTAGTGCTCGGGGTACGCCTCGACCAGCGCGGACACGGGCCGCCAGCCGCCTCCCTTGACCGGGGCGACCCGCACGCGCCAGATCTCGAAGCCGGTCCAGCTGCGGTGCAGGTACAGGACGCCCTCGGCGGTGTAGAACGCCCACCGCCCGTCGATGTCCCCGGGAATCCGCCCGGACCTGACCCGTTGCCACTGTTCCTCGGTCCAGACGAGGTCCGGCACCGGGCAAGGGCGGGGCAGCCGCAGCGGCTTCAGGTACGAGTCGTCCGCGGGAGCCGCCCGAACGCTGCCCGGCTCCGGGAACGCCCAGCCGGGCAGCGGTTCACGGGCGGCCATCCAGGCCGCCGGGATGCCGACCGTGCCGGTGCAGGCGGCGACCACCCCACCGGTGATCGCGGCCACGGTGTCCATGTCGCCACCGGCGCCGATCGCCTCCCAGACGGCCGACCGGTAATCGGTCAGGTTCCGGGCTGCGCACCACAGGGCGTACGGCACGGTGTCGACGGCAGAGGTCCGGCTGCCGTTACCGAGCGCCCGGGCGGTTGTCCGCAGATCCGGCACGTCCACCAGCCGGACCGCTTCGGTGAGCGCGCCGCGCAGGGCACCGTACGGAGTGAGCTCGACCACCGCCTCCAGGAAGGCCTTCGGTGTCACCGGCTCGGTCCGCGCCCGCACCGCGTACGCGGCCGCCACCGCGACCGCGATCGTCCCGTCCACCGCCTGCGGGTGGATGTGGGTGATCACGGCGGTGTCGGCGGCGGGCCGGACCACGGCGGACGGGTCATCCGCGTACACCGCCCCCAGCGGAGCGACCCGCATCGCGGCGCCGTTGCCGTACGAGCCCTGGCCGTCGAAGAGTTCGGCGGCCAGCGCCTTGGCGTCGCCGCCCTCGCGGATCAACCGGAGCATCCGGTTGGCGGCCGGGCCGTAGCCGCGGTCGAAGTCGTGGCGGCGGGCGAAGGCGTGGGTGAGGTCGAAGGTGTCGATGCTGCCGCGTTCGCGCTGGGCGGCGTACACCGAGCAGGCCATCTCGGTGTCGTCGGTCCACGGCCAGGGGCCGGGCGGTTCGGTGCGGGAGGCGAAGTGGGCCCGGGCGGTTTCCGGGACGAAGAACTGGGCGCCGAGGGCGTCGCCGACGGAGAGGCCGTTGAGCGCGTCGAGCGCCGGGCCGTTGGGTTCGGTCATCATGTGGGACCAAGCTCAGCCGGTCGGCGGCCGTTTCGTCAACCTCCGTTTCGTCAACCTCCGTGCCAGGAAGCCCCCGACGGGGGATGTTTCGCATACCCCCGATCCGGGCGGGCAGCACCCGGGTATGACCCGCGCGAACCCGCTCGACCCCGTCGTCCTGCTCGGCGCCGACCAGCAGCACATCGCCACCCGGGCGCAGCTGCGTCGGCTCGGCGTGCCCTCCGGCACGATCGCCCACCGGCTGCGCCCGGGCGGGCCGTGGCAGCAGGTGCTGCCGCGGGTGATCTGCCTGCAGAGCGGGAGGTTGACGTCGCACCAGAGACTGCGGGCCGCCCTCGCGTACGCGAGCCCGAAGGGGCGGCAGCCGCAGCCCGGGGAGGTGCTGCTGACCGGGTTCGCAGTGCTGGCGGAGGCCGGGCTGCCGAGCGCCGGGCACCCGGCGGACCTGACCGAGGTCGATGTGCTGATTTCGGCCCAACGCCGGGTCGGGGACCGGGAGTTCGTCCGGGTGCACCGGGCGTCCGGAGCGATGCCGAACGGGTTCCAGCGGGACGACGGGCTGTGGAGCGCCACGGTCGCGCGGGCGCTGGCGGACGTGGCGCCGCGGGAGACCGGGCAGCGCCGGTTCCGGGCACTGTGCGCCGAGGCCGTGCAGCGGCGGCACTGCGAACTCGGCGAGCTGCTCGACCAGTTGCTCGCCCGGCCGGGGGCGCTGGCGCTGCCCCAGGTGGCCCGGGTGGTGGAGGACCTGACCGCCGGGGTGCGCTCGGTGGTGGAGGGCGAGGCCCGCGAGGTGCTCGCCCACGCGGGCCTGCCGGAGCCGCTGTGGAACCCGGTGCTGTTCCTGGACGGCCGGTTCCTCGCCGTGCCGGACGCCTACTGGCCGCACGCCTGCGTGGCCCTGGAGATCGGCTCCCGCGCCTACCACCTGCGCCCGGCCGACCACGAACGCGGCCTGGCCCGCGCCAACCGCCTCACCGCCGCGGGCCTGCCGGTGGTGCGCACCACCCCGGTCCAGCTGCGCCGCGACCCGACCCCGGTGCTGCACGAGCTGACCGCCCTGGTCACCACCGGCCCGCACGGCCCGCACGGCCGGATCAGCTGGCGGCGAGTACGGTGAGGGCCGCCGGGCCGGGGCGGCCGTCCGACGCGGCGCGACACCGCGCACACGGCGCGGCCCCAGCTCCGCAAGAGGGAAGCGGGGGCCAAGGGGCCGGGAGCCGGTTCAGCAGCGCGGGTCGATCTCCTGGAAGGTCGCGTAGTGGTCCGGGGACCAGTACTGCTCGCCGGCGCCGCCGGTGACGACCCGGCGGGTGCCGCGGTCGTCGGAGCCCGGGGTGACCACGGTGAACTCGTGGTAGTAGCCGTTGCCCTTCTTCGGCAGGCGGCTCTCGCGGTTCTCGAAGACGATGCCGTCCCGGTTGTACGGGTAGGGGCCGTTCTTGGCGATCAGGGCGAGGGTGTCCTGGGCCTGGCTGGGCAGTTTGGTGCGGCAGACGTCGGCCAGGGCCGGGTCGGCGGGCGTCCAGGCGCCGTTCGGGGCGCTCGGGGTGGAGGCGCCGCCGGCCGGCGGGGACGGCTTGGGGGCCGAGGGCTTGGGGGCCGAGCCGCCCGCGACGGCGGTGGAGCTCGCGGCGGCCCTGGGGTGGCCGCTGCCGCCCTTGCCGGCGAGCAGGTACCCGGCCCCGGCGAGCACGGCCAGGATCAGGACGGCCACGACGACGAGCGGGCTCTTGCTTCTGGTCATGCGGTCCAGCTTGGCAGGCGCCCGGGCCCGGACAGCCGTGTCCCCCCATGACGGACGCCACAACCACGTACGGCCGGGCGGGAACGGACGCCGTTGTCCGTTCCCGCCCGGCCGTGTTACGTACGCCGGTTCTCCTGCGCCGAGCTCCGGTGTACGCCCTCCCGACGGGAGGGGAAGCGGTCAGTCGTACCCGCGCGTGAGTAGGGGATGCCTACCCTCTCAGCGCGAGTCGCTGCCCGCCGACTCGATGGCGGCGCGGCCTGCCTCCAGGCGCGCCACCGGGATCCGGAAGGGGGAGCAGGAGACGTAGTCCAGCCCCACCTCGTGGAAGAAGTGGACCGAGTCCGGGTCGCCGCCGTGCTCGCCGCAGACGCCGAGCTTGAGGTCGGGGCGGGTGGCCCGGCCGGCCTCGACGGCGTGCTTGACGAGCGAGCCGACGCCGTCGCGGTCGATGGTCTCGAACGGGGAGACCCCGAAGATGCCCTTCTCCAGGTAGGCGGTGAAGAACGAGGCCTCCACGTCGTCCCGGGAGAAGCCCCAGACCGTCTGGGTCAGGTCGTTGGTGCCGAAGGAGAAGAACTCGGCGGCCTCGGCGATCTGACCGGCGGTCACCGCGGCGCGCGGCAGCTCGATCATGGTGCCGAGCTTGATCTCCAGCTTGACGCCGGTGGACTGGGCGACCTCGGCGAGCACCCGCTCGCACTCGTCGCGGACCAGCTCCAGCTCCTGGACGGTGCCGACCAGCGGGATCATCACCTCGGGGCGCGGGTCCCCGCCGGCCAGCTTGCGCTCGGCGGCGGCCTCGGCGATGGCCCGGACCTGCATCCCGAACAGGCCGGGGATGACCAGGCCGAGGCGGACGCCGCGCAGGCCCAGCATCGGGTTCTGCTCGTGCAGCTTGTGCACCGCCTGGAGCAGGCGCAGGTCGTTCTCGTTCGGGTCCTTGCGGGCCTCGGCGAGGGCGACGCGCACCGACAGCTCGGTGATGTCCGGCAGGAACTCGTGCAGCGGCGGGTCGAGCAGGCGGACGGTGACGGGCAGGCCGTCCATCGCCTGGAAGAGCTCCAGGAAGTCGCCCTTCTGCAGCGGCAGCAGGGTGGAGAGGGCGAGCTCGCGGTCCTTGTCGTTGTCCGCGAGGATCAGGTGCTCGACCTCCTTGCGGCGCTCCTCGCCGAGGAACATGTGCTCGGTGCGGCACAGGCCGATGCCCTGGGCGCCGTAGCGGCGGGCGCGCGAGCCGTCCTCGGCGTTGTCGGCGTTGGCGCGCACGGCGAGGCGGCGGCGGCCGTCGGCGTGCGACATCAGCCGGTGGACGGCCTGGACCAGTCCGCCCTGGACGTCGGCGCCGGCGTGCAGGGTGCCCTCGAAGTACTCGACCACGGGGGACGGCAGCACGGGCACCTCGCCGAGGTACACCTTGCCGCTGGCGCCGTCGATCGAGACCACGTCGCCCTCGTGGACCACCAGGCCGTCGGCGGTGGTGAACTTGCGGCCCTTGGTGTCGACCTCCAGCTCCTCGGCGCCGCAGACACAGGTCTTGCCCATGCCACGGGCGACGACGGCGGCGTGCGAGGTCTTGCCGCCGCGCGAGGTGAGGATGCCCTCGGCGGCGATCATGCCGTCCAGGTCGTCCGGGTTGGTCTCGCGGCGGACCAGGATGACCTTCTCGCCGGAGCGGGACCACTTGACGGCGGTGTAGGAGTCGAAGACGACCTTGCCGATCGCGGCGCCGGGCGAGGCGGCCAGGCCCCAGCCGATCTGCTTGGACTCGGCGGTCGGGGCGAAGCGCGGGAACATCAGCTGCGCCAGCTGGCCGCCGGTGACGCGCATCAGGGCCTCGTCCAGGTCGATCAGGCCCTGGTCGACCAGCTGGACGGCGATCCGGAAGGCGGCCGCGGCGGTGCGCTTGCCGACCCGGGTCTGCAGCATCCAGAGCTTGCCGCGCTCGATGGTGAACTCGATGTCGCAGAGGTCGCGGTAGTGGTTCTCGAGCTTCTGCATGATCGCCATCAGCTCGTCGTACGACTTCTTGTCGAGCTTCTCCAGCTCGGACAGCTGCAGCGTGTTGCGGATGCCGGCGACGACGTCCTCGCCCTGGGCGTTGGACAGGTAGTCGCCGTAGACGCCCTGGGTGCCGGTGGAGGGGTCGCGGGTGAAGGCGACGCCGGTGCCGGAGTCCTCGCCGAGGTTGCCGAAGACCATGGTGCAGACGTTGACCGCGGTGCCCAGGTCGTTCGGGATGCGCTCCTGGCGGCGGTACAGCCGGGCGCGGTCGCCGTTCCAGGAGTGGAAGACGGCGTGGATGGCGAGGTCCATCTGCTCGCGCGGGTCCTGCGGGAAGGCCCGGCCGGTCTCGCGCTCGACGATGCCCTTGAACACCTCGACCAGTTCCCGGAGGTCGGAAGCGTCCAGGTCCAGGTCGTTGGTGGTGCCCTTGGCGTGCTTGGCCTCGTCCAGGGCCTCCTCGAACAGCTCGCCGTCGACGCCCAGCACGGTCTTGCCGAACATCTGGACCAGGCGGCGGTAGGAGTCCCAGGCGAAGCGCTCGTTGCCGGACTGGGCGGCCAGGCCGGTCACCGAGGCGTCGGAGAGACCGATGTTGAGGACGGTGTCCATCATGCCGGGCATGGAGAACTTGGCACCGGAGCGGACGGAGACCAGGAGCGGGTTGTCGGCCTGGCCGAGCTTCTTGCCCATCTCCTGCTCGAGGGCGTCCAGGTGGGCGCTGATCTCCTCGTGCAGCGAGGTCGGCTCGCTACCGGTCTCCAGGAAGACCTTGCAGGCCTCGGTGGTGATGGTGAACCCCGGGGGGACGGGGAGCCCCAGGTTGGTCATCTCGGCCAGGTTCGCGCCCTTGCCGCCAAGAAGATCCTTGAGGTCCTTGTTTCCTTCGGTGAAGGAGTAAACAAACTTCTGCTGGGACGGCACGGGTCGGTCTCCTCGTACGCGGTTGCCCTGACGCCGGAGAACATACCCATTTCGAAGGCACTTCTCTGCCCTGAATAGGCCACCCGAGGCCGGTACCGAGTGGTAACCCGCTAGATCGAATGCGCATAAAGGCGTTCACCTCTGTTGGTGAAATCGTCCCCCTGACGCGATGCTGCGTTCAAGTCTTGAAGACGGGGAAACGGGAAGATCGCCCGATTCGGACGCTGGGTAGCGGCCGTGGGTCGGTCGCGTTGCCCCGGCTTGATTTCCTGCAACCGGATCGGCCGATCGGCCGCGAACCGGCTTCGGGAAGCGATCCACGGTCGACCTGTCCATTTCGTCCACTGACCCACCGTCAGTGGCCGCCGCGTGTGGCAAGCGTCACCAGCGCATCTCACCGCTCGAACGTAGAACGCCTGCGTCAATCGTCGCACTCCGTCCAGGAACCTGCTCGTTCTGTGACATCAGAACGCCGAAAAGGAGCCCTCCTGTCCAGAATGGACAAGAGGGCTGCGACCGGATGGCGAGCGGCCCAGCAGGGGCGACTTCGCCAGATCGGCTAGATCATCCGCCAGAGGTGTCCGATTCGGCGTCCGCACCCGGCCTGGCGCAGTCGTACGGATCGTCCAACCAACCGTCCGGCAGGACCACCCGGCCGTTGCCGCTGGTGCGCCCGCGCGGGCCGTCCGCTCCGATCGGCCAGGTCTGGGTCTGCTCCACCTGGGCGAGGGTTTCGGCCAGTTCGGTCAGCGAGGAGGAGTTCGCGAGCTTCACCCGCAGCTCGGAGCCGACCGAGAAGCCCTTGGTGTACCAGGCGACGTGCTTGCGGAAGTCGATCACACCGCGCGCCTCGTCCCCCAGCCACTCGCCGAGCAACTGGGCGTGGCGCACCATCGCCCTGGCCACGTAGCCGAAGTCCGGACGGGCGTAGTCGACGTCCCCTTCGAAGATCGAGACCAGGTCCTTGAACAGCCACGGCCGCCCCAGGCAGCCGCGGCCCACCACGACGCCGTCGCAGCCGGTCTCCCGCATCATCCGCAGCGCGTCGTCCGCCGACCAGATGTCCCCGTTGCCCAGCACCGGCACGTGCGCCGGGACGGCCTCGCGCAGCCGGGCGATCGCCGACCAGTCGGCCGTCCCGCCGTAGTGCTGGGCGGCGGTGCGGCCGTGCAGGGCGATCGCGGCCACGCCCTCCTCGGCGCCGATCCGGCCGGCGTCCAGGTAGGTGAGGTGGTCGTCGTCGATGCCCTTGCGCATCTTCATGGTCACCGGCAGGTCTCCGGCGTTGGCGACGGCCTCGCGCAGGATCTCGCGCAGCAGGTTGCGCTTGTACGGCAGCGCCGAGCCGCCGCCCTTGCGGGTCACCTTGGGGACGGGGCAGCCGAAGTTGAGGTCGATGTGGTCGGCCAGGCCCTCGTCCGCGATCATCCGGGCCGCCTTGCCGACGGTCACCGGGTCCACCCCGTACAGCTGGATCGAGCGCGGTTTCTCGCTCGGGTCGAACTTGATCAGCTGCATGGTCTTGGCGTTGCGCTCGACCAGCGCCCGGGTGGTGATCATCTCCGAGACGTACAGCCCCTTGCCGCCGCTCTGCTCGCGGCACAGGGTGCGGAACGGGGCGTTGGTGATGCCGGCCATCGGCGCCAGCACGACGGGCGGCCACACCTGGATCGGGCCGATGTCCAGCGGCGCGAACTCGGTCTCGGGCGCGGTGGGTGCGGGCGTGGCTGTCATGCGCGGCTGACCTCGGGTAGGGGGACGGGACTCTTCATTGTCCCCCACCCGGGTGAGCGGCCACCGCCCGCTACGACGGGTTGATCGAGAGCGAGCCCGAGGTGACCTCGGCGTGGATGGTGTCCGGGCTGGTCGGGTCCGCCAGCTGCGGGTCGATCTGACCGCTCCCGCTGCCGATCTCGCTGGAGAAGGCGTACCGGCTGTTCCCCGGCACGTTCACGATCACCGAGCCGGAGGTGGCCTTGGCGTCCACCGCGTGCGGGGCCTTGGTGAAGTACAGCTCCACCGAACCCGAGGTGGTCTCCGCGGTCACCCGCGGCGCACTCAGGTCGGTGGCCTGCACCTGCCCGGAGGTGGTCCGCGCCCACACCTCGCCGGAGGTGTGCACCAGCGACAGCTGGCCGGAGGTCAGCTGCATCCGCACGCTCCCGCTCAGGCCCTCCACGGAGACCGAGCCGGAGCTCACCGACCCGGTCACCGCGGTCGCGGCCGGCACCTCCAGCTCGATCTCGGCGCCGCAGCCGAGGTCGGTGAACGACAGCACCTGCCGGCAGTGCATCCCGACCGTCAGCACGTCGCCGACGACGGTGCTCGACACCACCGGCTTGCGGAACATCCAGTCCAGCTGCTGGCTGACCACCACCCGGCCCTCCCGGCCGGCCCGCAGCCGCACCGAAGCGCTGCCGGTCTCCAGCCTGACCTGGTGGATCGCCATCTCGTACGGCCTGGTCGAGCTGGTGTGCTGGCGCACCACCAGCGACCAGGTCTGCAACCCTGCGGCGAGCATCCCCAGGACGACCGCGAGCGTCCCGGTGATCCGCCAGGCCTTCGCCCCGTCCACGGCTACCCGACCTCCAGGAACCGCAGCACCGCCATCACCCGGCGGTGGCTGTCGTCGGCCGGCGGGAGGTCCAGCTTGGTGAAGATCGAGTTGATGTGCTTGGCCACCGCGCTGTCGCTGACCACCAGGGAGGCGGCGATGGCCGCGTTGGAACGGCCCTCCGCCATCAGCGCGAGCACGTCCCGCTCGCGCGGGGTCAGCTTCTCCAGCGGGTCCCGGTGGCGGCGCACCAGCAGCTGGGCCACCACCTCCGGGTCCAGCGCGGTGCCGCCATCGGCGACCCGCTGCAGCGCGTCCACGAAGTCGTCCACATTGGCCACCCGCTGCTTGAGCAGGTAGCCGACGCCGCTGGTGTTGGTCGCCAGCAGGTCCGCGGCGTAGCGCTCCTCCACGTACTGGGAGAGCAGCAGCACCGCGACCTCCGGCCACTGCCGGCGGATCACCATCGCGGCCTTGACGCCCTCGTCGCTGAAGCCCGGGGGCATCCGGACGTCCGCGACCACCACCCCCGGGCGGTGCTCCTCGACGGCGGCCAGCAGTTCCTCGGCGTCCCCGACGGCGGCCACGACCTCGTACCCCACCGCCTCGAGGACCTTGACCAGGCCGACCCTCAGCAGGACCGAGTCCTCGGCGATCACAGCACGCACGGCAACTCCACGGTGATGGTGGTGGGGCCCCCGAGGGGGCTGAGAACGGACAGCGTTCCGTCGACCGAGGCCGCGCGCTTGCGCAGACCGGTGAGCCCGGTGCCGCGCGAGGGGTCCGCGCCGCCCACGCCGTCGTCGCTGATGATCAGGCGCAGCCGGTCGCCGGTGGTCCGCACCGACACGTCGACCTGCTTGGCCCGGGCGTGCTTGGCCACGTTGGTGAGCGCCTCGGAGACGGTGAAGTAGGCGACCGCCTCGACGGTCGGGGCGATCGGCCCGGACAGCTCGACGTCCAGGCGCACCGGCAGCGGGGCGCGGGCGGCGATGCCGGACAGCGCCGCGTCCAGACCGCGGTCCTCCAGGACGGCCGGGTGCAGGCCGCGGACCAGGTCGCGCAGCTCGTCGATGGCGGCCTGGGCCTCCTCGTGCGCCTCCACGATCACCTGCATCACCTCCGGCGGCACGTCCTTGAAGGTGCGCCGGGCCAGGCCCAGGTTCATCGCGAGGGAGGTCAGGCGCTGCTGGGCGCCGTCGTGCAGGTCGCGCTCGATCCGGCGGCGTTCGGCGTCCACCGCGTCGACCAGGCCCGCCCGGCTCTCCGCGATCTCCTCGACCCGCTGCTCCAGCTGCTCCGCCCGGTCCGGGCCGAGCAGCAGCTGCGCCGCCCGCACCTCCACCCAGGCCGCCAGCCCCGCCAGCCAGGGGGACGCGACCGCCAGCGCCACGCCGCCGGCCGTGAGCCCGAGCTGAACGGGCCACTCCCGCAGTCCGGTGGTGGCGGGCAGCAGCCAGCTCCAGCCGAACACCGTGGACAGCACCAGGGCCGCGCCCCAGAGGTACACCACCGTCGCCGCGCCGAGCGCGAGCAGCGGGCCGACCACCAGGTGGTAGGCGGCC
The DNA here is from genome assembly GCF_027627435.1 of Kitasatospora cathayae. GTDB lineage: Bacteria > Actinomycetota > Actinomycetes > Streptomycetales > Streptomycetaceae > Kitasatospora > Kitasatospora cathayae. Next base: position 5,842,985 of record NZ_CP115450.1, on the reverse strand, counting down.
TGCCGCCAGGTCAGCACCAGCCGCAGCCGGCCCAGCAGCCGGTTCGGGGAGTCCCCGGGGCGCGGCGGCGGCACGTCCACCCCGTACAGGGAACGCAGCCGGCCGCGCTGGGCGTCGGCCAGCGGCCGGGTGCAGGTCAGCACGACCGCGAGGACCGCGATCAGCAGCTTGGACTCGGTGACGGCCAGCCAGACCGGCACGGCCATGGGTATTCCGGCGGCGATGAAACGGGTGTCCCGCCAGGCCTCGGCCGACCACGGTGGCCGCCGGAGGCTCCTGACGAGCGCTCGGCGCAACGTGGTGGAGGGCATGCCGGACAGCGTAGGGCCCGGTGATCAACGTCCACCATGAAGGGGGGTGCCCGACGGGGGTGTAGCTAGCTACACCCCCGATTCGGTGTGCGGCACCACCGACAAGGGGCCCCTCCTGACGGAAGGCTGGGGGGCATGACGAGCACTGCATCGCACTCCGCCACCCCGCCGCACCGGCGGCCCGTCCCCGGGGACCACGGGGGTGTTCCCGGGGGCGCGCTCCGCCCGGCGCCGGGGCCGGAGGGGACGCTGCCCGCCGGGGCCGGGCCCTGGTCGGTCCGCAGCGTCGGGTCCGGCCGCGGCCGGGCCGCGCTGGAGCTGTACCAGCACGGCGAGTTGGCCGACGTCCTGGTCGCCGCCCGGCTCGCACCGCAGCTGGTGCGCGGCGCGCGGCGCAGCCCGTCCGCCGGGCGCGGCTCGCACGTGCTCGCGTGGGGGCGGCTGCCGGCCGACGCCGCGGTGCCCTCGGTGGTGTTCACCGGGCGGCGGCTGTTTCGTACGGTCCGGGCGGCGGCGGCCGAAGTGGTCACGGTGGCCGGGCTGTTCTGGCTCGCCTGGGCCGAGGGGCCGTTCGACGCGGTGCTGGTGGAGCACCCGTCGGCCGGGCCGGCCGAGCGGCTGGCGCTGCAGCGGGTGCGGGAGCGGCGGGCGGTCACGGTCGGGGGTGCGGCATGAGCGACCGCAGCATGGGGGTACCCGCGGCCGAAGGCTGGGGGAGAATCATCAAAAGGTGCGCACGGGCGAGTGCCCCTGCCGAGCGGAGCGAGGCGGGCGCATGAGCATCGCGGTCTTCTCCGGCGCTCCGGCGTACGTCCTGCCGGAGCGGCTCCGGCAGCTGCCGCGGCTGGCGGCCTTCGGGCTGCTGCCCTGGCTGCTGGTGCTGGCCGTCAACCACGAGACCCCGTGGGTGGTGCTGGACCTCGCGGAGTTCGCCGCCCTGCTGTCGCTGGACGCACTGCTGCGCCGGGGCAGTGCCGCCGCCCGGTGGCCGGGCGGGGTGGCGGCGCTGCTGCTCGCCGGGGACGCGCTGGTCGACATCACCTGCGCCGGGCCGGGGCACGCGGTGCTCGCCGCCCTGGTGATGGCGTGCTGCATCGAACTGCCGCTGGCGGCGGTGTGCCTGCTGCTCGGGCGCGAGGCGATACGCGGGTAGGCCCGTCCGGCGCTCAGAGCCGGTCGGGCAGCTCGTCCATCAGGGCGCGGGTCTCCTCGTCCAGCGGGGTGTAGCTGATCATGCGGGTCCCGAGCCGGGGGCTGAGCCAGAAGTTGGTGTAGTTGCAGCGCAGCAGACCCACGCCCGGCACCTGGAAGCGCTTGATCCCGTTGCCCGGCCCCTGCACCTCGTGCCGCTGCCACTCCTCCTCGAAGTCCGGCGAGGCCTTGCGCAGCCGGGCCAGCAGCGCCTTCCAGGCCGGCTCGGCGGAGTGGTCGGCCATCGCGGCGCGGAACCGGGCCACCATGCCGATGCGTTCCGTCCGGTAGTCGATCAGCACCTCGCGGAAGCGCGAGGGGGTGAACGCCAGCCACATCAGGTTCCGCTCCTCGAGCGGCAGTTCACCGAGGTCGCCGACCAGGGCGGTGTACGGCACGTTGTGCGCCAGGACGTCGTAGCGGGAGTTGACCACCGCCGCCGGGTACGGCGCCATCTGCTCCAGCACCAGGCGCACGCTCGGCGTCACCGAGGGGCACTCCGTCACCGGCGCCGGGTCCTCCGAGCCGGCCAGGGTGAACAGGTGCGCCCGCTCGCTCGGATCCAGCAGCAGCGCCCGGGCCACCGCGTCCAGCACCTGGGCGGACACCTGGATGTCCCGCCCCTGCTCCAGCCACGTGTACCAAGTCACCCCGACGGCGGCCAGCTGCGCCACCTCCTCCCGGCGCAGCCCCGGGGTGCGGCGGCGGCCGGTCATCGGCAGGCCCACCTGCTCGGGCGCGATGCGCTCGCGGCGGCTGCGCAGGAACGCCGCCAGGTCGTGCCGGCGGGCCTCGTCCGGGGTGCCGCGGTGCGGTCCGGCGAAAGCGGGACGGGCTTGCGCGGTCGGGGTCATCAGGCTCATGCTCCCCAGCATGCGGCACCCGGCAGCCTGTTGCCAGGTACTTCTTATACCTGGATAACCACACTCTGGTACCAGGGTACGAAGCGGCGGATCGTATGACCCGTGACTCAACAACTCGCCGTCGCCCCGGCCCCGACCCGGACCGCCCCCGCAGCCGCTCCGCACACCCCCGCCCTCGGCACCGCCGGGCTGGTCACCGTCCTGCTCGGCGCGTTCCTGCCGATGCTCGACTTCTTCATCGTCAACGTCGCCCTGCCCACCATCGACAAGGACCTGGCCGCCGGGCCGGCCGTGCTGGAACTGGTCGCCGCCGGCTACGGCATCGCCTTCGCCGTCCTGCTCGTCCTCGGCGGGCGGCTCGGCGACATCTTCGGCCGCCGCCGGCTCTTCGTCGCCGGCGCCGCCGCCTTCGCCCTCACCTCGCTGGCCTGCGGCCTCGCCCCCGACGCGTGGTCCCTGGTCGCCGCCCGGGCCGCCCAGGGCGCCTCGGCCGCACTGCTGATCCCGCAGGTGCTCGGCACCATCACCGCCGCCACCGACGGCGCCCGGCGCGGTCGCGCGCTCAGCGTCTACGGCGCGGTCGGCGGCATCTCCGTGGTGATCGGGCAGGTGCTCGGCGGGATGCTGGTCGCCGCCGACCTGTTCGGCACCGGCTGGCGCTCGGTCTTCCTGCTGAACGTACCGTTCGCGCTGCTCGCCGTCGTCCTCGCCGTCCGGTACGTGCCGGAGAGCCGGGCCGCCCAGGCCGCCGCGGTGGACGTGCCCGGCACCGCGCTGCTCACCGCCACCCTGCTCGCCCTGCTCATCCCGCTGATGGAGGGCCGCGCGGCCGGCTGGCCGCTCTGGTCCTGGGTGCTGCTCGCCCTGTTCCCGGTGTTCGCCGTCGCCTTCGCCCTGGTCGAGCGGCGCGCCGAGCAGCGCGGAGCGACCCCGCTGGTGCCGCCCTCCCTGCTGCGGATCCCCGAGATGCGGCGCGGCCTCGGCATCGCCGTCCCCTACTTCGCGGGCTTCGGCGGCTTCATGTTCGTCATCGCCGTCGCCCTCCAGCAGGGCCTGAAGCTCGGCGTGGTCGCGGCCGGCTGGGCGCTGGTCCCGATGGCCGTCGGCTACTTCACCGCCTCGCTCTCCGGCCCGCGGCTGATCGGCCGCTGGGGCAGCCGGGTGCTCAGCGCCGGCGCCGTCATCCAGGCCATCGGCCTCGCCACCGTCGCGCTGACCGTCCTCGCCGACGCGGACCACTTCTCCCCGCTGCGGATGGCGCCCGGCGTCGCCCTCGCGGGCATCGGCCAGGGCCTGATCGGCACGCCGCTGTTCCGGGTCGTCCTCTCCAAGGTGCCCGTCGCCCGGGCCGGTGTCGGCAGCGGCGTCCTCGCCACCAGCCAGCAGTCCAGCCTGGCCCTCGGCGTCGCCACCCTCGGCACCCTCTACCTGTCCCTCTCCCCCAGCCTCGGCATGGGCCGCGCGCTCGCCCTGTGCCTGGGCATCCAGCTCCTCGGTTCCTTCACCGTGCTGTACCTGACCACCCGCCTGCCCCGCTCCATCGGCTGAGCCCCGCGGGCCCAACGGGCCCCGGGCGACGGCGAACGGCCCCGCGACCGGTTCCTTCCGGTCGCGGGGCCGTTCTCGTCTCGGGACGAGCGGGACCGGCTGCCACTCCGGCAGGTGGTACGGATCCCCGGCGTGGGGGCCGTCCTGGCGGTCACGGCATCCTTCGTGCTCGCCCACAAAATCCTCTACACCTACGTCGCGGCACTGATCGAACCGCTCGGCCTCGGCGGACGGACCGACACCGTCCTGCTCCTCCTAGGCCTGACCTCGCTGCTCAGCATCGCCCTCACCGGAGCCCTGATCGACCGGCACCTACGGACCCTGGCCCTCACCGCCTGCGTCCTCGTCGCCGTCGCGGCCCTGACCATCGCCGCAGCCCTGCTCGGCACGGCGTCCTGGCCGGTCTACGGCGCGGCCGCGATCTGGGGCCTCGGCTTCGGCGGCGCCGCCACCCTGCTGCAGACCGCCGCCGCCGACGCCGCCGACACGGCCGCCGACCTCGCCCAGTCCCTGCTGGTCACCTGCTGGAACCTCGGCATCGCCGCCGCCGCGTCCACCGGCGGCCTCCTCCTCGACCACGCGGGGCCGAACTCCCCGCCCTGGTCGGCCCTGGCGCTGCTGGCCCTCGCCCTGACGGTGACGGCGGCGGCGCGGTGGCACGGGTTCCCGGGCAAGGGGTGACGCTCGTTGGGGTGAAATCGACGCACGCTGCCCGGAACCGTCGGGCGATCCGCCCTACCGTGAATCGCATGACAGCCAGGGTTTCCGTCCAGCAACTCCAAGACCACGCCGATGAATTGATCGACCGGGTAGCGGCCGGGGAACGCATCGGGCTCACTCGCGACGGACGGCTGGTCGCCGTACTGGCTCCGCCCGACCCGGAGCAGCGGGTGCTGGCGGAGCTGGTACGCGAGGGCGCCGTCGCCCCGGAGAACGCCGCCACCGCGCGCGGGCTGGCCGGCTGGACCCCGCCCAGGATCGACGTCCGGCTCCCTTTCGGCCGCCGAGGCCCTGCACAGGATGCGCGCGGAGGAAGGCCATTGACCCAGCTACGGCGTCAGTGAGCCGATGAAGCCGTCCAGCCGGGTGACGACCTCGCGCAGGGCGTCGACCGAGCCGATCGGATCGTGGGGCAGTTCGAGGCCGTGGTCGGCGGAGGGCAATTCCAGGACCTGGTGGCCGGTGGAGTCGGCGACAGCCCGGTCCCACAGTTCGTCGGCGCTGCCGCCGACCAGCAGGGTCGGTGCCGAGGTTCGGTGAAGGGCGCGAATCACGTGGTCGAGGGTCAGTACGCGGGTCAGCCAGGCGGCCGCGAGCTGCCGGTCGGCCGCGAGGCCGGCGGCGAAGCAGCCCAGCGACTTGCCGACCAGCAGGCGGCAGGCGCCGCGCTCGGCGTCGACGGCTTCGGCGACCTGCCGCTCGACCCAGGCGATCCGCTCGCCCATCGCCAACTCAACGAGGTCATCCGGGAGTTGCCACCAAAGTTCCTGGACCGTCCAGCCGTGCCGCTGGAGTACGGAGCCGGCGAAGTGCAGCAGCGGGCGGGCGGGCGAGTAGCCGGTGCCGGGGATGACCAGGGCGACCCGGTTCGGGTCGCCGTCGGTGCGGGTGGGGAGGCCGAGGGCGGCAGGTGCGGACATGGCCGCAGGCTACCGCCCCAACAACCGTACACGGAGCGCACTTTGGCGGTTCACGCCCGGCTCGCCCCGGGCCGGGCCGACTGGGGCCGGGTGGTGACCACCGCGAGGGTGCCGGCCAGGGCGATCGAGGCGAAGACGGCCAGCGCCCCGGTGGTGCCGACCGCGCCGGCCAGCGTGCCGCCCAGCAACGCCCCGACCGGCATGACGAGTTGGCCGATCGAACGGGACAGGCCGAGCACCCGCCCCAACTGCTCGGGCGGGGACAGCTGTTGCTGCAGGGTGACCCAACTGACTCCCCAGACCGTCGCGCAGAAGCCGAACGCCAGCTGGTAGGCGATCAGCACCGGGAGCGCGGCCCCGAGCGAGGCCAACGGGATCAGGAACAGCGCGGTGGCGGCGAGCGGGCCGAAGACCGGGATCACCCTGGTCAGGCCGACGCGCCGGATGACCCGCTTGGCGGTGATCACCGCCGTCACCGCGGCGATGCTGTAGACGGCCTGGGTCAGCCCGAGCTCGCCCGGCCCCAAGTCCACGACCTGGTAGGCGAAGTAGGCGAAGAGGCCGCCGAGCCCGGCCCCGCCGAGGTTGAGGGCGGCAGCGGCGACGGCCAGCCGGGCCAGCAGCGGCTGGTCGCGCAGCACGTCGATCCCCTCCCGCAGCGACTCGGCGAGCCCGGGGCGCGCGGCGGCCTGCTTCGTCTCCTCACCCCGCCGGAGCCGGGGAAGACTCATGGCCAGCGCGGACAGCCCGTAGCTGACCGCATCCGCCACCATCGCGGTGGCCGCCCCCACCGCCTGCACCAGCGCGGCCGCCAGCCCCGGACCGGCGATCTGACCGACCGAACGGGCCCCGGCCAGCTTGGCGTTGACCGCCACCAGGCCCTCCGCGGGCACGAAGTCCGCCACCACGGTGGGCACCGCGATGGCGGAGACCCCGCCCAGCGCACCGGAGACGGCCGCGACCGCGTAGAGCTGGACCAGCGTCAGCGCACCGGCGGCATGCGCCAGCGGGACGGTGGCGATCAGCAGCAGCTGGATGACGTCCACCGCGACCAGCAGCCGCCGACGGGCGGCCACCCGGTCGACCAGCACCCCGGCGAACGGCCCGGTCAGCCCCTGGACCCCGTACTCCAGGGCGAAGACCAGCGAGGCCGCCAACGGCCCGGTGTCCAGCAGCAGGATCGCCAGCGTGGGCAGGGCCAGCGCCGTGACCTGGGTGCCCGCCACGCTGACGCCCTGCGAGAACATCAGCGCCGACACGGCGCTGCGCGCGGGCGGCGGAGTGGCCGCGGGCGAGCCGTCTGCATTCTCATCTGCCATGCGTCCCAAGCTACTTCAACCCGTCGCGGCGCCGATTTCGCTACCGCGTCCCGCCGGTTCGTGCCATGATCGCGGCCGGAGGAAGGGGATTCCATGGGCTTCGTTCTCGCGTTCCTGGCCGCCCTGGTGGCCACCGTCGTCGGCGCCACCCTGTTCCTGATCCGCCGCGAACGCGCCCGCCGGCGCTGGGCGGGCGAGACCGAGGAGTGCCTGCTGATCGAGCAGCACCGGACCGCTCAGGCCGCCCGGCTCCGCAGCACCTACACCAGCGCGGCCATCCACAACGGCACCGGTCTGCTCCCCCAGGACCTGCACGAACACCAACCCTGAGGGAGCGCGGGGGAGAACGGAAACCCGGGTGCACCCGCCGACCACGCCGCGCGACACTACGCGCATGACCTCCGACACCCTCCGGACACCGCAGCAACGAGCCCTCGGCCACGTGGCCGCGCTGTCCTCGGGCCCGCCGGTCGACCCGACCCTGCGGGTGACCCTCGACTTCCACCGTTCCTGAGCTTGCTGGCCATTCCTGAGGCGGTCAGGAAGGTGTGGCACCACCTCGCCCGCTTCGGCGCGCCCGCGGCGAGCACTCCGGCGCCGAGCTGAGCGGACTTCACGGCGCCCGGCGCGAGCGGACGTCACGGCGTGAGCGCCGCCAGCGCCGTCGGCCGCACCGCGTCGGCGCCCGCCGAGCCGAGCAGCAGGGCGGCCAGGTCGTGCGGCGGGGCCGGTTCGCCGGTCGAGGTCGCCGCCATGATCCGGTCCAGCCGAAAGCCGCGGCCGGCCCGCCGGGTGCGGCACCAGGCGATCAGATACCACTTGCCCTCGGCCGTGAGCAGCCCGGCCGGTTCCACCGTCCGGTCGCTCTCCCGCCCCGCCGCGTCCAGGTAGGACAGCCGCAGCACCGTGTTCTCCGTGAGCGCCCGCTCGACGGCCGTGCGGACCGACTCGGCGGTGCGGACCGACTCGGCGGTGCGGACCGACTCGGCCGTGCGGGCCGGTAGGGCGACGATCCGGGCGGCGAGTTCCTGTGCCGCCGTCGAGGCGGGGCCGCTCATCGAGGCCGCGATCTTCTGCGCGGCGGTACGGGCCGCACCGGCGTAGGGGGCGGAGGCGTCGGCGGCGGCGAGCGCGGCGACCAGCGCCGAGGCCTCGTCGGGGGTGAAGCGGATCGGCGGGAGGGTCATCGCCGGGTCGATCGACCAGCCGCCGCCGCGCCCGGTCGTGGTGCGCACCGGGACGCCCGCCGCCATCAGCGCCTGGAGGTCGCGCTGAACGGTGCGGGTGCTCACCTCGAAGCGCGCGGCGAGCGCGGCGACCGTCAGCGGTCGGGGCGCCGCCGCGCGCAGTTCCTCCACCAGTGCGTAGAGCCGAGGGGTGCGGTCCATGCGGCCGACGCTACCGCCCCGCGGCGACCAGGAAATCCCGCTCCCGCCGGTGCTCGCGCTCGGTGACGGTCAGCGGGAACAGGGTGAAGCCGTGCATCGCGCCGGCCACGACGTCGAGCCGGACGGGCGCCCCGGCCGCGCGCCACCGCTGGGCGAGGAAGCGCGAGTCGTCCAGCAGCGGGTCCTCGGTGCCGACGACCATCCGGGCGGGCGGCAGGCCGGTCAGGTCGGCGTACAGCGGGGAGACCTCCGGGTCGCGGCGCTGCTCGGGGGTCATGCCGGGCGTGAAGAGCTCGTAGCTCCCCCGGATCGACTCGGTGTTGCTCAGCAGCCGCCGGGAGCCGAACAGCCGCTGGCTGGGCGTCATCGACAGGTCGTACGGGCCGAAGGCCAGGTGGGCGGCCCGGAACGCGCCGGTGATGCCGTGCCGGTCGCGCAGGCGCAGCAGGGTCAGGACGGTGAGGTGGGCGCCGGCCGACTCGCCGCCGATCAGCAGCCGCCGGGTGCCGAACTCGGCCTCGGCGCGCTCCACCAGCCAGTGGGCGGCCGCCTCGCAGTCCTCGGGCCCGGCGGGGAAGGGGTGTTCGGGCGCCAGGCGGTAGTCCACGCTGACCACGGCCAGCCGGGCTTCGGTGGCGAGGCGCCACAGCTTGTCGTCCTGTCCGTCGGCCGATCCGAAGGTCCAGCCACCGCCGTGGACGTGCAGGTAGACGCCGTCGACGTGCTCGGGGGTGAAGATCCGGACCGCGACCCCGTCGGGCAGGACGCGGTCACGCCCCTGCGGCAGCCGCGCCGGGGGCGTGTCGCCGCCGAGCCGGTTGGTCCGCAGGTGTTCGATCGTGGCGGCGTCCAGGGTCCGGGCGCGGGGCGGGCGGAGCGCGGCGGCGGCCTCGAACTGCTCGTTGAAGGCCAGGGTCTCGGTGAGGCAGTCCTCGTCGGTGATCGTCATGGGTCGATCCTGGCGACCGTCCGCGACAACCCAGTGTCACCCTTTTCCGGTGACCCGCGTCACAATCGGTCCGGCCGGCGGTCGTCGGCTCCGTTCCACGCCTTCGCCGTAGCGGGAAAAGCAGTTGGTCCGGCCTCCTCGCCGGTCTGACAATCGCCGGATGACCGATGATCAGATCGACTGGGGTCGCCTGCGCGCAGCCCGTCGGGCCAGCACCCGCTTCTTCTCCGGCAGCCGCCCCCTGACCATCCACGAGCGGCTCACCACGCTGGCCGCCGCCGTCGACCCGGGCCTGTACCCCGACGTCTACGGCAACGGCGGCCCGGTAGGCGAACTGGAGGAGCGCACCGCCGCGCTCCTCGGCACGCAGGACGCGGTCTTCTTCCCCACCGGCACCATGGCCCAGCAGGTGGCCCTGCGGTACCACGCCGAACGGACCGGCAACCGGGCCGTCGCCCTCCACCCGCTCAGCCACATCGAGCGGCACGAGCGCCACGCCCACACCCAGCTCACCGGCCTGCGCGGCCTCTGGCCCACCACCGCACAGCGCCAGCCGACGCCCGAGGAACTCCGTTCGCTCGGCGAGCCCTTCGGCACCGTGGTGGTCGAGCTCCCCCTGCGCGACCCGGGCTTCCTCCTCCCCAGTTGGGAGGAGCTCACCGAACTGGTCGCCGCCGCCCGCGAAACCGGCGCCCGGGTGCACTTCGACGGCGCCCGGCTGTGGAACACCACGGCCCACTTCGGCAAGCCGCTCGACGAGATCGCGGCCCTCGCCGACAGCGTCTACGTCTCCTACTACAAGGACCTCGGCGGCATCAGCGGCGCCGCCCTCGCCGGCGACGAGGCGCTCACCGCCTACGCCCGCACCTGGCGCCACCGCTACGGCGGCCAGCTCTACCAGCAGTGGCCGGCCGCCCTCTCCGCGCTCGCCGGGCTGGACACCGTGCTCCCCGAGCTGCCCGGTTACGCCGCCCACGCCGCGACACTCATCCCCGCCCTGGCCACCCTCCCCGGCGCCCGCATCCACCCGGCGGTGCCGCCCACCCACGAGTTCCAGCTCTGGCTGCCCCACCCCGCGAAGGCCCTGAACCAGGCCGTCCTCGCCCTCGCCGAGCAGGAGCGGATCTGGTTCGTCCCGGAGTGGACCGACGCCGCCCCCGGCCTCGCCATGGCCGAGGTGAGCCTGGACGGCCCGGCACAGGCGTGGACGCCGGAGGAGGTCACCGAACTCGGGCTGCGCTTCCTCGAGTTGGCTGCGGCCGCCGAGAAGGGGGCCACCGCAGCCGGCCGGGGCTGATCGGCGACACCACCGAAGCTCCGCAGCCCCGGGCGGCGGCGCCCGGCCGAGGAGCCGGGCGCCGCTGCAAGGAACGACGATCGGGCCGAAATCCCGCGCCCCGATCGCCCCACCGCGCGAGCCCCTTTCCGCCGGACAAACGGTTGGCGGGCGCCAGACCCTTTGTGTCAGAATGACGATTATGAGCAAGCAGCATGTGGGGGACTTCGCCGACGTCCGCAACCGCGAGGAGCTGACGGCCCTGATGGCCTCCGGGTCACGGCCGAAGTGGTTGATGTTCTGGGGGCACACCGCGCGGAAGGACGGTGTGACGCGGCAGGAGTGCCTGAGCCAGTGGTGGCCCGGGCGGTTCACCGTCGACGGGGTGACGTACGCCTCCGCCGAGCACTGGATGATGGCCGGGAAGGCCCGGATGTTCGGGGACGAGGCCGTCGAGCAGCGGGTCCTGGCGGCCCGCACGCCCGCCGAGGCGAAGAAGCTGGGCCGGCTGGTCAGGGGCTTCGACGAGAAGACCTGGGCGGCCGGCCGGTTCGAGCTGGTGGTCGAGGGGAACGTCGCGAAGTTCGGTCAGGACGAGACCCTGCGGGAGTACCTGCTGGGCACCGGCGGCCGCGTCCTGGTCGAGGCCAGCCCGGTGGACCGGATCTGGGGCATCGGGCTCGCCGCGGACGACATCCGGGCCGAACGCCCGCTGGAGTGGCGGGGGTTGAACCTGCTGGGGTTCGCCCTGATGGAGGCTCGGGCGCGACTGGGCGGCTGAGGCCGGCCCTTCCACCGCCGGCCGGGGCGGTCGCGGTCCCGCGACCGTCCCGCCCCGCCGAGCCACCCCGACGCACCCCAACTCGCCACAGCCACAGCCCCGGTGGCCCGGAGCGCGACCGGCGCACTTCGCGCCACGACCGCCCCTTGCCGCGCTCCTTGACACCACTCGGGCACGACTGGTCGTGCTCCCGTAACTCCTTCGCCACATTCCAACGCCAGGATGTCCCGCAGTCAGGGTGCAGATGGACAGGTTGGGGCGATCATGCGCATGCGGTCGACGGAAGAATCCGCAGGCCAGCAGCCGGAGTGCGAGCAACGGGCCGCCGAACTCCGGGCCGAACTCGACGAGTTGCTCAGCGCAAGCCGCTACGCGGGCCAACGTGAACGGCGGCTGAACGAGGCGATCCGGGCGGCCCCCGGCCGCCAACGCCCGGACGGCGACCTGTTGCGGCAGCTCGCCCAGGCCCGCACCCTGCGCGAGGGACTGGGCGCACGCTGCCTCCAACTGAGCGACCAGCTCCAGGAGTTGGAGAACCGCCTGAGACAGCGGCGGCATCCGCAACAGCCGCCGCATCCGCAACAACCGCTCCCCGCCGAGCCCCAGCCCCGCCAGGCCCCGCCGCCACCACCGCCACCGCCCGCCCGGCCCGACCTGGGCGCCCTCACCGAGCGGATCATCGGCCTCCACCGACGCGGCGCCTTCCCCGAGGCCGAGGAACTGCTGAACCAGGCCGCCGCCCGCCTAGCCCCCACCGACGCCGCCTTACTGGTCGGGATGCTCTCCCAGCGCGGCCCCACCGGCGCCTCGCTCCACCTGGCCCGCACCGCCGCCGGGGGCACCCCGGACCACGCGGTCGCCGTGCTGGCGGAGCTGCGCGAACTGGGCCTGGCCGAGGAGGCCGCCGAGCTGTTCCACACGTTCTGGACCCACCCCGCGTCCGCCGTCCCGACCCTGCTGGCGGCGCTGGAGCGGGCCGGGCAGCACGCCGACCGCGCCACACTGCTCTGGGAGTGGGGATCGGCCCCGGCCCCGGAGCTGACCTCCCTCGCCGCCTGCCTCCAGCAGCACGGCCGCCCCGCCGACGTGCGGACCCTGCTGCGCCAGGCGGCCGGCCGCCCGACCGCCGACCTCGCCGGGCTCGCGACGGAACTGCCGCCCGCGCTCGCCACCCTCCTGCTGCACGAGCTGGCCGGCCTGCGCCCGCCGGCCGAACTAGTGCGCCTGGCCACCGCGCTGGAGGCCCACCCCGACCTCTACCGGCAGCTGCTGGACGCGCTGCTCGCCGACGGGTCCCGCCACCGCACCACCCTCGCCGCCCTGCGCAGCGCCGGGCTGTCGACCGCCCCGCCGGGCGCCCCGCGCTCCCGCTGGGGCCGGCGCTGAAGCCGCTGGAAAGCGGGGAGCCCCCGCCCGCCCCCACGAAGGGGCGGTTTCTAGGGGTCGTTGCAACACGTGGTCGGTTGTCTAGGCCGCGATGAGTTTATGCAGGCGCTCGGCTGGGGTTTCCCAGCCGAGCGTTTTGCGTGGGCGGCCGTTGAGTTCGGCGGCAACGTGGACCAGGTCCTCTGGGGTGTGGGCGGACAGGTCGGTGCCCTTCGGGAAGTACTGCCGGAGCAGGCCGTTCGTGTTCTCGTTCGAGCCGCGCTGCCAGGGACTGGCCGGGTCGCAGAAGTAGACGGGGACGCCGGTGACGAGGGTGAACGAGCCGTGCGAGGCCATCTCGGAGCCCTGGTCCCAAGTCAGCGATCGCACCAGGTGAGCGGGCAAGGTCTGGACGGTGGCGACGAGGGCGTCGCGCACGTGTTCGGCGGTGCGGCCGTTCGGCAGGTGCAGGAGCATCACGTAGCGGGTGTGGCGCTCGACGAGGGTGCCGATGGCGGAGGCGTTGTCCTTGCCGAGGATCAGATCGCCTTCCCAGTGGCCGGGAACGGCTCGGTCCTCGACCTCGGCCGGGCGTTCGCTGATCATGACCATCGGGTCGATGAAGCGCGGCCTGCGGCAGTTGGCCTGGCGGTGGGGGACGCGGCGGGCGCGTCCGGTGCGCAGGGCGCCGGCCAGCTCGCGGCGCAGTTCGCCGCGGCCCTGGATGTAGAGGGCCTGGTAGACGGTTTCGTGGGCCACGTGCATCTCCGGCCGCTCGGGGAAGGTGTCCCGTAGAGCCTGGCAGATCTGTTCCGGGCTCCACTTCACGTCCAGGTGCTGCTGGATGAAGTCCCGCAGTTCCCGGTTGCGGGCGATCTTGGCGGGCTTGGGGCGTGGCCGGCGGGCGTCGGCGCGGGCCTGCGCGGCGTGGGGCCGGTAAGTGCCGCTGCCCGGGTGGCGGTTGCGCCGGATCTCGCGGCTGACCGTGGAGGGGCTGCGGCCCAGTTCGGCGGCGATCGCGCGGACGGTGGCTTTCTCCCGCAGCCGGTCGGCGATGTGGATGCGTTCGTCCTCGCGCAGGTACCGGGACGGCCCGGGTGGCGAGGGAGCGGCCGCCCGCGCGGATTGCGCGGGCGGCCTCGGCCTCTTCACGCGGCCCTCGGGCCGGCCGTGGCGCCACTCACGGCCGGTCCGCTCGTGAACTCCCACGAGCCGGGACGCCTCTGTGTTGCTGTAGCCCTGCTGCACGAGCCGGAAGTATTCCTCCCGCTCGACACGGAGCTTCCTGGGCCCCTGCGGCTTCCGGTCCCTACGGATCTCGAACTCCATCGCACACCTTGAGCTCGGGTGTTGCGACGACCGTTAGAACCCAAGAGGAGGACGGCCGGGGGCTCCCCGGAGTACCGGGTGCCGGACTCAGCAGCCGATCAGACGGGCCGCCAGGTAGCCCTTCACCTGGTCCAGCGACACGCGCTCCTGCGACATCGAGTCGCGGTCGCGAACGGTCACCGCGTTGTCCTCGAGGGTGTCGAAGTCGACCGTCACGCAGAACGGAGTGCCGATCTCGTCCTGGCGGCGGTAGCGCTTGCCGATCGCGCCCGCGTCGTCGAACTCGACGTTCCACGCGGCGCGCAGGTCGGCGGCCAGGCCGCGGGCCTTCGGGGAGAGGTCGGCGTTGCGCGACAGCGGCAGGACGGCGACCTTGACCGGGGCCAGCCGCGGGTCGAGCCGCATGCCGACGCGCTTCTCCATGACGCCCTTGGCGTTCGGCGCCTCGTCCTCGAAGTAGGCGTCGAGCAGGAAGGCCAGCATGGCGCGGTTGAGGCCGGCCGCGGGCTCGATGACGTACGGGAAGTACTTCTCGCCGCTCTCCTGGTCGAAGTACTTGAGGTCCTGACCGGAGGCCTCGCTGTGCACCCGCAGGTCGTAGTCGGTGCGGTTGGCGACGCCCTCGAGCTCGGAGAACTCGGAGCCGCCGAAGTTGAAGCGGTACTCGATGTCCACCGTGCGCTTGGCGTAGTGGGAGAGCTTCTCCTTCGGGTGCTCGAAGAAGCGCATGTTCTCGGTGCGCAGACCGAGGTCGACGTACCAGTCCCAGCGCTGCTGGAGCCAGTACTCGTGCCACTGCTCGTCGTCACCCGGCTTGACGAAGAACTCCATCTCCATCTGCTCGAACTCGCGGGTGCGGAAGATGAAGTTGCCGGGGGTGATCTCGTTGCGGAAGCTCTTGCCGGTCTGGGCGATGCCGAACGGCGGCTTCCGGCGCGAAGTGCTCTGGACGGACTTGAAGTTGGTGAAGATGCCCTGGGCGGTCTCCGGGCGCAGGTACGCCAGGCCGGCGGCCTCCTCGGTGACGCCGAGGTGGGTCTTCAGCATGCCCGAGAAGTCCTTGGGGTCGGTGAACTGACCCTTGGTGCCGCAGTCGGGGCAGTTGACGTCCTTGAGGCCGTTCGGCGGCGGGAAGCCGTGCTTGGCCTCGTACTTCTCCTCCAGGTGGTCGGCCCGGTGACGCTTGTGGCAGGACATGCACTCGGTCAGCGGGTCGTTGAAGGTGGCGACGTGGCCGGAGGCCTCCCAGACCTCGCGGGCGAGGATCACCGACGAGTCGAGTCCGACGACGTCCTCACGGGCCTGGACCATCGCGCGCCACCACTGGCGCTTGATGTTCTCCTTGAGCTCGACACCCAGCGGCCCGTAGTCCCAGGCGGCACGCGTGCCGCCGTAGATCTCGCTGCAGGGATAGACGAAGCCACGGCGCTTGCTCAGGCTGACGATCGTGTCGATCTTGTCGGCGGCCACAGTGCTCTCTTCAGTACGTACGGCACGGTCAGGGCACGGCTGGTTGCGCGTACCCGAATACCTCAGGTTACCGGCCAGACGGGTACGGGGTTCAAATCGGTATCGTCCGACTTCCCCCACCGATGGCCACCTCCCGTTCACCCATCCGAGTGATTTGACAATCATTTCCAACTCAGATGAGAATGATTGTCATGATGATCGGACTGCCTGGACGCCGAACCCGCACGACCGTCGCCCTCACCACCACCGCCCTCGTCGCCTCGCTGGCCCTCACCGCCTGCGGCGGCAGCAGCAGCGCCAAGGGCACGGACGGCAAGCTGAACGTCGTCGCCTCCTTCTACCCGATGGAGTTCCTGGCCCAGCAGATCGGCAAGGACCACGTCTCGATCACCGACCTCACCGCGCCCGGCGTCGAGCCGCACGACCTGGAGCTCACCGCCAAGCAGGTCGCCGGCGTCCAGAAGGCCGACGCGATCGTCTACCTCAAGGGCCTGCAGCCCACCGTCGACCAGGCCGTCGACCAGTCGTCCGCCAAGACGAAGATCGACGCCACCGCCGCCAGCCCGCTGGTCGACCACCACCTCGACGAGGGCGCCGAGGGCGGGGACGCCCCCAAGGACAAGGGCCCGGCCGGCGACCCGCACATCTGGCTCGACCCGGCCCGCTACGCCGCGATCGCCAAGAGCGTCGGCGACGGCTTCGCCAAGGCCGACCCGTCCCACGCCGAGGACTACAAGAAGAACACCGACGAGCTGGTCACCAAGCTCACCGCCCTGGACCAGGAGTTCCAGGCCGGGCTGAAGGACACCAGGACCAAGACCTTCGTCACCAGCCACGCCGCCTTCGGCTACCTCGCCGACCACTACGGCCTCACCCAGGTCGCCATCAACGGCGTCGACCCGGAGTCCGAGCCCACCCCGGCCCGCCTGGCCGAGGTGCAGAAGGCCGCCAAGGACAACGGCGTCACCACGATCTTCTTCGAGACCCTGGTCAGCCCCAAGCTCGCCGACACCGTCGCCAAGGACCTCGGTCTGAAGACCGCCGTCCTGGACCCGCTGGAAGGCGTCAAGGACCCGTCCAAGGACGACTACCTGAGCGTCATGCGACAGAACCTGGCCAACCTCCAGGCCGCCCTCGGCGCCCCGAGCGGCGCCCCGAGCAGCGCCCCCGGCAGCACCTCTGGCACCACCCCCACCCCCGCGAGCTGACGGGACGCAACACCATGACCCATCCGATACCCCCGGCCGTCCGCCTCCGTGACGCCGTCGCCTCGCGCGGCGGCCGGCCGGTGCTGCGCGGCGTCGACCTCACCGTCCGACCGGGCGAGGTCGTCGCCCTGCTCGGCGCCAACGGCTCCGGCAAGTCGACCACCGTCAAGGCCGTGATCGGCGCCGTGCCGTTGGAGCACGGCACCCTGGAGCTGTTCGGCACCCCGTACGGCTCCTTCCGCGCCTGGCACCGGATCGGGTACGTCCCGCAGCGCACCACCGCCGCCTCCGGCGTCCCGGCCACCGTGCGCGAGGTGGTCTCCACCGGACGGCTGGCACAGCACCGGCTGCTGCCCTTCCGCCGCAAGGACCGCACCGCGGTGGACCGCGCGCTGGCCGCCGTCGGCATGCTGGACCGGGCCGGGGACGGCGTCGCCGACCTGTCCGGCGGCCAGCAGCAGCGGGTGCTGATCGCCCGCGCCCTGGTCGGCACCCCCGACCTGCTGATCATGGACGAGCCGATGGCCGGCGTGGACGCCGCCAGCCAGCAGGTGCTCGCCGACACCCTGCGCACCGAGGTCGAGCGCGGCGCCTCCGTCCTCCTCGTCCTGCACGAACTCGGCCCGCTGGAGCCGCTGATCGACCGCGCCGTGGTGCTGCGGGACGGCTGCGTCGCGCACGACGGCCCGCCCGTGCCCAACACCGGCCTGCACGCGCTGCCCGGCCACGACCACGTCCACCCGCACGCCGACCTCACCCCGCCGAGGCTGCTCGCATGACCGAGATGCTCTCCTACGACTTCATGCAGCGGGCCCTGCTCGCCGCCGTGCTGGTCGGGATCACCGCCCCCGCCGTCGGCATCTACCTGGTGCAGCGCCGCCAGGCCCTGATGGGCGACGGCATGGGCCACGTCGCGATGACCGGCGTCGGCCTCGGCTTCATCTTCCAGACCAGCCCGGTCTGGATGGCCGTGCTGGTCTGCGTGCTCGGCGCGGTCACCATGGAGCTGGTCCGCTCGCGCGGCAACCAGCGCGGCGACATCGCCCTGGCGATGCTCTTCTACGGCGGCATGGCCTGCGGCAAGCTGCTGGTGTCGATGTCCGCCCAGGCCGGAGCCGGCTCCCTGGAGAGCTACCTGTGGGGCTCGATCCTCACCGTCGCGCCCGAGGACCTGGTCACCATCGCGGTGCTCGGCACGGTGGTCATCGCGGTGACGGTCGGCCTGCGCCGCCAGCTCTTCGCGATCTGCCAGGACGAGGACTTCGCCCGGGTCACCGGCGTGCCGGTGCGCACCCTCAACCTGATGCTCGCGGTGATGGCCGCGGTCACCGTCACGGTCGCCATGCGGGTGGTGGGGCTGCTGCTGGTCAGCGCCCTGATGGTGGTCCCGGTGGTCGCCGCCCAGCAGCTCACCCGCTCCTTCGCCGCCACCCAGGCCGCCTCGATCGCGCTCGGCGTGGTGGTCTCGCTGGCCGGCGTCACCGGCTCCTACCAGCTCAACGTGCCCTCCGGCCCGGCCATCGTGCTGCTCGCCATCGTGGTCTTCGCGGTGTTCAGCGTGATCGCCGCCCCGCTCGCCCGCCGCCGCCACCGCCGCGGCGACACCGAACAGGTGCCGCAGGTCTGCGACGTCCGGCTCCCCGACCAGCCCGGCCCGATCGCCGGTCAAACCCCCGGCCAAATCCCGGGAAAGACTTCCTCCGACGCGACCACTCCGGAGCGGCGGGCCGGACTGGCACAATGAGGTGCGTGACGCCCACGACCCCAGGAGGACCCACGGTGACCACCGCAGGCCCGTCGCCGCGCGCCCGATCGACCCGGCAGCGTGCCGCCGTCTCGGCGGCCCTGGACGAGATCGCGGACTTCCGCAGCGCGCAGGAGCTCCACGACCTGCTCAAGCACCGCGGGGACTCCGTCGGTCTGACCACGGTCTACCGCACCCTGCAGTCGCTCGCCGACGCCGGTGAGGTGGACGTGCTGCGCACCGCCGACGGCGAGGCCGTCTACCGCCGGTGCAGCAGCGGGCACCACCACCACCTGGTCTGCCGGCACTGCGGCGCCACCGTCGAGGTCGAAGGACCGGCGGTCGAGCGCTGGGCCAACGCGGTCGCCGCCGAGCACGGGTTCAGCGACATCGCCCACACCCTGGAGATCTTCGGCACCTGCGCGGACTGCGCGAAGAAGGACTGAAGCCCGCACCGGGGCAGCCGGTACGGACGCACCGAGGGGCCCGCGGGAATCGTTCCCGCGGGCCCCTGTCGTGCCGTCGGCGAAAGGCCTCAGCGCTGGGAGGGCAGCACGCCCGGCGCGGGGAGCTCGTTCGGGATCGCCCCGCCGAAGCGCCGGTCGCGCATCGCGAACTGCTCGCAGGCGCGCCACAGGTCGCGGCGGTCGAAGTCCGGCCAGAGCACGTCCTGGAACACGAACTCGGCGTACGCGGACTGCCAGAGCAGGAAGTTGGAGGTGCGCTGCTCGCCGCTGGGGCGCAGGAACAGGTCCACGTCCGGCATGTCCGGGTGGTACATGTAGCGGGCGAGGGTCTTCTCGTTGACCTTCTTCGGGTCCAGCTTCCCGGCCGCGACGTCCCGCGCGATCGCCTGTGCGGCGTCGGCGAGTTCGGCCCGGCCGCCGTAGTTGACGCACATGTAGAGCGTCACCGCGTCGTTGCCCTTGGTCTGCTCCTCGGCGACCTGCAGCTCCTGGACGACGCTCTTCCACAGCTTGGGCATCCGGCCGGCCCAGCGGATCCGCACGCCCATCGCGTCCATCTCGTCCCGGCGGCGGGCGATGACGTCCCGGTTGAAGTTCATCAGGAACTTCACCTCGTCGGGCGAACGCTTCCAGTTCTCGGTGGAGAACGCGTACAGCGAGATGTTCTTGACGCCGAGCTCGATCGCGCCCTTGAGGACGTCCAGCACGACGGACTCGCCCACCTTGTGGCCCTCGGTGCGCGGCAGCCCGCGCTCCTTGGCCCAGCGGCCGTTGCCGTCCATCACGATGGCGACGTGCTCGGGGACCAGCTCACCGGGGATCTTCGGCGGCTGTGCGCCGCTGGGGTGCGGGGTCGGGGGAACGTAGTTCCGCTGCTTGCCGCCGCCGAAGAGCCGTCGCGCTGCCATGTGCTCACTTCTCCACGTATCTCATCGAGCGGATGCCCCGCTCCAGGTGCCACTGCAGATAGGCCGCGACCAAGCCGCTGCCCTCCCGCCAGTACCGCGGCTCGCAGGCGTCGGCCGTCTGCCAGTCCCCTGACAGCAGCGCCCCGAGCAGTACCAGTGTCTCAGGGGAGGGTACGGCACATCCGGGCACTCGGCAGTCCGCGCACAGCACCCCCCCTGCGGGGAGCGAGAAGAAACGGTTCGGCCCGTCCAGGCCGCACTTGGCGCAGTCGGTGAAGCTCGCGCCGTACCCGTTCACCGCGAGCGAGCGCAGCAGGAACGCGTCCAGCACCAGGTGCGACTCGTGCAGCCCGGCCGCCAGCGTGCGCAGCGCGCCCACCAGCAGCAGGTACTGCTGCACGGCCGGCTCGCCCTCGTTCTCGGCGAAGCGCTCGGCCGTCTCCAGCATCGCCGTGCCGGCGGTGTAGCGGCCGTAGTCGGTGACGATCGAACCGCCGTACGGGGCGATGGTCTCCACCTGGGTGCACAGCGGCAGCCCGCGCCCGACCAGCTCGCTGCCCCGGCTGAAGAACTGCACGTCGACGTGCGAGAACGGCTCCAGGCGGGCACCGAACTTGGACTTGGTCTTCCGCACCCCGCGCGCCACCGCCCGCACCTTGCCGTGCTGGCGGGTCAGCAGGGTGATGATCCGATCGGCCTCGCCGAGCTTCTGCGCCCGCAACACGACGCCGTCGTCCCGGAAAAGACTCATGGGAACCATTGTCCCCCAGGGCCCGCCCGCCCACGGACAGCCGTGGTGCCCGCACCGGGGCCGTGGGGGAGGACCACTGCGGTGCGGGTCACGGCGGGCCCGGAGGGGGTTTCGGGCCCGTTTGTGGGGGATGCGGAAGGTCTCGGGGGCCGCCAGGCTCAGCCTCTTACAGGTTCTCGTACGGCGCCCGGGTCGCCGCCTCCAGCAGCGCCGGCACCTGGCCCTTCGGCAGGTCCAGACAACTCCCGACCGCGGCCAGCACCTCGCGCTCCTGCGGCAGGTAGCGCCCGTCGGCCAGGGCGATCGCGGCGCCCTGCAGCAACAGCCGCTCCCTGCCCTGCTGGGCCAGGTGCGGGGCCAGCGGTTCGAGCGCCGCGTGCAGCTCCACGGCCAGGCCCCCGGCCATCCCGTGGGCGTCGTGGAGCTCGCCGCCGAGCCCGGACAGCGCGGCGAGCGCGGCCAGCACCTGGGCCTCGCCGCAGTCCTCGAACCCGGCCTCGCGCACCGCCGCGCAGGCCGCCTCGCGGGCCGCCCGGTGGGCGGTGCCGCCGGCCGCGAGCAGGGCCAGCGCGATGGTGTACTGGGCGTCCCGCAGCATCGCGCCGAGGCGCACACTGGTGGGCTGCTCCAGGGCTTCGACGCCGTAGCGCCCGTGGCAGCTGGTGCACTGCACGCTGCCGATCACCGGTCCGAGCGGGAGGACGGGCGTCCCCAGCAGCCGCAGCCACCGCCGGCCGTGCTGCCGACGGTAGTTGCGGTCGCCGCCGCAGCCCGGGCAGAAGAAGTCACCGAGAACGTCGGTCCGCCACCTCGGGCGAACACCACACAACCTGGTCACGGCGCCACTCCCCAGACATGGCAGGCGGCCTGCACAACTATGGGCAGGTCACGCGACCGGACACCGAGGCCGTCCCACCGGCCCGGCTTTCCGGTGGATCGATGTTGCCATGGTTACCGGCACGTGTCAGTACCTCGAACGGCTTCCGATCCGAAAAAATGTGGCGCAGACCACAACGCGCGACGGGCACGGCGAAGGGCCGCCCGGCAGGACGGCCCTTCGCGTACCGCCCGTACGAATTAGCCGCGCTGCGAGCGGTTGACGGCGCTGATCATCGCCTTCAGCGAGGCCAGCACGGTGTTGCCGTCGATGCCCACGCCCCACAGCACCTTGCCGTCCACCGCGCACTCCACGTACGCGGCGGCCTGGGCGTCGCCGCCCTCGCTCAGCGCGTGCTCGGCGTAGTCCAGCACCCGTACGTCCACGCCGATCCGGGCCAGCGCGTCCGCGAAGGCCGAGACCGGGCCGTTGCCGGTGCCGGACAGGGTCACCGGCGCACCGTCCACCACGGCCTCGGCGGTCAGCGCGTCCCGGCCGTCCTCGGTGGTCAGGCTGCGCGAGCCGGCCAGCGACAGCCGGCCCCACGGGTTGGCCGGGGTGGGCAGGTACTCGTCCTCGAAGACCCGCCAGATCTCCGCCGGGGTGACCTCGCCGCCCTCGGCGTCGGTCTTGGCCTGGATGATCCGGGAGAACTCGATCTGCATCCGGCGCGGCAGGTCCAGCTTGTGGTCGTTCTTCAGGACGTACGCCACCCCGCCCTTGCCGGACTGGCTGTTGACCCGGATGACCGCCTCGTAGGTGCGGCCGACGTCCTTCGGGTCGATCGGCAGGTACGGCACGCCCCAGGTGTGCTCGTCCACCGGCACCCCGGCCGCCTTCGCGTCCGCCTCCAGGACCTCGAAGCCCTTCTTGATGGCGTCCTGGTGCGAGCCGGAGAAGGAGGTGTACACCAGGTCGCCGGCGTACGGGTGGCGCGGGTGCACCTCCATCTGGTTGCAGTACTCGGCGGTGCGGCGCACCTCGTCGATGTCGGAGAAGTCGATCTGCGGGTCGATGCCCTGCGAGAACAGGTTCATCCCCAGCGTCACCAGGTCGACGTTGCCGGTCCGCTCGCCCTGCCCGAACAGACACCCCTCGATGCGGTCCGCGCCCGCCATGTAGGCCAGTTCGGCGGAGGCGACGGCGGTGCCGCGGTCGTTGTGCGGGTGCACCGACAGGCAGACGAACTCGCGGCGGGACAGGTTCCGCGACATCCACTCGAACTGGTCGGCCTGGACGTTCGGGGTGGCCCGCTCGATGGTGGCCGGCAGGTTCAGGATGATCTCGCGGCCCTCGCCCGGCTGCCAGACGTCCATCACCGCCTCGCAGACCTCCAGCGCGAAGTCCAGCTCGGTGTCCACGAAGATCTCCGGCGAGTACTGGTAGCCGAAGACGGTGTCATCGCCCAGCAGCTTCTCCGCGTACTCCATCACCAGCCGGGTGCCGTCCACGGCGATCGCCTTGGTGGCCGCCTTGTCGTTGCGGAACACCACCCGGCGGAACAGCGGGGCGGTCGCGTTGTACAGGTGGACGGTCGCCCGCGGGGCGCCGACCAGCGCCTCCACGGTCTTCTCGATCAGCTCCTCGCGGGCCTGGGTCAGCACCGAGATGGTGACGTCCTCCGGGATCGCCCCCTCCTCGATCAGCGACCGCACGAAGGCGTGGTCGGTGGCGCCGGAGGACGGGAAGCCGACCTCGATCTCCTTGTAGCCCATGGCGACCAGCAGGTCGAACATCTTCCGCTTGCGGGCCGGGGACATCGGGTCGATCAGCGCCTGGTTGCCGTCCCGCAGGTCGGTGGAGAGCCAGCGCGGCGCCTTGGTGATCACCTTGTCCGGCCAGGTGCGGTCCGGCAGGTCGACGGTGCCGAACGGCAGGTAGCGCCCGTGCCGCATGCCCGAGGGCCGTTGGCGGACGGAGGCGGCGGTGATCGGGGTCGGCCGGTCGACGAAGGCGCGAGCGGCGGGAACGGACGCGGCGGAGGTCTGCTCGGTCATGGAGGTGACTCTCGGCTTCCTGTGGATGCTTGGGTACCGGGCGGGTCGGGAGGGATCAACACCGACTGGCCGGCCTCTGCTGCCGCTCGCGATACGCCGTTGGATCGCCGATTCCGCGCACAGCTCGTTCCCCGCGGCGAGGGAGCCGGCCCCAGTGGACTACAGGCCCTCGACGCGGCAGCTAAGAAGAAGCAGCCCGTTGCGCATGATGGGCCCAGCGTAACCCAGCGCCGCGCGCCCCCGAAGTGATCCGGGCTTCCGTTCCACCCCTTGAGACGGCGACGGTCACGCCAAAGGTGATGACAAACGGTCACCGATGCCTCACTCTGGGCCACATGACTGCAGGAGTCCCGCACTGCGCGATCGTCCCGCCATACGTCCTGGGCCGCCTCGCCGAGGCCGGTCACGAGCCCGCCATCCACTCCCTCGCCCTCGACACCGCGCACCGCGCGGCCCGTCTCACCGCTCCCCCGCCGACCGCCGGCGCGCCCGGCCTGAACCGGGTGATCGCCGACACCGGGCACAGCCAGCGGCTGCCCGGACGCACCGTCCGCACCGAGGGCCAGGCCCCGGTCACCGACACCTCCGTCAACCACGCCTACGACGGCCTCGGCGACACCTTCGCGCTGTACTCCGAGGTCTTCGGCCGCGACTCGATCGACGGCCGGGGTCTGCGGCTGGACGCCAGCGTCCACTACGGCCGGAACTACGACAACGCCTTCTGGAACGGCCAGCGGATGGTCTTCGGCGACGGCGACGGCGAGATCTTCGGTGACTTCACCGCCTGCGTCGACGTCATCGGCCACGAACTCACCCACGGCGTCACCCAGTTCACCGCCGGCCTGGAGTACCAGGACCAGCCCGGCGCGCTCAACGAGTCGGTCTCCGACGTCTTCGGCTCGCTGGTCAAGCAGTACGCGCTGCACCAGAGCGCCGCCGACGCCGACTGGCTGATCGGCGCCGGGCTGCTCGCCCCCGGGATCCAGGGCGTGGCGCTGCGCTCGATGAAGGCCCCCGGCACCGCCTACGACGACCCCCAGCTCGGCAAGGACCCGCAGCCCGCGCACATGCGGGACTACGTGAACACCACCGAGGACAACGGCGGGGTGCACATCAACTCCGGCATCCCCAACCACGCGTTCTACCTGCTGGCCACCGCCCTCGGCGGCCAGTCCTGGGACCGCGCCGGGCGGATCTGGTACGACACCCTGACCGGCGGCCAGTTGCCCGCCGACGCCGACTTCACCGCCTTCGCCCGGGCCACCGTGGCCGCGGCCAAGGCCCGTTACCCCGGCCAGCCCTCGGTCGCGGACACCGTGACGGCCGCCTGGGCCCAGGTCGGCGTGAGCCCGGGGTGAGGGCGGACGAACGGGGCCTGCCCCGGTGGTCGAGACCGGGTTGAGGTGCACTTGAGGTCACGGTCCGGGAAAAGCGTCGCAAAAGCCTTCCCTGCGTAGCACCATGGACACCATGCGCATCCAGGTGACCCGGACCGGCGGCCTCGCCGGAATCGTCCGCCACGCCGAACTCGACACCGTCGACCGCACGGACGCCCCGCACGTCCACGCGCTCGCCCGCGAAGCCGTCGCGGGAGGGCTGCGCGCCCCCTCGTACGGCGTACCGGACGGCTTCCACTACGAGATCACCGTCGACGGACGGACGGTGCACTGCGCCGACCCCAAGCTCACCGACTCCCAGCGGGAGCTGGTGTCCCTGGTGCTGCGCGAGGGCGCGTAACCCCCGCGCAGCGTCCGCAGGTCGTCGGAAGCTCGCCGGAAGCCCGTCAGAAGCTCGTCAGAAGCCGAGCTTGCGCAGCTGCTTGGGGTCGCGCTGCCAGTCCTTGGCCACCTTGACGTGCAGGTCCAGGTAGACCGGCGTGCCGAGCAGCGCCTCGATGTGCTTGCGGGCGGTGGTGCCGACGTGCTTGAGCCGCGAGCCCTTGGCGCCGATCACGATCGCCTTCTGGCTCTGCCGCTCGATGTAGACGTTGGCGTGGATGTCCAGCAGCGGGCGGTCCGCCGGGCGGCCCTCGCGCGGCAGCATCTCCTCGACCACGACGGCCAGCGAGTGCGGCAGTTCGTCCCGCACGCCCTCCAGGGCGGCCTCGCGGATCAGCTCGGCGACCATGATCTGCTCGGGCTCGTCGGTGAGGTCGCCGTCCGGGTAGAGCTGGTCGCCCTCGGGCAGCAGCTTGGTGAGCAGGTCGGCGACCAGTTCCACCTGCTTGTCGCCGACGGCGGAGACCGGGATGATCTCGGCCCACTCGAAGCCCAGCTCGACGCCGAGCTGCTGGATGGCGATCAGCTGCTCGGCCAGCCGCTTGGAGTCGACCAGGTCGGTCTTGGTGACGATGGCGACCTTGGGGGTCTTCTTGATCCCGGCGATCTCCTTGGCGATGAACTTGTCGCCGGGGCCGATCTTCTGGTCGGCGGGCAGGCAGAAGCCGATCACGTCGACCTCGGCCCAGGTGGTGCGGACCAGGTCGTTGAGGCGTTCGCCGAGCAGGGTGCGGGGCTTGTGCAGACCGGGGGTGTCGACCAGCACGAGCTGGGCGTCCGGGCGGTGCACGATGCCGCGCACGGTGTGCCGGGTGGTCTGCGGGCGGTCGGAGGTGATCGCGACCTTCGTCCCCACCAGGGCGTTGGTCAGGGTCGACTTGCCCGCGTTGGGACGGCCGACGAAGCACGCGAACCCGGAGCGGTACGAGGAGGAAGGGGCATTCATGGGCTCCATTCTCCCTGATCACCGGAGCCGCGCCGTCCGCGCCGTCCCGGGCCGGTGGTCACGGCCGGCTCAGCCCTTGTCGCCGCCCCGTCCGACCAGTGAGAAGACCACCAGCAGCAGCAGGAAGACGAGCGAGCCCCAGAGCCAGTAGACCGTGCCGGTCTCCTGCCACTTGCCCATCCCCATCACGAACAGCACCAGCCCGGCGACGAACGCCCACGCCCCCATGCCCCAGCCCCTCACCGAGTCCACTCCCCCGGTGAGGTTATCGGCTCAACGCCGCAAGGGCCGTAGGACGGCCCCGCGGCGGCCCCTCAGCGGGCCTCGGCCGACACCCGCAGCGTCCCGTCCGGACCGGCCAGCAGCACCGGCGTCCCGGCCCCGCCCAGGTCCCGCACGGCCGCCAGGTCGGTCTCGGCCGGCTGCTCGGCCTCGCTCACCACGGCAGCCGCCTCCAGCGACTTCGCACCGCTGGCCACCGCCATCGCCACCGCCGTCTGCAGCGCGCTCAGCTCCAGTGACGCCAGCGAGACCGTCCCGGCGACGTAGGTGCGGCCGGTCTCGTCACGCACCGCGGCCCCCTCGGGCACGCCGTTGCGGGCGCGGGCCGAGCGGGCCAGGGTGATGATCTTCTTGTCTTCGGGGTCGAGTTCGACGATGTCACTCATGCCGCCGAGCATAGGCGGCCCGCTCACCCGCCGAGCGGGCGAGCACCCGCCCCGAGCCCCTTTGGCCGCCGAGCGGGCGAGCACCCGCCCCGAGCCGAAGGGGCGCGCCGGTGTCGAAAGGGAGAAGCGACCAGCGAGGAACGAGCGCCGGAGCGCCGACCGTCGGCACCGGGCCGGAGCGCCCCGGAGGCGAGCGGGCGAGCACCCGCCCCGAGCCGAAGGGGCGCGCCGGTGTCGAAAGGGAGAAGCGACCAGCGAGGAACGAGCGCCGGAGCGCCGACCGTCGGCACCGGGCCGGAGCGCCCCGGAGGCGAGCGGGCGAGCACCCGCCCCGAGCCGAAGGGGCGCGCCGGTGTCGAAAGGGAGAAGCGACCAGCGAGGAACGAGCGCCGGAGCGCCGACCGTCGGCACCGGGCCGGAGCGCCCCGGAGGCGAGCGGGCGAGTATCAGTGGCCGACCGGGTGGGTGCGCCCCGGGTTCGGGTTGAGCACCTTGACGAAGGTCTTCGCGGCCCCGGACGGCAGCGGCTCCTCCTGCGAGATCCGCTTGCGCCAGAACGGGTTGTCGTGCGGCAGGTGGCTGCTCACCCGGCCGTACATCCCGAAGGTGGTCAGGACGATCCCGAAGACGAACGCGAACAGCACGTTCGACATCCGGAAGTTGAGGATGTTCGCCTCCGGCCGCCCGAGCACCGTCAGTCCGTAGAAGCCGGACAGGACGAACAGCACACCGACCACCATGTTGAGGTTGGACGCGAAGTTCCCGCCGATCACGGCGCCGAGCAGCAGGATCGCACCCACCACGATGGACAGGACGCTCAGCGCCCCGTCGGTCGACAGCCCGGCGATCCGCTCACCGTGGGTGCCCAGGAACCCCGGGTGGTTCGCCAGCCCCAGGGACCCGAACACGATCAGGAAGATCCCCCCGAACCCCGCCCCGACCCGCCACACCAGGGCGAGCCGGCGATCGACGGTCGGCAGTTCGTCTTGCAGCTTCATGGCGACCTCCAGCGAGCTCCGGGCTCCCTAGCTGTACGGATGGCTCCCCTGCAGATGCGGCGTCTCGTGCATGTACAGCGAGCCGCACTGCTGGCAGCAACGCAGCCCGGTGCCCCACTCCTGCTCGGGCCGCGTCTCGGCGTCGTCGGGCATGGTCCGGCCGCAGAGCGCCGTCGACAGGTCCTCGTCCCGCACCACGTGCCAGGACTTGACCCCGCCGGCCGCCCCCTGCGGGCCGTACTCCGCGCGCAGTTTGTGCGTCATGCCCTCCATCGTCGCTCGGCGACCGCGCACCCGCTACTCGCCCGGGGCCTGCCCGGACGCCTCCGCCCCGCGCACCGGCGAGGCGACCATCGAGCCGATCCGGTTGCGGCGCCCGGCCGAGGACTCGGCGGTCAGCAGGATGCCGGTCAGGCCGTCCGCGACCGGCTCGGGCAGCGGGATCCGGCAGGAGGAGCCGGGGATCGGCACCCGGCCGAGGTGCTTGGCCAGCAGGCCGCCGACGGTCTCGACGTCCTCGTCCTCCAGCTCGATGCCGAACAGCTCGCCCAGGTCCTCCACCAGCAGCCGGGCGGTGATCCGGTACGAGCCGTCGCCGAGGTCCTCGATCGGCGCGATCTCCCGGTCGTACTCGTCGGTGATCTCGCCGACGATCTCCTCCAGGATGTCCTCGATGGTGACCAGCCCCGCCGTGCCGCCGTACTCGTCGATCACGATCGCGACGTGCGAGCGGCGCTGCTGCATCTCGCGCAGCAGGTCGCCGGCCGGCTTGGAGTCCGGGACGAACACGGCCGGGCGCATCACCGCGCCGACCTCCTCGGCCTCCGCCTCGCGGTTGATGTGGGTGCGGCGCACCAGGTCCTTGAGGTAGACGATGCCGACCACGTCGTCCTCGTTGTCGCCGACCACCGGGATCCGTGAGAAGCCCGAGCGCAGCGCCAGGGTGAGCGCCTGCCGGACGGTCTTGTGCCGCTCGATCATCACCAGGTCGGTGCGCGGCACCATCACCTCGCGCACGATGGTGTCGCCCAGCTCGAAGACCGAGTGCACCATCCGGCGCTCCTCGTCCTCGATCAGGTCGTCCTTCTCCGCGAGGTCGACCAGCGCCCGCAGCTCCGCCTCGGAGGCGAACGGCCCCTCCCGGTAGCCCTTGCCCGGGGTCAGCGCGTTGCCGAGCAGGATCAGCAGCCGCGGGATCGGGCCGAGCACCGCGGCCAGCGGCAGCAGCACGAAGGAGGCGGCGGTCGCGGTGGAGATCGGGTGCTGGCGCCCGATCGTGCGCGGCGAGACGCCCACCGCGACGAAGGACACCAGCACCATCACGCCGAAGGCCAGCAGCACGGCCTGCCAGGTCGGGTGGATGTTGCGCACGCACACCGCGGTGACCAGCACCGCCGCCGCCATCTCGCTGGCCACCCGGATCAGGGTCGCCAGGTTGAGGTAGCGGAACGGGTCGGAGGCGACGGCCAGCAGCCGCGCGGAGCCGCGCCGCCCGTTCCGTACCGCCTCCTCCGCCCGGAACCGGGAGACCCGCGAGATGCCCGCCTCGGCACACGCGGCCAGCCAGCCGAGCACGACCAGCGCCACGGCACCGAGGATGAAGCTCGTACTCTCACCGCTCACAGGAGTTCGGGCCCCGCGCTCAGTGGGTGGTGGGGGCCGGCGAGATGCCGCCGAGGCCGCGGCCGGCCCGCCAGTCGTCCAGGATGCGCTTCTGGAGGGCGAACATCTCCTCTTCCTCCTCCGGCTCCTCGTGGTCGTAGCCGAGGACGTGCAGTACGCCGTGGACGGTGAGCAGCTGCAGCTCCTCGTCCATCGAGTGCTTGGAGGGGGCCGCCTTGCCCTGCTGCTCGGCGACCTCGGGGCAGAGCACGATGTCGCCGAGCAGGCCCTGCGGCAGCTCCTCGCCCTCCTTGCCGGGACGCAGCTCGTCCATCGGGAACGACATCACGTCGGTCGGGCCGGGCAGGTCCATCCACTGGATGTGCAGCTCCTCCATCGCCGCACCGTCCACCAGGATCACGGACAGTTCGGACTGCGGGTGGATCCGCATCTTGTCCAGGGCGAAGCGGGCGACGTCGAGGATGGCTTCCTCATCGGCGTCCCAGCCGGACTCGTTGGCGATGTCGATCGACATGACGGGCTGTGTGCTCAGCTTTCGGTGCGATGGGACTGTCGGGGTGCGCGCGCCGCGGCGGTCTTGCCGAGGCGCCGCTGGGCGGGCTTGCGGGCGGCCGGGGCGTTCTCCTCGGCCTCCTGCCGCGCGTCCCAGCGCTCGTAGGCGTCCACGATCCGGCCGACCAGCTTGTGGCGGACCACGTCGTTGCTGGTGAGGACGGAGAAGTGGATGTCCGGGACGTCGGCCAGGATCTCCTGGACGACCTTGAGCCCGCTGCGGGTGCCGCCCGGGAGGTCGATCTGGCTGGTGTCGCCGGTGACCACCACCCGGGAGTTGAACCCGAGGCGGGTGAGGAACATCTTCATCTGCTCGGGCGAGGTGTTCTGGGCCTCGTCGAGGATGATGAAGGCGTCATTGAGCGTACGGCCGCGCATGTACGCGAGCGGGGCGACCTCGATGGTGCCGGCCGCCATCAGGCGCGGGATGGAGTCCGGGTCCATCATGTCGTGCAGCGCGTCGTACAGCGGGCGCAGGTACGGGTCGATCTTCTCGTAGAGGGTGCCGGGCAGGAAGCCCAGCCGCTCGCCCGCCTCGACCGCCGGGCGGGTCAGGATGATCCGGTTGACCTCCTTGGCCTGCAGGGCCTGGACGGCCTTGGCCATCGCCAGGTAGGTCTTGCCGGTGCCGGCCGGGCCGAGGCCGAAGACGATCGTGTGCTTGTCGATCGCCTCGACGTAGCGCTGCTGGTTGAGCGTCTTGGGGCGGATCGTGCGACCCCGGTTGGACAGGATGTTCGCGGTGAACACCTGGGACGGCGCCGGGCTGTCCGGGTCCTCCTCGCGAAGCATGGCGATGGAGCGCTCCACGGAGTCCTCCGTCAGGGGCTGGCCGGTGCGCAGCACCAGCATCATCTCGTTGAAGAGCTTCTGCACGAGCGCGACCTCGGCACGCGTCCCGGTGGCGGTCACCTCGTTGCCGCGGACGTGGATGTCGGCGGCGGGGAAGCCCTTCTCGATCACGCGCAGCAGCGAGTCCGCCGTGCCGAGCAGGGTGACCATCGGGTGCTTCTCGGGGATGACGATCCGGGCGCTCACCCGGCCGTCGTCGGCCGGTTCCGGGCGCGACTGCCCGTCGGTACGGGTCTGCGATGTGTCACTCATAGGTCGGCGCTGGGGCCTGCCTCATCCCATCCGTGGTGTCGTGTGCCGCTCGGTCTCCGGGGCACCAGGGTACGCCGCGAGCGTGATCGCTGCGGCGGGCGGCGGGGCCGCACCCGACGATGCTGCGGCAGATCGCGGGGCGGCGCGAACCCTTTTTCCGTGGGGCTTCTTCCCGCGTCGGCCTTCCGCACCGGTCACGGGTGGCGGCGGGCCGGGACGGGCACCCGGGCGAGGTCCTCGGCGAGCACCAGTTCCCCGTCGAAGTGCTTGCGGGCGTCGGCCAGGTGCTGGCTCAGGTCCGGGTAGCGCTGGGAGAAGTGGGTCAGCACCAGGGTGCGCACCCCGGCCTCGGCGGCGGCCTTGGCGGCCTGGCCGGCGGTGAGGTGGCCGTGGTCGTCGGCGAGCTGGGCGTCGGCGTCGGTGAAGGTCGCCTCGACCACCAGCAGGTCGGCGCCCTCGGCGAGTTGGTGCACCCCCTCGCACAGCCGGGTGTCCATCACGAAGGCGAACTTCTGGCCCGGCCGCGGCTCGCTGACCTCGTCCAGGGTGACCGTGCGGCCGTCCACCTCGATCGCGCCCTCGTGCTGGAGTCGGCCGACGGCCGGGCCGTACACGCCGAACGCGGCGAGCCGCTCGGGCACCAGCCGGCGGCCGTCCGGCTCGGACAACCGGTAGCCGAAGGACTCCACCGGGTGGTCGAGGCGGACCGCGTCCAGCGCGAAGCGGGCGCCGGGCGCGGGCAGCGGGCCCGGCTCGTCGATCGGCCGGGGCCGCAGCACGGCCGTCTCGTGGTAGGCGGTGGCGTGCCGCAGCCGCTCGAAGTAGACCTCGCCGGAGGCCGGGAAGTAGACGTCCACCGGGTGCGGGACCCGGTCAAGGTTGATCCGCTGGATCACCCCGGCGAGGCCCAGGCAGTGGTCGCCGTGGAAGTGGGTCACCGCGATCCGGGTGATCTGGGTGGCCGAGACCCCGGCGTGCAGCATCTGCCGCTGGGTGCCCTCGCCGGGGTCGAACAGCAGGCCCTCGCCGTCCCAGCGCAGCAGGTAGCCGTTGTGGTTGCGGTGCCGGGTGGGCACCTGGCTGGCGGTGCCGAGGACGACGAGTTCGCGCTGGGACACCTGGGATCAGACCATGCGCTCGGTCATCGACTTGCCGCCGAGCACGTGCACGTGGGCGTGGAAGACGGTCTGCCCGGCGCCCGCACCGGTGTTGAAGATCAGCCGGTAGTCCTCGAGGCCCTCGTCCCTGGCCACCGCGCCCGCCTCGGCGAGCAGTTCGCCGGCGATCTCCGGCTCGGCGGCGGCCAGCGCCGCGGCGTTCGGGTAGTGGACGTGCGGGATGACCAGGACGTGCACCGGGGCCTTGGGGGCGATGTCACGGAAGGCGAGGATGCGCTCGGTCTTGCGCACCACGGTCGCCGGGATCTCGCCCGCCACGATCTTGCAGAACAGGCAGTCGGGCTGCGGCTCGCCGGCCATCGGCTTCTCCTCGCTTCAGTGGTTTCGTGGGGCCGTACGGGCGCAGCCTAGCCGAGCCACGCGACCGCCTGCTGGTACTCCTGCAGGTGCTTCCAGCGCACCGAGCGCATCCCGACGATGTCCCCCTCGGACACGTCGAAGTCCTCGGATATGAGGACCACCGCGAGGTAGACGAAGCCGAGCAGCCAACGACGGGTCAGCCGCCACGTGTTGGGGCGCATCACGCGCTTGCGGCGCACCACCCGCATGGCCAGGATCCCCTTGCCCACGCTGAAGCCGGTCAGCCGGGCGAGCACCACCTGGTTGAGGAAGGAGACGAGCAGGCTCACTCCCAGGAACGCCACCCAGAACGGCACCACCGGGCTCTGGACGGCGGCGTGGCCGACCGCGTGCACGACGGGCTTCGCGTGCTTCGCGGTGTTGTCGTCGGCGATGGCGGCGGCGAAGCCGAGGCCGAAGGCGAGGGCGAAGTCCAGCACGATCGCCAGGAACCGCCGCCCGGCGTACGCCTCCGGCGGGCACGGCGGCAGCGCGGGCTGCGCCTGCGGCTGGTACGGCTGCTGCTGGTACGGCGGTTGCTGGCCCTGCGGCGGGTACGGGCTCTGCGGGTACGGCTGCGGCGGCTGGCCGTACGGCTGCGGCGGCTGGGCGTACGGGCCCTGCCCGTACGGGTTCGGCCCGTAGCCGTTCTGCGGGTACTGCGGCGGCGGATATCCCTGCGCCATGGAGTGCTCCCCCGTGAGCTGTCGATCAGATCGAGATCGCGATCAAGAACAGCCCCGCATCCTACCCACGCCGCGGAGCGGGAGGTCGGGCCCGCCGACCTGCCGCTCCGCGACCGCGCCTCCCCGACGGAGACGGGTCCTACGCCCAGGGCGCCGCCGGTGCCGTGCGGGCCGGGGTCGCGGCCAGGGCGGCGAGGGCGATCCGCACGCCCTCGACCAGCTGCGGGTCCTCGCCGGCCGCCCGCTGGTGCGGGGCGATCGGCACCTCGACGTCCGGGTCGACGCCGTGGTTCTCCACGCCCCAGCCGTACTTCTCCAGCCAGAACGCGTACTTGGGCTGGGTGACCAGGGTCCCGTCGACCAGCCGGTAGCGGCTGTCGATGCCGATCACCCCGCCCCAGGTGCGGGTGCCGACCACCGGGCCGATCCCGAGCGCCTGGATCGCGGCGTTGACGGTGTCGCCGTCCGAGCCGGAGAACTCGTCGGCCAGCGCGACCACCGGTCCGCGCGGGGCGTCGGCCGGGTAGGGCATCGGGTGGGCGACGTCCCGGGCGAAGTCCCAGCCGACGATCCGGCGGGCCAGCTTCTCGATCACCAGCTGGGAGAGGTGGCCGCCGCGGTTCTCCCGGACGTCGACGATCACCCCCTCCTTGGCCATCTCGGTGGTCAGGTCGCGGTGCAGCTGGGCCCAGCCGGCCGACTGCATGTCGGGGATGTGCAGGTAGCCCAGCCGCCCGCCGGACAGCTCGCGCACGGCGGCCCGCCGCCCGGCCACCCAGTCGTGGTAGCGCAGCGGTTCCTCGTCGGCGAGCGGGACGACCACCGGATGACGCCGGTCGGTGCCGTCCTTGCCGACCACGGTCAGCTCGACCGGCTGCCCGGCGGTGCCGGCCAGCAGCGGCGCCGGGCCGGTGACCGGGTCCACCCGGCGCCCGTTGACGGCGAGCACCGCGTCGCCCGGGCGGATCGCCGCGCCGGGGGCGGCCAGCGGCGAGCGGGCCCGGGGGTCGGAGGACTCGCCGGGCAGGATGCGGGCGACCCGCCACCGCTCGCCGTCCTTGACCAGGTCGGCGCCCAGCAGCCCCTGCCGGCGGGCGGGCTCGGTGGGCCGGCCGTACGGGAGCACGTAGGCGTGCGAGGTGCCGAGTTCGCCGTGCACCTCCCAGAGCAGGTCGACCAGTTCGTCGTGCGAGCCGATCCGCTCGACCAGTGGGCGGTAGCGCTCCAGCACGCCCGCCCAGTCGAGGCCGCCGAGGTCCGGGTGCCAGAAGTTGTCGCGCATCAGGCGGCCGTTCTCGTCGTACATCTGGCGCCACTCGGCGGCCGGGTCGACGGTCACCCGCAGCCGGGTGAGGTCGACGGCGGTCTCGTCGTCCTCGCCGCCCGCCTTGTGGTCGGCCGGGACGATCCGCAGCTCGCCCTCGTCCAGCACGGCGACCCGGGTGCCGTCCCCGCTGACCGCGAAGTCGTCCAGGCCGTGCACCAGTTGCTCGGCGCGGCGGCGCTTCAGGTCGAACCGCTCCAGCACCGGCCGGGGCCGCTCGTCGTCCAACGAGGCCGCGTCGTCGCCGAGTTCGCCGAGCAGCGGGGAACGGGTCCACAGCACGCCGTCCTTGGCGGCGCGCAGCCGGCCGAAGCGGCCCCCCTCGACCGGGAAGGGCACGATCCGGTCGGCGATGCCGTCCAGGTCGACCCTGGTCACCGGCGGGGCGTCGGCCTCGCCGTCCTCCTTCCTGCCGCGCGGCTCGTCCTCCTCCCCGCCGAGCGGGCGCCCGGCCCGCTGCGGCCCGAACGGCGAGGGCGTGTCGGCGGCCAGCGTGATCAGGTACGGGCGGCAGCCACCCGGGAAGGCCATGTCGAAGCCGTGCGAGTCGTACACCGGGTCGAAGTTGCGCACCGACAGGAAGGCCAGGTGGCGGCCGTCCGCGGTGAAGGCCGGCGAGGTGTCGAAGAAGCGCGGCTGGGTGGCCTCGCTGACGGTGCGGGTGGCCAGGTCGGCCAGCACGATGTGGCGCAGCGAGAACGGGCCGAGGCCGTGCACCGGGCGGGACCAGGCCAGCCAGGCCGAGTCCGGGCTGAAGGTCAGCCCGCTGACCTCACCGTCCTGGCTGCGGGCCAGCTCGTGCACGGCGCCGTCGGCGAGCGCCACCAGCAGCACCCGGCCGTCGTGCACGCCGAGCGCGGCCTGCCGGCCGTCCGGGGAGACGGCCAGCGAGTTGACCCGGCCGAGCCGCCCGGCCGCCAGCCGGCGGCGCGCGGCGCCGTCCACGGCGGGCGCGAACTCCAACGCGTCCTCGCCCTCGGCGTCGGAGACCCACAGCACGCCCTGGGCGCCGTCCTCCCCCGGCACCACCCGGGCCAGCCGCCCGCGCACGCCCGGCGTCTCGTCCAGCACCCGGGCCGGGCCCTCCCGGTGGGTCAGCCAGTGCACGCTGCCGCGCACCACCACGGCGGAGGCCCGGCCGGTGCGGTCGGGGACGGCGGTCTCCAGCCAGTGCCCGGCGTGGACCGGGCGGGGGCGGCGGCCGGTGCGCGGGCCGGCCAGCCGGACATCCAGGCGGCGCGGCGCGGCGCCCTCCAGATCGTCCACCAGCCAGAGGTCACCGGCCCGGTGGAAGACCACCCGGGTGCCGTCGGTGCTGGCGTTGCGGGCGTAGAAGCCGTCCGGGTCGGTGCTGTGGCGGCGCAGGTCGGAACCGTCCGGGCGGCTGGAGTACAGCTCGCCGACGCCCTCGTGGTCGGACAGGAACCCGATCCGGCCGCCCTCCGCCCCCGCCCCGGCGACCCACAGCGGCGAGCCGAGCTGACCGTCCAACTCCTCGTGGATCCGGACGAATTCGTCCCGGCCCAGCCACAACTTGCCCGCCCGGCCGCCCCGGTAGCGCTTCCACCAGGCCGGCTCGCGGGTGTTGGCGCTGACCAGCAGCACCCGGTCGCCGTCCGGTTCGAAGGCCAGCCCGCCGACCAGCCCGTACGGCAGCCGCTGGGCCTCGCCGCCGTCCAGCGGCACGGCGTAGGCGTGGGTGCGGCGCAGGGTGGCCTCGCCCGCGGTGGTGGCGGCGATCGGGCGCCCGTCCGCCGTCCAGCCGTGCACCTGGGTCTGCTGGCTGCCCCAGTACGTCAGCCGCCGGGACGGACCGCCGTCCACCGGCACCACGTGCACCTCGGGGGCGCCGTCCCGAGTGGAGGTGAAGGCGATGTGCCGCCCGTCCGGGGCGAACCGGGGGTGGTGCACCGGCAGGTGATCGGCCGTCAGCCGCCAGGCCCGGCCGCCGTCCAGCGGGGCGAGCCACAGGTCGTCCTCGGCGACGAAGGTGACCAGGTCACCGTGCAGATGGGGGTGGCGCGGATAGGCGCCCGCAGAGGTGCTCAGGGAGTCCGTCACCCGGTCAGCGTAGGCAGGTACGGGTAGGAGCCGCTCCGGTTTTCCGACACTCCCGGCGGGCGCACGGGAGTTGCGCCGGGCGGCCGGACCGGCCGGACGAGCCCTACGCCCAGCGGCCGGTGCGCCCCAGCAGCAGCGCCCCGGCGGCCACCCCGGCGGTGGAGGTGCGCAGCACCGACGGGCCCAGCCGGTACGGCTGGGCACCCGCCTCGGCGAAGGCGGCCAGTTCCTCCGGGGAGACCCCGCCCTCCGGGCCGACCACCAGCACGATGTCCCCGGCGGCGGGCAGCGCGGTCTGCGCCAGCGGCTCGGCGCCCTCCTCGTGCAGCACCGCCGCGAGGGAGGCCTGGGCCAGCAGCGGCGCCAGCTGGCGGGTGGTCATCAGCTCGCGCACCTCGGGGAAGCGCAGCCGGCGGGACTGCTTGCCCGCCTCCCGGGCGGTGGCCCGCCACTTGGCGAGCGCCTTGGCGCCGCGCTCGCCCTTCCACTGGGTGATGCAGCGGGAGGCGGCCCAGGGGATCACCACGTCCACGCCGACCTCGGTCATGGTCTCCACGGCCAGCTCGCCGCGGTCGCCCTTGGGCAGCGCCTGGACGACCACGATCCGCGGCGCCGGCTCCGGCTCCCGCCGCACGACGGCCACCGTGACGTCGATCGCGTCCTTGCCGAGCACCTCGGCGACCGTCCCGTCCACCCCGAGGCCCAGCCCGTCCGCCAGGGTCACCGCCTCGCCGGCCGTCAGCCGCTTCACCGCCGCCGCGTGCCGCCCCTCCGCCCCGTCGAGCCGCACCACGGCCCCGGGCGCGGCGGCGGCGATCCGCTCGGTCTCGACGACGAAGACGGGGGCGGTCATGACGGGGAACCTCCAGGGAAAGGGACGGGGGGACACGAAAGGGGTGCCGGGGAACTGCCCCCGGCACCCCTTCCCGGACGACTACCGGCCGTTGAAGGCGTCCTTCAGGCGCGAGAACAGGCCCTGCTGGCCCGGCGCGAACTGGCCGGACGGCCGCTCCTCGCCGCGCAGCATGGAGAGCCGGCGCAGCAGCTCCTCCTGCTCGGCGTCGAGCTTGGTGGGCGTCTGCACCTCGACGTGCACTATCAGGTCGCCCCGGCCGCCCCCGCGCAGGTGGGTGATGCCCCGGCCGTGCAGCGGGATCGACTGGCCGGACTGGGTGCCGGGCCGGATGTCGACCTCCTCCAGCCCGTCCAGGGTCTGCAGCGGCACCTGGGTGCCGAGCGCGGCGGCCGTCATCGGGATGGTGACGGTGCAGTGCAGGTCGTCCCCGCGCCGCTGGAAGACGCTGTGGGTGGTCTCGGCGATCTCGACGTACAGGTCGCCGGCCGGGCCGCCGCCGGGGCCGACCTCGCCCTCGCCGGCCAGCTGGATCCGGGTGCCGTTGTCCACACCGGCCGGGATCTTGACCGTCAGGGTGCGGCGGGCCCGCACCCGGCCGTCGCCGGCGCACTCGGGGCACGGGGTCGGCACGACGGTGCCGAAGCCCTGGCACTGCGGGCACGGGCGGGAGGTCATGACCTGGCCCAGGAAGGAGCGGGTGACCTGGGAGACCTCGCCCTTGCCGCGGCACATGTCGCAGGTCTGGGCGGAGGTGCCGGGGGCCGCGCCCTCGCCGCTGCAGGTGGTGCAGGTGACGGCGGTGTCGACCTGGAGTTCCTTGGTGGTGCCGAAGGCGGCCTCCTCCAGGGTGATCTCCAGCCGGATCATGGCGTCCTGGCCGCGGCGGGTGCGCGAGCGCGGGCCGCGCTGGCCGGCCGCGGCGCCGAAGAAGGCGTCCATGATGTCGGAGAAGCCGAAGCCCGCCGCGCCGGCGCCGAAGCCGCCCGCGCCACCGCCGCCGCCGGGCGACAGCGGGTCGCCGCCGAGGTCGTAGACCTGGCGCTTCTGCGGATCGGAGAGCACCTCGTAGGCGGCGTTGATCTCCTTGAACCGCTCCTGCGTCTTCGGGTCCGGGTTGACGTCCGGGTGCAGTTCGCGTGCCAGGCGCCGGAACGCCTTCTTGATCTCGTCCTGCCCCGCATCCCGTCGGACGCCGAGTACCGCGTAGTAGTCCGTGGCCACCAAATGCTCCGCTTGTTCCGCCTGTAGTAGTGCGACTGGACATCGCCGCCGGAATTCCCGACGGCGGTTGCTTGCTACGACTCGGCCAGGATCTGGCCCACGTACCGTGCCACCGCTCGCACCGCCCCCATTGTGCCCGGGTAGTCCATCCGGGTCGGACCGATCACACCCAGTTTGGCCACGCTCTCGTCGCCCGAACCGTAGCCGACCGAAACGACCGAGGTGGAATTCAGCCCTTCGTACGCGTTCTCCCGCCCGATCCGGACCGTCATCGCGGCGTCCGTGGTCTCACCCAGGAGGCGGAGCAGGACGACCTGCTCCTCCAGGGCCTCCAGCACCGGCTGGATGGTGAGCGGGAAGTCGTGCCCGAAGCGGGTCAGGTTGGCCGTGCCGGCCAGCATGATCCGCTCCTCGTTCTGTTCGGCGAGCGCCTCGAACAGCGTGGCCAGGACCGTGCTGACGGTCGGCTGGTCGATCTGCTCGAAGGTCGCCGGCAGCTCCTCCAGCAGACCGGGGACGTCCGGCAGCCGCTGGCCGGCCGCCCGCGCGTTGATCCGCGCCCGCAGGTCCGCCAGGACCGTCTCGCCGACCGTGCCCGGGCAGTCGATCATCCGCTGCTCGACCCGGCCGGTGTTGGTGATCAGCACCAGCATCACCTTGGCCGGGGCCAGCGCCACCAGCTCGATGTGCCGGACGGTGGATCGGGTGAGCGAGGGGTACTGCACCACGGCGACCTGCCGGGTCAGCTGGGCGAGCAGCCGCACCGTGCGCCTGACCACGTCGTCCAGGTCGACGGCGCCTTCCAGGAAGTGCCGGATCGCCCGGCGCTCCGGGGAGCTCATCGGCTTGACCTCGGCGAGCTTGTCGACGAACAGCCGGTAGCCCTTGTCGGTGGGGATGCGCCCGGCGCTGGTGTGCGGCTGGTGGATGTACCCCTCCTCCTCCAGCGCCGCCATGTCGTTGCGCACCGTGGCCGGGGACACCCCGAGGTTGTGCCGCTCCACCAGCGCCTTGGAGCCGACCGGCTCCTCGGTGCCCACGTAGTCCTGGACGATCGCGCGGAGCACGGCGAGCTTGCGGTCGTCCAGCTGGCGGACCTCACCGGCCATGGGGCACGCACCTCCGTCTTCGCACGTTGTCCGTCTGTGATGCTGCGAGCCGCTCCGGGGAGGGCCCCGATCCTGGCACTCTGCACGTACGAGTGCCAAAACCGTACCTGCCAGTGTACGGCCCGGGTCCTACCGCAGGAACGGCCCGGCCGGGGTGATCCTGCCCGCAGTTCCGGACGGCCGCCACGACACTCCGCGTGCGGGGGGTGGTGCCCCGGGGCCGTCCGGGTGGCAGCATCGAAAGCGACGGCGAACGGAGGAGCAAGAGATGTCGAGCTCGGGCCAGCACACCCGTTTCGCGCCCGACCGCGGCCTGACCAGCCGCATGGTCGCGACGATGTTCGTGATCGGGCTGCTGTACGTCGGTTTCACGGGCCTGCTGATCGCGCTGCTGCGCGGGGCCTGGCCGCTGATCGTGCTGATCTCCGGCGGGCTGTTCGTGGCCCAGTTCTGGTTCAGCGACAAGATCACCGAACGGGCCATGGGCGCCCGCCCGGTGACCGAGGAGCAGTACCCCCAGCTGCACGGCACGATCGACCGGCTCTGCGCCCTGGCCGACATGCCCAAGCCCCGCGTGGCCGTCGC
Organism: Kitasatospora cathayae; assembly: GCF_027627435.1. Classification (GTDB taxonomy): domain Bacteria; phylum Actinomycetota; class Actinomycetes; order Streptomycetales; family Streptomycetaceae; genus Kitasatospora; species Kitasatospora cathayae. The sequence continues at coordinate 5,802,575 of NZ_CP115450.1, read as the reverse complement.
CGACAACGACATGCCGAACGCCTTCGCCACCGGCCGCAACCCGCAGAACGCCGTGGTGTGCGTGACCACCGGCCTGCTGCGCCGGCTCGAACCGGAGGAACTCGAGGGCGTCCTGGCGCACGAGCTGTCGCACGTCGCCCACCGGGACGTCGCGGTGATGACCATCGCCGGCTTCCTCGGCGTGCTCGCCGGGGCGATGACCCGGATCGCCATGTACGGCGGGTTCATGGGCGGCGGCCGCAACAACAACGACCAGAACGCGGCCATCGCGGCGCTGATCATCCCGCTGGTGTCGATGGTCGTCTACGCGATCAGCTTCCTGCTCACCCGGCTGCTCTCCCGCTACCGCGAGCTGGCCGCCGACCGGGCCGCCGCCCAGCTCACCGGCCGGCCCAGCGCCCTGGCCTCCGCCCTCACCAAGGTGACCGGGCAGATCGCGGCCATCCCCACCGAGGACCTGCGCCGCTCCCAGCCCTACAACGCCTTCTACTTCGCCCCCGCGCTGAGCGCCCGGGAGACCGCCTCCCAGCTGTTCTCCACCCATCCGACGCTGGAGAAGCGACTGGCCCAGCTGGCGAAGATCTCCGCGCAGCTCGGCCGCTGATCGACCTCCCCGACCCGAAAGGCCCGCCGTGGGATTCCTGGACGCCCTGTTCGGCCGCACCAAGCCCGTCAAGCCCGACCTCGACCAGCTGTTCGGCGTGCCGTCCGCCGCACTCACCCTGGAGGCCGCGGCCGGGTTCCTGCCCACCGGGCTCGGCTCGGTCTGCTTCGCGGCCGTCGAGGGCGCGGCCTTCGTCCAGGTGGAGCAGCAGGTCCGAGCGCTGCTCGACGCCGACACCGAGCGCGGCGGCGTCCCGGTGGAGGCCTCCAAGGACGGCTACGGCTACTCCTGGCTGCTCGCCCGGCACACCCCCGAGGAACTCCCGGAGCTGGTCAACGACCTGCACGCGGTCAACAGCGAGCTGGAGGCCAACGGCTTCGGCCCCCAGCTGCTCTGCTCACTGGTGGGCTTCCGCAATCCGGAGGGGCAGTCGCTGGCCCTGGTCTACCTCTACAAGCGCGGCACCTTCTACCCCTTCGCCCCGATGCCCGGCGGCGGGGAGCGGCGCAACAGTCCGCTGGAGCTGCAGGTCAACGCGATGCTGGGGAACGACCTGCGGCTGGAGAAGGACCTGAGCCGCTGGTTCCCGGTCTGGGGCGCGCCGGGCCTCTGACGGGCCGTCCGTATAGTCGCCTCCATGCGCAGCCACCAGTACGGACCCGACCTCACCCCGCCGTGGAAGAAGCAGCAGCCGGCACCCGAGGTGCCGGCCGAGCGGGATCTGGTGGTCGAGGAGGTGGCCACCGGCTTCTGCGGGGCGGTGGTGCGCTGCGAGAAGACCGCCGAGGGCTTCACCGTCACCCTGGAGGACCGTTTCGGCAAGCACCGGGTCTTCCCGATGGTCCCGCGCGGCTTCCTGCTGGAGGGCAGGGTCGTGACCCTGGTCCGCCCGACCGCCCCGGCCACGCCCCGCGCCCCGGGGCGTACGGCCTCCGGCTCCATCGCCGTCCCCGGCGTCCGCGCCCGGGTCGCCCGCGAGTCCCGGATCTACGTCGAGGGCCGGCACGACGCCGAACTGGTCGAGCGGGTCTGGGGCGACGACCTGCGCATCGAGGGCGTCGTCGTCGAGTACCTCCAGGGCATCGACGACCTCCCCGCGATCGTCGCCGACTTCGCCCCCGGCCCGGGACGGCGCCTCGGCGTCCTGGTCGACCACCTGCTCCCGGGAACGAAGGAACACCGCATCGCCGCCCAGGTCACCGGCGACTCGGTCCTGGTCGTCGGCCACCCCTACATCGACATCTGGCAGGCCGTGAAGCCGTCCTCCGTCGACATCCCCGCCTGGCCCGCCGTCCCGAGGGGAGAGGACTGGAAGGAGGGCACCTGCCGCCGCCTCGGCTGGCCGGTGGACACCCCGGCCGCCTGGAAGCACATCCTGTCGAAGGTCGACAGCTACAAGGACTTGGAGCCCGAACTGCTCGGCCGAGTGGAAGAGTTGATCGACTTCGCCACTTTGGCCGATTGATCCGCGAGTGGCGTATATCCTGATACGGAAACGGATATACGCCACTGGTCTCGGAGGCTCGGATGTCCCGCACTGTGATTGACCTCGATGACGAGGCCCTCGCCGACGCAGCGCGCTTCCTCGGCACCACGACCAAGAAGGACACCGTCAACGCCGCCCTCCGGGAGATAGCGGATCGGCGGCGGCGTGCGGCGGCGCTCGCCCGGATGCGGGAGATGGTGGCCGAGGGCAAGATCGACTTCTCGGTCATCGGCTACCCGGACGAGCCTGAGCGGCCTGCGAGGCCGGCCGCGTGACCGAGGAATTCCTGATCGACACCAGCGCACTGGTGCGGTTGATGCGCGGCCGGGCTGGATCGGCCTGGGACGAGACGGTCAACGCCGGGCTGGTGTTGCTGTGCGAGCCGGTCCGCCAGGAGTACCTACGAGCGGTCGGTGGCCGGGCGGACTACTTCGAGGCGGCCGGCCTGCTGCGCGAGCTCTTCCCGTATCAGCACCTTCGGGACAACGCCTGGCAGGAGGCCGCCGAACTCCAGGAGCGGCTGGCACAGTCGGGTCGGCACCAATGCGCGAGCCCGGTGGACCTGCTGGTCGCGGTCACGGCGGCGCAGCACAAACTCACCGTGCTGCACCTGGATGCCGACTTCGAGACGATCGCCGAACTCACCGGCCAGGTTGTGCGCCGGATCTGCTAATCCACCAGATCCCGCACCACGGCATCCGCCAGCAGCCGGCCCTGGAGGGTCAGGGCAGCGCGGCCCTGTTCGTACGGCTCGGGGGCGAGGAGGCCGTCGGAGAGGGCCTTGGCGGCGGCCTTGCGGCCCGTCTCGGTCAGCAGGTCGAGCGGGACGCCGTCGACCAGGCGCAGTTCCAGCAGGATGCGCTCGACCCGGCGGTCCTCGTCGCCGAGCACCTCGCGGCCCAGGGCCGGGGTGCGGCCCTCGGCGAGGGACTGGGCGTAGGCGGCGGGGTGCTTGGCGTTCCACCAGCGGACGCCGCCGACGTGGCTGTGGGCGCCGGGGCCGGCGCCCCACCAGTCGGCGCCGGTCCAGTAGAGCTCGTTGTGGCGGCAGCGGCCCTCGGGGGTGGTGGCCCAGTTGGAGACCTCGTACCAGGAGTAGCCGGCCGCGCCGAGCGCCTGCTCGGCGATGAGGTAGCGGTCGGCGTGGACGTCGTCGTCGATCATCGGCAGTTCGCCGCGCTTGACCCGGGCGGCGAGCCGGGTGCCCTCCTCGACGATCAGGGAGTACGCGGAGACGTGGTCCGGGCCGGCGCCGATCGCGGCGTCCAGGGAGGCCCGCCAGTCGTCGTCGGACTCACCGGGGGTGCCGTAGATCAGGTCGAGGTTGACGTGCTCGAAGCCGGCCGCGCGGGCCTCGGCCACGCAGGCCTCGGGGCGGCCCGGGGTGTGGTGGCGGTCGAGCAGTCGGAGCACGTGCGGGCGGGCGCTCTGCATGCCGAAGGAGATCCGGTTGTAGCCGCCCTCGCGCAGTTCGGCCAGGTACGCCGGGTCGACGGACTCCGGGTTGGCCTCGGTGGTGACCTCGGCGTCCGGGGCGAGCCCGAACTCCTCGCGCAGCGCGGCGAGCATCTTCACCAGGTCGCGGGCCGGCAGCAGGGTGGGGGTGCCGCCGCCGAGGAACACCGTCCGCACCGGCAGGTCCGTGTCGCCCAGCACCTTCCGGGCCAGCCGGATCTCGGCGACCACGTTGTCCGCGTACGTCTCCTGCGAGGCGACCGCCCCGGAGGAGCGCAGCTCGGTGGCGGTGTAGGTGTTGAAGTCGCAGTAGCCGCAGCGGCTGGCGCAGTACGGCACGTGCAGGTAGAAGCCGAACGGCCGCGAGCCCAGCCCGGCGAGGGCGTGCGCGGGCAGGGAACCGTCGGACGGCACCGGTTCGCCGTCGGGGAGTGCGGAGGGCATGACCCCATTGTCCCGTACGGCCCGCGAAACCCGGCGCGGACCGTACGGGAACCGGGATCAGGCCTCGTTGGCGCCCGCGTACATGGCCGCCACGGCGTCCGCGTAGGTCCGCTCGACCACCGGGCGCTTGATCTTCAGGCTGGGGGTGAGCTCGCCGTGCTCGACGTCGAGGTCGCGCGGCAGCAGGTGGAACTTCTTGATCGTCTGCCAGCGCTGGAGGTCGGCGTTGACCCGCTTGACGAAGCCCTCGACCAGCTGGTGCACGGCCGGCTCGGCGGCCAGCTCGGCGTAGCTCTTCCCGGCCAGGCCGCGCTCGGCGGCCCACGGCAGCAGCACCGCCTCGTCCAGGCTGATCAGCGCGGTGCAGTAGTTGCGGCCGTTGCCGATCACCAGGATGTTGCTGGCGAACGGGCAGACCGCCTTGAACTTGCCCTCGACCTCGCTGGGCGCCACGTACTTGCCGCCGGAGGTCTTGAACAGGTCCTTCTTGCGGTCGGTGATCCGCAGGAAGCCGTCGGGGCTCAGCTCGCCGATGTCCTCGGTGTGGAACCAGCCGTCCGGCTCCAGCACCTCGGCGGTCTTCTCCGGCAGGTTGTGGTAGCCGCGCATGACGCCGGGGCCGCGCAGCAGGATCTCGCCGTCCTCGGCGATCCGCACCTCGGTGCCGGGCAGCGGGCGGCCGACCGTGCCGATCCGCACGTCCTCCTTGCGGTTGACGCAGGAGCCGGCGCTGGTCTCGCTCAGCCCGTAGCCCTCCAGGATCGGCACGCCCGCGCCGAGGAAGAAGTAGCCGATCTCGGGGGCGAGCGCGGCGCTGCCGGAGACGGCGCCGCGCAGCCGGCCGCCGAAGGCCGCCCGGATCTTCGCGTACACCAGCTTGTCGGCCAGCGCGTGCTGCAGCCGCAGGCCGAGCGGGGCCCTCTCGACGCCGGTGGCGATCCGGCTCTCCTGGACCACCCGGGCGTACTCGCGGGCGACCTGGGCGGCCCACAGGAAGATCTTGTACTTGGCGCCGCCCTCGGCCCGGGCCCGGCCGGCGATGCCGTTGTAGACCTTCTCGAAGATGCGCGGCGCCGAGGCCATCACGGTGGGCCTGATGGCCGGCAGGTTGTGGATGATCCGGTCCACCCGGCCGTCCACCGCCATCACGTGGCCGGTGGCGATCTGGCCGGAGATCAGGGTCTTGCCGAAGACGTGCGACAGCGGCAGCCACATGAACTGGACGTCGTCGGGGCCGAGCAGGCCACTGGCCTCCTGGGCCCTGCCCTCGTACGCCCAGCAGTCGTGCACCAGGCGCACGCCCTTGGGGCGGCCGGTGGTGCCGGAGGTGTAGATGAGGGTGGCCAGCTGCTCCTTGTCGAGCGCGGCCACCGCCTTCTCGACCGCGTCCGGGTACTGCTCCAGGTACTCGGCGCCGCGCCGTTCCAGCTCGGCGAGGGTGATCAGGTCCAGCCCGGCGGTGTCGGGGGCCTCGGCGGGCTCGTCGAAGAGGATCACGGTGCGCAGCTCGGGCAGCTGCTCGATGTGCTCGACGGCCTTGGCCAGCTGGGCGGCGTTCTCGGCGAACATGGCCCGGGAGCCCGAGTTGGAGAGGATGAAGGCCGTCTCGTCCGCGTTGGTGCTCGGGTAGACCGTGGTGATGGCCGCGCCCGCGCACATGGCGCCCATGTCGGTGAGGATCCACTCGAGCCGGGTGGAGGAGGCCAGCGCGACCCGGTCCTCCGGCTGGATGCCCAGCGCCATCAGGCCGGCGGCCACCGCCTTGACCCGGACCGCGGTCTGCGCCCAGGTGAGCGAGCGCCACTGCTCGGCGCCCGGCGCGCCGTCCGCGGCCTGCTCGTCGACCGAGGCGGGGTAGCGGTAGGCCTCATGGTTCGGGGTGGCGGCGACGCGTTCCAGGAACAGGTGGGCGACGGAGGCGGGACGCCCGGCCACGATGTCGGCTTTGCCGGAGTCGATCAGGGACTGCGCGGAACTCAACGAGGACCTCCGGGGGCGGGTGGCCGTCTGAGGGATTGTCGCGGCGTCCGTGGGGGCGGCCGCCGGGCCCCGGTCCAGCTGGACGGCGGGTGGTACCGGTCAGTAACAAGGGCTCAGTCAGCAGCCTAGGGGGAAACCGGTCATTCCGTAAGGGGGCGGATCCAGCTGACACCCCGCCGCACGGCAATTGGCAAAGGCCCGGCAAACCTCAGCCGGACAGCCGCCGAATCGTCTGTGCGACGCCACCGAACAACGAGAATTGGGGTGCGAACCCGACCGGCGACGACAAGAGTGGGCCAGTGCTGATCAGACTGCTCCGGGCGCACCTGCGCCCGTACTCCCGACCGATCACCCTGCTGGTGGTCCTCCAACTGGTATCCACCCTCGCGGCGCTCTACCTGCCCACGCTCAACGCCGACATCATCGACAAGGGCGTGGTCAAGGGCGACACCGGCTACATCCTGCGCCTGGGCGCGGTCATGATCGGCGTCACCCTGGTCCAGGCGCTGTGCTCGATCGGCGCCGTCTACTTCGGCGCCCGCACCGCGATGGCCTTCGGCCGCGACCTCCGCGCCGCCGTCTTCGAGCGGGTGCAGAGCTTCTCCTCCCGCGAGGTCGGCCAGTTCGGCGCACCCTCCCTGATCACCCGCACCACCAACGACGTCCAGCAGGTCCAGATGCTGGCCCTGATGAGCTTCACCCTGATGGTCGCCGCACCGATCATGTGCGTCGGCGGCATCATCATGGCGCTCAACCAGGACGTCCCGTTGTCCGGCCTGCTGCTCGCCGTCATCCCGGCGCTCGGCGCTGTCGTCGTCCTGCTGGTGCGCGCCCTGCGGCCGAAGTTCCGCAGCATGCAGGTGAAGATCGACACCGTGAACCGGGTGCTGCGCGAGCAGATCACCGGCATCCGGGTCATCCGCGCCTTCGTCAAGGACGACCACGAGCAGAACCGCTTCGGCGACGCCAACGAGGACCTCACCCAGACCGCCCGCCAGGTCGGCCGGCTGATGTCCGTCATGTTCCCGAGCGTGATGCTGGTCGTGAACGTCTCCAGCGTCGCGGTGCTCTGGTTCGGCGCCCACCGCATCGACAGCGGCGACATGGAGATCGGCGCGCTCACCGCCTTCCTCACCTACCTGATGCAGATCATGATGAGCGTGATGATGGCCACCTTCATGTTCATGATGGTGCCGCGCGCCGAGGTCTGCGCCGAACGCGTCCAGGAGGTCCTGGACACCTCCTCCAGCGTCGTCCCGCCCGCCGCCCCGGTCACCGAACTGCTGCGCCGCGGCAACCTGGAACTGCGCGACGTCGACTTCCGCTACCCCGGCGCCGAGGCCTCGGTGCTGCGCGGCATCGACCTCACCGCCCGCCCCGGCGAGACCACCGCCATCATCGGCTCCACCGGCAGCGGCAAGTCCACCCTGCTCGGCCTCGTCCCCCGGCTCTTCGACGCCACCTCCGGGCAGATCCTGCTCGACGGCGTGGACGTGCGCGAGCTCTCCGCCGACGCCATCGCCGACAGCGTCGGCATCGTCCCGCAGAAGCCGTACCTCTTCTCCGGCACCGTCGCCAGCAACCTCCGCTACGGCCGCCCCGACGCCACCGACGAGGAACTCTGGCACGCCCTGGAGATCGCCCAGGCCAAGGAGTTCGTCGAGCAGCTGGCCGAAGGCCTGGACGCCCCCATCGCCCAGGGCGGCGGCAACGTCTCCGGCGGCCAGCGCCAGCGCCTGGCCATCGCCCGGGCACTCGTCCGCAGGCCCGACGTCTACCTCTTCGACGACTCCTTCTCCGCACTCGACTACGCCACCGACGCCAAGCTGCGCAAGGCCCTCGCCCGCGAGACCGCCGACGCCACCGTCCTGATCGTCGCCCAGCGGGTGTCCACCATCCGCGACGCCGACCGGATCATCGTCCTCGACGAGGGCGCCGTCGTCGGCACCGGCACCCACCACGAACTGATGGCCGACAACCCGACGTACCGGGAGATCGTGCTCTCCCAGCTCACCGAGCAGGAGGCGGCGTGACCACCCCCGGAAAGCCCGCCACCAAACCGGAGGAGCGGCTCCCCAGCGACTCGCAGGCCGCCGCCGCCCGCCGCGGCCCGGCCGGACCGGGCCGCTTCATGGGCGGCCAGGGCGCCGAGAAGTCCATGGACTTCAAGGGCTCCGGAAAGCGCGTCCTCGGCCTGCTGCGCCCCGAACGCAAGCTGCTGATCGGCGTCCTGGTGCTCGGCGTGCTCGGCATCGGCTGCGCCGTCACCGGCCCCAAGATCCTCGGCGACGCCACCGACCTGATCTTCGCCGGCGTCATCGGCGCCCGCTTCCAGCCCGGCACCTCCAAGGCCGAGGTCATCGACGGGCTGCGCGCCCACGGCCAGGGCGGCATCGCCGACCTGCTCTCCGCGGTCGACTTCACCCCCGGCCACGGCATGGACTTCGGCGCCATCGGCTCCGTCCTGCTCTGGGTGCTCGGCATCTACCTCGCCTCCGCCGGCTTCGGCATCCTCCAGGGCCGCCTCGCCACCAAGGCGATCCAGTCCGCCGGCTACCGGCTGCGCCAGGACGTCGAGGCCAAACTCGCCCGGCTGCCGCTCAGCTACTTCGACAAGCAGCCGCGCGGCGAGGTGCTCAGCCGGGTCACCAACGACATCGACAACATCGGCCAGTCCATGCAGCAGACCATGGGACAGGTCGTCAACTCGCTGCTCACCGTGGTCGGTGTGCTGGCGATGATGTTCTGGATCTCCTGGCTGCTGGCGCTGATCGCCCTGGTCTCGGTGCCGCTGTCGGTGGTCGTCGCCGCCAAGGTCGGCAAGAAGGCCCAGCCGCAGTTCGTCCAGCAGTGGAAGTCCACCGGTCAACTCAACGCCCACATCGAGGAGATGTACACCGGCCACACCCTGGTGAAGGTGTTCGGCCGGCAACGCGAGTCCGCCGAGACCTTCCGCGAGCACAACGACGCGCTGTTCCACGCCAGTTTCCGCGCCCAGTTCATCTCCGGGATCATCCAGCCCGCGATGATGCTGATCGGCAACCTGCAGTACGTGCTGGTCGCGGTCGTCGGCGGGCTACGGGTGGCGAGCGGCTCGCTGTCCATCGGCGACGTCCAGGCCTTCATCCAGTACTCCCGGCAGTTCAGCCAGCCGCTCACCCAGGTCGCCAGCATGGCCAACCTGGTGCAGTCCGGGGTCGCCTCCGCCGAGCGCGTCTTCGAACTGCTCGACGCCCCCGAGCAGAGCCCCGAACCGGCCATGCCCGAGAAGCCCGACACCGTCCACGGCCGGGTCGTCTTCCAGGACGTGTCCTTCCGCTACGACCCCGACAAGCCGCTCATCGACGACCTCTCCCTCAAGGTCGAACCCGGCCAGACCGTCGCCATCGTCGGCCCCACCGGCGCCGGCAAGACCACCCTGGTCAACCTGCTGATGCGGTTCTACGAGGTCAGCTCCGGGCGCATCACCCTCGACGGCGTCGACATCGCCGCGATGTCCCGCGAGGACCTGCGCTCCGGCATCGGCATGGTCCTCCAGGACACCTGGCTGTTCGGCGGCACCATCGCCGACAACATCGCCTACGGCGCCCAGGGCGCCACCCGCGAACAGGTCGTCGAGGCGGCGAAGGCCGCCCACGTCGACCGCTTCGTGCGCACCCTCCCGGACGGCTACGACACCGTCATCGACGACGAGGGCACCGGCGTCAGCGCGGGCGAGAAGCAGCTGATCACGATCGCCCGGGCCTTCCTCGCCCAGCCGTCCATCCTGGTCCTGGACGAGGCCACCAGCTCGGTCGACACCCGCACCGAGGTGCTCATCCAGCGGGCCATGGCCCGGCTGCGCACCGGCCGCACCAGCTTCGTCATCGCCCACCGCCTCTCCACCATCCGCGACGCCGACGTCATCCTGGTGATGGAGAACGGCTCCATCGTGGAGCAGGGCTCGCACGACGAACTGATCGCCGCCGGCGGCGCCTACGCCCGGCTCTACCAGGCGCAGTTCGCGGAGGCCGTGGCCGAGGTCGACTGACCGGTCCGCACCTGGCGGCGAGCATGCGGAAGGGCCCGGGGCGATGCGCCCCGGGCCCTTCCGTCACCGCTACTTCTTGTCCTTCGGCCCCTCGGCGTCGGTGGACAGCGCGGCGATGAAGGCCTCCTGCGGGACCTCCACGCTGCCGACCATCTTCATCCGCTTCTTGCCTTCCTTCTGCTTCTCCAGCAGCTTCCGCTTGCGGGAGATGTCACCGCCGTAGCACTTGGCGAGGACGTCCTTGCGGATCGCGCGGACCGTCTCGCGGGCGATCACCCGGGAGCCGATGGCGGCCTGGATCGGCACCTCGAACTGCTGGCGCGGGATCAGCTTCTGCAGCTTGCCGGCCATCATCACGCCGTAGCTGTAGGCCTTGTCCTTGTGCACGATCGCGGAGAAGGCGTCCACCGCGTCGCCGTGCAGCAGGATGTCGACCTTGACCAGGTTGGCGGTCTGCTCGCCGATGGGCTCGTAGTCGAGCGAGGCGTAGCCGCGGGTCTTGGACTTCAGCTGGTCGAAGAAGTCGAAGACGATCTCCGCGAGCGGCAGGGTGTAGCGCAGCTCGACCCGGTCCTCGGACAGGTAGTCCATGCCCTGGAGGCTGCCGCGACGGGACTGGCACAGCTCCATGATCGCGCCGACGAACTCGTTCGGCGCCAGGATGGTGCCGCGCACGACCGGCTCGTACACCTCGGAGATCTTGCCGGACGGGAACTCGCTCGGGTTGGTGACGGTGTGCTCGGTGCCGTCCTCCATCACCACCCGGTAGATCACGTTCGGGGCGGTGGAGATCAGGTCGAGGTTGAACTCGCGCTCCAGGCGCTCCCGGATGATCTCCAGGTGCAGCAGGCCGAGGAAGCCGCAGCGGTAGCCGAAGCCGAGCGCGACCGAGGTCTCCGGCTCGTACACCAGGGCGGCGTCGTTGAGGCGCAGCTTGTCCAGGGCGTCGCGCAGCAGCGGGTAGTCCGAGCCGTCCAGCGGGTACAGGCCGGAGAACACCATCGGGCGCGGGTCCTTGTAGCCGCCGAGCGGCTCGGTGGCGCCCTTGTGCTGCGAGGTGATCGTGTCACCGACCTTGGACTGCCGGACGTCCTTCACACCGGTGATGATGTAGCCCACCTCGCCGACGCCGAGGCCGTCGGCGACCTTCGGCTCGGGCGAGATGACGCCGATCTCCAGCAGCTCGTGGGTGGCGCCGGTGGACATCATCTGGATGCGCTCGCGCTTGTTCAGCTGGCCGTCCACCACACGGACGTAGGTGACCACGCCGCGGTAGGCGTCGTACACCGAGTCGAAGATCATCGCGCGGGCCGGGGCCTCCGCGACGCCGACCGGGGCCGGGATGGTGTTGACGATGTGGTCCAGCAGGTCCTCGACGCCCAGACCGGTCTTGGCGCTGACCTTGAGCACGTCGCCCGGGTCGCAGCCGATGATGTGGGCGATCTCCTCGGCGTACTTCTCCGGCTGGGCGGCCGGCAGGTCGATCTTGTTGAGGACCGGGACGATCGTGAGGTCGTTCTCCAGCGCCAGGTACAGGTTGGCGAGGGTCTGCGCCTCGATGCCCTGGGCCGCGTCGACCACCAGGATGGTGCCCTCGCAGGCCGCCAGGGAGCGGGACACCTCGTACGTGAAGTCCACGTGGCCGGGGGTGTCGATCATGTTGAGGATGTGCGTCGTCCCGGCGTCCGGCCCGGTCTTGGGGGCCCACGGGAGGCGGACCGCCTGCGACTTGATGGTGATGCCGCGCTCGCGCTCGATGTCCATGCGGTCGAGGTACTGGGCACGCATCTGCCGGGGGTCGACGACGCCGGTGATCTGCAGCATCCGGTCTGCGAGCGTCGACTTGCCGTGGTCGATGTGGGCGATGATGCAGAAGTTGCGGATCAGCGCCGGGTCGGTACGGCTGGGCTCTGGCACATTGCTGGGGGTCGCGGGCACCTTGGTCCGATTCTCCGTTGGTCCGGGGCCGGGGGTGTCCGGATCATCGCTGACCGGCTATCCCGGGGACCGGACAGTCTCGTCCGATCGAAATAGTTCCTCCCATCTTCCCACGACTGCGACACCGGGCGCCGTTCGGGCACCTCGCAGCCTTCCGCCGCCCGGCCGCCGGGCCGCCGGGCCGCCGGGCCGCCGGGCCGCCGGGCCGCCGGGGGGCAGGATGGCCTGCCATGATCCTCGAAAGCGCCCTGCTCGACGTCCTGCCCGGCCGGGAGGACGAGTTCCTCGCCGCCTTCGCCGAGGCCCGTCCGCTGATCTCCGTCCAGCGCGGCTTCCGCTCCCTGCGGCTGCACCGCTGCCTGGACGAGGGGCGCGGCTCGCGCTTCCTGCTGCAGGTGGAGTGGGAGACGCTCGCCGACCACACCGAGGGGTTCCGCGGCTCGGCCGAGTACCAGCGGTGGCGGGAGCTGCTGCACCGGTTCTACCGGCCGTTCCCAGAGGTCGAGCACTACGGGGAGCCGGTGCTGAGCGCCTGAGCCGTCCGCGGGCCCGGCGGCCGGTTTGGGGCGGGCGGCGGGCCCCTGGTAGCGTGGGCTGCCGCACCTGGCCTCGGCATGCCCTCTCAGCTGGTCCGACGGCCACCGCGTGCAGCCCGTTCAAACCATTCAGACAAGACTGAGGCTCCTTCGTGGCGAACATCAAGTCCCAGATCAAGCGCAACAAGACCAACGAGAAGGCGCGCCTGCGCAACAAGGCCGTCAAGTCCTCGCTGAAGACCGCCCTGCGCAAGGCCCGTGAGGCCGCTGCCGCCGGCGAGACCGAGAAGGCCACCGTGCTGGCCCGCGCCGCCTCCAAGGCGCTGGACAAGGCCGTGAGCAAGGGCGTCATCCACGCCAACCAGGCCGCCAACAAGAAGTCGGCCATCACCAAGCGCGTCAACGCGGCCGCCCAGGCCTGACGCCTCCGGGGGCTCCGGCCCCCACCGCCTCCGGACGACCCGGCCCTCTACCCGGACCCCTGAGGCGCGCGAGACTCGCACCGCACGCGGCCTGCGTTCGCCACGCGGGTGCGGTGCACAGCAGCTGTACGGCAGGCGCCGCAGCCGGACTCCTCCCCGGAGACCGACTGCGGCGCCTGTCGCGTTCCGCGACCCGGCCGCTAAGGTCGATCACGCGCGACCGAGGATGCGGGGGCATCCCGGCGCCGGTCCCGAGGGGGGAACAGTCATGACGACGCCACCACCGCCGAGCCCGGCGCCGAACGGGCCGGGATACGGGTTCCCGCAGCGGACGCAAGGGGCGCCCGGTTACGGTCCCCCTCCGGGGCCGCCCGCCGCGCCGGGGGCGCCCGGGGGCCGTTCTGAGGGCCGCTCCGAGCGCAACCTGCGGCGCAACGCCGTCTGGGCGTTCGTCGGCGCGGTGCTCGCCTCGGCCGGCTGGGCCACCGCCGTGACGGTCATCCCGGGCATGGTCGGCAACAGCGGCGACTCCGCGCCGCGCAGCCTCGGCAGCTACCACGTCTCGGACGACTTCTGCGCCACCGGGAAGCCCAACCGGCTGCTGGAGAAGTACTCGGTCAGCACGAGCAGTTCCTCGCCGAGCCACCACACCGACCGGAACCCGGCCCTGGACAGCATGAACTGCTCGATGACACTCAAGCGGATCGGCGGCGACAGCGACAGCGAGTACGCCTCGGCCTACCTGCGCGCCGACCTGCACAAGGCGGTCAACCCCGCGCCCGAGCTCTCGGCGAACAAGGAGACCTACCGGTCGCGCGGCTACCAGATCACGACCATCCCGGGGATCGGCGAAGAGGCCTACTTCGTCTACAAGGAAGACGGCTCCGACAAGTACCGGGACATCTACGCCGAGGTGGACGTCCGCGACGGCGGGATGACCTACTACATCACCTACAACGCCAGCTACACCCAGGGGAAGACCACCCCGCCGTCCATGAACGACCTCCGCACCATGCTGCAGGCGGACGCCGACAACGCCGTACGGGCCATGCGCAAGTAGCGCTCCCCGGCCCGGACGTCGCGGTCAGTACGCCGGGCGGGAGCCGGCCCGGGCGGCCCGGGCGACGGCGACCACCGCGCGCTCCAGGGCGAAGGCCGGGTCGTCCGAGCCGCCCTTGACGGCGGCGTCGGCCTGGGCGATGGCGGTCAGCGCGGTGGCCACCCCGTCGCCCGTCCAGCCGCGCATCTGCTGGCGGACCCGGTCCACCTTCCACGGCGGCATGCCCAACTCGCGGGCCAGATCGGCCGGGCGCATGTTCCGCCCGGTCGTCGCCAGCCGCCCGATGCTGCGCACGCCGGAGGCCAGCGCGTAGGTGATGCCGGTCGGCGGCTGGCCGACGGCCAGCGCCCAGCGCAACCGCTCCAGCGCCTCCGCCGCCCGGCCGGTGACGGCCAGGTCGGCCACCTCGAAGCCGGTCGCCTCGGCCCGGCCGCTGTAGTAGCGGGCCACCACCGTCTCGTCGATGGTGCCCTCGACGTCCGAGGTCAACTGGCTGCACGCGGCCGCCAGTTCGCGCAGGTCGCTGCCGAGCGCGTCCAACAGCGCCTGGCAGGCCTCCTGGGTCGCGGAGCGGCCCAGGGTGCGGAACTCGCCCTTGACGAAGGCCAGTCGCTCGCTCGCCTTGGCCAGCTTGGCGCAGGTCACCTCGCGGCCGCCCGCCTTGCGTCCGGCGTCCAGCAGGCCCTTGCCCTTGGCCCCGCCGGCGTGCACCAGCACCATGATCACTTCTTCGGCGGGCGCCTCGATGTAGGCCTTGACCTCCTTCACCGAGTCGGCGGAGAGGTCCTGGGCGGCGCGGACCACGATCACCTTGCGCTCGGCGAACAGCGAGGGCGTGGTCAGCTCGGCCAGGCTGCCGGGCTGCAGCCCGCCGGGCGGCAGGTCCCGTACGTCGGTGTCCGGGTCCGCGGCCTTCGCCGCGGCCACCACCTGGGCGACGGCACGGTCCAGCAGCAGCTCCTCCTGGCCGACCGCGAGGGTCAGCGGGGCGAGCAGGTCGTCGGGTGCACTCTTCCTGGCCATCGCCTACCAGCATCCCACGCGCCGCGGACACTCCCGGCCGTCCCGACCGAGTGCTCTGCCGACCGCCCTGCCGGAGCGTTCGGGCCGACCGGGAGAATGGCCCGGTGACCGAGAACCACACCCCCGCCCTCCCGGACGTCGACGACCCGTTCGTCCGCCAGCTGCTCGTCCTGCCCGACCGCGACACCGCCGACGAGGCCGCCGAGGAACTCGGCGCCGCCCACCCGGACCTCGGCGAACCGGAGATCGTCCGCGACGCCCTGGCCGGCGAGGACGACGCCGAGGACGCCCAGTGGCTCGTCGTGCTCGACCCCCCGTCCACCGGCTGGACCCCCACCCTGCTGCACGCCCTGGACACCCTCGCCGCCTCCTACGAGGGCTGGCGCGAAGAGGCCTGACCGGCTCCCGACCCGCCCAGCCGTCCTCGTTCAAGGATGTCCCCGTGACTGCTCCCGCCACCCCCTCGGTGCTGTTCGTCTGCGTGCACAACGCCGGGCGGTCCCAGATGGCCGCCGCCTTCCTCACCCACCTCGCCGGCGACCGGGTCGAGGTCCGGTCGGCCGGCTCCGCCCCCGCCGACACCGTGAACCCGGCCGTGGTCCGTGCCATGGCCGAAGTCGGCATCGACCTCTCCGGCGAGATCCCCAAGGTCCTCACCGACGAAGCCGTCCGGGCCTCGGACGTGGTGATCACCATGGGCTGCGGCGACGCCTGCCCGTTCTTCCCCGGCAAGCGGTACCTGGACTGGAAGCTCGACGATCCGGCCGGCCGGGGCGTCGACGCGGTCCGCCCGATCCGCGACGAGATCGAGACCCGCGTCCGCGCCCTGCTCGCCGACCTCTCCGTGCCGGCCCGGCACTGACTCCGACCGCCGGCCAGGCCGGCCGCAGACCAGGCCGGCCGCGGCGGGGGCCGGTCAGTGCGGGAGCACCCAGTCCGGCCGCCAAGTGCCGGGGGCGTCGAGGGCGGGCCGGGTGGCGGCGAGGTGCGCGTGGAGGGCGGCCAGTGCCGGGTGGGGGTTGTCGCGGTGCCACAGCAGGGAGTGCGGGTAGACGGGCGTCGGGTCGGTCACCGGGATGCGGCGCAGGTCGTGGCCGGCGGGCCAGACGAGGCGGGTCCGCTCGCTCATGAAGGTGGCCAGGGCCGGGGTGTCGGCGACCGTGTCCAGGAGCACGTCGGAGCCGAAGTTCGGGCCGGTCGCCTCGATGGTGAGGCCGAACCCGGCCACGAGGTCGTCGTAGTAGGCGCCCCACTCGGTGCCGGGGACGATGCCGGGCATCCAGATCCGGTGACCGACGAGCTGGGCGACGGTCACCGAGCGGGCGCCCGCCAACGCGTGGGCCGGGCCGGTGAGCAGCTGGAGCGGCTCGTCGAGCACCCGGACGGACTCGATGTCCTCGGGAAGGGGCCGGCCGGGCATGGCGACGGCGCGGAAGGACGCGTCGATCGCACCGGAGCGCAGGGCGGCGACGGCCGCCTCGATCTCGAACAGCATCACCACGTTGAGGTCGAACTCGGGGTGCGCGGCGTGGAACCCGCGCATCAGGCCCGCCGCCGCTCCGCGCGAGGCGATCACGTCGACCCGCAGCGGGCGCCGGTCGGTGCGCACGGAGGCGACCGCGCGCTCGGCCACCTGCAGCAGCTCGCGCGCGTGCGGCAGGAACGCCTGCCCGTCGATGGTGAGCTCGGCGCCGCGCGGGGTGCGGCTGAAGAGCCGGACGCCGAGGTCCCGCTCCAGGGCGGCAACGCGCTTGGAGACGGCCTGCTGGGTGATCGCCAGGTCGACGGCGGCCTTCTGGAACTGGCCCGCTTCCGCGACGGCGGCGAAGGTGCGTACGGCTTCGAGGTCCACGTCGATCCACCCTAGTGAACAACGGTTGGTTGTACGGCAACGGCCATGCGGTTGTTTGACCTGCGGTTGTGCCGCTCGGTTAGCTCTCACTGGTCAACGCCGGATTGTTCGAACGGAACATCGAGGGAGCGCGCCGGGCATGCTGAGCAGGGTGGGCGGACTGAGTAGGATCGGCAGGAAGCGGTTGGGGCGGCAGTTCGGCTGGCTGTGGGCGGCGTACGCGGTGAGCGCGTACGGGTCCGGGCTCGGGTTCGGGGCCCTGCCGCTGATCGCCGTGCTGGCGTTGCACGCCGGGCCGGCCCAGGTGTCCGCGCTGTCCGCGGTGGGCCCCGCGGTGGGCGCGCTGATCGCGGTACCGCTCGCGCCGTGGGTGGAGTTCCGGCGCAAGCGCCCGGTGATGATCGCGATGGACCTGATCCGGTTCGCCGCCATGGCGACGATCCCGCTCGCCTACGCCATCGGCCTGCTCGGCCTCGTCCAGCTGCTGGTGGTCTCGGCCGTGGTCGCCGCGGCCAAGATCGCGTTCAACGCGGCCAGCGGCGCCCACCTCAAGGCCCTCATCCGACCGGACGACCTGCTCGTGGCCAACGCCCGCTTCGAGTCCACCAACTGGAGCTCCATCGCGATCGGACCACCACTGGGCGGGGCGGCGATCGGCCTGTTCGGGCCGGTCACCACCGTGGTGGCCGACGCGCTCAGCTACCTGCTCTCCGCCCTCGGCATCACCACGATCCGCGGCCGGGAGGAGACCCCGCGGCCCATCGGTAGTACCCCGGTGCGGGCGGGCGCGGTGCTCGACGGCTGGCGGCACATCCTGGGCGACCCCGGCCTGCGGGCGCTCTACCTCAACAACATGCTCGTCGGCGGCCTGATCATGGCCACCGAACCGCTGCTCGCCGTGCTCCTGCTGCGCCAACTCCACTTCCCGGCCTGGCAGTACGGCCTCGCCTTCGCCGCCCCCTGCCTCGGCGGACTCATCGGCTCCCGGCTCGCCCAGCGCGTCGTGGCCCGCTACGGACGGCACCGGGTCTTCCGGACCGTCGGCACCCTGCGCGCGGTCTGGCTGATCGGTCTGGTCTTCGTCCGCCCCGGCGTCGTCGGCCTGGTCACCGTGATGGCCGTCGAGCTGGCGATCATCGTCAACATGAGCCTGTACACCCCGGTGCTCGCCACCTACCGGCTCGAACGCACGCCCAAGCACCTGGTCGCCCGCACCCTGTCGGCCTGGTCGATCGGCCAGCAGGCGTCCATCGCCGTCTGCACCGCACTCGGCGGGCTGCTCGCCGACGCCACCGGCCCGCGCACCGCCCTCGCGGTCGCGGGGCTGCTCGTCCTCGCGACCCCGCTGCTGCTCCCGCGACGCGACCAGGCGTCGGCGCACGAGCCGGAGCCGTCCCTCAGCCACTCCTGACGCCACCGGCGCCCTCCGTCGCCGGCGAGACCGCACACCACCAGCACCAGCAAGGAGACACCCGCGTGAGCACCACCCCTGCGCTCGCCCCCGCGCACACCGCTCTTCTCGTCCTGGACTGCCAGCCCGCGATCCTGGCCGCCCTGTCCGAGGACGGTGCCCGCGAAGCCCTGCTCGGCCGCATCGAACGGGCCGTCGCCTACGTCCGGGCGGCCGGCGGCACCGTCGCCCACGTGCGCGTCGGCTTCACCGAGGCCGACTGGGACGCCGTCCCGGCCGCCAACAAGGCCTTCGCCCCGCTGGCCCGGCACCGCGCCATGCACCACGAGGACCCCGCCACCGCCGTCCACGAGCACCTGGCTCCCCGAGCCGGCGACATCGTCGTGCGCAAGACCCGCTTCGGCGCCATCTCCACCACCGACCTCGACCGGCAGCTGCGCGAGCGCGGCATCACCACCCTGGTCGTCGCCGGCCTCAGCACCGGCGGCGCCGTCCTGTCCACCGTCCTCGACGCGGCCGACCGCGACTACCTGCTGTACGTCCTGTCCGACGGCGTCGCCGACCCGGACCGCGAAGTCCACGACGTCCTGCTCAGCCGGGTCCTCCCCACCCGGGCGCACTTCGTCGACACCGCCGGACTGCCCGAGCTGCTCCGGACCGGCTGACACGCCCGACGACCGGGACCGCACACCACCGGGGTGAATCGACGGTGTGTCAGGACTCCGTCTCCGTCGGCGCCCGGGCCTCCTGATCCACAGTTGCGGACGGCAATCGACTGCCGAAGCACCCCTTTCCGCCTTCCAGGAGTAGCTCGTGAACATCTCACCGCCGGCCGCCGCCGGTCAGCCGGGCCCAGCGGCCAACGGGGGACGTGCCGGTTCGGCCGCCCGCCGCGGACGGGCACTGGCCGTCGCGGCCGGCCTGCTCGGCGTCGCCGGACTCGCCCCGGTCGCGCTGCCCGGGACCGCCCACGCGCAGGGCACCTGTACGGTCTCCGGCCCCACCACCACCTGCACGTTCGCCTTCACCGGCACCGAGCAGACCTTCACCGTCCCGAACGGCGTCACCCACGTCGACGTCACGGCGATCGGCGCGGCCGGCGGCCTGGAGGGGGGCAACAACACACCCGGCGGCCGTGGCGCTCAGGTTTCGGGCACGCTCACCGGCCTGTCCGGCGGACAGACCCTCTACGTCGAAGTCGGCGGCAAGGCCACCAACGACGGCTCCTGTTACGCGTTGTCCCAGTGCACCGGCGGCTTCAACGGCGGTGGCAGCACCTATTTCGGCGGCGGCGGAGGCGGAGCCTCCGACATCCGCACCCAACCTCGCACCACCCCCCTCACCACCACCGACTCGCGCCGCATCGTGGCCGCGGGCGGCGGTGGAGCCGGTCTGGTGGCGACCATCGGGTGCGCGGCAGGCCCGGGCGGGGATGCCGGCCAGGCGGGCACAGACGGGGGTTGCAGCGGCGGAACCGGAGGCGGGGCGGGCACGGCCACTCAAGGCGGGGCCGGCGGGCAGCAGTTCGGCAGCCCCGGCACGCTCGGCACCGGCGGCACCGGCGGCGGTCCAGGGATCAGCCTGACGGGGGGCGGAGGCGGCGCCGGCTACTACGGGGGAGGCGGTGGCGGCAACATCAACGTCGAGGTAAGCCCGATCGGGAATGCGGCTGGTGGGGGCGGCGGGTCGTCCCTCGTCCCGGCCGGCGGCACCGGCCCCACCGTGACCAGCGCCGCCGCAGGCATCACCATCAGGTACCCCACCCCGGGCAAACCGGTGAACACCCGCCTGTTCGCGATCCCCCAGCAGGTCCGGGTCGGCCGACCGGTGGTCCTCGACGACCTGGTCTGCCCGGCCGGCACGGGCGCCACGACCCCGCCCACCGGCACCGTGACGTTCACCGACACCACCACCGGCACGACCCTGGGCACCGCGCGCCTGGTCCTCAACATCGGAGACTGCGCCGCCGCCGGGCGCGTGGTCTTCTTCCGGACCACCGGCGCGCACGTCATCACGGCCGTCTACAGCGGCGACTCGGTCTACCAGGGCAACAGCGGCAACCCCGAGAGCATCACCGTGACGGTGAAATCCTGACGCCGAAGGGACCGCCGCGGCACAACCGCTGAGCAGTTCCACGAGGGCCCCGCCGGGTGGTCGGCGGGGCCCGCGCCGTCTCCGTGTCCTGCACGTCCCCCGGCGCGCACCCTGGACGGCCACAGTCCGGAATCGGATCGTCAAACTCGGCAAGGCATAGCCAATTCGGGTGAAGGTTCATCCACCGCTCGACGGGACGCCGACGGGCCGCCATAGCCTCGGTGACGCCCCGTCGCCGCTCGGGTGCGCCATCCGGGCGAAGGTGCGGGATCCGTCGCCCCGGAAGGCCATCGAGACCAATGACACGCTCAGCGGACGCGAACGGCGAGACCACCGGCGGGCCCTCCCGCCGCAGGCTCCTCCCCCCATCCCTACCCCAGCCCCACCCCACCTCGTGGAGGGAAGAGAAGAGGAGAGCGGGGTCACAGGGGCGGGGCGCGGGGCCTGCGGGTGGGGTGCCCGGAGGTGGAGTGGCCGGCGCGGGAGCCATGGTCAGGCCGGGGGTGAACGGCGACGGCGAGGGTGGACGGCGAGTCGCCGGTCACGGCGACGTCCCCCACGCGGTCGGTGCGCAGGACGGTCGCGCCCAGCGCGCGCAGCCGGTCGACCGTACGCGGCGACGGGTGCCCGTACGCGTTGCCCTCGCCGCAGGAGATCAGGGCGAGCCGAGGCCGCAGGGCACCCGTCAGGTCCCAGTCCTGGTGAGCCGAACCGTGGTGCGCCACCTTCAGGACGTCCACCCGGCCGAGTCGGCCCAACAGCGCGGACTGGGCGGGCGGTTCGAGATCGCCGAGCAACGCCATCCGCACACCTCCGGCCAACGACACCATCAGCGCCACGCTCGCGTTGTTCGCACCCGCCGCGTCGACAGCCGCCCCGGGATCGGGCCACACCACGTCCCAGGACAACTCCGCACCGGCCGAACGCCGTTCACCACGGCCGGCGCGCAGCAACGGCACACCGGCCCCGGCCACCCAGGCCGTCACCCTGGCCGCCTCACCCGGCGGATCGTCCAGCGCCGTGCCCTCGACCGCTCCCACCTGGCGCCCGCGCAACACCCCTGGCACGCCCTCGACGTGATCCGCGTGGAAGTGCGTCAACAGCAGCAACGGCACCGTGGTGATGCCGAGCTCGCGCAGGCACCGGTCGGCCGCATCGGGATCCGGCCCGGTGTCGATCACCACCGCGCTGCCCGGCAGATCGGTCGCAAGGGCCAACATGTCTCCCTGCCCGACGTCGCACATCACCAGCCGCCACCCCGGCGGCGGCCAGCCCGTGGCGATCCGGGCGAGCTGCGGCGGGCGCAGCAGCACGGCCAGCAGCACCACCAGCAGGGTGCCGGTCACCAGAGCCCGGGCCCAGCGGCGCCGGGCGCGGGCGGGCCGGCCGGGCTCCGTCCGCCGGGGCAGCAGCAGGGGCGCCGCCCAGCAGGCGGCCAGGGTCGCCAGCGCGACCGTCACCACCCCGAACCAGCCGCCGGGCCACGACAGTTGGCCGCCGGGCAGTTCGGCCCCGCGCCGCCCGACGAAGGCCAGCCAGCTGGCCGGCACCCCGGCCGGCTCGGCCAACAGCCGAGCCAGGGACGGGAAGAACGGCTGCAGGGCGAGCACTCCGAAGCCGAGCAGCGTCGCCGGGACCACCGCCAGCTCGGCCAGCAGGTTGCACGGGACCGCGACCAGGCTGATGTGCCCGGACAGCACCACCGTCACCGGCGCGCAGAGCGCCTGTGCCGCCGCCGCGGCCGCCAGCGCGCCCGCCAGGTGGTGCGGCCAGCGTCGGGCGCGTAGCGACTCGGCCCAGTGCGGCCCGAGGACGAGCAGCCCGGCGGTGGCGAGCACCGAGAGCAGGAAGCCGAAGGAGCGGGCCAGGAACGGGTCAAGCAGGACGAGGACCAGGACGGCCCCGGCGAGCGCCGGTACGGCCTGGCGGGGGCGGCCGGTGGCCAGGGCCAGCATGCCGATCAGTCCCGTCCCCGCCGCCCGCAGCACGCTGGGCTCGGGTCGGCAGACGGTCACGAAGGCCAGGATCAGACCCGTGCCGAGCAGCGCGCTGGTGCGCAACGACAGCCCCAGCAGCGGGGCCAGTCCGCGCCGTTCCGGGGTGCCGGCCTGGCCCGGGGCGCCCAGCAGCACGCCGAGGACGATCGCCAGGTTGGCCCCGCTGACCGCCACCAGGTGCACCAGGTCGGTGGCCCGGAAGGCGTCCACCAGGTCGTCGGGCAATCGCGAGGTGTCGCCGACGACGAGCCCTGGGAGCAGTCCGCGCGCGTCCGGCGGGAGTCCGTCGCTGGCCGTGCGCAGGCCCTCGCGCAGTCGGCCGGCGATCCGCTGCGGCAGGCTCGGCGGTGCGAGCTGCCGGGGTGGGCCGTGGACGGCCAGCAGTGCCGCGGACTCGGTCTCGTAGCCCTCCCTCGCCGGCCGCACCTCGGCCTCGACGGCCAGCCGCTCGGAGGGCAGCAGTCGCAGCCAGGGCCCGCTCTCCGGCCCGCGGACCATGACGGTCACCGGGGTGTGCGTCCGAATGGCCCGCCCGTCCGGGAGGAGGGTGGCGCGGTCGGCCACGGCCTCGACGGTGAGGAGGGTCTGCCCGCCGGTGGTGCCGCTCCGGGAGGTGTGCACCTTCGGGTCCCCCGCGACGGTCAGCTCCACCTCGACCGCCGGGGCGGGTGTGCCCGGAGTGCGCGGCGGTGCGTGCTCGGCCGCACGGACGAGCTCCGGCAGCGGTCCCCGGTGCAGGTCGGCGGTGTGCAGCGGAGTCGCGATCGCGGCCGCCGCACCGGTGAGCAGGACGGCTGCCAGCGCCACCGCGGCACCGCGCCGGCGCAGGAGGCCCGGCCGGGCGAGCAGCAGGACGGCCGCGAGCACGGCGACGCCCGCCAGCGAGAAGACCAGCACCTCGGCCCCCGGCTCGAGGGGCAGGAGCACCGCCGTGACCAGCCAGGCCGAGACGGCGGGCAGCAGCAGCCGGAAGTCGGCGCCCGAGGACCGGAGGCCCGGAAGCGGCGCCGTGGTGGCGGACATGGCGGTACCTCCTTTCGGGGGGTGCGGGGAGGACGGCAGGGGTGGTGTCAGAGGGTGAGGAGCGGACGGAGTTCGGCGAAGGTCCGGGCACCGATGCCGCTGACCTGTCGGAGCTGGTCGACCGAGCGGAACGAGCCGTGCGAGGTGCGGTAGGCGAGGATGCGCTGGGCGAGGGTCGGGCCGACGCCGGGGAGGGCGTCGAGCTGTTCGAGGGTGGCGCGGTTGAGGCTGACGGGCGGTCGGGGCACGCCCGCCCCGGGAGGTCCGCCGGCGCCTGCGGGCACCTGGACGGGAACCGGAGCGGGTGCCTGCTCACCGACCAGGATCTGCTCACCGTCCGTCAGGACGCGGGCCAGGTTCAGGCCCCGGGTGTCCGTCTCCGGCAGCGGACCGCCCGCCGCCCGCAGGGCGTCGGCCACCCGGGAGCCGCCGGGCAGGGTGTGCAGGCCCGGCAGGTGGACCCGGCCGCCGACGTCGATGACGACGGCGGGCCCGGCGCCCGGGCCCGCGGAGGCCTCGGGCGGACCGGCCCCGCTGCCGCGTGGTGCATCGGCGGCGGGCGGGCCCGACTCCGGGAGTGCCGAGGCGGCCGTGAGCGACGGAACGGCCACCATCTCCGGCCTGGCCAGCCAGAAGTGCTGTACGGCGTAGCCCACCGCGAAGAGCAGCAGGATGGCCAACCCCGCCACTGCTCGGCGGTCGAGCGCCAGCACCGAGGCGAGCCGCAGACGCGCTCCGCCGCCCGGCGGGTCGGGGAGATCCTCCGCCTTCGGAGGTAACACCACCGGCTGCCCCACTGCCGTGGAAACCGCCGGTGACGGAGCGGCAGGCGGAGCGCCATCCACCGGCTCGTCGTCCGCCGGCAGCAGCGCCGCCATCCGCAGCCGCACCGTCTCGTTGATCGCTTGGCGCTTCGCCGCGCCCAGGCCCGAGGTCGTCATGGCGAGGACGCTAGGAGCCGTCCGGCGAACACGCAGGAATTACCGAAAGCCTGTGGACAACCCGGGGGTTGTGGATAAAAGACGTCACTCACACGAGTGGCCAGGCCATGCCCGAGTTGACCGACCCAGCCCGACCCAGCCCGACCCAAGCCCGACCCCGGCCCCGGCCCGACCGACCCAGCTCGACCAACCCAGAACCGACCAACCCAGGACCGACCAACCCAGCCGGACCAACCCAGCCCGACCCGCCTCAGCGCGGCGCGACCACCACCGCGAGCAGCCCCGGCCCGACGTGCGCGCCGATCACCGCCCCGACCTCGCCCACGTACAGGTCCCGGAGCCCCGGTACCCGCGCCCGCAGCCGCTCCGCGAGCGGCTCGGCCCGCTCCTCGGCCGCCAGGTGGTGGACGGTGATGTCCACCTCGCCCTCCCCCGACCGCTCGACCGCGATCTCCTCCAGCCGGGCGATCGCCCGCGACGCCGTCCGCACCTTCTCCAACGGCTCGATCCGCCCGCCGTCCAGGTGCAGCAGCGGCTTGACCGCGAGCGCCGACCCGAGCAGCGCCCGCGCCGCCCCGATCCGCCCGCCCCGGCGCAGGTGCTCCAGGGTGTCCACGTAGAAGAAGCCGCTGGTCCCGGCCGCCCGCCGGGTGGCCGCCTCGGCCGCCTCCGCCAGCCCCTGGCCCGCCGCGATGGCCCCGGCAGCCGCCAGCACCCCGTACCCGAGGGCCATGCCGACCAGCCGGCTGTCCACCACCCGCACCGGTACGGGCGCCTCGGCGGCCGCCAGCCGGGCGGCCTCGACCGTGCCGGACAGCTCGCCGGAGATGTGGACCGACACGATCCCCTTCGCCCCGGCCTCGGCGGCGGCCCGGTAGGTGGCGGCGAAGGTCTCCGGGTTGGGCCGGGAGGTGGTCACCCGCTGCTTGGCGCGCAGTGCCTCGGCGACGTCCTTCGGGGAGATCTCGACCCCCTCGCAGAGGACCGAGTCACCGACCGCGACGCTCAGCGGAACCACCGTGATCCCGTGCCGGTCGAGGGCCTCCTGCGGCAGATAGGCCGTGGAATCGGTGACAAGTGCGAGGTCGGAGGGCATGAGGCGGAGGTTACTCCCCGTTGGTCCGGGAAGACAGCGTCCGCCCCAGCGCTCCCCGCACGCCCCGACACGACCCGGGGCTCAGCCCGCCGAAGGCCCCACCGAGGTCCCCGTCGAGGTGCCCGTCGACGGCTTGCGCAGCCGCTGCGCCAGCTTCGCCAACGGTTCGGCCAGTCCGAGCAGGTCCTCCGCGCTCGGCCGCCCCTTCCCGTCCGTCAGCCCGGCCCGAACCGCACCGCCCGGACTGCCCGCACCACCCGCACCACCCGCACGGCCCACACCAGCCGAACCGGTCCCAGCCGAACCGGTACCAGCCCCGGAAGCAGCCCCGGTACCCCCGCTCGCCGCCGTGTCCCAGTGCCGCAGCGCCCCCGCCTCGCTCTCGCACTCCTGGCTCAGCCGGCTCAGCTCGTCGTCCGCGAACCGGTGCATCCGGTCCTGCGCCGCCCACCGCATGGTCTCCGCCGCGTGGGTGATCCGCTCCGCCCGCTCCCGCAGTTCCGGCAGCTTGGCCGCGATCCGCACGGTGTCCGGTTCGCGTTCCAGCACCCGCAGCTCGCCGTCCAGCTCCGCCGCGTGCGCGTCGAGCCGGGTCAGCAGCGCGAGGGACTCGCCGAGCTGGCTGTCCTGTGGCAGCCCGCCCTCGAGCACCTGCCGGGTGCCGTCCAGCGAGGTCCGCAGCTTGAGCCGGACGGTGGCGATCTGCGCGGGCGGGCCGACCTTGGTGTACGTCTTCGCCTTGAGGGTGGCGGTCTCGACGGCGCGCCGGGCGTTGGCCTCGTGCTTCTCGACCTTCGCGGCGACGGCCTTGGCCGCCTTGACCGCACCGACCACCGCCAGGACGAGCGCCGCGATCCCGAACAGCAGGACCAAGCCGATCATCACGCCGAACACGTCCATCGCGCGTCACCTTCCGCCACCGTTTCGGCCCCCAACGGGCCCAACGCGGGCCGCAATGCCGAGGGTTCCACGGTAGCCGCCGTGCCCGGCGCGAGGAGGTCCGAACGGGCCCGGCGGCCGGAGATCAGGGACAGATCGGGGATCTCCCCGAGGGCCCGAACCCCCACCTCCCCGACAGCCCGAAAGCACACCGAAACGCACCGGGCGGGCGCCCCGAAGGACACCCGCCCGATCAATCACGGACCATCGACCGATCACGCACTACCGGTCAAACACCGACCAGCTCCAACCTCACCCGGTCACGATGTTGACCAGCTTCGGCGCCCGCGCGATCACCTTCCGCACCGCCGCGTCGCCGATCGCCGCGACCACCGCCGGGTCCGCCAGCGCCAGCGCCTCCAGCTCCGCGTCCGTGATGCCGGGCGCGACCTCCAGCCGGGCCTTGACCTTGCCCTTGATCTGCACCACGCAGGTCACCGTCTCGTCGACCACGTACGCCGGGTTCGCGACCGGGTAGTCGGCGTGCGCCAGCGACTCGCCGTGGCCCAGTCGGCGCCACAGCTCCTCGGCGATGTGCGGGGCCAGCGGCGCGACCATCAGCACCAGCTGCTCGGCCACCGCCCGCGGCGTGGAGCCGCGCTTGACCAGGAAGTTGTTCAGCTCGATCGCCTTGGCGACGGCCGTGTTGAAGCGCAGCCCGGCCATGTCGCCGCGGATGCCGTCGATGGCCTTGTGCAGGGCGCGCAGGGTCGCCTCGTCCGGCTCCTCCTCCGTGACGACCAGCTCGCCGGTGCCCTCGGACACGACGTTGCGCCACAGCCGCTGCAGGAAGCGGTACGAGCCGACGACGGCCCGGGTGTCCCACGGGCGGGAGACGTCCAGCGGGCCCATCGACATCTCGTACAGGCGCAGGGTGTCCGCGCCGTACTCGTCGGCGATGTCGTCCGGGGCGACGGCGTTCTTCAGGGACTTGCCCATCTTCCCGGCCTCGCGCTTGACCGGCTCGCCCTGCCAGAAGTACTTGCCGTCGCGCTCCTCGACCTCGGCGGCGGGCACCGGGAAGCCCCGCTCGTCGCGGTAGACGTCCGCGGTGATCATGCCCTGGTTGAACAGTTTGTGGAACGGCTCGACGGAGGAGACGTGGCCCAGGTCGTGCAGCACCTTGTGCCAGAAGCGGGCGTACAGCAGGTGCAGCACGGCGTGCTCGGCACCGCCGACGTACAGGTCGGCACCGCCGCCCGGCTTGGCCTCGGTCGGGCCCAGCCAGTAGCCCTCGTTGGCCGGGTCCACCACGGCGTCGGTGTTCGTCGGGTCGACGTAGCGCAGGTCGTACCAGCACGAACCCGCCCAGTTGGGCATGGTGTTGGTCTCGCGGCGGTACCGCTTGACGCCGTCGCCCAGGTCCAGTTCGACGTTGACCCAGTCCTCGTTGCGCGACAGCGGGGTCTCCGGCGAGGAGGCGGAGTCGTACGCGTCGTAGGTGCGCGGCGAGTAGTCGTCGACCTCGGGGACCTCGACCGGCAGCATCGACTCGGGCAGCGCGTGCATCACGCCGTCCTCGTCGTAGACGATCGGGAAGGGCTCGCCCCAGTACCGCTGGCGGCTGAACAGCCAGTCGCGCAGGCGGTAGTTGACGGTGCCCTCGCCGATGCCGCGCTCGGCCAGCCAGGCGGTGACGTGGACCTTGGCGTCGACGACGCTCAGCCCGTCCAGCGACAGGACCGAACCGTCCACGGTGCGCGCCGAGTTGACGATGACCGAGTCGTAGGTGTCGAAGGCGTCGTCCCACTGCGCCGGGTCCGAGCCGCGGCCGTCGGTCGGCTCGACGACGCAGCGCATCGGCAGCGCGAAGGCGCGGGCGAAGGCGAAGTCGCGGTGGTCGTGGGCGGGGACGGCCATGATGGCGCCGGTGCCGTAGCCCATCAGCACGTAGTCGGCGATGAACACCGGGACGGACTCGCCGCTGACCGGGTTGACGGCGTAGGCGCCGGTGAAGACGCCGGTCTTGACCTTGGCCTCGACCTGGCGCTCGACGTCCGACTTGGCGGCGGCCGCGGCACGGTAGGCGGCGACGGCCTCGGCGGGGGTGGCGGCGCCGCCGGTCCACTCGGCGGGCACGCCCTCGGGCCAGGCCGCGGGGACGATCGAGTCGACCAGGCCGTGCTCGGGCGCCAGCACCATGTAGGTGGCGCCGAACAGGGTGTCGGGCCGGGTGGTGAAGACGGTGATCTTCCCGCCGTCAACAGCGAAGTCCACCCGGGCGCCCTCGGAGCGCCCGATCCAGTTGCGCTGCTGCAGCTTGATGGCCTCGGGCCAGTCCAGCAGGTCCAGGTCGGCGATCAGGCGGTCGGAGTACGCGGTGATGCGCATCATCCACTGGCGCAGGTTGGACTTGAACACCGGGAAGTTGCCGCGCTCGGAGCGGCCGTCCGCGGTGACCTCCTCGTTGGCCAGCACGGTGCCCAGGCCCGGGCACCAGTTGACCGGCACCTCCTTGGCGTACGCCAGGCGGTACTCGCCCAGCACCTCGTCGCGCTCGGCGGCGGACAGCGCGGACCAGGCGCGACCGCCCGGCACCTCACGCGTGCCGGCCTCGAACTGGGCGACCAGCTCGGCGATCGGACGGGCCTTGCCGGCGGCCTCGTCGTACCAGGAGTTGAAGATCTGCAGGAAGATCCACTGCGTCCAGCGGTAGTAGTCCGGGTCGATCGTGGAGATCGAGCGGCGCGGGTCGTGGCCCAGGCCCAGCCGGCGCAGCTGCTGGCGCATGTTGGCGATGTTGGCCTCGGTGGAGACCCGCGGGTGGGTGCCGGTCTGCACCGCGTACTGCTCGGCGGGCAGGCCGAAGGCGTCGTAGCCCAGCGTGTGCAGCACGTTGTGGCCGGTCATCCGCTGGTAGCGGGCGAAGACGTCGGTGGCGATGTAGCCCAGCGGGTGGCCGACGTGCAGGCCCGCGCCCGAGGGGTACGGGAACATGTCCATGATGAAGCTGTGCGGCTTCGCGGCGACGTCACCGGCGGACGGGTCGGCCAGCTCACCGGTGGGGTTGGGGGCGTGGAAGGTGCCCTCCTTCTCCCAGATGTCCTGCCAGCGGGACTCGATCTCCGCCGCCAGCGCGGCGCTGTACCGGAACGGCTCGGTCGCGGTCTCGGCCGCGCCGGACGCAGGGGTCGTCTCGCTCATGGTCCTTCAAGCTCCATCGGTGTCAGTTGGCGAACCGCGCGACGCGGCCGACCGTGGACCCGTCCCACGACGCGGGCGGGGGCGGAAAACAAAAAATCCCCTCGCAGGAGGGGACGCCACGCCGACTCCGGCACCGCCCGAGGGCGCGGCCGGTCCTGGTCAGCGCGGCCGGCTAAGGAGCAGGCGCACGGTTCGCATGGGCTCAGGGTACCGCAAGCGGGTCAGGGCACTCCTGACCGTCCCATCCAGCGCACCCCGTCCCGTCCAGCGCACCGCACTCCCGCGAGCACCCGCCGCGGACCCGGCCCCCTCACCGCGCCGGCGCCCGCCCCGCCGCCTCGAAGTCCCGCAGCGCCCTGGCCAGTCGCTCCGACTGCATCCCGGCCGCCAGCGCCCGCGCCAGCCCCGCCGTCCGGGCGGCCTCCCGCTGGTCGCCGAGGCGCCGGTGGGCCTCGGCGAGGCGGACCATCAGCATCGCCTTGGCGCGGGCCCGTCCCGGTCCGAGCCCGGCGACGGCCTCGGCGAGCAGCCCCTTGGCCATCCGGTACTGGCCGAGCGCCAGCCGCCCCTCCCCCACCATCCCGGCGAGGTCGGCCCGGGCCTCCTCGGCGCCGGGCACGCCGTCGAGTTCGGCGAAGGCCCGGGCGGCGGCGGCCTCGGCCTGTTCGGCCTCGCCGCGGCGGCCGTGGGCGCGGGCGATCCGGCCGAACTGGCGGGCCCGGGCGGTGGCGCTGAGCGCGGGGCCGTGGGCGTCCAGGGCGGTGCGCAGCGCGGTGACGGCGTCCAGGCCGCGCCCGCCGGTGCCCTGGGTGGCGAGCACCACCAGCGCGCCGAGCCCGGCGACGCCGAGGCGGGCGTCGCCGCTGACGTGGGCGGCGCGCAGCGCGGCGACGAAGGCCCGCTGGGCGGCCGCGTCGTGGCCGAGGTCGTACGCGGCCCAGCCGGCCAGGCGGGCGAGCCTGCTGGCGGTGCCGTACAGCTCGCGGCCGAGCCGTTCGTCGTACGCGCCGAGTTCCAACAGCTTGGCCAGCATGGCGAGTTCGGCCCGGGTGGGGCCGAGGACGAGGCCGCCGCCGCAGGAGCGTTCGAGGCGCTGCTTGCTGCGGTAGGACAGCCCGAGTTCGCCGGCCAGCGAGGGGTCGACGCGCAGCGCGCCCTCGCCGCCGCCGACCGGTGGCGGCGGCGAGGAGAGCCGTTCGGCGGCGTGGTCGAGGTCGGCGCTGCGGAACAGGTCGGTGAGGCGGACCGGTCCGGCGTCGGTGGCGGCCTCGCGCAGCGCGGTCTGGGCGGTGTCGGCGGTCCACGGGTCGGTGAGCAGCCGGGGCGAGAGGATCTTGGCACCGCGGTGGCCGCCCATCCTGCCCCAGAGCTGCTCGTAGGTGACGGCGATGCCGAGGGTGCGGCTGAGCACCTCGCAGACGGTCTGGTCGTGCGGGCTGCGCGGCACCATGCCGCGGTCGCGCCACTTGTAGGGGGCGGTGGAGCTGATCGCCAGGCCCGGCGGCAGGGCGAGGCTCACCTCACGGGCGAGCCGTTCCGGACTCCAGCCGAGCTGGTGCAGTATCCGGGCCAGCTCCTCGTTCCGCCTTCGCTGCAGATCGGCCATGGCACGACGGTAGCGGTCTTTCCGGCCGGCCCGCCGATGGCGTGCACACAACGGCGAAGAGCCGCCCCCCTAATCGGGAGGCGGCTCTCAATCACTGTGGAGCTATGGGGAATTGAACCCCAGACCTCTTGCATGCCATGCAAGCGCTCTACCAACTGAGCTATAGCCCCTTGACCTGCGATGTCACCGGGTTCCCCGTCGTTTCCGTCCGGTTTCCCTCGGCGACATCGACTACTTTACACGGTCCGGGGCGTGCTCCTGAAATCCGTTTCCCGGGGCAGCCGAGCCGGCCGAGGGCGACCGGTCGGCACCCCGCTCAGCGCACCTCCCTCCGGCTGCGCTCGGCGAAGACCGCCCCGACGAGCACCAGCACGGTGTTGACCGCCAGGGTGACCAGCAGCGCGTGCCCGGAGTCGGCGGCCGGCGCCGGCAGGTCCACCCGCCCGAGGAACACCGAGCCGAGCACCGCGACCCCGATCACCTGCCCGAGCTGGAGGACGGTCACCGTCACCCCGCTGGCATCGGCCGCGTCCTCGGGCGCCACCCCCGCGAGCGCCCGGGCGAACAGCGGCGCGTACGCACAGCCCGCGGCCAGGCCGAACAGGGCCGTCTCCACCAGCACCACCGCCCCGACCCCGGCGCCCCCGCCGAGCAGCACCCCCAGCACCAGGTAGCCGCCCCCGAGCACCACCCCGGAGACCGACGGCAGCATCCCGTGCAGCCGGCCCGGAAGTCGGTGCCAGTGCAGGCTGCCCACGCCGAAGCCGATCGCGACGGGCGCCGAGCAGAGCCCGGCCCGCAGCGCGCTGTGGCCGAGGCCCGCCTGCTGGTGCAGGGCGAAGGCGAACATGAAGCCCGCGTAGGCCGCCATGATCGTGAACAGTCCGACCGCTGCCGGCCGCAGCCCGGGGGCGC
Source organism: Kitasatospora cathayae (assembly GCF_027627435.1). Classification (GTDB taxonomy): domain Bacteria; phylum Actinomycetota; class Actinomycetes; order Streptomycetales; family Streptomycetaceae; genus Kitasatospora; species Kitasatospora cathayae. The sequence continues at coordinate 5,770,579 of NZ_CP115450.1, read as the reverse complement.
GCAGCACCCGCCCGGGGATCAGCGGCTGCCCGCCGCGCCGGGCGACGCCGCGCTCGACCACGACGAACAGGCCGAACAGCAGCACGCCGCCCGCGAGCATCGCCCAGCCCCAGGCCGGCCAGCCGAGCTCGTGGCCGAGCACCAGCGGCACCACCAGCAGGCCGAGCGCCGCGCCCAGCACCACCAGGCCGGGGACGTCGAAGCCGCGCGAGGCGTCACCGGGCAGCCGCGGCAGCAGCCGGGCGCCCACCGCCAGCAGCACCAGCCCGAACGGCACGTTGACCAGGAACACCGGCCGCCACCCGGTGCCGAACAGGTCGGCGCTGACCAGCACCCCGCCGAGCACCTGGCCGGACGCGACGCCGACGGCCAGCACCGCCGAGTAGAGGCCGATCGCCCGGGTGCGGGCGGCCCCGGTGAAGGTGCGCTGCAGCAGGCTCATCACCTGCGGCACCATCAGCGCCCCGGCCGCGCCCTGGAGCAGCCGGAAGGCGATCAGCCAGCCGGTGGTCGGGGCGAGGCCGCAGGCCAGCGAGGTGGCGGTGAAGGCGGCCAGGCCCAGCTGGAACAGCCGGCTGTAGCCGTAGCGGGCGCCGAGCCGGGCGCCGGTGATCAGCAGGACCGCGTAGGCGATGGTGTAGCCGGCGATCACGAGTTGCAGGGCGGCGCCGGAGGCGCCCAGGTCGGTTCGGATGGTGGGCACCGCGACGTTGACGATGGAGGAGTCGAGCACGGCCATGAACTGCCCGCACAGGACGAGCGCGAGGAGCAGCCCGGGCCGTACGGTCGGCGCCCCGGTGGTGCCTCCGGCCACGCCGGGCCGGATCTGAAGGTCCGTCATGGCCACCAGCCTGGGGCCGCGCCGGTACTGGTGGTTAGAGCCTGCTGATCCTGGTACTGGCAGCACCTGTATCGCCCGCGCGCGCTGCGGCACGATGGACGCCATGACCGTGCTCGAGGAACTCCCCACCGCGGCGGGCGACCGCGAACGCCGCCGGACCGAGCTGGCCCGCTTCCTGAAGGCCTGCCGGGCGCGGGTCACCCCCGAGGACGTCGGCCTGCCGCCCGGGCTGCGCCGCCGCACGCCGGGGCTGCGGCGCGAGGAGGTCGCGCAGCTCGCCGGGGTCGGGGTCACCTGGTACACGTGGCTGGAGCAGGGGCGGCCGATCAACGCGAGCGAGCAGGTGCTGCTGGCGGTGTCCCGGGCGCTGCGGCTCGACGGCACCGAGCGCCAGCACCTGTTCCGGCTGGCCGGGATGTCGCCCTCGCCGCTCGCCCAGCCCGCCCCGCCGGAACTGAGCCCGTCGATCCAGGTGATCCTGGACTCGCTCGCCCCGCTGCCGGCGGCGGTCTCCAACACCCGGTTCGACGTGCTGAGCTTCAACCGGCCGTACCGGTCGCTGTTCGGCACCGACCGGATGCGCCCGGCCGGCGGGGTCTTCTTCAACAGCCTCTGGTGCATGCTGGCCGCGCCGTCGTGCTGCAACCCGTGCGAGAACCCGGAGGAGACCCTGCCGCGGATGGTGGCGGTGCTGCGCGCGGCGTACGGCAAGCACGTCGGCGAGCCGGCCTGGGAGGAGCACGTGCAGCGGCTGTCGGCCCGCAGCGAGCTGTTCCGGGAGCTGTGGGCCCGCCAGGAGGTGTCGCCGCCGAAGACCCTGCTGCGGATGTTCCGCCACCCGGAGCTCGGGGTGATGCGGCTGAACGCCACCTACCTGACGATGCCGGGCGTGCCGGAGTGCTACATCGTCGTGTACGTCCCGAAGAGCCCGGAGGACCGGGAGCTGGTCGAGCGGCTCAACTCCCTGCCGCCGGGCGGCTGGAGCCACACCTGCGCGCTGTGACGAGCCGGGCGCAGCCCGGGGAAAGGCCGAGAGGCCGCCACCCACCGGGTGACGGCCTCTCGAACTGCTGTGGAGCTATGGGGAATTGAACCCCAGACCTCTTGCATGCCATGCAAGCGCTCTACCAACTGAGCTATAGCCCCGCGACACGGACGACCCTGGCTCCGGAATTCCAACCGCCACGACCGCCGATGCGGAGTGGAGCTATGGGGAATTGAACCCCAGACCTCTTGCATGCCATGCAAGCGCTCTACCAACTGAGCTATAGCCCCGCACTCACCGGATCTCCCGCTTCCCTTCCGGGCCGCGTTCCTTCCCTGCGAACGAGGAAGACTCTAGCTGGTCAGGCCCGGAACTGCGAAATCCGCTCCTTCCGGGCCCCCGTGAAGCCCCGCCGCCGAGTGCCGCCGAGTGCCGTCAGGTGTCGTCGCCGATCACCGGCTGCGGGAGCGTGCCCGCGTTGTGCTCCAGCAGCCGCCAGCCGCGCGCCCCCTTGCCGAGCACCGACCAGCAGCAGTTGGACAGGCCGCCGAAGCACTCCCACAGGGGCGGCTCCAGGCCCAGCAGCCGCCCGAGCATGGTCCGGATGGTGCCGCCGTGGCTGACCACGACCAGCGTGCCGTTCTCCGGCAGCTTGGCGACGGCCTCCAGCACCACCGGCACCGAGCGGTCGGCCACCTCGGTGGACAGCTCACCGCCGCCGCGCCGCACCGGTTCCCCGGCCGCCCAGGCCGCGTACTCCTCCGGGTGGCGCTCACGGATCTCGGCGTTGGTCAGGCCCTGCCAGGAGCCCGCGTACGTCTCCCGCAGGCCCTCGTGGTGCTGCACGTCCAGCCCGGTGACCGCGGCGAGCTCCTCGGCGGTGCGCCGGGCGCGCTTGAGGTCCGAGGAGATCAGCAGGTCGGGGCGCAGCCCTGAGAGCAGCCGGGCCGCCCGCTGGGCCTGCAGCACGCCCTGGCCGGTCAGCTCGATGTCCGTGGTGCCCTGGAACCGCGATTCGAGGTTCCACGAGGTCTGACCGTGCCGCCAGAAGACGATGCGCGGGCCGCGCGCCTCCCGGCTCAGTGCAGGTCCTCGGGCTTGCCGAAGTCGTCGGCCGGGGCGACGGCGTTGCCGGCCTCGTCCGTGATGGCGTCGGGCCGGTTGCGCGACTCCATGGCGTCCGCGGGCAGCGGCAGCTCGGGGCAGTCCTTCCAGAGCCGGTCCAGCGAGTAGAAGGAGCGCTCCTCGGAGTGCTGGACGTGCACGACGATGTCCAGGTAGTCGAGCAGGATCCAGCGGCCCTCGCGCTCGCCCTCGCGGCGCACCGGCTTGATGTCCAGCTGCTCCCGCAGCCGGTCCTCGATCTCCTCGGCGATCGAGCGGACCTGGCGGTCGTTGTTCGCGGAGGCGATCAGGAAGGCGTCGGTGATCGACAGCACCTCGCTGACGTCGAACGCGATGATGTTGTGCGCGAGCTTGTCGGCCGCCGCCTGCGCGGCGACGGTGATGAGCTGCTGGCTGTGGTCGGTGACGGTCACGTTGTTCTTCCGGCTCGGCGGCTTGGGGCGGCCCGGCGCGCGGCCGGGGTCGTTTTCCAGGATCTCACGCCGCCCCTGCGGCCTCGGAACGCATTTCCGGGGCCGCGGGGCGCGCGGGGCCGGACCCGAGGCCGGACGGAGCCGAACCCGGGGCCGGACGGGGGCCGGTCCGCCGCCGCCCGGCCGACCGGCTACTGGTTCTTCGGCGGCTGGTAGTCCTTGCCGAGCACGACCACCAGGTCCGCGTTCTGGGCGTCGGCGACCTTCTTCACCGCCGTGTCCGGCAGCCCCAGGCTGCTCGCCAGGGACTTCGCCGCGGCCTGCCGGGCGTCGTCGGTGTAGCGGATCTCACTGGTGGCCTGCGGCGCGGTCTTGGCTCCGCCCGGGATGAACGTCAGGCCCGAGTTGACGATCTGGACCTGCGCGGCGGCACTCGCCGCGTCGTTGCCGGAGGCGTCCTGCACCGAGACCCGGGCGGGGGCGTCGCCGGCCGCCGCGGACTTCACGGTGCCGCCGAGCACGTCCTTGACCTGCTTGCCCGCGGTCGCCTCGTCCAGGGTGCCGTCCGGCTTGACGGTCAGCGCGGTGGTGCTGAAGTGGCCGTCCTTCGCCTGCTGGGCGAGCTGGGCGAGCACCCCGGCCAGGGCGTCCTCGGGCAGCGAGGGGTCGAGCACCGCGTTCATCCGGTGCACGTCGTCCTTGGCGTCCTTGAACTCGGTCGGCATGGTGCGCACCACCGCGTCCATCACCTGCCCGAACCGGGCCAGCTGGGCGTCCCGGTTCTCGCCGGGCGCCTGCAGGGTGGCGTACGCGACCGCGGCCTTGCCGCTGAGCAGGGTGTTCTTGCCCGCCGGGGACAGCTCCTTGCCGTCCGGCTTGCCGCCCTCGTAGGTCGCGGCGTTGGTGTCCACCCGGACGCCGCCGAGCTGGGAGACCAGCAGTTCCAGGTACGGGGTGTCCAGCCGCCAGGTGCCGGCCACCGGGGCGCCGAGCACGGTGGACAGGCCGTCGCGGGTCGCCGAGGCGCCGATCGCGTCCATGGCCTGGCCGACGGTGGTCACCGGCGGATCGCCGGGCCCGGGCAGCCGCAGCACGTCGGGCAGCAGCAGCACCGTGCCCTTGTGCCCGGAGGCGTCGTCGACCAGCAGCGCACTGGACACCTTGCCCTGCAGGTCGCGCAGGTGGACGACGTTGACCTGCCGCCCACCGGCCGCGGCGGCCGCGGTCGGCTTGTCCCCGGTGAACCACAGGTAGCCGCCGACGCCGCCGGCCGCGAGCGCCAGCACCACACCGAGGCCGACCAGCCGGTTCTTCAGCTTGCGGCGGCGCTCGGCGCGCACCTCGCTGCGGGACTCGGCGAACTTCAGCCAGTCGATGACGTCCTCGGACTCCTCCGCCTCCTCGTCGACGAAGGTGAACTCGCCCGTGGTGTAGCTGTCCTTGGGCGCCCGTCCGCCGGCCTTGCCGGACCGGGCGCCGGCGACCTGCTCGGAGGGCGCCCCGGGCTCGGCCGGGGCCGCCTCGGCGGCCGGCCGGGGCGTGCGCCGGCGCGGCGGCGGCACGGCGGCGGGCGCGGGGGTGGGGGCGGGCGCCTCGGGCGCGACGGGCGGCTCGGGCAGCGGCTCGGCGACCAACGGCGCGACCGGCGCGGCCTGGTACGGCTGCTGGTACGCCTGGTACCCCTGCTGCTGGTAGCCGCCGTACGGGGCCTGGGGGTACATCGGCTGCCCGTACTGGTCGTACTGGCCGTACTGCTCGTGCGACTCGTACTGGTCGTGCTGCTGCCCGTACGACTGCTGCTGCGGGAACTGCCCGGTCTGCTGGGCCTGCTGGTAGCCCTGGGCCTGGCCGCCGTAGTAGCCCTGCCCGTACGCCGGCTGCCCGTACTGGTCGTACTGCCCGTACTGCTGCTCGTACGCCTGCTGCTGGTGGTACTCCTGGCCCTGGTACGGCTGCTGGTACTGCCCGGTGGACCACTCCTCCGGCTGCTGCCCGCTGCCATTGCCGTTGCGATCGGTCACGCCCGCTCCTGGCTCAGGTCCCGTGCGGCGCGTACAGCGCCCGCTTGTCGATGTAGCGGACCACGCCGTCCGGGACGAGGTACCAGACCGGCTCGCCCTTGGCGACCCGGTTGCGGCAGTCCGTGGAGGAGATGGCCAGCGCCGGGACCTCCACCAGGGAGACCCCGCCCACCGGAAGCCCGGCGTCCGACAGAGTGTGCCCCGGGCGGGTGCATCCGATGAAGTGGGCCAGCGAGAAGAGTTCGTCCGAGTCGTGCCAGGACAGGATCTGGGCGAGCGCGTCGGCGCCGGTGATGAAGAAGAGGTCGGCGTCCGGGTGCAGGGCGTGCAGGTCGCGCAGGGTGTCGACGGTGTACGTCGGGCCCTGGCGGTCGATGTCGATCCTGCTGACCGAGAACTGCGGGTTCTCCGCGGTGGCGATGACCGTCATCAGGTAGCGGTCCTCGGCCGGGGTGACGTGGCGGTCGCTCTTCTGCCAGGGCTCCCCGGTCGGGACGAAGACCACCTCGTCCAGGTGGAACGCGCTCGCCACCTCACTGGCGGCGACCAGGTGGCCGTGGTGGATCGGGTCGAAGGTGCCGCCCATCACGCCGAGGCGCTTCTTCACCGGTTCCGGTCCGCCGGGATTCCCGGCCTGCTCTCCCATGCCGCCACACCTTACGCGACGCCCGTCACGGTGCGGGAACGTCCGTGTGGAGGTGGTCCGTAGATGGTGGAGGTGGTCGGTAGATGCGTGAGGGAGCGGCCGGCCCACCGGCCGGACGCTCCCCGAGCGGTCCGTGGTCCCGGCTCAGCGGTCCCGGTTGAAGCGGGTGGTGATGAAGAGCAGGAGCACCAGGATGAACAGCGCGGAGCCGCCCGTCAGCAGCGGGTTCAGGCTGTCGTGGTTGCCCCCGCCCTCGGCGAGCAGGTTCAGAACGGGGAGTGCGGCGGCATTGCTCATGGTCGGCGGGACCTTCTCGGCTCGGTGAACGGACCTGGGGGTTGTTCCGGGCCGGTGAGGGCCCACCCGTCATCGTACGGGGGGTTACACGGCAACCGCTCGGCGGCCCACCGCCGCTGACCGGGCGTGAGCGGGCACCACCGGAGGCTGCGGTCTACTGGCCCCGGAAGGCGCGGGCCATGATCCAGACCAGCAGGCCGATCCCGACCAAGGACGCGATCACGATGATCCGCAGGAACAGGCCCGGGCCGGCCTCGTCGGAGATGGGTGCGGCCAGGCTGACCAGCGCTTCGGTGGACATCTGAGGGGCTCCTCGTACTGCTCGGTACCGCGGCCGGGTCCGGTCCCGGTTCTCCAGGGCATTCAGGGTAAACCGGCCTCACACCGGCACCGCCCACCGGCCCCCGAGCCGCGCCCCGGCCCGCGCGTACGCTGGCTCCGGGGACGAGTACGCAACCGCGGACGTTGCACAGGCAGTCGTTGCAGACGAGTCGTTGCAGGCGAAGACCAGCGGGGGGCCGGCCACTGCGCCGGGGCCGCCGTCGACAGGAGGCACTCACACCATGACCGACACGACCGCGAAGACCCCGAGCCGGCGTCGCCAGCGCTTCCCCGGGATCTCCACCCGGGCCTGGGAGCACCCCGCCGACCGCTCGGCGCTGGTCGCCCTGCGCAAGCTGTCCGGCTTCGACGACATCCTGAAGAAGCTCGCCGGGCTGGTCTCCGAGCGCTCGATCCGGCTGATGTTCCTGGCCACCGCGGTGAAGACCTCCGAGCGCCAGTTCCCCGAGCTGTACGACATGGTCCGCGACGCCGCCTACGCGCTCGACCTGGAGCAGGTCCCGGACCTGTACGTCACCCAGGACCCGGCGGTCAACGCGTACACCATCGGCATCGACACCCCGATCATCGTGATCACCAGCGGCCTGGTCGAGCTGCTGGACGAGGAGGAGCTGCGCTCCGTCATCGGCCACGAGATCGGCCACGCGATGTCCGGCCACGCCGTCTACCGGACGATGCTGATGATCCTCACCAACATCGCCACCCGGATCGCCTGGGTGCCGCTCGGCAACCTGGCGATCATGGCGATCGTCACCGCACTCAAGGAGTGGTTCCGCAAGGCCGAGCTGTCCAGCGACCGGGCCGGCCTGCTCGCCGGGCAGGACCTCCAGGCGTCCATGCGGGCCCTGATGAAGCTGGCCGGCGGGCACAACCTGGCCGAGATGAACGTCGACGCCTTCCTGGAGCAGGCCGAGGAGTACGAGAAGGCCGGCGACCTGCGCGACGGCGTGCTCAAGCTGCTCCAACTGCTGCCGCAGACCCACCCGTTCGCGGTGGTCCGGGTCGCCCAGCTGAAGAAGTGGGCGGAGAGCGACGAGTACCGCTCGATCATGGCCGGCGCCTACCCGCGCCGCACGGACGACCGGGACACCTCGGTCGGCGAGCAGTGGAAGGCCGCCGCCGAGCACTACACGACCTCGGTGAAGGAGAGCAAGGACCCGCTGATGGGCCTGCTGCGGGACGTGGCCGGCGGCGCCGCGACCGTCGGCGGCAAGCTGCGCGACACCTTCACCGGCGGCAGCCGCGCCGGCTCCCCGTCGGACCACGGCTCCGCCGAGCGCACCGACGGCTGACCGTGACGGCCGGTGACCCACCCGGGTCACCGGCCGTTCCACCGCACGCAGGCCGTCAGCCCCCCGCCAGCACCCCGCACACCTGCCAGGCCGGGCGCGCGTGGTTGCCCGGGTCGACCGCGGTCGGCGGCGCCACCGTGCTGCCCTGCGCGGTGGCCAGCACCGGCTGCAGGAAGCCCGCCATCGAGGCGGTGCACGGCTCCGGCCCGGCCTGCAGCACCGAGTCCACAAGCCGCAGCTGCGCCGAGGCCAGGTCCACCCGGTCGAACTGGAAGGTCAGCTCGCGCCGCACGGTCTCCAGGGTGACCTGTGCACCGGCCGGGGCGCCGGCCGGCTTCAGCGCGTAGACGAAGGTGTGGTCGGTGGTGACCTGCAGCGTGCTGCTGTCCGCCTCGTCGACCCGCATCGCACCGACCACCTTCACGGTGCCGGAGGCCAGCGCGACCTGCGCCGGGTCGAAGCGGACGATCCAGCCGGTCACCGCGTGGTGCCGGTCGTCCACCGGCTGGGTGACGGCGGCGTCGAACTGGGCCTGCTCACCGGGCGTGACGAAGGCCCGCACGTCGGTGGTGGCGCCCTGGACCAGCGCCGCCGGCGTCAGCGAGGAGGCCACCAGGTAGCGCTGCACGGTGTCCAGCGCCTTGGTCACCTCGACCTTGCTGAAGTGCTCGGTGGCGGCGCCCGCCGGGGTGTTCAACCCGGCCGCCCCGTCGCCGTACCCGGGCGGCAGCGCGGCGAACGGCTCCGCCGGGTCGGCGACCGGGCGGACGGCCGAAGCCGGGCTCAACGCCACCAGACTGACGGTCAGTTGGCTGCCCTCCGGCCGGATCGGAAGGCCCTTGGGCGAGTTCACCCCGAAGTACACCGCGGCCCCGAAGGCCAGCAGGATGAGCAGCAGCAGGGCCAGCGCCTGGCGCGGCACCGTCCCCAGCGGCCCGAGCCGCACCCGCGCCCGGGTGGCCTTGCCGAAGGAGCCCGCGAGCCGCTCCCGAGCGGACAGCTCCTGGATCCGGGCAGCCCGGACGAACGATTCGTCGAAGACGACGGACCGGAACTCGTCCTCGTTGCCGGAACCGCCCTCGGGCGTACCCTCAGGAGGCTCGCGCGGGTCACCCATGTCACCAGGGTAGGCGTACACTCGCCCCGCCACGAGGGCCCGGCGCAGATTGCCGGGAACGCTCCGTGACCGCCCGCCCGGGGCGTACGCCCCCTGGCCAGGTCAGCCCGCGGGCGCCGTGACCACCGCCGACGGCGCGGCCGGCGCGGACCGCGGGTCCGTCCCCGGACTGCTGCTGCCGGACTCCGGGCGCCGGGGCGCGCCGGAGGAGCCGCCCACGCCCTGGTAGATCGCCGCGACCGCCACCGCCACCAGGCTCACGCCCATGATCACGGCCAGCACCCAGGCCACCGGCCGGTGCCAGCGCTGCTGGGCCACGTACCGCCCGCGGGCGCGCACCGGGTCGTAGCGCCGCCCCCAGCGCCGGCCCTGGCGACCGCTCGCCCGGCCCGGGCCCGACCAGGGGTCGGGGTACAGGTGGTCCTCGTCGAGTCCGCTCGGGTACGGGCGCAGCTCCAGCGGCAGCCCGTCCCCGGCCGGTACGTCATAGCTCCAGCCCGGTCCCGCGGTGTCCGGCTCGAACCGCGCCTCGGCGGCGGCCAGCTGCCGCTCCTTGGCCGTCGGCTCGTGCACGGCGGCGGACCGGACGAAGGCCTCATCGAAGACCACGGTGGCGAACTCGTCGTCCGCACCACCGTGGTCGGCGCCGTCGGGGTACGGCAAGCCCCCCACATCCTCAGCCACGGGATTCAGCGTATTACCGGAGGGGCGATTTGTCTGTGGCTCCTGGCAGTTGGTCCGTCACACGTGTGACGGCCGCCCCGCGCGCCGCGCTCAGCGGGCGTCCGCGTCCCCGCCGACGGTCTGCGTCGCCTCGCCGCGGACATGCCCGTCACCAGTGACGATGTACTTGGTGCTGGTCAGCTCCGGCAGGCCCATCGGACCGCGGGCGTGCAGCTTCTGGGTGGAGATGCCGATCTCCGCGCCGAAGCCGAACTCACCGCCGTCGGTGAACCGGGTGGAGGCGTTGACGGCCACCGTGGTCGAGTCCACCAGCTGGGTGAAGCGGCGGGCGGCGGCCTGCGAGGTGGTGACGATCGCCTCGGTGTGGCCGGAGGACCAGCGGCGGATGTGCTCCACCGCGGCGTCCAGCGAGGGCACCACGGCCGCGGCCAGATCGTACGAGAGGTACTCGGCGCCCCAGTCCTCGTCGGTGGCCGGCACCACGGTGGCGCCGCTGCCCTCGGCGGCCTTGAGCACCGCCTCGTCGCCGTGCACGGTCACCCCGGCCTCGGCCAGGGCCGCCAGCGCCAGCGGCAGGAAGGCGTCCGCGACGTCCTGGTGCACCAGCAGCGTCTCGGCCGAGTTGCAGACGCTGACCCGCTGCGCCTTGGAGTTCAACAGGATGCCGACCGCCATCGCCAGGTCGGTCCGCGCGTCCACGTACACGTGGCAGTTGCCGGTGCCGGTCTCGATCACCGGGACGGTCGAGCCCTCGACCACGGTGCGGATCAGCGAGGCCCCGCCGCGCGGGATCAGCACGTCGACGTACCCGCGGGCGCGCATCAGCTCCTGCACCGAGTCCCGGTTCTCCCCCGGGACGAGCTGGATCACGTCGGCCGGCAGCCCGGCCGCCTCGACGGCGTCCCGCAGGACGGCGACCAGCGCGGTGTTGGAGCGGTAGGCCGAGGCGGAGCCGCGCAGCAGCACCGCGTTGCCGGACTTCAGGCAGAGCGCGGCGGCGTCCACCGTGACGTTCGGCCGGGCCTCGTAGATGATGCCGACCACGCCGAGCGGCACCCGCACCTGGCGCACGTCCAAGCCGTTCGGCAGGGTGTAGCCGCGCACCACCTCGCCGACCGGGTCGGCCAGCCCGGCCACGGAGCGCACGTCGGAGGCGATCGCGGCGATCCGCTCGTCAGTCAGGCTCAGCCGGTCGATCACCGACTCGGCCGTCCCCGCCTCGCGGGCCCGGGCCACGTCCTCGGCGTTGGCCGCGACGATCTCGGCGGTGCGGGCCACCAGCGCGTCCGCGATCGCCAGCAGCGCGGCGTCCTTGGCGCGGCGCGGCAGCGGGGCGAGCGCGGCGGCGGCCTCCCGGGCTCGGCGCGCTACGGCGAGGACGGGGCTGTCGGCGGTGGCGAGGTCGCTGGTCATGCCGCCAAGCGTAGCGACTGCCCCCGCCCTGCCCGGCGTCGTTCCGGCATCTGAACAGGGCCGGCCGGTACGGCCCTGTCAGCGCGGCCCGGTCAGCCCCGGCCGCCTGTCAGCGCGGCACGGTCAGCCCCGGCCGCCGGTCGGTCAGTACGGGTACACCCCGCCCAGCTGCGGCGGCGGACCGCCGAAGCCCTCCGCCACCCGCTTCTGGTACGTCGCCCGGTCGACCACCTCCAGCCCGACGATCTCCCACGGCGGCAGGTTCGCGGTCACCTTGTGCTCGCCCCACAGCCGCAACGCGATCGCCGCCGCGTCGTGCAGGTCCCGGGCCTGCTCCCAGTAGCGGATCTCGGCGTGGTCGGCCGCGTAACGGGCGGTCAGGAAGAACGAGTGGTCGTGCGCCAGCCGCTCCAGCGAGGCCCGTAGCGAGGACAGCGGGGTGGTCTGCCCGGCCACGCTCAGCACCACGTGCCACAGCCGGGCCTGCTCCGGCACGCCGGGCGGCTGCGCCGACTCCGCGCGCTGCGGCCGAGGCCCGCGCGCCCCGCCGGGCCCCTGCGGCGGCGGACCGGCCGGCTCGGCGGGGCCGTCCTCGCGTCCGCCGTCGATGCTGGTCAGCCGCCGGCCCGCCGTCCCTCCGGTCAGCGCTGCCTCGCGCCTGCGTTCCACCGGCGGCCTCCTGTTCGGCGATCTCGTGTCGTCCCCACCGGCCCCGTCGACCCTCGGCCGACCGGTCCGGCTGCGCCCCTCCTCGCCCGCGGCCGGGCCGCTCCCGGTACGGAGCGGCCCGCCGACCGCACTGCGCCGTCCGGCCGGTGCCGGACGGCCGGCCGGTCAGCCGCGCAGAACGACCAGGTCGTCGCGGTGGACGACCTCGCGCTCGTACGCGGCGCCGAACTCCTGGGCCAGGTCGCGGGTGGACCGGCCGAGCAGGCGGGGCAACTCCCTCGCATCAAAGTTGACCAGTCCGCGAGCCACGATGTGGCCGTTTTCGGCAAGAAGGTCCACCGGATCACCCGCGGCGAACTCCCCGTCGACCTTGGTCACCCCGGCCGGCAGCAGCGACGCGCCACCGGAGACGACCGCCTCGACCGCGCCCGTGTCCAGGTGCAGGGCGCCGCGCGGGCTGCTCGCGTGGGCCAGCCAGAGCATCCGGTCGGAGGTGCGGCTGCCGGTGCGCAGGAAGAGCGTGCCGGTGGGCCGCCCGGCCAGCGCGTCGGCGGCGTGGCTGGCCGCGGTGAGCACCACCGGGATGCCCGCGCCGGTGGCGATCCGGGCCGCCTCGACCTTGGTGACCATGCCGCCGGTTCCGACGCCCGCCTTGCCGGCGCTGCCGATCTCGATGCCGTCGAGGTCGTGCGGGCCGCGCACCTCGGCGATCCGGCTGGTGCCGGGACGGGCCGGGTCTCCGTCGTAGAGGCCGTCCACGTCAGAGAGCAGCACCAGCAGGTCGGCCCGGACCAGGTGGGCGACCAGCGCGGCCAACCGGTCGTTGTCCCCGAACTTGATTTCGGCGGTGGCGACGGTGTCGTTCTCGTTGACGATCGGCATCGCGCCCATCGCCAGCAGCTGGTCCAGCGTCCGGTACGCGTTGCGGTAGTGGGCGCGGCGGCTGGCGTCCTCGGCGGTGAGCAGCACCTGGCCGACCCGGATGCCGTACCGGGCGAAGGAGGCGGTGTACCGCGCGACCAGCAGTCCCTGGCCGACACTGGCGGCGGCCTGCTGGCGGGCCAGGTCCTTGGGCCGCCGGTCCAGGCCGAGCGGGGCGAGCCCGGCGGCGATGGCGCCGGAGGAGACGAGCACGACCTCGGGGGCGTCCGGGCGGCTGCGCACCTTGGCGAGCGCGTCCACCAGGGCGTCGACCCGGTCGGCGTCCAGGCCGCCGGCCGCCGTGGTGAGTGAGGAGGAGCCGACCTTGACCACGATCCGCCGTGCGGTCAGCACCTCCTCCCGCAGTGAGTCCTCGCTCATCTCGCTGTACGCCCTTCCGGTGTGGTGCGGTCACGGCGGGCCGGGCCCGGCCGTCATGCCCGAAATCTACGCGATCCACGCAGGTCACCCCCAAGGTGTTTCACCGACTGGACCCGGCCTGGTCACGGGCTCGCCACAGCCCGGCCGGCAATCCGGATGGCTGGTATGGTCCCTGACCGAAAGCCAGATCGGGGGACGGCTTCTTGCCCGCTGTACCCACTCGTCTTCGACGTTCCTGTCACACGGGGCGGCGCCGCACTGGGCAGGCCGGCAACGGTTCGCGGTCGCGCGCCCGGGAAGAAAAGCGCACCATGCGTTCGTACACCACGAAGCTGACCGTCGCCGCGCTGGCGGCGGCCACCGCCTTCTCGCTCGCCGCCTGCGGTCCGGACAACTCGGACCCGGCCGGCACGGGCGGCGCCACCGGAGCGGCTCCGGCCCAGACCGGCGCGGCCACCGGCGGCGCGGCCGGCGGTTCGACCGCCGCCCCGTCGGGCGCGGCCACCGACGGTGCCGCCTCGGGCGGCGCTGCCACCGGTGGAGCCGCCACCGGTGGGGCCGCGACCGGTGGCGCGGCGACCGGTGGCGCGGCGACCGGCGGTGCGGCGACCGGCGGTGCCGGTACGGCCGGCGCGGCGGGCGGCGGCGCCGGCGGCGGCGGCAAGATTCCGCAGGCCCCGACCGCCGTGAAGGTCGGCCAGTCGGCCACCGTCGACTTCGCCGACAAGACCTCCAACGTCGCCGCCAAGCTGCAGATCACCGTCACCGGCATCGAGGTCGGTTCGCTGCAGGACCTCACCGCCGCCAAGGTCCCGACCGCCGGACTGGAGGGCCGCACTCCGGTCTACGTCAGCTACACCATCAAGAACCTCGGGGAGTCCAGCCTCTCCTTCACCGCCCCGAACTCGAAGTTCGTCATCTTCGACAGCACCGGCAAGACGGGCCTGCCCACCATGAGCGCCGCCACGCCGATGCCCAAGTGCACCGCGGCGAAGTTCCAGGGCGTCACCAAGGGCTCCGAGACCAAGGGCTGCGACATCTTCACCATCGCCGGCGGCACCCCGGCGGCGGTCGGCTACACCGACCTGACCGACCTGCTCAAGCTTCAGGCCTCCTGGGCGAAGTGACGCCGCGTCACCCGTGAACACGGGAACGGCCCCCGCCACCTCGACAGGTGGCGGGGGCCGTTCCCGTCAGGCGGGACCGGTTCAGTAGTCCTCGTCGTCGCCCTCGATGGCGGACTGCCGGCCGCTGGAGAGCGCCTCGAAGGCGAGGAACTCGGCCTCGGCCGCGTCCCGCCCCTTCTGCTTCTCGCGGCGGCGGTCGACCGCCGGGCGCGGGCTCTCGAAGCGGTGGTCCTCACCGCGGCGGCCGAGCATCTCGGCGCCGGCGGCCATGGTCGGCTCCCAGTCGAAGACGACGGCGTTCTCGTCGGGGCCGATGATGACGGTGTCGCCCTCGTGCGCCCCGACCTTCCACAGCTGCTCCTCGACACCGAGGCGGGCCAGCCGGTCGGCGAGGTAGCCGACGGCCTCGTCGTTGGCGAAGTCGGTCTGGCGGACCCAGCGCTCCGGCTTGACGCCGCGGATGCGGTAGGCGCCGTCCTCCTCGGTGATGGTGAAGCCCGCGTCGTCCACGGCCTTGGGCCGCAGCACGATCCGGGTGGACTCCTCGACCGGCTTGGCGGCGCGCGCCTCGGCGACGATCTTCGCCAGCGCGAAGCTCAGTTCGCGCAGGCCCTTGCGGGAGGCGGCGGAGACCTCGAACACCTGGAAGCCGCGCTCCTCCAGCGAGGCGCGGGTGAGGTCGGCGATGTCCTGGCCGTCCGGGACGTCCACCTTGTTGAGCGCGACCAGGCGCGGCCGGTCCTCCAGACCGCCGTACTCGGCGAGCTCGGCCTCGATGGTCTCCAGGTCGCTCAGCGGGTCGCGGCCGGGCTCGAGGGTGGCGCAGTCCAGCACGTGCACCAGCACCGAGCAGCGCTCGACGTGCCGCAGGAACTCCAGGCCGAGGCCCCGGCCCTGGCTGGCGCCCGGGATCAGGCCGGGCACGTCGGCGATGGTGTAGACGGTGTCGCCCGCGGTGACCACGCCGAGGTTGGGGATCAGGGTGGTGAACGGGTAGTCCGCGATCTTCGGCTTGGCGGCGGAGAGCACCGAGATCAGCGAGGACTTGCCGGCGCTCGGGTAGCCGACCAGGGCCACGTCGGCGACGGACTTGAGCTCCATCACGATGTCGCGGGCCTCGCCGGGCTCGCCGAGCAGCGCGAAGCCCGGGGCCTTGCGGCGGGCCGAGGCCAGCGCGGCGTTGCCGAGGCCGCCGCGGCCGCCCTGGGCGGCGACGAAGCTGGTGCCGTGGCCGACCAGGTCGGCGAGCACGTTGCCCTTGCGGTCCAGGACCACGGTGCCGTCCGGCACCAGCAGGACGAGGTCCTCGCCGTCGGCGCCGGTGCGGTGGCCGCCCGCGCCGGGCTTGCCGTTGGTCGCCTTGCGCTTGGGCGAGTGGTGGTACTCGAGCAGGGTGGTGATCTGCGAGTCCACGGTGAGGATGACGCTTCCGCCCTCCCCTCCGTTGCCGCCGTCCGGGCCGCCGAGCGGCTTGAACTTCTCCCGGTGCACGGAGGCGCAGCCGTGGCCTCCGTTACCCGCGGCGACGTGGAGTTCGACGCGGTCCACGAAGGTGGTCATGAGGTGTGCCTCCAGTGCGGATTTGTCTGCTTGCTGTTGCGTAAAGCCGAAGGGTGGACCGGAACATTCCGGCCCACCCTTCAGTGTGAGTCTGGTACGACTCGCGAGTCCGCTGGGACTCAGGCCTCGACGGCCACGATGTTGACGACCTTGCGGCCGCGACGGTTGCCGAACTGCACCGCACCGGCGGTCAGCGCGAACAGGGTGTCGTCGCCACCGCGGCCGACACCGGCACCCGGGTGGAAGTGGGTGCCGCGCTGGCGGACGAGGATCTCGCCGGCGGAGACGACCTGGCCGCCGAAGCGCTTCACGCCGAGGCGCTGGGCGTTCGAGTCACGGCCGTTGCGGGTAGAGCTTGCGCCCTTCTTGTGTGCCATATCTCGCTATCCCCTTACTTGCTGACCGAGTCGATGCTGGTGATGCGCACCGCGGTGTGCTTCTGACGGTGACCCTGACGACGGCGGTAGCCGGTCTTGTTCTTGTAGCGCAGGATGACGATCTTGTCGCCCTTGGTCTGGTCGACCACCTCGGCGTGAGCCTTCACGCCGGCCAGGACCCACGGGTCGGAGGTGACGGCGTCACCGTCGACGACCAGGATGGTCGAGAGCTCCACCGAGTCACCCGGCTTGGCCTCGATACGGTCGATCTCCAGCACGTCGCCGACGGCGACCTTGTGCTGGCGGCCGCCTGCGCGAACGATCGCGTACATGCGGTACCTACTTTCCCAACTCGGTCGGAACTCCCGACGCCAGCCGCCTGGGTACGGACACAGGGGCCTCTTCCCGACCGCTCCGCGCTGGGCGCGGGACTCTCGGGAAGGTGATGTGCTCGGGAGCGCGGCGTAGACACGCCGATGGTCAAGAATACGGACCGGCCGCCGCTGGGGCAAACCGGCCCGTACGACCCGGGGCGGGAGGGTACCCGCCCCGGGCGTGGGCACTACTCGGCCGCCGTATCACCCTCGGCGGCCGCGGCCTTCTTGGCCGCCGCGCTCGTCCGCTTGGTCGCGGTCTTGCGGGCGGTGGTCTTCTTGGCCGCCGCGGTCGTCTTCTTGGCGGCGGTCTTCTTCGCGGCGGTCTTGCGGGCGGCCCGCTTCTTGGGCGCCGGGGCCTCCTCGGCGGGCGCCTCCTCAGCGGGAGCCTCGGCGGCGGGGGCCTCGGCGGCCTCCTCGACCACGGCCTCCGCGACGACGACCTCCTCAGCGGCCTCGGGCGCAGCCTCGGCGGCGGCCTGGGCGGCAGCCTCGACGGCGGCTTCGGTGGCCGGGGCGGCGGCCGCCAGGGCCGCCTCCAGGGCCGCGTCGGCCTTCGCCTGCAGCACCACGATCTCGGCGGCCTGCGGCGCACCCGCCGGAGCCGTCGCCTTGCGCACCGCGCGGCGGCGCGGACGGCCGGCCGGAGCGGCGGCGGGGGCCTCGGCCACCGGCGCCTCCTCGGCCTTCGGCGCCTCGACCACCACGGTCTCGACGGCCGCGGCCTCGGCGGCCTCCGCCTCGACGCCCGGGACCTCCAGGGCCAGCTGGCCCTCGATCTCCTCGCGCACCGGCTCGGCGGGCTCCACGACCGCCTCGACGACGGCCTCGACGGCCTGCGGCTCCTCGTGGGCCGCGCCGCCCTTGCCCCGGCGACGGCGCTTGCCGCCGCCCGGGCCCGCCTCGGCGGCCGCGGCCACCGGAGCGTGGACGTGGGCGCTCGGCTGCTCCATGTGGACGATCACACCGCGGCCGTTGCAGTGCACGCAGGCCTCGGAGAAGGACTCCAGCAGGCCCTGGCCGACCCGCTTGCGGGTCATCTGGACCAGGCCCAGCGAGGTGACCTCGGCCACCTGGTGCTTGGTCCGGTCCCGGCCCAGGCACTCCAGCAGGCGGCGCAGCACCAGGTCGCGGTTGGACTCCAGGACCATGTCGATGAAGTCGATCACGATGATGCCGCCGAGGTCGCGCAGCCGCAGCTGGCGCACGATCTCCTCGGCCGCCTCGATGTTGTTCCGGGTGACCGTCTCCTCCAGGTTGCCGCCCTGGCCGACGAACTTCCCGGTGTTGACGTCGATGACGACCATCGCCTCGGTGCGGTCGATCACCAGCGAACCGCCGCTGGGCAGCCAGACCTTGCGGTCCAGCGCCTTCATCAGCTGCTCGTCGATCCGGTAGGTGGCGAACACGTCCACCTCGGAGGTCCACCGCTGGAGCCGCTCGGCGAGGTCCGGGGCCACGTTGGAGACGTACTCGTGGATGGTCTTCCACGCCTCGTCGCCGGAGACGATGACCTTGGTGAAGTCCTCGTTGAAGATGTCGCGCACGACCCGGACGGTCATGTCCGGCTCGCCGTACAGCAGCGCCGGGGCGTTGCCGGTCGCGGCCTTCTTCTGGATGTCCTCCCACTGCTGCTGCAGGCGCTGGACGTCGCGGGTCAGCTCCTCCTCGGAGGCGCCCTCGGCGGCGGTGCGCACGATGACGCCCGCGTCGTCCGGGACGATCTTCTTGAGGATCTGCTTCAGGCGGGCGCGCTCGTTCTCGGGCAGCTTGCGCGAGATGCCGGTCATCGAGCCCTCGGGCACGTACACCAGGTAGCGGCCGGGCAGCGAGATCTGGCTGGTCAGGCGGGCGCCCTTGTGGCCGATCGGGTCCTTGGAGACCTGCACCAGCACGGACTGGCCGGACTTCAGCACCGACTCGATCCGGCGCGGGCCACCGTGGCCCAGCGCACCGAAGTTGACCTCACCGGCGTACAGCACCGCGTTGCGGCCCTTGCCGATGTCGACGAACGCGGCCTCCATGGACGGCAGCACGTTCTGGACCTTGCCCAGGTAGACGTTGCCGACGTACGAGGTGGCCTGCTCCTTGTTGACGTAGTGCTCGACCAGCACGCCGTCCTCGAGCACGCCGATCTGGGTGCGCTGACCGTTCTGGCGCACCACCATGACGCGCTCGACCGACTCGCGGCGGGCCAGGAACTCGGCCTCGGTGATGATCGGCACCCGGCGGCGGCCCAGCTCGCGGCCCTCGCGGCGGCGCTGCTTCTTCGCCTCCAGGCGGGTCGAGCCCTTGATGGACTGCACCTCGTCCGGGTCGAAGGACGGCTCGGTGGAGCGGCGGCGCGGCTCGCGCACCTTCACCACCGTGCGGACGCCGTCCTCGGTGGTCTCGGCGGTCTCGACGGCGCCGGCCTCGCCGCTGCGGCGGCGGCGACGGCGGCGACGGCGGGACGAGGACAGGCCGGAGGCCAGCTCGTCCTCCTCCTCGTCCTCCTCCTCGGCGACGGCCCGGGCCGGCTCCTCGACGGCGGGCTGCTCGGTCTCGACGGCCTCGGCGGCCTCGAACTCCTCGGCCTCGCCACGGCGACGGCGGCGGCCGCCCCGACGGCGACGGCGCGACGGACGGCCGTCCTCCTCCCACTCGCCCTCGGTCTCCGGACCGGCGGCGGGTGCCTCCACGGCGGGCGCCTCGACGGCCGGGGCCTCCACGGGGGCCTTGGCGGGGGCCTTCACCGGCGCCTCGGCGACCGGCTTGCGGCGGCCCGGCTCGACCCGGGTGCGGACCCGACGGCGGCGGCCGACACCGCTGTACTCGTACTCGTCCTCGTCCCCGCGCTCGGCGGCGGCCGGGGCCTCGACCGGCGCCGTGACGGCGGCGGGCTGCTGCGGCGCGGTCGGCGCGACGTAGGGCGCGGGCTCCTGGAAGACCGGGGCCTGGAAGACCGCGGTGGCCGGACGGACCGCGCGGCGGCGCACCCGGTGGTGCGGCTCGGCCTCGGCGGCCGGAGCGGGGGCCGGGGCCGGGGCGGCGGCCGGCTCGGCGGCGGCCTCGACGGCCTCCTCCTCGGCGGGCTCCTCCTCGACGGCGGGCTCCTCGGCCACCGGCTCCTCGACCGGGGCCTCGACCACCGGCGCGGCCTCGACCACGCGACGGCGGCGGGTACGGCGGGCCGGAGCGGCCGGGGCCTCCTCGGCCACCGGCTCGGCGACGGGGGCCTCGGCGGGAGCGGCGGCCTCGACCGCGGGCTCCTCGACCACGGGCGCCTCGACCGGGGCCTCGGCCTTCTTGCGGGTCCGGCGGGCCCGAACAGGCTTCTCCGCCTTCTCCTCGGTCTTCGTCTCCTCGGTCTCCGGCGCGGTGACCACGATCGCGGTCTCCTCCGGCGCACCCGCCGGGGCCTCGGCCCGCTTGCGGGTCCGGCGGGCCCGGACCGGCTTCTCCGCCACCGGGGCGGCCTCGGCCGCCGGGGCCGCGGCGGCGGGCGCCTCGTGCGCCTCGGCTGGCAGGACCGTCTCGGCCGCCTCGGTGGCCGCACCCTGCGGGGTGCCCGCCGGGCGGGACACCGCCCGGCGACGACGGCGCGGCGGCGCGGCGGACGCGCCCTCGCCACCGGTCACGGCGGTTCCGTTCTGTTCCGTGGCCGCAGACTGCTGCGGATCGGTGTTATCGAGCATGCGGGTGGATCTCCCGTCAGGCCCCCGGGCTCCGCATCCGGGCACGGCGCGGCACCAGTGGGCGGCCGGCATCGCGACGATGCTCGGGCCGGACCCTTTGACGGTGCCGCCGTGCGGACGCGAGGCCGCACAGGGGCTCGTAGTCTCGCTCGGCGCCCCACGCTCGGCGGGGTGTCGAAAAGTCTTCTGGTCTGACCAGTCTTCTGAGGTTTTCCCAAGCTGAGCCGTCCCCCAACCCCGGGTGGCTCCCGGACGGGGCCCCGGGCCCACCGACCGTCCTGGTCGGCGGACCCCGAGTGGCCGGCCTGTGCTGCGACGACGCTCGCTCCCCTGGGGAGCCGCGGGAACCCTGGAGGTCCGTCGGATCCAGTGAGGCACTGGACCCGGCCTCCGCCCCCTAGGCGGACGCGGTAGCGCGCGGCCCGGCGGCCGTTTCTCAGCCGGCCGGGGCCGCAGCGCGGTCGAGCGCCAGCGGGTCGGTCACCGTGCCCGACTCCTCGTCGAGCGGCCCCTGCGCCAGCCTGGTCACCTCTGCGGGGACCGGCGGCGCCAGGTCGGCCGTCGCACGGAGACCGGACAATACGTCGTCGGGTCGTACGGCGGGTGTGGCGTGTCGTACTACCAGGCGCAGTATCGCACAGGGACGGCCGGTCCGAACATCGCGGTCGGTTCCGGCGGCCGTGTCCGTACCACCGTCGACCTGCGGCTCGACGGCTTCGAGCGCCGCCACCGCACCGCGCGCGTCGAAGACCCGTACGCCGTTCTTGGTCCGGCGCTCGACCTCGACCTTCTCCTCGGCGAGGAACTTCCGGACCGCCTGAACCGCCTCGGCCGGCTCGACGCCGTCCAGGCGCACCAGCCACTCGGAGGCCTCCAGGCGCTCCACGAAGTTCGGCGTCCGGACCTCGACCGCGTCGATCACGTCCAGACCGGCGGGCAGCGACTCGTCCAGCTGCGCCCGCAGCTGCTCGGGGTCGCGCACGGCGGCCAGGCCGATCTCCAGGTACTCCGCCTCGCTCGCCACCCCGGTCGGGGCGGCGTTGGCGTAGGACACCTTCGGGTGCGGGGTGAAGCCGGCCGAGTAGGCCATCGGAACGGCGGACCGGCGCAGGGCGCGCTCGAAGGCGCGCTGGAAGTCACGGTGGCTGGTGAAGCGGAGCCGGCCGCGCTTGGTGTAGCGGAGACGAATCCGCTGCACCGTCGGCGCGGGCGGCGGACCGTCGGGCGTACGGCGTGCCAGGGTCGCTCAGTCCTTTAGTCAATTGTCCCCGTCCGGCGCGGCGCGTTCCCGCCACTGTCCGGACTCTGTCACCTCAAAGGGTACGCGCCCCGCCGCCCCACTCGCTCCGCCCCTGGTCAGCCCGCTACGACCGACCCCCGCCCGGAACACTCCGGACGGGGGTCGAAAGCCCTGCGCCGCCTACTTGTTGACGACCGTCAACGGCAGCAACTTCTTGCCCGTGGGGCCGATCTGGATGCTCGTCTGCATCTGGGGACACACACCGCAGTCGAAGCACGGCGTCCAGCGGCAGTCGTCGACCTCGACCTCCTCCAGGGCGTCCTGCCAGTCCTCCCACAGCCAGTCCTTGTCGAGGCCGCTGTCCAGGTGGTCCCAGGGCAGCACCTCCTCGTAGGAGCGCTCGCGGGTGGTGTACCAGTCGACGTCGACGCCGGTGCCGGCCAGGCCCTTCTCGGCGCTGGCCATCCAGCGGTCGTACGAGAAGTACTCGCGCCAGCCGTCGAAGCGGCCGCCGTCCTCGTAGACCGCGCGGATGACGGCGCCGACCCGGCGGTCACCGCGGGAGAGCAGGCCCTCGACGATGCCCGGCTTGCCGTCGTGGTAGCGGTAGCCGATGTTCTTGCCGTACTTGCGGTCACCGCGGATCGAGTCGCGCAGCTTGGCCAGGCGGGCGTCGGTGGCCTCGGCGGACAGCTGCGGGGCCCACTGGAACGGGGTGTGCGGCTTGGGCACGAACCCGCCGATGGAGACGGTGCAGCGGATGTCGTTCTGGCCGGTGACCTCGCGGCCCTTCTGGATGACGTTCTTCGCCATCTCGCCGATCTGGAGCACGTCCTCGTCGGTCTCGGTGGGCAGGCCGCACATGAAGTACAGCTTCACCTGGCGCCAGCCGTTGCCGTAGGCGGTGGCGACGGTGCGGATCAGGTCCTCCTCCGACACCATCTTGTTGATCACCTTGCGCATGCGTTCGCTGCCGCCCTCGGGGGCGAAGGTGAGGCCCGAGCGGCGCCCGTTGCGGGACAGCTCGTTGGCGAGGTCGATGTTGAAGGCGTCGACGCGGGTCGACGGCAGCGACAGACCGATCTTGTCCTCGGTGTAGCGGTCGGCCAGGCCCTTGGCGATGTCGCCGATCTCGGTGTGGTCGGCGCTGGACAGCGACAGCAGGCCGACCTCCTCGAAGCCGGTCGCCTTCAGCCCGCGCTCGACCATCTCGCCGATGCCGGTGATGCTTCGCTCCCGCACGGGGCGCGTGATCATGCCGGCCTGGCAGAAGCGGCAGCCGCGGGTGCAGCCGCGGAAGATCTCCACGGACATCCGCTCGTGCACCGTCTCCGCGAGCGGGACGAGCGGCTGCTTCGGGTACGGCCACTCGTCGAGGTCCATCACGGTGTGCTTGGACACCCGCCACGGCACGCCCGGGGCGTTCGGCACGACGCGGCCGATCCGGCCGTCGGCCAGGTACTCCACGTCGTAGAACTTGGGCACGTACACCCCGCCGGTACGGGCCAGGCGCAGCAGCAGCTCGTCGCGACCGCCCGGGCGGCCCTCGGCCTTCCAGGCGCGGATGATCTCCGTGATGTCGAGGACGGCCTGCTCGCCGTCGCCGATCACCGCGCAGTCCAGGAAGTCCGCGATCGGCTCGGGGTTGAAGGCCGCGTGGCCGCCGGCGAGGACGATCGGGTCCTCGTCGGTGCGGTCCTTGGCCTCCAGCGGGATGCCGGCCAGGTCGAGCGCGGTCAGCATGTTGGTGTAGCCGAGCTCGGTGGAGAACGACAGCCCGAACACGTCAAAGGCCTTCACCGGGCGGTGGGCGTCCACGGTGAACTGCGGGACGCGGTGCTCGCGCATCAGCGCCTCGAGGTCCGGCCAGACGCTGTAGGTGCGCTCGGCCAGCACGCCCTCGCGCTCGTTCAGCACCTCGTAGAGGATCATGACGCCCTGGTTGGGCAGGCCGACCTCGTAGGCGTCGGGGTACATCAGCGCCCAGCGGACGTCGCAGGCGTCCCAGTCCTTGACGGTCGAGTTGAGCTCGCCGCCGACGTACTGGATCGGCTTCTGGACGTGCGGGAGGAGGGCCTCCAGGCGTGGGAAGACCGATTCGACAGTCATGTACTAGGAACCCTTACGACGTGATTCGGTGCCGCGAGTCGGCACGGGAGGGGTGACCCTCAAGGGTAGCCCAATCCGGGGACCGGCCCGGCTGCGCCGGAAGCGGTCCCCCCGCACGCTCCGGCGCCACCCGCCCCCGCCGTTGACACGCCCGGAGGGCCCGTGCGGTACTGACTGGGCCCCGCCCAAGGCCGTGCACCCCTTCCGAAGACGGAAGTCGGGCCGTACGCTCGGCCAACGCCGACTCCCCCGGCGGCTCCCTCGCCCCAGCACGCCCCTCCCCCGTCCCCGCGAGGCCCCCTACCCCCCGGCCCCGCAGAGCCCGTCCCCGGCCCGCAGGCCGCGTCCGGCGGCGCGGCACGCCCGCGCGCCCCGGCGGCCGTACGACCGGTCGCAAGGAGAACCATGACCGACACCGGTCGGCGGGTCCGGCCCCTGTCCCCGCGGACCCTCGACGTCCGGCCGGCCCGCTACCCCACCCCGGCCCAGGCCGAGTGCGCGGCCCGCCGACTCGCCCTGCGCCACCCGGACCGCTGCCGGCTGCGCGAGGTGGGCCGCTCCCGGGCCGGACGCCCGCTGCTGCTGCTCTCGGTGGACCGCGGGCCGCGCGCCGTGCTGGTGGTCGGCGGCCCGCACCCGAACGAGCCGATCGGCACCGCCGCCGCCGTCCGGCTGGCCGAGGTGCTGCTGGAGCACCCCGCCCGGCCCGGCCTGTCCTGGCACCTGCTGCTGTGCCTGGACCCGGACGGCGCCGCGCTCAACGCCGGCTGGCTGGACGGCCCGCTGACCATGCGCCGCCACTACGAGCACTTCTTCCGCCCCGCCTTCGAGGAGCAGCCCGAGCTGCTGCCCGCCCCCGGCTCCGGCCGCCCGCCGATGCCGGAGAGCCTCGCGCTGACCGGACTGATCGACGAGCTGCGCCCGTTCCTGCAGTGCTCGCTGCACGGGGTGGACTTCGGTGGCGCCTTCGTCCAGCTGACCGGCCCGGTGCGCGGCCTGGCCGAGCGCTTCGCCCGTTCCGCCGACCGGGCCGGCATCCCGCTCGACGTGGACTCCTACGACGCCATCGGCTGGACCAGCCCCGCCCCCGGCACCTATCTGATGCCGTCGCCCGGCAGCCCCGGCACCTCCCGGGCGCTGCCGGACGAACCCGAGCTGTCCACCTGGTCCTACGCGGCCCGGCACGGCGCGGTGACCGCCGTCCTGGAGGTCCCGATGTGGGCCGTGGACGCGGTCGGCGACGCCCGCGTCCACCCGGCCGGGCCGCAGGTCCTCGGCGACGCCGCCCGCGCGCTCACCACCCGCGCCGAGGAGCTCACCGCCCTGCTCGCCCGCGTCCCGGCCCAGGCCCGGGAGGCCCACGGCCCGCTGGCGCGCACCGCCGAGTTCAACCTGGCGGTGGCCCCGCGGGTCGCCGCCGAGTGGCTGGAACTGTGGTGCCCCGGGCCGCTGAGCGCCGCCCGGGCGACCACCGCCGGACTGGTCGCCGCCCGGCTGCCGCTGCGGGTCGCCTCGATCCTGCTGCGGCTGCTCGCCGACGCCCGCGGCCCGGCCGCCGAGGCCACCCGCGAGCGGGCCCGCACCGTGGTCGCGGACAGCCTGGACCGGCTGCGCCACCGCTTCGGCGCCCGCTGGGTCCCGGTCCAGGAGCAGCTGGCCCACCAGACCCGGGCGATCCTCACCGCCGCCGACTGCCTGCTGCAGCCAGCCTGACATACCGTCAACTACCAGTAGCGCCAAGGCGAAGGGCCGATCCGGGAGCTCCCGGACCGGCCCCTGCCGTCGAACGATCAGGCCGCTATCGGCCGTTGGCTGCGCACCGCCTGGAGCAGTCCGATGCCGATCCAGACCGCGAACATCGAGGAGCCGCCGTAGGAGACGAAGGGCAGCGGGATGCCCGCGACCGGCATGATGCCCAGGCACATCCCTATGTTCTCGAAGGCCTGGAAGGAGAACCAGGCGATTATCCCGGCCGCCACGATCGTCCCGTACAGGTCGGTGGCCTGGCGGGCGATCCGGCAGGCGCGCCACAGGATCACGCCGACCAGCGCGATTATGGCGAGCGCCCCGACGAAGCCGAGCTCCTCACCGGCGACGGTGAACACGAAGTCGGTCTGCTGCTCCGGCACGAACTGCCCGACGGTCTGGGTGCCGTGGAACAGCCCCTTGCCGGTCAGCCCGCCCGAGCCGATCGCGATCCGGGCCTGGGCCGTGTTGTAGCCGACGCCGTTGGGGTCGAGCTGCGGGTTGGCGAAGGCGGCGAAGCGGTCGATCTGGTACTGGCTCAGCAGCCCGAGCTTCCAGATCGCGATGCTGCCGCCTACGCCGAGCGCGAGGATGCCGATCACCCAGCGGTTGGCGGCGCCGGAGCCGAGCAGGATGCCCAGCACGATCGCGGACATCACCATCACCGACCCGGCGTCCGGCATCAGCAGGACCAGGCCCATCGGCAGGCAGGCCCAGATCAGGCCCCGGAACACCGCCCGGTGCGAGGGGAACTCCCGTTCCCCGGCGTCGACCTGGTCCGACAGCACGACGGCCATCGCCAGCAGGATGGCGATCTTCGCGAACTCGGCCGGCTGGACGGAGAAGCCGCCGCCGAGCTGGATCCACGAGTGGGCGCCGTTGACGGTCGAGCCGATCGGGCTGAGCGTCGCCAGCAGCAGCACGATCACGCCGACGTAGACGAAGGGCACCAGGGTGCGGACCCGCCGGGCTCCTATCCCTATCACCACGGCGCACAGCACCAGGCCGATGACGAAGTTCGTCAGGTGCCGGTAGAGGAAGTACTGCGGGTCCCCGTGGGTGAGGTTGTCGCGCCCGCGGGTGGCCGACCACACCAGCAGCGAACTGCCGGACGACAGGGCCAGCCCGGCCAACAGCAGTATCCAGTCCAGCCGCCAGAGCGGGGAGTCCTTGGCCAGGGCCTTGGAGACCCCGCTGCGCTGGGGGGTCAGCCGCAGTTGCCGGTACGAGCCGTAGGAGGTCATGCCCGTCCCCTTCCCGGGCGGTTCGTCGGTTCGAGGGCGGTGTCGGCCGCTGTGTACGAGGCCGCGCTGCCGGCCGGCGGTGCCGGGTCGAGGAAGGCCGCCGCCGGGTTGGAGTCCGCCTGGGCGGAAGCAGCCACCGAGAGCGCCGGGGCCGCAGCGGCGTCCAGCAGAACCGGGGACGGAGCCGGAGCGACGGAGCCCTGCGCCGGGTCGACGGTGTAGGCGGCCGGCTTGATGATCGCGGTGCCGTCCGGGTTGAACTTCGGCAGCTCGCCCTGCGGCGTCGGCAGCAGCGCCTTCCCGTTGTCGATGTTGCCCTTGTCGTCCACCCCGTACAGCGCCTGGTAGATCCGGCGGATGGCGTCGCCGGAGCCGCCGGAGCCGGTGCCGCCCTGGCTGATCGTCATGACGATCGCGTAGTCCTTGCTGTACGTGTCCAGCCAGGAGGTGGTCTGCTTGCCCTCGACCTCGGCGGTGCCGGTCTTGGCGTGCAGCGCGATCTTGTCCTGCGGCCAGCCGTTGAACTTCCAGGCGGCGGTACCGCTGGTGATGACGCCCGCGGTGGCCTGGTCGATGTAGCTGAGCAGCTTCTGGTCGCCGGGGAACTTGGCGTCCTCGTGCGGGGCGATCTCGCGGACGAGATCCCCGCTCGGGCTTATCACGGCCTTGGCGATGGTCGGCCGGTAGAAGGTGCCGCCGTTGGCCAGCGCCGAGTAGATGCGGGCCATCTGGACCGGGGTGACGAGCGTGTCGCCCTGTCCGATCGCGTAGTTGACGGCGTCACCGGCGCGCATCTGGTAGCCGTCGACGCAGTTCTCGCGGGCGATCTGGTCGGAGAAGCTGTTGCCGCCCTTCTGCGCCTGGGCGCACCAGGCGTCCTTGTTGTTGTCGTAGAAGGACTGCTTCCACTGCCGGTCCGGAACCCGGCCGGGGACCTCGGCGGGCAGGTCGATGCCGGTCTTGGAGCCGAGGCCGAACTCGTGGGCGGTCTTGAAGAACCAGTCGGCCGGGTCCTTCTTCGGCTTGATGCCGCCGTCCTTCATCCACTGGTCGTACGCCAGGCCGTAGAACACGGTGTCGCAGGAGACCTCCAGCGCCTTCTCCAGGGAGATGGAACCGAAGCTCTCGCTCTCGAAGTTCTTGAACTCACGGCCGCCGATGGTCATGGCCTTGGGGCACGGGTAGGTGCCGTCCAGCGAGTAGCCGGCCTGCACGGCGGCGGTGGTGGAGACGACCTTGAAGGTCGAGCCGGGGGCGGACTGACCCTGTATGGCCCGGTTGAGCAGCGGGAAGTTGGAGTCCTTGCTGGTCAGCGACTGGTAGTCCTTGCCGCTGATGCCACCCACCCACAGGTTGGGGTCGTAGGTCGGGGCGCTGGCCATCGCGATGATCCGCCCGGTGTGCACGTCCATCACGACGGCGGCGCCGGAGTCGGCCTCGTAGTTGCGGTTGGTGACCTTGTCGAAGGTGTTCCGGGCCTCGGTCATGGCCTGCGCCAGGTTGTCCTCGACGACCTTCTGCACCCGGGCGTCGATGCTGGTGACCAGGTTGTTGCCGGTCTGCGGGGCGACGGTGCCGGCGGTGCCGATCACCCGGCCGAGGTTGTCCACCTCCAGCTTGGTGATGCCGGCCGTGCCGCGCAGGTCGCGGTCGTACACCGACTCCAGGCCGGCCCGGCCGATCTGGTCGGCCGGCAGGTAGCGGTCCAGGCCGCTCTTGTCGGCGGTCTTGCTGACCTCGTCGTCGGTGACCGGCGAGAGGTAGCCGAGCACCTGGGCCAGGTTGGCGCCCTCGGCGCCGGTGTAGTGGCGCACGGAGGTGGGCTGCGCGGTGACCCCGGGGAAGTCCTCGCGGCGCTCCATTATCTGCATCGCCTGCTGGGTGGTCGCTTCCTTGGTGACCGGGATCGGCTGGTACGGCGAACCGTTCCAGCACGGCTGCGGGGTCTTGGCGTCGCAGAGCCGGACCTTCTCCTGCACGTCCTTGGCGGGCATCCCGAGCACCTCGGCCAGCCGGCCCAGCACCCCCTTGCCGCCGTCCTTCTGCTGGAGCAGCGAGGTACGGCTGACGGAGACCACCAGCCGGGCCTCGTTGCCGGCCAGGATCCGCCCGGAGGCGTCCAGGATCTCGCCGCGGACGGCCGGTTCGACCACCTCGCGGATGTGGTTGCCGGTCGCCTTGGCGGTGTACTCCTTGGCGTTGCGGATCTGCAGGTACCACAGCCGTCCGCCGAGGGTGGCGAGCAGCGACAGCACCAGGATCTGCAGCACCACCAGACGGATCGTCACCCGCCGGGTACGGCCGGTCTCGGGGATGTTGCTCACGTCTCGTGCGCTCCAGGGATGCGGGAGGGTCAGGAGGTCTGGGGCCCGCACGGGCCCCGGCGGGCCTGGACGGGCCGTTACGGGCGCCGGACGAAGCCGGGCATACGCCGCTTCTTGTAGGACGGGCCGGCCGAGACCTCACGCGTGGTGCGGTAGCGGGCCAGCGTGCCCAGCCCCCGACCGCCCTCGTCGTCGTCACTGGCGGCGGCCACCGGGTCGCGCCCGAAGCGGCGGCCGAGCAGCATCACCAGCGGCACCACGAAGGGGGCCAGCAGCAGGTCGTACAGCAGCGCGCTGATCACCAGGCCGCCGAGGCCGACGTGCCGGGCCGCGGTGTCGCCGACCAGGGCGCCGACCATCGCGTACAGCAGGGTGGAGGCGATCGCCGCGGCACCGACCACCACCAGCGCACTGAAGACGGAGCGCTGGCGGTGGTCGGAGCGCAGTCCGGCGGCGTAGCCCATCAGGCAGAGCACCAGGGCGTAGCGGCCGATCGCGTGGTCGGAGGGCGGTGCGAGGTCGGCCAGCAGTCCGGCCGAGAAGCCGACCAGGCAGCCGCCGGTCGGCCCGTAGACCATGGCCAGGCCGACCACGACGAGCAGCAGTATGTCCGGGGTGGCTCCCGGGAGCTGGAGCCGGCCGAAGACGCTGACCTGGAGGATCAGGCCGAGCAGGATCAACACGGCGGAGACGGGGATGCGGGCGAGGCGCATGGCTCAGTTCCCCCCATTGGGCTTGGCGGGTGCGGCGGCGGGGGTGGTGCTGCCCTGCGGCTGGGCGGGCGCGCCCGGGGCCTGGCCCTGTCCCGCGGTGGGGGCGGGCGGCAGCACCGCGTCGCGCGGGTCGGTGCGCGGCGGCACGACCACCACGCCGACCAGGTCGAGCCGGGTGAACTGTACGAAGGGCTCGACCAGGATGGTCTTGGTCAGCTGGCCGGCGTTGGCCTGGACCTCGATGACCTTGCCGACCGGGACGCCGGGCACGAAGGGCCGGCCGCTCTGCGAGCCGAAGGTGACCAGCCGGTCGCCGTTCTTGACCTGTGCCTTGCCGTTGAGCAGGGAGACCTTCATCGGGCTGTCGCCGCCGCCGGAGGCGAAGCCGATCTCGCCGCTGCCCTCCAGCCGGGTGCCGGCCGAGAAGCCGGGGTCGGAGGCGAGCAGCACGGTGGCGGTGGTCGGGGCGACGGTGGTGACCCGGCCGACCAGGCCCTGGCCGTTGATGACCGTCATGTCGCGGGTGAGGCCGTCGTCGCTGCCGGCGTCGATGGTGATGGTCCAGGAGAAGCCCTGGGCCGGGCCGATCGCGATGACCTGGGCGGCCTTGACGGTGTAGCCGCCGGCGCCGGCGGTGCGCAGCAGGTCGTCCAGCTGCTTGGTGCGCCCGGCGGCCATGTCGGAGGAGGCGAGCTTCTGCCGCAGTTCGGTGTTCTCGCGGGCGAGCTGGTCGGTGCGGCCGCTGTCGGTGGCGGCGTCGCGGAAGGCGCGGACGGTGTTCGCGACCGGGTCCACGACGCTGGCGGCGCCGCGCTCGACCGGGCCGAGGACACCGGCGGCCGCGTGCCGGGCGGGGCCGAGCGGGGAGTCCTCACCGCCCTTGATGTCCACGGTGATCAGCGCGAAGGCGACGGCCACCAGCAGGATGAGCAGCAGCCGACTCTCTCGTGTGTCCCTCACGGTGCTGGTACTGCCCCTTCGTACCTGGCGGCCGCCCGGGCTGTGGGCCCCGGGCGGCGGCCCGTTCAGTTGAGTGTCGGAATCTTCGTCGTGGTGCTAACGGCGCGGCGAGGCGTCCAGTACCTGCTGGAGCGCCTCGAACTCCTCGACGCACTTGCCGGAGCCGAGTGCGACCGAGTCGAGCGGGTTCTCGGCGATGTGGATCGGCATGCCGGTCTCGCGACGCAGCCGCTCGTCCAGGCCGCGCAGCAGGGCGCCGCCGCCGGTGAGCACGATGCCGCGGTCCATGACGTCGCCGGCCAGCTCGGGCGGGCACTGGTCGAGGGTGGTCTTGACCGCGTCGATGATCGAGTTGACCGGCTCGTCGATGGCGGCGCGGACCTCGGCGGCGGAGATGACCACGGTCTTGGGCAGGCCGCTGACCAGGTCGCGGCCGCGGATCTCGGCGTGCTCGTCCTTCTCGCCCTCGAGGCCGTAGGCGCTGCCGATGCTCATCTTGATCTGCTCGGCGCTGCGCTCACCGAGGAGGAGGGAGTACTCCTTCTTGATGTGCTGGACGATCGCGTTGTCCAGCTCGTCGCCGGCGACCCGGATGGACTGGGCGGTGACGATGCCGCCGAGGGAGATGACGGCGACCTCGGTGGTGCCGCCGCCGATGTC
Source organism: Kitasatospora cathayae (assembly GCF_027627435.1). Classification (GTDB taxonomy): domain Bacteria; phylum Actinomycetota; class Actinomycetes; order Streptomycetales; family Streptomycetaceae; genus Kitasatospora; species Kitasatospora cathayae. Next base: position 5,739,321 of record NZ_CP115450.1, on the reverse strand, counting down.
GACGACCATGTTGCCGGTGGCCTCGTGGACGGGCAGTCCGGCGCCGATCGCGGCGGCCATCGGCTCCTCGATGATGTGCACCTGGCGGGCGCCGGCCTGCGAGGAGGCCTCGATGACGGCGCGGCGCTCGACGCCGGTGATGCCGGAGGGCACGCAGACCACGACGCGCGGGCGGGCGAGGTAGCGGCGGCGGTGGATCTTGAGGATGAAGTAGCGCAGCATCCGCTCGGTGATCTCGAAGTCGGCGATCACGCCGTCCTTGAGCGGGCGGATGGCGACGATGTTGCCCGGAGTGCGGCCGATCATCTTCTTGGCCTCGGCGCCGACCGCGAGGATGCCGCCGGTGTTGGTGTTGACCGCGACGACGGACGGCTCGTTGAGGACGATCCCCTTGCCCCTGACGTACACCAGCGTGTTGGCTGTTCCGAGGTCGATCGCCAAGTCGCGGCCGATGAACGACAGGTTGCTCGCCATGGGGTGTGGGTGCCTTCCCGGGCTCGGAGTTCATGGGGGTGGACGGATGCGCGCGCCCACGCTTGGGCGGAGACCAGCTGAGCTGCCTTACCGGGCCCTTGAGTCGCGTCCATCGTAGTCACGCGCGTGGTACGGACATCGACGCGGGCATACCGTCCATTGTCCGGAGCGTGATCGCTTCTCCGAGGATTGGGACGCCGTGTCGGCCTCCCCAGTTCCCTATTTCACGATAAGAATGCCCCGGCCGGGCCAATGGTCCCGACCGGGGCGGCACGAACGTCCTGACGGACCCTGGGATCAGGCGTGCGCGGGGAAGAAGATCTTGATCTCGCGCTCGGCGGACTCCGGGGAGTCGGAGGCGTGGATCAGGTTCTCGCGGGTGATGGTCGCGTAGTCACCGCGGATGGTGCCGGAGCCGGCCTCCAGCGGGTTGGTGGCGCCGGCCAGCATGCGGATGCCCTTCACGACCTCCTCACCCTCGACGATCATCGCGATCGACGGGCCGGAGGTCATGAACTCGAGCAGCGGCTCGTAGAACGGGCGGCCGACGTGCTCGGCGTAGTGGTGCTCCAGGGTCTCCCGGTCGAAGGTGCGCAGCTCGACGGCGGTCAGCTGCCAGCCGGCCTTGCGCTCGATGCGGCTGATGATCTCGCCCGCCAGGCCGCGGCGAACGGCGTCGGGCTTGAGCAGGACGAGAGTGCGCTGGGACACGGTGCGTCTCCTGGGGATTCGGGGCGACATGCGGTACGGGGCAGAGGTTACCTTGCGTGAACGACCGGTCGGTTCCGTGGTGGGGGCGGGACCGGGCCGGACCGTCAGGCGGCCCGGGCCTCGGCGGCCGCGCGGGCGGCCTTGAACTCGTCGACCTTGCGGCCGTAGTGCACCGAGCACCACCACAGGCCGGCGAAGACCGCACCGAGCGCGAACATCGTCGGCAGGATGAAGCCGCTGGCGATCAGGCCGATCTGCAGCGCCCAGCCGATGGCCACCGCACCGGGGCGGTTGATCATGCCGCAGAGCGCGATGCAGAGCGCCATGGCGATCCCGGTGACGGTCCAGACCGTCGCCGTCGAGACGCTGGACAGCCGCATCGCGACCAGCCCGGCAAACATCGCCAGGAGCGCCTCGCCGATCAGCGTCGAGGAGCAGAGCGTCCTCATGTCACTTCCTCCCGAGCAGCAGGCGGGCCTCGCCCACCGTGATGACCGAACCGGTGACCAGCACCCCGGCGCCGCCGAGGTCGCCCTCCTCCTCGGCCAGGGTGACCGCGGCGGCGATGGCGTCGTCGAGCCGGGGCTCGACCTGGACGCGGTCCTCGCCGAACACCTCGACGGCCAGGGCCGCGAGCGCGTCCACGTCCATCGCGCGGTGGGTGGAGTTCTGGGTGATGACGACCTCGGCCAGGATCGGCTCGAAGGCCTCCAGCAGGCCGGCCACGTCCTTGTCCCCCGAGGTGCCGATCACGCCGACCAGGCGGGTGAAGCCGAAGGACTCGGAGATCGCGGAGACGGTGGCCCGGGCGCCGTGCGGGTTGTGGGCGGCGTCCAGGATGATCGTGGGGCTGCGGCGGACGACCTCGAGGCGGCCCGGCGAGGAGACGCCGGAGAAGGCCTGGCGGATCTTGTCGACGTCGAGCTGGCCGCCGCGGGCGCCGCCCACGCCGAAGAAGGCCTCGACCGCGGCCAGCGCCAGCGCCGCGTTGTGCGCCTGGTGCTCGCCGTGCAGCGGGATGAAGACGTCCTCGTACTCCTCGCCGCCGATTCCGCGCAGCGTCACCAGCTGGCCGCCGATGGCGAGCTCACGGCGGATCACCCCGAACTCCATGCCCTCGCGGGCGACGGTGGCGTCCACCTCGACGGCCCGGCGCAGGATGGTCTCGGCGGCGTCCAACTGCTGCTGGGCGACCACGGCCACGGCGCCGGGCTTGATGATCCCGGACTTCTCGACCGCGATCTCGCCGGTGGTCTCGCCGAGCTTGTCGGTGTGGTCCAGCCCGATCGGGGTGATCACGGCGACGGCGGCGTCGATGACGTTGGTGGCGTCCCAGGAGCCGCCCATGCCGACCTCGACTACCGCGACGTCCACCGGGGCGTCGGCGAAGGCGGCGTAGGCCATGCCGGTGAGCACCTCGAAGAAGGACATCGGCACCGGCTGGGCGGCGTCGACCATCTGCACGTAGGGCTCGATGTCGCGGTAGGCCTCGACGAAGCGCTCGGGGCTGATCGGGGCGCCGTCCAGGCTGATCCGCTCGGTGACGGTCTCCACGTGCGGGCTGGTGTAGCGCCCGGTGCGCAGCTCGAAGGTGTTGAGCAGCTGCTCGATCATCCGGGCGGTGGAGGTCTTGCCGTTGGTGCCGGTGATGTGGATGGACGGGAAGGACCGCTGGGGCTGGCCCAGGATGTCCATCAGCGCCTCGATCCGGTCGAGCGAGGGCTCCAGCTTGTTCTCCGGCCAGCGCTTGGAGAGCTCGAGCTCGACGTCGCGCAGGGCGTCGCCGGTGTCGCCGTCGGCGGGGCGGAGGGTGTACGGATTCGGGTCGGCCTTGTCGCTCACGACCACAGTCTACGGAGCGGGGGCGGCCCGGACCCACAGGGTGAGGGTGATGGCGTGGACACGTCGCCGGACTGATCTCCCTGGCGCTCGCTGCGCCGCTTCCTCACCCAGCGCACCCACCGGCCGGTGCAGCGCAGGCACTGCACTGGGTCTGGCGAGCCACGCCGCGCTGCTGGTCTCCGACTCCGACGGCGTGCAGGAGGAGTGCACCGGCCGAAGGGTGTCCGTCCGCTCCGGACCGGGTGGGGGTCAGACCCCGGCCCGGGCCTCCGGGACGTGCGCGGTGCCGCCGTGTCGGCGGCGCAACTCGGCGGTGATCTCGGACAGTTCGCCCTCGGGCAGCAGCGGCAGCATCATTGCCACGCCCTGCAGCAGTCCGCCGAGCAGGTAGGTGGTGTCCGCCGTCGCGGCGACCAGACCGCGGACCTCGGCCACCCGGCCGGCCGCGACCGCCTCGATCAACTGGGCGGCGTTCGCGGTCTCCTCGTCCACCTGGACCCCACCGGTGTCCTTCGGGGCCCGCCGGGCCATCGCCCGCAGTACCCGGTCGCCGACCTCGGGGGCGTAGGCCTTGCGGACGGCCTCGGCGGCGATCCAGGTGAGCAGGGTGGTCACCTCCCGCTCGATGTTCTCCGCCAGCAGCAGGTCCAACTCGTGGTCGAACGCGAGCTGGTTCCCGTGCCGGAAGGCGAGCAGCAGCGTCGCCGCCCTGGCCTTGGCTTCCTCGACCGCCTCGGCAGGCAGTTCCTGGGCCAACTCCTCGGTCACCACCACGCCATGCCCTCCCGTCCGTCGCTCAGCAGGAACGCTCAGCGGAATCGCGTTCGGAAACTCCGTGCACACCGTACACATCCGACCTGGAAACTTCCGCGAACGCGCGCGGGCAAGACCGGAATCAATTCGCTCGGAATAAGACCTCACCCGGTCCAGGATGAATATTCGCCGGAAGGGAGCAATGTTTCTGCTCTATTAGGCGAGCAAAAGCGAGCACCCGGCCGACGAGCCGGAAAACGCCGAAGGGCCGCACCCCGCGCGTCGCGGAGTGCGGCCCTTCGTGGGCGATCCGGCCTCAGCCCTGCGGCAGCGCCGCGAGCTGGGCGGTGATCCGGGCGATGTCGGCCTCGGCGGCCTCCTGACGGGTCCGGATCTTGGCGACCACCTCGTCCGGCGCCTTGGCCAGGAAGGCCTCGTTGCCGAGCTTGGCGGTGGTCTGGGCCTTCTCCTTCTCGGCGGCCGCGAGGTCCTTGGCGAGCCGCTTGCGCTCCGCCGCGACGTCGATGGTGCCGGAGAGGTCCAGCGCGACGGTGGCACCGGCCACCGGCAGCGAGGCGGTGGCCGCGAAGCCCTCCTCGGGGACGGTCAGCCACAGCAGCGAGCGGATCGCGTCCTCATGGGCGGCCAGCGCGGTACCGGCCAGCTCCAGCTGGGCCGGGACGCGCTGGCGGTCCTGGAGGCCCTGGTCGGTGCGGAACCGGCGGACCTCGGTGACCACCTGCTGCACCGTGGCGACCTCGGCCTCGGCCGCGGTGTCGCGGAAGCCGCTGTCCTTCGGCCACTCGGCGACGACCAGCGACTCGGCGCCGGTGAGCCGGGTCCACAGCGCCTCGGTGACGAACGGGACGACCGGGTGCAGCAGCCGCAGGGTGACGTCCAGGACCTCACCCAGCACCCGGCGCGAGGCATCGGCCTGCGGGCCGCCCTTGGCCAGGGTGGTCTTGGAGAGCTCGACGTACCAGTCGAAGACCTCGTCCCAGGCGAAGTGGAACAGCGCGTCCGAGACCTTGGCGAACTCGTAGTCGTCGTACAGCGCGTCCACCTCGGCGACCGCGGTGTTCAGCCGCGACAGGATCCAGCGGTCGGCCGCGGTCAGCTCCTCCGGCGCGGGCAGCGGGCCCTCGACGGTGGCGCCGTTCATCAGCGCGAAGCGGGTCGCGTTCCAGATCTTGTTGCAGAAGTTGCGCGAGCCCTTGACCCAGTCCTCGCCGATCGGCACGTCGGCGCCCGGGTTGGCGCCGCGGGCCAGGGTGAAGCGGACGGCGTCGGCGCCGTAGGCGTCCATCCAGTCCAGCGGGTCCACCGCGGTGCCGGAGGACTTCGACATCTTCTTGCCGCGCTCGTCGCGCACCAGACCGGTCAGCGCGACGGTCTTGAACGGCGCCTGGCCGTCCATCGCGTACAGGCTGAACATCATCATCCGGGCGACCCAGAAGAAGATGATGTCGTGGCCCGTCAGCAGGACGTCGGTCGGGTAGAACTTCTCGAGGTCGGCGGTCTTCCCCGGCCAGCCGAGCGTGGAGAACGGCCACAGGCCGGAGGAGAACCAGGTGTCCAGGACGTCCGGGTCCTGGTGCCAGCCCTCGCCGGTCGGCGGCTGCTCGTCCGGTCCGACGCAGACGACCTCGCCCTCGGGGCCGTACCAGACCGGGATCCGGTGGCCCCACCAGAGCTGGCGCGAGATGCACCAGTCGTACATGTTGTCCACCCAGTCGAAGTAGCGGCGCTCCAGCTCCTTCGGGTGGATCTCCACCTTGCCGTCGCGGACGGCGTCGCCGGCGGCCTTGGCCAGCGGCTCGACCTTGACCCACCACTGCAGCGACAGCCGCGGCTCGACCACGGTGTGGCAGCGCGAGCAGTGGCCGACGGCGTGCATGTACGGGCGCTTCTCGGCGACGATCCGGCCCTGCTCGCGCAGCGCGCCGACGACGGCCGAGCGGGCCTCCAGCCGGTCCATGCCGAGGAACGGGCCGTGCACGGTGATCACGCCGTGGTCGTCCATCACGGTCAGGTTCGGCAGGTCGTGCCGCTGGCCGATGGCGAAGTCGTTCGGGTCGTGCGCGGGCGTCACCTTGACGGCGCCGGTGCCGAACTCCGGGTCGACGTGCTCGTCCGCGACGACCGGGATCTCCCGGTCGGTCAGCGGCAGCTTGATGGTGCGGCCGACCAGGTGCTTGTAGCGCTCGTCCTCGGGGTGGACGGCCACCGCGGTGTCGCCCAGCATCGTCTCGGCCCGGGTGGTGGCGACGACGATGGAGTCCTCGCCCTCGCCGTAGCGGATCGAGACCAGCTCGCCGGGGACGTCCTCGTGCTCCACCTCGATGTCGGACAGCGCGGTGAGGCAGCGCGGACACCAGTTGATGATGCGCTCGGCGCGGTAGATCAGGCCGTCGTCGAACAGCCGCTTGAAGATGGTCTGGACGGCCTGGGACAGGCCCTCGTCCATGGTGAAGCGCTCGCGCGACCAGTCCACGCCGTCACCGAGGCGGCGCATCTGGCCGAGGATGCGGCCGCCGTAGCTCTTCTTCCACTCCCAGACCTTCTCGACGAAGGCCTCCCGGCCCAGGTCGTGCCGGGACAGGCCCGCCTCGGCGAGCTGCTGCTCGACCTTGTTCTGGGTGGCGATGCCGGCGTGGTCCATGCCGGGCAGCCAGAGCGTCTCGAAGCCCTGCATGCGCTTGCGGCGGGTCAGCGCGTCCATCAGCGTGTGCTGGAAGGCGTGGCCCAGGTGCAGGACGCCGGTGACGTTCGGCGGGGGGATGACGATCGTGTACGCGGGCTTGTCGCTCTGCGCGTCCGCGGTGAAGTAGCCACGCTCTACCCAGCGCTCGTACAGCTCGCCCTCTACGTCCGCGGGGGTGTAGGTCGTCGGGAGGGTTGCCGCATCGTCCCCGGTGGTGCTCACGGGGCGCTGGTTCGTCGTGTCGGTCACGACGCACAGTTTACGTAACCGGGGGCGCTGGTTACGAACCGCTTTCGGTCCGTGGACTCCCCCGGCCCGAACACCGCCGGGGCGGGCGTCGTGCGATACCGTGCCCGGGCACTCGTCCGGGTGACCGGACGTGCACGGAGCCATCACCACCAGATCGGCCGCAGGTGCGGCGGGGGAGCACGAGGACAGATGTACGGCCAGGGACAGCAGTATCCGCAGCAGGGACAGCCCTACGGGGGGCAGCCGTACGGCGCGCCGCCGCCGCAGCAGCCGTACGGCGCTCCGCAGCCCCAGTACGGGTACCCGCCCCAGCAGCCCTACGGCCAGCCGCAGCCGCAGTACGGCGGCGTGCCGCCGCAGGGCCCGTACGGCCAGCCGGGCTACCCTGCGGCGCCGCAGAAGGGCAAGGGCGGCCTGGTGGTCGGTCTGATCATCGGCGCGCTGGTGCTCGGTGGCGGCGGCTTCGCCGCCTGGAAGTTCCTGGGCGGCGACTCGGGCGGCAACTACAAGATCGCCACGCCGCAGACCCTCCCGGGCGGTTACACCCAGAAGTCGGCCAAGGAGGAGCCGGTCGACACGTCCAAGCCGGAGGCGAAGGACGCCGGCAAGTACGGCAGCAACCTCACCGTCGTGATCGCCAGTTACACCAAGGGCGGCGACCTGACGGACGGCCTCTCGGTGGCCGGCTTCTACGGGAACATCGACGACCCCGGCCAGATGCTCGAGGACGCCAAGAAGGGCGGGAACGGCCTCACCTGGACCACGCCGCTGACCGACGAACCCGCCCAGGACAGCCACAGTTCCTCGGGCCGGCTCTCCTGCGGCGTCTACACCCTGCTCGCCAAGAGCCAGTCCGTCTGCATCTGGGCGGACAAGTCGACCTACGCCCGGGTGACCTTCGCCAAGGACGCCCTCTCCCCGGACCAGGCCGCCGAGAAGGCCCGCGCCATCCGCGACGCCATGAAGGTCGCCAAGTAGCACGAAGCGCGCACCGGGGGCATGCCGCAGCACCACACCACCGCCGGAGCCTCCGGCGGCATCCACGCGTGACGTCCCAGAAAGGGCCTCGCATGTCCGATCAGAACCCGTACGGGCAACCGCCGCAGCCCGGCTACCCGGCGACGCCGCCGCCGGCCGCCCCCGGCTACGGCGGCATCCCGCCGCAGGCCCCGCCGCCCGGCTACCCCGCGCCCGGCGCGCCGCAGGCCGGCGGCTACCCGGGCTACACGGAGACGCCCGGGGCCTACCCCGGCTACGGCGGTTACGCGCCGGTGCCGCCGCGCAAGTCCCGCAGGACGCTGTGGATCGTGCTCGGCACCATCGCAGCCGTGCTGGTGATCGTCGGCGGGGCCCTGGGGTACTTCGTCTGGGACACGACCAGCAACGCGGGCACCCAGAAGATCGCCTTCCCGGCGACCTTCAAGGACCTCAAGGCCAACGACGACCCGGCGGTGACCGGGAAGATCCAGGACGAACTCACCTCGAAGATCGGCCAGGGCGACGGCAACTGGAAGCCCACCGGGGTCGCCGGGGTGTACCAGGACTCGGACTCCAACCCCCAGCTGATCGCGGTGGGCGTCTACGGCAAGGTGCTGCTGCCCAAGCAGGAGCTGGACCAGATGTTCAGCGGCTTCTCGGGTGCAGGCGGGACCATCACCGGCCGGCACTCGGTCGACCCCGGCCCCAAGGGCGGCCAGATGGACTGCGCCACGTCCGAGGACGGCGACAGCAAGCTCGCCCTCTGCGCCTGGGCCGACAAGAGCAGCGTCGTCATGGTGCTGAAGGGCTCCGACGACGGCACCCAGCCCGACGTGGACAAGCTCGCCGCCGACGCCCGCGACCTGCGCGCGGTGGCCGAGGTGCCGAAGTAGGCTCCCGGCCCGCAGCCGCGAAGGGGCCCCGCACCGGATCCGGTGCGGGGCCCCTTCGTACGTCCTGCGGCGTCAGGCGCTCTTGTCGCGGCGCTCGCGCTTGATCATGTCGCGCGGGACCAGGGTGGGGATGGCGTGCTTGGAGACCACGTCCCCGGTGACCACCACGCGGGCGACGTCCTGGCGCGAGGGGACCTCGTACATCACGGACATCAGCACCTCCTCCATGATGGCCCGCAGACCGCGCGCGCCGGTGCCGCGCAGGATCGCCTGGTCGGCGATCGCCTCCAGCGCGTCCCGGGAGAACTCCAGCTCCACGCCGTCCAGTTCGAAGAGCTTGCGGTACTGCTTGACCAGCGCGTTCTTCGGCTCGGTGAGGATCTGCAGCAGCGCCTCGCGGTCGAGGTTGTGCACGCTGGTGATCACCGGCAGACGGCCGATGAACTCGGGGATCATGCCGAACTTCACCAGGTCCTCGGGCATCACCTGGCGGAAGTGGTCGCTGGCGTCGGACTCCCGCTTGGAGCGGATGTTGGCGCCGAAGCCGATGCCCTTGGCACCCGCGCGGCCCTCGATGATCCGCTCCAGGCCGGCGAACGCCCCGCCGACGATGAACAACACGTTGGTGGTGTCGATCTGGATGAACTCCTGGTGCGGGTGCTTGCGCCCGCCCTGCGGCGGCACCGAGGCGGTGGTGCCCTCCAGGATCTTCAGCAGCGCCTGCTGCACGCCCTCGCCGGAGACGTCACGGGTGATCGACGGGTTCTCGCTCTTGCGCGCGACCTTGTCGATCTCGTCGATGTAGATGATCCCGGTCTCGGCCTTCTTGACGTCGTAGTCGGCCGCCTGGATCAGCTTGAGCAGGATGTTCTCGACGTCCTCGCCGACGTAACCGGCCTCGGTCAGCGCGGTGGCGTCCGCGATCGCGAACGGCACGTTCAGCATCCGGGCCAGGGTCTGCGCCAGCAGCGTCTTGCCGGAGCCGGTGGGGCCCAGCAGCAGGATGTTCGACTTGGCCAGCTCGATGGCGTCCTCGCGGCCGTTGCCGCCGCTACGGCCGGCCTCGCCCGCCTGGACGCGCTTGTAGTGGTTGTAGACGGCCACCGACAGCGCCTTCTTGGCGAGGTCCTGGCCGACCACGTACTGGTCGAGGAACTCGTAGATCTCACGCGGCTTCGGGAGCTCCTCGAAGCGCACCTCGGAGGTCTCGGCGAGTTCCTCCTCGATGATCTCGTTGCACAGGTCGATGCACTCGTCGCAGATGTACACGCCTGGGCCGGCGATCAGCTTCTTCACCTGCTTCTGCGACTTGCCGCAGAACGAGCACTTGAGCAGGTCGCCACCGTCTCCGATGCGTGCCACGAGGTGCTTCCCCTTCGCCAGGGGCCCCGCAGGGGTTCCGGGGCCTGGTGCTGTGGACCGTCCGCGCCGACGGCGCTCGGTCTCGCTATCCGACGGTACTCTGCCGGGCCCTTGATTCCGTCCTCTTCGCCGGGTCTGCCCTACGCCCTGGGCGAATTGATACCGAACAGATGCCGTGGCAGACCCCGCCGACGGACCGGGGCGGGGCGCGCAACCGGGTGCGCGCCCCGCCCCGTCGGTGCCGGCCTCAGGAGGTCAGCGAGGTCTTGCGGGTGGAGATGATCTGGTCGACCAGGCCGTACTCGACGGCCTCCTCGGCGGTCAGGATCTTGTCGCGCTCGATGTCGTCGCGCACCTGCTCAACCGACTTGTTGGAGTGCTTGGAGAGCATCTCCTCCAGCTGCTCGCGCATCCGGAAGATCTCCTTGGCCTGGATCTCCAGGTCGGACACCTGACCGCGGCCGGTCTCGGTGTACGGCTGGTGGATCAGGATGCGGGCGTTCGGCAGGGCCATCCGCTTGCCGGGGGTGCCGGCGGCGAGCAGCACGGCCGCGGCGGAGGCCGCCTGGCCCATGCAGACCGTGGTGATGTCCGGCTTGACGTACTGCATGGTGTCGTAGATGGCCGTCAGGGCCGTGAACGAGCCGCCGGGCGAGTTGATGTACATCTGGATCTCGCGGTCCGGGTCCATCGACTCCAGGCACAGCAGCTGCGCCATGATGTCGTTCGCCGAGACGTCGTCGACCTGCGAGCCGAGGAAGATGATGCGCTCCTCGAACAGCTTGGCGTACGGGTCGTACTCGCGGATGCCCTGCGTGGTGCGCTCGACGAAGCGCGGGACGATGTAGCGGCCCTCGGCGCGCATGTCCTCGACGCGGGCCTTGGCGGCCGACAGGCTGGGGATGTTCATGGGGGTTCTTGTCCTCCGGGGCGTTGTGGCTGTGGTCTCGTGGGCCGGGCCGAGGCTCAGGCGCCCGTGCCGCCGCCGCCGGGGACGTCCGCGGCGCTGTGCATGATCGCGTCGATGAGGCCGTACTCCTGGGCCTCCTCCGGGGTGAACCAGCGGTCGCGGTCGGAGTCCCGGGTGATCTGCTCGAACGACTGGCCGCTGTGGAAGGCGATCAGCTCGGACATCCGCTTCTTGGTGCGGAGCAGCTGCTCGGCCTGGATGCGGATGTCGGTGGCGGAGCCGCCGAGGCCGGCGGAGGGCTGGTGCATCAGGATGTTGGCGTTCGGCAGCGAGAAGCGCTTGCCCTTGGCGCCGGCGGTCAGCAGGAACTGGCCCATCGAGGCGGCCATGCCCATCGCGATGGTGACGACGTCGTTCTTGATGTACTGCATGGTGTCGTAGATCGCCATGCCCGCCGAGATCGAGCCACCCGGGGAGTTGATGTAGAGGAAGATGTCCTTCTCGGGGTCCGCGGCCAGCAGCAGCAGCTGCGCGGTGATCTTGTTGGCGATGTCGTCGTCGACCTGCTGGCCGAGGAAGATGATCCGCTCGTTGAGCAGCCGGTTGTAGACCTGGTCGCCAAGGCCGCCGAGCACGTCACCAGCGGCGGCGTGCGGCGCCATCGGGCCAGGCATCTGCATCTGCGGGAACGTCACTTAGCCACCTGCTCAGTCGATTTGGAGGGCCGCTCGACGGCTCTCACGGTGTCGCACAGCTTCCGGGTATCACGTCGTGATTGTTGCTGTCCAAGGACCCTAACGCGCAGGCCCGGCCGCAGAATCCCTCACGCAGAACTGTTCGCTGTGAGCGCAGGGTCGCACGGTCGCGCGGTCGCCCGCGCGCCGGGACGACAGCGGGCCCGGACACCGTAAACGGCGTCCGGGCCCGCTGCGTCGCCTCAGGGGCTACCGGGGCACTCAGGCCTCGGTGCTCTCCTCGGCAGCGGCCTCGGCGGAGGCGTCGACGGTCTCGGCCGTCTCGTCCTCGTCGTCGAAGTTGATCTCGTTGCCCTCGGTGTCGACGACCTTGGCGGCCTCGACCACGGTGGCCAGCGCCTTGCCGCGGGCGACCTCGCCGACCAGCAGCGGAACCTGGCCGCCCTGGACGACCTGCTGGGCGAACTGGTCCGGGGTGAGGCCGGAGCCGGCGGCGCGGCGGATGAGGTGCTCGGTGAGCTCCTCCTGGTTGACGCCCAGCTCCTCGTTGGCGACGATCTGGTCCAGGACGAACTGGGTCTTGATGCCCTTCTTCGCCTGCTCCTCGATCTCCGCGTCCCACTCCTCGCGGGTCTTGCCCTGGGTCTCCAGGTAGGTGTCGAGGTTCAGGCCCATCGGCTCGAGCTGGTGGTGCTCGACGTTGTGCTTGCGGGTCTCGATCTCGTCCTTGAGGAGCTTCTCGGGGTACTCGATCTCAACCAGCGCGAGCAGGGCGTCGAGGACCTTCTCCTGGGCCTGGGTGGCCTGGTCGTACTCCTTCATGCGCTCGAGGCGCTTGCGGGAGTCGGCGCGCAGGTCCTCCAGGGTGTCGAACTCGCTGGCCAGCTGGGCGAACTCGTCGTCCAGCTCCGGCAGCTCCTTCTCCTGGACGGCCGTGACGGTGACGGTGACCTCGGAGGTCTTGCCGGCCTGGGTGCCACCCTTGAGCTCGGTCTCGAAGGTCTTCTCCTCGCCGGCGGACAGGCCGGTCACGGCCTCGTCGATGCCGTCGATGAGGCGGCCCGAGCCGATCTCGTAGCTGACGCCGTTGGCGGTGCCGTCCTCCGGCACCTCACCGTCGACCTTGGCGACGAGGTCGACGACCACGATGTCACCGGCGGCCGCGGCGCGCTCGACGTCCTTGACCGAGGAGAAGCGCTCGCGCAGCTGCTCCAGCGACTTCTCGACGTCCTCGTCGGAGACGGCGATCGGGTCGACCGTCACCTCGATGGAGGAGAACTCCGGCAGGGTGATCTCGGGGCGGACGTCCACCTCGGCGGTGAACTTCAGGTCGCCACCGTCGGCGATCTTCTCGACACCCTCGATGTTGGTGATGTCGGGCTGGCCGAGGACCTCGATCTTGCCCTCGTCGACGGCCTGCGTGTAGAAGCGCGGCAGGGCGTCGTTGACGGCCTCCTCCAGCACGGCACCACGGCCGAAGCGCTGGTCGATGACGCGAGCCGGGATCTTGCCCTTGCGGAAGCCCGGAACCGTGACCTGCTGGTTGATCTTCTTGTACGCCGCGTCGAGGCTGGGCTTGAGCTCCTCGAAGGGCACCTCGACGGTGAGTCGAACCCGGGTCGGGTTCAGAGTCTCGACGGCGCTCTTCACGGTTAGGTCTCCTATGGGCTTGCGGTCAGGTTGCCTCCGCCCGCCCCGCACGCCCGGCCGGAGCCGGTACGGATGGGTCGGGCGAGACGGGCGATGGGCGGTTGGAGCTGCATCTCCCGTGTGGGTGGACGGTGAGCTTGACTCCTCGCCCTCGTGCGGTTGACCTGGGTGGACGCCACAGGGACTACCGCCAGCGCCCCATCCTACCGGTACCACGAAAGGCGGACGCCAGACGCCACCGTACCGCCCCAACAGAACAGGGCCCCGCCCCGGTGGGCGAGACCCTGCCGCACTGTCGGGGTGACCGGATTCGAACCGACGGCCTTCCGCTCCCAAAGCGGACGCGCTACCAAACTGCGCCACACCCCGTGGTGCCGAGAGGAAGCGTACACGCCGGGCCTGCACGGCTCGCCGACTTATTCGGGGCAGCGCGGAAGAGGGGGCGCGGGGAACGCCCGCGGAATGCGGTGTGCACGGGAGCGGCCGGACCAGGTACGCTGTCTCCCGAACTTCCGGCCGGAGACGGCTGGGGGGTCGCGCGGGCGTAGCTCAATGGTAGAGCCCTAGTCTTCCAAACTAGTCACGCGAGTTCGATTCTCGTCGCCCGCTCCGAAGTCCGGCCCCGGTGTGCCCAGCACACCGGGGCCGTCGGCGTTCCCGGGGCTGCCAGCGTTCCCAGGGCCGTCGGCGTACCCGGGGCCGTCGGCCGCCGCGGCCTCAGAGCCCGAGCCGGGCGGCCCGGGCGGCGGCCCGGTCGAGCAGCTGGTGCACGTCACCCTCCCGGGTGGTGGGGCGGTCGTTGAACTCGTCCGGGGAGCGCGCCGGGCGGCCGGTGGCGTGCAGCACCTCCATCAGCTGGACCCGGGCGGTGCGCACGGTCACCGGGGTGCCGTAGCCGTGCGCCAGGACGGCGGCCTGGGCACCGAGCAGGCAGACCCGGCCGGCGCCGTCCCACATCGCGCCCTGCAGCCAGCCGAAGGCGCCGATGTAGCGGGAGGCGAGCCGCAGGTGGTCGGCGGCGGTGACCGGGACGGGCCGGGCGGGGCGGCGCAGCGCCCGGTCGAGCAGGGTGGCGCGGGGCTCCGGGTGGCCGGCGTTCCAGGGCGTCAGGGTGCTCCCGTACCGGCAGACGTACGGCCCGGGGGTGCGTGCGGGGGCGGGCAGGGTGGCCAGGTAGGCCTCGATCTCGGCGACCAGGCCGGAGCCGTCCGGAAGGACCGGGTGCGGCGGAGGGGGCGTCAGGTCGGTGCGGGGCATGCGGGCTCTCCAGGCGGGCGGGCCTTCAGGTTCCGCTCCCCAAAGTGGGGCATTCAGGACATTTTCGCGACCGGAGATTCGAGGCGCTCACGCGGTTTCCCGCATGGCGGTCGGGCCGATAGCCTCGGCGGCGTTCGAGCGCAGTTCGAGCGCGACCTCACGCGCCGCGCTCCCGAGGTGGAGGAGTCCCGGTGCGTCCGCAGGAGCGACTGGCCGTCATACAGCGCTGCGTGATCGAGGAGATGGCGCGGCTGGGCCAGGTGTTCCTTACGGACGGCGAGGTGGTGCGCGGACCGGGCACCACGGCGGTGGCGGTGCGCGAGCACCCCGGGGACGACGGCGGCGCCGGGCACGTGGACCTCGGCTTCGTGCTGCAGCTGGGCCGGGCGGACGCACCGGTGGTGTGGGACTGCGCGGCGGGCCTCGGCAAGACCGAGGAGGAGAAGCTCGCGAACGCGGTGAAGATGTGGGCGACCACCACCGCCTCGGTGCTGGTCGAGCTGGCGGACGGCCGCGGCATCCACGCCGACCGCCCGGACCTGCCCGAACTCCCGGGCTGGCGGGCGGTGCAGGGGCCGGCGGCGGTGTTCGGCTTCGGCAACGAGCACCTGGCGGCCTGGCTCGCCGAGCACCGGGTGCTGCCCGCGCTGGCGCCCGCGCTGCGCCGGGAGCTGACCGGGCCGGGGCCGGTCGGGGTGAAGCTCTTCCTCGGCGGGAAGGCGGGCGACGACGTCGCCGAGGTCCGGGTGGGCGGCGAGGTGTCGGAGGCGGCCTCCGCGGCGCTGCGCGCGCTGGACTGGCCGCGCGGCGAACGGCTGTGCTGGGCGCGGTTGTTCGTGCTGCTGACGGCGGAGCGGGCAGCACCGCTCGCGGCCGCGCCGGCGGGTGCCGCGGCACCCGTGCCGGTACGTGCTCCGGCCCCGGCGGCGGCACGCCCCCGGGGTCTGTTCGCTCGCTGGCGGGAGGCCAGGCGGGCCGGCCGGTAGCCGCAGCTATTCGCCCGCTCGCCTCCGGGGCGCTCCTGACCCGACGCCGACGGTCGTCGCTCCCTCGCTCCTTCGTCGCTCCCTCGCTTCTCCCTTTCGGCACCGGCGCGCCCCTTCGACTCGGGGCGGGGGATCGCCCGCTCGCCTCCGGGGCGCTCCTGACCCGACGCCGACGGTCGGCGCTCCCTCGCTCCTTCGTCGCTCCCTCGCTTCTCCCTTTCGGCACCGGCGCGCACCTTCGGCTCGGGGCGTGCGGGGCCGGCCGTCGGCCCCGGCCCGGTCAGCCGCCGGTGATGCTGGAGATGCTGTGCGCCAGGTTGGCGAGCAGGGAGTTGATGGAGGTCGCCATCGTGGTCTCGTGCAGCATGAAGCCGAACAGGGCGGCGACGATCGCGTGCGGGATCTTCAGCTGCTTGTTCCGGATGAAGATGATGCACAGGATCGCGAACAGGACCAGCGCGGAGACGGAGAGTGCCACCCGGACTCACTTCCTCGTTTCATAGCGTGGCGCCGCCGCCCGGCGGCACCTGCGAAGCCGGACCCCGGCTTGTCCGACGGTCCCGAGGCGGAATCGCGGACCGTCCGGCGCAGCGCCGGCGAGGGGGCCCGCGCCGACCGGCTGCCTGTCGTGCCGCACGTGTCGCCCCCAATCCCCCGAATCCTGAACAGTCCCGCCCGGACTCAGTGTGGTCGACCGTGCCGATTGCGTAAAGGTCTGACAGTCAGCCCAACGCCGACATCCTGCGGTGCGGGACGAGTTTCCGCCGACCGGGACGATAGCGGAGCCGGTCTGACGAATCGTCGGCGGGGCGGTGCTGAGCGGCCGGGAAACGCCCGGGAGCGGGTAACGGAAGCCGCTGATCCGGTCAGCCGACGGGGCGTCCGATATGGCCGAAGATCAGCTGCCAGGCTTGACAGCGGCTGCCGGCGGCATGTGCCCATCGGGGGATCCCGCCCCGAGCCGAAGGGGCGCGCCGGTGCCGAAAGGGAGAAGCGAGGGAGCGACGCAGGAGCGAGGGAGCGCCGACCGTCGGTGCCGGGTCCGGAGCGGCCCGGAGGCGAGCGGGCGAACTGCCGCCCCGAGCCGAAGGGGCGCGCCGGTGCCGAAAGGGAGAAGCGAGGGAGCGACGCAGGAACGAGGGAGCGCCGACCGTCGGCGCCGGGTCAGAGCGCCCCGGAGGCGAGCGGGCGAACTGCCGCCCCGAGCCGAAGGGGCGCGCCGGTGCCGAAAGGGAGAAGCGAGGGAGCGACGAAGGAACGAGGGAGCGACGACCGTCGGCGCCGGGTCCGGAGCGGCCCGGAGGCGAGCGGGCGAATATCAGTCGCGCCAGAGCAGCAGGACCGCCCGGTCGTCGTTGATGTCCCGGGCCACCGTCTCGATCAGGGCGGACGCCGCGCCCGCGCCGCTGCCCGGTGCGCCGCCGGGGACCAGCCGGTCGGCCTCCCCCATCAGCCGGTCCATGCCCTCGGCGAGGTCGCGGCCGGGCGCCTCGACCATGCCGTCGGTGCACAGCATCAGCACGTCGCCCCGGTTCAGCCGGCCGCGCACGCCCTCGAACTTGGCGCCGTCGTAGATGCCGAGCAGCGGGCCCTCGGCCTCCTTGACCTCCCAGCGCCCGGCGCCGGCCAGGCGCTGCATGCCGGGCAGGTGCCCGGCCGAGAGCAGTTCGTACTCGCCGGTGTCCAGGTCCAGCACCAGGTGGACGGCGGTGGCGAAGCCCTCCTCCCAGGACTGGCGCAGCAGGTAGCCGTTGGCGGCGGGCAGGAAGTCGTGCGCGGGCAGCGAGCCGACCAGGCCGCCGAAGGCGCCGGACAGCAGCAGCGCCCGGGAGCCCGCGTCCATGCCCTTGCCGGAGACGTCCGCGAGGACCACCTCCAGCAGCCGCTGGCCGGGGCCGGTGCGGGCGGCCACCACGAAGTCGCCGGAGAAGGACTGGCCGCCGGCCGGGCGCAGTGCCATGTCCGCGTGCCAGCCGGCCGGCAGCTCGGGCACCCGGCTCTGCACCCGCAGCCGCTCGCGCAGGTCGAACAGCATGGTGGAGCCGCCCCACCAGGGGACCCCGACCCGGGCCCGGAACTGGGCCAGCAGCAGGCCGCCCACCCCGGCGGCGCCGACCACCAGGGCCGCGCCGGGGGTCACGCCGTAGACGTAGGCCTCGGGGTTCTCGCTGGCGACCCGCTGGCCGGTGTGGATCACGGACTCGGCGGACAGCCCGAGGGCGGCCAGCGCGTAGAGCACCACCAGGCTGCCGGGGCGCAGCAGCAGCGCACCGGCCAGGATCGGCAGGACCAGGGCGGTGGGCGGGGCCCAGTCCGGGATCCAGATGTTGAGCAGGATCATCACCGGGACGAGCAGGGCCAGTGCGCAGAGCACCGGCCAGTCGGCGGCGCCGCCGCGGAAGTAGTCGACCCCGGCCGTGCGCAGCCTTCGGCGGACCCGGCGGAGCCTCTTGCGCAGCCGGGCCGTCACGGGCTCGGACGCCGGGGCGGCGCCGGGCCTCGTCGCAGTCGTCTGGGGCGGTGCGCCCGGCGGTCTGCCAGCCATGGGGACCGACCCTATCCACGGGTGCGGCCCGGCGTCGACGGGCCGGGGGCGGGCGGCGGTGCGGGTGCGCGGGCCGCTCAGCGGGTTTCGGCCGATCGGGGCGTTGGTGGGCGTGCCGTCAGGAGGCGTGCGGCGGTTGGGCGTACGGAGCCCGGGGGCGGCGCGTGCGCCCCGCGTGCGGGGGTGTGGGCGCGCCGGGGCCTGTGGCCGATCCCACAGGTGGCGCGCGGGCCGCGAACGGCGACGGCCGGCCGCACGGGAGGGTGCGGCCGGCCGTCGGTGACGGGTGGGTGGGGGATCAGCCCTGCGGGTGGTGGGCCGGGATCGGCGGGAGCTCGCCGGTGGTCTCGTACTCGCTCAGCATCTCGATCCGGCGGGTGTGCCGGGCCTCGCCGCTGTAGGGGGTGTTGAGGAAGACCTCGACGAACTTGGTGGCCTCGTCCTCGGTGTGCATGCGGCCGCCGATGGAGATCACGTTGGCGTTGTTGTGCTGACGGCCGAGCTCGGCGGTCTGCACGCTCCAGGCCAGCGCGGCGCGGACGCCCTTGACCTTGTTGGCGGCGATCGCCTCGCCGTTGCCCGAGCCGCCGATCACGATGCCCAGGGCGTCCTCGTCGGCGGCGGTGCGCTCGGCGGCGCGCAGGCAGAACGGCGGGTAGTCGTCCTCGGCGTCGTAGATGTGCGGCCCGCAGTCGACCGGCTCGTGGCCGGCCCCCTTCAGCCACTCCACCAGGTGGTTCTTCAGTTCGTATCCGGCATGGTCGGAGCCCAGGTACACGCGCATGCCCATGAGTGTGGCATGCGCGCGCGCCCGGGCCCGACAACGGGGTCAGCGCTTTCCGAGCAGCTTCCAGGCGAGCGGCAGGGCGCCGGCGGCGAAGGCGGCCTTGAGCGCGTCGCCGACCAGGTACGGGTAGAGGCCCAACTCGGCGGCGCGGGCCAGCGACACGTGCAGGCTGAGGGCCAGGTACGGGACGCCGACCGCGTAGATGGCCAGACTGCCGAGGACCATGGTGACGGCGGTGTTCACCGGGGTGCGGTCGGCGCCGCGGCGGGCCAGCGCGCCGGTCAGGGCGGCGGCCAGGACGAAGCCGAGCACGTAGCCGAGCGAGGGCATGGCCCAGCCGGAGGTGCCCTCGGCGAACCAGGGCAGGCCCGCCATGCCGGCCAGCAGGTAGAGCGCCAGCGAGGCGACCCCGCGGCGGGCGCCGAGCGCGGTGCCGACCAGCAGGGCGGCGAAGGTCTGGCCGGTGACCGGCACCGGCGAGCCGGGGACGTTCACCGACAGCTGGGCGGCCACGCCGGTCAGCGCGGCGCCGCCGGCCACCAGGGCCAGGTCGCGGGCCTGGGCGCCGAGGCGGGTGTCGGCGGTGGGCAGCAGGTCGGCGAGGACGGCGCGGCGCGCTATCGGGGTGGTGGCAGTGGCCATCGGGGCTCCTCCGTGAGGGTCCAGGTGAGTGAACACCTGTGAACCTACGTGGTGATCCACTGCGCCGCCGCCACGGTTTCGAACAAAGCCCCGCCCACGGGCGTTGTCGGAACCGGCTCCACGCGACGATCCGTCAATCCACCGTCGCGTACCGTCACCGCCCGGTCCGCATGCTGGGCCCGGGACGGACATCGTTGGCATGAACCGTGGGCTCCCCGGATATTGGACAGCTCATGCCACATTCCGCACAGCAGTCTGGATCCAGCCCTATGGCCCCCACCTCCGCGCCCTCGGCGCCCGGGACCACCGACACCGCCCAAGCGGCGTCCGGTGGCCAGCAGCTCAGCCACGGGCTCAAGCAGCGACACCTCTCGATGATCGCCCTCGGCGGCGTCATCGGCGCGGGCCTGTTCGTGGGCTCCGGCGCCGGCATCGCGGCCGCCGGTCCGGCGATCATCCTCGCCTTCACCCTGTCCGGCCTGCTGGTCATGCTGATCATGCGGATGCTCGGCGAGATGTCCGCCGCCCGCCCGGCCTCCGGCTCCTTCTCGGTGCACGCCGAGAAGGAGATCGGCCCCTGGGCCGGGATCACGGCCGGCTGGATGTACTGGGTGATGCTCTGCTGCGGCGTCGCCGCCGAGGCCACCGCCGCCGGGAAGATCGTCAACGGCTGGATACCCGGGGTCTCCTCCTGGGTCTGGGTCGGCCTGTTCATGGTCTTCTTCTGTGCCAGCAACCTGACCGCGGTGAAGAACTTCGGCGAGTTCGAGTTCTGGTTCGCCACCGTCAAGGTCGCCGCGATCGTCGCCTTCCTGGTCCTCGGCGGGCTCGGCATCGCCGGTGTGATCGGCTCCGGCGCCCCCGGCACCGGCAACCTCACCGGCCAGGGCGGCTTCCTGCCCAACGGCGTCAGCGGACTGATCGTCGGCCTGCTCGCCTCGGTCTTCGCGTACGGCGGCCTGGAGACGGTGACCATCGCCGCGGCCGAGTCCGACGACCCCAAGAAGAACGTCGCCAACGCGGTGCGCACGGCGGTGTGGCGGATCGCGATCTTCTACATCGGCTCGATGGCCCTGGTGGTCACCCTGGTCTCCTGGAAGGACCCGGCGGTCGTCGCCGACGGCCCGTACGTCACGGTGCTGCGCCACCTCGGGGTGCCCGGGGCCGGGACGATCATGGAGGTGGTGGTGCTGGTCGCGCTGCTGTCCGCGATGAACGCCAACATCTACGGCGCCTCCCGGATGGCGTACTCGCTGGTCGGCCGCGGCCAGGGCCCCAAGGCGCTGGCCAGGGTCAGCGGCGGGGTGCCGCGCCGGGCCGTGCTGGCCTCCTGCCTGTTCGGCTTCGGCGCCGTGCTGGCAGGCATCTTCTGGCCGAGCACCGTGTTCACCTGGCTGATGAACACCACCGGCGTCGCGATCCTGGTGGTGTGGCTGTTCATCTGCATCGTCCAGCTGCGGATGCGCCGCCGCCTGGAGCGCGAGGCGCCCGAGCTGCTCACCGTGAAGATGTGGGGCTACCCCTACCTGACCTGGATCGCCATGGCGGCGGTGGCCGGCATCCTCGCCCTGATGACCACCACCGAGGGCAACCGCCAGCAGCTGTACGCGGCCGGGGTGCTGGTCGCGCTGCTGGTCGTGGCCGGCCTGCTCAAGCAGCGCCGGGACGCGGCCGCGGGCTGAGCCCCGGACACGCACGGAAGGGTCCGGTACCTCGTCGGTACCGGACCCTTCCGCACGTCCGCCGGGACGCTGTCCGAAAGGACGGGCGCGGCGGCCTGTGCAATGGTACTGGCCTGGGCGGGCGTGAAAGGATGCCCCTGCGTGCGCGACGCACACCGCGCGCGGAACCCGCACCACCCACACGCGCACCACCGTGCGAGCCGGACAAAGGAGTACCGCCGTGCCGGGCAAGAACCTGAGCCGCGAGGAAGCACAGCAGCGAGCCGGCATCCTGGCCGTCGACGGCTACCTGGTCCGGCTGGACGTGACCTCCGCCCCCGATCCGGCGGCCGCCACCTTCCGCTCCACCACCACGATCACCTTCCGCTGCTCCCGGCCCGGCGCCGACACCTTCCTCGACCTGCTCGCCCCCGCCGTCCGCTCGATCACCCTCAACGGGCGCTCCCTGGACCCGGCCACCGCCTACGACGGCGCCCGGGTGCACGTCGACGGCCTGGCCGCCGAGAACGTCCTCACCGTCGAGGCCGACTGCGCCTACAGCCGCACCGGCGAGGGCCTGCACCGCTTCGTCGACCCGGCGGACGGCGAGACCTACCTGTACACCCACTACGAGCCGGCCGACGCCCGCCGGGTGTTCGCGAACTTCGAACAGCCCGACCTGAAGGCGCCGTTCGGCTTCACGGTGACCGCCCCGGCGGCCTGGGACGTGCGCTCCAACGCCGTCCACCGGAGCGTCAGCACCGAAGGCGACGCCCGCACCTGGGAGTTCGCGCCGACCAAGCCGATCTCCACCTACCTCACCGCCGTGGTGGCCGGCCCGTACCACGTCGTCGACGACCACTACAGCCGCGAACTCGCCGACGGCAGCACCCTGGAGATCCCGCTCGCCGCGCTGTGCCGCCGGTCGCTGGCCCCGTACTTCGACGCGGAGGAGATCCTCGGCGTCACCAAGCTCGGACTCGACTTCTTCCACGAGGCGTTCGACTACCCGTACCCCTTCGGCAAGTACGACCAGGCCTTTGTGCCCGAGTACAACATCGGCGCGATGGAGAACCCGGGCTGCGTGACCTTCAAGGAGGAGTTCGTCTTCCGCTCGAAGGTCACCGACGCCGCCTACGAGTCCCGCGCGAACGTCGTGCTGCACGAGATGGCGCACATGTGGTTCGGCGACCTGGTCACCCCGCGCTGGTGGGACGACCTGTGGCTGAAGGAGTCCTTCGCCGACTTCATGGGCTCCTACGGCCTGATCGGCGCCCGCACCCGGTACTCCTCCGCCTGGGTCACCTTCGCCAACCAGCGCAAGGCCTGGGCCTACCGGCAGGACCAGTTCCCCACCACCCACCCGATCACCGCCGACATCCGCGACCTCGAGGACGCCAAGCTCAACTTCGACGGGATCACCTACGCCAAGGGCGCCTCCGTCCTCAAGCAGCTGGTCGCGTACGTCGGTTCGGAGGCCTTCTTCGAGGGCGCCCGCCGCTACTTCAAGCGGCACGCCTTCGGCAACACCGAACTGGGCGACCTGCTGGGCGTGCTGGAGGAGACCAGCGGGCGCGACCTGAAGAGCTGGGCCGCCGCCTGGCTGCAGACCGCCGGGGTCAACGCGCTCACCCCGCAGCTCACCACCGACGCCGAGGGCCGGATCACCGAGCTGGCGGTCCTCCAGGACACTGCGGACGATCCCGCGACTCCGTCGCGTGGTGTCCTGCGCCCGCACCGGATCGCGGTCGGCCTCTACGACCGGGACGCCGACGGCGCGCTGCTGTGCACGGACCGGATCGAGCTGGACGTCACCGGCGCCCGCACCGTCGTCGCCGAGGCCGTCGGCCGTCGGCGCCCGGACCTGGTCCTGCTCAACGACGAGGACCTGACCTACTGCAAGATCCGCTTCGACGCCGACTCGCTGGAGACCCTGCGCGCCGGCCTCGGCGACATCCGCGACGAACTGGCCCGGGCGCTCGCCTGGTCCGCCGTCTGGAACCTCACCCGGGACGGCCTGATGCCGGCCCGCGACTACGTCGCCCTGGTGCTGCGCTTCGCCGGCCAGGAGGGCAACATCGGCGTGCTGCAGTCGCTGCACACCCAGGCCAAGACCGCCGTCGACCTGTACGCCGCCCCCGAGTGGCGCGCCGAGGGCGCCCGGAAGCTCGCCGACGGCGCCCTGCACGAGCTGCGCGCCGCCGTCCCCGGCAGCGACCACCAGCTCGCCTGGGCCCGCTTCCTGGCCCAGACCGCGGGCGGCGCCGAGCACCTCGGCCTGGTCCGCGGCCTGCTGTCCGGCAGCGCCCGGATCGACGGCCTGGAGGTCGACCAGGAGCTGCGCTGGTCGCTGTGGCTGGCGCTGGCCTCCGCCGGACAGGCCACCGACGAGGAACTGGCCGGCGAGCTGGCCGCCGACAACACCGCGGGCGGCAAGCGCCAGTACACCCAGTGCCTGGCCGCCCGGCCCACCCCGGAGGCCAAGGCCGCCGCCTGGTCCGCCGTGATCGACTCCGACGAGCTGCCGAGCGCCCTGGTCGAGGCCAACAGCGCGGGCTTCGCGATCCCCGCCCAGCGCGACCTGACCTCCCTCTACGCGGCGCCGTACTTCAAGCTGCTGGAGAAGGTCTGGGCCGAGCGGACCATCGAGATCGCGATGCGGATCGTCGGCGGCTTCTTCCCGATCGCCCAGACCGACGAGCACACCCTGGCCGAGGCGGACGCCTGGCTGGACGGCCACCCGCAGGCCGCGCCGGCGCTGCGCCGCCTGGTGCTGGAGCGCCGGGACGACCTGGCCCGCGCCCTGCGGGCACAGGCCTGCGACCGGGCCTGACCGGCTGTCGAAGGGGCCCGCCGACCGCGTGTCGGCGGGCCCCTTCGACGTTCGGACGGCATGCGGAAGGGGCCGGACCGCAGGTGCGGTCCGGCCCCTTCAGGCGCTTGGGATCAACCGCTGTGCTCGATCAACCGATGAGCGAGCGCAGCACGTACTGCAGGATGCCGCCGTTGCGGTAGTAGTCCGCCTCACCGGGGGTGTCGATGCGGACGACCGCGTCGAACTCCTTGTCACCTGCCTTGACCTTGACGGTCTTCGGGGTGCGGCCCTCGTTGAGCTCGGTCACGCCGGTGATGGAGAAGGTCTCCTCGCCGGTCAGGCCGAGGGAGTCGGCGTTCTGGCCCTCCGGGAACTGCAGCGGCAGGACGCCCATGCCGATCAGGTTCGAGCGGTGGATGCGCTCGTAGGACTCGGCGATGACGGCCTTGACGCCCAGCAGCGCGGTGCCCTTGGCGGCCCAGTCGCGGGACGAACCGGAGCCGTACTCCTTGCCCGCCAGGACGACCAGCGGGACGCCGGCGGCCTGGTAGTTCTGCGAGGCGTCGTAGATGAACGACACCGGGGCGTCGGCCTGGGTGAAGTCGCGGGTGTAGCCGCCCTCGGTGCCCGGCGCGATCTGGTTGCGCAGGCGGATGTTGGCGAAGGTGCCGCGGATCATGACCTCGTGGTTGCCACGGCGCGAGCCGTAGGAGTTGAAGTCACGCTTGTCGACGCCGTTGGCGGTCAGGTACTGCGCCGCCGGGGTGCCCGGCTTGATGTTGCCGGCCGGGGAGATGTGGTCGGTGGTGACCGAGTCGCCCAGCTTGGCCAGGACGCGGGCGCCGGCGATGTCGGTCACCGGGCTCGGGGTCTTGGCCATGCCCTCGAAGTACGGGGGCTTGCGGACGTAGGTGGACTCGGCGTCCCACTCGAAGGTGTTGCCGGTCGGGACCGGGAGCGACTGCCAGCGGTGGTCACCGGCGAAGACGTCCTGGTAGCCCTTGTCGAACATGGCCTCGTCGATGGAGCCGGCGACGGTGTCGGCGACCTCCTGCTCCGACGGCCAGATGTCGGCGAGGAAGACGTCGTTGCCGTCGGCGTCCTGGCCCAGGGCGTCCTTGGTGATGTCGACGTTCATGTTGCCGGCGAGGGCGTAGGCGACCACCAGCGGCGGGGAGGCCAGGTAGTTCATCTTGACGTCGGGGTTGATCCGGCCCTCGAAGTTGCGGTTGCCGGAGAGCACCGAGACGACCGCGAGGTCGGACTCGTTGACGGCGGCCGAGACCTCCTCGGGCAGCGGGCCCGAGTTGCCGATGCAGGTGACGCAGCCGTAGCCGACCAGGTTGAAGCCCAGCTTCTCCATGTACGGGAGCAGGCCGGCCTTCTCGTAGTAGTCCATGACGACCTTGGAGCCGGGCGCCAGGGTGGTCTTGACCCAGGGCTTGACGCGCAGGCCCTTCTCCACGGCCTTCTTCGCCAGCAGGGCGGCGCCCAGCATGACGGAGGGGTTGGAGGTGTTGGTGCAGGAGGTGATCGACGCGATCACGACCGCGCCGTTGTCGATCTCGTAGGTCGAGCCGTCGGGGGCGGTGACGGTGGTCGGCTTGGAGGCCTCGGCGGAGTAGGTCGGCAGCGCCTCGGCGAACTTCTGGGCGGCCTCGGCCAGGACGACGCGGTCCTGCGGGCGCTTCGGGCCGGAGATCGACGGGACGACGGTGGAGACGTCCAGCTCGAGGTACTCGGAGTAGACCGGCTCGACCGACGGGTCGTGCCAGAGGCCCTGCTCCTTGGCGTAGGCCTCGACCAGGGCGAGCTGCTGCTCGTCGCGGCCGGTCAGGCGCAGGTAGTTGATGGTCTCGGCGTCGATCGGGAAGATCGCGCAGGTCGAGCCGAACTCCGGCGACATGTTGCCGATGGTGGCGCGGTTGGCCAGCGGGATGGCGCCGATGCCGTCGCCGTAGAACTCGACGAACTTGCCGACCACACCGTGCTTGCGCAGCATCTCGGTGATGGTGAGCACCAGGTCGGTGGCGGTGGTGCCGGCCGGCAGCTCGCCGGTCAGCTTGAAGCCGACCACGCGCGGGATCAGCATGGAGACCGGCTGGCCGAGCATGGCGGCCTCGGCCTCGATGCCGCCGACGCCCCAGCCCAGCACGCCCAGGCCGTTGACCATGGTGGTGTGCGAGTCGGTGCCGACGCAGGTGTCCGGGTAGGCCTGGCCGTTACGGACCATGACGGTGCGGGCCAGGTGCTCGATGTTCACCTGGTGGACGATGCCGGTGCCCGGCGGGACGACCTTGAACTCGTCGAAGGCGGTCTGGCCCCAGCGCAGGAACTGGTAGCGCTCCTTGTTGCGGCCGTACTCGATCTCGACGTTCTGGGTGAACGCGTCCTTGGTGCCGAACTTGTCGGCGATGACCGAGTGGTCGATGACCAGCTCGGCCGGGGCCAGCGGGTTGATCTTGGCCGGGTCGCCGCCCAGCTCCTTGACGGCCTCGCGCATGGTGGCGAGGTCGACCACGCACGGCACGCCGGTGAAGTCCTGCATGATCACGCGGGCGGGGGTGAACTGGATCTCCTGGCTCGGCTGGGCGTTCTCGTCCCAGTTGCCGAGGGCGCGGATGTGGTCGGCGGTGATGTTCGCGCCGTCCTCCGTGCGGAGCAGGTTCTCCAGCAGCACCTTGAGGCTGTAGGGCAGCCGCTCGGAACCCTCGACGGCGGAGAGCTTGAAGATCTCGTACGACTCGTCGCCCACCTGCAGCGAGCTGCGGGCGTCGAAGCTGTTCGCGGACACGACTGACTCCTTCTGGGTGCTTCGTGCGATATCCGGCCGCCACGCGGTGGTAAGGTCAGCCTTACTTAGGCCCGCCTCGCCCGCATCGCCGGTGAGCGCCTCTCGGCAAGTATCTTGATGTCGAGATATATCGTAAGGGGCAGTTATCTCGATGTCGAGATAAACCATAGTGCATGCGGCCGCCATCACCACCGCAGGCATGCCCCGATGCGTTTCGGTGCAGGTCAGCGGCCGTCCGGGCCGCGACGCTTGCGCTCCAGCCGGATCAGCCAGACCGCTCCCGCCACGATCGCGGCGGCCAGCAACAGCACCACCACGAGCTCACCACCGGAGCCGCTGACCGGCGCGGGGGCGACGTCGGCCAGCAGGGTCGTCGTCCTCATATACCTTCACCTCCTTCCGGTCCGTCCGCACCCGGTCGGCGCCGGAACGCCCCTCCGGGCCCCAGGTCATCGCCCAGGTCATCGCCCAGGCCGAGGACCAACATCAGCAGCACCGGGAACTCCAGATACGCGTGGTAGCTGGCCAGCGCCGCGTACACCGAGCGGCCCTGGGCGTAATCCACGGCGAACAACAGGGCCAGCAGCGCACCCGCGCCCGCCCCCAGCGCCCACGCCCGCCGACCCCGCAGGCCCGGCACCCGGGCGTCGAAGCGCTCCGCCGCCTCCGGCGCGTACCTCGGCAGGAACCACACCCACACCACGTAGTGCATCGTCTGCAGGAAGGCGAACACCGCCAGGAAGCGCAGGCCCACCTGAGGCGTCAGCCAGCCCGGCGGGGTGTAGACCGCCGCCAGCCGGTCCGTCCAGCCACCCGGCCGCTGGGACAGCAGCCCGTCCAGCAGCCCGCTCAGCAACAGCGCCGGAACCAGCAGCACCCAACCGCACTGCAGCGCCAGGAACGCCGCACGCCCCCGCGCCAGCCTGCGCGACCACTCCGCCAGGAACAGCAGCGGCACCACGTTGTGCAGGTGCGCCAGCACCACGAAGTGGTACGCCGGGAAGGCCAGCGAGGCCGCACCCGCGCCCGCCAGGCCGACGGCGCTCGCCACCAGCAGCCCCGGCCGGCCGCGCAGCCCGTACCGGCAGGCCGCCGCCAGCAGACCGTAGGCGAGCAGGATCTCCGCCGACTGGGACAGCCGGGACGGCGGCAGCAGCCGGCACAGCACGATCCCGGTCACCAGCGCCAGCAGCAGCCGCAGCAGCGGACCGGCCAGCACCGCGGCGAAACGGCCCGCCACGTAGCGCAGCTCCAGCACGTTGTGCAGCAGGCCGAACACCGCCAGGCCCAGCACCGCCAGACCGGTCGGCGCCCGCAGCGCCAGCACCAGCGCCGAGCCGGCCGCCAGCGCGAAGCCCGTGAACGGCGCGGCGGACAGCCGGGCCGCCGGACCGGGCGCGGGCCAGGTTCCCGGCCCTCCCCCGCAGCCGGCCCGGATCCCCGTGGTCGCCATGCTCCCCCTCCCCGTGGCACGATCCCCGCCGTGCGCTACCCGGTGGCCCTCGCCCTCACCCTGCTGACCGAGACACCCGTCTACACCGCCGCCCTCACCCGGATCGGGCGGGTCCGCCCGGCACGGGCGGCCGCGGCGGGCGTACTCGTCAACCTGGCGACCCATCCATTGCTCTGGTGGACCCTCCGGCACTGGACCGACGGGCCCGCCGCAGCGTACTGGACCGGCTTCGCGCTCAGCGAGGCGGCGGTCTGCGCGGTCGAGGCGCTGCTGCTGTGCCCGATCACCGGACTGCGCCCCCGCGACCCACTCCCCTGGATCGCCTCCGGCACCGCCAACGCCACCTCGCTGCTGGCCGGACTGCTGCTCGGCGGCTGAAACCGGATCCGGGCCGCCCGTAACGCGGACGTCCGGCTCGCGCGTCCAGTCGGGCACAGGGCGGACACGCCGGCGACACGGGGCGGGAACGCCCGCACACGGGGCACGAGGGGAACAGCGTGATCGGGAAGACGCGACGGGCCGAGGAGAGCGCGGAGTTCGAGGACTTCGCGTACAGCCGTGGACAGCGGCTCTTCCGCACCGCGCTGCTGCTCTGCGGCGACTGGCACCTCGCCGAGGACCTCACCCAGGTCACCCTCGCCAAGCTCTTCGCGGCCTGGCCCAAGGTCCGCCGGGCCGACAACCAGGACGCCTACGCCCGCGGCACCCTGGTGCGCAGCTACCTCTCCCACCGGCGGCTGCGCCGCAGCGGCGAACGGCCCGCGCTCGGCGAACTCCCCGAGGGCGTCGCCCCCGGCGACGACCCGGCGCTGCGGGTCACCCTGCTCGCCGCCCTCGCCGAACTCCAGCCCCGGGACCGGGCGGTGCTCGTCCTGCGGTACTGGGAGGACCGCAGCGTCGAGGAGACCGCCGCCGAACTCGGCGTCAGCGCGGGCGCGGTGCGCGCCCAGTCGCTGCGCGCCCTCGGCCGGCTGCGCGCCGTCCTCGGCCCCGAGGCGGCCGAACACCTCACCCGCTCCTGAGTCCACAGCAACTGCTCCGGAAGGAACGACGACCATGAACGAGCCCGACGTGGACGGCCGCGAGCTGTCCGCCGTCTTCGAGCGCACGATGAACGGCCTCGGCCCCGACCTCGGCCCGCTGGTCGCCGCGAGCGCCCGGCAGGGCCGCTCGATCCGGCGCCGCCGTCGACTGACCGTCGTCGGCGCGGTGACGGCGGTGGCCGCGCTCGCCGTCGGCGGCAGCCTCGCGCTGCGCGGCGGGGACGGGACCGGGAACGGCGGTCAGGCCGCAGCCGCCGCCTCGGCCACCGGTTCCCCGGCCGCCTCCCCGACGGCCTCGACCGCGCCGGCTTCCGGCCGGCGGTACCCGCGACCGGTGGAGCCGACCGACGACAACCCGGAGCAGCCCCAGCCGGGCACCGGCCCCAACACCGGCAAGGTCGCCATGACCGGCCACGCCGCGCTGGCCGCCCTGGCCGAAGCCCTGCCCCCGGACAGGCGGATCTACGACTACTCCGGCTCCTCCCAGCTGACCAGGACCGGCAGCACCGACCCCGGGCACGTGTCGATCGTGGCCGACCTGCTCTACGACGACGGCTCCGGCCCGGCCAACGTCCGGCTCTGGTTCGAGGGCGGCTTCGGCGCCCGCCTGGGGCCCGACTCCCACCCCAGCGCCGACGACGTGTTCAGCTGCGCGAAGGTGAACGCCCACGGCCTGTTCAGCTCCTGCTCCGACAGCGTGCTCCCGGACGGCACCCGGCTGACGCTCACCGAACGGACCTCTCACGGCGCCCTGGAGCGCGAGGTCGACCTGCTGCGGCCGGACCAGGCCAGGGTGACGGTCAGCACCAGCAACGCGGCGCAGGTCGCCGGATCGGACCAGGCCCAGGTCGTCCGGGACGGGCTGCCGCTCAGCCTCGACCAGCTGAAGGCCGCCGCGCTGTCCGCCGGCCTGCAGGAGTGGATCACCCCCGCGCAGGCACAGCGGGCCGAGCAGACCATCCGGCCGTTCCACAACGGCATGCCGGGGCGGACCCAGCCGTCCGGGACCGCGACCTCCAGGCCCGGCTCCGCCGGGTGAGGGCCGGCCCGGTACGGTGACCGCTGTGGTGACGGGCAGAGGGGGCCGACGATGATCGTGGTGGACGCGTCCGCGCTGGTGCTGGCGCTCGCCGACCGGGGACCGCGAGGGGACCGCGCCCGGGCCGAACTCGCCGTCGACGGCGACTGGGCTGCGCCCGAGCACATCGTGATCGAGGTGATGCAGTCCCTGCGCGGCCTCTACCTCGCCAAGGAGCTGACCGCCGAGCGGGTCGCCGAACTCACCGGCGAACTGGCCGCGGTGACCATCCGCAAGATCGAGGTGGCGCCGCTGCTCGGCCGGATCTGGGAGCTCAAGGACAACCTCACCCCGGACGACGCCGCGTACGTCGCGGTCGCCGAACGGTACGGGGCGCCGCTGGTCACCGCCGACCTGCGGCTGATGCGGGCCAGCGGGCCGCGCTGCGAGATCCGGGGGATCGCGCGCGAGGTCGGCTGAGTGTCCCCGAGGGCGCGGGGCCGTTAGCAGGGCGACCGTCGCCCTGCCCGTGGAAGGCCCGACCCGATGCCCACTCCGCTCGCCGCCGCCCTGCTGCCGCTGGCCCTGCTCGTTCCCGCCGCCTCGCCGGTCTCCGTGACGGAGGCGGCCTTCGACCCGGCGACCGCCTTCGTCCCGCCGGCCGCGATCAGCTACGCCGACGACCTGGTGCCGTACGGCTCGCACGTCCGGGTCGTCACCGACCGCCCGGTGCCCGGGCGGACGGTGCTCACCCTGACGGTGGCCGGGCTCGCCCCCGACCACGAGTTCCCGGTGCACCTGCACACCGGCGACTGCGGGGCCGATCCGGCCTCCTCCGGGCCGCACTACCAGGACGTGGTCGACCCGGTGCAGCCGTCCACCGACCCGGCGTACGCCAACGACCGCAACGAACTGCGGCTGGTGCTGCGCACCGACGGGCGGGGCGGCGCCACCGCGAGGGCCGCGGTGGAGTGGCAGCCGCGGCCCGGCGGGGCGCGCTCGCTGGTGCTGCACGCGGGCGCCCCGGCCGGTCGGCACGCGGCCGCCGACCGGGTGGCCTGCGTCAGGCTGGCACGCTGACCCTTTCGCGCGGCTCCTCAGGAGCCGAAGGAGCCGAGGGTGGCGTCAGGAGCCGAGGGTGGCGACCAGGACCGCCTTGATGGTGTGCAGGCGGTTCTCGGCCTGGTCGAACACGATGGAGTGCGCCGACTCGAACAGCTCGTCGGTGCACTCCAGCTCGGTCATGCCGGTCGCCTCGTACATCTGCCGGCCGACCACGGTGCCGAGGTCGTGGAAGGCGGGCAGGCAGTGCAGGAACCTCACGTTCGGGTTGCCGGTGGCCCGGACGGTGTCCATGGACACCTGGTACGGCTTGAGCAGCTCGATCCGCTCGGCCCAGACCTCCTTGGGCTCGCCCATCGAGACCCAGACGTCGGTGTAGAGGAAGTCGGCGTCGGCCACGCCCTCGGCCACGTCCTCGGTCAGGGTGATCCTGGCGCCGGTCTCCTCGGCCAGCGCCTGCGCCGCCTTCCGCACCTCCTCGGCCGGCCAGAGGGTGCGCGGGGCGACGATCCGGATGTCCATGCCGAGCAGGGCGCCGGTGACCAGCAGTGAGTTGCCCATGTTGGAGCGGGCGTCGCCGAGGTAGGCGAGGGCGACCTCGGTGAGCGGCTTGGTGGTGTGCTCGGTGACGGTGAGCACGTCGGCCAGCATCTGGGTGGGGTGCCACTCGTCGGTCAGGCCGTTCCAGACCGGGACGCCGGCGTGCTGGGCCAGCTCCTCGACGATCTCCTGGCCGTGGCCGCGGTACTCGATGCCGTCGAACATCCGGCCGAGCACCCGGGCGGTGTCCTTGACGGACTCCTTGTGGCCGATCTGCGAGCCGGCCGGGTCCAGGTAGGTGGTGCCGGCCCCCTGGTCGCGCGCGGCGACCTCGAAGGCACAGCGGGTGCGGGTGGAGGTCTTCTCGAAGATCAGCGCGATGTTCTTCCCGCGCAGCCGGGGCTGCTCGGTGCCCGCGTACTTGGCCGCCTTCAGACTGGCCGCGAGGTCCACCAGGTAGCGGAACTCCTGGGGCGTGAAGTCGAGCTCCTTGAGGAAGTGCCTGTTCCGGAGGTTGAAGGCCATACCGGGCTCCTGGGGTGACGGGACTGGGGGAAGGTGGCAAGTCTATACGATGACCGGAATTTCTATACAGAATGGTGCCGAGGGAGGGGAGTCCCGGCGCGGGACTCCCCTCCTTCAGCCGGTCTTCACAGGCGCGGGTCGACCGGCTCCGACTCCAGCGCGAGCACCGCGAACACCGGCTCGTGCACCCGCCACAGCGGCTCCCCGGCCGCCAGCCGGTCCAGCGCCTCCAGGCCCAGCGCGTACTCACGCAGCGCCAGCGAGCGCTTGTGGCCCAGCGAGCGCATCCGCAACCGGTCCAGGTGCTCGGTGTAGTCCGGGCCGTAGATGATCCGCAGGTACTCCCGGCCGCGCACCTTAAGCCCCGGCTGCACCAGGCCGCCCGGACGGCCCTCGCCGCGCGCCGTCCGCACCACCGAGGCCAGCGGCTTGACCACCATGCCCTCGCCGCCCGCCGCCGTCAGGTCCTCCCACCAGGCGGTGGCGGCGGCCACCGAGGCCTCGTCCTCGGTGTCCACCAGGACCCGTCCGGTGCGGTGCAGCACGGGCTGCCGCGCGTCGCCGTCCTCCGCCGCGGCCGCCTCGTCGGCGTCCACCAGGCGGTCGACCCAGGCCAGGTGCTCGTCGTGCGGGCGCGCCGCGAGGTTCGCCCCCTCGGCGGCCAGCAGCTGGAACGGTGCGAGCCGGAGGCCCGACAGGCCCTCGGTCGGCCAGCAGTAGCGCCGGTACGACTCGGTGAAGGCCCGCGCGTCGGCGGCGCGGCGGCGCTGACGGGCGGTCAGCTCCCCCAGTTCCAGCCCGCGCGCGGCCGCCTGCTCCAGGGCCGACAGCACCTCGGGCAGCGCGGCGCCGGCCGCCGCGCCGACCGCCGCGTACTGGCGGCGCAGCAGTTCCACCGCCTTCAGCGACCAGGGCATCAGCTCGGCGTCCAGCAGCAGCCAGTCGGTGCCCAACTCCTCGAACAGCCCGGCCCGTTCGGCCGCCGACCGGACCCTGCCCAGCACGGCGGCGGTCAGCTCCTCGTCGTCGAGGAAGGCCCGGCCGGTCCGGGTCCAGATCGCGCCCGGGCCCGCCACCCCGAAGCGCCGCTCCAGCGCGGCGCCGTCCCGGGCGACCAGCAGCACCGCGCGCGAGCCCATGTGCTTCTCCTCGCAGACCAGGTGCCGGACGCCGTCCGCGCGGTAGGCGAAGAAGGCCTCCTCCGGGTGCTCCAGGTAGCCCTCCCGGCGGGAGGTCGGGCTCGGCGCCATGGTCGGCGGCAGGTAGGCGAGCAGCCGCGGGTCCAGCGCGAAGCGGCTCATCACCTCCAGCGCGGCCGTCGCGTTCTCCTCCCGGACGGCCACCCGCCCGTGCAGCCCGGTCTCCACGATCCGGCGCCCGGCCACGTCGGCGAGGTCCAGCGGACGGCCCTCGCGGGCACCCGGCGCGTCGGCGAGCAGCGGGCGCACGGGGGCGTACCACTCCCGCTCGGCCTCGACGCTCACCAGCTCGCGCTCCGGGTAGCGCAGCGCGGTCAGGCTGCCGCCGAAGACGCAGCCGGTGTCCAGGCAGATGGTGTTGTTGAGGAAGCTCGCGCTCGGCACCGGGGTGTGGCCGTAGACCACCAGCGCCCGGCCCCGGTACTCCTCCGCCCACGGGTAGCGCACCGGCAGGCCGTACTCGTCGGTCTCGCCGGTGGTCTCCCCGTACAGCGCGTGCGAGCGCACCCGGCCGGAGGCGCGGCCGTGGTACCGCTCCGGCAGACCGGCGTGGCAGACCACCAGGGCGCCGCCGTCCAGCAGGTAGTGGCTCACCAGGCCGCGCATGAAGGCGCGCACCTCGGCCTTGAACTCCTCGGACTCCCCGGCCAGTTGGTCCAGCGACTCCTGCAGGCCGTGCGAGACGGTGACCTTCTTGCCGTCCATCGCCCGGCCGAGCTTGTTCTCGTGGTTGCCGGGCACGCAGAGCGCGTGGCCGGCCGCCACCATGCCCATCACCAGGCGCAGCACGCCCGGGGTGTCCGGGCCGCGGTCGACCAGGTCGCCGACGAACACGGCGGTGCGGCCCGCCGGGTGGGCCGCGTCCACCGGACGGCCCTCGGCGTCCCGGGCGAGGGTGTAGCCGAGGCGGTCCAGCAGGGTCTCCAGCTCGGAGCGGCAGCCGTGGATGTCGCCCACGATGTCGAACGGGCCGGTGAGGTGGCGCAGGTCGTTGTAGCGCTTCTCCAGCTCGATCTCGGCGGCCGCCACCTCGGCCTCGCCCCGTAGGACGTGCACCTTGCGGAAGCCCTCGCGCTCCAGGCCCCGGAGCGACCTGCGCAGTTCACGGTGCTGACGCGGGACCACGTGGGCGGGCAGCTGGCGGTCCGGGCGGGAACGGTTGCGCTCGGCGCACACGCCTGGCGGCACGTCCAGCACGATCGCGATCGGCAGCACGTCGTGCTCGCGGGCGATCGCGACCAGCTGCCGGCGGGCCTCCGGCTGGACGTTGGTGGCGTCCACCACGGTGAGGCGGCCGGCGGCGAGGCGCTTGCCGACGATGTAGTGCAGGACGTCGAAGGCCTCGGCGGAGGCGGACTGGTCGTTGTCGTCGTCGGCGACCAGGCCCCGGCAGAAGTCGGAGGAGATCACCTGGGTGGGCAGGAAGTGGCGGCGGGCGAAGGTGGACTTGCCCGAGCCGCTGGTGCCGATCAGGACGACCAGGGAGACGTCGGTGACGGGGAGGCGGCGGGGGGTGGTGGTGCGCTCGGGCGCTTCCGGCTGGGGTGCGTCGGTGCTGGTGGCGTCGTCGGTCATCGGGTCTCGCCTCCTTCGGGCGTCGTGGTGGTCGCGGCTTCGGGCGTCGTGGTGGTCGCGGTGCGGAACAGGGCCAGCTGGGTCGGCGGGCCGACCTCCGGGTCCTCGGGGCCGACCGGGCGCAACTCCACCGTGTACCCGTACGCCGCCGCGACCTTCCCGGCCCAGGCCTCGAACTCGGCGCGCGACCACTCGAAGCGGTGGTCGGCGTGCCGGGCACGGCCGGCCGGCAGGCTCTCCCAACGGACGTTGTACTCGACGTTGGGCGTGGTGACGACCACGGCCCTCGGGCGGGCCGCGCCGAACACCGCGTACTCCAGCGCGGGCAGCCGCGGTAGGTCCAGGTGCTCGATCACCTCGCACAGCACCGCCGCGTCGTAGCCCTTCAGCCGGGCGTCGGTGTACGTCAGCGCGCCCTGCGCCAGCGTCACCCGGGCCGCCTGCCGCTCGGGCAGGCGCGCCAGACGCAGCTTGCGGTTCGCCGCCTGCAGCGCCCGCGCGGACACGTCCACGCCGAGGATCTCGGTGAACCGGGCGTCCTTCAGCAGCTCGCCGATCAGCTCGCCCTGGCCGCAGCCGAGGTCGGCGACCCGGGCCGCGCCGCTGTCGCGCAGGGCGGCGAGGATCGCGGCGCGGCGCTGCTCGGCGAGCGAGGGCTGCCGGGGCTCGGTGGTCTCAGCCGTTTCGGCGGACTCGGCGGACTCGGCGGACTCCTCGTCCGGGCGGTCGTCGACCGCGTTGTCGATCTCCTCGACCTCGCGGTCGTCCGCCTCCGCCAGCCGGGCCAGCTCCAGGCGCTCCATCGCGGCCCGGGTCAGCGACCAGCGCCGGGACAGGTAGCGCCGGGCGATCAGGGCGCGCTCGGGGTGGGCGGCCAGCCAGCCCTCACCGGCGGCGAGCAGCTTGTCCACCTCGTCCGGGGCGACCCAGTAGTGCTTGGCGCCGTCCAGCACCGGCAGCAGCACGTACAGCTGCTGGAGCGCGTCGGCGAGCCGGATCGCGTCCGAGGCGAGCACGACCCGCACGTAGCGGGACTCGCCCCACTCCGGGAAAGCCTCGTCCAGCGGGATCGCCGCCGCCTCGACCCGCCAGCCCAGCGGCTCGAACAGCCGGGCCACCATCGCCGGGCCGCCGCCCTCGCCCGCGCCGTTCGCGGGCACGGCGGGCAGCTCGATCCGCAGCGGACGGAGCCGCCCCGGCAGCTCCGGACGCAGTTGGCAGTCGCCCTTCATCGCGGAGCGGAACACCGTCCGCAGTGCCACCGCGAGCAGCGAGGACGCGGCGTACGGGCGGTCGTTGACGTACTGGGAGAGCGCGAAGTCGGGCGAGCCGCCCCGCCCCTTGCCGTTGCCCCGGCCCTTGCGGACCAGGGTGATCGGGTCGATGTCCAGCAGCAGCGCCGCCGTGCAGACCTCGTCCCCCGCCTCGGGGTAGAAGACGTGGGCCTCGCCGTGCGACGTCGTGAACCGCTGGACCTTGCCGGGATGCTTGTGCAGCAGGAACCCGAGATCCGTGGCCGGGCTCTCGGTGCTGCCGGTGGTGGAAATCGACATGAACACCCGGCCGAGTATTGCCCAGTGGTGAGCGTCCGAGCACCGGGTTTTCCGGCCCGGCACCCCGCTGGCCTGCGGGTCCGACCGGCGTGTCCGGACGCTGGGCGTGTTCGGCAGCGGGGCCCCGCATTGGTTAACGTGCACAGTGTGACTGCTGAATCCACCTCCCCCGCTCCGAACGGCGCCGTCGCCACCGGTCTGGCCACCATCGCCGCCGACGGCACCGTCCTCGACACCTGGTACCCCGCCCCCGCGCTGGCCGCCGAGCCCGGCCCGGCCGGCACCGTGCGCCTGACCCCCGAGCAGGCCGAGGCCGAGCTCGGCGCCGGCGCCGCCGACGCCCTGCGCGCCGACGCCCGCCGCGGCGTCGAGGTGGTCGCCGTGCGCACCACCATCGCCTCGCTGGACGAGAAGCCGCTGGACACCCACGACGTGTACCTGCGCCTGCACCTGCTCAGCCACCGCCTGGTCCAGCCGCACGGCCAGAACCTGGACGGCATCTTCGGCCTGCTCGCCAACGTCGCGTGGACCAGCATCGGTCCCGTCCCGGTGGACAAGGTCGAGCAGGCCCGCCTCGCCGTCCGCGCCCAGGGCGGCCAGCTGGCCGTGTACGGGATCGACAAGTTCCCGCGGATGACCGACTACGTCGCCCCGAGCGGGGTGCGCATCGCCCACGCCGACCGGGTCCGGCTCGGCGCGCACCTGGCGGCCGGCACCACCGTGATGCACGAGGGCTTCGTCAACTTCAACGCCGGCACCCTCGGCACCTCGATGGTCGAGGGCCGGATCAGCGCCGGCGTCGTGGTCGGCGACCACAGCGACATCGGCGGCGGTGCGTCGATCATGGGTACCCTGTCCGGCGGCGGCAAGCAGGTCGTCTCGGTCGGCGAGCGCTGCCTGCTCGGCGCCAACGCGGGCATCGGCATCTCGCTGGGCAGCGACTGCGTGGTCGAGGCCGGCCTGTACGTCACCGCCGGTACCCGGGTCACCACCCCGGACGGCACGGTGGCCAAGGCCGTCGAGCTGTCCGGCCAGGACAACCTGCTGTTCCGCCGCAACTCGCAGACCGGCGCGGTCGAGGTCATCGCCCGCTCCGGCTCCTGGGGCGGGCTGAACGCGGACCTGCACGCCCACAACTGACCTGCGGGCAGCGGGCGTTGACCGCCCGGGGGTCCGGCGCCGAGTGTGCCGGGCCCCCTTCGCCATGCCGCCGGGAGCTCGCGCCGGCGCGGGCTACGGCCGGCGGTGGCGCCCCGGGGCCTTGCGCGGTCGCGGCGCCGAGTAGGGCGGACGCCGGACGCCGTCGCCCTCGATCCCGTGCAGGATCCGCTGGGCGGCGGCGTAGTCCTCGGCCACCGTCTCCGGCAGCCACTGGTAGCCGTCCCAGCGCACGATCAGCCGCGGCCCGTCCGGCGTCACATGGGCGCCGCGCTGCTGCCCGTCCGTGAGCCGTACCACCCTCAACTGACCGACCGGCCGCAGCCGTTGCTCCCGGCGCGCGGCCCACGCCGCCAGCGGTTCGTCCTCGTCCATCGGGCCAGTCTGGCCCGCGGACGCCGGTGACCGACAGCCCCGTCACCCGACCGGGGGACGCGCCGGCCGCCGTACCGCGCGTGGCGCATCAGTTGCTCCGCAGGATGACGAGCCGCCGGGTCGCCCTGGTCATCGCCACGTAGCGGTCGACCGCCCCCTCGACGCCCTCGCCGAAGGCCTCCGGATCGACCAGGACGACCAGGTCGAACTCCAGTCCCTTGGCCAGCTCCGGAGTGAGTGAGCGGATCCGCGACCGCTCCTCGAAGCCCGGAGCGCCGATGACGCAGGCGATGCCCTCGTCGTGCTCGGCGAGCCAGGTGTCCAGCACCTCCGCCAACTCCGCCACCGACCCGTGCCGGACCGGAATGCCGCTGCTGCGCACCGAGGTCGGCACGTTGGCGTCCGGCAGCGCCGCCCGGATGGCCGGCTCGGCCTGCGCCATCGCCTCCTCCGGCGTGCGGTAGTTGATGCCGAGCGAGGCCATGGTGATGCGGTCGAGTCCGATCCGCTCGAGCCGCTCCTGCCACGACTCGGTGAAGCCGTGCCGGGCCTGGGCGCGGTCCCCGACGATGGTGAAGCTCCGGGACGGGCAGCGCAGCAGCAACATCTGCCACTGCGCGTCGGTCAGCTCCTGGGCCTCGTCCACCACGATGTGGGCGAACGGGCCGGCCAGCGGGTCCGCGTCGACGCCGGGCAGCGCACCCTCGTCGATCAGGGTGTCCTGGAGGTCCCGGCCGCGCAGCATCGTCACCACGCCCTCGCCGTCGTCGTCGGCCTGGAGCAGGTCGCCGATCACGTCCGCCATCCGCTCGCGCTCTGCCGCCACCGAGGCCCGGTGGCGGCCCAGGCGCAGCGTGGCCTCGCGGTCCCCGAGC
This sequence comes from Kitasatospora cathayae, assembly GCF_027627435.1. Lineage (GTDB taxonomy): Bacteria > Actinomycetota > Actinomycetes > Streptomycetales > Streptomycetaceae > Kitasatospora > Kitasatospora cathayae. The sequence continues at coordinate 5,700,237 of NZ_CP115450.1, read as the reverse complement.
CGCCGGCGGGCCGCGTCCAGCAGCGGCAGGTCGGAGAGCGTCCAGGCCTGCGGGGCGTGCTTGCGCTGGAGCGTGCGGATCTCCTCGGTGGTCAGGTGGGGCGCGCACATCCGCAGGTAAGCGGGCACCGACCAGAGGTCGCCGACCAGGTCGGTCGCCTCGAGCAGCGGCCAGGCGCGGTTGAGCGTCTCGACCAGCTCCCGGTCCTGGCGCAGCGAACGCCGGAACGACTCGGGCGAGACCTCCTCGTCCTCGTCCTGCTCCAGCTTGTCCAGCAGGATCGCGGCCAGCTCGTCCCAGATCTGCTCGCGCGCCTCGTTGTGCGGGGTGCCCGGGTCCGGGGCGTCGAAGGCCTCGGACCAGTCCTCGGCGCTCAGCCAGAGGTCGGCCCAGTGGGTGGTGACCACCATCCCCTCGGTCGGCGGCTCCTCGTAGAACCGGACGGCCTTCTCGATCGCCCGCACCAGGTCCGCCGACGACTTCAGCCGCGCGACCTCCGGATCGGCCTCCTCCGCCGCCCCCGCGCCCTCCGGCAGCAGATCCCGCAGGGTGCAGGTGCGCACCCCCTCCTCGCCGAGGCTGGGCAGGACGTCGGCGACGTAGTTCAGGTACGGCTGGTGCGGGCCGACGAACAGCACCCCGCCGCGCCGGTGGCCGAGACGGGGGTCGGAGTACAGCAGGTAGGCGGAACGGTGCAGGGCGACCACGGTCTTGCCGGTGCCCGGGCCGCCGTCGACCACCAGGGCGCCGCGCGAGCCGGCCCGGATGATCGCGTCCTGGTCGGCCTGGATGGTGGCGAGCACGTCCCGCATCCGGGCCGACCGGTTGCCGGCCAGGCTGGCGATGAAGGCGGACTGGTCGTCCAACGCGGCGTGCCCCTCCACGCCCTCCGCGGTGAACACCTCGTCCCAGTAGTCGGCGATCCGGCCGAGGCTCCAGCGGTACCGGCGACGGCTCACCAGACCCATCGGGTCGGCGTGGGTCGCCGCGAAGAACGGCTCGGCCGCGGGCGAACGCCAGTCGACCAGCAGCCGACGGCCGTCACCGTCGGTGAGCCCCAGCCGGCCCACGTACAGGGGTTCGGCGCCCTCCGCGGTCACCACGCGCCCGAGGCACAGATCCAGGCCGTAGCGGCGCAGGGCACGCAGCCGCCCGCTCAACCGGTGGACCTCGATGTCCCGGTCCATCGCCGCCTGCCCGGCACCACCCGGCGCCCGGCGCACCGCGTCCAACTGCTCGGACAGCTCGGCGATCGCCCGCTCCAGGCTCTCCGCGATGGCCGCGAAATGCCGCTCGTCGGCCGCGACGAGCGCGGGATCGGCCTTCGCGGACAGGCGCTCTGGCAGGTCGAAAGCACTGGTGGTCAGGGGGGTCATGGCATCAGCTCCGATCTGAGGCCAGCGATTGTGCGCCCCCAAGGGGGCCTTGCCGCAAGACCCCCCGTGCGCTATACGTTGAGAGTGGCAAGGGGTGGGTTCTCCCCCTTCTCCCTCCTTCGTCCGCCGCCACAAGAACGCGCCATGGGCGTTGAGTCGGACATGTGTGCGCTGACCGTTTCCCTGGAGCTCTTCCGACCGGACGGCATGGGACTTTCCCAAGGGGCGGTGCCGCGCGAGCACAGCACCGGGCCCCACTCATTCATGCCCTACCGATTCGACGAGCCCACCCACCCCCTCGCGCGCCTTACTTCCGCAACAGAGCCCCAGCCCCTTTAGAGGCGGCTGCTCTACGCCGGTGCCCTCTCAGCATGCTGAGAGGGCACCGGCAAAACGCATCGAGAAGCCAATATCCGTGAAAAGCTGGTGCGTCCAGGCCGCGGTCCGGAACCGACGTGAGGTCACATCACGACTTCTCAATCAATTGTCGAGGCTTGTTCACGGAGATCGTTGAATTCGCCGTCGGCGGCGCCCGCCTTGAACGCGGCCCACTCATCAGCATCGAACGCAAGGATCGACGCTGTGGGATCAGCGCCGTGACGCATCACCACATAGCCAGTGGGGTCGATAGTGCTTTTCCAGGGCCCCTGGCGCCGCGAAGCGCGGCGCCAGGAGCCCTGACGTTGGTCCTCGCCGCTCCGCTGGGGCCCTCCCCCTCCGCTCGCTCCGAGGGTTCTCATGCCCCGCCGCCGCAAGGCGGGATGCGCCCAAAGATCCGGCGATCCGAGGCGGATGGCGCACGGAGCAGGAAGTCGGCCGGGCCGACTTCCTACTCCGGCATGAGATAGCACGTCAGGCGTGATGGTCGAATTCGCCGGCCTTGATGCCGTGGAGAAGGGCGGAGAAGGTCGCGGGGGTGGTGCGGAGGATGAGGTGGCCTTCGTCGGACTCGCGGAGTTCAACTGCCCCGTTGGTCGTACGCACCTCCACGCAGTTCTCGGTCGATCCGCTGAATGTGGACTTCTGCCACTCGATTCCGGTCACAATGGGCCTTTCATAGGTTTCGCGCGATCTTGCGAATCAGGTCGCGGGAGTCGCTTTCGTTCAGCGCGAGCGCTTCAGTCTGTTCGAAGATGGCTCGATAGCTGGCCAGTTCACTGGTCGCATCAAGGTGTTCGGAGTCACGCGAGGACTCTCCTCCCTCCCTCCTCCCACCCACCTCCTCCGCTCTCGTGGACCCGCTCCCTAGCCGAGGGCGTGCTGCAGCGGCAAGCCCGACTCGCCCGAGAGGCCTACGGCGTGCCCGAGTTGGACCGCATCGGGTGGTGCGCGGTGACCGGTCGCCGGAACTGTTCGTTGGTCGGTGCGGCACACCGCACCACCGATCCGAAGAGGTCCCCGTCATGTCCGAACCTTCTGCCACGCCGCCGTTCCCGAGCAGCCCGACGGGCTCGGCCGGCGGCGACTCGGCCGGGCCCGCGACCCCCAAGACCCTGCTTGAGCAGATGCAGGAACTGCTCGCCTCGGTGACCGCGGACCTGGCCGCGCTGCAGTCCGGTGCCCGGCACACCGCTCACCCGGCCGGTACGGACACCTCCGACGCTCCGGCCGCGCCGGGCACCCGGTAGTCCGGCGCCCGCTCCTCCGCCGCCTGCCCGCCCTCACCCGGCGGGCCGAGCCGGACCACGAGTAACGGCGAACCCTGACCGATCCGTTCCGGCTCCGCGCCACCGAGCGCCGTGCGCTCCGCTCCTCCGCTGCTCCCAGCCGCCTCCCGCAGCCGTGCCGTCACGTCCTTGCACTCCGACATCGCGTCGACGCCGTCGATGCACGTCCAGTAGAGACTCTCCGTGTCGGCCCCGCAGGCCAGCACCACGAGCGTCTCCCCGACCTCTCTCAGCAGTTCGTCCAGCGCTCCCAAGGTCGGCACCAGTTCGCCGAGTTCGGTGAGCCGACCAGCCCGCCCGCCGCTCACCAGGGCGCCGACGACGACGGACCTGTCCAGGCAGACCGCCGCATGCGCCCCCGCCTCGGAGAGCTGCTGGCCGAGCCCCGTGAGGTCGTCGTCCTCCGACTCCGCCAGCCGAGCGCCCACCGCCTCGGTGAGCAGCGCGGCCTGCCGCGCCTCGGCCAGCACATCCGGTACGTGCCTGGCCTCGGCCAGCGCGTGCCGGGCCGTCTTGATCAGTCGCAGCGCCTCCATGGTCCCCGTTCCTTCCGCTCGTCGTCGCCGTCGACCAGCACCGCCGCCGGGGGCGGTGGAGTGGTCACGGCGAAAGCGTGCGGGGAACGTGGGGTGGGCTGCATCCGGCATTGCGGAAGCTGTGGACAACCGGGGGGTTGTGGATAACTTCCGTCCCTCACAAGGGTGGTCAGCCCACGTCCGGGTTGACATCGGTCCCTGCGTCCGGCACCGGGAAGCGGTGTTCGTTGCGCTCGATCTTGGCGGCCAGCGCCTCCAGCGGGTCCACTCCGACCGCCGTGCAGAACTGCACCAGGTACGCGAGCACGTCCGCGACCTCGTCGCGCACCCGGTGGGCCCGTTCCGGGTCGGACATCACGGCGGCCGCCTGCTCGGGCGTGAGCCACTGGAAGATCTCCAGCAGTTCCCCCGCCTCCACGCTCAGCGCCGCCGCCAGGTTCTTCGGCGTGTGGTAGGGCTCCCACCGCCGGGCCGCCGCGAACTCCACCAGCCGCTGCCGCAGCCCCGCCAAGGTCAGCTCCCCGGGCTGCCCGGGCTCCGCCGCACCCCCGGGCTCCCCGGACGCCCCGTCCACCACCGGCTCCCCCGACCTCGTCACTCGTTCGTCCACGCCCCCAGGTCTACCGCATCCGCGTCCCCGACCACAGACGGGGCACCCCCGTCCCCGACGACCGACGCAGTCTCCTCCCCGCGCCCGCACTGGATCGGCACCCGGGCCGTCTCCGGCCGCAGCACCGTCAACCCCGTCCCCGGATCCCGCCGGCACTCCACCAGCGCCACCTCCCCCGCCGACTCCTCGCCCGCCCCGAACGCCTCCCGCGCCGCCGCCGGCTCCTGCAGCGCGGCCACCACCCGCAGCTGGTTGCGCCCCGTCATGTCCCGCGCCAGCCGCAGCAGCGAGGCGGTCTGCTCGGTGGCGAGCCCGGCCCCGAGGTCCTCGGCGAGCACGGTGAGCTGCCGGTGCGCCCACGGCACCTCGGTGGCCACGTCGAGGTCGAGCACCCCGGCCCCGGTCAGCAGCACCGCCGCGAAGGCGAGATGGCGCAGCATCCCGTCGGAGGCCTGGTCGGCCCCGGTGCGTCCGAGCACGCCCTCGTCGAAGACGGCCAGCACCCGCCGCACGTCCCCGCTCCCGCCCCCGCGCTCGGCGAGGGTGAGTCCGAGCAGCGGGTGGGGCGCGGCCGCCTGGACGGCCCGGAGCAGCTGCCCGTACCGGCGCGGGCACTCGTGGGCGAGCCGGTTGATCACGGCCGAGATGTTGGCGGCGTTGCTACGCAGCCGGGCCTGCGGGTCGGCCTTGGCCCAGCCGCGCATCAGCGCCGGGACGGGGTGCAGCGGGAAGACCTCGCGCAGCGCGGTGAGCAGGTCCTCGACCGCGGCCAGGACCAGCTGCTCGCCGGTGGACGAGCCGGCCACCCGCAGCGGCAGCTGCGCCGTGATCATGGTGCCGCTGGGGAGCGGCGCCCGGATGTCCCCCTGCCGGGTGTCGTTGTGCCAGCACACGTTGACGCGCCCGTTGCGCACGTCCTGCTCGCCGGTGTCCACCAGGGTCCGGCCGTCGAGGCTGAGCGACTCCCGGGCGATCCGGACCGCCCCGTCGGTGCGGATCACCAGGTCGAGCCGGATCCGGCCGCGCGGTGAGCGGACGGTGCAGCCCAGGATGACGGCGTCCCGCCTGTGCGGCACGCACCCGTCCAGGCCGCCGCGCACGGGCGTGGCGAGCGGGCCGGTGCGGTCGGGCAGCCCGTTCAGGGAGCCGGTGATCTCCTCGCCGAGGGCGAGTCGGGACAGCACCGCCAGGGCGTCGAGGGCGTTGGACTTGCCCACTCCGGAGGGCCCGTGCAGCACGGTGAGCGGCGCGAGCGGCAGGACGGCCCGTCGGTAGGACTTGAAGGCGGTGAGCCGCAGCTCCTCGACGGTGGGGCGTGGTACGGGTGGCCGGTCGGGCCCCGGAGCGCCGCCCGGGCGCAGTTGGGCCGGCCCGGCGGGCGCGGCGGCGTCGGGGTTCACCCGTCGGACGTTAGCCGCAGCCCGACCGGGCGAAACGTGCCTGCTGGCCAGATTCATCCCAACGTGGCGGACCTGCCGCACACCGCTGACTACAGCGGTCGCCGGTACGCGGCCACCGTCACCGAGGCGGTCACCTCGACCGGCTCCGGCAGGGCCGCGAGGGCGGCCGCGAGCCGGTCGGGGTCGGTGTGCCAGGCGCTCGGTCCCATGCCGACGACCGTCCGGACGTCCTGCGCGCCCAGCCGCAGGGTGAACTCGACCGACCGCTGGTCGACCGGCGTCAGGTACGGGCCGAGCTTCTCGTCGATCCGGCGCTGCTTGTCCTCGTCCACCGACAACAGGCCGAGCGCGTCCACGAGTTCGCGCAGGTGCCGGGCCGTGGGCGAGACCAGCAGCAGGGTGCCGCCGGGGCGCAGCACGCGGCGGATCTCGGGGCCGTTGCGCGGGGCGAAGACGTTGAGCATCAGGTCGGCGGAGGCGTCGCGCAGCGGCAGCGGGCGCCAGGCGTCGCAGACCACGGCGCCGATCCGGGGGTGGGCCTTGGCGGCGCGGCGCAGGGCGAACTTGGAGATGTCGAGGGCGGCGCCGACCCGGCCGGGCAGGGCGTCCAGGACGTGGGCCAGGTAGTGGCCGGTGCCGGCGCCGAGGTCGGCGACCAGGCCCTCCTTCGGGCCGGCACCGACAGCCGCGGCACCGGGAACGGCGGCAGCATTGGGAACAGCAGCGGCACCGGGAACCACGGCAACGGCGGTGGCGGCCTCGGCGAGGGCGTCGGCGATCGGTCGGTAGTGGCCGGCGGCGAGGAAGTCGGCGCGGGCGGCGACCATCTCGGCGGTGTCTCCGGTACCGGTGTGGGCGTCGCCGGCGAGGAGGCTGACGTAGCCCTGTTTGGCGAGGTCGAAGCTGTGTCCGGCGGGGCAGCGCAGGCTGCGCTCGTGCCGGGTGAGGGCCTGCGCGCAGTGGGGGCAGGCCAGGTAGGGCTCGATGTCCTGCAGCAACGTTCCGTCTTCTCTCGCCGTTCGCCCCGGCCGGTCGGGGGCGCCAGCCAGCCTAACCACCCCCGCTCGCCGACGGCCGCCCCCGCTCCCATGCGACCCGCAGCGCGAGCCCGGCGAGCGCCTCGGGCGCGCCGGGCCGCCCGCGCACCCCGGGGAAGGCGTTGACGTCCACGATGACCGGCTCGGCGGCCCCGTCCAGCAGGTCGACCCCGTACACCGTCAGCCCGAACGCCTCCCCCACCCGCAATGCGAGCGCAACCAGCCCGGCGGACGGCTCCCACTCGTCCGCAGCCGCCAACGCTCCCTCGACCGCGGAGAGTTCGGACCGACGCCGAGCCGCGAAAACCTGCCCGTCGACCACCCACAGCTTCTGGTCCCAGCCGCTGCCCCGGACGTACGGCTGGGTGACGACCTCCTCCCGCGGCCAGCGCTCGACGAGCTCGCGCAGCCGGGCCGCACTGTCGACCAGAGCGACCAGGTCGTGGCGTCGGCTGTGCCGGCTCTTCACCACGAACGGGTAGGCCGGGTCCGCGAGTTCGGCCAGCCGCCCGGCCGCGACCGTGGTCGCGAACGGCAGCCCGGCGCTCCGGGCGAGCTCCGCCATCCGCACCCGGTCCTGGCAGAGTTCCGTCGCCGCCGCCGAGTTGACCACGGCCGCACCTCGCCGCTCCAACTCACTTGCCAGCGTCAGTGCTTGCGGCGTGCGCGCCTTGAGCAGGTAGACGTCGGCGAGCGATTCCGCGGGACCACCCGCCGAAGCGCCGCCGCCCGGCAGGACGACCTCCACCCCGCACCCGCGCCGCGCCAGTAGCTCGGCGGTGGCGGCGAGCACCGGATGCCCCGGGTCGCCCGTGATCAGCCCGACCCTCACCGCAGCCCACCGTCCACCAGGCCGAGTCGGCCGAAGTCGCCGCCCGCCGGTACCAGCGCGGGCACCGACCCCGCCGTCCCGCTGCGCGCGAGCCGCAGCACCGCCCGGGCGACCCGCGCCACCGCGTCCGGCACCTGCCGGAAGCTCGGGAAGTCGTTGACGTCCACCACCACCGGCCCGTCCGGCCCGAGCAGCACGTCGACCCCGTACAGGTCCAGCCCGAACACCTCGCCCACCTGCGCCGCGATCCGCGCGACGCTCCCCGGCAGCGGCACCTGCCGCTCGCGCACGCCCTCCCCGGGGTGCAGCGGGGAGGAACGTTCCGTCGCGAAGAGCTCGCCGTCGATGCAGTACACCTTGAGGTCCGTCCCGTCGTTGGGCACGTACGGCTGGGCGATCAGCAGCCCCTGCCCGGCGAGTTCGGGCCCGAGGCCGATCAGGTCGTCGGGCCCGGCCACCAGCCGCACGCCCCGCCCGGAGCTGCCGTCCGCCGGCTTGACCACCAGCGGGTACTCGGCGGCCGGGATCTCGGCGAGCCGCTCCCAACGGGCCGCGGCATACGTGACCGGGACGGGCAGGCCGCGGGTGCGGGCGATCACGGAGGCGAGCGCCTTGTCCCGGACGCCGCGGATCGAGCGGACGTCGTTGACGGTGGTGAGGCCCACGGTGGCCGCCGCCTCCAGCAGGGTGAGTCCGGGGCCGCCTGAGACGGTCTTGAGCACCCAGGCGTCGTGGCTGCCGGCCCGGACCGCCTCGGAGATCGCCATCAGCGAGTCCCCGGGGCGCAGCACCTCCACCCGGTGTCCCCACGTGGTGAGTTGACGTGCCACGTCCAGCGGCATGCCGTCCCTCCGGTAGTGCTCCTCCACCAGAAAGCAGAGCCTCATGGGCCTGACTTCCCCCCTTGCCTCGCCGAGTGCGGACGTCCGCCGTCCCCCTCGGCAGAGCTGTGAAGGCATCAGCATGCCCGGCGTACACGCACAAGATCACCGCGAGCCGGTAAGCGTTCGGCAACAATCCATCGCACACGGGCGACCTGACAAAACAGTGGCGACGCACCGGTACCCCTGCTTGGATGCACGCCGTGACTTCAGCTGATCATGCTCCGGACCCCGCCCTGCTCGACGACATCGAGCGCTACTACGACGCCGTACCGCGCAGCGCCGCCACCGCCGAGGACTTCGGCCCGCTGACCCTGTTCGTCCGCAAGGGCAGCACCGGCTGGCACTACTACGCCCGCCCGACGCCCGGCCACGACGGCCCGGCCGCCACCGCCGAGGACGTCCGGCGGGTGCTGGAGCGGCAGCGGGAGCTGGGCGTGCCGGAGGCCTTCGAGTGGGTCGCCGAGCGGAACCCCGAACTGCGCGCGGCGGTGGAGGCGGCGGGGCTGACCGTGCACGAGCACCCGCTGCTGGTGCTCGGCCCGCAGGACGAGGCGGCCCCGGCGCCGGCCGTCCCGGAGCGGGTGCAGGTACGGGTGCTGGCCGCGGACGCCCCCGAGCTGGCCGACGCGGTCGCCGTTCCGCACGTGGCCTTCGGCAACCCGGGCACCGCCACCGGCGCCGCGGGAGCGGTCGAACTGGCGGCGAGCGCGGCGACATTGACGGCCGACGGCGGGGTGGCGCGGATCGCGCAGCGGATCACCGACGGCGTCACGGTGCTGGCCGCCGCGCTGGAGGGCGCCGAGGTGCTGTGCGCCGGCCAGCACAACCCGGTGGGCCCGGTCACCGAGGTGGTCGGGGTCGGGACGCTCCCCTCCGCCCGGCGGCGCGGGCTGGGTCTGGCGGTCACCTCGGCCCTGGTGGCGCACGCCCGCGCCGACGGCGTGGGGACGGTGTTCCTGTCCGCCTCCGACGAGGACGTCGCCCGGATCTACCGCCGGGCCGGCTTCCGCCCGTTCGCGACGGCCCTCATCGCCGAGCCCGCCTCCCCGGACGCCGAGCAGGGCTCCGAAAGCTAGACCCGGTCCGCGCCGGCCCTCCCAGAGCGAGACAAGGACAGGACGAGGACGGCGCTCAGTCGTCGTCCTCGTCCTCCGCCCCGCTGACGCCCTCCCCCTCCGCCTCGTCGACCACCCAGGCCGCCAGCCGCTCGGCGACCCCGGACACCCCCAGCCGCCCTTCCCGGATGGCCCGGGAGAGGCTGCGCACCTCGCGGGCGGTGGTGGCGACGGTGCAGCCGCTGGCGACGAGGTAGGCGTAGGCGACGGCGGTCGCGAAGAGTTCGTTGGTCTTCTCCAGGGCCGGCACCCGGATCAGCTGGTGCATCAGCGCGGCCGCGCGGTCCTGCGGTTCGGGGTAGACGGAGATGTCGAAGATCTCGGCCTGGTGCCGGGTGACGGCCGCGAGCAGTGAGCCGTAGTCGGTGACCTGCGGGTCACCGGGCGTGTACTGCTCCGCGGTCATGAGCAGCCACGAGAGGTCGACCTCCAGCTTCAACGGCGCACGTCCTGGAGCTCGCCCGACTCCCCGAACTCGGCGAGGAACGCCGTCTCGTACTCCTTCATGAACTGCGCGGCGGCGTCGATGAAGGCCCGCCCCGACTCACCCATGTCCTGCTGGACCAGGCGTTCGATGTACTGGTTCATGCTGATCCCCTGCTGCTCCGCCCGTTCCCGGGCCATCTCCGCGGTCGTGGCGTCCACTCGGACGTTCAGCTGCTTCTTGCCCATGCCGTTCAAGCTAGCGCCGAAGCGCTAGCACAACAAGGGCGCGCGAACACCGCCCGCACACCTCCCGCACGCCCCCACGCAACCTGCCCGTCACCGAACCCCTCACCGAACCCCTCACCGAACCCCTCACCGAACCCCTCACCGAACCGACTCGCCGAACCGGCCCGCCCAACCCCTCGCCGAAGCCCCCGCCAACCCCGGTACCCCGCCGACGGAGGCGCGGAACGGCGATGAATACCCTGTACCGTGACCTCTATCGCCCCCGTACCGGACAGCACCACCGCTGTCGCCCCGCGACCGAGCCCGATGGCATCGCCGACGCCCCAAGCCGCGGCCAAGCCCAATCGGCTGCCAGCCCTGGACGGTTTCCGGTTCGTCGCCGCGATCCTGGTGGTCTGTTTCCACCTCTCGGCGATGTGGTTCCTGTGGGACAAGTCGCCCGCGGACGTCCTGCCGCGCGAGTACGTGCGGATCACGTCGTACGGCTGGCTCGGCGTCCAGCTCTTCTTCATGATCAGCGGCTTCGTGATCTGCATGAGCAGCTGGGGCCGGAGCGTCGCCCAGTACTTCACCTCCCGCGTGGTGCGGCTCTACCCGGCGTACTGGTGCGGTGTGATCATCACGTCGGCCGTCACCCTGTACCTGGGCGGCGCGACCAGCAGCCCGACCAAGTGGGACCGCCTGGTCAACCTCACGATGCTCCAGGAGCCGATGGGCGTCACCTACGTCGACAGCGTCTACTGGACGCTTTGGGTCGAGCTCCGCTTCTACCTGCTGTTCGCGATCGTCGTCTGGATGGGCACCACCTACCGCCGGGTGATGGCGTTCTGCGTCATCTGGACGACCGCCGGCATCCTCTCCCTGGCCGCCGACGCCAAGCCGCTGCAGTACGTGCTGATACCCAACGCCTCGCCGTTCTTCGTCGCCGGCATCGCGTTCTACCTGATGTACAAGTACAAGCCGAACGTGTTCCTGTGGGGCATCATCGGGTTCTCGTTCGTCCTCGCCGAGCACAACGTCATCGAGCGGCACCGGATCGTCGAGCACGACATCCGCCGCCACCTGGCGGAGTGGCCGACGCACTTCGCGGTCGCCGTCTTCTTCCTGATCATGGCCGGGCTCGCGCTCGGCTGGTTCAACCGCCTCGACTTCCGCTGGTTCACCAGCCTCGGCGCGCTGACCTACCCGATCTACCTGCTGCACTGCGAGATCGGCTGGACCGTGATCATCCACTACCGGAACCGGGTCTCCCCGGGCGTGCTCGTCGCCTCGATGACGGCGTCCGCGCTGGTGCTCGCCTGGCTGGTGCACCACCTGGTCGAGAAGCGGGTGGGCCCCCGTCTGAACAAGACCCTGCGCAACGCGCTCGCCACCCTGCCCCGCACCTGAGGGACCCCGCACCTGACCGACTCCGCACCCGACGGACCCCGCGCCGGGATCCGACCGGACCTACCCTGAACCTGACCGAGCCTGACTTGAAGAGTCCTAGACCATCCGGGACTCTGAACTCTTCTGAGCGTTCCCCGAGCGGCACCGACCGGTTTTTTGTGGAGGCCGGCAATGACAGCCATGTTCGACCAGGAGCTGCGCGAGCAGCTCGCCCAGGCCCGACAGGACCTCGCGGCGGCCCGGGCAGCAGGGGACGCCGACGGCGTCCAGGCGTACGAGGGCCGGGTCGCCTCACTCCTCAGGCTCGCCGCCCAGCACGGCATCGACCTGCCGCACAGCCCCGACGAAGAGGAGCACAACGAGTAAGCGCGCCCGCGAACGCCGAGGAGGCGGCCCCCGTACACCACGGGGTGCCGCCTCCTCGGCGTCTGCCGCCCAATGCGGGGGGAATCACTCCCCGGCCGGCTCCAGGATCGCCACGCACTCGAAGTGGTGGGTCATCGGGAACAGGTCGAAGGCCCGCAGCGAGACCGGCCGGTAGCCGCCCTCGCGGAAGAACTTCAGGTCCCGGGCGAGCGCCGCCGGGTCGCAGGCCACGTACGCGATCCGGCGCGCCTCCAGGCCGACCAGATGCGCGACGGTCTCGCGCCCGGCGCCCGAGCGCGGCGGGTCCAGCACGATCAGGTCGGTGGCGGTGATGCCGGTGCGCGGCAGCAGCGTCTCGACCCGGTCGCACTCGATCCGCACGTTGTCCAGCGCGGCCAGGTTGTGCCGGGCGTCGACCACGGCCTGCTTGGCGGACTCGATGCCGAGCACCGCGCCGTCCTCGCCGACCCGGTCGGCCAGCGCGCCGGCGAACAGGCCGACCCCGCAGTACAGGTCGAGCGCGTTCTCGCCCCACTGCGGGTCCAGGCCGTCCAGCACCGCGTCGACCAGGGTGTCCGGCGCCTCCGGGTGGATCTGCCAGAAGCCGCCGTTGCTGACCCGCCAGGTCCGCCCGGCCGCCCGCTCGCGCACGAAGCTGCGCCCGTGCACCTTGTGCACGTCGCCCTGGTCGTCCACCCGGGCGATCGACACCGGCTTGTCCAGCTCGACCAGCGGCAGCTGGGCGCCGTCACGCGGGGTCAGCACCACCTGGCGGTCCGAGGAGCCGCTCGCGGCGATCACCTCGACGCTCGCCACGCCCGGCCAGTCCCGGGCCTCGATGCCCAGCTCGGTGACGCCCTCGGCGGCGATCAGGCAGCGGTCCACCAGCTGCACGTCGTGCGAGCGGTGCTTGCGCAGGCCGACCTTGCCGGTCTCCGCGTCCACCGCGTACTGCACCCGGGTGCGCCAGGCCGGCACCTGCCCGGCGGGCAGCTTGCCGCCGACCGGCTCGACGCTGCCGTCCCAGCCCGCCTCGGCCGGGGTCAGCCCGGCCAGCTTCGCCAGCTGCTCGGTCAGCACCGCCGCCTTGAGCTTGCGCTGCCCGCCCGGGGTCACGTGCTGCCAGTCGCAGCCACCGCACTTGCCGGGACCGGCGAACGGGCACGGCGCCTCGATCCGCTCCTTGGCGGGCTCCAGTACCTCCACCGCGTCCGCGCGCAGGAACCGCGAGGTGGTGGTGCCCTCGGTCACCAGCGCGACCACCTTCTCGCCGGGCAGCGCGTGCCGGACGAACAGCACCCGCCCCTCGTGCCGGGCCACGCAGTGCCCGCCACCGTGCGCGACCGGGCCGACCTCGACCTCGTAGCGCTCGCCGACCAGCGGCTCCCCGGACGGCGACTCCGGCCGGGGCGTCCGCGCCGCCGGAGCGCGCAGCGCCTTCGGCGGCCGCACCGCCTGCTTGCGCGGCGCCTTCCGGCCGGCGCCGCCCGCAGCGCCCTTCCCGTCCCGAGCCGGCTTCCCGTCCCGAACGTCCCGAGCCGGCTTCCCCGCCCGAGAGTCCTGCGAGGCCCGCACGGGCTTCTCCACCGGGTTCTCCCCCGGCACGACCGGCGCCGTGCGCGCCGTCAGTCCGTCACGGTCGGTGGCCTCCGGCCGGTTCGGCCGGCCCCAGCGCGGCCGGGCCACCTGCCCGGGCTGGGAGCCGCCGCCCCGACGGGCGCCCTTGCCCTTGCCGGAGGCGCCGGAGGAGCCCGAGGAACGGGGCGGAGTGTTGCGCGTCACTGGGAGGAATCCTTGCTGCGGTCGGTGGCACCGGTGCCGGTCGCACCGGTACTGACGGAATCCTTCGACTTTACGGCCTTCGGCGCCCGAGGCTCACCACGGCGGACGGACCCCGGCGCCGACCAGGCCTTCTGCGGCTTGCGCCGCTCCGAGGACTCCAGCTGCCAGGGCACCGAGGTGACCATCACCCCGGGCTTGAACAGCAGCCGCCCCTTGAGCCGCAGCGCGCTCTGGTTGTGCAGCAGGTGCTCGTACCAGTGGCCGACCACGTACTCGGGGATGTACACCGAGACCACGTCGCGCGGGCTGCTGCGCCGCAGGTTCTTCACGTAGTCCAGCACCGGCCCGGTGATCTCGCGGTACGGCGAGTCCAGCACCTTGAGCGGCACCTCGATGCCCCGCTCGTCCCACTCCCCCCGCAGCGCCGCCGTGTCCTCCGGGTCGACGTTGACGGTGATCGCCTCCAGGGTGTGGGCGCGGGCCAGCCTGGCGTACGCGAGGGCGCGCAGCGCCGGCTTGTGCAGCTTGGAGACCAGCACGATGCCGTGCACCTGGGTCGGCAGCACCACGTCGTCCGGCTCCTCGGCGGCGGTGAGCTCCTCGGAGACCCGGTCGTAGTGCCGGCGGATGCCCTTCATCATCACGAACAGCACGACCATCGCGGCGATCGCGATCCAGGCGTGGCCGATCTTGGTGACCAGGACGACGATCAGCACCGCCATGGTCATCACCAGGCCGAAGCCGTTGATCGCCCGGCTGCGCTGCATGTGGCGCCGCTCGGCCGGGTCGGTCTCGGTGCGCAGCAGCCTGGTCCAGTGCCGGATCATGCCGGACTGGCTCATGTTGAAGGAGACGAAGACACCGACGATGTAGAGCTGGATCAGGCGGTTCGGGTCCGCGTCGAAGGAGATGATCAGCAGGATCGCGGCGATCGCCAGCAGGATGATGCCGTTGGAGAAGGCCAGCCGGTCGCCGCGGGTGTGCAGCTGGCGCGGCAGGTAGCGGTCCTGGGCGAGGATCGAGCCGAGCACCGGGAAGCCGTTGAAGGCGGTGTTGGCGGCCAGCACCAGGATCAGGCCGGTGACGGCGGCGACGAAGTAGAAGCCGGGCGTGAAGTTGCTGAACACGGCCTCGCTGATCTGCGCCAGCGCGGTCTTCTGGTGGTAGCCGGAGCCGGCGCCGACCAGCTGCTCGGCCGGGTTCTCGGCCATCTGCACGCCGGTCAGCCGGGCCAGCCAGATGATGCCCATGAACATCACCACGGCGACGGTCGCCATCATCAGCAGCGTGGTGGCCGCGTTCTTGCTCTTCGGCTTGCGGAAAGCGGGCACGCCGTTGGAGATCGCCTCCACACCGGTGAGCGCGGCGCAGCCGGAGGAGAAGGACTTCAGCAGCAGGAACACCATCGCGAACCCGGCCAGCGATCCGTTGCCCGGGGTGGCCTCGAGGTGGAAGCCGGAGCTCTCGGCGGGCATGTCCTGGCCGAGCACGAAGTGCCGCAGGAAGCCGTAGCCGACCATCCCGATCACGCCGATCATGAAGGCGTAGGTGGGCACCGCGAAGGCGCTGCCGGACTCGCGCACCCCGCGCAGGTTCATGCCCATCAACAGCACGACCACGACCACCGACACGATCGTTTCGTGGCCGCGCAGCGCGGGGACGGCGGAGACCACGTTGGCGACGCCCGAGGTGGTGGACACGGCGACGGTCAGCACGTAGTCGACCATCAGGGCCGCGGCGACCACCAGACCGGCGGCCGGACCGTGGTTGACGGTCGCCACCTCGTAGTCGCCGCCCCCGCTGGGGTAGGCGTGCACGTTCTGCCGGTAGGAGGCGACGACGGCGAGCATCACGATCGCCACCACGAGGCCGATCTGCCAGGAGAAGTGGATCGCCGAGGCCCCCGCGACGGAGAGCGTGAGCAGGATCTCCTCGGGGGCGTACGCAACCGAGGAGAGCGCGTCCGAGGCGAAGACGGGCAGCGCGATCCGCTTGG
Organism: Kitasatospora cathayae; assembly: GCF_027627435.1. Lineage (GTDB taxonomy): Bacteria > Actinomycetota > Actinomycetes > Streptomycetales > Streptomycetaceae > Kitasatospora > Kitasatospora cathayae. The sequence continues at coordinate 5,684,575 of NZ_CP115450.1, read as the reverse complement.
GGAGGAGGGTCTCCCCGAGCTTGTCGCTGCGAAGGGCGCGCCCGATCAGGATGCGTTTCGGAAGGTCAGTCGGCATAGGCACGTTAAGGAATCGTAGGGGTTTCCCCGCCGGGCTTGCGCCGTTCATCCCCCCTTCGTCGCGACTGCGTTCGGTGGACCGGCTAGCGTGTCGGATACGAGTCGGCGGGCAACACTGTGGTTGTCGAGCGGTGTCCAGCCGACACCCCCACGAGGACCCTCGTCCCGGAAAGCCGGGCGGGAAACGGAGATGAACGGTGTTTGCGCAGGTCAAGAACCCTACGGGACGGGTGAGGTAGCGCCGGTGCACATCGTCATCATGGGCTGCGGCCGCGTGGGCTCGGCCCTCGCGAGAACGCTGGAGAAACAGGGCCACTCGGTGGCCGTGGTCGACCAGGACCCGACGGCCTTCCGCCGGCTGGGTGCCGGGTTCAACGGGCGCCGGGTGACCGGCGTCGGCTTCGACCAGGACACCCTGCGCGAGGCGGGCATCGAGGAGGCCGGTGCCTTCGCCGCCGTCTCCAGCGGTGACAATTCCAACATCATCGCCGCCCGGGTCGCCCGGGAGAACTTCGGCGTGGAGAACGTCGCGGCCCGGATCTACGACCCGCGCCGTGCCGAGGTGTACCAGCGCCTGGGCATCCCGACCGTGGCGACGGTCCGCTGGACGGCCGACCAGATGCTGCGCCGGCTGCTGCCGAGCGGCGCCGAGCCGCTGTGGCAGGACCCGAGCGGCACCGTGCAGCTGGCCGAGGTCGCGTACCACCCGGGCTGGGTGGGCCAGCGGATCGGTCGTCTGGAGGAGGCCTCCGGCGCCCGGGTGTCGTTCGTCACCCGGCTCGGTGAGGGCGTGCTGCCCTCGCCGCAGATGGTGGTGCAGGAGGGTGACCTGGTGCACGTGATGCTGCGCCGGGCCGACCTGACGGCGGTCGAGGCCGCGTTCGCGCAGGGGCCGAAGGAGGAGGGTCACTGATGCGGGTCGCCATTGCCGGGGCCGGTGCCGTGGGCCGCTCGATCGCGGGCGAGCTGCTGGAGAACGGTCACGAGGTCCTGCTGATCGACAAGAACCCCAACGCCATCTCGGTGGAGCGGGTGCCCATGGCGGAGTGGCTGCTGGCCGACGCCTGCGAGATCACCTCGCTGGACGAGGCGGCGCTGCAGCGCTGCCACGTGGTGATCGCCGCGACCGGTGACGACAAGGTCAACCTGGTCGTCTCGCTGCTCGCCAAGACCGAGTACGCGGTGCCACGGGTGGTCGCCCGGGTGAACAACCCGAAGAACGAGTGGCTCTTCAACGAGTCCTGGGGCGTGGACGTGGCCGTGTCCACCCCGCGCCTGATGTCCGCGCTGGTCGAGGAGGCGGTCAGCGTCGGCGACCTGGTCCGCCTGATGCGCTTCAGCCAGGGCAACGCCAACCTGGTCGAGCTGACCCTGGCCGAGGAGGCCGAGCTGGTCGGTACCCGGGTCGGCGGCGTCTCCTGGCCGCAGGACACCGCGCTGGTGAGCATCATCCGCGAGGGCCGGGTGCTGGTGCCGGGCAAGGACGACACCCTGGAGGGCGGCGACGAGCTGCTCTTCGTCGCCGCGCAGGAGCGCGAGGAGGAGCTGGAGCAGCTGCTGTCGGCCACCTCCGGCGCCCAGTAGGGCCACGCGGACGCGACGGCCGAGGGCCCGCATCCCCGTCGTGGGGGTGCGGGCCCTCGGCCGTACCGGCGGGAGCGGCTACTTGGCCGGCTCCTCCTCGTCGTCGTCCAGCTGCGCCTTGATCGGCGGCGGCGCCTTCAGCAGGATCTGCCAGGTGACGTACATCGCCAGCAGCAGCGGCGGGATGCCGAGGGCGACCTTCAGCCAGCCGAGCAGGTTGACGTTGTGGGTGAAGTACAGCGGGAAGAGGATCACCGGCTTGAGGCCCATGATCACCACCCAGGCCCAGGTCGCCCTGGTGTAGGCGGCGAGGCGGCCGGGGTTCTCCTTGCGCCAGGTGAACATCTCGCCGGTGATCGGGCCGAGCATCACCCCGATCATCGGCCAGCGCACCAGGGCGGAGACCGCCAGGGCGGCGCAGTAGCCGACGCTCCAGAGCAGGCCGGGCAGGTAGAAGTCCTCGGCCTTGCCGCTCTTCATCGCGATCCAGGCGCCGAGGGCGACGCCGAACACGCCGCTGAAGGCGTGCTGGATGGTCTCCCGCCGGGCCAGCCGGGCCACCACGAACAGGGCGCTCAGGCCCAGCGCGGCCCAGGCGGCGGCGCTGACCTGGTGGGTGATGTTGTAGGTGAGGATGAAGACCAGGCCGGGCAGCGTCATGTCGATCATGCCGCGCACGCCGCCGAAGGCCTGCAGGACGGTGTCGGCGGCCTCCTTGGAGGCGGCCTGCCGGGCGGCCTCGGCGGCCGCCGGGTCCAGCGGCCGGTCGGCGGCCGGCGCGGTGCCTTCGATCGACCGCGCCAGGCCGTCCGCCGCCTCCTCGGCGGCGGCCTGCCGGGCGGCCGCGTCGGCGGCGTCCAGGTCGATCCGGGCGGCGGCGTCGCCGCCGGGGTGGTTGCTCACGCTCATTCGCTCCCGTGTCCGACCGGACGCAGCTCATACCGGGGGTTGAACAGCACGCGGCGCCCGCGTGCGTGGCTGATCCGGCCGCTGGCGACGAGTCGGCGGCCCGGCTCTATGCCCGCGATCGAGCGGCGACCCAGCCAGACGACCTCCAGCGCCTCGGTGCCGTCGAAGAGCTCGGCCTCCAGGGCCGGCACCCCGGCCCGCGGGCGGAGCGTCACCGTGCGCAGTGTGCCCGCGACGGTGACCAGCTGGCGGTCCGAGCAACCGGCGATCGGCGTGCAGCCCGACTCGGCGGCGCTCTCCTGGCGCAGGTCCTCGGCGTTCAGTTCCTCGGCCGAGGAGGTCAGCCGGCTGAGCATGCGGCGGAACCGCCCCTGCGGCTGGCCACTGCTGATGTCACCACTCATGTCGGCAGGGTACCGGTTTCCGGGTCGCCGGCGGCAGGCGTCGCAGCCGCCGGCGGCCGCCGCGATCAGCTCTCGAAGCGGTAGCCCATGCCCGGTTCGGTGATGAAGTGGCGCGGGTGCGAGGGGTCGCGCTCCAGCTTGCGGCGCAGCTGGGCGAGGTAGACCCGCAGGTAGTTGGTCTCGGTGCGGTAGGCCGGGCCCCACACCTCCTGGAGCAGCTGGGTCTGGCTGACCAACCGTCCGGCGTTGCGGACCAGCACCTCCAGCAGGTGCCATTCGGTGGGCGTGAGGCGTACGTCGGTGCCGTCCCGGTTGACCTTCTTGGCGGCGAGGTCGACGGTGAAGCTCTCGGTGACGACCAGCGAGTCGTCCTCCCCGGCCACCGGTTCGGCCCGGCGCACGGCGGCCCGCATCCGGGCCAGCAGCTCGTCCATCCCGAAGGGCTTGGTCACGTAGTCGTCGGCGCCGGCGTCCAGTGCCTCGACCTTCTCGTCGGAGGCGTGCCGGGCCGACAGCACGATGATCGGCACCCGGGTCCAGCCGCGCAGGCCGCGGATCACCTCGACGCCGTCCATGTCGGGCAGGCCCAGGTCGAGCACGACGACGTCCGGATGCCGGGCTGCGGCCAGTTCCAGGGCGCTCGCGCCGTCATGGGCCGCGTCCACCTCGTACTTGCGGGCCTTGAGGTTGATCACCAGTGCGCGGACGATCTGCGGTTCGTCGTCCACGACGAGGACCCGGGTCATGTGCGGGCTCCGCCTTTCGGGCTGTCGGATCTTACGGACTGTGGTGTCTTGGCTGTTGGTGGGACGTGGGCCGCCCGGCCGCACGTGATCAGTCGGCTCTCACGTGATCAGCTCGGAGACCGGGTCGCCGTCCTCGCCGGGCGGCTCGTGCCGCGCGTTCGGCTCGGCCAGTTCGGCCAGTTCGGCCAGCTCGGGCGGCCGTTCGACCGCGGGCAGGCTGACGACCATGGTGAGGCCGCCGCCCGGGGTGTCCTCGGCGGTGACGGTGCCGTCCATCGCCTCGACGAACCCGCGCGCCACCGCGAGCCCGAGCCCCACCCCGGCGCCGCGCGGCGCGTCACCGTAGCGCTGGAACGGCGCGAAGATCCGCTCCTTGGCCTCCTCGGGCACGCCCGGACCACGGTCCACGATCCGCAGCTCGACCCGGCCCGGCCGGCCCGGCTGTTCCAGGGCGTCAGCCTTGACCAGCACCTTGACGCCGTCCGGGCTGTACTTGACGGCGTTCTCCACCAGGTTGGCCAGCGAGCGCTCCAGCAGCCCGCCGTCGGCCCGGATCATCGGCAGCGTCTCCGGCACGTCCAGCCGGACGGACTCCGGCGGCACGCCGCCGAGCGCGTACGGGACCACCTCGTCCAGGTCGGTCTCCTGGATCAGCGGGGTGACGGTGCCGGTCTGCAGGCGGCTCATGTCGAGCAGGTTGTTGATCAGGTGGTCCAGCCGGTCGGCCCCGGCCTCGATCCCGGCCAGCAGCTCGGCCTCGTCCTCCGGGTCCCACTCGACGTCGGCCGAGCGCAGCGAGCTCACCGAGGCCTTGATGCCCGCCAGCGGGGTGCGCAGGTCGTGCGAGACGGCGGCCAGCAGAGCGGTGCGGATCCGGTTGCCCTCGGCCTCCCGGCGGGCCGCGGCGGCCTCCCGGGCCAGCCGACGGCGCTCCAGCACCACGGCGGCCTGAGCGGCGAAGGCGCCCAGCAGCCGCCGGTCCGCCCCCGGCAACACCCGGCCGCGCAGCACCAGCGCCAGGCTCTCGCCGACCGGGACGTCCACATCGGCCTCCTCGGGCCGCGCCGGCGGACGCGGCCCGGCGGTGGCGACCGGCACCCAGCCGCCGGTCGGCTCGGGACGCTCCAGCAGGGCGGCGCTCTCCTGGCCGAAGGTCTCCCGGACCTGCTCCATCAGCGCGGTCAGCACCCCGTCGCCGTTCGGCGCGCCGCGCAGCACCGTGCCGGCGAGCGCGCTGAGCGTCTGCGCCTCGGTCTGGGACCGGGCCGCCTGGTGGGTGCGGCGGGCCGCCAGGTCCACCACGGAGGCGACCGAGCAGCCGACGACGGTGAATATGGCCACCGCCATGATGTTCTCCGGCTCGTTGATGGAGAACGTGTGCAGCGGCGGGGTGAAGTAGAAGTTCAGCACCGAGGAGCCGACCAGCGCCGAACCGATCGACGGCAGCAGCCCGCCGACCAGCGCCGCGAGCACCGTCAGCGACAGGAACAGCAGCATGTCGGTGGACAGGCCCAGCCCGCCGATCGCGGTCAGCACGATCGCCAGCAGCGGCGGACCGGCCAGCCCGATCAGCCAGCCCGCGACGGTCCGGGTCCGGCCCAGGTCGGTGATCCGCCGCACGGGTATCTTGCCGCGGCGCCCGTGCCCGGCGTGCTCGTGGGTGACCATGTGGACGTCGATGTCCCCGGCCTTCTGAGTGACGACGGTCCCGACGCCCGGCCCGTACAGGTACTGCCAGCGGGGCCGACGGCTGGTGCCCAGCACGATCTGGGTGGCGTTCACCCCCCGGGCGAAGTCCAGCAGCCCGCCGGCCGGGTCGTCGCCCAGGACGTTGTGGAAGGAGCCGCCGAGGCTCTCCACCAGCGCCCGCTGCTCGATCAGCGTCTGCGGCGAGCCGGAGCCGGCGAGCCCGTCCGAACGGGAGATGTGCACGGCCAGCAGCTCGCCGCCGGAGACCCGGGCCGCGATCCGGGCCGCCCGGCGGATCAGCGTCGCCCCCTCCGGGCCGCCGGTCAGCCCGACCACGATCCGCTCCCGGGCCTGCCAGGTGCCCACGATCCCCTGCTCGGCGCGGTACTTCTGCAGGTACTCGTCCACCCGGTCCGCGGTCCACAGCAGCGCCAGCTCGCGCAGCGCGGTCAGGTTGCCCGGGCGGAAGTAGTTGGCGAGCGCGGCGTCGATCTTCTCCGGCGTGTACACGTTGCCGTGCGCCAGCCTCCGCCGCAGCGCCTGCGGGGACATGTCCACCAGCTCGATCTGGTCCGCCCGGCGGACCACCTCGTCCGGGACGGTCTCCCGCTGGCGCACCCCGGTGATGCCCTCCACGGCGTCGCCGAGCGACTCCAGGTGCTGGACGTTCACGGTGGAGATCACGTCGATCCCGGCCGCGAGCAGCTCCTCGACGTCCTGCCAGCGCTTCTCGTTGCGGCACCCGGGCACGTTGGTGTGGGCCAGCTCGTCCACCAGCGCCACCTCCGGACGGCGGGCCAGCACGGCGTCCAGGTCCATCTCGGAGAACCTGGCCCCTCGATGCACCACCTGCTGCCGCAGCACGACCTCCAGCCCGGCCACCAGGTCCGCGGTCCGTCGCCGGCCGTGGTCCTCCACGAACGCCACCACGACGTCCGTGCCACGCTCCTGCCGCCGGTGCGCCTCGGCGAGCATGGCGTACGTCTTGCCGACCCCGGGGGCCGCCCCGAGGTAGATCCGCAGCCTGCCTCGTCCCATGAGCACCATTCTTGATCGGGCCCTGCCCGGGAGCCACCCCCGGACACCTGTTCCCCCGCCTTCGAGACTACGGCGTGAGCAGCGAAATTCCGGTGATCAGTGCACTGATCATGCGGTTTTAGCGGCATATTGACGGAGCCCAGCCACTCGGCGGGGGTCGGCTGGGGCTGACCCGCCGGCTGCCGTCCGAATTGCGGGAAAACGCGAAGAACCCCCATCCGGAATCCGGATGGGGGTTCTTCTGAAGAATTGTTCGGCGGCGTCCTACTCTCCCACAGGGTCCCCCCTGCAGTACCATCGGCGCTGTGAGGCTTAGCTTCCGGGTTCGGAATGTAACCGGGCGTTTCCCTCACGCTATGACCACCGAAACACTATGAAACTGTCGACCCGCCGACAAGGCAGTCGTTGTTTCAGAACAACACAGTGGACGCGAGCAACTGAGGACAAGCCCTCGGCCTATTAGTACCGGTCAACTCCACCCCTCACAGGGCTTCCATATCCGGCCTATCAACCCAGTCGTCTACTGGGAGCCTTACCCTCTCAAGGAGGTGGGAGTGCTCATCTCGAAGCAGGCTTCCCGCTTAGATGCTTTCAGCGGTTATCCCTCCCGAACGTAGCCAACCAGCCATGCCCTTGGCAGAACAACTGGCACACCAGAGGTTCGTCCGTCCCGGTCCTCTCGTACTAGGGACAGCCCTTCTCAACACTCCTACGCGCACAGCGGATAGGGACCGAACTGTCTCACGACGTTCTAAACCCAGCTCGCGTACCGCTTTAATGGGCGAACAGCCCAACCCTTGGGACCTACTCCAGCCCCAGGATGCGACGAGCCGACATCGAGGTGCCAAACCATCCCGTCGATATGGACTCTTGGGGAAGATCAGCCTGTTATCCCCGGGGTACCTTTTATCCGTTGAGCGACGGCGCTTCCACAAGCCACCGCCGGATCACTAGTCCCTACTTTCGTACCTGCTCGACCCGTCAGTCTCACAGTCAAGCTCCCTTGTGCACTTACACTCAACACCTGATTGCCAACCAGGCTGAGGGAACCTTTGGGCGCCTCCGTTACCCTTTAGGAGGCAACCGCCCCAGTTAAACTACCCACCAGACACTGTCCCTGATCCGGATCACGGACCCAGGTTAGACATCCAGCACGACCAGAGTGGTATTTCAACGGCGACTCCACAACAACTGGCGTTGCTGCTTCACAGTCTCCCACCTATCCTACACAAGCCGAACCGAACACCAATATCAAGCTATAGTAAAGGTCCCGGGGTCTTTCCGTCCTGCTGCGCGAAACGAGCATCTTTACTCGTAATGCAATTTCACCGGGCCTATGGTTGAGACAGTCGAGAAGTCGTTACGCCATTCGTGCAGGTCGGAACTTACCCGACAAGGAATTTCGCTACCTTAGGATGGTTATAGTTACCACCGCCGTTTACTGGCGCTTAAGTTCTCAGCTTCGCCTAGTCGAAACTAAGCTAACCGGTCCCCTTAACGTTCCAGCACCGGGCAGGCGTCAGTCCGTATACATCGCCTTACGGCTTCGCACGGACCTGTGTTTTTAGTAAACAGTCGCTTCTCGCTGGTCTCTGCGGCCACCCCCAGCTCAAGGCGCAAAGCCCGTCACCAGGAATGGCCCCCCTTCTCCCGAAGTTACGGGGGCATTTTGCCGAGTTCCTTAACCATAGTTCACCCGAACGCCTCGGTATTCTCTACCTGACCACCTGAGTCGGTTTGGGGTACGGGCCGCCATGAAACTCGCTAGAGGCTTTTCTCGACAGCATAGGATCATCCACTTCACCACAATCGGCTCGGCATCAGGTCTCAGACTATATGTGAGGCGGATTTGCCTACCCCACGTCCTACACCCTTACCCCGGGACAACCACCGCCCGGGCTGGACTACCTTCCTGCGTCACCCCATCGCTCACCTACTGCAGACTTGGACCGGCGGCTCCACCACTTCCCTTCACCCGAAGGATCCGGGACGGCTTCACGGCCTTAGCATCACCTGGTTCAGCGTTGGCGCTTCAAAGCGGGTACGGGAATATCAACCCGTTGTCCATCGACTACGCCTGTCGGCCTCGCCTTAGGTCCCGACTTACCCTGGGCAGATCAGCTTGACCCAGGAACCCTTGGTCAATCGGCGCAAGAGTTTCCCACTCTTGTATCGCTACTCATGCCTGCATTCTCACTCGTATACCGTCCACGACTCGATTCCTCGGCCGCTTCACCCGGCACACGACGCTCCCCTACCCATCACAGCCCCCGTTAGGAGTATTGCTGCAATGACACGACTTCGGTGGTGTGCTTGAGCCCCGCTACATTGTCGGCGCGGAATCACTTGACCAGTGAGCTATTACGCACTCTTTCAAGGGTGGCTGCTTCTAAGCCAACCTCCTGGTTGTCTCTGCGACTCCACATCCTTTCCCACTTAGCACACGCTTAGGGACCTTAGTCGGTGTTCTGGGCTGTTTCCCTCTCGACCATGGAGCTTATCCCCCACAGTCTCACTGCCACGCTCTCACTTACCGGCATTCGGAGTTTGGCTAAGGTCAGTAACCCGGTAAGGCCCATCGCCTATCCAGTGCTCTACCTCCGGCAAGAAACACGTGACGCTGCACCTAAATGCATTTCGGGGAGAACCAGCTATCACGGAGTTTGATTGGCCTTTCACCCCTAACCACAGGTCATCCCCCAGGTTTTCAACCCTGGTGGGTTCGGTCCTCCACACGGTCTTACCCGCGCTTCAACCTGCCCATGGCTAGATCACTCCGCTTCGGGTCTTGGGCATGCAACTCAACCGCCCTATTCGGACTCGCTTTCGCTACGGCTACCCCACACGGGTTAACCTCGCTACACACCGCAAACTCGCAGGCTCATTCTTCAAAAGGCACGCAGTCACGGCCAGCCGGCAAGCCGACTGACGACGCTCCCACGGCTTGTAGGCACACGGTTTCAGGTACTATTTCACTCCGCTCCCGCGGTACTTTTCACCATTCCCTCACGGTACTATCCGCTATCGGTCACCAGGGAATATTTAGGCTTAGCGGGTGGTCCCGCCAGATTCACACGGGATTTCTCGGGCCCCGTGCTACTTGGGAGATGAGCAAGCAAGCCGTACA